>NZ_JAHRVA010000009.1 GCF_019100495.1 Falsochrobactrum tianjinense | reverse complement strand
TTGGACAAGTAAAGGGGGTGAATATTCCGTTCCGATTGACATCAGGCCAGAATTTTCCGGCGTCGTACTGGGCATCGATCTGGGATTTTAGGTCAGCCGCGCGGATTGCACTGAATGAACGTGAAAAGTGCTCGTAAGCACCGATCAATTGATGGTCGAACTCAAACGCCTTCACTAAAACCCATCTCCCCACTGCCCATCTGATCTTCGAAAAATAACAAATTACTCTAAATTATCTAGTACGTAAAAATTCACTGAGAGCTTCCTCGTATATTGAGCTCTCTGGAAGGCATCTTTCAACCGCCCATTCACGATAAAGTACACGACAAGCTGGCAAAATGTCTAAGCGAACCAACCGGAATCGATAAAACGCAGGTTCTCCTCTAATCTCACGGCACGCCTTCGCGGGGCATGAAGAATGGCTATACATGTAAGCATCTGCGACAAGTTTAAGCCGGATCAATGCTGTTTCATTAGCTCATAAAAAGAGCAACACACATCATTCCTGATTACGAAAACCATCAATCTATCTCATAGTACAAATTGAGCATTGTAATTCGAGTGATAGCTTGCTTTTAAACGCAGGGAATTGATTTGGCCCAATTTTATTTCTGAACGAATTTTCGAAAGCGCGTAAACAACAATAAGAGGGGGATGTGGGTGCCTGTATTCAAAGAAGAGTATCGAGATCTTCTACCTAAAGGTAAGAATCTTTGCGACGTGACTATTCTCGCACAAGCCTGGAAGAAGTCGCATAATTACATCCGTCGACATAATTGGTATGCAGATGTTTTAGAATTAGACGCTTCAACTATCGACCTAGAGAACAAGCTTAAATATTGGGCGAATGAATTGCGCCAAGCTGATTTCCAACCGGTAAACTTACGACTCGTTTCTGCTCCAAAAAACGCTCGCTGGGGGTTTCACGCAACACACACAATCCTTCCGCACGAACCGACATTTGACGATTGGGCGCCCAGCGTTTCAGTTCAGGGAAAAGATTCTAGTGCACAGCTAGAACAAGAACAGCCAAGGCTTAAGCTGCGACCGCTGGCTCACTTGTCCATTCGCGATCAAACCTTGTCGACTGCAGTTATGATGTGTTTGGCGGAAGCTGTGGAATCCGCACAAGGTGATACATCTGGCACAGATGTAGCGGCGATGCGCTCTAGTGGGGTAGTGAGTTACGGCAACAGGCTGCACTGCACATGGGCAACTACGCAGGGCGTCCGACCCCGGGCTCATTTTTCCTGGGGAAACAGCAGAACATACCGCCAATATTTCCAAGATTACAGAGCTTTTCTCGCACGCCCTCGACGTGTCTGTGCGGAGGTTACCCCCCAACTGCGGCCAGGACGAGAGCTGTTTGTGGTGTCTCTGGACATCAAGTCGTTTTTTGATCGTGTTGATCGCGACGCCTTGCTCAATGAGTTGAAAAAGTTGACGGAAGAGCATCAGATAGAACACGGGTTATCTAGCTCGGAGGCGGCTGACGGGCAATTCTGGAAGCGAGCAGCACGAATATTCTCATGGAAGTGGCACACCGATGATCAGCAGGAGACCACACTAATCCGCGGTGAAGAACATCACGATCTTGAGCTCGGATTGCCTCAAGGACTCGTTGCCTCCGGATTTCTGTCAAACGCCTATTTGGTAGGGTTCGACCGTGACATGCAGCAGTCTTTAACTGATGGGGATATTGGTTGCGACAGCGTCAAGCTGTTGGACTACTGCAGATATGTCGATGACATGCGTCTCGTCGTTGAGGCTAAAAATGGAGCTACCGGGATTAGTCAGGCTGCATTATTGGAGCATGTTATTAGTTATGTGACCTCGGTTTTGAAGGCACATTGCGAGCGCATGGGTGCACGGACATCACTTGAACTTTCATCGGAAAAGTGCGTGGCTACCTCGTACCGAGTGATTTCGGCTCAGAGCCACGTTTCGGCATTGATGGAGATGCTTAATGCAGAATTGAGTGGGACCTTTGATCTAGCGTCTCTCGCACAGGTGGCAGGTGGCCTTGATGGGCTATTGTGGGGATCTGAGCAGATTGAAAACGCCGCAGGTTCAACGACATCTCGATTGGCATTGGCTACGGTTTCTGTTCCCAACACAGATGTGCGAGACGACACAGTGAAACGGTTCGTCGCGACACGTATTGCTCAGTTGATGAGGCATCGGCTGGCGATGACAGACCTTGAAAGTCCGGCTGGCTCAGCTGAGACTATTAGTGACCACGTGACACAAGGTGTAGTGCTGTCTCATGAGTTCGAAACCACTGCACGTAAGCTCATTAAATGCTGGGCTGAAAATCCTGCATTGGTTCTACTATTGCGGTGCGGCTTGGATCTTTTTCCTCATCCCCGCCTGCTAGGGCCAGTTACCGAAGCACTCAATATCAAGCTGTTCGACGTGCCTGCGGACTTGGATGCATTCCGGCAAGGTCAAGTGCGAGTAGCCGAGTACGTCCTAGCTGACCTTTTGCGAGCTGGTGCGGTGGAGACAGGCTTCCGCAATCCGGACGAGTACCCGGAGGGCGTAGATATTCAAGGTTACCGCGAAGACCTCGGCGGCATCGCGCGTCGCGTCTTGACTGAACGGACGTCGTCACCTTGGTATCTCCGCCAGCAGGCCCACCTCTATCTGGCCTCTATCGGTGACACGTCAGTAGCATTGAAGCGAGACGTTGCCCCCGAGATGGAGGCATACACAGCACTGCAACGCGCCGCCAAGTTTGAGCCAATGCAAGATGGAGAACTGAAAGATGCCATCCCGTTAGCTATCGTGGCGCAGCAACTTCATCCTAATCCACGGCGTTTTGGAGTATGGTTGTCGGAAGGATTAAGGCGTACGGATGATGAAGGAGTTCGGGAGGCGGTTGTGCAATCTGTAGCGCTGAGCCACCCAGAATTGTTGATGGCAGCGCTCAACAGGCGACAGGCAGAAAATTGGCGTAAATTTGTTCCAGCCGCGTTGATCCAACACAGCAAGCGACCAGCTAATTCTCGAGGGCATACGGCTAAATTGAGAAACACTCAATCCCTCTTGCAAATCATCAGTGAACCTGACAATCTTTTCGATCAAGAAAATGCTCTGCTCATGCTTGCTGATGCACTACTCCGCCACCCGGGTATAGAAGAACACTTATCCTCTGGGATAAGTGCTGCGAACATCACAATTAAATCCGAAAGCTGGTCGAGGCTCGCAGAGATGCCTAATGAGACTGGCTTCCTGTCTGTGGATTCGATCGACATTGATAAGGTCATAAACCCTTTATACGAAACCCCAGAATGGGTGGCGCCAGAAAAAGCTTGGCTCTACGGATTGGGCCGTATTTTGCGCTCGGCGCTGACCGGGGAATTTGACTTCACAAGCCGTCGATACCTTGTTACTGAGGAGGTGGGCCGTTACAGCGGGCTGCGCAGCACTTGGTTCAACCGCCGTTTCGGGCTTTTGAATTCTGGACGTGGGCTCTTGGATGAGCCCGGCCCTGTGTCGCCTTGGCTTTCAAGTTTTCTTTCAACCCTTCTGCAATGGCCCGGAGTTGAATTCCGGGCTAATTCGGTATCGGCTGCAGGTGATGTCCGGACCGCAGCTGAACTGCTCGAGCTTGTTCAAAATCGCATTTCGGTTCAGCGTGAACTCTTCGGCCCCCGAAGCAAAACGCCGATGTACGTGGTACCAGTAGATGACCATGAACCCTTGCAGGATAGGCCGCTGCGAGTGGCTATCGTTCAGCCAATGCGACCACAACTCAAAGAGTTTGATGAGAAAGACCTGACGCACTGGACACCAGGAGCCATGGCCGAGCATCGTCGCCATCTAGCCGAGGTTTGCAAACTAACGCATCAGAAGCTCAAGACTTGGGCATCAGCCCGCCCTAAGATACCTTCTGAAACGAACGATGACCCAGTGGTTGACGTCATTCTATTCCCAGAACTGGCGGTCCATCCGGAGCACGTTTTTCTACTTAGGAGGCTTTCGGACAAGGTCAGAGCCAACATCTTTACTGGCTTAACATTTCTTCGTTCAAGCAAGGCCAACGGCGTTGTCAATCAAGGCTTGTGGCTAATTCGAACCGAGTCTCCCAGTCATGGACGAGCATTCCAGTACGTTTGGCAAGGCAAGCAGCACCCTATAAAAGATGAGGTAAGAATGGGTGTGAAAGGTCACCGACCTCATGTGACCCTAGTCGAGCTGCCAGTTGGCGCCAAGACCCGCACGCGAATCGCTGCGGCGATTTGTTATGACGCGACGGACCTGGACCTTGTGGCCGACCTTCGCGATAGGTCAGACATGTTTTTGGTTGCAGCTTTGAACCAAGATGTACAGACATTCGACAACATGGTGGCCGCATTGCACTTCCACATGTACCAGCCGGTTGTGCTTGCCAACTCAGGAGAGTTTGGTGGTTCAACCGCGCAGGTCCCTCAGCCGAAGCACGAGCGCTTGATCGCACATGTGCATGGAAATCAGCAAATCGCAGTTAGTGTATTTGAAGTTGATCCTTCGCTTTTTAAATCAACATCGGCAACCAAGGTTCCAAAAACCGTAAAGACACCGCCAGCTGGATACAAAGGACGGCCTGGATGACTCCATCTCAGAGAATGAAATATCAAAGATTCTACAGTATTTCTCCTTCATGTTGAATTTTGACCGCGTAGGCGGCAGCCGTCATCGCTTAGATACCGTGTCGACTTTTAAGGTCACCACCGTCGCTAAGCTCGACTGTGCGGTGTAGGGGCACTGCAGATAAAGTTCACCGTACCCGCCTTAACAACGAGACCGCAAATTTCTCAACCGCCCAGATCAAATAGTAAAGTGTGCGCTTCCAATCCGGCAAATGAATAATTCATTTCGTATGGGTGTTTGTAGCTGAGCGGATGGATCAGCGCCGCTTTCAACTCTTCGACATCCCTAGCGCCGGTTAAACGGACGATATGCTGTGTAAACAGCGCATCAGGTCGCAAGGTGAAACACCAATGAAGCACCAGAAACCGATGTACGTCATCATCGTCGTAGTCAAGCTCCAGATTAGCAAAGCGATAGACGGGTTCGCCCAGCTCTTGTTCCAGTGCTTGAGCCACCG
The DNA here is from genome assembly GCF_019100495.1 of Falsochrobactrum tianjinense. Classification (GTDB taxonomy): domain Bacteria; phylum Pseudomonadota; class Alphaproteobacteria; order Rhizobiales; family Rhizobiaceae; genus Brucella; species Brucella tianjinense. Next base: position 21,712 of record NZ_JAHRVA010000009.1, on the reverse strand, counting down.
GTCGTATTGCCGTTCGCCAAAGCAAGAATGGTTCATATACTGTGTTTTTGCCGGTGTTATCGTATTCATTATCCCATGAAGGCCCTGGAACAAATTCTATCATGGCTTTGGCCGGGGGAAGATCGGGCAAGGTTTCGAGAGACCAAGGGCTACCCCTGTTGTCAGGGCCGGTAAAGATTGGCGTTTTGATCGCGGCGGCGTTGGCCTGTTCAAAAAGATCCGTAATCTTGCTGCTAACAATCGACTTATTTCTGAGCCATACTAGAAAATCAGGCACGGGTATTGCTTCTTGCATATCCGGCTCGAGATGATGGTAGAATCGAGCCCATTTGTTCGACGTGATCTCCAGCTTCAGTTCACGCTCAAACAATTGTGCCTTCTCAAGCCATTCGTCGTGAGTTTCTTCCTGGCTACCTAGTAGCTTTTCCAATGCGTCAAGCGGATGAATATAAGGAAGTCTTTGACCAGCCGGGGGCTCAAGGAAATCAATGTTCTGATCCCAAGGCGATTTTTTAAGCGGATTACCGGCGCCACGAATTGAAGCCACATGGTAGGGCTCAAGCGATGAAACAGGCAGTGCGCGCATTAAAGCATCAATATCAACCATCTTGCCAGCTCAATCAGATCATTAAGAACAGAAGCGTGCTTCAGAACATACACTGGCAAAGACTTCCACCGAAAAAAGGCCATGCCAGCACTTCTGAGCAGATACGCTGCCAACGAACCCGACGGATTAATCATCCGCGTTAACTAGTGTGCCTGCGTTACGATTATAAATTTCTTTTGCTCGTCGAAAATCAGGATCTGATTCCGCAATTTCTTTCCGTTCGAAGGCAAGATAGAGGTCAAGTTCGGAGCGATTTGTCATAGCTCGGCGACAAAGATCATCAAGAACTTCTTCCCGTTCGCTATCCTGCATTGACGAATAGTGTTTCCGTATGATTTCCTGCGGCGTATGACCAAGGTTGAGTTGCAGTGCGACCTCATCTTTGATCGTCATATTGCCGCGCTTAGTTAAAAATGGGTGGAGTATTTTTCGAAAGTCATGTGAGGAAATGTTACCGCTCAAGACTTCGGCTGCCTGAGCTGCCTCTTTGATAATCCGCTGAACAGAATCTTCCGATCTCCAGCACTGCGCCGGTTCGGTTTGATTGCCTTTATAGCCGAAGCCAAGGGCATTCGGTTGAATATAGCGGTCCGGAAGAAAGAAAGGGGCATCATGATCGAAGCCATTCGATCCACGCCAATCTGCCCATGCATCTAGAGCTTCAAGAAGACCCGAGCCAAGATCGAGGCAATAGGTTCTTATGTGCTTTCCGAGCTTCGTGTCCACCTCTCGTGGATCCTGATTGATCCACCGAGTACGAATGTTTACGTGTTTACCAAGCAGCGTGACCAACGCCGCAATACGTATTCCCGTTACGATAAACATCGCCACAATTGCACGATTACGCAGCTCGACCGGATTCGCGCTGGTCATAACTGTAAAAATGCAAAGAGCTTGGTCGAAGGTTAGACTGGTCCCCTTTACGGTGCTTGCTTCGACGGCGCGCTCTCTCCGAGAAAGACTGAAATAGCCAGCGAGATCTGGATGGATTTCGACACCAGGTTGCCGTTGCAGCCAATCAAAAAATGCACGGCACCGGTCCAGTGTGTGCGAAACGGTTGAGCTGCTTAGCGCGCCTCGCCCCATAAGAAGACGACGACCGCGTAGCTCTTCCTTGAACTTGCGACAATCATCAATTGCTATCTTGCCGAAAGGCTTATGATTGAGAAATGCGCTCAGTCTGGCGAGAGAACGGAGATGTTCATCTACCGTTCGCACATCTAAATTCTGGTGGCTCTCAAGATAGACCGTATAATGGTAAAACCAGCGCAAATTGAAACTGTTAGTTTCCGGTGGGACTGGCGAGCCGCTTCTCCCAATACTTCCGGGAACCCCATCATACAATACGGCGGACGAGTCCTTAGGGGTATTGGTAGATGCCGCATAAATCTCAGGCAGAACGCTGGATTGAATGCTGGCTTGTAGCATGTTGTGGCAATCAGAGCAATTTCCTGTCACCTCATAGCATGTTATTCCTTTCGGAAGAGCATTTATTGATCCGTGCACCAGCGCCACAAATTTGTTGCAGAATGAGCAGAATACCCGACCATTTTCGGGCGAGCGTCCAAATGGCCAGCGCGTAATCGTAACAAAGCGACGAAGTTCATATCCAGCAAAAAGCTGGGGGCGTTTTTCGTCAATTGGCTTTAATCCACGCTTGATCCAACTCGTGATCGTGCTTTCACCAATATCGAAACTCTGACAAACTTGCTCACGGGTATACACCCAATGACGACGTGCTTTGGTGGGATCATGGCGCCGCGACATGCTTATTCGCCTGAATGCGCGGTATTCTGGAGACGATCCAGGTAGTCATCAATTGAGTGGCGATCCCACCGTGTTGATCCAGAGATGTGAACCGGCTTCGGAAAATCGATATTATATTTACCTAAGCGCCAGACCTTAGAAGTACTCACGCTCAGATAGGTCGCCACCTCTTTGACAGTCATAAGACGTGCGCATTCGCCGTTGACCTGGCGTTCAAACGGATTCTTATCACTGTATGATTTTTGTTTACGCGGCTTGACCGCTGAAATGGTCGATAAATCGTGCTCAACTGCTGAAGATATTTCTTGTTTAATATCTGCATCGGAAGCGCCAATTGCTGCAATCTCGGCGGGTGTAACGAATCCAGTCGCATCAGCTTGTTTCAGAGCTTTGCACGGTACTCGCGCTTGACTTGCTTCAGCATAAGCATTGTGAAATTGTTCAATATTGTTGCCGTCAGTCTTACCGAACATACACTCGGCAATCACTTCTGAACTGGCAGCATCGTTACCTTGATTGATTTTCCGCATGCAGGTTTCCGCTAAACAGTTGAAGCCCTAGTTTGCTGGGCTTCATCATTCGCTACCACGGGTGATAATTGCCGCCCCTAAACAGGCGATCTAATCGCGCGGGCCCTTGACCGGCAGCGATGCAACGAACTGGTCGAGATCGTCACGGAGAATAAGTGTACGCTTACCAAGTTTGCGTACTGGAAGACGGCCTTCCTTGATCAGATTGTAGAGTGTGGAGCGGCCAATCCCAAGAAAGCGAGCGGTCTGCGCGATAGAAAGCGTTGAAAAGTCCTGCATTACATTAGCTCCATTTAATCCCAGATAATTCCGGGGGAATGCGTGGAGCGTGCCGTAGACTTGAGTGGAATCCTAATTGTGCAATTGTGCGGCGATGAATTCTTCGCTCAATTCATTGATCTTATTTTGGCGATCTGGCTTGCGCGGACCCCTTGGACCTGGCTTTTGATTGGGCACAAGTTCTTGATAAATTCGGCGAATACTGTCCCGGGGGGCACCTGGAATACAGCGCTTAACAAGCCCAATTATCTCCCTCTGTGTGAGCGGGGCCAATTCAATTGGAGTTTCGCGCAAAATCTTCTCCATAAGGCGTCGAAGTTGCGCCTGCGACACAACGCGCTCAGCCGACGGGGCTGTCGTTTTTTCCCCATCTTCCGGCCAGTTGTCCTTTATGAAGTCAGATCTAACTTGAATTTTACAATAGCCGCTCAACTGGATGCTCAGAATAGCGGCATCCCATTCGTTGTGATCATCGGTCCCGATTAAACGGTAAAGCTGTCCACTGTCATTTGAATCTGAAGTTGCCGTTTGCGGCCAGATCCCGCTAGGTATTGGGATCAATGGCCCTGGCTTGCTTTCATCCACACCTCTGACATTCGCTTCCGCTTGTTCTGCAGGCATATCCGCCAAAGTTGTTACAAGCGCCAGCGCAGCTTCATCTTCCCGTTTGTAATATTGCTCCAATGTCATTGACTTGCCACGCATGGCAATCCATTCGATTGCAGCGCCAACGCCAATCCAAAATTTATCGAGATCCACCAGCGTGATTAATGGCTGCACAATGTCACGGTCAGGTGTGGGTTGTTCTTTATAATCTCGATCCATTAGAATCGTCCTTTCCATGGCCCGTAGGAGCCAGATCATTCTGGACTAAGGGGGAAAGTCATGATCACGGAGAGACAGTTGATAATTGTCTTTTCCACAGCTAAAATTCAGTCGACGCGCCTGCTTTCTTCCACCGGCTCAACTTGATGGCATTATTGATGGCATCAAAGAAAATATTCTAGATATTATTGTTAAATTTCATATAGTTAGAACTAAAATTAAAGTCCTCTTCTGGCACCATTTCCCTTTCAGACCACTACCAAGGTCTTGAATAGATTTACTTGCATGAATAGGTTTACAAGTTCAGCGGTCCGGGATTTTCTCGGGAAGGTTTCGTGCGGCACTAGAAACCGCCAAGATGGGATTCGCGCGCGATATTCCGATACCATACTGTTCAAACTATAAATCGCCCTAAATACTAAATATGGCATAGAGCGTCATACGAGGCAGAAAACGGGTGCAGAAGAAAAAAGATGCCGGTCGAATTTCCACAAAAATTCTGACGGCCATCCACAGCAGGCCGGGTTTCAGGCCACCGCATGCCAATGTGACAGAAGGCGATATCATCATCGCATCCTATAATGTCCACAAATGCATTGGCATCGACAAGTTGTTCAACCCGCAGCGCACCGCCGATGTCATCAGCGAAATCAATGCGGATGTCATCGCACTGCAAGAGGCAGACAAGCGTTTCGGCGCGCGATCTGGCCTGCTTGATCTTGGCCTGCTGGAGCGGCGTCACGGCCTGGTGCCGGTACCCATCACCGCGACGGCGCCAAACGGGCATGGCTGGCATGGCAATGTGCTGCTATTTCGTGAAGGTGCGGTGCGCAATGTCCGCCAGCTTGCACTACCCGGCGTCGAGCCACGCGGCGCACTGGTAGCCGACCTGCAATTCCCATCCGGTCCCTTGCGCATTATTGCAGCACACCTGGGACTTTTGAAACGTTCGCGAGAGCAACAAGCTGAAAGCATTCTTTCCGTCTTGCAAGAATCCGATACCCTGCCGACCTTGCTGATCGGCGATCTCAACGAATGGCGCGTGGGCAGGCGCTCGTCACTGGCCTCACTCATGCCGGTTTTTGATCATGCAGCGACTGCGGTTCCCAGCTTTCCTTCACGCTTTCCCGTGCTGGCGCTCGATCGCGTTCTCGGCATGCCGCACAATCTGGTCACGGCAATAGAGGTTCATAACACACCGCTTGCGCGCATGGCCTCGGACCACCTTCCAATCAAGGCCCATCTCGACCTCAAGACAGCGACGCGCCTTCTGGAAGAATTCAATCCCTCTCTGCTCAACAGCAACTCCTCAGGTGTGGACCTTTAAAACGCCGTTTATCCGAACCAGATTGGCGTTCTAAAGATAAGGCGAGCCAAGCCAGATAATCCGGTCGATCAGACGCTCCAGGAAAGGGCGCCTCTTTAGGTGTCCCAGATGCACTTCCCGACTGGTTTCTATCGCATTGCCGATACGCTCTTCCACTTCCCGCGCAATTTCATGATCGAGAATTTCAAGATCGACCTCGAAATTGAGGCGCAGTGAACGTGGATCCAGATTGGATGAACCAACATACGACCAAGCGCCATCGATCGTTATCAGCTTGGAGTGATTGAAAGCCCCTTCCGCACGCCAGATGCGGCAGCCATCCTTGAGAAGCTGATCAAACTGAGCCCGCATGGCGCGGTCGACAAGCTTGAGATTGTTCAACCCCGGCACGACAATATCCACCGATACACCGCGACGGGCCGCCGTCACCAGCGCGCTGATGAGTTCACGGTCTGGCAGCAGATACGGTGTCATGATGAGGATATGCTGCTCCGCCACCGAAAAAGCGCCCATCAGCATCCGGTGGTTGGTTTCGACATTCTTGTCCGGGCCCGAACCGACGACACGCACCAGCGTGCCCGTGCCGGGTGGGTCTTTGGGCGGGGCGATGGACCAGGCATCTCCGGTCAGCAATTCACCGGTCGCAAAACGCCAGTCTTCTGACGCGATATGGAAAAGGTCGGCAACAGCAGGACCTTCCAGCCGGAAATGAGTATCCAGCGCCACCCCGTCGCCCGCGACCTCTCGTGCAAAACCGGCACGGATATTCATTCCTCCCGTAAAGGCGAATTTGCCGTCAACGATCAGGATTTTGCGGTGCGTGCGCAGATTGGCATAGGGCAGGCGCAGGCCGATAATGATGTTTCCGTTGAAAACATCGACCGGAACACCTTTTTCCCGAAGCAGCTTCACGATGCTTGGAATGGAATATCGTGCACCTACAGCATCCACCAGCACCCGCACTTCCACACCGCGCCTGACGGCGGCGCTTAACGCATCGACAAACTGTTCGCCTATGGCATCGCGGTCGAAAATATAGGTTTCCAGCACGATGCTGCGCTCGGCCCCACCGATACCGGCAAGCATGGCCGCATAGGCTTCGTCGCCGCTCTCTAACATTTGAATGTTGTTGCCGCTGGTGAAATCGTAACGGCTGACCGCATCGCCCAGAATCTTCATCGCACCAAACTGGCGTCCGAACGCTGCCCGCACCAGATCGTTGGTCGTATCGAAATGCGACAGGTGGTAGAGCGCAATATTGGCTATATTGGCACGCTGATGGGTAAGCGTGCTGCGCCTGATGCGGTTGACCCCCGCAATTGCATACACAAAAGCGCCCACGATGGGCGAAAGCACAATAACACCGACCCAGCCAAGGGCGGTCCGCACCTCCTCCTTGGTCATGGTCGCATGAATGGCTGCGATCGCTCCCAGAGTGATCGAAAGAGCAGCCAGTATATGCGGCCAGTAATGCAAAGCGATGTCGAACATAATCTGACTTTAAGCGGAAATTTATCGTTACGGCAAAGACATATAATGCGCTGGCTCATTCGCCAACAGGGATCAGCGCCGCTTATTCTAAAGTAGCGGTGCTGGCTAAATCTGCAATCTGCTCTATACTTGTCCAATGACGCTCGAAACATGAGGGATTTCCATGGCATCCGCGCATAATCAACCTGATCGTCTTACCCTTCCAGCCGAACTCTCCGGCAAATGGGGCTGGTTTGTCGCCCTTGGCGTGGCGCTGTTGATTCTAGGCGGCATCGCTTTCGGAAATCTCGTGTTCGCAACCGTCGTCTCGGTCTATTATGTCGGCCTGATGATGCTAATCGCCGGGATTATTGAAATCATCCATTCCTTTGGCGTGAAAACATGGGGCAGTTTCTTCTTCTGGCTGCTGAGCGGCCTGCTTTATACCGCCGCTGGTATCGTTGCTTTCATAAACCCTGTGCTGGCAGCGGGCGTGCTGACCTTGCTTCTGGCAGCCGCACTTCTAGGCTCCGGTGCGTTTCGTATTTGGCTGGGCTTCAAGTCAAGACCTTCTTCGGGCTGGGGCTGGATCGTGGCCACAGGTATTATCACCGCTCTGGCCGGGCTGGTGATCGCTTTTCATTGGCCCGTCGACAGTCTGTTCATACTCGGCCTGTTTCTTGCCATCGACCTGATATTCCAGGGCTGGGCCTTCATTGCCTTCGGTCTGGGCATCAAGCGTCGATAGTGGCGGGAAACGGGGCATCCATCGCGCCGCCTTTTCATTTAAACTCGACCTTTTGGCCAAGGACTGCTAGATGCTGCGCAACATCTTCGCTGCGCGCTTTTTGTGCAGCCCATTCCTTCGCCCTTACGAGTTTTTCATGCCCGCCCACGATCATCCCGTTTCCAAGCGCCGCACCTTTGCGATTATCGCTCACCCGGACGCCGGCAAGACCACGCTAACCGAGAAGCTGCTGCTTTTCGGCGGTGCCATCCAGCTTGCCGGTGAAGTGAAAGCCAAAAAAGATCGCATCCAGACCCGCTCCGACTGGATGAATATCGAGCGCGATCGCGGCATTTCCGTCGTCACCTCGGTCATGACCTTCGAATACAAGGACTGCATCTTCAACCTGCTCGACACACCGGGCCACGAAGATTTTGCCGACGACACCTATCGCACGCTTACCGCTGTCGATAGCGCCGTCATGGTCATCGACGCCGCCAAGGGTATCGAACCGCGCACGCTCAAGCTGTTCGAAGTATGCCGCATGCGCGACATACCCATTGTGACCTTCATCAACAAGATGGACCGCGAGGCGCGCGATCCGCTAGAAACTCTCGATGAGATCGAGGAAAAACTGGCGCTCGACACGGCCCCCGTCACATGGCCGGTCGGCTCCGGGAAGAACTTCTCCGGAACCTACGATCTTCATAATACGACATTCCGCCAGAAGGATGCACAGGAACAGCCCACCCCCGTAAGCGGACCGGAAGAAGTGGCAAGGCTTCTGCCGGAAAACGAGCGCCAAGCATGGATTGAAAGCGTGGAACTGGCACGCGGCGTCTGCCGTCCGTTCGATCTGCAATCCTTCCGTGAAGGCCACCTCACACCGGTCTATTTCGGCTCGGCGCTGAAAAATTACGGTGTTCGCGATCTCATCGAAGCTTTTTGCGATTTTGGTCCCTCCCCGCGCGACCAACAAGCCGACACTCGCACAGTCGATCCGACCGAAGACAAGATGACCGGATTCGTTTTCAAGATTCAGGCCAATATGGACCCCAACCACCGCGACCGCATCGCTTTCCTTCGCGTCTGCTCGGGCAAGCTTGCGCGCGGCATGAAGGCGAAGCTGGTGCGAACCGGCAAACCGATGAGCCTGTCGGCACCGCAATTCTTCTTCGCCCGTTCGCGCCAGATCGCTGATGAAGCCTTTGCGGGTGACGTGGTCGGCATCCCCAATCATGGAACGCTCCGTATCGGCGACACGCTGACCGAGGGCGAGGATATCCTGTTCCATGGCGTGCCGAACTTCGCACCGGAAATCCTGCGCCGCGTCCGTCTCGATGATGCGATGAAGGCCAAGAAGCTGCGTGAAGCGCTACAACAGATGGCCGAAGAAGGCGTCGTGCAATTATTTGTGCCCGATGACGGCTCGCCAGCAATCGTCGGCGTCGTGGGCGCGCTGCAAATCGACGTGCTGACCGAACGTCTCAAGATCGAATATTCATTGCCGGTTGGCTTTGAAGTTTCCCGCTTCTCGATCTGCCGCTGGATCAGCGCCGACGATCCGGCGGAACTTGATCGTTTTATTGCCGCGCACCGGGCAGATATCGCCCATGATCTTGACCATGACCCGGTGTTTCTGGCGCAGAACGGTTTCTCACTCAATTACGAAGCCGAACGCTGGCCGGATATCCGCTTCGCCTCCATCAAGGACTATCAGGTGCGCAGCAACGCATGATGATTTACCCAATCCGCAGATGTGTAAGCTTCTGCGGATTGCGGATCAGATAGATCGTCTGGACCAAGCCCTTTTCGATTTCCAGTGCCGCCACTTGCGGCAAACCGTCGGCTTCAAGGCTCATATGGCCGGGCAAGCCATCGAACAGCGCGAAATGGCGGATCGGCGGGGGAATGCCATCGGCTTTACGAGCAATGCCATCGTAAAAGCGCATGATCTTTTCGCGGCCACAGATCGGATTGAGCGCCGCATTGCGGATACCGCCGCCATCGGAATAGATCACCGCATCCTCGGCAAGCAACCCTTGCAATCTCGTCATATCGCCACTGCGCGACGCCTGAAAGAACGCATCGGCAATGTTTCGTCCCCTATCTTCGGGTAAGGGAAAACGGGGTCGTTCACTACGCACATGTAGCCGCGCACGGCTCGCAAGCTGGCGGCAGGCGGCAGGATCCCGGTCAAGCACGCGCGCAACCTCATCGAACCCTATATCAAACACGTCATGCAATAAGAACGCTGCCCTCTCCAGCGGCGAAAGCCGATCAAGAGCCAGCATCAGGGTCAGGGTGATATCGTCGGCACGGTCGTGCTCTTCTTCCACAAGCGGTTCCGGCAACCATGTACCCGGATAGATTTCGCGGCGCACACGCGCCGACTTCAGATGATCAAGCGCAAGGCGGGTCACTATCCGCACCAGATAAGCGGCAGGCTCGCTTACAGCTCGTTTCTCCGCCGCATTCCAGCGCATCCATGCATCCTGAACAATATCTTCAGCCTCCGCATGGGAGCCAAGCATGCGATAGGCGATGCGGATGAGACGAGGCCGCAACACCTCGAATTCATCCACATCGTCTGCGTGTTGCTCAGGCAGCCGCTTCATGGCCTGCGACCGGATGCACGGAACGGAACCCCACCGCGATACGGTTCCAGACATTGATCACATTGATAGCCATGCTCAGTTTCACGATCTCTTCATCGGTGAAATGCTCTCTCAATGCATCGAAATCTTCATCGGGAGCACGGGTTTGTGCAAGAAGCGTCAGCGCCTCCGTCCATGCCAGCGCAGCGCGCTCGCGCGGAGTGAACAATGGCGACTCTCGCCACGCGGAAACAAGATAGAGGCGTTCCTCGGTTTCGCCAGCCTTGCGGGCATCGCGCGTGTGCATATGGATGCAATAAGCACAGCCATTGATCTGTGACGCGCGAATGCGCACGAGTTCATAGAGGCTATATTCAAGCCCGGCTTCCGCCACGGTCTTTTCCAATGCAATCATGGCCTGCATGATTTTTGGTGCAAGCTTGTGCGGGAAGAGTCTCGGTTCCATGTTGTTCTCCTTCAGGTTCACGACCATTTTAGCGTCGTTCACCCTTAAGACGAGATAGCCTCATGGGATTGTGACATTCCTGCGAAAATTTTCAGTTTTTTATTTCGAGAAGCCTGGCTGCTATTTTTTCCGCAAGCTTTTCAGCCACCTGCTCCTTGGTCATCTCTGGCCATTCCTCAATGCCGGAACGGCTGAGAATATGCACATGGTTGCGATCTCCGCCCATGACATCGCCGGAAACATCGTTAGCGATGATCCAGTCCGCGCCTTTTTTCTCCAGCTTGCGTTTTGCGTTTTCGGCCACGTCCTGCGTTTCGGCGGCGAACCCCACGACAAGTCCCGGTCTTTTCGCACTATGCCCGACGCCGGCCAGAATATCGGGATTTTCCACCATACTGAGCGTCTGCGCGCTTTCTCCGGGCTGCTTCTTGATCTTCTGTTCTGCCGCGTTGGCCGCGCGCCAATCGGCAACTGCGGCCACCATCACCGCCGCATCGGCTGGCAAAAACCCCTCCACCGCCGCCTGCATCTCGCGCGCTGTCTCTACATGAATGACATCGACGTCTAGTGGATCGGGGATCGTTACCGGACCTGACACGAGATGTACCGTTGCTCCCAGCCGTGCCAGAGCGCTTGCAAGCGCATGCCCCTGCTTGCCCGACGAGCGGTTTGCAATATAACGCACGGGATCGATTGGTTCATGCGTCGGCCCCGATGTCATGACAATCGATTTCCCGGCAAGCGGTCTTGGGCGGGCCGCGAGCAGATTTTCAATCGCCGCAACGATGGCCAAAGACTCGCTCATGCGGCCCATTCCCGCTTCGCCGCCTTCCGCCATCTCGCCGCGTTCCGGGCCGATGAAATGCACACTGTCCTTTTCAAGCGTTAGCCTGTTGCGGCACGTCGCCGGATTATCCCACATTGCTGGATTCATGGCAGGCGCAATCAGCACCGGGATTTTTCGCGCCAGCAGAACCGCACTCGCCAAATCGTCGGCAAGCCCATTCGCCATTTTTGCCATCAGATCGGCAGTTGCAGGCGCAACCACGATCAGATCGGCATCGCGCGCCAGCCTGATATGGCCAACATCCTGCTCATCCTCGCGCGAAAACAGATCAGTAAATACATGATCCGCCGACACTGCGCCGATGGCCAGCGGCGTAACAAATTGCTGCGCTGCCTGTGTCATGAGGGGGCGCACATGCGCGCCGCACTCACGCAAGCGGCGGATCAGATCAGGCACCTTGTAAGCAGCGATGCCCCCCCCGATAACCAGAAGAACCCGCTTGCCTTTCAGTGTGCCAGCCGCTGGCGGCGATAAGGGATCCGCCACCGAAACTTCATCGAGAGCCCCCAGAAGCAGCCGCGCCTCTTCTTCCATGGAGCGACCGTTTCGAGCAGCCCTGATGCGTAGTCTTTCCTTGGCTGCGTCATCAAGATTGCGGATGGTGATACTAGCCATTTGATTGCACCGGTATTATTACAGTGCAATCATTGAAATCACTTTAAAGGTATCTTGTCACTTTAAAATTGGCTTAGAGCCAAATATAAAGCTTAATTGCTATTGCCGCGAGCGAGATCGCAATCACCACCTGAGCAATACGGGCCCAGCGCGAATGCTGTGCTTCGGCCCGGCCAATGGCCTCGGCCGTAGCTGTATTGAAACGCAGGCCGTTTACCGCCATATCGTCCAGCGCCACGGAAAGACGCTCCACGCGCTGTACCAGTTCAGGCGTTTTGCGGGTGAAATGGAGCAGTGCATAAGCACTGTCCTTCGCGTCCAGCAGCATCCCCTGCGGCCCGAGATTTTTGGCGATCCAGTCGCCGACCACCGGTTCCGCCGCCTTCCACATGTTGAAATGCGCATCGAGCGTGCGCGACACGCCTTCCACCACCACCATGGTTTTCTGAAGCATCAGCAGTTCAGGGCGCGTTTCCATATCGAAAAGCTCCGTCACCTCGAAAAGAAGCGTCAAAAGCTTGGCCATGGAAATAGTTTCCGCAGGCTGCCCGTGGATAGGCTCGCCAATGGCGCGGATCGCCTGCGCAAAGCTCGCCACATCATGCGTATGCGGCACGTAACCGGCCTCGAAATGCACTTCCGCCACGCGCATGTAATCGCGCGTAATAAAGCCGTAGAGAATTTCGGCGAGGAAGCGCCGCTGTTGCTTGTTGAGCCGTCCGGTAATCCCGAAATCGACGGCGACAATCATACCCTGCGGATCAACGAAGAGATTACCAGGATGCATGTCCGCATGGAAAAATCCGTCGCGCAATGTATGGCGCAGAAAAGACTGAATCAGCGTTTCGGCGAGTTTTTTCAGGTCAAGGCCAGCGGCGGCCAGAGCCTCGACATCCGACATCTTTATGCCGTCGATCCATTCCAGCGTCAGAACGTCCCGCCCGGTACGCTCCCAATCAACTGTGGGAACGCGAAACCCTTCATCTTCCTTGATATTCCCGGCGATTTCGGAAAGAGCGGCCGCCTCAAGGCGCAAGTCCATTTCTATGCGTGTCGTTTGCGCCAGCGTCTCCACCACCTGAACCGGGCGGAGGCGGCGCGTAAACGGCATGTGGCGTTCCTGTATGCGGGCGACCATGAAGAAACTTTGCAAATCGCGCGCAAAGCGCTGCCGCACCCCGGGGCGGATCACTTTGACCGCAACCTTGTGCGGCACTCCATTCTGCATGACTTCAGCCGGATGGACCTGCGCCATGGAGGCGGCAGCAATCGGCGCGCCGAAGCTTGCATAAAGGTCGCCCGTCTTGCGGCCTAGCGATCCTTCTATGGTCTGCACGGCCTCGGCCTGCGGAAAGAAATCGAGGCGGTCCTGCAACTGCGCCAGATCGGCAGCAACATCGCGCCCGACAATATCCGGTCGGGTGGCCAGAAACTGGCCCAGTTTCACATAGGAAGGGCCGAGTTTGTTCATTGCACGGGAAATACGTTCGGACCGATCCATTCCTTTTGCGCGCTTGCGTGCAAAAAGCCCTGCGATTTTGTGACCAAACGCTGGCAGGCCCGAGAAATCGTCCACAGGCAAAGCACTGATCACGCCTTCACGAGTCATGACCCAGCCAGCCCGCATCAATCGGAAAGCAGCAAGGAAACGGCTCATGCTCCAGCACCCTGCTTCCGTTCAGAACTCGATACAGGCACGATCAAAGCTTCCAACCCGAATGCAGCGCGGCAATGCCGCCAGTGAAATTGCGCCAGCTCACACGTTCGAAACCAGCTTGCCGTATCATCGCCGCGAAATCCTCCTGGCTGGGGAACTTGCGGATCGATTCGACCAGATAGCTATAAGAATCGGCGTCACCAGTAATCATTTTGCCAATCCGCGGGATGGCCTGAAATGACCATTGGTCATAGACCCTGTCCAGCAATGGCATATCCACTTCAGAAAATTCCAGGCACAGAAAGCGTCCGCCGGGCTTTAGCACGCGCCAGGCTTCCGATAGCGCCTTGTCGATATGGGGAACGTTACGAATGCCAAAAGCAATAGTATAGGCGTCAAAACTGTTGTCTTCGAATGGAAGCTCTTCCGCGTTGGCTTCAACGAATTCAAGATTGTTCGCAAGGCCCTTCTTGATCGCGCGCTCGCGTCCCACGCCAAGCATCGATCCATTAATGTCGAGTATCGTCACATGCGCCTGACGGCCCGATGCTTCGACAATACGAAAGGCCACATCGCCAGTTCCGCCCGCAACATCAAGCGACGTCCAGCCGGGGCGCTTGGATGGCGCAAGCCAGCCGATCATCGCATCTTTCCAGATACGGTGCAGCCCACCGGACATAAGATCGTTCATCACGTCATAGCGCTTGGCGACCTTATGGAAGACGTCGTTGACCAGCCCTTGCTTGACATTTTCTTCGACTGCCTTGAAACCGAATGAATGCTCCATGCCGCCTTGTGCGCCCACGCGGTCCGCATTGCCGTTCTGCTGGCTCATAACTCATCCTGCCGGTCCATTCGCGAAACGAAGCCGATCTCCGTTTCCGTTTGCTTGATGCATATAAAGCTTGTACCGGACGATACAAGCACAGACCGTCCGCCGATACCCCTTTTGTGATGCCGACTTGCGCAGACCGTTAAAAATGGCCAAAGAGAGATAAAACTGTGCGTGTGCGTGTGCCGCGCGTTTTCACCGGCGCGATTGGCCGCTAAGATTAAAGAAATAACAGAAAAGTGGAAAAAACATGGGCGTTACAGTCGTCAGCCATCCGCTTGTCCAGCACAAGCTCACCATTATGCGCAAGCGTGAGACTTCTACCGCAAGCTTCCGGCGGCTTTTGAAAGAAATATCGCTGCTGCTCTGCTACGAAGTGACCCGCGATCTCGAACTCACCACCATGCGGATCGAGACGCCGATGATGCCAATGGACGCACCGATTCTGGAAGGCAAGAAGCTTGTTTTCGCCTCGATTCTGCGCGCAGGCAACGGCCTTCTGGAAGGCATGCTCGACCTGGTGCCCGCCGCTCGTGTCGCCCATATCGGGCTTTATCGTGACCACGACACACTGCAACCCATCGAATATTATTTCAAAGCGCCCGAAGACATGGCCAACCGTCTCACCATCGTGGTCGATCCGATGCTGGCCACCGCGAATTCGGCCATTGCAGCAATCGACAAGCTGAAAGAGCGCGGCGCAAGCAATATTCGCTTCCTTTGCCTGCTTGCTGCCCCCGAAGGCATAGAGCGCTTCACCAAAGCACATCCTGATGTGGAAATCTTCACCGCATCCATTGATGAACGCATTGATGAGAAAGGCTATATCATTCCGGGACTGGGCGATGCGGGCGACCGCATGTACGGCACCAAATAGAGTGCCCGACACGGAGATAGATCATGCCCGCGGTAACAACACGTCTTGTAGAACTTGAAATTCGCATTGCCGAGCAGGAAAGGACAATTGAGGAACTCTCGTCCGTTCTGGCCGAGCAATGGAAGATGATCGATCAGCTTTCCAAAAAGCTGACCGCACTGACCGACCGCTTTCTGCTGCTCGAAGAGCAGACCACGCCCGATATACCCGTAACCAGACCACCGCATTGGTGAAACCATGCTCGAAATCGTCAGACTTGCTGATCGTCCCGATCTGATTCCGGTTTGCGCGCGCTGGAACCATGATGAATGGGGTCATTCAGCCGGGATCAGCGAGCAGCAGATCGACAGGGCTTTTCACAACATTGCCCGTTCCGACGATGGGCAGACCGCCCGGGTGGCGCTCTGGGATCATGTGCCAGTTGGATTGTCGCTTCTCATTCACAACGACCTCGAAACGCATGCACACCTGAAACCCTGGCTGGCGAGCCTGTTCGTCGTCCCCGCCTTTCGCGGCAAGGGAATTGGCAAAGGCCTCGTCGCAGCTATAGAGGATGCGGCGGCAGAGCTGGGCTATGGGCAAGTCTATCTCTACACGCGCACACCGGTATTCTACCAGCAACTTGGCTGGTCGACATTTGAAGAACTAGCTGGCGATCACGCCGATATGAGCATTTTGCGAAAACCGCTCACCCGCTAGAACCGCGCACTAACCGGCCATCGAAATGGGGCAACTCACGCCGGTGCCTTTCAGTCCGCAATAGCCGTTCGGGTTTTTTGCCAGATATTGCTGGTGATAGTCTTCCGCATAATAGAATACCGGCGCATCAGCAATTTCGGTAGTGATAGGTCCAAGCCCTCGCGCCATGAGCGCTGCCTGATAATCATCACGGCTCTTTTTCGCCATATCACGATCCGCATCGTCGAAAGTGTAGATCGCCGAACGATAGGTCGTGCCGATATCATTGCCCTGCCGCATGCCCTGCGTGGGATCATGTTCTTCCCAGAACAGGGCCAGAAGTTCGTTAAGGCTTATCTCCTTGGGATCATATACGATCAGCACCATCTCGGCATGCCCGGTCAAACCAGTACAGGTTTCCTCGTAGGTGGGGTTGGGTGTGACGCCGCCTGCATAACCGACAGCGGTCACATATACACCCGGCTTCTCCCAGAAAAGCCGTTCCGCCCCCCAGAAACAGCCCATGCCGAGCAGAATCCGTTTATAGCCTTCAGGCCAATTCCCCTTCAGGGGGCGTCCGGAGACAAAATGCGTTGCCGCGGTCAGAATCGTTTGTTCGCGCCCTGGCAAGGCTTCGTTTGGGGAAGGCATTTGCATTTTTTTACGGTAGCTGTCCAAGAAACTCATGATTTTCTACCTCGCGAGGCTGTGGATTACCGGGCAGTGAACCGACCAAGAGGCTGCTTGCGCCGATGGCCAATTGCATAGAACAAAAATGCGAGCGCACCGAAGAAAATCCAGCCCGGCTGCTCAAGCACCGGAATCAGTATTTTTTCCCATACACTTGCCCCTATATAGTGCGTCACGAACCTTTCTGCACCATCCAGTGCCTCAGGTGCGCCGCGTGTCCATATGGCAAGCAGAGGCCTTGTTACGAAATGCGATGCGCCAACCGAACGTGCGCCATCAAGAATGGCAAAAATAACAGCTAACGCCAGAAAAACGACCGCAAAACTACGCAATACAAAACGGATCACAAATCCCTACCTGGAAATTTCGCTGGAGCACCACCAGCTATACATGTTCTTGTCGAATAAATTATAGCACAAGGCCTCCTGAGCGCCCAAGCCATCCTGGCGGCCATCAACATGAGTGTTAAATCAGGCTTTTAAAACAATGACCTGAGAATAGAATCGTAAATTCTGGCCTGGCTACAAAAATAGACGAAAAATCTTTGAAATAGCAGTTGAACATATGCGCATTCTGGCTATATTGCGCGCCGCGGCCCCTTTTTTGCAACTAACCATTGCCTGATTTGAAGTGGTGCCTGTTTGTACCAGATCTACTGCCAAAGCGGTTAGCAGGATGCAAATCATATGGAGAGGTGGCCGAGTGGTTGAAGGCGCACGCCTGGAAAGTGTGTATACGGGGAACCGTATCGCGGGTTCGAATCCCGCTCTCTCCGCCATCTACACCATTATTGGCGCTTTCCTTTTAAAAACAATTAGTTAGTAAAGGCCCTGATGGGCATTTAGACCAAGTATTTGGACCTTTATCCACAATAGGGTTTCCCTAATCCACCATCATCTTCATGATGCGCCCGGACATATCAGTGTCTAGACCAAAGCCAGCAAGGCGTTTCGCCAACATCCCTTAGCGGCCATATCGGCAAACTTCTGGATGAGCGGCCACACCGGCCCATCGGTGCAGGAAGATATTAGCCTGTGTCATCCGCCCTTCGCGTATAGCCAGCTCGGGGCGTGCAAAATTAGCATTGTTCAGGAACTGGAAAAGCTTGGTGATGAACAGCCGCTACGTCTTGTAGTCCGGTCTGAGCAAGCCCTGCCACGGAAGGTCGCAGCATTGCCGAGATGGCCTGCTTTGAAACGATTGAACTTCTTCGTCGTCTGATCAGCACAATCCGTCTGGCCCCGGACGCGGCTGGAGATCTGCAAATTGAACTGGCAGGAGGACTGGTCCCCAATGGCGAGGAACTGGCGATCATGCTGCGCGGCAACCTGGCGGCGATCCTGAGATTTGCCTGTGTCAAGAATATCCCCGACTTTCTGAGCGAAATCGCCGCCCTCGAAGAGCTAATAGGGAACGCTGCGTCCGAGACCCATAAACGCAAAAGCCCCACAATAGGGGCTTGTTGGGATCACAAGGGTCATTGGTTGCGGAGGCATGTTATCCCGGAACGGCAGATCACTAACGAGCTCAATGCCCGCGACATCGTCACGGATCTGGGCCGCACTTGGACGAGAGGCACGGCCCATCAGATTCTGATCAATAAAAAATATATCGGCAACAATGTATGGAACAGGGTGTCGTTCAAACTGAAGAAGAAACACGTCCGATATGTGAATTCGCGCCGACGGAGCCTTTCCACTGATCGTCGACCAACCTTTCTTCGATGCGGCACCAAGGTCTTCCTCCAATGCCCTGACCCTTGCGCTGACACTGGGCTGGCTGACCCCGAGTACGTTCGCGGCTCGGTGAAAGCGTGGATCAGGGATGCGAGGGGAATGCGCGATCCCAATGAAGTCGCCCCCCATTGACGATCAATTATCGATGCAACCGGCCGTCGCATCAGCTTAGCCGCTTGCCTTTCGGTTTAGCGAGTTCGCAGGCAGACTCTGGATGAACTGCCAAGCCGTTCGACCGGAACGCGAACCGCGTTGCATGGCCCATTCGAGCGCGCGGCGCTTCAATTCTTCCGGGTCCACGGCGACTTTTAGATGCTCGGCGTAACCCAGAACCATGTCGAGATAACCGTCCTGATCGACATTATGAAATCCGAGCCACAAGCCAAACCGATCCGAGAGCGATACCTTTTCTTCCACCGCCTCACCGGGATTAATTGCCGTTGCCTGCTCGTTCTCAATCATGTCACGCGCGAGGATATGTCGGCGATTTGATGTGGCGTAGAAGATCACATTCTCTGGTCGTCCAGCGATGCCGCCATCGAGGACCGCCTTTAAAGATTTGTATGCGGCGTCTCCTGCGTCAAACGATAAGTCGTCGCAAAACAGGATGAAGCGTCTTTCCTCGGTTGTTTCGAGCAACGCCAGCAATTCAGGAAGAGTCCCAATATCCTCGCGTTGGATTTCAACCAGCGCGACAGGAGCATCTGCTTTGGCAAACTCGTGATTCACGGTGGCATGAACCGCCTTAACCAAGGATGATTTTCCTGTGCCGCGTGCACCCCATAGCAAAGCGTTGTTCGCTGGCTCTCCGCGTGCAAAGCGCCTTGTGTTGTTAAGTAGAGTTGCCCGCTGACTATCCACGCGCTTGAGCAGATCAATGTCGATCCGCGAAATATGCGTAACGGGTTTTAAGCGCGTTTCTCCGGCCTGCCAAAGATAACCCTCGGCGATCTCTTCAAGACCGGAAGAACGGACCGGAGGTGTAAGTCGCTCCAGAGCCTCCGCGATCCGCAGCAGAACGTCCCGATTGCCATTTTTAAATGCAGCGTCTTCCATTTTCATCAATCCACAATCTCAGGCACAACAGGAGGCGCGCCGCGCAGGGGCCGCCGGAATATTTCAGCGCAGGCCACACCAACGAGGGCGGTTCCGCCGCCAATCATATGATAGGCTTGGACAGGCTCTCCCAACATGACGATGGCACCGGCGGCCGTCAGGACCGGCAGCAGATACATGAACAGGGCGCAACGGCTTGGTCCGAGTGCATGAACACCTTGAACCCAGAGGAACGGCAGCACGACCGAAGCGAGACCACCGGCATAAATGATCAGCGGCAATGTCTCGGAATTCAGCGAGCGCATCGGTGCGGGCGTCGCAAGGAAAGCCGGGAACATGATCGCCAGCGCACAAAGCGCCTGCATGTAGGTTGACTGCCAGCCCGTTACCGGCAGGCTCCAGCGTTTCAGCAGTACACCGTAAAGGGCGTAGACTAGTGCCGCAATGAACATCAGAGGATCACCGAGGTGCATACCGTCGCGCGCAATCGCAGCCGGATCGCCTCCGCTGACCAGATAAACGAGTCCGACCAGAGAAAAGATACCACCGGCAACCACGCCAACGGTTGGTGCGTCTTTGAGCAGGATGGCGCTTAATACGACAGTGAGAAGCGGCGTCAGTGCCGTAAAGACCGCCATGTTCGTCGCCGTAGTGGTTTCGGCCGCCAGATAGGACAGGCACTGAAACAGACACATGGCCAGAAAGCCGAGAATGACGAACTGGCCGAGATGCGGCCAGATGACGGCCCGGTTTCGCCAAGCGGGTAAAGCGACAAACGTGCTCATAAGCAGGACGGCGAGAAGCAGCCGGTAGAAGGTCATCGCTTCCGGCCCAATCGTATGGGCAGAAAGTCTGGAAACTATTACGTTTCCAGACCACAGAACTATAGCGAGGAAAGGAAAGAGATAGGCGAGTCTGATATTCATATCCGTTAAACTTGCTGTTGTTTTTCAGGATTTGACTATCACATCAGGCATGGTCCGTATTGCTTCGATGGAACACAAACTGTAGTGTTTGGGACATGATCGCCGATTTCAGCCGAAAACATCTGGATTTTCATGACACTCCGCGCGCCATGGTCGCCATGGAGGTCGATTATCCTGACGGCGCGACAACTGGCTGGCATGCGCACCCTCGCGGCCAGCTTCTCTATGCGATTGAGGGCGTGATGATCGTGCAGTCGGCTCAAGGTTATTGGGTTGTGCCTCCGAACCGTGCACTTTGGTTAGTGGCGGGGGTTGAACATCACGTAAGAATGTCTGGTCAGGTCAAGATCAGGACCGTCTTCATTGACACAACGAAAATCCAGCACCTCCCCGAGCAAACTTGCGTTATCAAGGTCCCACCATTACTGCGCGAACTCATCGTTGCAGCGGTCCGCATACCGCTCGATTATTCCGAAGACAGCAAGGATGCCATCCTCATGCGCCTGCTGGCGGAGGTAGTTCAAGTCTCGGATGTATTGCCTTTGCATCTTCCCTTACCCTCAGAGCCGCGAGTCAAGTTCATCTGCGAATCAATCAGCCGGCATCCTTGCGATGTTTCGACCGCCAGTGAATGGGCCAAACGCCTAAACGTGACCGCCAAGACAGTGCACCGGCTCTTCGTCAAGGAAACGGGCATGACCTTCGCACAATGGCGCGAGCAGGCGCGTTTGGTGTATGCACTTCAAAGGCTAGCGGGTGGCGAGCGCGTAATCGATGTTGCATTCGAGTGCGGATACTCCAGTCAGAGCGCGTTTACCGCGATGTTTCGGAGACATTTCGGGGTTCCTCCATCAAATTTTTATCGCTAGGCGGCAACCCAGTCGTCGAGGCTTGAGGCACTCATACTGGCGGCTCGTGGCGGCGACGCGGAAGCCATTGCAATTCTGGCCGACGTCGGCATCGACCCCGGAAGAAGCGGCGGAGACATTACGCGGCCTGATCGAGAAGATTTCGCTGACGCCCGGCCCGGAACGCGGCGAGATTTACGCAACGCTGCACAGCGAACTGGGCACGATCCTCGATTGGACGGAGCGGCAAGTAATTGGAAAGGCTGCCAAAACAACAAAACCCGCAGCGGCTGCTACGGGTTTGTCGTTATCAGTGGTTGCGGGGGCAGGATTTGAACCTGCGGCCTTCAGGTTA
>NZ_JAHRVA010000008.1 GCF_019100495.1 Falsochrobactrum tianjinense | reverse complement strand
TTCCACTTATCCCCCTGTTCAAATTTCCCGAGCCAGCTCTATCAATCGGCAGCAACCGGTCAGGTAAGCGTAGCAGCAGGCGCCACTTTTGGCGGTAGCGGCACTGTCGGCGGCAATGTTGTAATTGCATCGAACGGTATTTTGCGCAGCTATATGCAAAATGGAACCGGGCATGCGCTGACCGTCGGCGGCAATCTGACGGGGCAGCAAGCCAGCCTGAACTACGATTTTGGCGGTTCCGGAGGCAGCAGGGTAGAGAATGCGCTGCTTGTGACGGTTCATGGCGATGTTGATGTTACCGGAGCGACGATCAACATCAATTCCGATGCGCCTTTAGCCGCAGGCAAATACCACCTGGTCAAATATGATGGGACTGTCGCTGCAACGGGCCTGGTTCTTGGCGATGATAATGGGGGAAAGTTAAAGCTCAAGGTGACGGATGGCACCGATCCGAATGACCCAGACCTAATCGAATTGATAAGTACCGCCGGACTTGAACTGCGCTTCTGGGATGCCACTGATCACGATGACGGACACATCAGTGGCGGAACCGGTGTCTGGCAGGCGGGCGGCACCCTCAACAACTGGACTTCCGATGACGGAGCATCGAATGGCGCATTCAGCGACAACAGCTTCGCTGTTTTTGAAGGAACCGCAGGGACGGTTTCCGTCGATAATACGAATGGGGCCATAGATGTAACAGGCATGCAGTTCGCGACGAATGGCTACATTATCCAGAATGGGACCATTACGCTCGCTGCGGGTACCAACCATTTCCGGGTAGGCGATGGAACGCCAGATTCCAGTATAACGGCTACAATCGCTTCGAATCTTGCCGGTGACGGCCAATTGGAGAAGACCGATCCGGGTACACTGAAACTGGCGGGGAACAATAGCTATACCGGCGGAACAGTCATCGGTTCTGGCGTGCTGAACATCGTTACCGACAGCAATCTTGGCGCGCCGACAGGCGCAATCAAAATTGATGAAGGCACCTTGCAGTTTGGCGCCAGCGTGACATCTGCGCGCGCCATCAGCCTTACAACATCAAAAAGCGCAATTGATACCGAAGTAAACGGGATCAGTTTAAGCGGCGTAATATCCGGAGCGGGCCTTCTTAATAAATACGGAACCGGCATACTCACACTTACCGGAACCAATACCTACACCGGCGGCACGTCGATTGAAACTGGCACCCTGTCTATAGCCTCGGATGCAAATCTTGGCGGTGTTGCCGGTATGCTGGCTATCGGCAATGCCAATCTGGCCGTTTCGTCAGACACCACACTGGCACGCCCGATCTCTCTCCATTCGGCAAATAGTGTGATCGATACCCAAGCCCATCAGGTCATCCTGTCTGGAGTTGTTTCTCATAATGGAACGCTTAACAAACATGGCAGCGGAACGCTGACCCTGACTGGCCAGAATGTCTATTCTGGCGGGACCCACATAGCCGCAGGAACCCTCATTGCTGCAAGCGATGAGAATCTCGGAAATACGAATGGGCAGCTCACCATCGATAACGCCACTTTCAAGGCTGCTGGAAATTTCACCACAAGCCGGTCGGTAACGCTTACCTCCGCAAGCAGCAATATCGATACCGATGTACATAATGTCGGGCTTGACGGAACAATATCCGGCAACGGTGCGCTCAATAAAAAAGGGACCGGCAAACTATCTTTGAGAGGGACCAACACCTTTACCGGCGGGGTATTTGTAACGGGCGGCATTCTCGATGTATCCAGCGATGCTAATCTGGGAGATGCAGCCGGAAAACTGACGCTCGACGGAGGAACACTGGAGACGAGTGCTGATTTTTCGAGTTCCCGACAGATGGAACTTGGTGCCGGAAATGGCGTGATAGACGTGGGCGCTCATACCGGCCAGTTTGGTGGCGTCATCAGCGGCGCAGGCAATCTGACGATACAGGGTGGAGGAACTGCCATCCTGGCTGGGGCGAACACCTATACAGGCACCACCACGGTGCAGGCCGGGGAGTTGCAAATCGACGGCGACCAGACCGCCGCTACTGGTCTGGTGAATGTTGCCGGCGGCGCATCTCTTGCCGGCAAAGGAACGATCGGCGGATCGGTCAATATTGCGGCAACCGGTAAACTGCGCAGTTTCGTCGATGAAAGCCTGAACAGCCATGCACTCAACATCATCGGAAATTTAACCGCAAACAATTCCCATCTCGAATATGATTACGGGTCCGACGCTCTACACAATACGATAACCGTCAATGTCGGTGGGAATATTGATCTTTCCGGGGCGCAAATCGACGTGGCCGCGGCAGCGCCAATGGCAGCGGGTGTTTATCATCTCGTGGATTATGCCGGCAGCAAGCTAGGAACCGATCCCACTTTGGGAACCACCCCCGGAGCCGGTTTCTCGCTGCGCCTATCGGATCCCAATTCAATTGATCTTATCTATGTCGCCGACAAGATTCTGCACTTTTGGAATCCGGGCGGCACTGGAGGCGGGACTATCGATGGAGGCGCCGGCGTCTGGGAGACAGGGGGGACGCTGAATAACTGGACAGATTCCGAAGCCTCGCTGAATGGCAATTACAGCAATGGGGCATTCGCAGTATTCGAAGGACAGTCTGGAACAGTTACCGTCGACGATACGAATGGTGCGGTAAATGTGTCGGGCATGCAGTTCATCACTGACGGCTATATCGTAGAAGGAGGCGCTATCACGCTTCTCGCAGACGATAATGACATCCGCGTGGGCGATGGCTCGGGCAATGCAACTCAAACACTCGCAACTATCAATTCCGAGCTAACCGGTGCCGGACGCCTGCAAAAAGCCGACGCTGGTATTCTGGTCCTGAAAGGCACCAACACCTATACGGGCGGAACATCCATAAAGGCCGGTACGCTCAGAGTGTCATCCGATGTGAACCTGGGTGACGCTGCTGGCGATATTTCTATCGGGAATGGTACGCTGCAATATGATAGCAGTTTCGATACGGCACGCGCTGTATCGGTGCTTTCTCCTCGCAGCACAATCGATACGCAAGGTTACGATTCTCAACTGAGCGGAGTTATCAGCGGCGCTGGCGGCCTCATCAAAACCGGGACCGGTTCTCTTACCCTCTCGGGCCAGAATAGTTTCACCGACCGCACAATCATTCAGGAAGGCACGCTGGCACTCGCTGGGCAAGGCACATTGGCTTCTTCGGATGGGATTACGGTTAACGCCAAGCTGTCGATTGAAAATATCGACGGTGACGAAGCAAGCATCAAGGACCTCGCTGGAGCAGGAACCGGAAAGGTTTTGCTCGGCTCGAAAAACCTGACGATTTCTGATGGCCAAAACACAGAGTTTGCCGGTGAAATTTCCGGTGCAGGCAAGCTGCACATAGCTGGAGGTTCAGTAATCCTATCTGGTGCAAACACCTATGAAGGCGGAACGGCCATAGACGCTGGCGCGCATCTTCAGGTCGGCACCGGGGGAACAACCGGCAATATTGCAGGGCCAGTCGATCTGGAAGGCATTCTTGATTTTAACAAGGCTGGCGACATCGCTCTGGAAAACCAGTTTAACGGCACGGGCACTTTGAATTTGACCAGTGGTGGAACCACTACATTCCTCACTGCATCACCCGACTTTCACGGCACCACAAACCTTCTTGCAGGTGAACTGGTCGTCAATCTAGTGCATGGCGGGCAACTTAATATCAATGAGAATACCGTCCTTTCGGGCACGGGTACGGTCGGCGCGGTCCAGAATATGGGAACGATCATGCCGGGTGGCTCCAATACCACAGGAACCCTTACGGTTACAGGAGACTATGAAGGGGATAACGGTACGCTCATTATCGAAACCACATTGGGAGACGACACCTCTGCCACCGATCACCTGAAAATTGCCGGAGACACTTCTGGCAATACCACAGTGGTCGTGCACAATATGGGAGGAGCCGGTGCCCAAACCAAGGATGGCATACGCGTCATCAGCATTGGCGGCCAAGCAGGCGGCGTATTCCATCTGGACGGTGATTATGTAACGCGCCAGGGCGAACACGCTGTGATTGCCGGTGCCTATGCTTATACCTTGAATGAAGGCATGAGTGGCGGGTCGGATAATGATTGGTATTTGCGTAGCCAATACACCGGGGACACCCCTGGTCCAACGCCTCCCCCCAATCGTTACAACCCGGCTATACCGCTTTATACGGCTTATGGTCAGATTCTGAACAACCTGAATCAGAACATGACGACCTCGCTACGCGAACGCGTCGGACAGCGACTGGGTGCTGACACAACACAATCGGGGAAAATAGAGGCGTCCGGTTCCGGCAGCCCGGATAATGCAGGTATTATCTGGGGACGGATCGATATGGCGCATAGCCAGTTCAAACCATCGGGCTCCACAACTGCAAACAAGTTCAGCCAGGACATCTGGAAGGTTTCCGCTGGCATCGATGGTCAATTCGTTGCCAATGAAGCGGGTGAACTGTTCGGCAGTCTCTGGCTGAATTATGCAGCGGACAATGCCCGTATCAGTTCCCCGCATGGAGCAGGTAAGGTCGTTACGGACGGTTACGGTGTGGGCGGCGCACTCACCTGGTATGGCAATGCCGGATGGTATGTCGATACGCAGGCGCACCTGACCTGGTATGATACCGATTTCGAGTCGCACGATACCCGCACCGCACCTGTAACCGGGCAAAAAGCCTTCGGTTATGGTGTTAGCATCGAAGCTGGCCAGGACGTGAAGATCGATGAAAACTGGTCTCTCACACCGCAAATGCAGCTTATCTATTCATCCGTCCAGCTTGATTCTTTCACAGATTCTTATCAAGCGGCTGTTCGGTTGAATGACATGGATAGCCTAGTGCTGCGCGCGGGACTATCGGCAAACTATCGAAACGAATGGAAGGACGATGCCGGTGGAACAGAAAGCCTAGACCTGTATGGGATCACCAATATCTATCGCGAGCTACTGCCGCAGTCCCATGGGGTCGAGGTCAGTTCCGTCCGGTTCCAAGCTGGCGAAACCGACCGCACCTGGCTTGAAATCGGAGCTGGAGGAACCCACCAATGGGCTAACTCCAGATTTGCCCTCTATGGCAATGCAACTTTAGCCAGCGGACTGGATAGTTTTGGTGACAATTACCGGCTGAGCGGGAAGATTGGATTGAAAACCAGTTGGTAATATCAAAGCACGAGGCATTAGCGCCTTGGCATAAGCCAGATATGTTGACTGAAATATTTAAACCCGCCGTCCGGCGGGTTTAAAATTCTCTGATTATACTGGAGTCGTTGTTTCCGGTTGGAGAAAATGCCTACCAACCCGCTCTAATCGCGGTCGATATCACGGCGCAACACGATGGCGGTCGTAAGGTCCTCCACGCTCTCATGCGTCGCCAGCAAATCCCGCACGCGGTTCAGATTATCGATTGTTGACGTTTCCAGTTCGACAATCAGATCAAGCTGGCCGCTTACCGAAGACACGCGCCGCACTTCGGTGTGCCGGGCAAGTACATCGAGAAGCTCCATAGCAGGCGTCCGCTTGAGATTTATCAGAATTACGGCGCGAATGATGTTGGTATCGATTTCACCAATATCGGCGCGATAGCCCCTGATAATTCCGCTTTTCTCAAGATTGGCGACGCGCTGGCTGGTGGCGCTGCGCGAAAGCCCGATACGCCCCGCCAGAGTTTTGTGCGCTATGCGTCCGTCTCTGGAAACTATGGCCAGGATTTCGCGATCTTTGGCATCGAGCTTCTGCATAATGTTCCTGTTCGCATGACCGTCCATATGCCGGTTCATTCCGGCATTTTGCCGGTCTTGCCGACATCTTGCTTGATGCCCCAAAACCAGAACCATGCCAAGTTCCCATCATGAAATGCAATGCGGAAAATATGGTCATGACCGATCTGTCCCATCCTTCACCAAACCTCTCGACTACGGAAGCTGAAAAGCTGGCACAGGAAATTTTCGGCGTGACAGCGAAAGCCGCGCTGCTGGACAGCGAGCGCGACCGCAATTTCCGGCTCGATGTGAACGGTCAGCCCAAATGGGTGCTGAAGATCATCAATTCCAGCGAGCCGCGTATCGAAAGCGAATTTCAGACCGCTTTGTTACGGCATCTTTCGCATGCGAGCGATTTGCCCGTCCCCCAGCTCAAAGCAGGTGTTTCAGGGAATTTTCTTGCTTCCACCATTACGACCGATGGCGACAAACACGCCATACGCATGGTTGAGTGGCTGCCGGGAACGCCGCTTGCCAATGTCGAGCGCACGCTCGGATTGATGCAAAATCTTGGCCGCTCGCTCGGCAGGCTCGATCAGGCATTGAAAGGCTTCATTCATCCGGGCGCGCTTCGCGATATCGACTGGGATATTCGCCATGCGAGCCGGGCGCGCTCGCGGCTCCATTTTATTCGCGACAGCGCCAAAAGGGCGCTGGTCGAACGGTTTCTCGACCGTTTTGATGCCCATGTCGCTCCAAAACTGCCATTTCTACGCGCGCAGGTCATTCATAATGATGCCAATGACTGGAATGTGCTGGTCAGCGCCGCAGAGCCTGCCCGCATTGCCGGGCTGATCGATTTCGGCGATGCGGTTCATACGGTTCTGATTGCCGAAGTGGCGATTGCCTGCGCCTATTCCATATTGGATATGCAGGACCCAATTGGCGCTGCGGCATCACTTGCATCGGGCTTTCATGAAACCTGCCCGTTGCAGCCGGAAGAGATCGACATTCTGTTCGATCTTATCGCCATGCGCCTCGTGACCAGCGTTACGATTTCCGCGTCACGGCATGACCAGACCGACGACAACCCCTATCTCGCCATCAGCGAGGCTCCGGCGTGGCGTCTGCTGGAAAAAATGGACGCAATGAATGCGCGCTTTGCCACCGCTATCCTTCGCAAGGCCTGCGGATTCGATGCGGTCGACGGCGCGTCGGCCATTCGCGCCTGGCTCGCCGATAACCGCAAGACTTTCGCGCCTATCCTACATCCAGACGCCGCGACCCTGACCAAGGCCATCGTGCCCTATGGGGACGAAACGCATGAAATGACCATCGCCTCCGCCCAGCAGCGGGCAAAGGAGGCAACCAATTGGTGGGATGGTTTCTGCGAAGCCAATAATATCCAGCTTGGCATCGGTCCCTGGGGCGAAAAACGCACTGTCTATACCGATAAGGCTTTTGAATCGCGCTTCATTGAGGGTGTGCGGCGCGTGCATCATCTTGGCGTCGATCTTTTCATGCCAGCGGGAACACCGCTTTATACGCCGCTCGACGCAACGGTGAAAAGCGTTGAAATAGAGAAGGAGCCGCTTGGCTATGGCGGCCTGATCACGCTCGAACACAGGCCCGAAGGTTGTCCGCCTTTCGTCACCCTTTGGGGCCATATGGCCCATGAAGCGCTGTCGCGCCTTGCACCGGGGCAGAAACTTGCCGCAGGCGATCTGGTTGGGCACATGGGCGGCATCCATGAAAATGGCGGCTGGACTCCGCATCTTCACTTGCAAATTTCAACGGACACAGAACTTACAGCAACCCAGGTTTTTGGTGTTGGCGAAGCGGAATATCTGGATGTCTGGGCAGATATTTTCCCCGACGTATCGGATCTGGCCGGGATTCCGCCCGAGACTTATCGCCAGACGGGCCATACGCGCGCCGAAATCATCAGCAAGCGCAAGGAAATATTGCTGCCCAACCTGTCAATTTCCTATTCCGAGCCGATCAAATTCGTGCGCGGCGACGGCGTATGGCTGATTGACAATTACGGGCGGGCCTATCTCGACTGTTTCAACAATGTCTGCCATCTGGGCCACGCCCATCCGCAAGTCGTTGAAGCAATTACGCGCCAGTCGGCCCTGCTCAACACCAATACGCGCTATCTGCACGACAATATCATCGATTATGCGCAGCGCCTGACCGCAACCCTGCCCGATGGCCTTTGTGTGGCTTCTTTTGCCTGTTCAGGCAGTGAGGCAAACAGCCTCATGCTGCGCATGGCGCGCAATCATACCGGGCGCAGCGAGGCGCTCGTTCTGGACTGGGCCTATCACGGCACGACGCAGGAACTGATCGATCTGAGCCCCTATAAATACAAGCGCAAGGGCGGCAAGGGACGGCCCGATCATGTCTATGAAGCCATCATCCCCGACAGCTATCGCGCGCCTGAGGACTGGCCGATACACGAATATGGAAAGCGCTTTGCGCAAAGCATCGCCGAACAGATCGAAACCATGCGCAAGCAGGGCCGCTCCCCTGCTCTGTTCCTAGCCGAATCCATACCCAGCGTCGCGGGGCAGGTATTTCTGCCCGACGGCTATCTTGAAGAAGTCTATGCCATGGTGCGCGCCGAAGGCGGCCTGTGCGTTGCGGATGAAGTGCAGGTGGGCTTCGGACGGGTCGGCAGCCATTGGTGGGCATTTGAAATGCAGGATGTGGTTCCCGACATCGTGACCATGGGCAAGCCCATCGGCAATGGCCATCCCATGTCGGCGGTGGTTACGACGCACGAAGTAGCCGAAAGCTTCAACAATGGCATGGAATATTTCAATACATTCGGCGGCAACCCGGTTTCATGTGCTGCCGGTCTGGCGGTCCTCGATGCCATCGAGCGCGACAAGCTGCGCGAGAACGCGCTTGATGTGGGCAATTATCTCATTGACGGCTTCAGGAAAATGCAGGACCGTTACGACATTATCGGTGATGTGCGCGGACAGGGGCTGTTTCTGGGCATCGAACTGGTGACCGACCGCAAGACAAAAACACCTGCAACTGATCTTGCGAAAGCGATTAACGATGGCGCACGCCAGCGCGGCATCTTGATGGGAACCGAAGGGCCTTTTGATAGCGTCCTGAAAATGCGCCCTTCGATGATCTTCAGCAAGGCCAATGCGGACCACCTGCTCGACGTTCTCAACGACAGTTTTCAAGCCGCATTGAAATAGTCACCGATCAGGGCATGGCCCGGCATTGCGACGGGCCATCACCTATTTCCTGTTCTGGACCCAGCTTTCAAACTTGCGCCGGTTTTCATCCTTGGTGCATGGATAAAGCCCGATTATCCCCGCGCCCTGATTGATTTCCTCCAGAACAAACGCCTCATAATCTTCCATGCCGAGGCATTCATCGGCGATTTCCTCGCACAAATGCGCCGGGATCACCATGACCCCATCGGCATCGCCGACAAGAACGTCGCCGGGGAACACCGCTGCATCGCCGCAGGAAATCGGCACATTGATGTCGATGGCCTCGTGCAATGTAAGATTGGTGGGAGCCGACGGCCCGGCGCAATAGGCGGGCATGTCAAGCTCGCCAATGCCGGTGACATCGCGAAAGCCGCCATCCGACACCACGCCCGCAGCACCGCGCAAAGCCAGCCGCGTTATGAGGATAGACCCCGCAGTAGCCGCGCGCGCATCCTTGCGCGCATCCATCACCAGAACCCAGCCTTCCGGGCAGGTTTCGATCGCAACGCGCTGCTTATGCTCGGGATTGCGAAAGACAGCAAGCGGGTTGCGGTCTTCGCGCGCTGGAATATAGCGTAGCGTGAAGGCCTGCCCGACCATGTTTTCCGCTTTATATGCCACCTGCCGCGCTCCCTGAATAAACTGGTTGCGCAGGCCGCGCTTGTAAAGTGCTGTGGCAACCGATGCCGTCGATACATTTTTCAGCTTGGCGCGGGTTTCTTCGGAGAGAATATAGTCTGCCATCGAAGCCGCCTTTCAATAAATGACCGGCTCGTCTACGGGACGGCCAAAGTCGGTTTTAAGAAAATCGAAATCACAGCCCTTGTCGGCCTGCTCGATATGCCGGGAAAAGACAAAGCCATAGCCGCGCTCATATTTGGGCTGCGGGGCCTGCCATGCTGTACGCCTTTGCGCCAGTTCTTCTTCCGGGACCAGCATGTTGAGGCTGCGCGCCGAAATGTCGAGTTCGACCATATCGCCGGTTTTGAGCAGCGCCAGCGGTCCGCCGACAAAGGATTCGGGCGTGACATGCAGCACACAGGCGCCAAAACTGGTTCCCGACATGCGCGCATCGGAAATACGCACCATGTCGCGCAGGCCAAGCTTCAAGAGCGCTTTTGGCATGGGAATCATGCCCCATTCGGGCATTCCCGGCCCGCCCTGCGGCCCGGCATTGCGCAGCACCAGCACCGTATCCGGCGTCAGCGGATAATCAGGATCGTCGATGATCTTTTTAAGGTCCGGATAGCTGTCCGCCACCAGTGCCGGGCCTGAATGCCGATGGAATTTTGGATCGCAGGCAGCAGGCTTGATGACTGCGCCATCGGGACAGAGATTGCCCTTGAGCACCGCAAGCGAACCTTCATGATAGACCGGATTGGACAGCGGGCGGATAACATCGTCATTCCACACCTCCACCGTTTCAAGACCCTCGGTGAGAGGTTTTCCGGTCACTGTGATGGCCGCTGGATCGAGCTTGTCGCCCAATTGTTTCATCAGCGCCCGTAGCCCACCCGCATAATAGAAATCCTCCATCAGATAGGTGCTGCCGGACGGCCTTATATTGGCCAGAACCGGCGTCGTGCGCCCGATCCTGTCAAGGTCATCCAGTTCCAGCGGAACGCCCGCGCGGCGCGCCATGGCGATGAGATGGATAATGGCATTGGTGGAGCAGCCAGTGGCCATGGCGACCACGACGGAGTTTTTCACCGCTACGGGCGTGAGGATGCGATCGGGCGTCAGGTCCTCCCAGACCATCTCCACAATGCGTCGACCGCATTGGGTGGACATGCGCTGATGGTTGGCGTCTGCGGCCGGGATCGAAGATGCGCCGGGCAAGGTCAGGCCCATGGCTTCGGCTATGGCTGTCATGGTGGAAGCGGTGCCCATGGTCATGCAATGGCCGTAGCTGCGCGCAATGCCACCCTCAATGCCTTCCCATTCCTTCTTGCCGATGGTGCCAGCGCGGCGCTCATCCCAGAACTTGAACATATCGGTGCCCGAGCCAAGCACCCTTCCCGCATAATTGCCGCGCAGCATGGGGCCTGCGGGCAGGAAGATGAAGGGCAGCCCCATGCTGATCGCACCCATGACAAGCGCAGGCGTGGTCTTGTCGCAGCCGCCCATCAGCACCGCGCCATCGACCGGATGCGAGCGCAGCAATTCCTCTGTTTCCATCGCCAGCAGGTTGCGATAAAGCATGGTGGTGGGCTTCACATAGCTTTCGGAAAGCGAGAGCGCTGGCAGTTCCAGCGGGAAGCCGCCGGCCTGCAAAATGCCGCGCTTCACCCATTCGACACGATCCTTGAAATGGGCGTGGCACGGCTGGGCATCGGACCATGTATTGATGATGGCGATGATCGGTTTGCCTTCCCAATCCACAGGGTCGTAACCCATCTGCATGGTTCTGGAACGATGGCCCGACGAGCGCTGGTCGTCAGGCAGCATCCAGCGCGCCGAACGCAGATCCTTATAAGTCTTTCTTATCATGTGCATGCCTTCCCGAAAACTCACCGCTCACAGGCATCAATCCTCGCGCGAATAATCCTGCGCCGTGAATGTCCCGCCCTGAAACCGCCGCGACACCGGATCACCGGTTTCTGCCAGCGCGCCAAACAGCGATGCGTCATCCTGCGGTTCATAACCGATACGCGCGGCATCATCCTTCACCCACCAGCGGCCAGCATTGGCCGATATGCCCCAGACGATGGCAAAGCCCGTTTCGGGGGCCTCGACCGCCGCCACCAGAAGCCGCACCAGATCATCATGCGACAGCCATGTCGCCAGATGCCGCGTCTCGGTCGGGCGCGGCAGGCAGGAGCCGATCCGCATATGCACACTTTCAATGCCGTGCTTGTCGAACATCATGCTGCCGAGCAATTCGCCATAGGCCTTGGAGATGCCGTAATAGCCATCGGGTCGAAGCGGATCATCGACAGCAAGCACTTCGTCGCGCCGGTAAAAACCGATCGTGTGATTGGAACTGGCAAAAACAATCCGCTGTTTTTGTGCACGCGCAGCCTCGAAAATATGCGTGACACCAAGAATATTGGCGCTGACGATCTGATCATATGGCTTCTCGATGCTGATTCCGCCAAAATGCAGCACCGCATCGGTTCCGCGCACCAGACCGACAGCCGCTGTGGCGTCGCTCAGATCCGCTTGAATGAATTCAGCCCCTTCCGGCAATTCATCAGGAAAGGGCGCAATATCCGAGAGGCGCAAGCGATAACCCGCCTGCGCCAGTCTTGGTGCCAACATGCGGCCCAGATTGCCGGAAGCGCCGGTGAGAAGCAGATGTTTCATTGCGTCAAACTCCCCTCATCCGCGCTATTTTCGCCCCGGCGACCGGCGCTTGCGCCAGATGCACCCCGCCCGATTGCGGCGCTGCATCGAGCGCATCCTGCGCCACCAGTCGATGCGATGTAATGGCTATAAGTGTCAGATCAGGACCACAGAAACACGGCATGGTGGGCGCGGGAACCGGCACAGGGAAACGCCCAAGCAACCGCCCTCCCCGATCAAAGTGATTGAGGAAACCCGCCGAAACGCCCGCGCTCCAGTAACCGCCTTGCGCGTCGCACGCGCCTCCGTCCGGCCTGCCGCTTGCCTCGTCGAGGGTGCAGATACGTGTGCGGCCCGAAATCTCCCCATCCGCCACATCGAAATCATAGCGGTCGATCCATGGTCCGCGTGAATCACTGTGGAACAGGGTCGCGCCGTCAGACGTCCACGCCAGTCCGTTGGATACTTCGCAACCCTGTGCCTTTATTTCCGCATGGCCATC
The DNA here is from genome assembly GCF_019100495.1 of Falsochrobactrum tianjinense. GTDB lineage: Bacteria > Pseudomonadota > Alphaproteobacteria > Rhizobiales > Rhizobiaceae > Brucella > Brucella tianjinense. The sequence continues at coordinate 161,771 of NZ_JAHRVA010000008.1, read as the reverse complement.
GGCTGTCACACGATAAAGCTTCGATATGGGTTCACGCACAGGCCGTCCATCCATGCTGCCGACCCAGAAAGCCCCGTCCGGACCGACCTTGCCGTCATTGAGACGCGAGGTCTGCGGCTCGTCATAGCCATTCCAGAGTGTTTCGCGTGTTTCAGCTTCAGGGTCGAACACAATGACCTGACGGGCTAACGCCACCACCAGCCTACCGCTTTCCGCAAGCCCTAAGGACGCCACCTCTGCCTCGAAGGCCCATTCGCGCAATGGCCCATGATCAAGATCGATTTCATGGATTTTCCGGCCCTGAATATCGCAGGCGAAAAGCGTTTCTCGCTTGTCATCCCAAATCGGGCTTTCCATCAATTGCCCGCGCAAATCAGCTATACAGCGAAACGGCCCCATCATACGGCCTCCGTAGTACGACGGACAACCTCTGGATGGTCGAGGACGAAATCCGACAATTCCAGCCCCAGTCCCGCACCTTCAAAAGGATAGATCACGCCATTTTCGATACGCGGCATCACCGTCACCAGATCGCGGTACCAAGAACTATAATAGGCGCGCACGGATTCCTGATAAATCGCGTTGGGCGCATTGAGCGACAGATGAATGGACGCCGCAAAAACCACCGGCCCGGTGCAATCATGCGGAGCAATCGGCCGCTGGAAGGTTTCCGCCATGGTGGCTATCTTCTTGGCTTCGGAAAGCCCGCCGCACCATGAAATATCCAGCATGACATAATCGGATGCATCTGCCCGCAGTACATCGAGAAACTGCGCGCGAGTCGCCATCGTCTCACTGGCGCAGACCGGAATGCCCGATTGCTGCGCATAAACGGCGAGCGCCTGCGGATTGGTCATCTTGATCGGGTCTTCCGCCCAGAACGGGCGAAAGGCTTTGAGTTCACGGGCGATGGCGAGCGCCGAAGTCAGATCCCACATAGAATGGAATTCGACCATGATCTCCATCTGGTCGCCAACGGCGTCACGAATCTGGCGGAAGGGCGTGAGCGCCTTGTCGAGATCGGTTGCATGAATGAAATTGCCGCCATTTGCGACCGCAAAAGGATCGAATGGCCATATTTTCATCGCCAGAATGCCTTCCGATAGCAGGCTTTTGGCCAGCGCACCCGCATCGCGATGGAAGGCCAGTTGGTCCTCGTAAGGCCCTTCAGCGGCGTCATCCTGATCACCGATATAACGGCGCGCGCCGCTCTTGTTATAAGTATAGCCGGCGCAGGTATTATAGGTGCGGATCGAAGGGCGCGAGAGCCCGCCCAGCAATTGATGGATCGGCTGTCCAGTCAGTTTTCCGAAGATATCCCACAGGGCGATATCGATAGCTGACGCTGCGCGAATTTCCACTCCCGACGAGCGAAAGCCGACATAAGGCTCCAGCAGGAGTTTCGAGATACGGTCGATCTCCAGCGGGTTCTGACCAATCAGTTGCGGCGCAATATCACTATGGATATAGGCCGCGACGGCATTCGCCCCGCGAAAGGTTTCGCCCAGTCCGATAATGCCTTCATCCGTATGGACGCGCACCCATAATATATTACCCAGATGCGGCAATTGCACCGTTTCAATGGCTGTGATCTTCATTATATGACCCATCTCAATGTGCGGAAGGTTGACGATTGCGAGCCACAATTTGCGTCGGATTGACGAAGCGAAGCGCAAGCAGAAGCCATACCAGCGATGTGACCATATAGATCACCGCCATGGCGTCGATGGATTGAACCGAGCGCACCCCGGCCGCGAAAACCGAATAATACAGTGCCACCACGAGCGTCTGCGATGTGGGGCCTGCGGTCAGGAAGGTCAGCTCAAACATGGCGACCGTGCGCACCAGCACCAGCAGCATGGAGGCAAGAATACCCGGCAGAAGCATGGGCAGCAGCACATGGATGAACAGCTTGAAGGTGCCCGCCCCGAAGACGCGCGCTGCCGCTTCCACCTTGGGATCTACCTGTTCGATGAAAGGGATCATCACGAGGATGACGAAAGGCACCGTCGGAACCAGATTGGCAAGAACCACGCCCCAGAACGTACCCCCCACCCCGAACTTGTAAAGCACGGTTGCCAGCGGAATGCCGAACGTGATCGGCGGTACCAGAAGCGGCAGAAGGAAGATGAGCAGCACGAGTTTCTTGCCGACAAAATCGCGCCGTGCCATGGCGTAGGCAGCGGTAACCCCCAGAAACCCCGATAGGATAACCACGGCGAAAACGATCTGGAACGTCACCAGAAGAACCTGGTAAAGCTGGAATTCGGCCCAGGCGGCGGCATACCAGCGTGTCGTGAATCCATCTGGAAACCAGGTACCGAGCCAGCGTGTACCAAAGCTCGAAACCACCACGGCCACGATGACGGCCAGTACATTGAGAACGAAGAAGCCGGTAACAAGCCAGACGAGGGTGATCCAGAGTTTGGAAAGAGCGGATGTGTCGCGGACCATGGATTATCCTTTCCCGCCAGCGGTCGCACCGCGATAAAAGAGTGTTCGCACGCCGAGCAGCGCCCCCACCACAAGCAACTGCACAGCGGCCATGATCATGGCGATCGAGGAAGCCATGGAGTCGTCATATTGCTCGAAGGCAGCCTGTGCGGCAGCAATTGAAATCACGCGCGTCGGCCCCGAAGGCGCGCCCAGAAGCACGGCGGAGGGAAAGACCGCGAAAGCCTGCACGAAGGTCAGGCAGGACGCCACCACAAGTCCCGGCACCAAAAGCGGCAGCATGACATGGCGAAAGCGCTGCCAGCTACTTGCGCCATGGGTTGCGGCGGCACGCTCCAGCGCAGGGTCGATGCCCGTCACATAGGACAGCGTGAGAAGGAAGGTGAAGGGGAAAACCGTGATCACCAGCGAGGCGAACACACCCCAGTAATTATTGGTGAGCTTGAGCGGGTCGTCGATCAGGCCGATGCCCATAAGGCTGCGGCTGAACCAGCCCTGCGGTCCGAGATAGTTGAGCAAGCCCTCGGCGATCAGCACCGTTCCCAACGTCACCGGCAGCACGAGGATTGTGGTCAGCAGGCGCTGCTTGCGCATCAGCCGCACGCGCATAGCGATAGGTACCGCAAAAAGCACGCTGATGAGCGTGACAGGAACCGCCAGCCAGAGCGTCGCCCCGATGGTTTTGTAAAGATATGGATCGGAGAAGAATTTGCGGTAATTGGCCAGCGCACCCCCGCCATCGATTGGATTGAAGGAGAGGATCAGGCCATAAAGAAATGGATAGATGAAAATCCCGACCACGAACAAAAGCGCAGGCAGGAGAAGCAGCGTCACGCCATCAATACCGCGATTGGCGAGCCGTTGGCGAAGGCCAGGCTTGAGGGCGATATTGGAATATGTTTCTTCCGCCATGGCTCACCCCTCACCCGGAAAGACCAGTGCGCGATTTTCATCGATTCCAAGCTTTATCAGGCTTCCTGGCTCGACCCCGTTCAAGCTGTGAAAGACCATTTCCATTCCGTCCGGTGTCCGGGCAATGCCGACATATTCCCGCCCGCGATATTCGATGGTCTCAACGGTTGCCTCAATCGCATTGTGGCTTTTCTCACCCGAAACAACATCGTCGCCACGCGCCATCAGCACTGCTTGCCTGCCGGGCGCGAGCGTATCCATCGAGCGCCCCGTCAATTCACTGCCCGCAACCCGGATCGTTGTCCGACCGTCTTCGACGCGCAGAACATCACCATGGATAGCGTTACGGAAGCCCATGAAGGCGGCAACATCAAGATAGCGCGGCTGTTCGTAAAGCTCGTAGGGCGTGCCGACTTGACGGATTTGCCCATCGCGCAGCACCACGATACGGTCGGCCAGCGACAGCGCCTCGTCCTGGTCGTGCGTGACATAAATCGTCGTAGAACCGAGCTGGTTATGAATACGGCGGATTTCGGCACGCATTTCAAGGCGCAGCTTGGCATCGAGATTGGAAAGTGGTTCATCCATGAGAACCAGCGGCGGTTCGATGACAATCGCGCGCGCAATCGCCACGCGCTGCTGCTGGCCGCCCGAAAGCTGGCCGGGGAGTTTTTCTTCCTGTCCCTGCAAGCGCACCAACGCCAATGCGGCCCGCGCACGCTTCTCAATTTCACCTTTCGACAAGCCGCGCATTTTCAGGCCGAAGCCGACATTTTGCAGTACGTTCATATGCGGAAACAGCGCATAATTCTGAAACACCATCCCGAAGCCGCGGTCTTCGGGCTTGAGCTGATCCACGCGCCGATCATCAATATAGATGCCGCCGCCCGTCGTACCCAGAAGACCTGCAATACAATTGAGAGCGGTGGATTTACCACAGCCGGAAGGCCCCAGAAGCGCAATGAACTCCCCCTGCCTGATCGTAAGGCTGATATCCTTCAGGGCATTGAAAGTTCCGAATGAACGGCTCATTCGATCGAGCCGGAGTTCTTGAAATGACATTGACGCAAACACCATGAATGGGTTGGCTGGAACATAATCCGCAAAAGATTATGCGTAAAAACAAATAGATAGCGTAAAAAACCCTACCCCTGGCATCCATGGCGGGCGCACAAGCATCCGCCATGGAAAGCTACATTCAACTTGCCGCGACGTCTTCGTCCCAGCGGCGGAATGCGGCCACAAGAGCCTCCGGCTCAAGCGGCAGTTCGATGGGATTGTTGGCAATCCAGTCGCCATATTCGGGACGCCCGAATTCCGCGATGACGTCCTGGCTCTCCTTTGGGGCCATGTCGATGGTCACATCCTTGACCGCCGGCCCCGGATAAAAATAACCCGCATCATAGGAATAGGCCTGCTGATCCGGTTTGAGCGCGAATTTAATGAATTCCATCAGAACGGCGAGTTTTTCTTCCGATACACCCTTGGGAATTGCAAAATAATGCGCATCGCAAACCCAGTGGAACCCGTCGAGCTTGCTCACGCCCATTTCCTTGGGCACCACGCCAAGCGCACGCGGATTGATATCCCATCCCGTGGTGGTCACGGTCATGTCGCGCGTGCCTTCGCCCAGTTCCTTCATCAAAGCCCCGGTTCCAGCCGGATAATATTCGATGTTCTTGTGCAGCTCCTTGAGATAGGCCCAGGTCTTTTCCCAGCCATTCACCGGATCTTTGGGGTCGCTATCGCCCAGAAGATAGGGTAGCCCCATCAGGAAGGTGCGGCCCGGCCCAGAATTCGCAGGACGCGCATAGATGAACTTATTGGGATTTTCCTTGGCCCAGGCCAGAAGATCTTCCGCTGTCTTGGGCGGGGTCTTCACCTTGTCGGGATGGTATTCGAGCAGCGGGCCGGACGGATAGTAAGAAACGACGACGCCTTTACCCTGTGACATTTCCTGCATACGCCAGGCAGGGTCGAGATAAATATCCTGCAATTTCGGCAGACCATTGTCTGGCAGCGCGATAATATCGGTCCAGATATCATCAGCAAGTCCCGCCGACAACGCATCGGGCCCAACGATCACCATATCGATATCGATGCGACTAGCGCGTTGCTGCGCCTTGATCTTGCCCGGCAGTTCCGGCGCAGGGGCCTTGTTGAAGGTAAAGCGCGAAACCAGCGCAGCTTGCTCTGCGGCGAAATTGTCGAAAATCGGCTGCGTCAGAGCAAGGTTGCCCGCCGCATCGATCACGTTCAGCGCCACCGGCGACGATGGCAGCTTGGCCGATTGCGCCCATGCAGCGCCCTTGGGCAGCACAACGCCCGCACCCGCAGCAACGCCAACCCCCGCCATGAACGTGCGGCGTGAAATTCCTTTATTCATGTTCTCCTCCATTCTGGTTATCCGGCATGCTCCGCTTCCTCCTGTCGGGATAGACCGGCTCTACTTGTCAGGCAATTGCATCGCTCTCCCATCCTGCGATGATCTTCTGAAGGGCTGCGCGATCCTGCGGTTCAAGCCGCGGCAAACCGGGAAGCCGTACATCGCCCACCGCAAAGCCTTGAATTTGCAATGCTTCCTTCACCACCGTGACATTCGCGCCATTGCGGTATTTGGTACGCATGGCTTCAAAATCGGCGATACTCTCCACCACGGCCCGCGCGCGAGCGTAATCTCCGGCTTCAAGCGCATTCCACACCGCAAGCGAGCGTTGGGGAGCCACATTGACCAGACCTGAGGTGAAACCGCGCCCGCCCAGCGCATAGAAAGGCAGCGCCCAGCTTTCTGCCAGACCACAGATCCATGTCGCCTCGCTGCCCTTGGTGGCGCGGCAACACTCAAAAAACAGCATGGCGTTCTGCGACGCGAATTTGACGCCCGCAACATTGGGATGGGTGGCAAGGCGCACCATGTCGTCGAGTGGAACCAGATCGGAACGGATATAGGCAACGACAGGCACGTCGATCGCCTCGGCGATCGCGATGAAATAATCGACCTGCGCATGCGGTGCTGCAAACGGATCGAGCGGGTGATGAACCATCACACCATTCGCGCCTTCAGCACTTGCCGCCTTGGAAATTTCGATGGCGTCGCGTATCGAGCGTCCGGCGGCGGCAGTAACCGCAGCTCGGCCATCGACCGCCTTGATGGCGATTGCTTGAAGGCGGATCACCTCTTCCACGCTCATGCTGTAAAACTCGCCGGTATTGCCACCTGTGACAATATTATGCACGCCAGCCCCAGCAATACGCCCGACAATACTCCCCGTCAGGCCAGCATCAATCCCGCCATCGGCATCATAAGCAGTCGCATGCACGCCCGAAATGCCCCGCAATATCTTGCGGTAAGCCACCAAATCCATCATTTCCTCCCAGATACCGGTCAGAAGACCAGTTCGATATGCGTATCTCCGGCTTTCACGATATGCTCGCGCATCAATCGTTCAGCCAGATCCCCATTCCTGGCGACCACCGCTTTCATGATCGCCTCATGCTCCCTAAAGGACTGCCGGCGAACGTCTTCGCGCGACAATACCGTAACCCGCGCTGCATGATCGTACATGCGTTGCGCATTTTGCAGCCGCCGCAGATATTCGCATCCCGACGCTTCGTGAATACCCTCATGAAATTTTTCGTTGAGCTCGATCAGCAGGGTGACGTTACCGGCCTCCACCGCCGCACACATCTCCTTGATGACCGAACGAAGAAAATCGAAATCCTCTTCACATCCATGCTTGGCCGCCTGACGTGCAATGATGCTTTCAAGCGCCGCGCGTGCCAGAGTCATTTCCTCAGCCTGCCGCGCATTAAACGAAACGAACGTTCCGCGCCGCGCTTCGGTCCTGACCAGCCCTTCCCCCTCAAGCTGCCGCAACGCCTCCTTGAGAGGACTCGTGCTGATGCCAAGGTCAGCCGCCAATTGCCGCTCATTCAACCTTTCCCCCGACTTCAAACGCCCAGAAATAATCGCCTCACGCAAATTATCATGCACATGATCCCGGAGGCTTTTCACTTTGATGGGCGAAAGTGGGGGAATATCTCCACGCAATGCTGCACCTGCTGATTAACGAACTTCGTCAGGACGATAGAAGCAAAAACTTGATATGTCAACATCTGATGTATCAGACATCAGAATATATTTACCACCCCTACAAATCGGGAATAAAGAGCCTATGCACCGCCGGCCACATTGCGTTGACAAGACCTTCCGCGTCGTTCAGTTTCCTTAAAATTTCCGGGAAATTCACAGGATCAAGCGGGGGCAGATTTGACCGGTTCGACTTCATCGACGACAAAGAAAAAAGTCAGGTTTACCCGGCTCCTTCGTGAGCCTTTGTTCTGGCTGGTTTTTGTGGTTGCCGTTCTCGCGGGACTGCTCGTCCTTCCCCTTATCGTTCCGATAGGGCCGATGTATTGGGATACCTATCTCTATCTCGACGCTGCGCAGCGCATCAAGACCGGCCAGATTCCGGCTGCGGATTTTCTCACGCCCGTCGGCCCATTGGGCTACTATCTTTTCTCATGGGGGTTGCATCTTTTCCCCAATGCACAGCCATTATTGCTGGCGCAATGGTCTCTGCTTGCCGTTGCCGCGCCGCTGATGGCCATGGTGCTGGCGGAACTGGGACCGCAGAACCGCTCTTTTGCGTTCGCCCTGCTTGTTCCGTTTCTGGTATTCGCCATTTTTCCGGCCAATGCGCAGTCTTTTCATTCTTATCCGGGACTGGACGGGTTCGGCATCTATAACCGCCAAAGCTCACTGCTTCTTTATGTGCTGACCTGCGGGCTGATGTTTCTTCGCGACGGGCGCAAGCTTGCTCTTTTCTGTGCACTTGCGATGCTGTGCCTGTTTCTGACCAAGATTACCGGATTTCTCGTTGGCGGCCTGTTCGGCCTAACGGCTCTTCTTGCGGGCCGCATTTCGGTGAAAAGCGTACTGATCGCCGCCGTTATCACCGTAGTCGGCCTGCTCGTTCTGGAAATGAACGGACATATGATTTCCGCCTATATCGACAGTATCGTCCGGCTCGTCGCGGCAAATGACGATGTATTGCTGCCCCGCTTCCTGACCGTGATGTCCGGGAAGCTGGATGTCATTCTGCCTGCATCCCTTCTGATTCTGGTGCTGTTCTGGATCGAGACAAGCCGCCAAATCCATGCAAGCCGCCTGTTCGATAGTGGCTATGTCTGGCTGGCAATCACCCTGCTGGGCGGCATTATTCTGGAAACTCAGAATACCGGCAGTCAGGAATTCATCTTTCTGTGGCCACTGCTGCTGATGATCTATCAGCGCCTCAAGCACATCGACGGAATGCCGAAACTTGCTTTCGTCATATTGACCGCCTTCTGCGTCATTCCAACTTTCAGCCAGGTTTCCCACAAGACATTGCGCGCGATTGCCGTGGCGCCGACCTATGTGCAGCCGTCCGTAACCGAGGTCAGGAATCTCGGGCAGGTCTCCACCAAAAAAGGAATCATGGAGCGCGTGCTGCTGCTCAAACAGCATTATACTGACTATCCGCAACCTTATGAAGCGCTGGCCGAAGCAGGGCAGTTACCAAGCTGGCGGCTTTATGCGGAGCTCGACTACCAGATGTTCTGGATCATGGAAGCGGACGAGGCGGTCAAGGCCGTCAAACGATTCGAAGCGGAGAACGGCATTCGCCTCAACAGCCTGATGGCGCTCGATTTCACTGACCCGTTCCCATGGCTTCTCGACCGGGAAGCAACCCGCGAAATCCAGATTGGCGCCGATCCATCCCGCACCGTCACCAAAATGACGCCCGAAACAAGGGCGGCTGTGGAGGCGACAGACGGCATCCTGCAACCCAAATGCCCGGCGACGACCGCCCGGCTCGCCTTGTACAAGATTTATAGCTCTGCATTGCAAGACCGGGAAGTCGTGGAGATCGATCCCTGCTGGAACCTGCTTCTGCGGCCCGGTCTTGTCAAAAAGTAATAATGAAAAGTCGGGCGCGGAAGCGCCCGACCCATTACTTGATCTGGGCTTTCACGAAATCCTTGACGATACGGACAATGCCGCGCCCGAGAATTTCATCGAGTGCAGTGATAAACTCATCCACATGCGCCCGCTCGCAGATCAGCGGCGGCTCAAGACGGATCACATTGCGATTATATTCGGTAAAGGCGACCAGAACGCCATGGTCGCGCAAAAGATGGCTACCGATGAAGCCGGGCAATGAACCCTTGAGCTTGTCATCAAGCATTCCAAGCACGGGCCGCAGAACCATCGGCATGGCTTGCGAGAAATCGTGAAATTCCAGCCCCACCATCATGCCCCGCCCGCGCACATCTTTCAGAAGCGAGGGGTAACGGATCTGCAACTCTTTCAGCCGCTCAAGAAGATAATCGCCCATTTCCGCTGAATTATCGATCAGATGCTCATCGTAAAGCACATTAAGCGTTTCAATGGCGGTAATGCAGGCTTCTCCGATCCCGCCAAATGTCGCCATGGCATGGATCATTGCGGTTTTCGGCGTGCCATAGGCTTTCATGTAAATATCGCGCCGCGCGATCATGGCCGCCATGGCTGTCTTGCCGCCGCCCAGCGATTTCGCCAACGCCGTTACATCCGGGATGACGTCGTAATGCTCAAAGGCATAGAATTTGCCTGTCCGGCCCAGGCCGCACTGCACTTCGTCGGCCACCCAGATGACGCCATATTGATCGCAAAGCTGGCGCAGCTTCTGCCAGAATTCCGCATCCGCCTGGATGATGCCGCCGCCGCCCTGAACCGTTTCCAGCACAATAACGCCGATTTCAGGATCCGAGCGGAAAGCGTTTTCAATGGCTTCAATATCGCCGAACGGTACGCGGACGGTATTGTCCACGAGCTTGAATTCGCCACGATAAAGACCGCCATCGGTGATCGAAAGAACGCCCTTGGTCTTGCCGTGAAAGGAATTTTCGGCATAGACAATTTTAGGTTTTTTCGGTCCCGCCGCCCGTTCCGCGACCTTGATCGCCGCTTCCATGGCTTCGGAACCCGAAGACCCCAGAAACACCATATCCAGATCAGCCGGCGAGCAGGCAGCAATGTCATAGGCCAGAGCCGCCGAATATTGCGACATGAAAGCGATGGCTATTTCATGTCGCATCTCTTCCTGAAATTTGTGCCGTGCTTCGAGGATGCGTGGATGATTATGTCCTAGAGCGAGCGAGCCAAAGCCGCCGAAAAAGTCAAGTATCTTGCGACCCGTCTGATCGTAATAATACATGCCTTCGGCACGCTCGACCTTGATCTTGTGAAAGCCGAGCAGCTTCATGAAATGCAACTGGCCCGGATTGAGGTGGGCGGTGAAAAGCTCCGTCATGCGCGGCAGATCAAGCGCCTTGGCATCTTCAACTGTAAGCAGATCGGGCTTTGGCGTGTGGTTGACGGTATCGAGCAGATTTTGCGGTGCAACTGTCTTTGTCATATCCTGTCCTTCACGCTGCCTTCAATGCGCCGGAGCGGGCATCGGCAAGCTTTTTACGGTATTCACCATAGGCGGCGATCAGCATGTCCTCATCGCGATATTGCGGAACCCAGCCCAGTTCGCGCTCGCCCTTGGAGACATCGAGCACGCACATTTCATCAGCAATCAGATATTGCTCCGGGTCCATCAACGGCATGTTGAGCCAATCGAGAAAATCCAGCGTCCGCTTGACCGCCCAGGCGGGCGTGGGCAGCAGAATGGATTTCGATCCCGCATGCTTGACCAGATCGCCCAGCAATTTGCGCACCGGCGGCGGATTGAGAGAACCAAGATTATAGACCTCGTTCGGCACGCCCGCCTTATAGGCGGCATAGGCCGCAGAAGCGCAGTCGAACACAGAAATGAACTGATAAGGATTCTTGCCTGAACCGATCATCGGCACCGGCAGATTGTTGTCAATCAGCTTGAACAGCTTTTCCAGAATACCCAGACGACCGGGGCCGATGATGAGGCGCGGACGAAACAGCGAGATATTCATGCCGCGTGTGCGCCATTCAGCAGCCAGCTCTTCGGTTTTAAATTTGGAAAGCCCGTATTCGCCCAGCGGATTGCACGGATGGTCTTCTTTCTGCGGCCACGAATAAGTATGGCCATAGACCATGTCCGTGGTGAAGTGGACCAGCGATTTTGCGCCTGCTGCGTCCATCGCCTTGATAATATTCTCCGTACCATAATAATTGACCGGAAAGAAAAAATCATGCCGCTTGGCGCGGACCTGAATGGGCGAGAGCATCTTGGCCGAGAGATTATAGACCATATCGTCGGCACGAATGCCCAGGCTGCGGATCGATTGCGGTTCAGTTACATCGGTATGAACGAAAGCCGCGTCGCGATAATGTGCGAGGTCGCTTTTGACGATATCGGCGACGATCACCTCATGCCCGTCCGCCAGAAGCGATGGCGCCAGATAGCGCCCGACAAAGCCGTCACCACCGAAAATAATATGTCTCATATTCATGCCCCAACTATAATTTATATCGACGAATTATCGTGAACGGCAGCAGCCTGCCCGGCATCGGGTGCCTTGCTGCCGCTCTGGGCGATCAGCACCGTTCCGATGCAAATGAAGGCGATACCAGCAATCTTGTAAGCGCCCAGTTCCTCCTTGAACAAAAGCCATGCAAAAAGTGCGACCGCCACATAGGCAAGGCTGAGGAATGGATAGGCGAAGGAAAGATCAACCTTCGAGAGCACATAGAGATGCGACGCCATGGAAATCACGAAAGTGAACAGACCCGCGAATACCCACGGACTAAAGACGATCTGGAAGATACGCTGGATCAGCGTGTCCGCCGAAAAGCTGACCGGCCCGAGCGTTATCATGCCATGTTTGAGCATAAGCTGCGCCGCCGCATTGGTCATTACCGTGAAAAGGATGAAGGGAATATATTTCATTTTTCTGCCCTGCCGAATTTATTTTGCCCGCTAATCAATTATGCCGATGTCAGCGCAGTGCGCCGCCAGAAATCCGAGCAAAAACGCTCATCGCGCCATTGCTCAAGCTGTTGCCACTGCGCAAAGCCCGACCTGAAGGTCGCCGCACTCATACGCTGATCCTTATAGGGATTGACCCGACCGCCAGCTTCAATGGTCATCCGGTCGAGCAGCGCCAACAGATCATATGTCCTTTGCCCGCGATTAGGAAAATCCATGGTCAGGGTGTAGCCCGGCTTGGGGAAGGACAGCAGCCCCGGCGAACGCATATTGCCAAAGCGTTTCAACACAGTAAGGAAGGATACCTGCCCCGCATCGCGGCTGGCGGCAAGCATGGGCGGTATCACATGCGGCGCGGTCTCAAGAGGCACCACGCTCTGATGCTGATAAAGCCCTGAAGGCCCATAAAGGCGGTTCCAGCCACGCACACCGTCAAGCGGATAGAAAAAGCTGCCAAAGCCTGCGAGATGCGGCTTCTGCTTTCGGCGCTTGGCATGAAAATAAAGAGCGTTGAACAGGGTCAGGCTTGGCCTGTTCAGCATCGAAAACGGCAGATCAAACGGCACGGAAAACCGCGCTTCGCCGCGACCCGTATCGCGATTACCGTTTCGCGCATGATTGCCCGCAATCAATACGCCGCGCCCTTCCGAGCGTCCACTGGCCAGTTGGTCAACCCAGGCAACAGCATATTCATTCATATTATCCGTGGCTTCCGCCATATCGAAATATTCGGCCAGACTGCCGAATGGAGTAATATGCTCTTCAATATCAAGAGAACCGACCGGCATCAGGCGGATGCGCGCGCTCAAAATCAGCCCCGTCAGGCCCATGCCGCCTATGGTAGCGGCAAACAGTTGCGGGTTTTGCGCATTGGAGCAATGATGGCGAGCGCCATCGGAGCGCAATAATTCAAGACTTTCGACATGACAGCCGAATGTCCCGCGCAAATGATGGTTTTTGCCGTGCACGTCGTTGGCGATTGCGCCGCCAACCGTTACGAAGCGCGTGCCGGGCGTCACGGCCGGGAAATAGCCATAGGGTGCGACGGCCGCGATAATCTCGCTCAACAACGCCCCGGCTTGCACTTCCAGAATGCCGGTCTCTTCGCCAAAGCTGAGAATGCGATTATGCGGGCGCATCGGCACCAGAAGCCCGGCATCATTGTGACAGCTATCGCCATAAGAGCGCCCATTGCCGAAGGCCAGCAAGCTTTTCCCGTTTGTTTCCGGCGCTCCAAATCCAGCCCATGCATCTTCAAGCGCAATCGAACTGCGGCTGTGCTGGTCGATCCGCCCGAAACTGTCGAAAGACCGTTCCATCATCGCATCCCGGCGGTGAACAGAAGCATTGCGCCAATCAGGATAACCAACTGGCTACGCCAATCATTGGCAATGAAAACGACCGGATCGTCATCCATTTCCTTACGATGCGCCAATATCCACACACGGATAACAATATAAAGCACGATGGGCACCAGCGGCCATATCAACCAGGGATAGGTATAAAGGGTGCGAACCGCATCGCTGTTAATATAAAGCGCAAGCACCAGAACGGCGGTAAAGGCAGAGGCCACGCCGCTCTGCCCGACAATATCAATATCTTCGGGCCGGTAGCCGCGCCCCGCGATCCGGTCTTTCTCGGTCCCGGTCGAATGCTGCAACTCGACATAACGCTTCACCAGCGCCAGCGACAGGAAAAAGAACATGGCAAACGCCATCAGCCAGAAGGAAAGCGGAATATGGGTCGCCGCCATACCGCCCAGAAGCCGCAGGCTGTATAGTGCGGCAAGGCAGATCACATCGACCAACAGCATACGCTTGAGCAGCAGCGAATAGGCCGTTGTCGTAACCAGATAGGCCGCCATAACAAGTACGAAAGCGAGAGGCAGGAACAGGCTTATGATCCCCGATACGAGCAGAAGGAGAGCCGATACCGTCAGCCCGAACGGAATGCTCAGAACCCCGCTTGCGAAAGGCCGGTTTCGCTTTCTTTTATGCTGGCGGTCGAGCGGAAGATCGATGATGTCATTGACGATATAAATGGCCGATGCGGCTGCGGAAAAGGCAATGAAGGCCAGACAGGCAGCCATAAAAATGTCAGGCTCGGAAATATCGTGGGCAAGAAACGCAGGCACAAAGACCAGCAGGTTCTTGAGCCATTGATGTACACGCAACATTTTCAGATAGGGTTTGATGCCACGAGATTTGTTTGCGAACAGACGTCCGCCATTTGCCTTTTGAAAGCGCGCGGCGGTGCGGTCAGGCGCGACTATGATCGCCTCGCGCGCGGCCTGAAAGACGGCTATGTCCGCCCGGTCGTTTCCGGCATAATCAAACCCGTTAGGGCCGTAATGCTCGGTCAGGGTGTGCGCCTTGCGATGCGACGACAAATTATTCGTCTCGGTCGCATGAACGGCGTCGAAAATCCCAAGTTCAGATGCGACAGCTCGCGCCAGAGGCTCCGCCGCAGCGGTTGCCAGCACAAGCTTGCGTCCCCGGCCATGCTCTTCCCGCAGAAATTCAAGAAAATCTTGCCGATAGGGTAGCAAGGACGCATCGATGGTGATGCGGCGTGCAATCTCGCGCTTGAGGTGCGCTTTGCCGGACAGAAGCCAGACGGGCAGCAGGAATGCGTAAAAGGCATTCTTCTTGAGAAGAATGAACAGGCTTTCCCATAACAGATCCGTTGCGACCAGCGTCCCATCGAGATCCACTGCCAATGGCACATGCGCGCTCTGTACCCGCTCGTTCATATATAATTCCCCCCGCCTATATGCGGCCCGGCAAGTCCCGTCACCTGCCCGTTATGCAACGCATAAAACAAGATACCAAACGAAGAATGAATATTTTCTGCAATCGGTAATTGTTATTCAAAAAAAGTACAACAGCAAACGCAGTCAATCATAAATATATCACGGCTTTGTATCTGATGGCGCGCAAATCCCTTTGGGATCAGTCGTCAAACCTGATGATGGTCTTTCCGCGCGTAATATCCATTGCAAGGCGCGACAACTCATCCCGGACGGCAATGGGCATAACGCCCGCCATTTCAACGCCGCTTGCCGTAAAATTCTCCTGCTCGATAATAACATTATCCACCGCCGCAAGACGCGCCTTTAATAATGCATGATCAGAGAAATCGCATGCGAGCGAAAAGCCCACGATCGGGATCACTTCCGTTTTTCCCGCCTGCCGCAGACAAGTGGCGGCAGTGCCGCCGTAAGCGCGCATCAGACCACCGCTCCCTAGAAGAATGCCACCGAACCAGCGCGTTACCACCACCACGGTATTATCAAGCTGCTGGCCGTCGATGGCTTGCAGGATCGGCTTGCCCGCAGTGCCGCTCGGCTCGCCATCGTCGCTGAAACGATAATTCTGCCCTATGCGCCAGGCCCAGCAATTATGCGTCGCCGCCATATCCGAATGCTGCGCCAGAAATTCCTTCGCCGCCTGCTCGTTCGTCACCGGTGCGGCAATCGCAAGAAAGCGGCTCTTCCTGATCTCCTGAGCGAAGGTTTCAATGCGACCGATGGTGAACATGGCGTCCCTGTGACTATTTTCCCTGCGGCCTAGCATTTTGCGCTGCGGATGACGACCCCTCGTCGTTTGCACGGCATTGCGCGGCAAGGCTGGACGGTATAAGCCAATCTGGAAATGAGCCGCTATTTCATGCTCATATCCATAAGGTTATCAGGAGTTTCACCGATGTTCGACTTGATCGTAAGAAATGCAAATCTGCCGGACGGGCGTGAAAAGCAGGACATTCTGGTCAAGGACGGCAAGATTGCCGATATTGCTGCTGCCAGCAGCGATCATCAGGCATCCCGCGAAATCGACGCAACCGACCGGCTCGTGACCCCCCCATTTGTCGATCCGCATTTTCACATGGATTCGACCCTCTCGCTCGGTATGCCGCGCCTCAATATGTCGGGAACGCTTCTGGAAGGGATCGCGGTCTGGGGCGAGCTGAAGCCATTGCTCACCCGTGAGGCCATGGTCGAGCGCGCGCTGCGCTATTGCGATCTCGCCGTCAGTCAGGGCCTGCTTGCGATTCGCAGCCATGTGGATGTCAGTGACCCGCGCCTTCTGACCGCCGAAGCGATGATCGAAGTGCGCGAAAAGGTCAAACCCTATCTCGATCTGCAACTGGTGGCCTTTCCGCAAGACGGCTATTACCGCTCGCCCGGCGCGGTCGATCTGGTCAACCGTTCGCTGGATATGGGCCTCGATATTGTCGGCGGCATTCCGCATTTCGAGCGCACGATGGCTGATGGCGCAGCATCGCTGGAAGCGTTGTGCCGGATCGCCGCTGAACGCGGCCTGCCGGTCGATATTCATTGCGACGAGTCCGACGATCCCATGTCGCGCCATGTGGAAATGCTGGCAGCGCAGACCATTCGTTTCGGCCTGCAAGGCCGCGTGTCGGGATCACATCTTGCCTCCATGCATTCCATGGATAATTATTACGCCACCAAGCTGATTGCGCTGATCGCGGAAGCGCAGATGAACGCTATTCCCAATCCGCTCATCAACATCACGCTTCAGGGCCGCGCCGACACCTATCCCAAGCGTCGCGGCATGACGCGCGTTCCCGAACTTATGGCGGCAGGCGTGAATGTGGCTTTCGGCCATGACTGCGTGATGGATCCCTGGTATTCGATGGGTTCAGCCGACATGCTGGAAGTGGGCCATATGGCGCTTCATGTGGCGCAGATGACCACAATCGAAGGCAAGCACCAGGTTTTCGATGCATTGACCGTCAATTCGGCCAGAGCGCTGGGGCTTGAAGGTTACGGGCTTGCAAAAGGCTGCAATGCGGATTTTGTCATGCTGCAGGCGCGCGATCCTCTGGAAGCACTGCGTCTGAAGGCCAACCGTCTGGCGGTCGTCCGGCGCGGCAAGGTCATCGCCGAAACCCCGCAGCGTGTAGCGGCGCTGCATATTGAAGGTCGCCCGACGCAGGTCGATGCCGCAGACTATGCGCCGCTTGGCTGATAGGAAACCATCGGTCTCTTTCGGAGATCATTTCGTAATTCACTTGAATTCGAGACCAATTGGGCAAGAATGCAATTGTTGCCAGTGAAGCCTCGTGCTCAAATGCGAAGCCTTGTGTTCAAAAGAAGCAACCGGGCGCATGGCCATGCGTACCGACATCATAAGAGGGGTCCACATGACCGGTATAACAAGAAAATCCGCATTCACCCGCCGCGATATTCTCGCCATATCGGCGACTGTCGGCGCAACAGCTTTCGCCTCCCGCGTTTTTGCCGCTGATGAAAAGCTCAAAGTGGCGGGCCTTCACGCCTCGCCGGTGGAAAATGCATGGAACTCGCGCCTGCATGAAGCGCTCCAGCAGGCCAATGATGAAGGTGCCATTGAATATGTCTTCTCGGAAGGCATTTCGGCCAGCGACTATCCCCGCGCCATGCGCGAATATGCCGAACAGGGCATCAAGCTTATTGTTGGCGAATCCTATGCCGTCGAACGCGAAGCGCGGCAGGTGGCAGGCGACTATCCTGAAACTACTTTCATCATGGGCTCTTCAGGCAAGCCGCATGGCGAAAACTTCGGCGTATTCGGTACGTGGAATCTGGAATCCGTCTATCTTGCAGGCATGCTTGCAGGCTCGGTGAGCAAGACAGGAACTTTCGGTGCGGTCGGTGCTGTGCCAATTCCGGAAGTCAACATGCTCATCAACGCTTTCAGGCAAGGCATCAAGGAAACCCGCCCGGATGCCAAATTCATGGCATCCTTCATCGGCACCTTCTTCGATCCGCCGAAGGCGCGCGAAGCGGGTCTTGCCCAGATTGATGCGGGCGCGGATGTCCTTCTGGGCGAGCGTATCGGAACGGCAGACGCTGCCAAGGAGCGCGGCATCAAGGCTGTCGGCTCATTGCTCGACTACACGCCGCGTTATCCTGACACCGTATTCGCCAATGCGATGTGGTATTTCCGCCCGATCCTCAATGCTGCGATTGCCGATGTGAAGGCCGGACAGCCGACCGGCAAAGACTACACGCCGTTCAGCAAGATGAAGGAAGGCGGCAACGACATTGTTTATGTCAAGGGCGTCGCCACGCAAGAAGCCGAAGCCAAGATGGAGGCGCGCCGCACCGAGATCAAGGCCGGTACTTTCACCGTGGAAGCGGACATAACAGAGCCAAGCTAACCAGCGGCATGGGGCGGCGCCAATATGGCTAACCAAATGAAAGAGCAGGATGCGACTGCGCTTGCACGGGCAATTGCCACTGGCGTTCTGTCTGCTGGTGAAGCCATGGAAGCCGCCCTTGCCGCTGCTCAAAACTGGCGCTCCCTGGGCGCCATTTCATATCTCGATGCGCAACTGGGCCGCGCAAATGCGGCTCGCTCTCAGGACGCGACAAGCGCCCCTTTTGCGGGTGTCCCGTCCCTGTTCAAGGATCTGGGCGGTCCCTGTGCGGGCCTGCCGATCCGGCTTGGTTCGCGCGCCTTTGCGAATGCCTCGCAGCAACCTGATTCAGAACTTGCGTACCGGCTGCGCAAGGCAGGACTGAATTTCTTCGGGACGACGACCGTGCCGGAATTCGGCCTTGCATTGGCCAGCGAACCGGCAAGCGGTCCGATTGCCCACCACCCTTTTGATGCAGCGCTCTCGCCCGCAGGCTCCTCCGGCGGCGCGGCGGCGGCAGTAGCAAGCGGTATTGTCGCCATAGCCCATGCCACCGATGCAGGCGGATCCATCCGCGTGCCTGCTGCAACTTGCGGCCTGATCGGCCTCAAACCCAGCCGCGGCGCGATGCCCTCCGGCCCGCACTTTGGCAATTATCTGGCTGGTATCGCCAGCGAATTTGCGCTTTGCCGCTCGGTACGCGATGCGGCCAGGCTGTTTCCGCTGCTCGAAGGCCGAACCGAGGGCTTCGTTCCAGATCTGGCGATGATGTCCGGCGAACTGTCCTCATCCCTCCGCATCGGTGTGGTGAGTGGCGATCTTGCCGATTTTCCCGTTACGTCTGAGCGTATGCAGACCGTTGTCGATGCGGCGCACTTTCTCGAGACGCGGGGACATGCTGTCAGCGAAATCGCTGCGGACAGGCTCGCACCGCTGGTCGCGGCCAGCGCGTGCGCTTTCGACCGCATCATCTCGGTCAATCTCGCTTGCGCCGTCGAAGCGCTCGCTCTTGATGAAGACAAGCTCGAACCATTGACGCGCGCCGTTGCCGAGCGAGGCCGCAATTTCAATGCGACCACCCTTTACGATGCGATGAATGGCGCGGTCAGCGCCACCCATATGCTTTGGCAGATTTTCCACAATATTGACGTGCTGATAATGCCCATGCTTGCACGCGCACCCTTGCCGCTTGGTTCTTTTCCGATGGATCATGGCGATGTGGAGGCGCATTGGCACAGGATGACCGCCTTTGCGCCCTATGCGGGCCTAGGCAATATTTCCGGTTTCCCGGCGCTTTCGCTTCCCTTTGGCGAGGATATGGCGGGGTTGCCGCTGGCCATCCAGCTTATGGCTCCGATGGGCGCTGACAGGCTGCTTCTTGCTCTGGGCGAGCGGCTGGAGAAAGACCGGCGCTGGCAGCACAAATTTCCCGTAGCGGGGTTGAACCAATGAGTAGTACCGTTCTCGAACTGCAAAACATTACCAAGCGTTTTGGCGCGCTGATCGCCAATGACGATATTTCGCTCCGGCTCGAACGCGGCGAAATCCTCGCTTTTCTTGGCGAAAACGGCGCTGGAAAAACCACGCTGATGAATATTCTCTTCGGCCATTATGTGCCCGATGAAGGCCGCGTCTTCGTCAAGGACGCGGAAATTCCGCAAGGCAAGCCGCGCGCGGCAATCGATTCGGGCGTGGGCATGGTGCACCAGCACTTCACCCTTGCGCCCAATCTCACCGTGCTTGAAAACATCATCACCGGCACGGAAAGCCTGTGGAAACTGAAATCCGACCGTGCTGGCGCGCGCGCCAAAATCGAACGAATTGCCGAACGTTTCGGCCTGAAGGTCGATGCGGATGTGCGGCTTGGTGATCTTTCAGTGGGCGAGCAGCAGCGCGTCGAAATCCTGAAAGCACTTTATAACGACGCGGATATTCTGATCCTCGACGAGCCGACCGCCGTTCTCACCACGCAGGAAGCCGAAGGATTGTTCGCAACGCTGAAAGAAATGGCGCGACAGGGGCTTTCGCTCATCTTCATTTCGCACAAGCTGCATGAAGTCATGTCAGCGGCCGATCGCATCGTCGTGCTGCGTGGCGGCAAGCTGGTGGCGGAGCGAAAAGCGCACGATACCTCCAAGGAAGAACTGGCCGAACTGATGGTCGGACGCCGCGTTTCGCGCCCTGCCCGTGCTGCCGCAACGCCCGGCGAAACATTGCTCGAAGCTCGCAACATTACCCTTATCGAAGAAGGTATCGCCCGGCTGACCGAACTCAATTTTCACGTCCGTGCTGGGGAAACGCTAGGCATAATCGGCGTTTCCGGCAATGGACAGGCAGCGCTTGGCCGTCTTGTTTCGGGTCTGAGCCATCCTGCCAGCGGCTCGCTTGCCCTGTTCGGGCAGCAGGTTGCCCGGTTTGATCCACGCCATTTCGTAGCCCAGGGCATCGGGCGCATCCCGGAAGACCGCAATGCGGAAGGCACAATCGGCGATCTGACATTATGGGAAAATGCCGTGCTGGAACGCATACGCGATCCGCAATTCTCCCATGGTCTGCTGGTCAACCGAAACGCAGCCCGTGAATTTACCAACCGTATCATCAAGGGTTTCGATGTGCGCGGCGGCACGCCTGACAGCCGTATCCGCCTGCTTTCAGGCGGCAATATGCAAAAACTCATTCTGGGCCGCAATCTTGAAACCGCGCCGCGTATCCTGATCGCAGCACAGCCGACGCGCGGTCTTGATGAAGGCGCGGTCGCAGCCATTCATATGCGCATTCTCGAAGCCCGCGCCAGGGGTGCCGCCGTGCTGCTGATTTCGGAAGATCTCGATGAAATCATCGGCCTTGCCGATCGGGTGCAAGCCATCGTCAAAGGCCGTCTGTCACCCCCCATTGATGCGGAAATGGCGGATGCGCAAAGGCTGGGACTGATGATGGCCGGTGAATGGCAAGAGGCTGAGTTAAATGACGCGAAAGGGCTGAATTGATGCGCATCGAACGACGCGAAAAAAGGCCCGTGATTTTGGTGACGACAGCGCCGGTCATTGCCGTTCTGGCCGCTTTCATCCTCGCCGGATTGCTGATTGCGAGTGCTGGTGCGCCGGTTTTCGAATCCTTCCGCCAGATCGCTATCGGCGCGTTCGGCAACCGCCTCTCGATCAGTGAAACACTGACCCGCGCAACCCCTTTGATGCTGACCGGCCTTGCTGCCGCTGTCGCCTTCCGCTCGCGGCTATGGAATATCGGCGCAGAGGGACAATTATATATGGGAGCGCTTGCGGTCGCAGCGGTGGGCATGCAATTGCAACTCCCCGCGCCCTTGCTGATCCCGGTTCTGCTCATTGCCGGTGCGGTTGCGGGAATGATATTTCTTCTCATTCCGCTTGGCCTGCGCTTGCGCTTTGGCGTCGATGAAGTGGTCACGACCCTGCTCCTGAACTTCGTCGCCGTGCTGCTTGTCTCGATGATGATCGAAGGGCCGATGAAAGACCCGCTCGCCTTTGGCTGGCCACAGTCCGAACCCGTGCCCGATGCCGCCGTGCTGCCCAAGATCATGTCGGGCATGCGCCTTCATATCGGCCTGTTGATCGCCATCGCGCTGGCCGTCATCCTTGCCTATGTGCAAAAGTACACGGTCTTTGGCCTCGAAACCAAAGCCGCCGGACTCAACCCGCAAGCTGCCCGATTTGCAGGTATTCCGCTCGGACGCACCTTGGTTAAAGTCGCCTGCATTTCCGGTGGCCTGGCAGGGCTTGCCGGTGCGGTGCAGGTGATGGGCGTCAAAGGCTATGTGACTACCGATCTGTCGCCGGGCTTCGGCTATTCGGGCATCATCGTCGCCATGCTCGCCAATCTCAATCCAATCGGGGCGATATTCTCCGCGCTTTTTGCCGCCGCCATGTTTGTCGGCGCTGACGGCATGAGCCGTGCCATCGGTATTCCCTCCTTCATCGCCGATGTCACCGTGGCGCTGTCGCTTCTCACCATGCTGGTCGCGCTGTTTTTCACCCAATACAGGATCGCCCGATGAACGAGTTGATGGATATCCTGCTTTCCGCCGGCCTGTGGGTCTCGGTTCTGCGCATTGCGACACCGCTGATTTTCGGCACGCTTGGCGCGCTTTTTTGCGAACGCGCAGGCGTTCTCAACCTTGGTATTGAAGGCATCATGACCTTTGGCGCGATGATCGGCTGGCTGACCGTCTATAATGGCGCCGATCTGTGGGTGGGCGTGCTGGCCGCTGCCGCATCAGGCGCGCTGTTTGGCCTGCTCCATGCGGCGCTCACCGTCCCGCTTGGCCTTTCGCAGCATGTGGTCGGTCTGGGCATCACGCTTTTTGCGTCGAGCCTGAGCTACTTCCTGTTCCGCCTTCTCGTGCCGCTATCCTCGACGCCGCCCGCAATCGTGCCTTTCCAGCCGGTCAAACCGTCTTTTATTGCGGATATTCCCTTTATCGGGCAGGTGCTGGGAACGCAGACCGCCTTGACCTGGATCGCCATTCCGCTCGCACTTCTGCTTGGCTATGTGCTGTTTCGCACGCCGCTTGGCCTTGCCATCCGCATGACCGGCGAAAATCCCCATGCAGCGGAAGCACAGGGCATAAACCCGATCCGGGTACGCATTTTCACCATCATGTTCGGCAGCGCGCTTATGGCGGTCGGCGGGGCGTTTCTTACGCTTTCAGCCTTCAACAGCTTCTTTCCGACCATGATGCAGGGCCGCGGCTGGGTCTGTATTGCGCTGGTGGTCTTCGCCTCGTGGCGACCCGCGCGCGCGCTTTTCGGCGCATTGCTCTTTGCTCTTTTCGACGCGTTCCAGCTTCGCCTGCAAACGGTCTATGGCAAGGCCGTTCCCTACCAGATATTCCTGATGATCCCCTATATCATGTCGATTGTCGCATTGGCCGTCATGGCGCGGCGCGCGCGCGTTCCGCAGGCGCTCATGCAGCCCTATCGGCGCGGCGAACGCTAAACCCCCAAACGAAAACGGCGCCCGAAGGCGCCGTTTTTATTTCATTATGCTGCGTTTGAGCGCGCCTTGCCGAAGCGCTTGCGATCATTGGGATCGAGATAAAGCTTACGCAGACGAATTGACTTAGGCGTCACTTCCATCAGTTCGTCGTCCTGAATCCACGACAAAGCGCGTTCCAGAGTCATCCGAATTGGCGGAGTCAGCTTGACCGCTTCGTCCTTGCCGGATGCACGCATATTCGTCAGCTTCTTACCTTTAAGAACGTTCACTTCCAGATCGTTATCACGCGTATGAATACCAACGATCATACCCTGATAAACCTTCGTGCCAGCCTCGATGATCATGGGGCCGCGATCTTCCAGATTGAACATGGCATAAGCCACAGCCTCGCCCTGATCGTTGGAAATCAGCACGCCATTGTTACGGCCGCCGATTTCACCCTTATGGGGCTGGTATTCGTGGAACAGGCGATTCATGATCGCGGTTCCACGCGTATCAGTCATCAGTTCGGACTGATAACCGATCAGACCACGGGTCGGTGCATAAAACACCAAACGAACGCGACTACCACCGGATGGGCGCAGTTCAACCATTTCAGCTTTGCGTTCAGACATTTTCTGAACAACAGTGCCGGAATATTCTTCGTCAACGTCGATAACAACTTCTTCGACGGGCTCAAGCATCGTGCCGTCTTCAGCTTTCTGCAACACAACGCGCGGACGCGAGATGCTGAGCTCAAAACCTTCACGGCGCATGTTTTCGATCAGAACCGCCAACTGCAATTCACCGCGACCGGAAACATAGAACGAATCCTTGTCTTCGGATTCTTCAATCTTCAGCGCAACCGAACCTTCGGCTTCCTTGAGCAGACGGTCGCGAATAACGCGGCTGGTCACTTTATCGCCTTCCGTACCAGCCAATGGGCTGTCATTGACGATGAAAGACATGGTCACGGTTGGCGGATCAATCGGCTGTGCTTTCATCGGCACAGAGATCGAAGGGTCGCAGAATGTATCTGCAACAGTGCCTTTGGAAAGACCGGCAATAGCAACGATATCGCCTGCCATGCCTTCTTCAATAGCCGTACGCTCCAGGCCTCGGAAAGCAAGAATCTTGGAAACGCGACCGTTTTCAAGTACTTTCCCTTCCTGGTTGAGAACCTTGACAGCCTGGTTCGGCTTCAACGTACCCGAATGAATACGTCCGGTGATGATCCGACCGAGGAACGGATCTGCTTCAAGAATGGTGCCGATCATCGAGAACGGACCTTCAGCAACAGTCGGTGCCGGGACATGCTTGATGATCAGCTCAAAAAGCGGAGCCAAGCCACGATCCGAAGGACCTTCCGGATTCTCGGCCATCCAGCCATTACGGCCTGAACCATAAAGGATAGGGAAGTCGAGCTGTTCGTCATTTGCATCAAGTGCTGCGAACATATCGAAAACTTCGTTGACCACTTCTTGATGACGTGCATCTGCACGGTCGATCTTATTGATCGCCACAATTGGGCGCAAGCCGAGCTTAAGGGCCTTGCCGACGACGAATTTCGTCTGGGGCATCGGGCCTTCGGCGGAGTCGACCAGAACAACAACGCCGTCAACCATGCTGAGGATACGTTCAACTTCACCACCAAAGTCGGCGTGACCCGGCGTATCAACGATGTTGATGCGCGTATCTTTCCAGACCGCAGAAGTTGCTTTAGCCAAAATGGTGATGCCGCGCTCGCGTTCGATATCACCCGAATCCATCATGCGTTCAGCAACGCGCTGATTCTCACGGAACGAACCGCCCTGTTTCAGCAGTTCATCAACCAGTGTGGTTTTGCCATGATCGACGTGTGCGATAATAGCGATATTACGCAATTCCATATCAGGATCACTTCTGTATGAGTTGGGAGCCGCGCCAGTCTAACCGCGCGGAAAAGCAATGCGGCGCTCTTACAGGTTTTTTTGCCTTTTAGAAAGGGGCAGCGTCAAACTGCCCCTTATTTCTCCGGCAAATAGCCCATTTCAAAGCCTTTTATACCGACAATCTGACAGTTTTTTGTCAAAACAGCCTATAAGAGCGTCCCGGACAGGATAAGCAGCGCCACGCTGAAATAAATCACCAGCCCGGTGACGTCGACCAGCGTCGCCACGAAGGGCGCGGATGCACTGGCCGGGTCGAAGCCCAGTCTTTGCAGGATAAAGGGCAGCATAGACCCCGTAACCGAGCCGAATGTGACGATGCAGACCAGTGCCATGCCAACCGTGGCGGCGATCAGTATCCAATGTTCGCCGTAATCATAGATGCCCAGTACTTGCCATACGACGATGCGGATGATGCCGATCAGCCCGAGGAAACTGCCCAGCACCAGTCCTGACGGCACTTCGCGCAAGGCCACGCGCCACCAGTCGCGCAGTTTGACTTCCTGCAAGGCGAGAGCACGGATTATCAGCGATGTCGCCTGAGAACCCGAATTACCGCCTGACGACATGATGAGTGGAATGAACAAGGTCAGGACCAGCGCCTTTTCCAGCTCCACTTCAAAATGCTGCATGGCGCTTGCGGTCAGCATTTCGCCGAGAAACAGAATGCCCAGCCAGCCAGCGCGCTTCTTGATCATCTCGCCAAAGCCGATGCGCATATAGGGCTTGTCGAGCGCTTCCATACCGCCGAAACGATAGGTGTCTTCGCTCGCTTCCTCGGTCATGGCGTCGAGCACATCGTCGACGGTCACGATCCCGATGATATGACGGCTTTCATCCACCACCGGAACCGCCAGAAGGTCATGCTTGCGGAACAGCCGCGCGACATCCTCGCGGCTCGTCAGCGGCGAAATGGTGATTGGATCATCATCGCGCGTGATCGACAGGATCGGCTCGGACGGCTCGCGGATAATCAGGCGGCGCAGGCTGACGACGCCAAGCAGAACACGGGTCTGGGGGTCCAGTACATAGATCGCGTAAACGGTCTCGCGTGTACGCTCGACCTTGCGGATATGCTCAAGCGCCTGTCCAACATTCCAGTCGGACGGCACGGCGATGAACTCAATAGTCATGAGGCTACCCGCCGTATTGGGCGGATAGTCCATCAGTTTTTTCAGCGCGGCCTTGGTTTCGGGCGCCAGAATGGGAAACAGGCGTGCGCGCTCATCGTCTTCCAATTCCTGAAAAACGTCTGTGGCGCGGTCTGCGGACATATCATCCAGCAACTGACTGGCAATATTGGGCGAAAGGGTCGTGATGATTTCGGGCGCACGTTCCAGCTCCGGCTGGTCGAGCAGACGAACGGCGTCATCGTGCGAAAGCTGGCCGATAACGGCGATTGCATCATCAGCATCCAGTTCATTGACGATCTCTACTGCATCGCCGGTACGGATATCGGCGAGGCGGCTTGCAATTGCAGCCGCCGGGAGATTGGCAATATCAAGCACTTCCGGGGAGAAGTCGGTGTTGGTCATAGGCTTGCCTTTCTGTCGATCCGCCGTCAAAGGCAGACCGTGCAAACCGACCACAGGCGATCAGATCACGATTTGCCTTGACGGCTGAAACAATCGACTATGACTGTCGCTTGGCATAAGAGGATAAGACTCCGGTTGAAAATTGCAGTTGCGGCAAAAATCCGGCTGCGGAGCTGATGTGCGCTGGCTGGCTCTCAAAGTCAAGCCCTGCCCGGGGCAGGCATCGATTTTTTTGCCCCCACAGCATGAAGCGACCTCCACGCCCTTGCCCCCTTCCCGCCGAGATCCTAAGTCTGGAACAATGACATTCCACCGGAGTTCCCCCATGTCCGAAAAACCTTCCTGTAATCACGCCCTGACCGAATGGAACGGGCCATTGGGCCTGCCGGATTTCAACGCTTTCAGGGATACGGATTTCGGCCCCGCCTTCGATGCGGCGCTGGCGCAGGATCTGGCGGAGGTGGAGGCAATCGCCAATGTCCCCAGCGCGCCGACCATCGACAATACACTGAAAGGATTGCAGCTTTCGGGTCAGGCGCTCGACCGGCTATCCTCGGTTTTCTGGCTGCGTGCGGGTGCGCACACCAATGAGGCCATCCAGGCGCTGGAGCGCGAAATTGCACCGAAGCTCTCACGGCATTATTCGCGCATCATGATGGACCCGGCCCTTTTTGCGCGCATCGACGCGCTTTACGAAAACCGCGACATGCTCGATCTCGACATTGAGACGAAGCGGGTTCTGGAAAAGACGTGGAAAGGCTTCGTCCGCTCCGGCGCGAAGCTTGATAAGGCCGGAAAAACCGAGCTTGCGGGCATCAATGAAAGGCTCGCGGGGCTTGGCGCGCGCTTCGGCCAGAACGTGCTGAAGGATGAATCAAGCTGGGCGCTGTTCATCACTGACGAAGCGGAACTCGCTGGCCTGCCGGATTTCCTGCGCGATGCGATGCGCAGCGCCGCCGCTCAGCGCGGCCAGCCGGATGCCTATGCAGTCACGCTTTCGCGGTCTATCGTCGAGCCTTTCCTGGCTTTTTCGGAAAATCGCGATCTGCGCAAACGGGCGTTCAATGCATGGGCGAAACGCGGCGAAAATGGCGGCGAGACCGACAATCGCGAGATCGTGCGCGAGATGGTGGAACTGCGCGAGCGTAAAGCTCGCCTGCTTGGCTATGCCAATTTCGCCGCCTATAAACTCGACGATACCATGGCCAAGACGCCGAAGGCCGTGATGGAACTGCTGGAGCCGGTCTGGGATAAAGCCCGCGCGAAGGCTGTGGAAGAAGAGGCCGAGCTTGAACGGCTGATCGCTGCCGAAGGCGGCAATCACAAGGTCGCGCCGTGGGACTGGCGTTTTTATGCCGAAAAACTGCGCTCCGAACGCTTTTCTTTCGATGAAGCGGAACTCAAGCCCTATCTGCAACTCGAAAAGATCATCGAAGCAGCTTTCGATGTGGCCAACCGCCTGTTCGGCATCCGCTTTGAGGAGCAAAAAGGCATCACCGCCTGGCACCCGGATGTGCAGGTATTTGCGGTTCTCAATGCCGACGGCAGCACCCGCGGCCTGTTTCTGGGCGATTATTTCGCCCGCACGTCAAAACGCTCGGGCGCATGGATGAGTTCGCTGCAATCGAGCCACAAGCTTGATGGCGGACGCAAGCCGATCATCTATAATGTGATGAATTTCGCCAAGCCCGCCGCAGGCGAACCGGCGCTGCTCTCCCTTGATGATGCGCGCACGCTGTTTCACGAATTCGGCCATGCGCTGCACGGGCTCCTGTCCGATGTGACATGGCCTGCCGTAGCTGGAACTGCCGTTTCGCGCGATTTCGTGGAACTGCCCTCGCAGCTTTATGAACATTGGCTGACCGTGCCGGAAGTGCTGGAAAAATATGCCGTGCATTATCGCACAGGTGAAGCCATACCAAAGGCGCTGCTCGATAAGGTTCTGGCCGCACGCACCTTCAATGCAGGTTTCAACACGGTGGAATTCACCTCGTCAGCGCTGGTCGACATGGCCTTCCATACGGGGACGGAAAAGATCACCGATCCGCTGGCCTTCGAGACGGCGACGCTGCAAAAGCTCGCCATGCCTGATGCCATCATCATGCGCCACCGCACGCCGCATTTCACCCATGTCTTTTCGGGCGATGGTTATTCAGCCGGCTACTATTCCTATATGTGGTCGGAGGTGCTCGACGCCGATGCTTTCGCCGCCTTCGAGGAAACCGGCGATGCGTTCAACCCCGAACTGGCCGCGAAACTCAGGCAGCACATCTATGCAGCAGGCGGCAGCCGTGACCCGGAAGAGCTTTACAAGGCTTTTCGGGGCAAAATGCCAACGCCCGATGCGATGATCGAAAAGCGCGGCCTGAACTGACAATGAAAGGCCGGGAAGCCGGCCTTTCTGATTTTCGATCAATATTCGCCGAGCTTGATATCGGGCGTATAATCCACGCCGTCGACTTCCTTCACCACAGGCTGGCCGCATTGCATTACGCCCGTCGCCGCATTGAATGCATAGGTCGGCGAACCATAAAGCTGCCAGCCTTTGTTGAGCGCCGCCGTGACGCGATGGCAAAAGGCGGAATCATCCGGCCCGGTGATAAATCGATAAAGTTTCATTCTCTCATTTCCTCATGAATCAAGGCCCGCTTTTGCCAGCAGGCGTTCGGCCATTTCCAGATGCAGGCGCTCGACCATCTGGCCGTCGAGCGAAACCACGCCCTTCCCGGCATTTTCGGGGCGGGCAAAAATATCGATCACGGCGCGAGCCTGTTCCACTTCTTCGCCGGTCGGCGAAAAGGCGCGGTTGGCCGCTTCGATCTGGCCCGGATGGATCAGCGTCTTGCCGTCAAACCCCATGTCCGCTCCCTGCCCGCATTCCGCCTCGAAACCGGCATGATCGCGAAAATCATTATAAACCCCGTCAAGCACGCCCAGTCCACCCGCACGAGCGGCGAGAATAATCTGCATGAGCCATGGCACCAGATAAGGTCTGCCGGGCAAAGGCCGCACGCCGGTTTCGCGCGCTATATCGTTCGGTCCGACGACGAAACAGGCAAGTCTTGCCGCCGAACGATGGCCAAGAATGGCGATCTCATCGGCATTGAGAATGCCGCGCGCGGTCTCGATCATCGCCCATATCTGCAGGGCCGGATCGGCATCGCTACGGTCAAGCAGCCTTGCGGCATCGATGACATCCTGCGGTCGCTCCACTTTGGGCAGCAGGATCGCATCGGCACCCGATTTTGCCGCCATCGCCAGATCATCCCTGCCCCATGGTGTATCGACCGCATTAACCCGCACGATTCGCTCAAAGGCCACTTGAGGGTTTTGAGCAATATGTGCCGTCAGCGCCCCGCGTGCGGCAATTTTAGCCTCGGGCGCAACGGAATCCTCCAGATCGTAAATGACGCCATCCGCCGAAAGCGCGAGTGATTTTTCCAATGCACGCTTGTTGGCGGCTGGCACGAACAGAAGGGAACGGCGGGGGCGAACAGATGTTTTCATGGAAGATTTGTGCACCGAATAACAACATGGCGCAAGCAGGCAGGCACTGCCATTACGCGTTTCTCAAGGTTGCGACCTATTCGGCATCCGGCCCCTCAAACATTGACTCTGCGCCATGCTGATGTAAACCAGTCCTGAATTGGAAATATGAAACTGACAGGCTGCGCATATGGATAAGTTCACCAAGCTCACGGGCGTTGCCGCCCCCCTGCCGATCGTCAACGTCGATACGGACATGATCATCCCGAAAGATTATCTCAAGACGATCAAGCGCACGGGTCTGAGCACGGGTCTTTTTGCTGAAATGCGTTTCAACGAAGACGGTACCGAGAACCCGGATTTCGTATTGAACAAACCCGGCTATCGCAATGCGCAGATTCTGGTTGCCGGCGACAATTTCGGCTGCGGCTCCTCGCGCGAACATGCGCCATGGGCTTTGCTTGATTTCGGCATTCGTTGCGTGATCTCCACCTCTTTTGCTGATATCTTCTACAATAATTGCTTCAAGAACGGCATTCTGCCGATCAAGGTCAGCCCTGAAAACCTCGAAAAACTGATGGATGACGCATCGCGCGGCGCAAATGCGACGCTGACGATTGATCTGGAAGCCATGGAAATTCACGGCCCCGATGGCGGCACGATCTCTTTCGACGTCGATGAATTCAAACGTCATTGCCTGCTCAATGGCCTGGATGATATCGGCTTAACTATGGAAAAGGCTAAGAGCATCGATACATTCGAAGCAAAGAACGTTCAAGAGCGTCCCTGGGCATAATGGCTTGTCTCCTTACAAACCCATTGCCTCAAAATCCGGTGGCCTGAACCATTGAAAAGGACCCGGTTGGCTGAAATGGCCCATGAAGATCAAAGCCGCGACTGGGGGGACCGCCTCTCGCCGTCGCTGGATGCAATCGAATCCATTGCGATAGAAGCGCTTGCGCATCTGCCGCAGGAGTTTCGTGTGCTATGCGGCGATATCGTCATCCAGATTTCGGATTTTCCCGAAGAACAGATCATCGAGGATATGGGGCTGGAAACGCCCTTCGATCTTCTCGGCCTGTTTGAAGGTCACGGCATAGGCGAGCGTTTCAGCCTGCAAACGGGCGACGGACCCAACAGGATTACTCTTTACCGCCGCGCAATCCTCGATTACTGGGCCGAACATGAAGAAACGTTGGGCGACATCATTACCCATGTCCTCATTCATGAGATCGGCCATCATTTCGGGCTGTCGGATGACGATATGGAGAATATCGAAGCACAGGCAGGCTGAGTGGTCGCTTCGACAAGCAGAACCGGAAGGGCCACAAAGCCAAGCTTTTGTCTTGGTGCCAAATTTTGGCGACCGTCAACCGCTTCCTGATTTCTTCCGGGAACGGGCAACAGCTTTTGTTGATGTATTCAGCGTCACGGCGGCCCGGATCAGCGTTTTCAAAGCTTCTTCATCAATCCTGTCTCCTTCATAAACATCGATGGCGCGCCTAGTGTTGCCTTCGAGGCTGGAATTAAACAGATTTGACGGATCCTGCAATGAGGCGCCTTTGGCAAAGGTCATCTTGACGACATTCTTATAAGTCTCGCCAGTACAGATGATCCCCGCATGCGACCAGACCGGTACACCTCTCCATTTCCATTCCTCGATCACATCGGGATCGGCTTGCTGGATGAGATTTCGAATGCGCGCCAGTGTTTCACCCCGCCAGTCGCCCAGTTCCCGAATTCTTGCGTCGATCAGATGAGAGGGAGAGACCTCTGCGTTTCCTTGCTGCGCGTCGGATTTACCTGTTTCCATCATCGTCATCGCTTCCTTTCTGGTTGTCATCGCCCCCAATAGACCTCGCATTGCGGAGCTACATGCGTTCGCCCGGCAATTGGCTGGCTTGCTTCACCCAATCGGTAAACTGGGCCTCGTCGAACTGGTCATCCTCGTAAATATGATAATAGCGTACTTCCTTGTGTTTCGACTCGACCGGCGGAACGGGCCGTAGCGATGCACCACGAAAGAAAGCAACCTTGATATACTTCGTGAAACAATGGACGCTGAGAAACCAGCCCTGCCCTTCCAACCCATATAGCGGCGAATTCCATTTGACCGCCTTATGCACATCAGGGACCGCACTCGTAATGAGTGCGTCGAGACGGTGCCCAATATCGCTCTTCCATCCCGGCATGGCTGCGATATAAGCCTGCACCGGAGCATCACCATAGGCTTTCGCGATTTGAGGATTTCCGCCTGCCAGAAGTGTTGGCTTGGCGGACTTCCCCGCATTTTCCGGCATTTTGCTGGCCATTGTTCTCACCTTGCTAGAGATCCGCTGTATTTCCACCAGAATGACAGCACCTCTCCATGGTCGCAACCAAGCAGCCAATAAAAAACCCCGCTCACGCGGGGTTTTTTCTTCAACCTTTGAACCTGATCACGCGGCCAGAGCTTTCGGCTTGATCAGGCCGCGCGCAACCAGAAGCTCCGCGATCTGGATTGTGTTGAGCGCGGCACCCTTGCGCAGATTGTCAGAGACCACCCACAGAGCAAGTCCATTCTCGACCGTGATATCCTCGCGGATACGGCTGATGTAGGTCGCATCTTCCCCAGCAGATTCATAAGGCGTGATGTAGCCTCCATCTTCATGCTTATCGATAACGAGGCAACCGGGCGCTTCGCGCAGAATCTCGCGGGCTTCTTCCGCCGAAATCGGCTTTTCGAACTCGATATTCACCGCCTCGGAATGGCCGATAAAGACTGGCACGCGCACAGCAGTCGCCGTCAGCTTGATCTTCGGATCGAGCATCTTCTTGGTTTCGGCCATCATCTTCCATTCTTCCTTGGTGTAGCCGTCTTCCATAAATGTATCGATATGCGGAATAACGTTGAAAGCGATGCGTTTCGTGAACTTCTTTGTGGAGATCGGATCGGCGACAAAAACGGCGCGCGACTGCTCGAACAACTCGTCCATGCCTTCTTTGCCCGCACCCGAAACCGACTGGTAGGTGGAGACGACAACGCGCTTGATTGTGGCTGCGTCATGCAGCGGCTTGAGCGCTACGACGAGCTGCGCAGTCGAGCAGTTTGGATTGGCAATGATGTTCTTCTTGCGAAAGCCTGCGATCGCATCCGCATTCACTTCCGGTACGATCAGCGGCACTTCGGCGTCATAGCGCCAGGCCGAGGAATTATCAATAACGACACAGCCTTGCGCGCCGATCTTCGGCGACCATTCCTGCGAGATCGAGCCGCCAGCGGACATGAGGCAAATATCGGTGTCGGAGAAATCGTAATTATCGAGCGCTTTCACTTTCAGCGTCTTGTCGCCATAGGATACTTCCGTACCCTGACTGCGGCGCGAGGCAAGCGCGACAACCTCATCGGCGGGAAAGCCGCGCTCTTCAAGAATATTGAGCATTTCGCGCCCGACATTTCCGGTGGCGCCGACAATTGCTACCTTAAATCCCATCTGTCTTCTCCTGTCCTCTCCGCTTCCATAAAAACCCGCCAACCAGCGGGCCTTTTCCCAGGGCCAGACCCGGGGAGAGAGGGCGAGCAGGCCAAGGGATCAGACCGTTTTCGTGGTCGTTTTAATGCAAGTGGCCGTGGTCGTTTTGGAAACGGACGCCATAGGACAACGAATGGCGGCACGGCCATTCATTCCATACAGGCTATGTGATGCGCTGGAAGCGTTCACGGAGTGTCTCCTTTTCCGTGTGCGCTTTTAAGCTCTTTAGAAAAAGAGTCAATGATTTCTCGGTGACTTTACGCACCGGGCGCAAATAAACGACCCGCGCGGCTCCGGAAAACCACGCGGATCAGCCGTCTAAAAGCTCGTTGATCAGTACAGCAGACGGGCCCGGATTGTTCCGGGTATCTCGCGCAGGGCCTGAAACACATCATCGCTGAAATCGTCCATCCCATCAGCCTCAATCACGACATAGCCGACCTCGCCATCGGTTTGCAGAAACTGGCTGACGATGTTGATGCCGTGCGAGGAGAAAATATTGACCAGGCTGTTGAGAATGCCGGGGCGGTTTTCATGCACATGCATGAAGCGCGTACCGCTTGGACGGGGCGGCAATTGAACCTGCGGAAAATTGACCGCGCCGAGCGTGGAGCCGACATCGGAATATTCCACCAGCTTGCGGGCGACTTCCGTGCCGATCCGCTCCTGCGCCTCTTCGGTCGAGCCGCCGATATGTGGGGTGAGAATGACATTCTCAAGCCCCTGCAAGGGCGATGTGAACGGATCCTTGTTGGAGGCGGGTTCAGTCGGGAATACGTCGATCGCCGCACCGGCCAGATGGCCTTCGTCAAGTATGCGTGCCAGCGCTTCGAGGTCCACCACCGAGCCGCGCGCATTGTTGATGAGAAAGGCTCCCTTCTTCATCTTGCGCAGCCGGGCTTCCGTAATCATCTTGGCAGTCGATTTGTTGGAAGGCACATGCAGGCTGACGACATCGGAAATGGCGAGCAGCTCATCAAGCGTGTCGGTCGGAATGACATTGCCATATTGCAGCTTGTCAGTCGTATCGTAATAACGCACGTTCATGCCAAGGCTTTCGGCGAGATTACCCACCTGCGAGCCGATATTGCCATAGCCGACGATACCCAGCGTCTTGCCGCGCACCTCGCGGCTGCCGATGGCCGATTTCTCCCAGCCGCCTGCATGGGCCTTGACGGAGCGCGAGAAGATGCGCCGCATCAGCATGATGATCTCGCCGATCACCAGTTCCGCCACCGAACGCGTATTGGAGAAGGGCGCATTGAAAACCGGGATGCCGCGCTTGCGCGCTGCTTTCAGATCGACCTGATTGGTCCCCACCGAATAGCAGCCGACTGCGATGAGCCGCTGCGCCGCTTCAAATACCTCGTCCGTCAGTTGCGTGCGCGAACGGATGCCGATGATGTGCGCCGAGGCGATGGCTTCGATCAGCTCTGCCTTGTCGAGCGCTTTGGGTATGTGAACAACATTCGTGTAGCCCGACGATTTGAAATAATCGACAGCCGACTGATTGATGCCTTCGAGAAGAAGAACGTTGATGCGCTCGCGCGCGAATGAAAGACGTGCGGTCATGAGGGGGCTTTCAGGGTGAGTCTCAATATTCACATAGCGACATAAATCAATCAGTCCATGTCGTCACTGCGATATCATGTCGTCACTGCGATATTTTGGCTCCCGGCTTATGAAGGGAGCGCGGCCATCACATTCACGACATTTAAAGAATTTCCGGCAAGAGTAGACGCTCCAGATCATTACAGGTGCAATTTGGCTTCCGGTGTCGACGCTGCGATCAATTTCGCTGATTCATTCTCTCATATGAGAATTATCAATGGCATGGGCATCAGTCTGTGCCTGTCACGCCTGCTTATCTTTGCTTCCAAATTCGTACAGCATCCCAACAGGCATAAGATTTCCTATATGCATATCGGTTGGGTTCTGGTCGTCTTTCTATGGATAATCCAGTTCTGGTGGGATTATCTCCTGGAGAGCGAAACCAAGCAGTATGATGTATATACGTATATACTCGATCTACTTTACGTATTCGGCCTGTTTTTCGTCTGCGTCACGCTGACGCCGGATGAAGTTAAAGAGTATGGCGATTATGAGAAGTATTTTCTCTCAAGAAAAGCCTGGCTCTTTTCACTCTTCATGTTCCTCAATCTGGTCGAATATCTGAGCCAGTTACGAGTCCATCTGCCTGCCCGGGATTATACATCTGTCAGGGCCGACACACTTCTATTCTCGGTAGAAACAATAGGAATAATATTCGCGATACGCATAAAGCAGCGAGAGTTTCAGTTCTTCCTGATTTTCCTGCTCATTTTTGGCGTCTTGGCGGATTTCATGCTTCAGTAGAGCTGTTCTTTTACGCATTTTCCTACGCAAAACCGTTTCACACTTTTGCTGGAAATGCTCTGGAGCGCCGATTTGATACGATCAGATCGGCGCTCCACGATAGCATGAGAAATCAGGCAGATAATGCCCTGAACTTTTCAAGGATCCCATCGCCCATTTCGGAGGTGCTGATACGGGTTGTGCCTTCCGACCATATGTCCCCCGTACGCAGACCATCGTCGAGCACAGCGGCAATTGCCGCATCGAGGCGGTCGGCTTCATCGATCAAATTGAACGAATAGCGCAGGCACATGCCCAGCGAAGCGATCATGGCGATTGGATTGGCAATGCCCTTGCCAGCGATATCGGGGGCCGAACCATGCACCGGCTCGTAAAGCGCCTTACGCTTGCCGGTCTTCGCATCGGCCGCGCCCAGCGATGCGGATGGCAGCATGCCCAGTGAGCCGGTCAGCATAGCGGCAACGTCTGAAAGCATGTCGCCAAACAGATTGTCGGTGACGATCACATCGAACTGCTTGGGCCAGCGAACAAGCTGCATGCCGCCGGCATCGGCCAGCATATGCGTCAGTTCCACATCGGCGTGCTTTTCCTTGTGGCGGGCAGTGACGACCTGATTCCACAACACGCCCGATTTCATCACATTACGCTTTTCCATCGACGTGACCTTGTTGCGGCGGGTGCGCGCAAGCTCGAAGGCCACATCGGCGATACGCTCGATTTCATAGGTGTCATAGACCTGCGTATCAATGCCGCGCTTCTGGCCGTTGCCCAGATCAATGATTTCCTTCGGCTCGCCGAAATAGACGCCGCCGGTCAATTCGCGCAGGATCAGGATGTCGAGACCTTCGATCACTTCAGGCTTGAGCGAGGAAGAATGCGCCAGCGCCGGATAGCAGATAGCCGGACGCAAATTGGCAT
The DNA here is from genome assembly GCF_019100495.1 of Falsochrobactrum tianjinense. Classification (GTDB taxonomy): domain Bacteria; phylum Pseudomonadota; class Alphaproteobacteria; order Rhizobiales; family Rhizobiaceae; genus Brucella; species Brucella tianjinense. Next base: position 124,638 of record NZ_JAHRVA010000008.1, on the reverse strand, counting down.
AAAGCTCCATCTCCTTACGTAAGCGCAGAAGTCCGGCTTCGGGGCGCACTTCATAAGGCACCTCATCCCATTTGGGGCCGCCCACCGCGCCAAACAGCACGGCATCGGCTGCCAGCGCCTTTTGCATATCGGCATCGGAAATGGCTTGCCCACACGCATCATATGCCGATCCGCCAACCAGTCCCTCGTCAGTCTCAAAACCGAGATTGAGGCCTGAGTTGAGGAAAGCGATAATTTTGCGGACCTCAGCCATTGCTTCGGGACCGATGCCATCGCCGGGCAGGAGAAGGAGTTTTCTGGATGCCATAATGCCAAGCCTCTATTATTTCGTACGCAACGGAGCGATTTCCGTTGTGACGGAATCGCCCTGTCTATTTGTTTTACGCCTTGTCTGGACGCAAAACCGCTTCACGCTTTTGCTGGAAATGCTCTAGTTCCGCCAGGGTTATAGAACCCACCGGCGCGGCAAGCAATAATCAGCGCAGCGAAATTTATGAAAAAGAATAGGCCGCGATCAGAAATTATATAACAGTCGGAATATATCCCATCAAAGCGCGCCAGAAAGGCTCTGCGGCTCAATCGAGAGTGCGCGCTTCCGAAGGCAGCATGATCGGGATTCCGCCGCGAATAGGGTAGGCGAGCCGGGCCTTTTTCGAGACCAATTCATGATGTTCCGCATCATATTCGAGCGGTCCCTTGGTCAATGGGCAAACAAGCAGTTCGAGCAATTTCACGTCGAGATTATCGGTCTTTTCACATTCAGCCATTTCATTCCTCGATCTTCTCCCGATCTTCATTGCAGGCGCGAGCTATAATCATCCCTGATTTTGGCCAGCATCATTTCGGTGATGGCGATCAGCGTCGCCGCGCGCGTTTTGAGATCCGCCGCTTCCAGCAGCGCCTGTTTTTCCGCGGCTCCGAAAGGAGACATCATCGACAGGGCGTTGACCAGCGTTTCATTTCCCGCGCGTGAAATGCTGTCCCAGTCAGCTTCCAGATTATGCACTTCGAGATAGTCGCGGAAGGCACGCAGCAATGCTTCGCGGTCGATATTGGCGGCGTCACGCGCATCTTCGAGATCGGTGAGGAATGGCGCGATGCGACACTGGCGATAAGGACGGCGGCAGTGAACCTCTTCGAGCACGCGGAAGCGGCAAATGCCTTCAAGCGTAATGAGAATGCGCCCGTCTCCGGTTTCGGAAAATGTAGTTATGCGTCCCAGGCAGCCAACCTTGCTCAAAGGCGGTTTTGCGGTCTCGTCAAGCTCGTCACTTTCCTCTTCATCCGGTTGGATATGCGGCTGGATCATGCCGATGATCCGCTTGCTCGAAATGGCGGCTTCCACCATTTCAAGATAGCGCGGCTCGAATATATTCAGCGGAAGCTTACCGCCGGGCAGAAGCAGAGCGCCTCGCAACGGAAAGACCGCCACAACATCCGGTATGTCCGCGCCCGTCCGGTAACGGGCATTGCCCACTTGCATTGCAATCTCCCTTGGAGCGGTTCCTGTTTAAACGGAGTCACCGGACCCGCTCCAAATCTTTGTTTTGTCACATTATCCGACGCAAAACCGTTTCACGCTTTTGCTGGAAATGCTCTAATAGTCCCGCCTCCGGACTTCCCGATCAGGAAAAGAGCAGAGACGAGAGTTTGCGGCGCGCACCTAGCGTTGCCGGATCGGTATTGCCCCACGCTTCAAAAAGCTGCAAAAGCTGCTTGCGCGCGCCATCGTCGTTCCATGTGCGATCGGCCCGCATGATCGCCAGTAATTCATCAGCAGCTTCCTCGCGCCGTCCCTGCGCGTTGCGCACCTGCGCGAGGTCGAAACGAGCCTGATAATCCTTGCCATCCGCCTGAACGCGGCGTTCCAGCTCGATCGGATCGCCAATGAGCTTCACCTGGTCGGCCAGCGCCAACTTGGCCTCAAGCGCCCGCACGGACGCCGCATCCTTCTTGTCGGCAGGCAGGCTTGCCAGTATTTCGCGCGCTTTTTCCGCATCGCCCGATTCCAGCAGGCAAGTGGCAAGACCAACAGCCGCATCGACATTGTCGGGGGTTGCCTGAAGAATCGAAGAGAAGATTTTGGCGGCCTGCACGAAATCGCCGCTTTCAAGCAGTTCGGCTGCGGCATTTATAGCCTCATTGAGCGCCGTTTCCTGGTCGCTGGGACCGCCAATCCTGGTGATGAATTCCTTGATCTGAGATTCGGGTACGGCGCCCATGAAACCATCGGCAGGCTGGCCGTTGACGAAAGCAATCACGGCGGGGATGGACTGGATGCCAAGCTGTCCGGCGATAGCCGGGTGATCATCGATGTTCATCTTGACCAGCTTCACTGCGCCACCCGCCTGACGCACTGCGTTTTCAAGCACTGGCGTCAATTGCTTGCACGGGCCGCACCATGGTGCCCAGAAATCCACAAGCACCGGCTGTTTGCGCGATTCGGCGATAACGTCCGCCTGAAAACCTGCGGTGGTCGTGTCCTTGATCAGATCAGCCCCTGCCGGCGCGGCACCCGATGCACCAAAAGTTACATTGGCCGACATTTGCCCGCCTGCGCTGGAATAGGGATTGTTCTGGCTTGTCATCGGATATTCCTCATGTCTGCCGGTTCGCACGACAGCAAGCGTGACCGGTTTCGATATTTCAGTTTGTACTTATGTCCGCAGATTTCAAGTCAGCCGGGCGAACAAATATTCGTCCGCAGTCTATACCGATACAGTGGCTTTCGCATCCTCCGAAACGGCAAGAATACGCGGCTTATGGCCCGTTGCCTCAAGAAAGCGCATCAAATCGCCGCGCGCTATTGAAGTCGTGGCTTCATTGGTCAGCGGATGACCGTTGATGATGTCATGTTGCATCAATCCTGCATCAAGAATGATCTCGACATTATGTTCTTTGTCATTGACCGCGCCGAACACCGTCACCGCGCCGGGAATGACGCCCAGATATTCGAACAGCTTTTCCGGCTTACCGAAGGAAACGCGGCTCGCTGCGCCGATGATATGGTGTATCGATTTGAGATCGACGACTGCCTCCTCTTCCACCGTCACCAGAAAGAAATTGTCCTTTTTGTCCTTGAGAAAGAGATTCTTGGTGTGGCCACCGGTGATTTCCCCGCGTAGGCCTTGCGAATCCGCCACGGTGAATAATGGCGGATGTTCGACAGTCCTGACCTCGATATCGAGATCGCGCAGATAATCGTGAAGTTCCTGTGGCGTCAGAGGCATATCTATTCCATTTCCCCCGGCAATCGGGCTATTTCGATGGTTCTTACCGGAAAATATCCTGTTGAAAGTCATATATGGTTCGCCGCCGGAGCGGAACCGCCATCGGCTTCAAGGACAATAAAGTGTTTTTACAGCTACTTACAGGGCAGCATAGAGTTTATTTGAGGGAAACGGCATTTCCTGCAATTTCCCTGTTGCAATCGGCGAAGTGTTGGTCCATATAGCGCCTGCTTGGCGGAAACGACTGGCGCGAGCGGGTGTAGCTCAGGGGTAGAGCACAACCTTGCCAAGGTTGGGGTCGAGGGTTCGAATCCCTTCGCCCGCTCCAGTTTTCTTAAAGAAGAACAATGATTTAAGAAGCATCTTACAGAATGCCTCTTGCTTGTAGCGTTCATCTAAGGAACTTTTGTCAGCAATTTGCAATCACGAAAATGCGTGAGTTCGGATACATACGGCCTCATTGCCAATATCAGCCTGATGCCGACGCGCAAGCGCTTCCCTGCCTTCGATCACAAGCTCCATTGCAATCACACACAGTGGCAGCGACGCCAACGATGATAACTTCATCCATGGATGCCTCCTCCTCTATTGATGACGTAAAGCATCACCATCACGGCATTCTGCGACACGCTCGTGAGAGCGAGCTTCCAACCCATCAGTAAAAATCAATACCGAGAACGCAAACTGTTGCGATCCACCAGTCGACGATGGTTGCTCATCGCTCCAGTCTTTAAGTACGCCAGAAACCTCAACCTTTAGTAGTGCGCGAAAGCTTGAAATATAAAAGCACCGTACTGCTTGCACAGGCATTATACAACCATAAGTATATTAGCTTTAACTAAAGCAACTATTAAGTATTATCTAATTTTTCATAAAGCTTATTTACACTGTGCAAAAATTATTATCTTTGTTATTGAGACCATAAACACACCTGCCAGAACAAAGGACCTTCTCGATTATGTCGATTCCCGTAACCAGAAGGCGCATTAACTCGACTATTACTCTGGCTCGAAAATTGCGTCCAGGGGAGTCTTTTGGGACGCTCCTGTATGCAGGTGTTTTTTCTTTTAGCCCAATGAACACTGCGCGTGCCGCCAGTTATTATGTGACGACCGCAGGTGAGTTTATTGAAGCAATTAGCAGCGCGGGAGAGAAATAATGTCACCGACAAAAAAGCGGTCGAACTGGCGTGGATATCATCCCGTTGCTCAGAGAATAAGTAGAACAACACAGCCACATGCGCGAGCTTTCCTGTGCTTGCTGCGGGGTGGGCGCATGACGAAGTACAAGGGCGAGGTCGCCAGCTATGCGCCCTATATTGGACAGGTTGTTTCCGTTTTTGCGCGTGCGGTGCGTGCGAGCACTCTCCCAGGGGCTTTGCTGGCCGGGCTTATGCTTTATCCGGCTGCGGCTGCTGATCAGTACTGGGATGCCAATCAGACGTCTCCCGGATCCGGCGGTACGGGTACCTGGAATCTGACATCGTCTTTCTGGAGCCCGAATGCGGACGGGGTCAGCGGCCCCTATACTGCGTGGAACAATGCTGGACTAGACATCGCGATTTTTGGCGGTACGGCTGGCACAGTAACACTGGGCTCGCCGATCACGGCCAATGGCCTCGCATTTAATACGAACGGCTATACGCTGAGCGGCGGTACGCTAACGCTGGGCGGTGTGATGCCGACGGTCACGGTCAGCACTGGAACGAGTACCATTAATTCTGTGATCGCGGGTACATCCGGCTTGACCAAAGCCGGAGGTGGCATACTGGCATTGAATGGCATCAACACATTCACCGGCGGAATAAATCTCGACGCAGGTACACTCAATGTGGGGAGTGATGCCGCTTTGGGTGCGGCTGGCAATAATATCGTCACGGCAGCTGGTGCATCGGTCGGGTTGACGATATCGGGTGCGAATACGAACCGAACAGTTAATATCGGGGATGGCGGCAAGCTGAATCTGGCTGGCGCTGGTGCAGGGTCCGCGCTTGTTACGGGCAATGGTCAAGTCTCAGTGGGTGTCGGCGTCACGATGAGCAACGATGCCAGCACCTATACCGGCATCACGACCTTCAACGGTGTCAACGGCACCGGCAGCAGCTATTTCACGTCAATCGGCAATCTCGGTGAAGCAAGCTCCCTCGGAGCGCCGGTGACGGTTAGCGACGGCACGATCATATTCGCCCAGTCGAGCCAATATTCCGACAATGTCATCTATCTCGGTGACGGCGACAGCTCCAACCGCAACTGGGAACTGTATGGGGGAGCGGCGCTCATCCGTAACCGGGGTACGGGAACGCTGTCGATAACCGGCGATGTCCTCACTTCGGGCGCCAGCGGTTTTTTCGCGGAAGATGCGGATATAGAGCTTCTGGGCACGCTCAGCGGAGATAAGTACGACTTCAGCGGGAAGACTGGCCGGACGATTACCTTGGGTGGCGTCAATTCCTATACTGGCACATCCGAGATCAGTACCATCACTGTTCGCGCTTCGGTGCTTGCGGACGCGGGGACTGCAAGCTCTCTCGGCGCGGGTACCGATCCCATCTCTATTTCGAATAAGGGTACGCTGAGCTACACTGGCACCGGCGGGAACAGTAATCGTCAGTGGACGATTGCATCGGGAAATATTCTCAACGATGGCAGTGGCGCCCTGACACTTTCCGGTGGGGTCAATCTCGATCCGCTCGCCAGCAATAACAGTTTTACGCTCGGTGGCAGCTTTGCCGGGGTAAACACGCTTTCCGGCGTTATCAGCGGCAAGGGCGACCTCATAAGCGATGGCGCCGGCACTTGGGCGCTCGGCGCTGCCAACACGCGCGAAGGTGCTGTGATTGTCAATAGCGGCACGCTGAGGGCTGGCAACGCCGCTGCTTTTGGCGTGCTAACGGGCGTTACGGTCAATGGCGGTACGCTCGATCTTAACAGTTACGATCTCGTTGCGCCGACGCTGGCCGGTACTGGTGGCAATGTTGCACTTGGCAGCGGCAAGCTGACGAACAATGGCACCATCAGCACGAGCTTTGCTGGAAGCATCAGCGGTAGCGGCGGTCTGGAGAAGCTTGGTACGGGCAAGCTGACGCTGAGCGGCACAAACACCTATACGGGCAGCACCATCATTGGCGGCGGTGAGCTTGCGCTTGATTTCGCCGCTGCGGGTGCACCTGGTTCCAATATTATTTCAAATGCTTCGGCCCTGAATATGGCTGGCGGCAGGCTCAGCATTACAGGTGGTGCCGGGGCAGCCAATGAACAGACTTTCAATGGGCTGAGCGTTACAGCCGGCAGCAATACGATCAGCGCGACCTCGGGTACAGGGGGCAGCCTTACCGTCAATCTGGGGGCCGTAACTCATTCAGGCGGGATTGTGAGTTTTATCCTGCCTACGACCGGAAACATCACCACAACCAGCACTGTGCTTGGCGGCTGGGCGACGGTCAACGGAACCGACTATGCCAAAGTGGTTGGCGGCAATATCGTGGCTTTCACCGAGGCGGATTATACCGACAAGGACGATGCCGGTAACTGGCAGAACGGAGAGTATATTACCGATGTCGACGGCTTTTTCGGAACTGTCGGCTCAACCGTTCAGCTTGGTGGCTTGCGCTATACGGTTGGCAAACCCTCCACAGTAACGGTTGCAGGCGGGCAAACCCTTGGGGTGGACGGCACCATTATCGTTGCTCCGAGTGTCGGCAAGAATGACCAGACGATAACGGGTGGGATGCTGACAGGGAGTTCCGGCGGCGGTGTCGTCGGTATTCATCAAAACAGCACCGGCAATTTCACCATTGGATCCCAGATCGTGGACAATGGCGGTGCGATCGGTGTCACCAAGGGCGGCACCGGCCTCGCAACTCTGTCAGGCTCCAACACCTATAGCGGTGCAACGATCGTCAGTCAGGGCACTTTATCCGTCAACAGCATCGGGAATGGCGGAAGCGCAAGTGCCATCGGCGCTTCGAGCAGCGACTCGGCGAATCTCGTTCTGGAAAGCGGCACGCTTCAATATACGGGCGGCTCTACCATTACGGATCGTGGATTTACTGTCGTGAATGGCGGCGCAACGAGTGCTGCCATCGATGTTGCCAATACCTCGACCAACCTGACATTCACCGGTAAAGTAACCAGCCCCGACGATGGCGGGCTGACGAAAACAGGTGCCGGCACGCTGACGCTTGCCAATGGCGGCAACGACTATATCGGTGCAACGACTGTTGCCGGCGGTACGCTTTCTGTCAATACGCTCGCCGATGGCGGACTTGCCAGCGGTATCGGCGCCTCGTCAAGCGACTCCGCCAATCTGGTTCTGAGCAATTCCGGCACACTGCAATATACAGGCAGCAGTGTAAGTGTTGACCGCGGCTTTACGCTGCAAACACCGGCGGGCGGCATCGATGTTGCCGACATTGGCACGACGCTCGGTTTCAGCGGAGATGTTGTCGGAGACGGCGGCCTGCGCAAATATGGAGCAGGAACGCTGCTGCTCTCGGGCAACAACAGCTATACGGGCGACACGATCGTCAGTGCGGGAGAGTTGCAAGCCGGTTCGACGACTGCCTTCGGCACAGGACCGATGACGGTCGACGCCGGAGCGCGTCTGAATCTCAACGATTATGATAACACGGTCGGCGGTCTCTTTGGCGCCGGCGCGGTCGAGCTTGGTTCGGCAACACTTGAGGTTGCCGCCGGGGGGAACTTCAGCGGTACGATCAGCGGTACCGGTGGCCTGACGCGCACTGGCAGCTACACTTTGACCATATCCGGCTGTAATAATGACTATACGGGCGCAACGACGATCAAGGGCATACTGAGCACAAATTGTCTTGCTGACGGCGGACAGGCCAGCGGCATCGGTGCCTCTACCGCAGATTCAGCCAATCTTGTCATTTCCAATGGAGCGCTCCAGTACACAGGCACCAGCGTGAGCGTCGACCGCGGCCTCACTGTGGGCGGGACAAGCGATATTTTTGTGACCGAAGCTACAACGACGCTGGGCTTTGAGGGGGCAGTCGTCGGCAATGCCAGTTTCAGAAAACGGGGTGCCGGAACGCTGGTTCTTGAAGGGGCCAATAGCTATACCGGGCATACGTTTGCACTCGAAGGAACCTTGCGTGCGGGATCCACTGCCGCATTTGGCGACAGCGGATTGCGGATGGATAATGCCGGCGCAATTGTTGATCTGGCCGGTTTCAACAACAATGTGCTCTATATCGGACAGGGCGGCAGCAGCACACCTGGTGAAATTACATTGGGCGGAGCCGCACTGACGATCACTTATGGTTCAAATCAGACCTATAGCGGTGCGATTTCGGGCAGCGGTTCACTAATCAAGGCTGGTACAGGTATCCAGACTCTTTCAGGGGCCACCAGCAGTTATGACGGGCCGACCACAATCAATGGCGGTGTGCTGGCTGTCACTCATCTGAACAATGGCGGCGTGAACAGTTCGATCGGCGCTTCGAGCGCGGATGCCGGCAATCTCGTTATCAATGGCGGGACATTACGCTACATAGGGTCAGGCGACAGCACGGATCGCCGGTTCACGCTGGGAGCTTCCGGCGGTAATGTGCTCGATGCCTCCGGCACGGGTGCGATCAGTTTTGCCAGCAATGCGCCGGTAACATTCAGTGGTTCAAATACCGCGCAGACATTGACCCTGACCGGCACAAACACCGGCAATAATACGCTTGCTGCCCAGCTTACGAACAATGGTACCGGCGTGACATCGCTTAACAAGGCGAGCACAGGCACCTGGGTATTGTCCAATCCTGACAGCACCTATACCGGCAGAACCAATATCAACGGCGGTGTTCTGGTTGTCGACAAAATGTCCAATGGCGGCGAAGCCAGCAGCATCGGCGCATCTTCACTGGCCGCGGGCAATCTCGTGATCGGAAACGGTTCAACGCTGCGTTATAACGGCAGCGGCGACACTACGGACCGGCTCTTCACACTGGCAGCCGGAACGACTTTTATCGAATCCTCCGGCACAGGCGCGCTCGTTTTCAACAATACTTCGGCAGTAACGCTGTCGGGCAACAATACTGCACGCACCATCGCGCTTGGCGGAACCAACACCGATTTCAACACTCTTGGCGGAACCATCGCTGACAACGGAACCGGCAAGACCACGCTGGCCAAAAATGACAGCGGCACATGGGTATTGACCGGCAATAACAGCTATACCGGCAACACCGTCATCAATGACGGTAATCTGATGATCGGCAATGGCGGCACCTCCGGCAATGCCGGTGCAGGCAATATCATCGTCTTTGCACCGACCTCAACATTGTCGATCAACCGCAGCGACACTTTCGATTTCACGGGCACATTGAGCGGTCCGGGCAGCCTGGCGCAGATCGGCAGCGGAACCACAGTGCTGACTGCCTCGGGTAACAGCATCGGCGCTACCAGCGTGGATAACGGAACGCTGCAGGTGGATGGCAGCCTTGACACGCCGACGATTGCCATGAATGGCAATTCCACCCTCACGGTGAACGGCACGGTCGAAACAGCGTCCGGCGGCACGGCAGTCTTCACGGGTGATGCCGGGTCCAGCACGATCAATGTCAATGCTGGCGGAACGCTGCGCGCCAACGGATATCTCGGCGCAGGCGATGACACAATCAATGTCAGCGGCACACTCGACACCGGCGCAGGCAATCTGCAGCTCGGTGCGGGCAACGACACGCTGGTACTCAATGACAGCGCCGTCTTCGATGGCGGCGGTGTCGATGCGGGTACGGGCGGAGAGACCGGTCGCGGAGATACGCTGAAGGTCGATACCACGGCAGGACGCACGCTTGACGGAGCAAATGTCACTAATTTCGAGAGCCTCGACAAGCTGGGCACGGGAACACTGACCCTGACCGGCGCACACGGCTACAGCGCAGGCACCATGATCGATGCAGGTACGCTACAGATCGGCAGCGGTGCCATGGCCGGTTCACTCGGCGGGGACGTACTCAACAACGGCACGCTGGCGTTCAATCTCGACAATGATTACGGCTTCTCCGGAACGATTTCCGGCAGCGGCGGCGTGAACAAGCTTGGCACCGGCACAACGGCCCTGACCGGCAATAACAGCTATGCGGGCGCGACAAATATTCTGGGCGGCACGCTGCTGGTGAACGGCAATCAGTCTGCCGCCACAGGGCAGACATCGGTTGCAAACGGCGCTGCCCTTGGCGGTACGGGGACTGTCGGCGGCAACGTCATGGTTGCCGATGGCGGTGCGATCAATCCCGGCGAGGCGGGAAGCGCGCCGGGCACACTGACCATCAATGGCGATCTGGTGCTTTCCTCCGGCTCCAGCCTCAACTTCAACTTCGGTGAAGCCGACATTGTCGGCGGGCCGCTCAACGATCATCTGGTTGTCGGGGGCGATCTGACCCTCGACGGTACATTGAATGTTACGCAGACGCCGGGCGGTAATTTTGGTCCCGGTATCTATCGTGTCATCAGCTATGACGGTAGCCTGACTGATAACGGCCTGAACCTGACTTCGCCGGATTACTCGTTGCAGACCTCCGTCAACAATCAGGTCAATCTGGTCAATTCGGCGGGAATGGCGCTGAGCTACTGGGACGGCGACGCCGGTCCGCACGGCAATGGCGTGGTCAATGGCGGCAACGGCACATGGTTTGCCGCCGGTGGCCGGAACTGGACGGATGAAACCGGTACATTCAACGCACCTTTCGACAATGGCAGCTTTGCGATCTTTGCCGGTACTTCCGGTACAGTCATTGTCGACAACAGTGCCGGACAGGTGCAGGCCACCGGCATGCAGTTTGCGACCGGCGGTTACATTGTGCAGGGCAGCGACATAGAACTGGTTGGTCCGGATGCGATCATCCGCGTCGGTGATGGGACGCAAGCAGGCGCAAGCTATGTTGCAACCATCACTTCCAATCTCACCGGAACTTCCGTGCTTGAGAAAACAGACCAGGGAACCCTGGTTCTGGGCGGCATCAACAGCTATAGCGGCGGCACGGCAATCAATGGCGGCACAATACAGATCTCAGCCGACTCCAATCTGGGGCTTGCGAGCGGTAACCTGTCTCTTAATGGCGGTACATTACGCAACACCGGAGCGATCGTTTCGGGGCGTCTTACAGCTTTGGATGCGGGCGGCGGCACATTCGATACGCTTGCCGATCTGACGCTGAACGGTATCGTCAGCGGTACGGGCAGTCTGACCAAGACGGGTGGCGGAACACTGACGCTTGCGGGTGTGAATAGCTATGCCGGCGGCACAGCAATCAATGGTGGGACTGTTGCGGTCTCGGCAGACCAGAATCTGGGCCAAGCCAACGGCGCTGTGACCTTCAATGGCGGCACGTTGAACAATACGGCAGGCTTCGCCTCCAGCCGCGATGCCGTACTGAATGCCTCTGGCGGCACATTCAAGACGGATGGAGATCTGTCGTGGCAGGGCATGATTTCCGGCGCAGGCAGTCTGACCAAAACGGGAGCGGGCGCACTCGTCCTCACTGCTGATACGAGCTATTCCGGCGGCACGACTATTTCGGCAGGCACGTTGCAGCTTGGTAATGGCGGCACGAGCGGCTTCATTATCGGTGATGTTACCAATAACGACGCTCTGGCCTTCAACCGGTCTGATACAGTCAATTTTGACGGACTGATCTCGGGTTCGGGAACGCTTGAACAGAAGGGACCAGGCACGGTCATCCTGACGGCGGACAACACCTATGCCGGTCAGACGACGGTTAACGGCGGGGCGCTTTACATCAATGGCGACCAGTCGCTGGCGACCGGAGAAGTGACCGTGGCCAGCAGCGCTTCGCTTGGCGGCGTGGGGACTATCGGCGGCAATGTCACACTTGGCGCGCTGGCAACACTCAACCCCGGTGATTTGAGTGTAACGCCCGGCACTCTGACCATCAATGGCGACCTCACGATCGCGCCCAATGCAACGCTGGCTTACAATTTCGGTCAGGCGGGCGTCATCGGCGGTGCCTATAACGACCTGACGGTTGTTCACGGCGATCTGCTCCTGGACGGCATCATCGATGTGACCGAGGCACCCGGCGGTAATTTCGGACCCGGTATTTATCGTGTCATCAGCTATGACGGCGCGCTGACCGATGGCGGGCTTGTCAGCGCATCGCCTGATCATGCGGTGCAGACGGCCATTGCCAATCAAGTCAATCTCGTCAGCACGAGCGGTCTGCTGCTGAACTTCTGGGACGGTGCGGACGCATCGCTTCATCATAACGATGCGGTGAACGGCGGCGATGGTGTCTGGCAACTGGGTGGATCTGCGAACTGGACAGGTTCGACCGGCGACCTGAACGGCACATTCGATAATGGCAGCTTTGCTGTCTTCGGCGGCAAGGCGGGTAATGTCACTGTCGATGCCGGTGCAGGCGCCATCACGGTTGCCGGAATGCAGTTCGCTACCGACGGCTATCTGGTCGAGGGCGACAGCATCGCTCTGAACGGCCCGCAGGCGACGATCCGCGTCGGCGACGGCACAATGCCCGGTGCGGGTTATGTGGCGACGATCGCTTCCGATCTGACGGGCAACAGCCAGTTGGTGAAGACCGATCTGGGCACATTGGTGCTGGACGGCGCCAACAGCTATAGCGGCGGTACGGCGATCCATGGCGGTACGGTTCAAATCTCGAATGACAGCAATCTTGGTGCTCTGTCGGGGCAACTGACTTTCGACAGCGGCACCTTGCGCAACACAGCAGCAATGTCTTCCACACGCGATGCAGGCCTGCTCGCAGGCGGCGGCTCGTTCCAGACCGATGCCGAACTGACGTTGTCCGGACTGATCAGCGGAATGGGTGCCCTGACCAAGGGCGGCAATGGCGCGCTGATCCTCACCGGCACCAACAGCTACAGCGGTGATACTACAGTTTCTGCCGGTGGGCTGTTCGTCAATGGCGACCAGACGGCAGCAAACGGCGCGACCTCGGTTCTGAGCGGGGCGTCGCTGGGCGGCAAGGGCATTATCGGCGGCAACGTGACGATTTCAGATGGCGGAACGCTCAATCCGGGCGATGCCGATGGTACGCCGGGTACGCTTTCCATTCTCGGCGATCTCAGCCTCAGCAGCGGTTCGATCCTGAATTACAGCTTTGGTTCGGCCAATGAAGTTGGCGGATCGCTGAACGACCTGACGACGGTGGGCGGCAATCTGGTTCTTGATGGCACGATCAATGTCTCGGTCACACCGGGCGGTTCTTTCGGACCGGGCGTCTATCGCGTGTTCAGCTATGACGGCGCGCTGACCGACAACGGATTGTCCATCGGCAGCATACCTTCCTCCGGCGCCTATGTGCAGACCTCGATTGCCAATCAGGTCAATCTGGTGACCACCGACGGGCTGTCCCTGAATTATTGGGATGGCAATGCCGGCCCCAAAAACAATGGTGTTGTGGATGGCGGCGACGGCCTGTGGCAGAGCTCCATCGGTAATGAAAACTGGACCGACAGCACCGGCACCATCAACGCGCCATATTCCGATTCCTCCTTCGCGATCTTCGCGGGGAAAGCCGGTATGGTAACGGTCGATAACAGCCTTGGTAATGTGACGGCTTCCGGCATGCAGTTCGCAAGTGACGGCTATGTCATTGAGGGTGATGATCTTGCCCTGACCGGCGGAACGACCTCGACAATCCGTGTAGGCGACGGCACAACCGACGGTGCCGGTTTCACGGCGACGATTTCGTCGCAACTGACCGGATCGACACAGCTCGTCAAAACCGATCTCGGCACACTCGTGCTGACCGGAGCCAACAGCTATACCGGCGGTACGGCTGTCAACGGCGGCACGCTTGCGGTCTCCTCCGATGCCAATCTGGGCGAAGCGAGCGGGGAAGTCAGTCTCAATGGCGGCACGCTCAACACCACCGCGAGCTTCGAAACCGCGCGCCAGCTCAATGCGCTCGGTGAGGTCAATGTGCGTACCGATGCGGAGACCGTGCTGACCTGGAACGGGTTCATTTCCGGTGCGGGCAATTTGCACAAGTTGGGCGGCGGCAGGCTGGATATTGCGTCCGACAACTCCGCTTTCGCGGGTACGACGTCCGTGCAGGAAGGTGTGCTGGAAGTCAGCGGCAGTCTGTGCGGCGATGTCAACGTTCTCTCAGGCGGCAGGCTTGAGGGCAACGGAACGGTCTGCGACACCAATAACTTCGAGGGCGGCACCGTGGCGCCAGGCGTTTCCATTGGTACGCTGACGGTTGACGGCAATTATAGCGGAAGTGACGGTACGCTGGAGATCGAGGCGGAACTTGGCGGCGATTCGTCCAAGGCTGACCGGCTGGTCGTGACCGGCAATACCTCCGGCACCAGCAATGTGAAGGTGGTCAATCTCGGCGGCGGTGGTGCGCAGACTGAAAACGGCATCAAGATCATCGATGTCGGCGGCAAGTCGGAAGGGACCTTCAGCCTGCTTGGCGATTATCTCTTCCAGGGAGAGAAGGCCGTCGTGGGCGGGGCCTATGCATACCGGCTCTACAAGGACGGTATCAGCACGCCGGCAGATGGCGACTGGTATCTGCGTTCCACCTATCTCAATCCCAATAATCCGGAGCCGCAGCCGCTCTATGCGCCAGGCGTTCCGCTCTATGAGGCCTATGCCAATGTGCTGCAGAGCTTCAATGAGCTCGGCACCTTGCAGCAGCGGGTCGGCAACCGGTCGTGGGGTGCTGAAGCGACGCCGCAGGGAGCGGATGTACCCGGCGCGGGACCGGTCGACCGCAGCGCGATCTGGGCCCGCATCGAAGCGGCTCACTCCAGCATCACGCCGGAACGTTCCACTACCGTGTCCGATTACGATACGACTGTCTGGAAGTTGCAGGCGGGTCTGGACGGCATGCTGCATGAGGGCGAAAGCGGGATTCTTATCGGCGGCGTGACCGCTCATTTCGGAACGGTTTCGTCCAGCATCATGTCGGTTTTCGGCACTGGCTCCATCGATACGACCGGCTACGGTCTGGGCGGTACGATGACCTGGTATGGCGAGAACGGTTTCTATGCCGACGCCCAGGCGCAGCTCACCTGGTACGACAGCGATATCAAGTCCGCGACGCTGGGCAAGACACTTGCCGAGGGCAATAACGGTTTCGGTTATGCGCTTAGCATCGAAGCGGGCCAGAAGATCGCATTGCAGGACGGCTGGTCGCTGACCCCACAGGCTCAACTGGCTTATTCGTCCGTTCGCTTCAGCCGGTTTACCGATCCGTATAGCGCGGAGGTATCGGCCGGTGACGGGGATCGTCTGCTTGGCCGGCTTGGCCTGTCCGGCAACTATGAGCGCCAGTGGACCGATAGCCTTGGACAGGTTCGCAGATCCCACGTTTATGGCATTGCCAACGTCTACTACGATTTCCTGAACGGTTCGGATGTCGATGTTTCAGGTGTGGGCTTCTCAAGCCGCAATCAGGCGCTGTGGGGCGGCATCGGAATGGGTGGAACGCTGAGCTGGGATGACGGGCACTATGCGCTTTATGGCGAAGCGCTTGCCAAAACCAGCTTGAAGGACTTCGGCGATAGCAAGAGCATAGGCGCCAAGCTCGGCTTCATGGTGAAATGGTAACGGCGGCAAGCGGATTTCCGCGGACTGCAACAAGAAAGGTGACTAGCTTGCGAATACTCGATTTCTCCAGGACCGGAATGGCGGCGGCAATCGTTTTCACGGCGCTGACGACATTTGCGGGCGCTCAGGGAGCAGGTTCACAGCTGCCGGGCGGCGCGTCCTCTCTGCAAGAGAACTACGAGACCTGGAGTCTTTCCTGCCAAAGCGCCCCGCAGAGGGTCTGTGCGATTTCACAGCAACAGGCGCAGCGCAACGGCCAACGGGTATTGGCCATTGAATTGCAGCATGGTGCCAAAGACGGCCTGTCGGGTAATCTGGTTCTTCCCTTCGGGCTTCTGCTCGATGCTGGTGTTGTCCTTCAGGTCGACGAGGAAAAACCGCAAGAGCCCGTCAGGTTCCTGACCTGCCTGCCTGCGGGATGCGTCGCGCGGCTGAATTTCGATCCCGACATGGCCGATGCGCTGCGTTCGGGTACGCTGCTGAAGATCAAGGTTCAGGATACGGATCAGAAGGAAATGCTTCTGTCCGTGTCGTTGAAGGGATTTGCTGCGGCACTTGACCGGTTGAAGGCGCTGTCTGGGACATAAATCCGGGTAGCCCATCACCCCGGCCATTGTAAGCAACAGAACAGAAACCCTAGGGCATATCCGGGATATGCCCTAGGGTGGAATATAAATTATTATGTAATGGCAGCAAGTTATGGTTTTCTGGATACCGTGGCGTAGGTGGTTCGCGACCTTGCCAAGGTTAGGAGGTCAAGAATTCGAATCCTTGTCGCTCACTCCAGTTTTTCTTGCGCACAATATTTCAAACCACCTCGAAATCGAGCCCTATATCCAGATTGGGCGCGCTATGCGTGATCCAGCCGATGGAAATCAGATCGACGCCGCTTGCGGCGACCTCCGCCACCGTTTGCGGCGTGATTCCGCCCGATGCTTCGGCAATGGCGCGGCCATCGATGATCGCTACCGCCTCGCGTAACTGCGCTGGCGACATATTGTCGAGCAGCACCGCATCGACACCGATGGACATGACTTCCCGAAGCTGTGCGAGCGTATCGACTTCCACCTCGATCTTGACCATATGACCCGCACCGGCTTGGGCACGCGCGATAGCCTCGCGCACGCCGCCCGCGACCGCAACATGATTGTCCTTGATCAGCACAGCATCATAGAGCGCGAAGCGGTGATTCATGCCGCCGCCCGCCCGCACGGCATATTTTTGCAAGGCACGCAGGCCCGGCATTGTCTTGCGCGTGCACACAATCGCAGCTTTCGTGCCTTCGACGGCCTTGACCAGCCCGGCTGTAGCGGTGGCAATGCCCGAAAGATGGCCTAGAAAATTAAGCGCCGTGCGCTCGCCCGCGAGAATGCCCCGCGACGGCCCCGATACACGAGCAATCGTTGTCCCCTGTGGCAAAGACTGGCCATCACGAGCCCGGCGCTCGAAGACCAGCACCGGATCGACCAGCCGGAACGCCATTTCGGCCACGTCCAGCCCGGCAACCACGCCCGGCTGGCGCAGGTTGAACTCCATGGCCGAGCGATGATCCTCCGGGACAACCGCATTGCTGGTAATATCGCCAGCCAGCCCAAGGTCTTCAAGAAGTGCGGCCCGTACCAACGGCTCGACCAGCAAAGGGGAAAGGCGTGGAAAATTCATCAGGCGGTCCTCGATACAGGTTGTTGAACGGCGATCTGGCGCGCCAGCGCAAAGGCCGTTTCCAGCGTATGAAAGCTGCGGGTGCTGCCCGCTATTTTGTCCGGATAATCGGTGCGCGCGTGGCTACCGCGCGATTCGCGCCGCTCAAAGGCCGCAACCGCCATCACCAGCGCCACCGCAGCCGCATCATCCTCATCGGCAAGCGGCAGGAGTGCACCTATCGCCGTGCGCAACCCGTTCTCGTCGCGCAGCAGGCCAAGATGGCGTGAGACGATCCCTCGGACCGGAGCGGGATCGGGCGATGATGGCGGCAGGCTCAAAGGTGCAAGACGCGCAGGCGCATGATCAGGCGCATCGGCAATGGCGCGTGCAGCACGAAGCCCCATGATGGTCGCTTCGAGCAGCGAGTTGCTGGCAAGCCGGTTGGCGCCATGCAGGCCGGTGCTGGCTGCCTCGCCCACCGCCCACAGCCCGGACAGGCTGGTGCGGCCCGCACCATCAGTCTCTATCCCGCCCATATGATAATGGGCGGCAGGACCTACCGGAATGAGGTCCCGCGAGGGGTCGATCCCATATTGCCTGCACAAGACATCTATACCCGGAAAACGGGGTGCGAAATCTTTTCCCGGCGCGTAACGCGCATCAAGAAAGGTTTTGTGACCGAGCGCTTGCTGCCTCGCAATGGCGCGTGCGACCACATCGCGCGGCGCAAGTTCCTGCCCCGGCTGGTCAAGCATGAAACGCTCGCCGTGATCATTGACGAGAATTGCACCCTCACCGCGCACCGCTTCGCTGACCAGCGGCAGGCGTATTGCAGAGACAGCCAGAGCAGTCGGATGAAACTGCATGAACTCCATATCGGCAAGCCGCGCGCCTGCGCGAGCCGCCAGCGCAGCCCCCTGCCCCAGATTTCCGTTGGGTGTCGTGGTTTCCTCATAAAGCCCGCCCGCGCCGCCAGTAGCCAGCACCACGGCGCACGCCGCAACCGGGCCGACACCTTCAAGATATGCCCCGACAATGCAATTATCCTGCTTCAACAGCCGCAAGACGCGCGTATCTTCCATAACCGCAATCGACGGTGTAGTCCGCACTTTCGCGACCAGCGCGCGAACGATACCGGCGCCTGTTGCATCGCCGCCGACATGAACGATGCGGTGGCGGCTATGTGCTGCCTCCAGACCAAGCGCATAAGAGCCGTCTGATTTGCGGTCGAAACAGACCCCGTTTCTCTCAAGCGCGGCAATGACTTCGCCGCCTGAGCCGACAGTGCCAGCGGCCACATCTGCATCGCACAGCCCATCGCCAGCAGCCAGCGTATCCGCCAGATGCAGGGCGGGGCTGTCATCCGCGCCAAGGCTTGCCGCAATCCCGCCCTGCGCAAGCGCGCTGGAACCGGAAAATCCCAGCTTTCCAGCCGTCGCCAGCAAAACAGGCCGGGGAGCAAGCAACAGTGCCGTCATAAGCCCCGCAAGGCCGCTGCCCACCACAAGGACGGGGACGGCGCTCATACGGCCAGCATCCGTTCGACCGCCCGGCGCGCTGGTCCGGCAATGGCGGGATCAACGCTGACCTCATGACGATTATGTTCCAGCGCTTCGCGAATATTGGCAAGCGTGATGCGCTTCATATGCGGGCATAGATTGCAGGGCCGGATAAATTCGACATCCGGGTGGTTGACAGCGACATTGTCGCTCATCGAGCATTCGGTCAAAAGCACGACGCGTTGCGGCTTTCTCTCGCTCACATAGTCCGACATGACGGCAGTCGAACCGGCGAAATCCGCCGCTTCCACCACCTCCGGCGGACATTCGGGATGCGCCAGCACCATGATGCCGGGATGGCTCTCGCGAAGCTCGCGAATATCGTCGGGCGTGAAGCGCTCATGTACTTCGCAATGGCCATGCCAGGCGAGGATTTCGACATGGGTTTCGCGTGCGATATTCTGGGCGAGATATTCATCCGGGATCATCAGAACACGCGGAACGCCCAGCGACTCGACGACCTTTTTTGCATTGCCGGAAGTGCAGCAAATATCGGACGCGGCTTTTACAGCAGCAGACGTATTGACATAGGTGATAATCGGCACACCCGGATGCGCCTGACGCAGAAGCGCCACGTCTTCAGGCGTGATGGAATCAGCCAGCGAACAGCCCGCCTCCATATCAGGAATGAGCACCGTCTTCTTCGGGTTGAGCAGCTTGGCCGTCTCGGCCATGAAATGCACGCCCGCCAGCACGATCACATCGGCATCGACCTCCACCGCCTTGCGCGCCAGCGCCAGACTGTCGCCGACAATATCGGCCACGCAGTGGAAGATTTCCGGCGTCTGGTAATTATGGGCAAGGATGACAGCATTACGCTTGCGCTTGAGTTCGAGGATTGCCGCCACATCATCCTCGAAGCCCAGCCATTCAACCTTCGGAAGCACACTGGCCACCCGGTCATAAAGTTTCGAGACGGAAACAAATTCGTTCACGACAGCCTCCCAGCAGTGTATGGCTTGCCGTAAGCAAAGCCATCTCTTTATACTCATAATGAGCATTTTAATGGGATATAGATATACTCAATGGGAGCATATTGTCAATCGCGGGAGACAGGTAATTTTGTTCCGGCCAGATGGCGCTCGGAAAGGGCGCGCTCTTCGACGATCGAATAGCGGAACCGAAACAGCTTGGCCGGGCGCCCGCCGGTTTCGCTGTCGCTCTCGCCGGTGTCCTCGACCAGATCCTGCTGCTCGACCAGCCGACGGAAATTCTGCTTGTGCAGACGCAGGCCCGCCAGCGCCTCGACCGCTCGCTGAAGCTGCAAAAGTGTAAAGCTTTCCGGCATCAGCTCAAAGACAACGGGCCGATATTTGATTTTGGCGCGCAGCCGCGCAATGGCGGTTGCAAGAATACGGCGATGGTCGGCAAACATATGCCGTCCATTTTCCTCGTCGCCTCTGCCCGCCTCCATCACCAGCCCGGCTTCATAAAGCAGTTCATAGCGCTGAAGCGCCAGATCCTCGTTCCAGCGCTCTCCATTCAGCCCGAAAGCGAAAGCGATGCGGCGCAGGCGCTGGGTCGTCAGTTCGGAGGACGCTGCCTGATGTGCCCAGACGCGCAACCCGTTGCTCAGGCGGTCCACGATTTCCGGCACGCCCTGCCGATGGTCTTCCCATGGCAGATAGTCGTACCAGCCGCGCCATCCCGCCTGATCCACCGCCGCATCATCCTCGCGCACCAGCCCCAGATAGCTGATGGAGATGATACGCTCGCCATCAGGATGGCGGTCGCGGTCGGCGAATGTATAAAGCTGTTCGAGATAACCCACAGGATGCGCAGTCCTTGCCTGAACCCAGGCGCGCAAACCCGCTTGCAGCGAACGATGCTCCGTCTCGAATGGGCCAGACGGCAGCGCCTGCCCCTGCCGCACAGTCATGACACGCGGCTGCTCGCGCGTGACCGCGACAAGGACGGCAATAAGTTCGGTATGGGCAATATCGTCAGTCAAGAATGGCTTCTTCCGTCAGGCTTCGGCCACTAACGGCCACAAGCACAAATAATACAAGGAATTACAATCTACTAAAACTTTTGCATGGCCTACTAAAACTTTTGTATGGCTTCGCGTCAAAAACACCTTTTCCATACTGAATATCATCGATAGATGAACAAAAAGCTGTGGCGGCATTTTTCTGATTTACGTACCTCATTTTTGATCCTATGTTTGCGCATGAGGAGCGAAAATGAAATCCACCGTGCATGATATAGCCAGAACTGCGGGCGTCAGTCTCGCCACGGTGGACCGCGTCCTCAACGACCGCCCCGGCGTGCGGGCCAAAACCCGCGAACGGGTGATGAATGCGATGAATGCGCTTGGCTATGTACGCGATGTGGGTGCTGCCAATCTCGCGCGCGGCAGGCGCTACCGTTTCGATTTTATTTTGCCCGATAATGAGAATACTTTCATGCTCAGCCTGCGCACGGAGCTTGAAACCGCCATCAAACACGCCATGGCCGAGCGGGTCCAGATCAATCTGGTGCTCGTACCGGCATTCGATGAAGCCGCCCTTGTTGCAGCGCTTGACGCCTGCACCGCACACCAGCCAGACGGGGTCGCCTTTATTGCCCTCGATACCGATCCGGTACGCGCGGCCTGCCAACGGCTGACACAAAGCGGCGTTCACGCGGTTACGCTGGTTTCCGATCTTGGCCATTCGTCACGCGCTCATTATGTCGGCATCGACAATGGCGCTGCCGGACGCACGGCGGCGCGGCTGCTCGGACTTTTTGCCAATGGAACCAAAGGCGCGATAGCGGTACTGGCCGGTTCCCTGCAAGTGCGTGACCATCAGGAGCGCTATGACGGGTTTCGCACCGCCATGCAGGTGGATTTTCCCGGCCGGGAGATTCTGCCGGTGCTTGAAGGTCTGGATGAGGGAAAACGGGTTGAGAAACTGGTGCGGGACCTGCTTGCCCACCGGCAGGACATAGCCGGCATTTACAGCCTTGGCGCTGGCAATAGAGGGCTCGTCGAGGCGCTTGCCGCCGCTCCGGCCCATGCTGATCGCCCGCTGGTCGTTGCCCATGAACGCGATGGCATCACCGCGCAGGCATTGCGGCAGGGTCTCATCCATGCGATTCTGGCGCAGGATGCAGGCCATGAAATCCGCAGCGCCATTCGCGTGCTGAAAGCCTCGGCGGATCGTCTTGCAATCGTGCCGGGGCAGGAACACATCCGCATCGAGATATTTCTCAAAGATAATCTGCCGCAATCGGACTGCCGCAATTTGGCGGAAACGGAGTAAAAATGTATCTGGGGCTTGATCTTGGGACATCGGGCGTCAAGGCGCTGCTGATCGATGATGACCAAAACCCTATCGGTTCGGCGCATGGCGATCTGGATTTATCGCGTCCGCATCCCGGCTGGAGCGAGCAGGACCCGGCACAATGGATCAAGGCATGCGAGAGCGCCATTGATGGCTTGCGCTCCGCCTACCCAAAAGAATTTTCTTCCATCTCCGGCATCGGCCTTTCCGGCCAGATGCATGGCGCGACGCTGCTTGATGAAAGCGGTCAGGTTCTGCGCCCCTGCATTTTATGGAACGATACGCGCAGCTACGAGGAAGCAGCCGAACTCGACGCCGACCCCGCCTTTCGCGCCATTACCGGCAATATCGTCTTTCCGGGCTTCACCGCGCCTAAGCTCGTTTGGGTAGCGCGCAACGAGGCCGATATTTTCGCGCGCACGCGTAAAATCCTGTTGCCGAAAGATTATCTGCGCCTGTGGCTGAGCGGCGAATATTTCTCCGACATGTCGGATTCTTCCGGTACCAGCTGGCTCGATATGGGAGCGCGGCGCTGGTCGCCCGAACTGCTTGCGAAAACCGGCCTTGATGAAAGCCATATGCCCAAGCTTGTGGAGGGCAGCGACCCGGCGGGACAGTTACGGGCGGAACTTGCCGCAAAATGGGGGCTGGCCAATCATCCGGTCATTGCGGGCGGCGCAGGCGACAATGCCGCTTCCGCCTGCGGCATGGGCACAGTCAGGCCGGGCCACGCTTTCGTCTCGCTCGGCACATCCGGCGTGCTTTTTGCCGCCAACGGTTCCTATCAGCCAAAGCCCGAAAGCGCCGTTCATGCATTCTGCCATGCGCTGCCAAACACTTGGCATCAGATGGGCGTCATCCTGTCGGCCGCAAGCGCGCTCGATTGGTATTCGCATATCGTTGGCACAACCCCGCAAGCACTCGACGCGGCGCTGGGCAAGCAGTTGCAGCGACCCGGCGGCGTTACTTTCCTGCCCTATCTGTCGGGCGAGCGCACGCCTCACAACGACGCAAAAATCCGCGGGGTCTTCACGGGACTGGAGCATGAAACTGATCGCAACGCGATGACGCAGGCGGTGCTGGAGGGCGTGGCCTTCGCCATTCGCGACAATCTCGCGGCCCTGCAATCAGCGGGTACGGAAATTACTTCCCTGATTGCCGTGGGCGGCGGGTCGCGCTCGGAATATTGGCTCAAGGCAATCGCCACGGCACTGGATGTTCCGATCCTGCTGCCGGAAGAAGGCGATTTCGGCGCAGCCTTTGGCGCGGCGCGTCTTGGCCTGATCGCCGCGACCGGAGCCGATCCGTTTGTGATCTGCACGCAGCCCGCCACCGCACGCGCAATCGAACCCGAACGGGCGCTGCGCGCGGCCTATGACGAAGCCTATCAGCGCTATCACGCGCTTTATCCGGCATTGCATGCGCTTGCCTGAGCAATTCGAACAGTTGTGGGAGGGATGAAAATGAGCAGCGGATTTTTCGGCGATATCGAGAAAATACGCTTTGAAGGGCCGGACAGCGACAATCCGCTGGCATTCCGCCACTATAACCGTGATGAAATAGTGCTGGGCAAGCGCATGGAGGATCATCTGCGCTTCGCGGTTGCTTACTGGCATACATTCGCCTGGGAGGGTGGCGATCCGTTCGGCGGACGTACCTTCGAGCGACCGTGGTTTTCAAACGAACTCGATGCGGCGAAGCTGAAAGCCGATGTGGCATTTGAGTTTTTCTCGCTGCTTGGCGCGCCTTTTTACTGCTTTCATGATGCTGATATACGCCCTGAAGGCAAAAACTTCGCCGAAAACACCCGCTATCTGAATGAAATCGTCGATATTTTCGAGAAGAAACAGGCGCAAACCGGCGTCAAACTTCTATGGGGCACGGCCAATCTGTTTTCCAATCGTCGCTACATGGCGGGCGCGGCGACCAATCCCGATCCGGACGTCTTCGCCTTTGCAGCGGCGACCGTGAAAACCTGCATCGACGCAACCAAGCGTCTTGGCGGGCAGAATTATGTGCTCTGGGGCGGGCGTGAAGGCTATGAAACCCTGCTCAACACCGATCTTTCGCGCGAACTCGACCAGATGGGCCGCTTCCTCAATCTCGTGGTCGAATACAAGCACAAGATCGGCTTCAAGGGCACGATCCTGCTGGAGCCGAAGCCGCAGGAGCCGACAAAACATCAATATGATTATGATGTCGCAACCGTCTATGGCTTTCTCAAGCGCTATGGCCTTGAAAAGGAAGTAAAACTCAATATCGAACAGGGACATGCCATTCTGGCCGGCCACTCATTTGAGCACGAACTGGCGCTAGCGCGCAGCCTAGGCATTCTCGGCTCCATCGACATGAACCGCAATGATTACCAGTCCGGCTGGGACACCGACCAGTTCCCCAATAATGTGCCGGAAATGGCGCTGGCCTATTATCAGGTCCTGCTTGACGGTGGTTTCACCAATGGCGGCACCAATTTCGACGCCAAGCTGCGCCGCCAGTCGCTCGACCCGCAGGACCTGCTGATCGGCCATATTGGCGGCATGGATTGTTGCGCGCGCGGGCTGAAGGCAGCGGCACGAATGCTCGAAGACGGCGCTTTGTCGAAACCGCTCGAAGAACGCTATGCAGGCTGGAACGGTGAATTCGGCAAACAGCTTTTAAGCGATTTTTCCCTCGACCAGATCGCAGCGGAAGTCGAGGCGGAGGGTATTAACCCACAGCCGAAATCAGGCCGTCAGGAATATCTGGAAAACGTGGTCAATCGTTACGTCTGAACCAGAGCATTTCCAGCAAAGTGTGTAACGATTTTGCGTCCGGATAATGCTACCAACAAAAAGATAGGGCGCCCGATGAAGGCGCCCTTCCCCTCTCTCGAAAAATAGCTCTAAAGGCTGACCCAGCCGCCATTCTTGCGTGAGGAACGTACACAGGCATCGATAAATGCCACGCCTTGCAAACCGTCATCCACGGTCGGATAGACGACCGCGCTGTCGGGCTTTGCTTCTCGCCGATGCGCTTCAATGGCATGGGCCGCCTCGGAATAGATCGTCGCGAAAGCCTCCAGATAGCCTTCCGGGTGGCCAGCGGGAATGCGGGTCACGCGCGCTGCGGCCTCTCCCGTTCCCGCACCGCCGCGCGTTATCAGCCGCTTCTGCTCGCCAAAGGGCGTATGCCAGAGCCGGTTCGGGTCTTCCTGCGCCCATTCCAGCCCGCCTTTGGTGCCATAGACACGCAGACGCAACGTATTTTCATTGCCAGGAGCCACCTGACTGCACCAGAGCATACCCTTTGTCCCGCCCGCAAAACGCAGCATCACATGGGCATTGTCATCAAGCTGGCGTCCTTCGACGAAACTGTCGAGATCGGCGGCGAGACTTTCCAGCGTCAGGCCGGTCACGAAGCAAGCCAGATTATAGGCATGGGTGCCAATATCGCCCGTCGCTCCGCCAAGGCCCGATTGCGCCGGATCGGTGCGCCACACAGCCCCCTTCGCGCCGGTTTTTTCCACCGCCTCGGTCAGCCAATCCTGCACATACTCCACTTGTACCACGCGCAGATCGCCAAGCTCGCCATTGGCAATCATCTCGCGCGCCTGCCGCACCATAGGATAGCCGGTATAATTATGGGTGAGGACGAACAAAGCGCCGCTTTCATCCGCGATTTTTTTCAGCTTCTTCGCATCTGCTAGCGTCGAGGTCAGCGGCTTGTCGCAGATGACATGAATGCCGCGCCTGAGAAACTCCTTCGCCGCATCATAATGCACATGGTTGGGCGTCACGATCGAAACCGCTTCAATGCCATCCTTGAGCCGCGCTTCGCGGATCGCCATTTCCCTGTAGCTGGAATAAGTGCGGTCCGGCGCAAGGCCAAGCTCGCGCCCGGAATCCCGCGCCTTTTCCGGCGAGGATGAAAGCGCACCAGCAACCAGTTCAAAGCGATTATCAAGGCGCGAGGCCATACGGTGCACGCCGCCGATAAATGCCCCTGCCCCGCCGCCGACCATGCCGAGCCGGATGCGCGGCGCGGTGGTTTCCTTCGTTTTGGCTTCAATCACCATGGCACCCTCACAAACCCAACATGCGCCGATTGGCGGCTTCGTCGGTGCCACCAGCGGCGAAATCATCAAAAGCCTTGTCGGTCACGCGGATAATATGGTGCTTAACGAATTCAGCCCCTTCGCGCGCGCCGTCCTCAGGATGTTTGAGCGCGCATTCCCATTCGACCACGGCCCAGCCGTCAAAATCATTTGCGGCCATTTTGGAGAAGACTGCGCCAAAATCCACCTGTCCGTCGCCGAGCGAGCGGAAGCGCCCGGCCCGCTCGACCCAGCCCTGATAGCCGCCATAGACGCCTTGCCGCCCGGTCGGGTTGAACTCGGCATCCTTGACGTGGAACATCCTGATCCGGTCTTTGTAAATGTCGATATTGTCGAGATAATCCAGGCATTGCAGCACATAATGCGACGGATCGTAGAGCATATTGGCGCGCGGATGGTTCTTCACCCGCTCAAGAAACATCTCGAAAGTCACGCCGTCATGCAAATCTTCGCCGGGATGAATCTCATAACATATATCCACGCCATGCTCTTCCGCATGATCGAGGATGGGTGACCAGCGCCGCGCCAGTTCATCAAATGCCGTCTCCACCAGACCGGCAGGGCGCTGCGGCCACGGATAGATGAAAGGCCATGCCAGCGCGCCGGAAAAGGTCGCATGAGCGCCGATGCCAAGATTGCGTGAAGCCCTGATCGCCATCATGACCTGCTCGACAGCCCAGGCCTGACGGGCTTTCGGATTGCCGCGCACTTCCGGCACCGCAAAACCGTCAAATGCTTCATCATAGGCCGGGTGAACCGCAACAAGCTGGCCTTGCAGATGGGTCGAAAGCTCCGTGACTTCGACGCCGTTCTCGCGCGCCAGGCCTGCAAACTCGTCGCAATAATCCTTCGATTCGGAAGCTTTTTTCAGATCGATCAGCTGGCTCGCCCATGTGGGAACCTGCACGCCGATATAGCCTTTTTCCGCGGCCCATCTGGTGATGCCGTCCCATGTGTTGAACGGCGCTTCATCGCCCGCAAACTGCCCGAGGAAAATTCCCGGGCCCTTGATCGTCTTCATCAAATCCTCCTGCATTCGATAAAAGCGCGCCCGCAAAAGCAGGCGCGCAATGGGGCAGAGCCGTGATCAGAAAGGAGAGTCGGGGAAGTAGAACTGCTCCGCATTATCCTTGGTGATCAACGTCGCATCGAGAATATATTCGCCATTGACCGGAACCTGATCGTAGAAATGGGCGGCCGTCAGCTGCATGGCAGTCGCAACCATCGCTGGCGGATAGAGCACATCGACCGGCACCAGCTTGTCGCCATCCATGACCCGCTTGATCATGTCCTTCGAGCCCGCGCCCGCAATGACATATTGAATATCTTCACGGCCAGCCTGCTTGATGGCTTCAAGCACGCCGACAGCCATGTCGTCATCCTGACACCAGACCACATCGATCTTCTGATATTTGGTCAGGAAATCCTGCATCACGCGGAAGGCGTCATCGCGGTTCCAGTTGCCATATTGGCGGTCGAGAACCTTGACGTTGGCCCCTTCAATGCCCTTGTCGAAACCGTCCTGACGCTGCTGGTCAATGGGAATCGGCAGTCCACGAATGATCACGACTTCCGCATCCGGCGTAGTAGCCTTGATATATTCGCCCGCCACCCGACCGAGCGCCGGATTGTTACCCGCCACATAGAGATCGCGGATCGAATTGTCATTGACGCTCGGTGCGCGATCGACCAGCGCTACAAAGGTTCCCTTGTCCTTGATCTCCCTGATCGCATTGACCAGCGGATCGGGATCACTCGGCAGCACCACCAGCCCGTCAAGCCCCTGCACGGCAAGATCCTGCAAGGCGTTGGCCTGATTGGCAGCATCGGGCGATGTCTTGACGATGACATTGAGGCCCGGATGCTCTTCCATCAGCAGCTTGGCCACCCGCTCGGCATGATAGACGACGCCCGCCGTCCAGCCATGATCAGCCGCCGGTATCGATACGCCGATGGTGACTTTCTTGTCCTGCGCACTCGCCACGCCCGTAAACGCCATGGCGCCCACGGTCAATGCAGCGAAAGCAACGCTCAAAATTTTCCTTCGCATGGTTTCCTCCCAAAAGCCGGGGCTTTCATTCCTTTGGCCGGAACCGCCCCTTCAATCCCGCCAGTTTCAAATGCAAAACCACTCAGTAGCCTTGCTGTTTCCTTCCCGCATTATCCGAACGCAAAACCGTTACACACTTTTGCTGGAAATGCTTTATCGCCGCGACAGTGACCTCTGCACCAGCATGGCGATGATGATGATCGCGCCCTGAATCGCTCCAATCAGATATTCACTGATGAAGTTCGACAGCAGCATGATATTGCCGACGATCTCCAGAATGAATGCGCCGCAGATCGTACCCCACACACGCCCGACCCCGCCGCGCAACGCCGTGCCGCCGACCACCACGGCAGTAATAGCCTGCAACTCCCATAACATCCCCGTCGTAGCCGAAGTGGACCCCAGACGCGGCACATAAAGCAGAACCGCAACAGCAACGCACAGGCCCTGCACGACATAGGCGATAGTGCGCACCCGCTTGACCGAAATGCCCGAATAGCGCGCGACATCCTCGCTGGAGCCGACCGCGATCACATGGCGTCCGTAGCGCGTGCGGTAGAGAACGAATGCCGCTATCGCCGCCGTCACAAAAATCACGATCACCGGCACCGGCACGCCCAGCACCGAGCCAAAATAGGCAGGGCGGTACAATGTCTGGATTTCGGGATTGCGCAGGGTGATCGCACCGCCCTGCGAGAGCCATGTGGTCAGCCCGCGATAGATGCCCATCGTGCCGAGCGTCGCGATAAAAGGCTCGATCCCGCCCAGCGTGACAATAAGGCCATTGGCAAGTCCGCAGGCGGCACCCACCACCACCGCCAGCAATACGGCTGCGATCAGCATCATGAGCGGATCGGCAATCACGCCGCTATTCATGAACAATATCATGATGCTGCCGACGAAAGCCGCCATGGAGCCGACCGAAAGATCAAGCCCGGCGGATGAAATCACATAGGTTGCGCCCAGCGCGATGATCGCAATGAAGACGCTGCGAGTCGCGACATTGAGCAGATTGTCTACGCTGATGAAGTTCGGATTGGCGAACGCTCCGAGAATGAGCAGCAGAAACAGCGCAACGAAGGGAGCGACTGCCCGCAAGTCCCAATCTCTGGAGGTCTTCACCTCTTTGCTGTCGGTCGCGCTTTGTGTCATCGATTCCTCTTGTTTATTCACGCCGCTGCCTCGGTGCCTACGCCGGTCGCCAATACGACGATATCGTTTTCTGTCATCCGCTCGCCGCTCACTTCGCCAGCGATGCGGCCCTCCCGCATGACGATGATGCGGTCGCAGATGCCGATCAGTTCCGGCATTTCGGAGGAAACGACGATGATCGACCGGCCTTCATCGGCCAGATTGGCGATAAATTGATAAATCTGTTCCTTGGTGCCGACATCGATGCCGCGCGTCGGCTCATCAATGATAACGATGGACGGATCGAGCATCATCATTTTGGCAAGCAGCAGTTTTTGCTGGTTGCCGCCCGAAAGCTGCCCGGCCAGAATATCCTTGCGGCCGGTGCGGATATCGAATTCGCGGATCGCCTCATCAAGCGCAGCGCGCTCCTTGTGCCGGTCGATCTGAAAGCCGCTGATGAATTTCGTAATGGAGGCCAGCGTGAGATTGACCCCAAGATCCTTGGAAAGCAGCAGGCCCTTGCCTTTGCGGTCCTCGCTCAGATAGGCGATACCGGCGGAAAGACTGTCATGCGCATTGCGGAAATTAACGGGCTGGCCGTGATGACGAACCGTCCCTCTGCCCGGCCTCAACCCGACAACGCTTTCCATCAATTCCGTGCGCCCGGCCCCGACAAGCCCGGCAAAACCGAGAATCTCGCCTTTTGCAAGGCTGAAACTTGCGCCCCTGACATAGCCGGGCACATTGAAATCGCTCACTTCGAGCACGATGTCCCGGCCCTGTTTCGCCACGCGATCGGGATAAAGCTTGGCAACATCACGACCAACCATCAGCCGCGCCATATCCGCTGGCTGAAGCTCGGATGCAGAATGCGAGGCCACCAGATTGCCATCGCGCAGCACCGTCACCCGGTCGGCGATTTCCTTTACTTCCGGCAAGCGATGCGAAATATAAAGCACCGCCACGCCTTTGGCGCGAATATCACGGATCAGCTTGAGCAGCGCTTCGGTTTCATGCGGCGTCAGCGAGGCGGTCGGCTCATCGAAAATGACGACACGATGCGGCACCAATAATACGCGGGCGATCTGCACAAGCTGACGCTGGGCAATCGACAGGCCGCCGACAACCGCATCGGGGTCGATCTGTGCGCCAAGATCGTGAAGGGCCTTGCGCGCGCCTTCACGCATCGTCTTGTCATCAACCACGAGTCCGTTGGAAAGCTCGCGACCCAGATAGATGTTCTGTGCCACCGTAAGGTCAGGCGCGAGCAGGATTTCCTGATGCACCAGAACAATACCCTGCGCTTCAGCTTCCACCGGCCCGGAAAACGTGATGGGCTTGCCGTCGATATGAATCTCGCCGCTGGTAGGGCGCTCATTACCCGCCAGCAGCTTCATCAGCGTCGACTTGCCAGCACCGTTTTCGCCAATGACTGCATGAACCTCGCCTCCATGCACGCTCAGATTGATGTTCTTTAGAACCTGAACGGGACCAAAGGATTTCGATAGCGAAACTGCCTCAAGAAATGCGCCGCCCTCGCCTTGCCGGGTCGCAGTCATCCTCGTTTATCCGTGGGTGCGGCCCACTCGCGGCCCTGCCTGCAATATTGTATTTGCGGCTTGCTTTCAGCATTTTTCACCGAGCTTGTTGATTGCATGTGAACTCCTCCCAAAGCACCACATCGAAAATCTTAGCGTTCGTTTTGAGGTACGTAAAGCAAAATTGTTGAATGCCTCTCCGTATAGGATTTACGTTCCTCGCGTATGGGTTTTATCATGCTGTATCAATATAAATAACAGGCATTGGCTGCAAAAGACATTGCGGCTCTGGGCTTATTTATGAAATGAGTTTGGAATGACAGGAAGGCGTTGAAGGCGGTTTGATGAAAGAGCATTTCGTGTTTGTTGACGATGAGCAGGAACGCGCCCGCGTCGCCTGGCTTTATTTCATCGGGGGGCAGACCCAGCAAGAAATAGCGCAGCGGATGAATATCACCCGGCTCAAGGTCAACAAGATCATCCGCCAGGTTCGCCAGTCTGGACAGATACAGATCCATTTAAGTCTGCCGCTGGTGGATTGCATCGAACTGGCCGAGAAGGTCTCCGCGCGCTATGGACTTATGGAAACGGTCGTCGTTCCCGACCTCCATGATTATCTGGATCAGAAGCGGGTGATCGGCGAGGCTGCCGGCGAGATGGCCAGCGAGTTGATCGGTGGACGCGATATGGGCGTAGGCATCGGCTCGGGGCGTACTTTAAGTTTCGCGGTACGCAGCCTGCGCGTGCGGCTCAAGCCCGAAAGCTGGGTCGTTGGACTGACAGGGGGCGTGACCAGCGGATCGTCAACCAACAGTTTCGAGGTGGCAACAGCGTTCGCCCGCGCACTTGGCGTGGAGTGTCACTATCTCACTGCGCCAATCTATTGTGCCAATCCCGAAAGCCGCAATGCGATCCTGCTCAACGACGAACTGACCGACGTCCTGGCCAGAACGGAGATCGCCGATATCGGCCTTGTGTCCTGCGGGCCGCTGAACTCCGATACTTCTCTCACACATATCCGCATCGTGAAGGATAATCTCGACAGTGTGCTGAAACTGGGCGCGGTCGGCGAGTTCATGGGTTATTTTCTCGACGCGCAAGGGCGACCGATCAATCATTTCCTCAATGATTCGATCATTGCCCTGCCGCCCGACAAGCTAAAGCTCAAACCCGCTTCCGTACTGGTTTCCGGCGGGCTGAACAAGATCCCGATCATAAGGGCGATATTGCGCGGCGGATATGTCAACCGGCTTGTCACCAATGAAGGTGTTGCGCGAGCCCTGTTGCAAGGGCCGCGCTAAACCTCATTTCGAAAGCCAAAGACGGCGCTATTTATCGCTCTGGTCCTGCAACGCTTCCGCCATGGCGCGCAGCGTGACGAAGGTCGATGCCGCGCCGGGGTCGATATGACCGATGGAACGCTCGCCAAGCTTTGCCGAACGTCCTCGGCGCGATTCCATTGCAGCGGTCGCCTTCATGCCCGCTTCCGCGCCATCACGCGCCGCAATCAGCACATCCTGCGTGGATTGGCCTTTCTGTGCGGCCTGCATGGCGGCTTCCACCGCCGGAACCCAGGCATCGATCATTGTCTTGTCACCGGAATTGGCGCGCCCGCGGTCCCGAATGCCCTGACAGGCAGCAGCGAGCCATTCGGCCATGCCAGTCCCATCGAGATTGAGGCGGTTGCTGACTGCGGTGCCTGCGCGTAAAAACGCCGTCGCATAAAGCGGGCCCGACGAGGCGCCAACCGCATCGAGAAAAGCCTTGGCCATGCGCTTGCAGATGCCTTCGATGGTCTCGTCGTCCTGCTCGTCCTGAAGAGCATGCTGGACGGCCTTCCAACCGATCTCCATGGTGACGCCATGATCCCCATCACCGATAATGCCATCAAGTTCGGATAGCCAATTTTTCTCGGCAATGATCTGGTTGCCGACATTGACCATCATCGCCTTGAATATAGCAGGCGTAATATCGCCCTCCGTAATGAGAACGCGCGGGGCTTCCTGTGCTGCTTCCTTGTGTTCGACGGCCCGTTCGACCCTACGGCTGCGGGCGGGCGCATGTTCGCCCTGCTGCACCGCACCCACGGTCAGCGCAGGCGTATGGCAGGGATGGTCGAGCAGGGTTTGCAGCGTATCGTCCAGCTTCATCAGTGTGATCGACGCGCCCGCCATTTCCAGCGAGGTGGCATATTCGCCAACCCAGGACGCATGAATATGGACGCCTTTCGCATCCAGCAACTGCTTGGCGCGGCGAAACAGAACGTAAAGCTCGATCTGCGAAGTCGCGCCAAGCCCGTTGACCAGCACGGCGACGCGATCTCCCGCCTCAAGCGCCAGTTCACCAAGAATTGCCGCCATGAGTTCATTGGTCACTTCGTCAGCGGGGGCAAGCTTCTGGCGGCGAATACCTGGCTCGCCATGAAGGCCCATGCCAATTTCCATCTCATCATCACCAATGGTGAAATTCGGCTTTCCGGTCTGCGGCAGCGAGCACGGGCTGAGCGCCACACCCATCGAGCGGGTCGCGTCATTAGCTGCCTGTGCCAGCGCTTCGACACGAGCCAGCGGTTCGCCGAGATCTGCCGCGGCACCCGCAATCTTGAAGACGAAGAAATCGCCTGCAATGCCGCGCCGTTCGGAGCGACGCTCAAAGGGAGCGGAAGCCACATCGTCTGCAACAGCAACATGGCGCACTTCCATGCCGCTCTGCGCTAGTTCTTCCGCTGCCATCGTGAAGTTGAGAACGTCGCCCATATAGTTGCCATAGAGCATCAGCACGCCCACGCCGCCATCCGCCGCGCGGGCGGCTTCAGCGATATGGGATGGCGAAGGCGAAGCAAAGATGTTGCCGACCGCTGCGGCATCCGCGAGGCCTCTGCCGACATAGCCTGCAAATGCCGGTTCGTGTCCAGACCCGCCGCCAACGACGATCCCGACCTTGCCATCGCGCGGGCCGTCAACCGCGACTACGGCGCGGCCCGTTTCGCCTTCCACCCGCAGCATATCAGGATGCGCCCCAATCATACCCTCGATCATTTCAGCGATGATGTCTTCGGGCGCATTAATCAGTTTTTTGGTTTTGACTTGTTCATTCATTCTCTTGTCCCTCATAAAGCTGTCCGCTTGATCAGATCACAACGCTCTAATTGGCTTCCCGGCGCAGATAGCGGCGCGATATGGAATCGAAGGAGATGGCGAGCACGACGATGGCGCCCGAAACAATTCCCTGCCAATAGGGCGAGACGCCAAACAGGACAATGATATTTTCGATGATGGCGATGATGCCAGCGCCAAAAATGGCGCCAATCGGGCTGCCTATGCCGCCCGTAGTGGCGACGCCGCCAATGACGGAAGCTGCAATCGGCGCCAGTACCCAACTATCACCAATCGAAGGCTGCGCCGTGCCCAGACGAGCAACCATCAGCACGCCGGCAAGGCCCGCAATAGCGCCTGCCGCGCCGAACACCAGAAGGCGCACGCGATCAACGCGAATACCGAGCATACGTGCGCCGTCGCGATTATTGCCAATGGCGTACATATAGCGACCGAACGGCGTTTTGAGCATCATGAAGGTCGCAACCAACAGCACGACGAACATGATGATGAAAGGCACAGGAACGCCGAACACATCGCCGCGACCAAGATAATGCACCTCACGCGGGATTCCGGTAATGGCGACGCCGCGCGTCAGCACCAGATTCGCGCCACCGAAAACGCCAGCCGTACCGATGGTCAGGACCAGAGAATGCAGGCGCAGCATCGTTACAAGCAGGCCATTGAGAAGACCCAGGCAAAGACCCAGGCAGATCGCCAGAAACATGGCGGTATAAGGCTCAAAGCCGACGCGCATCATCAATATGCCGGAAACCACGCCACACAGCCCACCCATAACGCCGAGCGAAAGGTCTAGCTCGCCAAGCACCATGAGCATCGACTGTGCGATGGTAATCAGTCCGACGAAGGCAAGTCCGCGCGCCACGACCGACAGGTTATAGGGAGTGAGGAAATAAGGCGAAATGACTGCCGAAAGCACGAAAATGACCAGCAGCGCCACGAAGACGCCTGCCAGCGGCGTACGGATCAGGTTGGAAAAGGGTTTGGTCTGCATTGTTTATACCTCTGTTCCAAAAATCGCGCCCACAAGCGTTTCATTGCTGGTTGCGGCGGTATCGAATTCGCCGGTAATCTGGCCGTTATGCATCGTCAGGATCCGGCTGGCACATTTTTGCAATTCGTTAAGTTCCGAAGAAACGAGGATGACGCCCACTCCTTCCTCGGCAAGATTTTTCATGATGCGGTAAATCTCGGCTTTGGTGCGGATATCGATGCCCTTGGTAGGTTCATCGAAAATCAGCACGCGCGGGCGGGTTGCCATGGCACGGCCAATGATTGCCTTTTGCTGGTTGCCGCCGGAAAGCTCCGAGATACGCTTGCCCATGCCCGCAGTGCGAATGCCGTAATCATCGATAATTTTCTGAACGACATTGCGCTCGCGGCGATCGCTGATACCGAGTTTTCCAGTGGTGAGCGAAAGCACAGACAGGCCGATATTCTCGCGCAGTGACAAAAGCGGGAAAATGCCGTGATGCTTGCGTTCCTCCGACAGGTACAACATGCCACCCGCAACCGAACGCGACGTGTCGTTGAGCGCCCAGTCCTTGCCCTCAATCTTCACCTTTCCAGCCGTTGCCTTCAAATAACCGAAGATCGTCTGCATGACTTCGGAGCGCCCTGCCCCGACCAGTCCTGCGAAACCAAGGATTTCGCCCTTGCGCAGATCGAAGCTGATATTCTCGAAACGAGGACCGGAAAGGCCGCGCACTTCCATGATGGTTTCATCGGTGGGGGCAGCGGGCCGTAGGTGCTCGTCCAATGCCAGATCGCGACCGGACATGGCACGGATCAGATCGGCTTCGGTTACATCGTTGATTTTGCCGCTTTCGATCTTCAGGCCATTGCGCAGGACCGTATAATCGTCGCCGATTTGAAAGACTTCATCCATTTTGTGGCTGATGAAGACGATGGCATGATCACGATCCAGCAGGCCGCGTATAACTTTGAAGACGCGCTCCACTTCGACCCGCGTTAGCGACGAAGTAGGCTCGTCAAGGATAAGCACCTTCATTTCGGAATTGGTGCAGGCGCGGGCGATCTGCAAAAGCTGCTGGTCGGAGACCGATATGTTCGCTACCAGATCCTGCGGACGTGCTTCGATCCCGAACCGGTCGAGATAGGTTTTGGCTTCTTCCATTAAAGAGCTGCGATTGACCAGAAAACCGCCATGTCCCGTCCGGTTGAACGGCATGAATAGATTTTCGGCAACGCTCATTTGCGGAAATAAGGTCAATTCCTGCGGAACATAGGCGACATTCTTGTAAAGGGCGGGTTCGGAAACCGGGTCGCGGCCATCGATGAATACCTGACCGCGCGAAGCGCTATCGGTTCCCGTCAATATCTTCACCAGCGTCGATTTACCCGCGCCGTTTTCGCCTGCGAGAATATGCGTGCGACCCAGTTCGATCTCTAGATCGACGTCGTCCAGTGCGGTAACGCCGGGAAAGTCCCGGCCTAATCCGCGTGTTTCAAGATAAGCCATAGATGGACATCCTGGACAATATATTTGCAAAAGGGAGCACGGGAACAACCCGTGCTCCAGCAACATGATCGGAAAGGATCAGTCGCCTACGTTTTCCTTGGTCAGGAAGGCGTTGCCGGTATCGATATAGCCCGGTACAGGCGCACCGGTTGCCTGTGCCCACAGAACCATGACCGACCAGTAGCCCTGCAATTCGGGCTGCGAGGCGGACGAGCTATCGGCGACGCCATTGCGGATCATGTCGAGCATTTCAGGCAGGTTGTCGAGGCCGACCAGCGTCACCTTGCCTTCCTTGCCTGCTTCCACGATAGCCTGGCCGATGCCGATTGGACCAGCTGCGTCGGATGCGACCCAGCCCTTCAGGTTCGGGTTGGCCTGCATGATAGCAGCTGCCTGCTGCTGGGCAATCTCGATGCTGTCATTGTCGATGCCTTCAGCTACGACCTTGATGCCTGGATGCTCGGCGAAGACCTGACGATGACATTCGGCGCGGATCGAATGGTTTGGTGCGGTCGGGACGCCCATCATGATGGCGACCTCGCCCTCACCGCCCAGAACTTCAACCAGACGGCGGGCTGCAATCTTGGCCTGTTCGCAGAAATCCGATCCGATATGGGTGATCGTCATACCTTCGGGAGGAACTGAATCGAACAGCACCAGCGGGATTTCCTGCCCCTGCGCTTCTTCCAGCGAAGCACGATTGCCGGACGGATCGAGCAGATCGATAGCCAGACCGTCAGGACGCGTCGAGAGAGCACTGTCGATGATCTGATTCTGCTGCACTACATCCGCGCTTTGCGGAGCCGAATAAACGATTTCGACATTGGCGCCGGTCTGTGCCTTGAGCGCCGCAGCCGCCTGTTGTGCACCTTCATTCACCTTGTCAAACCAGGGATGAACTACTTTAGGTACGATTACAAAACGATAGCTGTCCTTTTTCACCGTGCCGGGCGCATCCTGTGCAACAGCGGAAAATGGCAGCGAGAAAGCGGCAAGCGCCGCCAGCATAGCAAGCTTTTTCATCAATTCCTCCCTTGGAAAACGAGGCGGGGCATTCTCCGCCTGCCTGCTCGAACGATTAGCGGGGAGGCTCCTCTGCCTTATCCCCGTGAGCGAACTCAAGGATGAAATACAGATGTATAATTAAAATTACAAGAGTAATGTTTCTGCTGCCAGGGCATTCTCCGTTTCCAGAAGCGCTGGATTACCAGCGATATTGCGATCTCATCTAGTTACAATCCGCTGTTTCGCTTTCACTCATGTGATTGCTGGCCGAGCATTCATTGCAATCTCCGTTGGATATGTGCGGCGCTGATCATCAGAGCTTTGATCGAAAACGCTCCCTCGGCTGCTTTTTCTACCAATATACGTAGATAGCCGCTGGTCGAGTTGATCTCGTCATAACGCTGAAGAAGATAGGCAATAGCGATGGCTGTATTCACTTTTCCTAGCGTTTTCAAAGCCATATGATAAAGTTTCGTGTCTATATCGAGGAAGTGCCGTACCTTCTCTGCCGTTTCGATCAGATCAGGCCAGTGCTGTATCGGAACTGGTGCATAGCTGTGAATTTCCGGGCAGGTACGAAGAACCTGGTCAAGGGAAACTCCGCTGTCCTCAGACCGGTGTGATTTTATCGAGTCTGGGCTGTTATCCACTTCTGCAAGGTTTCTATCAAAATGAGAATCTGGTTTTGATTCATTAAGCTGCCGCTCATTTTGAGATTCATTGTCGCTCAAATCTTCGGCTTTTTCCTGATTATTCAACAGCTTATTGATTGAAACGTAAATATCGCGCAGCATTTCGACGAGCACAGCCAGTTCTTCATATGCGGCACGACGGGGAATAGTATCGACAATGGTTCTGAAACGGGTTTTCAGCTCGTCCCAGGCACCTGGCAAGCGCTCTTCCATCGCATAGTCGAGCATTTTTGAGATATCGCGTCGCAGCAAGGTCAGTTGCTCGCGGATTTCCCGCAATGCTGCTTTCTCCGCTCTGACCTGTTCCGCTGCCGCTTCAAACTCCACCGAGCGGGCAAGAAGGGGTGCAAGGGAAAAGCCGAAAGCGATTTTGAGTTCACCGGATTTTGTCCGCCGGGCATAGCGCTTGCCGTTCGGGCTATCTTGCCGGTTGATCAGGCCTGCTTCGACCAGCGCGGCCAGATGCCGACGCAATGTTGCATCTGCCATGCCATGGGCGCGCAGAGAAAGCTGCTTGTTTGATGGAAAGACCACCAGCGCGCTGCCCTCATTGAGAATGGTTTCGGGATGGAAGGACAGCAAGGCGGACAGAACCGCAAGCGTACGGTCATTGAGGCCGATTATGTTTTTGCTTTCACAAAGCCAGCGATAGAGCTGCCACTTGTCGATAGCAGCACCTTGCGGAACTTCTTTCGTTTTCCTATGCGCTGCCAACAAGGCGTGCGTCATCCTTTGACTGCCAAAAGGCGTCAAGCCGAATTGAGACTCCATTTTCTTTCACCTTACGCGAGGCAAAAGAAATCCACCCGCCGAAAAGACGCTAATTGCACTTGACAGTGATTCGTGGATTTGCGATTCTCTAGCTGCTAAACCAATGAGAAGGGCTTCCACGCGGCGACGTTTGGGGGCCTTTTTCTTTTGCTCTGTTTCCTCTTCCTCAAATTCTGCAAGTGACCATCACCTGCTTCCTTTGCCTTTTTATCTTACGCTGGTCGGGCGGGGATAAGTTTCCACGTCCTTACACTTACTCACTTCTCCTCGTCTCTGAACGACGCATAGAGCGTGTCCAGATTGCGAGAAATCCATTGCGCAAAACGGTGCCCATTGGCGGCGCTCAAAGCCAGGGTTGCAGCTTTGCTGTTTTGCTTGATGACGACATTGACGCTTCTATCGGCGGCAACCCATATTGCGCCGGTACGCGAATCCGCTTTAGTGACGGGTTTCTTTTGCCGCTCTCCTTTCAGATAGCCGTAAAGCTGCTCGAACCGGGCGCTGGATTGCGCTGCCTTGAAAGAGTTGGTGGCAATAAGTTCGCGTGCTGCATCCGCTTTACCGGGCATTTCGATCAGTTTACGCAATTCGAGCCAGCGATCGCGACCGATGCCCTTTGCCGGACCGATAGCCAGCAGCATGTCATCCGGAATAGTGCGCGGTATAGTCAGCATCTTCGAAAGGGTCTGATAGTCGACCGATAATGCTGCTTGTATGGCTTCGCGGCTAAATTGCCGCTCTTCAAGACGGGCGGCGAACAACACACGTTCGATAAAGCTCAGATTTGCCCGCGCGGAATTTTCCTGACCCTGGCTGAGAATATGTTCCAGATCCGCGAGGGGTTTGACGACCGCCCTGACCTTTATTCCCAGTTCCTGCGCTACTCGCACCCGGCGATGGCCGAAAACGATCATATATCGCCCGCTGGTCTGCGGATGCGGGCGGACGAGCACAGGGCTATCCTGCCCGCGTTCGCG
This sequence comes from Falsochrobactrum tianjinense, assembly GCF_019100495.1. GTDB lineage: Bacteria > Pseudomonadota > Alphaproteobacteria > Rhizobiales > Rhizobiaceae > Brucella > Brucella tianjinense. The sequence goes on along the minus strand of NZ_JAHRVA010000008.1, from coordinate 84,502 downwards.
AATGGCTTCGAGAAGCTCGCTATATTCCTGGTCGTCGGTTTCCGGCAGACGGTCGGCCACGAAGGACGCATCCAGATCAGCGGGGTCAAGCTCGATGATTGCCTCGCCATCAAGCTGCTGCGACGCCTGCCTGGCCAGTTCATCGATTGAGGCGGAAAGGGATTTGGCGGCTCCGAACCGGCGCGATACGGCTTCAGTCGGTGCGTCGGATTCTGGTTCCGTCGCTTCCGTTTGCATCACGCTTCTAAAGATATTCTTTCGTGCCATTCTTTCGTCCTCGAACCAGCCATAACGCTGATTTTATTTCATATTTCCCATATTAGACGGCGGTCTACCGCCCCCAGGCTTCATGGATCAGCCCTCTTATTTCCGAATTGACCGCTTCCATGGCGTCCATGGCGCGATCATAGGTTCCACGGTTCATCGAAGAACGCTCGATCTCGTAAAGTGATTGCTTGGTCAGTCCGGCGTCTGAAATGGCGGTTGATTTGAGCATCGGATGCTTGAGCATATGTGAGGCCAGCATACTTTGCATGAAGCCGACCATTTGCGCCTGCGGGATATCGGTAGGCTCGTAGCGGGTGACGAGATAGCGGAACCAGTCAAGATGAACGGCGCCGCCCGCCTGGCGCACGGTTTTGAGAATATCGCCAAGCATAAGCAGGAATTGCGACATCGACATCAAATCGAGCATCTGTGGATGTACGGTGATCAGAACCGATGTCGCAGCCGATAAAGCGGTGAGCGTTAGATAACCAAGCTGCGGCGGACAGTCGATCACGACTATATCGTAATCCTGATCCACATCGGCCAGCACGCGCGCGATGCGGTTCCAGAAACTGCGGCCCTCGCCGCCATTCTGCATCGCAAGCGGCGTATCATACTCATATTCCTGCAGCTCCAGCATAGCTGGAATAATATCCAGCCCCGGAAAATTGGTGCGCCGGATGACGTCGCGGATGGGCTTTCGCTCGGAATCGTAACGAATGGCTTCATAAAGTGACGGGAATTCATCGAGTTCCGGCTGGATGCCATGTAAGGCGGAAAACGACGCCTGCGGATCGAGGTCGATCGCCAGAACCCTATGGCCGGTAAGGGCGAGATGCTGCGCGAGATGAGCAGCGGTCGTAGTTTTCCCTGAGCCGCCCTTGAAATTCACGACACCGATGACCTGCAATTTTTCATTGCCGCGCCGATGTGGAACATATCGTTTTACTTCCGCGCGGCCATTCTGGTCGAGCCAGTGCCGCAGTTCCTGTATCTGCTCTATCGTATAGGCCCTGCGCCCACCGGAAAGAATAATGGGCTCTACTCCCTTGCCTTCCAAGTGCAGCTTCTTGAGATTACTCGGAGAGACCCCTAGAAAATAAGCCGCTTCAGCCATGGAGAACTGCCGCAAGGATTTGCGGGCGTCAGGAGGAAAATTTTCATGGCGCAGCAGATTGAGCTTACGGGAAATTTCCCGTCCTTGCGTCAATATCATGTCGTCAAACGACAATGGAGCTGGCTGGCTTACCGTATTCATTGGTTTAGGACCCCTGGTGACGGCATTGAAACTAATACCGCCTGAATACCGTCATTATGTCCGATTCTCATTTTACCGCAAGGTCTGCCTCTTAACAAACCGTTAGCGCGGGCGACGGTTTGTTCAAAGCCATCTTTCTTGCAAATTGATAGTTTTCTATCTGTCTGACTTTAAAGGCTTTTCTAACTAATAGACGGCAGTCTATTGGATATTGCTTCTGATGTATCGATTTTTTGCAGCGTTCGCCAAATAAAGCCAGGGGTCCTTTCTTTTGCGGGATGAGGTAGAATCGGCTCTGGCGGCCGCATATAGGGGAGGGCAGATGTGATTGTAATGTGTGGGCGTTTTTCGGACTGACTGGCGCGGGGCAGATGCAGGTGCCTTGATGAGCCAAGCGAGAGGCTGGGTGCCTTTAGCAATTATGATTGGTCAGTCTTTTGATAGGCTATGCGGTTAAGACGGGGGTGGACTTTTTTAACCAAATCATCCTATAGTATCAGGGACGGAGGGCCAGTCTGCTTATCGATATAAAAGGGTTTATAAAGCTATTAAAAGCTTTGCGGTGATAGTCTCTCTAGCAAAACGGAACCGCCACGTTTCTTTCGTTGAGAGCAATATTCGATTTATTTTCAATCGTATATAAGTTACTCGCTTTCCAGTCGAGTATACCGGAATCTGCATGGGCGACAGATTTGTAGGTAGCGCGCCATTTGTAAGAAAATCAGTTTATGGATGATGGTGTCATCGCGGTCGCCGCAAAGGAAGGACGAGCGATGACCGGGGTCGATATTGATGGGTTGAGTGAAGACGAGCTTTATGATTTGAACGCGCGGGTTAACAAACGGTTGCGGGCATTCGAGCGTAGGCGGAGCGGTACAGTTGTTTACTCCAATCAGAGACGGTGACGGTTCAGACCAAGGTGGGTCAGATCTGGAGAGTTATTCCGGTCTATCTGGCCATGGCTGGCGGTGTCATGAAGGATCTTGTCGAGGAAGGGGTGCCATCAGACCATCGCCGAGAATACTGTGCGCGGTTCTCGCTTATGCGGCTTGAAGGCATGATATCTCGTCTTGCCGCATCATAGAATCGCAGTTTGTCGGTGATCATGACGCGTGGCGAGTGCGCCTGTCCTTGCATAAGCTTTTGCATGAGGCGTTTGACGGCCTTGGTATTGCAGCGGCTTTGCACGAGTACGTTGAAAACGAGCCTGTCCGGATCGACTGCGCGCCAAAGCCAGAACTTGGTTCTAGCGCATTTCACTACGACATCATCTAGATATTATACATCACCGAGGGCGCGCCTGTCGCCACCGCAGATTGCGAGTGATCTGAGGTTCAAACTTTAAGATTCGGCGACGGACAGTCTCATAGGAAGCGTCCATCCCACGCTCGAGCAGCGTTTCCTCAACTTCACGCAGCAACCGTGACCCGCTTAACGTGATGTAGTGGATGGGGCGCCCTCCGACGACATCGAATGTGCCAAAATAGGTTTGCTGAACCTTGAGAGGAGCCATCCACCATGAATAAGATTACGACAATTGGACTTTATATCGCAAAGAATGTTTTCCAGCTTCATGGAATTGATGCGGACGGGTAGATCGTCCTGCGAAAGTCGCTGCGTCGCGGGCAGATGGGCCGTTCTTCGAGAAGCTTTCTCTCCCTGCCTGATCACCGGGCATCGGCTTCAGTGTAGGTATACAGAAGCGAACAAACTTTGCCTTTCGGAGCACCACAGTTGGCGGAGTGACGATGGTATGATGTGACAGCAAAGCGGAATGGACCGCACGAACTGAAGAATCCGGGGTGTTGTCTTGCGCATCAACAGCGCGATAATGTGATAGGGATCGGTTCAGGCGGACAACATCAGGGCCAGCGGTCATATCGTGCCGCATCGATAGGCCGGAGACATGACAGCACCTATTCACATGATGCGCAAGCAGCAGAGTATCTTTGCACCCGTGAAGGTCCTTTCCCACAAAGCGCAGTTTGAGGCTCTCACAGAATAATTGAGCTCAACGATAGGTCCCTTTCTGATCTAGTCAAAACTTGCAACGGAACTTATTTCAGCAGCCTTCCTTCAATTCGATCTCCACAAACGCGATTTCCTCTAACGTTTCGTTGAGTATGTTGTGCTCAACCCCGATTTTTCGCGTGTAACTCTTGCCCGTTTCAATCGGGTACGAACGGCGACCGCTGCTGTCTTCCACCGTCAAAATGCCACCTTTGACCGGTACAACGACATAGTCGTGCTCATGCCGATGCCATCCGGTCTCCGCCCCTGCTGGGAAGCTCCAGAGCGTTACACGCAAGCGCTGGTCGTCAAGCTGTACTTGCGATATTGCCATCAAACTCATTTAAATTTTTCCTTGTTTCATTGATACAATTTCCTAGAGTTATTAGTCACCCCACATGCCTCTTATCTCGGTCCCGCGCATCGCCAACATCGACGTGTTAGGATTAGCCAGATATCTTCAAACAGGGCGCTGACTTGCCGCGTGAAGCGCTGACGTCGAACTCATGCCAAAGTATATGCTAAGATCATTAAGTCAGGTCCTCGTTTATGTACTGATTGGCACGTTGCGGGCTAAATCTAAGTTGCAGGAGCGTTGGGACTAGCCATGGACCGGCGTGAAGGAAGCATTACCGCTCCTGCCGCGGCAGTCATCAACCCGAGGCCGATAAAATCCGGAAGTGACGGTGTTTCTCCCAAAAAAATAACAGAACTAACGACGCCGATCGCCGGAACCATCAGGGTCGAGAGACTAACGGTTCCAGCTGGTAGCCGTGCCAGAAGCTGATACCAAATCAGATATGCGAGCGCTTGCGAAAAGACGATGTGATGGGTCAGGGCCACCCATATCTCGGCTTTGAACTCGCTCCATCGAAGACCTTCCGTCAATATCCAAGGCTCGTACACCAGCATTCCGATTGTCGAGACGAAAGCCCCTCCGGCGAGCTGCCAGCCAGCAATGCTCATCGGTGGTGCGGTGACGGGAAGCCACTTGATGACGATGGTGCCGAGCGCCCAGCTTATTCCAGCAAGAAGCGCCAAGAACAAACCAAAGGAGAATGTTCCCGCCATGATAAGCGGCCAGCCTAGGGATAAAAGACCGGCTATACCGAAGCCCAATCCGAGCCAGCGTCGCTTGTTCAAACGCTCACCCAGCAAAATTCTAGCGAGTATCACTGTCCATATTGGCAGTGTAAACGTGACGATGACCGCACGAGATGTTGGAGCATTCAGCTGGGCGAATGCCAGCAGGAGGTTGAATGCAGTTATCGTGAGGAATCCCGCAACAAAAACCGGAAATAGCTCCGACCTCGACAGCCGTAATCGATGTCCGCAGAGCTTGGCAACACAAAATAGAAACAGTGCGCCAGCCGTCATGCCAAGTGCTCGGAACGTCCATGGCGGAAACTCGAAGAGCGCGATCCGCACTGCCGGCCAGTTCAGCCCCCAGAAGAACGCCAATGCGATGATGGCCAACTGATCCAGCCAGCGTCGTGGTATTGCCGGCATCTAATTCTCCTCCCAAAACCTACCAAAGCAGGATTCGCGGATGCTATCCGCCCGAAACCATTATGTGACTATCCCGATAGTCACATGTTCACCAGATCGTCTTACGTCCTTACGAACGCTTGTTTGTGGTCTATCGTATTGATGAAACGTCCCCCATAAAAATTCATCTTTGTGTGGTAAGAGCAGTACCCGATGATTCGGCAACTGCGAGTACAGTACCAAGAAGAACCTGGGCTCCGGCAGCACAATCAGACGGAGAGGTATACTCGGCTTCATTGTGGCTAATCCCCCCGACGGAGGGAACAAATATCATTCCAGAAGGGACATAGCAGGCCATGTTGCAGGCATCATGTCCTGCACCGCTGACGATGCTACGGTAAGAAAATCCATCGTTGCGCGCGGCGGTTTCTATGGCAGAGATGATCCGTGCATCGAACGGCTGCGGTGGCGAATCTGTGGTTTTTGTAACCTCAAAGCCGACATTAAGCCTAGCTGCGACAGCTGAAATCTCTTGCAGTACTCGGTCTTGCAAAGCATCAAGCTGCGCTAAAGCTTCATGTCGCAGGTCCAGCGTCAGTTCGACCTTGGATGCCACCGTGACCTGAGAACCGTTGGGGCTGGCAATGCGACCGCATGTGGCGCGGCCCCCGGGGACTTCGCGGGCAGCGCCGTCTGCAATTAAAATGGCATGGGCGGCAGCAACCATGGCATCCTTGCGGCCTTCCATGGGCGTAGGGCCAGCATGCGCATCCTGACCGGTAAAGGTTAGGAGCCAACGTCGAAATCCGATCCCTGCCATAACGACACCGATGGTCTTGCCAGCAGCTTCCAGAAGCGGCCCTTGTTCAATATGGAGTTCTATATAGGCCTTCGCTGGAAAGCCAGGTTTCATATCACCGACACCTTGGGTTAAACCATCAAGCAAGCTTCCAAGTTGCCTACCTTCGTGATCAACCATCTGACGAGCCTCGTTAAGTGGCAAAGCTCCAGTGAAAACATCCGAGCCCATCATGGGCCGAAAAATCGCGCCTTCTTCGTTAGTCCAATTAACGAGCGTTAATGGATGACGGGTTTCGATTTTCGCCTCACTCATGGTCCGTAATATTTCAAGCCCGGCCAACACGCCGAGTACTCCGTCGAAACGGCCACCAGTCGGCTGAGTATCGAGATGACTACCAAACATGACAGGGGGCAGATTTTCAGTTCCCGCCCGCGTGGCGAACATATTGCCAAATTGGTCAGCTTTGACGTTTAAGCCTTTGGCTAAGCACCAATCCTTGAGCAACGCGCGTGCAGAGTCGTCCTCGTGTGAAAAGGCCAATCGGTTGTTACCACCGGCAACTCCGGGACCGATCTTTGCCATATCGACAAGTGACTGCCACAGGCGGTCTGCGTTAATGCGCGGTGTTATCATCTCAAACCGGCTCCACCCCACACCAATCGGCGATAAACAGAGCGTAGGCACGGGTCACTTGCTTGAGGCTTTCAAGGTCGACATACTCGTCGATCCCATGCGGAAGGCCGCAGGTCGGGCCATACACGATCGACGGCGTATTCTGGTAAAGCCCGAAAAAGCGCGCATCGGTTAACGCTGAGCTGATCGATGTCTGGACCGGCTCGCCGAACACCGCCTCATGAGCTTGGCCCATGACCGCTTCGATATCAGAACCCGGCTCAAGCACATAACCTTCGGCTTGAAAGCCGTGAAAGGTAACTTTTGGCGGATGACTGACAAGGTAGGGGTCAGCTGCAACAGCCTCGGCCACGCGCGCCAGGATTTCACCACGGATCGTAGCTAGGTCCTCGCCTTCAAGAATGCTGAGGCGCACTTCCATCCGCGCCTTGGCTGGCACCGACGATACCCAATCGCCACCCGAAAATTTTCCGAGGTTTACGCGGATCGGATGTGGGTGATCCTTATAGACCCGATGATTTTCCTTGCGCGCATTCCACTCGGCCTCAAGACGCTTAATGTAAGGCCATATGTGAATGGCCTTTTCCAGCGCATTCGCACCGACATGCTGGAACGCTGCCGATGCATGCTGCGGATCGCCTTCGATATCGATACAGAGCCACATCAAGCCGATCTGGGCCCGCATGATCTCGGCACCGAACGGCTCCGGCACCAACGCGCCGTCGGCCTTGTAACCGCGCTGAACGCAGGCCAGCGTGCCGTTACCGGTGCATTCTTCCTCGACCACGCTCTGGATGTAGACTGGGGCGGCAGGTGCTAGCCCCGCAGCCTTCAGCGCCTCGATAGCGAATATTCCAGCAGCAAGCCCTGATTTCATATCACCAGCGCCACGACCATACATGCGACCATTTGCGATGCGCGGCTCAAAGGGTGGCGTGGTCCAACGATCGGCATCACAAGGTGGAACCACATCGATATGCCCATTAATGATCAACGAACGTCCTTTGTTTTCTTTCGGATGTCGCGTGCCGACCACGTTATAGGCCTGTTCGTAGCTGACAAACTCCACGGGCGAAAATCCGGGCAAATCCTTGATATCGTCAACTTCAATCTTCCAGTGATCGACCTCATAGCCACGCTCACGCAAGGATCTGGCCATGAAGTCCTGCATCGCAGCTTCATTGCCACGGGTCGAGTCGAAGCGCACCATGTCGGCCGTAAAGGCAAGCTGTGCCTCAAACCCGGCGTTCACCGCATCGATAATGCGCTGGCGGGTGGTTGTATCTAGCGTCATGATCTTACTCCTGAGGTCGGGGGAACAGGCGCTCGCGTATGGTCACAAGGCCTCTGGGGAGATACATCACGATCACGACGATCAGTAAGCCGTAGCCCAGCATACGATAGCTCTCGATATCCCGCATTGCCTCGATCAACACAGTCAGAACGAGCGCGCCCACCAGCGGGCCGCTGACGGTGCCCAGACCGCCTACCAGAACCATGGCGATAATGGAGATCATCAGATCGATACCGACCACAGAATTAGGGGTCAGAATTGAAAGATAATGCGCATAGAACGCACCTGCGACGCCAACGATGAATGCAGAAAGGCCAAATACCATCAGTTTCATCTGCGTCAGGTTCACGCCCAGGCTTTCAGCCGCGTCCTCGCTATCGCGCATTGCGAGCATGGCAAGTCCGGTTTTCGACCGCATCATATGCGTGATGATGATCAGCATCAGAACAGACAGCGCAAGCGCCAAGTAATAAAAACTCACCTTATCTGCTGGGCCGAACGCCACATTGCCCACGAGCGGAAGCGAGAAGCCGTTGAACTGCGGGATCCCCCAAAGCCCCATTTCGCCACGCGTCAAGTCTGAGAAGTTAGCGATACAAATACGCACGATTTCAGCGAAGCCAAGCGTTACGATAGCAACATGTGGCATTGAGCGGATGCGCAGAATCGGAGTTCCAATCAACAGCCCAGCAGCAGCGGCAATCAACCCACCCAGCCAGAGCGTGATCCATGGGCTAAGACCCATATGGATCGATAAAAGCGCTGAGCCATAGGCACCAAGCCCGAAGAAGGCGTGATGCCCAAAAGTCTTCAGACCCGCAAAACCTGCAACGAGGTTCCAGGCAGAGGCGAAAATCCCGAAGATCATCGCCAACACCATAACGTGCATCAAATAAGGATCGGAACTGAGGACCGGCAAAGCCAACATCACGGCGAGGACAGCAGCAATGCCAAAGTAGGCCTGAAGAGTAAAGGGCTTAAACATCAGCAGCTCCTTTTGCGTGACGGTTCAAGGCGAAACGACGGTATGTTACTCATGGTCATTTCTTTCCGAACAGGCCCCAGGGACGCCACCAGATCACGGCAATCATCAGCGTGAAGGAAATGACATCGCGCCATTCCGAGGAGGTTAGCTGCACACCTACAGCCTCGACCACGCCCAGAAGCAGGCCCCCCATGATGGCACCGGGGAACGACCCAAGCCCCCCAAGCACCACGACGACGAAGCCTTTAAGAAGGACAGGAATCCCCGACCAAGGGCTGATCGCGTTGATTGGCGCCAACATGGCGGCTGCGAGAGCGCCAAGGGCTGCAGCTAGGCCGAAACAGATCATATAGACACGGCGCACCGGGATACCGACAACCTGCGCTGCATCACGATCTTGCGACGTTGCCCGGATCGACCAGCCGAGGCGGGTATACTTCAATAGCCACGTCATCACAGCGATGGTCACGACCGCCACGACCAAGATCATCACCCGTTGCCATGGTAAACGGATGTCGCCTAAAACCATCACCCCGCTGATGTAATAGGGCACTGAGTTGAAACGCTCACCGAAGAGCAGCAGGGCCGTATTTTGCAGCACAATGGACAGACCAAGCGTGGCAGCGATCGTGGTGAATGCTGAATTTTCCCTGACGATCAGATATTCGATGGTCAGTTTCTGGATGATTACGCCCAAAAAGAAAGCTAGGAGCACTGCAAACGGAATGGCAATCCAAAAGGGAAGACCAATCTGCACCGCGAAGTAATAGGTGAAATACCCGCCCACCATGTAGAATTCGCCATGAGCAAGGTTGAGCACCCTCATCGTGCCGTAAACCAGGGCAATGCCTGAGCCGATAAGAGCATACATCGAGCCTGTGATCAGACCGTTGATTATTTGCTCCAGAAAGATTGCGAGGTTCATGTTCTGCGTCTCCTACTATTCGCCAAGGTAGACGCGTCGGATCACGTCGGAATTCATCATCTCGTCCCCAGTGCCGGCAAGCATCACACGCCCACTTTCAAGGAGGTAGCCATAGCTCGAGATACCAAACGACAGCTTCACGTTCTGCTCGTTAAAGACTACCGCAATGCCTTCTGCATTCACTTTGCGTATGATATCGGCGATCTGCTGTACAATGCGTGGGGTCAAGCCCAGATAAGGCTCGTCCATCAGCAGAAGCTTCGGCTTTGACATCAAGGCCCGCGCGATGGCGACCATTTGCTGTTCACCGCCCGACATCTTGCCAGCGATCTGTTCGCGGCGCTCGGCGATGATCGGAAACAGACTTTCGACCCATTCAAGCCGGTCGCGCGCATATTTGTGCACGCTTGGGTGATAGGCACCCAGCATGACGTTTTCATAGACGGTCATGTCGGTAAACAGGCGGCGGCGTTCGAGAACCATAGACATTCCGCGCTCGACCATTTCATGTGTCGGGCGATTGGTAATGTCTTCGCCGTTTAGGATCACCTTGCCCGAACGCACTGGCGTCAGGCCCATAATTGCCTTCAGGATCGTGGATTTGCCGGAGCCGTTCGGACCGAGCACGGCCATGACCTGTCCGGCATGTGCCTGCATGGAGACATCCCAAAGCACCTGGTAGTTGCCGTAGATGACATCGACGTTCTGCACGTCCAGCATCGGTTGTGCGGTATCATCAGCCATGATCTGCACCTTCTCCAAGATAGAGTTCGACCACCGCCGGATCGTTGGCGACCTCACGCGGAGTGCCTGAAACCATGCGGGCGCCTCGGTTCATGAAAACGGCTTCGTCGGCAAGTTCGCTGATGACCTTCATGTTGTGTTCAATGAGCACGATTGTCAGGCCATCTGAACGCAATGTCTTGACCAGTTCAATCAGACCCGGAATGGATTTCATGTCGACACCGCCAGTTACCTCATCCATCAGCAAAAGCTTCGGGCGGGTCGCCATGGCACGCGCCAGCTCCAGCCGCTTGCGCTGGCCGGTTGATAGGCTCTTCGCTGGTGCATCCAGCTTGTCGCTGAGGCCAACCTTATCGGCATAAGCTTCAGACGCCATTCGTAGTTCTGACATCGAAGAATGATAGGAGCGCGCGCCCACCATGATGTTTTCGGTAACAGACAAATCTTCGAACGGCTGAGTGATTTGGAAGGTTCGGGCAACCCCGGCGCGGCAACGTCCGTCCGGGCGCATTGAGGTAATATCCTCGTCTTGGAATAGGATGCGCCCCGAGGTTGGTTTGTAAACTCCGGCAATGACATGGAACGTCGTTGTCTTACCCGCTCCGTTGGGTCCCATTAAGGCAAGAATTTGACCTTGTTTCACGTCAAGAGAAAGATCATCAATGGCCACAATGCCGCCAAAAGCCTTCGTGACTGCTTCAATCCTAAGGAGCGGCGTGCTCGCCACATTCGCCATGCGTCGGACTCCAATGTCATTGTCTGGCCGGAAGGGATCGCCTTCCGGCCTCGTTAGATGGTTCAGAAAACGAAGCTGATCATTCAAACTCGGCCGTCGCGGCCGAGGGCGGCCACACTGCCTTACTCACGCCGCTCTGGACTTGCGCCACCGCAACCGGCAAGAAATCAGCGCCAATCTTCGGGGTGTGATTTGTGGTGTCATAAACGAATCGGCCCGTGTAGCAGGGGAAATCGGTGGTAGCGAAAGCTTCCGAAAGCTTGGCCGGGTCGAAAGTGCCCGCACGCTTGAGGTTCTCAGCCAGCATTGCGAACTGGCAATAGCCCTGCGCATGGTCACCTGTGGCTTGGATGCCCTTTGCGGCCATCAGATCGAACAGTGCCTTGTGCTTTTCGTTGTTGACGGGATCGTAAAGCATGGGTGTCCACAGCATCTTTTCGGAATCACTACCAATACCTTCGTGGAATTCTGGGCGCATTGGGTAGTAAATCGCGACGTGAAGTGAATCGAGGCCGGTTTCTTTAATTTGCTTGGTAAAAGCAATGCCCGAATTCACCGAGGTGAAGATCGAGACCACCACGTCGGGCTTGTCCCCGCGCAATTTCGACAGTTGCGGGTAGAAATCTGAATGACCAAGCGGCACAGCTTCATGAGCAGACTCAGTCCAGCCAGCTTCCTTGAACAGCGGGGAAGCGTATTCGACATTCGATTTGCCGTAATCGGTATCCTCGAACACGAAGGCGATCTTCTTATCGCCCGTTGAGAACTTACCAGCCTCTGTCAAACCTTCGACTGCTTCAAAAACCGCTTTAGCATAAGCGTCGGAGTTCCAGCTTGACTTCCAGAAGTTTGCAAAGCGTTCAGGATCGCTCTCTACCTTGCGGGCAATTTCCGAGGATACGGGCTGGCCGCTCATGACAAATTTGCCGAAAGAGGCTGCGATGTCCATCATTGCGATAGTCACCGATGAAGCAAAAGTGTCGCCGATCAGCAGATCGACATTGTCACGCGTGAGTAGCTTCTGCGCTGCCGAAACGCCCATTTCTGGACGCGAAGCGCTATCTTCGAAGATCAGTTTCAGCGTGGTTTTTTCACCGTTCAGATCGATACCGCCGGCTGCATTTACCTGATCTGCAACGAATTGATAGGAATCGCGCATGGCAATGCCAGACGTTGCCGCTGGACCTGTCAAAGGGCCGACAACTCCAATTGTCATCTCTGCGGCCAGCGCGCTACTCGACAGCAACGCTCCCCCGATCAGAGCAACACCTATAGTCGTTTTCGATTTCATGACTTCTCCTCCTCCTTTATCCACCACGGCACAAAGCCCGGTGGGCGATAGTGATGCCGCTACATTTTGGCTAAGGCTTGAGCGGTTCTGTGCCGCACCATTCAGCGATAAACAGCGCCATGGCTTTGGTGACGCTACGCACGGAATCGAGGCTGACATATTCGTCAAAGCCATGGATATTGCGCGAGATCGGACCGTAGCAGAGCGTTGGAATCCCGTTGTAGAGTGCAAAGACGCGAGCATCTAGGTAAGCTGGCGTAGTGAAGGTCTTCAGCGGCTCGCCAAAGGCACCCACATGGGCCCGGGCAAGCGTTTCCTCGGCCTCTGAACCCGGCTCTAAATAATAACCTTCCGCATTGAAACCATTCTGCGTCACTCTTGGCGGGTTTTGTGCCAGGAAGCGATCCCCTCGCGCAAACCTTGATATGTGATCAGTGATCTCACGGAGTTTAGGCTGCGCCTTGTCACCGGCATAGATGGAAATGCGGACCTGAAACTTGCACCATGCTGGAACGGAAGATCCCCAATCGCCGCCTTCGATGATCCCAATATTCATGTTGATTGGGTGATCGATATCCTCGAAACCACGATGTGAGGCTTTTTCGGAATTCCATTTCTTCTCGAGTTCGCGCAAGCTGCTGATCACGCGATATGCAGCATCTATCGCGTTGGCGCCTTCACCCATTTCGCGGACGTGCACGGGAATGCCACGGACCTCGACCTCAAACCACAGAACGCCGGCATTGGCGCGAACAAGCATGTTATCTTCAGGTTCGGGGATCAGCGCCGCATCGGCGGTATAGCCGCGCAGGAAAGTTTGCATTGCCCCGTTTCCGGTTGATTCTTCCTCCACGACCGATTGTAGGTAAACAGTTGCCGCTGGCTGCAGGCCAATTCGCTTCAAAGCTTCCAGCGCAAACACGTTGGCTGCGGCTCCCGCCTTCATGTCTCCAGATCCTCGGCCATACATCCGGTCCCCGACGATTTCGCCCCCATAAGGATCGTGTTCCCACATATCCAATGGGCCAACCGGAACAACGTCGACATGATGCTGAAGAATCAGCGAGTGCCCCGTTTCCTCGCGCGGGTGATGGATACCCACGACAATTGGCGCACGAGAATGCTCCGCGGAAAACGGTGAGCCGCCTTCATGCGCGGTCAGCGCCGCTTCATCCATTTCGAAGCGGTCCATCTTGAAGCCGCGTGCGGCATAGTCGTTGTAGAGGAAATCCTGAATAGCGAATTCTTCGGCCCTTTGCGAAGCAAAGGAAACCAGCTTTTGCGTATAGGCGATTTGTTCATCGAAATTTTCGTCGACGGCACTCAGGATGGCGGCGCGCAATTCAGGGTTCAAAACTGTTCTCCTCAATTCATTTTTATAAAAAGAAAGCGTATTGACACACACAAGTCAATACGCGATCCATTGGTATCAATTAATGATACGGTTTCTGTGAGAGCGGATTAAATGCCTTTTCCAAAGAACGTTCCCGGACCGAGCGCACCGAACATGCGCTCGGTCGAGCGTGTTGCTGCTATTTTGTCGTGTTTCACCATGGCACGACCGTTGCTGACCCTGACCGAGGTCGCACAAGCGGTAGCCTTGGACAAAAATACCACCCGTCGGCTGTTGATTGCTTTGTTGCAGACCGGGCTGGTCCACCGTAACGAAGCTGATGGCACCTACGGCTTGGGAATGCAGGTACTGAAACTTCAGCCGGCTGTTGTGGCTCCACGAGAATTGCGGGAAACTGCCGCGCCCTATCTCCAAGGCCTGACTGAAAAGACCGCCATGACGTCGTTTTTTTGGCTGCCTGACGCGGAAGGGGCCATCTGCATCGAAAGGGTTCGAGCAAGTAACATGTTTCTCGAAGTGCCGTGGTCTGTATCGGGCCGGACCTTGCCCCTTAATATCGCCGCAGGACCGCGAGTTATTCTCAGCCATCTGGACGATGCGGCGCGGATGGAATGGCTGTCGCGCCCGCAACAGGCTTTCACGCAATATTCGCTGACGGACACCGCAGCGCTGTTGGAGACATCCCAACGCATTCACGCCCAAGGCTATGAAATAGTTGCCAATGATCTCGTCGTCGGCCTCGCAGGCTTGGGTGTTCCGGTCTTTGACCGCCAAGGTGCCTTTATCGGGTCGGTTTCCGTCACCAGTCGATCGAACGATTTCGACGATCCCCGGATTCTTGAACGCGTCCTCTCTGTTGTGCGCGATACTGCGGCCGCGATCGGCGTCCGGTTGGGGGACGATCCACAATCCATAGGCGGAAAAGCAATGAGCTCCCATTACTAGCGACCCGCCGGCGTGTCAGGCCAAAATCTTGTGCCTTCGCGCGCCAGACCACCACCAAGGCCAATGACCACGCCGTCCGCGCGCCAGCAACATGCGCCTTCCATCCCGCTTGCATCAAAGGCAATCGCACACATGCCGCCAGCCACATGCGGCAACCTCAATGTATCCCATCCACGGGCAGACAGAGCCTCCTCGACCTCGGCGGGGAAACCCTCCTCCAGTTCCAATTCGGCACCCTGAGTCCAAAGGCGCGGCGCTTCTACCGCCTCCTGTACCGACATGCCGTACTCCAGCAGGTTCAGCAGTGCCTGCATAACGCTGCTGAATATCCGCAAGCCGCCAGGACAACCGATAGCATAGCGCAGCTGGCCGTCCTTCAGCACAATGGTTGGTGCCATCGAGGTGGTGACGCGCTTACCAGCAGCAATGGAATTGGCGCGTCCGGGAACCGGGTCGAAAAGCGCCATGTAATTGTTTGGTATAATGCCGGTGCCCGGAATCACCATTCGTGCGCCAAACAGCGCATTGATCGTCTGGGTGGTCGAGACGACATTTCCATGCCGATCGGCCACCGTGACGTGCGTAGTGTGTGCCTCCTGCGCGGAAGCCACGCCTGCCTGCCAGACTTGCGTTTTGTCTATCAGGATTCGCTCACGGCGGTCGGCAGCATAGTCGTCCGAGATCAGGCGAGCGACCGGGACATCGACAAAGGCTGGATCGGCGGTCGATGCCGCACGGTCGGCAAAGGCAATCCGCATAGCTTCGGCGGTCAGATGGGCGGCATCCGCGCTGCCAAACCCTTTTTTCGCCAGATCAAACCCTTCGAGGATTTTCAGCATCTGGATCACATGCACGCCGCCGGCTGACGGTGGCGGCGGACCGACGATTTCATGCCCACGGAAATTGCCCCGGACCGGTTCGCGCGTGATCGTCTTGACGGCTTCGAGATCGGCGCAAGTCATCACGGAACCCGCCTTCTGCAAGGCCTCGATGATCTGGGCACCCAAAGCACCTGAATAGAGTATGTCCGGCCCATTGGCAGCAATACGCGATAGCGTCTCGGCATAGTCGGACATCACCAGCTTTTGACCAGCGACGAGAGGTCCGGTGCCGTTGGTCAGGATGCGCCGTGCTTCCGGGTCCTGTGACAGGTCGCCAAAGGCCTCGCCAGCACATGCTGCCAGATAGGGCGTGACGATAAAACCATTGCGCGCAAAGCGGATCGCGGGCTCCATCACATCGATGAGCACCATGGTGCCGAATTGGTCCAGAGCATCGCACCAGCCGCGTAGGGTGCCAGGCGTCGCCACAGCAGCAGCGCCATGCGTATTGGCGCGTCCCTCGACCTCATAACCGGTGCCTGTCGGACGAAAAATGTCAGGAGTAGCGCGCACTGGAGCGCAACTTTGACCATCCAACACCACATGGCGACCATCCGCCATGCGAATATGCGCCATCCCGCCGCCAAAAATTCCGACCATCATCGGTTCGACCACGGTCAGCGCAAACAGCGTGGCAATCGCTGCATCGACTGCATTGCCGCCAGCGGCAAGCATTTCGACCCCTGCCGCACTCGCCAGAGGATGATTGGAGACCACCATCCCGTCTCGCGCCTGCACCGGATGTTTTTCGACGGCAAAAGCCGCTGGACTCTTTTCACGCCAAGTCTCGGTCATGCGGCAGCTCCGTTCAAGTTTTCAAGCACCTGCCCAAGCGTGTCGACAAACAGGTCGACCTCCTCGGCTTTGATCACCAAAGGTGGGCGTATCTTGAGCACGTTGTGATGCTCGCCGCAGGAACTGATAAGTATCCCCGCCGTGCGCATGTCGTTGACGATTCGAGCGGCGCTCTGGCTGTCGGGGCGTGCGCCATCGCGAATTTCAGCACCGATCATCAAGCCAGCACCCCGGATTTCGCTCAAGACAGGATAGCGCTTCGAGAGCGCGGAAAGTCGGGCCATCATCCGTTGCCCCATCAAGATGGCATTCTTCTGCAACCCCTCGGTCTCGATCACGTCGAGCACGGCCAGTGCGGCGGCGCAGGAAACCGTGTTGCCGCCAAACGTATTGAAATAACGCGAGGTGCGGCCGAACTCGGCCACGACTTCCGGCCGGACGGCGATGCCAGCAACTGGATGGCCATTGCCCATCGGCTTGCCCATAGTGACGATATCCGGGACCACGCCATGGCGCTGAAATCCCCAAAAATGCTCACCAGTGCGGGCGAAACCGGGCTGCACTTCATCGGCTACAAAAATGCCGCCTGCGCGCCGGATCGCCTCAACAGCCGGTACCAGAAAGCCTTCCGGGTCGGATCGCACACCGTCACTGGTAAACATAGTGTCGACAATCAGCATGGCCGGGCGAATACCATGACGCCTGAGTTCTGAGATCGCGCGCTCAACGGCTTCGGCAAATCCATCAGGCCCCTCTGCACCGCGATCTCCAGGCGCGGGCACAGTCGCCACATGCTGGCCGAGGTCGACGGAGGCGCCAAGCGATGGCGAGAATTGTGCCACCGCATCGGTAATCCCGTGATAGGCCGTTTTGGTTACGATGATCCCTGTGCCGCCAGTAAAGCTGCGCGCAATACGCCAGGCAAGATCGTTCGCCTCGCTACCGGTGCAGGTCAGCATGATATGCCCTAGTTCATCCGGCATGGTAGCAAGCAGCTTTTCCGCCAGCGCGAGGATGCCCTCCTGAATGTAGCGGGTGTTGGTAGCCAATACCCCAACCTGCCGCCTGATCGCCTCAACGACCGCCGGGTGACAATGACCAAGAGAAGTCACATTGTTATAGGCGTCGAGATAGCGCCGCCCGGCCGCGTCAATCAACCAGATGCCTTCGCCCTTCACAAAATGCAGCGGCTCTTCGTACATTAGCCGATACGCTGGCCCGAGCAGGCGCGCACGCGCCTCGACCAGATGCTGCGAAGCAGGGTCGAGGCGGATTCTCCCCGGTACGAAGGCATTGGCCATTGCAGTATCTGTGGGGACAGTATCGGTGGGTTTCATTTTTGGACCTCCAATACGGTTGTAATCCAGTCAAGGTTTTCCTGTGGGCTGCGGCCACGCAATTCGCCGATTGTTGCGCGCGCCGGCGCATTGTTGCGCAAGATATAATCGGCATTTTCCGGGTGGCGTTTCGCGCGATAGCTGGTGATCAACAGCGTCAGTGCCAGCCGCATTTCGATCAGCAGAGGCAGCAGGCGGATTTCCTCATCAAGAAGCGGCAGTTCAGCGTGATAGGTTCTGATGAATTCGCCAGCATGATCGCGGTTACCATCAGTGCCGAACTGATAGGATGCTGCTACTGCCAGATCGTTGATCAAAGGCGCAGCCACGATATCGCCAAAATCGATGATGCCCGCAATACGGTCGGGATTGTCGGCATCGACCAGCACATTGTGGAAATTCAAATCATTGTAGATCACCTGCCGACGCAGCTGTGCCGCGACCGGCCGTAGTTTCGTCTCGAAATCATTAAGAACGCAGGCAACATGATCGCGAATCTGCCCATCATCGATTGCGGGCAAAAGCGGAGAAACCCGATTTATATGACTGATATCCCACTGCAGATAGCTATCTTGCGCCGGATGCGAAAAATCCGACAGGCCTCGGTCAAGCTGGGCCAGACAGGCCGCGAGATTGCGCCGCTGCTGCGAGGATTTGGGTGCATGAATCAGTGGCTGCCCCTTGACCCAGGTCAGTATTCGTACCCAAGACCGCCTTCCGTCGGGCAAGGTGGCCTCGATCCCGGTTGCGCCAGACGGTGTACGCCGCACGCGAGGCACCGGCAGGTCGGCGGCAGCGGCTTCGAGATGACACAGCGCCGATGTTTGAAAATCTGTAGTGTTGCGTGCCTCGCTGGGATTGGCGATTTTTAATACCCACTCCAGGCCGTCCCGGTCCCGTAGCCACAGGTTTTGGTCGCGCTCGGCGGTCAGCAACTCAACCTCCGTGCAGTTTAACTCAAAATGTTCCTGCGCCAGCTTTTCAGCAAACTCTGACGACACTTTGGGTGGCAGCGAAGTAAGTGTTTCGGACTCGACAGGCAGAACAATACTCATGCCGATATCACCTTTCTGCAAAGTCGATCATGCTTAGAAAGCTTGCCATCGTTCACCGCTATCGGCATGTTAGGGTTAGAAATGCCGGTATCGCATTGCTGTGCAGAATTAGCCTTATATGGAATGAAATGACGGAACACCTCCAACACAAAACGCTCAACGACCAGGCTTACGCGGCAATTAAGCAGGGCCTTATCTCTGGCCGCTTTGCGCCGAAACAGGTACTGATCCTGCGCAATCTTGCGGAGGTCTACGGCATTTCGACCACACCCGTGCGCGAGGCATTGCAACGGCTGGTCGGAGAAGGGCTTCTGGAAATGCTGCCCAACCGCTCGATCGCGGTACCAAACTGGGACGTAGAAAAATTTTCCGAGTTGTTTCGCATTCGTTGCGAGCTTGAAGGGCTGGCGGCCGAACTGGCTACCCCGAGGATCACCGAGGCCGTACTGTCCGCACTGCACGCACTGACTGATGAAATTGATTGCGCGCTGACGGAGGGGCGTCACAAGGATTACGTGGCGTTGAATCAAAAGTTCCACTTTACCATTTATAGTAATGCCGGATCGCCACGCCTGCTGCGCATTATTGAGAACCTTTGGGGTGAGGTCGGCGCCTATATGAACGAGCTTTTCGCTTATGGCGGATACAGCCCAGTGGCAAATGAAGAACATCGTGCGATGCTCAAGGGCCTTGCTGAGCGTGACGCCCAAACTGTTCGGCGTCATCTGGTCGCCGACATCTCTATTGCTGCCGAGGCTATGCTGCCACGCATCCACGATTTGGCCAACGATGGCGAAATCCAAGATGCGCAGTCTCGCGGCTGTTAAAATAAATCCTGCTCGCATCTCACTCGTCGATCATGACGGCTTTATAGAACCGCGCAATTCCTATAATCGATCTTGTGATATCATATAACAACGCATCTAGTGCAGGTCAAGAGACACTCTTCGCTACAACGTTTTGCCTTTCCACGCAGTGTGAAGAGTCATTGGCGTCGTTTTGGCGGGTGGATTTCTTTTGCCTTTGAAAGGTGAAAGGAAATGCAGATTCTGGAGACGATCACGTCCACATTTCGTGGGCGAGATCTTGAAGCACACATGATTGAAGGGGAGCTCCACGACAATCAGATGAGAGCGGTTATGACGGTATTCTTGACCGTATAATATCTGAGACGCGTTCAGCGATCATAATGGTTGGGATGTTGGTATTTGCGCATGGGATGGAGGGCATGATCGAAGCATCACACACTCGCAATCCTTGTGTTCCATAAACATTGCCACTGCCATCTGTGACCGCATTGGAATCTGATGCAGATCCCATGCGGCATGTACCGGCGGGATGCCACGTCCCACCGACATGTTTGCGTACAAATTCGGACAGTGCTGCATCTTCTTCCAGCAATGATCGAATGCTGACGCCCGACGTAATGACTGATTGTATAAGTGCACTTCTTAAAGGGCCTGCCATGTCGAGCATGATGGCTAGAGTGCCCCGTTGCGACGCGTTCCATAAGCCGGGGTTTGCGACGCGCGCAACATGTGGTGTGTAGCTTGACGGAAAAACTGTGCCCCTAAGATGATGCATGTTGTCGTCTAAAAGAATTGCGGCACCTTTGCGTACAGCATCTTTCAATCGCTTGAGGTCACGCTCATCGCTCAACATACGAAAATCGACACTGGGTTCTGCTGTAGCATCTGCCGATGAAAGCGTAAGTGACCCACGAGAATAGGATTTGTTGACCCAGAAAAACAGACTGCCAATGCGATTGCCCACGGAGTGCCAGCCAGAACGCGCAAGAATTGCAGCGTGCATATCGCCAGAAGGCGTATCGGGCAGGTTGGATGAGTAACGCCAGATCGCCTGCTCATGGTGTTCACTCGCGTCTTTGTTGCGTGCTGATGGTGGCAAATAAGCGGCAACGGCGATTGAGGGGTGTTCCATGAGGTTTTGGCCAACGCCAGACAGTGCATGAATAATGGGTATTCCAAGGCTTTTCAGATGATCTGCGGGGCCGATACCTGAACGCATGAGCAAGGCAGGCGAATGAATTGCACCCGCTGCAACTATGACCTCATTTGCTGTAAGTGGCGTATTACCAGTATTTTGACCAGTGGCTTGGATAAGAGCGCCGATAACCTTTCTGCCGTCAAATGTGATCTTAACGGCTGTAAATCCGGTCATGATCTGCAAATTGGGGCGCTTGCGTACCTCATCGGTAAGATAGGCGACAGAAGTCGGCAATCGCTCGCCGCGATCGCTGACTGCGATGGCGCCGCGATAGGTTCCATCGCACCATTCGCCGTTCTGGTCCTTGCCGATTGGCCAGCCATTTTTGTCGATGGTTTGCATCACGCGATCAACGAAAGGGGAAATTCGTTTGTCATTGATACGGCGGATCGATACCGGCCCATCATGGCCGTGCAGCGGTCCGGAGAAATCACGATCTGATTCGAGCTTCCGAAAATAGGGGAGGCAGTTCTCCCAGTTCCAACCTTCTGCGCCGAGTCCCTGCCATTCATCATAATCGGCGGGCGCACCGCGATTGGCCATCAAGGCATTGATCGCAGAACCACCACCAAGAATCTTTGCTTGCTCATAGCGACGGAACGCTCCGTGCTCGTTGCGGTTTGAAAAGTTCCCCATACGCGCCTGAAGTTTCTCCCAGATGTTGCGCGTGTCGAGATAAGCGCGGCCAGGATAGCGGCTGCGAACAGCATCGGGCATGTTGGTTGCGCTGATATCGCGGCCTGCTTCAACCAAAATCACATATTTTTTGGGATCTTCAGAAAGCCGAGCAGCCAGAACGCAGCCTGCAGAACCGCCGCCAAGAATGAGATAATCGGCAATCATGCTACGGCCTTTTCCTTGTGTTCTCTGCCTGCGCTGAGTGCTGCGAGCATGACGACGATAAATGAGATGGCTGTGAGCAGCGAGCTAATCGATGCGATTGTCGGATCAATCTCATCACGCAAGGCTGTAAACATGCGCTTTGTGAGCGTTTGATACTGGCCGCCGGAGATGAATAACGAAACCACTGTTTCATCGATTGCCGAGATAAACGCAAACAACAGACCAGAGACGACGCTGGGTTTGATCTGGGGGAGCGTCACAGCAAAGAAAGCACGAAAGCGGTTCATTCCGAGACTGCGCGCCACCATTTCCTGTGTAGAGTCGAATTTACGCAAGCCGACCAGCACCGATGTTACGACATAGGGAAGGCCTAGCATGACGTTAGCGAGGATGAGGCCTGAAAGCGTCGCCAGTAATCCGACCTTTGCGTAGACAAAGAAGACACCAACTGCGGTGATGACTATAGGCACAACAAGAGGCAGCAACAAAACCACCTGCATACTGCGCACAAGCCGGGAAGATGTTAGGTTTAGCGCGTAGGCGGCCGCAGTTCCGATGATGGTAGAGAGAATGGCGCTAGCCACTGCAACAATGAGACTAACCTTTGTCGCCTGCATCCATGTGCTGCTTGCCAAATACGCCTCATACCAGCGTAATGACCAGCTTGGCGGCGGGAAAGTCAGGAAGCGTGCGCCAGAAAATGACATTGGCACAATGATCAGGATTGGAATGATCAGCCAGATCAGGATGAGCGATACGCCGGCGATGAGGATTGCGCGAGATACTGACATTGGCGTTACTTTGTTCCCATGATGCGTTCAAACGGGATCAGCAGGCTCGTTAAACGGAAGATCAGGAAGACGCAGATCAGCAGCACCACGCTAATTGACGAGGCAGCACCCCACTCATGATAAACTTCGATATTCCGCGAAACGAGCATGGAAACCATATAGGTTCGGCCTCCGCCAAGCAGTTCGGGTGTGATGTAGAAACCCAGGGTAAGAACGAAGACCAGTACCATGCCCGCGATTATTCCAGGCAGGGATAGAGGCAGGAAAATGCGTGTGAAAACATAGAATGGTGTGCCACCAAGACTTGCTCCAGCCATTGAAAGCTCACGCGGTATTTTCTGCATGGTCGCGTAAAGCGGCAGCACCATGAACGGCAGTAGAATGTGGATCGTAGCTACAACGGTTCCGAACTCGTTATTGACCAACAGCAACGGTGTATCGATCAAACCGATCGATTTCAGCACCGAGTTGATCAGTCCGGTTCTCTGCAACAGGATCAGCCACGCATAGGCCCGCACGAGCACACTGGTCCAGAAAGGCAGAATAACCATCGCCAGAATAATGATGCTCCATTTCTGAGAGACGGTGGTTGCCAGATAGGCAATCGGATAGCCGAGCAGAAGTGTTGCGATGGTGACGATGAATGCAATCTTGAAAGTTTGCAAAAACGTCATCCAATAGACATTGTCGGTGAGAAAACGCTGATAGTGAACGGCTGTAAAACCACCATCCTGCCAGACGGACTGCCATGCGAGCCAGACCAACGGCACAATCAGCAAGACAGTGACCACTGCTAGTGCGGGAGCCAAAAGCAATAGCATCAGGCGCATTTCTTTGCGCCGATAAAGTTCGCTTGGATTCAAGATCAGTCTGCTCATCGATATCACCCTGAAAGGCTGTGACATTCAGACAATGTCGTGGGAGACAGTGCGGGCATTGACGCTGCGTGTGGCGCGCACGGTGGATAACGTGCGCGCTCAACTTATCTCATCGTTGGATAAATTCGGCCCAACGCTTCTGGGCATCCTCGCCCGCCGGAGAGCTCCACCATTCATCAGAAACGAGAACCTGTTTAGCTGCGTTGTCGGGTGAACTTGGCATTTCAGTTGCACGTTCAGGCGAGATTTTTCCTGTCTCATAAGCGGCGGGATTTGCCGGGCCATAATCGATGTAGGTAGGGAAATTGGCCTGAATTTCAGGATCCAGTGCTGCGTTAATGAACTTCACACCGGTTTCTAGATTAGGTGCGCCTTTCAGAATGCAGAGCGAGGTATATTGCAGAAAGCCCTGATTGAAGGTGTAGCCGATGGGTAGCCCTTCTTTCACTACAGCAGAAACACGCCCGTTCCATGCCATCGTCATATCCACTTCGCCATCGGCAAGAAGCTGCGCTGATTGAGCGCCCGAAGTCCACCAGACTGTAATGAATGGTTTGACCTCTTCAAGCTTCATGAAGGCCCGGTCGACGTCAAGTGGATAGAGCTTGTCCATTGGTACGCCATCGGCAATTAGCGCTGCTTCGAGTGTTGCGAGCGGGTGATTACGCAGAGCACGCGTGCCGGGAAACTTCTTGACGTCCCAGAAATCCACCCATGTTTTAGGAGGATTGTCACCGAACTTGTCTTTGTTGTATGCGAGCACACTGGAATAAAATTCATATGCAACTGAATAGGGCGATTTATATTCAGCTGGCATGTCTTTAACATTAGGGAGCTTGGAGAAATCAAGCTTTTCGATCATGCCTTGTTCGCCGCCACGAATGCAATCTTTGGCAGGCGTGTCGATGACGTCCCAGACAGGCTTTCCGGTTTCGGTCTGTGTTTTGATGACGGGCCAGGCGTCGGGTGAGCTATCCTGATTGATGGTAATGCCAAGTTTTTCCGCGACTGGATCAAGGATGGCCTTGGTCTGGGCTTCCTGATAGGCACCGCCCTGTGAAACGAAGGTGATCTGCTCCGCAGACGCTTGGCTGATCCCGACAGCAAGGGCTGCGGAGGACATGAGTGATGCTGAAAATAGTATGCGCATGTTCGTTCTCCTCTGTGTGGACCTTTCGGGTCCATTCTTGTCTGCCGGATCGGATTGGCAACTGCCCCGGCGCGCAGCTTTCGATCTCTCTCAACGTCCAATCGCGTCGAGAAACTGATACCAACCTGCAACCACACGCACTGCTGGTGCGCGCAGGCCGTAAAATGGTATTTGTTTGAGCGGGAGCTGTGTAAGCAAACCTAGATCAACGTGCTTGCCAGCGGCAATTTCAGCCACATGCTTGCCGATATAGGATGACATAGCAACGCCGGTTCCGTTGTAGCCAAGCGCGTAAACAATCTTGTCATCCAGACGGCCGACATGTGGGAGGCTGTCAAGTGTCATGGCGACGAGACCTGACCAGCGATGTGTGACCTGCACGGAGCCAAGTTCGGGAAACTGTTTAACCATCGCTTTATGCAATGCTGCAAAAGCTGCTTCGGAATCTGTTCTTCCGAATGCGCCGCGTCCGCCATAGATGAGCCGATCGCCGGATTTGCGGAACCAGCGCATCATGCGCCGGGTTTCGGTATAGCTCCGCCCGTTTACCAAGAGGTGTTCGCCTGCAGTACCGGTGAGCGGCTGCGTTGCAATCATAGCCGAGCGGAAGGGAATGATCGATTTTTTGACCGGTGCCGTTGCTTTGGTAAGATCAGGATAAGAGTTGGTGGCGATAACCACCGTTTTTGCGTGAATTGTTGCGCTATCGGTCTCAACAATTACGCCATTTGCCTCTCTTTTGATGCCGAATGCAGGGGTGTTTTCACAAATTGTGACACCATCGGCCTGCACGCCGCGCGCTAAACCTAATACAAAATTGAGCGGATGAATGATGCCACCATGGGTGTTCAACATGCCGCCGACGAAGTCATTTGATCCGGTCTCGTGTGTAACTTCTTCTGCCGATTGTATGGAACAGGCGCTGTCACCCAATGCTTTGTTAAGCCAAGCGCACTCTGCCTTTAATGCATCGAGTGAAATTTGATTATGCGCGCAGCGCAAAGAGCCGGTTGCATGATAGTCGGTATCTTCAATTGTATAATCGCTGACTAATTCGCCGACATGTTCTGCAGCTTCGATGCTGATATCATGCATTCGACGCGCGACATCTATGCCGAAACGGCTGGCAATATCGCGATATGCCAACCGAAATTTTGCTGAAACAACCCCGCCATTGCGTCCACTTGCGCCCCAGCCGATACGGCTTGCTTCCAACACGACTGCTGACAGGCCTTTGCGTGCCAGATATCGTGCGGTCGATAGACCCGTATAGCCACCTCCGATGATTGCGACATCATATTGGCCGTCACCTTCCAGCGCTGAAAATTGTGGGCGCGATACGGCAGTTGCCTGCCACAGGGATTTGATGTCGTCAAAGGGAGGGCGTGTGGTCATGGAGGAATGCCGTTCCGATCTTACGCTGCGTTGGCGACAGAAGCTGAAAGGAGTTCAGCGTCTACCGCGTCTGCGAGCTGCATTAATGTCGAGAAATGTAAGTCAGGCTTGATCACGCCTTTCGGTGTAGGCGTACCGCCAAAGCCGTTCTGGCCTTGACGGCGTTCAATCCAGCACGTTGTATAACCAAGCTCCTTGGCAATGCCGATGTCATGGTACTGGCTCTGCGCAACATGCAGGATCTCTGATGGCTTATAACCAAATGCCGACTGGCGACCCTTGTTGTAAGCGAAGAAATTTGGATTTGGCTTCGCATAGCCGGTTTCATCGCAGGTCACGCTGTCGTGGAATGGATTGTCCAACGTTTCCGAATAGGCTGAGAAAGTTGTGCGGTCAGCATTGGTCATGGCGACAAGGCGGAAATTCTTGCGTAGACGCTTGAGCGCTGCAACGGAATCCTCAAAGGCCGGATGACGCAGGATTGCCAGCTGAAACAAATCCGCCGAGGCTTGATCGTCATTAATCCCAAGTTCTTTGGCCATGTGAAGGTAAACATCCTTCATGGCAGATGACGAACGTCCGTAGAACTGATCACGTCCGCGGATATATGGCCCGAAGATTTCGTCATCGGTCAGCTTGGCCGCCTTTTCGCCACCCACCTTGCGCGTTGCATTCAAAACACCTGTTTCGAAATCGATCAAAGTGCCTACTACGTCGAAGGTCATCACTTTAAAATCAGTGATCTTCATTGCTGTTTTCCTCATAGTGCTATGGATGACGGTTAGTTGGGTTCAGGCACAATCACCGTGTCTTCCGGGTGAAGTGCAATTTCGATGTCTTCACCGGGCGCGCGCAATTTCGCACGTCCTGCGTGATTGGTGGGCAGGCGGAAACTCAGTGTTTCGCCAGAAGGGAGCTGCATGAAAACGCGGATGCTTTCGCCTTGATAAAGTGCTTCGATAACCTTGCCGCGCAGCCGGTTTAAATTGTAATTACCGGTATCCTGATTGCTGACGACCAGTTTTTCAGAATGGAGTGCGAGATAGAGCTTTTCTCCCTGCGGTATCGGGTAGGCAGACCGGAGCGTTGTGCCCGCAAGGCTGACGCAGTTGTCTCCGTCTCGTACAACAGGCAGAAGCGTGGCTTCACCGATGAAGCTTGCAACGAAGGAGTTAATCGGCCGGTCGTGCAACATTTCTGGCGTATCAATCTGAACTATCTTTCCTTTGTTCATGATGGCAACGCGGTCGCTCATGGTGAGCGCTTCACGCTGGTCGTGTGTGACATAAACAATTGTCGCTTCTAGTTTGCGGTGGATCTGCTTGAGCTCGATTTGCATGTTTTCACGCAATTGCTTATCGAGCGCGGATAATGGCTCGTCCATCAGAATGAGGCGAGGTTCAAAGATCATTGCACGGGCCAAAGCGACCCGCTGTCTTTGTCCGCCGGAAAGCTCGTGTACTTTACGATCTTCCAGTCCCGTCAGCTCAACCATGGCGAGTGCATCGCGCAGCTTTTGGGGCCAGTCCGCTTTCGGCATCCGGCGAGCACGCAATGGGAATGTAATATTTTCAGCGACATTCATATGCGGGAACAGGGCATAGTTCTGAAAGACAATGCCAATATCTCGCTTATGTGGTGGCTCCAATGTAATATCGCGATCGCCCAGCCAGATTGAACCGGATGTCGGTTGAACAAAGCCGCCGAGAATACCGAGAAAGGTTGTCTTGCCTGACCCCGATGGGCCTAGAATAGAAACGAATTCGCCGGGTTCTACATCAAGGCTGACTGAATCAAGAGCGCAGAAAGCCCCATAGGTCTTCGTCGCTGAACGGATGGAAACGCCTACACTTGCCGACTTTATTGCTTCAGTCATTTGATTCCACTGATTAATTTATCGACTTGCAGGGAACTACATAAGTTTGATTTGCTGCATTCAATGGAAGAGCTCAACATTGGTCATGCGTGTAGCCGCTTTGGCGCTTACCACAGCCAAATGTTTTGTTCCCCTGATGATGACGAAGGATTATCCTCTTTCTTGTTTAGCAGGAGAACAAATAAGTGCGGCGGGTGCAATTGAAAAAAGCTTGACACAATGTTACAAAATGTAATGACTGTATTGCGGCGTACACTTCCTTCTATGAATGGTCTCTTCACGCTTGAGGCGGCGGCGCGGCATGGGAATTTTTCCAAGGCCGCTCAGGAACTCAATGTTACGCCAGCTGCCATCAGCCGTATGATCGGACGACTGGAAGAGCATCTGGATGTGCAACTTTTCATTCGCAAGACGAGCGGCGTCACGTTGACCGAATATGGCAAAATTCTGCATGATGCGATTGAGCGTGGCTTTGCCGGTATCGAACAGGCTCTCAGAGAGATTAACGACCGTAAGCAGGGCGTACAGACGGTAACGCTATCACTTTCTACTGGCTTTACAACGCATTGGGTGATGCCGCGCATGGCCGCTTTCAAAAAGACCTTTCCTGGAGTCGATCTGCGTTTTGAGCTGATCATGGGGCCTTTGGCGGGGCCAGTAAACGATGTTGACCTTGGAATGCGCTTTGTCGAAGGCGGCGATGACAATCACGAAGCCACTTTTGTCATGCGCGAGGTTCTTGTGCCGATTTGCAGCCCGACTTACCAAAGGGAGCATAACGAAGAGAATTCAGTTCTTGATCAACCTGTGACCACGCTGATCAATCTGAGTGAGGCTCAGCCCAATTGGCCTGACTTTTTCCTGTCGGCACATGGGAGGGGCGGCGCGCATGATGAAATGTTGTTCTCTGACTATGCGATAGTCGTTCAAGCGGCATTGCTGGGGCAGGGCGTAGCAATTGGATGGCTGAATGTCGTTGCGCACTGGTTACGGACGCAAGCACTGATACCGGCCCATAACCGGTTCTTGCCCACGCATCGCAAATGTCATCTGGTGCGCTTGCGCGACAAGCCCGTTCGACCAATCGTGACGCAAGTTAGAGATTGGCTGATTGCTGAACTTATGGACGACATTCGTGCTATTACAGCAATGTATCCATCGCTAAGCCTTGAAGAAGCGTTGCAGCCTCCTCAGAATATCTGACGGGTCAAACTATCCCCAACCATGGGCCGATAGACCATATATCCACAGCTCGTTAGCCTTTCTGTTCAAAAATGGCTTCCCTTGCGACATGGTTGTTACCGTGCCGAATATGCTGAGACGGCATTGCTCTATAAAGTCGGCGAAAGCGCCTTCTTTTTCACGCGTGTCGACGCGAGCAAACTCGCCTTTCAGGTTTTGGAGATGGATTGCTGTCAGCTGAATAGCGTCGTCATCGTTGCTTGCGGCGATGGGGCCAATAACTTTCCCGCGCCCAAATTCGCGGCAAAATGAATAGCCGACGATCTGGTCGTTCCTTTTCAAACCATAGATCACAGCCTTGTCGGAGATGAGTTGAAGCAAATGTGCACGATTTGCGCCGAAAGCCTTGCAATCCAGGTCTGTGATTGTTTCCAGGTCATCCGCTGAGAGAGCGACAAGTTCTCCATCGGGTTTCGATATTGCCGGAAGCGCGAAGCCAACTTCTCCTTGGTGCTGATAAACCGTTGCTTCATCTAAAAAACCAAGTGAGAGGTACAGATTATATGCAGCCTGAGTTGCATTGAGGCTGAGGTTTCGACCCTCACAGCGCTCCAATACCTGCTCCATCAGCCAGCGCCCATTGCCTTGTGCCTGCGTACGCGGCGATGTGATAACCATGCCGATTGTCGCGAAATCGTCTCCATATGGAAACCACATGGCGCTGCCGAACACGCGACCGATCCCATCCACAGCGACAAGACCGTGACCTGTTTGTAGCAGTAGCTCCCAGTCGTTAGGGCGATGCGGCCAGCGAACACCCATCGAGAGGCCGTGAAGCAGGCTGACATCCACGTCTTTTATGTCACGCGCGATCAATTCAAAAGATTTCAGCCGTACTGATTTTTGCATATCAGCCAATCCGCTTCCTACCCGCTGCCAAGCTCAACTTGTGGATGATAAGCCCTCAAGCATTAGTGTTTTGATCCTGCCACAAAATGCAACCCGTTTGGCAGGAGTATTTTGCCACATTATTTCATAAACGCTTCCGCAGGATTTGCTTCTTGGATGTCTATTTTCGCAATTTTTGTTCGAAGCAGGGAGGTATTCAGCACGGAACACTGCCTCAGATACGTATGCTAATAGCAGTCCAAAAGCCTGTCATCGAATGTGGTATTTATGAACGCCGAAGAAATTCTCGCAACTTTGATTGGCTTTCCATCGGTTGTTGGTACGCCCAATGATGCGATTGCCGGATGGATCAGTTCCTATGCGAAGGCAGTCGGTGCCGATGTTTCAGTATTGCCCGGGCCGGAAGGCGATCGGGCTAATCTTTTCATTACGATCGGTCCGCGTGATGCGCCCGGTTATATTTTGTCGGGCCATACGGATGTTGTGCCAGCTGGAGAGGTCGAATGGGCTACTGATCCGTTCACACTTCATAAAGATGGCGGCAGACTTTATGGACGAGGCACGACAGACATGAAAGGCTTTCTGGCCTCTGCTTTGGCTGCTTTGCCTGAGCTTGCGTCAAGCCCGCTGAAACGGCCTGTTCATCTAGCCTTTTCTTACGATGAAGAAGCAGGATGCCGTGGTGTGCCACATCTACTTGCAGTGCTTCCAGAACTTTGTGCCAAACCTCTTGGCGCGATAATCGGAGAGCCGAGCGGTATGCGGGCTGTGCGTGCGCATAAGGGGAAGGCAGCTGCCCGTATTGAGGTGATCGGCCGTTCCGGACATTCTTCGCGGCCTGATCTGGGTTTGAATTCTGTTCACGCAATGTCTGAGTTGATTGCAAAATCTATAGCTTAC
The DNA here is from genome assembly GCF_019100495.1 of Falsochrobactrum tianjinense. Classification (GTDB taxonomy): domain Bacteria; phylum Pseudomonadota; class Alphaproteobacteria; order Rhizobiales; family Rhizobiaceae; genus Brucella; species Brucella tianjinense. The sequence continues at coordinate 53,771 of NZ_JAHRVA010000008.1, read as the reverse complement.
GGACAGACGCTCGCCAAGGGACCTTTCGACCAGAATTTTGAGCCGCCTTACTCCTCTTTGCAGTTTGGTACTGTTTCAGGCGGGCAGGCTGTAAACATCATCCCCGATCGATGCTCGGCAGAAATTGAGGTGCGCGCTATTTCAGGCGCTTCGCCAACGGCATTGCTGGAGCCGGTAAAGCAGGAGCTTAATGCACTGCGCGGTCTGGGGTTTGACGTGTTGTGGCATGCACTCAGCGCATATCCCGCTTTGTCACTTTCCAGTGAAGCTGCTCTCAATGTGCTGCTCGAAGAGTTGACTGGGCAACAAACCGTCGCCGCCGTCAGCTACGGCACAGAAGCCGGGCTTTATCAGCAGGCAGGGATTGATGCGATCATTTGTGGTCCAGGTGATATTAGTCGCGCGCATCGCCCCAACGAATATATCGAAATCGAAGAACTGAACGCGTGCCAAATGATGATCGAAAATCTCGGTGCACGCCTCGCTTCTTAACTGGAAACGGCGGGAACAATCATGGCGTTTCTCTTTAATTCAGATGTTGTTCGTGGCGCGGTCTTTCGCGAGGCCGTTCAAGTTGCACTTCCTGATCTCGAGTTCTATCAGGCAGGAGAGAACGTTGACCCTGAAAAGATACGCTATCTGATCAGTTGGGTCGCACCCGATGACATTACCAAATATCGCAATCTTGAAATTCTGTTTTCTATTGGTGCGGGGGTCGATCAGTTCAAGCCCGGTAGCGTGCCCGATCATGTGAAGCTTGTACGCATGGTCGAGGACGGCATCATTCGTATGATGCAGGAATATGTAACGTTTGGAGTGTTGACTTTACATCGCGACGCAATTGCATATCGCGAACAGCAGAAAAGCGAGCAGTGGCGTGCACGCGCAGTTCCACAGGCACAAGAACGCCGGGTTGGATTTCTCGGGCTTGGCATGCTGGCACAGGCGGCAATTGATCGCCTCAGGCCATTTCAATTTCCGCTTGCTGGTTGGAGCCGTAGCCCAAAGCAGATTGATGGCGTCGAGTGCTTTTATGGTGAAGACCAGTTTGCAGGTTTTCTGCGTCAAACCGATATTCTGATTTGCCTTTTGCCGCTGACGAATGAAACACGCGGCATTCTCAATGCCGACCTGTTCGCACTTCTGCCAAAGGGCGCAAGACTGCTGCATGCCGGTCGCGGACCTCAACTCGATCAGCAAGCACTACTTGAAGCTTTGAATAGTCAGCAATTGGCGGCGGCCATGCTTGACGTCACCGATCCTGAGCCGCTTCCGGCAAGGCATCCGCTTTGGTCACACCCGAAAGTCTTCATCACGCCGCACATCGCTTCCGTAACCCAACCACATACGGCAGCAAAATTTGTGATTGAAAATATCCAGCGTCACCAGGCTGGAAAAGACCTGATCGGCCTGATCGATCAAACACTTGGCTATTAACTTCAAGGAAATCACATGTCACTTCTGATTACCATTGATCCAAATCCGGATTTCGCACCAAAAGAGGCTCTGCCAACTGCGGATCGTCTGATTTCCGGCAATCCATCATTCAAGACATGGGCGCAGGATGCATCCAAAGACGATAAGGTTCTGACGGGTGTTTGGGAAGCAACACCAGGTGAAACCCACTCCATCAAGGGTACAACGCTGGAGTTTTGTCATATCCTGTCCGGCCTTGTTGAAATAGAAGAAACAGGCGGCGAGACTAAAACCTATCGTGCAGGCGACAGCTTTGTCATGAAGCCGGGCTTTGTCGGCATATGGCGCACGATTGAAACGGTACGCAAGATTTACCTCTGCGTTTACGAATAAGCATCTCCGATCCAGAATAATCCGCTGCATCAAACCCGCCTGATGCGATTCAAAACCGTCAGGCGGGTTATTCTCAATCAAAAATGCGGTGCGTTCGGCACTATCGTTTCAATAGAGAAAGTGCGAGGTGCGCCATGACATTAAGCTTCGACCCTGAAACGCTTGAGCTTCCGTTTTATCATTATATTGGCGAAGAACGTGTCGATGCCACGGGCGGGCTGGAAATGCGCAGACCTTCCGACGGCAAAGCCTATGGGGACTGTCCCATAGCAGATAGTGCGCTGGTTGATCGTGCCGTAGAGACGGCAAAAACTGCGTTGAAGTCTAGTGGATGGGCTGAATGTCGTCCGCGTGAACGTCTTAACGCCATGCACCGCTGGGCTGATTTGATTGAGCAGGAAGCGCTGACGCTGGCACGTTTAGAAGCGGTTTCTTCAACACGGCCAATTGCACAACTTATCGAAGGCGATATAGCGGTTACGGTCGAGCAGATCCGCTTTTTTGCAGAGTTTGCGGATAAGGAGGGCAGTGATGTCGTTCCGACGAGCGCCAATACATTTGGCATGACGCTGAGTGAGCCTTATGGCATTATCGGTGCCATTACGCCATGGAATTTCCCGATCTCCATGGCTGGCTGGAAGTTGGGACCGGCACTGGCAGCAGGTAATGCGGTTGTGCTCAAGCCATCGGAAATCACGCCTTTCACTACGCTTTACATGGCGGAACTCGCGGTTAAAGCCGGAATACCGGCTGGCCTTATCAACATTGTACTGGGCGATGGGCCGACAACCGGCAATGCGATTACCGGACATGCGGATATTTCCAAAGTCAGTTTCACGGGATCAACCGCTGCGGGTGCTGCGATTATGCAGAATATCGCCCGTACAGGCATAAAGCCAATGACGCTGGAGCTTGGCGGTAAAAGCCCGCAGGTGGTGTTTGCCGATGCCGATCTGGAACTAGCTGCTTCTGCTATCACGCGGGGTATCATCTCCAATGCCGGGCAGGCTTGTGTTGCTGGTTCCCGTCTGATTGTGGCGGAAGAAATTGCGGATGCTCTGAGCGATGCGATTGCCTGTCATATGGCTAATATCAGGCCTGGTGTCACATGGGATGAGAATACGCAATATTCTCCTATTATTTCCGAACGGCAGCTTTGCCGCATTGATGAAATCGTTCAAAAAGCCACGAGCATTGGCGCAGAATGCGTGGTGGGTGGCAAACGTATGGACATTGACGGCTACTTCTATCAGCCGACGCTATTGCGAAATGTCAATGAAAACTCTCCGGCTGTTACTGAGGAAATCTTTGGTCCCGTTCTGACAATCCAGACATTCAGCCAGGAAGATGAGGCGCTCGCACTTGCCGACCATCCGACATATGGGCTGGCAGCAGGTCTTTTCACGCGGGACTTGTCGCGTGCAATACGTGTCACCAAGGCTTTGCAGGCAGGCACCATCTGGGTCAATCGCTATGGCCGTTCGCGTGACCATATCCTGCCGACCGGCGGTTATAAAAGCTCGGGCATTGGCAAGGATCTTGGACGCGATGCTTATCTCGCAAATCGCAAATCCAAAAGCGTGCTTATCGATCTTTAAGGGGAACTGTTGATGACGACCTACTCAATTGCGCTGATCCCGGGTGACGGCATCGGCAAGAACGTAACCGATGCAACGTGGCAAGTGTTGCAGCAAGTAGCAAAACGCAACGGTTTTGCACTGGATGGCACGAACTTCCCATGGTCTTGCGCCTATTATCATGAAACCGGCACCATGATGCCTGCAGATGGCATCGAAACATTGCGCAAGTTCGATGCGATTTATCTGGGTGCGGTTGGCTGGCCTGCGGAAGTGCCGGATTCGGTATCGCTACATGGTCTGTTGCTACCGATCCGCAAGGCATTTGTACAATATGCCAACATCCGCCCACACAGACTTCTGCCGGGCGTTACAAGCCCGCTGCGTTCAGAAGGCTTCGATATTCTGTGCATCCGTGAAAATACGGAAGGCGAATATTCGGGCGCTGGCGGACGCGTGCATTCGGGCACCAAGGATGAGGTTGCTGTCGAAACTGCAATTTTCACTCGCGCGGGTGTTGAGCGCATTATCCGCTTCGGTTTTGAGCGGGCGCGTGCGCGCCGCAAGAAGCTGGCCTCGGTGACAAAATCCAATGCTCAGAAATACTCGATGGTATTCTGGGACGAGGTGACGAAAGACGTCGCCAAGGAATATCCTGATGTCGAGGTTTCGCATTACCATATCGATGCCATGGCGGCACGCATTGTTATGGCGCCGGAAAGCCTCGATGTGGTTGTGGCATCAAATCTCTTCGGCGACATTCTGACCGATCTTGGTGCGGCCATTCAGGGTGGGCTCGGATATGCTGCGTCCGCCAATATCAACCCGGATCGCACAGCACCTTCCATGTTCGAGCCGGTTCATGGCTCCGCTCCTGACATTGCCCATCTTGGCACTGCCAATCCGATTGCAGCGATCTGGTCGGGGGCGATGATGCTTGACCATCTTGGTGAACATCAGGCTGCAAAAGATGTGATGACGGCCATTGAAACGGTAACCGCACAGGGTATCGGAACTGTTGCAGGTAAAGACAAGACGGATGCGATCACGCAAGCCGTGCTTTCAGCTCTGGCATAAAGAGGTAATCATGCACACTTTAAAAGATCAGACGCTTTTCAGGCAGCAAGGCCTTATTGGCGGCGTCTGGCAGGATGCCGCATCGGGCGCGATCGTTGATGTCACCAATCCGGCCAGCCTGAGCACATTGGGCACGATCCCTGACATGGGTGGAAAGGAAACCCGTGCCGCAATCGATGCTGCGGAGGCCGCTTTCAAGTTATGGAAAAAGAAAACCCATGTGGAACGTGCAGCACTTCTTGAGCGCTGGTTTGGGTTGATGGTCGAGCATGAGCAGGACCTAGCACTGCTCTTGACGCTGGAACAAGGCAAGCCGCTTAACGAAGCGCTTGGCGAAATTCGTTATGGCGCATCTTTTGTAAAATGGTTCGCCGAAGAAGCGCGCCGCATCGATGGTGGTAGTATTCCTTCTCCAACGGCAGATCGCCGTATTCTGGTGCTCAAGGAGGCGGTTGGGGTCTGCGCAATCATTACCCCTTGGAACTTCCCCAATGCGATGATTACCCGCAAAGTAGCACCGGCACTTGCAGCAGGCTGCACGGTCGTGATCAAGCCATCGGAATTCACGCCGTTCTCGGCGCTTGCGCTGGGTGTACTTGCCGAACGGGCAGGCATTCCGGCAGGCGTGATCAATATTGTCACCGGTATGCCGACAGAAATCGGCAATGAACTGATGGCGAATGAAACCGTACGCAAGATTTCCTTCACCGGCTCGACTCGTGTTGGTTCTTTACTGATGAAGGGCGCTGCCGATAGCATTAAGCGCTTGAGCCTGGAACTTGGCGGTAATGCGCCATTTATCGTGTTTGACGACGCTGATCTCGATCAGGCAGTGGAAGGGGCGATTGCCTCAAAGTTCCGCAATGGTGGCCAGACTTGCGTTTGCTCCAACCGCATTTTGGTGCAGGCTGGCATTTACGAAGCTTTTGCGGCCAAGCTTTCAAGTCGTGTTGCGAAAATGAAAGTGGGCGCGGGCACCGAAGAGGGTGTTGCTATCGGGCCAATGATCAATCATGCAGCGATTGAAAAGATCGAACGCCATGTCAGTGACGCTCTGGGTCAGGGGGCGAAAATTCTCGCACAAAGCGAGAAAATGCCAGAGGGCCGTCAATATGCGCGCCCGATTGTACTAGGTGACGCTACAACCGATATGCTGCTTGCATCGGAAGAAACCTTTGGACCTGTCGCACCGCTTTTTCGTTTTGAGACGGAAGAAGAAGCGATTGAAATTGCTAACGGCACGCCATTTGGTCTGGCAGCATATTTCTTTACCGAGAACCTCAAGCGGTCATGGCGTGTGGCTGAAGCGCTAGAGTTTGGCATGGTCGGCTTGAATACGGGCCTGATTTCAACCGAAGTGGCGCCTTTTGGCGGTGTCAAGCAATCCGGGCTTGGTCGTGAAGGTTCAAAACTGGGTATCGAAGAATATCTGGAAGTTAAAACGCTGCATGTCGGCGGGCTGTGAAATCAAAAAAAGGGCGGTTTAACCGCCCTTTTTTCATGCTGTCCAACTTACTGAAACTTGTCGAGCATCTTGTAATAAAAGCCCACCATCGGCAAAAACCACGGTTTGCCGGAATAGCCTGGAATGGTTGGCCATTCGAGACCAGAAATTGGATTGTTGTCGCCACGCCCAAGGATCATATCTGCCAGATAAATCCCCATCTGGGTGGACATCTGTGCGCCGTGACCCGAATAGCCCATCGCGTACCACACGCCATCGGCGAAACCCGCGCGCGGATATCGGTCCTGGGTCATATCGACAAGGCCGCCCCAGCAGTAGTCGATTTCGACATTGGCAAGATGCGGGAAAATCTTGACGAGGCTTGCACGCAGAATCGCGCCGCTCTTACTGTCGGAGCGTTGGTTGGATGTCATCGAAAAGCGCGCCCGCCCTCCAAAAATCATGCGATTATCGGGGGCAAGCCGGAAATAGTTGCCGATGTTCATCGAAGTGACGTAGGTACGGTTGCCGGGCATTGTTGCCGTAATCTCGTGCTTTGTTAGCGGTCGCGTGGCAATGATAAAACTGCCAACTGGAATGATGCGCTTCCGGAAATAGGAGAAGGTGGCAGCCGTATAGGCGCCAGTTGCCAGAATGACATCGTCAGCAGTTACAGCACCGCGCGATGTAACAATCTCGTGCTTATTGTTGAGTTTTTTACGTTCACTGACCGGAGTGTTTTCGAAAATGATCGCGCCGTGACGCACTGCGGCGGCAGCGAGGCCCGTCACATAGCGTCCCATATGCATCATGGCGCTCTTTTTTGAAAGCATGGCGCCGTGGAAATCATTCGAGCCAACTTCTTCAGAAAGCTCATTGCGGCGCAGCAAAGCAGTGTCGGGATCGACTTCCGCGTAAATGGCTTCGAAATTACGTGCAAGACTATCGAAATGCGCTGGCTTTGAAGCCAGTTTCAGCTTGCCTGCACGTCTGAATGAACAATCGATGTTTTCTTCGGCAACGATCCGTTCGATGGTGTCAACGGAATCGTCGAAAGCTTTATAGAGAGCCTTGGCGCGTTCTGCGCCAAGGTGTTGTTTTGCAGCTATAAAGCTGTGCGCAAGACCATTATTGAGGTGGCCGCCATTGCGTCCCGACGCACCGGAGCCAACAAGCCCTGCTTCGAAGACAGCAACGCGGCTGCCTGCTTTGGCAAGATGCAATGCAGCCGAAAGCCCTGTGAAGCCGCCACCGATGATGGCAACATCATAATGCCCTTCAGGCGGGTTCTTTTCCGCATGTGTGAAAGGCGGTGTCGTGTCGTGCCAATAGGGCTTGAATTGCATTTTGCTTTACCTGTTTACAGCCCGACGACGCCTGCGAGACCAGAAATATCCTTGATTTCGGTATAACCGTAATAAGGATTTGCAGGCTCGTGACCGCGATTGACCCAGACCTTATTCTTGATGCCTAGATCATGCGCCGACATCAGGTCGTAGCGGAACGAAGATGAGACATGCAGAATGTCTTCTGGATTGGCATTGAGCTGGTCGAGCATATATTCAAACGCCTTGAAACGTGGCTTGTAAGCCTGTGCTTGCTGCGCTGTGTAAACGGCGTGGAATGGCGCGCCGAGCTTTTCGACATTGTGATGGATCTGCTCGTTCATGGCGTTTGAAAGAATAACGAGCGGAATTTCCTTGGCGACCTTGGCAAGACCGGCCGGTACATCGGGATGCGGACCCCAGGTCGGGACCTTCTCGTAGACCTTGCGGGCGTCTTCAGCCTTGAAGGTCACATTGTTCTTCTTGCAGGTGCGTTCAACAGCGTTGTGAACGACTTCATTATAAGGCTTCCAGGCGCCGAGGATTTCGTCAAGGCGATAAGCGGCGAAGTTCTTGATGAACTGTTGCATCTGTTCTTCGTTAAGCTGTTCGCCATAAAGTTCGCGAGCAGATTCCGCCATCTGGAAATTGGTCAGTGTGCCGTAGCAATCGAAGGTAATGTATTTTGGTTTAAACTGGGCCATGATTTGATCCTTCCAAGCATTGCAGGCACTGCTGTGCCGTTTTCACATACATCATAATGGGCGGTGCATGGACTAATCACTGCATTTACATCCATGCAAAGCAGATTGTTTCGTATGTGACGCACGCTTTGGCAGAGTGTTGCGCCGGATCGATCATTTGATGTGAGGTAAGATCAAGTCTGACGGGTGGTTCGGCCTAAGCGACGGCATAAGATGCGGCGGGGGCATCAAAGGACAGTGAAAATGCGTGGCCTTTGGATGTTGGTCGGGAGGAACTGCTGCAAGCTGCGTTCTAATTTGAGTCCATCAAAAACTCTGGAAAGAACACTGGCCGGAAGTAAACATGACTGCATCGCAAATCACCTTTGAGTCGATGACGCCGGATCATCTTGATGGCGCCGTTGTCCTGTCCAGCCAGGCAGGCTGGCCGCATAGTCGCGAGGATTGGGCGCTGGTTCTAGCTCTCAGCAATGGCGTGGTCGCCCTTGAAGACGGGCAGGTCGTCGGGACTGCGATGGCAACACCTCTGGGCGATGATGTTGCGACCATCAATATGGTTATTGTCGATGAAGCCATGCGTGGACGTGGGCTTGGTCGGAAGTTGATGCAGGCGGCGCTTGATGCTGCTGAAGGGCGCAACTGCTTTCTGGTGGCAACACAAGACGGCCTTCCGCTCTACGAAAAACTTGGATTTGTTGCGAATGGTGAGATTGTTCAGCATCAGGGTGCAGCTCTGAAGGTGGATGCTCCGAGCAATGTATCCTGGGCCAGCCTGGGTGAGTTTCCACATTTTGCAGCTTTGGATCATTTGGCATTTGGTCATGACCGCGCAACGCTTATGCAGCTTTTGAAAGATAAGGCAAAATTCGCAGTTATTCGCGATGGGGAACAGGTTGAAGCCTTCGCCGCAATCCGTGCCTTTGGCCGTGGGCAGGTGATCGGTCCTGTTGTCGCTAAATCGGATGCCGACGCGCGGGCGCTGATCGAATTTCTGCTATCGCAGTATGTGGGCGAGTTTGTCCGTGTGGACACCAATATCGCAACCAATCTGGGTGGCTGGCTGGTCGAGCGTGGATTGGTCCACGTTGGCGGCGGAATACCGATGTGCCGAGTCGTACGGCCTTTGAAGGAAAACAGCGGCGCTGAATACCGCACTTATGCGCTTGTAAATCAGGCATTAGGTTGATTTGGAGAATATCATGCTGAGCAATTCGTTGATCGAACTTGATCGCGCCCATCTGGTGCATCCGGTTTCATCCTATCGCAGCCACGAAGCCGCTGGAGTGCGCGTTCTGAAGTCCGGTAAGGGTGCAACAGTTACCGACGCATCCGGCCATACTTTGCTTGATGGTTTTGCAGGTCTTTGGTGCGTGAATGTCGGCTATGGGCAGGATAGCATTGTCGAAGCTGCCACAAGGCAGTTGCGCGAATTGCCTTACGCAACCGGCTATTTCGGACTTGGTTCCGAACCTGCGATCCGTTTGGCTGCTGAACTGGCCGACCGCGCTCCTGGTGATCTCAATCACGTCTATTTCACGCTTGGTGGATCGGATGCCATCGACAGCACGATTCGTTTCGTGCGCTATTACTATCATGCCAAGGGCACACCACAGAAAGAGCAGTTCATTTCTGTCGAGTATGGCTATCACGGTTCATCAACAGCCGGTTCCGGCTTGACAGCTCTTCCGACATTTCATGCAGGCTTTGGCGTGCCGTATGATTGGCAGCATAAAATTCCGTCACATTATGCCTATCGCAACCCCGTCGGTTCCGATCCGCAAGCGATCATCGATGCTTCGGTTGCAGCGCTCCGCGCGAAGATCGAAGAACTAGGCGCTGAACGCGTAGCGGCATTTTATGTTGAACCTATTCAGGGTTCTGGGGGTGTGCTTGTGCCGCCGACCGGCTGGCTCAAAGCCATGCACGCGCTCTGTAAGGAGTATGATGTTCTGTTCATTGCAGATGAGGTTATTACCGGCTTTGGACGTACAGGACCACTTTTTGCGTGCTCTGAAGATGATGTGGTGCCGGATTTCATCACAACTGCCAAGGGATTGACCTCCGGCTATGTGCCGATGGGTGCGGTCTTCATGTCCGAACATGTTTACAACACGATTGCCGACGGTGCGGGTAAGGCTGCAGTAGGCCATGGCTATACTTATTCCGCGCATCCGGTCAGCGCTGCTGTTGGTCTTGAATGCCTGCGTCTTTATGAAAACGGCTTGCTTGAAAATGGCCGCAAGGCTGGCAAGCGCTTGATGGCGGGTTTGCAGTCCTTGGCTGATCATCCGCTTGTTGGCGATGTACGTGGCCGCGGTATGCTGGCAGCAATCGAACTTGTGGTGGATAAGGAACGCAAAACACCGCTTCCAGCAGCTGCTGATCCCGCGCGCCGTATTTTTGACCGCGCATGGGATAACGGTCTTGTCATCCGTGCCTTCGCCAATGGTGTTCTGGGCTATGCGCCACCGCTTTGCTGCACAGATGAAGATATTGATGCGATCATCGAGCGCACCCGCAAGACACTGGATCAGACGCTTGCGGACGAAGATGTTCGGGCTGCTCTGAAGGCATAAGTGTGGCGGGTGGCAGCCTGAGCGGGTGGGCTGGAATTTCGTAAATACACGAGATTCGCAATTTTATGCTGCCACCTTTCACCAATTCAGTGCAATCAATGCGCATCTCCGTAAGACACTGTCAGAGTTGCCGGAGGAGAAGACGAAGGCGAATCTACTGGATTGAGTTGGGATGTTGAATAAATGCCCGACACGCGCAGGGCAGTTCCTCGTGCCTCACAAGCTGCTTGGATCGACACTGCATGAAGTGTTTGAAACGACTGAATTTTTTAACAACGCGGTGAAATCGGTGAAAATAAACCGGAGCACCAGATGCAATCATTAACAAGGGGAACTGCTATGAGCGAGAAGATTACCAATTGGACTTCTTCCGACGACCGGATAATTGAGAATGCTATTCGTGGCGGGGCAACCCGGCGGGAATTGTTGCAAATGATGTTGATGGGTGGTGTAGCTGCCGTCGCTGGCACGGCCATCCTGGGCCGGGCGACCTCGGCAGTGGCTGCGACCCCGGTAAAGGGTGGCTTTATCAAAGCTGCGGGCTTCAGTGCCTCCACCGCAGACACGCTTGATCCGGCCAAGGCGTCCAATGCAACCGATTATGTGCGCTGCTGTGCTTTCTATAATCGCCTGACCGTCCTAGATGGTCATGGTGAAACGCAGATGGAACTTGCTGAAAGCATCGAAAGTCCCGATGCGAAGGTTTGGACTGTCAAACTGCGTAAAGGTGTCACGTTCCACGATGGCAAGTCCTTTACGGCGGATGATGTCGTATTCTCGCTTCAGCGTCACCTTGATCCAGCTGTCGGATCGAAGGTTAACGCGCTGGCCAAGCAGATCACCGGCGTCAAAAAAGTCGATGACACAACCGCGGAAATCACACTGGAAAGTGCGAATGCCGATCTACCCACGATTCTGGCAATGCATCATTTCATGATTGTGGCCGATGGCACGTCGGACTTCTCCAAAGGCAATGGTACAGGTCCTTTCGTCTGTAAAGAGTTCCAGCCCGGCGTGCGGTCGATCGCCGCGCGCAACGAGAACTACTGGAAGAACAACGCACCGCATCTCGACTCGTTTGAATTCTTTGCAATATCTGATGAAAGTGCTCGCATAAATGCGGTTTTGTCCGGCGATATTCATCTTGGTGCAAACCTCAATCCACGTTCGCTGCGTGTGCTTGAAAATAACCCCGCCGCGAAGCTCTTCATCTCGAAGCTAGGCACCTATACCAATTTGAATGTTCGCCTTGATATGGCGCCGGGTGACAAGGCTGGCGTGGCGGAAGCCTTAAAGTATCTCACCAATCGCGAAGTCATTCAGAAGTCCGTTCTGCGTGGACTGGCAGAAATTGCAAACGATCATCCGGTGCCGGATACCAGCAAATACTACAATGCTGCGCTCAAGCAGCGCGAGTTTGATCCTGAGCGCGCAAAGTCATTGCTTGAGAAGGCTGGCGTGCTCGGTCAGGAAATCCATATCACCGCCGCAGAAGCCGCTTCGTCGTCACTTGACTATGCGATGGTCCTGCAACAGGCTGCTTCGACTATTGGACAGAAAATTACTATCGACCGCGTGCCTTCAGACGGCTACTGGTCGAACCATTGGTTGAAGGATCCTGTCCATTACGGCAATATCAATGCGCGCCCTACGCCAGATATCCTGTTCTCGATGCTCTATAAGTCGGATGCGCCTTGGAACGAAAGCCAGTACAAATCGGAAAAATTCGACGCCATGCTGCTCGAAGCACGCGGTCTTCTTCATGAAGACAAGCGTAAGGAAATCTATGGCGAGATGCAGGCTATGATTTCCAATGAAGCTGGAACGGTTATTCCGGTCTTCATGTCGAACGTCGATGCGATTTCGCCGAAGCTGAATGGCCTTGAGCCAAATCCGCTTGGCGGCATGATGGGCTATGCCTTTGCCGAACATGCCTGGCTGGAAGCCTGATCGTTCGTCAGGTTATTTCGCTTATTCAGTTCAGGCAAAACATTGATTTTGCCTGAACTGACTATCTTACCCGAGAATGGGGCCGCGCATGACCATTAAGTCGCCATTGCTGAATCTCATCGCCAAACGCCTCGTCGTTGCATTCGTCACGCTTCTTATCGTTGCCTTTACGATTTTCTTTGCGACGGCGATGCTGCCGGGTGATGTGGCTGAAATTCTTCTCGGGCAGGCGGCAACGCCAGAGGCTGTTGCCGGGCTTCGTCACGCCATGAATCTCGACCAGCCAGCCTTCCTGCGCTTCATCTATTGGCTGGGAAATCTGCTCACAGGCGATCTTGGCGTATCCTATGCCAATAATATGCCGATTGCCGATCTGATCGGCAACAGACTTATGAATTCGCTCAAACTTGCAGGCGTCACTGCTGCGATTTCGGTGCCGGTTGCGCTGTTTCTCGGTATCACTGCGGCCATCATGCGCGGCACCGTTTATGATCGCGTGGTTTCCATCATCACAATCTCGGTAATTTCGGTTCCCGAATTTATGGTCGCGACCATCGCCGTGATTGTGTTTGCCGTTTATCTTGGCTGGCTGCCCGCGCTGTCGATGGCCAATGAGGTTACATCTTTTATAGGTCTTCTGAAAGTCTTTGCCATGCCGGTTATCACGCTTAGTTTTGTGATTTCTGCGCAGATGATCCGTATGACGCGCGCAGCCGTGCTTGAGACACTCAACACCCCCTATGTTGAAATGGCGCTTCTCAAGGGAGCATCACGCAGCCGGATAGTGATGGTTCATGCGCTCCCCAATGCGCTTGGACCAATTGTCAATGCGGTTGCGCTGTCGTTATCCTACCTGCTTGGCGGCGTAATTATCGTTGAAACCATCTTTAATTATCCCGGCATAGCCAAGCTGATGCTTGATGCTGTCGCGACGCGTGATCTGCCGCTAATCCAAACCTGCGCGATGATCTTCTGCTTTGGCTATCTTCTGCTCATCACGATAGCGGACCTCATTGCCATCGTTTCAAACCCGAGGTTGCGATAACTATGACTGCTTCCGTTTCAAATCAGGGAAAGGCAAAGTCCCCGCGCTTCGGTTACAAAATCAATCTGGTCGGTGCTTTCTCCTTTCTGGTTATTCTGTGCTGGGCACTGGTCGCTATTTTTGCGCCCTGGATCGCACCGCATCCGATTGGCGAAATCGTTGATTTCGATTTCTTCGGCCCCATAAGTGCTCAGTTTCCACTTGGTACGGATTATCTGGGCCGTGATATGCTTTCGCGCATTATCTACGGCGCACGCTTTACTGTCGGAATTTCACTCGCCGCCGTTTTCCTCGCCTGTTTCTTTGGTGTGACGCTGGGCATGACAGCGGCTGTTATTGGCGGGTGGTTTGATTCAGCTTTAAGTCGTTTTCTTGATGCGCTGACATCCATCCCAAGCAAAATTTTGGCGCTCGTTATCGTTGCTGGCGTAGGCTCGTCGATCCCCATCCTGATTATCACGATGGCAGCGATCTACACGCCCGGCAGTTATCGCTTTGCACGCGCGCTTGCGATCAACATCAACACCATGGATTATGTGACCGTGGCTCGTGCGCGAGGAGAAAAGATCGGCTACCTCATTCGTTCCGAGATACTGCCGGGCATTATCGGGCCGGTTCTTGCCGATTTTGGTTTACGTTTTGTCTTTATCGTTCTGCTTTTGTCGAGCATGTCCTTTCTTGGTCTGGGTGTGCAGCCGCCATTTGCCGATTGGGGGGCACTGGTTAAAGAAAACATCGGCGGGCTGTCTTTTGCAGCACCTGCAGTTGTGTTTCCGTCCATTGCCATTGCGAGCCTCACAATCAGCGTCAATTTGCTGATCGACAATCTTCCGCAGAAGATCCGCGACAGGAGCGAATGAATGAGCAATCTTGTTGAGATCAAAAACCTTCGTGTCGACGCCAAAACTGATTCAGGGCGCAAAGTTGAGATCATTCGTGATGTCAGTTTTGAAATTGCTGAAGGTGAAATCGTCGCTCTTATCGGTGAGAGCGGTTCGGGAAAGACTACGATTGCGTTGACGTTGATGGGGTACACCCGTCCGGGTTGCGGTATCGTAAGTGGCAATATCTCTGTTGGCGGACAGGATATTGTCACTCTTTCCGAGCGCAAACGAGCGCGCAAACGTGGAACGGAAATTTCCTATGTGCCGCAGAGTGCGGCAGCTTCTTTTAATCCCGCGCATCGTATTCTGGATCAGGTCATCGAGGTGACGAAGATTCATAAGCTGATGTCAAAGGAAAAGGCGCGCAAGAAGGCGATTGAACTGTTCAAGGCGCTTGCCTTGCCAAATCCAGAAACAATTGGCGACCGCTATCCGCATCAGGTGTCGGGCGGGCAGTTGCAGCGGCTTTCAGCGGCAATGGCGCTTATTGGCGATCCCAAGCTGGTGATCTTCGATGAGCCAACGACGGCGCTTGATGTGACGACTCAGATCGAAGTCCTGCGTGCTTTCAAATCAGTGATGAAAGAGAAGCATATCGCGGGCGTGTATGTTTCGCACGATCTGGCAGTGGTGGCTCAAATCGCAGACCGCATCGTTGTGCTGAAAGGCGGGGAGATACAGGAAGTGGGTTCCACGCAAGAGATACTGCACAGCCCGCAGCACCCATATACCAAGGAACTCCTCGCAGCATTTGAGCCTGTCGTCTATGCACGGCCCGAGGTTGCAGAGACGCAAGCGCCATTACCGTTACTGGTGGTTGATAACGTGCTCGCCGGTTATGGCATGGTCGGAACGTCTGGCGAACCAGCCATGATTGCTGTCAATAATGTCAGCCTCGAATTGTCGCGCGGACAGAACCTCGGCATTATTGGTGAGTCGGGTTGTGGTAAGTCCACACTCGCCCGTGTCATTGCTGGTATCTTACCCGCTACGCGTGGAAAGATACTGTTTGAAGGCAAGGAAATGCAGAGCGACTTGCGCCATCGCAGCCGCGAGCAGTTGCGTGAATTGCAGATTGTTTTCCAGTTTGCCGATACCGCACTCAATCCAGCCAAATCGATTGCCGATATTTTGGCGCGTCCACTGACTTTCTATCACGGGATGGACAGCAAAAGTCGGGAAGCCAGAATCGATCAGTTGCTCGATATGGTGCGTTTGCCTCGCAATATGCGCTACCGCAGGCCCGGCGAGCTTTCCGGCGGACAAAAACAACGCATTAATCTCGCAAGAGCGCTGGCAGCTGATCCCAAGATGATCATCTGCGATGAAATCACATCGGCGCTCGATACGGTTGTTGCTGCGGCCATTATCGATCTGCTGAAAGAACTGCAACGCGAATTGTCGTTGTCGTATCTCTTCATCAGCCATGATCTTTCCACGGTCCGTGCGATCTGTGATAAAGTTGTTGTGATGTACGCAGGTAAAAAGGTTGAGCAGCTGAGCCCTGATATGATGGGCAGCACAGCCAGCCATCCTTATTCACGGCTGTTGTTCTCGTCAGTGCCAAAGCTTGATACGGCATGGCTCGATGGTCTTGAGCAAGACCCCGAGTTGGTACGTGAGTTCACCAGAAGCTGAGTTTTTAGCTCTATTCGGTGAACATCACGTCGAGCGGGAGATGTGCTTTTACAATCGGTGATTTGAGCACGACGAAGCTGAAATACTTATCAATGCCTACATCCATATCGATCAGGCGTTCCATGATCGTCTGATATTCGACGATTCCCGCGGTGACGAATTTCACAAGATAATCGTAACCGCCTGAGACGAGATGGCATTCGATAACGGAATCGATCTTCTCCACCGTTGCCAAGAAACGTGCGAAATCGATCTGCCGGTGGTTTTTGAGCGTGACTTCGGTGAATACAGTCAGCGTCTGGCCCAGTTTTGAGACGTTAATCTGTGCCGAATATCCGGTGATATAGCCTTCAGACTGAAGTTTTTTCACCCTCATCAGACATGGGCTAGGTGACAGATTGACGAGTTCGGCAAGTTCGACATTGGTTATCCGCCCATTCTTCTGCATTTCAGATAGAATCTTGATGTCGATCTTGTCTAGTTTCATAGTAAAACCACTCATTCGGTACTCTGAATTAGGATTATTATCATTTTCGCCGCAAGCTGCAATCGTAGCATTTGCGGTCCTCCATATTCAGTGCAGCATGGAACCAGACAGAGTTTTAACGCAATAATCGCCTGTTGGAACCGCAGCAAACCATATGAAATTCTGTGTAAATGCAAACTCCGACACACGCCTTGGCGCTTGGGGCATTAGGATATTCCAAACACTGGAGCCCTGCACATGTCCGCACCCCTATTGCACATCGAAACAAACCCGACTTTGCCCGAAGAGGCTGATGTAGTTGTCATTGGTGGTGGCGTTGTGGGCGTGTTTACAGCCTATTACCTTGCGCGGAGTGGTGTGAAAGTCGCTCTGCTCGAAAAGGGGCGGATTGCAGCGGAACAGTCGAGCCGTAACTGGGGCTGGTGCCGGCAGCAGAACCGCGATGCACGTGAACTCCCTATAGCGACCAAAAGTCTGGAACTTTGGGACAAAATCGCAGAGGAAACAGGCGAAGATGCCGGATTTCGTCGTTGCGGTCTTCTTTATCTCTCTCAGGATGGAGGCGAAATTGCAGGCTGGGCACGGTGGCGTGATTTTGCAAAGTCTGTGGGTGTTACGACCCATATGCTAAGCGCTTCCGAGGCTACCCAACGTGGCAAAGCGGCAGGACGCACCTGGAAAGGCGGCGTTTTCTCGCCGACGGATGGTATTGCGGATCCGTCGCGTGCTGTTCCGGTTGTGGCTCGTGGCATCATGGCCGCTGGCGGAACGGTGCATCAGAATTGCGCAGCGCGGGGTCTTGAACTGAGTGGTGGTCGTGTGAGTGGCGTTGTAACCGAGGCAGGCACTATTCGCACGAAAACTGTGGTGATGGCGGGTGGTGCATGGGCGTCTTCCTTTTGCCATCAGCTTGGTATCCGTTTTCCACAAGCCGCCGTTCGCGCATCGATCCTTTCGGTTGCACCTGGTGCAGTTGGTTTGCCAGATGCTTTGCACACATCACAAGTGTCACTCACCCGACGTTTTGACGGCGGATATACGCTTGCAATCAGCGGACGGGCGCGTGTGGATATTACACCACAACAATTGCGTTTCAGCCGTGAATTCATACCGATGTTCACGCGTCGCTGGCGTAGTCTTGCCCCCGGCGGCATTCAAGGCTGGTGTTCTGGGCACGAAACGTTGAGCAAATGGTCCTTGGATAAGATTACGCCTATGGAAAGAAATCGCATTCTTGATCCTAGGCCTGATGAGGGACAGATCAGGCTTACTTATCAGAGAGCGCGTGATCTATTGCCCGAACTGTCAAAAACACCGATTGCAAATCGTTGGGCGGGTTACATCGACAGTACGCCGGATGGCGTGCCGGCAATTGGCGAGATCGAAACCGTTCCTGGGTTCATTCTGGCGGCAGGTTTTAGCGGGCACGGATTTGGGATTGGTCCCGGTGCGGGGCACATGATTGCC
Organism: Falsochrobactrum tianjinense; assembly: GCF_019100495.1. GTDB lineage: Bacteria > Pseudomonadota > Alphaproteobacteria > Rhizobiales > Rhizobiaceae > Brucella > Brucella tianjinense. The sequence goes on along the minus strand of NZ_JAHRVA010000008.1, from coordinate 35,788 downwards.
GATGTAATTTTAGGACGTGAGCCAATTGTTGATCCAATTCCTTATCAGCCTGAACGGTTAAACCATAGTGCATGGGGCAAGGTCGCTGAATTTTAATTGTAATTGTAACTGGTATAAGATCCTTGGTGCCGCCGTTTGGCTGTGATTTTTCTGATTGTGGCGTATGGTGCGACCATGCGGGACAGAGGCGCCAGGAGCACGAAAGTGCAGGCAGGCGATGTATATGATGAGCTGTGACTTGTGTTTGTAGCTGGCTGCAGCGCGCCGGCTTTTTAAAAAGGCTATGGCAACTAACGGCGTTCCGCAAAAAGTAGTCATTGACAAAAGTAGAGCAAATCTTGCTGGCCTACAGGTCGCCAATACGATCCTGAAATCCTTCAGATCAAGTATCTCAATAATATCCTTGAACAAGATCACCGCTTTATCAGCTAACCGCATAACCTGAAATATTTTACAAACCTCTGCACCGAAGTACTCTTTGGTGTGTGACTATGACTTGATGAAAAGACATAGCTGAACGGACCGCATAATCAGAAGAATCCGTGGTGCTGTCTTGCGCATGAAAGCGTGCCAGCTTGATAGATATCTGATCAGGCGGATAACATCAGGGCCAGCGGCATCGTAAAAGGCCGCACAAAAGGCCGGAGATATGACTGCACTCGACCGCTCTGTATTCATCTCTCTTTAGCCACTTGCCAAAGGGGCACCATCCAGATCTGGCGATACCCTCCAAAGCCAAGATTCCGGCACCAGCTCATGCCGTGTGGTTCTTATTATCGCCCCTGTATTGGGAAGCTAAAATTAGAAATTTGGCTTGACTAAACTTATGACATAAGTCATATGACAGATGCTGTGTTTACTTAATGCGGTTCAGCGCACTTGAAGGACGCTGCAGAAGGAAAGTCGAAGCGCCATAGGGAACGTGCTTGGACAAATAAAGCTGGAGGAAATCATGATTACGAAACTGTTCAGGCGGTTTGCACTCGCGGCATCTTTCGCGTCTGCCATTTGCATGGGTGCGTCATCGGCGATTGCGCAATCTCTGTCGGATATTACTGCAAAAGGTACCGTCACGATCGGTGTTCTCACGGGTATTCCGCCCTACGATACCGTCGATGTTAGCGGTAAGACCGATGGCTTTCTCGTCGATGTGGCACGCGATGCAGCAAAGGCGCTTGGCGTTAATCTTGAAGTTGTGCCTGTCAATAATGCCTCCCGCTCGGCAGCGCTGGAGTCGGGTCGCGTAGATCTTCTGATTGCGCAGATGACGGCGACGCCTGAACGCGCAAAGACATTCCTGATGACCAATCCTTATGGCGCTTATGAAATGCGTTTCATTGCTGCCAAGGATATGAAAATTGAAACTCTGCCGGATTTGGCTGGAAAGCGCATCTCAGTGCCGAAGGGAAGCACTCAGGATGTAGCGGTTAGCGGCTACGGTATTGAAGGGCTAGAAGTTGTACGCTTTGATGACGATGCCCTTGCGATGCAGGCTCTCATTTCAGGACAGGTCGATGCGACTGCAGCGGTTGCAACCGTTGCTGAAGATATCATCAAAAAACGCAACCTCACCAATCTGGAGATCAAAATAGACCTGCCGATCTTCACGCTCTATTGGTCGATGGCAACCCGCAAGGGCTCTACCGAGCTTCATCAGTGGTTGAACAACTTCATCTATTATCAGGAAGTGACGGGTCGTCTGAATGAACTCCACGAGAAGTGGATTGGCGGACCTATTCCGGGTGGAAAACTGCCGACTTTCTAAGTCTTTTCTCTTTGAACGGCGTCGCATGCCACGATGTATGCGACTGCCTGTTCCTTCATGCTGTGTTCTTTGTGCAAGGCTCTGCCTGACGAAAGAATAGCATAAAAGTTAAAGCGTTACGGCATCTCGCAATCTCGATCCTGCGCCGCTGCTAACTCTGAAAGATCAACACAATGGCCTATGAGATGGACTTTGCTCCGGTCTTAGCCCGGTCTCCCGAGCTTGTAACCGGAACAATCAACACGATAATTCTGTCTGCGCAGGCAATCGCAATCGGTCTTACGATCGGTCTTGCTGTGGCTCTGCTACGCTTCGATGGCCCACGCTGGGGCAGGAAAATCGGCGCGGTCTATGTTGAAGCATTCCGCAATACACCGCTTCTGGTTCAGCTTTTCCTGATTTATTTCGGTTTGCCCTATACTGGGATAAAAATGGATGCCAATCAGGCCGCTATTTTTGCCGTATCTCTCAATTTGGGTGCGTACTCAGCGGAGATATTCCGTGCTGGTTTGGTTGCCATTCCAAAGACCCAGATTCAGGCTGGGCTGGCGCTGGGTATGTCTCAGTTACAGGTTATGCGCTATGTCGTTTTGGTCCCTGCCTTGCAGGTGGTTTACCCTGCGCTGACCGGGCAGCTCACTCTTACTTTACTTGGCACTTCAATAGTGTCTGCCATTTCGGCAAATGAGCTGACCATGGCGGCAGGGACAATCGAGTCCCAGACATTCCGAAGCCTGGAAACGTTTCTGACTGTGGCTGTTATCTACATCTGCATCACTTTCTTCTTTCGCTTCATCTACATGCTGTTCGGTCTGTGGTTGTTCCGTCGTCGCGTGGATGTCAGCAATGAAACAGCGGCACTGATGCTTGATGTACAGGAGCAAAAGCCATGATCCAGTCATTCGGATGGACAAGCATTCAGTTCCTGATCCAAGGCCTTTGGTGGACGGTAGGTCTTTCGCTTATCACCTTTGTCTGTGGCGGTTTTCTCGGATTGCTCTTTGCGCTGGGTCGCTCGCTGGGGCCAAGCTGGCTGCGTTGGATCATCATGGGCTATATCCAGCTTGTGCAGGCAACGCCGCTTCTGATCCTGTTGTTCCTGTCGTTCTACGGCTTGAGCTTCCTTGGGCTCTACTTCCCGCCATTGACTGCGGCAGCGATCTCGCTGACGATTTATACGACGGCCTTTCTTGCGGATATCTGGCGTGGTTGTATTGAATCCATACCGCGTGCCCAGTGGGAAGCCTCGGATTCACTCGCGCTGAGCGGACTACAAAAACTGCGTTATGTGATCTTGCCACAAGCTTTCCGGATCGCGCTCGGGCCAACTGTCGGTTTCATGGTGCAGGTGGTCAAGAATACCTCGGTGACGGCCTTGATCGGTTTTGTCGAACTCACTCGTGCCGGGCAGCTTCTCAACAATATGACCTTTCAGCCTTTCCACGTTTTCCTGACGGTTGCGGTAATGTATTTCGCCCTTTGCTATCCGTTGTCGTGGTGGAGCGAGAAATTAAAGGAGCAGAAAAATGCCAGCGCTGCGCATTGATAACCTGCAGAAGTCTTTCGGATCAATTCACGTTCTCAAAGGGGTGAGCCTTTCAGTCGAGGCTGGCGAAACAGTCGCGGTGATCGGGCGGTCGGGTTCGGGCAAGAGCACCATGCTCCGTTGCATTAATGGGCTTGAGCTATTTAACGCCGGGTCGATTGAGGTGGTTGGACACAAGCTTGATGGCACCAACAAACGCTTGCGTGATTTACGCAAGGAAGTTGGAATGGTGTTCCAGAGCTATAATCTGTTTCCGCACCTGACGGTCGCTGAAAATATCAAGCTGGCTCCACGCATCGTCAAAGATGTGCCCATGGCGGAGCAGGATGCACTCGTCAACGAGGTGTTATCCAAGGTAGGCCTTCTTGAAAAGAAAAACGCCTATCCGGACGCACTGTCAGGTGGGCAACAACAGCGAGCTGCGATTGCCAGATCTTTGGCGATGAAACCCAAAGTTATGCTGTTTGATGAAGTGACCTCGGCGCTTGATCCGGAACTGACCGGTGAGGTTCTGAAGACCATCGCCGAACTCGCCAAAACCGGCATGACCATGCTTTTGGTCACGCATGAGATGGGTTTTGCCCGCCGTGTCGCGACCCACACCGTTTTCATGCATCAGGGCAAGGTCTGGGAAGCCGGGCTTTCTGAAGAACTATTTTCAAATCCTCAAACGCCGGAGTTGCAGGCTTTTATTGCCTCCGATGTGAAGTGATCCGGCAAATCTCAATTCCCCCGTAACAACTGACTCAAGGAGAGAGCAGTGCCTGTAGTTGAAAATCTGAAACTGGCCGAAAAGCTGCGCAATGGCGAAGCGACATTCGGTACGACATTCTATACTGGTTCGACGACAGCAATCGAGGTTGCTGGCAATTGGGGGCTGGATTTCGCATTCATCGATGCTGAACACACGCCGGTCAATGTCGATACCCATATGGAAAAGCTGGTGATGTCAGCGCTTCTGTCGGGGATTGCGCCGCTGATCCGTGTTCGCGGCACCAATGAATGGGATATCCGCAAATCGCTCGAAATCGGCGCGACCGGTATTATCGTTCCGCAGGTTAATACGGCCGAACAGGCCCGCGCTATTGTGCGCGCCGCAAAATTCCCGCCTTATGGTCGTCGTGGTGGTGATGCGTCCTGCCGTGCCGCAGGATTTGCCGGACCGGGCTTTCAGTGGTCGTCCTATATGGAACGCGAGAACGCCAATAAGCTCGTAATTCCAATGGCTGAGAGCTTTGAATTCTTCGACAATATCGATGAAATTCTCGACGTCGAAGGCATTGATGTCATCAACTTCGGACCGGCCGATTATTCTATCTCGCGCCGCATTTCCATCGACTATTCCATGTCGCATCCGGAAGTAGACGAGAAGCTGAGCGAGTTGATCGAGAAGTGCCATGCGCGTGACATCAAGGTGATGGCGCCATGCATTCCGCCGGTTGCTGAAAGCGTGACCGCGCTCAAGAAGAAGGGCGTGGATATGATCATCATGGGCAATGATGTGATGTTCCTCAATGAAGGAAACCGTCGCGCCCGTGAAGCCATCGATACGTCCGCCAAGGCATAAATCTGCGAGGAGAGCACTACAATGTCTGATATTTTTAGCGTTAAAGACCGTGTAGCGGTTGTGACAGGCGGGCTTGGGCAGTTGGGAACACAGTTTTCCAAATCGCTGGCCGAAGCAGGGGCAAAGGTAGCGATCTTCAGCCGCCGCCCGTTCACTCGTGAGCAGATTGCCGAAAAGTTTCCTGGACTTGAAGATCGCATCCGTGTCTATGAAGCCAGCGTCACCGACAAGGCGGCACTGGAAGCTGCGACCAAGCAGTTGATCGCCGATTGGGGCGTACCGCATGTGCTCGTCAACAACGCAGGCATCGATTCAAAGCCTGATGGGTCGGCTGAACAGAACGCACCGTTCGAGGACTATCCGCAGAAATTCTGGGATGAAATCATAGATACCAACCTTACGGGCGTTATGCTGACCAGCCAGGTTATTGGCAGGCACATGGCTTCTGAAGGTCGTGGTTCGATCATCAATGTCGGTTCGATCTACGGTCTGGTTTCGCCCAATCAGGCGCTTTATTCCTATCGGGAAGTGCGTGATGGCAAGCCGTTTATCAAGGCGATTTCCTATGCCGCTTCCAAGTCGGGACTGATCAATCTTACGCGCTATCTTGGCACCTATTGGGGTGAAAAGAACGTTCGCGTAAACTTGATTTCATTTGGCGGTGTGAAAACGGCAAGCTTCGATAAGGAATTTATCGAAGCATTCCTCGACCGCGTACCAATGCGCCGTCAGGCCGAGATTGATGAATATAACGGCATCATCCGTTTCCTCGCCTCGGATGCCTCGTCTTACATGACAGGCTCGAACGTTGTGGTGGATGGCGGCTTTACCGCGTGGTAATTGCTGAGGTTTTCCCTGATTGAGTGGGGGCTGGATGTGCTTGCGAATATGTCTAAAACTTGACATATGCTGCGATTTTACATATGACATATGTCATAACTCTAATTTAAAAAGAAGTGCCTTCTTTCGGGCTTCGGAGCTGTAAAATGGTGATAGGTTCAGTCTCCTCACATATCGATCGCGGCAAGCTGCATATGCATATTGTTGCGGAGATTGAGGCGCGCATTCTGTCAGGGGAACTTCAGGTCGGTGAACGCCTTCCGTCCGAAGCGGAAATCGGCAGGAATTTCGGTGTCAGCACACGATCCGTTCGCGAAGCCATGCAGGTTCTTGAGACCAAGGGCCTTGTGCGCCGCAAACATGGTGAGCGAGCCGAGGTGGTACGGGATGACGTAGGCGAATTTATGGATTCCCTCGTCTCATCTGTCGGGTCACTCTTTGCTCGTGATGCGTCCTATCTCGTTCAGGCAATGGATGTACGTCGCTTGATCGAAGTGGATGTGGCGGGGCGCCTCGCATCGGGTGAGGGGGAGCTGGGAACGCCGGTCGCTGCCGCACTTGATGTCATGCGTCAGTCAGCGAAAGACAGCAACTTCACGCGTTTTGCGGAAGGCGATGCAGCCTTTCACCGGGCATTGGTTCAGTCTCTTGGCAACGAGATTCTGTCGTCCCTACATGCAAACCTGCACTCGCTGATTTCAGAAGTGATCAAGGTTTCAAGCCGCGTCCCGCGCAAGAAGCTGAGCGCGGGGCTTGCCGAACATGAGAATATTCACGGCCTGATCGCAGCAGGCAAGGCTGAGGATGCTCGCGCAGCCATGCGCGAACACATCACCAACAGCACTGCTTATCTTGAGCAGGCGATCAAGCAATCCAAAAGCCGGTCCAAAAACGAGAAGAAGAACTAAACGATGACTAACTATGATTATGCGCGTGTGAACTGGGCTGCCATCGAACGCCTTTCACGCTGGTATTCCGGTGACATCCAGGACGTAATGGATAAGCACGGCTTCTATGGTTTTCTGCAGGGCATAAGCCTGCAAAGCGCGTTAAAGCCGGGTCAGGTTATTTGCGGTCCCGTTCACACTGTTCTTTATGAAAAGAGCACAAGAACCGGCCAGCCGCAGGATGTTTATCACGGCACGATCGACAGCGTCGTCAAGGGCGGAATCCTACTTGTAGATTCATCCTGTGCCGAGGGATCAGGCACCGGCGAGCTGATGTCGACGGGTGCAAAGACCGCTGGTGCGGCAGCTACCATCGTAAATGGCACTGTGCGCGATATAGCTGAAGTCAAAAAGCTCGATTACCCGTTGTTTGGCCGGGGTGTAAGCCCTGTTGGTGTTTCGGGACGAATGGAACCCGCTAAGTCGCAGATTGATCTGAACATCAATGATGTTCGTGTGCGTCCAGGCGATGTGATTTTCGCTGATATTTCCGGTGTTGTGGTTATCCCCGAAGAATTAGTGGCCATCATTGCGGATGATGCTGATGCCAATGCCAATGCGGAGAACCAATGCCGACAACGTATACTGTCTGGTGAGAAGCTTCAGAGCATTTGGCCCCTAGGGGCAACCGGACCAGTCTAACAAGTAATTGATGAACTATGGGATCGGCGGGCCAATTCATCAAGTTTCGGCATTCCAAGCTAAATCGTTGCGTCTATAGGGCAGTGTCATGGATTGGTTCTCAGTGCCTCCGTGTTGATATGGTCTGCTAGAGTACTGTAGTATCAGTCGGTTCACCAGGACACCTCTCTCAACGTCAAACAACGTGACAAAACAACAGAAAAGGGGCGGCTATGGCGTTGACCGCAACTACTCGCCGCAAGATCGCTTCAACTGGTCTTGAAGTCACTGCACTGGGCATAGGCTCCGCCCCGCTCGGCGGCCTCTATGCAGATGTACCAAGCGCGCAGGCTTTGGAGATGTTGGACGCAGCCTGGGATCTCGGCATCCGCTATTTCGACACCGCGCCGATGTATGGCCTGACACGTTCGGAGCATCTGGTCGGGCAGGTGCTGCGCGAGCGTGACGGGAGCCATGTGTTGTCCACCAAGGTCGGGCGGCTGATGACCACTGAGCGGGCAGGGCGCAAGCTGCCGCCCGAGCCTCCGAAAAATCCGCTCGACCCCGGCTGGTGGAACGGTCTGCCGTTCCGCGAAGTCTTCGATTACAGCTATGACGGCGTGATGCGCAGCTTCGACGATAGCCAGCAGCGGCTCGGCATGACCCGTCTGGATATTCTCTATGTCCACGATGTCGGCCGTGTCACCCATGCTGACCTGCATGAATATCACTGGAGCGCGCTGACCAAAGGGGGTGGCTTCCGGGCACTACAGGAACTGAAGGAGGCAGGGGACATCAAGGGCTTCGGCCTCGGCGTCAACGAATGGGAGGCCATTCGCGATGCGCTGGAAGAGACGGATCTCGATGTCTGCATGCTGGCCGGGCGCTATTCGCTGCTTGACCGCGATGCTGGCGAAACTTTCCTGTCGCTTGCTGAAAGGCGCGACGTGTCACTGGTGCTGGCGGGCGTCTACAATTCCGGCATTCTCGCAGCCCCGAAGAGCGGACACAAGAAGTTCAACTATGCCGACGCCGATCCGAAGATCGTTGCCCGTGTTGAGGCGTTGCGCGGCGTGTGCGAGGACTACGGCGTGCCGCTTGCCGCCGCTGCCATCCGTTTTCCGGTGCGCCATCCTGCCGCGACCTGTATCGTGATCGGCGCCAAGACGGCGACGCATCTCCGGCAGAATGTCGAATGGTTCGACACCGACCTGCCAGAAGCGATCTGGGACGATCTCGATACCGCGCTGGAAAAAGCCGGCTGACCACAGAAGATGAAGAGGATACCATGCTGAAATTCATCAATCCGCTGCTGACAGGTGAGCTTCTGGCCATCCTGTGTGACATGGGCCATGGCGATGAAGTCGTGATCGTCGACGCCAATTTCCCGGCGGATGCAATCGCCGAGCGCCTCGTGCGCCTGCCGGGTATCAGCGTCACCGATGCGCTGGAAGCGGTGCTGTCCGTGCTGCCGGTCGACGATTTCGTCGACTTTCCCGCAGCCGCCATGGATGCGCCGGGCGAGCGCCCGCAGATTTACCCCGAATTCGAAGCGCTTCTGGAAAAGGCGGAAGGGCGCGTCATCGCGCTCGATCCCGTTGATCGTTTCGCCTTCTACGACCGCACGAAGGAGGCTTACGCCGTCATCGCCACCGGCGAGCGGCGGCTTTATGCCAACATTATTCTCAAGAAGGGCGTTCTGCGCGCATAACGCGGGAGCGGAGGAGACTGCATGCTCGACGCACATCACCATTTCTGGACCGTCGCCCGTGGCGATTACGGCTGGATGACGCAAGACCTGAAGCCGTTGCTGCGTGATTTCGGTCCAGAAAACCTATGGCCGCTGATGCAGCAGGCCGGTATCACCCAGACCGTTTTGGTGCAGGCCGCCGAAACGGAGGCGGAGACCGATTATCTGCTTGAGATCGCGGCGCGGACGGATTTCGTCGCCGGTGTGGTTGGCTGGCTCGATATGCTTGCCGATAATTTTCCCGAGCGGATCGATTATTATGCGGCGCAGCCGAAATGGCTCGGGCTTCGGCCGGTGCTACAGGAGCACGATCCAGCGTTGATCGCCGATCCGCGCTTCCGGGCAGCGCTGGCGGAAGTGGCGCGGCGCGGCATCCCCTTCGATATCCTGACCTTTCCCCGGCATCTGCCTGCCATGATCGATGCCCTGCATGCCACGCCCGGTCTGCACGCCATCCTAGACCACATTTCCAAGCCAGACATGACGCAGCCGATTGATAGCGGCTGGGCCGAGGGGATTTCGGGGCTCGCCGCCGTTCCCGGTCTGCATTGCAAGATCTCCGGGCTGGTGACCGAGGCGGGCGCGGATTGGTCGGCCGACCAAATCCGCCCCTTCATTGCGCATGTTGCCCGTGCCTTCGGCCCCGAACGGCTGGTCTTTGGCTCCGACTGGCCTGTCTGCACGCTGGTTGCCAGCCATGCACAGGTCATCGATCTCGCCCGCAACCTCCTCAGCGAACTCTATGGTCCCGAGGAAATACAGGCGATTATGCAAACGAACGGAATGCGCTTTTATGGGATCGGATAGTTGCTGAAAAAGGACAGCGCAATCTTAGCTTATAAAAGAGCCTTAGGAAGCGTCGATAAATTACTGATTGGACAGATTAGCTTTGGGGCTCCTCTTTTGACGGTTTTTTCGTATTCATTTGAGATGATTGATGGGCGTTGTAACTTGACAGGGTAGCCTCGCAGAACATTGCATGGCGGTTCCGCCGTGAGGATCTAAGCTATCTACTTGATTTCGGCCCTGCGTTTGCCGTCCTCCGCTTGCAGCCGAGCGGCCTATGGCTGAGAGTCGAATCGGACGAACAACTCATATGCTGGGGTCATCTCCCCCGTTTTTGAGGGGAGGCAGCAGCAGAATTTACGGATCTGTTGCAAGAATTTGGGTTGGGCGGAGCGCGCCTTAAACCGAATCCGCATGATGATTAGATCATCGTTGCGGATCCAGTTAATTTAGCCCGTTACAGGATCAGTCTTTTGCCGCTATGGCGCGATTAAACCCTTCAATCACCTTGGAACGATTGGTGTTGATTTCGTTCCAGTTTGGCAAAGAAAGGCTCTTTACACTACCATCTGCACCCCACGGCATTTTTTGCTTCGCATTGTCGGACAACTCGATGCCCTTAGTAGCGGGGCCGACAAAAATGCGTTCAGACATGCATTTTGCGGCTTCCTTGCCCACAGCAAAATCGATGAATTTCTCTGCTGCTTCTTTGCGTGGCGTGTTGGCAACAAGATGCAAGCGGATGTCGCCGCCAATTGCGCCCTCTTGAGGCACGACGAATTCGATCGGCAGGTTTTGGTCGCGCATCGCAAATACAGAGCTTGCATAATGTGCGCCAGCAATGACTTCCCCGCTCTGGAACAAGTTGGTCCCGGCACCGGCCGTGTCAAAATAAGCAGCTACGCGTAGTTTCTTAATATCTTCCAGAACTGGGTCGATTTCGCTAAGTGGAGTGCCTTTGTGCTTGGCGAGTTCCGCCAAGAAAGGTACGCCCATGGCATTGGTCGGACTTGGGAAGGTCACAGCACCTTCATATTCCGCGTTCCACNTGGCGAGTTCCGCCAAGAAAGGTACGCCCATGGCATTGGTCGGACTTGGGAAGGTCACAGCACCTTCATATTCCGCGTTCCACAGATCTTTCCAGGATTTAGGAGGCGTCTTAACCTGATCCTTGTTGTAGGCTAGACCAAGCGAATAGAAGCCAGTGCTGAGAGCGAAAATTTTGCCATCAGCATCCTTATAGATGCCTTCCTCGACCAATCCGTCTACGCCGGGGATTTTTTCTACTTCGATGTTGTCAAGTACGCCCTGTGCGGCGGCCTGCTCAGAAACACCGCCATCCAGCCACACCGCATCCAGAACAGGGGCATCCTTCTGTTGCAGCAATTTGCTCAATGTAACGCCCGAGACACCCGGTTCAGGTGTTACCTTAATGTCTGTAGCTTTGGTGAACGGGTCAATAATGCATTCCTGCAGGGCAGCACCCCATTCGCCGCCATAAGTGGCAACGGTAATGGAAGACTGTGCCATTGCTGGCGCGCTCAGACAGCCAGTTGCAATCGTGGCCATAACAATTGTTGCGAATTTGCATTGCGTCATTCCGAAACTCCCCTTTTGATGTTGTATCATTCGGTTGGAATATTAGGTATCGTGAAAACGGGAACAGCAAATTACAATTGATTTATCTGGGATAACCTCGAGTTATGAATGTCAGACAGCTTGAGGCCTTCAAGGCCATAATGGAGCTTGGAAGTTTCACGCGTGCGGCCGAGAAGCTTCACCTCACCCAGCCAGCGGTCAGTAAACTGATCATGCTTCTCGAGCACAAATGCGGGTTTCAATTATTCCACCGTCAGAAGAACGGTGTGATTCCCACAGCCGAAGGGGAGATGCTTTATTCCGAGGTTGAGCGCGTCTTTTTGGGATTGGAATCAATCTCTGCCCGGGCACGAGCGATCAAGCATTTCGATTTCGGCGAAATCGACCTTGTCGTATTTCCGTCGCTGGGCACCCGTGTACTGCCGCCGATCCTTGCCAGTTTTCTCGAAAAGAAACAGATCAAGCTCAATATGTCGAGCCGTAATTCATGGCTATTAGTGGATCGTGTCGCCACGCAAGGTATTGATGTTGGTTTCGGCATGGCCAGAACCGAGCGTCCCGGCGTACAGTTTTCCCATCTTTGTTCGATGCAAGCGGTGTGTATTCTGCCTCCATGGCATCATCTAGCGGAAAAAGACATGATCTTCGTACGCGATCTGGAGAATGAAAAATTCATATCCCTGGTCGAAGAAGACGGCGTACAGGTCGCGATTGACCGCACCTTCGGTGAATACGGTGTAACACGTAATATCGTGCTCAAATCACAGCTCTCAGAAAGTATCTGTTCGTTCGTTTCAGCAGGCCTTGGTGTTGCGATTGTCGACCCTATCAGCGCTGTCGGCTTCACCCGAGTTGAACTCGTAGTCAAACCGTTCCTCCCTGCTATCAAACAGGATATTTGGGTAATAACACCGAGTTTTCGCGAGGTGTCGCTGGGAACCCAGGCGCTCATAAAGCATGTCAGAACAGCGCTTCCAGCCAAAATAACCGAGCTTATGGAGGCCATGACGCCTGTTTCTGAGCCTTAGCTAGACCAGACATAACGAAAAGTTATGCGTGACTTTATATTAGAAATTTGATTTCCTTTGCTGCGCTGCGCATCCTTCATCGAACTTGGAAATACTTCTTATGCTGTGTGGAAGTACTTCCAATAATAGTTTGATTGAATGGAAGTATGTCATGGGAATGAATGGAACTATTACAGTTCTAACCCCAACGGGTACGTTGGGCTATGGGTTTGGTACTGAAGCACTTTCACGGGGAATGGAGCTGGGGCCTCAGGTCATCGCTGTTGATGCGGGCTCGACTGATCCGGGCCCTTCTTATCTCGGTTCAAACGAACCTCTGGTGTCAGACTTCGGAATCCGCCGTGAACTGAAGCAGTTGATTTCCGCAGGTCACAAAGCTGGCATTCCGGTTATCGTCGGTAGCGCCGGTGGCGCGGGAACCGGTGCACAAGTTGATCGCACGGTGGCCCTCGTACGCGACATTGTTGCCGAGCTTGGGATCCACATCAAATTGGCATGGATCTATTCCGATATTCCGATCGAGCGGGCGAAAGCTGCTATTCGCGCTGGCGAAGTAGTCGACTTCGAAGTCGGCTCACCTTTGACAGAAGAAATGCTCGATGAAACCTGCAATCTGGTTGCACAGATGGGGCATGAGCCTATCTGCCAAGCACTTGAAGCTGGTGCAAATGTAATTATCGCCGGCCGTGCCTGTGATGACTCAGTCATCGCTTCATATCCGATCTGGCGTGGGGCTGATCCGGCGCTCGCCATTCATATGGGCAAGATCCTTGAATGCGGTGCTTTCTCGGCTGAGCCATTTGCCATGGATGTCATGCTGGGTACAATCCATGACGAACACTTTGTTCTTGAGCCCGGTAGTATTAATCGCCGTGCGTCCGTGAAGTCGGTCGCCGCCCACTCTCTTTATGAACGCGAGAATCCATTCTCCCAAGGTGGCCCCGGCCATATTATGGATCTTTCCGACTGCGCGTTTGAGCAGATCAATGAGCGTCAGGTCAAAGTTACTGGCGCGAAAGTTTCTGATACTGAGGATTATTATATCAAGCTCGAAGGCGCCCGTCTGGCTGGTTATCGCTCGATCTGCATCGCAGGTCTGCGCTGCCCGACACTGGCAGGTTCCATTGAGCGCCTTCTGGAAGAAATGCGCGTAAAGGCGCTCGATTATTTTGCTCCTGAAACGCTGAATATCACCTTCCATCTTTATGGCCGCAATGCAGTTATGAAGCACCTGGAACAATCTGCCCCTTCGGGTCACGAGTTGGGCCTTCTGATTGATGTTGTTGCAGATAATCAGGAAATGGCACATGCTGTCTGCCACTATATCAGCGGCGGTCTGCTGCATTACCACTATCCAGAAGTGGTCAATCCGTCCGGCAATCTGGCCTTCCCTTATTCTCCGTCCGATCTCGACACCGGCCCGCATTATGAGTTCAGTGCATATCACCTGATGAAGGTGGCGTCGCCGACCGAACTCTTCCCCGTTCATTTCGAGGATCTCTGAGATGATGAATCGCCCTCTTTACGAAGTCGCCGATATTGTCCGCAGCAAGAATGCTGGGCCTTATCGCATTACATTTGATATTATTTTTACGGATAAAAAGCGTTACGAAGCCGTCCGCGATAGCGGGGCAATCACGCCTGAAGCTGTTGCTGCCGCCTATGGCCTGGATATTTCGCAAATATCGTCTTTCTTCAAGATCGATCAGGCTATGGCGATGAAGATGACGATTAAACGCCCAATTGCGCAGGGCGCTGCCGGTGATGGCGACATGTATGGTTGCCAACATCACGTCCCTCTGATGAACATTCCGGTACCAGTAACCAACATCAAGTGTGACAATGGCTAATTATATAGACGTCAGAAATCTTACCAAGCGCTACGCCGACTATGTCGCATTGAACGACGTGTCCATCGGAATCGCAGAGGGCGAGTTTCTGGCGCTTCTTGGACCAAGTGGCTGCGGGAAGACCACGCTCTTGCGATCGATTGCCGGTTTCGTCGAGAACGTGTCGGGGGAAATTTCCATTGACGGCAAATCGATGCGTAATCTGCCTCCTAATCGACGGCCGGTAAACACCGTGTTCCAGAACTATGCGCTCTTCCCGCATATGACGGTTGCCGACAATGTTGCATATGGTCCGCGCCGCAATGGTGCAAGCCGCAGTGCCGCAGCGGCTCTTGCCGAAGAAAGCCTGGCGACCGTTGGCATGCTGGACTTCAAGAAGCGCTACCCTACGCAGCTTTCCGGGGGACAGCAGCAGCGTGTGGCGCTTGCGCGGGCAATCGCGAACCGTCCAAAAGTCTTGCTGCTTGACGAGCCACTCGGTGCGCTCGATCTGAAACTACGCAAGCAGATGCAGATCGAACTGAAGGCGCTGCAAAATCAGCTCGGCATGACGTTCATCTTCGTTACCCACGATCAGGAAGAAGCATTGGTCATGGCCGACCGTATCGCAGTCATGGAGGCCGGCCGCATTGTTCAAATCGGTTCCGGCGAAGGAATCTACCACAAGCCAGCGACGCGTTATGTCGCCGGTTTCATTGGCGATGCCAACCTTATTGATTGCCGCGTAAATACAGACGGTATTTTGGAAACCGTCGATGGAAACATTGCATTCCCTATAAGCCACGATGCCAAGAATGACGTTACCGTTACTTATCTGGTTCGTCCAGAAGCGATTACGGTCAGCACTGAAGCGTCAATATCGTCAGCGGACAGGGTAAGTTTGCAGGCTGTGATCAAGGACATTGTATTCGTTGGAAATGCGACACGCGTCTATGCGGAAGTGAAGAGGCAAATTTTTACATGCCAGTTCCCATCCTCTCTACAGACAACCAGCCTGAATAGCGGCCAGCCGGTTTATATCAGCTGGCACCGTGACAACGGACAGGTGTTATCTCAATGAGAATAAAGAACCTCTGGGCCGTAATCCTCATAGCTATGCCACTGGCTTTTATGGCGGCATTTTTTCTAGTGCCGTTTCTGTTCAGCGTCGTGGCCAGCCTTCAGACCCCCGAAGGCGAATGGACGCTGAGCAACTACCAGAAAATAGTCGCGGATGGCTATTATCCCGGAATTTTCTATACGACGTTCAAACTATCCTTGATCGCCACTGTTGTATCCTTTTTCATTGCCTACCCAATCGCCTATTACGTCGTGAACATGGTGAAATCACGTAATTTACGCCGGTTCTGCTATGTTCTCGTCATTATGCCGCTGTTCACGAGTAACATCGTTCGATCTTTCGGTTGGCTGATCCTTCTTGGACGACAAGGACTTGTGAATCAGGCCTTGATCGCCTTGGGTTTGGCGGACAGGCCAATCGCAATCTTGTTTACAGAAACTGCGATCATCATTGGTCTGGCCTATATTCTGGTGCCGTTCATGGTGCTGACAATTGCGGCTGTTCTGCAAACCATTGACCGTTCACTGGTGGAAGCATCACTTGATCTCGGCAGCAGCCGCCTCGCGACATTCTTCAACATCACCTTGCCGTTGAGCCTGCCGGGTGTGATCGCAGGTTCGCTGATTGTCTTCACACTTGCCGTCAGTGCCTATGTTGTTCCTGCGATCATGAGTGGCGGACGCGTCACTGTGGCTGCGATGCCGATATTCGACAACTATTCCACGCTGTTCAACTTCAACTTTGGCGCCGCGCTGGCCGTATCGCTCCTCATTGTAACCCTTATCCTCATCACGTTGTATCTGCTGTTTATTGAACGCGGTGGCGCAAAAACTGCGAGGCGGCCATGAGCATAATTGATCGTATCGCACGATTGGGCGTCATCCTTCTGGCTTGGGCGGGTCTTGTTTTCCTGACTCTTCCTCTCGTGATAATCGTTGCAACTTCGTTCACAGAGACCCAGTTTCTTGCCTTCCCGCCTGTTGGTTTTACCTTCAAATGGTATGGCGAATTCCTCAAGGATACGTCCTATCTGGAATCGATCTGGACGAGCGTCGCCATTGCTGCAGTCGCCACCGTTCTCGCAATCATCATCGGCATTCTGGCGGCTTTGGTTGTCTCACGCAGTGACATGAAGGGAAAACGGATCGTCAGCACGGTCTTCATCGCGCCGCTCATCCTCCCCACAATCGTCATTGGTGCGGCACTCCTGCAATATGCCAATGCCCTGGGATTTGCGCGCAGTTTCTTTGCGCTCGTCGTCGGACACACGGTTATCGTTGTACCTTATGTATTGCGCACGGTGCTCGCTTCACTCGAGCGCTTTGACCAATCGCTTGAAGAAGCCAGCCAGGATCTCGGCGGAACAGCAGTTTCGACCTTCTTTCTGATCACCCTTCCAATCATCAAGCCCGGTCTTGTTGCAGGCGCGCTTTTTGCCTTCATCATCTCGTGGATCAACGTCGAGCTGTCAATCTTCAACGCGACCGCAGACTTGATGCCGATCCCGGTTAAACTCTTCAACTACGTCCAATATGCGGTCGATCCAATGCTGGCCGCTGTCTCTGCCACAACGATCTATGTCGCGATCATCGCGGTCATTGTCCTCGATGTTTTTGTCGGCATTGACCGAGTGGCGGCGTCACAGAAGTAATGAAATAAAGGGAAACTCAAAAAATGTTATCCGTTTCGGAAAACGCTGAAGGTGCGTCAGCGCTGGGCGACATCCGTGTGCTTGAGCTCGGCTCCATGTTGGCCGGACCCTTTGTCGGCTCTCTTCTGGGCGACTTTGGCGCTCAGGTAATCAAGGTTGAAAAGCCCGGCAAGCCGGACGCCCTGCGTGAATGGCCACCGCACAAGGACGAAGTGCCGCTGTGGTGGAAATCCATGGCCCGCAACAAGCATGCTGTGACGCTGGATATTTCTCGTCCGCAAGCACGCGATGTTGCGCTGAAGCTGATCAGCGGAAGCGATATCGTGATCGAAAACTTCCGTCCGGGCACGATGGAACGCTGGGGGCTTTCCCCACATGAACTGCGTGAACAGTTTCCACATATCATCTGGGTGCGCGTCAGCGGCTGGGGCCAGACCGGCCCCAAATCTCAAGAAGGCGGCTATGCCACCATCGCTGAAGCTTTCTCTGGCCTCTCGTCATTCACCGGTTACCCGGATAAGGGCCCGATGGTTTCAGCCTTTCCGATGGGCGATTATCTGGCAGGTGTTTTTGGCGCTTTTGGTGCTCTGGCAGCACTGCATAACCGCACAAAGTCCGGTCAGGGTCAGATTATCGACGTTGCGCTTTATGAACCGATCCTGCGCATCATCGAGTCACTTGTCGTGCGTTACGATCAGACTGGTCGCGGCAAACCACTTCTCGGCAATCAGATGGAAGAAGACGTTCCACGCAACGTTTATGCTACGGCAGATGGCGGCGCGATTGCCATCAGTTGTGGGTCGCAAAGCATCTATGAAGGTCTCGCCAATGCAATGGAGCGCCCTGATCTTATCAGCGACCCGTGTTTCCTGACCATGGCGTTGCGGGTCGAACACCGCGATGTCGTTGATGCGGAAGTGGCGGCTTGGATGAAAGCACAAACTACGCAGGGTGCTCTGCAAAAACTGCACGAATTCCGCGTGGTTGCTGGCAAGGTCAATACAATCGAGGATGTTTTTGCTGAACCGCATATAGCCGCGCGCAAAGCTATCGAAACCATCGTTGACAGCCAGCTTGGTCCTATCCGTATGCCAGCCCCGACACCTAGATTATCGGACACACCAGGAAATATTCGCTGGGCCGGCCAGATGCCCGGCGATGCAAACGAAGAAATTTTCGGCAAATTGCTTGGCATGAGCAGTGACGAAATCGACGCACTTCGCGCACAGAAAATCATTTGAGGAACATATGAAGCGTGACAGCCAAATCGGCATCATAGGCTATGGTGCCACCGCATATGAGAAGAAGACCAGCCGTTCGCTGTTCTCCTTCTTATCCGAAGCGGGCCGTAAGGCTCTCGACTGTGCAGGTCTGGCCTTTGCGGACGTCGACGGTCTCGCAATCAGCTCGTTCGAGCTTCCGCCAGATAACACCGTCACCACTGCCGAACAATTCGGCATGTCCATTTCCTGGGCGTATCTGGGAACTGCCGGAAGTGCTGGCCCGGTGGCCAGCATCATTAATGCCATCCATGCTATCGAAAGCGGACAAGCAACGACCGTTCTTTGCATTGCTGGCGACAATTATGACGTCGGTGGTCATTTCAAGCTGATGGATAATTTCAGCCGCGGCTTACGCAATTACGGTACGCCGCTCGGTTTTGGCGGTGCAAACGGCCTATTTGCAATCATCCAGCGCAAACATATGGAAACATATGGTACTCGCATTGAAGATCTGGGCCGTATCTCGGTCGGGCAGCGCAAGAGCGCACAGCAGAATGAAGCTGCTCTGCTACGCGGTCCCATGACGATTGAAGACTACATCAACTCGCGCATGATCGCCGATCCTATCCGCCTTTATGATTGCGTGTTGCCTTGTGCAGGTGCTGAAGCTGTTATCGTGACTACGCTCGATCGAGCTCCTGCCGGAAAGGGCGTTCGTGTGGTGACGGGCTATGAACGCCATAATTATCCGCAGATGGAAATCGCGCCTCTTAAAGGCGGTTGGGAAACCTTTGCCAGTAAGCTTTATGCCGACGCCGGATATGGCCCGGAGGATATGGATTTCGTGCAGCTTTATGACGATTATCCGATCATGGCAGCTATCCAGTTTGAAGACCTCGGATTCTGCGCCAAGGGAGAAGTCAGTAAATTCCTCGCTGACAACACGTTCGATTGGGAAGGCTCCATGCCACTGAATACCGGCGGAGGACAGCTTTCTTGCGGACAGGCAGGCATTGCCGGTGGTTTGCTGAGCGTGACGGAAGCGGTTCGGCAGTTGCGTGGGGAAGGTGGTGGCCGTCAGGTCGCAAATGCCACTCGCGGGCTTGTCGCTGGTTACGGTATGGTCGGTTACGGCCATGGTCTTTCAGCAAGCAGTATCATTCTGGAGGCTACGCGATGAGCCAGACATACGATTATCCTATTCCATACGAAGACGAAGACAATCGCGCATTTCTAGCTGCATGGCGCGAAAAAGGTGAAATCCTATTGCAGAAAGCGGCTGTTGGTGGCAAGCCGTTTTTCTATCCGCGACCGATCTGTCCTTATACGGGTTCTGCGGATCTGGTTTCTCTTACCTCCAGCGGCAAGGGACGCATCGTGTCTTATTCGCTGGTGCTGCGCCCGAACCACCCCGCCTTCAACGATGAAGTACCGATCATCATGGCCGAAGTTGAATTGGAGGAAGGCGCGACCATGCTCGCGCGCATCATTTGCGACGATGCGGCGAAAGTAGCCAGCGGCCTTGCCATTGAAACCCTGCCGCGCGATCAGGCGGCCCGCTATCCACTTCCAACTTTCCGCCTTCAGGAACAAATCAATGCATAAAGGCATTCGCAGCTTTACTGATGCGGATGTTACAGCGTGCCTTGACTGGTCCGCCCTGATCAAATCGTTTGGGTGTTCGCTCGGAGATCTAGTCGCTGCGGAACTTTGTGTGTCTCTTGACCGGGTACCTCATCCCAATGACGTTACCGCCTGTTGATAGGCCATTGCCCGCCAACGCCTCCGCAGCATGGGGAATTCCGATTTTCTATGCAGTGGCGGTGTTGGCGCGTACATCTGTCATTGTGGTTATCCCTACTTTAGCCTTTCGTCATCTCGAGAATGCGAGTCTGGTCAGCGCGATCTATTTCATCGCCAGCATAGGCGGATTACTTGCCAGCACGGTACTTCCGGCGGTTTTGAAGGCAATAGGTCCTTGGTGGTTAACGATTGGGGCCAGCTTAATGGGTGCCTTGTCTGGAATACTGTTTACAGTGCCTGGTAGTGTTCCTCTTACCCTCGGGCTAGCGAGCTATTTTCTGATGGTGCAGCTTTTTGAAACCGTCTCAAATATATACGCCCTAAACATGATACCGCGACGTTCTTTGGCCCGTTTTGAACCACGTCGCATAATGCTGGCAGGTGTCGCTTATGGCATAGGGCCAATGATTGGCACGCTCCTACTGCGGCATGGTCCGGAGTGGTCACCTTTTGCAATAAGCGCCGCTTGCGCGCTTCTGGCCCCACTTGTGCTGGTTTTCTTGGTCGATGATGTCCGAAGCCCTATGATCCTGCCCGTTGCTTCGACAAAGCAAGAATTTGCGATCAAACAATTCCTGCGCCAACCGCGCTTACGCATCGCCTGGGTCCTGGCGATTGGACGTGCAGCATGGTGGCAAGTATTCTTCGTTTATACACCAATACTTGTAGTTGCAGCAGGATACGACACGTCATACACGGGAGCCATCGCGGGGATCGCATCTGGACTGCTGCTACTCAGCCCAATTTGGGGGATGTTCATGCGGTACATCGGATTGCGCCGCTATTTAACTGCCACATATGCGGCATGTGGCATTGCGACTGCTATTATCGGACTTACTGCTGAATGGTCATTTACATGGGCAATCATCGCTCTCATGTTTGCTGCGCTTGCAGCAAGCGGAATTGATAGCGCCGGTAACGCGCCTTTCCTGCGTTCCGTCAGAAAGCGTGACCGCCTGCGCATGGTGCCAATCTACAATACATATCGCGAGATATCCCAAATCATTCCGGCAGCGATCTTCACGATTGTTCTAATGTTTCAAGGTGTATCACAGGTATTTCTGTGGGTAGGATTGGCGTTAGTCATACTGTCATTTTATTGTAAGAACCTACCCCGCAGGGCGTAGCGAAAAAATGGGACAACCTCGTCGGGATACTGAGGTGGTAATACCAATCCAGGCGGAGAGATCACGACCGGTTTTGAATGCCGCATGATCCTGGCCAGTCGGGTATGGTTCGACGACCGACGCGACAGAACCCGCCCTTCTGACCAATGCGATGCAGTGGTATGTTGCCTTCCATTCTTCTTGACCCTGACCGATATGCTGCACGACGGCTCTGTTGGGGCGGCACTTGCCGAGAGCTGGGAAAGCGACGACGTGCTCCACTGGAAGTTCAACCTTTGCCGGGGAGTCACCTTTCATGATGCGCGCGCTGGCGGATGGACCCAAGCTGATCATTTGTGACGAGGTGATCTCGCGCTGGATCAGGTGTCGTCATGCACATGGGGCAGATCGTCGTGGAGGAGGGGCTGAAATCGCAGGCCCTGGAGCCGCTCTACGCAGCCTATACCGAGTGGCTGCTGTCCTTGGTTTCCGAGACCGGTCCCGACTGGCTGAACAGCCTTTTGGACGAGGATATTCATAAACAAAGCCGTCCCGATCAACCGTTTACCAGAGGATATGGTGCTCGCCTTCGATCGATATCACGCATTCATCTAAATGCCCTTTATCGCCAAGTCGTGGTGTGCGACGGCGAATTGAATTAGCGTATTCCCTGCCAAACTCTTCAGCCTACTCACGTACCGTCTTGTGGGTGGCAATGATCTCAGCTGGAAAACGATGCCCTTGGGATGGAGGCAAGGGCAGGCCCAAAAATAAGCTTTGAATAATGCATGGCACACTAAATGTAATTAGGGTCCCATGCATTTACACAAAAGCCGGGTCTGTTCAATTGATATCAGGAAGCGATTAGGCCAATAGCACGGCCCAGTCCACCAGTGGCACCTTCAAATTTGTGCGGAAGAAAGATGAAAATTGCGCCCCGAGTGGGCAGCTTACCCAGGTTTGTTAGGTTTTCTGTTGCTATCATTCCTCTACCGAGCGCTGCCCAGTGAGGAGTGTAGTCGTCCTGCATAAGCCCGATACCTCTGCCATCAATTCCAATATGCTTGATGCCGCGTTCATGTAACAATTCGATAGCATCGGCACCTGGCGCCGGATGTGAGCGGTCGTATTTGAAACCTTCCGGGTAAGGCCGGAAATAATTATCCGACCAATCCGTACGGAAAAGCACTATTTCACCTGGGGAAAACTTTCCGTTTTCCTTTTCCCAATTTTCTAAAAACACCCGATCGATTACAGGACTCCGTTCGAGGTGGGTTGTTTTCCCTTTCGGAACTGTATCAATAAGAGGTCGTACGTCTACCACGACAGCTGCACCGATCATATCATTCAAGTCGAGTTGATCGATCGTAACAGTTCCAAACTCGGTGGCGTGAGGCAATCCGCTTTCGATTGACGGAATCATATGACAAGGGGCATCGCAATGGGTCCCCGTATGGTCGTCATGTATTTGTACATATTCAAGAAATTGGCCGCGTGGCCAAGTGTAATGGTTCATCATGAATTGCCCAAAACGCTGACCTTCAGGCGGCGATGAGGGTTGGTTTTCACCGGTAAGAACCGATAAATCCACGAGCTTTGCGCCTTTGATTAAGGCTAAAAGGGTTTCAGCATCAGGCATAGAGTGCACCTTATATGAGTGGTTGATTGCCCATTAGGATATCTAGGCGCTGAAGTTGTCAATGGTTTATGATCAGAAAAAAAGTATTATGAAAGAAACTCACTGCACGTTCTTGGCGCTACCTCTTTTGTTGAGGCGCTCACTTAAAACTTCTCTGAGTATCTGCGCAAGGTTGGGTGTTGCGCTTGAGCACATGACAAGTAATTTTGCTGGTTTATCGCCGGTAGCGAGGTAGGCATGACCCATTGTGCTGTCAAAATAAGCGGAGTCTCCCGCCTCCAGAATTGTAGGTTCATAGAGCTCTGTTCGAAGCTCTATACTGCCTTCTAATACGTAGAGGTATTCTTCGCCAACATGCGTCCAGAGCCCATTAATCTCGTTAAGTGAATGCGCGCGAACTTCAATAATCATCGGAATGATGCGCTTGTGAGCAATGTCAGTGCATAAGTAAGTATATGTATAATGCTCATCACTCATGGTGAGGCCCGAGGTCCCATGAGAAACACTTCGGCGGCCCGTAAGAGGGCGCAAACCTCCATTTTTTTCAGTGGAGTTTGAAATGAGATCACCAATTTCAATGCCGAGTCCGGCACACAGTTGCAATATTGATTGATAAGAAGGTGAGATCAGATCGTTTTCAATTTTTGATAAAGTAGATTTGGAAATACCCGTTTTTGCTGCAACATCAGCCAGCGTCCAGCCGTGATAGCTGCGCCGCTCGCGCAAAGCTTCTCCAATTGATGGTGCGTTCTTGTCAAATGCCATTCTTAATATTCCAAATAGTTTGCGACAGCGAAAAGCCTACCTTTACAGTATTTAAGCAGCGCATTGGGGCAGGTCAAATCAAATTTCCGACGTTCCTATATTGACACTAAGTTTCTTATATGAAACTGTCGTCAACAATTAGCCATGCTGTCATGATTTGGAAGATACCTAAATGGGAAAATTGGATAATAAAATTATATGGGTTACGGGCGCTGGTAGTGGGATTGGAGAGGCCACATCCATTGAATTGGCAGCTTCCGGGGCCACCGTAGTGCTGACCGGTCGACGTTTAGAGCTTCTCAAAACAGTAGCAGATAAAATCCATGCAGCGGGTGGAGATGCAGTCGTAGCTCCTGCCGATTTGACTGATGCTCCTAAGGTTCAAGCTACTGTTGATGAAATAACTTCTCGTTTTGGGAAGCTTGATATTCTGATCAATAATGCCGGTATAAATATTCGTGACAGAAGCACGGCTAAGTTAACACCTGAAGGGGTTGATACTCTAGTTTCTACTAATTTATCCGCAGCATTTTACTGTGTAACTAGCACGCTTCCCATTTTTCGGAGGCAAGGCGGTGGGTTGATGATACACACTGCGTCATGGCTGGGACGCTACAATCACAAACTTGCAGGGGCAGCCTATAGCGCAGCAAAGCATGCGGTAGTCGCCATGAGCCATGCCGTCAACATGGAAGAGTTTTCGAACAATATACGTTCTTGTGTTATTTGCCCTGGCGAAGTCGCTACGCCAGTTTTGGATAACCGACCTGTTCCGGTGCCGCAAGAAGAGCGTGACCGGATGCTGCAACCCCAGGACCTTGCTGAAATTATATCAATGATCTGCAATCTGCCTGACAGAGTTTGTCTTAATGAAATACTGATTAGCCCAACCTGGAATCGGATGTTCCTATCCCAGGAGCAATCGGGCTTGGTCGCAGGCCGCCAGCAATAACTCGTTAATGTGTAGAGGTTTGTCATGGCAGAAGCGGTAACAATAAGTCGTCTCATCCAGAAGCAGCCGCTTTTACAAATGAGAGATATTACAAAGCGGTTCGGATATATTAAAGCGTTGGATGGTGTCGACTTAGACATCTACTCTGGCGAGATTCATGCCCTCATGGGTGAGAATGGGGCAGGCAAGTCTACGCTTATGAAAGTGCTCTCCGGAGCACATAAAGCCACTTCAGGCTCCATTATGGTCGACGGAGCAAACAAGAGAATTAATGGCCCAAAAGACGCTAAGTCACTTGGAGTTTCCATTATATATCAAGAGCTTTCTCTGGCTCCAAATTTGAGTGTTGCGGAGAATATGCTTCTTGGCCGCGAATTAACTCGCGCCGGGGTTCTCGACCGGAAAGCGATGCGGGTTGCTTGTAGCCGAATCTTGCAAGAGCTTAATGTAGATTTTCAAGCTGATGATAAAGTTAGTGGCTTGTCTCTTGCCCAGCAGCAGCAGGTGGAAATAGCCCGGGCGCTTCTTGCAGACTGTCGAATTCTTGTGATGGATGAGCCGACCACGTCCCTTTCTTCGAAAGAGTGTGAAAGCTTGTTTCATCTAATAAAGAGATTACGCAAGCAAGGTTTGGCAATCATCTACATCAGCCATCGGATGAGCGAAATATATGAGCTAAGCGACCGAGTTACTGTTTTACGTGACGGGCGCTATATCGGCTGCATTTTACGCGATGAGCTGTCTGAAGAGCGTCTAGTCCAGATGATGGTGGGTCGGGATGTCTCCAGTTTCTATCAAAAAGATCGCAGTGCACCATATGAACCCGGTCAAAAACTTTTGACTGTTTCAAATGTATCTGATGGCAGAAAAGTCAAAGGCGTGTCGTTCGATTTGTTTGAAGGCGAAATATTAGGTGTAGCAGGTATTGTTGGTGCGGGAAGAACCGAATTAGCGCGATTGATCTACGGAGCTGATCGCAAATCCACTGGATCTCTGAAGCTATGCAGAGAGCTTGTCGAAGTTGCTAGCCCCCAAGATGCGATAGCGGCAGGGATTGTGTACTTGACGGAAGATCGGAAGCAGGAAGGGCTGTTTCTCGATATGAGTGTCGATCAGAATATCAATATTGCAAGTATGGATATTGATAGTTATCCGCTCGGCGTTCTCGATTCTCGCAAAGGGAAAGCCAGAACGGCTTCAGCAATTGACGATATGAAAATTGCTGTATCCAACGCGCTAGTCAATGTTGGGTCTTTATCAGGCGGAAACCAACAGAAAGTCCTTCTTGCGCGTCTACTACAAACCAATCCCAAGATTCTAATCTTGGACGAGCCCACACGAGGCGTGGATATTGGTGCAAAATCAGAAATTTATCGGATCATCGAAACCTTAGCCGCTTCGGGTACTGGGGTCATAGTGATTTCAAGTGAGTTGCCTGAACTTGTGGGTATTTGCGACCGGGTTCTCGTTATGCGTGAAGGCATGATTGCAGGAGAGGTCGGTGGGGCTACCGGTGTTGCCATTGATCCAGAGATTATTATTGCAAAAGCTACCGGTGCCTCAAGGCAGCAGATAACACACTAAAGGGGAACAGTCTTATGACTATGACTGCAAAGGGCCAGGACTCGGTGACACGTCACAAGCGCAATCTAAAAGCGTCATTTTATGCTCTGGGCATGCTACCTGTGTTGATCCTGATCGGCATTATGTTCCAGTTTTTAAGCGGCTATGCCGAAGTGGGCAATTTTGCAGAAGCATGGTCGACAGGACGGTTTCTGACTGCTCAAAATCTATCAATTGTTGCTCAGCAGGCCTCAATTAATACAGTTCTGGCTGCTGGTATGACCTTTGTTATCTTAACCGGTGGCATTGATCTATCGGTTGGCTCAATTCTGGCTGCTTCTGCGATGGTGGCGGTAATTGCTTCACTATTACCAGACGGCTATGGCTATCTGGGAATTCCGGCCGGGATTCTTCTGGGCACATTGCTCGGCTTGGTCAATGGCTCCTTGATTGCGTTCGGAAAACTTCCTCCTTTTATCGTTACGTTGGGAACGTTAACTGCGGTTCGGGGACTGGCTCGCCTTCTTGGAGATGATAAGACTGTTTTCAATCCCGATCTACCATTCGCATTTATAAATGGCACCGCGTTTTTTGGGATCTCATGGCTCACGTTAATAGCTCTCGCTGTCATCCTTGTCTCCTGGTTTATTCTAAGATTCACCGCGCTGGGTGTGCGAATTTATGCGGTTGGTGGTAACGAAATCGCCGCACGCCTTTCCGGCATCAAAGTCTGGAGCGTGCTCCTTTTCGTTTACGTGGTTTCAGGCTTCCTGGCTGGACTTGGCGGCGTGATGTCATCAACCCGTCTACTTGCAGCAAATGGACTACAGCTGGGGCAAGCCTACGAGCTGGATGCCATTGCGGCTGTAATCCTTGGTGGAACCAGCTTCGTCGGTGGTGTGGGTACGATATGGGGCACTCTCATTGGAGCGTTGATTATCGCCGTCTTGTCTAACGGACTTATTCTCACAGGGGTCTCGGACGTTTGGCAATTTATTATCAAGGGTGGCGTCATCGTCGGAGCTGTTGCGCTTGACCGATATCGCCTCAAAGGTTCCGCTCGGACCTAAGAGAGCAAGTTTAAGCGGACGTCGGCAACCGCTTTGAACCAATCATCGTGCCGATCTGGAAGGGAACATAAAATGAAAAGAATACTGTCGACAGCAGCATCAATTTTGCTTTTGTGCACGTCGATGTCCTCAGCAGCAGAATTGAAATCCATAGGAATTTCTCTGGCATCCCTGGGAAACCCTTTTTTTGTTGCCTTGGCAAGCGGAGCTGAAGCTGAGGCGAAAAAAATTAATCCCAGCGTAAAAGTAATTACCGTGGGCTTCGAGCAGGATCTCAATAAGCAAGTTGATCAGATTGATAATTTTATTGCTGCGGGTGTGCAGATGATAATGCTCAATCCAGGAGATCCTAACGCACTTGCCCCAGCAATACAGAAAGCGAAGGATGCTGGTATAGTTGTTGTATCAGTAGATACAGCGGCTAAAGGTGCAGATCTAACTGTAACGACAAATAACCGTCAAGCAGGAGAGATTTCTTGTCAGTACATTGTCGATAAGCTGAACGGTGAAGGTGACGTAATCATCCAGAATGGCCCACAAAATTCTGCTATTATTGATAGAGTAGAAGGCTGTAAATCGGTATTTGAGGCGAATCCTGGTATCAAAATTCTCTCGGATGATCAGAATGGTAAGAGTTCGCGGGACGGCGGGCTTGAGATAATGCAGTCTCAGCTTACCCGCTTCCCAAAAATTGATGCGGTTTTCGCTGTTGCAGATCCGCAAGCCATTGGTAGCAGCTTGGCAATGAAACAGCTAAATCGTGAAGGGATTGTAATCGCTTCAGTTGATGGCGCACCAGATATTGAATCTGAGTTAAAGAATCCAAAAAGTCCATCAATTCAGGCAACAGCTAGCCAAGACCCGTATATGATGGCTCGAACAGCTGTTGAACTTGGATACAAAGCACTGAACGGCGAGAAGCCTGAGAACCCCGTCGTTCTGTTGGATTCAAAGTTGGTTACCCGCGATAATGTTGAGGAATACCAAGGTTGGGAAGCTCAGCGTGATTAATTGAAGAAAGTGGCCTCGAAATCTTCGGGGCCACTTCGTTGATTGATCATGATCTGCCATTGAACTTTCATCCAGCAGCGACGAGAGTTTCGGGGGTTATTGATATGTCATTTGGCGCGGTAGGAGTAATCCGGCGGAAACGCGAAGCTTCGCCGCTGGTCTTTCCGCTTGCGCACGGAAAGAGACCTTCCTCGCGATAGAGCCGATAAATACGATTATCGCCAGAAGGCTTTCCGTCCTGGCGAAGCAGGATCACGCGACGCGCTTTAAATCTTGTAGGAATGGTCTGCGGACTTCTCAAACTTTCAGCCTAAACCGAAGTATCCATATATTGCTCGCTCAGTCGCGAACTGGAGCCGTATTGTAGGGGTTCTTGTTTTCCTGAACACTGCGATAGCGTTGATGACTACGCTGGAGGTGAGCCCGCATAGCCTCTTGTGCTTGAGAGGCGTCTCCTGCGCTGATTGCCTCGCAAATTGCGCGGTGCTCATGAACTGTTTGCTGGATATATTCAGGCGTAATCAAAGTGGGGTTGAGAGCGCGCGAGAATGCCGGGCGCGGCATCATATGCGTGCTCATCAAATTAAAGAACTCAATAAAGGCAGAATTGTTCGTGGCCTCAGCAATTGCCCGATGGAAAGCCACGTCCCATTCGTCGAGCTCCTCGTCATTGTCCAGAGCCTTCTCAAATCTATTGGCTGCGTCCCATATGCTCGACTCTTGTCCCCAAGAATGTCGCGATGCCGCCAACCCCGCTGCATGGACCTCGAACGCTAATCGAAGTTCGAGCAGGTCCATGAATGACGCCTTGAATTTCGAAAGTGGCTCGAGAACAGCATCTGAAAAATTAGGCAGTGGTGGCGAAGCACTCCTATCGCGTACAAAAACTCCCACGCCGTGACGAGATTCTAGAAGGCCGTCAGAACTCAAGGAGATCACAGCTTCGCGGATGACAGTGCGGCTTACACCAATTTCGATAGCCAACTGGTTAAGTGTTGGCAGTTTGTCGCCCGGTTTAAGCGATTCGCGAGCGATCTTGTCTTTGATCTGCTCTATTGCTCGCGCCATTATGGTGTTCAAATTCAAACTACTCCTGATGGCTTTTTCACTGACCTGACCCTTTGAGGAATGAAAGTGAACCAAGATAATATCACACCCTTAGAAATAGTATGTCGGGGGCGTCTTGGCAAGTCATGTTCGCCGAGGATCGCATAGATTGCAATGATCTGATGAGGATGAGTAATTTTTGAAGCGATGCCCGGCAAGAAACATTCTTGTGTAGGTAGAGAAGCTTCATATTCTCATGTGGCGATCCTAAGAATCCTAGTGATAATATCATATAACGTATTGAAATAATGTGATTAAAGTCCATTTTGATATTATGGAGTAATATCTCTAGGTGCTATTGACAGTATGTGGTGTTTTAGTGATATTATCTCAATCACTGGGACGGTAACGGGTGAACCGCGAACTCTGTGCCAGGAAAGTTATCCTTCGAGGCAGGTTTGACAATGACGGAAGACGGGAAACTCATTAGGGTCGGGGTCGATATTGGCGGCACGTTCACCGACGTAGCATTGGAAGTGGGGGAGGAAGCCCTTTATTCCATCAAGGTGTTGACGGACTATTCGTTCCCTGAGGCGGCGATCGTCAAGGGAGTCAAGCAGGTCTGCGATACGGCTGGCATCCAGCTTGGCAATATCGATACCATTATCCACGGTACGACGCTGGCTACCAATGCACTCATTGAGCGTAAAGGCGCAAAGACTGCATTCATCACGACCAAGGGGTTCCGGGACGTTATTGAGATGCGTACGGAAAGCCGTTTCGAGCAATATGACCTTAATATCACGCTTCCCGCGCCGCTGGTGCCCCGAAACGAACGCTTCGTTCTGGATGAGCGCATTGGTGCCGACGGCAAGATTCTGAAGCCGCTTGATTTTGCCGAAGTGGATCTACTTTGTGATCAGATCATTTCAGCCGGCTATGAGAGCGTCGCTATCGGTTTCATCCATTCCTATCTAAACGGCGCACACGAAAAGCATGTGCGCGATTGCCTTCTCGCTAAAAAGCCTGAGCTCTCGGTTTCGATTTCTTCGGAAGTCTCTCCGCAGATGCGCGAGTTTCAACGGTTTAACACGGTCTGCGCAAACGCTTTCGTCAAGCCGCTTATGGCGTCCTACCTCAATCGCCTTGTCGGCCGGCTGAGGTCGGAAGGTACCAATTGCCCGGTCTTTATGATCCACTCCGGCGGCGGCATCATCAGTATCGACAGCGCGATCAAGTTCCCTGTACGCCTTCTCGAATCCGGTCCCGCCGGAGGCGCGATCTTTGCGGCGCATGTCGCCACTCGCTATGGTCTCGATCGGGTTGTTTCTTATGATATGGGTGGCACGACGGCGAAAATCTGTCTGATCGAAGGACAGGTGCCGAAGACTTCGAAGTCGTTCGAGGTGGCGCGGACTTATCGTTTCAAGAAGGGCAGCGGCATGCCGATCTCGATTCCTGTTATCGAGATGGTGGAGATTGGTGCCGGTGGTGGATCAATCGCCAGTGTCGATTCGATGCGCCAGATCCGCATAGGGCCTCACAGTGCTGGTTCCGAGCCGGGACCGGCTTGTTATGGTCGGGGTGGCGAGAAGCCAACCGTCACGGATGCCGACGTGTTGCTCGGTCGTCTCGATCCCGATTCTTTCGCTGGTGGTGCGATCAAGCTGTCACGCGATGCTTCTGAGGGAGCAATGGCACAGGAAATCACGTCAAAGCTTAATATCGATGACGTCACCGCAGCCTACGGAATCAGCGAAGTTGTTGATGAGAATATGAGCAACGCGGCCCGAATGCATGCGGTGGAGAACGGTAAGGAACTTGCTGATTTCACAATGATCGCATTTGGTGGCGCAGCCCCGCTGCATGCGGCCCGCCTTTGTGAGAAGCTCGGCATCGATCAGCTGATTATCCCTCCCGGCGCAGGTGTTGGCTCCGCCATCGGCTTTCTGCGGGCACCCTTTGGATTTGAAAGCGTCCGAAGTGCTTACAGCCGCCTCAGCCGTTTTGATGCCAGAAGAATTAACGAGGTGATCGGGGAACTTGCCGATGAGGCCACTTCCTTCGTCCGTTCCGGTGCTCCGGAAGCCGTCCCGGATCTCGAGTGCACAGCCTATATGCGATATGTGGGGCAGGGGTGGGAAGTTCCTGTAACAATTGAGGTGCGTTCTTATTCCAACGCTGACGAAGGACATTTTCGACGGGCTTTCGATGAGAGCTACCAACGCTTCTTCGGGCGCATCATTGATGGTCTGGACGTCGAAATCGTCAGTTGGTCGTTGCGTGCGTCCTCAAGAGTAGTGCCTCCGGAATCGGTTGATGGCACGCCTAAAACTGCACCCGCAAAGGTGAGCGGCGTGCGCCAGATGTTCGATGCACAGGAGGGCAAGTTCCAACAGGCTGTTATCGTCGCGCGCGCCGATATGAAGCCCGGTGATTGGGTTTCTGGCCCTGCCATTATTACCGAACGAGAAACGTCCACGATCGTTACCGCCAGTCGCGAGGTGATCATGCAGGCTGATGGCTGCTTGCTGTTGCGCGCCACGGGGGCTGATGGAGAGAGACAATGACAACGAACCTTCTTTCCGATGTGCACATGCAGATCATGTGGAACCGCCTGATCTCCGTAGTTGAGGAACAGGCTCTGACGCTGATCCGAACAGCGTTCAGCACAAGTGTCCGTGAATCCGGCGATCTGTCAGCGGGTGTATTTAATCAGGCAGGCGAAATGATCGCGCAGGCGGTTACCGGCACGCCTGGTCATGTGAACGCGATGGCAGAGGCCGTGGGGCACTTCATCCGTGATATTGGTAGCAACAATATTTTCGAAGGCGATGTCTATATCACGAACGACCCTTGGAAAGGGACCGGCCACCTTCACGACTTCACTGTCGTTTCGCCAAGTTTCCGCTGTGGCAAGCTCATCGGGTATTTCGCCTGCACCGCGCACGTCGTGGATGTTGGCGGTCGCGGTTTTGGTCCCGATGCCAACGAAGTTTATGAGGAAGGCATCTTCATTCCGATCATGAAGTTCGCGACCCGTGGTGAGGTCAATCGCGACCTGATCAATATCATTCGCAATAATGTCCGCGAAAGCGATCAGGTCGTCGGCGACATCTATTCGCTTGCGGCTTGCAACGAGATTGGCCAGCGGCGCCTCATGGACATGATGGACGAGTTCCGCATGGAGGATCTGGAAGAGCTTGCCGAATTTATCTTCAAGCGCAGCTACGATGCAACGATCGAACGCCTGGCCGAGCTTCCGGGCGGCTCCTATACGAACACGATGCGCGTTGATGGCTATGATGCGCCGATCGATATTGCGGTTCGGCTTGAGGTTGGGAAAGATCAGATTGTCGCCGATTTCGAGGGCACGTCGCCACCGAGTCCTAAGGGCATCAACTGTCCACTGATCTATTCGGCTGCCTATGCGTGTTATGCAATCAAGTGTGCGGTCGCACCTGATATTCCAAATAACTACGCCTCGCTGAAGCCGTTCACAATTGTTGCACCGAAGAACTGCATCCTGAATGCCCAGCGTCCGGCACCGGTTTCCGTTCGCCATGTTCTGGGCCATCTGGTTCCCGACGCGGTTCTTGGTGCTATTCATAAGATGTTGCCCGGCCGCATCCCTGCAGAAGGATCGGGCGCTCTCTGGAATCTCCACATCAGCGCCCGGCCGCTTCAGGGTGATCATGGCCCGACCGATGGCGGCCAGCGCGCGGAAGTGCTGCTTTTCAACAGCGGCGGCATGGGTGCGCGCCCGGAGCTCGACGGTCCGAGTGCGACCGCTTTCCCGAGTGGTGTCCAGTCTATGTCGATAGAGGCAACAGAGCATGTTGGCCCTGTCGTCTTCTGGCGCAAAGAGCTGCGCGATGGCTCGGGTGGGGCGGGGCAGTTTCGCGGCGGTCTTGGGCAGGTGGTGGAGATTTCGCCAACGAATGGTCACGAGATCTATTTCAACGCCATGTTCGACCGTGTGGAGAATGCTCCACGGGGCCGCGAAGGCGGCGAAGATGGTGCGCCCGGCTCGGTCAGGCTCGATGATGGGACCATTCTTGCCGCCAAGGGGCGTCAGCACGTTCCGGCCGGTCGCCGTTTGATCCTGGAGTTGCCGGGTGGCGGCGGATATGGGGAGCCCTCCAAACGTTCGCCGGAATTGGCGAAGCAGGACATTGAATTCAATTACGTCGGACAGAAGACCTGACCAATTAATGCGACCGGTGCGGACAAGGCTGCACCGGCCCAATCTTTGCCAGCGCAGGTCTTACCTGACCGTTCGTGGAGGAACTGCGTTCGAGATTGCTTGTGAGGCTCATGGAGGGAGATATTTATGACATACGAAAATCAGCACGCCGCCAGCATTAAGGCGTCACCCAGCATGGCGATTGCCATGGCGGCAAAGAAATTGCGTGCGGAAGGCCGGGACATTGTCGATCTTTCATTGGGTGAACCTGATTTTGAGCCGCCTGCACATGTCGGCGAAGCAGCATGCGACGCTGTACGCGCTGGCGGTATCCGTTACGGCGCTGCATCTGGCAATGAGCCGCTTCGCAAGGCGATAATTGCAAAATTCAAGCGCGACAACGATCTCGACTTCACGCTGGACGAAATCACCATCGGTAACGGTGCCAAACAGCTTCTCTTCGATGCTTTCCTTGCTACTCTCGAAAGTGGTGATGAAGTGATCATCCCGACGCCCTGCTGGGTGTCCTACGGCGATATAGTCTCGCTGCACGGCGGCACGCCCGTCTATGTCGATTGCGGACCCCAAACCGGCTTCAAAATCACCGCTGAGATGCTGGAGAAGGCCATAACGCCACGAACGCGTTGGCTGATGCTGAACTCGCCGTCAAACCCGACGGGAGCAATCTATACAGCAGACGAATATCGAATGCTTGAAGACGTTCTGACTGCAAATCCACGCATTCTGATCATTTCTGATGAAATCTATGAGCATATTCTGCTCGGATCGCAGCCATTTGTTTCTTTTGGGACCGTCTGCCCGCAATTACGCCATCGCACCCTCCTCGTTAACGGTGTTTCGAAGGCTTATGCGATGACGGGTTGGCGTGTCGGCTATGCCGCCGGTCCGAAGGAGCTGATTACCAGTCTGAACAAGATGCAATCACAAAGCGTCACGTCGGTCTGCAGCGTTGCACAGGCCGCTGCACTTGCCGCACTGACCGGCGACCAGGCCTTCGTGAGCGAAGGCGCGAAAACCTTTGCTCGCCGGTCGGCACTGATGACCAGAGAGCTTGCGAAGATCCCCGAACTGGAGTTCACGCCACCTCCCGGCGCATTCTACGCGTTCATCGGTGTCGGTAATCTCATCGGTCGAAAGACGCCGGACGAGACCGTTCTTGCGGATGACACGGCTGTTGCAGCCTATCTCCTTAATGAGTTCGGCCTTTCGAGCGTACCGGGTATCGCTTTCGGCTCGCCAGCCTTTATCCGCCTGTCTATCGCAGCCTCGGATGACGAACTTCAAAGCGCCTGCGACCGTCTTGCCAGAATGGTCGCCTCGCTGAACAAATGAATGCGGAGGTTTGGTCGATGGGTCAATATGAAACTGCCCTCGTTACCGGTGCATCCAGCGGCATCGGCAGGGCGATTGCTTTGGAGCTTGCTTCAGCCGGCCTGAAGGTCCTGGCTCTGGGTCGGGACCAAATAGCTCTTGAAAGCCTTTGTTCTGCGGCACCAGGTATCGTACCTGTTGTCAGTGATCTCGCCGACATCTCGGATGTTTACCGGAAGATCGAAGGTGAAACTATTGACGTCCTTGTGAACAATGCGGGGCTTTTGACTACGTCCGCGAGTCTGGTCGACCTCTCTGAGGATGATATTGATGCAATGATTGATATCAATGTGCGCTCGGTCTTCAAACTGACCCGACATGTTCTCAAGTCGATGGTTGAGCGCCGTCGGGGACATATATTTTTTACTGGCTCCAGCGGTGGTCTTGCGCCGCACCCCAATTCGTCCGTCTATGGCGCCACGAAAGCAGCCGTTAGCCTGTTTTCATCAGCACTGCGCTGCGATCTTCTTGGTTTACCCATCCGGGTGACAGAACTGGTGCCGGGCCGTGTCCAGACCAATCTCTATCGGACCGCTCTTGGCGACGAAGCAGCGCAAAAGAAGCTCTACGACGACTTTGAGGCGATCCAGCCGGAACACATGGCCCGATTGCTCCGGGCGGCATTGGATTTACCCGATTACATCGACGTAACCCGTCTGGAAGTCATGCCAACAGGACAGGCAGTTGGGGGCGCACAGATATCCAAACTCTCTCGTTAACAGAAAAAATAAGGGGATCTAAATGAAGGGCATGAACATCGCCGTTGTTGGCGGCGCCAGCGGCTTCGGTCTGGAAACAGTCAAATTGATGATCCGGGATGGTGCGGCCAAGATCGCCATCATCGATATAAATCAGGAAAGCCTGGATGCCGCCAAAGAAGAATTGTCCGGCAAGGGTACGGAGATATTCACCGTGGCAGGCGATATTGCTCGCGCTGAGCACGCGCATGCCTCGTTCAACGCTGCGGTGGCGGACCTCGGTGTCAATCGGAACGGAATATTCACCCCCTTTACTTGTCCAA
>NZ_JAHRVA010000007.1 GCF_019100495.1 Falsochrobactrum tianjinense | reverse complement strand
TAAGCTGCGCCCCGTGCTAAACCAATGTTTGCAACAGATCCCGAACAGCTGGTCTTCGGACCTGGCTCCTTCTATGCCTGGCAATGCGCGCGCACATTTATTTCATTAAATATGGCTTGACGGTTTCCTGCTGGGGAGTTGTTATTAGGCTAAACGGTCGTTGCTTATGACCGCTATCAGATTCGAGCATTGGTGAGCGAGGCCCGTCCACAGGATATTTCATAGTCATCATAACATGCGCGCTTTGCCTCGAAGCGCCCTGAGGAGGTACCCATGTCAGACCAAGGTAAGCCCCGTGATACACGTTCCGCCACCGGGGCCGGAGCACCCGCTCCAAGTGATCGCAATTCCCTGACCATAGGTCCCGATGGCCCGATCCTGCTGCACGATGTTCATTTCCTTGAGCAGATGGCACATTTCAACCGCGAGAAAGTTCCAGAACGCCAGCCCCATGCGAAAGGTGCAGGCGCATTTGGCGTATTCGAGACGACAGAAGACGTATCGACCTACACCAGGGCGGCGCTGTTTCAGAAGGGTGCCTCGACCGAAATGCTGGCACGCTTCTCAACAGTTGCCGGGGAGATGGGAAGTCCCGACACCTGGCGCGATGTACGCGGTTTTTCGCTCAAATTCTATACCAGTGAAGGCAATTATGATCTGGTCGGCAACAATACGCCGATCTTCTTCGTCCGCGATCCGATGAAATTTCCGCATTTCATCCGCAGCCAGAAGCGGTTGCCGGATTCAGGATTGCGCGATAACCATATGCAGTGGGATTTCTGGACCAATAACCCAGAAAGCGCGCATCAGGTCACCTATCTGATGGGCGAACGCGGATTGCCGCGTACATGGCGCCATATGAATGGCTATGGCTCGCATACCTATATGTGGGTCAATGCTTCGGGCCAGAAATTCTGGGTCAAATATCATTTCCATACCGAACAGGGCATGAAATTCTTCAGCAATGAAGAAGCGGCGACCATGGCGGGCGCGGATGCGGATTTCCATCGCCGCGACCTTTTCGATGCCATTGAACGCGGTGAACATCCGAGCTGGGTACTTTCCGTCCAGATCATGCCTTATGCCGACGCCAAGACCTACCGGATCAACCCCTTCGATCTCACCAAGACCTGGCCGCATGAGGACTATCCGCTGATCAAGGTGGGCAAGATGACGCTCAACCGCAATCCGGAAAACTTCTTCGCCCAGATTGAGCAGGCGGCGTTTTCACCCGGCAATACGGTTCCGGGAATTGGTTTGTCGCCGGACAAGATGCTGCTTGGTCGCGCCTTCGCTTACAATGATGCACAGCGCAACCGCATCGGTACCAACTTCCACCAGCTTCCGGTGAACCAGCCCAAGGTGCCGGTGAACACCTATATGTTCGATGGCCAGATGGCCTATCATCACAGCGGCAATGCTCCTGTCTATGCGCCCAATAGCGGCGGGCGGCCATGGGCCGACGAGACGGGCGCAATGCCTGATGGCTGGGAAACCGACGGCGACATGGTACGCAGCGCTTATACCTTGCGCAGCAATGACGATGATTTCGGCCAGCCGGGCATTCTGGTGCGCGAAGTGTTCAACGATGAACAGCGCGCCAAACTGGTGGATCAGGTCGCAGGCAGCCTGCTTGGCGGTGTGCGTGAGCCGGTATTGAGCCGCGCCTTCGATTACTGGAAGAGCGTCGATGCCGATGTCGGTGCCCGTATCGAGGAGAAGGTGCGTCAGGGACATGCATCCAAGCCCGCGGAAGGCATGGGCGAAGGCTGACGATCAGGGCATTTCCCCCGCCCGTTTGGACGGCTGAGAAAAATGTATTGCAAATAACTGGAGCGGTTCATGGTTTCTTTGAAAGTGGGCCGCTCCAGCCATCCGCGAGAACTCAATACTGCTTCGGTGCAGTTTTGAGTCCGGCGCTGAAAGAGGGGATTATGAACCAGCTTATTTATGACGGCGATCGGCCAGATCGGACAAGAAGGCTGCTTCTTTTTGGACTGGTGTCGGCTTATACGGCAACCCTTATTCCCTGGGCGCTGGCACAGGAAGCGTCGGATGCCGATGAGGGCGCATTTTTGGCATTGTCGGCCATACTGGTCGGACGCCAGTCGCTCGATGCAGCTCAGGCGCAACGGCTATATGCGGCCCTTGTCGCCGACGATCCGGGCTTTCCAGCGGCGGCCAAGGCACTGCTCGCCCTGATCGAGGAGCGCAAGATCGATCCGATGCAATTGCAAACCATCCTTGACGATGAAAAGTCTGCGCTTATTGCCTTGCCGCGGCGGATCGTGACCGCGTGGTATATGGGTATTGTGGGTGAAGGCTTTAACGCGCGCGCGCTTGCTTTTGAAAAGGCGTTGAATGCTGAAGTGGTTGGTGATGTGCTCAGGCCGCCGACCTATTCTTATGGTGCCTATGGCAGCTGGGCCAGAAAACCAATCTGAGGGAAAATCATGGCAGATACACTGTCGGCAGATTTCGTCGTCGTCGGTTCAGGGATTATTGGTTCGCTGGCGGCGCGCAAGCTGGCGCTGACGGGTGCCTCGGTAATCATTCTCGAGGCAGGCCCACGCGTAACGCGCGAAGAACTGGTCGCGCGGTTTCGCAATTCTACGCGCCGCAGCGACTGGATGTCGCCTTATCCATCGGTGCCGTGGGCGCCGCACCCGATTTACCAGCCCGAGCCGAACAATCATATTGTTCAGGCTGGACCCTATCCCTATGCGGCTGAATATATAAGGCAGGTGGGCGGAACCACATGGCACTGGGCCGCCCATGCCTGGCGCAACGTGCCCAATGATTTCAAGATCAAAAGCCTGTATGGCGTGGGTGTTGACTGGCCATTCGGCTATGACGAGCTTGAACCATTCTATCAGGAAGCCGAAGAGCTTATGGGCGTTTCGGGTGCGGATAATACCGGATCGCCGCGCAGCCAGCCTTTCCCGATGGAGCCGGTGACGGAGCCCTATGCGATGCGTCGCCTGCGCGAACGGCTCGCGCCCGAATATGAAGTCGTCACCAATACCACGGCCCGCAACAGCCGTCCCTATGATGGCAGGCCGGCCTGTTGCGGCAACAATTCCTGCCAGCCGATCTGTCCCATCGACGCGCAATATCATGGCGGGTTGTCGGCAGACGCCGCCGAAGCTGCCGGGGCAAAACTGATCCCCAACGCCAATGTCTACAAGCTCGAACATGACGAGAAGGGCAATATCACGGCGGCGCTCTATTACGATCCCGACAAGGGCACCCATCGCGTGACCGGCAAGACCTTTATCGTTGCGGCCAATGGCATCGAAAGCCCACGCTTGCTGCTGCTGTCTGCCAGCGACAAATTTCCCAAAGGCCTCGCCAATAGTTCCGATATGGTCGGGCGCAATCTGATGGATCATCCGAGCACCTCCCTGACCTTCGACGCCGATGAGGATGTGTGGCTGGGCCGCGGACCGCAGAGCCCAAGCTCGATCAACTTCATGCGCGATGGCGATTTCCGTTCCGAGCATTCGCCCTACCGTCTCGACTTCACCAATATTTCGCGCGTCGATGGCGTAACGCGCAGCCTGATCGGCGCAGGCATTTATGGTGCAGAACTTGAAAAGCGCCTGCGCTACAGCGCTGCGCGCGAGATGAATGTGAAGAACGTCCTTGAAGTGCTGCCGGACCCCGAACGCAGAATTGCGCTCAGTTCCGAGAAGGACGCGCTGGGGCTTCCCAAGCCGGAGGCGCATTATTCGATCGACGATTATACACGCCGGGGGCATGAGCGCTCGCAGCAGGATTTCCGTCGCATCGCCGAACTGATGGGCGGCACCAATCTGCGCTTCAGCAAGGAGGGCGAGTTTGCCAACAACCAGCATATTTGCGGCACGCTCAGCATGGGTAACGATCCCAAGACCTCGGTCTGCGATCAATGGGGTCGCGCCCACGACCATGAGAACCTGTTCTTCGCCAGTACGGCGGTTCTGCCGACCTCATCGACCTGCAATTCGACGGAAAACGGACTTGCGGTAGCGCTGCGCTCGGTCGCCCATATTCTGGAACAGCAGAGCGCTGCGACCAATGTAAACGGGGAAGCAAAGTCATGAGCCCTATCCTGTCTCGACTGTCCGGCCGTCTTGCCGCCCTGCTTGCATTGCCGGTCTGTGCTTCCTTTCTTGCAATTCCGGCGCTCGCGGCGGATGCAGATCTGATCGCACGCGGCAAATATATGGCGACCGCGTCCGATTGCGTCGCCTGCCACACGGCACCCGGCGGCCAGCCAATGGCTGGCGGCCTGCCGCTGGCAACCCCTATCGGCGCGATCATGTCGACCAACATCACCCCGTCGAAGGAAAACGGCATCGGCAATTATACGCTGGAGCAGTTCGACGCGGCGGTGCGCAGGGGCGTGCGCGCCGATGGCAAGCATCTTTATCCCGCCATGCCCTATACGGCCTATGCGTTGCTGACGGATGAGGATGTCGCGGCGCTCTATGCCTATTTCATGGAAGGGGTGGAGCCGGTGGAAACGCGCCCACCCGAAACGAAGCTGCCATTTCCATTCAATATCCGTCTTTCGATGGCGGCATGGAACCTTCTGTTTCTTCAAAGCGGTCCCTACAAGCCCGATCCCGCGAAGGATGCGGAATGGAACCGGGGTGCCTATCTGGTGCAGGGACCGGCCCATTGCGGCACCTGCCACACGCCGCGCAATCTCTTTATGGCGGAACAGACATCGCGCGAAATGGCGGGTGCCGATATTGGTCCCTGGCATGCGCCCAATATCACATCGGATGCCAATAGCGGCATTGGCGGCTGGAGCGTCGAGGAACTGGTCGCCTATATGAAGCACGGCAATATCGCAAAAAGCCAGGCGGCAGGTCCGATGGCTGAAGCGATCGATCACAGCTTCCGTCACATGACCGACGAAGACGTGAAGGCGATGGCGGTCTATCTGAAGACTGTCGAACCGGTCCGCGATGCTGCCGATACGCAACCGGTCTTTTCCTGGGGCGAGCCTTCGGACGAACTGGCAAGCATTCGCGGCGTGGCCTGGCCACAGGACCACGACACATTAAGCGGAGCGCAGCTCTATGACGCCTATTGCGCAACCTGCCATCAGGCACAGGGACAGGGCAGTTTTGAGGGCGGACTTCCTTCGCTGGTGCACAATACAGCGCTTGGCCGGGAGAACACCAACAATTTGGTCATGGTGATTCTGGAAGGATTGCGGCGGCAGCCCGATGTGCTCATGCCGGGGTTTGGCAAGGAGCTTTCGGATACGCAGGTCGCCACCTTGAGTAATTATCTGATTGAGCATTTCGGCAATCCAGCGGGCAAGGTTACGGTGGAGCAGGTGGCACAATTGCGTGCTGGCGGGCCAACCTCGACGTGGTTGATCTGGGCGGCGCGAATAGGCATTGCCGCTGGAGCCGCGATCATCCTTGCGATTTTGCTGTTTGCATTTTTGAGGCGAGGCCGTCGCAAGCCGGTTTCGGCGCGCTGAATAATCGCCCGGAAAGATAAATTCTTCCGGGCGATTTCTTTTCAAGCTTTTCTGATAGACGAAAGAAATGTTTGCAAGGTTTTCTTGCCATCGGTTGCGATCTCAAAGGAACGCATTGAAAGCAGCCATTCCCAGACCATGCCCTTCATCAGCCAGCGAAATGCATTGGAGGCCGATTGCGCGGACCATTGGGGATGAAGGATGCCCTGTGTGGCTGCCTTTTCCATGATGGCGACGAGAATGCGTGCCTGCTCTTCCTCAAGAGCATCCTTTGCCGCCTGCACCTCCGCGAATTCATCGGCGAAGTTGGTGCGCACCAGAATCGTCAGCAAGCGCTGTCGCTGCTCGTCGACGACAAGGGTATCGAGCCAGTCGCAGGCTGTCTTCTCGATAAAGGCCAGAGGGTCTTTCGGGTTGCCATCCGCATCATCGAGATCGAGCACGCTGATGCGAGGCAGGCGGACAGTGTCGAACAGTTCCAGAAAAATATCGGCCTTGTTCTGGAAGTGCCAGTAAATGGCACCCCTTGTCACGCCTGCGGCTGTCGCAATCTCATCCAGCGTTGAATGAGCCAGCCCTTTTTCGAAGAAGATCCGTTCAGCAGAGCAAAGGATCGCTTC
The DNA here is from genome assembly GCF_019100495.1 of Falsochrobactrum tianjinense. GTDB lineage: Bacteria > Pseudomonadota > Alphaproteobacteria > Rhizobiales > Rhizobiaceae > Brucella > Brucella tianjinense. Next base: position 223,391 of record NZ_JAHRVA010000007.1, on the reverse strand, counting down.
GCGGGTTTCAGCGGCTTCAGCCTTGGTTCGCCGCATTTACTGCTTCCTTCTCGCTGCTCACCGGCACGTTTTTTTCGTTCCTGCGAGCAAGCTTCATGATGAAGACAAAGAACACGGGAACGAAGAACACCGCAAGAACAGTCGCGGAGATCATGCCGCCAAGAACCCCGGTGCCGATAGCGTTCTGGCTCGCCGCACTGGCGCCGCTTGCAATGGCCAGTGGAACAACGCCGAGGCTGAATGCAAGCGACGTCATGAGGATCGGACGGAAGCGAAGTTTGCACGCCTCGACCGTCGCATCCAGAAGTGGCATTCCCTCGGCATAGAGATCCTTGGCGAATTCGACGATCAAGATGGCGTTTTTCGCCGATAGCCCGATGATCGTGATCATGCCGACCTTGAAGTAGACGTCATTGGGCATGTCGCGCATCATGACCGCCAGAACCGCGCCGATAATACCGAGCGGAACCACGAGCATGACCGAAAGCGGTATCGACCAGCTTTCATAAAGCGCCGCCAGCAGAAGGAAGATGAAGACGACCGTCAGCCCCATGAGGAATGGCATCTGGTTGCCGGACTGGATTTCCTGCAAGGACTGGCCGGACCATTCATAACCGAAGCCGTTTGGCAATTCGCTGGTCAGGCGTTCCATTTCAGCGATCGCAGCGCCCGAGGAGTAACCCGGGGCTGCATTGCCGCTGATGCGCACGGCGGGATAGCCATTATATCCGACCACCTGCGCGGGGCCTTTCGTCCACTCCACGTCGGCAAAGGCGCGCAGCGGCACCATGCCGTTGTTGGCGTTGGGCACGTTGAGTCCGAGAATGTCATCCGCGCTCATGCGCTGATGTGCATCGGCCTGAATTGTCACGCGCTGCATCCGTCCTGCGTTGGGGAAGTCGTTGACATAGGCTGAACCCAGATTGGCCGAAATGGTCGAGTTGATGCTGGCAAAGGTGACGCCGAACGTATTGGCCTTTTCGCGATCGATATTGACAATCAGCTGGGCCGCGGCAGGCATCCCTTCGATACGCATGCCGGTCAATACCGGGCTCTGGCTTGCTGCCGCCATCAACTGATCGGTGGCCATGGCGAGCGCGGTCTGGCCCGCGCCCGAACGGTCCTGAAGCCGGAAGCTGAAACCGCCCGCATTGCCAAGCCCCTGAATGGGCGGAGGCGAAAGTGCGAAGGCCATGGCGTCACGAATCTGGAACAGTTGTCCATTGATACGCTGGGCGAGCGACTGAGCCGAATTTTCCTCGTCGCGCTCGCTCCAGTCTTTCAGGGTGATGAAAGCCAGACCGGCATTGTCGCCAAAGCCCGAAAAGCTGAAGCCATTGATCAGCGTGCGGTCTGCGACTGCTGGTTCCTCAGCGAATATCTGATCGACCTGCGCGGAGACGGCTTCGGTACGGTTGGTGCTTGCTTCCGCCGGTGTCTGCATATCGACGATGAGGAAGCCCTGATCCTCATTTGGCAGGAAGGATGATGGCAGGCCCATGAAGAGATAGATCAAACCACCGACGAGCACGACATAAATTATCATGAAGCGGCCCGCACGGCGCACGATCCAGTCGACGGAGCCGGAATATTTTCTGGTGCCGGCATCGAAGCGGCGGTTGAACCATCCGAAAAAGCCCTTCTTTTCGTGATGTCCGGGGGCAATGGGCTTGAGGAAGGTCGCGCAAAGCGCCGGGGTCAGCGAAAGGGCCAGAAGGCCGGAGAACAGGATCGAAACGACCATGGTCAGGCTGAACTGCTGGTAAATGATACCGACGGCGCCGGGGAAGAAGGCCATGGGAATGAACACGGCGGTCAGCACCAGCGTAATGCCGATGATCGCGCCGGAAATCTGCCGCATTGCCTTGCGTGTTGCCTCGCGGGGAGAAAGTCCCTCTTCGGCCATGATGCGTTCGACATTTTCCACGACGACGATGGCGTCGTCGACCAGAATACCAATGGCGAGCACCATGGCGAACATTGTCAGCACATTGATCGAAAATCCGCTGACATACATGATCGCACAGGTTCCCAGCAGCGCGACCGGAACGACAAGTGACGGAATGATCGTATAACGGAAATTCTGGAGAAAGACGAACATCACCACGAAAACGAGAAGCATGGCCTCGATAAGCGTGTGAATGACTTTCTCGATGGAAACGGCGACGAATGGCGATGTGTCATAGGGGATCTGATATTCCAGCCCTGCGGGGAAGAATTCGGCCAGCTCGGCCATTTTGGCACGCACGGCGGCAGCAGTTTCCATCGCATTGCCTGATGGAGAAAGCTGGATACCGATGGCGGCGGCAGGCTTGCCGTTGATCGTGGTCGAGAAGTTGTAGGTTTCTGCACCCACCTCGATGCGCGCGACATCGCGCAGGCGGACAGAAGAGCCGTCTGGATTGGCGCGCAGAACAATCGCGCCGAATTCTTCGGGCGATGTAAGCTGGCCTTTCACCAGAACGGTGGCAGAAGTCTGCTGATTGATCGGGTTGGGCCGCGCGCCGATACGACCGGCCGCGACCTGTGCGTTTTGCGAGGCAATGGCGTTGTTAATATCGGCGGTCGACAGGTTCAGGCCTACCATCTGGTCGGGATCTATCCAGATGCGCATGGCGCGCTGACTGGCAAAAACCTGGGCACGGCCAACGCCATCGATACGCTGGATTTCACCCAGCACGTTTCGGTTGAGGTAGTCGCCTAGCCCAACGACATCGAGATTGCCGTCTTCGGAGACCAGGGCGACCATCATCAGGAAGCTGCTGCCAGCCTCCTGAACCTGAACGCCTTGCTGCTTGACCACCTGCGGTAGACGCGCTTCCACGCGCCGCACTGCATTCTGCACGTCGATGGACGCCTTAGCGGAATCAGTGCCCGGCTCGAAGGTCGCATTGATCTGGACCAGACCCGTGGCATTGGAGGTCGATTCAAAATAGATCAGGCCATCGACGCTGTTGAGTTCCTGCTCGATCGGTGAGGTCACGCTCTGATATACGTCTTCCGGCGAAGCGCCTGCATAAGAGGTGGTGATCGAAATTTGCGGCGGCGCAACATCGGGGTACTGGGCGACAGGAAGCATCGGGATTGCAAGAATACCGGCAATCATGATGAAAATTGCGACGACCCAGGCGAAGATCGGCCTGCTAATAAAAAATTGTGCCATGAGTTATTCGCCTTGATTAATCGGTCGCAGCTTCGTTGCTCTGGGAGGTGGTGGCGGCGTCTGCCTGCGTCGGGCTCGCACTGGTTTCGGCCTGTTCATTGACTTGCCAGGGCTGGGGCGCAACGATCGCACCAGGCGCCGTCTTCTGGAAGCCTTCCGCAACGACGCGGTCGCCTTCATTCAGTCCCTGCACCACCACGACACGGTCGCCGACATTGCGTCCCACGATGACCTGACGCTCCTCGACCTTGTTTTCGGCATTGACCACCAGCAGGCGGGCAGAGCCGCTGGCATCGCGCTGGACAGCTTGCTGAGGAACGGCAATGGCTGCCCTTTGGATGCCCTGTTCGATGAGTACGCGAACATACATGCCCGGCAGCAGATCGCCATCGGGGTTAGGGAATTCGCCGCGCAATGTCACTTGCCCGGTGCTCGCATCGACGGCTGCTTCCGAAAACAGCAGACGGCCCGTATACGGATAGGCGCTGCCATCATCAAGCAGCAGTTGCACTTCGGCCTCGTTAGGGCCGGTCATCAACTGGCCGTCCTGCAAAGCCTTGCGCAGGCGGATCAGTTCGGTCACTGGCTGGGTGAAGTCGGCATAGATAGGATCGAGCTGCTGGATCGTTGCGAGATTTTCGGAACTGCTGGAACTGACCAGCGCGCCTTCGGTGATCATGGCGCGCCCGATGCGGCCACTGATCGGCGCAGTTACTTCCGAATAGTCGAGATTGAGGCGTGCTTCGGCCAGACCCGCTTCTGCAACAGCGACTTCTGCTTCCGCCTTGGCCTGCTCGGCAATGGCATTGTCATAGCCCTGCTGCGAGGACACGTTCGACTTACGCAACTGCTCCTGCCTGCCTGCGTTCTGCTGCGCCTGCAACAGGGCAGCCTGGGCGCGGCGCAGCGTTGCTTCGGCGCTGTCGACGCGCACCTGGAACGAGCGGGGGTCGATGCGGTAAAGCACGTCGCCCTTTTCCACCTGCGAACCCTGCTCGAAAACGCGCTCTACGACGATGCCGGAAACGCGCGGGCGGACTTCCGCAAGGCGCGTGGGTGCGATGCGTCCGGGTAATTCATTGGTGATCGGCAAGGCCGAGGGAGCGGCTGTTACGATGCCGACAGCCACAGGCGGGGGCGTTTGCGCGGCCTGAGACTGGTCTTCTTTCTGACAGCCAGCCAGGAGCACCATGCCAGCAAAAAAGAATGTGGTATATCTAAAATTCATTAGTATTCGGTCTCCACGAAGGTTCGGCTATCAGCTACATACAGGCGGGTATGTATATAGCCGAAAAGTGGTGCGCAACTTTAATTTTTGAAAACACGACAATGTGAGGACACAAACGAATCCGCTTTTGTGCTGTCATTGCCATGTGTGGCTATGCATGGCCAAAATGATAGAAGCCGTTTTATCGAAATGCGTATACCACGGTCGTTATTGGCTGGGGCGCTGAAATGGAAGTTGATCTTAGCAGCTACAAAGCTCTTGCGCTGCGCAAACGCGTAATGGCGCGTCCTGCTGGCGCCCCGCAGGGGCTCTCAGTGCAGCATTTTATTGTAAGCAGGGTTTTGTTGAGTCAATGGCGGAGGGGCAGGACTCTTCGACAAACTCGCTCGAAGTATGCCCCACATCCCGCCAGCGCGCCTTCGTATTCTTAAGTGAATATTCGCCACCGCAGAACTTCGCTACATGACCAGACGCCACTTCACCTGGTGCTCGGCGCTCACTCCAGTATTACCTTGATAGTATTTCCCCCCCACGCCTTCGTTGTGTCGCAGTCAAATTGGCCTGAGCGAAAGGAAACGGAAATGAAGGCGACATGCATGAACCAACTTGAACTGGCGGTGCGATGGGGGATCAGCCATCGTACGCTTGAACGGTGGCGCTGGACCGGCGAGGGGCCGAAGTTCGTGAAACTCGGCGGCCGGGTGGTGTACCGGCTATCAGATATTGAGGAATATGAGCAGACCATGCTGAGGACGTGTACGCCAGCGAACGAGAGGGCGCAGGCCCACGGTTAAGAGTTGCTGCCGGACCCACATCGCGACCTGGATGGGTCCGGCAGAACCCAAAATGCAGTAGGCTTTTCTACAGCAAATTTTGACATTGACAGCAGGCTTGCGCACGCCTACCTTCTGTAGCGATAGTTACAGAGGATTTTCGATGCGCCTCGCTGACGTCTGCACCATCCACACCGGCTATACCGCTCGCGGCAGATTGGAGCCGACGACCGCCGGAGGTGTGCTCGCGATCCAGCTGCGCGACATTTCCTCTGACGGCCTCGTCGATCCAGAGCGCCTGACGCGAGTCCAGTTGGAGGACCTGGCGGACCGCTATTTCGTGCGCGCCGGTGACGTGGTGTTCCGCTCGCGGGGCGAACGAAACACGGCGTCTGCCCTGGACGAACGTCTGCGGGAGCCAGCCCTCGCGGTGCTGCCCCTGATGGTTTTGCGTCCGAACCGCAACGTCGTGACGCCCGAGTATCTGGCATGGGCGATCAATCAGCACCCGGCGCAGCGTCACTTCGACGTTGCGGCACGCGGCACGAACATCCGGATGATACCTCGATCCAGCCTCGACGACCTCGAACTCGACGTCCCGGACATCGAGACACAGAGAAGAATCGTCGCCGTCGATGCGCTGGCCGAAAGGGAGCGGGAGCTGTCCCAGCTCGCCGCCGAGACGCGAAGAAAGATGATGAGCCTGATCCTCGTCGAGCGAGCGAGCAGGATGCGCACCAGAACGAGGAAAGGAAAGACGCCCCAATGACCGACCAGCTTACCCAACAACAGGTCAACCAAACGGCCTGGGCCGCTTGCGACACCTTCCGGGGCGTCGTCGATGCCGGACAGTACAAGGATTACATACTCGTAATGTTGTTCCTGAAGTACATCTCCGACCATTGGAACGATCACCTCGAAAACTATCGTAAGCAGTATGGCGGAGATGAAACGCGGATCCGTCGGCGGTTGGAGCGCGAGCGCTTCGTCCTTCCCGAAGGCGCCAGCTTCTACGACCTCTACGAGGCCCGGAACGAACCCAACATCGGCGAGCGGATCAACATCGCGCTGGAGCGGATCGAAGACGCCAACCGCGCCAAGCTCGAAGGCGTGTTCCGCAACATCGACTTCAACTCCGAGGCCAATCTCGGGCGCGTCAAGGATCGCAACCGGCGCCTCAAGAACGTGCTGGAGGACTTCGCCAAGCCTGCGCTCGATCTGCGCCCTAGTCGCGTGACCGAAGACATCATCGGCGAGTGTTATATCTACCTGATCTCGCGCTTTGCCTCCGACGCGGGCAAGAAGGCTGGCGAGTTCTACACGCCCTCCGCTGTCTCCCGCATGCTTGCGAAACTGGCGGCACCCAAGCCGGGCGACACGATCTGCGACCCGGCCTGCGGATCCGGATCGCTGTTGATCCGGGCGGCCGAGGAGGTCGGGTCCGAGAACTTCGCCCTCTACGGCCAGGAAGTGAACGGCGCGACCTGGGCGCTGGCGCGGATGAACATGTTTCTCCACACCAAGGACGCCGCGCGCATCGAGTGGTGTGACACACTCAACAGCCCCGCGCTGGTCGAGGGCGATCACCTGATGAAGTTCGACGTAGTGGTGGCCAATCCCCCGTTCAGCCTCGACAAGTGGGGGGCGGAGAACGCGGACACCGACCAGTTCAAGCGCTTCTGGCGCGGCATCCCGCCCAAATCCAAGGGCGACTACGGCTTCATCACCCACATGATCGAAATCGCCAAGCGCCAGAGCGGCCGGGTGGCCGTCATCGTTCCGCATGGCGTGCTGTTCAGGGGTGGGGCCGAGGGGCGTATCCGCCAGGCGCTGATCGAGGAGAACCTGCTCGACGCAGTGGTGGGCCTACCCTCCAACCTCTTCACGACCACGGGCATTCCGGTGGCCATCCTAGTCTTCGACCGCTCCCGCGAACAGGGCGGCGCGAACGAGGACCGCCGCGACGTGCTGTTCATCGACGCCAGCAAGGAGTTCACGCCGGGCAAGACCCAGAACGTGATGGACGAGGCGCATATCAACAAGGTTCTGGAAACCTACGCCTCGCGGGCGGAGACCGAGAAGTACTCCCACCGCGCCAGTCCGGAGGAAATCGCGGAGAACGACTTCAACCTCAACATCCCCCGCTACGTCGACACCTTCGAGCCGGAGGAAGAAATCGACGTCGCCGCACTGCAGAAGCAGATCAACACCATCGAGGCCGAGCTGGCCGAGGTGCGGGGCAAGATGGCCGGCTACCTGAAGGAGCTGGGCGTCGATGTCTGAGGGCGAACTGATCCTTTACAGCACCGAGGACGGCGCCGCGACCATCGGCCTGCGGGCCATCGACGGCACAGTCTGGCTGACGCAGCTGGAGATGGCCGAGCTGTTCGACACCTCTAAGCAGAATGTCAGCCTGCACATCAACAACATCCTGTCCGAGGGGGAGCTGGCGGCAGAGTCAGTTGTCAAGGAATCCTTGACAACTGCCGCGGACGGCAAGGCCTACCGCACGAAGGTCTATAATCTGGACGCCATTCTGGCGGTCGGCTACCGCGTCCGCTCCCCGAGGGGCACCCAGTTCCGCCGTTGGGCCACAACGGTCCTGCGCGAATACCTGATCAAGGGCTTCGCCATGGACGATGCCCGGCTGAAGCAGGCGGAGCAATGGGACTATTTCGACGAATGGCTTGCCCGCATCCGGGACATCCGCGCCTCGGAGAAGCGCTTCTACCAGAAGGTCCGCGACCTCTACACGACCGCCATCGACTACGACAAGACGTCCGAGCAGGCGCAGGCCTTCTTCAAGAAGGTGCAAAACAAGATGCTCTGGGCGGTCACGGGCAAGACGGCCGCCGAGCTGATCGAGAACCGCAGCGATCCGAGCGCCCCCAACATGGGCCTGACCAGCTGGAAAGGCTCGATCGTTCGGAAGGGCGACGTCGGCACCGCCAAGAACTACCTGAAGGCCGATGAGGTCGAGGAGCTCAACCGCATCGTCGTGATGTACCTCGACTACGCTGAGGACCAGGCGAGGCGCCGCCGCCCGGTCGCCATGGCCGAATGGGCCGACAAGCTCGACGCCTTCCTGTCCTTCAACGAGCGCGACGTGCTGACCCATGCCGGCCGGCTGCGGATGGACGTGGCCCAGAAGCTGGCCGTCGAGCGGTTCGAGGTGTTCGACGCCAACCGCCGCACCGCCGAGGCGCTGGCGGCGGATGAGGTCGACATCGCCCAGCTGGAGGGCATGGAAAAGGCCGCCAAAGAGCGGAAGAAGAGGGCCAAGGATGCGTGAACTAGAATTTCAGGCGGCCGATTGGGAAGAAACCAGCCTTGGAGACATTTGCACCTTTCGAGGCGGCAACGGTTTCAAGGAAGAGTATCAAGGGCAACTGTCAGGGGAGTTCCCATTCATTAAGGTGAGTGATCTGACGCTGCCGGGCAACGAAAAATACATTACTGATGCGCAGAATTGGGTTTCCCAGAAGACTCTGAAGATGCTGCGAGCGAACCTACAGCCAGAGGGCGCTGTTGTATTTGCGAAAGTTGGCGCTGCACTAAAATTGAACAGAAGAAGGATTCTCACCCGCCCTACGGTTATTGATAACAACATGATGGCGGCGATACCTGATGAGAGCCGGGTTGATACTTACTTCCTGTATTACTTTATGCTTACGCAAGATCTTGGTCGCTTCAGTCAGGAAAGTGCAGTTCCATCGGTAAACCAAGGCCATCTTTCATCAATTGAGATTGGCCTCCCTGAACTCCCTGAACAGCGCAAGATCGCCGAAATCCTGCGGACATGGGACGAGGCCATCGAAAAGCTGGAGGCGCTGCGGGCGGCTAAGCTGCGTCGGCATCGCGCGTTGACCCACTCTTTGGTCTTCGGAACGCGCCAACTGGATCGCTTCCGCACCACGGACGAAGTGGCCGCGCATCGCTGGTTCACGCTTCCCGCAACCTGGGGCACCAAGCCCATCGGCAAGCTGGCGCGCGAGATTTCCGAACGGAACGGCGACGGAGAGCAGCATGAAGTCCTGTCCTGCTCGAAATACGACGGGTTCGTCCGGTCGCTTGAGTACTTCAAGAAGCAGGTCTTCAGCGCCGATCTGTCAGGCTACAAGAAAATCTGGCGTGGCGACTTCGGTTTTCCCAGCAACCATGTCGAGGAAGGCTCCATCGGCCTTCAGAACCTGACAGACGTCGGCGTCGTCAGTCCCATCTACACGGTCTTCCGTTTCGCGCCGGAGAAGGTGGATGCCGACTACGCCTTTGCCGTGCTGAAGACCGGGCTCTATCGGCACATCTTCGAGGTCAGCACCAGCGCTTCCGTGGACAGGCGCGGCAGTCTGCGCTGGAGCGAGTTCTCGAAACTGCCCTTTCCGCTTCCGTCGCTGGCCGAACAGAGGGCCATCGCAGAGGTGTTGCGTACGGCACAGACCGACCTTGACGCCCTCAATACCGAAATCGAAGCCCTCACCCGCCAGAAACGCGGCCTGATGCAGAAACTGCTGACGGGCGAATGGCGCGTCGCCGTCTGAAGGAGAGATCGTATGGCTCGGAAACACATTGAAATGGCGATCGCCTACGACTTCGACGGCACGTTGGCGGACGGCAACATGCAGGAACACCAGTTCCTGCCCGATATCGGCATGAAACCGAAGGACTTCTGGACCGAGGTGAAGCGCCTCACCAAAGAGCATCAGGCGGACGAAGTGCTCGTCTACATGAACCTGATGCTGCGCAAGGCCGCCGCCGCGGGCGTTCCGGTACGGCGCGAGGATTTCAAGGCGCGAGGCAGAGCCATCCAGCTATTCGACGGGGTCGAAGAATGGTTCGACCGCATCACCGGCTATGGCAGGGCGCAGGGTGTCCGCATCCAGCACTACCTCGTCTCGTCCGGGAACGCAGAGATCTTCGCGGGCACACCGATCGCTTCCAAGTTCGCCCAGGTCTATGCGTCGAAGTTCATGTTCGACCAGAATGGTGTCGCCGCTTGGCCTGCGCTCGCCGTGAACTACACAACCAAGACGCAGTACCTATTCCGCATCAACAAGGGCGCCTTCGACTTGAGCGACAATAGCAAGGTCAATCAGTTCGTGGAAAAGCGCGACAGGCCGGTGCCCTTCGAGAACATGGTGTTCATCGGCGACGGCTCGACCGACATCCCGTGCTTTCGACTCGTGAAAGAACAGGGCGGCCTTTCGGTCGCGGTGTTCAAGCCCCACACCAAGGGCGCGCGCGGCAAGGCCGACAACTACATTAAGGATGGTCGGGTCCACCGCGCCGTCCCCGCGATCTACACGGACGGGAGTGAACTGGACCGCGTTATCAAGGCCAACATCAACGCGGTCGCGGCACGCGCAGCGCTCTCCGGGCTGTTTGCGGAGGGCCCGCAATGACCTTCGATGCCGCCGAGAAGCATCAGTCCCAGATCCCCGCCTTGCAGTTGTTGGTGGCGCTGGGATTCACGCCGCTGTCCCAGGCCGAGGCCGTGCGTCTGCGGGGCGGTCGCCTCCGCAATGTGGTGCTTGACGACGTCCTTGCGGACCAGCTCCTGCGGATCAACAGCTTCACCCATCGCGGCCGGGAGTATCCCTTCGACCTCGAAGATGCGCATGAGGCCATTCGCCGGCTGAAGCCCACGCCCGACCGACAAAAGGGCCTGCGCGGCACCAACCAGGACATCTACGACACCCTCGTCCTCGGCACGACCATCACCAAGACGATCCAGGGGGACTCCAAGTCCTATTCTTTTCGCTACATCGATTGGGAGACCCCGTCGAATAACGTCTATCACGTGACGGCTGAGCTCTCCGTCGAACGGACAGCCAGCACCCAGACCAAGCGGTGCGACATCGTCGCTTACGTGAACGGCATCCCGTTTCTGGTGATCGAAAACAAGCGGCCGACCGAGAGCCTGAAAAAGGCCGGCAGCCAGCTGATCGGCTATCAGAATGAGGACAACATTCCGCAGCTGTTCCACTTTGCGCAGCTTCTCATGGTTATGAACCGTGTCGAGGCGCGATACGCTACCGTGGGAACTCCACGGCAGTTCTGGCAGACGTGGCGGGATGAGGAAGACAGGGACGAGATCATCGATCCGCTGGCCAATCGCCCTCTCACAGCGGCGGAGGCCGATGCGGTCTTCTCGGGCGATTTCGCCTTCGCGCGTGCCCATTTCGAGGCGCTGGCGGCTGAAGGCCCGCGCGCGATCACGGCGCAGGACCGTGCCATTCACGCGCTGTGTCGGCCGGAACGGCTGCTGGACCTGATCCGTCGTTTCACCGTGTTCGATGGCGGCGCACGCAAGGTCGCGCGCCACCAGCAGTTCTTCGGGATCCGCAAGGCTGTCGAACGCGTCCGTCAGTTCAATCTGGACGGCCGCCGCAAGGGTGGCGTGATCTGGCACACCCAAGGATCTGGCAAGTCGCTGACCATGGTGATGCTGGGTCGGTCCCTCGCGCTCGATAAGGCCATTCCCAATCCGCGCATTCTGATCGTCACCGACCGCGACGATCTCGACAAACAGATCAAGGACACTTTCAAGTCCTGTGAGCTCGAACCCGTACGGGCGACCAGCGGCGCTCATCTGATCGAGTTGATCCGTAACCGGACACCGCTCGTGACGACCATCATCAACAAGTTCGATACAGCGGCCAAAGCTGCCGAGGACGTCGACGAGGATGCCAACGTTTTCGTCCTGGTCGACGAGAGCCATCGCTCGCAGACCGGCCGCTATGGCGGTCACAGCCAGTTCGCAACACGGATGCGCCGGCTGCTGCCGAAGGCCTGCTATCTCGGCTTCACCGGAACGCCACTCCTGAAGAAGGAGAAGAATACGCTCTCGACCTTCGGCGGCCTGATCCACAAATACGCGATCGACGAGGCTGTCGCCGACGGGGCCGTTGTGCCGCTCCTCTATGAGGGACGGCTTGTCGAGCAGCAGGTCAATGGCGGCGTGATCGACAAGTGGTTCGACAAGATCAGCGAGGGCTTGACCCCCAGCCAGAAGGCCGACCTGAAGCGCAAGTTTTCCCGCATGGACGCGCTCTCAAAGACGGGCCAGGCGATCCGGGCGAAAGCTTTCGATATCTCGGAGCACTTCCGCCAGCACTGGCAAGGCACGGGATTCAAGGCGCAGCTTGTGGCGCCGTCCAAGGCAGCGGCCGTCCGCTTCAAGGAGGTGCTCGACGAGATCGGGCACGTCACCAGCGAAATCGTCATCTCGCCGCCCGATGACAACGAGGGCAACGAGGAGGTCGACAAGGAATCGAAGGACCTCGTGCGCGGATTCTGGGCGCGGATGATGGCCCGGTACAAGACCGAGGACGAATACACCCGGCAGATCATCGATGCATTCAAGGGCTCGGGCGATCCGGAGATCCTCATCGTCGTGTCGAAGCTGCTGACCGGGTTCGATGCCCCGCGCAATACCGTGCTCTATGTGTGCAAGTCGCTGCGCGAACATAACCTGCTGCAGGCGATCGCCCGCGTGAACCGGCTCTACGAAGACGGCGCGACCGAGAAGCAGTTCGGCTTCATCATCGACTACGAGGGGCTGCTCGGAGAACTCGACACGGCGCTGACGACCTACAGCGCCTTCGAGGGCTTCGACGCCGCCGATCTCGCCGGCACGGTCCACGATGTGCGCGAGGAAATCCGGAAGCTGCCTCAGCTGCACGATCAGCTCTGGGACCTGTTCAAGCCGGTCAAGAACAAGAAGGACATGGAGCAGTTCGAGCAGTTCCTGGCCGATGAAGCTATCCGGCAGGAATTCTATGAACGACTGAAGGCATTCAGCCGCTGCCTCCATATCTCGCTGTCGTCGGACAAGCTCTTCGACGTCTTCGACGAGGCGAAGATCGACGCCATGAAGAAGGACTGGAAGCAGTTCTCCGAGCTGCGGCGCTCGGTCCAGCTTCGCTACCAGGAGACCGTCGACGTCAAGGAGTTCGAGCCGAAGATCCAGAAGCTGCTCGACGACCATGTGGTTGCCATGCCGGCCGAAACGATCATCGAGATGGTCAACATCAACGACCCGGACGCCCTGAAGGCCGTGGTGGAGGAAACGGGCGTCTCCGAGGCTTCAAGGGCGGACCGGATCGCCAGCGCGACGCGCCGGACCATCACCGAAAAGATGGACGAGGACCCTACTTTCTACCGCAAGTTCTCGGAGCTGCTGGAGGAGACCATCCGCGACTATCGGGCCAAACGGATTTCCGAGCGGGATTACCTCAAGAACGTTGTCGATCTGGCGAGCAAGGTCGCGCGCAAGGACCGGGGGCGCGAGGTGCCGGATGCGATCAAGGGCAATGACGATGGGCAGGCGTTTTTCGGGATACTTGAAGGTGCTCTCGCGACCGATGATGGCAAACCGATCGAGGGGGACGAAGTTGCCGCCATAGCGCTCACGATCATCGACATCATCAAGTCCCATCACATCGTCGATGTCTGGTCCAACGACATCGCTCAGAACAAGATGCGCAACGCCATCGATGACTATTTCTTCGACGTCCTTCGCGACGAACGCGGCATCGAGTTGCCTGTCGAGGTGATGGACGACCTTGAGCTCAAGATCATGGATCTCGCACGAGCGCGGTTTCCGGGATGAAAACCGAACGACACAGCGTCCAGTACGGTGAACACAGAATCGACTTCGCCATCGTGCGCCGTGAACGGACGACACTGGAAATAGCTGTCGAGCCGGATGCCTCCGTTGTCGTCGCTGCTCCGCAGGCTGCCTCGTTGGTGGTGATCGAAGAGAAGGTACGCAAGCGTGCAGCCTGGATCCGGCGTCAGCAGCGATACTTCATCCAGTTCCTTCCGCGCACCCCGGATCGCCAGTACGTGGCGGGCGAGACTCATCTCTACCTCGGACGCCAGTATCGGCTGAAGGTGGTGCCCCACGTCCAGGCGGGAGTAAAGCTCGTCCGTGGCTTCATCGTCGTCCAAACGCACCGACCCGAGCGAACCGAGGTCACCCGGGAGCTTGTCGAGCATTGGTATCGGCAGCGCGCTCACGCAAAATTTGCCGAGCGTCTGGAAGTCAATCTTTTGCGTTTCCCGACCCCTGAAGACTTTCGCCCCAAGGGCTTGATCGTCCGCCAACTTCGGCAGCGTTGGGGTTCGATGTCGCCGGCATCTCGCCTGCTGCTTAATCGCCGGCTGATCGAGGCGCCTATGGATGCCATCGACTACGTCATCACGCACGAGCTCTGCCACATCGCGGTGCCACATCACGGACCGGAGTTCTTCGAACTGCTCGACCGCGTCCTACCCGATTGGCCTAAGCGCAAGCACCGGCTTGAACTAAGAATGGCGTGAAAGAATGAGGTCTACTCGTGGCTCCATGGAGAAACTCCGCTATATCCATTCGCGACATCAAAATGCCGGAACAGAAAAACGAAAAATAGGTGGGGCTTAAACACCGCTTACAGATTTCTCCCGTAGGAGATCTGTGAAAACGGCTACGAGGACGGCAAGTGTGGCGATCTCGTACGCGCGATGCGGCCGAGCGACAGGATTGCGATCAAGTCATTTCGCAAGCGGGAGCTGCCGTTCGACATCCGCGGAGCCACTGTCTCGGTGATGGCCATCAAGGCGGTCGGCGCAATCATTGCCAATCTCGACGACGGCAAGCGTGTTTAGGTCAACTGGACGCCCGTATCGCCGCCCCGCGAATGGTACTTCTACACAAACCGCGCCACGGTTTGGCGGGTCGCGCCGGGCGGCCGGATGGAGGATGGCCTGCTTGCCTTTGCGTTCGACGGCCAGCAGCAGGACATCGACCGGTTCAGGAATGAACCGTTCTGGAGTGAGCGGTTCGGCGACGCGAACGGCGAGCAGCGTTTCCGTTGGACATTTTTTTACAAGGCCGTTGCGGCAAAGATCCTAGACTACCGGGCAGACCGCAAACCCCTGATCGAAGGCCCCATGCAATCGCGCAAGAGATGGCGAGGCTATCAAACGTCATTACGGCCTCATGAGGAGATGAGGCCGTATAACAGTCTGGGCTGATCAGCCTACCGGTATGTAGAGGTCACCGCCCTCCCGGTATTTCTGCGCCATTGCAGCCATGCCCTCTTTCTGTGCTTCAGCACGGATGTCATGCGAAATTCGCATCGAGCAGAATTTCGGCCCGCACATTGAGCAGAAATGTGCGACTTTATGTGCCTCTTTTGGCAAGGTCTCGTCGTGAAAAGCTTGCGCTGTTTCAGGATCAAGAGACAAATTGAACTGGTCTTCCCAGCGGAACTCGAATCTGGCCCGAGAAAGGGCATCGTCACGAATTTTCGCGGCCGGATGCCCTTTGGCCAGATCTGCGGCATGAGCTGCAATCTTGTAGGTGATAACCCCAGTTTTCACATCGTCGCGATCAGGCAGGCCCAGATGCTCCTTGGGTGTAACATAGCAAAGCATCGCCGTGCCAAACCAGCCGATCATTGCAGCCCCGATGCCGCTGGTGATGTGATCATAGCCTGGTGCAATATCGGTTGTCAGCGGCCCAAGCGTATAAAACGGCGCCTCGCCGCAAACAGCAAGCTGCCTGTCCATATTCTCCTTGATCTTGTGCATCGGCACATGACCTGGCCCTTCGATGATGACCTGACAATCCTTCGCCCAGGCGATTTTAGTTAGCTCACCCAGTGTCTCCAGTTCAGCAAATTGTGCAGCGTCATTCGCATCGGCAATCGAGCCGGGACGCAAGCCGTCACCAAGGCTGAAGCTGACATCATAGGCGCGCATGATGTCACAAATGTCCTCGAAGTGTTCATAAAGGAAGCTTTCCCGGTGGTGATGGAGGCACCATTTTGCCATGATCGAGCCGCCACGTGACACGATGCCGGTCACGCGTTCAATCGTCAACGGGATCATATGCAGTCGCACCCCGGCATGGATCGTGAAATAGTCCACCCCCTGTTCGGCCTGCTCGATCAGCGTGTCGCGAAACACCTCCCAGGACAAGTTCTCGGCGATACCACCGACCTTCTCCAGTGCCTGGTAGATCGGGACGGTGCCAATCGGAACGGGCGAATTACGGATGATCCATTCGCGGATATTATGGATATTTCGCCCGGTAGACAGGTCCATCACCGTATCCGCACCCCAGCGTGTCGCCCAAACCATCTTCTCGACCTCATCAGCCATCGAAGATGTTACCGCCGAATTGCCGATATTGGCGTTGATCTTGACCAGAAAATTGCGGCCGATAATCATTGGTTCGGCCTCGGGATGATTGATGTTGGATGGGATGACCGCCCGTCCACGTGCCACTTCATCGCGCACGAATTCTGGCGTGACGAAATCGGGAATAGATGCACCAAAATCCTGACCGTCTCGCGCCAGTGCTTCCCGCTCAGCCTTGCGGCCAAGATTTTCACGGATAGCGATAAACTCCATCTCGGGTGTAACGATGCCTGCCCTGGCATAGGCAAGCTGAGTGACGGCCTTGCCACCAGATGCCCGCAAGGGCCGGTACCGGGTAGGGAATTCAGGTGCCAGCCGGTCGCCGGAAACAAAGCCGTTATCCTCGGGCTTGACCTGTCTCCCGTCGTAAGTTTCAACATCGCCTCGCGCCATGATCCAGCTTTCACGCAAACGCGGCAGGCCACGCTCAATAGCGATCTCGACACCGGGATCGGTATAAGGACCGGAGGAGTCATATACTGTCACCGGTGGTTCGCCGGCGCTGGGATGCAGGGCAATCTCGCGCATGGGCACGCGTATATCTGGATACAGCACACCGGGCTTGAAGACCTTAGACGAAGCAGGCAGCGGTCCGGTCGTAACTGTCGGGATTTGTTTGGACGTCATTTCGAGGTTCCTCGTGTCGTGGCTATGGAGACCAGCGCTGACGAGAGGAAATGCATGCCCGATTGCCGTATGCGGCCGAGAAGGCATCAGCACCGTCCCTACGCCAGCATGAACTGGATCAGGTTCATAGGGTCACTGCGCTGCCTTGCGGCCCAGCAGAATCTCAGCCCCTTGACGGGACACCCCTGGTGGAAATCTCAGACTACCCAACGCTGTCTGAGTCGTCAATTACACATGGTTCACTCGTTAACTGTGCGCATAAGCTATAAAAAGCCGGCTGTTTTGATATCATGCTGACTTTATAAAATCGCATGATTCCAGGCACAGGGTCAGAGAGCTAACCTGAAAACAACCCCTCTCGCTGAAGCTCTTCGGCATTTGGATTCAAGTGAGTAAATAGAAAAACGAAATTAGCTTCGTAGAGTGTTAAGTCACCCCCTCGATCATCCTCCGAACATCCTGCACCGCACAGACGATCTGGCGCCGTAACAGCAGCGCGATGGTGAGCCCTCCAAGGGCAAGTGCACTGATCGCGACGACGGTCTGCCAGTCCATGCCGGTGAGAGCTGCAAGGCCTGCACCACCCGAGCCAAAGATGGTGGTGATCCAACTCCACTGATCGGTGCGCTTGCGGATTTCAGCTTCGACGGTGATCGGCACGACCGGCTTGTCGATTTCCCGTTCCACCAGGATTTCACGGACAGGCTGGGTATCATGGTGGCGCTTCTTTACCTGAGCCAAGATCTGGCGCACCCGGTCTGGGTTCACAGCGGCGTTCTGGCCGGCATAAGCACCTTTGCCGGAGGTGGTCGGGAGCGAGGCCCACTCGCGTGCGAGATTGTTGATGAGTGTATCTTGGGAAAGTCGCCCTGCGAGATATTTGTCGATACCACGCAGGCCGAGGAGATAGCAGGCGCATCGATCCTGCATGGCGGCGTCGAACAGGGCGGACGTTGGTAGACCAAGCGTCTTGCGGATGGTGCGCAGCGTGGTGCGCACCATCTGATAGCGACCGAGGGCTGACGAGTTGAAGCGGTTCTTGGGATGCTTCAGCATGCGGGTTTGCAGAGCATCAATTTCTTGTAGTGTCATGGTGACGAGATTGACGTCGCCGCCAGTGAAGGCACCGTAGGCCAGCGTCTCGTTATAGCCACGCTTCCTGTCCGTGCCCTCGGCAAAGCCGATCAGATCGAGCAACGGACGATAGACATGATACTTGTCTGGTGCAGCCGGGATCGCCGCGCCGGAGAGCACGTTGGTGGTCATGATGATGATCCTTTCGCGAGATTGCCGAGCGATGACACAATGCGCGCGTCAGGTCGCCACGCCGGATTCGCACAGCATGGTGATGAAGCGGCCGCGCCGCTCCATGTCGGCGGCGGTGCGAATGTTGTAGACGGTGCCTGAACGTGTCTCGATCAGCCGCCAGGCGGCGTTGATGGTTGCGGTTTCGGCATCGTAGCGCACGATGATCAGGGCTGGCTGGACGCTTTGCAGGCGCGAGGCGATGACGGTCTCGCCGCCTTTCGATGGAAGGATGCAGGCATCGCGCTCGAACTGTGGGACCCACTGGCCGTAGGTGTTGCCGTAGCCGTCATCGACTTCCTCGCGCTTTTCGAGGCTGACGCGGTCGCGCAGGGCATTGGCGGTGATCCTGGCCATCAGATCGGACTTTTCCGAAAGGGTGCAATGAGAGCATGGACTGTGCGGTCGATGGCGGCGTCGATCTCCGTGTCGGCCCCGTCGAACAGGCGCTGGACGATCAGCAGGATGGCCTGGCGGATGGGCTCGGGCACATCGGCCGCCGCGCCATAACCGGCGGTAAAGGTGACGGAGACAGCGTCAGCGCGACGGAAGGTGGCCGGCCAGGATTGTCCCGGCCGCAGGGTGATATAAGCGCCGCGCGCGTCAGCAAGCAGATCGTAGACGCCGGCATCCAGCGTCTGCTGCACATTGCCGACATCGAAATAGCTGATGCTGACAATGGCAATTACCGGCGATATTGGCAAAGCCAGGCGATCGGCAAAGCCGGCAAAATCCTGCCGCCAGGTTTGGGTGATCAGCGCCCGGCCGAGAATGCCGGCATAACCGTCGAGCCATGCGGTCGCGGCCCTGATCTGGGCAGTGATCAGGTCGTCCTGGTCGTCGTGTTCGACACGCAGATGGGCTTTAGCCTCGGCCAGCGACACCGGCATGTTGACCGGGGCGACTGTGCGAACGGGTGCGGGCACGTTTTGCGATCCATATAATAAAGAAAAGCGACCAGCCGTTCGGGCGAGTGATGGGCTGATCGCTTCAATGATGTCAGGCGATTGGCGCGTCGTGGGGATGGCCGAGCGCAAAAACCGCACCGGCGGCAATCGACGTGCCGGAGGTCTTGGTGATGACGGCGCGGATATAGCGCTTCGTGCCCTTGTAGCCCTGCTTGTAGACCGTGTTGGCCGCAAGCTCTGCCGGCAGGGTTCCAAGCAGATCGCCGGCTGCCACATCGACAAAATCGCCATCCGTGGTCGTGTTGCTCTCCTGAATGGCGACGACGAAGAGGCCATCGCCGGCAATCGCGCCGGTATTGATGATCAGGGTTGCGGAGTTGACGCCCTGCAGATCGGCATGGCTGCCCTTGGTGGTGGCCGTGACCACGGCGGGAACCAGAGATGCAACGAGGCCGAGGCCGGAGATACCGTCCTTCATGACAAAAGTCCTTTCGATGAATGGGATTAGAAGCGGGTGACCGTCCTTTGACAGTGTGATGGCCGCCTGCCGCTGGATCACGCCGATAATCAGGTGCTGATCTTCAGCAGCTTCAGGGCTTCGAAGTTCACGATGCCACCGCCGACACGCTTGGTCGTGTAGAACAGGACGTTGGGCTTGGAGGTGAACGGATCACGCAGCACCCGGATGCCGATGCGGTCGACGATCAGGTAGGAGCGGCTGAAGTCGCCAAAAGCGATGGGGAATTCGCTGGCAGCAACCGCCGGCATGTTGTCGTCGGTGTAAACGGGCTTGCCAAGAATGGTGGCAACTTCCGCCGCACCCGACGGCGGTGCCCAGATATAAGCGCCTTCCGCATCCTTGAACTTTCTGACCGTGTTCATGGTTGCATCCGACATCAGCCACGACGCCCCGTTCCGGTAACCGGACTTGAGCGCATAATAGAGATCGATCAGGCAATCGGCCGGGCTGACCGAAGTGGTCGCGGCGAGGAAGCCATCCGCTTTGCCCGAGGCAATGAAGCCGATCTTTCCCCACGCATGGGAAGCATTGGCCACCGTGTCATAGGCGAGAATGCCGCGCGGCTTGTTGATGCCATCGCCATTGGCAAAAGCTGCCCCTTCCTGCTCGGCGAACTCGATCGACACCTCGTCGGCCAGCCAAGCGGCAAGGTCGATGCGTGCATCGTCGAGCGAGGTTTGCGTCGCGCCGGGCATGGCGTAGATCTCGCCGGTATTAATGGCGATCTCACGTAGCGTCGGTGTGGCCGTACCAGGACGATCTTGTTCCTCGCCAACCCAGCCGGATGTAGCTCCGCCCATATTGACCAGCTTCTTGTAGGTGTTGGTCGAAATGGAGATGGTGCGGGCGAGCGAACGGATGGTCGACACAGTGCCAAGCACCCGGTCGATGCCGGCTTCCATTTCTTCCGGGACGAGATAGCCACCGTCGGGGTCGGACTGCGTGGTCAGCTTGGCCTTGACCTCCAGATCACGCAGGCCGGCATCGACGCCGCGCCGGAAGAAGCGGTCGAAGGCTTGCGCGTGTTCGCGCTTGTCCGGGTCTTCCACTCCGCCAACACCGCCGACCTTCACCGCTGCCAGCATGGCGTTGGTTTCGTCGAGCGCCTTTTGCAGGGTCGTGATCTCGGCATTGATGCGGTCGACCTTCTCGGTCTGCACCACATCGGCCATGCCGGCCCTGATGTCGGCCAGTTCCTTGTCACGCTCGACCTTGAAGTCCTCAAAAGTCTTCTGCAGTTCGGCGAGGATCTTTGTGGTGCTGCCGGAATCAGCGCGAACGGCAAGGATCCCGCGCGCACGCGGGGTGAGTTCGATACCCATGACGGGATCTCCTATGATCTGATGGTGTCGATCAGCCGCTGGATGGCGGCTGCATGGGAGCCAGCGTCGTGCGTGGCGGTGTCGGCAGCGTCGTGCATGCCGGCAATCTGGCAAAACATCTTGCGCCGCTCCGTGCGCGAGATGCCCTGTTGCGCCAAGGCGGCATCGATGCGGCGCTTGGCGTGGATTTCAGGACGGACCTGCGCGGGCGCATTGGTCTCTGGGTGGATTTCGGCATCGTCGACGACATCGGCAAAACCATATTCGACAGCCTGCGCCGCCGCCATGAAGGTTTCCGCGTCCATCAGCTGCTCGATATGGGCGCGCTCCATGCCGGTGCGTGCTGCGTAAATATCAGCAATGGCAGCATCGAACTGGTCGAACAGGGTGGCGGCGTCACGCATGTCGTGGCGATTGCCGATCACCAGCCCCCAAGCATTGTGCACCATCATGAAGGAGCCGAGCCCCATGCGGATGTCGTCACCGGCCATGGCGATGATCGAGGCAGCCGACGCCGCCCAGCCCAGCACCTCGACCGTAACCTTGGCCGGATGGGCACGCAGCAGATTGTAGATCGCAATCCCCTCGAACATGTCGCCGCCCGGCGAGTTGATGCAGACAGTAATGTCCTTGCTGCCGATCGACCGCAGCGCTGCCGAGATGCGGTTTGCGGTGACGCCACCACCGGACCAGCCATCCTCACCAATGACGTCAAACATGGAGATAGTGGTGTCACCATCTGCACCGGGCGTCGCCGCCAGCGGATGCTCGGACCATTTCGTCAGCACGCCGCTCGGCGTATCCCACTGGTAGTTCTGCGGCCGAGGGAACGTCCGTGCCTCGGGCAGTTTGCGAAGGCTCATGTGTCAGTGTCCTTTTCGATGAGCGGCCGATCATTGTCGCCATGGTCGCCATCGTTGGTGATCGGCATCCCCGCCGTGTTCGGCGGTGGATAGAAGACATCCCCACCATCGCGCGGGTTCTGGTCTTCGAGCGCGCGGATTTCGTTCGGGCTGTAGACGCCCCATTGCAGGCCTTTGACGTAAGCTTCCCAGCGAGCCTTGATGTCGCCCTTGACCAACGCCGCCCGATTAAAGCGGGCATAGAGCTTGTCGTTGTGCTTTCCCTCTGGGTCGATCAGGTCGCGGTTGATCGCCTCTTCCCACATGGTCAGATGGTCTTCGAGCGTATAGGCAACAAAGCCGATCGACTGCTGTTCGATGCCGGTGCCCCAGGACGTGCTCTTTTCCGTGTCGCCGATCATGTGCGGCGGCACCCCAAAGAACATGGCAATGTCCGTGCGGCTGAACTTGCGCGCCTCCAGCCATTGCGCATCCTCTGCCGTCATGGCGATGCGGGCATAATCCATGCCCTCTTCGAGGATGAGATTTTTGCCTTCCTGTTCGCCGCCGGAGCGGAATTCCTCGAGCCCGGCCTTGAGATTGGCGACGGCCTCCGGCCCGAGCTTGTTGGGATGTTTCAAGACACCGCTCACACGCGCGCCGTTGCGGAAGGTGGCGGCACCATGATCTTCCATGGCCAGCGATAGGCCGATGGTCTCGCGAGCGTAACCAATGGCCGACACGCCATGAACGCCGTCGAGCGTCAGCCCAACCAGATGGAACACTTCCGTCTGAGCAAGCTGGATGCGCCGTCCGTCCTGGCGCGTATAAAAATATTCCAGCGCAAGATCGTCGCGCTGCTTCACCTCAACCCGATCAGGATGCAGCGGGATCAGTTCCTGCACAGTCCCGCGCGAGCGCACGATCATCGCATAGGCATTGCCGCGCAACAGCAGATGCGCCTGCAGCATACGCCGAAACTGCGACGGCGTCTGCCAGCGGTTCGGCCGTCGTCGCAGCACGGTCCAGATCGGCGTGTCGGAGGCGTCCTGCCGGGTACGCTCATCGACCCGGCGCTTGATGTGTAAAGGCAATGTTGCCACCGCACCGGAGATAATGCGCACGCAGGCATAGACAGCCGCCACCCGCATGGCGCTGTTCGGCGTCACCGTCGTACCCGATGCCGTTACCGCTCCAGAGCGCAGCGCCTCTTCGAGTTGCTGGCTGGTCGCAATGACCAGGCCACCGCCGGCATCATGGAACGACGCACGCGGAGATGCGGCCGGCGGTTTTGCCCCGCCGAACCAGTTTGACCAGAATGCCATCTACTCTCTTCTTCTCTGCAGTCGCCGCTACAGCATCAGGATGCCGCGGTTCTCATAAACTGAGCGGCCGGCATTGACGTCACGGGCCAGAGCCCGGCCGAGAGCGTTGCAGATCGCGACAATGCCGTCGATACGCTCACTCGAGCGCTCCTTGTCGGGCTTGATGTTGCCGGCCGGATCATGGCGCATGGCGACATTGGAGGCGTTCCAGCGCAACACCGGATGGCCGCCGTGCCAGAGTGATCGTGACACTGACAGCCGCTCCAGTTCCGCCGTGGGTGCTGCCATGGATAAAAAGCCCTGACCGAACTGGACGAGGTTCAAGCCTTCATCGGACAATTGCTGGACGATCTCGCCGGCAAAGGTGCGATCATAGGACAGCTCACGCAGATCGTAGCGGGACGCCAGTTCGAGGATTTCCTTCTCGACAAAGACAAAATCGGTGGCGTTTCCGGGGGTAGCTGTCAGAAAGCCCTGATCACGCCAGACATCATAGGGGACACGATCACGGCGCACCCGGCGCAGAATGTCGTCCTCCGGAATGAAGAAACGGCAGAGCACGATCCACTTGTCGGCAAACTCACCGAGATCGTCATCCAGCGTCGGTGGAAACACCAGCACGAAAGCCGATAGATCGTTGACGCGAGCCAGGTCGAGCCCGCCATAGCATTCGCGCCCAAGCAGCTTCCGCTCCAGTTCTTCCAGCTCGTGTTTGACGATGCGCCAGTCAGTGGCAACCGGCAGACCTCCCTCCTCCCAGACGCCCATGTCGAGCCAGCGGGTGACCTGCTCGGTCCATTCGTTGAGCCGCAGCCGGCGGATCGCGTTCTGCTGCGCTGGCATTTCCTTGGCCTCGTCGATCTGACGCTTAAGATCATCAACCTTGACGGTGACACCGAGGCTGGGGTTCGCCTTCACCCAGACCGCAGGGTCAGTCCAATCATCGCCATCATCAATAGTGGCGATATAGGCAAACCAGCTGTCTGAAGACTCCGTCGGCACCGTGCCCTCCAGCGCCTTGACCGAGAACTCGTGATGCTGGCGACAGACGGAATGGCGATCATAGCCGGCCGTGGTGATCTCGAAGATCAGTGGTTGGCGCCGTGCTCCAGTGGCGGTGTTCAGCTTCTGGATGATCTCGGGGCCTGGATGTTCATGCACCTCGTCGACTGCGGCAAAGTGAATGTTCAACCCGTCCATCTTGGTGGCATCGGCTGACAGCGGCCGGAACCAGGACGAGGTCGGCAGCACGGCGAGATTGTTCACGGTCCTGGTAATACGTGCCTGGAGCGCTGAACTTGCCGCCACCATGCGCTCGGCCTCGCCAAACACGATGCGGGCCTGATCGCGTGTTGTCGCCGCAGAATAGACATGTGCACCCGGTTCACCATCGGCAATCAGTGCATAGAGCGCGGTTCCCGCCAACAGCACCGATTTGCCGTTCTTCCTCGCCACCTCGACATAGGCCGTGCGAAAGCGGCGCAATCCATTTGCCCGCTTCCAGCCATAGAGCGAGCCGACCACAAATTGCTGCCAGTCCTGCAGCACGAAGGGCTCGCCGGCCCATTCACCAGTCGAGTGGCGCAGATGACCAAAGAAGTCGATCGCGTGCCGTGCAGCATCAATATCCCAAACCAGACCGCGTTTGCTTCCAGCTTTCAGGTCCGCTAGATGCCGTTCGCAGGCCAAACGAACAAGACGGCCGGCGACGATCTTGCCGTCAACGACAGCCCGGGCGTAGGCGGTGACCGGACAGGACGGTGCCTTCCTGCCACCACCCGGATTGCGCGGTGGGCGGGAATTACGCTTTTCTGCCACGGCTCAAGAAGTCCTCAAATGGATCACTGGTCTCGGCGGGTTCCGCCATGCGGATGCGCGAGCGGCTCGAAGGTGTGAGCCCAAACTCGCTCTCGATCTGCGCCATCTGCGCCAGGCACTTGTTGGCAACGGCCAGGAACGGGTTCTGGATGATGTTGTCGTTCGCCGTCTTCACCACCGGGCCGCGGCGTTTGACTTCCTGCTCCGCCTCCAGCCAGCGCCGCCAGATCACGACGTACCGGGCCAGCGCACCGGTATCGAGCTCGGTCATGACGCCATGACGGGCGAGCAGTTCGGCCATTTCGGTAAACTTGGCGCTTGCCTCCTCATCAAGATGATCCGGCGGCGAAGGAACTGCCACCACCGGTTTCGGCTCGGCCTTGTTCATACGGTGCGGGCGAGCCGTGCCCTTAACCAGCTTCAGATGCGTCGGCAGCGGCTTGCGGCCGGCCATGTCGAAACCCCCATGTTTATCCAGAGCCTTCTCCGCGAAGGCGTACCGCTTCGAAAAGGCGGCGCAAGGTGAAGGACCGCGCGATCGACACCACGGTGAAGATGGCGCCCATCGCCATGTTTTCGGAAAGCGTGGTCGTCAGTCCGAACAGTGGGAACACCACGATCTGGGTGATGACGGCGATGCCATAGCCGATGGCGACATTGGTGAGCGCTTCCACCAGCGACATGGTGCGCGACTGCTTCATGCCGCTGCATCCTTGGCCGTATCTCCGGTATCGGGCACGCGCTCGGCGGCGATCGCGTCAAAGCTGCGGTCGTCGCCCTCGAGCGTCGCCTGCTTGCCGGTAAACGCCTGCCAGCGTCGGATGACCACGTCGCAAAAGGCTTCTGACAGTTCGAGACCATAAACCTTGCGGCCGGTCTTTTCGCCGGCAATCAGCTGCGATCCGGAGCCGGAAAACGGCTCGTAACAGATATCGCCAGGACGGGTGTGCAGTTGCATCGGCAGCGTGAACACCCGCACCGGTTTCGAGGTCGGATGCTCTCGGGTCTCGATTTCCGAGGACGGGATGTTCCAGACCGTCGTCGGCCAGCTTTCGAACCCCTCGCGATTGATCCTTGGCTTCTTGCCGCGAACCCAGCCAAACAGGCAGGGCTCATGCGCCCACAGCATCACCGAGCGCGTCAGCACCGGGCGAGATTTCGCCCAGATGATCTGCTGATGATGCAGAACATCGAACTGGTCCCAGACATTTTCCAGCATGCGCTGACGACGCGAGGCGTGCCAGCAATACCAGGCGACATCCTCGGCGATGGCATGATCGATCGCCACCCGGCAGAAGGCTTCATAAAACTCTGGCCCCTGGCTGGAGTCATCCCAGTGGGGCTGTTCGATATAATCTTCAGACCAATCCTTGTTGGCGATCTTCTTCGCCCGCTTTGACGCGTTCTTCTTGGTCGGATGATTGGTGCCGTCATAGTCAACCAGGTAAGGTGGGTCGGTGGCAAACAGCGCCGCCCGCTCGCCGTTCATCAAGCGCGTGACATCTGCTGGAGCGGTACTGTCACCGCACAGCAAGCGATGATTGCCAAGCAACCAGAGATCGCCGCGCCGGCTCACCGGCGTTACCGGGACTTCCGGAATGGCGTCATCCTCGGTCAGGCCGTCCTGCTCATCACGATTGCCATAAAGCAGGTCCTGCAATTCATCATCGTCAAAGCCGGTGAGGCCAAGGTCAAAGCCTGCCTCCTGCAGATCAGAGAGTTCGAGACCGAGCAATTCTTCATCCCATCCGGCATTCATGGCGATGCGGTTGTCAGCAAGCACCAGTGCCCGACGCTGCGTTTCCGAAAGGCCCGATAGGACGATGGCAGGTAATGTCTCCATGCCGAGTTTGCGTGCCGCAAGCACGCGACCATGGCCGGCAATCAAGGTGCCATCCTCGGCAATCAACACCGGGTTGGTAAAGCCGAATTCGCGGATCGAGCCGGCAATCTCGGCGACCTGCGCTTCGGAATGCGTGCGGGCATAGGGCACCAGTTCATCCAGGCGGCGGTATTCCACCGCAAGCTGGCGATCGATAGCGCCGAGAACAGCAGGTTCCTGATCGGTAGCTGACACGAAATTGTCCTTCTTCTGGATCGTTCATTTTGGGGCGCACCCCCCATGCTCCATTTTGGCCACGGATGTGTTTTTGGCGCGCCCTGGTCTCCGATCGGAGCCTTTGCAACTTTCAAGGCCCCCCGGGGGCATGAAAGCCTCACGCTGAGCGCCGAGGATTTCCGAAGCCGCCGTCGCTCGTCGCTGTCTTCCTGCTGTGACAAGAGGCGCAGAGCGCCTGCCATCGGTCCCTGTCCCAGAACACCGTCTCATCACCTCGATGCGGATCGATATGATCGACGATGTTCGCCGGGCGGATCAGGCCATGAGCTTCGCAGTCGACACAGAGTGGCTGCTCGCGCAGAAAAGCCAGGCGTTCGGCCTGCCAGCGGCGCGAGCGATAAAGCCTACGTGCAACCGGATCGCGCTTGCGATCATAGTCCCGGTCGCGTTCACTCTTCTCGCGCCACCCCACGGGGCGATGGACTGGCGGACGAACAGGCAAAGCTAACCTCAATGATGCTAAGGGCGGTGAAACAACAACGCCCGCGACGATCATCTCCAGCGGACGCTACTCTCGCGAGCTTAGTCAGAATATACCCCATAGAAGCCGTTTTTGTCCGTTCGTAAACTGTCCGCCGAACAGAGTTCTATCGACTGCTCACAGTTACGACGCACAAACCAGCTTGATCACCTTGCGTCTCGACAGATTGCGATTGAACCGCTGCTGATTGAGTTTCAGAGTGATGAGGCACAGTCCGTAAAGCCAGTGCTCATTGGCGGCAGAACGCTGGAGACCAACGTTGCGGCAGATGATCTTCCAGCGCCAGCCATAGGCTTTCATCCAGACGATCTTGCCATCGATCGGTTCGAGACCCATGGTCCAGGTGAGTGTTTGCTCCATCCGGCCGATGGCAGCAGGCGACGGCGCAAGTCGTATTGGTGCCGGTACCTGACCAACGAGATCGGCGAACTCGTAGAAATAGGCTGGCCACGTGTTGAAGTATCCTTGCCGCCGCGGTTCGGGCAGACATTTCAGCACTGCTGCGGCTTCTGCGAGGCGCTCCTCCACCATGCTCGGCGTCCAACCGGTCATCGCACACCTCCTGCGGTTTCCGTCGCCCAAAGCAACAGCGCGATTGCATCGGCCTCATTGTCGTCAGCAGGACTGAAGCCGCGTGCACGAACGGCGGCAAGCACGGCCTCCTTGCCGGCGTTGCCCTTGCCGGTGGCATGGCGTTTGATGGTTCCGACCGGCACGCCCTGATAGGCGACACCCTTCCGTTCGCACCAGGATGTCACTGTGGCGAGAAAGCCACCGTAGAGGTGAGCCGCATCGGTGCCGAGGTGACGACGGACTTCCTCGAAATAGATCGCGGCCATGGGACCGGACAGCCGATCGATCTCGGCCAGCCAGTTGGCGAAGCGCAGATAGCGCATGCCACCACCGTCAAAGCGACCTGGACGAAGCGACAGCGCGCCGCTGGTGATCAGTCCGTCTGCGCTACGCAATGCCCACCCGGTGGTGGTGCCGAGGTCGAGGGCGAGGATGCAGCGGTTACCGGGCGTGTCGAGCGGCAGCGCAGGGATTGTCCCGTTGTCCGCCATGCGCTGAATCGGATCAGCCATGATCAGCCTCCTTCTTGGGGTGACTTTTCTGGTGGATGACGGCGGCCTGGTGCCGCGCGGGCAGAAGATCGCTGCCGTCGGATGGTGTCTCGAACCCAGATTTGAGCCCGAGAAATTTGCCCAGGGGTGGGTGGTGGACATCCCGCCTTGCGGGGGAGTCCACCCACCCCTTTAGGGGTGCTTTTCCGAAATCTGGAATCTGCTTAGAAGTCATTGATTGCATTGAATAATTCCAGATTGTGGAGCAGATTTCGGAAAGCTGTGTCCGAAATCTGGAAATAACTTTCCAAGTCATTGATTTTAAATCGAGAAAACCAGATTCCAGATTTCGCGGGGAGAGCAGATTTTGCAAAATCTGGTGCAGATTTCGGAAATTGCCGACCAGATTTTGCAAGCAGGAGAGCGTGTAGGTCATGCCAAATCCTCTCCCTGATAAACCCAGACGGCAGGGTTCTCGACGGGCAGGACGGCACCGGTCTGTGGGCATTTATAATGGCTGGGCAGAACCGGAATAAGTTCCGGTGCGACCTCTCCGGTTTCAGGATCAACGACGTCACCGCCGGTGGCAAACGCCATGCCCTCGACGCACAGATAGCCATATTTGCTCCGCTCGGCGGCAAGCCCAATACGGGTGGCAGCAGCGCCGCGGACAAACTTGATCGCTCCTTTGGTCGTCAACACGTTCAAACGATCACGTATGACTGTCTGTCCGCCGAGACCTCCCGTGTTCTCGAAAGCTTCGGCGAACTGGGTCATCGTGTAGACCTTGCCACGAAGAGCTTCGTCGTAGAGCAGGCTTACGATCACATCGCCTTTGCGCATGCGCTCAGCATCATGTTTTGCACCGACCTCGGCACGCACCAGCCGCTCGTTCATCGGGTTGATTTCAACCCACTGGCCATTGACCTTGTCGATGAGTTTTGCCGACAACGCTGGACCGTTGCGCAGTTCGATCTCCAGACGACGCTGGGAGACATCCTCGTCTGGCCGGTGCAGGATGAGGCCGGTGGTGTAAAAACCGCGCAGAGCGCTGGCACCGGAGAGTGCAAGAAAGGGATCGTCTTTCACCTGTTGCTTGGAAAGCTTCCTAGTGTGGTGGATCAGGACAACGCCGCAATCGGCATCTATGTGATCACGCAGGACCTCGACGCGCTCCATGAGAAAGAACATCATCGCGTCATTGTCGTTCTCGCCGCCACCATCCGGCCCGCCGTCGAAAAGGTTGCGGATCGGATCGATACAGATGATGTCGACCGGATCGACCGGAAAGGCGCGCCGGATCGCGGTGGCGACGCGCACGCTGCCCTCGGCATCGAGTAGCATCTGCAGCTTTGGCGTGGCAACGAGATTGTCACGTGCCGCCATGATGACTTCGGGCGGGAGAGCGATCTGCTGCATGCGCTCGCGCAGATAGTGATACTGGATCTCGGCCTGTAGATAGAAGATGCGCAGCGACCTTGGCGGCGTGAACCCAAGGAATGGCACGCCTGCCGCCATATGGGCGAGCAGACTGATCAGCAAGTCGCTCTTGCCGACCTTTGGCGCGCCCCCCAGCACCATGAGCCCGCCAGGTGTCAGCACGCGCGGTGCGATGATGTCAGCCGGCATCGGACTGGTGTCGTCGAGCAGCGCTCTAAGCGTGAAACTGGGCAGCTCATTGGGTACAGGTGCTGCACTGTCGAGGCGAATGAGCGGAGGCCCGTATTTCTCGACATGGATGGCCCAGAGCCGCTCGGATTCGCGCTTCAACCGCTCGACCGGCCACTGGGGGCGCAGCATGGCAGCGTTGTATTCGCAGATCGCCTGCCAGCCTTCGTCCTTCGACAGCCGGCCATCATGCACCATGCGGATGTAATGGCCGATCGCCGCCGAAGCACCCTCGAAGCGTGACCAGTCATCCTGGGCGCCCTCGCGCACCGGCGTCACCAGCACATCGGCGACAGCGGGCTTGTCGGGCGTCGAGAAGTCGGGCTGGAGCGAAATGCCCGGCGCGGGCGGCATGTCGGTGACGGCCTCGATGAATTCCTCAAGATCGCGCTCGAGGTCGGCATTCAGCTCGACAATACGCACCTGCGTCTTGAGGCTGTTCTTGTAATAGACAGAGCCTGCCACCCGGATCGGCTGATGCGCTGAGCGAAAATGTATGTCGCCGCCGACCCTGGCGGCAATGTCGCCGCGCAGACGGCAGACACGGGCGATGTCGTCACCTTCAGCGGGTTCGCTCAGCTTCCACCAGACATGGGCCTTGCGCTGGCCCTCCGGCGTCGCCCCGCCGCTTTCCACCACCATGGTGGGAGATCCGAGATGGCGCTCGAGATGGGCGCGCTTGGCGGCAATGTCGCCGGTGTCTATATCGACGACCACCGTCTGCATTTGCAGGATGTCCGCAGCCTTGGCCTGGCCTTTTGCGGCAACGGTGCCGGGAATGACATAGACGGCGGCCCCCTCGCGGCCGGCCCAATTGGCAAATGTTGCCATCTTGTCGGCAACATTATTGTCGGCCTCAATCCAGATATTGTGCGGGCGCCCGTCAAAGCCCTGACCCTTGTCGATGAAGCTGCGTACCGGAATCAGACCTTCGCAATAGCCGAACACCACATCCATGAACTGGATGATCTGGTCGGGGTCCGGCTCGTCGCCGAACACGTCGATCTGGCGCGGCGCATCGTTAAAGTCGCGCCAGGGATTGAAGTGGACAATTTCGCCGGTGACGGGCTGTTCGGGGGAGCCGGTCATGTTGTCATCGTGCTCGTCGCTCATACCGGCAACTCCCAGCAACGCTCAGCCCACGGACAAAAGCGGCATTCGAAAAAGTCACTGGTGGTGGAGATACGCGGCAGCAACTCGCCGGTGTCAGTGGCGGCAAGAATACGCACGGCGCGATCGCTGGCGGTCTGAGCGCGCTCGGCATCGAACGGCACCAGTTCATGGTAGAGCTCAGCTGTGTCTTTATTAATGGCGGTAAACAGCGCCGGTGCGGCCGAGATGCCGGGAACCTGCGGCTCCATATAGGCCTGATAGACCGCGATCTGGCTGGCATAGGCTGGCTTTGACTTGGCGACACCGTTCTTGACGCAGGCCCGCCAGTTCTTCGCATTCATGGTCTTGCATTCCCAGAGTGCGGGAACGGCCAGGTCGAACCCCTCCGGGCCAGCAGCAATGATGCCATCGACATGACCGCGGACACGGCCGCCGGCGACCGAGAATCCGAGCTGCTCGCCGTCGGGACGATTACCTTTGCGCGTGTAGATGTCGAAGCCGGCCGCACGCAACCATCGGATCGCTAGATCCTCGAGCGCATGGCCGATGGCGAAGATGCGCAGCGTCTGGCCAGAAAAGCCGGCGCCCTCGTCCTTGGGCGTTGCCGTAAACTCATATTGCAGGGCGCGCTCGCAAGGCTGCCCAAGGCGAGAGCCGCCAAGGTAAGAGCGCGGCGGTGTGGCCTTGTTCTCGGTCACCAGTGCGGCATCGATCAGGGCGGTAATCTGCTCGCCGGGTTTGGGTCTGTGATTATAGTCCAGCATCAAAACGGTATCTCCGGATCAATAGGTGGATTGGCGGCGATGTATTCACGCAGAGCGTCCTGGTAGCCGGTGACGGTGACCTCGATCAGGGTCAGCGCCTGATGTTCGGAGAGATCGGCAAGACGGGTCTGCCAACCAATCTCCTCCAAGATCTCGGCGACCGGCTTCATCGCACTGCGGATGGCAGCCTGCTCGGCCTCGGACGGGTCCACCATCATGCTGCCCTCGCCAGATCCTGTCGGTCTGCTCCGAAGACCAGACTGCGGATGGCATTGCGGTTGAACTGGAAGGAGAGCAGCGCGGATGCCTGATAGCGGGTCAGCCCGAAATCATGCCGATAGTCCGGCGGCAGATATGCCAGTTGCCTGTCGGTGGGCGGTTGCGACAGCCAGCGCCTGGTCTTGTGGGCGCTCTCATCAGACTCGTGCTCGTTCAGCCAGTCATCAGCAGCGGCAAGGCACACCATGCGCTCACCGATCGCCAGCAAGCGCGGTTCGAGCCCCTTGGCGCCGCCAGCCGCATACCAGCGGCCATTCAGGAAGAAGACACCGGCCCATGCAGAAAACCCGTTGGCCATAAGGGCTGCATCGTCGCCGAACAGATCGCACCAGTGGAAGCTGGAGCGCTTGAGGAGATCGATCTCCGACATCACAAAATCGGTGAGCGGAATGTCGCTGCCAGCCTCGACGCCTTCGAAAACGAAACCGCAAAGCGGGCATTCCTGACAGCCGATTGGGATATCACTCTCGCATTGCGGGCAGCATTTCGTCGGCGCGTCGCCACAGGCCTCGTGGCCGACGAGATCGATTTCCTGTTCCAGCGAGCCGTGCATCAGGCTCGAGGTGCCGAAATCCAGCACGATGCAATCGGTCTTGACGATGCCCGGATGTTCATTGGGATCGATGGTGCGCAAGCCCCGCCCGATCATCTGGATCATCGTCGACTTGAACGAGCTCGGGCGTAGCAGCACGACGCAGGAGGTCGGCGGATGATCCCAACCCTCGGTCAGCACGGCGACATTGACGACGACCTGGACATCACCGGCGCCATAGGCGGCAAGCACAGCTTTGCGCTCGCTATCAGCCATCTCGCCATGGATGAGGCCGGCCGCAATGTCTGCGGAATTGAAGGCGTCGGTGACGCAGCGCGCGTGATCGACCGTCGAGCAGAACACGACGGTCTGCCTGTTGGCGGCCTTGTCCTTCCAGTGCTTGACGACCGCATCGGTGACCGGCGCGCAGTTCATGATGCGCTCGACCTCACCCATGTCGAAATCGCTGGCGGTCTTTTTGACCTTGGCCAGTTCGTCCTTGACGCCGACATCGATAACAAAGGTGCGCGGCAGCACCAGGTGACCGGATCGGATTAGTTCGCCGATGCGGATTTGATCGGCGACGTTGGTAAAGACCTCGCGCAGGCCCTTGCGATCACCACGGTTGGGTGTCGCGGTGACGCCGAAGATGCGGCAGGACGGATTGGCCTTCAGCGCCTGGTCGATGATGCGCCGGTAACTTTCAGCGGTGGCGTGATGCGCCTCGTCGATCACCAGCAGATCAAGCGCTGGCATGGCCGAAAGGTTGGTGCTGCGCGACAATGTCTGCACCATCGCGAAGGTGACACGGCCGTTCCAGGATTTGTCGCTGGCATCCACCACCGAGGTGGTAATGGTGGGATTGACGCGGGCGAACTTGTCCCGGTTCTGAGCGGTCAGCTCATCACGATGGGCAAGAACGGCCGCCTTGGCGTCAGTATCGCCGAGCACCGTGCCGGCAACGGCCGACAGCATAATCGTCTTTCCGGCACCGGTTGGCGCAACGCCGAGCGTGTTGGCGTGGGTGTCGAGCGCAGACAGGCTGCGCTCAACAAAGAGTTTCTGGCGGGGACGAAGCAACAATGCAGGGTCCTCGCTCTACTGTGCCCAGGACGGGCGGGCTGAAGGCGCGCTGCCATGCTGTTTGGCCTCGGCATAGGCGTTGGCTTGCGGAGCACCGGCTTGCGGCGTGCTGGTCTGCGGCGTTGCCCTGACCAAGCCCATGATCGCAGCGTAGTCCTTGTGGTCGGGCGTAACGGCGGCGCGAAGCTCGTTCTTGTCGTCGCCGTTGGTATCGGTGCCGAGATCGATACGGGCGACAAACTCCAAACCATCGAGGTCAGCAAAGCCCGAGATACGGCGCGCGGCCTGTGCTGCCTCGCTCTGGTCCTTGTCGGAAAGGCCGCGCGCGGAGTTGAGCATGCCGCGCACGAAGGCCCGGCCCATATTGGCCCAATCCGGACCCTTCGGGCTGTAAAGGCCGATTAGCGTGAAGATCTTGCGCCGGGCGTACTGACCTTCCAGCACTGTGAACTCGCCATTGAGATAGACGGCGCCGGTCGAGCCGCGCGTGGCATAGCCACCAGTCCAGCCCTGCGCCGGATCGTCGAAACCGCCGGGGCGGATGGTGAGCCGCACCTTGGCCAGCGTCCCCTTGGGGATGAGGTTGGTGTTGGACTTGGCGTCGTTGAAATCGTTCCATGCCGACATGGGTCAGGCTCCTTGTTCTTGAGCTGCGGAGAGGGAGGATTGGGAAGGGGCGGTCGTCACCGGCGTGGCGAAAGCCTGGCGCGCGGCGTTGCGGATCTTGTCCATCAGCCGCCCGAGATCGGGCTGCTCGATCACATCGAGCCGGCCCGAGCGGTCCTTGGCGGGAAAGCTAAAAGGGTTCAGCGTCTGGCAGACGAAGGCGCGGTAAGGCACTCCGTCATCGTCCTTCAGCTCGACCATGCTGATAACTTCATCGACAATGCCGGGCAGTTCGAGGCCGGTTTTAGCGCCCTCGATCTGCGGTACGAACAGCTTGCGATTGAAGTCGTCGAGCTTCTCGTCGAGGATGCCGACGAACCAGATGTTCTTTGAACGTGTGTGCTGCAGGTGCGTCAGCCAAGCGATCATCTCGCGGCCGTGCAGGCCATAGGCGCCGCGAATGTCGGGCTTGCCGGTCTTGTCGGAAAACGCATCCGGCTGACCCTTGGCCCACTGGAAGCAGAGCCGGCCGGCGACCGTGATCGAGTCGATGAATACCGTCTGGTAGCGATCGAGTTGGGCGGGATCGCCAAGCTGCGCGACGACATTGTCGTAGTGCGCCTGTCTGTAGACCTGGTCGTCGCGCAGCGCCGGATTGGGTCCGCCGATGAAGACGGCAAAATCGCGGCACTCCTCCCAGGTCTTGGGGCGGATAGTGTCGCCGGCCCAACCCTCGATGGCGAGATCGCCGGCTTCCAGATCCATGAACAGCGTGTTGGCGGGATCAAGCGTCCACAACAGCGACGTCTTGCCGATGCCGGATTTGCCGAAGATGCAGCCCTTGATGCTGCGCGGCGCTGCCATCCGCTCGTCGATGGTGATAATGGGAAGGGCCATTATTTGCTCTCCTTCGCAGCGACCACCGCGTCGATGGCAATGTCGGTGCCGAGGGCACCGGCCTTGCGGGCTTCGTCGTGGATGATGCGCACCGCCTCGATCTCGCGATAAAGGGCGGACGACTGCTCATTGAGGCCGATCAGCGCGAAAGCGAGATCATCGACTGTGGTCGTCTCGATCGACTTCAGCGTCTCGTCGCGGCCAGCGAATGCCGGGACGCGAACGGCGGTAGGAAGCCTGTCGAGACCGTAGTGGTGCTCGCACAAGGCGGCGATCTTGGGCGTACGGTTGGAAATCATCATCGCCACCCCCTACGCCTGTGCCTGGTGGCTACGGCCGGGAGTGCTCTGGCGAATCTGCTCCGCCTCGTAGGCCTCTACATCTTCAAGGCGATAGACGACGCGGCCGCCGAGCTTGACGAACTGCGGGCCTTCGCCCGTCCAACGCCAACGTTCCAGTGTGCGATGCGAAATGTTCCAGCGGGCAGCAAGCTCGATCTGGGAGAGGTGCCTGGTAGACATCGGTTTCTCCTTGGGTTTCGTTCGAAGACCCGAGGAGATTGGCGGACGGGGAGAGAGAAAACCGACCCAGTCAGAGAGAGAAAAACAGAGAGAAAATCGTCAAAGTTCAAAGCCCCATAGTCCATCGACGGAAGTCAGGTAGGGCTCCAGTTCTTTCCATTTCTTATTGCCGAATGCCGTGCGCGGTGAATCGGCACCGGAATGCGCGTGATCGAGAAGCTCTCGGGCGCTAAAGCGCTTGTGCTTCTTGAAGCCGTCGACGAGCATGCGGATGATCGCGATGTGAATTTCCGATTTGAAGTTGATCGTGACGTTTCCATCGATGATCAGTTTCCGTCCGTCCGGCGACAGATAGAGCCGTTCCTTCACGTCAATGTGGGACGTTCCATCTAGGCGTGCTGTAAGAATATCGGGCCGGATGGCCAGGCCTGCGCCGAAATCAAAGACATCGCGGACGGGAACAATAAGGTGACCGGGGATTGGCTGGTCTGGCAGACGAGCAGCAGTTGTGGTGGTCAGAAGGATCCGAACCTGTGTGACCGGCCGCCGAGCGGCTGCATCGACAATCTGTCGGCGGATTGCTGAGTCATACAGCCGACGCGCAAACCAGATCGATGTGCGAGCCTTGCGGCGGCCGATGCGGGCATCGCCAATTTCCCAAAGAACGTCCGGTACCAGCGCCGTCGCCCCGCCACGTGATGCAAGGTCGAACTGAACCATCATCTGTGCCAGCAGCGCTGGATAGTTCACGCTGAAAACGGCGAGGCGCTCGTGGGGAACGGTAATCCAGCCCGCTGACGGGCTGAAATATCCATAGCCATCGTGCTCGGCCGACCAGATCAGCGAAACCGGTTCGTCGTCATGATCAGCCAGCGATGCGGTTACCGGGGTATAGCCGCAAGATTTGAGCAGATTGGCAGCGAGCAACTGCACCCTCTGCTTCGGATGGTAGTCCGAAAGCAACGATCCGGAGATCCTCGCGCCCGGACTTTCCAGAACCGACAGCAGCAGCTCGACGGCCTTGCGGTCAATCGGCGTCGACACTTTCCACCTCGGAGAGAATGCCCCAACGACGCAGATATTTCTCGCCGATCAGTTGCTCGGCTTCCGTCTGCTCTCTCAGATTGCAGCCATACATCGTAATCGTCAGCGGAAGCGTCTTGCCGCGTTTTGAATCGCCCTTGGGTCGCAGTTTGATGGTGAGTTTCGCCTGCGTCGCTCGCCATCCCCCAGCCAATGGGTCATGGGCACCGAACCGTTCGGCCGCCATGCTCCAGATGGAGCGGTCTGTGCCACGCAGACATTCCAGCGTGATCCGTTCACCATTGCTGTCGAATGGCATCAACCGTAGCAGCTTGATCTCGACCGATTCGATCCCATCCTCGGGATCGGTCGGGAATTCGTGCGGGCGAAGCAGGACGTCGAGATCGTATTTGCGAAGTGGGACCTTCTCGCCACGAAATTCAATGCCGATCAGGTCGCGCGTCAGGAAATGGGCCAGTTCAGCGCGGCTTTCCCCATCGTTCGCAACGACTTCGATCACGCCCGTCGCGGGCTCGTAGGTCATGGATGCTTCGAAGACTGGGCGATACGGGCGGCGCTGCAGCACGCCAGCATTGTTGAAGGCGAACTGGTCGTCGGGCAGTCCCTCGCGATAGATCGTGATTTGGACGATCTCGGAATCGGTCCCGTCTGAGATCGACCGCGTCCGCTCAAAAATATCGACATGTACATTCCTTGAAGAAAAGCGTGCCTGCAGAGCGGCTTTGAAAGCATCCAGTGATGCCTGGTCGCGGCGCAGATCGCGCCCTGGCATGCTGACGAAGCCATCCCAATATCGCCCACGACGGCGCTCGTCAGTGTAACGAACCTCCTCAGCTCGTTGAAATCGGGCGCGGTCATTGAGAAATAGCCAGAGGGCGCGCGCGTGGCCGTTGCCGAGATCATCAAGTACCGCGCGATCGTCGATTACACCGTAGAGTGCGGTTTGGCCGCCTTCATCGGCCATGCCATTGATGCGCTCGGTATCGAGTTTCATGCGGGCACGAGTGTCATCGGCCATTTCGTCGGCAGCCTGGAGAAGAGGCCGCACGATGTCGGTGTCAGGCTCATTCCAGTTGACGGCGACCGGTAGTTCGATCCCGCTGTGCTCAAAATAAGTGCGGAGGGATGTCGCGGGGGTCTTGCGGATGAATGCAGTAATCGAAGGCATATCTGCTCCTTGTCAGAATTCGGCGCACCACACGCCGATCTGCTAAAGAGCGTAGTGAGTAGATGGGCGGTGTCAATCGCAAAAATACGCTGTTCAGCGGATTAACGGGGAAAACTCAGAACGACAGTGTGGATTGCTGCGTGGTGCCCGACAGCAAATGCAAGGCCTGAAGCCGCACACGAGCGGCTTCCTCCGACACCTGGAACTCATCCTTGACTGAATGGACGAGAATCTGGCCGTGATCCGAGTTGAGCTCGACTGCACCATGGATGCCCTGCGGCATGCAATATTCGTCGGCCAACTTTCGGACGGCTGAAACAGGCATCAGGATGGCGCCGCTGATATAGCCGGCCTGCCATTCCATCCAGTCGCTCTGGCGCGCATTCAGGATCGTGTCGCGCTTGCAGATCGCCTTGTTGTCATTCTCACTCTGGACGGCAAACAGGTCGCCGGTGGCCAGCTTCTCGGCCCACAGGTGGCGGTGGAAACGGACATGGCCGAATTCATGGGCGAGTGTGGTGCGCAGTCGATTCTCGCGGCGAAGATCATTTGCCAGACGATCGGAGATCATCACGTCCGGCTCCCGGTCGGCGTAGAAAGCTGTCACGCCCTCGACGTCGTCGCCGTAACGGGAAAGGTCTACGCACGAATCGAGGTCGGCTCCCTCCGTCTCGATCAGCACAGACAGCTCGTCAGTGGTGATCGGAAAGCAGACCTCGTCGCGCCGGGCAGACAAGAAGGCCGTGACGACCTGCTCGCATTCGCGGTCCAGTTCCTCAGCGAGGTAGTAGGGACGTTGCGCAAAGCGGCCCATCAGATCACGAACCATCTTGACCATGCACAAACTACCTCTTTGCTATCGTCTTCCGAAAATTCATGAAGGCCTCCCCAGCCTTTGCCGGATCCGTGAGATCACGACGTACCTCATCTGGAATCTTTCCAGCCAGGACGAACAGCATATCTTCGGAAAGATCGAGGGCAACCGCGAACTGCCGAATGAGATGATCTGAGGTTGGGCTTCGTCGATCGTGTTCGATGTCGTTGAGATATTGTGGCGAGATGGCCCTGCCGTCTTCCTCCTTCATGATACGGCCAGCCAGATCCTTCTGGCTTAGCGCCTTCGCCTTTCTGGCTTTGGCGATCGACTGTCCGAGAGTCGATGTCATCTTGATCGCATGGCGGTCACCATTCCCTTTTATCACGCATTTATGCGGATTGACGTAGAGCGAAATACAGTGACCGTCAATGCGGCGCCTTGTACTGCAGACGAACCATCTGAGCATGAGGCCTGATTCGCGCCAATGCGCCGCCTGCCGGTTCGGCGCAGTCACCGAGGGCAGCAATTTCCACCGTTCCGTGGCACGCAGCGATGCGGATGATTTCGCACAAGCATGATAAGCGATTGATATTGCTTGTTATTGCTTATTTCTCATCTACCGTTTGCTCACCATCAATGATTGCGAACGGTCTCATGCACGACATTTCTTCAACCCCGAATCCCTTGTCACCCAACCTGATGTCGGCGGATGAGCGGCTTGCCGAAGTTGGCGCAATCCTGGCTGCCGGGCTGAGGCGTATCCTGTCCCAACAGTCCAGCTCTTTATCTGCCGCCGGTGGAGACAGTTCATTCGACATCTTGGCCCTCAAACGCCGTGTTGGTCGTCGCAAACCGAGCAACCGAGTTGGAGGGTGATGATGTCGGGAATGTCGAAGCGGGCCGGCCCCGGAATGAAACAACAGCGCGCGGGCGCCGCGGCGGACACGCCGGTGCTGGTCAGGCTGGCCGCGCTCAAGCGCATGTCGGTCAAGGAACTGAAAGGCGAGTGGGAGGTCCTGTTTGCAACTACGGCGCCGAACAACAGCCGCGGTTATCTGGAAATGCGGCTGTCCTGGCGCATCCAGGAACTGACCCTCGGCGGGCTTTCCCGCGAAACCCGCAAGATGCTGGACCTGTTAGCAGACGAGGTCGATGGCAAGTCCGACCGCAAGGCGATCATCGCCGATGCGCGCAATCCGGTAGCTGGCACCAGGCTGGTGCGCGAATGGGAGGGCGTCGAGCACACCGTCACCGTGATGCGCGACGGCTTCGAATGGCAGGGCCGCCGCTTCAAGTCGCTGTCGGCAGCCGCCAGGGCAATCTCCGGCAGCAATTGGAATGGCTACCGTTTCTTTGGCCTTGGCGACGCACGGAGGGCCGAACGATGAACACCGCACAGACCCAGCGTCGTCTGCGCTGCGCGATCTACACCCGAAAATCCAGCGAGGAGGGGCTCGACATGGAGTTCAACTCGCTCGACGCCCAGCGGGAGTCTTGCGAGGCCTATGTTGCCAGCCAGCGCTCGGAAGGGTTCGCCACAATCCGCGAACGCTATGATGACGGCGGCTTTTCGGGCGGCACGCTGGAGCGCCCTGCGTTGAAGCGGCTGCTGGCCGATATCGAGGACGGGCTGATCGACGTAGTGGTCGTCTACAAGATCGACCGATTGAGCCGCTCGTTGATGGATTTCTCCAAGCTGGTGGAAGTGTTCGACCGCAACAACGTCACCTTCGTTTCGATCACCCAGTCCTTCAACACCACCACGTCGATGGGCCGGCTGACGCTGAACATCTTGTTGTCCTTTGCCCAGTTCGAGCGCGAGGTAATCGGTGAGCGCATTCGCGACAAGTTCGCCGCCTCGCGCAAGAAGGGCATGTGGATGGGCGGCTATGTCCCGCTTGGTTATGATGTCCGCGACCGGAAACTGGTGATCAATGAAGAAGAGGCCAAAACGGTCAGGATGATCTTCGAGCGCTTCGTGGCGATCGGATCGGCCACCAGAGTCGCGAGGGCGCTGGCAGCTGAGGGCATCGTCAACAAACGCGGCAGGCTGATCGACAAGGGCTTTCTCTACAAGCTGATCAACAATCGCATCTATATCGGCGAGGCCATCCACAAGGGGACGAGCTATCCCGGTGAGCATGAGGCGATCATTGATCGTGAGCTATGGGACGCGGTTCATTCCGTCCTTAAGACCAGCCCTCGGCTGCGTGCCGCCGCGTCGAGAAACCAGACACCTGCGATGCTGAAGGGGCTGATCTTTACTGACACCGGCACCGCGATGACGCCGACCGCAACGAAAAAAGGCAGCAAGCTCTATCGTTACTACACCTCAATGGACCTTATTCGAAACCGACCCACCGATACAGAAGGACCGCAGCGGCTTCCTGCCGCCATGGTTGAGGATGCAGTTGTCGGCGAAATCCGCCGCATGATTGCCACGCCTGAAGTCAGAGCGCGGGCACTTGCCGCCCTGAAATCGGACACACCGGACATCGACGACAAGGCGGTTATTGCCGCGCTTGGAGATTTTAACACGCTCTGGGCTTCGCTGTTTCCGGCCGAGCAGGCGCGCATTGTCCAGTTGCTCGTGGCGCGCGTCACGGTTGGTGCATCAGGTCTTGCCGTCGATCTGCGGCATGACGGTATCAAATCGTTGGCGAGACAGATGCTGGCGCCGCAGATGGGAAAGGATGCGGCATGACGGAAAACACCATCCGCGTGGTCATCCCGCTCACCATTCGCAAGAAGAACGGTCGTCCGAAGATCCTGCCGCCAGCAGAGCACACGCCCACCGAGGCTCGGATGCAGGACGCGCATGTGTTGCGGGCCATCGCTCGCGCTTGGAACTGGCGGCGCAGGATCGAACGCGGCGAGGCCTCAACCATTGCCGATATTGCCAAGGCCGACAATGTCAGCGATCGCTTTGTCAGCCGGATGATGCGACTGGCCTATCTTGCCCCGGACGTGCTGGAAAGGCTGCTCATCCATCGCATCCCGCCGTCCTTGTCGCTCAATGATCTGATGGTTGTCGCCGAACTGCCATGGGCGGAGCAGATGGAAGCGGTATTCGGCACGCCATCAGATTCTACTCTGTGAGGCAGCTGGACGCTCGCAAAACCTTGACCGTTCTCAACTCTTTTCCAATCTAAGCGAGCACAACAGTTACGAGCGCGGAACAAATAGGACTCAAGCGACTGTCGGATTGACTCGTCATGTTTGTCTCAGATGTTTTTTGCGTGGTCTGCATTTTGCCCCCAGCATCGTCGTTCCTAACACTCCAACCACTTCCTGAAAGCCACCGCCCTTTGCGCATTTTAGTGACACACCATCGACAGCGCTTGACCACGGACGAGTTGAAATGTTGCATAACGGGCCAGAACGCCGACTTTTCGAAGATCAGCGTGGTTCGGTCACCAACCCTTTCACTAAAGCGAAACATGCCCCGAGCAGAACGATGGTGAACGGAAACCCCGTAGAAACCGCCATGGCTTGCAAGGCGGCAAGACCGCCGCCGAGAAGCAATGCAATAGCGATCAAGCCTTCGAAAGTTGCCCAGAAAACTCGTTGTGGCGTCGGTGCATTCATCTTGCCGCCGGCACCGATCGTATCAATAACGAGCGATCCAGAGTCCGAGGATGTTATAAAAAACACGATAACCAAAACAATGCCGACCAAAGAAGTCAACGGAGTCAGAGGAAGGCCGGCCAGCATTTCAAAGAGTTGCAGTTCCAGGACAGCAGACTGAACCGAAGTCATGCCCTGATCGACCACTTGGCTGATGGCAGTTCCGCCAAGCGCAGTCATCCAGATCGTCGAGACGATTGAAGGAATAAAGAGCACTGCGATGATGAACTCGCGCACGGTCCGCCCTCGGCTTACACGGGCGATGAACATGCCCACAAAGGGCGACCAACTGATCCACCACGCCCAATAGAAAGCCGTCCAACCATGCCGGAAATTATCATCGGTGCGCCCGATTGGGTTGGAAAGCGCGGGCAAATACTCGACATAGGCCAAGAGGTTCTTAAAAAAACCAGTCGTGATTTGCCATGTCGGCCCGACCACAACGACAAACAACAAAAGCAGCAGTGCGAGGCCCATATTGAGTTCGGATAGCCGCTTCACGCCCTTATCCATTCCGGCAACGACCGAAATAGTGGCAATCGCTGTGATCACAATGATCAAAACAACCATGCTGCCGGTGGTCGATGGAAGACCGAAGAGAAAATCAAGACCAGCGCTGGCTTGCTGCGCTCCAATGCCTAGCGAGGTGGCGAGCCCGAACAGCGTTGCGAGAATGGCAAGAATATCGACGACATG
Organism: Falsochrobactrum tianjinense; assembly: GCF_019100495.1. Lineage (GTDB taxonomy): Bacteria > Pseudomonadota > Alphaproteobacteria > Rhizobiales > Rhizobiaceae > Brucella > Brucella tianjinense. The sequence continues at coordinate 179,894 of NZ_JAHRVA010000007.1, read as the reverse complement.
CCCCGGCCACCCCCAAATGCGATCGCCCAGAATCGGATAGAAGACAGAGCGAAGGGTGAGCGGCAAGCCCTTGTTAAACGCAAACAGCGCTAGTGAGAGAGCGACAACGGCATATATCGCCCATGGATGCAGCGCCCAATGGAAGATGGTTGCCGCCATCGCGAGGCGCCTCGCGCCCTCAGCATCGCCGGCCATGCCATCCAGCGGCGCCCAATCGGTGCGAACTCCGTCTGCGTTCGTGATGGGACCTTCGAACGCAGCGGTGAAATTACCCAATGGTTCTGATACGCCATAGAACATCAATCCAATACCCATGCCCGCGGCAAACAACATGGAGAACCAGGAGATGTAATTATAATCAGGGGTTGCGTCTGGGCCACCAAGCCGAACTCTTCCCAACGGGAGCAGGACTAAGGCCGCGCAAAGCAGGACAAAAATGTTACCGGCGATGATAAAGAACCAGTCAAGGTTAGCCGTTAGGAAATCCCGTGTGGCTACAAAGAAGGGGCCAAGAGTACTCTGAAAAATCAGCGTCAGTATCGTGAAGGTAACAATGGCCAGGGCGGATATGCCGAATACGGGGTTGTGGACGTCGAATTCGAAAACTAGTCGTCTTCGATAATTGATGTTGTCCTGGCCGATCTCGTAATCGGTATTAATAATTTCAGTAGCACCTTCTGGCGGCGGAACAGCATCCTCAGAATTTGCCGGGCCTGCTGTGGGTGTTATTTTCTCGGTCAATTTTCCGTCCTCAGTCCGGTCTGGTTCTCTGGTCCATAATTAACAATGCTTGGGGAGCCGGGTTAAATATTGCTGACACGAATCTCCGACTTTAGAAAAATCGGGTAGGAATTACAACCAACCGGTCAATATTAAAGACAAGTGCTTTCAAAAAGGCGAGCGGTCGAATGGTAGCTTTCTATGTTCTACAGTGACATCGGCTCGTATAATTGCTCTACATTCCGCCCGGAAACGTCCACCTCGGGTGTCTCAGTTCAGGCTGGCTGGTAGTGACACCCGTTGCAACTCGGGCGCAGTTCAAGAATTGCAAAATATTGAAATCATGGAGTATTCTTTGACCGAACCAAATCGACCAAGGTTCGCATGGTTTGAGACAAAAGCTGTTCAGAGACTGAAATCTGGCCCTTTGCCGGTCTCAGAGGTTCGGTCGAAGCCGCTAACCCCCTTTGAAATCAAAAGGAATTTCGGCGTTTAAATGGGGTGGTGGAGAGTTTGCAATTTGATAGTGGCGGAGAGGGTGGGATTCGAACCCACGGTGGAGTTACCCCCACGCCGCATTTCGAGTGCGGTACTTTCAACCACTCAGCCACCTCTCCGCGTTTTGCAGCACTGTAAAACGATCCATGAAGAATCGAACAGTAACGAGCATCAGATGCGAATGCCGAGCGTGCAGCGGCTCAATAACGGCCAGAGCGCGATTAGACAAGACCTAATTTGTATCTGGTCGTGAAAATTCTTGACTTTTCCGTCGCCTCATACCTATAAGCACCGGACTTTATGCGTGGCGCTGTCTGCGCTTATTGTTTTGATTGGAGATTTCCCGGCTTCGGGAACTGTGGTCAAGGGCTGAAAGCCCGTCATTCAACCGACTGATAAAAAGACGGCCCATCGCTTCGACGCAAATGTCGTTGAAATGAGAGCTGGACCGAACACCGAAAGGAAAACAAATGTTCGCAGTCATTAAAACTGGTGGCAAGCAGTACCGCGTTGCCGCAAATGACCTTATCAAGGTCGAAAAAGTTGCTGGTGAAGCCGGTGACGTCATAGAATTTGCAGAAGTCCTGATGGTCGGCACGACCGTTGGCGCTCCAACTGTTGCAGGCGCTGTCGTGACGGCTGAAGTCGTCGAGCAGGGCCGTGCCCGCAAGGTCATCGCTTTCAAGAAGCGTCGCCGTCAGAACTCCAAGCGTACCCGCGGACATCGTCAGGAACTGACGACAATCCGTATCTCGGAGATCCTCACCGACGGTGCAAAGCCTTCCAAGAAGGTTGCCGAAAAGAAGGCTCCGAAGGCAAAAGCCGCCGCTGAAGGCGAAGTCGCAAAGCCGAAAAAGGCAGCGCCCAAGAAGGCCGCAGCCAAGGCCGAGTCGGCTGAGTAAGTAGAGAGATTAAAGGAGAACACCAATGGCACACAAAAAAGCTGGCGGTTCCTCGCGTAATGGTCGCGATTCAGAATCCAAACGCCTTGGCGTGAAGAAGTTTGGCGGCGAAGCAGTGCTCGCTGGCAACATCATCGTGCGCCAACGCGGCACTAAATGGCATCCGGGTTCCAATGTGGGTATGGGCAAGGATCACACCTTGTTTGCGCTTACGCAGGGTTCGGTGTCTTTCCGCGCGAAAGCTAATGGCCGTACCTACGTGTCGGTCGACCCGATCGCGGAAGCAGCAGAGTAAGTCGGGCACTCTCATAAAGCACCGGCGTCCCATTGGACCCGGTGCATATGGCAGCCAAGCCAAAAGATCGAAGGGAAGATGGGACCACCATCTTCCCTTTTTGCATCTGGAGGAACGAAAAATGGTTGTCGAAGTTCTGGAAGAAGATTGTTACGGAAGCAGTAGCAGGCGAGAGGGGAGTTTCGCTGATCTGTCGCCCGGTGCGGCGCCGGAATTGCCCCCTGATCTGGCTCATGAGTTGGATTGTCCCGTTCTCGTCACGGAAAGGCTGGTCTTGCGCCCGCCCCATGGCGAAGACGTGGATGCGATTTCCTATCTTGCCAATAACGCCCGCGTCGCCGACATGCTTGCCCGCATGCCGCACCCCTATACGCGCGATAATGCCATCGACTTTGTCGAGCGCACCCGAAAAGGCGAGATGGGCAATTGCATCTATGCAATCACGCAAGCAGAGACCGGCATCTTTATGGGTTGTTGCGGAATTCATGCGCATAAACATGGGGAGGGGCTGGAGATCGGCTACTGGCTGGGCCAGCCCTATTGGGGGCATGGATACGCTACCGAGGCAGCTCATGCGCTGATCGATCTGGCTTTTCGCGCGACCTCAATCGAGCGGCTACATATATCGTGCCGCGTCAGCAATGGGGCTTCGCGGCGCGTGATTCACAAATGCGGCTTCCAGTTCAGCGCCATGGGCATGGGGGATTCCCTTTCCGCCGGGAATGTACCTGTCGAGCGTTATGTGCTCGACCGGCGTACATGGATCGGCCTGAGAAGCTGGCAGTCATAAGGATGAGGCCCTGCGCATTTCGCGGGCCTTGTCACATTCCCGCCTTCGCGATGGTTTGCAGGGAGCGGGTTTTGCTGTAATTGCAATCGGGATCGCGTTTGTTCAGGCGTGGTACCAGAATATTTTCGGAATGCGGGTACGCCGCAAGAGGTAGAGTTCCATGAAGTTTCTCGATCAGGCCAAGATCTATATCCGCTCTGGCAGTGGCGGGGCGGGAGCCGTTTCTTTTCGCCGTGAGAAGTTTCTTGAGTTCGGCGGGCCCGATGGTGGGGACGGTGGATGCGGCGGCGACGTCTGGGTGGAGGCCGTAGACGGTCTCAATACGCTGATCGACTATCGCTACCAACAGCATTTCCGGGCCAAGACCGGCATGCATGGCATGGGCCGCAACATGACCGGCGGCAAGGGCGATGATGTCGTCCTGAAAGTGCCGGTCGGAACGCAGATTTTTGAAGAAGATAACGAGACGGTTATCTGTGATATTACCGAAATTGGCCAGCGCTATCGTCTGGCCAAAGGCGGCAATGGCGGCTTCGGCAATCTGCATTTCACCACGTCCACAAACCGCGCGCCGCGCCGCGCCAATCCGGGGCAGGAAGGGATCGAACGCACGATCTGGCTGCGCCTGAAACTGATTGCCGATGCCGGTCTGGTGGGGCTGCCCAATGCAGGCAAGTCCACCTTCCTCGCAAGTGTGACGGCCGCGAAGCCCAAGATTGCCGATTATCCTTTCACCACGCTGCATCCCAATCTGGGTGTGGCGCGGGTCGACGGACGCGAATTTGTGATCGCGGATATTCCGGGCCTCATTGAAGGCGCGAGCCAAGGCGTGGGCCTTGGCGACCGGTTCCTCGGCCATGTCGAGCGCACACGCGTGCTGCTGCATCTGGTTTCCGCACAGGAAGAAGATGTGGCGAAGGCCTATACGGTCATTCGCGGGGAGCTTGAAGCCTATGAGCACGGCCTTGCCGACAAGCCGGAGATCGTGGCGCTGTCGCAGGTCGATACGCTCGATCCCGATGCACGCAAGGCGAAGATCAAGGCGCTGAAAAAGGCGTGCGGACGCGATCCGCTGCTTTTGTCGGCAGTCAGCCATGAAGGCTTGAACGACACGCTGCGCCAACTGGCGGCCATCATAGATATGAGCCGTGCCGAAGAGGCTGGAACGGCTGATGCGGACGATATATCGCAGGCGGACCGGGATTAATCGGGCGCGCGGCGAGGGGAATGAAAGTATGCTGAAGCAACTGAAGGACTATCGCCGCATCGTCGTCAAAATCGGCTCCGCATTGCTCGTAGATCGCGCCAAGGGGTTGAAGCGCGACTGGCTGGAAAGTTTGGGGCAGGATATTGCCGCGCTGCATCATGCGGGCGTGGAAGTCCTGGTGGTGTCGTCTGGTGCAATCGCGCTGGGGCGCACCGTTTTGGGCTTACCGAAAAAGGCGCTGAAGCTTGAGGAAAGTCAGGCGGCTGCGGCGGCCGGCCAGATCGCGCTCGCCAAGGCCTATGCCGATGTGCTGGATAGTCACGGTATCAGGTCGGGCCAAATTCTGGTCACGCTTTCCGATACCGAGGAGCGCCGCCGCTATCTTAATGCGCGCGCGACCATTGATACGCTTCTGAAGCTCAGGGCCGTGCCGATCATCAATGAGAATGACACGGTCGCCACGACCGAAATCCGTTACGGTGATAATGACCGTCTGGCGGCTCGCGTTGCGACCATGATGGGTGCTGATCTGCTGATCCTGCTTTCCGACATTGACGGACTTTATACCGCACCGCCGCACAAGAACCCAGACGCGGAATTTCTCCCTCTGGTCGAAACCATCACACCGCAGATAGAAGCAATGGCGGGCGCTGCCGCGTCCGAACTCTCGCGAGGCGGCATGAAGACCAAGCTCGATGCGGGCAAGATCGCCAATGCCGCCGGAACCGCGATGATCATCACGTCGGGTACACGCATGGCGCCGCTTTCGGCAATCGATCGGGGCGAGCGAGCGACATTGTTCGAACCGTCGCATGCGCCGGTCAATGCTTGGAAAACGTGGATTTCCGGCAATCTGGAGCCGGCTGGCCGTCTGACGGTCGATGCGGGAGCAGCGAAAGCACTGAAATCCGGCAAATCGCTGCTGCCTGCCGGTGTGCAGGCCATTGACGGGCATTTCGAGCGTGGCGATACGGTGGCCGTATTGAACGAGGCAGGCCGCGAAATCGCGCGTGGACTGATTGCTTATGACGCCGTCGACGCCCGCAAGATCGCCGGGCACAAAAGCGATGAGATTAGCGCCATTCTTGGCTATGATGCCCGGACTGCAATGATCCATCGCAATGATCTGGTAATGCGTGGCGCCGCCGTTGCCATTGAGGCCGAGGAGGTCTGAGGGGAAGATATGCTGACGAAAGTGGAAGCCGGAACCGATATTGCTGCAATCATGGCCGAGGTCGGCCACAAGGCAAAAGCTGCCGCAGTACCGCTCGCCATTGCCAGCGCCGGGCAGAAAAATCAGGCGCTCAATGCCGCAGCCGCTGCGATCCTCGAAGCGCGTGCGGCTATTCTCGAAGCCAACAAGATCGACCTTGCCAATGCCGCGAAAAGCGGCATGGCAGCGTCGTTTATCGACCGGCTGACGCTGGACGAAAACCGCATCGATGCCATTGCCGACGGCATCCGCGCCATTGCCGCGCTTGCCGATCCGGTTGGGGAGGTCATTGCCGAGTGGGATCGCCCGAATGGTCTGCATATCGAGCGCGTGCGCACGCCGCTTGGTGTCATCGGCGTGATCTATGAAAGCCGCCCCAACGTGACGGCAGATGCGGGCGCATTGTGCCTGAAGGCCGGCAATGCGGTGATCCTTCGCGGCGGCTCTGATTCTGCCCATTCGTCGGCAGCCATTCATAAGGCGCTGGTCAAGGGACTAGAAGCTGCCGGTCTGCCTGGGGATGCAATCCAGATCGTGCCGGTAACGGATCGCGCGGCAGTGGGCGAAATGCTCAAAGGTCTGGGCGGCGCGATTGACGTGATCGTGCCGCGTGGCGGCAAAAGCCTTGTCGCACGCGTTCAGTCGGAAGCACGGGTGCCGGTTTTTGCGCATCTGGAAGGCATCTGCCATCTCTATATCGATAAATCCGCTGAGCTCGATATGGCGTGCAGGCTTGCCGTTAACGCCAAGATGCGGCGCACCGGTATTTGCGGGGCGGCGGAAACGCTGCTTGTGGATCGCGCGGTTGCCGCAACGCATCTGGTGCCGGTTCTGGAAGAACTTGCCGCAAAGGGCTGCGAAATTCGCGCGAGCGAAGAGGTAAGGACACTTTATCCTGCCGCCACGCCTGCGACCGACGAGGACTGGTCGACCGAATATCTCGATGCGATCATTTCGGTGACGCTCGTGGAGGGCATTGGCGGAGCAATTGCGCACATCAACCGCTATTCTTCACACCACACCGAAGCCATAGTGGCGGACGATGCGGATGTCGTAGCGCGTTTCTTCAACGAGATCGACTCGGCCATTCTGCTGCACAATGCCTCGACACAGTTTGCGGATGGCGGCGAGTTCGGCATGGGCGCGGAAATCGGCATCGCCACCGGCAAGATGCATGCACGCGGGCCGGTCGGCGTCGAGCAATTGACCTCGTTCAAGTATCGTGTTCGTGGCAATGGACAAGTTCGCAGCTAATGCGTTTCGGCTTTGGGCTTCCAGCATTGAAGGCGAGCTATCCGGGCGTTGATGCGCATTATCTGCGTATGCCGCATGTCGAGAAGGGTATGGCGGTGGGGCTTTTCGGCGGCTCGTTCAATCCGCCGCATGGCGGTCATGCGCTGGTAGCGGAAATTGCGTTACGGCGGCTTAAGCTCGATCAGCTCTGGTGGATGGTAACGCCGGGCAATCCGCTGAAAGATCATCGCGAGCTTGCTCCGCTTGCCGACCGGCTCAAACAAAGCGAGGACGTTGCGCTCGATCCACGCATCAAGGTGACGGCGCTGGAAGCTGCCTTTAACGTCCGCTACACGGCGGATACGCTGGCGCTGATCCGCGAAGCCAATCCTGGCGTGCATTTTGTCTGGGTGATGGGCGCGGACAACCTCGCATCTTTCCATCACTGGCAGCGCTGGCGCGAAATCGCCAGGAATTTTCCGATTGCAGTGATTGATCGTCCGGGATCGACACTCGCCTATCTTTCGTCGCGCATGGCGCAGACATTTTCCGACAGCCGTCTCGACGAGCGCTATGCACCCATGCTGGCAAGGCGGACACCTCCGGCATGGACTTTCATCCATGGTCCGCGTTCCTTGCTGTCTTCCAGTGCGCTGCGTAAGGGAAAACTGAAAAAGTGAACGGCCATAATCGGCCTCCACCCTTGAAAGAAAACAGGGACTCTGCCTATCTTAGGATGTGCGGTGCTTACAACTGCCGCACTTGGTTGTTCTTGTTAGAAAGGAAATACACTGAGAACAGCACTTGAGAAGAAGGCTCACCACGCGCCTTCAACGGTCGGGATGAACGAAACTGCTTTCGTGTCCCAGACCTTCGACGCGGCCTTGGCCAGTCTCGAAAACTCCAAGGCGGAATCCATCATCCCCATCGACATTCGCAAAAGATCTTCGATCGGCGATTATATGATCGTCGCGTCGGGCCGGTCCCATCGTCATGTCACCTCTGTCGCAGATCACCTCTTGCAGGCGCTGCGCGACATGGGCTGCAAGGACATTCGGGTAGAAGGTCTTGAGAGCGGCGATTGGGTTCTCATTGATACGGGCGATATTATTGTTCATATCTTCCGCCCGGAAATCCGTGATTTCTACAATCTGGAAAAAATCTGGCTGGATGATGGTTCCGAAATGCCGCGCGCAGCGGGAACCGTTCATTGACCGCCCTTTCCCAGTGAGGGCGCCATGCGTGTGAGCGTTTTTGCCGTGGGCCGGATGAAGGCCGGCCCCGAACGGGAACTGGTCGAGCGTTATTTTGACCGGTTTTCCAAGGCGGGTCCCCCTCTGGGGCTTGAATTTTCCGGAGTAAACGAAATTCCGGAAAGCCGCGGCCAGACGGCAGATTTGCGTAAAAGCGAAGAAGCGCAGCGCATTCATGAGGCTTTGGATAATGGTGCTGCGCTGATCTTGCTGGATGAGCGCGGCAAGGCACTTGGTTCGGAAGCTTTTGCCGAACGTATCGGGCATATGCGCGATGAGGGCAAACGGCAGCTGATCGTCGCTATTGGCGGCCCGGACGGTCATGACCCGGGGTTGCGCACGCGCGCCGATCTCGTTCTGGCGCTGGGTGCGTTGACGTGGCCGCACCAGATTGTCCGTATTCTCATTGCAGAACAGCTTTATCGGGCTGCGACCATTCTGGCGGGACACCCCTATCATCGCTCCTGATCGATCATGGCTAACAGATCCTTAACGATATGCCGCTAGTTTTGGCCCTTCATCATTGATATAGCGCGCCATGAATTCTGTTCGCCCCCACAAGAAGTTCCTGTTGTCCGCCTTGTTGCGGGCGAGCCTTGTCGCGGCTGGTCTTTTTGTAACAGCCGGGGCGGGACTGGCCGAGGACGGGCTGCAAGTGCAGCGCGATCAGGCGGCGAGCGAATTTGAAAAACTCAACAGTGAATTGACCGTAACCGGCGATAAGCTGAAACAGCTTGAAGGTGAAGTTTCGGCACTCAAGAAGGATCAGGCGACCATTACCGCAGCGCTTATCCAGTCCGCCAAGACGGACAAGAAATTGCAGCAGGATATTGCCGATATTGCCGACAGGCTGGTCTCTCTGCATGAGCAGGAAGAAGGTATTCGTGGTTCCTTGCGCGCGCGCCGCGGCGTGCTGGCGGAAGTGCTGGCGGCATTGCAGCGCATGGGGCTGAACCCGCCGCCTGCCATTCTGGTGCGGCCCGACGATGCGCTGGCCTCTGTGCGCAGCGCGGTTCTTCTGGGCGCAGTCGTGCCGGAAATGCGCGAGCAGGTGGAGGAGTTGACCGGCGACTTGCAGGATATGCAGCGTATCACTGCGTCGATCACGCAGGAACAGCAAAAGCTCGGAGAAACGCGCAGCGCGCAGGCCGAGGAGCAGAAGCGCCAATCCCTTCTGCTTGAAGAGAAGAAGAAATTGCAGGCGCAATCGGAGCAGGAAATTGCCGCCCAGCGCAAGCGTTCGGAAGAACTGGCGGCGAAGGCTGGCAGCCTCAAGGAACTGATCGATACGCTTGATCAGCAAATGGCGAGCGTGCGCGATGCTGCCGATGCTGCGCGGCAGGCGGAAGCAGAGCGGCTGGCGAAAGCGCGCGAAAGAGCGGGAGAAACCACGCCTGACGAAAATCGCCTGCATGCGCAGATTGATTTTGCATCTCTGCGCGGGCGGCTCGCACTGCCTGCGGCCGGCAAGACGCTTCGTCATTTCGGTGAAAAGGACGGCGTGGGCGGCCATATGATGGGGCAGATTGTTGAAACCTTGCCCATCGCCACGATTACGTCACCTTCCGATGGCGTTGTATTATATGCAGGCGCATTCAGATCGTATGGGCAGCTCTTGATCCTGGATGCTGGCGGCGGATATCATATCGTGATGGCTGGCATGGGCCGAATCGATGTGGCGCAAGGCCAGTTCGTATTGGCGGGTGAGCCTGTCGGCGCAATGGGAGAAAAACTTCTTGCAAGTGTTGCACCGATAGAGGTGGGCAATGGGGCGCCGTTGCTCTACATTGAATTTCGAAAGGATGGAAAACCCGTTGATCCGGCCCCTTGGTGGACGAAACGGCTTTCTGGAAAGGCACAAAATGATACGTAAACTGTCGCTGCTTTTCGCCGGAGCCCTTCTGGGGGCGTCTGCTATGGTGATGGTCCAGGGTGCGCCGACTTCTTCCGCTTTTGCCGCGGGCAAAGACGGGGATGTCTACAAGGAACTGGCGCTGTTCGGCGATGTTTTCGAGCGGGTGCGCGCGCAATATGTGACGCCGCCCGACGACAAGAAGCTGATCGAAAGCGCGATCAACGGCATGTTGACCTCGCTTGATCCGCACTCTTCCTATCTCAACCCCGAAGCCGCGCAGGATATGCGCGTGCAGACCAAGGGCGAGTTTGGCGGCCTTGGTATCGAAGTGACGATGGAAAATGATCTTGTGAAGGTCATTGCGCCGATCGACGATACGCCTGCTTCCAAGGCGGGCGTACTGGCGGGCGACCTGATCACCAAGATCGACGGTCAGGAAGTGCGTGGCCTCAGCCTGACCGATGCGGTGGATAAGATGCGCGGCGAAGTTGGCTCGGCAATCGAATTGACCATCGTCCGTCAGGGTGCAGACAAGCCGATAACGCTTTCTATCGAGCGCGCCATCATCAAGGTCAGGGCCGTGCGCTACCGCGTCGAAAACAATGTGGGTTACCTGCGCGTGATCTCCTTTACAGAACAGACGGCGGAAGACCTCAAGAAGGCCATCAAGGACGTTCAGGACAAGGTGCCTGCGGACAAGCTGAAGGGCTATGTTCTGGATCTGCGCCTTAATCCGGGCGGACTTCTCGATCAGGCGGTGGCCGTGTCCGATGCCTTCCTTGATAAAGGCGAAATCGTCTCTACCCGTGGTCGCGATCCGCAGGATGTAACGCGCTTTGATGCCCGCAAGGGCGACCTTGCCGACGGCAAGCCGGTGATTGTTCTCGTCAATGGCGGTTCGGCCAGCGCATCGGAAATCGTTGCTGGTGCGCTTCAGGATCATCGCCGCGCGACCGTGCTTGGCACGCGGTCGTTTGGCAAGGGATCGGTACAGACGATTATACCGATGGGCGAAAATGGCTCGCTGCGCCTGACCACGGCGCTTTATTACACGCCGTCGGGTACGTCCATTCAGGGCAAGGGCATCACGCCGGACATCAAGGTCGAGCAGCCGCTGCCGCCTGAATTGCGCGGCGAGGACGTCGTCCGGGGTGAATCCGAGCTCAAGGGTCATATCAAGGGCAATGCCGAGGATGACGAAGGGTCGGGTTCCGCCGCCTATGTTCCTGCCGAGGCGAAGGATGATATCCAGCTTAATGAAGCCTTGAAGCTCCTGCGCGGTGAAGTGGCCAATGCCGCATTCCCGCCCGACCCCAAGAAGGGCGTTCTGAACTGAATGATTCATGAGAATGAATGAAATGCAAAAGCGCGGGAGCCATCGCTTCCGCGCTTTTGCGTGAAAACGCGATTGACAGCAATTACGGAGAACAGAATGTCGAAGCAGAAGGGGCCTGTCGATCCTGAAAGCCTACCCTATCGTCCCTGTGTGGGGCTGATGGTGCTCAATGGGGCCGGGCTGGTCTGGGCCGGGCGACGGATCCTCATTCCGGGCGATGAACTCGACGGGGCGACACAGCTCTGGCAGATGCCGCAGGGCGGCATCGACGAGGGCGAAGGGCCGGAAGAAGCGGCGTTGCGCGAGTTATATGAAGAAACCGGCATGAAATCCGTCTCCTTGCTTGAAGAAGCAACGGACTGGATCAATTACGAATTGCCGCCGCATCTGGTCGGGCGGGCGCTCAAGGGCAAATTTCGCGGGCAGACGCAGAAATGGTTCGCTTATCGATTTGAAGGCGATGAAAGCGAAATCGCAATCAATCCCCCGCCCGGCGGGCATACAGCCGAATTCGACATGTGGGAATGGAAGTCGATGGTCCAGTTGCCAGATCTGATCGTCCCCTTCAAGCGCAAGGTCTATGAAGAAGTCGTCGCTGCATTCCGGCATCTCGCCCCTTAATCCGTATTGCACCACTATTTCGCCGACCGATTAGCTTCTCCCTCTTGTGCGTGAGCGGAACTTGTTGTCAACTCCGGCATGCAGCGCTGCGTCGCTCGACGCATTTTGAGAGGGAGAATGCGCATGGATATTGGAAGTCTTCTTGTATTCCTTTTTGTAGGTCTCATCGCCGGCTGGCTGGCCGGTAAAGTCGTGCAGGGCGGGGGCTTCGGCCTGATCGGCAATATCATCGTTGGCGTGATTGGTGCATTTTTCGCAGGCTGGCTCCTGCCGCGCCTTGGTTTTGCCATCGGGGGCGGTGTGATCGCCTCAATCATCAATGCCTTTATCGGCGCGGCCATATTGTTGCTCATTCTGCGTATCGTCAAACGCGTCTGAGCGGCTTACGACATAATTAGCAGACCCGGCGGAAGCTTGCCGGGTTTCTTTCTGAAAAAGAACCATGACACCCAATTCCAAACTGGCGCTTGGTCTGGTGCTGACCGCATCGGCGGGCTTTGTCGATGCGATTGCCTTTATGCAACTGGGCGGCTTTTTTGCTTCCTTCATGAGCGGCAATACCACGCAACTTGGCATCGGTTTCGCCGGACAGCCTGGTGTGCTGGGGCGTGTTATCATCTGGTTTCCAGCCGCATTGATCGCCCTGTTTTTTACCGGCGCATTCACGGGAACCCTTGTCGTCCGCGCCTATGGCCGCCGAGGTAGCCTGCTTGTCATGGCGAGTGTCGTCGCGATGCTGCTTCTCGTCGGCATATTGGGCTGGGAAGGCGCGCTTCTGATCCAGCCGGCTCTGCTTCTCGCAGCGGCCATGGGTGCGCAGAACGCAGCGGTGCAGCCAATCGGTTCGGCGCGACTGGGTGTTACTTACGTCACGGGCACGTTGTTTAACGCGGCGGCGGATCTCGCCTGTTCGTTGCGCGGGGAAACACCCAAATGGCGATGGGTGCAGCATCTGGCCGTTTGGTCCTCGTTGATGCTGGGTGCGATATTCGGGGGCGTCTGCCATTTCCTGATCGGGCTCGGTGCGCTGTTCGTACCCGCCGCGACCATGGTAGGCGTCATGATTGTCTATGCGCGCGTCAAAAACTGACCTCAAACGAATAGCGATTTTTCGTTCTCGACCAGTTCCGAAATGAGGGTGGAAACGGCTGTTACGCGGCGCAATGTACGTGCGGATTCATGATAGGTCAGCCAGTAGGCCCGGCGGATAAACCGATCGGGAAGTACCGGCACGAGATCGGGAGCGGCGCGCGCAATGAAAGAATGAAGAATGCCTATACCGGCGCCTGCGCGAACCGCCTCCACCTGGCCTAAAGCGCTGGACACTTCAAAATCCGGTTTCCAATCGCGGCTGATTTCCGGCGCGTAGGCGAGAGATGGATTGATGACCAGATCTTCCACATAGCCGATGAGGCGATGGGTGCTTAGTTCCTCCACACTTTGCGGCATGCCGCGTTCTTCGAGATAGCTGCGATGGGCAAAGAGACCTAACGTGTAATCCACCAGTCTGCGCGCGATCTGCCTCCCCTGTTCGGGGCGTTCGACCGTGATCGCGATATCAGCCTCGCGGCGTGAGAGCGAGAATGAGCGAGGCACCGGTACGAGTTGGATGGTGAGATCGGGATATTGCTGCGTGAGCCGCGCCAGCCGTGGTGCAAGAAAGGTGACGCCGAAGCCATCCGGCGCTCCTATTCTCACTGTGCCCGAGACGGCGATATCAGCATTGCCAACCTGCGCGCGGGCAGCAAGCATTTCCGCTTCCATGCGCTCGGCAGCAAGCAGAAATTCCTCACCCGCCTGCGTCAGGGTCGAGCCATTGGTGCGGCGCGTCAGAAGGGTTGTTGACAGCGCGGTTTCCAGCGCGGTCAGGCGGCGGGCGACCGTGGTGTGATTAAGGCCGAGCCGTTTCGCAGCGCCAAGAATCTGCCCGGAACGCGCCACAGCGAGAAAGATGCGTATATCATCCCAGTTCATGGCATTTTGTCCCAGCATGATCGTGCCCCATCTTTACTATAAAAAACGCACAACGGATACGCTTTTCAGTGCCTTGCAATCAATATTTTGCAGAGCGATGATGGAGCATGAATAGGGGCATCCTGCCCTTTCACGACTTTCAGGGAGGTCTATCGATGCGTAATATTGGACATTTTATCGGCGGCAAGCATGTCGCAGGCCAGAGCGGTCGTACGGCGGACGTCTTCCAGCCGCTCGACGGCACTGTGCAGGCCAAGGTGGCGCTGGCCACCAAAGAAGAAGTACGCGCAGTGGTCGAAAACGCCAAAGCTGCGCAGCCGGCATGGGCTGCCACCAACCCGCAGCGCCGCGTGCGCGTGCTGCGCAAATTCATCGAACTGGTCGAGGCTGAATATGACAGCCTCGCCGAATTGCTGGCGCGCGAGCATGGCAAGACCCTTGGCGATGCGAAGGGCGATATCCAGCGCGGCCTTGAGGTGGTTGAGGTCAGCCTTGGCGCGCCGCATATGCTCAAGGGTGAATTTACCGATAATGCCGGAACCGGCATCGACACCTATTCCATGCGCCAGCCGCTCGGTGTCGTCGCCGGTATCACGCCATTCAACTTCCCGGCCATGATCCCGCTGTGGAAGGCAGGCCCAGCGATTGCCTGCGGCAATGCTTTCATCCTGAAGCCGTCTGAACGCGATCCGGGCGTGCCGATGCGTCTTGCCGAACTGTTCATTGAAGCAGGGCTTCCGGCAGGTATTTTCAATGTCGTCAATGGTGACAAGGAATCGGTCGATGCGCTGCTCGACGATCCCGATGTGCAGGCTATCGGCTTTGTCGGGTCTACGCCGATTGCGAAATATATCTATAGTCGCGGCTGCTCGAACGGCAAGCGCGTGCAGTGCTTCGGCGGCGCAAAAAACCATCTTCTCATCATGCCTGATGCCGATATGGACCAGACCGTGGATGCGCTGATTGGTGCAGGTTACGGTTCGGCAGGTGAGCGCTGCATGGCGATTTCGGTTGCGGTGCCGGTCGGCGAAGATACCGCCAATCGCCTGATGGAAAAGCTCGTTCCGCGTGTCGAGGCGCTGAAGATTGGCCCCTCGACCGACAATTCCGCTGATTACGGCCCACTGGTGACAAGGGAAGCGCTTGAGCGCGTGCGCAACTATGTCAATCTTGGCGTGGAAGAAGGTGCAAAACTCGTTGTCGATGGCCGTAGCTTCAAGATGCAGGGCTATGAGGACGGCTTCTATATGGGCGGCTGTCTTTTCGACCATGTGACGCCGGATATGCGCATCTACAAGGAAGAGATTTTCGGGCCCGTTCTTTCGATCGTGCGCGCCAAAAACTATGAAGAAGCGCTCGCTTTGCCCAACGACCACGAATATGGCAATGGCGTGGCCATTTTCACCCGTGACGGCGATGCGGCCCGCGATTTCGCAAGCCGCGTACAGGTCGGCATGGTCGGCGTAAATGTGCCGATTCCAGTTCCCATCGCCTATTACACGTTCGGCGGCTGGAAAGCTTCCGGTTTTGGCGATCTCAACCAGCATGGGCCGGATGCGTTCCGTTTCTACACCAAGACAAAGACCGTCACCTCGCGCTGGCCGTCTGGTGTTAAAGACGGTGCGGAGTTCGTCATCCCGACGATGAAGTAAACTTATCGTCGACTTTTTTTGGCTGCGTGTGCCCGCATTGCTGCGGGCGTGCGTATTTTTGCTTTTGTGCATCCTCACTTCGCTCAGGGTGCGTAGGAGATGACGATTCTTCTTGCACAAGCGCGCTTCGGGCGTGATGTTGTGAAAACGATCCGGGCAGGTTCTTCGGGCTGCCGGACCGCGCACTCAACATTGACAGACAGGCGGATCATGGCCGAACGACGGCAGGCAGGAACAAGCGGGAATAGTGAGAAGCAAGCGCCGGTGCTGGAGGGACAGGAAGAGGCGCGGCGCATACTGGAACGGCTGGAGCGCGAATCAAGCGCGACGCAATCCATGGTGCAGCGCGGGCTGTCGCGCACCGCCAGCCATCTTTCCGCGCAGGATGCGGATAAGGACGATCATATAGAAGTTTGGGCCACCCGCATCGGACGTATGCTCGGTCTTCTCATAACGTCTGCGATCATTGTCTGGCTTATCCTTTATCTCATGCAAGGCTAGAACCCGTATGGCATCTTCCGCATCTTCGGACGCGACAAGCGTTATCGTCATCTCAAGCCATGTCGTGCGTGGTTCCGTGGGGAATCGCGCCGCAGTCTTCGCGCTGGAATCGCTTGGCTTTCCCGTCTGGGCCGTGCCGACTGTGGTGCTGCCCTGGCATCCCGGCCACGGGCTTGCGGGGCGCATCGTGCCGCCGCCGCAGGAGTTTTCAATGCTGTTGCAGGATCTTGAACGGGCGCCATGGCTTGGTGAGGTCGGGGCTATATTGACCGGCTATCTCGGCCATCCCGAGCAGGTGCAAGCCATTGCCGGACTTGTCAAAACCGTGAAAGCGCGCAATCCAGAAGCCGTTTATCTTTGTGATCCGGTGATCGGCGATCAAAAGGGGCTCTATGTGCCGGAGGCGACAGCGGTCGGCATCCGTGATCGTCTCCTGCCTCTGGCCGATATTTCCACGCCCAATCGTTTCGAGCTTTCCTGGCTGACGGGCGTACCGCTTGAGGATAACAAGGCGCTGATGGAAGCAGCGCTCGATACCGGGCCTGCGACCATGCTGGTGACATCGGCCTTTCCGCTTATGACAGGCAGTATCGGCAATATTCTGCTTACGCCGACCCTTGCGCTGATGGCAGAGCATCGCTGCGTGGAAGGGCCTACCAACGGGCTTGGTGATCTGACTGCCGCAGTACTTCTGGCACGAAAGCTGTTGGGCTTTTCCGAAGAAAAGATGCTGCAAAGCACCACGGCGGCGGTGTTCGAGGTCATGGCACGGGCTGCAAAGCGCGGAGCAGACGAGCTTATGCTCGAAGCCGATGCCGCCAGTCTCTCCTCGCCCATGGCCATGGTGCAAACCCGGCGACTGGTCCATCCTACAAAAGGGCTGAGAGCTTGACGGTAATCGTGCATATTTTGCGATTTTTTATTGCTCTGGGTTTTCGATAGGGATAATGAAAAAGCATGGTAGACCTTCCAGATACATTGCTCGCCGGTTATCGCACCTTCATGAGCGAGCATTTTTCGCATGAAACAACACGTTATAGGGAATTGGCTGACAAGGGGCAGTCACCGCAGACACTGGTGATCGCCTGCTGCGATTCGCGTGCAGCCCCCGAAACCATTTTCAATGCTGCGCCGGGTGAAATCTTCGTTCTGCGCAATGTCGCAAACCTCATTCCGCCCTATGAGCCCGATGGCGAGTATCACGCAGCTTCCGCTGCGCTGGAATTTGCCGTGCAGAGCCTCAAGGTCAAGCATATCGTGGTTATGGGCCACGGACGCTGCGGTGGTATCAAGGCGGCGCTCGATACGGGAAGCGGCCCGCTGTCGCCAGGTGATTTCATTGGCAAGTGGATGAGCCTGATCGCGCCTGCGGCAGCCGCAGTTGGCAGCAACGGACTCATGACCTCTACTGAACGGCATACGGCCCTTGAGCGCATTTCGATCCGCTATTCTATCAAGAACCTGCGCACTTTTCCCTGCGTTGATATTCTGGAAAAGAAGGGCAAGCTCACCCTGCATGGTGCGTGGTTCGATATTTCCACCGGTGAATTATGGGTCATGGATCACCAGACGGGCGATTTCAAACGCCCCGATTAATGGATGACCGGATCAATCATCGCTGGATATGAAAACGCCCGGAATTTCCGGGCGTTTCATTGTGATTTACAATATTATTTGATTATTTGCCGTCGATGGCCTTGCCCATTTCGGCAATGGCGCGCTGGTAGACGCTTGCGGCGTTCCAGCCCTGAATGGCTGCATAATTAGGCTCTCCCTGCTGGTAGCCCGCGCCGCGCTGCCAGCCATGACCAACAAGGAAATTGGCGGTCGAATAAAGCGCATCGGCCTTGGAGCGGGCCATGTCGATGTGACCGCTGCCGTCGCCGTCTATGCCATATCTGAGCACGTTGAGGGGCAGGAACTGGGTCTGGCCAATCTCGCCATGCATCGCGCCAATCGCATTGGGATCGAGATCCTGACGATCGATGAGCGTGAGGGCCGCATAAAGCTGTTCGGTGAAATAATCGCTGCGACGGCAATCATAAGCGAGTGTTGCAACCGCTGAAAGCGTATGCTGTTTACCCATATAGGAACCGAAGGCTGTCTCCATGCCCCAGATAGCGACCAGCGGACCGGCGGGAATGCCGTAACGCTTTTCGATAGCAGCGAAAAGAGCGGCGTTCTGCTGCTTGAATGTGCGGCCGCGCTTGATGATGGTAGCGGTGCCGCGAACCTTCTTGAATTCTTCAAAGGAAAGCTTGAAACTCTTCTGGTTACGGTCCGCGTTGATCGTGGCGCGCGCATATTTGGTGTTGGACAGGGCATTGATGGCGGCCTGGCCGAGGCCGCGCCCTTGCGCGGCCTTCACCGTCTGTCGCAGCCAGGCATTGTATCCTGCGCCATCATTACCGCATTGTGCCGCTTCGGCGGCACCCGTTCCGACAATCATCCCCATTGCAAGGACTGCTGCTGCGGTCACTGACCGGCCTTTGGCAACCAATGCCATTCATTATCTCCTTCGGAGTTGATTCGATCCTGGCGCGAATTTGCCATTCTTTACGGCAAATGTCATGCGTGATTGGCGGGAAAGAAACGCCGTTTACCGCGCTTTTGCTTGACAGAAGCGGTTTAAGGCCATAAACGCTGCCCAGTCTATCCGCGATCTTCAGAACGCGAGCCGCCGACCGGGACCCTTTATGGTATAAAACGATCCCGGAGGTCCACATCCGACAGCGCGATGCGCCCTCGGGTGCGATACCTCTTTGGCAGGGCTTGATCTGGCAGATCGGCGGTACGAACTATCCATGGAGATGCCTGCTCTTCGCGGATTAAAGGAAACTCGATGTTTGAATCACTTCAGGAGCGTCTTGGCTCCATTCTGAACGGTCTTACCGGACGCGGCGCTCTTTCCGAAAGCGACGTGACGGCGGCGCTGCGCGAAGTACGCCGCGCGCTGATCGAAGCCGATGTTTCGCTGGAAGTGGTTCGTTCTTTCACCGACAAGGTCCGCGAAAAGGCTGTCGGAGCGGAAATTCTCAAAAGCATCAAGCCCGGCCAGATGGTCGTCAAGATCGTTCATGACGAGCTTGTCGAAATGCTGGGCACCGAAGGTGTTACGATCGATCTGAACGCACCCGCGCCAGTCGTCATCATGATGGTCGGCTTGCAGGGTTCGGGCAAGACGACGACTACCGGCAAGATTGCCAGGCGCCTGACCGAGCGCCAGCGCAAAAAAGTGCTGATGGCATCGCTCGATACGCGCCGGCCCGCTGCACAGGAACAGCTTCGCCAGCTCGGAATCCAGACATCGGTCGATACTTTGCCGATCATTGCCGGGCAGTCGCCGGTGGAAATCGCCGGACGCGCCGTGCAGGCCGCGAAGCTCGGCGGTCATGATGTGGTTATTCTCGATACGGCAGGCCGCACGCATATAGACGAGCCGCTGATGGTCGAAATGGCCGATATCCGCAAGGTGGCCGATCCACACGAAATCCTTCTCGTCGCCGATAGCCTCACCGGCCAGGACGCCGTCAATCTGGCGCGTAATTTCGATGAGCGCGTTGGTATTACCGGCATCGTCCTGACCCGCATGGATGGCGATGGACGCGGCGGCGCTGCTCTTTCGATGCGCGCCATCACCGGCAAGCCGATCAAGCTGATCGGTACGGGTGAAAAGATGGATGCGCTGGAGGAATTCTACCCCAAGCGCATTGCCGACCGAATTCTAGGCATGGGCGACATTGTTTCGCTCGTTGAAAAGGCTGCTGAAAACATCGACGCGGAAAAAGCCGCAGCGATGGCCAAGAAGATGCAGTCGGGCAAGTTCGATCTCAACGATCTTGCCGATCAGCTCCACCAGATGAAGAAACTGGGCGGTATGGGCGGCATAATGGGCATGATGCCCGGCATGGGCAAGATGAAGGATCAGGTGGCTGCTGCCGGTCTCGATGACAAGGTTTTCGACCGCCAGCTTGCGATCATCGGCTCGATGACCAAGGCCGAGCGCGGCAATCCCGACCTTTTGAAGCACAGCCGCAAGCAGCGTATCGCCAAGGGTTCGGGTACGAGCGCCGCCGATATCAACAAGCTTCTCAAGATGCATCGCCAGATGGCCGACATGATGAAAGTCATGGGCAAGGGCAAGGGCGGAATGATGAAGCAGATGATGGGCGGTCTCGCGGGCAAGATGGGCCTCGGTGGAATGGATGGCGGAATGGGGGGAATGGGCGGTATGCCTGATCTTTCCAAGATGGATCCCAAACAGCTTGAGGCGTTGGCCAAGCAGGCGGAAGCAGCGGGACTCACCAAGGGCGGCGGTCTTCCGGGCGGCCTCCCTGGACTGGGCGGGCCGAAACTTCCCGGACTTGGTGGCGGACTTCCCGGATTGCCGAAGAAAAAGTGAGTGTCATGAGCGACGAGCAGAACACCATACCCGCTGAACTTCTGGCATTGCGCGCTTCCATCGATAATATCGATGCAGCGCTCATTCATATGCTGGCCGAACGCTTCCGCTGCACCAAGGCGGTGGGCATTCTCAAGGCTGAACGCGGATTGGCGGCTGCCGATCCCAATCGCGAGAAACAGCAGGTCGAGCGCCTTCGTTCGCTGGCGCAATCTGCCAATCTCGATCCCGATTTTGCCGAGAAATTTCTCAACTTCATCGTGAAGGAAGTCATCCGGCATCATGAGCATACCGCCGCAAACCACGGCGCAAACTAAAATTTCAACCCAAACACTCTCTGGGTTTCATCAATCCAGAAGCTCTGGGCACCAACCCGGAATATGACCAAACGAGGATACTAAAATGGCTCTCAAGATTCGTCTCGCCCGCGCTGGCTCCAAGAAGCGCCCTTACTACCACATCGTCGTGGCCGACGTTCGCTCGCCGCGCGACGGCCGTTTCATCGAAACGATTGGTGCATGGAATCCGATGCTCGCCAAGGATGCCGAGCGCGTAAAGATCGATGCCGACCGCATCCAGCATTGGATTGCACAGGGCGCGCAGCCGACCGACCGCGTTCTGCGCTTCCTTGATCAGGCTGGTATCGCCAAGCGTCCGGCCCGCAACAACCCGACCAAGGCTGAGCCCGGCAAGAAGGCCCAGGAGCGTATCGCTCTGGCCAAGCAGGCGGAAGAAGACGCCGCAGCCAAGGCTGCTGAAGCTGCCGCTGCCGCAGCAGCCGCAACGGAAGAAGCACCAGCTGAAGAAGCTGCAAGCGAATAATTCCTTCGTAGTCAGCGTTTTGTGAAAGCGGCGGAGCAATCTGCCGCTTTTTTCATGTGCTGGTCCGTCCTGCCGTCAAACAGCTGGACGATCGCCGATTTTTCTCTATCTTGTTGATTTAACGGCTCGCATTTGCGTGATTGCTTATACGCGGGTGCAGTCAACAGCGCTTTTTCAGGAGAACCCCATGTCGGCTGCGATGATCGCGACTTCTCTTTCTTTCCGCCGAATTTCTATTGCTCTTGGCCTTCTCGTTCTGGTTCCGCTGCTTTCCGCCTGCGGCTTCAATACGATCCCGACCAATGAGGAAAAGGCCAAAGCCGCATGGAGCGAGGTGCAGAACCAGTATCAGCGCCGCGCCGATCTGGTGCCCAATCTGGTCGAAACCGTAAAAGGTTATGCAGCCCATGAAAGGGAAACGCTGCAAGCAGTGATTGACGCGCGCGCCAAGGCGACGCAGGTGCAGATCACGCCGGAAACGCTGAACAATCCCGAGCTTTTCAAGCAGTTTCAGGATAATCAGGCCAATCTGACCGGTGCCCTGTCGCGCTTGATGGTGGTTGTCGAACGCTATCCCGACCTCAAGGCCAATCAGAACTTCCTTGCCTTGCAGTCGCAGCTTGAGGGAACGGAAAATCGCATTGCGGTGGCTCGCCGCGATTACATCGAAGCGGTACGGGTCTATAATACCGGGCTGAAGACCATGCCGACCATGTTGTGGAAGATGTTCTGGTTCCGCGATGCCGAACCCATGCAGAGTTTCACTGCTGATGCAGCCAGCCAGAGCGCGCCTCAGGTGAATTTCAATAACTGATTGGGCGTTCGGTGGCTGCTGTGCTTGCAATGCGTGAAGCAATTTATGGCGTGAAAGAGCGACGAAATCCGCTTGCGTTTTTCGCCGTCTTTCTGGCCGCGTTTTTCATGCTTGCGGGCGCATGGGCGCAGGACGCACAAAAACCCGTTCCGGCGCTGACTGGCCGTGTGGTCGATGATGCGGGGATCATCGATCTCGCCGAACGGGCGCAACTCACCCAAAAACTGGCCGATTTCGAAACGAAATCCTCCGATCAGGTGGTGGTCGTCACTGTGCCAAGCCTCAATGGCGAGGATATCGAAACCTATTCTAACCGGCTTTTCCGGGCCTGGTCGCTGGGGCAGAAGCAGGAAGATAACGGCATATTGCTGGTCGTGGCCCCCAATGACCGCAAGGTGCGCATCGAGGTCGGCTATGGGCTGGAAGGCACTATGACAGACGCGCTTTCGAGCGTCATCATCAATGGCACGATTATTCCCGCCTTTCGCAATGGCGATTATAGCAGCGGTATCATGCAGGGCGTGGATGGTATTCTCTCGGTGCTTTCAGGCGATGCGGCGGAACTCGAAGCGCGCGCCCGACGCAATACGCAGACAAGTTCCGATGATGTGGACTGGATCGCGGTCGTTTTTGTTACATTCTGGTTCCTCATCTTCTTCGGCGGTTTTGGCATGGCGGTGCTCGCGCCGGTATTCGGGCGCAAGATCGGCCCCGGCCAGTATGAATGGCTCGGTATGCGCGTTGGCACCAGCGGTGGGCGCAATTCGCGCGGCGGTGGACGTTGGGGCGGTGGGCTGGGTGGCGGTGGTGGCGGCTGGTCATCGGGCGGGGGCGGCTTCTCCGGCGGCGGCGGTTCGTCGGGCGGCGGCGGCGCCTCGGGCAGTTGGTGAGGGGCGATGCAAAATAGAAATCTCATAGATGCAGAAGATCACGCTCGTATCGCGGAGGCGATCCGCAAGGCCGAGGCTGGTACGAGCGGCGAAATCTATGCGGTGCTGGCCCGCTCAAGCGACGATTATTTTTTCGCGGCGGGCTTTGTCGCAACCTGCGGCATCCTCATCGCGTCCGTCATTGCGGCATGTCTCGCGCATTGGTACTGGTTCGACATAGCACTGCCAATGTTCGGGCTTGCCATTCTGGCCGCTTTCGTTTCGGCAATGCTGGTGCTGTGGTTTCTGCCGTCAATCCGCATGATGCTGGTGCCGCGGCGCATCCGCTACAAGCGCGCGCATCTCAATGCCGTGCAGCAGTTTCTGGCGCGCAATGTCCATATCACCGAGCAACGCACAGGTATTCTGCTGTTTGTATCAGAGGCCGAACATTATGCGGAGGTGATCGCCGATGCGGGTATTCATATGCATGTCAAACAGGAGGATTGGAACGCCATCGTCGCGACATTGACCCATCATGCATCGCGCGAAAGCGCGGCGGAAGGCTTCGTGCTGGCGATCGGGCAGGCGGGTGTCCTGCTGGCGCAGCATTTTCCGTCCGGGCCGGATACGCCCAACGAGCTTGACGATCATCTCATCGAGCTTTGACGAAACCGCAGATAAGAAAATAATTCGTCATTTTTGGAAAAGGGCGGGATGAATTTTCAGAATTTTATTCCAAATTAAATTGATTAGATCGTCTTTTTCTATCTTTAACGGATTTTTTTGGTTGTTTTCAACGATTTGCCATCGAAACAAACTCTCAATCTGTTAATTTGAGCCGCATTGCCACCATAACAGGAGTATCCGACGTGACTGCAAAGCAGGACCGGTCGAGTAAAGTAAAAAGTTCCAAGGCAGGCAAGGAGGAAAAAAGGGGGGGGAAGCCCAAGGCTTTGGCTGCTTTCTCGCAGCTTCTTTTCGAATGGGCACCGCCGGAAGACCTCGCCGCCTATGACGCCAAGGTCCTCGAAAGTTCAGCTCATATCGCCTATGCCGCGCTGGAGCGCTGGCGCAAGGGAAAAACTATCATCAATATCGACAATGGCATCGAGCGGCAGGGCCGCCTCGTCAGCGTGGTCACTATCGTCAATGGCAACAAGCCGTTCCTGCTCGATTCCATCATGGGTGAGCTTGGTGATCATGCCGGACAGATATTTCTTCTCGTGCATCCGGTTCTCGATATATCGCATGAAAAAGACAAGCTCGTCATTCTTGGCGAAGCCTCGCAGCTCCCTCCCGCCAAAGAGGTTGAGCGCGTCAGCGTGGTGCAGATGCATCTTTCGGCAATGACCAAGGATGCACAGGACGAATTGATTGCTTCTCTCGACCGCATCATCGGGCAGGTCGATCTGGCGGTTGGAGACTGGAAACCAATGCTCCGGCGCATCGATGGAGCGATCACCGATTATAAACGCACCTATGAGCTGACCAAAAATGCCGCCATGCCGGAGGCCATTGCCTTTCTCGAATGGCTGCGCGACGATAATTTCGTCTTTCTGGGTATGCGCGAACTGGCGTTCGAGGGCAGCGGCAGAAAGCGCGAACTGGTGACGGTTGGAAAGCCCCTGGGCGTTCTTGGCGATCAGGGCGTGCGCGTGCTGCGCAAGGACGATGAGGATACGCTCACACCGCCAGAGATTACCGATTTTCTCGACAGCGCCGAACCGCTGATCGTCACCAAGGCGAATACGCTCTCGCTGGTCCATAGACGCACTTATCTCGACTATGTCGGCATCAAGATATTTGGCGAGAAGGGCGAGGCGGTCGGCGAATTGCGCCTTGTTGGCCTGTTCACGTCGGTTGCCTATACCAGTTCCATCGCCAGCATTCCTTTCATCCGCTCGAAGGCCGATGCCGTCATCAGGCATCTGGGCTTCAATCGTGAGGACCATTCGGGCAAGGCGCTTGTGAGCGTGCTCGAAGAATATCCGCGCGACGAGCTGTTTCAAATCGATACGGACAGCCTGACGGCCAATGCTGAACTGATCCTTGCGCTGGGCGAACGTCCGCGCGTCCGCGTGATACCGCGCCATGACCGCTTCGGGCGATTTGCGTCTGTTCTGGTCTATATTTCGCGCGACCGCTACGATTCAGTAGCGCGCGAGAAGATCGGGCGTCATCTCGTCGAGGTCTATGAAGGTGACAGTTTTGAATTTCATCCGGTGTTTTTGCCCAATGGGCTGACGCGCGTGCAATTCGTCATTCGCCGCACGAAGCGTTCGATGCCGCATGTGGATCGCGAAACGCTGGAGGCGAAAGTACGCGATATCATCCGCACATGGGAGGATGTGGTTTCTGAAAGCGCAACCACGGAAAATGCGTCCACGATTGCGCTGGCCTCGGCATTCCCGCCCTCTTATCGCGAGATTTTCACACCTGCCGATGCGCTGGTTGATGCCAGGCGCATTGAAGGGCTCAGCCCGCAAGCGCCGCTTTTCGTCGATTTTTACCGGTATCGCACCGACGGGCCGGACGGAGTTTCGCTGAAACTTTATCACTATGGCGCTCCCGTGGTGCTCTCGCAGCGCGTACCGCTGCTGGAAAATATGGGCTTTCGCGTCATCAGCGAGCAGACCATCGAATTGCCCGATGCAGGCGGCGCGGACGTTCCGGTGTTCTTTCACGACATGCAACTGGTGAATGCCTATGGCGCGCCGGTTGATCTCACCGATGAGGGCGAGATGCTGGAGGAGGTGTTCCGCACCGTCTGGGGCGGAGAGGCGGATAATGACTTCTATAATGCACTGGTCCAGACGGCACGCCTGACGGCGCGGCAGATCATGATCCTGCGCGCCTATGGCCGCTATCTGCAACAGGCGGGCATTGCCTATCCGCAAAGCTTTATTGCTGCCGCGCTCAATCGCTACCCGGAAATCGCCACAGACCTTTATTCGCTGTTCGATCTGCGCTTCAATCCTGCGTCGAAGCGGCGGGAAAAGGCCGAAAACAAGCTGGTCGATGCGATTGAAACGGCGTTGCTGGCAGTGCCGAGCATCGATGACGACCAGATTTTGCGTCGTTTCCGCAATCTGATCGAAGCGACATTGCGCACCAATGCATGGCAGCCCGATGTCGATGGAAGGCCGCGTGTGACCTTTGCCTTCAAGCTCAATCCGCGCCTGGTGGAGGGCCTGCCGGAACCCCGTCCCTATCGCGAAATTTTCGTCTATGGGCCGGAAGTGGAAGGCGTTCACCTGCGCTTTGGCGCGGTGGCGCGTGGGGGCTTGCGCTGGTCGGACCGCGCGCAGGATTATCGCACCGAAGTGCTGGGACTTGTAAAAGCACAGCAGGTGAAGAACGCCGTTATCGTGCCGGTGGGCGCCAAAGGCGGTTTCTACCCCAAACGCTTGCCAGTTGGTGGGGATCGCAATGTGGTTTTCGAGGCAGGGCGTGAGGCCTATAAGGTGTTCATCACCACGCTTTTGTCGGTTACGGACAATATCGAGGATAGCCATGTCGTGCCGCCCAACGATGTCGTGCGTCACGATAATGATGATCCATATTTCGTCGTCGCAGCCGACAAGGGAACGGCTACTTTCTCGGACACGGCCAATGCCATCAGTCAGGCGCATGATTTCTGGCTGGATGATGCTTTCGCCTCCGGCGGTTCGGCGGGCTATGACCACAAGGGCATGGGCATCACCGCGCGCGGCGCGTGGGAAGCGGTGAAGCGGCATTTCCGCGAGCTGGATATCGACATCCAGAGCCAGCATTTCACGGCTGTAGGCGTGGGGGATATGTCGGGCGATGTGTTCGGCAATGGCATGCTGCTTTCGCAGCAAACAAGGCTGGTTGCCGCTTTTGACCATCGCGACATCTTCATCGACCCCGATCCGGCTCCTGCGACCGGCTTTGCCGAGCGCAAGCGCCTTTTCGATCTGCCGCGTTCGAGCTGGCAGGATTACGACCGCTCCAAGCTCTCGCCCGGCGGCGGCATCTTCAGCCGCAGCCAGAAGACGATCACATTATCGGCTGCGGCTGCCGCTGCAATCGGCATTGGCAAAACCACGGCTACGCCACAAGAAATCATGACGGCGATCCTGAAAGCGCCAGTGGATCTGCTCTGGTTCGGAGGCATTGGCACCTATATTCGCTCCTCCGTTGAGACGGATGCGCAGGTGGGCGACCGCGCCAATGACGCGATCCGTATTACCGGCTCGGATGTGCGTGCGCGAGTGATCGGCGAGGGTGCCAACCTGGGCATGACGCAGCGCGGACGCATTGAATATGCGCTCAATGGCGGTATTGAAAGCAAGGGCGGGCGCGGCAATACGGACGCCATCGACAATTCCGCTGGCGTCAACTGCTCGGATGTCGAGGTCAATATCAAGATCGCTCTGGCGGCGGCCATGCGGTCGGGCAAGCTCAAGCGATCGGCGCGCGACAAGCTGCTGGTCAGTATGACGGACGATGTGGCGCAGCTGGTGCTGCGTAACAATTATCTGCAACCGCTGGCCCTTTCGCTGGTCGAGCGGCAGGGGCTAGCAGGCCTGCCCTATCAGGCGCGCTTCATGGACGAACTGGAAAGCCGCAAGCTGCTTGACCGCAAGGTGGAAAACCTGCCGTCGGACGCGCTGCTCAACGAACGGCAAAAGGCTGGCCAGCCGCTGACCCGCCCGGAACTGGCCGTGCTTCTGGCCTATTCCAAGCTTTCGCTCTGTGATGATCTGGTGGCGAGCCAGCTTCCCGACCAGCCTTATTTCCACTCTCTTCTACTCGATTATTTTCCGCCGCAGATGGTCAAGACCTATGCGGAGGAGATTTCAAGCCATCGTTTGAGGCGCGAAATCATCGCGACGCAACTGGCCAATGATGTGGTCAATCGCGGCGGCGTCACCTTTGTCAGCAATCTTGAGGATACGACGGGCAAACCGGCTGCCGATATTGTGCGGGCCTATGTGGCGGTGCGTGATGGTTTCGGGGTCAAGGCAATCTATGATGCCATCGACGCGCTCGACAGTAAGGTAACAGGCGAGGTACAGAACCAGTTCTACCAGCTTGTCGGCGATATGCTGCAAGCGACGACAGCCTGGGTGCTGCGTAACGATACCACCGGCGCTTCGCTGGCCGAACTGGTCGATACCATCGTCAAGGCGCGCACCGAACTTGAGCCGCATATGATCGAACTCATGCCGGAATTCCTCACCAGCATTGTGCAGGAAGACAAGGCGGCGTTTATCGAAAAAGGCGCACCGGAAGCGCTCGCTGTGCGTCTGGCGCATCTCCAGCTTGCGGCTATCATGCCGGATGTCGCGCTGGTGGCGCATCTGGCCAAGGCCGATCTGGTTTCCGCCGCCAAGGCCTATTTCGGAGTGACGGAAGTCTTCCGTATCGGCCGTATCGAGGAGGCCGCGCGTGCTATTCCGGTGACGGACTATTATGACGGGCTGGCCCTGTCGCGCGCGGCCGAAACGATTACGCAGGCAGCGCGCGGCATTACGGTCGCGGCCTTGAAGCGCTTCGCCAGGGAGAAGGACCCGGCTTCGGCGTGGTTTGCGGCGGATGGCGAGCGCATTGAACAGGTCAGGGGCCGGATGGTGGCGCTGACGGAAGGCGGGGACCTGACGGTCTCGCGTCTTGCGGTCGCTGCCGGCCTCATGTCGGATCTGGCGCTTTAAAAACCGGAGCGGGGAGGAATGGGCGCGTGACAGACCAGACGTTAGGCGTCCGCAACCCTGCCCCGCGGAGCGGTATTTGGGGATGGATATTTTTCGACTGGGCGGCGCAACCGTTTTTTACGGTGGTGACGACCTTTATCTTCGGCCCCTATTTCATCTCGCGTATGGCGGAAAGCCCCGAAGCGGGACAGATTGCATGGGGCTATGGCATTGCCGTCGCCGGCCTTCTGGTCGCGGTTCTGTCGCCCATACTGGGCGCGGTCGCCGACCGAACCGGCGCGCGCAAGCCATGGATCGCCTTCTTTGCCGCCCTCAAGATAATATGCCTGTCGCTGCTCTGGTTCGCCGTGCCGGGGGCAAGCCTGTTCTGGGTTTTGCTCGTCTTTGCAATTGCAATGGTGGCGGCGGAATTTTCGATCGTCTTCAATGATTCCATGATGCCACGCCTCGTTGCGAACGAAGATATCGGGCGTGTTTCCAATATTGCATGGGGACTTGGCTATCTGGGCGGCATGATTGTGCTGGTCTTTATCGTTCTCTGTCTGGCGGGCTCTCCTGAAACCGGCAGGACGATCATCGGTATGGAGCCGTTGTTCGGGCTCGATCCGGCAAAAGGCGAGGATGCGCGCATTGCGGGCCCGCTGGCGGCGGCGTGGTATTTCGTCTTCATCTTGCCGATGTTCCTTTTCACGCCCGATGCGGCGCGGGGCGAGCCGCTAGGGCGGGCGCTGCGTTCGGGGCTTTCAGAGCTGAAAGTGACGCTTGCCGAGGTGCGTAAACGTCCCGGCATCATGCGCTTTCTGATCGCCCGGATGATCTATCAGGATGGTGTCAATGCGTTGCTTGCATTGGGAGCGGGCTATGCCGCCATATTGTTTGGCTGGTCGATCACCGAAATCGGGCTTTTTGGCATGATCCTCAATGTGACAGCGATTTTCGGCTGTCTCGTCGCAAGCCGTCTCGACACAAGGCTGGGGTCGAAAGCCGTGGTTCTGGTGTCGGTTGTGCTTCTTCTTCTCGCTTCGCTGGGCATCGTATCCACCGGGCATGATCATACATTATTCGGTCTTGTTTCGTTCAGCGTCACCGGGGCTGACGGATTGTTCGCAACGCCTGCCGAACACGCTTTTCTGTTTTACGGGTTGCTGATCGGTGCGGCTTTCGGGCCGGTACAAGCGTCGTCGCGGTCGTGGTTTGCGCGCAGTATCGCGCCACAGGAATCGGGGCGCTATTTTGGCATTTATGCGCTGGCAGGCCGTGCGACCAGCTTTCTGGGACCGTTTCTGGTGGCGAGTGTGACGGCGCTCAGCGGCTCGGCAGCGCTGGGGATGTCGGTTCTGGTCGTCTTTTTTGCGGCTGGTCTGGTGCTGGCAAAGGCCACGCCCTATCCAGCCGATAATATTATTCGATCCAGTTGAGCGAGCGCTGCACCGCTTTTTCCCATGAGCGGAAAAGGCGACTGCGTTCCTTTTCGCCCATTTTCGGATGCCAGCGATGACCCACCTGCCAGTTTTCAACGATGTCGTTCGTGCTCCTCCAGTAGTCCACGGCAAGGCCCGCCGCATAGGCAGCTCCCAGGGCCGTTGTCTCAATGATTTTAGGGCGCACTACCGGCACATTGAGAATATCGGACTGGAATTGCATAAGCAGTTCATTGATGGTCATGCCGCCATCGGCCCGCAGTTCGCTGATCTCGACGCCGGAATCCTTAACCATGGCTTCGAGCACTTCGCGCACCTGATAGCAGCTTGCCTCAAGGGCGGCGCGGGCGATATGACCTTTGTTTGCGAAACGGGTGAGGCCCGCAATGATGCCGCGCGCGGAATCTTGCCAGTGTGGCGCATAAAGACCGGAGAAGGCAGGCACGAAATAGACATCGCCATTGTCTTCGACCGTGCGGGCGAGGGTTTCTATTTCACCGCTATTGCTGATGATGCCGAGATTGTCGCGCAGCCATTGCACGAGAGCACCGGTGATCGCAATCGAGCCTTCCAGTGCATAGACCGGCTTTGCTTCGCCCAAACGGTAGGCAACGGTAGTCAGAAGACCGCAGGATGACGGCACCAGCTTTTCGCCTGTATTCATCAGCATGAAACAGCCGGTGCCATAGGTGTTCTTGGCTTCGCCCGGCTGAAGACATGCCTGACCGAAAAGGGCTGCCTGCTGGTCGCCGAGGATGCCTGCAAGCTTGACGCCTTCCAGCGATGGCAGGGCGATTGCGCCATAGATCTCGCTTGAGGAGCGGATTGCCGGCAGGCAGGCAGGTGGAATTTCAAACAGGCGCAGGGTTTCCTCGTCCCATTTCAGCGTAGCGATGTCCATCAGCTGGGTGCGCGAAGCATTCGTCACATCAGTGATATGGATGCCGCCATTGGCGCCACCGGTCAGGTTCCAGACCAGCCATGTGTCGATGGTGCCGAAAAGGGCATCGCCTGCTTGCGCTTTTTCGCGCGCGCCGGGAACGTGATCGAGAATCCAGCGCAGCTTGAGGCCGGAAAAATAGGTGGAGATCGGCAGGCCTGTCTTCGCACGCAGGAGGTCGGCGCCGCCATCCTTCACGAAGTGGGCCACCATCTCGTCGGTGCGCGTATCCATCCAGACCAGAGCGTTGCAGAGCGGCGCGCCGGTTTTTCTGTCCCATAGCAGTGTGGTTTCACGCTGGTTGGTGATACCGACAGAGGCAATATCAGAGGCTCGCAATCCGGCCTTTTTCAGTGCACCATCAATGACATGCTGCGTATTGCGCCAGATTTCCGTTGCATCATGCTCCACCCAGCCCGCTTTCGGATAGATTTGCTCATGCTCGCGCTGGTCCACGGCAATGATATCGCCATTCCGGTCAAAAATAATGAAGCGCGAACTGGTGGTCCCCTGATCGATGGAACCGATATAGCGGGTCATGGACGATGCTCCTCCAAAACGAATACAAGCGAATCATACGAAACGTGAAGGTCAAGAAAAAGCCCCGGACCGCGTGTTTCCGGGGCTCTAACAATTTGTTGTTACCGCGCATCTTGTCCGAAAACCGTTTCACACTTTTCGGGATGCGCTCTAATGCCGAAAATGGCGCATCCCTGTCATGACCATGGCTATGCCATGTTCGTCGGCTGCGGCGATGACTTCATCGTCACGCATCGAGCCGCCCGGCTGGATGACGGCGGTGGCACCGGCCTCGACGGCAGAAAGCAGGCCGTCGGCAAAGGGGAAGAAGGCGTCGGATGCCACCACACAGCCCTTGGTCAGCGGCTCGGCGAGACCTGCGGCTTGCGCTGCATCTTCCGCCTTGCGGGCGGCGATGCGAGCCGAATCCACGCGGCTCATCTGGCCTGCGCCGATGCCGACTGTCGCACCGTTTTTTACATAGACGATGGCGTTCGACTTCACATGCTTGGCGACGCGGAAGGCGAATTTCATGTCGTTAAGTTCAGCTTCGCCAGGTGCGCGTTTGGTCACGACCTTGAGATCGAGATCATCGACATTGCCATTGTCGCGCGACTGAACCAGCAGGCCACCTGCAACCGTCTTTGCCGCAATGCCTCGTGCGCGCGGGTCGGGCAGGCCGCCAGTCACCAGCAGGCGCAGATTTTTCTTGGCTGCAACGATGGCCTTCGCGCCTTCTGTCGCGTCGGGTGCGATGATGACTTCGGTGAAGATTTTCACGATTTCTTCAGCCGCTTCTTCGTCAAGCGTCCGGTTGAGCGCGACAATGCCGCCGAAAGCCGAAACCGGATCACAGGCCAGTGCTTTGAGATAGGCTTCCTTGATGCTGGCGGCTTCCGCTACGCCGCATGGATTGGCGTGCTTGATGATCGCAACCGCTGCAATACGCGCCGGGTCGAATTCGGCGACGAGCTCGAAAGCGGCATCGGTGTCGTTGATATTATTATAGGAAAGCTGCTTGCCCTGAAGCTGGGTTGCGGTGGCAACGCCGGGACGTTGTTCGCCAGTCAGGTAGAAGCCTGCGTTCTGGTGTGGATTTTCGCCATAGCGCATGACCGAATGCAGCTTGCCTGCCACCGAACGCCAGACCGGCGTTTCTTCTTCGGTAGCTTCCGCGAACCAGTTGGAAATGGCCGCATC
The DNA here is from genome assembly GCF_019100495.1 of Falsochrobactrum tianjinense. Lineage (GTDB taxonomy): Bacteria > Pseudomonadota > Alphaproteobacteria > Rhizobiales > Rhizobiaceae > Brucella > Brucella tianjinense. The sequence goes on along the minus strand of NZ_JAHRVA010000007.1, from coordinate 147,176 downwards.
ATAGGTAGCGGTGCGCGAAAAAGCCTTGGCGGCAAGCTTCTTGCGGAAGGAAAGCGGTAGCGAGCCGGACTGCTTTTCAAGCTCGGCCACGACATCCGCATAGTCGGCAGGATCGACCACGGTTGCCACATAGGCATGGTTCTTGGCCGAGGCACGGATCATGGCCGGGCCGCCAATATCGATGTTCTCAACGGTCGTGTCGTAATCGCCGCCCTGAAAACGGACTTCCTCGAAGGGATAGAGATTGATGACGGCCAGATCTATGCCGCCTATTCCATGTTCTTCCATCGCGGCAACGTGTTCGGGATCATTGCGCACGGCGAGAAGACCGCCATGGACTGCCGGATGCAGCGTTTTCACGCGCCCATCCATGATCTCGGGAAAGCCTGTGACTTCCGATACATCGCGCACAGGAATCCCCTCGGCGGCGATTGCTTTGGCCGTGCCGCCTGTCGAGAGGATTTCGACATCATGCGCATGAAGCGCTCTGGCGAATTCGATCAGGCCCGTTTTATCGGATACGGAAAGGAGGGCGCGTCGCACCCGACAAAGGTCGGGAGCGGGAATATGTTTGGAGCTGACAGCCATAGGAAATGGTCTCTTCGTTGCTGAAGCATTTTGCCTTCAGGAAGGGTGGACGCAGGCGGATTAGCACAGGAAGAACGGGAATCCTACCTTAAACTGTAGCACTTAAGCATAGCTGCCAATAGCGATGCGGCTGAACTGCCAGTTCACTTCCGGCAGTTGCGAAGCGGGGAAGGACAGGACGATCTGCTTCGAGGTCACGGGGCCGCGAAAGCCGGCGAAGAAGATGCTGTCTTCGAGCTGCGGCGCGACCTCGAAGCAGGAAAATGCCCAGGTGTCGTCATGATCGGCACTCAGCACGATCAGGCCATTTTCATCAAAGGAAATATCGACCGATGGGTGGATATGAAAGCGTACGGCGATATTATCGCGTCCATTAGCTTTCAGCGCCTTTGCGTCGCCGCGATAAAAGCGGTCCGCACCTTGAATCACACTGCCATTGTGCGAAAGCACCATGCGACGTTCATGGAAAATGCCGAAAAGCCGCACATAGCCGTCATGGCTGGCGACGAAGCCCTGCCGCCCCATATCTTCCACGCGGTCGCGTTGCACTCTTGTAGGACCAGCGATGACCGGCGTGCCGATCATGCTGGAAAGTCCGGCATTCAGGCTGAAACGGCACGATGAAGTGTCGTTGATGGTCACGGTCGAATGGGCTGCGGTGGAGCGACCGAGCGGGCGGAATTCAGATGGCCCGTAACGGTCTATGCCGGAATTGACGATGTAGCGCTGGCGCCCCGACGACATCTCGAAAGCGAGGCAACCGGCATGGGCATCGCGCGAGGCGATAACCGGCGGCGGTAGGCCCGTATCGGCAATGATGGTGGTAGAACCCATAGAGAGGCGTTCATAGCCGGAATAGGGTGCATGGGTGAGGGGTGAGCCTGCCGTTTCATCGTGGCGCAGAACGGAGATGATACGCTCCGACATGGTCGGGCCGACACCATTGAAGAGCGCAAGACTGCCATCCTGATGGCGGAAGAAGCGTAGCGCCGGCAACATGCGCTCTACGGCTTCGATCAGCGCCTTGGGCGGCGATTCCGTGCCATTGGCATAGGTCTGGCGCAAGGGCAGCAGATCGGCCAGAAGCTCCAGAACGGTCGCCGGATTGCGTGAAATATGCCCGCCATCGGGCAGAATCTGGCGTTTGAGTTCATATTCGAGATTGCGGCGCGCCGCGCGTGCGGTCGGGGGTGAAACCGGAAGCGCCAGCGCTGCAAAAGCAAGCGCGATGCGGGCACGAAGGCGTTCTTCGCCGTCATCCATCGCCGAGGCCACGGTGCGTAGATAACGCACTTGCATGGCGAGCGAGCGCATGAATTTGCGATAAGCGGGTAGTTCTGCGCCCGACAGGATGAGATTCGAGTGTTGCAACCACGCGATGGTGCGCTGCGCAGTGACTTCGGGCGACCAGGCCAGCCCGCCGATGCGTTTTCCGTAAAGGCGCATCCAGTCATCAATGAGCGCGCGCGCATTGGCGGTGGCAAGCTCGCTATTGGCGCTTTTGAGGTGACGCAGCCAGCCGAAACCATGCAGAGCCGCCTCCCATTCCGATGTCGGCGGTTCGACGGCGAAAGGCGAAAATCCGCCAGTTTCGACCAGACGGCCAGCGAGCGCAAAGCGCCCGTGGTAAAATTCCTGCGCGAGCTGGGGGTCGGCGACACGAAGATCGGGAGGCGCGATGAGGATGCGTTCGGGCGTAAAACCGGTGAAGCGCCAGCGATAAAGCGGCCCCATGCGAAGGCGGCGGCTGAACCTGCGCCAAGCCTGTGCAACGGCCAGTCCCCAAAGATGCGGGGTTTCGCTCAGCGCGACTGACACCCGTTCGTTCTCCGTTTTGTCTGCCATTCTTTTGAGGGCCAAATAACAAGCCCGACTTCCTTTACAGGGCATGATTTTCCGAAAGCAGGGTTCGCTCTCCGGAATCATGCTTTTATACAATTGTATATAATGGTGAATCGAGTGTTAACCATACCGGGTGCAGGGCACTTGATACGGCAAATTTAGCGATTTTTTGGACTTATGAGCGCCGTTTGAACCGTGCGGCGAAGAAACCATCCATGCCAGCCAAGCGCGGATTGCCATCGAAGCACTCGGCGGGTAGGTCGGCAGGAGTCGAGCGCAAGAAACCTTCTGGCGTAATCAGGCCTTCCAGACCGGGGCAGTCCGCCGGCGTGATCGGGCAAGATTCCAGCAGGGGGTTCTCCGCAGCAGCCTGGGCCACCAACTCGCCTTCCTCCGGATGCAGTGAGCAATTGGAAAAGACGATTAAGCCGCCGGGATTGACCAATGTTGCCGCGTGAGCCAGCAGTTTTGCCTGAAGATTAGCCAGCTTATCGATATCGGCGGGCGTCTTTGTCCATGGCACATCAGGATGGCGGCGTACCGTGCCGGTCGAGGAGCAGGGCGCATCGAGTAGCACTGCGTCAAAAAGATTAACCGGCTTATAATCGAGGAGGTTTATCGCGATGGTTTCTGCGTTAAAGCCCAGCCGCTCGAGATTGCCCTGAAGCCGTTTCAGCCGGTTTTCGGACAGATCGAGCGCCGTCACCTTAGCGCCCTGAAGCGCAAGTTGCGCCGTCTTGCCGCCGGGGGCGGCGCAAAGATCGGCCACGCGCTTGTCCCTGATGTTGCCCATCAATCGGGCCGGCAGGCTGGCTGCGACGTCCTGCACCCACCATTCGCCTTCCGCGAAGCCGGGGAGTTCCGTGAGTATGCCTTCCACAGTTTCAAGGCGCACCGAGCCGTTGGGAAGCACCACGCCGCCAAGCTTTTCGGCCCAGAGTTTCGGATCGCCTCTCACAGTGAAATCGATGGGTGGCTCGTAAGCATGCATGGCAAAAATGGCCGCAGACTTCTCCGTGCCATAGGCTTCCTTAATACTCGTTGAAAACCATTCCGGTACATTAGTTTCCAGTTGGAGCGTATGGGCAAGCGCGCGCTCCTTGTTGCGCGAAAGCCGCCGCAGAAGCGCATTGACGAGGCCCGCATATTTGCGGTTGCGTGGGTCGGCACCGGCTGCTTCCACCGCCAGATCAACTGCCGAATGATCGGGCAGGTCGAGATAGAAAATCTGCGCGACCGCGACATGAAGAAGATGTTTGAGCGCGACGGCGTTCTCCGGCAAGGGCCGGTCGAGGCGTTTTGATATGGCGCGTTCGATAGCACCGCGATTGCGCAGGGCGGAACCAAGAATGGCGCGAACCAGCGCGCGGTCGCGCGGCTCCAGCGCCAGATATTGCGGATGACCGTTGCTATTATCGGTCAGGCCGTCGAGCGAGGTCCTCTTTTCGATCACCGCGCCCAGAAGGCGGGCTGCGCATTGACGCGCGGCCAAACCGGGGCGGCTTGCAATTTGCGGCTTATCGTTTCCGCGCTTTTGCGCGGGCTTTGCTTCACTCAATGTTTTTCTTCTTGGTTAGGACCACGGCCCCCGGAAACCGGAACTGCCGCTAGAGTCGTTGCCGCCAGCATTACCCCAAGGACCGCTACTTTGGGAAGGGGCCGCGCGCATGTCTGCTGACCGGCCCGCTGACCGGATGCCCATCTGCGTGGCCATCTGCTCAAGGGCGGCGATGCGGTTGTCGGTGTCGGGGTGGGTTGAGAAGAGACTATCGGCACCGCGCCCGCTCAACGGGTTGATGATGAACATATGGGCGGTCGCCGGATTGTGTTCGGCTTCCTCATTGGGGATGGCTTTTGCGCTGCGCGCGATCTTGTTGAGCGCAGATGAGAGCCAGAGCGGGTTGCCGCAGATTTCCGCGCCGCGTTTGTCTGCAGCGTATTCGCGGGTACGGCTGACGGCCATCTGTACGATCATGGCGGCAAAAGGCGCGACGATCATGGCGAGGATCGTGCCGATAATGCCGATAATGCCATTGCCGTTCTCGCGATTGCCGCCGAGGAAGAAAGCAAAATTGCCGAGCATGGAAATCGCACCCGCCAGTGTCGCCACAATGGTCATGGTCAGCGTGTCGCGGTTTTGCACATGCGCCAGTTCGTGAGCCATAACGCCCGCGACTTCTTCCGGCGTCAGACGCTGGAGAAGGCCGGTCGTGGCTGCAACGGCAGCGTTTTCCGGATTGCGCCCTGTGGCGAAAGCGTTCGGCTGGTCCTCATGGATGATATAAATCTTTGGCGTCGGCAGACCGGCATTGGCGGCGAGGCCCTGCACGATGCGAAAATATTCGGGCGCTGTGCGCTCGTCTGCTTCCTGCGCATTGTACATGCGCAACACCATCTTGTCGGAGTTCCAGTAGCTGAACAGGTTCATGGCGACGGCGATTAAGAGCGCGATCATCATGCCGCCACCGCCGCCCAACAAATAGCCGATGCTCATGAACATCACCGTCATGAGGGCGATCAGCATGGCTGTTTTCGTCATATTCATCCGTGGCGGTCTCCAAATGTGACGGTGCATGACCAGAATCGGGTTTTGCGCCGCGTGCCTTTCTGCCTATATGATGGGTATAAATAGCCCAAGCTTCAATATTCGAAGCTTAAGCAGCGAACTGGAATCGTGACTGATGACCGAAAAACCGAACGCAACTGAAAATATGCAAATTACCGAAATAGGGGTGTTTGAGGGTTTGCCACCTGCTGCCCAGCGCGCGCTGAAGGAAGCCGAAGCGCGCCGCGCTGCCGAAAAGGAAGCGCAAGCGCCGCGGGAAATTGGCGGGCGTGGCGGCAAGGATCCGGCCCGTTTTGGCGACTGGGAAATCAAGGGACGCACCATCGATTTTTGAATTTGGGATATTTCTCGCTCCGGCCTGCAAATCGCGCGGGAGCAAAATCTCATAAAATCAGGTGCTCATGTTTACAAGATTAAATGGAAAGGCCGGGAATTTCCCGGCCTTTCCATTGGTTATTTCTTATTCTGCCGGTTTTCGATCAGATCGTCCACGACGCCCGGATCGGCGAGCGTCGAGGTGTCGCCCAGCGCGCCAAAATCATCTTCGGCGATCTTGCGCAGGATACGGCGCATGATCTTGCCCGAGCGGGTCTTGGGCAGGCCCGGCGCAAACTGAATCTTGTCGGGCGTGGCGATGGGGCCGATTTCCTTGCGTACATGGCTTACCAGCTCCTTGCGCAATTCATCGGGGTTCTGATCTTCCGCGCCGGTCATCAGTGTGACGTAGCAATAAATGCCTTGCCCCTTGATCGGGTGCGGGTAGCCGACCACGGCAGCTTCCGACACCGAATGATGCGAGACGAGCGCCGATTCGATTTCCGCCGTGCCCATGCGATGGCCGGAAATATTGAGCACATCATCGACGCGACCGGTGATCCAGTAATAGCCGTCCTCGTCGCGGCGGCAGCCATCACCGGAAAAATACATCCCCTTATAGGTGGAGAAATAGGTTTCGATGAAACGCGCATGATCGCCATAGACGGTGCGCATCTGGCCCGGCCAGCTATCGGAAATGCAAAGATTGCCGTCGGCTACGCCCTCCAGTACCGTGCCTTCATTGTCTACCAGAACCGGCTTGACACCGAAGAACGGACGTGTGGCGGAACCCGGCTTGAGGTCGGTTGCACCCGGTAGCGGCGTGATGAGAATGCCACCATTTTCCGTCTGCCACCACGTATCGACAATTGGTGATTTCTGGTCGCCCACGACGTGGTAATACCATTCCCAGGCTTCCGGATTGATCGGCTCGCCGACGGAGCCGAGCAGCCGCAGGGACGAGCGCGAAGAGCGGGTGACGAACTCGTCGCCCGCACCCATGAGCGAGCGCAGCGCGGTCGGGGCGGTATAGAAAATATTGACGTGATGTTTGTCGATCACTTCCCAGAAACGACCCTGATCGGGGAAATTCGGCACGCCTTCAAACATCAGCGTGGTCGCGCCATTGGCAAGCGGTCCATAGACGATATAGGAGTGGCCCGTTACCCAGCCCACATCCGCCGTGCACCAGTAGATGTCGCCGTCATGATAGTCGAAGACATATTGATGCGTCATCGAGGTGTAGACGAGATAGCCTGCTGTGGTATGCAGCACGCCTTTCGGTTTGCCGGTGGAACCGGAAGTATAAAGAATGAAAAGCGGGTCTTCCGCATTCATCGGTTCGGGCTCGCAATGCGGCTCAACGCTTGCGACTTCCTGATGATACCAGATGTCGCGGCCCGGACCCCAACTGACCTTGCCGCCGGTGCGGCGCACGACCAGAACCTTGTTGACCATCACATACTGCTTGGCGGCAATATCAATGGCGGTGTCGGTATTTTCCTTGAGAGAAACAGGCTTGCCGCCGCGCACACCTTCATCGGCGGTGATGACGAAGGTGGATTCGCAATCAACGATGCGACCTGCCAGTGCTTCCGGCGAGAAACCAGCGAAGACGACCGAATGCACTGCGCCGATCCGGGCGCAGGCGAGCATCGCATAAGCAGCTTCCGGGATCATCGGCAGATAGATGGTGACGCGATCGCCTTTCCTGACACCATGCTTTTTGAGAACATTCGCCATGCGGCAGACATTTTCGTAAAGCTCGCGATAGGTGATCTTCTTGTCGATATAGGGATTGTCGCCTTCCCAGATAATGGCAACCTGATCGCCGCGGCTCTTGAGATGACGGTCGATGCAATTATACGAGACGTTGGTGATACCGTCTTCATACCATTTAATCGATATATCGCCGTCGAAACTGGTGTTCTTGACCTTGGTGAAGGGCTTGAACCAGTCAATGCGTCGGCCGTGCTTGGCCCAGAAGCCATCGGGGTCGGTCACGCTCTCCTCATACCATTCAAGATAGGTCGCATTGTCAATGAGCGTGTTCTTCTTTGCCTCGGCCAGCACCGGGTAAAGCTTGTCCGACATAAAATCCTCCTAACGTCCGGCGATCCTCCCGCCGCAATCGACAGCATGCATCAGGGCATGGCCGTCGCCAGACTCATCTACAGTTCATATTCGATAAGGTAAATTAGACAATGGAATGTCCTATGGTCCACAGTGACGCAGCATAAAAAATGAATGGGCTGGCAGCACTCCAATTCAATTGATGCTAACATATTGTTTTTACTATTTAAAAACCAATCTCAGCAATTATCTGTCATAATGAGTCTACAACAGGCTCTTTATGAAAAGGGGAAATCGCCATGACGACGACCGCTTTTAATTCGAAGACAGCTTTCGAATTGCAACTCGCCGGCTATGGCCTGACAACGGCGAAGATCTTCTATCATATGCCGGATCATCCGCATTTGCTCCAGCTTTACGTCTGGCAGGATTACGATGTCGCGCCCGACTTTCCGATGCTCAATCATTTCATTGAATTCTGGCAGCGGGAAATCGATGGGCCTCTGCATTCGGTCAGCTATGCGCATTGCCGCCTGCTTGGTCCATCGGACTGGCGCAATGCACGCGGCGAGATCGTGATGCATTAGACGTTAAATGCATTCAGGCTGGCGCGTAATAGTCGCGCCCGCCAAAAATGGCCGAGCCTACGCGCACGGATGTCGCGCCGAAGCCGATTGCCGTTTCATAATCGCCCGACATGCCCATTGAAAGTTTTTCGACGCCTGCTTCGCGGGCAAGCTTTTCCAGAAGCGCGAAGTGTGGCCCCGGATTTTCATCGGCAGGTGGAATGCACATCAGCCCCTCGATCTCAAGGCCGTGTTCCTTGCGGCAGCGCTCGACAAATGCAAGGGCGTCCTTCGGTTCGATCCCGGCCTTTTGCGGCTCAAGTCCGGTATTGACCTGCACATAGAGTTTGGGCGCGCGGTTCTGTTTTCTGATTTCGGCTGCGATGGCGGCTGCGATCTTTTCGCGATCCACCGTTTCAATCACATCGAATAATGCAACCGCGTCGGCAGCCTTGTTGGATTGCAGTGGGCCGATGAGATGCAGTTCGATGCCGGAATAGCGCTCACGCAGTTGAGGCCATTTTCCCTGCGCTTCCTGCACGCGGTTTTCGCCAAAGATACGGTGGCCGGCATCCAGCGCCGGGCTGATTTCCTCCGCATCGAATGTTTTGGAGACTGCAACGAGCGTTACCGAACCTTTATCGCGACGCGCTTCTTTTTCGGCATTGGCGATCTGGCCTTTGACCAAATTCAGGTTCGTTACAATATCAGACATGGAACTCTCGCTTTCAGGCTTTTCATGCGCAAAAGGTTGACGCTTTCGCCAATACGTGGTGAAGGTCGCCGGTAAATTACGACTCTTTCTATGTATCATCTTCATACGAGTAAACACGCTCATGGCAGCCGAACGTTATAATCCGCGCGTGGCGGAAGCTCATTGGCAGAAAATCTGGGAAGAAAACCGGACTTTCGAGACGGACAATAGCGATCCGCGCGAGAAATATTATGTGCTCGAAATGTTCCCCTATCCGTCGGGGCGCATTCACATGGGCCATGTGCGCAATTATGCGATGGGCGATGTGGTGGCCCGTTACAAGCGCGCCAGAGGTTTCAACGTTCTGCACCCGATGGGGTGGGATGCGTTCGGCATGCCTGCGGAAAATGCTGCGATGCAGAACAAGGTGCATCCGAAGGAATGGACCTATCAGAACATCGCCACGATGAAGCGCCAGCTCAAATCCATGGGCCTGTCGCTCGACTGGACGCGTGAATTCGCGACCTGCGATGTCGACTATTATCACCGCCAGCAGATGCTGTTCATCGACCTTTATGAAAAGGGCCTGGTGACGCGCAAGACCTCGAAGGTCAACTGGGATCCGGTGGACAACACCGTACTGGCCAATGAACAGGTGGTGGATGGGCGCGGCTGGCGTTCGGGTGCGCTGGTGGAACAGCGCGAGCTGACGCAATGGTTCTTCAAGATCACCGATTTCAGCGAGGAATTGCTGGCCGGTCTCGATACGCTCGACCAATGGCCGGACAAGGTCCGCCTCATGCAGAAAAACTGGATCGGCAAGTCGGAAGGCTTGCAGGTCCGTTTTGCGCTCGATAGCGCTACTACGCCGGAAGGGTTTTCGGAAGTCGAGGTCTATACGACCCGCCCCGATACGCTGTTTGGCGCATCCTTCGTGGCCATTGCTGCCGATCATCCACTGGCGAAGAAGCTGGCGAAGAACAATGCCAAGCTGTCCGGCTTCATCGACGAATGCCACCATGCGGGCACCTCGCTGGCGGCTCTTGAAACCGCCGAAAAGAAGGGCATAGATACCGGCGTCAAGGTCAGGCATCCGTTCGATGAGAACTGGGAATTGCCACTCTATGTCGCCAATTTCGTGCTGATGGAATATGGCACGGGGGCTGTTTTCGGTTGTCCCGGCCATGATCAGCGCGATCTGGAATTCGCCAATAAATACGGCCTGCCGGTTGTGCCGGTAGTGCTGCCCAAGGGCGAGGATGCGGCAAGTTTTGCCATTGGCGAGACGGCCTATACCGATGATGGCGTGATGGTGAATTCGCGCTTCCTCGATGGCATGACGCCGGAAGCGGCTTTCAATGAAGTGGCGGATCGTCTGGAAAAGGCCGATCTGGACGGACGTTCGCAAGCAGTGCGCAAGGTGCAGTTCCGCCTGCGCGACTGGGGTATTTCGCGCCAGCGCTACTGGGGCTGTCCGATCCCGATGGTTCATTGCGAAAGCTGCGGCGTCAATCCGGTGCCCCGCGCCGATCTGCCAGTCAAGCTGCCGGATGATGTGGAGTTTGACCGCCCCGGCAATCCGCTTGATCGCCATGCGACATGGCGGCATGTCAAATGTCCCAAATGCGGTGGCGATGCGCGCCGCGAAACCGATACGATGGACACATTTGTCGATTCGTCGTGGTATTATACGCGCTTCACCGCGCCGTGGGAAAATGAGCCGACCGACCGCAAGGCGGCGGATCACTGGCTGCCGGTCGATCAGTATATTGGCGGCGTCGAACATGCGATCCTGCATCTGCTTTATTCGCGCTTTTTCACCCGCGCCATGAAAGTGGCCGGTCATGTCGGTATTGAAGAGCCGTTCAAGGGCCTGTTCACGCAGGGCATGGTGGTGCACGAAACCTACAAGGCCGATGGCCAATGGGTGGCTCCCGCCGATATACGCCTCGAAGAACAGGACGGCAGGCGTATCGCCACGCTGATCGAGGGTGGTGCACCGGTCGAAATCGGCTCGATCGAGAAAATGTCGAAATCGAAGAAGAACGTGGTCGATCCCGACGACATCATCGCTTCTTATGGCGCGGATACGGCGCGCTGGTTCATGCTTTCGGATTCCCCGCCTGAGCGTGACGTGATCTGGACCGAGGCCGGTGCAGAAGGTGCGCACCGCTTCGTGCAACGCATCTGGCGCCTGATTTCGGAAACGGCTCCGGCCCTCAAGGGCATTGCGCCGAAAGCCGGTCGGGAAGGCGAAGCGCTGGCCATTTCCAAGACCGCGCACAAAGCCGTCAAGGCGGTTGGCGATGATATTGAAAAGCTGGCTTTCAACCGGGCCGTGGCGCGGCTTTACGAACTGGTGAATGCGCTTGCCACGCCGTTGCAGCAGGCAGCGTCCGGCAAGGCCGATGACGGATTGAAGGCGGCGCTGCGCGAAGCGACAGAAATGCTCCTGCTGATGCTTGCGCCGATGATGCCGCATCTGGCCGAACAATGCGTGAGCGAACTGGGCGGCACAATTGCGAGCAAGGAAACGCTGGTCGCGCGCGCGCCATGGCCAACATTCGACCCGGCGATGATCGTGGAAAACGAGATCGTTTTGCCTGTTCAGATCAACGGAAAGAAGCGCGGGGATTTGACAATCGCCCGCGACGCTGATCAAGCTAGCATCCAGCAGGCGGTGCTCGAACTTGACTTCGTCAAGGCTGCGCTCAATGGGGGCACGCCGAAAAAGATCATCGTGGTGCCGCAAAGGATCGTCAATGTCGTTGCCTGATCGCCTCGCCTTCACCTTCAGGCGCTTTCGCGTCGTGATCGCGGCTTTTGCTGCGGTTGTTTTCATGGCAGGCTGCACCGTGCAGCCGCTCTATTCATCGGGCAGTGCAGGAAGCACGGTCGGGGGCAGCGTTGCACCCGATATGCGCAGCAAGCTTGCCTCGGTCGCAATCGATCCGGCGGGCGACGTGTTCGGCCAGCAGGTCCGCAATCGGCTGATCTTCCTGCTTGGCGGCGGGGCCGGCGAACCGGCGAATCCGACCTACAGGCTCCGTCTGGGCCTGGGTCAGTCCACGCTTTCGGCAGTCAGCGTTGATATTGGCGATCGGACAGATCGCACCGGGCGGCCTTCAGCGGGTATCGTGAAGGCAACCTCGAACTATGTTCTGTTCGACAGGGACGGCAAGCCGCTTACGACCGGCACGCGCACGGTGGGGGCGTCATTCGACCGTCCACGTCAGGAATTCGCTAATCTGCGTGCTGAACGGGATGCCCGAAAGCGGGCAGCGGAAGAGCTGGCGCAACAGATCTATCTGGATCTGGCGATGAAGCTTTCAAAGCTCTGAGCAGATAAGCTTTTGGAATTGAAAAGGCGGCGTTTCATGCGCCGCCTTTTATTTTTGGCACAACAGCAAAACGGCGGATCGATGACCCGCCGTTTGTTTCAGCTTGTGATCTGAGGATCAGGCGATCTTCTGGCCGGTTTTCGCCCAGTCGGCGAGGAAGGCTTCCAGTCCTTTGTCGGTCAGCGGATGCTTGACGAGGGCTTTTAGCGTTGCCGGCGGTACGGTCACGACGTCGGCGCCGATAAGGGCTGCTTCCTTGACGTGGTTTACCGTGCGGATGGATGCGGCAAGGATTTCCGTGCGGAAATCGTAATTGTCGTAGATCGTGCGGATTTCGGCGATCAGTTCCATACCGTTGATGCCCATGTCATCGACGCGGCCGATGAAAGGCGAGATGAAGGTCGCGCCAGCCTTGGCAGCGAGAAGCGCCTGAGTGGCCGAGAAGCAAAGCGTGACATTGGTCTTGAGGCCTTCGGAGCTGAGCTTTTTGCAGGCCTTGAGGCCGTCGAAGGTGAGAGGCACCTTGATGCAGATATTGTCGGCGAGCTTGGAAAGCACGGCGGCTTCCTTGATCATGCCGTCATAATCGGTGGCAGTCACTTCGGCGGAGACAGGGCCCTTGACGATGCCGCAGATTTCCTTGGTGACTTCCAGAATATCACGGCCCGACTTTGCGATAAGGGAAGGGTTGGTGGTAACGCCATCAACCAGCCCAAGATCGTTGAGTTCGCGGATTTCCTTGACGTCCGCAGTGTCGACGAAAAACTTCATAATAACGTTCCTCCATAATGAGCGCGGGTGTGAGGGGAGTTAAATCCATTTAAATCCCGGAAGGTGGCTTTTCTTTAGCGCAAAGCCGCGCCAAGGTCACGCAGTCATGTCGAAAGATTCGCACGATATTTCTGGACTGTTCGCGGAACTCTCTCCGAGGGTGGTGCCGGTGCTCGTCCCCATGCCTGCTGAGCGACCCTATTCTTATATGGTGCCGGAGGGGATGCAGGTCCAGCCCGGTTCCATCGTGCGCGTGCCGTTGGGGCCAAGGGAGGTCGCGGGAATCGTCTGTGAGGGCGCGACGGATGCGGTCGATGCGAAAAAGCTGCGCGCGATCGTGGAGGTTTTCGACTGTCCGCCGGTGAATGACGAGATGTTACGCTTCATGCGCTGGGCTGCGGATTACACGCTTTCACCGCCCGGAATGGTCGCGCGCATGGTGCTGCGCGCGCCTGCAGCCTTCGATCCCGAACCGCATGTGCCGGGGCTTCGCTATCATGGCGGCGAGCCGGAACGTATGACCGATGCACGCGCACGCGTGCTGGAGCTTGCGCACGGCGGGCTTGCATGGACCCGCTCGGGGCTGGCTCATGCGGCGGGGGTTTCGCTGACCGTTGTGGACGGCCTCAAGGCGCAGGGAATTTTCGAGGAAGTGCTGTTGCCGCCACCGGCAATCGTCGCCGCTCCCGACACGGGTTATGCGCGCGCCACATTGTCGGAAGACCAGCAGGCCGCAGCTGAAATGCTGTGTGAAACGGTCGAAGCGGGCAGTTTTGCCGTCTCGCTGCTTGACGGCGTGACCGGATCGGGCAAGACCGAAGTCTATTTTGAAGCCGTCGCGAAAGCACTGGATCAGGGCAAGCAGGTGCTGATTCTTCTGCCCGAAATCGCTTTGACACAGCAGTTTCTCGACCGGTTCCATGATCGTTTTGGCTCGAAACCTGCCGAATGGCATTCCGATCTTGCGCCCAGAACGCGCGAGCGTGTCTGGCGGCAAGTGGCCGAAGGTACGGTGCGCGTTGTAGCTGGCGCACGGTCGGCACTGTTTCTGCCTTTCAGGGAACTGGGACTGATCGTGGTCGATGAAGAACATGACCCGGCCTACAAGCAGGAAGATCGCGTCTTCTACAATGCCCGCGACATGGCGGTGGTGCGCGGCCATATTGGCGGCTTTCCGGTTGTGCTGGCTTCGGCTACGCCGTCCATCGAAAGCCAGGTCAATGCTGATCAGGGCCGCTACAAGCGAATCAAGCTTTACGGGCGCTATGCGGAAGCCGCACTTCCAGAGCTTAAAACCATCGACATGCGCCGATCCCCGCCGCCTCCAGGGCGCTTTCTGTCGCCCGCGCTCACCGAAGCAATGGGCAGGACGGTGGGGCGCGGTGAGCAGGCGTTATTGTTCCTCAACCGGCGCGGTTATGCGCCGCTGACATTGTGCCGTGTCTGCGGCCATCGCTTCCAGTGCCCGCAATGCTCAAGCTGGCTGGTCGAGCACCGTTTTCGCGGTCAGTTGATGTGCCATCAATGCGGCTATCACGAGCCGGTGCCGGAGGCCTGCCCCGAATGCGGAACGCTGGATCATCTGGTCGCCTGCGGTCCGGGCGTGGAGCGTATTGCCGAAGAGGTGGCGGCGACGTTCAACGAGGCGAGAATCATAGTCCTTTCGTCTGATATGGCGGGAGGCGTGAAGCGCCTGCGGCTGGAACTGGATGCGATTGCCAAGGGCGAGGCGGATATCGTCATCGGGACGCAGCTTGTCGCCAAGGGACATAATTTTCCCAATATGACGCTGGTCGGCGTGGTGGATGCCGATCTGGGGCTTGCCAATGGCGATCCGCGTGCGGCTGAGCGAACGTTCCAGCTTCTCAATCAGGTGACAGGCCGGGCGGGGCGCACGGGGCGTAAAAGTCTGGGTCTTCTCCAGACATATCAACCCGACCACCCGGTCATGCGCGCCATTGTCGGCGGTGATTCGGAGGCTTTTTACACGCGCGAAATCGAGGAGCGGGAACGCAGCGCCCTGCCTCCATTCGGAAGGCTCGCGGCGCTCATCATTTCTGCTGATAATCGCCCCGCCGCGGAGAATCATGCGCGTGCCCTGCGCCGCGCGGCCCCATTGTCGCCGTCAATTTCCGTGCTCGGACCTGCGGAGGCACCGCTGGCGCTGGTGCGCGGCCGCTATCGATTCCGTATTCTCGTCCATGGTACGAAACGCGCGGATATTCAAAGCTTTATAAGGGCCTTGCTTGCTGCTGCGCCCAAAGAGCGCGGCTCCTTGCGCGTACAGATCGATATCGATCCGCAAAGTTTTCTTTGATAAACAGGCAGGAACCATGAGGTAAAGAGAATGGAATTCTATCTTCCCGCAAGCACGGGCGAATGGCTCGCCTGGAGTTCAGCTGCCGTCACGGCCCTTATGGGCGCGATCATGCTTTTTGCGCCGGGGCTGTCGATGAAGCTGCTGAGATTGCAGCCCGCGCACGAACATGTAGGAGCCTATGCGTCAATCCGCGCCACTATGGCCGGGTTCTATCTTGGCATTGGGCTCGGCTGCCTGGTTTTTGCGCAGCCTTTTCTATGGGTGGTGCTTGGCGCCTGCTGGGGATTCGCCCTGTTCGGCCGGTTTATTTCAATGATGTCGGATAGAGGTACAAGTTTTTACAACATATTTGCCGCCATTATCGAATTCGCGCTTGCGGCAGGCCCACTGCTCTATGCTTTCGGCTTCATTGCCTAGTTTTACGAGGTGCTAAAGCGCTGCTTGCCAGAGGAGTGCGCCGCCTGTGACTTTATTGACCAGAAAATGCGAGGTGGGTTACACAAAAGAGCGGGATTCGCGTGTTGCGAGTCTGGTTCGTCTATGCTAGACGGCAATCACATTTCGGTGTTGGCGCGCTCGCGCGTCGGCGGTTCTCCGGAAACATTCAATAAAATCATCTGTTTGGGTCCCGGCGTCCCGGTGGGTTCCAAAAAGATGATTTCAACGTAGAGAGCAGGTTGTTCGTGGCAGAAACGTCTTCGCTCATTTCAGGTGTCGCACAGCGTTACGCCGGATCACTTTTTGATCTTGCGCTTGACGCGAAATCCGTTGCGGCTGTGGAAAAGGATCTTGGCCGTTTCGAGGCGCTTCTCAATGGAAGCGAAGACCTGAAGCGCCTGATCTCCAGCCCGGTCTTTTCCGCTGAAGACCAGCTGCATGCTGTCGGTGCAATCGCCGACAAGGCAGGCATCAAGGGATTGGTGGGTAACTTCCTTCGCGTGGTTGCGCGCAACCGTCGCCTTTTTGTGATGCCAGGCATTATTGCCGCATTCCGCAAGATTGCAGCCGAGCATCGCGGCGAAGTCTCCGCCGATGTTATTTCTGCGCATGAGCTTACTGCCGCGCAGCAAAATGAATTGAAGGCAACGCTGAAGGGCGTAGCCGGCAAGGACGTGGCGATCAACGTCACCGTCGATCCGTCGATCCTCGGCGGTCTTATCGTCAAGATGGGTTCGCGTCAGATCGACACGTCCCTTCGCACCAAACTTTCTTCTCTCAAGCTTGCACTGAAAGAGGTCGGCTGATGGACATCCGCGCCGCGGAAATTTCCGCTATCCTGAAAGAGCAAATCAAGAACTTCGGCAAGGAGGCTGAGGTCTCCGAGGTCGGCCAGGTTCTGTCCGTCGGCGACGGTATCGCCCGCGTCTACGGTCTGGACAATGTTCAGGCCGGTGAAATGGTCGAATTCCCCGGTGGCGTTCGCGGCATGGCGCTGAACCTTGAAAGCGACAACGTCGGCGTCGTTCTCTTCGGTGCCGACCGCGACATCAAGGAAGGCGACGTCGTCAAGCGTACTGGCGCGATCGTGGACGTTCCGGTTGGTCCCGAACTGCTCGGCCGCGTGGTCGATGCTCTCGGCAATCCGATCGATGGCAAGGGTCCGATCAAGGCCAAGGAACGTCGCCGCGTGGACGTCAAGGCTCCGGGCATCATCCCGCGCAAGTCGGTTCACGAGCCAATGTCGACCGGCCTCAAGGCTATCGACGCCCTGATCCCGGTTGGTCGCGGCCAGCGCGAACTGGTCATCGGCGACCGCCAGACTGGCAAGACCGCAATCATTCTCGACACCTTTCTGAACCAAAAGCCGATCCACGACAATGGTCCGGACAAGGACAAGCTCTATTGCGTCTATGTCGCAATCGGCCAGAAGCGTTCGACTGTTGCCCAGTTCGTGAAGATCCTCGAAGAACGCGGTGCGCTTGAATATTCGATCGTGATCGCGGCTACCGCTTCCGATCCGGCTCCGATGCAGTACCTCGCGCCGTTTGCAGGCTGCGCGATGGGCGAATATTTCCGCGACAACGGTCAGCATGCGCTGATCGGCTACGATGACCTGTCCAAGCAGGCTGTCGCTTATCGTCAGATGTCGCTTCTGCTTCGTCGTCCTCCGGGCCGTGAAGCTTATCCGGGCGATGTGTTCTATCTGCACTCCCGCCTTCTTGAACGCGCTGCAAAGCTCAACGACGAGAACGGTGCGGGTTCGCTGACGGCTCTGCCGATCATCGAAACGCAGGGCAACGACGTTTCCGCGTTTATTCCGACCAACGTGATCTCGATCACCGACGGTCAGATCTTCCTCGAAACCAACCTGTTCTATCAGGGTATCCGCCCTGCCGTGAACGTCGGCCTCTCGGTTTCGCGCGTTGGCTCTTCGGCTCAGATCAAGGCGATGAAGCAGGTTGCAGGCTCGATCAAGGGTGAACTCGCCCAGTATCGTGAAATGGCAGCTTTCGCCCAGTTCGGCTCCGATCTTGATGCTTCGACGCAGCGCCTGCTCAATCGCGGTGCGCGTCTGACTGAACTTCTGAAGCAGCCGCAGTTCTCGCCGCTGAAGACGGAAGAGCAGGTTGCCGTGATCTACGCTGGTGTGAACGGCTATCTCGACAAGCTCGCCGTCAATCAGGTCGGCAAGTTCGAAGAAGGTCTTCTCGCTTCGCTGCGCACCGAGCACAAGGATGTGCTGGAGAGCATTCGCGACGAGAAAGCCATTACCGACGACATCAAGGCCAAGCTCAAGGCAGCGATCGACGCTTTCGCCAAGTCCTTTGCCTGAAATTTGTGACGGGATGAACGGATGCCTTCACTAAAGGATCTGAGAAACCGTATCGCCTCGGTCAAGGCGACGCAGAAGATCACCAAGGCGATGCAGATGGTCGCTGCGGCGAAGCTGCGCCGTGCCCAGGAAGCTGCGGAGGCCGCACGGCCTTACTCGCAGCGCATGGGCGCCGTTCTCGCGAATATCGCGCAGAATGTCAGCGGTGAAGACGCGCCGGCCCTGATGGCTGGTACGGGCAAGGACGACGTGCATCTGCTCGTCGTCTGTACAGCTGAACGCGGCCTTTGCGGCGGTTTCAATTCGCAGATCGCGCGTCTGGCGCGTGACCATGCCCGCAAGCTCCTGGCTGAAGGCAAGACGGTCAAGATCATCACGGTCGGCAAGAAGGGCGCGGATATTTTGCGTCGTGAATTTGCCAGCCTGATCATCGATCATGTCAATCTGCGTGAAGTCAAACAGCTCGCTTTCGTGCATGCCGACCAGATCGGCCACAAAGTGATCGGGCTGTTCGATGAAGGCGCATTTGACGTCTGCACGCTGTTCTATTCCGAATTCAAGTCGGTTATTGCCCAGGTTCCGACCGCGCAGCAACTCATTCCCGCTTCGGCTGGCGATGACGTGCAAGCGGAAGCCGAGGGTGACGCGATTTATGAATACGAACCTGATCCTGCGGCGATCCTGAGCACGCTGATCCCGCGCAATATCTCGGTCCAGATTTTCCGCGCATTGCTGGAGAACGTGGCAGGCGAGATGGGCGCGAAGATGAGCGCAATGGACAATGCGACGCGCAATGCGGGCGACATGATCAACAAGCTGTCGATCACGTATAACCGCCAGCGTCAGGCGCAGATCACCAAGGAACTGATCGAAATCATTTCGGGCGCGGAAGCGCTCTAATCGGAAGGTAAGGATCGATGGCAAAAGCAGCGACCCCGAAAACTACCGCCGCGGCCGAAGCAAAGCCAGCAGCGGCCAAGGCTCCCGCCAAGAAGGCGACGCCTAAGACGACCGCAACCAAGTCTGCCGCCGCGCCGAAGACCGCTGCGACGGGATCGATTGGACGCGTCACTCAGGTCATTGGCGCTGTTGTTGACGTCAAGTTCGAAGAAGGCCAGCTCCCGCTGATCCTCAACGCGCTTGAAGTCGACAATCAGGGCAACCGTCTGGTGCTCGAAGTGGCGCAGCATCTGGGTGAGGACACTGTTCGCACCATCGCTATGGATGCGACCGAAGGCCTCGTTCGCGGTCAGGAAGTGCGCGATACGGGCAACCCGATCATGGTTCCGGTAGGCGAAGAAACGCTGGGCCGTATCATGAACGTCATCGGCGAGCCGGTCGATGAAGCCGGTCCGCTCAAGACCAAGACGCTGCGTGCTATCCACCAGGATGCTCCCGAGTATATCGAGCAGTCCACGGAAGCCGAAATTCTGGTTACGGGCATCAAGGTTGTCGATCTTCTGGCCCCGTACGCCAAGGGCGGCAAGATTGGCCTGTTCGGCGGCGCAGGCGTCGGCAAGACCGTTCTTATCATGGAACTCATCAACAACGTCGCAAAGGCACACGGCGGTTACTCCGTGTTTGCAGGCGTTGGTGAACGTACCCGCGAAGGTAACGACCTTTATCACGAAATGATCGAATCGGGCGTGAACAAGCTCGGCGGTGGCGAAGGCTCGAAAGCAGCCCTCGTTTACGGTCAGATGAACGAACCCCCGGGTGCTCGTGCACGCGTTGCTCTCTCGGGTCTGACGGTTGCTGAAAACTTCCGCGACCAGGGCCAGGACGTTCTGTTCTTCGTGGATAACATTTTCCGCTTCACGCAGGCGGGTTCGGAAGTGTCGGCTCTTCTCGGCCGTATTCCTTCTGCCGTGGGTTATCAGCCGACGCTGGCAACCGACATGGGCGCGATGCAGGAACGCATCACCACGACGACCAAGGGCTCGATCACCTCGGTTCAGGCCATTTACGTGCCTGCCGACGACTTGACCGACCCGGCTCCGGCTACTTCGTTCGCTCACTTGGACGCCACGACGGTTTTGTCGCGCTCGATTGCTGAAAAGGGTATCTACCCGGCTGTCGATCCGCTCGACTCCACCTCGCGCATGCTTGATCCGGCTGTTGTCGGCGATGAGCATTACGAAGTGGCCCGTCAGGTTCAGTCGATCCTTCAGCGTTACAAGTCGTTGCAGGACATCATCGCGATCCTGGGCATGGACGAGCTTTCGGAAGAAGACAAGCTCACCGTCGCCCGTGCCCGCAAGATCGAGCGCTTCCTGTCGCAGCCGTTCTTTGTTGCCGAAGTCTTTACTGGCGCTTCGGGCAAGCTGGTCGATCTCGCCGACACCATCAAGGGCTTCAAGGGTCTTTGCGCTGGCGAATACGATCATCTTCCAGAAGCTGCCTTCTACATGGTCGGCAGCATCGAGGAAGCGGTCGAGAAGGCCAAGAAGCTGGCTGCCGAAGCGGCCTGATGAATTGAGTTCCTATTAAGTTTCGGGCGGGCATTCGTGCCCGCCGCGAATACTCAATCATTCGAAATTCAAGTGAGAATCATGGCTCAAGCTTTCCAATTCGAACTCGTGTCGCCTGAACGGCTCCTGCTTTCTGCGCAGGTGACGGAAGTCGTCATTCCGGGTAGCGAAGGCTATCTGACGGCTCTCGCCGGTCATTCTCCGCTGATGACGACGATCATGCCGGGTGTCGTTTCGGTGAAGCTGGTCGACGGCAAGTCGGACTCTTACGTGGTGTTCGGCGGTTTCGCCGATATTACACCGCAAAGCTGCACCGTACTGGCTGAATCGGCAACTCATGTGGACGATATCGACCCGGCTGACATTCAGCGCCGTATCGAACACGCCCGCAAGATGCTGGACGATGCTTCGTCGAACGAACATCGAACCAAGGCAGAAATCTTCCTGCACCAGCTTATGACGTTGCAGGGAACGATCCTGCCGGCCTGATATGGATCTATTTTGAATGTTCAGTGAAGCGGGCTTTAGCCCGCTTTTCTTTTTAAGCCCTCTATCTAAGCCTCTCTAAGACAAGGAGCCGGCGATTGGGCTGCTTTTACGGTGCAAGAGAACGCAGATAATTCATCAGCGCTTTGGCGGCTGTGGCCGCGCGTTCGGGTTTGCGTGTAACGATGGCGTCAATTAGCGCGGCATGTGCCGCTGCCGAACTGGCAATGCTCGAAAACGCATGTCGCTGGAACCAGAAGCGGCGGCTATGGGTTTGCAAGGGAGCAGCAAGGCGAGCCGCATAGGAATTGTTTGCCGCTACTCCAAGCACCAGGTCGAAAGCCTTGTCTGCATCGAGAAACAGGATCACGTCTTGCGCACTAACCGCTTGACGCATCAGTTCCGCCGCAGCTTCCAGACGTGTATAATCGCGTCTGCTGCCAAAGCGCGCGGCTGCCCCGGCAAGAACCTGTTCAACACCTTCGCGTGCGTCGAGTACTTTGCCGAAATCCGGCGGATAAATGGGCGCAATGGTGATACCCGCGCGCGGACGGACCTCCATCAACCCTTCCCATGCAAGCCGCTGGATCGCCTCGCGCACGGGCGTACGTCCCATACCGGTCAACTCGACAAGGTTACGCTCATTGACAACAGTACCGGGTTCAAGCTGTAGTGTGACGATCAGGCGCTCCAAAATGCGGTAAGCGCGCTCGGCCAGACTTTCGGCGGCCCAGCCGTCAGTTGCGACGGTGGATACTTGTGAAAGCAGGGGGGCGGAGAGGCCGCGGTTTTCAACTTCGGACATGCCGATTTCTGCCCTTTGACGATTGTGATTGGTGTAAAGTCACGCTATAGATATACCACTGATATATCAATTCGTCATTACGGTTGGCATTGAGGCGGCAAGGATATTTCTACGCACAAGATTATTCCAAGGAATCGATAGACAATCGGATCGATGCGGCCCCGAAATACCTTCGGGGGCATAGAGGATTTGAATTCGGATAGATAATGGCGGGGGAGCCGCGTAGATGAGATCGGATTTGGCAGACCAGCAAGACGTGGTCATTATCGGGGCAGGTATTCTAGGCGTTGCTACCGCCGCATTGCTGGTGGAGGCTGGCCGCAAGGTTCTGGTCATCGACCGAACCGGTATTTGCGAGGAAACGAGTTCCGGCAATGCGGCGGCTCTGGCCTTCTCAGATATTCTGCCGATGGCCTCCAAGGGAGTGATGCGCAAGGTGCCAGGTTGGCTGATGGACCCGTTGGGCCCCTTCACGATCCGTCCGTCGTACTTTCCCAAAATGATCCCGTGGCTCTATCGCTTCTGGCGTGCAAGTAGCGCCAGCGTTCAGGCTGAAACGGCCAGGGCGCAGGCGGCTATCATGCGTCTGGCCGAAAGTGAGATGCTGTCGCTGATCGAACGCGCGCAATTGCGCGACCGCCTGCGCGAAGACGGCAATCTGGAGCTTTATGAAAGCGAGGGCGAGCTTGCTGCGTCCCAGCCCGGCTGGGATGTGCGTGGAAAGGCAGGAATTGCCTATGAGCATGTGCGTGGAACGCAACTTGCCGAATTGCAGCCGGGATTGAGCCCTCGCTTCGTTGCGGGAACTTTCGTGCCGGGCTGGAAGAATGTCAGTGATCCGAAACTGTTCGGCCAGGCCGTCTGGGCCTATGCGGAACGGCTTGGTGCCCGATTTCAGCAAGGCAAGGTGGTGAGCGCTCAACCGGCGGATACCGGCGCCAGGCTTCGGCTGGAAGATGGGACGGAAATCGCTGCCGCACATCTGGTTATCATGGCGGGTGCGTGGTCGCGCAGTCTGGCGCAGGCGTTTGGCGATAGCGTTCCGCTCGATACCGAACGCGGATACAATACCACTCTGCCGACAGACAGTTTCGATGTGAAGCGCCAGCTTACTTTTCCCGGACATGGCTTCGTCATTACGCCGATGGAAACGGGCTTGCGGGTGGGAGGCGCTGTCGAATTTGGCGGGCTGGACCTGCCGCCGAACTTCGCGCGTTCCGAGGCGATGCTCAAAAAGGCATCGCTGTTTCTGCCGGGTCTTAAAACGCAAAACGGGCGGCCATGGATGGGCTATCGCCCCTCACTGCCCGACTCCCTGCCTGTTATCGGACGCGCTTCTGCGGGACGGAACATCTATTACGGTTTTGGTCATGGCCATCTCGGTCTCACGCAGTCGGCTGCGACCGCACGGCTCATTCGTGATCTCATTTTGGAAAGCGCTCCAGCAATTGATCCCTCCCCATTCAAGCCCCAACGTTTTCGGAACTAACCATCATGGCAAGACATTCATTCTTCTGCATCGACGGACATACATGCGGCAATCCCGTGCGTCTGGTGGCCGGCGGCGGCCCGAACCTGCAAGGCTCGACCATGATGGAAAAGCGGGCGCATTTTCTGGCGGAGTATGACTGGATTCGCACGGGTCTCATGTTCGAGCCACGCGGTCACGACATGATGTCGGGTTCGATTCTTTATCCGCCGACGCGACCCGATTGCGATGTCGCGGTGCTGTTCATCGAAACCTCGGGCTGCCTGCCCATGTGCGGCCACGGAACCATCGGTACGGTGACAATGGCGATCGAGCAGGGACTGGTTACGCCAAAAGTGCCGGGCAAGCTCAATCTGGATACGCCCGCCGGTCTGGTCGCGATCGAATATGAGCAGAACGGGCAATATGTCGAGCGCGTGCGGCTGACGAACGTTCCGGCGTTTCTTTATGCGCAGAATCTTGAGGTGGAATGTCCCGATTTGGGGCTGCTCAGGGTGGATGTCGCCTACGGCGGCAATTTCTACGCCATTGTCGAGCCGCAAGAAAATTACACTGACATGAAAGATTATACTGCGCTGCAACTCATCGCATGGAGCCCTGTGCTGCGACAGCGCCTGAACGAGGCATATAAATTCCAGCATCCCGAACTGCCCGATATCAATCGCCTGACCCATATTCTATGGACGGGAAAGCCGAATCACCCCGAAGCCCATGCGCGCAACGCGGTTTTTTATGGCGATAAGGCCATCGACCGCTCGCCGTGCGGCACCGGGACTTCGGCGCGTATGGCGCAGCTTGCGGCCAAAGGAAAGCTCAAGTCCGGTGATGATTTCGTGCACGAATCAATCATCGGCTCGCTGTTTCACGGTCGCGTGGAAAAGGCGGTGGAAGTCGCAGGGGGGGCCGGAATCGTCCCGTCCATTGCGGGTTGGGCGCGCATGACCGGCTATAATACGATCTTTATCGATGATCGCGACCCGTTCGCACATGGATTTAGTGTTGCATAAAACGGGTACGGTTGGCAAAAACAGGGATCTATGTCCAATTTTTTGCTGTTTCCCCTGCGGGAAAAAAATGAAATAACGCGCCGCAGGCAGGAGAAAAAAATATATACAGGATGCTTTATAGGGGACATAACTAGTTTGGGGAGAGAATGGGAACTTAGTCTTTTGTCGAAGACAAAAGGGGTTGCAATCCTCCATACAGCCGTTAGGTGTAATTAACCGGGAATAAAATGAAGCTGCACGAAATAATGATGCGGCAATAAGATCCCGGCAGAGTAAATGGGTGGCTTTTCGATGGAATATTTCTTCCAGCAGGTGATCAACGGGCTTGCGCTCGGATCGATCTATGGCCTGATCGCCATCGGCTATACGATGGTTTATGGCATTATCGGCATGATCAACTTTGCACATGGCGATGTCTTCATGCTCGGCGCCTTTATGGCGCTGATTGTTTTTCTGCTCATCACAACCTTCATCGGCGCGCTACCGCTTGCGCTGATGCTGCTTCTGATGATGGTCGTCGCAATGCTTCTGACGGGGTTGTGGAGCTGGGTCATCGAGCGCGCGGCTTATCGACCCTTGCGTGGCTCGTTCCGACTGGCACCGCTGATCACGGCGATCGGCATGTCGATCGCATTGTCGAATTTCGTTCAGGTGACGCAGGGTCCGCGCAACAAGCCGGTACCCAATCTGCTCAACGGAACCTACAGCCTGTTCGGCACCAATGTGACGATCTCGCTGAAGCAGGTCGTGGTCATCGTGGTGACGGCAGTGCTGCTGACCGTCTTCTGGTATGTGGTCAATCGCACTTCTCTTGGGCGTGCGCAGCGCGCCTGCGAACAGGATCGCAAGATGGCGGCGCTGCTTGGCATCAATGTTGATCGGGTAGTTTCGCTCACCTTCGTCATGGGTGCGATGCTCGCTGCCGTGGCCGGTACGCTTTATCTTACTTTCTATGGTGTGATCTCCTTTGCCGACGGCTTTATCCCCGGTGTCAAGGCCTTTACGGCAGCGGTTCTGGGCGGGATTGGTTCGCTTCCGGGCGCGGTGGTAGGCGGGTTGCTGATCGGTCTCATCGAGGCATTGTGGTCGGCTTATTTCTCGATCGACTACAAGGATGTCGCAGCGTTCTCGATCCTCGCCATCGTGCTGATCTTCATGCCGTCCGGCATTCTTGGTCGTCCTGAAGTCGAAAAGGTATAATCATGGCCGTACAAACAGGTTCACGCCCGGATTCCCTTTTTGGCCGGGCCATTCGTGAAGGCATCATTGCCGGACTACTGGCGCTGGGACTGTTTATTCTCATCGTCGGCTTTCAAACCGATCAGAATATCAATAACGAACTGGTGCTGGATCAGCGCTGGGGAACGCTTGCGGTGCTTGTTGCGCTGGCGGCAGTGGGACGTTTCGTTTTTATCGCTTTCGTTTCTCCCTGGCTTGAGGCGCGTAAACTCGCGAAAGGCAGCCGCCCGGCGGTGGCTGCGGAAGACCGATCCTTTCTGGTCCGGCATTTCTCGCAGATCGGTGTGGTGTTCCTTTTCGTCTACCCGATCTTCGTCGTCAGCATGCTTGGCTGGCAGGGGTCGCTGAAATGGGTGGACAATTTCGGCGTCCAGATTCTCATCTATGTGATGCTGGCGTGGGGCCTCAATATCGTCGTCGGCCTTGCGGGACTCCTTGATCTTGGTTACGTCGCATTCTATGCGGTGGGGGCTTATTCCTACGCAATCCTGTCGAGCTATTTCGGCCTGTCTTTCTGGATGCTTTTGCCTATGGCCGGCATTCTGGCCGCGACATGGGGCGTCATTCTGGGTTTTCCGGTCCTGCGCCTGCGCGGCGATTACCTGGCCATCGTGACGTTGGCTTTCGGGGAGATCATCCGGCTTGTCCTGATAAACTGGACCGATCTGACCAGGGGAACTTTCGGCATATCGGGCATTGCGAAAGCAACGTTCCTCGGCCTGCCATTCAATGCCAGCAAGGATGGTTTCGCCGCCTATTTCGGCTTGGCATTCTCGGCAGCGCATTACAAATTCTTCCTCTACTACGTCATTCTCCTGCTGGCGCTGCTAACCGCTTTCGTCACGATCCGCCTGCGCCGCATGCCGGTGGGACGGGCGTGGGAAGCATTGCGCGAAGACGAAATCGCCTGCCGGTCTCTGGGTATCAATACCACGACGACGAAGCTCACGGCTTTCGCTACAGGCGCTATGTTCGGCGGTTTTGCTGGCTCGTTCTTTGCAGCGCGTCAGGGATTTGTCAGCCCTGAATCCTTCATCTTCCTTGAATCTGCGGTCATTCTGGCCATTGTGGTTCTGGGCGGCATGGGATCTCTGGTAGGTATCGCCGTTGCGGCGGTGGTCATGATCGGGGGTACGGAAATCCTGCGCGAGATGGACTTCCTGAAAGCCATTTTCGGCCCGAGTTTCACCCCGGAACTTTACCGCATGCTGATCTTTGGTCTCGCTATGGTGATCGTCATGGTCTGGAAGCCGCGCGGCTTTGTCGGAAGCCGGGAACCGAGCGCATTCCTCAATGAGAGAAAGATGGTGTCAGGTGCCTTTACCAAGGAAGGGCACGGCTGATGGCGGAGACAATAATTATGACCGGCAATGGTTCGAAAGAGACCATTCTCGCTGTTGAGCATCTTTCGATGCGCTTTGGCGGTCTCGTTGCGATCAACGATCTGAGCTTCGAAGTGAAGCGCGGCGATATCACGGCGATCATCGGCCCTAACGGGGCGGGCAAGACTACGGTCTTCAACTGCATCACTGGCTTCTACAAGCCAACGGGCGGAATGCTGACCATGAACCGGAGTACGGGTGAGCAGTTCCTTCTGGAGCGCCTACCTGACTTCAAGATCACCAAGCAGGCCAGAGTGGCGCGTACTTTCCAGAATATCCGGCTCTTTTCGGGGCTGACTGTGCTGGAGAACCTTCTAGTCGCGCAGCACAATACGTTGATGCGCTCGTCGGGCTTCACAATTCTGGGCCTTTTCGGCCTGCCTGGCTACAAGGTGGCGGCAAAGGATGCCATCGAAAATGCGCGCCGCTGGCTCGAAAAGATCAATCTGATCGCTCGTGCTGACGATCCGGCAGGCGATCTGCCCTATGGCGATCAGCGCCGTCTGGAAATTGCCAGGGCTATGTGCACCGGACCGGAAATTCTCTGTCTTGATGAGCCGGCTGCTGGTCTGAACCCGCGCGAATCGGCACAGCTCAACAAGCTGCTGCTCGACATCCGCAACGAAACTGGTACCTCGATCCTGCTGATCGAGCACGATATGTCGGTCGTCATGGAGATTTCCGACCATGTCATCGTGCTTGAATATGGTACGAAGATTTCTGACGGCTCGCCGGAAGAAGTCCGGAATGATCCGCGTGTAATTGCCGCCTATCTTGGTGTCGAGGATGAGGAGATCGCCGAACTGATCGAGGAAGCCGACAAGCCTGGCACGACCGATGTGGTTGAGGCCGCGACGGCACAGCTTGCGGAGGAGGCTATCGAAGAGGTGGAAGCGGAAGAGGCCGTTCGCTTTGCGGGGGGGCTTTCTGCCGCCCGCGATGGCAAGCCCGACAACCTCACGCTCATCAAGGGGATCGGCGAAGTCAACGAGCATAAGCTCAATGCGCATGGTATCTATCATTTCGACCAGATCGCCGCGTGGACCGAAGCTGATATAGCCCAGGCCGAAACCTATCTTGAATTTGACGGGCGCATCGCCCGCGAAGACTGGGTCGGGCAGGCAAAGCAGCTGGTCACGGGCGAAGCAACAAAATTTTCCGCGCGCGTGGAAGCAGGTGAAGTTCCCACAAGCCACAAGAGCGCTCCTGCAAAGGCTTCAAAGAGCACGAAGAAGCCGAGGAAGGGAGACAAATGATGCAGGCTGAAACCATGCAGAAAAAGCAACCTCTTCTGGCCGTCGAAAAGATCGAGACCTATTATGGCAATATTTGCGCGCTCAAGGGCATCGATCTGAATGTCGAGGAAGGGGAGATCGTCACACTGATCGGCGCGAACGGTGCCGGAAAATCGACCCTGATGATGACGATTTTCGGCTCGCCGCGCGCACGTAGCGGGCGTGTCCTATATGAAGGGCGCGATATTACGCAGCTTCCGCCGCATGAAATCGCCAAGCTGCGCATTGCGCAGTCGCCGGAAGGCCGTCGTATTTTTCCGCGCATGACGGTGCTTGAAAACCTGCAAATGGGCGCAAACCTTGATAATCAGAAGCATTTCGAGGAAGATGTGGCGCTGATGTTCGAACTGTTTCCGCGTCTGAAAGAACGTATCAACCAGCGCGGCGGTACACTTTCGGGCGGCGAACAGCAGATGCTGGCTATTGCGCGCGCATTGATGGCGCGTCCACGCCTGCTGCTACTGGACGAGCCTTCGCTCGGACTCGCACCTCTGATCGTGAAGCAGATTTTCGAGGCGATCAAGGAGTTGAATCGGACAAAAGGATTGACGGTGTTTCTCGTCGAGCAGAATGCTTTCGGCGCGCTCAAGCTTGCCGATCGCGGTTATGTTATGGTCAATGGATCGATCACGATGAGCGGTTCGGGCCGCGACTTGCTGGCTGATCCGGAAGTCCGTGCCGCCTATCTCGAAGGCGGAAGGCATTAGAGCCGTTCTGGTTTTGACAGAAGCATTGGAACCGCTCTATTTATTTGTTTGACGCATTGTCCTGACGCAAAACCGTTTCGCACTTTTGCTGGAAATGCTTGAGGGAGAGATCATGCAGGGTATTCTTTACGAAGAACCGTCATTCTGGCTGTTTTTTCTGATCACCTGCCTACTGGGCGGCTGGGCCGCGTGGATGACGGGCCGAGCCTGCGCACAGACATGGCGTCCCTACTGGATGCTGCTGGTCTATCTGGTCCCGCTCGGCGCTACTGTCCGCTTTATCCATTATGCACTCTTTGAAGGAACGCTGCTTTCGCTCCATTATTTTCTGGTCGATGTCATCGTGCTTGTTATTATCGGGACGGTGGGCTTCCGTTATACCCGTACCAAGCAGATGGTGCACCAGTATAACTGGCTTTATGAAAAAGCTTCCCCACTAAGCTGGAGGGCAAAATAAACTTGAGCTCCACCATTTAGAGCGGCTCCAGTTTTGATGGAGCTATCGGGACCGCTCTATTTCTTTGTTCTGCGCATTATCCTAACGCAAAATCGTTTTACATTTTTGCTGGAAATGCTTGAAATGGTGGAGTTTTTTAAAGAATTGCGCTGAAAACAAAATTCAGCGTAAATGCTGCTGGTAAACCAGCACGATAATAAAACGATGTAAAAACATCGTTCCGGGGTAACTGAAATCGGGAGTTTTTAGAATGAAGAAGTCGCTTTTCTCAAGCGTTGCTCTTGCAGCAGTCATGGCTTTTGGTGGATCGGCCTGGGCTGATGTGCTGCTCGGTGTCGGGGCGCCATTGACGGGGCCAAATGCTGTTTATGGTGCGCAGATCCGAAGGGGCGCAGAAGCTGCAATTAAAGAAATCAATGATGCCGGTGGTCTCAATGGGGAAAAAATTGTGATTACGCTCGGTGACGACGTGTCCGATCCGAAGCAAGGCATTTCTGTCGCCAACAAGTTTGCTGCTGATGGCGTGAAATATGTCATTGGCCACTTCAATTCCGGTGTCTGTATTCCGGTTTCGTCTGTCTATGCGGAAAATGGAATTCTGGAAATTTCGCCGGCCTGCACGAACCCTGTCTATACGGAGCAGGATCTGTGGAATACGTTCCGCACCTGTGGCCGTGACGATCAGCAGGGTATCGTTGCCGGCCAGTATATCGCCGACAACTTCAAGGACGCCAAGATTGCGGTGATCCATGACAAGACGCCTTATGGTCAGGGCCTTGCCGACGAAACCAAGAAGAAGCTGAACGAACTGGGCATCGAGGAAACGGTCTATGAAGGCGTGAATGTGGGCGAGAAGGACTTCTCGGCTCTGATCGCCAAGCTCAAGCAGCAGGATATTGGTGTTCTCTACTGGGGCGGATTGCACGCCGAAGCCGGTCTTATCATGCGGCAGCTTGCCGATCAGGGGCTGAAGGTGCAGTTTATTTCTGGTGACGGCATCGTTTCCAACGAACTGGCATCGATTGCCGGAGATGCGGTTGAGGGAACGCTCAATACTTTTGGACCCGATCCGCGTAACAACCCGGACAATGAGGAACTCGTAAAGAAATTCCGTGATGCAGGTTTCGAACCTGAAGCTTATACGCTGTATTCTTATGCAGCGGTCCAGTCTCTGGCACAGGCCGCTGAGGCTGCCGGCAGCAACGATCCACAGGAAGTTGCAAAGGCGCTGAAGGAAAATGGCCCCTTCAAGACTGCGCTTGGCGATCTTTCCTATGATGAGAATGGCGATCCGAAGCTTCCCGGTTACGTCATTTACAAATGGGAAAAGGGCTCCGACGGGAAATATAATTACGTGCAGCAGTAATTATATACAGTATTGTTTCTCATCGTTGAAGAATGCCCGGTTTATAAGCCGGGCATTTTTATTTTTATGTTCGATTGCAGCATGATGTCATGCATAAAAACCTTGAAGTTGTTTATTTCTTGGGATGGACAAGGTGCTTTAATATCACTTTATCTATGGATGCGAAATTGTTTGACCTAACAGGCGGCAAGCAGTTCGTGCCCGGAGGAGAAACCTGGGTGTAGCGGAACCACGCGGCGCGGAAGTTGACGGAACCGCCGCTTTCCATTCGCCATTCATATCCGGAGGGTGGGTTTCTCTTTCGGTGGAGTTGACGATTGCGGAATCTGGTCCGGGGATCGTATTTAGTGGGAGTTTATTGAAATGAAGAAATCTTTGTTCTGCGGCGTTTGCCTTTCGGCATTGGCAGCTATGGCAGGCACGTCGTTTGCCGATGTGTTTCTCGGTGTTGGCGCGCCGTTGACTGGCAGTCAGGCGGCATTTGGCGAGCAGATCAAGCGTGGCGTCGAGGCGGCGGTTGCAGAAGCCAACGCCAAAGGCGGGATGAACGGCGAGCAGATCTCGATCGTATATGGTGACGATGCCGCCGATCCACGTCAGGGCATCTCGGTTGCAAACAAATTCGTCGGTGATGGCGTTCAGTTTGTGATTGGCCACTTTAATTCCGGCGTCAGCATTCCAACCTCGGATATCTATGCTGAAAACGGCGTACTGATGATTGCTCCGGGGACCACGAATCCGACCTTTACCGAGCGCGGATTGTGGAACACATTCCGCACCTGCCGCCGCGATGACCAGCAGGGCATTGTTGCGGGCAAGTATATTGCTGATCATTACAAGGACGGCAAAGTCGCGATCCTGCATGACAAGACGCCTTACGGCCAGGGCCTTGCCGATGAGACAAAAAAGTCGCTGAATGCGAATGGCATGGAAGAAACGCTTTATGAAGGCGTCAATCAGGGCGACAAGGATTTCTCGGCGCTGATTTCCAAGATGAGGGCGGCGGGCATCACCGTGGTTTATTGGGGCGGCATGCATGGTGAAGCCGGACTGATTATCCGCCAGATGGCGGACCAGAATCTCGACGCACAGTTCATCTCCGGCGATGGTATCGTATCAAACGAGCTGGCTTCCATTGCTGGCGATGCGGTGGCGGGTGTCATGAACACCTTCGGTCCAGATCCGCGTGAGGATGCGGCCAATGCCGAACTGATCAAGGCATTCCGCGACAAGGGTTTCGAGCCGGAAGCCTATACGTTCTATGCCTATGCTGGTGTGCAGTCATTGGTTGATGCAGCCAATGCCGCCAGCAGCAACGATCCTCAGGAAGTGGCGGAAACCTTGAAGTCCAAGGGTCCGTTCATGACGGTGCTCGGCGATGTATCCTACGATGAGAATGGCGATCCGACCCTGTCGCCCTATGTCATGTTCGAATGGCGCAAGGGGGATGACGGCAAGTATAATTACTTCCAGAAGTAAAATTGCCTAAGACCAGAGCCTAGAGCGCGTTTCGATCTGGTTGAATCAGATCTGCGCTCCAGGCTTTTGTTTTAACGCGCATCTTTTCCGAAAACCGTTTCACACTTTTCGGGATGCGCTCTAACAAGCACTGGAATTCCTCATCATGCCCGGCTTTTGGCCGGGCATTTTGTTTTTGCATGCCCGCTGCACAGTTCGTTTGCACTCCACCCCATTGCAGGGTAAGCAAATGCGAATTCATCGATGCAGTATGGGAGTTCTGCCTTGCCTATCAGAAAAATTCTGGTCGCCAATCGTTCAGAAATCGCTATTCGCGTGTTCCGCGCCGCTAATGAGCTGGGTCTCAAAACAGTGGCGATCTGGGCGGAGGAAGACAAGCTCTCGCTGCATCGTTTCAAGGCGGATGAAAGCTATCAGGTGGGGCGCGGGCCGCATCTGAGCCGCGATCTGGGGCCGATCGAAAGCTATCTTTCCATCGATGAGATCATCCGTGTCGCCAGGCTTTCGGGCGCGGACGCCATCCATCCGGGCTACGGGCTTTTGTCGGAAAGCCCGGAATTTGCCGAAGCCTGTGCGCAAAACGGCATCATATTCATCGGGCCGAAGCCGGAGACGATGCGCCGTCTGGGCAACAAGGTGGCCGCGCGCAATCTTGCTGTCGAGGTTGGCGTGCCGGTGGTGCCTGCCACCGATCCGCTGCCTGACGATATTGAAGAAGTGAAGAAACTTGCCGCCAAGATCGGCTATCCGCTCATGCTCAAGGCAAGCTGGGGCGGTGGCGGGCGCGGCATGCGCGCCATCCGTGCCGAGGAAGACCTTGCGCGTGAGGTGACGGAAGCCAGGCGCGAGGCCAAAGCTGCTTTCGGCAAGGATGAAGTCTATCTCGAAAAGCTTGTTGAGCGTGCCCGCCATGTGGAAGTGCAGGTTCTGGGCGATACTCATGGCAATGCCGTGCATCTTTATGAGCGTGACTGCTCGATCCAGCGCCGCAACCAGAAAGTGGTGGAGCGCGCGCCCGCACCCTATCTCGACGATGCACAGCGGCAGGAACTGGCTGCCCATGCGTTAAAGATCGCGCACGCAACCGATTATATCGGTGCAGGAACGGTCGAATTCCTGATGGATACCGATACGGGGGCCTTTTATTTCATCGAGGTCAATCCACGCATTCAGGTGGAACACACCATCACCGAAGAAGTGACGGGCATCGACATCGTGAAGGCGCAGATTCATATTCTCGACGGAGCGGTGATCGGCACGCCGGAATCGGGGGTGCCGCCGCAGGAAGAAATCCGCCTCAACGGCCATGCGCTACAGTGCCGGATTACCACCGAAGACCCTGAGCAGAACTTCATTCCCGATTATGGTCGTATCCAGGCTTATCGTTCGGCATCAGGTTTCGGCATCCGTCTGGATGGCGGCACGGCCTATTCGGGCGCGGTCATCACCCGCTATTACGATCCGCTGCTGGTGAAGGTCACGGCGTCGGGCGCAACCCCGCTGGAAGCCATCCGGCGCATGGATCGCGCGCTGCGCGAGTTTCGCATCCGGGGCGTGGCGACCAATCTGACTTTCGTCGAAGCGATCATCAATCATCCGAAATTCCTGTCGAACGATTATACGACGCGCTTCATCGATACCACGCCGGAACTTTTCACGCAGATGAAGCGGCAGGACCGCGCCACCAAGCTTCTGACCTATGTTGCTGATGTGACGGTGAACGGCCATCCCGAAACCAAGGGGCGGGCGAAGCCGCCGGTTGATGCCGCAACGCCGATCGTGCCGTGGTTTGGCGATCATTCGCCTGCGGACGGCAGCAAGCAATTGCTCGACAGGCTTGGACCCAAGAAATTCGCCGAATGGATGCGCAATGAAAAGCGCGTGCTGGTGACGGACACGACCATGCGCGACGGTCATCAGTCGCTGCTGGCGACGCGCGTGCGTACCTATGATATTGCGCGCATCGCAAATTCTTACGCGCAGGCGCTGCCCAATCTGTTTTCGCTCGAATGCTGGGGCGGGGCGACGTTCGATGTCTCCATGCGCTTCCTCACCGAAGATCCGTGGGAGCGTCTGGCGAAGGTGCGCGAAGGTGCGCCGAACATCTTGTTGCAGATGCTTCTGCGCGGCGCCAATGGCGTGGGCTATAAAAGCTATCCCGACAATGTGGTGAAATATTTCGTCCGTGAAGCCGCGCGCGGCGGCATGGACCTGTTCCGTGTTTTCGACAGCCTCAACTGGGTCGAGAATATGCGCGTGTCGATGGATGCGGTGCTGGAGGAGAACAAGCTCTGCGAGGCGGCGATCTGCTATACGGGCGATATTCTCAATCCCGAGCGCGCCAAATACGACCTCAAATATTATGCCGACCTGGCGAAGCAGGTGGAAAAGGCCGGTGCGCATATTATTGCCGTCAAGGATATGGCGGGGCTGTTGAAGCCTGCGGCTGCGCGTGTGCTGTTCAAGGCGCTGCGCGAGGAAACCGATCTGCCGATCCATTTCCATACGCATGATACGTCGGGCATTTCGGCGGCGACCGTGCTTGCGGCGGTGGATGCGGGCGTCGATGCGGTTGATGCGGCGATGGACGCGCTTTCGGGCAACACGTCGCAGCCTTGCCTTGGCTCCATTGTCGAGGCGCTGCACGGTTCCGAGCGTGATCCGGGACTGGATACGGAATCCATCCGCCGCATTTCCTTCTATTGGGAAGCAGTGCGCAATCAGTATGCGGCCTTTGAGAGCGACCTCAAGGGACCGGCTTCGGAAGTCTATCTGCATGAAATGCCGGGCGGGCAGTTCACCAACCTCAAGGAGCAGGCGCGTTCGCTGGGGCTTGAAACCCGCTGGCATGAGGTGGCGCAGGCCTATGCCGATGTGAATCGCATGTTCGGCGATATCGTCAAGGTGACGCCATCCTCCAAGGTGGTGGGCGACATGGCGCTGATGATGGTTTCACAGGACCTGACGGTGGCCGATGTCGAAAATCCCGACAAGGACATTGCCTTTCCTGATTCGGTTGTCTCGATGATGCGGGGCGATCTGGGCCAGCCGCCAGCCGGATGGCCGCAGGCGCTTCAGAAGAAGGTGCTGAAGGGCGAAAAGCCGTTCACCGAACGCCCCGGCTCGCTTCTGGAACCGGCTGATCTGGAGGCTGAGCGCAAGTCGGTCGAGCTGACCGTCGAGCGCGAAATCAGCGATCAGGAATTTGCATCCGCGCTGATGTATCCGAAGGTCTTCACCGACTATGCGGCGGCGCAGGAAAATTACGGGCCGACAAGCGTGCTGCCGACGCCGGTCTATTTCTACGGCCTCAAGCCGGAAGAAGAAGTCTTCGTCGACCTTGAACGCGGCAAGACACTGGTGATCGTCAATCAGGCGATCAGCGAGACGGATGAAAAAGGTATGGTGACGGTGTTCTTCGAACTCAACGGCCAGCCCCGCCGTGTCAAGGTGCCGAACCGCGCCAAAGGCGCTTCAGGCGGTGTCCGTCGCAAGGCCGAACTGGGCAATGACAAGCATGTCGGCGCGCCGATGCCGGGCGTTGTCTCCACGGTTGCTGTCACGCAGGGCCAGAATGTGAAAGCGGGCGACGTGCTGCTTTCTATTGAGGCCATGAAGATGGAAACGGCGCTGCGTGCCGAGCGCGACGGCGCAATTGCCGAAGTGCTGGCGCGCCCGGGCGAGCAGATTGACGCCAAGGATCTGCTGATCGTTTATGCGGAGTGATCTGCACCGGAATTGACGAGTGATGAAATGGAACAGCTAGCCGGACGGGAAAACGCTGCGGGAAAAGCCCCGCCGCTTATCACCAGAGAACGCGTGGCCATTGCCCTGCTGTTCCTGATGAACGGCTATATCTTTGGCGGCTGGGCACCGAAAATCCCTGAATTTGCTGCACGACTCGGCTTCGACAGCGCAGCAATGGGGCTGATGATCTTCGTTTTCGGGGTCGGATCGCTGGCTTGCATGCCTATTGCCGGCGCGCTGTCGGCACATCACGGTTCGCGCATCGTTGCACGTATCGCCGCGCTTGGGCTCGTGCCTGCCTTGCTCATCATCGCTCTGGTTCCAACCGTTCCAGCGGCCATTGCCGCCATGCTTTATTTTGGCGGGACAATCGCAGCCATGGATGTGGCGATGAATACCAATGCGGTGGCAGTGGAGAAATCCATGCGCCGCGCCATCATGTCGTCCTGCCATGCTTTCTGGAGTCTCGGCGGGCTGATCGGCTCGGCAACCGGCGGTCTTCTGATCGCACGTTTCGGCGCGACGACCCATGCTGTCATCACGATGGTCGTGGCTGCTATCCTGCTTGCCATCGCATGGCCGAAAGTTATTTCGGATCAGCCGGATCATCAATCCGGCCCGAAGCAGAAATTGCGATTGCCGCGCAATCCATTGCCCTGGCTGATTGGAATCATGGCGCTGTTCTCCATGATCCCCGAAGGAGCGATCCTTGATTGGGGCGCCTATTATCTTCGTGACGAACTGGGTGCTTCGGTCGTGGTGGCGGGCTTCGGCTTTGCAGCCTTTTCTTTCACCATGGCGGTCATGCGCTTTGCCGGCGATCTGGTGCGCGACCGTTTCGGTGCGGTAAAGACGCTGCGCGTCTGTACATTGATTGCGATTGTTGGCCTGTTGACTGCCGGGCTTACCAGTCACCCCTATGCGGTGATTGTGGGCTTTGCCATTTGCGGCATCGGCATTTCCAATATGGTGCCGATAGCCTTTTCCATGGCGGGGAACCTGCCGGGCGTCAATCCCGGCGTCAGCCTGTCCATCGCTACGACGCTTGGCTATTCGGGTATGCTGGTGGCGCCTTCGCTTATCGGCTTTGTGGCGCGCCATAGCGGTTTCGGCGTGGTTTTCGTTGTCATGCCGGTGCTGCTTTTGATCGTCGTGTCCTTTTCAGGGCTTGCGCGCTACGCTGATCACAAGCATTAGAGCGCGTTTCGATCTGGTTGAAACTCACTCCGCCGTCCAGCCCCCATCGACCGGCAGCGCCGCGCCATTGATCTGCGCTGCCGCATCCGTAAGCAGGAAAGCGGCAAGAGCGCCGACCTGGCCTGCAGTGACGAACTGCTTCGTTGGTTGTTTTTCCAGCATCACATCATGAATGACTGTCTCACGATCCATATTATAGGCTTTCATCTGGTCAGGAATCTGTGCTTCGATCAGCGGCGTCAGCACATAGCCGGGACAGATGGCGTTGGCTGTGATGTGATGTTGCGCAAGTTCCAGCGCGGTGGTTCTGGTCAGGCCGATAATGCCGTGCTTGGCCGCGACATAGGCCGATTTATAGGGCGAGGCCACAAGGCCGTGGGCGGATGCGATATTGATAATGCGGCCCCATCCCGCTTTGCGCATATGCGGGATCGCTGCGGCGATGGTATGAAAGGCGGAGGTCAGGTTGATTGCAATGATGCGGTCCCATTGCTCAGGCGGAAATTCCTCGATCGGCGCTACATGCTGGATACCGGCATTGTTGATGACAATATCGGCGCCGCCCAGCCCTTCGATGCTTTTATCAATGAGTGCGCGGCATTCTTCGGCCTTTGCCATATCGGCCTGAATATAGATCACTTTAACGCCATGTTTTCTGGCGATTGTCTCCGCCAGCGTGTGATCTTCGTCCCGATCCGTGAAGGAATTGATCACGACATTGTACCCGGCCGTTGCAACTGCATGGGCTATAGCAAGGCCGATGCCTGAATTGGAGCCGGTAATGATTGCGGTCTTGCGGTCCGGGGAAGCGCTCATCGACTTATATCCTCCTTGCCAATGGTCGTATAATGAGAGGGCGACAGCGCAACGGCAAGAGATTATATAGAGGAAATCACAAGCGGATGGACATTGACAAATGCGTCGCGCCGCGCCACCTGAATGCAGGCCCGATCAGGAGCAATTCCAGGAAAGTGTGAAGCGGCTTTCCATTCTGAATTGCGCAGACAAAGAACAGAGCGATATGTCTTTCGAGACCCCCAACTATTTCTCCCATCCTTTCCCCCGCCGTCAGTCCGTTGGTGTCGATGTCGGCGGCGTTATGGTCGGTGCCGGCGCGCCCGTTGTCGTCCAGTCCATGACCAATACCGATACGGCGGATGTGGATTCCACGGTGGCCCAGGTGGCAGCGCTCTATCAGGCCGGGTCCGAGATCGTGCGTATAACGGTAGATCGCGATGAATCCGCTGCTGCCGTGCCGAAAATCCGCGATAGGCTTGAACGGCTCGGTTTGGACGTGCCGCTGGTGGGCGACTTTCATTATATCGGCCATAAATTGCTTGCCGATCACCCCGGATGCGCACAAGCTCTGGCCAAGTATCGCATCAATCCGGGCAATGTCGGCTTCAAGGACAAGAAAGACAAGCAGTTCGCGGATATTGTCGAGATGGCTATTCGCTATGACAAGCCGGTGCGTATCGGTGTGAACTGGGGCTCGCTCGATCAGGAATTGCTGACCACGCTGATGGATCGCAATCAGGCCGAGGGCGCGCCCCTGAGCGCGCAGGAAGTCATGCGCGAGGCCATTGTGCAGTCCGCGCTGATTTCGGCCAATCTCGCCGAGGAGATCGGGCTTGCGCGTGAGAAGATCATCCTGTCGGCTAAGGTCAGTCAGGTGCAGGATTTGATCGCTGTTTATACGATGCTTGCCAAACGCTGCGACCATGCGCTGCATCTGGGCCTTACCGAAGCCGGCATGGGCACCAAGGGAATTGTTGCTTCTTCAGCGTCCATGGGCATTCTCTTGCAGCAGGGCATTGGCGATACGATCCGTATTTCACTGACGCCGGAGCCGGGCGGCGACCGCACCCGCGAGGTGCAGGTGTCGCAGGAGCTGTTGCAGACGATGGGATTTCGTCAATTCATTCCGATTGTTGCAGCGTGTCCCGGCTGCGGGCGCACCACATCGACCGTATTTCAGGAACTGGCGCAGACCATTCAGGATGATATTCGCCGCAATATGCCGGTCTGGCGCGAGAAATATCCGGGCGTCGAGGCGCTTTCGGTGGCGGTCATGGGCTGCATCGTCAATGGGCCGGGCGAATCGAAACATGCCGATATAGGCATTTCTCTGCCCGGTACGGGGGAAACACCATCCGCGCCGGTCTTTGTCGACGGCAAGAAGGTGACGACCCTGCGCGGCCCGGCGATTGCCAAAGACTTCCAGAAGATGGTTGCCGACTATATCGAAAACCGCTTCGGGCTGGGTCGCAAGATCGCTTCCTGATCAGCTTTGCCGGTCCGCGATGAAGTTGGCGGCCTGTTTGAGGATGGTGGCGTCTTCGCCGAATGGCTCAAGCAGGCTTTCCGCCTGGCTGACGAGGCCCGTCAGCTGCCTGCGTGTCCAGTTTACGCCATGCAGGGAGACCAGGGTGGCCTTGCCTGCCGCTGCGTCCTTTCCGGTGGCCTTGCCCATGGCTGAGGCGTCGGATGTCACGTCGAGAAGGTCGTCGGCAAGCTGGAAAGCGAGGCCGATTGCCGAGCCGAATTCGGCCATGCGTTCGCGGTCCTCGCGCGGCGCATTGGCAATGATCGCACCTGCCTCGCAGGCAAACCGGATCAGCGCACCGGTTTTCATGGCTTGCAGCGTGATGATGCCCGCTTCATCGGGCTTGTCGGCTTCGGCCATCAGATCGAGCGCTTGACCGCCCACCATCCCACCAATCCCTGCGGCGCGGGCAAGGGCGGCAACAAGCTGCACGCGGGCTTGCGGCGGCAGATCGGTGCCGTCCGAGGCGATAATGTCGAATGCATAGGTAAGTAGACCATCACCTGCCAGAATGGCAGCAGCTTCATCGAAAGCCCGGTGCACGGTGGGCTGACCACGGCGCATGTCGTCATTATCCATGGCGGGCAGGTCGTCATGGACGAGAGAATAACAGTGGATGCACTCAAGCGCAGCCGCCACACGCAGAACCGCTTCGCCGCTTTTGCCGAACAGGGCGGCACTTTCGATTACCAGAAAAGGCCGCAGCCTTTTGCCGCCGTTTAATACGCCATGGCGCATGGCCGCGAGCAGGCGCTGCGGCCGCGCGACTTCGCTTGTGCGCACGCGATGATCCAGCAGGCCAGCCAGCATTGTCTCGACTTCGAGCGCGCGTCGGTTAAGAGACCGAACAAAATCGACAGAGAGATTTTCCATGTAAACGGGATGGACGAAAGCGCTGCCGGGGTCAACTGATCAGAAGGATGAGCACAGGCTTTTTCATACGGCAGTCATCTTGCGCCTATTCCGAAAACCGGCTCCCTCTTTTCCGAGACATGCTTTAGATTATGGAATCGAGTTCAAATCTGCTAAGGGATGGCCAAAAGGGTGCAGGCAAGCGGGCAGAGGTCGTGGCGAAGGTCATCATCAAGAGCAAGGGTGGGCGCAATTATCTCGCTGAGCCGCGTTGGGGCAGGCGGATTGTGATTGCATTCAGGTTCCTGTTGCTTCTGGCCCTTTTGCCGTTCGCGCTGCTTTTTCTCTATTCTGTGACCCCCGTGCACCCTGTTTCGATGCTTATGGTCAAGGACAAGGTCTTATTGCAGGATGTGAACCGGCGCTGGGTGAATATCGAGGATATAGCCCCTGTGCTGGTCAATACGGTCATGATGGCGGAAGACGGCCAGTTTTGCAGTCATGATGGCGTGGATTGGCACCAGCTCAGCCTCGTTCTGGACGATGCGGGCGAGGGGACACCGAGCCGTGGCGCATCGACCATAACGATGCAGATGGTCAAGAACCTCTTCCTGTGGAACGGGCGCTCCTATATCCGCAAGGCGCTGGAATTTCCGCTCGCCATCGCCGCGGATGCGATTCTTTCGAAGCGGCGCATCATGGAAATCTATCTCAATATCGCCGAATGGGGGCCGGGTATTTACGGGATTGAAGCTGCCGCACAGTATCATTTCAAGCGGCCTGCAGCCAAGCTCAATGCGCGGCAGTCATCCTTGCTGGCCATCACACTGCCCAATCCGATCCTGCGCGATCCGACCAAGCCCACACGCAACATGCAGCGCATCGCGCGCATCTTTTCGGGACGTGCGGCAAGGGCGGGGCCTTATGTTACTTGTGTGCGATAAATGGGCAGACTGAAAAAAAGATCAGACTCCCGCTGGTCAAATGCCGCGAGAGCGTGTATAGGCACCTGACTTTCCGGAATTTTGTCCGCTGTGACAGGCTCCGCCGGGGCCGTGCCGGACCTTTATTGACCGATCAGTGGAGCTGAATCCATGGCTGTACCAAAACGAAAAACTTCTCCATCGCGTCGCGGCATGCGCCGTTCGGCCGATGCGTTGAAGGCACCGACTTATGTTGAAGACAAGAACTCGGGTGAACTTCGCCGCCCGCACCATATCGATCTGAAGAGCGGTATGTATCGTGGCCGTCAGGTTATCGAACCGAAGGAATAAATCCTGACCCCGCAGTCTTGCGGGAATCAGAAGCGATATTTCAAAAAGCCGTTTCCGGTTTGCCGGAAGCGGCTTTTGTTATTATCAGACGATGTCGGTCATGATGCCGGGATCTTCGATGTCTGAAATCCGAATGCAAAACTTGCCAAGAGGCGCATTTTGGTCTTTCTCTCTCGCAAAGGGCTTTCAAGGAGGAAAGAATGACTGCTGCTAACGGTTCGAAAACCATCGTCATTGCCAGTGCCGCGCGCACGGCGGTGGGCACATTCAACGGCGCTTTTGCAAATGTTCCGGCGCATGAACTGGGGGCGGTGGCGATCAGTGCGGCGCTGGAACGGGTCGGTGTTGCAGCCGCCGATGTCGATGAAGTCATTCTGGGACAGGTGCTGACGGCGGGCGAGGGGCAGAACCCCGCGCGTCAGGCGGCGATGGAAGCCGGCTGCCCCAAGGAGACGACGGCTTTCTCCATCAACCAGCTATGCGGCTCCGGTTTGCGCGCCGTGGCGCTGGGGATGCAGCAGATTTTTTCCGGCGATGCGAAGATCGTCGTGGCGGGCGGGCAGGAATCCATGTCCATGGCACCGCATTGTGCGTATTTACGCGGCGGCGTGAAGATGGGCGATTTCAAGCTGGTGGATACGATGCTCAAGGACGGCCTGACTGATGCCTTCCATGGCTATCATATGGGAACGACCGCAGAGAACATCGCCAGGCAATGGCAACTGAGCCGCAGCGATCAGGATGAATTCGCCCTTGCATCGCAGCAAAAGGCGGAAGCTGCGCAGAAGGCCGGACGGTTCGACGAGGAAATCGTGCCGTTCACGGTAAAGACCCGCAAGGGCGAAACCATTGTTGCAGCAGACGAACATATCCGCCCCGGCACGACGCCAGAGGCGCTGGCCAAGCTCAGACCCGCTTTTGACAAGGAAGGCACTGTTACGGCGGGTAATGCTTCAGGCATTAATGACGGGGCTGCGGCAGTTGTTCTGATGGATAGCGACGAAGCGTCGAAGCGCGGTATCGAGCCGCTTGCACGTATCGTTTCATGGGCGACGGCTGGTGTCGATCCGTCGATCATGGGAACTGGACCCATTCCCGCAACGAAAAAAGCGCTGGAGCGCGCTGGCTGGAGTGTGGGCGATCTGGAATTGATCGAGGCTAATGAGGCTTTTGCGGCGCAATCCTGCGCGGTGGTGCGCGATCTGGGCCTTGATCCCGAAATCGTCAATGTCAATGGCGGTGCAATCGCCATCGGTCATCCAATCGGTGCATCCGGCGCGCGCGTGCTCACGACGCTTCTTTATGAAATGAAGAGGCGCAATGCCAAACGGGGGCTTGTTACGCTTTGCATCGGCGGCGGCATGGGCGTCGCCATGTGTGTAGAACGCGATTGATTGCCGGAAATAAACAAAGAAATAGTGCAGGGCGGCCCGATGGCCGCCCTTGGCATTTCGGCCTGAAAACCAGAGGTCTCTTGCGTAAAAGTTAACAACAGACTGGATTTTGCTTCTGGAACGGAAGCAATTGGGTGAAATTCTATGGGAGCGGCACTCACTCACCACTAGATATTGTGAGAACAAAGAGGGAATATTTGCACATCAGCGATTCGTAGCCGATTCGTTCCGGCTTTGGCCTGAAGGTTAACGGCAGGGCTGATTTTTGTGATGGAGAAGTTAATTAACTTTAAGAAAACATTGAGGTTTTATTAATTTATTGCTCGATTGACCTTACGTCGTAAAGGACAGTCGCCAAAGGTTAACGGGTGCAGCAGTTTGTTCCATTAAAACACAAGTTCTTAACAGGTCAGATTCACTATGTTGTGGGACTTGGGGATAGGAATACTATATGTAGCCGTGAACAAAAGGCGAAGAATGAAGTGTCAGCGATTCGTAGCCGATTTGTTCCAGACTCGTTCTATTTGTTAAAGTCCGGGTTTGTTAAATTCGAAAACGACGGCTAAAACACTGATTGAAACTTAACAGGAGCGGCTTTCGGCTCAGGTCATATAGTGCTATCGCGTGGTTTCGCGTATAGCCTTTGTTTCGGGAATTCTATTATTGGCATGAACCATCTCCCCGCCCATGACTTGCCGCTGATCCTGAGTGGCCGCGATGTAACGGCGGTGCTGGGGCCAACCAATACCGGCAAGACGCATCTCGCTATCGAGCGTATGCTGTCGCATGAAAGCGGCATGATCGGCTTGCCGCTGCGGCTTCTGGCGCGTGAAGTCTATAATCGGGTGGCCGAAAAGGTCGGGGCCGCCAATGTCTCGCTGGTGACGGGCGAGGAAAAGATTGTGCCGCCCGGCGCGCGTTACGCCGTCTGCACTGTAGAGGCGATGCCGCGCCACACGGATGTCGCTTTTGTGGCTATCGACGAGGTGCAGCTTGCAGGTGATCTGGAACGTGGCCATGTCTTCACTGACCGCATCCTGCATTTGCGCGGACGTCAGGAGACCTTGCTGCTGGGTGCGGCCACCATGCGCGACATTCTGGAAAAGTTGCTGCGCGGCATTAATGTCGTGACGCGGCCGCGCTTGTCGCAACTGAATTATGCGGGATCGAAGAAGATTACGCGCCTGCCCAACCGATCTGCTATCGTGGCGTTTTCCGCAGATGAAGTCTATGCCATTGCCGAACTGATCCGCCGCCAGCGGGGCGGCGCTGCGGTGGTGATGGGCGCGCTGTCCCCGCGCACCCGCAATGCGCAGGTCGAGCTTTATCAATCCGGCGACGTTGATTTTCTGGTGGCGACCGATGCTATCGGCATGGGCCTCAATCTCGATGTCGATCATGTCGCTTTCGCGCAGAACCGCAAATTCGACGGATATCAGTTTCGCGATCTCACGCCTGCCGAAGTTGCGCAGGTCGCAGGGCGGGCTGGGCGGCATCTGCGTGACGGCACGTTCGGAGTGACCGGCCAGGTCGATCCCTTCGACATCGAACTGGTCGAGCGGGTCGAGGCCC
Source organism: Falsochrobactrum tianjinense (assembly GCF_019100495.1). Lineage (GTDB taxonomy): Bacteria > Pseudomonadota > Alphaproteobacteria > Rhizobiales > Rhizobiaceae > Brucella > Brucella tianjinense. The sequence goes on along the minus strand of NZ_JAHRVA010000007.1, from coordinate 102,782 downwards.
ATGCTTTCGATCCGGTGAAAGTTCTGCAATGGCGAACCGGACGTTTCGATTTCTCGTCGTTCGATGCCCTGCGCCGATCACTGGAAACGCCCAGTCCCATCGAAGGGCTTGCCAAGGCATTGCCCGCCGTCGATCAGCAGGCTCTCGAAAACCTGTCGAGAGACGAGAGCATTGCGCGGCTCGCCACCACGCCAGAGCGAATCGCACTTTTATGGGATGCCTGCGCGCTTCCCGACTATCGAAAGATTGCACCGGCGCAACATGCCGATATCATTGCAACCATCTATCAGGATCTGGTGCGCCGGGGGAGCGTTGATGAAGATTATATGAGCAAACAGGTGCGCCTCGCGGACAGTGCAGAGGGAGAAATCGATGCTCTGTCGCATCGGGTGGCGCAAATTCGAACCTGGACTTTTGTGTCGCACAGGCCTGGATGGCTTGCCGATCCGACACACTGGCAGGAAAAGACGCGCGAAATAGAGGACAGACTGTCCGATGCGCTGCATGAAAGGTTGACGAAACGCTTTGTAGACCGCAGGACAAGCGTGCTTATGAAGCGCCTGAGAGAGAATGCCATGCTTGAAGCAGAAATCAGCCCGACCGGAGACGTGATTGTCGAAGGTCATAATGTCGGGCAACTGGAAGGGTTCCGTTTCACTGCCGACGTTCAGGCCGAGGGGCCGGACGCGAAGGCCGTGAAGGGAGTTGCACAAAAGGCGCTCGCCGCCGAATTCGAACGGCGCGCCGAGCGCTTTGCCGCAGCGCCTAATGCCGATTTCGCGCTGGGTTCGGATGGCGTGCTGCGCTGGGTCGGGGCAACAGTCGCCTCGCTGGTCGCGGGTGAGGAAACCCTCAAGCCGCGCGCGGTCATTCTGGCCGATGAGCAGCTTACCGGACCCGCGCGCGATAAGGTTGCCGCGCGTATCGATCGCTTTGTGGCGCATCATATCGAAACCGTCCTGAAGCCGCTCACCGATCTTGCCGGCGCCGATGCGCTGACCGGTATGACGCGCGGTCTCGCGTTTCAGATCGTCGAAAACCTCGGCATTCTCCAACGCCGTGACGTGGCAGAGGAAGTGCGTGGTCTCGATCAGGATTCGCGCGCGGCACTTCGCCGCCTCGGAGTGCGCTTCGGCGCTTATCATGTTTTCATGCCGATGCTGCTGAAGCCAGCTCCCGCTGGCCTCATCACGTTGCTCTGGGCCTTGAAGAATGACGGGCGTGAGCGTGCCGGTTATGGCGATGTGGTCAATGTTCTGGCGGCGGGGCGTACATCTGCTGTCGTTGACCCGGCTTTTGATCCGATGTTCTATCGTCTCGCCGGATATCGCGTGCTCGGTCGCCGTGCTGTGCGCATCGATATTCTGGAACGCCTTGCCGATCTTATCCGTCCGGCGCTTGCCTGGCGTCCAGGCTCGGGCGCTCGTCCGGAAGGCGCTTATAATGGCGGACGTTTCATCGTAACGCCTGCCATGATGTCCATTCTTGGCGCGACTTCCGAAGATATGGAAGAAATCCTCAAGAGCCTGGGCTATCGCCATGAGGAAGCCGATGCAGGCGAAGTAGCGGCAAAGCTTGCCGAACTCGATGCTTTTGCAGAGGAGGCTGCGGCCAAGGAGACGGTTTTCAAGGCTGCTGAAGAGAGTACCCCTGCTACGGTTGTCGATGCAAAGCCCGCCGTTCCGCCAGCAGAGCCGGTGCCTGCGCCGGTCGTTGAGGAAAAGCCTACCGGAGAACGGGCTGAGGAGAAGGTTGTCGAAGCCGCACCAGTTGCCGAGATTGCATCAGAAGATGGGCCGGTCGCCGAAGCCAAGGAAGAAGCTGTGGCCGAAGAGCCCAAGCTCGTCTTCCTCTGGCGTCAGGGGCGCTTCGAGGGTCGCAACCGCAATCAGGAGCAGAACCGGCAGCGGCATAATCGTGGCCAGCAGCGTGGTTCCGGCGGCGAAGCCGGCAAGGCTGAGGGCGAGGGCCAGAGCGCTCCCGAACAGCGTGGGGGTGGCAAGCGCTTCGACAAGAACAAGCGTCACAATAGCGAAAATCAGGGCAAGCGCGAGGGCTTCAAGGGCAAGCCGCGTGACGGCGGCGGTCGCGATCGCCAGCCCAAGCGCGAGAATGCTGGCCAGCAGGGCAACAAGCGGTTCGAGCAGGAACGTCCTGCGCGCATCGACCCCGATTCGCCTTTCGCGAAGCTGCTCGCGCTCAAGGAGCAACTGAAGAAGTAAAATGGCCGGCGAAGCGATTGCAAGACAGCGTATCGACAAGTGGCTGTTCTTCGCGCGCGTGGTCAAATCCAGATCGCTGGCGGCGAAACTCGCCGCCAGCGGCAAGGTTCGCGTCAATCGCGATAAGATCGATCAGGCTTCCTACCCGGTGAAGGTTGGCGACGTGCTGACCATCACGCTTGAACGGCGTATTCTTGTCTACAAGATAGTTTCGTGCGCCGAGCGGCGCGGCCCGGCACTGGAAGCCCGGCTTCTTTATGAAGACATGTCTCCGCCGGTCGAACGCTCCAATTCAACGGAAGGGATGCCTCCCCGGCGCGAAAGCGGGGCTGGCCGACCGACCAAGAAAGAACGTCGCGATATGGACCGCTTGCGGGACACATGACGTTTTATTGGCTGTCTTCGCGCCGGATGTCGCATTTGAGGCAGGACGTGATGCCGCAGGAATGGAAGCGGCTGTAACGGAAGTTGCGCAATAAGCTCATAAAGTAAAAGACTTTTCCGGCTGCCGCTGCGTTGAGGAAATGTTGTTTCAAACCTTTGCGAGATATTCATATTGCGGCGATTGGACCCTTGTCACGGGGTCATAAAATCGTTACCTCACCTATGGTTATTGCAAGGATATGAGCTGGACTCGCAATAGCGTCCAGTTGCAGCAGCGGCTGGGTCACTTCAGATGTTCGATCGGAAGACCGCAGTGGCCAGTTCGGGATAGAAAAGCCATTTCTTGAGCACAAGAATGGCAATAGGAGTTGGACAATGACTTATGTCGTGACCGATAATTGCATTCGCTGCAAGTATACGGACTGCGTCGAAGTCTGTCCGGTAGACTGCTTTTATGAAGGCGAGAATATGCTCGTCATCAATCCGGACGAATGCATCGATTGCGGCGTCTGCGAGCCGGAATGCCCCGCCGAAGCCATCAGCCCCGATACCGAACCGGGTCTCGACAAGTGGCTTGAGCTTAATGCCGAATATGCGGTGAAGTGGCCAAATATCACGGCCAAGAAGGACGAGATGCCGGAAGCCAAGGAAATGGATGGCACGTCAGGCAAGTTCGAGCAGTTCTTCTCGCCGGAACCCGGCACGGGCGATTAAAACCGCCATACGGGCAACGATTTTGCCGTAAACTGGTTGCGTCGGGCAATGAAAAAGCTTGATTGGCAGCGCCATAAAGTTGCCAAATGCGACATATTTGGCAATTTGTTGATTCTTTCGCGAAATTGTGTTAGGTTGCGTTAATAATTTCGGTGACTGGACGTCAACTCGTGGCGCAAACGCGTTAATCTCTGAAAGGCTGCACTTTTTTACTGGGCTGTATGGCACGGGAATGGGTTATTGCGATTTTCGCAACCGTTTCCCACCAATAACTCCCGGTCAATAAGTTTGTGCTTTTCAAAAACGCTTTCAGTTCAGGACCGATAACGACTTCCGCACTTCTGACAAGATGTGTGGTCGGTGTCATGTGTCAGCCGGCGAAATACGCCGGGCACAACAGGGAGTATTGAAGCGTATGTCATCCCAGCAGAAGAAATCCCCCGCCCGTCAGGGTTTCAAAACCGGTGAATCCATTGTTTACCCAGCGCATGGCGTGGGTCAGATCGTAGCTATTGAAGAGCAGGAAGTGGCGGGCCACAAACTTGAGCTTTTTGTAATCGATTTTGAAAAAGACAAGATGCGCCTCAAGGTGCCTGTCGCCAAAGCGGTCAGCATTGGCATGCGCAAATTGTCCGAGACGGATTATGTCGAGCGCGCGCTCAAGGTCGTACAGGGCCGCGCCCGTGTCAAGCGCACCATGTGGTCGCGCCGTGCGCAAGAATATGATGCGAAGATCAATTCTGGCGACCTGATCTCCATTTCGGAGGTCGTGCGCGACCTGCACCGCGCAGAAAACCAGCCGGAGCAGTCCTATTCGGAACGCCAGCTTTATGAAGCAGCGCTCGACCGCATGGCGCGCGAAATAGCAGCCGTGAACAAGCTGTCGGAGACGGAAGCCGTTCGCCTTATCGAAACCAATCTCGCCAAGGGACCGAAGCGCGGCAAGGCTGATGCAGAGACCGAAGCCGAAGGTGACGTTGCAGGCAACGAAGTCGAAGCAGCATAGAAAACCTGCCTTTTCTTTTAAAAAAGCCCGGCTTAGTCCGGGCTTTTTATTTATGCATAGCTATATCGGAGTTGTGGAACTCATTGTTTGAGGTCTTCTTTTTTCGGTCTATTGGGGATTTGTTGCCTGTTTGATGGAACCGGACGGTTCTTTCCGCGTTCTCCATAATACCAGTTCGAAAACGGGTTTGTTTTGGGGCGTTTTACTCCGACTTCGAAACAGGTCTGAAAAGGAATTGAGAACGAAGGGAGTATTCGTTTTTCGGTTCCGGCAGAGCTGGCGAATTTTGGTCCTGCATTTCAATTGTATTGAAGGCGTCGCAGCCAGAACAGGAGAACCAGATGAAGCCGTCATCCACGGGCAGTTCCTCCACCGTTCCACCAGTCCGGGCACCATCCACCTTACGTAGTTTTCAGACGCCCGCCGCATCTTCCCAGTCCATGATCCGCAATGCGATGTCCGCGCCTTATCTGGAGCGTGAGGAAGAGCGCAATCTCGCTATCCGCTGGAAAGAGAACAGGGATCAAGAGGCGCTCCATCGCATCACCTCATCGCACATGCGTTTGGTCATCTCAATGGCGGGACGCTTCCGCAAGTTCAAGCTGCCGATGAGCGACCTCATTCAGGAAGGCTATGTCGGGCTTCTGGAGGCGGCCGCGCGCTTTGATCCTGAGCGTGAGGTGCGGTTTTCCACCTATGCGTCATGGTGGATTCGCGCTTCCATGCAGGACTATATATTGCGCAACTGGTCTATCGTGCGGGGCGGGACGAGTTCGGCGCAGAAGTCGCTATTTTTCAATCTGCGGCGGCTGCGCTCCAAACTGGCGCAGGAAGACGATACGATGAGCAAGGCTCAAATCTATCGGGAAATTTCCGAACAGCTTGGCGTTTCGGCCAGAGATGTCGAGTTCATGGACAGCAGGCTCTCTGGGCCGGACAGTTCCCTGTCGGCCTCAATGAACAATGAGGAATCGGGAGCTTCACGCCGTATGGATTTTCTCGTCGATGATCGCCCGTTGCAGGATGAGATTGTAGAAAGCACGATCGATACGGAGCGCCGCGCGAGCTGGCTTCATGTTGCTCTCGATTCCCTCAATGAGCGCGAACTGCATATCATCCGCGAACGCCGCCTCGACGATGACGGGGTAACTTTGGAAGCGCTGGGTCAAAAACTCGGCATATCAAAGGAGCGTGTCCGGCAAATTGAAAGCCGAGCGCTGGAAAAGCTGAAGCTGGCTCTGCTGGATCAGCATGAAATGGCGGCCTATCAAGCGTAGCGCTTGTAGCGGTGAATCTGCGGCTAAAGAACTATTGTTTCTCCCCTTCCAGGCGTGACGACCAGTCTTCGACCTTGCGGTTTTCGAGACGGCGTACGGCGTAGCGCTTCCAGCCATCGGCCAGATGAGGAATATTGGCCATCAGGGCCAGTTCGTCATAATTGAGCATATCGACATAAAGCAGGTGCCAGAGGCGATGCAGGGTCCATTCCGGTGAGAGCCGCTCGATTAGTGTCATGGTGTCGCCTGCTGCAACCGTGCCTTCCTGTACAACGCGATAATACCAGCCAGTGCGTCCGGTTTTCTGTACCCGGATCGCCATGTCAGGCAGATCGAACCGTGCATTGAGCTTCCAGCAGGGCTGGCGTCCCTGCGAAACCTCGATCACGGCGCTGCCGAGCCGGAAGCGGTCGCCGATTGCTACATTCTGTTCTGTCAGTCCGGTGGTGGAAAGATTTTCGCCGAAGGCCCCGGTTGTATCGAGACGCGAATTGTCGCCAATTTCCTCACGCCAGCTTGCATAATGATCATGCGGGTAATGATGCAGGGCTTTTTCCGGCCCGCCATGTGCTTTCCGGTCGCCCTGGGCATCACATTCAAGGCCCTCGCGCAGCACTTTGACGCTGTGCATGACCGGCTTCTTGTCGATGCCGCTCGGCGCTTGTCGTGGTCCGAGCGGGGCTATCTGGCCAGCAAGCAAAGCTTGAATGCGGACTTTCATTTTGAGCGTTCCTCTGCTGGCTTATTCACTGATCAGTTTTACGCGGTCGCCGACCGAGACGGTCGCGCCTGCTGGCATGGCGTTGAGCAGGCGGAATAGATCGAGCTTGCGTGTGGCGTCTTGCATGCGCGCGGCAAGGCTTGCCATTGTATCGCCTGGCTTCACGGTGACGACGCGGATGCGCAATGGCTTGATTGCAGCGCGTTCGGTGTCTGAAAGCTGGCGGAACGATTGGGTGACAGCCTGCGATGCAGGCGACAGCGCGCCGCTTCCCTTGGGGGCTGCGATCAGGAAGCGATAGACCTTATTGTTTATACTGATCACCACAATATCGAATTGCCAGCGGTCGGCGCTGGCGCGCGCACTGGCGGCAGGCATACCATTGATCGTCAGCGGCCGGATCGAGCTTTCGTCGAGACCCTTCACCCATCCGGAACGGATATAGTCGGTGAGGCTTGAGCCCGATGGCAGCGATGCGCCGTCGAAGCGGATGGCGATCTCGCCTGGGCCGCTCGCCATGACGGCATTGGCCGAATTGTCGATGCTGAAGCCATCGGGCACGCGGAAGGCTACGCCCAGTTTCGGATGAAGGAAGGTTTGGCCACGCACATAGCCTTCATTGGGTGAGTCGCCATAAAGAAGCCCGTCAATGCCGTTGAGGAAGGGATCGCGGTCGGCGGTGCCCACGCCCGGCGCACCGATACGGCGCGCATGGCCAAGGGCCAGTTCGATACGCTGCGGTGTTGCCGGATGGCTGGCAAGGAAATCGAGGCTTGCGTCGGTCGCTCCCGAGACCGAACGGAAGCTGGTATAGGCTTCCATCGATTGCAGGAAGCGGGCCGAGGCAAAGGGATCATATCCGGCTTCGCCAATCATCCTGATGCCAAGGACATCGGCTTGCAACTCCTGATTGCGGGAGAATTGTGCCAGACGCAATTTGCCGCGAATGGTCGCTTCACGGCTCGCAGCCTCATTATGCAGAACTTCGCTTGCCACGCGACCGGCAATTGCCGTTTCGGCTTCCTTTTCCTGACGCAAAATCCCGTGATTAGCAACCACATGGCCCATCTCATGGGCAATGACTGCCGCCACTTCCGATGAATCGTTGGCAAGCGCGAGAAGACCGCGCGTTATGTAGAGAAAACCGCCGGGCAATGCGAAAGCATTGATATTGGGTGAATCAAGAATAGTGATGCGGTAAGTCTGGTCGGGCTTGTCGGAGACTGTCGTCAGCTTGCCGACGATCTTGGCGACCATACGCTCTAGTTTCGGGTCTTTATATTCGCCGCCATAGGTGGCGAGAATGCGCGGATGCTGCTGCGCGCCAAGCTGGGCCAGACGGTCGTTGCGCGTAACGTTCTCGACCGTTACCGGACTGGAGGATGGTTGAAGTCCGAGATCACGGCTTGAATTGATCGACTGGCAACCGGATATGAGGGAAACCGCCAGCAGTCCGAGTCCGGTGGCCGGTTGCCGCCAATTGCGCGGCCTCCATACTGGCAGGAGATCTGGAAGACACAGGGAGGCCCGCATGAGGGTCTTTTGACGGAACAGTATCTTATCCTCGCAATTGAATCAGCACCGGGTCGATCTGTCGCAAATCTAGCTACAGACGCAAACAGGTACAAGCGGCAGATCACTGCCGGAGGTGGTTCTTCAAGGTGATTGCGAACAAAATATGTCCGTTGGTGTAACTCTATTTCAGATTCAAAGCCTGCTCCCCGATATAGTGCCGGAGCGCTTCCGGTCCAGATGGTGATAGTAATTCCCGCGCGGGGCCTTGCGCGGCGATTTGGCCATTATCAAGAAACAGCAACAATGCGTCGAGATAAAGCGCGTCTTCGGGCGTATGCGTCACCATCAGCACGGTCATTTGGGTCTCGCTTTGCAATTGCCGGACGAGATCGAGCATTTGATGGCGCAGAGCCGGGCCAAGCGACGCGAAAGCTTCATCCAGAAGCAATACGGGTCTTTCGCGCACCAGAGCGCGGGCAATGGCGACCCGCTGGCGCTCGCCGCCCGAAAGCGCTTCGGGTTTGCGCTTCTCCTTGCCCCGAAGCTCCACGCGACCAAGCGCGTCCGCCACTGCTTGCCGGTCTTGTTGTGTCAGCCTGAGATTGGGTGCACGGCCCAGTCCGACATTCTGTTCGACATTCAGATGTGCAAACAAATTGTTTTCCTGAAACACCATGGAAACGGGGCGGCTGGCCGGGGGAAGCGCGGTAATATCCGCGGCTCCAATGAAAACGCGGCCTGCTTGCGGGGTTTCGAAACCGGCGATGAGGTTGAGCAAGGTGGATTTTCCTGAGCCGCTGGGGCCGACGATTGCAGTGATGGCGCCGCCTGGCACGCGGGCGTCAAAATGCATGACAGTCTCGCCATAGCTGAAATGCACGTCGCGCAGCTCGATTGCGGCAGAAGGCGAAGTCGTCATGCGGATTTACTTTCACGGCTGGCGGCGCGATCTGCGGTCATCATCAGGCCAAGGCATAACAGGCCGAGAATGAGCGCAAGGCCCGCTGCGTCGAATGTGCGATAACTGCCCATGCGCTGCAACAGCAGATAGGGCAGGGTTTGTAGCGCATCGCTGCCGAAAAGGGCGATTGTTCCGAGATCTCCCAGCGAAAGCGCCATGGCGAAAGCGAAAGCCATGCCGAAAGGCTTGCGGATCGATGGCCAATCGACAAGTTTCAGCCGGCTGAGGCCATGAATGCCAAGCTGGGCGCAAAGCTTGTTATGGCGCGCCGCCGCCGTATCCCAGGCCGGGCGCAGAAGCCGCACCGCAAAGGGCATCGCCATGGCCGCATTAACGGTCACGACCATAATGGGCGCCATGCCGAATGGATCGGTGAAATGGCGCAGCAGGATGAACCAGCCCGCGCCAATGACGATGGGCGGCATGACCAGAATGAGGCTCGCGCCGGTGTCGAAGAAGCTGGCCAGCCGGGCACTCCGGGCCGCTTCGCGGGCAATCACGAGCGCAAGCGACAGGATAACGGAAAGAAATGCCGCCGAGAAGCCAAGCACGATGCTGGTACCGATAGCGCGCCAGACGATTCGCTCGCTCAGAAGCCGGACTAGATCGGCGGCGAGCCCGGAAACGACGACACCGGCAATCGGCAGGGCCACATAGAGAAATCCGATTGCGATGACGACGACATTAAAGAGGCGCTCGGACGTTGGTGGTTTTGAGTAGTGGCGCACGCTGGTCGCGAGCGTGAAGCCTTCCTCCGATGGCCGCCCCGTCAGGCGCAGTGCAAGCAGGATCAGAAGCGTCAAGGCCAGTTGGGTGAAGGTGAGAGCAACAGCGCGGGCTGGGTCGAAATCGAAATGCAGGCTCTGGTAGATCGCAACTTCCAGCGTCGTGGCGCGCGGCCCGCCCCCCAATGTCAGAACCGTGGTGAAGCTCGTAACGCACAGCATGAAAATAAGGCCGGTCATTCCGGGCAGGTTACGGCGGATAACGGGCCATTCGATGAGGCGAAAACGCGCTCTATTGTTCATACCTAATTGAGCCGCGAGCTTCCAGTAATCGGTGGGGATGGATTCATACGCTGCCAGAATCAGCCGTGCGGCCAGCGGCATGTTGAAAAAGATGTGCGCGATGAGAATGCCGGTCAGGCCGTAAATGTCGGGCTGCAAGGGATAGCCGAGCCATTGCGATGCCTGCGCAATAAAGCCGTTGCGTCCATAAATACTTGTAACGCCGAGAACGGCGACAAGTGCGGGCAAAGCCAAAGGCAGAGCGAAAAGGCGCAGGATCAGGCCGCGTCCCGGAAAGCGCGCTTGCGAATAGAGGGCGCGCGCGACCGGAATTGCAAAGGCGACCGACAGGAGGCTTGAGGCTACGGCTTGCAAAACCGTGAAACGCGCGACCCGTAACAGATAGGCATCGAAATTGAAGGCCTCGTCGGAACTGCTGGCTTCAAGACCGAGTGCGACAAGGGAACCACCAGCGAGTGCTGCAAGCAGGATGAGTGCTGCACCCCCCGCGAATGATTTCACCACAGGAGGTGCAGTCAGGCGGTTATGTATTCCGGTTCGGATCATTTGCTGGTCGCAGCCAGCCATTCGTCGACCCATGCCTTGCGATTTTTCGCAACCTCGTCGGGTGGCAGGAGAAGTGCCTTTTCAGGCTTTGGCAGTTGATCGAAAGCTGCGGGCAGGGGCGTCGATGTCTGGCCTGCCGGGAACATCCAGTTGGTTTCGGGAATGACATCCTGAAAACCCGGCCCAGTCATGAAGGCGAGGAATTTCTGCGCCAGCGGGTTTTTTGCGCCGCGCGCGGTCTGGGCTGCCAGTTCGATCTGGAGGTAATTTCCTTCCGGATAGGCCAGCGCCTTATAGCGCTGCGTATTCTCTGCAATCATGTGATAGGCGGGTGAGGTCGTATAGGACAGCACCATTGGCGCTTCGCCCTTGGTAAAAAGCCCATAGGCTTCCGACCAGCCGGGCGTGACGGTCAGGATACGCCTTTGAAGCTTTTCCCACGCTTCACCAGCCTGATCGCCATAGACGGATTTCATCCATAGCAAAATGCCGAGGCCGGGCGTGGATGTGCGCGGGTCCTGTATGATGATCTTTTGTGACGGGTCGCCATCCACCAGTTCCTTGAGGCTTTGCGGCGGACGGGCAAGCTTTTCCGAATCATAGACCACGGCGAAATAACCGTAATCATAAGGTACGAAAATATCGTCCCTGAAGTTGCCAGGCACGCTGATTTTGGCCTGATCGACGAGGCTCGGTGCAAAATAGCCGGTAGCGCGCGCTTCGGTCGTTAGGTTCGTGTCGAGACCAAGCACGATATCGGCCTTGGTGTTGCCGCCTTCAAGCTTGAGACGGTTGAGAAGGGCGACGCCATCGGCGGAAGCGACCCATTCGAGTTCGCAGTTGCATTCCTTCTCGAAGTTTTCCTTCACCTTGGGGCCGGGTCCCCATTCTGCAACGAAACTGTCATAGGTGTAGATCGTGAGCTTGTCTTTCGCCTGCGCAGCCGGTGCAAGGACCATGATTGCGGAAAAGGCGAGTAAAGATAAAAACCGCATAACGGAACTTCCTTTCTTCATATTCGAGAGGATTGAGCGCCGTTATCTGGATATCGGGCAGCATCTAATCCCTCCGCCGGTGCAAACCGGATCAGGTTCTGCGGGTTGGCCGGAGCGCGGCCTCTCAGCCATTCATACAGCGAATGGCACCCCGTTAGAGCAATTGTGACGATAATGCTTTCCTGCCAGAAGGGCAAGGGAGAGGCTTCGCTTCCACAACTGGGCTTCCGGCTGCGATTTGCTCGTGTTATGAGCGGCTTATGAGCACATTCATCATTCTTCTGGGCGGCGATCTCGCCGTTACCGAACGGTTGAAGCGTCAGATTTCCGGCGCGCATGTTCTTGCGGCTGATAGCGGCATCCGTCATGCGGCAGCGCTCGGCGTGGAGCCGGAACTATGGCTGGGAGATTTTGATTCGACATCGGAAGATTTGCGCAAACGATATGCGCATATACCGCAAAAGACCTTTCCGTGCGCCAAGGATATGACGGACGGAGAACTGGCGCTGGAAGAAGCCTTCGAGCGTGGGGCGACCAAGGCCATTCTTTGCGGCGCTTTCGGGGGGGCGCGCACGGACCACACATTACTGCATCTGACGATGGCAGCAGCGCAGGCGAACAGGGGCCGCGATATCTTTCTTACCAGCGGCACGGAAGAAGCATGGCCTCTTGTGGCTGGACGTCACGCTTATGATTTTGCAGAGGGAACGCTTTTCAGTGTCGTGAATTTCTGCACTGTTGAAGGGCTTTCAATCACAAATGCGCAGTGGCCGTTAGATAATGTGACCTTGCCCTTCGGTTCCTCGTGGACCGTTTCGAATATAGTGCATGGAACTCTTCACGTTACCATGCGTTCTGGTCTTGCGATACTCTTGGCTAATTTGGGGCCAATGGCGTTCGATGATGGGCGCTAACCTTAGCGCCCGAAAACGCTTGACGCTTGCAAGCAAAATGTATTGTAAATGACTCAAGCGGATATCATCTGCTTTACGCCGAAATTGGGGACGCAAAGTCGGTGGTTATGTCAACTCTTACAGGAGATTGTTTCATGAAATCACGTCTTTCCATGATTGCAATTGTCGGCGTGTTCGCGTTCTCGATGGCAGCATGCACGACTTCGGAAAAGCGTACCGCTGGTTATGGTGTTGGCGGCGCCGCTCTTGGCGCGCTAGCAGGCGGTGCTATTACAGGCAGCGGCCGCGGCGCCCTGGCAGGTGCCGCAATTGGCGGCGTTGCCGGTACGCTGGTCGGTGCGGCGCAGTCGCGCAATGGCGTGGAATATTGCCGTTATCGCGATAATTATGGCCGCATCTATGAAGCACCATGTAACTAATCAGTTACATGCCGTTATGCGGCACCAAAGTTCAAAAGCAGGCCGGGGCAACCCGGCCTGCTTGTTTTTCAACGGTTCCATTTGACATAACCGCTTTTGTCTCCGACAAGCAGGGCGGAATTTTCAACGGCATTTTTCAAAGAGAACCATGGCACCTCCGCTTCTTCGTCTTGATCAGATAAAACTTACCTTTGGCGGTACGCCGCTTCTGGAAGAAGCCGCGCTCTCCGTCAGTGAGGGTGATCGGATCGCGCTGGTCGGCCGCAATGGCTCGGGCAAGTCCACCCTGCTCAAGATAGCCGCCAACATGGTGGAGCCGACTTCGGGAGAAGTGTTCAAGCATCCGGGCGCGACGGTTCGTTATTTGCCGCAGGTGCCTGATCTGGATGGTTTCGCCAATGTGCGCACCTATGTCGAAGCGGGACTTGGTCCGGCGGACGACCCGCATCGCGTGACCTATCTGCTCGAACATCTGGGGCTGACTGGCGAGGAAAAACCTGATCATCTTTCGGGCGGGGAGGCGCGCCGCGCCGCACTGGCGCGGGTTATCGCGCCGCAGCCCGATGTGTTGCTTCTGGATGAACCGACCAACCATCTCGACCTGAACACCATCGAATGGCTGGAAGACGAGTTGCGGCAGATACGTTCGGCCATCGTGCTGATTTCCCATGACCGCCGTTTTCTTGAGAATGTCAGCCGCTCGACGGTGTGGCTGGATCGCGGTATCACGCGCCGTATCGAACAGGGCTTTGCGCATTTCGAGGAGTGGCGTGACAAGATTCTCGAAGAGGAAGAGCGTGATCTGCATAAGCTGGGCCGCCAGATCGTGCGTGAGGAGCATTGGCTGCGTTATGGTGTCACCGCGCGGCGCAAGCGCAATATGCGCCGTCTGGGCGAATTACACGGGATGCGCGCCGAATTCCGCAATCACCGCAAGGCGCAGGGCAGTGCTGTGCTGGCGGCGAGTGATGTAAAAGAATCGGGCAAGCTGGTGATCGAGGCAAAGGGCCTCAACAAGGCGTATGGCGAACGCGTGCTGGTGAAGGATTTCTCGACGCGCGTGCAGCGTGGCGACCGCATTGGTCTTGTCGGACCGAACGGCGCGGGAAAAACCACGCTTCTGTCGCTTCTCACTGGCAAGCTGGCGCCTGATTCAGGCACCTTGCGGCTTGGCGTCAATCTGGAAATGGCGGAACTCGACCAGAAGCGTGAGAGCCTCAATCTGGATGATACGCTGGCGCATTATCTGACCGATGGGCGTGGTGAAAGCCTCGTCGTCAATGGCGAACAGCGCCATGTCGTGTCCTATATGAAGGATTTTCTGTTCCAGCCCGAACAGATACGAACGCCGATTCGCGAACTTTCGGGCGGCGAAAGGGCGCGCCTGATGCTCGCACGCGTGCTTGCGCGACCTGCCAATCTGCTCATTCTTGACGAGCCGACCAATGATCTTGACATGGAAACGCTCGATCTGTTGCAGGAACTGGTCGCAGGCTTTCCCGGCACGGTCATTCTGGTCAGCCATGACCGCGATTTTCTCGACCGCACCGTTACGTCAGTCATTGCGCCGGAAGGCGACGGAAGCTGGCTCGAATATGCAGGCGGCTATGCGGATATGATGGCACAGCGCAAGGAGCAAGCCCTGGCGCGGCGCAATGTGAAGACGGCTGCTACGCGTGCCGATGACAAGGCCGGAGAGGCTTCGCCGCCAAAGCGCGAAGAGAAGCGCAAGCTTTCCTATAAGCAGAAATTCGCGCTCGAAACCTTACCCGGCAAGATGGATGCACTGGCAAAGGAAATAGCCGTGCTGGAAGAGAAGCTGGCCGATCCGCAGCTTTACGCCAAGGACCCGGAGCTTTTTGCAAAGACCGCCGATTATCTGGAAAAGAAGCGCGCCGAGCATTCGGTCATGGAAGAAGAATGGCTGGAGCTGGAGATGCTAAGGGAAGAGTTGGAAGGGTAATCCCTTCCAACTGTCTGTTGCTTGTCAGGCACTGGCTTTATTGAGGAGCGCGATAGCTTCTGCATCAAGCTTGATCTGCATTGCGTCAATCAGTTCGCCCAACTGGGCGGAGCGGGTTGCGCTGGCAATCGGTGCGGTTATCGACGGCTGGGCGATCAGCCAGGCAATAGCGATCTGGGCTGGCGTGACATCTCTGGCGCGGGCCACCTGATCGAGCGCCGCGATAATGCGCAATCCGCGGTCGGTGAGGTATTTTTCCACCGTCCCGCCGCGTGCGCTCTGGCCAAGATCATCCTTTGAGCGGTATTTCCCGGTAAGGAAGCCGGCTGCAAGGGAGAAATAGGGGATGACGCCCAGTCCGTTATCGCGGCAGATCGCCTCAAGCCCGTTTTCGAAATCTGAGCGATCATAGAGATTGTAAAGCGGCTGCAAGCTTTGATAGCGCGGCAGATCATGCTTTTGCGCCGTTTCCAGCGCTTCGGAGAGACGTTCCGGTGTAAGGTTTGAAGCGCCGATAGCTCGCACCTTGCCAGCTTCGATCAGTTCCTTATAGGTGCCCAGCACATCCTCGAAAGGTGTTTCGGGGTCGTCCCAATGGGATTGGTAGAGATCGATATAGTCGGTTTGCAGCCGTTTAAGGGAGGCGTCGACGGCTTTGCGGATATAGGCGGGAGAGAGGCCCTTTTCGCCGGGACCCATTTCCGAGCCGACCTTGGTAGCGATGACGACTTTATGGCGCAGGCCGCGGGATTTCAGCCAGTTGCCGATGATAGTTTCGGATTCGCCGCCGATATTGCCGGGCGCCCACGAGGAATAGGCGTCCGCCGTGTCGATGAAATTCAATCCCGCATCGACAAAACGGTCGAGCAGCGAAAACGAAGTCGCTTCATCAACCGTCCACCCGAAAACATTGCCGCCAAAACACAGCGGCGAAACTTCGAGCTCAGTCTGTCCGAGCTTTCTAAACTCCATGGACCCAATCCCCTTCCTTTGAATGTGAATCCAGATGGATTCGTAGGGTTACGATTTCAGGAAGGGAGGGCGGCAGAATCAGCCCATGCCAAGTGCATCCATATAAAGCTGGAGCATGGCTTCCTCTTCCTGACGTTCATGGTCTTCTTTTTTACGCAGACGAATAATGGTTCTTACGACCTTGCTGTCAAATCCCGAACCCTTCAATTCCGCGTAAACTTCCTTGATATCGTCACCAATGGTCTTTTTTTCTTCTTCCAGACGCTCGATACGTTCGATGAAAGCACGCAACTGGCCAACGGCAATGGTCTGGGCTTCGCTGGTAATATCGTCGCTCACGGGTTTCTCCAATACAAGTCGATGATGAATGGTTGAGTTAGAGTAATAAGGCTGTTGCCGAAAGTCGGAAATGTTTGTCCTGTGAGTCGCAGCCAAAATTAAGCATTTTTTCGATGGCTGGCACTGTTTTGCGACGCAATGCCTGTGGATAGCGGGCAAAGCCGTTCAGATGACCGGGCCAGTGCGGGACCCGAAATGCCGGATTTCGTGAATTTCGGAATGGGCATTGATGCGGGCGAGCAACGGCGCGAGTTGCTCCGCCCATTCGGCAGCACCCTTTTCATCGGCAATCAGATCTTGCCGCACCTCAATCAGCACATGGGCATAGCCATTGGCGGTGGCGTGGCGATACATGGCATCATTGCGCAGGGCTCCGTCGTATGGCTCATTGTCGCCGACAATGAGGTCGGGATTTTCGCGTAGCATAGAAAGAAGCGGCGCCACGGCGCGTGGATCACTGTCCCACAGAAGGCCGATATGCCAGGGGCGGGCCGTTTTCTTCCAGTGCGGGGTAAACGAATGGATGGAAACGATGAAGGGCGCCTTGCCGCTGGTAGCCTTGACCCCGGCGCTCATACGGGCAACCGCATCGTGATAGGGGCGATAGAAGCGCGCGAGCCGTCTTTCGCGTTCGCCCGCTGATATGGGGTAATTGCCGGCGATGACCGCGCCGTCGGATAATTGCATGATAAGGGTCGGGTCGTCCTCGCCGCGATTGGGGTCAATCAGCAGGCGGGAAAAACCGCCCATGACTGCGGGCGCGCCAAGGCGACGGGCCAGTTGCCGCGTCAATTCCTCGACGCCGATATCATAAGCGATGTGGCGGTCGAATTCGCTTTTTGCCAAGCCTAATGTACCATATTCGGCGGGCAGATCGCGCCGTCCATGGTCGGCGGTCAGAAACAGGCCAAGGCTGAAATCGCCACCGATCAGGTGGGCAGGCGAAAATGACATGGAATGATTTCCCTGAATAACATCAAGACTTATCCGGGCCGCAAGGAAGAACAGCCCAGATCTGTCACGAGAAAGCCGGGATTGCAACGATCATTCTTGCGGGAGAGCGGTTCCTGTTTAAAAGGAATTTTTGGACCCGCTCCAGGTATTTGTTTGTCGTATTATCTGGACGCAAAACCGCTACACACTTTTGCTGGAAATGCTCTAGCTTATTGGTTCTCTATGGGATTGCGTTGACATCAAAGGCGAAACTGCCGAAAAGGGAGCGACGGGAGAAGATTTCCCTGATGAGGCAAAAGCGATTGCGGGCTGAAGGAGTTCGGCGAATGCGACTTCCACTGTTTCTTGGTTTGTTTGCCAGTGTGCTGATGGGTGCAATGGGCATGACGTCTATGGAAGCGCGGGCCGATTTTCGAGTGTGTAATTCCACCCAGAATCTTGTCGGTGTCGCTATCGGCTATCGCGCCAAGGCGGGCTGGGTGACGGAGGGCTGGTGGCATATTGACGGCTCGACCTGCAAGACGCTGATCGAAGGCCCGCTTACCTCACGCTATTATTATATCTATGCCGAAGACTCCCAAAGCGGCGGACGCTGGGAAGGAAAAGTGAACATGTGTGTGGCGGAAAAGGAATTCCGTATCACAGGCGTTCAGGATTGTTTTGCGCGCGGCTTCCAGCGCAACGGCTTTCAGGAATACGATACTGGCGAGCAGTCGAGCTGGATGGTGCAGCTCACCGATGAAGCGCCGTTGGACAACCCCACAGTTACAGGAACGAATAATCAATGAAGCGCAACCGCAAGGTCAAGATTCTCGCCACGCTGGGTCCGGCGTCAGGTGAAGAAGCTGTCATCGCCAAGCTTTTTGAAGCCGGTGCCGATGTTTTTCGCATCAATATGAGCCACGCCGATCACGATCTGATGCGAACACTCGTCAAGCGTATCCGCAATGTGGAAAAGAAACTGGGCCGTCCCATCGGCATTCTTGCCGATCTGCAAGGCCCCAAGCTGCGCGTTGGAAAATTCAGAGACAGCAAGGTCGACCTCGTTCCCGGCCAGACTTTCACGCTCGATAACAATGAAGAACCTGGCGATGAAAACCGTGTTTTTCTGCCTCACCCGGAAATTCTGGAAGCCGTGCAGCCCGGTCATCGCCTGCTCATTGACGATGGCAGGCTGCATCTGGTCGCAGAAGTCTGTGACGGCAAGTCGATCCGCTGCAAGGTGGTTTCGGGCACCCGTATTTCTGATCGCAAGGGCGTAAGCCTGCCGGACACGACGCTGGGCGTCGGCGCGCTGACCGAAAAGGACCACCGGGACCTTGAGGCCGTTCTCAAGGAAGAAATCGACTGGGTGGCGCTGTCCTTCATCCAGCGCCCGGAAGATCTTGCGGAAGTGCGCAAGATCTCCCGCGGCAAGGTTGGGCTGATGTCAAAGATTGAAAAGCCGCAGGCGGTCACGCGTCTCGACGAGATCATCGAGCTTTCGGATGCCCTCATGGTTGCCCGTGGCGATCTTGGCGTCGAGATGCCGCTTGAAAGCGTTCCGGGCATCCAGAAGCAGATCACCCGCAAGGCGCGTCGTGCCGGCAAGCCGGTGGTGGTTGCAACGCAGATGCTCGAATCGATGATAACCGCGCCTGTGCCGACCCGCGCCGAAGTTTCCGACGTTGCGACGGCAGTGTTTGAAGGGGCGGATGCGATCATGCTTTCAGCAGAATCCGCTTCCGGCCAATATCCGGTTGAAGCGGTCGCTACCATGAACCGTATCGCAGAAAAGGTGGAGCAGGAGCCGACCTATTCGACCATAATCGATGCGCAACGCGCTATTCCCGAGCCGACCGGTGCGGACGCTATTTCGCTGGCTGCGCGCCAGATTGCTGAAACTCTCAAGCTTTCCGCTATCGTCACCTATACCGCTTCTGGCACGACCGGCCTGCGTGCGGCGCGCGAGCGTCCGAGCACGCCGATCATCGCGCTTTCTCCGGTGGTCGATACCGCTCGCAGGCTTTCTCTGGTATGGGGCCTGCATTGCGTGGTAACGCATGATGCGGAAGAGCTGGAAGGTATGGTCGATCATGCGTGCCAGATCGCCTATACGGAAAAATTTGCCAAGGCGGGAGATCGCATCATTATCACCGCAGGCGTGCCCTTCGGTACGCCCGGCGCGACCAATATGCTGCGCATCGCCTATATCGGTGCTGACGGCCAGTCGGCAATCTGATCGGCTCGCGATTCAAGCAAAACGCGCCTCTTCGGGGGCGCGTTTTCGTTTCAGCTTATACCAAGGGTCAAGTACGGGTATCAGTCAGTTCTTCAGTCAGATCAATGTAGCTTTTTTGCGCATCACGCATCATCGGGTTGATGAGCAGCGCCTTCTCGTAGGCTCTCAGAGCCTGTTCCTTCAAGCCGCGGGCGCGCAGGATCGCCGCCATGCCCGTCAGCGCGCCATAATGGCGCGGCTGCAGCGCCAGCGTACGATTGATGTCATACATGGCGTGCGCATAGTCGTTGCGCAGAAAATAGACTGTCGCACGCCGGTTCCATGCTTCCGCATAGTCAGGGTCGAGTGCAATCGCTTCATTGAGGAAATCGAGCGCTGGCACATAGCGACGCTCAAGCATGGCCGAATTGGCCCATTGCACCAGCAGATCAATGGTGGCGCTGCCCGATTGCGACCAGATGCGATTGATTTGAACGGTGATGCGTCGTGCCTTGGCCTCATTGCTGGTACGGCGCAGATCGGTAAAGAGCTTGTCGAGGCGCTCTTCGTCAGTTTGTGCTTCTGATGCTGCCTGAGCGGACTTCTGTTCACTGTCCGGGCCAATCTGCACCGGAACAAGCGGCGCGGTGAGGGCAGGCGGCGTCGAGAGGGCAGGTCTGGTCTGCGCATGTGCCGACATGGCGAGGAGCAGGCTGGCTCCAAAGCCGATAAAAGCCGCCACAGGGTTCAAATATGCAAAAGCGTTCCGCATGCGCATAATGTTTATCATGCGCAGCGAAACGTCAAATGCAAAATGCCAAATAAGATTAGCCCTGGCGAGCCTTGAAGCGCGGGGCAGTCTTATTGATGATGTAAACGCGGCCCTTGCGGCGAACGAGCTGGCAGTCGCGATGACGGGCCTTGAGCGCTTTGAGCGAGTTCTTGATCTTCATGTCAATCACCGGTCTGGTTGGCCCATCGACAGGAAGATGCCGCCGGGCGTCATAAAAACAGGCGCCCGAGGCGCCAATTGATCACAGACACGGATATGTGCCTGAAGGGTTGGCCGAAATACACAAAGTTTCGGTCAAATGTCAACTCCTACGCGGCAGATTCACAGATGCAAGAGCCGAAAAACTTGCCGCAAGTGCGGGCTTTGCGGCAAAATACGCGGATTCATCACTTAGCAAGAGGTGCGCGCGGCGCTATATGGGTCACATGGCCCATCTTGCGGCCCGGACGCGCTTCACTTTTTCCATAGAGATGCAGGACGGCATTGGGTTGCGATAGAATCGCGGGTACTTTCTCGACATCGGTGCTGATCAGATTCTCCATCACACAGTCTGAATGCCGGTCCGTATTGCCCAAAGGCAGACCGGCGACCGCGCGGATATGTTGCTCGAACTGCGAGATCGCGCAGGCGGCTTCGGTCCAGTGGCCGGAATTATGAACGCGGGGCGCAAACTCGTTGGCAAGCAGCGTTCCGTCTTCAAGGACGAAAAATTCGAGGCCGAGCACGCCAACATAATCAAGCGCGTGGAGAAGTTTTTCCGCGGCCTTGCGGGCAGTTTCCGCCGTCTGCGCGGAGATGCTGGCGGGAACTGTTGAAGTTGCGAGAATGCCGTCCTTATGCACATTTTCGGCAATATCGAAGATCGCTACATTGCCGCTGCGATCACGCGCGGCAATCACGGAGACTTCGCGTTCAAAGGCGACGAAGCCCTCAAGAATGGCGGGGGCAAGATTGATGGCTTCAAGCGCGTCTCGAGCTTGTGTCTCGTCAAGCGAGGTCAGGCGCACCTGTCCCTTGCCGTCATAGCCGAGGCGGCGGGTCTTGAGAATACCGCGCTCATTGAGCGCGCCCAGAGCGGCAATAAGTGATTCCTCGTCGTCAACCAGATGCCATGGCGCGGTCTTAATGCCGCTTTCATTGAGGAACTGCTTTTCGGTAAAGCGATCCTGCGAGATTTCAAGGGCGGCAGGCGGCGGCAGCACGGTCGCTGTTTCCGCAAGCCTGTCGGCAGCCTTTACCGGGACATTCTCAAATTCATATGTGATGACATCGCAGGCCGCTGCCAGTTCATCCAGAGCGGCCGGATCGTCATAGGCGGCGACAATCTGGCGGTTTGCTGCTTGTGCTGCCGGACAATCGGGCTGCGGCTCCAGAATCACCGTGCGGTAGCCAAGGCGGGCTGCGGCCATGGCCAGCATACGGCCCAACTGGCCACCGCCGATAATGCCTATTGTAGAGCCGGGCTTCAGAGCGTTCTCAGTCATATCAAATCTCATCGGATGGACGTTCTGCCACGCTTTCGGTTTGGGCTATGCGCCAGGCATCGAGGCGGGAAGCGAGATCGTCATCATGAAGCGCCAGAACGGCTGCGGCAAGAAGGGCAGCATTGACCGCGCCTGCGCGTCCGATGGCCAGTGTGCCGACGGGAATGCCAGCGGGCATCTGCACGATGGAGAGCAGCGAGTCCTGGCCGGACAGGGCTTTCGACTGCACGGGCACGCCGAAAACCGGCAGGGGCGTCATTGCAGCGGTCATGCCGGGCAGATGCGCTGCGCCGCCAGCACCGGCGATCACCACCTTGAAACCTTCCGCCTTCGCGCCCTTGGCAAAAGCAACCAGACGATCAGGCGTGCGATGGGCGGATACGATGCGGGCATCATAGGTAATGTTCAACGCATCCAGCGTTTCCGCCGTATGGCGCATGGTTTCCCAATCGGACTGGCTGCCCATGATAATAGCTATGTCTGCACTGGCGCTCATCGATTTTCCCGTATTGGCTGGCTGAGGAATGAAAAACAAAGCCGGGTGAATCCCGGCTGCAAGAATGCGCGATCGGAAGATCAGGCGATAATGTCGGGGATGATCTGATCTTCCATTTCCTGAAGCTTGTCCTTGATTGCCAGTTTTTTCTTCTTCATGCGCTGGATGCGCAACTGGTCACAGCCCATAGCCATCATGGCGTTGATGGCAGCATCGAAATCCGCGTGTTCCTGTTTCAGACGCGCTACGGCCAATCTGATTTCGGCCTGTTCCTGATCGGACATGCGGCTTGCCCCGTTCTGTTCAGAGTGACGTTACAGGCCGTGCCGAACTATCGAGTACAGCTCATTATCGCCTGTTACGGGCGAAGCCCTTACCATATTTTCCGAGATTGGAAAATGCTACCATGACAAATTCGACTTTACACCAAACTCATGCCAAACTGTCATGGTTCTGTCACGAACGGCGGTCGTTGAACCTGCGGTTCATGGCGGTCGGAACTGGGTAGCTGGGAGGCAGGATTGCCAGATGGCTGCGCGGTAATGCGGATGAGGCGTTGCGGGTGCGCTGCATCGGACCATCCGACGGAAAATTAATCAAAGGAGAAATGATGATGGCTATCGAGTCCCATCTTGCCACGCTCGAAAAGAAGCACGGCGCTCTGGAACAGGAAATTTCCGAAGCCCTGGCGTCACCGGCAATGGATAACCTTCATGTCGCATCTCTCAAACGCAAGAAGCTGGTGCTCAAAGAGCAGATTGAAAAATTGAGAACTCAAGTAACTCACCACTAATAGCGGAATCCTGAAATTTTCTGAAAAATAAAACAAGTCAGGCGGCTGTATCGCAGCCGCCGACTATGATGGTCAGCTTTCCATATCCGATCTTGGGTCCAGTTTCATGACTTCAGGTGTGGCGCTGCGGCTGGCTGGCATGCTCTTGAATTGATCTTTTTCTTCCTTTGGCACCGATGCGCGCTGGCGAGAACGGAACAGCGCATAGGCCGTAATCAGGATATGGGCGAAGGCGGTGACGGCGAAGAGGCCCGATGGCCAGAAAATATCCATGGCAATAGCCGCCAGCAATGGGCCGAGCATAGTGCCAAAACCATAGAGCAGAAGCAGGCCGCTCGATACTTTCACAAAGTTTTCTGATGATGCATGGTCGTTGGCGTGGGCGACAGCGACTGGATATAGCGCATAGGCCAGCGCGCCGTAACAGCCCGTCATGGTGATGATGAGTGTGCCGTTGGAGGGGCCGATAATGAAGGCGAGGAGGCCGACGAAGGCTGCGAGCGCGGCAACGCCTGCAAGCACGAAGCGCCGGTCCACCAGATCGGAAATACGCCCGACCGGAATTTGCATGAGTGCTCCGGCGGCGATGGTGGCGCTGACCATCAGGGCGATTTCAGTGGTTGATATGCCGGACTGCGCGCCGAAGACCGCACCGAGCGTACCCCATGCGCCATTGGCGATTCCGATCAAGATGCAGCCGACAAAAGCGGCGGGGGAGTTACGGTAGAGTGCCTTCAGGTCCAGTTGTACTTCTGTAAGCGGCTTGGGGCTGACTGCGGTGGAAATGGCGGTGGGAATGAGAGCCAGACAAAAGAATATGCCAGTCACCATGAACAGATGATCCGCATGCACATCCCCGGCGGCGACCAGCATTTGCCCGCCCATAGTAGCTCCGTAATTGACCATCATATAGAAGCCGAAAATCCTGCCGCGCGAATCGTTGGTGGCGCGCTCATTGAGCCAGCTTTCGATGACCATGAAAGCGCCAGCCATGGAAAAGCCGGTGAAAGCACGCAGGAGAATCCAGATTGTCGCATCGATATAGATGCCGGATAGCAAAGCGATAATGGCCGCCGACGCGGCAAAACAGCCGAAGGCGCGCACATGTCCGACACGGCGCACGAGGCGAGGTGCGAAGATGCAACCGGCGACGAAACCGCCTGCCCATGTGGTGCCGAGCAGGCCCAGCGAAGTTACGGAAAAGCCTTCGATGCCGCCGCGCAATGGCAGCAATAGCCCATGCAGGCCGGAAGCGATCAGAAGAAAGGCTGTTCCGCAGAGAAGGGCCAGAATCTGAATGTAAATGCGCAATGAACTTTCCCGGAATTATAGAATGGCTTTGTTGCGTAGACTACCGAAAGAGCGCTTCCGCTGCGGCTCGGCTGTCGCCTTTTCTCAGTCTCTCCGCTTTGAGCCGCTCTATTTCGGATTGCAGCACGGCAATATGCTGATCGATCTCTGTCAGCGAAAGCAGCGACAATTCTTCCTCGCTCAGTATCAGGCTATGGCGAGGCTTTATCACATCCTCATCGAAACCGCTCATGACCGTCCTCCGAAGTCAATGACGCGCCCCTTATACGCCTGGGCGCCGAGAAAAGATTTAACACCTTGAATCTTCGCATATATATTCATGAAAATCGATGATGATTTCCCTAATTCCGGGCAAGTTCTTTCCAGAACAGGCATAATGCGGAGCAGTGTCCGCCATGACGGACGAGGGATTGAACAGGAGTTTGACGATGATGGCCGAATTGCCTTCCCAGATGACAGCAATCGAGATTGCCGGACCGGGCGGCGCGCATATGCTGCGCCCCGCACAGCGCTCCATGCCTGAACCCAGGGCCGGAGAAATTCTGGTGCGCGTGCGTGCTGCCGGGGTGAACCGGCCCGATGTGCTGCAACGGCAGGGAAATTATTCGCCGCCGCCCGGCGCGTCCGACATACCGGGGCTGGAAATCGCCGGAGACATCGTAGCGCTTGGCGAAGGTGTCGAGCGCTATCGGATGGGCGATCAGGTGATGGCGCTGCTTGCCGGTGGCGGCTATGCCGAATATGCGGTTGTGCACGAGACCAATGCGCTGCCGCTGCCGACCGGTTACGGCTATATCGAAGCAGCGGCGATCCCTGAAACCTTCTTTACGGTCTGGCATAATGTTTTCGAGCGTGGCGGACTGAAAAGCGGCGAAACGTTGCTGGTCCATGGGGGCTCTTCCGGCATCGGAACTACGGCAATCCAGCTTGGCAAGGCATTTGGCGCGCATGTAATTACGACGGCAGGCTCAAACGAGAAGTGCGAAGCCTGCCTGAAATTGGGCGCGGACAGGGTCGTCAACTATCGCGACGAGGATTTTGTCGCTGCTGTGAAAGAGGCGACCGATGGCCGCGGCGCGGATGTCATTCTCGACATGGTGGGCGGCGACTATGTTGATCGCAATTACAAGGCGGCGGCAGAGGATGGACGCATTGTGCAGATCGCATTCCTAAACGGTGCCAAGGCAACGGCCAATGTCGGCGTATTGATGACCAAGCGTCTGACCCATACCGGCTCGACATTGCGCCCGCGCCCGGTCGCGTTCAAGGCGGAGATCGCACGTCAACTGGAGGCGAAAGTCTGGCCGCTTCTGGCAGAACGACGGATCGCCCCCGTCATGGATATGATTTTCTCGCTGAAAGATGCATGGCGGGCGCATGAACGCATGGAAGGTAGCAAGCATATCGGCAAGATCGTGCTGGATATTGCGTGATAGAACAGGTGCTTTTCAACACCGTGGAGACAATTGCAGCACTTTTCTTGCTCTGAGACCAAAAAAAATATATATAGGCCGTGATTTCCCGGAAATTGTGGTTTTTGCCCACGGCCCGCGCCCCCGGAGCGGACGAACAAGAGGATTATATCTAATGGCCACCCAGCTTCTTATGCCGAAAGCAACGGCCGTCTGGCTTGTCGATAATACGGCGCTGTCTTTTGATCAGATCGCAGCATTCTGCAAATTGCATCCGCTTGAGGTCAAGGCAATCGCCGACGGTGAAGCTTCGCAGGGTATCAAGGGACTTGATCCGGTCATCACTGGACAGCTTTCCCGCGAGGAAATTGCCAAGGGCGAGAAAGATTCTAATCATCGCCTCAAGCTTGCCGATCCCAAGGTGCGAGTGCCGGAAGCCAAGCGCAAGGGACCGCGCTATACGCCGCTTTCCAAGCGTCAGGATCGTCCGAATGCGATTTTGTGGCTGGTGCGTAATCATCCTGAACTCAAGGATGCCCAGATTTCGCGCCTGATAGGCACGACGAAATCGACCATCGAACAGATTCGCAATCGCACTCACTGGAATTCGCCCAATCTGACGGCCATGGATCCGGTCACATTGGGCCTTTGCTCGCAGATCGATCTGGATCTTGAAGTTGATCGTGCTGCCCGTAATCGTCCTGCCGCAGCGGAGGACAGCACCCTGCTGCCAGCATCGGCGACCGAAAACCTCGATTATCGTGACGAAGCACCGGCGGAAGAGGAAGAACTGGATGCGGACAAGGTTTTTGCCAAGCTGTCCTCCCTTCAGGGCCCGAAAAGCGACGAAGACGAAGATGAAGAATAATTATTTACGGATGAATTGAAAAAAAGCCCGGTAAAACCGGGCTTTTTTGATTCCCGGGAGGAATGGCTCGGGAGGCGTGGCTAATCCTTGAAGGCATTATATTCGCTCAGCTCCATCAAGCGATAAAAGTCCGTCAGTGTTTTGCCGCGCTCGGCGCGGAAATGGCGACCGGCATCATTGGCTTCGAGAATGCGATCCGTGCGGAAGGTGCGAAATGCATCACGCAATTCGCACCACCCGATCACCGTCCATACCTTGCCCCAGAACCACAGGCCCAGGGGACGAATGTCACGTTCGCTTTCTTTCAGCTCAAGATCACGATAGCGGATGTTGAGAACGTTGCTTTGATCCACAGCGCGTTCCACGGCATCGATGATGCGGCGCTCGCTTACGCTGATGCTTGCCGAAGGTGAATGAATCTGCGTACCGGTGATGCGGGCACGCTCTTGTTTGGGCAATACGGCTTCAATCTTGACCAGCGCCTCTTCCGCTCCGCGCGCCATGGATACACCGCCCCAGGCGCGGATCAGGCGGGCACCAGCAACGAGCGCCACGATCTCGTCGCGGGTGAACATCAGAGGGGGGAGCTCGAATCCCTGGCGCAATATATAACCGACGCCGGCTTCGCCATCGATGGGCACGCCCGTTGATTGAAGGTCGGCTATATCACGGTAAATGGTGCGTTCGGAGACCTCCAGCCGCCCGGCAAGCTGGTGCGCGGTGACAAGCCTGCCACCGCGCAGGTGCTGAACAATCTGAAACAGGCGATCGGCGCGGCGCATTCCGGTATCATTCTCCCTTGCGGCACTGTTCGAGATAGCGATCCGGCCATCCCATATCTTTGCGCAGTTCCTTGGGCAGCCCATCGATGGTGCGCTGTGTGCGCACGAAACGACGGCGAGCATCTTGTCTGCGCTTATATTCTTTCAATATGGCGATCAGTGGTGCAATCGCGATAGTCATGGCAAGTCTCCCTCATCTATGGAAACGCACTATCGCATAGTCCTCCTGACAGCCTTCTGTCAGGAGGCTGGAACCGTATAATTGAGCGGCAAGCGTCCACCATCCGCATAGATCGTCTGCCCTGTCACGTAGCTTGAATCCGGCGAGGCGAGGAAGGATGCGATGGCGGCTATCTCGTCTGGCTGGCCGACGCGACCCAGCGGAGTGCGCGACAGGAGCCTCTTGCGGCTTTCCGCATTCTCATTGACTGCAGAAAGCATTTCGGTCTCGATGGAGCCAGGGCCTATGGCGTTCACGCGGATACCCCATTGCGCCAGTGCTATCGCCATTGCCCGAGTGAGCTGGTTCATGCCGCCTTTGGAAACGGAATAGGCAAGCTGGTCAGGTAGGCCGAAAATGGCATTTACCGATGATATGTTTATGATCGTACCGGCGTCGCCGCCCGCTTCCACGCGCGCAACCATGCGTTTGGCGGCAGCCTGTCCGCACAGAAGCGCGCCCTTCAGATTGACGCGCATGACACGATCGAAATCCTCTTCCTTTAGGTCGAGGAATTCCGCCCGGTGCACGATCCCGGCATTGTTGACGAGAATATCGACCTCGCCCAGATTGGTCGTCGTGTATGTCAGCAGGTTGTGCACATCGAGCTTGTCGCCAACATCGGCGGCGACAGGGTGGATATTGCCATATTGTTCGAGATCCTTGACGGCGCGTGAGGCTGCTGCACCATTCACGTCCGATAGGACAACGCTTGCGCCATCCATCAGAAAGCGTTTTGCTATAGCATAGCCAATACCGCGCGCTGCACCCGTAACGATAGCTACCTTGCCTTCAAGCTGCATGAAATCTCTCCGATTTTTGGCGAAGAGTGAACTTGTGAAAACTGCCGGTCAAGACCGGTTTTGAGAGATATTCCCTAAGCAAATGCCAGGCCGATATGACGCTCGCTCAGGACCGCTCTTATCTCATCGAGTATCGCCGGATCGTCGATGGTGGCGGGCATTTTCCATTGCTCGCCATCGGCAATTTTCTGGATCGTCGAGCGCAGTATCTTGCCGGAGCGGGTCTTGGGCAGGCGCTTGACGGTCAATGCGAGCCGGAAAGAGGCAACAGGTCCGATCTTGTCGCGAATCATGGTAACGCATTCCGCCTCGACCTCATGCAGATCGCGGTCGATATTGGATTTGAGCACGAGAAGACCGCAGGGGACCTGCCCCTTGACTGGATCGGAGATGCCAAGCACCGCGCATTCGGCCACATCGGGGTGAGTCGAGAGCACTTCCTCCATCGCACCCGTCGACAGGCGGTGGCCGGCAATGTTGATAATGTCGTCGGTGCGGCTCATGATATAGAGATAGCCATCGCGGTCCATGTAGCCGGCATCGGCTGTTTTATAATAGCCGGGAAACTCGGCGAGATAGGCCTTGCGGAAGCGATCATCGGCATTCCATAGCGTCGGCAGGCAACCGGGCGGCAGAGGCAGCCGGATGAGAATATTGCCAAGCTGGCCGCGTTCCACTTCATGGCCTTCATCATCCAGAACATGAATATCGTAGCCCGGCAGGCAGACGGCGGGCGAGCCATATCTGGTTTCGAGCAGTCCCAGGCCAAGCGGGTTCGCCACCATCGGCCAACCGCTTTCGGTCTGCCACCAATGATCAATGACCGGACAGCCCAGCAGATTTTCTGCCCAGTGGATCGTGTCGGGATCGGCGCGCTCTCCGGCCAGAAAGAGTGCGCGGAATTTCGACAGGTCGTAGCGGCGGACAAAATTGCCGTCGGCATCTTCCTTCTTGATGGCGCGCAGGGCGGTCGGTGCGGTGAACATCACTTCGACGCCATGTTCGGCGATAATGCGCCAGTAAGTACCCGCATCGGGTGTGCCGATGGGCTTGCCTTCGAAGAGAATGCTTGTGGCCCCTGCGAGCAGCGGCGCATAGACGATGTAGGAATGGCCGACAACCCAGCCAACATCGGACGCGGCCCAGAAGACCTGTCCAGGGCTGACGTCGAAGACATGTTTCATCGACCAGATAAGTGCCACCATATGGCCGCCATTATCACGCACGACTCCCTTGGGTTCGCCCGTCGTGCCGGAAGTGTAGAGCACATAGAGCGGGTCGGTGGCGTCGACCGGCGTGCAGGGGATGTGACGGCCCCGCACAGCGTCCACTGCGGCCTTGTAGTCGATGTCGCGGCCCTCGACCAGTTGGTGCTGATGCTCGGGTCGTTGCAGGATAATGCAATGCGAAACCTTGTGTCGGGCGAGGTCGATGGCCTTGTCGAGCATGTCCTGATAGGGAACTACGCGCGTCGGCTCGATGCCGCAGGAGCCTGCGACGATCATGACAGGCCGGGCGTCGTCGATGCGGGTCGCCAGTTCGCTGGCGGCGAAACCGCCAAAGACCACGGAATGTACAGCTCCGATACGCGCGCATGCGAGCATGGCGACGGCAGCTTCCGGCACCATGGGCATATAGATGAGAATACGGTCGCCTTTTTTTGCGCCATGATCGATCATGACTGCGGAAAGCGCCTCGACCTCTTCGAGCAATTCGCGATAGGTGATCTTGCGCACCCGATTGGTGACAGGGCTTTCATAGATGAGGGCGATCTGGTCGCCTCGCCCGTTGGCCACATGCCGGTCGAGCGCATTGTAGCAGGTATTGCACTGCGCTCCTGCAAACCAGCGGCCATAAATACCCTGATCTGCTGCAAAAACCTGATCCCATGGCTTGAACCAGTCGACCGCTCCAGCGGCATCCGCCCAGAAGGCTTCCGGGTTGCTCTGCCAGGCCCCATAGGTTTCAGCATATTTTGAAGTCATATTGCTCCTCCGAGAAACACGACAAGGTTCTGCCCTGGGACAGAGCAAAGCAGCGTGGCCGCGTCCATCAAACTTAAGATTGATACGATACAGAATGATTGGCAAGTGTTTGTGTACTTGCAGCTTCGATGCGACTGCGGCACAAGAAACGATCAGGAAAGCAAAGGCATGTTGTGACCAAGATTTTGCCCGTACTGTTATTGGCGCTTATGGGATTGCATATCATCAAGCCGCTCGGTTTGCCGGGGCTAAGGCGGCGGGGTGATTTCTGGAAGATCGCCGTTGTGGCCATTCTGATTATGGCGCTGACCCTCGGTTTTCATTTCACGGGAACATAAGCCCGATCGCAAAATCGCAAGTTCCGTCCTCTCTCAAGTGCGCTCTTTGACATTGGCGTGCCAAACCCCATTTAATGGAGATAGAAAAAGGAGGAGAAATGCGTCGGATTCTTGCAGATCTGCCAATGTTTCTGGCGGCATTCATGATCGTCCTTGCGCCGCAAATTGTCCGTGCGGAAAGCATCAATGCGGGCGGACGCGAAGCAAGGACGCAAGCGCCGTTCAATATCACCGCCATCGCAGAATTCGACACGCCATGGGCGATAGCGTTCCTGCCCGACGACCGGCTGCTTCTCACGGAAAAGGGCGGCAGGGTTTTCATCATTACCCAGGGGGGCGAAAAGACGAAAGTCGCGGGGGTTCCCGAGGTTTCTTATAGCGGCCAGAATGGCTTGCTGGATATTGCGCCAGCGCCCGATTTCAAAACGAGCAAGGCAATCTATTTCACCTTCAATGCCCCGGCGAACGGTGGCAGCAGGGTTATTCTGGCACGCGCGATACTCAATGAAAATGGCGGCAAGGCGAAGCTTGAAGACAAAGTGGCAATCTGGGAACAGACGGTTGCCGCACGCGGCGGCCAGCCGGGCGGAATTATCGCCTTTGCGCCGGACGGTAAGCATCTGTTTCTTACGGTCGGCGACCGCATGGAGCCTGCAACTGCCCAGAACGACAATGCGCCCATGGGCAAAATCTTGCGTATGAATCTCGACGGTTCCGTGCCTGCGGACAATCCCTATGCAAATGAGGACGGCATAAAAGCGCTGACATGGTCGACTGGCCATCGCAATCCGTATGGTCTTGCTTTCGCGGCGGATGGAAAATTATGGGAGCATGAAATGGGGCCGCGTGGAGGCGATGAGTTTAATCACATCAAGTCGGGCCTCAATTATGGCTGGCCGCTGGTTTCCAATGGCGACAATTATAGCGGCAGGCCGATTCCACGCCATAGCACTCGACCGGACTTTGAGGCCCCGCCTTTGTTCTGGACGCCGGTGATCGCTCCGGCGGGGTTGGCCTTCTATAAAGGCAAGATGTTTGCTGATTGGGACGGTTCGGCCTTGATTGGGGGGCTTTCGGTCATGGCGTTGGTGCGTGTCGTCATCAACAGCGATGGACAGCCCGACGAGGCCGAGCGCTTTACCATGGAAAACCGCATCCGCGATGTAGCCGTTGCGTCCGATGGCGCAATTTGGCTGATCGAGGACGATAATCCGGGCCGATTGCTGCGGCTGACCCCGAAAGAATAAGCCTATTTCTTCAGCATATTCACACCGGGCAGCGGTTTGCCTTCCATCCATTCGAGGAAAGCGCCGCCTGCCGTCGAAATATAGGTGAAATCATCGGCCACGCCCGCATGGTTGAGGGCTGCTACGGTGTCACCGCCGCCGCCCACTGAAACGAGCTTGCCAGCCTTGGTGCGGGCTGCGACATGGCGCGCCGTCTTGACGGTTGCCGCATCAAAGGGGCGCAATTCAAAAGCGCCGAGCGGCCCGTTCCAGATGAGCGTTGCCGCGTCGTCTACGGCGGACGCAATCAGGTCTGTGGACAGGCTGCCCGCATCGAGAATCATGCCGTCAGCGGGGACGGCATCGATGCCATAGGTCTGGTTGGGCGTGTCGGCGGCAAAATGCCAGCCCACAACCGCGTCAACAGGCAGGATGATGGCGCATTTGGTTTTTTCCGCCTTCGCCATGATGTCGCGCGCGGTCTGGGCAAGGTCATGTTCGCACAGCGATTTGCCGACATCGTGGCCCTGGGCTGCAAGGAACGTATTGGCCATGCCGCCGCCAATGACCAGTGCATCGACCTTTTCAATCAGATTGGAGAGCAGATCGAGCTTGGTTGAAACCTTGGCGCCGCCGACGATCGCCACCACGGGACGGGCGGGATCGCCGAGACCCTTTTCCAGCGCTTCGAGTTCCGCCTGCATGGCGCGACCGGCATAGGCTGGCAGCACATGCGCCAGGCCTTCCGTCGATGCATGGGCACGGTGAGCGGCGGAAAAGGCGTCATTGACGTAAAGATCGCCATTGGCGGCAAGAGCCTGCACGAATTCGGGATCGTTCTTTTCCTCGCCCTTATGAAAGCGGGTATTTTCGAGAAGCAGGATGTCGCTATCCTTGAGCGCGTCAATAGCGGCTTTGGCCTTGTCGCCAATGCAGTCGTCAGCGAAGTGAACGGCGTGGCCAAGCACTTTGGCCAGCGGCTTGACGACCTGTCGGAGCGAATTCTCATCCGACGCAACGCCCTTGGGACGGCCGAAATGGGCCAGCAGGATGACCTTCGCGCCCTTCTGCGTGAGTTCCTTGATGGTTGGCACAATACGTTCGATACGGGTCAGATCGGTGACGTCTCCGTCAGCCATCGGCACATTGAGGTCAACCCGGACAAGAACGCGTTTCGATTTGACGTCGGCATCGTCGAGAGTGCGGAAACTCATTGGCATGATCCTTGAAAATTCTTCATGGCAGAACGAATAACGCCCCTCCGGATGAAGGGGCGTTATTCACAAATCAGAGCAGCTTGCCCATGGCAACAGCCGTATCGGACATACGGTTGGAGAAGCCCCATTCATTGTCGTACCAGGACATCACGCGCACGAGATTGCCTTCGATGACCTTGGTCTGGTCAAGGGCGAAGGTGGACGATGCCGGATTGTGGTTGAGGTCGATGGAGACGAGCGGGTCGTTCGTATAGGCCAGAATGCCCTTGAGCGGACCTTCGGAAGCAGCGACCAAAACGGCGTTCACTTCTTCGACGGTCACATTCTTCTTCGCCAGGAACTTGAAGTCGATGACCGAAACGTTCGGGGTCGGAACGCGAATGGACGTGCCGTCGAGCTTGCCCTTGAGTTCCGGCAGAACGAGGCCGACAGCCTTGGCAGCGCCCGTTGATGTCGGGATCATCGACATGGCGGCAGCGCGTGCGCGGTAGAGATCCTTATGCATGGTGTCGAGCGTCGGCTGATCACCCGTATAGGCGTGGATCGTCGTCATGAAGCCTTTTTCAATGCCGAAAGCATTGTTGAGGATCATGGCCACCGGCGCAAGGCAGTTGGTGGTGCACGAGGCGTTGGAAACGACGATGTGATCCTTGGTCAGCTTGTCATGGTTGACGCCGTATACGACGGTCAGGTCAGCGCCATCGCCGGGAGCCGAAACGAGAACGCGCTTTGCGCCAGCTTCCAGATGCTGTGCTGCCTTGTCGCGGGCAGTAAAGATGCCGGTGCATTCAAGGGCGATATCCACGCCTTCTTCTTTCCAGGGCAGTTCGGCTGGGTTGCGAACCGCATGAACCCTGATCGGGCCGTAGCCCACATCAATGGTGTCGCCAGCAACCTTCACCTCATGGGGGAAACGCCCATGGACGCTGTCATAACGCAAAAGATGCGCGTTGGTCTCGACCGGGCCGAGATCGTTGATCGCAACGACCTGAATGTCGGTGCGGCCCGACTCGACGATAGCGCGAAGGACATTGCGGCCGATGCGGCCAAAACCGTTGATTGCGACGCGAACTGCCATTTTCTCTAAATCTCCCGACGGGGTTCTGCATATAGGGCTGTAATTCAGCCAGTGTTATTTGGGTAATCCTGACTGGAAAGACAAACGCCGGCGTTTTGCGACACCGGCGTTCCAAAAATCATGCGGCGGTGGTGAGCTTCTTTTCCGCAGCCTCGGCAGCATGTTCGGCGGTGATTCCGAAATGCTTGTAGAGATCGTTGATCTCGCCGGAAGCGCCAAAACCCTTCATGCCGATAAAGACGCCGTTCTCGCCGATGAAGCGTTCCCAGCCCAGCGAAATTGCCGCTTCGATGGCAACCTTGACTGGCGCATTGCCGAGGGTCGCCTGCTTGTAGGCGTCGCTCTGCTCTTCAAACAGTTCGAAGCAGGGCACGGAAACCACGCGAGTCGCAATGCCCTTGCCTTCCAGCAGAGTGCGCGCTTTCAGAGCGATTTCCACTTCCGATCCGGATGCGAAGATCGTGACTTTGGCGTCACTGCTTGCGGCGGCGAGTTCGTAAGCGCCATGGGCGCAGAGGTTCTCGTCGTGATGCTCGGTGCGCACGGTCGGCAGATTCTGGCGGGTCAGCGCCAATGTCGAAGGGGTCTTTTTCGACTTGAGCGCCAGTTGCCAGCATTCTGCCGCTTCTACGGCATCTGCCGGGCGGAAGACATTATGATTGGGGATGGCGCGCAACACGGCCAGATGCTCGACCGGCTGGTGGGTCGGGCCGTCTTCACCAAGACCGATGGAATCATGCGTCATGACATAGACGACGCGGATGCCCATCAGCGAAGAAAGACGCATGGCCGGACGGGCATAATCCGAGAACGTCAGGAAGGTGCCGGAATAAGGAATCAGGCCGCCATGCAGCGTGATTCCGTTCATTGCAGCAGCCATGCCATGTTCGCGGATGCCATAGTGGATATAACGGCCACCATAATTTTCCGGGGTAACAGCCTTGGTCTGGCTGGTCTTGGTATTGTTGGAGCCGGTCAGGTCAGCGGAGCCGCCGACTGTTTCCGGCACAACGCCATTGATGACTTCCAGCGCCATTTCCGAGGATTTGCGGGTCGCGACCTTCGGCTTTTCTGCGGAAAGCTTCTTCTTGTATTCGTTGATCACATCATCGAAACCGACGGGCAGGTCGCCACGCATACGACGCTCAAATTCGGCGCGGGTATCCGCATCAACGGCAGCGAAACGCTTTTCCCATTCCTGACGCTTCTTGGCGGCATTGAGGCCAGCCACGCGCCAGCCATCGAGAATTTCCGCCGGAACGGTAAAAGGTTCGGCAGTCCAGCCAAGAGCCTTGCGGGTCGCGGCGATTTCTTCCGCGCCCAGTGGCGAACCGTGGACCTTGTTGGTTCCAGCCTTGTTGGGCGAGCCGAAACCAATGGTCGTCTTGCAAGCAATCAGGGTCGGGCGGTCGGAAACTTTAGCCAGTTCGATGGCCTTGGCGATGGCTTCCTGATCGTGACCGTCGACAGCCATCGTATTCCAGCCGGAAGCGGCGAAACGGGCAGGCTGATTGGTATTGTCGGAAAGCGTGACAGGGCCGTCGATGGAAATGTTGTTGTCATCCCAGAAGACGATGAGCTTGTTGAGCTTGAGATGGCCGGCAAGCGCGATGGCTTCCTGGCTGATGCCTTCCATGAGACAGCCGTCACCAGCGATCACATAAGTATAGTGATCGACAAGGCTGTCGCCGAACTGGGCATTGAGAATGCGTTCGGACAGCGCCATGCCGACGGCATTGGCAATGCCCTGACCGAGCGGGCCGGTTGTCGTCTCGATGCCTGCGGCGTGACCATATTCGGGATGGCCGGCAGTGCGCGAACCGAGTTGACGGAAATTCTTGATTTCATCGATGGTGATGTCTTCGTAGCCCGAAAGATAAAGCAGCGAATAGAGCAGCATCGAGCCGTGACCGGCAGAAAGCACGAAACGGTCGCGATCCGGCCAATGCGGGTTCTGCGGGTCGTGCGAGAGAAAGCGGGTGTAAAGCGTGGTCGCTATGTCGGCTGCGCCCATGGGCAGGCCGGGATGGCCGGAGTTGGCTTTCTCGACCGCGTCGATCGAGAGAAAGCGGATTGCGTTGGCCATCTGGTTCTGTTTGTCGGAATTGGTCATGGTCTCAGCCGTCTTTCCATAGAGGGTTTAACGGGGTTGCGGCGATGCCTTTGGTTTAGGCATGGGGACACATAGCACCTGCGCATAAGGAGTCAATAAATCGATGAGTTTTGGGCCGTAAACGCTTCACGATTGCACCAATAAAGTGGGAGGAGCTTCGTCTTCTACCACCGAAAAGCCGTTTTTGAGCGGATAACGGTGCATGAATCCATGCTTGCCCCCCTCATTTGTTGCTTATCGCGGAGCTGATTATTACAGTCTTTTGAAAGAGGCTTGTCGGGCTGGTACGATTCGATGCCTGCGACACCATGCCAGATAGTTGCCCTTTGGTACTGAATTTGTCGCCGGTGTCGCTTCGAAGTGATGCAAAATTCAGAACCGCCACGCTGGAAAGGATATGGATGGCACCCGAAACAACCCTCAGGCAAGTCCTGGAACGGCTGGAAAAGGCACTCAACACGCTTGAAGAAGCGGTTGACTTGCGGCTGGACAAGGAAGGCGACTTTGTCGAAGCTGAGGAAGAGGTGCAGCGCATGAATGCTGATCGCAGTCGGCTTGCCCAGGAACTGGACCAGTCGGAAGCACGCGCCGAGCGGCTGGAGGCCGCAAACCGCGAAGTATCGCGCCGCCTTGTCACGGCAATGGAGACAATCCGCGCCGTTCTGGATCGATAGGAGAGGCTCCATGGCAACCGTAACCGTTACCATCGATGGCAAGGCCTATCGGATGGCTTGCGACGAAGGGCAGGAAGAACATCTTGCCGGGCTAGCCGACCGTTTCGATCAATACGTTACCCATCTCAAATCGTCCTTCGGGGAGATAGGCGACCTGCGCCTCACAGTGATGGCTGGTATCATGGTGATCGATGAGCTTGCTGAATTGCAGAAGCGCATCACAGGACTGGAAAGTGAAGCGGAAACCTTGCGCCGATCGCGCGATGAAGCCCTTGCGAGCGCTGACAGGAATGATGCGGTGCTGACGGACATGCTTTCGGAAGTGGCGGTGCGTATCGAACAGGCTGCGGCGCGCATCCTGCCTGCCTCAGGCACTTCCTGACATAATCCTGTCTTGTGAAAGTTTCTTCGCCAAGGCCGTGTAAGCCACTGGCGCCGGGCTGCAACAAGGATTATATAGGCATTGGCGAACTGCGCTTCCCGACAGGAGTAATAGCATCCCCGGGGCCTTATTGATCTTAAAGGGAGCTATCCCTGTGGAGGCCCGTGGGCTTTCGCATATGGCGCCCACCTACTTTGTAGGTTCCCGGGATCAATCTCTTCCATCGGCTGTCGTGGTCGCCGCTTCCTTCCCTGCTCATGGTTCTGATACTTTCCGGCGCTGCATTGCGCGGCGGTTATTATGGCCGAAATTGACTGTTTGCACGGTTCAGGGCATTTTTTATTGGTTCTTGAAAAGCCTTGTGAAAGTCCTGACGCAAATTGGAGGAGCCACGATGGCGCAAGCGGGGGAAAGCCGCAATGACGACAAGCAGGCACTCAGGCGCGAAGTTCTCGCGCGCCGTGATGCACTCGACCCGCGCTATCGTTATGAGGCTTCGCTTAGTGCGGCGCAGGAGGCGGAAGCAACGATTGCGCTTCCCGATAAGGCGATGGTGGCCGGTTACTGGCCGATCCGCTCTGAAATCGATCCGCGCCCGCTTTTGTCCGCATTGCGCACCAAAGGCGCGAGGCTTTGTCTGCCCGTGGTGCTGGACCGGGAAACCATTGCCTTTCGTGAATTCCTGCCCGACGCCGAACTGGTACCCACCGGTTTTGGCACCATGGGGCCGGATGAAGACGCGCCTCTGGCGGAGCCGGCCGTCATGCTGATGCCACTGGCCGGGTTTGACGGGCGAGGACACCGGCTGGGCTATGGCGCGGGGCATTACGACCGGGCGCTGGCCGGGTTTTCCAGCCGTGGGCTGCAGCCGTTGCTGATCGGCATGGCTTTCGATTGTCAGGAAGTCGCATATGTACCTAATGAGCCGCATGATATTGCTCTTAATCAGATACTGACTGAGAGCGGCTTGCGCTTTTTCGATCAAGGCTGATAAAGACCTTTTCATGAGATTACTTTTTCTTGGCGACATGGTGGGGCGATCGGGGCGCACGGCGGTATATGATAAGCTACCGGGATTGGTTTCCGACCTCAAACTGGATTTTGTGATCGTCAACGGCGAAAACGCTGCGGGCGGCTTCGGGATTACCGAAGAGATATTTCATGACACTATCCGTGCGGGTGCGGATGTTGTTACCACTGGCAACCATGTGTGGGATCAGCGCGAGGCGCTGGATTTTTCCAAGCGCGAAGAGCGTTTTCTTCGCCCGGCCAATTTTCCCAAAGGGACGGCTGGCAAGGGCGAGGGGCTTTATATCGCCCGCAACGGCGCACGCGTACTCGTTGCCAATGTGATGGGACGCGTCTTCATGCACCCCGATCTCGATGATCCGTTCGTGGCGGCCGAGAGAATTCTTGAAGCCTGTCCGCTCGGTGAGCAGGCAGATGCAGTCTTTTTCGATTTCCATGCGGAGGCGACAAGCGAAAAGCAATGTTTCGCCCATTTTGTGGATGGCCGCGCCAGTGCGGTGATCGGTACGCATACGCATGTACCCACGGCCGATTGCCAGATTCTGCGCGGTAGCACCGGCTATATGTCGGATGCGGGCATGTGCGGCGATTATGATTCCTCGCTTGGCATGGACAAAGAAGAGCCGCTGAACCGCTTCCTCTCCAAAGTGTCCAAAAGACGCTTTGAAGCGGCCAATGGAGAAGCAACCCTGTGCGGCGTCGGGATTGAGATTTCCGACCGCACGGGCCTTGCAGAAAAAATCGCTCCTTTGCGTATGGGTCCAAGGCTCGAAGAAACTATTCCGCACTTCTGGTGTTGATTTTTGCGAACAGCTAATTGAAAGCGTGCTGCCGCACCCTATTTTCTTGCGACATGTCTGTTTGCATCGGGCCGACGGGCGCAATTGTTTCGTAAGGAGATTACATGGAGTTTTTTGCCGAGCACCTGGCCTTTCTCGAAAGTCCTGCCGGATGGGCCGCACTTGTGACGCTGGTTACGATGGAAATCGTGCTTGGCATCGACAACCTGATCTTCATATCGATCCTCACCAACAAGCTTCCGGCGGAGCAGCAGTCGCGCGCCCGGCGGATCGGTATCGGCGCGGCCCTCATTCTGCGTCTGGCGCTTCTCTTCACTATTTCCATTATCGTGCAGTTGAGAGAGCCGGTCTTTGAGGCTTTCGGCCATGGCTTTTCATGGCGCGACATCATTCTGATCGCAGGCGGACTTTTCCTTGTCTGGAAGGCGACCAAGGAGATTCACCACACGGTCGATCCCGATGACGGCAAGGAGAATATCGGCGGCAAGGTCGCTCAACTGACCATCGGGGCAGCTATCGTGCAGATTCTGTTGCTTGATCTGGTTTTCTCGGTCGACTCGATCATTACCGCCGTGGGGATGACCGATGAAATCGCTATCATGGTCATTGCAGTTGTTGCAGCCGTTTCGGTCATGCTGCTAGCCGCCGATCCACTGTCGCGCTTCATCGCCGCCAATCCGACGATCGTCATGCTGGCGCTGGGTTTCCTGCTGATGATCGGCATGACGCTGATCGCGGATGGCTTCGGCTATCATGTGCCGAAGGGCTATATATACGCGGCCATGGGGTTCTCGGCGCTGGTCGAGGCACTCAACATGTTGGCGCGGCGCAGGCGAAAACAGCAATAAATTCTATGCGCTAGACAAAATGAAAAAGCCGCCATTGGCAAAAGGGCGGCTTTTTCCGTTTTTGGGATCTGGGCTTATTTTCGGACCGCAGCCTTGAGGATGGCAGCACCAAGCGCCGATTTGATGAGTGCGCCAGCAAGGAAGGGCGTCATGCCGAAGGCGACGGCCTTTTCCATGCCGATCAGGCTCGATAACCATAAAGCGCCAAGTGCAAGGCAAAGAAGATTGGCAGCGAGGAACGACACGAAAGCAAGGCCGACGCGCTGGCCGTTCCAGCCGCGTTCAGCCAGATAGCCAGTCATTGCCGCGATGATCGGGAAGGCGACCAGATATCCGCCGGTGGAGCCTGCAAAATGATGAATGCCGCCAGCGCCACCGGCAAGAACCGGCAGGCCGATCATGGCTTCGCCGAGCCATGCCAGAACGGTGGCGAGGCCAAGGCGCCAGCCGTAAAGCGCGCCGATGAGCGGCACGATGAGCGTTTGCAGCGTGATTGGAACCGGAATCATCGGAACTTCAATCTGCGATGTAAGCGCGAGGATCAATGTGCCGAAAGTGACCGCTGCGAGTCGCAGCGCCGGGGAACGGGCTTCAAGTCTAAGCGGGCTGAAGGATGTGTGTGTTTGGGTGATGTTTGTCATGGTTTCCTCAAATTATAGATAAAATAGAGATTCGATCTATTTAATTTCCGGCGAAGTGAAGAAATTTGCAAGCGAGAAATAAGAAGCCCGCAAAACGACGAGAGTTGCGGGGGGGGGGGGAAGAGAAAGTGGAAGGAGAAGGACGCAGGTCAGCCAACGATCGCAAACGAATCGCGGGTCTTTCCCGACGCTGTCTTGACCGGACGATGGCCGATCCATTGAACATGGCGCGCGAGGATGGCCGCTGCCTGATCGATATCGTTATGACGCAATGCGTCCAGAATGGCACGATGGTCATGGTCGGTCCGCGTTTCCCATTCCGAGCGCCAGGTCGCGAAGAGAAAACGGGCGCTTGCCGCGTGCAGATCGTCAATGGCGGCCAGTAGGCGCGGCATGCGGCAGGGATCGAGAATCAACCGGTGAAAGCGACGATTTGCCTCTTCCCAACTCTTTACATCGCGCGATTTGTCACCTTCAAGCGTTGCTTCTTCCGCCGCATCGAGAGTGGCGCGGGTTATATGCGGTGCCGCATGATGCAGGGCCAGCACTTCAAGCGCTGCGCGCATTTCCGCCACTTCGCGGATTTCGCCA
Organism: Falsochrobactrum tianjinense; assembly: GCF_019100495.1. Lineage (GTDB taxonomy): Bacteria > Pseudomonadota > Alphaproteobacteria > Rhizobiales > Rhizobiaceae > Brucella > Brucella tianjinense. Next base: position 61,768 of record NZ_JAHRVA010000007.1, on the reverse strand, counting down.
ATGTCGAAAGAGGCCACGCGCACGCCGCGACGCGGTTCAGAAACCGCAAGTCCCTGTGCTTCGAGCCTGCGGAAAGCTTCACGTACTGGCACATGGCTGGTTTCGAACTCCGCCGCGATATGGTCCTGCCGCAATTTCGTGCCCGGTTCGATTTCGCCCGCAATGATGCGGTCGGCCAGAATGCGGCTGATGCGAACGGCTATCGTTTCGCCGTGGGGTTCGTTTGCGCGCTGATTCATGATTTTATAGATAATCTATTTTGTTGCCCGGCGTCGAGTGTCGACTGTTTTATCGACAGGGAAAGTTGCAAGTCTGTGCTTTTGCTGGACGAATGGGGCTCAATTCCTTATAACGCGCCCATCTGCACGGAAAGCATGGCAGCCCGAGCTGCGGCCTGCCCCAATTTTGTGATGCTTCGTCTGTGCGTTTTATTTAAACGGAACAGGGGTGTTATGGCTGGCCATTCACAGTTTAAGAATATCATGCACCGCAAAGGGCGTCAGGATGCTGTGCGGTCGAAAATGTTTTCCAAGCTGGGGCGCGAAATTACCGTCGCCGCCAAGCAGGGTATGCCCGACCCGACGATGAACCCGCGCTTGCGGTTGGCGATTCAGAACGCCAAGGCGCAGTCCATGCCCAAGGACAATATTGAGCGCGCCATCAAGAAGGCGGCGGGCAATGACAGTGAAAACTATGATGAAGTACGCTATGAAGGTCGTGGTCCCGGTGGGGTGTCCGTTATCGTCGAGGCGCTGACCGACAACCGTAACCGCACTGCTTCCAATGTGCGCGCGGCCTTCACCAAGGCTGGCGGGTCGCTCGGCGAAACCGGCTCGGTTTCCTTCATGTTCGACCGTGTTGGCGAAATCATCTACAAGGCCGAAGTGGGCGATGCCGACAAGGTGATGGAAGCAGCCATTGAAGCGGGTGCGGAGGATGTCCAGTCGGGCGAGGAAGAGCATGTGATCCTGTGCGCCTTCGAGGACATCGGCGATGTGTCGAAATCGCTTGAAGCGGCGCTTGGGGAGGCCGAATCGATCAAGACGATCTGGAAGCCGCAGACCAATACCGAACTTGACGAGGAAAAGGCGCGCTCCGTCCTCAAATTGCTCAATGTGCTCGAAGATGATGATGATGTGCAGAACGTTTACACCAATTTCGAAGTAAGCGATGAAATCATGGAAAAGCTCAGCGCTTGATTTCAGGCTCAGTGTCAAAGCTCGAAACTCCCGGCTCGACCGGGAGTTTTTTTATGTGTGTCGTAGTTTGCAGGCAATAAAAAACCCCGCCAGAGCGGGGTTTTTCGTAAATCCAACAAAATCGGTATTAGATGCCGAGATTGCCGAAACGGTTTTTGAACTTGGTTACGCGGCCACCGCGATCAAGCAGGGTCTGCGAACCACCGGTCCAGGCCGGATGCGTGGTCGGATCGATATCGAGATTCATCGTATCGCCTTCCTTGCCCCAGGTTGAACGGGTCATGTATTCAGTGCCATCGGTCATCACGACCTTGATGGTGTGGTAGTCGGGATGGATATTGGCTTTCATCTTCTCAATCCTGAAAATCTGGGAGGCGAAAGCGCAGTTCACATTGGAAACTGCGGCACTTCCGCCCTATGGCAGATATGAAGACCCGTTACTTGCGTGCAACGGCTTCCAAAAGGGTTGGCGAGCCTATACATCAGGCGCACGCCAATAACAAGGGTACAATCTCAAGAATGGCCAGCAGAGGCAGTCAAATTCGCATGAACCCCGATATCGATGCACAGCAGGACCGTAAACGCCGCTCCCTGAAGCCGCTGAAGCGAATGATTCCATTCCTTGTGCGCTATAAGACGCTCGTCGCTGGCGCACTGTTTTCGCTGGTTCTTGCTGCCGTCACTACGCTTGCCGTGCCGGTAGCGGTGCGCCGGATGATCGATCATGGTTTCACCGGTGCAAACGCCATTTTCGTCAACAATTATTTCGGCATGCTCGTGCTTCTGGCGCTGATGCTGGCACTGGCGTCGGGCCTGCGCTATTTCTTTGTCATCTCGCTGGGTGAGCGCGTGGTGGCTGATCTGCGCAATGCGGTCTTTTCGCATGTAACCAGCCTTTCGCCGGAATTTTTCGACCGGTCGCAGTCGGGCGAGATCGTCTCGCGTCTTGCCGTCGATACCACGCAGATTAAATCGGCTGTCGGCGCGACCGCTTCCGTGGCGTTGCGCAACATCATTCTGGGCGTGGGCGCGTTGATCATGATGGTTATAACCAGCCCTAAACTGTCGGCGTTGGTAATTGCCGCCATACCGCTGATTATCATACCGCTGATTGCATTTGGCCGTTCCGTGCGCCGCCGCTCGCGCAGGATGCAGGACATGCTCGCTGACGCCAACGCCTATGCCAGCGAACAGATCGGTGCCATGCGCACCCTGCAAGCCTTCACCAATGAAACCATGGTGGTGGGCCGCTTTGGCCGTGCTGTCGAGATGGCCTATCAGGCGGCGCGCTCTTCTATCAAGGCGCGCGCGATCCTGACCGCTTTTGCGATTTTCCTTATTTTTTCGAGCGTCGTCGCGGTGCTGTGGTTCGGCTCGCGCGACGTGCTTTCCGGCACCATTACCGCAGGCACGCTGGGGCAATTCGTGCTCTATGCGGTTTTTGCGGCCAGTGCATTCGGAGCGCTCTCGGAAGTGGGGGGCGAGCTTGCCCAGGCAGCGGGAGCCACGGAGCGGCTGGCAGAAATTCTCGATGAAAATCCCGGTATTGTCTCACCTGCGAATCCTGTGGCCTTGCCGGAGCCACCTCGCGGCGAGGTCGTATTCGATCAGGTGCATTTCTCCTATCCTACTCGTCCTGACGCGCCCTCTCTCAAGGGTGTGAGCTTCACTGTCAAACCGGGCGAGACGGTTGCAATTGTTGGTCCGTCAGGGGCGGGCAAAAGCACGGTATTTTCGCTGCTCATGCGCTATTACGATCCGCAGTCGGGCGCGGTGCTGATGGATGGGGTGGCATTGCCGGACGCGACTCCTGCCGCCGTACGCCAGCGTATCGCGGTGGTGCCGCAGGATGTGACGATTTTTGCCGCAAGCATCCGGGAAAATATCGGCTTTGGCAGGCCGGGAGCCAGTGACGAGGACATAGAGGCTGCGGCAAGAGCCGCCCTTGCCCACGACTTCATCATGGCGCTGAACAAAGGGTACGAAACGCAGGTCGGCGAGCGCGGGATTACGCTTTCTGGCGGGCAGCGCCAGCGTATTGCCATTGCGCGCGCCATTTTACGTGCGGCACCCATATTGCTGCTTGATGAAGCCACTTCGGCGCTGGACGCCGAAAGCGAAATGCTGGTGCAGAAGGCGCTGGACGGTTTGATGAAGGGACGCACCACGCTCGTCGTTGCGCATCGCCTTGCCACGGTGCTGAAAGCAGACCGTATTCTGGTGCTTGACCGTGGTCATATCGTGGAAGAGGGTACGCATCGCAGTCTCGTCGAAAAAGACGGAATTTATGCGCGCCTCGCCAGACTGCAATTTGAAGCAGGCGTGGACGCCTTTCAGGGGAGATGAAGGCAGAAGCCCTTCCTGTTTTTCTATCTCTCTGTCAGTTTGAGTTCGATGCGGCGGTTTTTGGCACGCGCTTCGGCGCTGTCTTCGTTGTCGAGCGGCTGATATTCACCAAAACCTGCGGCGACCAGGCGATTAGCCGGTACGCCGTTTGCGATCAGATATTTGACCACGGCGGTCGCACGCGCTGAGGAAAGCTCCCAATTGTCGCGGAAGCGTCCGGTGCCGGCGAGCGGCACATTGTCGGTATGACCATCGACGCGCAATACCCAATTAATGTCGTCAGGTATTTCCTGGTTGAGCGTGACGACCGCATCGGCCAGTTTCTTCATTTCTTCCAGACCGGCTGGATTGATATCCGAAGAACCGGTGGGAAAGAGCACTTCGGACTGGAAGACGAAGCGGTCCCCGACTATGCGGATATTTTCCTTGTCGGAGAGAATCGCCCGCAGACGGCCGAAGAAATCGGAGCGATAACGGTTGAGTTCCTGCACACGCTGCGCCAGCGCCACATTAAGCCGCCGTCCCAGATCTGCAATCTTGGCGTTGGATTCGCGGTCGCGTGATTCGGATGCATCGAGCGCGTCTTCGAGTGCTGCAATCTGGCGGCGAAGCGCGGATATCTGCTGGTTGAGCAGTTCCACCTGCGAGAGCGCCTGTGCGCTGACCTGCCTTTCCGCGTCAAGGTTTTGCGAAAGCTCGCCCGCCCGTTTTTCGGCGGCAGCGCCCGCGCCGCTTCCTTCATTGAGCAGGGACTGAAGCCGCGAGCGTTCGCTTTCGGCGCTGGAGAGCGAAGCTTGCAGGTTGACGATGGTGTCTTGCATATCCTGGGTGTTGCTGCGCTCAAGCGAGAGAAGCTGGGTGAGTTCCTGTATCTGGCTGTTAAGCCGAGCCAGAGCGCTGTCCTTGGTGTCGACATCGCGACTGAGCAGAAATTGCGCCAGCACGAAAACGGTCAGCAGGAACATGATGGCGAGAAGCAGGGTGGTCAGCGCATCGACAAAGCCGGGCCAGTAATCGATATGGCGTTGCGGGCGGCGGTTACGAGCGAGAGCCATGGCGCTTTACTCCGAGCGGGTGCGATCGTGCGCACGTTCGCCTATGGCGTCGGAAAGCCGCTCAAGGGTTTGCCGGATGGCCTTTTGCTCCTCGGCCTGTTTCTCGGCCCAGTCGCGCATGATCTGCTGCTCGTTTCGCATGCTCCTGACCAGTCCCTGAATGCCTTCGGCCAGATTGGCGAGAGCGGCGGTGGTGCGCTGGCCGGAGGCATCTGCGCCATGCATGTTCTGCAACCTGTCCGCCAGAACGCGGATTTCGTCCGAATTCCCGGTGTCGGTGGCGAGATCGGAGCCAAGATCGGTTACTGAAGAAAGCCAGTTCTCAAGTTCGGTATAGAAGCGGTTCTGGGCACGGCCCGATTGCAGATCGAGAAAGCCCAGAATGAGTGAGCCGGAAAGGCCGAACAGGGAAGATGAAAACGCTGTCCCCATGCCCGAAAGGGGGGCTTGCAACCCGGCCTTGAGCGAATCGAGCACATCGCTTGTACTGCCTGAACTTGGATCAAGCGATTGAATGGTGCGACCGATGGAGCTGACTGTTTCCAGCAGGCCCCAAAAAGTGCCGAGCAGGCCGAGGAAGACCAGAAGGCCGATCAGATAGCGCGAGATGTCGCGGCTTTCATCCAGACGGGTGGCTATGGAATCGAGGATCGAGCGCATGGATGCCGGTGACAGGGCCATGGATTGCCGCCGCCCGATGAGTGCACGCATGGGCGCGAGCAGAACCGGGGGGCGCGATGAGCCATCCGCATCGCCATGGCGGAAGGAGTTGACCCAGCGGATTTCCGGCATGAGACGCAGAACCTGTCCAAAGGCGAGCAGGATGCCTACGAGAAGGACGCCGAGGATCAGCCCGTTCAGGCCGGGATTGGTAACGAAGAACGTATGGATCTGCCGCATCAATATCGCTGCCAGAAAGGCCACGATAATGAGAAAGATCACCATGGCCAGAATGACGATCCGTGGGCTTGTCAGGCGGTACGGGTCATAATCGCGGCCCCCGTCCAGTTGCTCCCGCCCCGGACGCTCCCCTGAAAGTCTCAAATCGCTCATGCGTTTCGCTCCATGGATGTGCTTCTGGCCGGGAGCCTATCGCATTCTTTCCCGAAGCGGAATCATTTCAAATAAGAAAATTCCGTGTCACTGATGTGGTGCGCGCTCGCTTGCCAGTATCATCTATAGGTATATAAAAAATTGGGGCTAATATAAAAATACAAAATTGCGAATTGTTATATTTCGTGATCATCAATAATATTGAATCGTTAGAAATACAAAATTGAAAATGGTGAAATATGTTAAGTATTATTGCTGGACTACTGTTTAACGTTGCTATTACCTCGGGGCACAAATTTCTGGATGTACTCCAAGCAATGTATGGCTAATATTTAGCTATACATTGTATACGGATACTCCAAATTAGTCCGTGCTAAAAATATCTTAATATCGGAAACCGGGCGGGAAATCGCCCGGTTTTCTATTTCAGATCGGCTTTTTGAGCGTCTTGAGAAGTGCGCCGTGAATAGCCTCGTTGCCTGCAACAATACTTTTGGTGGCAAAAATTTCCTGGCCGCCATTCTTGTCGGATATGAAGCCGCCTGCCTCGCGGATCATCAGCATGCCTGCGCCCATATCCCATGGATGCATGCCGTCTTCCCAGAAGCCGTCCAGGCGTCCGCCCGCGACATAAGCGAGGTCTAGTGCGACCGCACCCATGCGGCGGATGCCAGCGGTTTCGGCCATGACATTGCGCAATTCGACGAGATAATGACCGTGATGGCCTCGGCCCAGATGCGGAATGCCAGTGCCGATGACCGAATCGACCAGTTTGCCGCGTGCGGCAACACGCAGGCGGCGATCATTGAGAAACGCGCCGCCGCCGCGTTCGGCAGTGTAAAGCTCGTCCATGGCCGGATTGTAGATGACGCCTGCAACGATCTGTCCCTGACGCTCAAGAGCGATAGAGACGGCGAAAAGCGGAATGCCATGCAGGAAGTTTGTGGTACCGTCGAGGGGATCGACCAGCCAGCGATGCTGCCCGTCTTTCGATTCGACCTCGCCCGATTCTTCCATCAGGAAACCGTAATCCGGGCGAGCACGGCTCAGTTCGGTATAGATGATTTTTTCGGCGCGGCGGTCTGCCTGGCTGACATAATCGCCAGGGCCTTTGAGAGAAACCTGAAGATTCTGGACTTCGCCGAAATCGCGCGCAAGGCTGCGTCCGGCCTTGATGGCGGTCTGAACCATAACATTGAGGAGGGCTGAACGAGCCATTTTGATCGTCCTTCAAAACTGAGCAATCTGAGAAAGAACTGTCGCAATGCCCGCAGGCGGACATTGGACGGCGGCGCCACGTCGCGGCGCCGCAAAGCGAAAGTGGCGCCGCTCCCAGAAGAGGCGGGAGCGCCGGATCAGGCGCGGCTGACGTAGGTCAGTTCATTGGTGTCGACGATCACGCGCTCGCCCGATCCGATGAATGGCGGAACGAGGATACGGATACCGTTTTCAAGTATGGCTGGCTTGTAGGAAGAAGCTGCAGTCTGGCCCTTGACGACCGGGTCGGCTTCGGTAATTGCCAACGTTACCTGATCGGGCAGACGGATGCCGATGGGCTTTTCTTCATAAAGCTCGACAGTCACCATCATACCGTCCTGAAGGAAGGCGGAACGGTCGCCGACAAAATCCTTCGCCAGTTCAAGCTGCTCGTAGGACTCGGTATCCATGAAAATCAACGCGTCGCCCTGTTCGTAAAGGAACGAGAAGTCCTTCTGCTCCAGACGAACGCGCTCGACGGTTTCAGCGGCACGGAAACGCTCGTTGAGCTTGGTGCCGTTGATGAGGTTCTTGAGTTCGACCTGATTGTAAGCGCCGCCCTTGCCGGGCTTGACCGCATTGGTCTTGACCGCAACCCACAGGCTGCCATCGTGCTCGATGACATTGCCGGGGCGGATTTCGTTACCATTGATTTTCATAAGCTTGATCCGGGAATAAATGTGGAATCGTTCATGGTCCGGTGCATCATGAGTGAAAGGCAATCTCCCGCTTGCGCACGGGGCTTGCGTCCATCTTAACTCGGACCACAATAATCGGCGTTTCCAAGACCACAAAACGGCTCTTTGTGCAAGCCTGAGCGGGCAATCAGAGGGTTTTGAAAGCGAAAAACAGCCTGAATCTACCGCACACGCAGATTATTGGCCGTTTCGACGGCTTGCTTGAGCTGTTCGTCGGTAAGCCCGTCCATCATGTCATCGAGGTCGGGCGCGCGAAAACCGGCGCGCTGGGCGATGATATACCATGCCGCAGCCTTGACCGTATTGCCTTCGGTGCCGATGCCGTCGCGATAAAGCCGCGCAAGCCAGGTTTGCGCGGCAACCGTGCCTCGCTGTGCGGCCAGAGACATCCAGCCGAAGCCCTGCTCGTAATTGCGCTCGCCGCCACGGCCTTCGACCAGCCAGCGCGCCAGATCGAATTGTGCTGTGTCATATCCCTTTTGCGCAGCACGCAACAAATATTCACGGGCCTTTTTATCGTTGCGGGCAATCTTGACAGAGCCATTGGCATAAATCTGGCTGAGCGCATATTCGCCATCGGGCAGTTTTGCTTCGGCGGCTTTCTCAAACCACGGGAATGCGGCGTCAAGCCCTACCTTTCCAGAGGTTTTCATCAGCAGAATCTGGCCGTAATTGAACTGCGCCATGGTATTTCCGCCTTCGGCCGCCTTTTGCATCAACTTTTCGGCTTTGGCCGGGTCTTTCTGGACATATTTGCCCTGAAGCAACAAAGCCGCATAGCGAAATTGCGCTTCGTTGACGCCTTGCTCCGCTGCCTTGGCATACCAATGCGCAGCCTTTTCCTGATCAGCAGGGATACCGAGGCCACGCGCATATATTTCCGCAACCAGCGTCTGCGATGCCGGATCGCCTTTTTCGGCCAGTGGCATGGCGAGGTTGAAGGCTGTGAGATAAAGGCCGCGCTGATAGGCTCCGAAAGCTTCATCAGGGGGCCTGTCGCCAAAGCGGTTCGGGTCGATTGCGGGCATCGGCCCGGTCGTGGCGGGCTGGGGCAGCATTACGGGTTTTTCCGCTGGTCTGTCGCCCTTGTTGTTTGCGTTTCCATGCGTTTCGATAGCTTCTCCCGCAGCCAGTGCGAGTGGAGGGAAAAGCATAAAAATCAAAGCGGCGGTGATAAGAAATCTGCTCTTCATGAGGGCGAAGCGACCTTGGTGAACTCAGTTTTCAATAGAGGGAGCGTGTTCATCGAGCAACTGGTTGGCTTCGGCTACAGCCTTGGCGGGGTCGTCCGCTTCGAAGACGGCGCGTCCGAGCGCCACGAAATCAGCGCCGGTGCGGACTGTGGCAATAATGCTTTGCAGCGAATTGCCCGCCTGCGCGATACTGGGAATCTCGACCATTTCCGACCACCATTGCGCCAATGCGAGGTTGCGCGGATGGGCGTCGGGTTTTGTATCAGCGCCAATCTTACCGAAGAAAACATAATCGGGCTGAAGTTCTCCGATTTCCATCGCGCCGTGACGGTCACGCAGATTGCCGGTTCCGACAATCATTTTGGGCGTATGCTTTTCGATGGCCTCCGCAAGCGTGGCGGTGTTGCCTTCGATGTGGATGCCATCCGCGCCAACACGACCGGCAATGCGCGTATCGTTGAGAATAATGGCGGCAGCGCCTGCCGCCTGAATGACGGGGACAGCTTTTTGCGCTGCTGCCTGAAAACTTGCCTCGTCAAGATCACCTGAATCGAGGATCACGCTTGCGACATCACCGCCCGAAAGGGCCGCTGTTAGAAGACCAGCGAGTGCGTTCGCATCTGCAAGCGGCGGGGCAACGAGCAGGACACGGCAGCGTTCGGGTTGTTTGGTGGTGGAGGGCGCGTTCATAAAGCTAACCTAGCGAAAAACATTGATGGAATTCGGGCATAAAGTAAGTGACCGGCATTTAACAGCCCTTTCGCGGCAGAGTGCCCGATACTGGCATTATGTTTTAGGTTGGAAGGAAAGTTGATTGGGGCCAACCGCGTTTCGCCGGAATTAACAGCTATATACCATCAAATGAAAGCCGTCTTCGAGTGGCGGATAAATAGATGACAGGCAGGCGAAATGACGATTGAAACGGCAAAAACGGTGCCGCAAGGGCGGGATACACGCATTGACGTCTTCCGCGCACTGGCGCTGCTGACCATTTTCATCAATCATATTCCGGGAACGGTTTACGAGCATTTCACCCATAAGAATCTGGGTTTTTCGGACTCGGCCGAAGCTTTCGTGCTTATCTCCGGCATGGCCGTGGCGCTCGCCTATGGCAGTAAATTTGCTCCAGGCAACCGCTTGCTGCTGTCGCTGAAAATGTGGCGGCGCGCCGGTGTGCTCTATACGGCACATATCATGACGACATTGGCCACGATCGGCATATTCGCCGCCGCCGCCATCTTCCTCAAGCATGGCGAGCTTCTCAGTCAGATCAATATCGGCCCGCTCGTCAAGCAGCCGGTGGAGGCCCTGCTGGGTCTGGTCACGCTCGGCCATCAGCTTGGCTATAATAATATCCTGTCCATGTATGCCGTGCTGCTTTTGATGACGCCGCTGATGCTTTTGCTGGCACGCGTCAATCTGTTCCTGATGCTGGGCGTATCGGGTGCGGTCTGGCTGCTGTCGGGACTTTATCATTTTGCGCCGATCAATTATCCGACGGAAGGCGTATGGTTTCTCAATCCGTTTTCATGGCAGTTCGTGTTCGCTATCGGCGTTGCCGGTACGATGCATGTGCGCCGTGGCGGCAAGCTGTTCGCGCATCCTGCGTTGATCGCTGTGGCCGTCGGCTATCTGGTGCTGTCGCTTGCCTGGGTTCGCATTCCGCTTTGGGGAATCGATGCGTCGATGGGCATGCCCGCCGTGCTCACCGGTTTCGACAAGACATTCCTGTCCGCGCCGCGTCTGCTGCATGTGCTGGCGATAGCTTATCTGATTGCGGTGGTTCCGACGCTCAACAGCATTGCCCGGACTGCGCCGCACAATCCGTTGGCCATTCTGGGCAAGCATTCGCTTCCCGTTTTCATCGCCGGCACGTTGCTTGCGATGGTGGCGCAGGTGATGAAGCTCGTAAATCCGGGCGGCCTGCCCTATGACACGCTGCTGATTGCAACCGGTGTGGTGATGCAGTTCGCTCTGGCCTATTACCTTGAATGGCTGCCGAGCATCGGCTGGGGCAAGAAGCCCGCCGCCAAACCCATACCCGCAATAATTGCCGCAGCTGCGAAAGCGCCGCTCGCCAATCGGCCCAAGCAGGTATTGCCGCAAGTGTGATGGCTCCCCATCTAGAAAGCCGCCTCTGGGCGGCTTTTTACTGAGAACGATGTTTCGCGGAATTATTCCACTGTATTTTACGATATTAACTTTTCATTAATCTTAATCGCTTTAAATGGTTTACATCCAGTTCGGCTGGATTCTTACCGAGTGGTTTAGCCACTCTGTTTGACGCCTCCCTGTTAAACTCCTGAGAGCCGCCTTTGCGGCTCTTTTTTTATGGGCGAAAATAGGTCGGTTCCCGCCATCCTTTCAAAACAGCCGTGAAATATTAACCGAACGTTAAACATAAACTTGCGCCACAGTGCATGAAGGTGCAGTTTATCGTGGACTCATCTGATCTGCCTGTTCCGTCTTGAGCGTCTCCATGATCGAACAGAAGTTCGATGAGTATTTCGCCTCCGCATTGCGCGGAAGCGGGCAATGGATTGGCCGCCTGTCGCGGCTATGCAAGGTGGCAGAGCAGTGATTAGCGAACAGGGACAAATGCCGGGCAATATGATCAGCCTCGCCGAGCGTATGGTCTTCTCGGACTCCTTCAAGCCGATTTACGGTGAAGGCATGGATATGGTCGAGGAAGCCGCGAGCTATCTCGACGGCGAGGGGCGCGAAAATGCGCGCAATCTCTCGCGGGTGGCGGCCACGCTTTATGCGGCCGAATCAATGCGCCTGACCACGCGTCTCATGCAGGTCGCTTCGTGGCTTCTATTGCAGCGCGCCGCGCGCAACGGCGAGATGACACGCCAGCAGATCGCCGCCGAAAAATCCAAGATCCGTCTCGATACGCCTTCCGCGGGCGAAGCTGCAGCGGGTTGGAGCGAGTTGCCTGAGGACTTCATCGAACTTATCGAGCGTTCGATAGGTTTGCAGTCCCGTGTGCGTCGCATGGACCGCAATGTCTATGGCGAAGTCGTTTCTCTACAAGGCCATTCCGGCGGCAATCCGGTTTCGGAGCAGATCGTCTTGCTCAAGACTGCTTTCGGCGCCTCATAAGCCTGTTCTCCCGTGCCTGGTTGTAGCCGGTTGTGGATTGCGTGACTTATGTTTCTCTTTTGTTCACTTTTGTGGTGTCAAGTGAATCCGTCTGGGATAGGGTTCACTTATGAAAGAAACGATTCGCATCATTGGTATCGATCCGGGCCTGCGCCGTACCGGCTGGGGCATTGTCGAATCGCTGGGAAATTCGCTGCATTTCATCGGCTCCGGTACGATCTCTTCGAATGCTGAAATGGATCTCGCCTCACGGCTCTGTCAACTGCATGAAGGGCTTGCGAAAGTACTGCATGATCACATGCCGCATGAAGCAGCCGTCGAGCACACTTTCGTCAATAAGGACGCCACGGCGACACTGAAGCTGGGGCAGGCGCGCGGCATTGCGCTGCTGGCACCGGCGCAGGCGGGTCTCGCAGTTGCGGAATATGCGCCCAATGCGGTCAAGAAAGCCGTGATTGGTGTAGGTCATGGTGAGAAGCAGCAGATTCATATGATGGTGAAGGTGTTGATGCCACGCGCTACGTTCGACACGAGCGACGCTGCCGATGCGCTGGCTATCGCCATTTGCCATGCCCATCATCGGCAGAGCATTGTAAGCGCGCGCCGGATGCAGGCATTACTGGCTGGTTGAGGGGCGTAATGATCGGTAAACTGAAGGGCGTAATCGATGAAATCGCCGATGATCATGTCATTGTCGATATACACGGTGTTGGCTATGTCGCGTTCTGTTCGGCTAGAACACTGAGCAATCTCGGCGGCGTGGGGGAAGCCGTTATATTGTTCATCGAAACCTATGTGCGCGAGGATATGATCCGTCTTTACGGTTTCGCCTCGCAGCTTGAGCGCGAATGGTTCCGCCTGTTGCAGAATGTGCAGGGGGTGGGAGCCAAGGTTGCGCTTGCCGTACTTGGAACCTTGTCTGCTTCTGAACTCGCCAATGCGATTGCGCTGCGCGATCTTGCCATGGTGTCGCGCGCGCCCGGTGTCGGCAAGAAGGTCGCCGAGCGTATCGTCACCGAGTTGAAGAACAAGGCACCCGCCTTTGCTGGCGAGGCCAGCGGCACGATCGGGCTCAAGCAGGAGCTTGGCGCAGGCGCTGCCCCCGCTCCGGTGGCGGATGCGGTTTCGGCGCTTGCCAATCTTGGCTATTCGCGTGACCAGGCCGCCAATGCGGTGGCCGCGGCCATGAGGGAGGCGGGAGAGGGGGCTGATTCGGCCAAGCTCATCCGGCTTGGATTGAAGGAGCTGTCGCGGTGAGACGCTTGCCTGAAAGCCGGGTCCATGCGAGGAAAACGCCATGAGCGATCGTAATCCTCTCATTGATGCTGACAAGCGCGGAGAAGACGCCGACACCACATTGCGTCCGCAAACGCTGGGCGATTTTGTCGGGCAGGCGGCGGCGCGCGCCAATCTTAAGGTTTTTATCGAGGCGGCCAAAGTGCGTGGGGAAGCGCTCGACCATGTGCTTTTTGTCGGGCCACCCGGTCTTGGCAAGACCACGCTGGCGCAGATCATGGCCAAGGAGCTTGGCGTTAATTTCCGATCCACCTCTGGTCCGGTCATCGCCAAGGCCGGCGATCTGGCGGCACTGCTTACCAATCTTGAAGAGCGCGACGTGCTCTTTATCGACGAGATTCACCGCCTCAGCCCGGCAGTCGAGGAAATTCTCTATCCGGCGATGGAGGATTTCCAGCTTGATCTCATCATCGGCGAGGGACCGGCGGCGCGTTCGGTGAAAATCGACCTTGCCAAGTTTACGCTGGTTGCAGCCACAACCCGTCTCGGTCTACTGACCACGCCGTTGCGCGACCGTTTCGGCATTCCGGTGCGGCTTAATTTCTATACGGTCGAGGAGCTGGAATATATCGTGCGGCGCGGCGCGCGCATCATGCAGATGGGCATTTCGGCGGATGGTGCGCTGGAAGTCGCGCGCCGTTCGCGTGGTACGCCGCGTATTGCCGGACGTCTTTTGCGCCGCGTGCGCGATTTCGCGCTGGTCGCAGGCGCAGATGTCATCGACCGCAAGATCGCCGACGAGGCGCTGTCGCGCCTCGAAGTCGATCATCGCGGCTTTGACCAGCTCGACCGGCGTTATCTCGACATGATCGCACGCAATTTCGGCGGTGGTCCCGTCGGCATCGAAACGATTGCCGCAGGGCTGTCGGAGCCGCGCGACGCGATTGAGGACATTATCGAGCCCTATCTTATCCAACAAGGCTTTTTGCAGCGCACGCCGCGCGGGCGCGTACTGACGGCGGTCGCATGGCAGCATATGGGGCTTCCTGCTCCTGCTGAAATTATTCGACAGACGCAGTTCGGCCTTTTTATGGAAGAAGAATGACTGACGGGAAATATCAGGCACCGGGCAGATCTATATCTGGCGAGTTGAAAGACGGCGGCCATCGGCTTTTGGCGCGCATCTATTATGCCGATACGGATTTTTCGGGCTTTGTCTATCATGGCCGTTATCTTGAATTTTTCGAACGTGGCCGCACCGATTTCCTGCGTCTTCAGGGTGTGCACCATATCGAGCTCGCGGATGGTTCGTTGGGCGAGGAAATGGTCTGGGTCGTGCGGCGCATGGAGATTGATTATCGGGCACCGGCGCGTATGGACGATCTCATCGCTATTGAAACCCGGGTCAGCGAAATCCGCGGCGCGCGGGTTATCATGACGCAGAAGATCACTTGTCAGGAGCGTTTGCTCTGCGAGGCGAGAGTTGAGGCGGTGATGATTACAAAGCAGGGTCATCCGCGCCGTATTCCGGATGAATGGCGCGAGGCTTTCACGAAAGACGGTCGCAACTGATCGCGGTTTCTGCCTCCCGTTTTCACAATAATGCGGGAATGTTTTCATCCTTCTGCGCGAATGCTAACGCATCTTTAACCATAATATTCCATGAATCATGCTGATGGAATCGGTTGAGAGGCAGGCTTGAGACGCAGCGCCTTCCTTTCACCAAAATTAACCGTAACAAGCCATGAAGGTTTTAAATTGAAATCCGGCAATGGCGGTTACGGCATGGAATATCGGCATATTCGTCGGAATATGCGGAAACTCCTTGATTGAAGCTGGGCAGGTTTGCGGCGTTCCGTGGCGGACGCTTCGTAAAAGATTTGCGATGCCGCCCGGTCATGTGGCCGGGCGTTTGGATTCAGAAGCATTTCCAGCAAAAGTGCGTAGCGGCTTTGCTGGCGACAAATGCGGAAAAACACAAGGTACGGGGCGCTGTCCGGTTTGGCCGGACGAAAAGGCTCCAGGACGGTGGATTGATGGAAAATGTTGCGTTAGCGGCCCCGGTCGCCGATGTTACCCTCTGGGGCTTGTTCATGCAGGCGAACTGGGTGGTCAAGCTGGTTATGCTAGGTTTGCTGGTCGCCTCGGTATGGACCTGGGCGATCATCGTGGACAAGACAATTTCTTATGGGCGGGCGAAGCGCGCCGTGGATCGTTTCGAGCAGACTTTCTGGTCGGGGCAGTCGCTGGAAGAGCTTTACCGCAACCTCAATGAGCGGCGCACGACCGGCATGGCTTCTATTTTCATGGCAGCTATGCGCGAGTGGAAGAAGTCTTTTGAAAAAGGCGCACGCTCACCCATCGCGCTGCAAATGCGTATCGACAAGGCCATGGATGTGGCGCTTGCGCGCGAAAGCGACAAGCTGGAATCGCGCCTGGGCTTTCTTGCAACAATTGGTTCGGCTGCGCCCTTTATCGGTCTTTTTGGTACGGTTGTGGGCATTATGACGGCGTTTCAGGCCATTGCGGCTTCCAAGAATACCAATCTGGCCGTGGTGGCTCCGGGTATCGCGGAAGCCTTGCTTGCAACGGCAATCGGCCTTCTCGCCGCAATTCCGGCGGTTATTGCCTATAACAAGCTTACGGGCGACGCGGGAAAGATCGCGGGGCGACTTGAAGGTTTTGCAGACGAGTTCTCTGCCATACTGTCGCGCCAAATCGATGAGAAGCTAACGCCGCGTAACTGAGCGGCGGCTCTCCATACTCTAATTCAAGCCTTCGGGAATGTTGCAATGGGCATGTCGGGTGGAAATCAGGGAATGCAATCGGGCGGACGCCGCAGGCGTGGCCGCAAAAAAGCATTGATGAGCGAAATCAACGTTACGCCATTCGTGGATGTGATGCTGGTGCTGCTTATCATCTTCATGATTTCGGCACCGTTGCTGACGGTTGGCGTGCCTATCGATCTGCCCGATACACAGGCCCAGGCCATGAATGCCGACACGCAGCCGATTACGGTTTCGGTCAACAATGAAGGTAAAGTCTATCTTCAGGAAACGGAAGTTCCCGTTGACGAGGTGGTGGCAAAACTTCAGGCCATCGCCAAAACCGGATATGAAGAGCGTATTTTCGTGCGCGGCGACAAGGCTGCCGATTACGGCACCGTCATGAAGGTCATGGCGCGTATTTCCGCCGCGGGTTTCAGGAATATCGGTCTTGTGACCCTCCAGGAGCAGGATAGCTGACGCCATCATGAAGGCTGGCCTGACATCTTCCGTAGCGCTGCATACCATCGCCATTGCGTTGGGGCTGTTCTCGTTTTCCGCGCCGAAGGCATTCGACGTGCAGGATTCCGAGTCGTTCCCGGTCGATATCGTGCCGATTGAATCGATCACGCAAATCCAGCAGGGCGAAAAGACCGCGCCGATAAGCGAAAAAGCCGCGCCGAAGCCGACGGCAAAGCCGCAAACGGTTCCCGATGCCGAAAATGTGGGTGATCAGGAGATTGATACCACAACGCCGCCGCAGCCTCAAAACAAGCCCAAGCCTGTCGAAGCCGCAGAAGAGCCGAAGGCCCAGCCTGAGCCGGTAAAAAAGCCGGAGCCGGAGCCCGAACCCAAACCGGAACCCGCGCCCGCACAGAAGCCTGAGCCGGTTCCCGCGACGGAAGTGCAGGCCAAGCCGGAGCCAAAACAGGAAGTGAAGCCGGATCCGGTGGCGGAAGCCATCGAGAAACAGGCCGAAACGCCTGAACCCGATGCGCCGAAGCTTCCCGATAATGTGCCCGCGCCACAGGCCAAGCCCAAGCCGCCGCAGGCGCATACAGCCAAAACGCCGGACCGCAAGCCCGCCGAAGAGCCGAAGAAAAAAGCAAGTGCTTCGCAGACGAGCCAGTCGAAGAATGACGCTATTGCCGACGAGGTTGCAGCCCTCCTGAACAAGGAAAAGGCGTCTGGCGGCGGGGCAAAGCGTTCTACGGATCAGGCTTCGCTTGGCGGCAGAAGAAATACAGGCGGTTCGAAGCTGACGCAGAGCGAAATGGACGCGTTGCGCGGTGCGATTTCAAAATGCTGGAACGTGCCCGCCGGAGTGGCTGACGCGCCCGGACTTGTCGTAACCGTCAGGATGCATCTGACGGAATCCGGCGATATTCGAGGCGCGCCGCAAGTCACGTCTGGCGGCGGCGATTCCGGGGTGGGGAGAGCGGCTGCGGAAAGCGCCAAGCGCGCTGTGCTGCGCTGTGCGCCTTACAATCTGCCGCGCGACAAGTATGATTCATGGTCGGAGGTTATCGTCAACTTCGACCCGAGCGATATGTTCTGATCAGCCCGGCTGGTCAATTTCAACGTATGCCTGATGAGGCCAAGGACAAAGAGGTCCCTATAGACATGAAAATCGGCATCATAAATACAAAGATCCGGACAATTCTTTCGGCTTTCGCCTGTATGATTGCCGCAAGCCTTGTTGCGACCATGCCCGCGCGTGCCGTGGTGGAGATCGACATCAATCAGGGCGTGGTTGAGCCATTACCGATTGCGATCACCGATTTTCTATCGGGAGACCAGCTTGGAGCGAACATTACATCGGTGATTGGAGCCGACCTTGAACGCTCGGGTCTGTTTGCGCCGATCGACAAGGGCGCTTTCATAGAAAAGATCTCCAATCCCGACGCTTCGCCACGTTTCGAGGACTGGAAAGTCATCAATGCGCAGGCGCTCGTTACGGGCCGGATCACGCAGCAGCCGGACGGGAGGCTCAAGGCGGAATTCCGTCTATGGGACACTTTCGGCGGTCAGCAGATGATCGGCCAGCAATTCTTCACGACGCCCGATAACTGGCGTCGTGTAGCCCATATCATCGCGGATGCCATCTATGAGCGTCTGACCGGTGAAAAGGGCTATTTCGATACGCGTATCGTTTTTGTCGATGAATCCGGCCCGGCCCTGAAGCGCGTGAAGCGCCTGG
Organism: Falsochrobactrum tianjinense; assembly: GCF_019100495.1. Taxonomy (GTDB): domain Bacteria; phylum Pseudomonadota; class Alphaproteobacteria; order Rhizobiales; family Rhizobiaceae; genus Brucella; species Brucella tianjinense. The sequence goes on along the minus strand of NZ_JAHRVA010000007.1, from coordinate 43,661 downwards.
CCATCATGGATCAGGACGGCGCCAATGTGCGTTATCTTTCGGATGGCCGCGCCATGGCACTCACGCCGCGTTTTTCGCCGAACCGCCAGGAAGTGACCTATATGTCCTTTGCCGGTGGCCAGCCGCGCGTTTACCTGCTTCAGCTCGAGACCGGCCAGCGCGAACTTGTCGGCAATTTTCCCGGCATGACCATCGCGCCTCGCTTCTCGCCTGACGGCCAGAAGGTCGCCATGAGCCTGCTTCAGGACGATGGCAGCGCCAATATCTATACGATGGACCTGCGTAATCGTACGACAACGCGCTTGACCAGCAGTCAGGCGATCGACACCAGCGCGTCCTATTCGCCCGATGGTTCGCAGATCGTGTTCTCTTCCGACCGCGGCGGTCGCCCGCAGCTTTACCTCATGGGCGCAGATGGCTCGAACCCGCGCCGCATATCGTTTGGCGACGGCAGTTATTCGACACCTGTCTGGTCTCCGCGCGGCGATTTGATCGCCTTCACCAAGCAGTCGCAGGGGCAGTTCTCCATCGGCGTGATGAAGACCGACGGTTCGGGCGAGCGTCTGCTGACTTCGGGCTTCCACAATGAAGGTCCGACATGGGCCCCCAATGGTCGCGTGCTGATGTTCTTCCGCAAGGCTGCGGGAGCCGGCGGCCCGAAGCTTTTCACCATCGATCTGACCGGACGCAATGAACGGCAGATACAGACGCCGAACTTCGCCTCCGATCCGGCCTGGTCGCCGCTTCTCGAATAATGGCAAATAAAAAGCGCGGAACGACTATTCCGCGCCCTCATTTTCGATCATTCGCCACAATCATAACGTTCAGGCCGTGTTTCTGCCGCATTTTACCATCAGGGCTACAAACAGCATTGCTGCCGGGAAATGACCGGCTTGCATCTGGCCGCAAGAAAACGTTAACTATACTTCTTGAGCCTGTTTTAACCTCGATATGATTATTGGTTGATTACGCAGGACATCAAATCTTAAGGAGCCCCGGCCCATGCGCCGTTTCCAGTCGATCGCACGTAGCCCTATCGCTATTGCCATTTTCATGTCGCTCGCCGTTGCCGGCTGCGCGTCCAAGAAGAACCTTCCAAACAATGCCGGTGATCTTGGCCTTGCTGGCGCAGCAACGCCGGGCTCTTCGCAAGACTTCACCGTGAATGTCGGCGACCGTATTCTGTTCGATCTCGATTCATCGCTGATCCGTGCCGATGCGCAGCAGATATTATCGAAGCAGGCGCAGTGGCTCCAGCGTTATCCGCAGTACACCATCACGGTCGAAGGCCATGCCGATGAACGCGGTACGCGTGAATACAACCTCGCTCTCGGGCAACGCCGTGCAGCCGCTACGCGCGACTTCCTCGCCGCTCGTGGCGTGCCGACCAGTCGTATGCGCACTATTTCCTACGGCAATGAGCGCCCGGTCGCCGTTTGCGACAGCGACTCCTGCTGGTCGCAGAACCGCCGCGCTGTCACCGTTCTCAACGGTGCCGGAAGCTAATTTGCGATCATGCAACGATATTACGGAAAAGCGGCCTTTGGGCCGCTTTTTTCGTTTCTGAGGCAGAGTTTCGCCGCTTGGACAAATTTTGGCCGAAGTCGGCGGTGTCATAGAGAAAGCGTCTTTATTTTTCATGTTTGCTTTTTGATGATTTGTTCTAAAAGCTCACAAGTACCGCGCAAATGGACTGTTCAGAAACCATTCAGGCACGGTATCCGATACCCTACTCATTGTGCAGGAAAAACGGGGTGCAGGAAAAACGGAGCCAGGAAAACGGGGCAAAAAGGAATGAGGAAACGAATGAGGAAAGTGACACTGGCAATCGTCATGCTGCCGCTTTTGGCGGGTGCGCCAGCTTTCGCTGCCGGTGTGTTCGCCAGCGGAGTTGGTCCGATTGCAAAACCGGTTCAGACGGCTTTCGCCGATGGCCTGCTGCCGGGTTGGGGCGGCAAGCGAACTTCCACGCCGGAACAATCCGTGCAGCTTGCGCAGGTAGGTGATCCACGCGTCGGCCAGCTTCAGGAGCAGCTTCGTCAGCTTTCAGGCAAGATCGAAGAGCTGAATTTCCAGATTCTTCAATTGCAGGACCAGTTGCGCAAGACGCAGGAAGATAATGAATTCCGTTTTCAGGAACTGGAAAAAGACAAGCGTTCGGATGCGGGCAGCGATGGCGATCATGCGGTCGCAAGCGCGCGCCCTTCCGCAACAGACGAGGCATCGCAAGATGCCTCGTCTGCTTCTTCTCATCAGGCGGCAGCGGGCAATGCTGTGAGCGCCGATTCCGTGGCTATTGGTTCGGAGGCTTTGCAGAGCGGTCCGGCGCGCGGCCAGCCGCCGCAAACGCTTGGCTCCATCCGTTTCGACACCAATGGCAATGTAATCGGCGAAACGCTCAATGCCACGCCGCGCTCAGTTGAGCAAAGGGGGGGCGAGCAGGGCGAGAATGCATCGGATGGTGATATGCTGGCGTCGCTTCCCAGCGATGATAATCCGAACTCGCTTTATCAGGCTTCCTATCAGTATCTGATGTCGGGAGACTACAAGGCTGCGGAAACCGGTTTCCGGGAGCATGTCAAGCGTTATCCCGCCGATCCGATGACCGCAGAAGCGCGTTATTGGCTTGGTGAATCCTTGTTTGGGCAGGGGCGCTTTCCGGAAGCGGCCACAGTTTTCATCGATATGCAGCGCGATTATCCCGATTCCAAGCGCGCGCCTGAAAATATGTTCAAGCTTGGCATGACGCTTGAGAAAATGGACAATCGCGATGTGGCCTGCGCTACCTTCAAGCAGATTCCCGAACGCTATCCCAAGGCCGCGCCGGCTATTCTGAAACGGGTTGCCGACGAGCGCAGCCGGATCAAGTGCTGATAGCGGAGACGTCTGTGGGGCTTTCCCCGAACGATATTTTTGCGCCCTTTGGGCTTGAACACGCGCGGGGGATTGTTGCTGCCGTTTCCGGTGGCGGCGATTCCCTTGCGCTGTTGTTCCTGCTGAAAGATTATCTGGCGACGCTCGATGATGCACCGCCGCTGACCGCCGTGACCATCGATCACCGGCTGCGTGGTGAATCGCGCCGTGAGGCCGAAGATGTCAGCGTGCTTTGCGGTGCCCACGGTATCGCCCATCGTATTCTGGCCTGGGACGAGCCAAAGCCCTCCGGAGGGCTTGCGGCTGCCGCGCGTTCGGCGCGTTACCGGCTTCTGGTGCAGGCGGCGCGGGAAGCGGGGGCGGATTTCATTGCGACCGGGCACACCCAGGACGACCAGATCGAAACCTTTCTGATGCGCAGGGAACGCAGCAGCCATTCGCAAGCGCGGGGGCTGGCGGCAATGGCGGTGCGTTCGATTCTGGAAAATTCGGTCGAGCTGATTCGTCCGCTGCTGGACGTATCACGACAAGATTTGCGCGATGAACTGATCGGGCGCGGCATTGTCTGGATCGACGATCCAAGCAATTCCAACACGGATTACGAAAGACCCCGCGTGCGACTCACAACTGCTGCCAAGGCAGACCCGGAGGTGGTTCTTGCGCAGATCGCACTGGCGAGCGCTACCCGCAAACGTGACAACGCCGCCCTGATCGCCGCTTTGGCCGATCCGTACAGTCTTGCGATCGATCCGCTCGGCTCCATTTGCCTTGATGCGGGAATTTATACAGCCTTGCCGGAAAATCCGCGCCGCTTGTTGTCGGGGCTGCTTGCTTCGATTGCGGGCGGGCGGCGCTTTCTTCCCGGAGACACGGAGCGTTCCCGCATTGAAAGGGTTCTTTCAGGGCAGGAGAAAAGCGGGCGGCTGACGGTGTTCGGGTCATTGATCGAACGGGGCGAAAATCGCTTGGCACACTGCTTTCGGCGCGAGCGGCGCAATCTGCCGACCATGCATCTGGCCCCAGGCGAACATATCGTGTGGGATGGGCGCTTCCGTCTGGCCAATCGGAGTAAGCATATATTTGATGTCGGTGCGCCCGGCAGGCAGGAACTGTCGGATTTTGCCAAGGCCGCAGGGCTTGAAATCGATGCCGTGCAAAGAGAGGCATTGCTGGTTCTGCCCGCGCTTTACTCAGACGGCAGGCTTGCGCGTCTGCTATCCATCAATGAGCAGAATCCGGCGGAGGGAATCCCTGATGGAAACCTGGGGCAAATCCATATCGAGAGGCACTTTGCGCTCTTCGATCATGTGCTGCCGGGCTATGATTTTGGGCTGGCAAATGCGGTTGAAAGGCAATTTGGCCGTAAATGTCCTAATTTTTATAAACCAGACTGACAAGAATTGCTGGCAAGGAGTGTTGTGCGCCTTGGCAAGGTCATTCTTCGATCCTATGTTAGTACGAAATATCGTCCCGTGCTCGCGGGGTGAGAGTGGTATCGATTGGACCCGTTATGAATCCGAACTATCGCAACTTCGCCCTGTGGGCGATCATTGCCCTGCTCCTGATCGCGTTGTTCAACCTGTTCCAGAGTCCTGGGCAGCGCACGAATTCCAGTGAAGTTTCCTATTCCCAGTTTATTGATGACGTTTCCAATGGACGCGTGAAATCGGTGACGATCATGGGAGAGCGAATCACCGGGACATATGCCGATAACGGCGCCACTTTCCAGACTTATTCTCCGGGCGATACCGGTCTCGTCTCTCGACTGGAGGCGAAGGATGTGGCGATCACGGCACGTCCTGAAAGCGATGGGTCCAGTTCGCTTCTAGGCATTCTGCTTTCGTGGCTACCGATGATCCTCATTCTTGGCGTGTGGATTTTCTTCATGCGCCAGATGCAGGGCGGCTCGCGCGGCGCGATGGGTTTTGGCAAGTCGAAGGCCAAGCTTTTGACTGAAGCCCATGGGCGCGTGACATTTCAGGATGTTGCGGGCGTCGAGGAAGCCAAGCAGGATCTGGAAGAAATCGTTGAGTTCCTGCGCGATCCGCAGAAGTTCCAGCGCCTGGGCGGCAAGATTCCGCGTGGTGTGCTGCTCGTCGGCCCTCCCGGAACCGGTAAGACGCTGCTTGCACGATCGGTCGCTGGTGAGGCGAATGTTCCGTTCTTCACCATTTCCGGTTCGGACTTTGTGGAAATGTTCGTAGGCGTCGGCGCAAGCCGTGTACGCGACATGTTCGAGCAAGCCAAGAAGAATGCGCCCTGCATCATCTTCATCGACGAAATCGATGCGGTTGGCCGTCATCGCGGCGCAGGGCTTGGCGGCGGCAATGACGAGCGCGAACAGACGCTCAACCAGTTGCTCGTGGAGATGGACGGTTTCGAAGCCAATGAATCGATCATTCTGATTGCCGCGACCAACCGTCCCGATGTTCTCGACCCCGCCTTGTTGCGTCCGGGCCGTTTCGACCGTCAGGTCGTTGTGCCGAACCCGGATATTGTCGGTCGTGAGCAGATCCTGAAAGTGCATGTGCGCAATGTACCGCTCGCGCCTAATGTCGATCTCAAGATCGTGGCGCGCGGAACCCCCGGCTTTTCGGGTGCCGATCTGGCTAACCTCGTCAACGAAGCGGCATTGATGGCTGCGCGCCGCAACAAGCGCGTCGTGACCATGCAGGAATTCGAGGACGCCAAGGACAAGATCATGATGGGCGCGGAACGGCGCTCGGCCATGACGCCTGAAGAAAAGGCCAATACAGCTTACCACGAAGCCGGACATGCCATCGTGGCGATTAATGTGCCCAAGGCTGATCCGGTTCACAAGGCTACCATCATTCCACGCGGTCGCGCGCTGGGCATGGTGATGCAGTTGCCTGAGGGCGATCGCTATTCGGCGACCTATACATGGATGGTTTCGCGTCTTGCCATCATGATGGGCGGTCGCGTTGCCGAAGAACTGAAATTCGGCAAGGAGAATATTACTTCCGGCGCTTCTTCCGACATTCAGCAGGCCACCAAGCTGGCTCGCGCAATGGTGACACAGTGGGGCTATTCGGATAAGCTTGGCCGTGTAGCCTATGGCGAAAATCAGGAAGAAGTCTTCCTCGGCCATTCGGTAGCCCGTACGCAGAATGTTTCGGAAGAAACTGCGCAGATCATCGATGCCGAAGTGCGTCGCCTGATCGACGAAGCCTATGCCGAAGCGACGCGCATCCTGACGACCAAAAAGAAGGACTGGATCGCGCTGGCCGAAGGGCTGCTTGAATATGAAACGCTCAGCGGTGACGAAATCAAGGAACTGATCGCAGGCAACAAGCCGTCGCGCGATCAGGGCAACGATACGCCGTCACGCGGTTCGGGCGTGCCCAAGGCTGGCACTCCGCGCAAACGCAAAGGCGATGAACCGGGAGGCGAGCCGGGTATGGAGCCTAATCCACAGCCCCAGTAAGCGCCTGTAACAGTCTTTAAAAGCCGGGCAAATTGCCCGGCTTTCTTCATTCCTCGATCCGCGTAGAATATGCGCAATCAAGCAGGTAGCCTGAAAACGCTTGGTTAAGGATTTCGGCGCATCCTGTCCTCATATGAATTGTTCGCATCTTTCAGATGCGAAATCCGTTTAAGCCGTTGTAAAAGCGAAATTGCAACGTAGAGGGTTTATGCGTTAATAACGCATCTGGTATTACCTACCGGGTTCGGGTTCCCGGTCAGTTATTGCTGTTTCGTTTTTATAAGTGGCAGATAGTCAGGAGCTTCCAGATCGCCCTATGGCTCAACGCAAGGCTAAAATTATGACACGGAAATATTTTGGGACCGACGGCATTCGTGGTCAGGCAAACAGTTTTCCAATGACACCGGAAATCGCCATGAAAGTCGGTATGGCGGTCGGCCATATCTTTCGCCGCAATGGGCAGGCGTCCCGTGTCGTGATTGGCAAGGATACGCGGCGTTCGGGCTATATGCTGGAGAACGCGCTGGTGGCGGGCTTCACGGCGGCGGGCATGGACGTCTTTCTGCTAGGCCCCATTCCGACCCCTGCAGTCGCCATGCTGTGTCGCTCCCTGCGTGCAGATATAGGGGTGATGATTTCCGCGTCGCACAATCCTTTCTACGATAATGGCATCAAGCTTTTCGGCCCGGACGGCTACAAGCTTTCGGACAATATCGAGCTTCAGATCGAAAGCCTCATCGATGGCGATCTTTCTTCGCATCTGGCCAGCCATGGCGAGGTGGGCAAGGCCAAGCGCGTGGATGGCGATATTTATCGCTATATTGAATTTGCCAAGCGCACTTTGCCGCGCAATATCTCGCTCAACGGTCTGCGCGTCGTGGTCGATTGCGCCAATGGCGCGGGCTACAAGGTCGCGCCAGCCGCCCTGTGGGAAATGGGCGCGGAAGTCATCACCATCAATGATGAGCCGAATGGCCTCAACATCAATGAGGATTGCGGTTCCACCCATCCGATCGGTCTGATGAAGAAGGTGCATGAAGTGCGCGCTGATGTTGGTATCGCACTCGATGGTGATGCGGATCGCGTGCTGCTGGTCGATGAAACCGGAACTGTGATTGATGGCGACCAACTCATGGCAGTGATCGCCGAATCATGGGCGAATACGGATCGGCTTCAGGGCGGCGGCATCGTGGCCACGATCATGTCCAATCTCGGATTGGAACGTTTTCTGAACGAACGCAATCTGTCGCTCGCCCGGACGAAAGTGGGCGACCGCTATGTCGTCGAGCATATGCGCCAACATGGCTTCAATGTCGGCGGCGAACAGTCGGGTCATATTGTCCTGTCTGATTTTGCAACGACCGGCGATGGCCTGATCTCGGCCTTGCAGATACTCGCGGTCGCGCAAGAAGAAAACAAACCGCTGAGCGAGCTTTGCCACAAGTTCGAGCCGGTGCCGCAGCTGCTCAAAAACGTCCGCACCACGGGCGGTAAGCCGCTTGAAAACAAAACGGTCAAGTGCGCTATCGACGAAGCGCGCGACCGGCTTGGAGTGCAGGGCCGTCTGGTCATCCGTCCGTCGGGGACCGAACCGCTCATTCGCGTCATGGCCGAAGGTGACGACCGCAGCCTGATCGAGAAGGTGGTGAATGATATTGTCGGCGTGATTTCTTCGAACAGCACTGCTGCCTGAGAAAATTCAGGGTACATCGAAACAAAATGGCGCGGCACGACCGGGCCATTTTGTTGTGTGTGCTATGCCGTCTCGGCCAGAGTATTTTTTAGTAATGCTTAATAAATATAGTAAAAAAACAAGGTTAAGTTGTATTTAACTTTTCATGCATAGTCTGTTCTCGAATATTCGTCTCCGGCGCGATTGCGGCGTGACAATTCGATGGGACAGATAAATGAACGGTCTTGTTAGAACTTTTTACGCCGGTCTCGCGGCATCGGTTGTTTTGGTGGCTGGCGCATCGGCTGGCTTGACGGCAGATTATATCGAACCAGTGCCCGAAGTGGTTATTGCTCCGCCAGCAATTGGTGGCTGGTATCTGCGCGGGGATATTGGCTATTCCTGGAGCAAATTCAAGAATGCCGATTATGCCACAATCGATAATTGTGTGGGGTGCGGCGCTGGCTCGCCTACTTTTGGCAGCAACACGCTCCATGGCGATCTCAAGGGCTCTTTCCTGATTGGCGGCGGTGTCGGTTATCAGGTGACAGATTATTTCCGTACCGACCTGACCTTGGATTATATGACGCGCGCCAAATTCAACGGAAATACCTATGGTGCAAATTGTGACGGCAATATTGATTGTGCCTCGGATGAACGTGGGCATTTCTCGGCATTGTCGATTCTCGCGAATGCCTATGTCGATCTGGGTAATTTCGGCGGGGTTACGCCGTATATCGGTGCCGGTCTAGGCGGTACGCGCGTGAAATGGGCCGATCTACATGACGTGCGTTATGGGGGCACGCAGGAAGGGGCGGCAAACTGGCGCTTCACCTATGCTCTCATGGCCGGCGCATCGGTTGACCTCACGCATAATCTCAAGCTTGATGCGGGCTACCGCTATCGTCATGTCAATGGCGGCAAGATGTTCGAAGGTAATCCGTGGCTGGGCGACGGCTACGACAAGGGCATGCATATCCACGATGTCCGCGTCGGCCTGCGCTATATGTTCGGCGGATAAATCCAGCCATCCTTATTCCCTGAAAGGCCCTGTTTCCGGGCCTTTCACTGCCTGGTTATATTTGCCGTATTGGGCATTTTTGCTGCTGGCGGGCATCATCAAGCCAGCTTGGACGAGTTTGAAAAATAATCCTGAAAAGTGCTATTGTTAAAATTGCCGTTTCCGGTATTTTCATCAGTGGGCCACGCTTCCCCAACGAGGCGCGTGCTATCTGAGAGGATAGGAAACATCATGACGACGATTGTGAAGCCGGCAATTCGCCCGGCTAACCCTAATTTTTCATCTGGTCCCTGTGCAAAACGCCCCGGCTGGTCGCTTGAAGCGCTCGCTGATGCGTCGCTTGGTCGTTCGCATCGCGCGAAGATCGGCAAGAGCAAGCTGAAAGAGGCCATCGACCTTACCCGCGAAATTCTTGGCGTTCCAGCCGATTACCGCATTGGTATCGTTCCAGCATCCGATACAGGTGCAGTCGAAATGGCGCTGTGGTCGCTGCTTGGCGAACGCGGCGTGGACATGGTTGCATGGGAGAGTTTCGGTTCGGGCTGGGTCACGGATGTGATCAAGCAGCTCAAGCTCGAAGACGTGCGCACCTTCGAGGCGCCCTATGGCGAGATCGTGGATTTTTCCAAGGTTGATTTCGATCGCGATGTCGTCTTCACTTGGAATGGCACCACATCGGGCGTGCGCGTTCCCAATGCCGATTTTATTCCGGCAGCTCGTGAAGGGTTGACGATTTGTGATGCGACTTCCGCAGCTTTCGCGCAGCGTCTTGATTTCGCCAAGCTTGATGTCGTGACCTTCTCCTGGCAGAAAGTGCTGGGCGGCGAAGGTGCCCACGGCATCCTGATCCTCAGCCCACGCGCTGTCGAGCGTCTGGAAAGCTACAAGCCAGCCTGGCCCCTGCCGAAAATCTTCCGCATGACCAAGGGCGGTAGGCTTATTGAGGGCATTTTCGTTGGTGAAACCATCAATACGCCGTCCATGCTGTGCGTCGAAGACTATCTCGATGCGCTGAGCTGGGCTCGGTCGGTTGGCGGTCTCGATGGACTGGTTGCGCGTGCGGATGCAAACTTTGCTGTTCTGGATGCCTTCATCGAAAAGACGCCGTGGATCGCCAATCTGGCAGTCGATCCGAAAACGCGTTCCAACACGTCGGTCTGCCTGACCATCGTCGATCCGGAAGTGACAGCGCTTGCCTCCGATCAGCAGGCGGCTTTCGCCAAGGGCATCGTGTCGGTTCTCGACAAGGAAGGCGTGGCCTATGATATCGGCGCATATCGCGACGCGCCGTCCGGCCTGCGCATCTGGGCTGGGGCAACGGTTGAAGCTTCCGATCTGGAAGCGCTGACTGCATGGCTCGACTGGGCTTTTGCGACGCAGAAAGCCACGCTCAAGGCTGCTGCCTGATCGGACATTTATGCATCAAGCCGTGATTGCGTTGGGGCGGTCACGGCCTGCATTTCTCCTTATTGAGATCATTTTAAAACGTGCCGCGTTTAATAATAGTCATGCGACACGCTTTAAATCTTTGTTTTAACGCATGTCTTTAAACCCAAAACCGGTTTCCGCTTTTGGGAAGCATGCTTAGTTGATGGAGGCCATTATGGCACCTCGCGTTCTCGTATCCGATAAATTGTCGCCAACGGCTGTTCAGATTTTCAAGGATCGCGGCGTTGAAGTCGATTATCTGCCCGACCTTGGCAAGGACAAGGAAAAGCTTCTTGAAGTCATCGGCCAATATGACGGTTTGGCTATTCGCTCGGCCACAAAGGTCACGGAAAAACTGATCGCTGCCGCTAAAAACCTCAAGGTTGTGGGTCGCGCCGGTATCGGTGTCGATAATGTCGATATTCCCGCCGCATCGCGGCGCGGCATCATCGTGATGAACACACCTTTCGGCAATTCGATCACCACTGCCGAACATGCTATCGCCCTTATGTTTGCCGTTGCGCGCCAGCTGCCGGAAGCGGATATTTCCACGCGCACCGGCAAGTGGGAAAAGAACCGCTTCATGGGCGTTGAAATCACCGGCAAGACGCTGGGCGTCATCGGCTGTGGCAATATCGGTGCAGTTGTGGCGACGCGCGCCATCGGGCTGAAAATGCATGTGGTCGCCTTTGATCCGTTCCTTTCAGAAGGCCGTGCGCAGGAACTGGGCGTGGAGAAGGTGGAGCTGGGCGAGCTCCTGGCGCGTGCCGATTTCATCACGCTGCACACGCCGTTGACCGACAAGACGCGCGGTATCATTAATGCTGGAGCACTCGCCAAGACCAAAAAAGGCGTTCGCATCATCAATTGCGCCCGGGGCGGTCTGATTGTCGAAAAGGATCTGGTCGAGGCTCTGAAATCCGGCCATGTGGCGGGAGCTGGTATTGATGTGTTCGAGACCGAGCCCGCAACCGAAAATGAGCTTTTCGACCTGCCCAATGTCGTTTGTACACCGCATCTTGGTGCGTCTACGTCCGAAGCGCAGGAAAATGTAGCGATTCAAGTAGCCGAGCAGATGTCGGATTATCTCATCAAGGGCGCGGTATCCAATGCGATCAACATGCCCTCGATCACGGCGGAAGAAGCACCGCGCCTCAAGCCGTTCGTGAAGCTTGCCGAAGTGCTGGGCGCTTTTGTCGGCCAGGTGACGGACGAACCCATTCAGGAAGTGGAAGTGCTTTTCGACGGCTCGACGGCGGGTATGAACACGCGCGCGCTGGTCAGCGCGGCGCTGGCGGGTCTCATTCGTCCGCAGGTCGCCGATGTGAATATGGTTTCCGCGCCGATCATGGTCAAGGAGCGCGGCATCATCGTTTCCGAGGTCAAGCGCGACAAGTCGGGCATTTTCGATGGCTATATCAAGCTTGCCGTCAAGACGACAACGCGCGAGCGGGCCATTGCGGGCACATGCTTTTCTGACGGCAAGGCGCGCTTCATCCAGATCAAGGGCATCAATCTCGATGCGGAAGTCGGGCCGCATATGCTCTATGTGACCAATGTCGATATTCCGGGTATGATCGGCCTGCTCGGCACCATCTGCGGCAAGCATGATGTTAATATCGCCAATTTTGCTCTCGGGCGTAACCACCCCGGCGGCGATGCAATTGCGATGCTTTATGTCGATGAAAGAATTCCGCAGGCGGTGCTTGACGAACTGACGGCGCAGGAGGCAATCAAGTCGGCACGGCCACTGGAATTCAATATCGAGGAAGCCTGAGCGATATGACCGAAGAAATCGAACGACCGCAATGGCGGCGCATGCGCGAGCAGGATATTGCGCGGGTAAGTGTCGTGGGTAATAGTGTTCATTCCGATTTCTTCGAGGATGAGGCGGTCTTCCGGGACCGCTTCAAACTCTATCCGGCGGGTTGTTTCGTGTTGGGCCGGGGGGATGAGATTCTTGGCTATGGTATCAGCCATCCCTGGCAACTCGATTCGGTGCCCGCACTTGATTCGGTTCTTGGTGAACTACCGCAGGATCCGACCACCTATTATATCCACGACATAGCGCTTTTGCCGCAAGCACGCTCGGGCGGGCAGGCATCGCGCGTTGTGGAACTGATGGCTGGGCAGGCGGAACGCGACGGCTTTGTCACCATGGCGCTCGCTGCCGTCAATGACTCGCAAGGCTTCTGGGAAAAGAAAGGCTTTATCGTGCGTGACGTTCCCGCGCTTGAAGAAAAGCTTAAAGGTTATTCAGATGAAGCGCTCTATATGGTGCGCGCGGGGTAGGCCGCACATAGTCAGGTTCTGGCAGTCTTTTCGCCGCACCATAATCAGAATCTCAAGCAACCTGATGCCATCTTTTTCAACATTCGCGTGAAAATTTTCACGTTATTTACACGTTTGTCGCACGAAAGAGTCGCGCGAGCGGGATTCAATCTGTATAGAGACGAGGGATCAGCACCCCGCGTTGCATTAACGGGCTGCTTGCGATCCTTGGGCTAGTTAACGCGGCTGAATGCCGGACCGAGGAGTTTTCTCAATGGCGAATGTAGTTGTCGTCGGGTCGCAATGGGGCGACGAGGGCAAGGGAAAGATCGTGGACTGGCTGTCCGAGCGCGCCGATGTGATCGTGCGCTATCAGGGCGGCCATAATGCCGGTCATACGCTTGTCATCGATGGCGTCAGTTACAAGCTTTCGCTTCTGCCATCCGGCCTTGTGCGCGGGAAACTGAGCGTGATCGGCAATGGCGTGGTCGTTGATCCTCATCATTTCGTGATGGAAATCGAAAAACTGCGCGGGCAGGGTGTTGAAATTAACCCCGATGTGCTGCGTGTCGCTGAAAATGCACCGCTGATCCTGTCGGTTCATCGCGAGCTCGACGCCATGCGCGAAGGCTCGACGAGCGGCCTCAAGATCGGCACCACCAAGCGCGGCATCGGTCCCGCTTATGAAGACAAAGTTGGTCGTCGCGCCATCCGCGTCATCGATCTGACCGAGCCAGAAACACTGGCGCCGAAGGTTGAACGCCTGCTCACGCACCACAATCTGCTTCGCCGCGGCATGGGCCTTGAGGAAATCGCAGTTGAAACGATTCTCGAAGAACTGACGTCCGTGGCCGATAAAATTCTGCCCTATATCGATCAGGTCTGGCGCGTTCTCGATGAGCGCCGCAAGGCTGGTGCCCGCATCCTGTTCGAAGGCGCGCAGGGCGCGCTGCTCGACAATGACCACGGCACCTATCCATTCGTCACCTCGTCCAACACGGTTGCCGGTCAGGCTGCTGCCGGTTCGGGCCTTGGGCCCACGGCCATCGGCTATGTGCTCGGTATTACCAAAGCTTATACGACGCGGGTGGGCGAAGGCCCGTTTCCGACCGAACTTGATGACGAGATCGGCGAATTTCTCGGTACCAAGGGCCATGAATTCGGGGTGGTGACAGGCCGCAAGCGCCGTTGCGGCTGGTTTGATGCCGTCATTGTGCGCCAGACGGTGCGTACGTCCGGCATCAATGGCATTGCGCTGACCAAGCTCGACGTTCTTGACGGTCTGGAGGAAATCAAGATCTGCGTGGCTTATGAACTCCACGGCAAGCGCATCGACTATCTGCCGTCCTCGATGGGCGCGCAGGCGCGCGTGAAGCCAATCTATGAAACGCTTCCCGGCTGGTCGGAGACCACCGCAGGCGCGCGTTCGTGGAACGAGCTTCCGGCACAGGCGGTCAAATATGTTCGTCATATCGAAGAATTGATCGGCGCGCCGGTCGCCATGCTTTCGACAAGTCCGGAACGCGACGATACTGTCCTGGTAACGGACCCATTCCACGATTGACAAAATTGAAATGCCCGGTTGGCGAAGCCTGCCGACCGGGCGCAATATCGCCTTTATTTGACCGATCCTTCTGAAAGGCTTCACTTAATCATTGTCTCAAGCTTTGCTTTCCCTTGATTATTATGATTATTGAGGCATTTATTGCATCTCGTACTCGCGGAAACTGGGTAAGACGGCATGGCAGATTTTGTAGCGGTCCTGAAAAAGACGATTGATGCGCAGGCGGATAAATCGCCCGAGCTTCGCCAGCGTGTCTATGCGAAAGCACGGGCGACGATTGAGCAGAAGCTTGTAACGGCAAACGCCTCGCAGGCCGTAGCCGTGCGGCAGCGCAAACTTCTTGAAGACGCTATCGAAGAAACTGAGACCTTTTACGCACCATCGGAACCTGTGGTTGAAGAGCCGCTGAATGATCCGTTGGAAGATTTCCTGCAGGAATCGACGCACACATCGCAATCTTCTTCCCATGGCAGTGGTGGAGAAGCTGCTGCTGAGCCGCTGGCCAAATTACCGGACGAGAATGGCTTGCCGGAAAATGACGCTTCTTCCGCTCGTAGCAGTCGCGACGATGAATGGGCGATGGAACGCGATCATGATCGCATCGTGGAGAACGAGTCCCCCCGCCGCAGCGAGTATACTGATCCCGACACTTTGGGCGAGAAGCGCTCCTATAAGGGGTTGATTGCCGGTCTTGTCGCTATCCTGCTGCTTGGCGGCGCAGGCTACGGAATCTGGGCCAACAAGGACAAGCTACAGGAATTCGCGTCAAGCATTGGCCGTAGCGATGCGCCGGGTGATGATACGCAGAGTCAGTCTGGCGAGGAAACACCGCCTGCGGACGAGGCGACAGGCGGGGAAGAAACACCCCAGACACCTGCGGAGGAGCAGAAACTGACGCAGCGCCTCATGCCGGATGGCAGCGAAGTCGATGAGGGACCCGCTGGTGGCGAAGCCGGAATAGGCGAAGGCACCTCAACGGCAGCTTCCACGCCCTCCTCCACATCTGGGGCCGGGGCTGCGAACCAGAATCAGCCGCAGCCAGGCCAGGCCGTGGCCGTAGGACAGCAGGCGCTCCTTTATGAAGAGCGCGGCGGCACGGATTCCGGCTCGGTGGAGCGCGGCAATGTGGTCTGGTCGGTGATCGAGGAAAGCCCGAACGAGGGTGAGCCGGCCGAGCCTGCTATTCGGGGCAATGTCACTATGCCTGACAGCAAGGTCGAATTGAAAATGACGATCCGCAAGAATACGGATCAGTCGATTCCGGCTAGTCATCTGATCGAAATGGTCTTTACCGTGCCGGAAGACTTTTCTGGCGGTGTGGTCGATAATGTGCAGCGCATCACTTTCAAGGATACGGAACAAGCGGCGGGCAACCCGTTGATTGCCGTGCCGTCCAAGATCGCGGATAATTTCTTTATTATATGGCTCAATGATGCCCGCACAGCGCAGGATACCAATCTTTCGCTGATGCGGCGCCTGCAATGGATCGATATTCCGGTTTCCTACCGCAATGGCCGTCGCGCCTTGATCAGCCTCGAAAAGGGCGTTCCGGGCGAGAAAGTCTTTAATGAAGTCCTCAGTGCGGGCTAGAGCATTTCCAGCAAAAGCGGGATCGAGCATGAGACAAATAAAAGGCCGCTTGCTGCGGCCTTTTATAAGGGTTATCAGCGATAATCAGGCGTGGGCTGGCTCCAGCGGGGTGAGTGCCTTTTGCTGCTTGAGAGCCGCAGCCTTGACCGCAGCCTGAACTTTTTCAAAAGCACGCACTTCAATCTGGCGTACGCGTTCGCGGCTGATGCCGAACTCTCCGGAAAGATCTTCCAGCGTTATCGGGTCTTCCGACAGGCGGCGCGCCCGAAAGATGCGCCGTTCGCGATCATTGAGCGTGTCCATGGCCTGTTCCAGCATGGAGCGGCGGTTTTCCAGCTCGTCCTGCTCGATGAGTGTTTGTTCTTGGCTGTCGCTATCGTCGACAAGCCAATCCTGCCACTCGCCGGATTCGCCTTCGCTTGCACGCAATGGCGCATTGAGCGAGGCGTCGCCCGAAAGACGGCGGTTCATGGAAACCACCTCATCTTCGCTGACCTGTAGCTTGGTGGCGATCTGCTTGATCTGATCGGGATTGAGATCGCCGTCATCCAACGCCTGAATCTTGCTCTTCATCTTGCGCAAATTAAAGAACAGCCGCTTCTGGTTGGCGGTCGTACCCATTTTCACAAGGCTCCACGAGCGCAGGACATATTCCTGAATCGAGGCTTTGATCCACCACATTGCATAAGTAGCGAGACGGAAACCGCGTTCCGGCTCAAAGCGCTTGACCGCCTGCATAAGGCCGACATTGCCTTCGGAAATTACCTCACCGATCGGCAGGCCATAACCGCGATAACCCATCGCGATCTTTGCGACGAGACGAAGATGGCTTGTTACCAGCTTATGAGCAGCCTTGGGATCGCTATGTTCATGATAACGCTTCGCCAGCATATATTCTTCCTGCGGCTGAAGCATGGGAAAACGGCGGATTTCTTCCAGATAACGAGTGAGTCCACCGTCACCGGTCGTAACGCTAGGGAGATTCATCTGGGCCATAGAGCACCCTCCTTTATAATTTCAGGCTCCCATCTGGCGAACCTGTCGCGTCGGCTGCCTCCTGCACTTCCAACGCGAGCCTTCATATATAAGCATCATTTTGGCAAAAACACGATGCTTTAACTCATGAAACAATGTGTCACTACAATGTGAACGCGGCTTGAACCGCAGATATCTCCAAGAATGGAGATCAGCGACCAGCTCAATACAACAGTTACACAGCTTCAAGCTGTTTCGGAGCTGATGTTATTTACAGGGCTATATAGAGGAGTTGCGGAAACTTTCCAGTAGATGCTCCATATCTTCCGGTACTGCCGCTTCAAAGCGCATCAACTTATCCGTTGCCGGATGCGTGAAGGCCAGCAGCCAAGCATGCAGCGCCTGTCTATGAAATCCCCGCACGGCATCCTGCAACGGTGCGGGCAGTTTGTTGGCTTTTGTTTTGTAGGCGCTGCCATAATCCATATCGCCGACAAGCGGATGGCCGATATGAGCCATGTGCACGCGAATCTGGTGCGTACGGCCTGTTTCAAGACGGCATTCGACCAGGGAGGCGAGGGCTGTGGCATCGTCGCGGGGTCCGAATTTTTCCATCATCGCGTAATGGGTGACGGCGTGGCGCGCGTCCTCGCGTTCTTCGCGCACGACTGCCTGTTTGGTGCGGTCGCGATGGGAGCGCCCGAGATGGGCGTTGATGGTGCCCTGGGGACGCTCGGTCATGCCCCAGACGAGTGCGAGATAGGCGCGTTCCAGATCGCCGGTGCGGCCATGGTCGGCGAATTGTTCGCTCAAATGCCGGTGCGAGCGGTCATTCTTGGCGACGACCATGACGCCGCTCGTATCCTTGTCGAGGCGATGAACGATGCCCGGACGTCGTATTCCGCCAATTCCGGACAAGCTATCGCCACAATGATATATGAGGGCATTAACCAGCGTTCCCGTCCAGTTGCCGTTGCCGGGGTGAACCACAAGCCCGGCGGGCTTGTTGATCACGATAAGATCATCGTCCTCGTAAAGAATATCGAGCGGGATGTTCTCCCCTTCCGGTTCGGCAGGCTCAGGCTCAGGCAGTACGATGGCAATCTTCATGCCTTCGCGCAGCTTTTGTTTGGCTTCGCGGGCAGGCGCGCCGTCGACGGTCACATGGCCTTCGGCTATCAGGGACTGAACGCGGCTGCGCGAGAGTTCCGGCCCCAATGCTGCGGCCAGCCACTGGTCCAGACGCTTGCCTGCGGCATCGGTGTCGGCAATTAGCTCTTTCAATCGTGTCTTCCCTTCGTTATCACGCGCCACGCGGATGCATGAACCGGAGTCTTTTAATGCAGGATCCACACTACCCCCGATATCAAAATCACCAGGATTCAGGATATCAGGACCATCAGCAGGGATACTATCCGGATGAACAGCCGGAGCCTCCGCTCGATCCCGCAATGGAACGGGTCCGTCGCAAGATGATTCGGCTGCTTGCAGTTTCCATCGGCGTTATGTTGATCGGTCTTATGGCTGTGCTCGTCGCCGTTGTCTACAAGATCAATCGCGCCCCCGATGCTGCGGCGGTCGAAGAAGCGCGTTCAGACATTCCGGGGCAAACCGCTCCGGTTCAGCCCGAACCCGTCAAGCTGATCGAGTCGCAAATCGAGCTTGCGCCCGGCACTCGCCTTTTGTCGCAAAGCCTATCTGGTGGTCAGCTTTCGCTGGAAACACTGCTGCCTGACGGGGGTACGGAAATTCTCGTTTACGATTATCGGGAATCTCGTGTCATCGGGCGGATCAAGCTCGGTAATGTCGAGTAAAAATCGCCGGGCGGCCTGTATAGGCTGCTCATTTATTTCGTACAACGGCATTGCGCTTTTGGCGAATGCCGCTTATATCGACGCTCTGCTTTCGGCATATATCCGTGATATTTATATGCCGCTGAGCGCCCATCGTCTAGCGGTCAGGACGGCGCCCTCTCACGGCGCAAACAGGGGTTCGATTCCCCTTGGGCGTACCAGCAAATCTATGTTTTGCAAATCGACCTGAATTGACTTCTTCGGAAGCTGATCGCTCTGGCGTTCTATCGATGCTTCCGGAAGCATATGAAATGGGTATTTCCCTGCTTGCCATTTGACGGCGCTTGGGCTTTCATTGCGTTGCAGCTAATGAGAGGGAGGAACTCATGAGCAATGTACGTCAGAGGGTAACATTCAGAAATATAGAAAAATGGTGGCTTGCAATCGCTTTTGGCATGCTGGTCACGACCATATATTCAATTTTATAGCTTCTTTCCAAAGGCGATAGCGAAGTTGAGGGGAGTACGACCAAAGCCGGAGTGTTCCCCGCTTTCGCCAGTTCCTGCTGTTTGCGGGTTTACACGCCCGAATATGTTTGGTCGCTATCTCAAAATACCTGTTCAGATAACTATATGTATGTGTGAAAAGAGTTATTTTATTGGAAGAGCCATGATCAGTAACGCCGATCAAAAATACCTTCAGCGCTGCGTAGATCTGGCAGCAGAAGCGCTTGCCAAAGGTGATGAGCCGTTTGGTTCAGTTCTGGTTTCCGCTGAGGGTGAGGTTTTGTTTGAAGATCATAATCGCGTTTCAGGAGGCGACCATACCCAGCATCCGGAATTCGCCATTGCCCGATGGGCAGCACAGAATATGAGCGCTTCGGAACGGGCCAAGGCGACGGTTTATACGTCTGGCGAACATTGCCCAATGTGCGCTGCCGCGCATGGCTGGGTTGGATTGGGTAGAATTGTCTACGCCAGTTCATCGAAACAACTAAGCAAATGGCTTTCAGAGCTTGGCATGCCGCCCTCTCCAGTGCGGGCCTTATCCATTGGCGAGGTCATAAATGACGCGGTAACCGAAGGGCCGGTGGAGGAATTTAAAGATCAGGTACACAGGCTGCATATCTTGTACCGCACAACATGAAACTGGCTCCACCTGAATATCCCGACGAGCTTATGGAACGGCGGGATATGTCAGACAAACATCATAACGCCAATGCCGCCCAGAATGACAAGAATTAGTCCTGCAATCAGCATGGGGGCAAGCGTACTTCCTTTTGAATCGCCGCCGCTCGACTGATCTCCGCTAATAGAAACCGCTCGTTTGGGCGAAAGGCGTTCTTTTTTCATGCTGTTCCTCCATCGAGGCTACCATAGAGGAAATCAGCACCAGCCTATTTGCGATAGCGCAAACTTCATGCGCTTGCGAATGCGGAAAAAAACCTCGCCAAACAGTCAAGCTTGCAGGGAATGCAGGCAGGCTTGAGCTGTCGACCTGAGTAGTGTCGCGCCATAATCTACGATCTATGAAAAGGATTGGGGAGATTGTTCCGCGCCAGTTGCAAAAATTTGCAACTGGCGCGGCGGGGGTGCATAATCGCATTATGAGACAATTGCAGCCAAGACCCGATTATGAGCAGGAACTGAGGCAGGCGGGCGTGCGCATCACGCGACCCCGGCGCATCATTCTGGGCATATTGAGCGATACCGACGATCATCCTGATGCGCTTGAGATTTTCCGCCGCGCGGTCGAGATCGACAATAATATCTCGCTATCGACCGTTTACCGGACCATGACGCTTCTGGAAGAGCGCGGAGCCATCCACCGCCATGCTTTTGATGGGGGTCCGTCGCGCTTCGAGCAGGCAACCGGCACGCATCACGATCATATTATCGATATGGATTCAGGCGAAGTCGTTGAGTTCCATTCCGACAAGATCGAAAAACTGCAGGACGAGATAGCCCGATCGCTCGGTTATGAGATCGTACATCATCGCCTTGAGCTTTATTGCAAAAAAATCAATTCCTGACGGAACCAAACTATTAAACCGGCGTTCTACGATCATGAAGGCCGCATCCCCCGCCCCGCAAGCGGTCTTCAGAGTCTGCTTCAAACTCCCCGTACGAAGCGGACGACGAGAATGCCGCGCAACGGCCCGCTGCATCGGACTGAAAAATCGGATTGATTTTGGCAGATATGATGCGGAGGTTCAAACAGACGCATCTTTTATGCGTCCAGAGGGTACTTGACGACCGTCCGTGATGCAGCAGGTATTCCGTATCTTCAGAGCCGCCATGGCTTAACGTCATGGCGGCTTTTCTGTGACACTCAAAAATGAAACCGGGCGGTCAGGAATCGAACTGTTCGGAGGGGATTGTCAGCGAGTAAATCGCACCTGATCCGTCGACGCGGTATTCCGCCGTGCCGCTGACCGCGGCAGGCACGATGCGTTGCAGGACGGCGCTGCCGAAACGTGGATCGTGCTTGTAGACTTCGGGCATGGCTGGATTGGTTTCTTCCCAGCGGAAGAAGAATTGTTCACCGCCATCTTCCATATGCAAGACTTTTGCTGTGACAAGCACACGGCCATAGGGGATGGACAGACCGCCGAACGATGTAGCATTGACGATCAATTCATGAAGGGCGAGGCCCAGATGCAAGGCCGCACCGGGAAAGAGATAGGGATTGTCGCTGTCTATGATGAGGCGTTCATCGTTGATATCGATGTATTTTTCGATCTGTGAATGAAAAAGGTCAAGAAACAGTGCCCCATGCCAGTTCGAATCGGTCACTAGATCCTGCGAATAGGAAAGAGACTGGATACGCCCGCGGAATTTGAGCAGGAAGTCGTCAATGGAATCGGTAAACCGCGCGGTCTGGCTGGCGATGCTTTGCACAATGGCCAGGAGATTCTTCGAACGGTGGCTAACTTCGCGCAGCAGTGTCTTCAAAATCTGTTCACGCCGCTTGAGTTCACTGATTTCAAGCGCCGTGGTGACGAGACCGAGAACGTTTCCCTGCGCGTCGCGATCGCAATCAATGTGAAACTCTATCCAGCGGAGCATGTCACCATCGTTTATCGCCAATTCAACATTCTGTGCCGTACCGCTTTCAAGTGCGGCGCGTTTTGCATGGTCGAGGCGCGACATGGATGTGGAGAAAATGAAATCGCAGTCCTGGCCGCCGACTTTCCATTTTTCCTGCCAGTAAGATGGCAAATTCTCGCCCCATAAATAGCGCAAATCGAGGCTCTGGTAGAGAACGCATACATTGCTGTTGCGCACCGCCCTAAGCAGCGCCCGCAGGCGTCCGGCGTCCGGTTCTGTTTCCTGAAAAGGTGGGTGCGGCGCAGTCATGAATGCCTCAGCTCCCATGTGTGGACTGCCCGCGACATGAACGCCAGCGCGGAGTTGCTGATGGGATACCACACCCAGCATTGCGCACTGGGGTTTTGATTGTGCTGACTTTCATGACGCTAGATAATTCGTAATTGGTGAATGATAATGATCGTGCCAGCCGTTGAGGCCGCACGATCATTAAATGATCTTGTGGAGCGGCTCGTCCCTTACCGTCGTCACCCGGCAGAAGCACAGGCGCTGAAGGAACGTCGCCCTTTGAATTTGTCCTGAGATATCCGGGGATCACGCTTTGCGTATGGCTGATGCGATAAGAGATATGACAAGCAGCGCCAGAAATACGAAAAACAGAATCTGAGCGATACCGGCTGATGCGCCTGCTATGCCGCCAAAACCGAGAGCGCCCGCGACGAGTGCGACAACAAGAAATACAAGAGCATAATAAAGCATATCCGTTCTCCTCTTCATCGATTGAAGAGATAACGCGGGATAGGGGGCTTTGGTTCCTGTCGATTGGCAAGTTTAAAATCCGGACAATCAAACGCTTGTTTCCTTAGCGAATGCAAGCTTTGTCTGCTGTTTTGTCCCTGTAAAGATTTCTCTTCACAGGAGCATAATGGATCGGGCTGGCCGGTTTATGCGTTTCAGGCTGCGACTTGCGCCGATTCTTCAAAGAACAGCGCCTGACTGATCAAGGCTTTAACCATATCGGGGTTGAAGGGCTTGGTCACAAGGAATGTCGGCTCCGGTCTTTCACCGGTCAACAATCGTTCCGGGAACGCTGTGATGAAAATGACGGGGACCGTATCGTCCTGCAATATTTCATTGACGGCGTCGATCCCGGAGCTGCCGTCAGCAAGTTGGATATCCGCCAGAATCATGCGTGGCTTTTCTTGCCTGTAAAGCGTCAGCGCCTCCTCCTTGGTGCGTGCGATGCCGACGACTTCGTGGCCCAGACTCTCGACCATTTGTTCGATATCCATGGCGATCAGGGGCTCGTCCTCAATAATCATGAGGCGGGTTGCGACCTGTTTTGAAATTTCGGCGGAAGCAGAAGACAGAAGAAGGCCGAAATCGGCTTCGTTCGTTTCAAGAACTTCCGCTGCCTCATGATCACTGAAGCCTTCGACCGCGACCAGAAGAAATGCCTGACGGGGAAGGGGCGCGATATGCGAGAGATTGCGTGCCGTATGCTTCTCCCATGTGAGTTCGGATGTGGGCTCCGGCATAGGGATGGAAGCAGTTTTATAAAGGTTGCAGAACAGCCGATACAGCGCGATCCGATCTGTCGATGCGTCAGGGAAGATGCTTATATCAGCGATCAAGGCTTCCAAAGTGGCTGCTACGTAGGCATCGCCCGATACTTGGGAGCCGGTGAGCGCACGCGAAAAACGGCGTAAATAAGGAAGGTGCGGCGCTATACGCGTCGATAACGTCATGTTCGAAACTCCTCACAGCCGCAATTCTTTATCTTTTGCATCACCCGTGCGAGAGTCATTAAGATCATCGGGAAGACGCTTCGGAGAGCGGCATTATGGATCGTTAACGTCATCCCTTGAAAAAAGTTCCGCCTGCGCGAGACAATTTAAGGAACTTTTTGTGCATGATCGCATTTAGCAAATAGCTTGGGTCAATAACACATCAAGGGCATAGGGCCTAGAATGATCAAAAGATGACACAAAAGAGTAACCTTCATGCGAATGGCGCCGGACTATCGGCGACTCGGCGCGTCCGGAAGGACATATTGGGACCGAATTGCGAGGTCGGTCTGAAACTCAAGGCGCTTTACGCCTCGATACAGGACGAGATTATTCCGGATCGTTTTCTCGATCTGCTGGAAAAACTCGATCAGGCCGAACAGGAGGGTGTGCGTGGGCAAAAAACCGGTTCCGCCAGTTAAGGAAACGCCGCAGTTCAAGCGCGAGCTTCTGGCGGCTTTACCGAGCTTGCGCGCATTCGCGATATCGCTGATCGGCCAGCATGATCGGGCAGATGATCTCGTGCAGGATACGATCATGAAAGCGTGGGCCAAGCAGGAGTCCTTTGAACTGGGCACCAATATGAAGGCTTGGCTATTCACCATTCTACGTAATGAATTTTACACGCAGATGCGCAAGCGGAGCCGAGAGGTGCAGGATACGGATGGCGTATTCAGCGAGCAGCTTGCCGTACATCCGTCGCAATATGGCTCGCTGGATCTTCAGGATTTCAAAGCGGCGCTGGAACAGTTGCCCGACGATCAACGCGAGGCGATCATTCTCATCGGTGCTTCGGGCTTTGCCTATGAGGAGGCTGCGGAAATTTGCGGCTGTGCTGTCGGCACAATTAAAAGCCGAGTCAGCCGTGCACGGACGCGACTTCAGGAAATATTGCAAATTCAAGGGGATGCAACCGATTACGGACCTGATGCAAGTTCTTCACGGGCCACGCTGAGAAGCTTTGCTTAGGGCCTCCTGCCTGTTAAATATCAAGTTCCACTGATACTTCTTTATTTGAACATTCACCCAATAATCGTTCCGGTTATCGGGTGAATGCTTCCTGTTTCGGATGACATGTTAAACAAAGGAATAAAGCGCATTGCTTGAACAGGTTCTGGTACATTATGCTTTAGCGGAATAATCGCTTATCGTGGATAGCCCCTTGTCATCAGCCTTTTCGCAACACCTGTTCAAGCCATCCTTACGACCGCTCGCGGTAATCGTCTCGCTCGGTCTGGTGTTGCTTTCAGCCGCGATGACTTTGTTTCTTTCGATGAGCGTCAATAAGCAGGTCGTCGATATTGCACGGAATTTCGATCTGCGCCAGCAAGTCGAAAAGGTAGCGCAGCTTACCTATAATATCGAGATGAGCCGCCGGGGCTATCTCCTTACGCTGGATGAAACCTATCTCGACCTCTACCAGCGCTCGGTCCTTTCCATAGACCAGACGCTTTCCGAACTTGCTTTGCTGACGCAAAATAATTCGCAACAAGATGCCCGAGTGCAGCAAATCAGCGCGCTGGTCGACCGTGAGCATGAGGATGTGCGCCAGACCATCAATCTGGCCAAGGAAGGCAAGGTAGATGAGGCCATTGAAAAAGTGCGCGGGGATGAGGGAAAGGTCCTCATCGACCAGCTTTCCAACACGGTTTCGCAATTCACTGATATCGAGGAGCGGGAGCTTTTCAAGCGCAATGCGCATATCAACCGGATACGCTACTGGATGGCAGCCACTTCTATCGTGGCATTGGCCTCGGCCGTCATACTGGGGTTGCTGCTGTTCAGTCGCATCCAGCGCTATGCGCGAGCGCTGATCGATGGGCAGTCCGCGCTGCTGTCGGAAAAAGAGCTTCTGGAGAAACGGGTGCAGGAGCGCACTGCCGAACTCGATCAGGAGCGCCGTATCGCCGAAAGGGAACGCCAACGCGTGGAAATCCTGCTCCAGGATTCCAATCACCGGATCGGCAACTCCCTGGCGACTGTGTCCTCATTGCTTGGATTGCAATTGCGGCAGATCCGTAACGAAGAAGCGCGTGCAGCCCTTTCCGCCGCTCGTGACCGTGTGCAGACAGTTTCCACCGCCCACCGCAGGCTGCGGCTGGGAGAGGATATGGAATCAACACGCGTCGATGAATTTCTCGCAACGGTCATCGATGATATACGCAATGCCATCGGCAGTGATGGAAAGATCAGTTTCGAGACGGATTTCGCGCCACTCGACCTCAAGGCCCGCGATGTAACGACCATCGGCATTATTGTCGGAGAATTGATTACCAACGCGGTCAAGCATGCTTTCCGGGGACGCAAGGAAGGCCGGGTTTTGGTCAGGTTCGTGCTTGACGAGAGCGATCATGTGCCCGCACTGGTCGTCGAGGACAACGGCGTGGGATGGCAAGGGAAAGATCTGGAAAAACCGGGTGCGCATAATGGACTCGGTATGCTGGTTGTTGAGCAATTATGCATGCAGTTTGGTGATAAGCCGATCTATGCCGCGATGGAAGACGGTACAGGAACACGGGTGACGGTTCGCCTTTCCTCGCTCGCGCAGGGACAGCTTGCCAGTTGCGATGCACTCCCCGACACAGACGCGGTCAAATCAAAACGGGGGGCTATCCAAGGATAGAAGCCACCCGTTTTAATAATGTTATCGTTTCTTTTTGTCTGAAAGCAGATTGACAAGAATGACCCCTGCAAGAGGCAGGGCCACCGCCAGTATCGGACGTTTAAGAATGGACGGCACGGTTGCGATTGCCGCAGTCGCCATCAGGGCGGACTTATCCGCTTCAATCCGTTGCTTGCGCTTTTTCTCCTCTGCCGCAGCCTGAATTTTCAGAACGGCGAGGACAAGCAGGGCAATAATGAGAGACAGGGCAGCGAGGATGAGGGCTGCAATCGGCCCACCGTAATTCTGTGCCAGCGCCAGAAAAGCGGCGACGCAGAGAAAGATGAGGGCGATGAGGCCGAAGACGGCAACCACCGCTCCAAAAATCGCTGCCCGCCTGACTCGCCTGGTAGCGAGTCTCAACTCCTCACCGGCCAGCGCTGTCAGCAGAGGTGTGAGAATTTTCAGCATGGAGCACGTCAGCGGCGTGAGAGGAGTGCAAGCAGATAGCCGACGCCCAACGCCGTCACCAGCGATGCGATGGGCCTTTCGCGGACGGTTGCGCACAATTGCGCTTCAACATCCTGCGCCTTGCTTTTGAGGTCGTCAACAACGTCTTCTCCCTGCATATAGGCGCTTCTATAGGTATGTTTTGCAGTGCGTCCCGCGTCACGAACCGTTTGCGAACCGAGATTAGCCAGTGTCGCAGCAATGGCGGCAATATCTTCCTTGAGTTGCTCGACCTGCGCTTGAAGATCTTCGGCGCTCGACTCCGAGAATGCTTCTTCAAGATTTTCTTCGATTTTGTTCGTCTTCGTGGTCTCTCGCGCCATATCCAGCCTCCTATTGTGATCGCGGATCCTACCATGCATGGGGCAGCAGTCCGATAACGCTTCGCAGGCGCAATGGTTGCATGCAAGGCCGCAGGTGGACAAGCGAAAGTCTGCCCTTCTGTTCAGATGAGCAAGAGACAGGCAGCGCCGATGAGGAGGAGAATGGCCAGCCCAAGGTGGGACGGCTTTAGCATGCGTCGTTCAGTGGGAAGGGGATCATCATTGCCCGCCATGGCGGTGCGGGCCGCATTTTCGAGTATCTGGATGTCCTTGAGCATCATCGGAATGTTCTCCCCGGTTTTCCCATGATCCGTTCTGCTTTATAAACAATAAAATGGTTGGCAGATCAGTCCTATCAGGTCTGATTTGCAGAGTTTATGCAA
The DNA here is from genome assembly GCF_019100495.1 of Falsochrobactrum tianjinense. Taxonomy (GTDB): domain Bacteria; phylum Pseudomonadota; class Alphaproteobacteria; order Rhizobiales; family Rhizobiaceae; genus Brucella; species Brucella tianjinense. The sequence continues at coordinate 16,373 of NZ_JAHRVA010000007.1, read as the reverse complement.
GTGTGATTTCTTGCACTGTCCGCGCTATATCGATGCTGCTGGCGTGGGGAAATATCGTTAAGCTCAAAACATGACTTGCATAATCATATTAATGAGAGTTAAGAAAAGGCCCGACAAGCGGCGCGATGGCCTGCATGGATGATATGTCATGCGCGCTCGGAACTGAATAATCAAAAGGCGATCAAAGATGACTGGTTTCTGGCGAAAAGGCTGCATAGCCATGGCGATGGGTGTGGGGCTGCTCGCATTTGCAGGTTCCTCCCTTGCGCAGGAAGTGTCTGATCCTGCCATCACCAGTCCGGCTCCTTCATCCTCGCAGCCTGCCGCCGCACAGGCTCCGAATGCCGCGCCGGTGCAGCAGCCGGTCGAGGCACAGTCGATCCAGCAGCTAGACGCGGTAGCGGTAGCAGAGCCGGCAGCTTCCGAGGAGACACAGAACGGGCTGATCCTGCCGCATGATCTGTCTCCATGGGGCATGTTCATGGCGGCTGACTGGGTGGTCAAATCGGTCATGATCGGTCTTGCCATCGCCTCGCTCCTGACATGGACGATCTGGGTTGCCAAATCGCTTGAGCTTGCCGGTGCGCGCCGCCGTGCCAACAAGGCGCTGAAAGTCATCGGTCATTCGGCAACATTGTCCGACGCGGTTCGGGTTCTGGAAGCCGTGAAAGGTCCAGCCACCGTTCTGGTGCGCGCGGCGGAAGACGAGGTCCGGCTTTCTTCTCCTGCGTTGCCGCGCGTGAGCGGCGAGGGCATCAAGGAGCGCGTTTCCTCGCGCCTCATGCGCATCGAGGCCAAGGCCGTACGGCGCATATCCAAAGGAACCGGTATTCTTGCAACAATCGGTTCCGTCGCACCTTTCGTCGGCCTGTTTGGCACGGTCTGGGGCATAATGAATTCTTTCATCGGGATCAGCCAGGCACAGACGACCAATCTCGCCGTCGTGGCCCCCGGCATCGCCGAGGCATTGCTTGCAACGGCGATCGGACTTGTTGCCGCTATTCCCGCTGTGGTGATCTACAACGTGTTTGCCCGCGCTATTTCAGGTTATCGCCAGCTTTTGGCCGATGCTTCCGCCGGCGTCGAGCGACTTGTAAGCCGCGAGCTCGATTTCAGAACTGCGGGCGTGCATAAAGGCACGCTGCACGCTGCGGAGTAAAAGTCATGGCTGGCAGAATCCGCGAAAGCGATGGTGACGATCTGGAACTGAATCACGAGATCAATGTGACGCCTTTCATCGACGTCATGCTCGTGCTGCTTATCATTTTCATGGTCGCGGCTCCGCTGGCGACGGTCGATGTGAACGTCGATTTGCCTGCGTCGACGGCGGCACCCGCGCCGCGTCCCGATAAACCGATTTATGTGACGCTCAAGGGCGATCTGAGCATCAGTGTCGGCAACGATACGGTAGTGAGGGAAGGACTTGGCTCTGCCCTCGACGGTCTTTCGGAACGTAACAAGGAAGCGCGCGTTTTCTTGCGGGCGGACAAGAATGTCGGCTATGGCGAGCTGATGCGCGTGATGAACCTGCTGCGCGAAGCCGGTTATCTCAAGATTGCGCTGGTCGGACTCGAAACGCTAGGGGCTACATCGCCCGACGACGCCGTTCTTGCTCCCGCTGCGCAGGGAGCAGCGCAATGAGTATTCTTCCGCCCGATCATCCTCCGATAAAGATAGCCTCGCCGGATAGCCATTCTTATCCGCTCTGGCGCGATGCGGGGCGCTGGATCGGTGCGGGCATTATTGTTCTGACCGTGCATGCGGCGGGTGCTTATGCCGTTCATGTGACACAGGAAGATGACCAGCCCGACGGTGGGCAGGTGGCGGCCATGCTCGTAGAGCTTGCGCCTGAACCGATGGCCCCTGCCGAAGAGCAGGTGTCGGAAGTTGCGCAGGAAGAAACCGCTACCGAGCCGGAAGAGACGGTTGAGCCGGAGGATGTTCCTCAAGAGGAACAGAAACCCGAGCCAGAGCCAGAGCCGGAACCCGTCATGGAACCCGTGCAGGAGCCGGAGCCTGTCGATGAGCCGGAGGAAACTATCCCCGACGTGACCGAAGCCCCCATGCCGGAGTTAGTGGTACCTGTTCCGGCGGAAAAGCCAGAAATAAAACCGGAAAAGCCAAAGGTCGAAAAGCCGAAGCCGGAGAAGTCCAAACAGGTTAAACAGGCAGAAAAATCCAAGCCCAAGCCAGTAAAGAAAGCCAAGAAAACGCGGCAGGCAAGTGCGCCGCGCATCGACGCAGATAGCGGTTCGAAGGCCGTAGCCAATCGCAAGGGACAGAGTTCTGTGTCTCCCGGTGCCAGCTCCGCGAAGTGGACGTCCAAATTGCAGGCGCATATGGCGCGCAATGTCCGTTTCCTGCAACGCAAGTCTAGAAATGCCAAGGGGCTGGTTCGGGTGACATTTGTTATTGATCCGTCAGGAAACGTGCTCTCGGCGCGTCTCGCAGGTTCGTCGGGTGATTCCTCAGTCGATCAACTGGCGCTGGAGGCTGCCCGCCGCGCATCTCCGGTACCTGCTCCGCCAACCGCTATGGCCAAGGCGCGCATGCCAATCACCCTACCGTTGCTATTCAAGTAAAGCACCCCCCGAAAGTGGATGTTGGGAAAATCCGGCCTGTTGCTTTGTGACAGGCCGAATTTGTTTTGGCTTATTCGGATGCCAGCGCAACAGCAGGTCGCAGGCGCGAGGCCTTGCGGGCGGGAAGAAAACCGAAAACCAGTCCCGTGGCGAAGGCGCAGGCAAAGGCAAGCAGTACGGGGCCGATGCTAAAGCCAACCGGCATTCCGGCCAATGATAACAGCGCAGCAGCGCCCAAGCCCAGCATCACGCCGAAAGCGCCACCTATGGCCGAAACGGTCAACGCCTCGGTGATGAATTGAAGCAGGATATCGCGCCTGCGTGCACCGGTCGCCATTCGGACGCCAATTTCGCGGGTACGTTCGGTGACGCTGACAAGCATGATGTTCATTACGCCGATACCGCCAACCAGAAGCGAGATTGCTGCGACCGAACCCAGAAACAACGTCATGGTATTAGACATGGCGGTCGCATTGTCGCGAATCGATGACATATTGGTAATCATCGTATCGCGCTGCTTGTGCCGATCATCCAGCAGCGTCTGAATCTGATCCTGCGTGGTGTCGATAAGGTCTGAATCCTTGACCTGCACAGTGATGGTGCGGACATATTTCTGGCCGAAAAGGCGAAGATTGCCGGTCGAAAGCGGTACGATGACGATATCGTCCTGATCAGACCCACCGAAGCCTGCACCTTTCGGTTCCAATGTTCCGATTACCTGAAATGGGATTTTCTGGATCAGAATATGTTGGCCTACCGGATTGCCGCCATCGGGAAACAGGGTTTTCACTATCGTCGCGCCGAGGACGGCGACTGGCGCATAAGCTTCCATGTCGCGTTGCGTAATGAAATCCCCGCTTGCGAGTTTCCACGATTTGGCCTCTGGGAAGGCGGGAACCGTTCCGTTGGCCTGCGATTGGTAATCGATATTGCCCCGCCGCAGGGTGACGCTGCCGGTTACTTCGGGAACGGCGGATTTCACATTGGGCAATTGCAGGATTGCATCCGCATCTTCAGGCACCAGCGTCGCGACAGAACCTGTGCCGCGAAAACCCGGCATGGACGGGCGAATCAGCACCAGATCGGTGCCCATGGCATTGATGCGGTCGAGAATGGAATTCTGCGCGCCGGTGCCGATGGCAAGCATCGTGACGACAGAACTGACACCGATAATGATGCCCAGCAGCGTCAGAATGGTGCGGAATATATTTGCGCGCAAGGCGCGCATGGCCATTTTAACGGCTTCGGAAATATCAGCGATGCGCGCCGCATGACCTGTGGCTTTTTGCCCGAACGCTCTCGCTTCGGAATCGTTGGGTGCATTCCGTTTGACCGTATCGGAAAGGATCTGCCCATCGCGAATCTCGATCACCCGGTCGGCTCGTTCGGCCACTTCGCGAGCATGGGTAATGACGATAATCGTATGGCCTTGCTCGTGCATGGAGCGCAGAAGCGCCATCACGTCTTTGCCGCTTTGGCTGTCGAGTGCGCCAGTCGGTTCGTCGGCAAGGATGATCTGCCCGCCATTCATCAGGGCTCGGGCAATGGACACGCGCTGCTGCTGACCGCCGGAAAGCTGGTTGGGGCGATGGTCGAGCCGGTCGCCCAATTTCAGCGAAGTGAGCAGCTCTGCTGCGCGTTCGTGCCGTTCAACTGCAGGCATGCCCGCGTAAATGGCCGGAACCTCGACATTTTCCTGCGCAGTCGAAGTCGCAATGAGATTATAGCTCTGGAATACGAAACCGAAGGTACGGCGTCGCAATGCAGCGAGAGCATCAGCGTCGAGAGTGGAAACATCTTCACCATCGAGCAGATATTGTCCGCCGGTCGGGCTATCGAGGCAGCCCAGGATATTCATCAGCGTAGATTTGCCCGAGCCGGATGCGCCCATGATAGCGACGAACTCGCCAGCACGAATATCGAGCGATATGCCGTGCAGAACCTCAACGGCAAGATCGCCATTGTGATAGGTTTTGCTGATTTCTTCCAGCTTGATGAGGGGGGTGCCGTTCACTGATGGCCTCATCAGAACAAGCGCATGCTGGATCTACGGCGGCCTTGTGGAGTTGTCTCCGATGCGCTGGTGACGACGACCTGATCGCCTTCCTCAAGCCCGCTCTTGACCTCGGCCTGAACGCGGTTACGCACGCCGATTTCCACAGAGCGTTTTACGACTACACCGTTTGTATCCACTACATCGACGCTGGTCTGCGGTTCTTCACCGCCTTCACGGCTGTGATTGAGGGCTGATGTGGGGACGAGCAGAACATCATCGGCTTGTTCAAGCACGAAATAGACCTGCGCGCTCATATTGATCATGAGTTCGCCGGTGGGATTGGGTACGTCGAACAATGCGAAATAAAGCACTACATTATTGGTGGTTTCCGGCGTTGGCTTGATCTGGCGGAGCGTACCCGTAAAGCGCTTTTCCGGCTGGCCGAGCAGAGTGAAATAGACCGGCATTCCGGGCGTCAATTTGCTGATGTCGGCTTCCGACACTTGTGCTTCCACCGTCATCACTTTGAGATCGGCAACCGTGACGACGGTTGGCGCGCTTTGCACGGCATTGAGGGTTTCGCCTTCCTTCGCGCTCTGATCGACCACGGTCCCGTCCATGGGGCTGTAAATCTTGGTATAGCCGAGGTCCACCTTGTCGCTGGCAAGCTGGGCTTCCTGCTGGCGGATTTGCGCGCCTAGTGCCTTTACATCCGCGTCGGCCATGGCCAGTTCGGCATCCGCCTGATCGATGGTCGATTGCGAGGCGTTGCGGGTTGCGAGAAGCGAGCGCTGGCGGGCCGCATTGGCCTTTTTGAGTGTGAGCTGCGCTTGCTTGCTCAGAAGCTGGGCCCGGAGATTGTCGAGTTGGGCACTTGCGATTTCGACTTTCTTTTCAAAGGGAGAGGGGTCGATCTCCGCCAGGAACTCGCCCTGCTGGACCTGATCGCCGACCTGGACCTGCACGCTTTTGAGCTGGCCGGAAACCTGCGCGCCGACATTAATGCTGCGCAAGGCGTTCAACGTGCCGACGGCGGTGATGGCATTTTCAATATTGCCGCGCGTCACGGCTTCGGCGAGATAGGCATTCTTTTCGCTGCCTGCTTCGTGCGAGCTGAAAAAATACCAGCCCGTGCCCAGAGCAGCTGCGACGATGAGCACCCAAAGCCACCAGCGGCGCTGCTTGCGCCGCGCACGCTTATGTGACGCCGGACGCTGGTCCGCTTGAGAAGAATCGGTAGATTTAAGCACCTTCTAACCCCTGATAGTCAGTCTTTGCGTGGAGCCATGTTCATTCCCCGTTGCAATTCTGATTTACGTAGAAACAGGACAAAATGCACCCGAAAGGCAATGTTTCAGGCGCATTCTTTGTCTGAACAACTGATCTTATCGGGATATTTATGCTTCCCGATAGCAGAATTCATCTTAATTATTTGTCATGCGCTCAATAGTCCTAGAAATAGGGCGCTAAACTACCTGTTTTTAAGTAAAAGCCGGAACTTGTGGCTCCGGCTGCAACTTTAGAGCGGTTTCTGTTTAAACGGATCATTAGAACCGCTCTAAGCCTTTGTTTTNCCGGAACTTGTGGCTCCGGCTGCAACTTTAGAGCGGTTTCTGTTTAAACGGATCATTAGAACCGCTCTAAGCCTTTGTTTTAACGCATTATCCGGACGCAAAATCGCTATGCACTTTTGCTGGAAATGCTCTAGTAACTGAAACTGGTTTCAGGCGGTTCCGGTCGAGCCGAAGCCGCCCGCGCCGCGAGCCGTTTCGCTTATCGTATCGCGTTCGTCGATTATCGGCTGGACGACCGGCGCAAAGACAGCCTGCGCAATGCGCATGCCGCGCTCAATGCGGAAATCGTCGTCGCCTAGATTGACGAGAAGCACCTTCACTTCGCCGCGATAGTCGGAATCAATCGTTCCCGGCGTGTTGAGGCAGGTTATGCCATGCTTGAAAGCAAGGCCGGAGCGGGGGCGAACCTGCACTTCGAAGCCGTGAGGAATCTCAAATATCAGGCCGGTCGGAACAAGTGTGCGGCGACCGGGCAGCAGAACTATCTGCCGGTCTTCGGCTACTGCTGCGCGCAAGTCCATGCCAGCCGAGCCGCTGGTTTCATAAGCGGGAAGCTCAAGGCCCGTCGCGTGTTCGAGGCGGATGACGCCAAGCGTTGGCGCGGAAGAGGATGCTGCGGTCATGAGGGAGCCTTTCCTGCGTGCGTTCAAATTGGCGACGCTCATACGTGAAAACACAACAAAGGTGTACCGTCTATTTGCAGTTTTGCAACGATAGCGGATGACCAGCACGGCTGTCATGCATATTTAACGGTTTTCCAGTGGCACAGCCGTCGTCTCCTTGATTTCTTCCATCACAAAAGATGCAGAGACATCCGATAGGGGTACGCTGGCGATCAGGCGCTGATAAAGACGATCATAGGCTTTCACGTCGGAGACGCGGGCTTTGAGTACATAGTCGAGATCGCCGGTCATGCGATAGACGCCGACGATTTCAGGATGCCGTCCGACGACGCCGCGAAAGCGGGCGAGCCATTCGGGATCGTGACTGGACGTGCGCACCAGAATGAAGACCGACAGGCCGCAGCCGACCATTTCAGCATCGATTAGCGCGACCCGCCCCTTGATGATGCCTTCGTCTTCCATGCGTTTGACCCGCCGCCAGCAGGCATTGCGCGATAGGTGGACACGATCCGAAAGCGAATCGACTGACAATGTGCCATCAATTTGCAGTTCGACCAGAATTTTCTGGTCAATTTCATCCATATTTGCTGCCATGTTGGGATGATTGTCTCAAATAGGTGCAAGAATCAAGTCCAATTTGAGACAAGATTCGCAACTGGAATGATAGAATAGCTCTTCAAGAGTTCGCTTTCATGCGATCGACTGAAACTGTTATTATATTGGGAGATTTTGCAATGAGCACACGCATCATGCGTCTCTTCACGGCACATCCGCAATCGGTCGATGAGACCTATTTTCAGCATATGATGTTTGCAGCAGGTTTTTCAGCGAAATTGTTCGCTGCGGCGTTTGCCGCGCTGATTCATGCAATCCTGCCATTCCTGTTCGAGAAAACGGCAAGCACGATCATTCGTCAGCTTTACGAGCGGACGCATAATCGCGGACGTTGAACGTTTTATCTTTGTATAACCATTAAGCAAAACGGCGGGGTTTCTCCCGCCGCTTCATTATGTGTGAAGAAGCTCAGCCCTGCGCCTTCAGCTCCAGACGGCGGCGATGCAGGACCGGCTCGGTATAGCCGTTTGGCTGTTCGCGACCCTTGAAGACCAGATCGCAAGCGGCCTGGAAAGCGATCGACTTGTCGAAGTCTGCGGCCATCGGACGATAGAGCGGATCGCCTTCGTTCTGCTTGTCGACGACAGTTGCCATGCGCTTCATGGTTTCCATCACCTGAGCTTCAGAAACAATGCCGTGATGGAGCCAGTTGGCGATGTGCTGTGCGGAGATGCGCAGCGTTGCACGGTCTTCCATCAGTCCGACATTGTTGATGTCCGGCACCTTGGAACAGCCGACGCCCTGATCGACCCAGCGCACGACATAACCCAGAATGCCCTGTGCGTTGTTGTCGATTTCCTTCTGGATGTCTTCCGGCGTCCAGTTCGGGCGGGTTGCGACTGGCACCGACAAAATATCGTCGAGGCTGGCGCGTGGGCGGCTCTTGAGTTTTTCCTGAACGGCGGCGACGTCCACCTGATGATAATGAGTGGCGTGCAGGGTTGCTGCTGTTGGGGAGGGAACCCATGCGGTGTTCGCGCCGGCCTTCGGATGCGCGATCTTCTGTTCCAGCATCGCTTCCATCATGTCGGGCATGGCCCACATGCCCTTGCCGATCTGCGCATGGCCCGACAGGCCGCATTCCAGACCGATATCGACGTTCCATTGCTCATAAGCGCCGATCCATGCGGCCTGCTTCATGTCGCCCTTTCGGATCATCGGGCCTGCTTCCATCGAGGTATGAATCTCGTCGCCGGTGCGGTCGAGGAAGCCGGTGTTGATGAAAACGACGCGTTCCTTGGCGGCGCGAATCGCTTCCTTGAGATTGACGGTGGTGCGGCGCTCTTCGTCCATGACGCCCATCTTGAGCGTATTCGGCTTCATGCCGAGCATCTCTTCCGTGCGGGTGAAAAGCTCGTTGGCGAACGCCACTTCTTCCGGTCCGTGCATCTTCGGTTTGACGATATAGACCGAACCTTCACGCGAGTTCAGGTGGCGGCCGTTCGGGCCGATATCATGCAGCGCGATGAGGCTGGTGAAAGCCGCATCCATGATGCCTTCCGGCACTTCGTTGCCTTCAGCATCGAGAATGGCCGGGTTGGTCATCAGGTGGCCGACATTGCGCACCAGCATCAGCGAGCGGCCTTTCAGCGTCAGCGCGGAACCGTCAGCAGCCTTGTAAGAGCGGTCGCCGTTGAGGCGGCGGGTCATCTGGCTGCCGTTCTTTTCGAACGTGTCTTCCAGCTTACCGTTCATCAGGCCGAGCCAGTTGCGATAGACGGCAACCTTGTCTTCGGCATCGACGGCGGCAATCGAATCCTCGCAATCCTGAATCGTGCTGATTGCCGATTCGAGAACCACATCGGCGATGTGCGCGGGGTCAGTCTTACCGATCGGATGATCGGCATTGACGACGATGTCGACATGCATGTTGTTCTTGGCAAGGAGCACATTGGTCGGGGCTGCGGCGTCGCCGTTATAGCCCTTGAACTGGCTTGCATCCTTCAGCGCGGTGGCGGCGCCGTCGGTCAGCTTGATTTCAAGCTTGCCGTCCTTCACCGCAAGACCGGCCACATCGGCCCATTTGCCGGTGCCAAGCGGCGCACTTTCATCAAGGAAACTCTTCGCCCAGGCGATGACTTTTTCGCCACGCTTCGGATTATAGCCCTTACGCTTTTCAGCGCCGTCGGCTTCGGAAATTGCATCGGTGCCGTAAAGCGCATCATAGAGCGAACCCCAGCGCGCGTTGGCGGCGTTGAGCGCATAGCGGGCATTCATGACCGGGACGACGAGCTGCGGGCCAGCGATGTGGGTGATTTCCGGGTCGACATCGGCGGTCGAAACCTTGAACTCGCCGCCTTCCGGCAGAAGATAGCCGATGTCCTTCAGAAACTGTTGGTAGTCGGCCTGGGTGTAGCCTTTATCGCGGTTTTCCTTGTACCAGGCATCTATCTTGGCCTGAATGTCGTCGCGCTTGGCAAGCAAGGTGCGGTTTTTCGGGGCAAGATCACGAATGATGGCGGCAAAGCCCTTCCAGAAGGCATCCGGTTCCACGCCCGTGCCGGGTGCCGCTTCCTTGGCCAGAAACTCCACGAGTTCAGGCGCAACGCGCAAGCCTTCGATCTCGACATAATCACGCATGGATTGGCCTCCTTCAGAATTTCTGCCAGCCCCTGAGGACTGGCTTTCCATATAGTCTTGAACCGCTTTGCAGTGATTTCGTCAACCGTGGTGCGGGCATATCATTTGTGACGCCAAGGCGAAAATAACTGCCCATATGTCCTAGAGTTTCAAACGTGCGCGAATATCGTCTGGCGTCCAGCCCTGTTCGCGTAAGCTTTCAAGGGCGGTGTCTTTGCGGCTTTTGGAAAGTTTGAACCCGTTTTCTGCCAGTATCAGATCGTGATGATGGTAAAGCGGCTCGGGTAAATCGAGCAGCTTCTGCAAAAGCCGGTGAACGGAGGTTGCATGAAACAGGTCGCGCCCGCGCACGATATGAGTGACGCCTTGCAAAGCATCGTCCACCACCACGGAAAGGTGGTAGCTGGTTGGCGTGTCCTTGCGTGCGATCACCACATCGCCCCATCTGGCCGGGTCGGCAGCGATACTGCCGGTCTCACCCTGCGGGCCTGCGCCGCTTTCACGCCAGAACAAAGGCACCCCAGCTGCCGCCAAAGCCTTCTCCATATCGAGCCGCCATGCATAAGGCATGCCAGTCGCCATATGTTCGAGTTGCTGTTGTTCGGTGAGATTACGTTCGCCTTGCGGGTAAAGGGGCGTGCCGTCCGGGTCGGTCGGCCATGGCGTACCCTTTGCGTGCGAATCATTGATGAGGGAGTGTATCTGTGCGCGGCTCAGAAACGCAGGGTAGACCAGGCCCTTATCCGCCAGACGGGTCAGCGCATTGCGATATTCGGAAAAATGCTCGGACTGGCGGCGCACAGGTTCTTCCCATGCAAGGCCAAGCCAGCGCAGGTCGTCATAAATCCCCTGTTCGAGTTCCGGGGTGCAGCGTTCCGTGTCGATATCTTCCATGCGCAACAGAAAACGCCCGGCACTCCCAGATGCCATTTTTGCGTTGAGCAGAGCAGAATAAGCATGGCCCAGATGTAGGCGGCCATTGGGGCTAGGAGCAAAACGGAAGACAGGCTTGGTCATTGTCACGCCGGTTGATTATCGTTCTATTCCATTGATAGGGTGTCTGTGAACAGAATTAAAGGGCCGGATGATGCAACGGATCGATAGTCTGGAAGATATCGGTGAGGGGCTGGAGGCGCTGGTGCGCGCCGATGCACGGCTGGCCGATGTGCGCGCTATCGCCCATGCGGTGCCGCTGCGCCGGTCCACACCGGGCTTTGAAAGCCTCGCATCGATCATTGTCGCCCAGCAGCTCTCCACTGCCAGTGCCGATGCTATCTGGGCGCGGCTCAAACAGGTGATCGATCCGTTGACGCCAGCAGGCTTTATTGCGGGCGGGGAGGAGGCGTGGCGGTTCGCCGGACTTTCGCGCCCCAAGCAGCGTACGCTTTTCACCTTGAGTGAAGCTCTGACCGAGGGTGCGCTCGATTTGCACGGGCTTTGCGATCTGCCCGCCGAGGAGGCAATCGGCCAGCTTACCGTGCTCAAGGGGATCGGGCCGTGGACGGCGGAGGTCTATCTGCTTTTCGCTGCGGGACACCCGGATATTTTTCCGGCGGGTGATGTGGCCTTGCAGGCGGCGGTCGGCCATGCCTTTGCTCAGGACCCACGCCCTGACGCCATCGCCCTGCGCACGCTTGCCCGGCAATGGGCACCGTGGCGCGGTGTGGCGGCGAGGCTTTTCTGGGCTTATTATGCCGCCATCAAGGGTCGCGAAGTCGCTCCGGTTCTGTGAAAAATGACTTCTAGACATGCGCATAAATGCGTTTCTGCTTCACAATCCTGTCATGTCGGGCTTACATTATTTCAGTCGGCTGAGGCGGCGTTTTGATTCGCAGAAAACTGGCTTTTTCGCAGATTGCAGCGCCGTCCCATGAGGTTGGAGCGTTGTTAGCGTACCCATGGGATGCGCGCATGCTCCGTAAATAGCGCAATTCCACGGAAACCGTTTCACACTTTTCCGTGGAATTGTTCTGAAGGAGGTGCGTTTTTGACAGTGCACGTCTCAACTGGGCTTGTCTCAACGGGGGCTGTTTCACAAGGCGGATTGCCCGCCCTTGTTTTGAATGCGGATTACCGTCCGCTGAGTTATTATCCCCTGTCGCTATGGTCGTGGCAGGATGCGATCAAGGCCGTCTTTCTCGAACGCGTTAATATCGTCGCGGAATACGACCACGTTGTATCCTCGCCATCATTTTCCATGCGCGTACCGAGTGTGATTTGCCTGAAGGATTATGTGAAGCCGCCGCGCTATCCGGCCTTTACCCGCTTTAATGTTTTTCTGCGCGACCGCTTCGAATGTCAGTATTGCGGCTCGCCGCACGACCTTACCTTCGATCACGTTATCCCGCGTTGTCATGGCGGCCAGACGACGTGGGAAAATGTCGTGGCCGCCTGCTCCCCCTGCAATCTGCGCAAAGGAGGATTGATGCCTGCAGCCGCCTACATGTGGCCGCGCCAAAAGCCGAGTATGCCTATGGTGCAGGAACTGCACAATAATGGCCGGCTCTTTCCGCCCAATCACCTGCATAAAAGCTGGCTCGATTTCCTTTATTGGGATGTCGAACTGGAGCCTTAATCCTTACCTTTTGCAAATGCCCCGTAATAGCCGATAGCCGCAAACAATGCGCTGGCGATGACATTCCATCCGGCAAATGACAGACCGAGGAAGTGTCCTGGTGCACTGTCGCATGCGGGCGGACGGGTTGAGTTAAGCTCGCTCAGCAGATTGCCTGCATCAAGCGTGACTCTCATGGTCGCTGCGCTGCAATCTTCCGGCCCCGGCCAATATTTCAGCTCGACACCGGTATGATAGACCGCAAGTGCCAAGCCGTAGGTCATCAGAAGCGCGCCGACGAGAATCAGGCCGCGCGTGAGAAGCGGAGGCCATTTGAGGCCGTGGGAAGCCCATGCTGCCGCCAGAACCGGAACGCCGATATAATAGGGCGTGCGCTGTTCAAGGCAGAGCTTGCAGGGCATGTAACCAGCAAGGTGTTCGAAGCCGAGTGCAATTCCGACAGTGGCAGCAAGCCCGACCGTCATGATACCTGCGGTCCAAGCCTGAATTTTGCCGACCGGGTTATTAAGTGAAAATACCATATGGTGTTTCCTGAAATGGCTCTGATTCTTTGTTTTGACGCATTATCCGGGCGCAAGACCGTTTCACACTTTTGCTGGAAATGCTTTAACTCAAGCGTGTAAATATTTTACAGCAAAAAAAAGTCCGATCAGCAAAGCCGCCGCAGCACTCGCAATCAGCGCCAGCCGCTTTTCAATGAATTCGCGAATCGGCTCGCCATAACGCTGCAAAAGCCACGCGAGGAAGAAAAAGCGTGCGCCTCGGGCGACAATGGCCGAAGCAATGAAAAGCCATATATTGATGCCAGCCGCTCCGGCAAGGATTGTCACGACCTTGATCGGCGGCAGATGCGCAAGCCCTGATGTAATGAGCATCAGCAGAATCATGTCCGCGCTGGTCGAGCCGCGCAGTTGCTCGAAAGTGTCGAGCTTGCCATATATTTCCAGCACCGGTTTTGCGATCTGTTCATAAGCATAAAACCCAAGATACCAGCCCGCAATGCCACCGAGAACCGAAGCAATGGTTGCGACAAGCGCATAGCGCCAGGCGCGCTCGGGCCGGGCGAGTGCCATGGGTAGATAGAGCACATCGGCAGGCACGAGAAAAACCGAACTTTCGATGAAAGCAATGATGGCGAGCCACCATTCGGCGGATTTTCTGGCAGCGAGCGAAATCGTCCAATCGTAAAGGCGGCGCAGCATTGATTTTCCGGATTGTTTGGAGAGCCATGGTTCGTTCGCATGGTCTATAAATAAAAAAGGCGGCGTAAACAATGCCGCCGCCTTTTAAGGCCGATTTGCCCTGTATTCAGTTCTTGTAAGCGCTGCAGACATATTTGGTTTCAAGATATTCCTCGATGCCGTATTTCGAACCTTCCCGGCCAAGCCCGGATTGCTTGACGCCGCCGAAGGGGGCGACTTCGTTGGAGATGAGGCCGGTATTATGTCCGACCATGCCATATTCCAGCGCTTCGCTGACACGAATCGCACGGCTGAAATTTTCTGTATAGAAATAAGCCGCCAGTCCGAAAATCGTATCGTTGGCCATGGCGACGGCCTCTTCTTCCGTATCGAAGGCGAAGAGCGGGGCAAGGGGGCCGAAGGTTTCCTCTTTGGCCACGATCATTTCCGACGTGACGCCGGTCAGAATACCCGGCTCGAAGAACAGGCCACCCAATTCCTTGCCGCCAGTGATGAGCTTGGCACCCTTGGAAACCGCATCGTCAATATGTGCCTTGACCTTGGTGATGGCTTTTTCCTCAATCATCGGGCCGATCACGACGCCCGGCTCGGTCCCTTTGCCAACCTTGAGTTCCTTGACCTTGGCGGCGAGCTTTTCGGCAAACTTGTCGTAAATGCCGCGCTGCACATAAATTCGATTGGCACAGACGCAGGTCTGGCCTGCATTACGATATTTCGAAATCATCGCGCCTTCAACCGCCGCATCGAGATCCGCGTCATCAAAAACGATGAAGGGCGCGTTGCCGCCCAGTTCGAGCGAGATACGTTTGATGGTGGGCGCGCATTGCGCCATCAGCAGGCGGCCCACTTCGGTCGAGCCGGTGAAGGAAAGCTTGCGCACAGTATCGTTGCTGGTGAGCTCGGCACCGATATCGCGTGCTTTACCAGTCACGATTTGCAGAACGCCTGCCGGAATGCCAGCCTTTTCGGCCAATACGCCAAGTGCCAGAGCCGTCAGCGGGGTAAGGTCGGCAGGGCGCACGATCATGGTGCAGCCCGCGGCAAGGGCAGGGGCTGCCTTGCGAGTAATCATGGCTGCCGGGAAATTCCATGGGGTGATCGCAGCCGTTACACCGACCGGCTGGCGTATGACGGTCAGGCGCTGGCCATTCTGCGGGGCGGGGATGACGTCGCCATAGACGCGCTTGGCTTCTTCGGCGAACCATTCGATGAATGAGGCGGCATAAAGCACTTCGCCGCGCGCCTCGGCCAGCGGCTTGCCTTGTTCCGAGGTCATGATGAGGGCGATATCATCGGCATTGGCGACGATAAGCTCGAACCATTTGCGCAGTATGCTGGCGCGTTCCTTTGCTGGTTTCGCCGCCCACGCCGGAAGCGCCCGGGCTGATGCAGCGATGACTTCCCTGACCGAATCCACCGACAACGATGGGACAGTGCCAATAAGCGAACCGTCAGCAGGATTGGTGACATCAATGGTGCGGCCATCGGCTGCGTCGGTCCAACGGCCATCGACAAAGCATTGCGATTTGAGCAGCGAACCATCTTTCAAGGCAATCATGACTATTTCTCATCCCCATATTGCATCAGAATTCTGTTCAGTATATTGAACACTGTATGATATATTGAATTAATCAGCTATAAGCACCAAAGTCAATCAATCAAGCGGGTGTCATGAATACAACGATATCGAGCGGGGAGAGTTCCCTGAAGCTGGTCCCGGCGGTGATGCGCGCCGCACAAATTCTGGACCAAATCGCACAGGCAGGCGGAGGAATGAAACTTTCCGATCTTGTGCGCCAGACCGGTCTGCCGAAAAGCAGTGTGCATGGGCTTTGCCACACACTGGTGTATCTTAAGCTTCTAAAACTCAATAGTGACGGCAGTTTTACCATGGGGCCGCAATCGGTGCGCTGGGCCAATGTGTTTCTGGCGAGTAGTGATATTATCGGGGCCTTTCATGCCGCGGTTGTGCAGGAGAAAGAGCTTGATGCATATACCCTGACGCTTTCGCATCTCGAAGGGCCGGAAGTCATTTATCTTTCTTGCCGCAATTCATCGGCGCCACTTGGGATCACCTTCCGCATCGGTATGCGGGTGCCTGCCGTCTTCACGGCTACCGGCAAGGCCATGCTTGCCGCAATGTCTCAGCACGAGCGCATTCGCCACCTTCCTCCAGACTGGCCCGATCCGATCACGCCTGCAAGTGTGCGCTCGGTGCAGGCATTGGGGGTGGAAATAGCGGAAGTGAGTGCGAAAGGCTATTCGCTCGATAATGGCCAGTTGCGTGAAGGTATGTTCTGCATCGGTGCCGCAATATGCGACAGCCAGTCTCGCCCGGTGGCAGGCGTTGCCTTGTCGATGATGGCTGCGGAAGCGCGGCCTGATATTATAGAGGGTATGGGTCAGCGAGTCCGTGCCTTGGCCGACGCGGTGGCAAGACACATGGGATGGAGTACCTTTTGAGCGATTTCAAGGGGGTGCTCATGGGCCAGTCTTCATATTGTCTGGCATCAGAATCGGCGTGGCCAAAACCCTCGATAAAGAGTAAAATCCAACTCTTTCCCCTGTGGAAATAAAAATGTCATTTTTGTTTTTTTGTCGTTGACAGTTTTGGATGTTGGGGTCT
>NZ_JAHRVA010000006.1 GCF_019100495.1 Falsochrobactrum tianjinense | reverse complement strand
GCACCGTCGGCGCCGGCATCGTATCCTCGATCATCGAGTAATTAGATTGTGCAGGGGCGCTTGGGCCCGAGCATGATCCCGAAAAGTGGTTTCCGGTTTTCGGATAAGGTCATGCTCAAAGCTGAGCGTCCCGCGTAACAAGGAACAGATGAAATGAACGGTCAAAACATCCGCATTCGCCTTAAGGCGTTTGATCATCGGATCCTTGACGCTTCGACGCGGGAAATCGTGTCAACTGCCAAGCGTACCGGTGCCAATGTGCGCGGACCGATCCCGCTTCCGACGCGGATCGAAAAGTTCACAGTCAACCGGTCGCCGCACATCGACAAGAAAAGCCGCGAGCAGTTCGAGATGCGCACGCACAAGCGTCTTCTCGATATTGTTGACCCGACCCCGCAGACAGTTGATGCGCTGATGAAGCTCGATCTGTCAGCTGGTGTCGATGTCGAGATCAAGCTTTAATCGGCTTGAGGACGGAAGGAACGAACCCGATGCGTTCAGGTGTTATTGCACAAAAGCTGGGCATGACCCGCGTCTATAACGACGCTGGCGAACATGTACCGGTGACAGTTCTTCGTATGGAGAACTGCCATGTGGTCGCTCAGCGTACAGTTGAAAAGAACGGTTATACGGCTGTTCAGCTTGGCGTTGGACTTGCCAAGGTGAAGAATACGTCCAAGGCTATGCGCGGTCATTTCGCGAAGGCTGAGGTCGAGCCGAAGGCGAAGCTTGCGGAATTCCGCGTTTCTCCGGATAACCTTCTTGAAGTTGGCTCGGAAATCACTGCCGAGCATTTCGTTGCCGGCCAGAAGGTCGATGTGACAGGTACTTCGATCGGTAAAGGTTTTGCCGGTGTCATGAAGCGCCATAACTTTGCTGGTCATCGTGCTTCGCACGGTAACTCCATTACCCACCGCGCGCACGGTTCGACCGGTCAGCGTCAGGATCCGGGTAAGGTATTCAAGGGCAAAAAAATGGCCGGTCATATGGGGCAGACCCGTGTGACCACCCAAAACATCGAAGTTGTCTCCACAGACAGCGATCGTGGCCTTATTCTGGTTCGCGGCGCAGTTCCAGGCTCCAAGGGTGCCTGGATTCTGGTTCGCGATGCAGTGAAGGTTTCTCTGCCAGAGAATGCACCAAAGCCGGCTGCCCTGCGTCAAAGCGCAAATAATGCAGCAGCGGATGCTGTCGCGACTGAGGGAGCCGAATAATGGATCTCACGATTACAACTCTTGAAGGCAAGGATGCCGGCAAGGTCAAGCTGAATGAAGATATCTTCGGCCTCGACCCGCGAGACGACATTCTTCAGCGTGTCGTGCGCTGGCAGCTGGCGCGCCGTCAGCAGGGTGGTCACTCGACGCTTACGCGTGGTGAAATCGCTCGCACCGGCGCCAAGATGTACAAGCAGAAGGGTACGGGCCGCGCTCGTCACCATTCGGCTCGCGCTCCGCAGTTCCGCGGCGGTGGCAAGGCGCACGGACCGGTTGTCCGCTCGCATGACCACGACCTGCCGAAGAAAGTTCGCGCTCTTGGCCTGCGTCATGCGCTTTCGGCTAAAGCCAAGGCTTCAGATCTGATCATCATCGATGATCTGACAGCCAAGGAAGCAAAGACGAAGAGCCTAGTATCGCAGTTTGCCAAGCTTGGTCTGGAAAATGCACTGCTTATCGGCGGTGCAGAGATCGAGGCAAACTTCTCGCGCGCTGCTTCGAACATTCCGAACATCGACGTTCTGCCGGTGCAGGGCATCAATGTTTACGACATCCTGCGTCGTGGCAAGCTCGTGCTTTCCAAGGCGGCTGTCGAAGCTCTGGAAGCACGTTTCAAGGGGAGCGTTTCAAATGACTGATCTTCGCCACTACGACGTGATCGTCAGCCCCGTTATTACGGAGAAGTCGACTCTGGTTTCTGAAAACAACCAGGTTGTCTTCAATGTAGCCCGCAAGGCGACGAAGCCGGAAATCAAGGCTGCAATCGAGGCGCTCTTCGGCGTCAAGGTAAAGGCCGTTAATACCACTGTGCGCAAAGGCAAGGTGAAGCGGTTCCGCGGCATCGTCGGGCGCCAGAGCGATGTCAAGAAAGCGATCGTAACTTTGGCCGAAGGTCAGAGCATCGACGTTTCGACTGGTCTCTGAGAGGCCGTGGAGTAAAGACAATGGCACTCAAGCATTATAATCCGATCACGCCGGGCCAGCGCCAGCTGGTTATCGTGGATCGCTCGGGCCTCTACAAGGGCAAGCCGGTCAAGTCTCTGACCGAAGGTTTGTCCAAGAAGGGTGGCCGTAACAATACTGGTCGTATCACCGTCCGCTTTCAGGGCGGCGGTCACAAGCGTGCGTACCGTTTCATCGACTTCAAGCGTCGCAAGCATGACGTCGTTGCCACGGTTGAACGTCTGGAATACGATCCGAACCGCACCGCGTTCATCGCGCTGATCCGCTACGAAGATGGCGAGCTGAGCTATATTCTGGCTCCGCAGCGCCTGGCAGTTGGCGACAAGGTTGTTGCTGGCCAGTCGGTCGACGTGAAGCCAGGCAATGCGATGCCGCTTTCATCCATGCCCGTTGGTACCATCATCCACAATGTGGAGATGAAGCCAGGCAAGGGCGGCCAGATTGCTCGCTCCGCAGGCACCTATGCCCAGCTGGTCGGTCGCGATCAGGGTATGGTGATCCTTCGCCTGAATTCGGGTGAACAGCGTCTGGTTCCAGGTGCATGTTTTGCAACGGTTGGCGCTGTGTCCAATCCGGAGCATGGCAATATCAAGGACGGTAAGGCTGGTCGTTCGGTCTGGCGCGGCAAGCGTCCGGGTGTTCGCGGCGTCGCCATGAACCCCGTTGATCACCCGCATGGTGGTGGTGAAGGCCGTACTTCCGGTGGCCGTCATCCGGTCACACCTTGGGGCAAGCCTACGAAGGGCAAAAAGACCCGTTCGAACAAGGCAACCGACAAGTTCATCATGCGCTCGCGCCATCAGCGCAAGAAATAAGAGAGGTAGTCTGAAGTGGCTCGTTCAGTTTGGAAAGGTCCGTTCGTCGATGGCTATCTTCTCAAGAAAGCTGAGAAGGTACGCGAGGGCGGTCGTAATGAAGTCATCAAGATGTGGAGCCGCCGCTCCACGATCTTGCCGCAGTTCGTCGGCCTGACATTCGGTGTTTATAACGGCAACAAGCATGTGCCGGTATCGATCTCCGAAGAGATGGTCGGTCACAAGTTCGGTGAATTCGCGCCGACACGTACCTATTACGGTCACGGCGCGGACAAGAAGGCAAAGAGGAAGTAACGATGGGCAAGGCCAAGGCTCCCCGCCAGCTTAAGGATAACGAGGCGAAAGCCGTCGCCCGTACGCTTCGCGTCAGCCCGCAGAAGCTGAACCTTGTCGCGAGCATGATTCGCGGCAAGAAGGTGAATGCGGCACTCGCCGATCTGACGTTCTCGCGCAAGCGGATCGCGGAAACAGTGAAAAAGACGCTCGAATCGGCTATCGCCAACGCTGAGAACAATCATGATCTCGACGTAGATGCGCTGATCGTTGCTGAAGCCTATGTGGGCAAGTCAATTGTCATGAAGCGCTTCCACGTCCGCGGACGCGGTCGTGCAAGCCGTATCGAAAAGCCGTTTTCGCATCTCACCATTGTTGTCCGCGAAGTTGCGGAAAAAGGGGAGGCCGCATAATGGGCCAGAAGATTAATCCGATCGGTTTCCGTCTCGGTATCAACCGCACCTGGGATTCGCGTTGGTACGCGAATACCGGTGAATACGGCAGGCTTCTGCATGAAGACGTCAAGATCCGTGAATATCTGAAAAGCGAACTCAAGCAGGCCGCGATTTCGAAGATCGTGATCGAGCGTCCGCACAAGAAATGCCGCGTGACGATTTATTCAGCTCGTCCGGGTATCATTATCGGCAAGAAAGGCGCGGATATCGAAAAGCTGCGCAAGAAGCTTTCCGAGATGACGAATTCCGATGCGTCGCTCAATATCGTTGAAGTTCGCAAGCCGGAAGTCGACGCTACGTTGGTCGCTCAGTCGATCGCGCAGCAGCTCGAACGCCGTGTGGCATTCCGTCGCGCCATGAAGCGTGCTGTCCAGTCGGCAATGCGTCTTGGTGCCGAAGGTATTCGTATCAACTGCTCCGGTCGTCTGGGCGGTGCTGAAATCGCACGTATGGAATGGTATCGTGAAGGTCGCGTTCCGCTTCATACACTGCGCGCCGATATCGATTACGGTACGGCAGAAGCGCAGACCGCTTACGGCATCTGCGGTGTGAAGGTCTGGGTATTCAAGGGTGAAATCCTTGAGCACGATCCGATGGCTTCCGAACGTCGTGCGGTTGAGGGTGACAATCAGGGTTCCCAGCAGAACCGCCGCCGCGAGAACGCTCGATAAGCGGGGCCGCGGGCGAGAAAATTGGAGTAGAGAACAATGATGCAGCCTAAGCGCACCAAGTTCCGTAAACAGTTCAAGGGCCGTATTCACGGTAATTCGAAGGGCGGTACGGATCTGAATTTTGGTGCTTTCGGCCTGAAGGCCGTTGAGCCGGAGCGCGTCACTGCACGACAGATCGAAGCGGCCCGCCGCGCGATCACCCGTCACATGAAGCGTGCGGGTCGTGTATGGATCCGCATCTTCCCAGACCTGCCAGTTACATCGAAGCCAACCGAAGTCCGTATGGGTAAAGGTAAGGGTTCGGTTGACTACTGGGCATGCCGTGTGGCACCAGGTCGCGTGATGTTTGAGCTTGACGGCGTACCCGAAGATGTGGCACGCGAAGCCCTACGACTCGGCGCTGCGAAGTTGCCGATCAAGACGCGCTTTATCCAGCGCATAGCTGAATAAGAGAGGCAGCCATGAAAGCCGTAGATGTTCGGGCGAAAAGCCTCGACCAGATTAACGATGAGTTGGCCGCACTGAAGAAAGAGCAGTTCAACCTGCGCTTTCAGAAGGCGACCGGCCAGCTTGAAAAAACCGCGCGCGTGAAGCAGGTTCGCCGCGACATTGCGCGTATTAAGACTATTGCCCGCCAGAAGGCGGTCGCAAGCAAGGCATAAGGAAGTATATCATGCCTAAACGCGTTCTGCAGGGCGTCGTCGTCAGCGATAAGAACGACAAGACTGTCGTGGTTAAGGTTGAGCGCCGCTATTCGCATCCGCTCCTCCAGAAGACCGTGCGTCAGTCGAAGAAGTACAAGGCGCATGACGAGAACAACCAGTTCAAGGTTGGTGATGCCGTTTCCATTGAGGAATCGGCTCCGATCTCGAAGGACAAACGCTGGGTCGTTCTGACGAACGAAGCAGCGGGCTAAATTACAAACACGCAGCTTAGGTAGGGCAGGAGCCCTTAACCAGCTGAAGGAAAAGAAGGCGGCCAGTCATGATTCAGATGCAAACAAACCTCGACGTGGCGGATAATTCCGGCGCACGTCGTGTCATGTGCATCAAGGTGCTGGGCGGTTCGAAGCGGCGTTACGCTTCCGTTGGCGACATCATTGTGGTGTCGGTCAAGGAAGCCATTCCGCGCGGCCGCGTCAAAAAAGGTGACGTGATGAAGGCGGTGGTCGTACGTACCGCCAAGGACATCCGTCGTCCGGATGGCAGCGTAATTCGTTTTGATAACAACGCAGCCGTTCTCATCGATAACAAGAAAGAGCCTATTGGTACGCGTATCTTCGGACCGGTTCCACGCGAGCTTCGCGCAAAGAGCCATATGAAGATCATCTCGCTGGCTCCGGAAGTTCTGTAAGGAAGCAAGACGATGCAAAAGATTCGCAAAGGCGACAGCGTTGTCGTGTTGTCCGGTAAGGACAAAGGCCGTAAGGGCGAAGTTCTCAAGGTCATGCCAAAGGACGATCATGCGATTGTTCGTGGTATCAATATGGTGAAGCGTCATCAGCGCCAGACCCAGACACAGGAAGCCGGCATTATTTCCAAGGAAGCGCCGATCCATTTGTCCAACCTGGCGATTGCAGATCCCAAGGACGGCAAGCCGACCCGTGTCGGTTTCCGTGTTGAGGACGGCAAGAAGGTTCGTGTCGCAAAACGTTCTGGAGCGCTGATCGATGGCTGAAGCAAAGGCACTTCCCCGCTTCAAGAAGCTTTACCGGGAAAATATCCGTAAGGCGTTGCTTGAAGAATTCAAATATGACAACGAGATGCAGATTCCGCGTATCGATAAGGTTGTCATCAACATGGGCGTTGGCGAAGCAACAGGCGACTCCAAGAAGCCGACTGTTGCTGCTGAAGATCTCGGCCTCATTGCCGGTCAGAAGGCTGTAATCACGCGTGCCCGCAATTCTATCGCAACCTTCAAGTTGCGTGAAGACATGCCGATCGGCACGAAGGTCACTCTTCGTCAGGATCGTATGTACGAATTCCTTGATCGCCTGATCACGATCGCGCTGCCGCGCGTTCGCGACTTTCGTGGTCTGAATCCCAAGAGCTTTGATGGCCGTGGCAACTTTGCCATGGGTATCAAGGAACACATCGTGTTTCCGGAAATCAACTACGACAAGGTTGATCAAATCTGGGGCATGGACATCATCGTTTGCACGACCGCCAAGACGGATGATGAAGCGCGCTCACTTCTGCGTGCCTTCAACTTCCCGTTCCGGCAGTAACGGCAAGCGTAGCGAGGTATAATAATATGGCCAAGACTAGCGCAGTCGAAAAAAACAAGCGCCGCGAAAAGTTGGTTAAGCGTCATGCTGAAAAGCGTGCACGTCTGAAGGCGATCGTCATGGATCAGAGCCTTCCGCTGGACGAGCGTTTCCGCGCGACCATCCAGCTCGCCGAATTGCCGCGCAACTCTGCCAAGGTTCGTATTCGCAATCGTTGCGAAGTCTCGGGCCGTCCGCGTGGTTATTACCGTAAACTGAAGATGTCGCGTATTGCGCTTCGTCAGTTGGGTTCGCTTGGACAGGTTCCAGGCGTCGTAAAGTCGAGCTGGTAAGGAGTAGCATATGTCTGTGTCAGATCCTATCGGCGATATGCTGACCCGTATCCGTAACGCGGTCGGCCGCAAGAAGACCAAGGTTTCGACCCCGGCTTCCAAGTTGCGCGCCCGTGTTCTCGATGTCCTTCAGGCTGAAGGTTACATTCGCGGATATTCGCAGAGCGAATTCGTTAACGGCAAGGCCGAGATCGAAATCGAGCTGAAATATTATGAAGGTGTTCCAGTTATTCGTGAGCTTACCCGCGTATCGAAGCCTGGCCGTCGCGTTTACGTATCGGTCAAGTCGATCCCGCAGGTCGCGAATGGCCTTGGCATCTCGATCCTCTCCACGCCCAAGGGTGTGATGGCGGATCATGAAGCCCGTGAACAAAACGTTGGTGGTGAGCTGCTCTGCCGCATCTTCTGATGCGGTCGGCAGCGAACAGATAGAAGACAGGTATAAAAATGTCTCGTATCGGTAAAAAACCCGTGCCGGTCCCGGCGGGCGTGACCGCCAGTGTTGAAGGGCAGACCGTCAAGGCCAAGGGCGCGAAAGGTGAATTGTCTTTCGTCGTGCACGATGAAGTTCTGGTTAAGATGGAAGAGGGCGCTATCGCCGTCGATCCTCGCGATCAGTCGAAGGAAGCCCGATCGAAGTGGGGCATGGCCCGCACGATGATTTCTAATATCTTCACGGGTGTGAAGGATGGCTTCGAGAAGAAGCTGGAAATCAGCGGTGTCGGTTATCGTGCTGCTATGCAGGGCAAGAACCTGCAGCTCTCGCTCGGCTTCAGCCATGAAGTGGTCTACGACGTGCCTGCTGGCATCTCTGTTGCTGTTCCGAAGCCGACGGAAATCGTCGTCTCGGGTATCGACAAGCAGCAGGTCGGTCAGGTTGCGGCCGAGATCCGCGAATATCGCGCGCCGGAGCCCTATAAGGGCAAGGGCGTTAAGTATGCGAACGAAGTCATCGTCCGCAAAGAAGGCAAGAAGAAGTAAGGGAAGCGCGCCATGGCATCGCCAAAACAAACTTTGCAGCGTCGCGCTGCTCGCGTGCGCCGTCAGCTCAAGTCGGTCGCTAATGGCCGTCCACGCCTCAGCGTTCATCGCTCTTCGAAGAACATTTACGTCCAGGTTATCGATGACGTTCGCGGTGTCACCATCGCAGCAGCATCGACCCTCGACGGCGATCTGAAGGGTAAGCTCAAGACTGGTGCAGACCAGGCAGCTGCGGCTGCTGTTGGGAAGCTCCTTGCTGAGCGCGCTGTGAAGGCAGGCGTCAAGGAAGTCGTATTCGACCGTGGAGCTTTCATTTACCACGGTCGCATCAAGGCTCTCGCCGAAGCCGCCCGCGAAGGCGGGTTGAGCTTCTAATCAGCAATTTGTGCTTCCGGAAAAGAATAAAGGAATAGGACATGGCACAGAGAGAACGTAACCGCGATGATCGCGGTCGTGATGAGCGTGACAGCGAATTCGTTGACAAGCTCGTTCACATCAATCGTGTGGCCAAGGTGGTCAAGGGTGGTCGTCGTTTTGGTTTCGCTGCGCTTGTCGTAGTTGGAGATCAGAAGGGCCGCGTAGGCTTCGGTCACGGCAAGGCGCGCGAAGTGCCGGAGGCGATCCGCAAGGCCACCGAGTCGGCTAAGCGTGATATGGTCTTCGTTCCGCTTCGTTCGGGCCGTACGCTGCATCACGATGTGCATGGTCGTCACGGTGCGGGCAAGGTCCTGCTGCGTGCAGCGCCTGCCGGTACCGGTATCATCGCCGGCGGCCCGATGCGTGCGGTGTTTGAAACGCTTGGCGTTCAGGACGTGGTTGCCAAGTCGCTTGGCTCGTCGAACCCTTACAACATGGTTCGCGCGACCTTCGATGCTCTGAAGCATCAGATGCATCCGAAGGACATTGCAGCACAGCGTGGCATCAAGTACTCGACGCTTCAGGCTCGCCGCCATGAAGTGGTCGGTTCGGAAGAATAGCCAAGAGTTTGTGCCAGTCCGGTGTCAACTCATCGGATACGCCATAGACAAGGGATTTGAGTGATGGCTGAGAAGAAGGGTAAGACGGTTACGGTCGAACAGATCGGCAGCCCTATCCGCCGTCCAGTCGAACAGCGTGCTACGCTGATCGGGCTTGGACTTAACAAAATGCACCGCCGCCGCACGCTGGAGGACACGCCTTCGGTTCGCGGTATGATCGCCAGGGTTCAGCATCTCGTCCGCGTTGTGGACGAGGCCTGATAGCGCAGGGAGACAGAGACATGAAACTCAACGATCTGCGTGACAAGCCAGGTTCCGTCAAGGCAGCAAAGCGCGTTGGCCGTGGTATTGGTTCAGGTTCCGGCAAAACCGCCGGTCGCGGCGTCAAGGGACAGAAGTCCCGTTCGGGCGTTTCGATCAACGGCTTTGAAGGCGGCCAGATGCCAATCTACCGCCGTCTGCCAAAGCGCGGCTTCACAAACATCTTCGCAAAAAGCTTCAACGTCGTTTCGCTTGGCCGTGTTCAGGCTGCAATCGATGCGGGCAAGCTGGATGCCAAGGCTGTCGTGAACATCGAGTCGCTGAAGGCTGCTGGCGTGATTCGCCGCGCTAAGGATGGTGTCCGTATTCTTTCGGACGGTGATTTGAAGGCCAAGGTTGCTTTCGAGGTAACTGGTGCTTCCAAGGCCGCGATCGAAAAGATCGAAAAGGCTGGCGGCAGCATCAAACTTCCTGAAGCTGCTGCGGAATAAGACTGCAATACAAATAATAGCGGCGGCCCAGAGCAATTCCCGGAAAAGTGTAAAACAGTTTTCCGGGAAATGCGATAAAAACTGGGCCGCCGCTTGCACCTTTATGCCAATGCGCATATCTGGGTAGGGTCTTCCGGTCTGCGGATACGAGTCTGAGAGATTCGCGTCTTCATAGTCGGAGGGCCGGAGACTTTTCACCGGAGAAATTTAATGGCATCGGCTGCTGAACAGCTAGTTTCCAATCTTAATTTTTCGGCTTTCTCGAAAGCGGAAGAACTCAAGAAGCGTATCTGGTTTACACTGGGCGCTCTGCTGGTGTACCGTTTCGGCACCTATATCCCGCTCCCCGGCATCAATCCGGATGCTCTTGCGCAGGTTTTCCAGCAGCATAGCCAGGGTGTTCTGGGGCTTTTCAATATGTTCGCCGGTGGTGCCGTAGGCCGTATGGCCATTTTTGCGCTCGGCATCATGCCCTATATTTCCGCTTCCATTATCGTGCAGCTTATGACGTCGGTCGTTCCGTCGCTTGAAGCGCTGAAAAAGGAAGGAGAGTCGGGCCGCAAGATCATCAACCAGTACACCCGTTATGGCACGGTGTTGCTGGCGCTCGTTCAGGCCTATGCCATTTCCGTCGGTCTTCAGTCCGGTAGCGGGATTGTGACCTCGCCAGGACCGTTCTTTATTCTTTCATCGGTGATTACACTTGTCGGCGGCACAATGTTCCTGATGTGGCTGGGCGAGCAGATTACGGCTCGCGGCATCGGTAACGGTATCTCGCTGATCATTTTTGCGGGTATTGTTGCGAACCTTCCATCTGCCATTTCGGGCACGTTGGAATTGGGCCGTACGGGCGCATTGTCGACTGGTCTCATTCTCGGCGTGATCGTTCTTGCAGTGGTGCTGATTGCAGTCATCGTCTTTGCGGAACGTGCCCAGCGCCGCCTGCTGATCCAGTATCCGAAGCGCCAGGTCGGCAATCGGATGTTTCAGGGCGATACGTCCCATTTGCCGCTCAAGCTCAATACTTCCGGCGTTATCCCGCCAATTTTCGCGTCGTCGCTTCTGCTGTTGCCCGCGACTGTGGCGGGGTTTGCTAGTACGACAGAAATGCCGACATGGGCAACGACCGTTCTCAATGCACTTGGTCATGGTCAGCCGCTATATATGCTGTTCTATGCTTCGTTGATTGCTTTTTTCTGCTTCTTCTATACGGCGATCGTATTCAACCCCAAGGATACAGCAGACCAGCTCAAGAAGCATTCCGGCTTCATTCCGGGCATTCGTCCGGGCGAGCGTACGGCAGAGTACATCGATTTTGTGCTGACGCGTATTACGGTTGTCGGTGCTATCTATCTCGTGCTTGTCTGCCTTCTGCCGGAATTTCTGATTTCCGCAACCGGCGTGCCGTTTTATCTTGGTGGTACGTCGCTGCTGATTGTTGTCAGCGTAACACTGGATACGGTTGCGCAAATTCAGGGGCATCTTGTAGCGCATCAATACGAAGGGCTGATCAAGAAGTCCAAACTCAGAGGTGGGAAACGTAATAGATGAGATTGATACTTCTTGGGCCGCCGGGAGCAGGTAAGGGGACGCAGGCTGGACTTCTTACCAAGAAGCATGGAATACCTCAGCTTTCGACGGGAGATATGCTGCGTGCGGCAGTCGCCCAGCAAAGCGAGATCGGCAAGCGTGCGAAGGCGATTATGGATGCCGGTGAGCTTGTTTCCGACGAGGTTGTAAACCAGATCGTTTCCGATCGTATCGATGCGCCGGATTGCTCAGCGGGCTTTATCCTCGACGGCTATCCGCGTACGGTGCCGCAGGCGCAGGCTCTTGGGGAGATGCTAGCGAGCAAAGGTCTCAAGCTCAATGCGGTCATCGAACTCAAAGTCGATGAGAACGCCCTGGTCAAGCGGATGGAAAATCGTGTGGCCGAGACTATCGCCAAGGGTGGACAAGCCCGTTCGGATGACAATCCGGAAGCATTCCGCAAGCGACTGGTCGAATATCGCGAGAAGACCGCGCCACTTTCGACCTATTATGCAGGAACTGGCGAGTTGCGTGTCATAAATGGCATGGCGCCTGTTGAAGAAGTTACCGCCGAAATCGAGAGAATTCTCGTTCCGGCGTGAGGTTGAATAGCCGATAATCAGATATGGGCAGAGAAGTGAACCACCTTTCTGCTCATTCTCGCTTCAAAAAGGTTGCTCGAATAGTCTGTAAAGCCGCTTTTGCGGCTTTACAGACAGTTAAGAGTTGACTTTTTCGGGTGATTCCGTCAAAGACTGCGCCACTTCATATGGTTTTGAATGGACGGTGCTGGCGGAAATAGTAAGAAGCCGGGATCGGCTGTTTCATGCCGTCCGGGGAAGGCCTCTGGATGGAGACAATTATAACTCAAGGAGAACAGACGTGGCACGTATCGCTGGCGTCAACATCCCGACGAACAAGCGCGTTATCATTGCGCTTCAGTACATTCATGGGATTGGACCGAAATTTGCCCGGGAAATCGTAACGAAAGTCGGTATCGCCGATGATCGTCGCGTTAACCAGTTGTCGGATGCTGAAGTACTTCAGATCCGTGAAGCAATCGATGCCGACTATCATGTCGAAGGCGATCTGCGCCGTGAAGTATCGATGAATATCAAGCGCCTGATGGACCTTGGCTGCTACCGCGGTCTGCGCCATCGCCGTTCGTTGCCGGTTCGCGGCCAGCGTACGCATACGAATGCACGCACCCGCAAGGGTCCGGCAAAGGCTATTGCAGGCAAGAAGAAGTAATCAATCTGTCAAGCTCATCCGGTTAGCCGGAAGGGTTTGAAACTAGTCCTTTCGCAAGGGCTGGTGGAGCCGCTGGAATTACGGCGGTGTAGAGATCAATTTGAGAGGACTACCATGGCCAAGGAAGCCACGCGCGTTCGCCGCCGCGAGCGTAAAAACATCTCGTCGGGCGTCGCCCACGTAAATTCGTCGTTCAATAACACCATGATCACCATCACGGATGCACAGGGCAATGCGATTGCCTGGTCTTCCGCAGGTGCTCAGGGCTTCAAGGGTTCGCGTAAGTCTACCCCGTTCGCCGCACAGATCGCTGCCGAAGATTGCGCCAAGAAAGCGCAGGAGCACGGCATGCGCTCCCTCGAAGTCGAGGTTTGCGGACCGGGTTCTGGCCGTGAATCCGCGCTGCGCGCCTTGCAGGCTGCGGGCTTTGTTATTACGTCGATCCGCGATGTTACGCCGATCCCGCATAATGGCTGCCGTCCGCGCAAGAAGCGCCGGGTCTGATTTTCATTCGCATGCCGCATGAGCCTCGGAAAACCTCCGGGGCTCCTCTGCGGTTTCTTCACTTGATCGCTACGATAGGATGGTAGCGACGGTTGAAAGAGGAAAACCACATGATCCAGAAAAACTGGCAAGAATTGATCAAGCCGAACAAGGTGGAGTTCATCACTCACGGTTCGGGTACGCAGGCAAGCGTCGTTGCTGAACCGCTTGAACGCGGCTTCGGTCTGACGCTTGGCAATGCGCTGCGTCGCGTGCTTCTTTCGTCGCTACGCGGCGCTGCGGTAACTGCGATTCAGATCGATGGTGTTCTGCATGAGTTTTCGTCGATTCCGGGCGTCCGCGAAGACGTGACCGATATCGTACTGAACATCAAGGAAATCGCCATCCGTATGGAAGGCGAAGGCCCCAAGCGCATGGTCGTTCGCAAGGAAGGCCCCGGCGCCGTGACAGCTGGTGACATTCAGACAGTCGGCGATGTCGAGATTCTGAACCCGGATCACGTCATCTGCACTCTGGACGAGGGCGCTGAGATCCGCATGGAGCTCACAGTCAATACGGGCAAGGGCTATGTGCCAGCCGACCGTAACCGTGCGGAAGACGCTCCGATCGGTCTTATCCCGGTCGACAGCCTGTACTCTCCGGTTCGTAAGGTGTCGTACAAAATCGAGAACACCCGTGAGGGCCAGGTTCTCGATTACGACAAGCTGACGCTTAACATCGAGACGAACGGCTCGGTGACGGGCGAAGATGCGGTTGCCTATGCAGCGCGCATTCTTCAGGACCAGCTTGCAGTCTTTGTCAACTTTGAAGAGCCGCAGAAGGAAGCCCCGCAGGAACAGGTTGCGGAACTTGCTTTCAATCCGGCTCTGCTCAAGAAGGTGGACGAACTCGAACTATCGGTACGTTCGGCAAACTGCCTGAAGAACGACAACATCGTCTATATCGGCGATCTGATCCAGAAGACGGAAGCCGAGATGCTGCGGACTCCGAATTTCGGCCGCAAATCGCTCAACGAGATCAAGGAAGTTCTGGCGTCGATGGGACTCCATCTGGGCATGGAAATCCCAGCCTGGCCGCCGGAAAATATCGAAGATCTCGCAAAGCGCTACGAAGACCAATATTAAGACCGGCAAGCCCGGTAAGATACGAATTAAAGGAGAAGGCTCATGCGCCACGGTAACGGATACCGTAAGCTGAACCGCACTGCCTCGCACCGCAAGGCGATGTTCGCCAATATGGCCGCTTCGCTCATCGAGCACGAGCAGATTGTGACGACGCTTCCGAAAGCCAAGGAAATTCGCCCGATCGTTGAGAAGCTTGTCACGCTCGGCAAGCGCGGCGATCTGCATGCCCGCCGTCAGGCTATCTCGGCTGTGCGCGATCCCAAGATCGTCGCAAAGCTGTTCGATACGCTGGCTACCCGCTATGCAACCCGCAATGGTGGCTATATCCGCATCATGAAGGCAGGCTTCCGCGCTGGCGACAATGCGCCGCTCGCAGTTGTCGAATTCGTTGAGCGCGATGTTGACGCCAAGGGCAAGGCCGATCGCGAACGCGTCGAAGCCGAACAGGCTGCCGAAGCAGACGCAGCGTAATTCACGCTTCAATATGATTTGAGAAAGGGCTGCCTTGCGCGGCCCTTTTTGCATTTGTAAAACGCATTACCTATTGTCGGCATTGCTGCGTCGTTACATTTCTGATCGGGATGCTCAGACGGATTTTGTGAAGAATTGGAGTTTGCCGATGAATTGGCGAGGTTTGGGGTTTGCGGGAATTATTGTTGCTGCCACTGGCCTGGCATTCGTGCCAGCAAGTGCGCAGGCGCCTGCGGCGGTAACAGGTAAGCAGATACCCTTGAGCCGGGCAGATATGCAGCTTTCCTTTGCGCCTCTGGTGAAGGAAACCGCACCTGCCGTGGTTAACGTCTATGCCGCGCGGCAAGTGCAGACACGCTCGCCTTTTGCAGGAGACCCGTTCTTCGAGCAGTTCTTTGGCAGCCGATTTGGTACTGGCAAGCCGCGTGTGCAACGATCGCTTGGTTCAGGTGTTATCGTGGGCGCTTCGGGAATCGTTGTGACCAATAATCATGTCATCAAGGATGCCGATGAGATCAAGGTTGCGCTAGCTGATGGGCGCCAGTTTGAAAGCAAGGTTCTTTTGCGTGACGAAACCACCGATCTGGCCATTCTCAAGATCGAATCGAAGGAAGATTTTCCCGTTCTTGCGCTCGGAAACTCCGACAATGTGGAGGTCGGCGATCTTGTTCTGGCCATCGGTAATCCATTCGGTGTGGGGCAGACGGTAACGAGCGGCATCGTTTCGGCGCAATCACGCACGCAGGTCGGGGTGTCGGATTTCGACTTCTTCATCCAGACTGATGCCGCCATTAATCCTGGTAACTCCGGCGGCGGTTTGATCGATATGCGAGGGCGGTTGATTGGCATCAATACGGCGATCTTTTCTCGTTCGGGCGGCTCGGTGGGCATCGGTTTCGCCATTCCCTCGAATATGGTGCGGGCGGTTGTCGATGCGGCGCTTAGCGGCAGCGACAGCTTCGAACGACCCTATATCGGTGCGACATTCCAGAATATTACCCCGGATGTTGCCGAGGGGCTTGGCATGGAAAAGTCGTTCGGTGTGCTAGTGACGGCGGTTGCCAAAGGTAGTCCCGCCGCGCAGGCCGGGTTGGAGGTCGGCGACGTGGTGCTCTCCGTACAGGACGTGCGAGTGGATAATCTGGATGTGCTGGCCTATCGTCTCTCTACTGCGGGTATCGGCAATACGGTTTCTTTGAAAATTATGCGCGATGGCAAGAACAGTGATCTGCCGGTCAGGCTGGCAAAGGAGCCGGAGGCGAAGCCCGAACAGCGCCAGGTGATCAAGGGGGACAATCCATTCACAGGCGCTACGGTAGAGGAAATGACGCCTTCTCTAGCCGCCCGGATGCGTATGCGCGAGAATGCGCGGGGAGTGGTGGTGGTCGATATTTACTCCGGCTCGCCTGCCGCGCGCACCGGACTGCGACCCGGTGATATTATCCGGGGTATCAATGGGAACCCGATCCGGAATGTCGGCGATCTGACGGCGACACTGAATGCCGGTCGTGGTCTGGCATGGCGGCTGGAAGTGGAGCGAAACGGTGCGCTGATCCGGCAATTCGTGCGTTAGGGTATAGCGGCGAGTGGATGGTTGCATGTCAGTGCAGGCCGGACTATGCCTGCAAGATATGCTGTTGCAGATAGAGCAGGACCAATGAGCGATCTTTTTTCAACTGCGGCTGATCCCACTGCTGACCGTAACAGGCCGCTGGCAGATCGCCTGCGCCCACGTCATCTTTCAGAGGTTACAGGTCAGGAGCACCTGACCGGCCCGGAAGGTGTGCTTACGCGCATGATCGCATCCGGTTCGCTTGGCTCCATGATTTTCTGGGGTCCTCCCGGCACCGGCAAGACGACGGTCGCCCGGCTGCTCGCTGGAGAAACCGATCTCGCCTTCGAACAGATATCGGCAATTTTTTCCGGCGTGGCAGACCTAAAAAAAGTATTTGAAGGCGCCCGCGCCCGCCGCATGTCTGGACGACAGACTTTGCTGTTTGTCGACGAAATTCATCGCTTCAATCGTGCGCAACAGGATTCTTTTCTGCCGGTGATGGAAAACGGCACCGTTATTCTGATCGGAGCGACGACGGAAAATCCGTCCTTCGAGCTTAACGCCGCTCTTTTATCGCGTGCGAGGGTGCTGACTTTTTATCCGCACGACAGCGAAAGTATTACAACGCTTCTGGCGCGTGCGGAAGAACAGGAAGAACGCCCGCTGCCGCTGGATGAGGAAGCGCGTGCGAGCCTCGTTCGCATGGCGGACGGTGACGGACGTGCGGCACTGACACTGGCGGAGGAAGTCTGGCGCGCAGCACGATCCGAGGAAGTGTTCGATGCGCAAAAGTTGCAGGAAGTCGTCCAGCGCCGCGCTCCTATTTACGATAAGGGGCAGGACGGGCATTATAATCTGATTTCAGCTCTTCATAAGTCTGTGCGCGGCTCCGATCCTGATGCAGCGCTCTATTATCTAAGCCGTATGCTTGATGCAGGTGAAGACCCGCTTTATCTTGGGCGCAGGCTCGTTCGTATGGCGGTCGAGGATATTGGTCTTGCGGATCCGCAGGCGCTCGCCATCTGCAATGCCGCTAAGGATGCCTATGATTATCTTGGTTCGCCGGAAGGCGAACTGGCATTGGCGCAGGCCTGCGTCTATCTCGCGACCGCACCCAAATCCAATGCCGTTTATATGGCTTACAAGGCCGCAATGCGCTCAGCCAAGGAAAACGGTTCGCTTCTGCCGCCCAAACATATTCTCAATGCTCCCACCAAATTAATGAAGAATGAAGGCTATGGTGATGGCTATGCTTATGACCATGACCAGCCTGATGCTTTTTCCGGGCAGGATTATTTTCCCGAAACCATGAGGCGGCAGGTGTTCTATGATCCGCCGGAACGTGGATTTGAACGTGAAATCCGCAAGCGGCTCGATTATTGGGCGCGGTTGAGGCAGGAGCGGCGAGGCCGGCACTGATGATCAGGAATGAAGTGCGGGGTAAGTGAAGAAAAGCGCGTGGGTCAGGTTCAGTAGAAAATGCACCATTATGGACGATACCAGCCAGCCGCTTTTTGAATAGGCCAAACCATAGAAAATCCCAGCGATCGCCGCCAGCGCCACATAGGTCCAATCGCTGTAAATATGGGACAGGCCGAACAGGGCCGCGCTGACCAGAATAGCAGTAAAAGGGAGCCATTCAAGCTGTTCAAATGCTTTGGACAGGCTGCCTTGAATCATGCCGCGGAACAAAATCTCTTCAGAAAAAGCCACAAATAACAGATTGTTGGCAGCCCAAATTCCTAAATAGGGCATGATCTTCGGGTCAAACGCAATATATCCGGTAGCCAGACCGACAGGCAGCAGAACGAGAATGCAACCTCCCCACATAAGGAGTATGGTTTTGAGCGTTTGAGGCAGGCGGGAGGGCTGGTAGGGAGACGTCGCAGAGGGCAAAAAGAAACCGCCGCACAGGGCAAGTATGAATGCGGCTCCTACCTTGTCGAAATTTAAATACATCGAAAAAGGCACCGCTCCTTGGGACAGGGCTTCCTCGTCTATCACTTTGGCATTGTGGAAGCCCGGTACATTGTGAGTGGCAAAGGCCAGGGCTGCTATTGTAACGAGTACTCCGGACAGAATTACCGCACCGGGAAATGTAAGCTGAGTAGTATTTTTCCGGAGGCTGAAATGCCAATACGCCAGCGCCAGAACGCCGATGGGGGTTACGTTATTTGCTACCAGTGCCGCGACAAGAGAAATCACTGCCATCATGATCGAAAATTTTCGGAGTCCACAAACAAGTGTGACTGTGGATGCAGCCAATAATAAATACGGGAAGCCATATAGTGGCAATGGAGATAAAGAGAACATCGAAAATACCTGCAAAAATTTACTATGGTAGATCGAATATTACTTTGATCTTGTTTCGGATCGTTATGATGAATGTTTATGTACTCACTGAGATTAGCTCGTAAAAAAACAGCAATGATTCATATAAAATGCTTGATTGAGCTATTTGCTATCATGAGAAAAGCCCGCGCAAGCGCAATATTTGGGGAGGCCAGTGCATGGAGCAACCGCAGCCTGCCGCCAATATGTGCATGATTTAATTTATCGTTAATCTTTACGTTTTATCAATTTTCAAACAAATGAGGTTTTCCATGATGCGCGTTTTGTTTTTCGTCGCGCTCGTTATCCTTGGGGGTTGCGCGACCGCTCCGCGGCAAATCAACAATGTTTGCGCAGTCTTTGATCAACGCGACGGATGGATAAGTAACTGGCAGACGGCCGCAAAGCGCGTTTCGCGCGAATATGGCGTGCCTGTGCCCATATTGATGGCGACCATCTATACCGAATCCGGTTTCCGACCTTATGCAAAGCCGCCACGTACCAAACTTCTTGGCTTTATTCCGTGGACGCGCCCTTCTAGTGCATATGGCTATTCCCAGGCGCTGGATGGGACATGGGATCATTATAAGCGGGAAACAGGACGTTGGGCTGCCTCGCGCAGCAATTTTGCCGACGCCATTCATTTTATCGGCTGGTATCACTATCAAAGCCATTTGAAGAACGGCATTAAACGTACTGACGCCTATAATCTTTATCTGGCCTATTATTCAGGACATGCCGGCTATGCGCGCGGAAGCTGGCGCAACAGCGCAACGGCGCGCAATGGCGCCAAAAGGGCACAAGCCATGGCTAATCGATATGCGGCGCAGTTGCGTTCATGTGGACGCATCAGTTAAAAAAAACCGCCACCGATGGCCAGAAAGATGCCATCCGACCCTAATCAAAGCTATCATTGCCGCCGAATCGAAAATTGAGGATGACTATTATATGCTGAAGAAAATCGGGATTGCTTTTATCGGTGTCACATTTCTGGCAGGCTGCACCACAGATCCTTATACAGGAGAGCAAAAAGTATCGAACACGGCCGGAGGCGCGGCTATCGGTGCCGCAGTCGGTGCCTTGGGCGGCCTTATGGTGGGTGGTTCCAGCCGCGCGCAGCGTAATGCTGTGCTGATCGGCGCTGGCATTGGTGCGCTTGGGGGCGGCGCTATTGGCAATTATATGGACCGCCAGGAATCGGAACTGCGCGCGCAGCTTCAGGGAACCGGCGTTTCTGTCACGCGCAATGGCGATCAGATCATCCTGAATATGCCATCAAACATCACGTTCGACACCGATCAGGATCAGGTGAAGAGCCAGTTCTATCCTACGCTGAACTCGGTTGCGATTGTTCTGCGTAAATTCGATAAGTCGCTTGTTGATGTCTACGGGCATACTGATTCCACCGGCAGCGCTAACTATAATCAGGGGCTGTCGCAGCGCCGTGCCTCATCGGTTGCCAGCTATCTTGGTTCTCAAGGTATCGACCCGCGCCGTTTCGCGGTTATCGGCTATGGTGCCAGCCAGCCTGTCGCAACCAATGCGACGCCAGAAGGGCGTGCGCAAAACCGCCGTGTGGAAATCCAGATTTCGCCACTGCGGGCTGCCAGCTAATCCGGAAACTCTTAACCGGGTGATAATTCGCATTTCGATGCAGCTCTTCGCAAGAAGGGCTGCATTTTTATGTGCTGCGCGCGAATCGTGATGCCTTTTATAAAATTTATACGTGGACAGAATTTATTGATTCACAATCCGATAGCAAAGAACAATAATGGAACAAAATGAGTAATTCTATTTAAATCAATACGTTATGCGTCTTGCAAAATAGGAACAAAACAGATACAAATAGATAATGGTTACGAGCCTGCCGGGCTTCTAGCGAGACAAGGGGATAGTGTAAGATGTCTCAGAAATCGTTGCGACTTGTTGAGGATAATGCAGTGGACAAGACAAAGGCTCTCGACGCGGCTCTGTCGCAGATTGAACGGGCGTTCGGCAAAGGCTCGATCATGCGCCTTGGTCAGAATGAACAGGTAGTTGAGATCGAAACCGTATCGACCGGTTCGCTTTCTCTGGACATTGCTCTGGGCGTCGGCGGTCTGCCCAAGGGACGTGTTATAGAAATCTACGGCCCTGAAAGTTCAGGTAAAACCACACTGGCGCTGCATACAATTGCAGAAGCGCAGAAAAAAGGCGGCATTTGTGCGTTCGTCGACGCGGAACATGCGCTTGACCCTGTCTATGCCCGCAAGCTTGGCGTCGATCTTGAAAACCTGCTGATTTCCCAGCCGGATACGGGCGAGCAGGCGCTGGAAATAACCGATACGCTTGTGCGTTCCGGCGCCATTGACGTTCTGGTTATCGATTCGGTCGCTGCACTTACGCCGCGCGCCGAAATTGAAGGTGAAATGGGTGATTCACTGCCTGGGCTTCAGGCCCGTTTGATGAGTCAGGCGCTGCGCAAGCTTACGGGGTCGATCTCGCGCTCGAATTGCATGGTGATTTTCATCAACCAGATTCGCATGAAGATCGGTGTCATGTTCGGCTCGCCCGAAACGACGACGGGCGGTAATGCGCTCAAATTCTATGCTTCGGTGCGCCTGGATATTCGCCGTATCGGTTCCATCAAGGAGCGTGATGAGGTCGTTGGTAACCAGACCCGCGTGAAGGTGGTCAAGAACAAGCTGGCTCCTCCGTTCAAGCAGGTCGAATTCGACATCATGTATGGCGCGGGCGTTTCCAAGGTGGGCGAGCTCGTTGACCTTGGCGTGAAAGCCGGTGTGGTCGAGAAATCGGGGGCGTGGTTCTCCTATAATTCCCAGCGTCTGGGGCAGGGGCGCGAAAACGCCAAGCAGTATCTGAGGGACAATCCGGAAACTGCCCGCGAAATCGAAACCACGCTGCGCCAGAACGCGGGGCTGATAGCGGAGCAGTTCCTCGAAGATGGCGGCCCTGAAGTAGATGATGGGCCGGAAGCTGCGGAAATGTAAGATCTGCTTAGCAGATCGTCAGAAAAGCCTCATGCTATGATATATGGTATGGGGCTTTTTTTGTTCTGGCGGGTAATGTTTCGTCCTGTCGGCAGAAATTGCTTTTATGGCGCACACGGCTTATCTGGACAGAAAAGCGGGGCGCCGCTAAAAGCGGTCAACCGAAACTCCACTTGACGGACTTTCCTATCTTGGGCGGTGCAAAGCGTGGCGGCATCAGGGTGTCGGGCATCGTGGTAGCAGTGCGTGTGGAAAAGACAATCGATGTGTTTTTGACCGATGCGTTTTCGGCAAAGACGCATCCATGCAGGGCGAGAAAAGCCCAAGGGTGAATTATGGCTGGCGTCAACGAGATCAGATCTACGTTTCTCGATTATTATTGCAAGAACGGGCATGAGGTTATTTCATCGAGCCCTCTGGTGCCGCGCAATGACCCGACGCTGATGTTTACCAACGCGGGCATGGTGCAGTTCAAGAACGTTTTTACGGGCCTTGAACACCGCTCCTATAACCGTGCAGTCACATCGCAGAAATGTGTGCGCGCGGGGGGCAAACATAATGACCTCGACAATGTCGGCTATACGGCTCGCCATCATACTTTTTTCGAGATGCTGGGAAATTTTTCTTTTGGAGATTATTTCAAGGAAGAGGCAATCAGCTTCGCCTGGAATCTGATTACCAAGGAGTTTGGCCTCGCTAAGGACAAGTTGCTTGTCACAGTCTACCATACTGATGACGATGCTGCGAATTTCTGGAAGAAGATTGCCGGACTGTCTGACGACCGTATTATCCGCATTCCGACCAGCGATAATTTCTGGGCGATGGGCGACACGGGACCATGCGGTCCATGTTCGGAAATTTTCTATGACCACGGCGACCATATCTGGGGCGGCCCTCCCGGATCTCCGGAAGAAGACGGTGATCGCTTTATCGAGATATGGAACCTCGTTTTCATGCAGTTCGAGCAGATTACGCCCGAACAGCGTGTCGATCTGCCGCGTCCATCCATCGACACCGGAATGGGGCTGGAACGCATTGCCGCCGTATTGCAGGGTGTGCATGACAATTATGATATTGATCTTTTCAAGGCGCTGATCCGCGTTTCGGAAGACGCAACCGGTGTCAAGGCTGAAGGTGATTTCCGCGCTAGCCATCGGGTGATCGCCGATCATCTGCGTGCATCAAGCTTCCTGATTGCCGATGGCGTTTTGCCATCCAATGAAGGCCGCGGCTATGTGCTGCGCCGCATCATGCGCCGCGCCATGCGTCACGCGCAATTGCTGGGTGCCAAGGAGCCGTTGATGTGGCGTCTACTTCCTGCACTGGTTCGGGAAATGGGGCAGGCATATCCGGAGCTTCTGCGTGCGGAACCCCTCATTTCCGAAACACTCAAGCTGGAGGAAACCCGTTTTCGCAAGACCCTTGAACGGGGCCTGGGATTACTTTCGGATGCTTCCGAGCAACTGATTGAAGGCGATCGCCTTGACGGTGAAACAGCTTTCAAGCTCTACGACACTTACGGCTTCCCGCTTGATCTGACGCAAGATGCACTGCGCCAGCGCGGTATTACCGTGGATGTGAATGGTTTCAATACGGCGATGGAGCGCCAGAAGGCCGAAGCTCGCGCCAACTGGGCCGGTTCGGGTGAAGCTGCAACCGAAACCATCTGGTTTGGCATTAAGGACAAGGTGGGCGCGACGGAATTCCTCGGCTACGAAACGGAAAGTGCCGAAGGCGTCATCACCGCGCTGGTTCGCGAGGGTGCGCTAGTGCAGTCGATTTCGGAAGGCGAGACTGTCTCGGTGGTCGTCAACCAGACGCCGTTCTATGGCGAGTCCGGCGGTCAGCAGGGTGATACCGGGACGATTTCCGGTGAAGGTTTTGCCATTGCGATCAGGGATACGCTGAAAAAGGGCGAAGGTGTTTTCGTTCATATTGGCGAAATCACCAAAGGTACGGCAACGACTGGCGATATGGTTGAGCTAAAGGTCAATGCGGATCGCCGCATGCGCATTCGTTCCAACCACTCTGCAACCCATCTTCTGCATGAAGCCCTGCGCGAAACGCTTGGCACACATGTGGCGCAGAAGGGCTCCCTTGTGGCGCCGGACCGTTTGCGGTTCGATTTTTCGCACCCGAAACCAATTTCTGCAGAAGAACTGGCAACGGTTGAAAATCTCGCCAATGAGATCGTGCTTCAGAATACCCCTGTTTCCACGCGCCTGATGGCGGTTGACGATGCGATTGCCGAGGGTGCAATGGCGTTGTTCGGAGAAAAATACGGCGATGAGGTTCGTGTCGTTTCCATGGGAACGGCGATACATGGTCCGAAGGCCGGCAAGACCTATTCGGTGGAGCTTTGCGGCGGTACGCATGTTCGGCAGACTGGCGATATTGGTCTGGTGCGCATTGTTTCGGAAGGCGCGGTGGCTGCGGGTGTGCGCCGTCTTGAAGCGCTGACGGGAGAGGCTGCCCGCCTTTATCTCGAAGAGCAGGATGAGCGCGTCAAAGCAATTGCAAGCGCGCTCAAAACCACGCCGGCCGAGACACTGGATCGTGTCAATGCGCTTATCGATGAGCGCAAGAAGCTTGAGCGGGAATTGTCAGAAGCGCGCAAGAAACTCGCGCTCGGCGGTGGTTCTTCGGACGGCGGCGGCAGTACCGTCGAATCGGTCAATGGCGTGAATTTTCTCGGGAAGGTCGTCACTGATGTTTCGCCGCGCGATCTCAAGCCGCTGGCGGATGAAGGCAAGAAACAGGTGGGTTCCGGTGTCGTTGTGTTCATCGGCGTTAGCGAGGACGGCAAGGGAAGCGCGGTTGCTGGTGTTACCGACGATCTGGTGGGTCGGTTCAGCGCTGTCGATCTGGTCCGTGCCGCTTCCGCAGCTCTGGGCGGGGCAGGTGGCGGCGGGCGTCCGGATATGGCGCAGGCAGGCGGGCCGGAAGGCGGTAAAGCCGACGCCGCCATTGCGGCGGTCAAGGCATTAATTGTCTGATAAAGTTACATCTGAAATGAGAAAAGCCGGGAAAATCCCGGCTTTTTCTTTATCTTGAGAGGCCGCGTCCATTGCGGCAAATCTAGAGGGCTTTTCGATATTGGATGAAGCCTGACTGCTCGGCAATACTATCATATAGTCTACGAGCAGTTGTGTTGCTTTCCTGCGTGAGCCAATAAAGCCTGTCCGCGCCTTGATTTCGCGCCAGATCAGCCACCGCTTCAATCAAAGCAGAGCCTGTGCCTTTTCCGCGCTGGCTGTTTTCCACATAGAGATCCTGGAGATAGCAGCTTCCCTGGGGCAGCCAGCAAGAGCGGTGAAAAATGACGTGAACGAAGCCAACTAGCAGGCTATCTTCAAAGGCGCCTAATGCATGCATCGGTTCCGACGAATCATGGA
The DNA here is from genome assembly GCF_019100495.1 of Falsochrobactrum tianjinense. GTDB lineage: Bacteria > Pseudomonadota > Alphaproteobacteria > Rhizobiales > Rhizobiaceae > Brucella > Brucella tianjinense. The sequence continues at coordinate 210,404 of NZ_JAHRVA010000006.1, read as the reverse complement.
AGCGCTCCCATGTCAGTTTCGTCGTCTCGGGGGGAATGACGACCTCATAAAAGGCTTGGTATGCTTGCCAGAGAGGCTCCCATTTCGCGTGATGACGGGGTTCCAATGTATGAATTGTCAGCATGCCGGTTCTTCCTGCAAAGTAATTGTTCAGCGCTACAGATAAACAGACAGTCGCGGATTTGGCGAGGCTTGAATAGAGCGCTTGAAAAAACGGCGGGAAGTTCCCGCCGTTCTTTCTTATTTCTGACTGACTCAGGCAGCCATGGCTTTTTGCAGGTTCTCGTCAATCTTGTCGAGGAAGCCGGTGGTTGAGAGCCAGGGCTGATCGGGACCGATCAGCAGCGCCAGATCCTTGGTCATGAAGCCGGATTCGACGGTGTCGATGCAGACTTTCTCCAATGTTTCGGCAAAACGCTTGAGTTCGGCATTGTTGTCAACCTTGGCGCGGTGGGCAAGGCCGCGGGTCCATGCGAAGATCGATGCGATCGAATTGGTCGAGGTTTCCTCGCCCTTCTGATGCTGGCGATAATGGCGGGTTACAGTGCCGTGTGCAGCTTCCGCTTCGACGGTCTTGCCATCCGGCGTCATCAGAACCGAAGTCATCAGTCCGAGCGAGCCGAAGCCCTGCGCCACGATGTCGGACTGGACGTCGCCGTCATAGTTCTTGCATGCCCAGACATAACCACCGGACCACTTGAGCGCGGATGCGACCATATCGTCGATAAGGCGATGCTCGTACCAGATTTTGGCTTCCTTGAACTTGTCGGCGAATTCAGCGTCAAAGACTTCCTGGAAAATATCCTTGAAGCGACCGTCATAGGTTTTGAGGATGGTGTTCTTGGTCGAAAGATAGACCGGATAACCGCGTTGCAGGCCATAGTTGAGCGAAGCACGCGCGAAATCGCGAATCGAATCATCAAGGTTGTACATGGCCATGGCGACGCCGGAAGACGGCGCATCATAGACTTCATGCTCGATGGTTTCGCCATCTTCACCGACAAATTTGATCGACAGCTTGCCTTTGCCGGGGAACTTGAAATCGGTGGCGCGGTACTGGTCACCAAAAGCATGGCGGCCGACGATAATCGGCTGGGTCCAGCCCGGAACAAGGCGCGGAACGTTCTTGGCGATGATCGGCTCGCGGAAGATCACGCCGCCGAGAATATTGCGGATGGTGCCATTTGGCGACTTCCACATCTTCTTGAGCTTGAATTCTTCTACACGGGCTTCATCTGGCGTGATGGTTGCGCATTTTACACCGACACCGAATTCCTTGATGGCGTTGGCGGCATCAATAGTAACCTGATCGTCGGTCGCATCACGATTTTCAACGGACAGATCGTAATATTTCAGATCGATATCGAGATAGGGATGGATCAGCTTTTCTTTGATGAACTGCCAGATAATACGGGTCATCTCGTCGCCGTCGAGTTCAACGACCGGATTTGCAACCTTGATTTTCGCCATTGATTAAGCCTCTCATTGAATGTCTCGCGCCCGTATAGCATCGGTATGCGAGAAGGCAAAGCGTCGGAGACTTATTCTTTGGCCTATAGTTGTTTCTCAGAGGCAACTATTTGGCAAGCAGATGGATATCCATTGAGAATGGGGAGGTGGGGTCGGCCACATTTCCGTCTGCAAGCAGGCGTAAATTAGTTCGTGCGAACATTGAAGACCGCTCGGTTGGGGGCGGTCTGGAGCACTTCAGCTAAATGTTTTCATTCAGGGAGGAATGTCATGAGAACTCTGTTTCTAGCATGCAGTCTTATCGCTGCATCGACAATTGGTGTGCTGGCTGCGGAACCCGCGAAAATGGCGGACACGGAGGCTGGCAATGTGCTGGTTACGCCAGAAGGCATGACGCTTTACACCTTTGACAAGGACGAGGGCGGCAAGTCCGCTTGCGATGAAAAATGCCTGAAAAAATGGCCGGCATTCCGTGCAGACGACTCGGCTATGGCGGAAGGTGATTTCAGTGTCGTCAAGGGGACCGACGGTAAGGATATGTGGGCTTATAAAGGCATGCCGCTGTATCTGTATCACGACGACGAAAAGGCTGGAGATGCTAAGGGGGATGGAAAGGGCGGCGTCTGGCATGTCGTGAAATAAAAAGAAACGAGTTTTTCATAAGGAGATTGCGGCCTTTTGGCCGCGATGACGGTAGAGTTGTGCTGTTAATGGCTGCATGGTCTCAAAGGTAACAATATCTTTGAGATTCTGCGCTAATTGTGTCAGGGAAACGCCGTGAAACTATAGCAGTTACGGAATATATCATGGCAGGAACCGACAAGCAGCGCACGATCATCGCGGAAGGCCCGGCGATTATTCTGGTCAATCCGCAATTGCCGGAAAATATCGGCATGGTGGCGCGCGCCATGGCGAATTTCGGCCTTGCAGAGTTGAGGCTTGTCAATCCGCGCGAGGAATTCCCGAGTGAGAAGGCGCGGGCTGCGGCCAGTAAGGCCGATCACATCATCGATAATACCAGGGTCTATGACGATCTGCCATCGGCGATTGCCGATCTCAACTTCGTCTACGCCACCACCGCGCGCGAGCGCGACGGTTTCAAGCAGGTGCGTAGCGCTGTCGAGGCAAGCGGCGATCTGCGTCACCGATTTCGCGCAGGAGAGAAAACCGGCATTCTGTTCGGTCGTGAACGTTTTGGTCTCAGCAATGAAGAGGTTGGTCTCGCCGACGAGCTTGTCACCTTCCCTGTCAATCCGGCATTTGCCTCACTCAATATTGCGCAGGCCGTGCTGCTGATGTCCTATGAGTGGATGAAATCGGGCCTTGAAACGCAAACCGATACGGTTTTCCGTGGGCCGGAAATGGAAATTGCGCCCAAAAACGAGTTGCAGGGGCTATTTAATCATCTCGAAGAAGCCCTTGATGTCAGAGGATATTTTCGGCCCGAAGCGCGCAAGGAAACCATGGTCAATAATTTGCGCGCCGTTCTGACGCGTGCTGGGTTCGCTTCGGCGGAACTGAAGCTTCTGCGCGGGGTCGTTACGTCACTTGATGTATTCACCCCGAAAAAGCCGCGCGGTTCGGGTGCGCCGGAAGGGCGTGCGCGCAAACCTGCTACAGAGGGCAAGGCCGAATGAAATACGCGCCCGCTGCTGGCCTTTCCGGCAAATCCCCAGCCAATCATGCAAGACCCATTCTGGTCTTCGATAGCGGTATTGGCGGCTTGACGGTTTTGCGCGAGGCACGGGTGCTGATGCCGGACCGGCACTATGTCTATATCGCTGACGATGCGGGATTTCCCTATGGGGACTGGGAAGAGGAGGCGTTGCGAGTACGCATTGTCGATCTTTTCCGGCAGTTCATTGCCGCTTATGACCCAGAAATCGCAATTATTGCCTGCAACACGGCTTCGACGCTGGTGCTGCAAGACCTGCGCCGCGCTTTTCCCAACATGCCGTTCGTGGGCACCGTGCCCGCGATCAAGCCCGCGGCCGAGCGTACGTCTTCCGGGCTGGTATCAGTTCTCGCGACGCCGGGGACCGTCAAGCGCGCTTATACGCGCGACCTGATCCAGTCATTCGCCACACAATGCCATGTGCGGCTTGTCGGCGCGAACCATCTTGCAAGCATTGCCGAGGCGCATATTCGTGGCAAAAAGGTCGATGATGCGCAGGTGATCGAACAGATGATGCCGTGTTTTGTCGAGAAGGATGGTCTGCGCACGGATATTGTCGTGCTTGCCTGCACCCATTATCCATTTCTCGTCAATGTGTTTCGCCGTCTTGCCCCATGGCCGGTGGATTGGCTTGATCCGGCGGAAGCAATTGCGCGGCGCGCGGTATCGCTGCTCTCGCCCCGCGAGAGCGAAACGGAACTTCAATATAGTGATGACCTTGCCGTTTTTACATCGCAAAAGCCCGACTATGCGATCCGCAGGTTGATGCAGGGATTTGGCCTGCATTTTGAGCGGCAGACTATATAATTCGGGTCTATTTTTCTTCGGTGCCGATTTCGGCCTGCTCTTCCAGATGTTTGAGGATATCCTTGAGCTTGTGGAGGGGCAGATGCTCGGCACCAATGGTTATGCTGTGGGTTGTAGTAACGATACTGAGAATTTCATCGAGCTTGGCCTGCGTGGCGCTTGCTTCTCGGTTCTGGGCATTTTGAATCAGGAAGACCATCAGGAAGGTGATAATCGTCGTGGAGGTGTTTACGACGAGCTGCCAGGTATCGGAGAAGTTGAAGAAAGGGCCGCTCAGCGCCCACAAAATCACGAACAGCGCTGCTAGAATGAATGCCGCATAGTGTCCGGCAAGCTCCGCGGCCTGCTCGCTTAGTCGTGTGAAAAACTGGGACATCGATGCCTCCCTTGTGTCAGGCATAGAACGTTCCAGTTATGGGCGGGTTCCTTTCCACGGAACCTTCAACCTTCCTCTTCGTTGTTTTCTACACCGAATACGCGGAGGTAGGATCATGGAAATCGTTGAAACGCGCATCAGTTCAATTGGCGGCTTTAAATTATATGCGGTCGAATTCGTAACCCAGGGCGAAGAGCGGGTTACGGTCAGGGTCGAAAATGAAACAGATGCTGAGCTGCGGCGCGATGAGGTCATTCGGCGTGCTGCCAGAAAATTGGGCGAAGCCTTTGGTGTTGCCTGCGTCGAATGCGGCATAGAGCCCGAAAACCTGTTAACGCGGCCGAGTGCGCGACGCGCGCATGACAAGGAGGAGCTTGAACGCCAGCTTGATGAAGGGCTTGAGGATACGTTCCCTGCCAGCGATCCGGTTTCGGTCACAAGCTCCGCAATTCCAGCCTCTGCGGATCCCAAATCATAGAATTCTGAGCATGACATGATGCAGGCCGGGATGGTGGTCCCGGCCTGATTCAATATTAGATCAATTGATAAGGGTTTCTAAATAAGCTGATGATTTTAAAGTAAAATCATAAGTTACGGATCTTGCCTTCCATCAGATCGAGCACAGCACGGGCACAGTCAAGCACATTGCTGCCGGGGCCGAAGACTGCTGCGACACCATGATCGAACAGATATTGATAATCCTGTCGCGGCACGACGCCGCCGCAGACGACGATAATGTTTTCTGCGCCCTTTTTCTTCAGGGTTTCGACGAGTTGCGGCAGCAGCGTCTTGTGTCCGGCCGCCAGCGATGAGACACCGAGCACATGCACCCTGGCCTTGACCGCCATGTCGGCGGCCTCTTCAGGGGTCTGAAACAAAGGGCCGGCAAGCACATCGAAGCCGATATCGCCAAAGGCCGAAGCAATGATCTTCGCTCCACGATCATGGCCATCCTGTCCCAGTTTCGCCACCATCACCTTGGGCGTGTGGCCCAATTGGGCAGAGAAATCTTCGAGACGTGCGACCAGCGTCTGATATTCCGGCTCGTCCTTATAGGCGGCTCCATAGACCTTTCTGACGACCTTTGGCACGGCAATATGATCGCCGAAGGCGCGGCGCATAGCGTCGGAAATCTCTCCCACCGTCGCGCGCGCGCGCGAGGCTTCCACGGCGGCAGCCAGAAGATTGCCTTCGCCAGTAGTCGCTACTTTCTCAAGTTCGGCAAGGGCGGTTTCGACTTTCGTTTTGTTGCGTGTTTCCTTGATGCGGTTGAGGCGGGCGATCTGCGACTGACGGACCGCCGTATTGTCGATTTCCAGGATGTCGATGGCGTCTTCCTGCTCGAGCCGGAACTTGTTGACGCCGACGATCACTTCTTCGCCCTTGTCGACTGCAGCCTGTCGTTTGGTGGCAGCTTCTTCGATCAGACGTTTGGGCAAGCCGCTTTCGACGGCCTTGGTCATGCCGCCGAGGCTTTCCACTTCCTCAATCAGTGCCCATGCCTTTTCGGCCAGTTCGTTGGTCAGGCTTTCGATATAATAGGAGCCTGCGAGCGGATCGACCACCTTGGTCACGCCGGTTTCATTTTGCAGAACAAGCTGTGTGTTACGGGCAATACGAGCGGAGAATTCCGTAGGCAAAGCAATGGCTTCATCGAAAGAGTTCGTATGAAGTGACTGCGTGCCGCCAAGGGCTGCGGACATGGCCTCGAACGCTGTGCGGACGATATTATTATAAGGGTCCTGTTCCTGCAACGACACGCCCGACGTCTGGCAATGGGTGCGAAGCATGAGGGAACCGGGCTTTTCCGGATTGAATTCCTTCATGATGCGCGACCAGAGCAGACGCGCGGCACGCAATTTGGCGATCTCCATGAAGAAGTTCATGCCGATGGCGAAGAAAAAGGACAGGCGACCTGCGAATTCATCGACATTGAGGCCCTTTTTCAGGGCGGCTCGCACATATTCGCGGCCATCCGCAAGGGTGAAAGCCAGTTCCTGCACGAGCGTCGCACCGGCTTCCTGCATATGATAGCCGGAAATTGAAATCGAATTGAACTTCGGCATTTCGGCAGCGGTATAGGCGATAATGTCCGCAATGATCCGCATGGAAGGCTCGGGCGGATAGATATAGGTGTTGCGGACCATGAACTCCTTGAGAATGTCGTTCTGGATAGTGCCAGAAAGGAGTTCGCGCGACACGCCCTGTTCTTCGCCCGCCACAATGAAATTGGCAAGAATCGGAATTACCGCGCCATTCATGGTCATGGAGACGGAGATTTTCTCAAGCGGAATGCCGTCGAAAAGGATTTTCATATCTTCGACGGAATCGATCGCCACGCCTGCCTTGCCGACATCGCCTTCCACGCGCGGATGATCGCTGTCATAGCCGCGATGGGTGGCCAGATCGAAGGCGACGGACACGCCTTGCTGGCCCGCCGCAAGCGCCTTGCGATAGAAATTATTGGATTCTTCCGCCGTTGAAAAGCCCGCATATTGACGGATCGTCCATGGCCGGCCCGCATACATGGTGGCGCGAGGGCCGCGCAGGAACGGCTCGAAACCGGGCATCGTATCGAGATGCCCGATCTGCTCAATATCCTCAGCCGTATAGAGCGGCTTGACGTCAATGCCTTCAGGCGTGTGCCAGACGAGGCTGTCAGCAGGGCGTTTAAGTTCCTTTTCGGCCAGTTTCGACCAGTCTTGTCTGGTGGGACGCTCGCTCATTTCCGCTCTCACTCGAATTCCATAATGAGTTCGTCGACCGCGAGACTTGCGCCTTGCGTGGCCGCGATGCGTTTGACGGTAGCACGGCGCTCGGCACGCAGCACGTTTTCCATCTTCATGGCCTCGACGGTGGCCAGCGGCTGGCTCGCCTCAACGGTGTCTCCCTCCTCGACCAGGATGGATGTGATGACCCCGGGCATGGGGCAGAGTAGCATCTTCGATGTATCGGGAGGAAGCTTTACCGGCATGAGCTTCGCCAGCTCCGCCACACGTGGCTTGCGGACATGTGCGATTACATCCATGCCGCGCCAGCGCAGACGCCAGCCGGTGCCGGAACGGGATATTTTTATGGCAATTGGTTCGCCACCGACAGTGAACGAGCCAAGCTGGCTCCCTGGATGCCAGTCGCTGGCAATGGGAAGAGTGCCGCCATGAACGAAATCGACGACCGTACCGCCTTCGCCTTCGACAATCCGGACCGGCAGGCTGAAGCCGCCCAGAGTCACGACCCAATCGACGCTGGCGGGGCGCTTTTCGGGTGAAAGCCTGCCAGAAATCTGGGCATTGCGCTGTTCCAGAACGATGGTGATCTGGGCTGAGACCGCGGCAAGTATTCGCGCAGCCTCCTCGGATGGGGTAACGCCTGCAAAGCCCTCGGGATATTCCTCCGCAATGAATGCCGTGGTGATGGCACCGGAACGAAAACGCGGATGCCCCATCACTGCCGAAAGGAAAGGCAGATTGTGACCGATGCCCTCTACTTCAAAAGCATCCAGCGCATCGCCCATTGCATCTACCGCGCTGGCGCGATCCGGCCCCCATGTGCAAAGTTTTGCAATCATGGGGTCATAATACATCGAAATCTCGCCACCCTCGAATACGCCGGTATCGTTGCGGATAATGGTGCCATCATCGCGCCTGCCTTCAAGCGGCGGGCGATAGCGCGTCAACCGGCCAATGGAGGGCAGGAAGTCGCGATAGGGATCTTCCGCATAAAGGCGGCTCTCGATGGCCCATCCGTTGAGTTTGATATCGGTTTGAGAGATGCGCAGTTTCTCGCCCGAGGCAACCCGGATCATTTCCTCGACCAGATCAATGCCGGTGATAAGCTCCGTCACCGGATGCTCCACCTGCAATCGGGTATTCATTTCAAGGAAATAGAAATTGCGATCACCATCAACGATGAATTCCACCGTTCCAGCGGAATAATAACCGACCGCCTTTGCCAGAGCAACAGCCTGTTCGCCCATGGCTTTGCGGGTTGCTTCATCTAGGAAAGGCGAGGGCGCTTCTTCGATGACTTTCTGATTACGGCGCTGGATCGAGCATTCGCGTTCGCCTAGATAAATCACATTGCCGTGGCTATCGCCGAGAACCTGAATTTCGATATGGCGTGGCTGGGTGACGAATTTTTCGATAAAAATACGGTCGTCGCCGAAAGAAGCTTTCGCCTCGTTGCGCGAAAGCTGGAAACCTTCGCGGGCTTCTCCATCATTCCATGCGATGCGCATCCCCTTGCCGCCGCCGCCCGCCGACGCCTTGATCATCACCGGATAGCCGATGGATTTGGCAATCTTTACAGCTTCGTCGGCATTTTCAATCAGGCCCATATGGCCGGGAACGGTGGAGACACCCGCTTCGGCGGCGAGTTTTTTCGAGGTAATCTTGTCACCCATGGCTTCGATGGCGTTCACCGGGGGACCGATAAAGGTGACATTGGCGCTCTTCAGCGCTTCGGCAAAGCGCGGGTTTTCGGACAGAAAGCCGTAGCCCGGATGCACGGCATCCGCCCCGGTTTTTTCAATGGCGTCGAGTATCCTGTCAATGACGATATAGGACTGGTTCGAGGACGCTGGTCCGATATGCACCGCTTCGTCGGCCATTTTGACGTGAAGCGCATTGCGGTCGGCATCGGAATAGACGGCCACGGTGGCAATGCCCATCTTCTTCGCCGTCTTGATGACCCGGCAGGCGATTTCGCCGCGATTGGCAATAAGAATTTTCTTGATCATGAATTTGGTGCTCTGTTACCGGGTCACAGGGGAATGGTGTCGTGTTTTTTCCAGGGCGTATCCTGCTGCTTGTTGCGCAGGCTTGCAAAGGCGCGGGCAATGCGGCGTCGCGATGAATGCGGCATGATGACCTCATCGATAAAGCCGCGTTCGGCTGCCACGAACGGATTGGCAAAACGCTCCTCATATTCCTTTGTGCGAGCAGCGATCTTCTCCGCATCGCCCAGTTCCGAGCGGTAGAGAATTTCGGTTGCGCCCTTGGCACCCATCACTGCGATTTCCGCCGTCGGCCAAGCGTAATTTATATCCGCGCCGATATGTTTTGAAGCCATCACGTCATAAGCACCGCCATATGCCTTGCGTGTAATCAGCGTGACCATGGGCACTGTCGCCTGGGAATAGGCGAAGAGCAGTTTTGCGCCGTGCTTGATGACGCCACCATATTCCTGCGCCGTTCCCGGCAGAAAACCCGGTACGTCGACAAGGGTGAGGATCGGGATGCTGAAGGCATCGCAGAAACGCACGAAACGCGCGGCCTTGCGCGAGGAATCAATATCCAGACAACCGGCAAGCACCATTGGCTGGTTGGCAACCACCCCGATGGTCTGGCCTTCCATCCGAATGAAACCGATGATGATATTTTTGGCGAAAGCTTCCTGAATTTCAAAGAAATCGCCTTCATCGGCCAAAGCGAGGATAAGCTCCTTCATGTCGTAAGGCGTGGCAGCACTGGCGGGAACCAGCGTATCCAGCCGCATTTCAAGGCGTACGGGATCATCATGAAACGGGCGAACTGGCGGCTTCTGGCGATTGTTGAGCGGCAGGAAGTCGAACAGCATACGCACCTGTTCGAGCGCCTCAATATCGTTCTCATAAGCGCCGTCGGCGACCGAGGATTTTTGCGTGTGGGTGCGCGCACCTCCAAGCTCCTCCGCCGTAACGATCTCGTTGGTCACGGTTTTGACCACATCGGGGCCGGTGACGAACATATAGGACGAATCGCGTACCATAAAAATGAAGTCGGTCATGGCGGGCGAATAGACTGCACCGCCTGCGCATGGCCCCATAATGACGGAAATCTGCGGCACCACGCCAGAGGCGTCCACGTTGCGCTTGAATACGTCAGCATAGCCCGCAAGCGAAGCGACACCCTCCTGGATGCGTGCGCCGCCCGAATCGTTAAGACCGATGACCGGCGCCCCGTTCTTCATCGCCATATCCATGATCTTGCAGATCTTCTGCGCATGGGTTTCCGAAAGCGAGCCACCCAAAACCGTGAAATCCTGGCTGAATACATAGACCTGACGCCCATTGATCGTACCCCAACCGGTCACGACGCCATCGCCCGCCACTTTCTGCTTTTCCATGCCGAAATCGGTGCAGCGATGCGTAACATACATGTCGAATTCCTCGAACGAATCTTCGTCGAGAAGCACCTCCAGTCTTTCGCGGGCGGTGAGCTTGCCTTTTGCGTGCTGGGCATTAATGCGACGCTGGCCTCCGCCAAGACGCGCTTCCATGCGACGGGCTTCAAGCTGTTCCAGAAGTTGCTGCATTGTCTGTGGCCTTTGGAAAGGTATGAAATTGCGATATTTTTCAATTACTGCTTAGAGCCAGTATGCCGCATTGGGAAAGCTTGAAAAGGTGTCATTGTGTAATTTATAAAATTGCAAACAGTGAAATGTGAATTTGCAAACATGGCTCCCAGAAAACTTTACGTTGGCAGGAAGATCAGAGAACTGCGCCAGCAGCATCAGGCCACGCAGGCCGTTTTTGCTGAACGGTTAGGTATTTCAACGAGTTATCTTAACCAGATCGAGAATAATCAGCGGCCGGTTTCCGCTGCGGTTCTGCTTGCTCTGGCCGAAAACTACCAGATTGATATTGGCGCGATTTCGCTGGGTGACGACGACCGCTTGCTTTCCGCCGTTTCAGAGGCTTTGGCCGATCCGGTATTCGACAATTACAAACCGAATTTGCAGGAATTGAAACTGATTACGCAAAATGTGCCAGGGCTGGCGCACGCCCTGATCGCTTGTCATCAGGCATATAGGCGCAACAGCGAGCAACTTGCGAGCCTCGATAATCAGCTTGGCCGCGCGCCATCATTTGCTGAGCCTGCTCCCTATGAGGAAGTCCGCGACTTTTTCCATTTTATTGATAACTACGTGCATGAACTTGATATTGCAGCGGAAAATCTCTCAATGAGGCTGGATATTCCGGGCCGTGATCCGGGGTTGGCACTGGCGCAATATATGGAGAACCACCATGGCGTACGTATTGCGCGCGCGGCACCCGATGAAGCGATCCTGCGCCGATTCGATCCGGCGGCGCGGGTGCTTTACGTCAATCCATATTCGCCGGCTTCGACCCGGAATTTCCAGATTGCATTTCAAATCGCCGAACTGGAAATGGAAGAGATCGTGATTTCAATCGCGAAGCGTGCGGATTTCCGTTCTGCCGAAGCGGTCGAAATTTGCAAAATCGGGTTGCGTAATTATTTTGCTGGCGCGCTGATATTGCCTTACCAGACGTTTTTGACTGCGGCAAAGGAGTTACGGCACGATCTGGAACTGCTGGCGTCGCGCTTTGGTGCAAGTCTCGAACAGGTGGCGCACCGGTTGAGCACCTTGCAGCGGTCCGGTCAGCGCGGGGTACCGGTGTTTTTTGCTCGCATTGACCGCGCCGGGAACATCACCAAGCGGCATAGTGCAGCCAAGCTGCAATTTGCGCGTTATGGTGCGGCCTGTCCGTTGTGGAACGTGCATCAGGCATTTGAAACGCCAAGCCGCATCATTCGCCAACTGGCTGAAACGCCCGATGGAGCGCGCTATCTTTGCGTGGCGACGGAACTGACGAAAAGCGAGGGCGGTTTCAATGCCCTCCAGAGGCGATATGCCATCGCACTGGGTTGCGAAATCGGCTATGCGCAGGATTTCGTCTATGCCGACGGTCTGGATGTCACGATACGTTCGGCCTTCGATCCCATCGGGGTTTCATGCCGCATCTGTGAGCGCGCCGAATGTGTCCAGCGCGCAGTTCCGCCATTGAAAAGCAGGCTCGCGGTCGATCATGACCGCCGCGGAATTCTGCCTTACCAGCTTTTGTAGATCAGAAGCCGGAGTGCTCTGTCAGAAATTCAGTTTCTTCTGCTGTGGTTTCACGCCCCAGCACCTTGTTGCGATGGGGAAAGCGACCGAAGCGCTCGATAATGTCATGGTGCTGTCGGGCAAAGTCGAGCGAGACCGGATCTGCAAGTTTTTCATAAAGCTCGACGGAGCGCTTCTGATCTTTAAGCTTCTCGCTATGCATGAGCGGTAGATAGAAAAACTGGCGCTGGTCGACCGATAGATGGCGGTCAAAATCGTGGTCGAGCGCCTGAACGGCTATATCGCGGGCCAGTCCGTCGCTTTCGAAAGAGCGAGGCGAGCCGCGGAACATATTGCGTGGAAACTGGTCGAACAAGATAGTCAGAGCCAAAGCGCTTTCCGGTTTCTGCTTCCAGGATTCCATCTGATCCTTGCGCGCATCCTCATAGGCGGCGAGAAATCTTTTGCGTATTTCCACATCAATTTCGTCGCTCTTTTCAAACCAGTTTTTCCGCATTTTGGGAGAGAACCAGAAATTGAGAACGTCTTTTGGTTGAACAGCCATGGTTGCCTCTTTCCGGTTAGGGGGACTGGTTAGGATTATCCGGCTGCGGGCAGGGCATCTCGCCCTTCATGTTGCGGGACAAGCATTCGAAGCGGTCAAATCCTTTGCCCGCATCCACCGCGGCTTTCCCGGCACCGCATCCAGAAAGCACTGCCAGCGAGATGAGTAATGCGATCTTTTTCATCCAACCCTCTGTCCGGTGTGCGCTATGATTAACGATAATAGGGGCGAGGGTGCGGGACGGCAATAGACGTTGTATCCGTATCAGCCCCGACCGCGATAATTGGGAACTGTCTGTTCCGGTATCCACACATCCTGCGGCGCTGCGCCCGTCTGATAAAACACATCAATGGGAATTCCGCCGCGCGGATACCAATAACCGCCAATGCGCAACCATTGCGGTTCAAGAAGTTCCACCAGCCGTTTGCCTATGGTCACGGTGCAATCTTCATGAAAAGCGCCGTGATTGCGGAAGGAAAACAGGAAAAGTTTTAGCGATTTGCTTTCGACCAGCCATTCGCCCGGAACGTAATCTATCATCAGGTGGGCGAAATCCGGCTGTCCCGTCATCGGGCAGAGCGAGGTGAATTCGGGCGCTGTAAAGCGCACACAATAGGGCGTTCCAGTCTGTGGGTTTGATACCCGCTCAAGCACGGATTCCTCGGGCGACTGGGGAATTGCAGTGTTCGAGCCGAGCTGCTTGAGGTCTGAATATATTGTTTTTTCAGTCATTTGTGTGCCTTTCTTCGAAAGCCACAGCGCAGTCTTCATATGCAAGCGCGAACGCTTGCAACTGTCCTTGTTTTGACCGGGTAGGCTGCGACCGGTGGCGAATTACCAATTACTCGCGTAGCAGCCATGAAGGCGCAGGTAAAGCCCATGTAACAAGAACCCCGCGACTTCCAAAGTCGCGGGGCCTGCCTGGGAGGGAGAGAATTATCAATTCTTTTCTTCGTCGCATTGTCCTAACGTAAAACCGCTACGCACTTTTGCTGGAAATGCTCTAACGACGATCAGAAATCGCACAGCCAATGGCTACGCCAATCAATATGCCGAGAATGCCAGCCGTGCCGAAGAGGGTGGTCGCGGTTCCGGGGTTTTCCTTGACCGTTTCCGCCACGGCCTGACCGCGTTCACGCACAGTCTGCGCTGCATGACGAATTCGACCGGAAGCATCATCCATGACATCTTCGGCGCGGTCTCGCAGGTCGCCGGAATGGGAAGCGAGCGATTGTGAAAGGCGTTTGAGTTCGCCGCGCATATCTGCGATCTGCTGTTCCAGAGCCTGCTGGATATCATTGGCAGTCTTGTTGTCGGCCATGTTTTATCTCCATGCAATTTGATGAAGATAGAATGCGTGAAAATGGCTTTGGTTCCCACGAGGCAAAAAGAAACCTGAGGATCAATGGGATTATTTGTGCGCACGGAACAGGCGCAGGAAACTCAGGCTGCGCCCGGTGAAAACTCCGATAAATGCTCCTGTAGCCTTGATGAAAAAGTCTGCCATCTCGCCATGCCTACCGGGTGCCAGGCGCTGCAAAAGTTCAAACAGGCCCGCGCAGCCGATGGTGAGCGCAAGCACTGCCAGCCAGTAACGCGGATAAGCCAGCACAAACAGCGCGCCGACTAGAAAAAAAGCTGCAAAACGCTCCACATCGGCAGGTTCGCCGGTAATAGGACGTAACTGGATTGGACTTATCGTAACTATGAGAATCATTACAAGAAGCAGCCAGGCAGCGATGCGCAAAAATCGCGTCATGAAAAGAGGGGCCTTTTATTCTGTCGTATAATTTCTCGCCGGTTCATCCTGCCGGGGATCACCGCAACGCTGATACATCTGATCGGTGAGAGCGTTTTTCATGTCATTGCCGAAAGGCAGTTCATAATGGGCAATGACGTCCACACCCATACACCATTTGACGTTTTCCGGCGAGAGGCCGTAATTGGTTTCCAGAAAACCGATGACATAATTCATGCCTTCCTCGCAATCGGGCGTGGTGCAGAAATTACCGTCTCTGGCCAATTGGCGGATCGAATTCTCACCGATTTTCACAACAATCGGTTCGACCGCCAAAGGTGCTGCGCCCGCAAGCGCCACGATAACCAGTCCGATGAGTGTATATTTTATCGAGCGCCGCATGAGTCGTTATCAAATACCAATCATATCGCGCCATAACGCATGAGCATCCCGGCAATAGCAAGGCCATAGCCAGCCGGAGAGCGCTCTTATTACCGAGATTATGACAGTTTACAGCGTTTTCGATTGACTTTTACGTAAGAGCAGTTGCACAACAGCCGTCTGCATATTGCAAGGCAGGGATGTAATGGTGCGCGAATATTATACGATTACGGAATTGACGCGAGAGTTCGGCATATCGACCAGGACGCTGCGCTTTTACGAAGATGAGGGGCTGATTGCGCCTGTGCGCCGTGGCCGCACGCGTCTGTTTCGTCCTTCCGACCGTCATCTTCTCAAGCAAATCATGCGTGGCAAGCGGCTGGGATTCTCGATCGCCGAGATTCACGAAATCATCCAGATGTATCGCGAGCCGCCCGGTGAAACGGGGCAGTTGAAGCTTCTGATGAAGCGGGTGGAAGAAAAGCGCGACGCCCTTCGCCAGAAACGGCGCGACATTGACGAAATTCTCACTGAACTAGACCAGGTGGATGAAGCCTGCATTGAGCGACTGGCGGAACTGGGCGTTTCTACCTGACGTTTCAATTGTCTGGTGCAGGTGAGCACATCGCGGCTATGTCCTGCACGGTGCTGTTATTGTTCTGGTTCGCCTTGCCGCTGAATACGTCATCGAAAAGGTGGGCCTTATCGAGTTCGCTGACCACGCAATCGCAGAACTGCCGGCAAAGTGCTTCGCCGCCGTCCTGCATGCATGCTGCTATGCATGATTGCGTGAAAGCTTGCCGCGGCGCGGGCGCGGCTGGAGGCATGATCTGCGAAAAGCCATAGATAAGCGCAATCAGCACCGGCTGGTGGATCAGGTAGAATGCGAGGCTGTGGCGACCGATGAAGGTGAGCGGTTTTTGTGGAAAATGCGATTCACTACTCCCGCCAAGCAACGGTAACACATTGAAGCGTTCGCATAGGCGTGCAGCAGCAATGCCAATCAGCACCGCGCCAAACCACGGGAAAAGCGGCACATAATCATTGGAACGCACGGTGATTGTGGAAAGTCCCACCCATGCGAGCAAAGGCTGGTTGAAAATCTCGGCACTTAAATAGAGTGGACCGCTGATGACCAGCGTCGCTATAATCAGCGTTATGAGAGGGTGCAGGCGCTGGAACAAAAGCCCGAGCACGCTTGCCAGGGCGATCTGGTGCAAAATGCCGAAAAAGATGAAGTTTTCGGACGACATATACCATGTCACAGCCGAAATGGATGCTGCTGCGGCGACGATTTGTAAAAGTCGCTTGCCCATGGACCGCCAGCGTATGCCATTTCCATGGGCGAGAACGAGGCTGAACCCGACAAGAAACAGGAAGCTTGAAGCGATGCAGCGGGCAAAGAGTTTCCAGCCGCCCTGCGCTGTCGTCGCTGGGGCCAGGTAGCCGAAAAACTCAAGATCCCAGGCAAAATGATAGATCGCCATCGCAACGAGCGCTGCACCGCGGGCGATATCGACGCGTCCAAGCCGGGGGCGGCGTGAAGGGATGGAACCCGTTTCAGCAGTGCTCTGCATTTTACTTCCCAATCTTGAAGATTCGACTCCGGCAGATTTCTAGCACAGGCTCCGGTACCCGCTATAGTATCGAGCAGCAAGAATCGCTCCGGTCACAACGAGAGCGCGATTTACATCCGGAGATTGCGTTGTTTTTCAGTTTTTCCAAAATTTTCTGGCTGCTTTTCCAGCCTGTGACGATCATTTTCGTGCTCATGCTCGCGGCACTTGTTCTAGTGTGGGCGCGCTTTCGCAGACTCGGTCTCTCACTGCTGGCGGTGGCTGCAATCGTTGTGTTTTCAAGCAGCTACACTACGCTTGGCTCATTGCTTCTTGCGCCACTGGAGGACCGTTTTCCCAAGCAGCCGAATTTGCCACATCATGTTGAAGGCATCGTGGTTCT
Source organism: Falsochrobactrum tianjinense (assembly GCF_019100495.1). Classification (GTDB taxonomy): domain Bacteria; phylum Pseudomonadota; class Alphaproteobacteria; order Rhizobiales; family Rhizobiaceae; genus Brucella; species Brucella tianjinense. Next base: position 193,606 of record NZ_JAHRVA010000006.1, on the reverse strand, counting down.
GGGCGGTTATATGAATGGCGATATCAATGCCGGGCGACCGGGTTTCGAACTGAACAGCGCGGCTGACCGGATATTTGAAGCCATGCATCTGGCCCGACTTTACCCCAGTGCCAGAGTCATCGTTTCTGGTGGGGATGGCGCATTCTTCGAAAAGGCGATGCCGGAAGCTGAAAGCACCCGCAGCATGCTTGCCGGTCTTGGTTTTTCCGGCGAGCGGTTTATTTTCGAGAATAAATCCCGCAATACCGTGGAAAATGCGGCCTTTTCCAAAGCGCTCGCCCACCCGAAAGCTGGAGAAACATGGCTTCTCGTGACGTCGGCCTATCATATGCCGCGTTCTATCGGCTGTTTTAGAAAGGCGGGATTCGAGGTGATCGCGTGGCCCGTCGATTACAAAACGCCAGCGAAAGAGACTTTCTCGCTCTACCTCGAAGCGCCCAATGATGCGCTGTCGCGCTTCAGCGTCGCTATGCGGGAATGGGTTGGACTGACCGCCTATTGGCTGACAGGCAAGACAGATATGCTCCTGCCGCAACCCTGATGCCGCAATTCTGCCACCCCTGTAAAGGTCTTGCTAAGCATCCTTCCAACCAAGTCCTTGATGTAACGCTATCTTTCGAAATCCGGCAGAGCAGGATGTTTGGCCTCGCCCCATTTTAGCCATTTTCCCTGATTGCGTTTTCCCCCCGCTGGGGCTATATCGGCAGTAACAGCGACGTGAAGAGCGCTGTATCCAAGAGTTGCACAACAAGGTTTTCAAAAAAATTCCATGGACGACATCGTTCAAAAGTCCTGCTGGGGCGTTACGCTCCGCGCAGTCGTTGGCCTCGCTACCCTCATTCTCATAGCTTACCTCTTTTTCGTTTAAACTGGATTCCCGCCCGAGACGGGCGGAAGTTGCGTAAAGCGGAAATTTGATGACGCATTTCGGCATTCCGCTTGCGCTGCTCCTCGCCTACACTATCTATAAAGGTGTGATATCATCGCGCCCGGCAGGTTTGCGTGCAGATTCATGTGATCTGAGGTGCAAGGGCCATGCAGCCGTTCGAGCCGGAAATACGGGCTGGAGAAGGTGTAGAATGTTTCTGTCGGTATTCGATCTATACAAGATTGGCATCGGGCCTTCGAGTTCGCACACGATGGGGCCCATGACGGCTGCCCATATGTTTCTTGATGAACTGATTGGCGGCGACTGGCCAAAACCTGCCAATGCGAAAGTTCATCGTCTCAAGGCAAGCCTGCACGGTTCGCTGGCCTATACCGGTATCGGCCATGCGACGGATCGCGCAGTGATTCTTGGCCTTTGCGGTTACAAGCCCGATTCAATCGACCCAGACATCATGGATTCGGAAGTGGAAAAGGTATCCTTGGCGCGCAAAGTGCAGCCGGAGGGCCATCCCGCCTATCATTTCGACCCCAAGACTGATCTAGTGCTGGACCGCAGGACGCCGTTGCCGGGCCATGCGAACGGCATGGCTTTCGAAGCCTATGATCGGGACGATCGACTGTTGCTGCGTCGTGTCTATTTTTCCATCGGGGGCGGTTTCGTGGTGACTGCGGAAGAACTCAGCCGTATTCAGACCAGCGGCGGCAAGCGCGATGAGAAGACGGACGGCGTTCCCTATCCATTTAGCTCTGCTTCGGAAATGCTGGATATGGCCCATACCAGCGGCCTTTCCATCGCTGAAATGAAGCGAGCCAATGAGGAATGCCATATGTCGTGCCTCGATCTGGACGAAGGTCTGGATCGTATCTGGGGTGCGATGCGTTCCTGTATCGAGCGCGGGTTGAGCTGCGGTGGCATCATGCCGGGCGGGCTGAATGTTCGCCGCCGCGCGCGCCAGCTTCATGACAAATTACAGGAGGATTGGCGCAATAACAGAGCAAATCCATTGCTCGCCAATGACTGGCTTTCCGTCTATGCGATGGCGGTCAATGAGGAAAATGCCTCCGGAGGCCGGGTCGTAACGGCTCCAACGAACGGGGCAGCGGGTGTGGTTCCTGCCGTGTTGCGTTATTATCTGCATTTTCATGAGGACGCCGACGAAAAGGGTATTCGCGATTTTCTGCTTACATCTGCTGCGGTTGGCGGCATTATCAAGCACAATGCTTCGATTTCGGGAGCGGAGGTTGGTTGTCAGGGCGAAGTGGGTTCAGCTTCCGCCATGGCCGCCGCTGGTCTTGCCGCAATCCTCGGCGGGACTGCCGAGCAGATCGAAAACGCGGCTGAGATAGCGCTTGAACATCATCTGGGCATGACATGCGATCCGGTTGCGGGGCTGGTTCAGGTACCCTGTATCGAACGCAACGCCTTTGGCGCCGTAAAGGCCGTGACCGCAGCCTCGCTTGCGATGAAGGGCGACGGCAAGCATTTTGTGCCGCTCGATGCCTGTATCGAGACCATGCGCCAGACAGGCCACGATATGAGCGAACGCTACAAGGAAACCAGCCAGGGCGGCCTGGCTGTCAATGTGGTGGCCTGCTGATCGCGGCTTTTTCGCTTTGCGTTGCTTATGGCTTGAAGCCAGTGACGAGCTTGGCTAAATCGGTTCCATGACTCTCAATCTCGTCAAACTTTGCGTTGGATGCGATAGCATCGAAGATTTCGCGGCCTGGATTGATTTCCGGCTGGCTGAACAGCGCGCAGCCGGACTCGTACCGGAACAGTTTCATACCACCCGCATGGTGCCCAAGCGAATAGGCGAGCTCCTTGAGGGTGGGTCGCTCTACTGGGTGATCAAGGGTAATGTGCAATGCCGTCAGCGTCTTCTCGATGTGCGCCCATTCACTGACAATCAGGGGATCAATCGCTGCCATCTCGTACTGGAACCTAAAATCATTCCAACACAGTGGCAACCGCGCCGTGCTTTTCAGGGCTGGCGCTATTTGGCCGAAAATGAAACGCCTGCCGATGAAGCGGCGGGCAAAGCGGGCAGAGCCGCTCTTCCGGCAGATTTGCGACGGGAGTTGACGGAGCTGGGTCTTCTGTGAACGGTAAGGACAAGTGGAAAAGAAAAACCCGCCGAAATGAATGACGGGCTATTCTGAGTTTCAGTTTTCTATGGTGAGGCGTACCGCCACCCTGTCGAGATTGACCGGCAGGGTCATGCGCATCATCGTGCGGGGCTGCGCCAGGCGTTTATTGCGTGCGGCATGGCTGATCAGTAAGCCGACCAGATCGCGCGTCTGGAGGTTTTTGCCATGACGTATATCGGCAATCCGAAGCGCCGCCTGTTTCAGGGACTGGATCGAAAAGAGTGAGCCGAACGCTGAAGGGCGATCTGCTTCGCGCGTCCACGCTTGGGAGAGTGATAACTGCTGTCTGACTGTTTCATTCATATTCGACATCTCGAAACCCTCTACGCATGACAATTACGGGTTTAAAGCGGTCACGAGGGGCGTGCCCCTCGCAGGTTTCAGTTTGCGACTGCGTAGCAGCCATAATTCTTCTTCTTCAGTGAAGCGCAGGCATCCCATGCGTCTTGCTTCGAAGTGAAGCCCACGAAGCGCGCGCGATAAAAAGTGGAGCTGCCTTTAGTAAACGTCTCGGTATAGGGCGAAGCCGAGCGCAGCGAATTGCCCGCCGACGCTGAAACCTTGGCCAGCATTTTGCGGGCCTGTCCTTCGCTAGGCAAAGAGCCGACCTGAATTGCCCAGCCGCCTGCAACAGGTGCGGAAGCGGTCGTGACAGGGTCGATTTCATTAGCGGGAGCGGTAGGAACAGCGGCCTTGGGTGCAGGGCGTATAGCAGCCTGAGCAGCCATCGCAGCCGGGCGCGGAGTAGGGGCGGCCAACGCCAGAAGCTGGGGCTGGTCGGCATCGCCTTCGCCGTTTTCACTGTTGATGACATCTTCGACCGCCACCAACTGACGCGCTACCGGAACAGGTGCGTTACGCGCCGTTGGAAGATCGATGGAAGCAATTACCTGTGGAACATCGGAGCGCATTGCGACGAGTGGCTCGGAGATACGTCCGCGTGTTGCTGCGGGCAGATATTTGCGGATTAGCTTTGTCATGTGCGCATCGCGGCTGGCGCCGGTGTTGCCGCCCATGACGACGGCGACGAGGCGGCGACCGTTATGGTTGACGGAGGAAGCTAGATTGTAGCCGGATGCATTGGTATAACCAGTCTTGATGCCGTCAACGCCCTCTACGCGTCCCAGAAGCCGATTATGGCCTCTGATCGTTTTGCCGCGGAACACGAAGCTGCGGCGCGAGAAATACGAAAACTTGTGCGGAAAATGCTGACGCAACGCGATGCTAAGGATAGCCATGTCGCGCGCGGTTGTATATTGCGCCGAGTTGGGAAGGCCGGATGCATTGCGGAAAACCGTATTACGCATGCCGAGGCGGCGGGCCTTGGTCGTCATCATCTGGGCAAAACGTTCTTCCGATCCGCCAAGATATTCACCGGTGGCGGCGGCAACGTCATTTCCCGATTTGGTAATCATCGCTAATATGGCGTCCTCAGCCCGAATGCGCTGCCCCGGACGAAAGCCGATCTTCGAAGGTGGACGTGAGGCTGCGTAAGCTGATACGGGGAACATGGTGTCCTTGGTGATGCGGCCTGCTTTCATAGCTTCAAAAACCATGTAGATGGTCATCATTTTGGTCAGTGAGGCCGGATAGCGTTTCGCATCGGCATTGGCCGCAAACATGGTTTTACCCGTATTTGCATCGATCACAATTGCCGCATATTTGTCGTTCGCTGCAACAGCAGGCACGGTCGTAGAGGCGGTTGAGCACCCCGTTACGACGGCAAGAAGAAGGGTGGCCTGCGCCGTCCTTTTCAGGGCATGGGCGATTTTATTGAATGCGGTACGCACGATGTTGACCTGCCTGTATCCCGGTTTTTTTAAACTGCGGCGCAAAAGGCACACAGCAATCTAATTCAGCGATACTACTGCCATCAGCGTTACCAATCCGTTTATGGTAACTGCATTATTCATAAAACTTGAAAAAAATTGCCCGTTGGTTCTGGGACGTTGGAGTGCGTTTATGAATGAGGGTCAATAAATTGGGTACGATCTCCGCAACTCCGGTTGCAAGTGTTGCCGAAGACCTTAAAATCAGGCCATGCTGCCCTACATAAGAGGGTGAGCAGGCCAGATAGATGGGCATCCGGGTGATGGGTTCGATGAGGCAGTTTGATTTAGTCATGCAGAGCAAGACCGACGGCGGAAACGGGCCGGATAGCGGTACCGTCGTAGTCACGCGGACGCAGCCTAAAACTAAAAAACCCAGCCTCTACCGGGTTCTGCTCCTCAATGACGACTACACGCCGATGGAGTTCGTCATTCATGTTCTGCAACGGTTTTTCCAGAAAAACCTCGAAGACGCCACGCGCATCATGTTGCACGTTCACAATCATGGTGTTGGCGAGTGCGGTGTCTTTACATACGAGGTCGCGGAGACCAAAGTAAGTCAGGTCATGGATTTTGCCCGGCAAAACCAGCATCCACTACAATGCGTAATGGAGAAAAAGTGAGGTCACATGCCATCGTTTTCCCCCAGCCTTGAAAGGGCGCTGCATCAAGCCCTCACAATCGCTAACGAGCGGCATCACGAATATGCGACGCTCGAACATTTATTGCTTGCCCTGATCGACGACCAGGATGCGGGCGCAGTCATGCGCGCCTGTAACGTCGATCTGGAACATCTCAAACGTATCGTTACCGACTATATCGACCGTGAACTGGACAATCTCGTCACCGGCTATGATGAGGATTCCAAGCCGACAGCAGCTTTCCAGCGCGTGATTCAGCGTGCCGTTATTCACGTTCAGTCGTCCAATCGCGAAGAAGTGACCGGGGCCAATGTGCTGGTCGCCATCTTTGCCGAACGTGAAAGTCATGCTGCCTATTTCCTCCAGGAACAACAGATGACGCGCTATGATGCCGTCAATTATATTTCGCATGGTATTTCCAAGCGCACGCAAAGCAATGAGCCGCGGACGCCGCGCAGTGCTGAAAGCGCGAGCGAAGAGCGCACAGGCGTGGAAGCGGAAGAAAGTGCCAAGAAAAAGCAGGACGCACTTACGGCCTATTGCGTTAATCTCAACGAGAAAGCCAAGGCTGGACGTATCGATCCACTAATTGGGCGTGACAGCGAGATCAGCCGCACAATTCAGGTTCTCTGCCGCCGCTCCAAGAATAATCCGCTCTATGTGGGCGATCCCGGCGTCGGCAAGACGGCGATCGCCGAAGGTCTGGCCAAGCGTATTGTCGAAGGGCAGGTGCCGCAGGCACTGGCTGACGCAACCATCTTTTCGCTCGATATGGGGACCTTGCTTGCAGGCACCCGTTATCGCGGCGATTTCGAAGAGCGCCTGAAACAGGTTGTAAAGGAGCTGGAAGAATATCCGGGCGCCGTTCTGTTCATTGACGAGATTCATACGGTGATCGGGGCAGGGGCTACGTCTGGCGGTGCTATGGATGCATCAAACCTGCTCAAGCCAGCACTTTCTTCCGGGGCGATTCGTTGCATCGGTTCGACCACTTATAAGGAATACCGCCAGTTTTTCGAGAAGGACCGCGCGCTGGTGCGCCGTTTCCAGAAGATAGACGTCAATGAGCCGTCGATCCCGGATGCGATAGAGATCATGAAGGGCCTCAAGCCCTATTTTGAGGACTTCCACAAGGTCAGATACACAGTCGATGCCATCAAGTCGGCGGTCGAGCTTTCTGCGCGTTATATTTCGGATCGCAAACTGCCGGACAAGGCAATCGATGTGATCGACGAAACGGGCGCAAGCCAGATGCTTCTACCTGAAAACAAGCGCAAGAAGACGATAGGCGTCAAGGAAATCGAGGCAACCATTGCCACGATGGCGCGGATTCCGCCCAAGTCGGTTTCCAAGGACGATGAAGCGGTTCTGTCGCATCTCGATGCTGAACTCAAGCGCGTGGTCTATGGTCAGGATCTGGCGATCGAGGCCCTGTCGGCTTCGATCAAGCTGGCCCGTGCGGGCCTGCGCGAGCCGGACAAGCCGATTGGTTCCTATCTGTTTTCCGGGCCGACGGGCGTTGGCAAGACAGAAGTGGCGAAGCAGCTAGCTGCTTCGCTTGGCGTCGAGCTTTTGCGTTTCGATATGTCGGAATATATGGAGCGTCATACCGTCTCGCGGTTGATCGGCGCGCCTCCCGGCTATGTTGGATTCGATCAGGGCGGGCTTCTGACCGATGGTGTGGATCAGCATCCGCATTGCGTTCTACTGCTTGATGAGATTGAGAAAGCTCATCCAGACCTGTTCAATATTCTGCTGCAGGTGATGGATCACGGCTCGCTGACCGATCACAATGGCAAGAAGATCGACTTCCGCAATGTAATCCTGATCATGACCACCAATGCGGGCGCTGCCGACATGGCCAAAGCCGCAATTGGCTTCGGTTCAACGCGGCGCGAAGGCGACGATATGGAAGCGATCAACCGGCTGTTCACGCCGGAGTTCCGCAACCGCCTCGACGCGATCGTGCCGTTTGGCCCGCTGCCGGTTCCGGTCATTCATCAGGTGGTGCAGAAATTCGTGCTTCAGCTTGAGGCTCAACTTGCCGAACGCGGCGTGACTTTCGAGCTGACCGAAGCCGCTATCGCATGGCTTGCCGAAAAGGGCTATGACGAGCGGATGGGCGCGCGTCCGTTGGCTCGCGTCATTCAGGAGCACATCAAGAAGCCGCTGGCGGATGAGGTTCTGTTTGGCAAGCTCAAGCAGGGTGGAACGGTGCGCGTTGATGTCACGACAAAACCCGATGGCAAGACCGATCTCCTGCTGGAATCGGTAGCCGACAAGCCGGTTAAGCCGAAGAAGGACATTCCAGCAGAAAAGAAATTGCCGCAGCGCAGAAAGGCGACTCCGAAGAAGGTGGAAAAGGAAAAGGTGCTGGCCGGTAAGGATGAGCCGGTGGCTAGACCGACAGCCAGAACCGCCGTGCCAAAATCATCGGTGCCGAAGGTGCCGCGCAAGAAGTGAAAATGAAAATGGCCCTTCTTCGGAAGGGCCATTTTTATAATTCCTTATTTATCAAAGGGATGCGATGATTTTTTTAGCATTTGCTGAAAGAACGGCAGGGTCTTCCATCTGCCCGCTGTGAGGCTTTAGGGCGACACCTTCAAATCGCGGTATGACGTGAAAATGCAGGTGATAAACCGTTTGCCCGGAGGCAGGTTCATTGAACTGCATGACGGTTATGCCATCGGCGTTGAACGCCTTTTTTACGGCATTGGCAATTTTCTGCACCGCCTGGATGGCTTCTACGAGCGTTTCGGGCTTTGCATCGAGCAGATTGCGCGAAGGGGTTTTGGGGACGACGAGCGTATGCCCCGTTCCCTGGGGCATCACATCCATGAATGCCAGCACATGTTCCGTCTCGTAAACGCGCGTCGAGGGAATTTCACCACGCAGGATTTTGGCGAAGATATTGTCATTATCATAGGTGGCAGACATGCTATTCTCTCCAATATTTGCATATTTCAATCACACGGCATCCATTGGCTTCGCGCAAGCTGCACGGGATTATCCCCGCCGATAGGGAGAATGCTCTTTGAGTGCCTCATGAATCTGCGCGACTTCACGGCGTTCATGTTCCAGGTAATTATTGACTGCATTTCGCAGTCCTTCATGCGCGATATAATGTGCGGAATGAGTGGTGACAGGCACGTAGCCGCGCGCAAGCTTGTGCTCGCCCTGCGCCCCCGCTTCGACAATGCGCAATTTATGTTCAATGGCGAAGTCGATGGCCTGATGGTAACAGACCTCGAAATGCAGAAACGGGTGGTCTTCGATGCAACCCCAATGACGCCCGTAAAGTGTATCGCTGCTAATGAAATTAATTGCACCTGCAATATAACGCCCGTCGCGACGCGCCATGACCAGCAGAATATCATCGGCCATTGTAGCGCCAATCAATGAAAAGAAGGCCCTGTTGAGATAAGGCCGCCCCCATTTCCGGCTACCTGTGTCGATGTAGAAAGTGAAAAACTCATCCCACACGGTTTCGGTGAGGTCGCTGCCGGTGATCCAGTCGATTTCTATCCCGTCGGACAAGGCGTCGCGCCGTTCTTTCTTCAGCGCTTTACGCTTTCTCGACACAAGCTCATTTAGAAAGTCATCATAATCATAGAAGCCATTGTTTATAAAATGGAATTGCTCATCTATCCTATGCAGGAATCCAGCTTTTTCCAGAGGCTTAATTTCATGAAATGGCGCGAAGGTCACATGGGCGGATGATACTCCGATCTGGTCCGTCAACTGTCGTAGCCCGGCGGCAAGAGCCAGTTGCACGGCTTCGCGATCATAGTCCACATGATGGAGAAGTCTGGGTCCGGTTGCCGGTGTGAAGGGAACAGCCGCCTGGAGTTTTGGATAATAGCTCCCTCCCGCGCGTTCAAAAGCGTCGGCCCAGCCATGGTCGAAGACATATTCGCCCTGGCTATGGCCTTTGAGATAGTTGGGAACGGCACCGATCAGTTCACCGCGCTCATCTTCGAGGCGCAAATGGCGCGGCAACCAGCCCGTTTTGCGCGATACCGAACCGGACTGTTCCAGAGCTAACAGGAAAGCCCTGGAAATAAAGGGATTGTAGGCCGTATCCTGTCGGGATGCTCCGGCAAGGCTGTTCCATTCGTCTTGCGTAAAGTCGTCGATGCTTTCGACGACGCGAAGAACGAAGCTTTGTTCCGTCTGCTTGTCCTTGTCGCTCACCGCTGTTCCTTTGCCGCTCGTTTTGCAAGTTTGCGGCGCGGGCAATTTCTCGTCAAGCGACAAGCGCCCGCGGATCGAAGCCTTCAAAAGTGACCTGATCTACGTTGAGTTCGCTGTGCCTTTGCATATCGGCGTCACGTACGGTCCAACTGATGGCGGGCATATGCAATTTCTCCCGCACAAAGCGGATGAAGGGGTTGGGCAGATGATGGACATTATAGGAGACGAAGGAAATCTCATGCACGAGCATTGAGAAATGCGCCTCCAAATCTCTCACTCCGGTTCCTTCTGCCGTTAATCCTCCGGGAATGCCTTTCGCATCTGTTTTGAAACGGCGAATCAAATGATGATCGAACGACATGATCGCGGCCTCACCCTTATAGGATCGAAGATCCTTCGCCACGGCTGCAACGAGGCCGTCGTCGCGGCCCTCGATGCCCTTGAGTTCGATGATGACGGGCACGCGACCATCGACCAGATCGAGCACCTGGCGCAGTGTCGGTACATGGTCGATCGTGCCACCAATAGGAAGCGCAGTGGCTTCCGCGGTCGTCAGATCAGTGATCCGGCCTTCACGTCCCGTGAGCCGCAAGAGTTCGTCATCGTGAAACACAACAACACCGCCATCGCGCGTGAGATGTACATCACATTCGATGGCAAATCCCGCTTTTGCCGCAGCTTCGAAGGCCGGGAGGGTGTTTTCCCAGCGCTCCTTATTCAGATCATGCAGCCCGCGATGGGCGATTGGTCGTTTCGTGAGCCAATCGAGCGATGACATTTCAGGCGACCTCGATGATTGCTTCCACTTCCACGGGGGCATTCAGCGGCAGGCTTGCAACGCCGACGGCCGAGCGGGCATGTTTTCCCGCATCGCCGAGCACATCGACCAGTAGATCGGATGCACCATTGGCAACCAGGTGCTGTTCAACGAAAGCGACGGTGGAAGAAACGAAGACGGTGATTTTCACCACCCGCTTGATGCGGTTAAGGTCACCAAGCGCAGCTTTTGCCTGTGCAAGCACATTGATCGCGCAGGCGCGGGCGGCAGCCTGGCCTTGCGCAACCGTCAATATATCACCGATTGGGCCTGTATGCATGAGCTTGCCGCCTTCTAGCGGAAGTTGGCCGGAGGTAAGAAGAAGGGAGCCGCTTTGTGCGAATGGAACGTAGTTTGCAGCAGGTGCGGCGGCTTCCGGCAAGGATATGCCCAGTTTTTCAAGACGGTTGTCGAATGTATCGGCCATTCCAGTTACTCCCTGATTACAAGTGATGTCCGCATCCGGTTCAAAGATAGAATCGGTAAAGCTTTCGGGGATGGTGCGTTTTTTGCCTCGCTTCCGCCACGAGTTTTTTTATCATGCAGCATAACAGATCGGGAGATTCATATATGCGGTTTTTCAGAATGGCGCCTTTGACAGGTGGAGCGGCAGTTTGTGTCTGGAGCGTACTGGCAGGCTCCGCCAATGCGGCTTCGGCGGTGATATTGGCGCCCCATCGTGCGGTTTATGATCTGATGCTCGACCGTGCTGACGAAAAATCGGGAATCAGCGGGCTGTCGGGTCGTATGGTCTATGAATTCAATGGCTCGGCCTGCGAGGGCTATACGACCAATTTCCGCTTTGTGACACGTATCGATATGGACGAGCAGCCGCAGCGCCTGACCGATCAGCAAACCGCGACATTTGAAAGCGGTGACGGCAAGGAGTTCCGCTTCGTAAACAAGACCTTTGTCGACAAGGAACTGATCAAGGAAGTGCGCGGCGATGCCACGCTGGACGGCAAGAAGACAGTCGTTGAACTTTCGAAGCCCAAGGAAAGCCGGATCGACCTGCGAGCCACGCAATTTCCCACCACGCATATGGAGGAACTCATCGGCAAGGCAGAAGCGGGTGAGAAATTCTATCAGACGACCTTGTTCGATGCTTCGGAGGATGCCGACCGCGTTGTGGCAACAACCGTTGTCGTAGGCAAGGCACAGGAAGCGAAGAACGAAGAAGCCAAGGTCATGGGACCGTTGACGGACGATCATGCCTGGCCGGTGACGATTGCCTATTTCGATGACAAGGAAAAGCAGGACGGCCTGCCGATCTATCGCATCAATTTCAAGCTCTACAGAAACGGTATCACGCGCGACCTGACGATGGACTATGGCGACTTTTCCATGCATGGAAAGCTCGTCAAGCTTGATGTTTTCGATACGAAAGGCGGTAAAACGGCCTGTGAATAGCTATTGTGGTCCGTCTTTGGCGCTATAATGGCTGCAAGACTTGCATTTTGTGGCGCGATAAGTTAACAGCGCGCCTATTCCACACACGGGATTGGGCTTTCGCCGGGAGAAATCCGGCCTCAGCCTCCGGTGGCGAGTAATCGCCTCAGCCCGTGGAGGTCAAACCGGAAAAGGAAAATACAGATGGCATTGCCTGAATTCAGCATGCGCCAGCTTCTGGAAGCTGGCGTTCACTTCGGCCACCAGACGCACCGCTGGAACCCGAAAATGGCTCCTTTCATTTATGGAGCCCGCAACAATATCCACATCATGGATCTGTCGCAGACCGTTCCGCTGCTGCACAACGCGCTCAAGATCGTTTCCGATACGGTTGCCCGTGGCGGTCGCGTTCTGTTCGTTGGCACCAAGCGTCAGGCGTCGGACATTATTGCCGATGCAGCCAGCCGTTCGGCCCAGTATTACGTTAATGCCCGCTGGCTCGGCGGCATGATGACCAACTGGAAGACGATTTCCAACTCGATCCAGCGTCTGCGCAAGCTTGACGAACTTCTGGCTGGTGACGCACAGGGCTTCACCAAGAAGGAGCGCCTGAACCTCGAACGCGAACGCGAAAAGCTCGACCGCGCTCTGGGCGGCATCAAGGACATGGGCTCGGTTCCGGACCTGATGTTCATCATCGATACCAACAAGGAATCGATTGCCATTCAGGAAGCCAAGCGCCTTGGCATTCCGGTTGTTGCTGTGATCGATTCGAACTGCGACCCCGAGCAGATCGATTACCCGATTCCGGGCAATGACGATGCTGCCCGCGCCATCGCCCTTTATTGCGATCTCATTGCTCGTGCTGCAATTGACGGCATTGCCCGCCAGCAGGGCGCGATGGGCATCGACATCGGTGCACAGGCTGAAACTCCTGTTGAACCAGCCCTTGAGGCTCCGGCTGAAGGCGCGTAACCAGCGCTTGTGAATTTCATCCATCCGTCACGGCGGGTGGATAACCTCTGTTCATTCCGGCGCATATGGCGTCGGCTAAAAGTTGGCACACCCATCCGGTGTGCCTTCGCTTTCGTGAAAGGCGACACTATGAGCATCTCCGCATCACAGGTTAAAGAACTGCGCAACCTTACCGGCGCAGGCATGATGGATTGTAAGGCGGCCCTTGCTGAAACCAATGGCGACATTGAAGCAGCCGTTGACTGGCTGCGTGCAAAGGGCATGGCCAAGGCCGACAAGAAGGCTGGACGCACGGCTGCTGAAGGCCTGGTTGGCGTCGCTTCGACCGGCAACAAGGCGGTTGTCGTCGAAGTCAATTCTGAAACCGATTTCGTGGCCCGCAATGAGGCGTTCCAGGAACTGGTTCGCAAGATCGCTCAGGCTGCTTTGACGACCGATGGCTCGTCAGAAGTTGTTGCTGAAGCAGATGTTGACGGTAAGTCGGTAACGCAGGCTGCCAAGGACGCCGTTGCGACCATCGGCGAAAATATCAGCTTCCGCCGCTCGGCTGCTCTGGAAGTTTCGCAGGGCGTTGTCGCCACCTACGTTCATAACGGCGTGGCTGACGGGCTGGGCAAGCTTGGCGTTCTCGTCGCGGTCGAAACCGCTGGCGATGCGGAATCTGCCAATGCATTCGGCCGACAGGTCGCTATGCATGTTGCTGCCGTCAATCCGCTGGCGCTGACCAATGCGGACGTCGATCCGACTGCCGTCGAGCGTGAAAAGGCGATTTTCATCGAGCAGGCCCGTGAATCAGGCAAGCCCGAGAACATCATCGAAAAGATGGTGGAAGGCCGTATGCGCAAATTCTACGAAGAAGTCGTCCTTCTTTCGCAGGCTTTTGTCATCAATCCTGATCTCACGGTCGATGCTGCGCTCAAGGAAGCCGAAAAGTCTATCGGTGCTCCTGCCAAGATCACCGGCTTCGTGCGCATTGCTCTGGGTGAAGGCATCGAGAAGGAAGAAACCGATTTTGCCGCCGAAGTGGCTGCTGCGGTCAAGAGCTAATCGCGTTTGTTTTAACGCGGACCTTGTTCCGAAAAGCACTTCATACTTTTTGGAAGGTGCTTTTGCCTGAAAAGGCTTTTGATTACGAAGGGCATCGCGTGACAACGCGGTGCCCTTCGTGTATCGGAACCGAACACTATTGATTGACCATCTTCTGCGGAGAACCCTCAATGCTAGTCAAGCCCACCTATAAACGTGTCCTTTTGAAAGCCTCGGGCGAGGCGCTGATGGGCGGTCAGGGTTTCGGCATTGATGTTTCGGTTTCTGATCGTATCGCCAGAGACATCAGCCAGGCGCGTGCGCTTGGCGTGGAAGTGGGCGTCGTGATCGGCGGCGGCAATATTTTTCGTGGGGTGGCTGTCGCCTCGAAGGGTGGCGACCGCGTGACGGGTGATCATATGGGCATGCTGGCGACCGTCATAAACTCACTGGCGCTGCGCACCTCGCTGCACAGGATCGGAGTGGACGCGGTGGTGCTTTCGGCAATTGCCATGCCGGAAATCTGCGAAAGCTTCTCGCAACGCAAGGCAACCGCCTATATGGACGAGGGCAAGGTCGTAATTTTCGCAGGCGGTACGGGCAATCCATTCTTCACGACCGACTCGGCCGCGGCATTGCGCGCGGCTGAAATCGGCGCGGATGCCCTTTTCAAGGGTACGCAGGTGGACGGTATCTATTCCGCCGACCCTAAAAAGGATCCGGAAGCGACCCGCTTCGACCGACTCACACACAAGGAAGTGCTTGATCGCGGGCTTGCTGTCATGGATACAGCGGCCGTCGCCCTTGCGCGTGAGAACGACATTCCGATAATAGTTTATTCTATCCATGAAAACGGCGGCTTGGCCGATATTTTGCAAGGCAAGGGGCGTTGCACGATCGTTTCAGATAATTGATCGTCAAACTTATTGTTGCCTTGCCGCGCACTGAAGGAGAACATGCATGAGCGATGTTTTTGACATCAACGACCTGAAGCGACGCATGGAAGGCGCAGTCAATGCGCTGAAACATGACCTTGGTGGTCTGCGTACGGGACGTGCTTCTGCAAGCTTGCTTGAGCCCATCACGATTGAAGCATACGGCTCCTCCATGCCGATTAATCAGGTCGCCAATATCACGGTTCCTGAATCGCGTATGCTGTCCGTCTCCGTATGGGACAAGAGCATGGTTGGTGCGGTCGAGCGGGCGATTCGCGATTCCGGTCTCGGTCTCAATCCGATCACGGACGGCATGACGCTTCGTATTCCGCTGCCCGAACTCAATGAGCAGCGCCGCAAGGAGCTGGTCAAGATCGCGCATCAATATGCCGAACAGGGCCGTATCGCCGCGCGTCATGTGCGCCGCGACGGTATGGACCAGTTGAAAAAGCTGGAGAAGGATAGCGAGATCAGTCAGGATGAAAGCCGGGTTCTGTCAGACAAGGTGCAGAAACTGACCGATGACACCATCGCCGAAATGGACAAGATCGTCACGGTCAAGGAAGGGGAGATCATGCAGGTCTAGAGCCTGCTGATCTCTATGAGGGAGAGTTCCGCCATGTCCGATCCGCGCCACATAGCCATTATCATGGATGGCAATGGCCGTTGGGCGAAGGCACGCGGGTTGCCGCGTAGCGCTGGTCACAGAGCCGGCGTCGAGGCCCTGCGCAACGTCGTAAGGGCTGCAGGCGATCGTGGTCTGGGCTTCCTCACCCTGTTTGCCTTTTCATCGGAGAACTGGTCGCGCCCCAGCGGCGAGGTCGGCGATCTGATGGGGCTGCTCAAGCTGTTTATCCGGCGCGATCTGGCGGAGCTTCACCGCAACAATGTTTGCGTGCGGATCATTGGCGAGCGGGAAGGGCTGGCGGCAGATATTCGCAGCCTGCTAGGCGAGGCTGAAGCGCTTACCCGCCGCAATGGCGGTCTCAATCTGATTATCGCGTTCAATTATGGCGCGCGTGACGAAATCGTACGCGCGGTACAAAGCATCGGGCGCGACATTGCTGCGGGCCTGCTCGATCCGTCATCGATTTCCTCTGAACTGATCTCGGCCAATCTCGATACGGCGGGGATTCCCGATCCCGATCTTATCATTCGTACGAGCGGCGAGATGCGGCTCTCGAATTTCCTTCTGTGGCAGGCGGCTTATTCGGAGTTTCTGTTCGTATCGTGCCACTGGCCCGACTTCACATCTACCGATCTGGATGCCGCCTATGAGGCGTTCCGTCAGCGAGAGCGCCGGTATGGCGGTATCGAGCAAGGCAAGTCAGAAGAATGCGAGACGATTGTCTCACGCCCTTCAGCCAAGGGAGCGGCGATCTAAGTTCAGCAAAAGCGGGAATCGCCCTCATGCGGCCAGTCCGCTCCGTCGAAAGGTCTCAATGTCCAATCTGCAAACCCGTATTCTGACCGCCACTATTCTGGGCGCTGTCGCTCTGTGGCTGACCTGGATCGGCGGGTTGGGGTTCAGCCTCTTTTCCATCGCTATCGGAGTGGCGATGTTTTACGAGTGGGTCGGATTAACAGCGACGAAACAGACGGCATTTTCCCGCATTTTCGGCTGGGGCTGGTTGATTATCACTTCGATTTCTCTAGTTCTGGATCACGGCGCCTTGCTGACGATTGGGGTGCTCATTGCCGGTTGTCTTGTGCTTTTGGCGACGCAATGGAAAACTGGTCGAGGCTGGACGGCAACCGGACTGTTCTATGCCGGGTTTTCAGCCATTTCTCTTTCTCTGTTGCGGGGCGACGAGCCGTTCGGCTTCATGGCGATCATTTTTCTTTTCGCTGTGGTCTGGTCGACTGATATTGCAGCCTATTTTACCGGGCGGGCTTTGGGTGGCCCGAAGCTCGCGCCACGCTTTTCGCCCAATAAAACCTGGTCCGGCGCTATCGGTGGCGCTGTAGCAGCGGTCGCGAGCGGTGTTCTGGTGGCGTCTCTTGCCGTTCCGTCAGGCAATTGGCTTGTGCCTTTGCTGGCGCTGCTTTTATCTGTTGTCTCGCAGATTGGAGATTTAGCGGAATCGTGGGTAAAGCGCCAGTTCGGTGCAAAGGATTCCGGACGCCTCCTGCCGGGGCATGGCGGGGTTCTTGACCGGGTGGACGGGCTTGTAGCTGCTGCCGCAGTTCTATACCTCTTTGGTGCTCTCATGGCGGAACCTGACGTTCCGTCCGCGATGTTTTTCAGTTTCTAAGTGTGTATGAATTTGTAGGAGTGGTAATTTGCAGGATGCACTGGCCTATTTTATCGGCAGCGAAAGCCTGCTTATAGGGACCATCATTCCGTTTCTTTTTGTGCTGACGGTCGTCGTTTTCGTACATGAAATGGGCCACTACCTGGTGGGCCGATGGTGTGGCATCGGGGCAAGTGCTTTCTCCATAGGATTCGGCCCTGAATTGATCGGCTTCACGGATCGACATGGAACGCGCTGGAAGCTTTCCGCGATTCCTCTGGGAGGTTATGTTAAGTTCATCGGTGACGAGAGCGCGACGAGTTCCCCTGTAGGCGTGGACAACGCCAAGCTAAGCGAAAAGGAGCGTGGCCGGGCGTTTCATACGCAGCCGGTCTGGAAGCGTGCCGCAACCGTCTTTGCCGGTCCTGCCTTTAATATCATTCTGACGATTGCAATTTTCAGCGTATTTTTTGCTCTTTACGGTCGGCAGATCGCGGATCCGCTCGTTGCCAGCGTACAGCCGAACAGTCCTGCAGCCGAAGCGGGATTTGAGCCGGGCGACCGTTTCGTGAGCGTTGAGGGCGAGAAGATCGTCACATTCGCCGATGTGCAGCGGGTCGTTTCGGGCCGTTCCGGCGACACGTTGCATTTCACCGTCGAGCGCGACGGGAAAATAGTCGATCTTGAAGCCGTGCCTGCGCTGGTCGAGCGAACCGATCCGCTGGGCAATAAGATCAGGTTGGGGGCGATCGGCGTGGAAACGACACAGGCAGTCGGCAATTTCCGTCGCGTTGAATACGGTCCGCTCGAATCAGTCGGGCAGGCGGTGGTCGAAACCGGCCATATCATTAGCCGCACTGGCGAATTCTTCAAACGCTTTGCCGCAGGGCGTGAAGACAAGTGCCAGCTCGGCGGGCCGGTGAAGATAGCCGATATGGCGAGCAAGGCTGCCAGTCAGGGGTTCGACTGGCTTATCCAGTTGACTGCCATGCTTTCCATCGGCATCGGGATTCTCAATCTGTTCCCATTGCCGCCGCTGGATGGGGGGCATCTCGTTTTCTATGCGGTGGAAGCGATCAAGGGCAGCCCCGTTTCTGGAGCCGCACAGGATATTTTTTATCGGGTGGGTTTCCTCTTTGTCATGGGATTCATGGGGTTCGTGCTTTTCAACGACCTGTTTGCCTGCTAGACAGCTTGCGGCTGGTGGGAGTTCGTTACGCTTGGAAGCCGAAACACGGGATCGTAAGGATGCTTTGTGTATGGCGAAAGCCACCCAAAGACGTTAATCAGAAGTGAACAATGGGAGCGAATACTCGAAAAGTGAAGCGATCTGTTTACCATAACAGCTGAATCGCGTGGCACGGATGCCACGCTCGTTGCTTAAGTAAACAGAATTTAACCACAGCGCTTGCTTGTATGGGAAAACCGGCTATTACGGTTTCATCCATGCGTGCTTTTCTGGGTAAATCGTCCCGGGGACAGACAGAAACGAAGGTTCGGAAAGCCTATGATGGCAAGTTCTAAATTCTTTGGCGCGGCTTCTGCGCTCGCCATGTCGGTGGCTCTTGTAGCTTCGGGTTCGGCTGCGCTTTCTTTGGCATCGGTCAATGTTGCCAAAGCCGCAGTTGTCAATCGTATCGAGGTGCGCGGCAATTCTCGTGTCGATGCGCAGACCATCCGGGACAATGTCGACATTCGTCCAGGTAAGGCATTCAGCAGCACCGATATCGATGCTGCGGTGAAGCGTCTTTTTGCAATGGGTCTGTTCTCCGATGTTCGTATTCATCAATCTGGCGGTTCGCTGATCGTACAGGTCAGTGAGCGCTCGGTTGTCAACAATGTGTTGTTCCAGGGCAACAAGAAGGTGAAGGATCCTGATCTCGCCCGGGCTGTTCAGTTGAAGCCGCGTTCGCCGTTCAATGCCGCGACCCTGGAATCGGACAAGGAAGCGATCAAGGCTGCCTATGCCCATGTCGGGCGCAGCGATGCGGTTGTGAATGCCCGTACCGTTGATCTCGGCCAGGGCCGCGTGAACGTGGTTTATGAAATCACGGAAGGCTCGCGCACGAAGATCGAGGATATCAACTTTGTCGGTAACAGCGCTTATAGTGCTCGCCGTTTGCGTGATGTCATTTCCACAAAGCGTTCGAACCCGCTTTCGTGGCTGACCCGTAACGACGTTTACGATGAGGGCCGTTTGCAGGCCGACGAAGAAATGCTGCGCCGCTTCTATTACAATCGTGGCTATGCTGATTTCCGCGTTCTTTCGTCCAATGCGGTTCTTGATCCGTCGACCAACGAATACACAATTACGATCACAGTCGATGAAGGGCAGCGTTATACGTTTGGCGATGTCGGCGTTGAAAGTACAGTCGAAGGTGTCGATACGCAGTCGCTCGAACATCTCGTTGAAACTCGTTCCGGCAAGCCTTACAGCGCGAAAGATATCGAAGATTCCGTTCTGGCGATCACCGAGAATGTTGCCGGAAGCGGTTATGCCTTCGCCAAGGTCGAACCCCGTGGCGACCGCGATTTCGAAAACCATACGATCTCGGTTGTTTACAGTGTCGATCAAGGACCGCGCGCCTATATTCAGCGCATTGAGGTTCGCGGTAACGATAAGACGCGCGATTTTGTGATCCGTCGCGAGTTCGACGTGAATGAGGGTGATGCCTTCAACCAGGTCATGGTGCAGCGCGCCAAGCGTCGTCTGGAAGCACTCGATTTCTTCCAGAGCGTCAATATTTCCACGGCTCCCGGTTCCGAGCCGGATCAAGTGGTGCTGGTTGTCGATGTCGTTGAGAAGTCGACTGGTGAATTCTCGATTGGTGGCGGTTACACTACCGGCGGCGAAACGCCTGGTGCCTCGGTTGAAGCTGCGGTTACAGAGCGTAACTTCCTCGGTCGCGGCCAGTATATCCGGATTAGTGCGGGTGCTGGTCAGGATGACATGCGCAATTACGGCCTGTCGTTTACTGAGCCATATTTCCTTGGCTATCGTATGTCCGCGGGCTTTGATGTCTTCCGCCGTTCTTATCGCGTGGATACGAGCGGTCGCTACGATGTGGAGCAAACCGGCGGTACCATTCGTTTCGGCTTGCCGATTACGGATAATTTCTCGGTCGGTCTCGCCTATAATCTTGTTCAGGAAAAATATGACCTGACTAGGACAATCAATGGAGAGCCTGATCCGGATTACTATGCGCCAGCGCTTATTGAAGCCGCAGAGCATAGCCCTTGGCTGCGTTCATCGGTCAGCTACTCGCTGACCTATAATTCCATCGATGATATGAAGAACCCGCGCGAAGGCCTCTATGGCAAGTTCACGCAGGAATTCGCAGGCCTTGGTGGCGACGCGAAGTATATGAAGACGACATTCAAGGGTAACTACTATACCACGCTTATGCAGGAAGCCGACATTATCGGCATGCTGGGGGCGGGAGCTGGTTATATCCATGAATTCGATAGCGACGGTGTTCGTATTTTCGATTTGTTCAAGAACAATTCGGACATTATCCGCGGCTTTAAATTCAACGGCATCGGCCCCTATCAGGATGCTGGCAATGGCAATCGCTACTGGCTGGGTGGCACGACCTACTTCAGCGGTACGGCTGAAATACAGTTCCCGATGCCGCTCATTCCTGAAAGTCTCGGTGTCCGTGGCGCTGTATTCGCTGATGCGGCCACTCTGTATGGAAATGATACAGCTGGTGCACTTGGCGATGACAAGAAGCTCCGCGCATCTGTTGGCCTCAGCCTGATGTGGGCTTCGCCGTTCGGTCCGTTGCGTTTTGACTATGCATTCCCGGTTGCGAAGGCTGATACCGACAAGGTTCAGAACTTTAACTTCGGTGTTTCGACCCGGTTCTAAGCATCTTCAGGAAAAGCAGATCCCGCTTTTCCATCTGGAAATGTGCAAAACAAGTAGTTAGAGTGGTTCTGAATTTTAGTTAAAGATGAACCACTCTGATAGATTTGCCTTTTCCCGGGGCAGTCATGCCCCGGGCAAGAAAGTGCTTTAATGGCAGATCCCATTTTCTTTAGGCCGTCGCGAGAACTCACGATTGGCGATGTCGCAGATTTTACCGGTGCAAGACTTCAAAACCCGAAGCTTGCGCCGCGTTCTGTTGTGCGTCTCGCCTCCCTGAGTGATGCAGGCGAGGATGCGCTGGTTTTTGTCGATGGCAAGAAAAATGCCCAATCTCTGGCGGATATAAAGGCGGCGGGTGTTCTATGCACGGAGGCGGTGGCGGATAATGTTCCTTCCCATATTGCCGCCCTTATCACTCGCAATCCGCATCGTGATTTCGCTTCGGTGGGGCGCATGCTTTTTCCAGCCTCGGCGCGGCCCGAAAGCTGGCTGGGCGAAAAGGGCGTTTCACCAGCAGCTTTTATCCATCCATCTGCGCAGATCGAAGATGGAGCCACGATTGAAGCGGGTGCGGTCATTGGCAAGGGCGCGAGTATCGGTTCCGGTACGCTGATCGCGGCAACAGCCGTAATCGGCGAGAGTTGCCAGGTCGGACGCGACAGTTATATCGCGCCAGGTGTGGCGGTCCAGCATGCGTTTATCGGAAACCGTGTGTCGCTGCATCCCGGTGTGCGCATTGGTCAAGACGGGTTCGGCTATGTGCCGGGTCCGGCAGGAATTGAAAAAGTACCGCAGCTTGGGCGCGTTATCATACAGGATGATGTAGAGATTGGCGCAAACACAACGGTTGATCGTGGAGCGCTTGCCGATACGATTATCGGCGAAGGCACCAAGATCGATAATCTTGTGCAGATTGCCCACAATGTGCGTATCGGTCGCTTCTGTCTTATCGCGGCACATTGCGGCATTTCCGGAAGCTGCACTATTGGCGACCAGACGATGCTTGGAGGGCGGGTCGGGCTTGCCGACCATCTGATCATCGGATCCGGGGTGCAGGTGGCAGCGGCAAGCGGCGTTATGAACGATATACCTGATGGTGAGCGCTGGGGGGGGATTCCCGCGCGCCCCATCAAGCAATGGTTTCGCGATATTGCGAACATCCGCAGCATCGGGCAATCAAGAAAGGAGCAGTCCTCAGATGAATGATATGAGGCAGAGGACGCTGGAAGCCGTTGATATTCAGGCAATTCTGTGCGCACTTCCACATCGTTATCCGTTTTTGTTGATTGATCGCATTATTGATATAGATGGCGATGAATCCGCGACGGGAATCAAGAACGTCACGATCAATGAGCCCCATTTTATGGGCCATTTCCCTAACAAGCCGATCATGCCTGGGGTTCTGATTATCGAAGCTATGGCGCAGACCGCAGGCGCAATCACGGTTCTCAATATGGGGGCCAATGCGCCGGGCGTCGTCTATTTCATGACAATCGACAAGGCAAAATTCCGTCGCCCGGTGGTTCCGGGAGATCAATTGCTTCTTCATGTGAAAAAAATGAAGCAGCGTGGAAATATCTCGAAATATGAATGTACGGCCGAGGTCGATGGCGTCAAGGTTGCCGAAGCTGAAGTCGCCGCCATGGTTGGCGTAGCTGAAGAAAAGCTGTGAGCACTTGATGCAAGAAACTTTCATTCACCCTACCGCTCTTGTGGAGCCAGGGGTCGAACTGGGGCAGGGCGCATCCGTCGGCCCTTTCTGCCATGTCCAGTCGGGCGCTGTCATTGGCGACAATTCCGAGCTGATGAGCCATGTTGTGGCGACAGGAGGCGTCAGGCTTGGGGCAGGCGCCAAGGTTTATCCGCATGCGGTTCTGGGTTGCGATCCGCAGAATGGCAAACATAAGGGTGGCCCGACGACGCTCGATGTAGGCGTTAATTGTCTTATTCGTGAAGGTGTCACCATGCATCGCGGTTCGGACAGCAGCCGTGGTTACACATCGATTGGCGATAATTGCCAGTTTCTGGCCTATGCGCATGTTGCGCATGATTGTGACATCGGTGACTATGTCACCTTCGCCAATAATGTGATGGTTGGCGGACATACGGTGATCGGTCACCACGCTATTCTGGGAGGCGGCGCGGCAGTTCATCAGTTCGTACGTGTCGGCCATCATGCCTTTGTCGGCGGAATGGCGGCGCTTGCTCATGATCTTATTCCCTACGGCAGCGCCATCGGTGTGCACGCCTATCTGGGGGGACTTAATATTATCGGCATGAAGCGTTCGGGCATGAAGCGTCAGGACATTCATAAGATGCGGCATGCGGTGCATATGCTGTTTGATCGCACAAAGCCGGTGCGTGAGCGCGCAAAAGACGTGTTGCAAACCATTCCGGATTCGGTTCCGGTTGCCGATCTGATCGCGTTTATTCTGGCCGATACAAAGCGGGCTTATTGTACGCCGCCGCTTGGCAATTCCATTGGCGGAGTCCCAGATGGTGACGACGATTGATAATGGTCAAGGCCCGGTAACGCACCCCCGTACGGCGATTATTGCGGGTAATGGTCTATTGCCGATCAGGGTGGCGGCAGCTTTGAAGGCGGATGGAAATCCGCCTTTTGTGCTTCCGCTACGTGGCGAAGCTGATTCTTCGCTTTACGAATATGACCATCAGGAAATCTCGGTGATGGATTTTGGGATGCTGATGGGCGCCATGCGCGAAGCAGGTGTTTCGCAGGTGGTTCTGGCTGGTGGGGTCCTCAACCGTCCCCATTTGAGCGACTTGAAATTCAACTGGCCGACCTTGCGGGCGGTTCCTTATGTATTGGGTGCGCTTGGCAAGGGAGACGATGCGCTTCTGCGTGCTTTCATGCGTTTGCTGGAGCGATTCGGTTTTGAAATGGTCGGCGCGCATGAAGTGGTACCCGATCTTCTTTCCCCGGCTCCTGCCCGTTATCTTACACATTTGCGGCCCGATGCACGGGCGCGCAAAAATGTTCTGCTTGCCATGGAAGCTGCCCTACGGCTTGGCGATCTTGATGTAGGGCAGGGCGCGATTGCAGCGGGAGGTCGCGTGATCGCATTGGAAGGAGCCGAAGGCACCGATCTCATGATCGAGCGTGTTTACGAGCTTCGCCAAGCCGGAAGGATATCCAAACGAGGCGGCGTCCTTGTCAAAATGGCAAAGCCGCGACAGGATGAGCGGGCTGATCTGCCCGCCATAGGCCCATCGACGGTGGAAAACGCCGCGCGCGCGGGCCTGTCGGGAATCGCTCTTGAAGCGGGGCGCACGTTCATTCTTGGCTTCGGTGAGACGATTGCTGCGGCAAATGAAAAAGGCATTTTCATAGAGACCATCAGTCGAGAGGGGAAGGACCCGGCAGAGTGAGCAAAACCAGTCGGCCATTGAAAATAGCGATCGTGGCCGGAGAGGAATCCGGCGATCTTCTCGGCGCCGATCTCATCGACGCCCTGCGTCGTCAAACAGACCGGCTGGTGGATATTGTCGGGGTTGGCGGCGATCATCTGGCGCAACGGGGTCTGAAAAGCTTCTTTGATCCGCATGAAATTGCATTGATGGGACTGGGAGCGGTCCTCAAGAACCTGCCGGGGCTGGTTCTGCGCATTCGGCAGACGGCGCGGGAAATCGTTGCCGAAAAACCCGACTGCGTTCTGCTGATCGATAGTCCCGACTTTACGCATCGTGTCGCCAGGAAAATCCGGGCGGCCGATTCTTCAATTCCCATCGTCAAGTATATTGCTCCGAGCGTTTGGGCCTGGCGCCCGCAACGCGCCAGCGCCATGCGATCCTATGTCGACCATGTGCTGACTGTGCTGCCGTTCGAGGTCGAGGTGATGAGGAGGCTCAATGGGCCGCAATCGACCTATGTCGGCCACAGGTTGAGCAGCTATGAGCCGATAGTTGCGACGCAGGCAGAACAACTGGCCATCGAACCACAGCGCTGGAATGACGATACGCGCCGCTTGCTGCTCTTGCCGGGGTCACGCCGGTCGGAAATCCAGATGCTCATGGAGCCGTTCGGCAAGACTATCGCAGAACTGGCCACACGCATCGACAAGCTTGAGCTCATCTTGCCCACCTTGCCCCGCATTGAGGCAATGGTGCGCGATCTTTCACGCGATTGGGCCGTCAAGCCGCTGATCGTGGTAGGCGACGATGCAAAATGGCAGGCTTTCTCTCGCGCAGACGCCGCGCTGGCTGCGTCGGGCACGGTCTCGCTCGAACTCGCCTTGTCACGCATTCCGACGGTTCTTTGCTACAAGGCAGACTGGTTCGCACGCCAGTTTCTCGTATCGAAAATCACAATCTGGAGTGCGGCGCTTCCCAATATCATTGCCGATAAGCCTGTCGTTCCCGAATTTTTTAATGAATTCGTCAGGGCAGGCATGCTGGCGCGCCAGATGGAACAACTGATGCGTCCCGGCTCAGCACGACAAGCACAACTGGACGGTTTCGATAAAGTGGCGTCACTCATGACGACGCAGCGGCCATCTGGAGAAATCGGCGCGGGGATTCTGCTTGATCTTGCTGAGAATGGCAGAAAGCGTTGAAACAAAGAGACAGAGCGCATTGCACTTCATAAAAAAGCCCGGCAGTTTTTCTGCCGGGCTTTTTTATTACTGCGAAGAGAACTGATTATCTGCGCTTTGCAACCGGTACATAATCGCGTTCTGGCGAACCCGTATAGAGCTGGCGTGGGCGACCGATCTTCTGCTGCGGGTCTTCGACCATTTCCTTCCACTGTGCGACCCAGCCGACGGTACGGGCGAGAGCGAACAGGACCGTGAACATTTCGGTGGGGAAGCCGAGCGCCTTCAGCGTGATACCGGAATAGAAGTCGATGTTCGGATAGAGTTTCTTTTCGATGAAATATTCATCGGTCAGAGCGATCTTCTCGAGTTCCATTGCGACGTCGAGCAGCGGATCGTCCTTGATGCCGAGTTCGCCGAGCACTTCGTGGCAGGTCTTCTGCATGATCTTGGCGCGCGGATCATAGTTTTTGTAGACACGGTGTCCGAAGCCCATCAGGCGGAACGGATCGTCCTTATCTTTCGCACGCGCGATATACTCAGGAATACGGTCGACCGAGCCTATTTCCGCGAGCATGTTGAGGGCTGCTTCATTTGCACCGCCATGTGCCGGACCCCAGAGGCAGGCTACACCAGCAGCGATACAGGCAAATGGATTGGCGCCCGAAGAACCGGCGAGGCGAACGGTGGAGGTGGAAGCGTTCTGTTCGTGGTCGGCATGGAGGATGAAAATGCGATCCATGGCGCGGGCGAGAACAGGATTGACCTTATATTCCTCACACGGAACGGCGAAGCACATATGCAGGAAGTTCGACGCGAAATCGAGGTCGTTCTTTGGATACATGAAAGGCTGGCCGATATGATACTTATGGGCCATTGCGGCAAGCGTTGGCAGCTTGGCGACCAGACGGATGGAGGCCACCATGCGCTGATGCGGGTCGGTGATATCGGTCGAGTCATGATAGAAAGCGGACATTGCGCCGACACAGCCGACAATGATGGCCATAGGGTGAGCATCACGACGGAAACCGGTGAAAAATTTCGTCATCTGCTCATGGATCATCGTATGACGAGTCACGCGATAATCGAAATCGGCCTTCTGGGTTGCGGTTGGCAATTCGCCATATAGAAGCAGATAGCAGGTTTCGAGGAAGTCGCCATGTTCGGCGAGTTGATCGATCGGATAGCCGCGATAAAGCAAAATGCCTTCGTCGCCGTCGATATAGGTTATTTTGGATTCGCACGACGCGGTGGAAGTGAAACCCGGATCGTAAGTGAAGGCATTGGTATTCTTGTAAAGCGGACCGATCTCGACGACGTCCGGCCCGACAGTGCCTTGTCGTACGGGCAGGTCGAACGTTTTGCCGTCGAGGGTAAAGCTTGCTGTCTTATCTGACATCCTGTTTCCTTTCGTGTCCACTTGGCCGCTTATGCAACGGCAGAATTCTAATCGTCGTTATAACTTGTCTTCCATTTAATCGAGAATTTGTCACCCGACAGAAAACTCCGCATCAGAGCATTATCCTGACGATTTCGCTCGCCAAACTATCCCAATGATTTCGCGATGCAATGCGTAATTTGAACTATTCCTACCGCTTTTGTCACGTCGTCGTGAAAGATAGCAACTTAACCGACCTGATCGCGGATACGATCAAGTGACTCTTGGCGGCCAAGCACGAACAGCACATCGAATACACCTGGAGAAGTAGCTTTTCCAGTCAGAGCGGCGCGCAGGGGTTGTGCAATCTTGCCCAACTTCAGCCCTGCGGCTTCAGCATGCGCACGCACCGCCGCATCAAGTGGCTCAATGTTCCATTCGCTTACCGATTCCAGATGTGGCAAGACCGAGCCGAGTATCGCTCGACCTTCATCATTGAGCAATGACGCTGCTTTTTCATCCAGATCGAGCGGGCGCGTTGCGAAAATGAACTTCGCGCCGTCGGCCAGTTCTTTCAGGGTCTTTGCGCGATCTTTCAGGCCTGGCATTGCGGCGAGAAGTTGGGCGCGGTGCTTGTCATCGAGCGCGTCGGCCAGCTCCTTGCCACCTTCCAGTTCCGGTAGCACCGTGACAAGCGCATCAAACAATGAATTGTCATCGCTTGTGCGCATATAGAGGCCATTGATGGCTTCAAGCTTCTGGAAGTCGAAGCGTGCGGCGCCCTTGTTGATGTCCTTGACGTCGAACCACTCGATCATCTGCTCGGTGGACATGATTTCGTCATCGCCATGGCTCCAGCCAAGGCGGACGAGATAATTACGCAGCGCTTCGGGCAAATACCCCATAGCGCGATAGGCATCGACGCCAAGCGCACCGTGACGTTTGGAGAGCTTCGCGCCGTCCGCGCCATGAATGAGGGGAATATGCGCCATTTGCGGCACATCCCAGCCCATGGCATTGTAAATCACGGTCTGGCGAGCAGCATTGGTGAGATGGTCGTCACCACGGATGATGTCAGTTACACCCATATCGTGGTCGTCGACGACAACGGCATGCATATAGGTCGGCGTGCCGTCCGAGCGCAGGATGATGAAATCATCCAGATCCTTGTTTGGGAACCGTACATCGCCCTGCACGGCGTCGCGGACGACGGTTTCGCCGTCTTGCGGCGCTTTGATTCGAATGACAGGCTTGATGCCTGCCGGAGCTTCCGTAGAAGGGCGCTCGCGCCAGCGTCCATCATAACGCGGAGGGCGGCCTTCAGAACGAGCCTTTTCGCGCATTTCTTCCAGTTCCTGCGGCGACGCATAGCAATAATAGGCCTTGCCATTCGCGACCAGTTCTTCGGCCACTTCACGATGGCGCGGCGCACGCTCGAACTGCGAAATGACGTCACCGTCCCAATCCAGCCCGAGCCAACTCAGTCCATCGAGAATTGCAGCCGTGGCTGCATCGGTGGAACGTTCGCGGTCGGTATCCTCGATGCGCAGAAGCATCTTGCCTCCACTATGTCTGGCATAAAGCCAGTTGAACAGCGCGGTGCGGGCTCCGCCAATGTGAAGGAAACCCGTGGGCGAGGGGGCAAAACGGGTGACGACCGGTTTCGACATGACGGCTCCACTATATTGCCTCGCAAAGCTGCGATGAGTGCCGGGAACGAGGCGAAATTCTGAATTTGCATTGCCCACCGGCTGGCAGCCTGTGGGCTATTCGGGTTCTTGGTGCGCGAACCCACTCGATTTTAACTCGCGTTCATGTAGCATAGGCAGCACAGTGCGCAAGGGCTTTGCGTTTGTTTAGCTGAGCCGGAATGGGCACAGAAACACTTTTGCAGTCAGGCGGGGGCATGACGGGCATAAGCGAAACACAGGAGATCGACGAGCGGGCGCTTGTGAAAAGCATGCCCGATGGTCTTGCTCGCTCACTATTGCCCGAGCCATGGCAGACCCATGTCAGCGATGGCGAGTCGCCATATCCGCCAGAGACGAAACCTATTCGTCTTTATGAACGACTGGCCGGACTTTTCACCAAAACGTTCGACGCTATTGGTATCGTATGGGGCCGCGAAGCGGGGAGAGGCCTTGTCTTCCTCTTGCTTCCGGTATTTGCCGGTTGCGGAGCACTTATTTATTTCACACTTTCCTTCGAGCCGTACTGGCTGCCGCTGCTATCCATTCTCACGGGATTGATTATTGTGCGCATACTGGTACGCGCGCATTTTATGCCTGCGCAGATTTTGACGCTTGTTGTCGTGCTGCAATTGGGATTGATCGCTGGAAAAGTAGAAACTGAGCGGCGGGCCACGCAGATGTTGGGGTCCGAAGTTTCTGCCCGCGTCACCGGACGGGTCGTGGCGCTGGAATATCGGAACAATGAAAGCTGGCGTGTTACGCTCGACCTGCTTGAAACAGAAAGGCCCAAACTGCGCTATGCGCCGCAACGCATAAGGATTACCGCCCGCGATATTCCTGCCAATACGACGATCGGCAGCGGATTGAACGGCTTTGCCCGCTTGCGTGTAGCATCAGGTCCCGTCAGACCCGGAAATTACGATTTCGCATTTCATGCCTATTTCAGCGGCATTGGCGCTAACGGGTTTTTTCTGGGAACGCCGAAACTTGTTGCTGTGCCGGAAGCGACAGGCATGGTTGCGAAAATCTCCGAGCGGATCGCCACGCTTCGGATCAAGATTTCTGAGCGCATTGCGGAAGTGCTCTCTGGGGAAAACGGCAGTGTCGCGGCGGCGCTGATTGCCGGAGAACGTGCTGGCATCAGCGAGGAGACCAATGAAGACCTGCGTAAATCCGGGCTTGCACATATTCTGTCTATTTCCGGATTGCACATGGCTTTGGCGGCGGGCGTTGTCATGTTGTCACTGCGTTCGTTGTTCGCCCTGTTTCCCGCGTTCAGCCAGCGGCACCCTGTCAAGAAATATGCCGCTTTTCTGTCGCTGTTGAGCTGCACGTTCTATCTGGCAATGTCGGGTGCGGATGTTGCTGCCCAGCGTAGCTATGTCATGATCGTCGTGATGCTTTGTGCGCTTCTGGTGGATCACGCCGCGATCAGCATGCGCAATCTGGCGATTGCAGCAATTGCAATGATCGCAATTTCTCCCCATGAAATTCTGGGGCCAAGCTTCCAGATGTCTTTCTCCGCGACTGCTGCCCTTATCGCAGCCTTTGCATGGTGGAGTGACAGACGGGCCAGCAAACGGTCCAGCGAGGAAAATGACCGCACATCACCCTATGGACTTGCGGCAAAAATTTTCAGGCCCGCGCTGGCCACAGCCGGGACATCAATGGTGGCAGGGCTGGCGAGCGGAATTTTCGCGGCATATCATTTCAACAATACCGCGCCGCTAGGGCTAGTCGGCAATGTGCTCGCCCTGCCGGTAATTTCCATTCTGGTGATGCCGTTTGCTGTTCTGAGCCTACTGCTGATGCCATTGCAACTCGACTGGCTACCTTTGCAAATCATGGGTTTCGGCGTGTCGATGGTCCGCCAGATTGCTGGTTTTGTTGCCAACATATCGCCGGAAGGCAATCCTGGTGCTATACCCGTCACCACACTTTTGCTTTGGACTGCGGCCGTTGTGATTGCCGTCATTTTTACCACGCGGTTGCGATGGTTGGCGTTGCCATTTATCGTTGCAGGATTTATCGTATTCATACGAACGCCATTGCCCGATATTCTGATAAGCGAAGATGCAAAGCTCATTGCGGTTCGGTTGCCGGATGGCAATTTTGCCGTCAATCATAACAGGCCACCAAAATTCACCGCGCAAAACTGGCAAACCGCCTATCTGATCGATGAGTTTATTCCCCCTCAAAAGGTTGGAAAACAAAACCCGGTTTCTGATGAGAATGCTTTCATTTGCGAGGAGGAAGTGTGCAGCATCCCTCTGCGGGATGGGCGCATGTTGGCCTATAGCGCCGATGAGAGTGGAGAGGAAATCGCCTGTAATATCGGGGATTTAGTGATTCTGGCGGTTGTTGGCAAAGTGCGCGGCTGTGGCCGATCCAATGTCCTTGTCATTGGCAAGCAGGAACTAGCCTTAAAAGGAACTTTGGAAATAAGGTTAGGCCGAAAGCTGTCGGATATCCCCGAAAAGGCCGATAGCGCGTCGGACGACAAAGAAAACGGCTTTCTGGAAGAGGGGCGTCCTGTTCCTCGATCGCCGGTTGAGGCGTCGGAGGCAGTCAGAAAATCTATATATGGTGACGAGCTGATCTTTGCAGTCGGCACGCCAGTGCGCCCCTGGCATCTGCATCGCCTTTATTCCCGACCGGCACGCGGTTTGCCAGAACGCGAATATAAAAGAAAGTCTGCAAATTAGAGCGGTTCCTGTTTAAACGGAACCATCGGGCCCGCTCTGATTTTTGTTTTACGCATGCCTTTATTGGAAAAGCGTAGGTCAGTAGCGGCGGATGAGACCAATCAGCTTGCCCTGCACCTGTACCCGGTCCGGGCCGAAGATACGAGTTTCATAGGCGGGATTGGCAGCTTCCAGTGCAATCGATGCGCCCTTACGGCGAAAGCGCTTCAACGTGGCTTCTTCGTCGTCCACAAGCGCTACAATGATTTCGCCTGGGCTGGCTGTATTGCCACGTTTTATAATGACGGTGTCTCCGTCGAATATGCCTGCTTCGATCATCGAGTCACCTTTGACTTCGAGGGCATAATGTTCGCCCGGGCCAATCATTTCGGGGGGCAAGCTTAGAGAATGGGTCTGGTTCTGAATAGCGGAAATCGGAACGCCCGCAGCAATCCGACCCATAACCGGAATCGAAACGGTTGCGGAGGCATCGCTGCTGGTTGCCGATGGCGGCGCTGGCTGAGGCGGAGGAGCTTTGCCCAAGCTGCCTTCTATGACGCTTGGCGCAAATTTCTTCTGCGCATTGAGGCCCGGTGCGATGGAATCAGGCAGTCGCAGCACCTCGAGCGCTCGTGCACGATTGGGTAGCCTGCGGATGAAACCACGCTCTTCAAGCGCTGTGATCAGCCGATGAATACCTGATTTGGAAGCAAGATTGAGCGCTTCCTTCATTTCGTCGAAAGAAGGTGGAATGCCAGACTCTTTTAGACGTTCATGAATGAACAGCAGAAGCTCGTGCTGTTTACGGGTTAACATGTGCGCTACCCTCCCGGCCCAGAATCAAATAAAAACAAATGCAGAACAAACACTATATGTTCCAGTCTTGTTCTGCAATGGTTTTAAAATAATTAATGAAGGCTAAAATAATGTTGGCCGGAAAGGCAGGAGATTATCGGGCATCGCAGCTTTTAGAGCATAAGAACGTGGCAGGGGTCGCCTTCTGATGCTGCGGATGCGCTCGCTTCGCGAATGAGAAGGGTATCAGCGCGCACCAGAGCGGACAGCATGGATGAATCCTGTATCGGATATGGAGTAGCGATCAGGGTTCCATCATCGGCGCGCTTGATCGTGGCACGGATAAAATCGCGGCGCGCGGTATTGGCGGGCATGGCTGCGCCAAGACGCGCGAGCCTTATATCAGCGGTCTGATCGATGCCGGATAACCTGGCCACTAACGGTTGCAAGAAGATGAGGCTGCAAACAAGGCTCGACACTGGATTGCCTGGCAAGCCGATGACATGCACTATCCTGCCCGAAACATCCTTGCGGCCATACATAAGAGGTTTTCCGGGGCGCATCGCAATCTTCCAGAAGCCGAGATCAACCCCGCAATTGCGCAATGCGCCATGAACGAAGTCGCGGTCTCCGACTGATGCACCGCCAATCGTTACGAGAATGTCGATATCGTCATCAAATGCTGCGCTGATTGTGGCCTCGATCAGGGATAGATCGTCCTGAACTATGCCCAGATCGTTTGCGTCTCCACCTGCGCGGCGCACGATTTCGGCAACGCCGACGCTATTGGAGGCAATGATCTGATCCTTGCCGGGGGTGATGCCGGGCGCGACAAGCTCATCGCCAGTGGCGAGAATGGCGACGCCTGGCTTCTTGTAAACGGAAACAGCTGAATGACCGCTTGCGGCTGCCAGCGACAAAGCGGGGGCATCAAGTTCTCTTCCAACTGGGAGAAGTTCATCGCCCGGTGCGAAATCGAGACCAGCGCGGCGGATATGGCGGGTTTTTGTAATACCTTCCAGAATGGTAAGCCGATCACCGGAGCGTTGTGTGTGCTCCTGAATAACGATCGTATCGGCCTCTTTGGGGAGAGGTGCGCCGGTGAATATCCGCACGGCCTGCCCACGGGACAGCCGCCCTTCAAATTGCTTGCCAGCCGCCGATTCGCCGATAATCTCGAATTCGAGCGGATAGGCGATCTCATCAGGCGCGATCAGCGCATAACCGTCCATGGCCGAACAGTCGAAGGGCGGTTGCATAAGGCGAGCTTGCAGCGGTTCGCAGACGACCCGCCCTCCGGCGGAAGCCAGCGCGACCTGCTCGGCACCGCGCGGAGCGGCACCCTCCAATATGCGGGCCAGTGCCTCATCGACCGAAAGAAGGGACATTTTGTTTCCTCCCGTGGGAATCTCAGGCTTTCCAGTCGCCTGATTTGCCGCCGCTTTTTTCGACCACCCGGATGCCGGTCATTTCCATATGGCGGTCAACCGCCTTGGCCATGTCGTAAATGGTGAGACACGCGACGGAAACGGCGGTCAATGCTTCCATTTCGACGCCAGTGCGACCTTTGAGCTTTGCCGTTGCGCGCACGCGCAATCCGGGCAGCGCCGGTTCTGGCTCAATATCCACTGACACTTTCGTCAGCATCAGGGGATGACACAAAGGGATGAGCTCGGCAGTTTTCTTGGCGGCCATGATACCGGCTATCCGGGCAGTGGCGATGACGTCACCCTTGGCAGCATTACCTTCAAGAATCAGCGCCAGCGTTTCCCGCTTCATCCTGACCGCGCCTTCGGCGGTGGCCTCGCGCCCGGTTTCATTCTTGTCGCCGACATCGACCATATTGGCGGCACCCGTGTGATCAAGATGGGTGAGCTTTGGCGTCATTGGTCAGCCTTGCCGGTCAGCAACTCACGCGTGGCTGCGGCCACATCGTCCTTTCGCATGAGACTTTCCCCGATCAGGAACGTTCCGATGCCGGATTTTTCGAGCCGCAAACAATCCCCATGGGTGAAAATACCACTTTCACCGACCAGAAGACGATCCGAAGAAACCATATTGGCCAGCCGCTCGCACACCGCCAGATCGACTTCAAACGTGCGCAGATTGCGGTTGTTGACACCAACAAGACGAGAGGAAAGCTTGAGCGCACGCTCCATTTCCGCTTCGTCATGCACTTCGATCAAGGCATCCATGCCCAGTTCGAAAGCGGTTTCTTCCAGTGCTTTAGCCAGATCGTCATCAATGCTGGCAAGAATGATAAGAATGCAGTCTGCGCCCCAATTGCGCGCTTCATGAACCTGATAGGTATCGAAAAGGAAATCCTTGCGCAGCGCGGGCAATGAGCAGGCATTGCGAGCGGCGCCCAGAAATTCCGGTGCACCCTGAAAGGATGGGGCGTCGGTCAATACGGACAGGCAGGCAGCACCGCCTTCCTCATAGGCATGGGCCAGTGCCGGAGGATCGAAATCGGGACGAATCAGACCCTTTGAGGGGCTGGCCTTCTTGATCTCGGCAATGAGAGCGAATTTATCCGCTGCTCGTTTTGCTTCCAGCGCCTTGAGAAATCCGCGCGCGGGTGGCTGATCCTTGGCGCGGGCTTTCACTTCTTCCAGCGGCAGACGCGCTTTGGCGGCTGCGATTTCATCACGCTTATAGGCTTCGATCTTGCGCAGAATGTCGGTGGACATGAAGCAAATCCTTCCTGGTCAGAGCGGTCTGTCATTGGTGACTGCGATCACCTTTTGCAGAACCGTCAATGCCGCGCCGCTGTCAATAGACTGGGCGGCAAGTGCGATGCCTTCCCTGATATCTCCGGCCTTGCCGGCAATAACCAGTGCCGCACCGGAATTGAGCAGCACGATATCGCGATAGGCATTCTGATTTCCTTCAAGAACGCCCAGAAGCGCCCTGGCATTTTCCGCGGCCTCACCGCCCTTTAATTGGGCCGGATCGACGCGGCGAAGGCCGACATCTTCCGGCTCTAGCTCGAAAGTGCGGATATTGCCGTCTTCAAGGGCAGCGATCCTCGTGGTGCCTGCCGTAGTCATTTCATCAAGGCCATCGCCGTAGACGACCCATACTGTTTCGGAGCCAAGTTCCTTGAGCACATGCGCTAGAGGCTCGACCCAATCGGCGGAAAAGACTCCAAGAAGCTGGCGCTTTACGCCTGCGGGATTGGAGAGGGGACCAAGCAGATTGAATATAGTGCGTGTACCCAGTTCAACGCGCGACGGGCCGACATGGCGCATTGCCGAATGATGTGTAGGCGCGAACATGAAGCCAAGACCTGCTTCATTTATGCAGCGCCCGATGGTGTCCGCGTCGGCTTCGATATTGACCCCGAGCGCGGCCAGGGCATCGGCTGCACCCGAGCGCGATGAAAGTGCGCGATTACCATGTTTGGCTACGGGCACGCCTGCGCCTGCGACGACAAATGCCGAACAGCTCGATACATTATAGGAACCCGACTGGTCGCCACCAGTGCCGACAATATCCACGGCGCCGACAGGGGCCGAAACTGGCAGCATACGCGCACGCATGGAGGCAACGGCTCCGGCGATTTCCGGCACGGTTTCTCCGCGTACGCGCAGTGCCATGAGAAAACCGCCAATTTGCGAAGGAGTCGCCCGCCCGGACATCATGATGTCGAAGGCAGCTTTTGAATCCTCGAACGACAAGGAAGAGCCGGAGGCAACCTTTGCGATATAGGGTTTTAGATCGGCCATGATTCCATACCTGGTGCGGATCAGAATGCGAGGGCGTTGTTGATGACGCTCTGGTTCACTCTGACCGGATATTGTTTTTGCAACTCGCCGACGAATTGCTCGAGAATATCGTCTCCAAGCCTTGTGGACAAATAGTCCCGCTGTTCTTGTGGAATGGCTTCCGGTCCTGCTGCCGTCGGCGCCGTCACTTCCACCACCTTGAAGAGTATCTGCGCATCGTCCGACGACGCCGCTGCTATGCCCGTATGGCCATTAGGACCACGGAAGACCTGAGCGGTCGCTGCCGAGCCGAAATCAGCATCGTTGGTGCTACGGGTAATGCCGCGCTTGGTCTGTTTTTCTGTATCCGCTTCAGCGGCGATCACATCAAGCGTCTCGCCGCTATCGAGGCGCTTCTTAAGGTTTTCCATGCGCTGGCTGAGCCGCTTGACAGCTTCTTCACCTTTCCATGCGGCGATAGTCTGGTCCTTGACTTCATCAAGCGTACGGTCGCGGGCAGGGGTAACTTCATCCACCTGATACCAGAGGTAGCCGGTATTGCCCATGGTCAGCGCATCATTATCGAAACCCTGATCAGCTTCGAACGACGCGGAAAGCAAGGCTTCCGCATTGGGCAGGTCGACCGCGCTTCCGGCCATATCGTTGCCTTCGGCGTCGATAGAGTCGACGGTCACGGCCTTCAGATTAAGCTTGCCTGCAACTTCCGCCATGGTGGCACCATCCGAGCGCTCCTGCTCGTAGCTGTCATGGATACCGTTGATGGAGCTGATGGCGATATTGGTCGCAACCGTGCTGCGGATTTCGCTTTCAACTTCACTCAGCGCCCTGATATGCGCGGGATGGACTTTGGATACACGCAGGATCACTGGGCCGAAAGCGCCATTCACAACTTCGCTGACGCCGCCTTCGTTCAATGCAAAGGCTGCATCGGCAATGACCGGATCGGGGAGAGCCGATTTTTCAAAGGTGCCGAGCGTGAGATCGGCTTCCGACTTGCCCTGTTCCTTGCCGATGTCCATGAAGCTGGTTCCGGCGAGGATTTTCTGATGTGCGGCTTGCGCGGAAGCGTCATCAATAAAGCTCAATTGCTCGATGATACGCGTTTCGGGTGTACTGAACTGATCGCGGTTCTTTTCGTAATAATCGTCGATTTCTTCCTGCGTGACGGCGGAGGGGTCAGCAATATCGGACGGCTCCAGCTTCACATAAGTGATCTTGCGATATTCGGGCGCCCGATATTCATCCTTATGTGCTTCGAAATAGGTCTTGAGGACTTCATCGGAAGGGGCAGGGATGCTATCCGCTTTCTCTGCTGGAATAGCGATGTAATCGGCGCTTCGGCTTTCGCCCTGATAGAGAGCAAGCGCCTTGAGCATGGTATCGGGCATTTTCACGCCATCGGTTGCCGCTTCCACAATCTGTTGGCGTCGGGCGACATTCGCACGGTTGTCGAGATAGTCTTGTGGGCGGATACCCGCCTGACGCAACACGGCGTCAAACTGGGAGCGGCTGAAATTTCCGCTTGCGTCCTGAAATGAAGGATCCTGAGCGGTCAAGCGAGCGATTCCGTCTTTGGAGAGACCGAGCTGCATATTGCGTGCCTCCTCATCGAGAACGACACCGGCCGCAAGCTGTGCCAGAACCTGGTGTTCTATGCCTAATGACTGCGCCTGTTCGCGGGTTAGCCGCTGCCGGAACTGCTGCGACAAACGCAAGAGCTGCTGTTCATAAGCAAAACGGTAGTCTGTTGCACTGACTTCCGACTTGCCGGCGCTCAACGCAGCATTGCCTGCCCTGTCGCCTTGGAAAGCATCGGATATGCCCCAGACTGCAAAGCTTAACACAAGCAGGCCAAGCAAAAATTTGGCGACCCATGAGCGGGCGGCATTACGCAAGCTGTCGAGCATCGGAAACCCTTCGAGAATAAAACATAGCTCGGCTATCGATATAGAAGCCTTGAAAGGGGATAACCTCAAGCTAGGCCCTGATGCAAGGTCTCATTGAATATCGAGTACCTAGAACATTGCATTGAAGGGCAAATACGCTTAGTCAGGGCAAAATCTGGCGCTCCGTACCGTTCTCAATTGAGCGGAGCGTTGCTCAAGGTGAGGAGAATGCGATGACTCCGGGAATCCGTCCGTTGGTGGCTGGCAACTGGAAAATGAATGGCACGGGGGAATCCCTTACGGAATTGCGCGCCATAGCAGCGGGTCTGAGTTCCGATCTGGGCCGCAAGCTCGATGCCGTCATTTGTGTTCCGGCAACATTACTATCGCGCGCGATAGAAACGCTGGAGGGCGGGGCCGTAGTATTGGGCGGTCAGGACTGCCATCAAAAGGTTTCGGGTGCGCATACAGGCGAAATTTCCGCTCCAATGCTGAAAGAGGCGGGCGCAAACCATGTGATTCTGGGCCACTCGGAGCGCCGCACCGATCAATTTGAAACCAATGAGCTGATCCGAAGCAAAGCCGAGGCCGCGTGGGCTGCCGGGCTGGTAGCCATCGTCTGCGTGGGCGAGACGGCCGACGAGCGAAAGGCGGAACGCACGCTGGAAGTAATCGGTGCACAGCTTGCCGCCTCACTGCCGGAAGGCGTGAGCGCGGAAAATACGATTGTCGCCTATGAACCCGTTTGGGCGATCGGGACCGGCATGACGCCGACCGTTCAGGATGTGCGCGCTGCCCATGCGTTCATGCGAGAAAAACTGGCCGAGCGTTTTGGCGCCAATGGAACGCATCTGCGTCTGCTCTATGGCGGCTCGGTCAAGCCTTCAAACTCTGCCGAATTGCTGGGCGTGGCTGACGTGGACGGTGCGCTGGTCGGAGGCGCAAGCTTGAAAGCTGCCGACTTTCTCGCCATATGCGAAACCTATCGCAATCTGTGACCGGTATTCGTATCTGTCCGGGGTTGGATTATCGTATAATAAGGTGTAAGAGCCGCTCTATCTGTTTGTATCATCGTCCGGCCGGACGCAAATTTGCCGGAATGGCATTAGTTCAGAGACATAAAGACCGTAACCTATGCAGACCATAGTCATTGTCATTCATTTGTTGATCGTCCTAGCGCTTGTCGGCGTGGTGCTTATCCAGCGCTCCGAAGGCGGTGGCCTTGGTATCGGCGGCGGCTCGGGCTTCATGACGGCGCGAGGCGCTGCGAATGCGCTCACCCGTACGACGGCCATTCTGGCAGCTGCCTTTTTCGCGACCTCGCTCCTCCTGGGCATCATGGCGCGTTTTGGTGATCGCCCGACCGACATTCTCGACCGTATTCCGGCGGCGACTGGTAGCCAGACTCAGCCTGCAAGCGGTAATGGGACAGACGGCGGCGGAATTCTGGATCAATTGGGCGGCGAATCTTCACGCACCAACAGTGATGAGGCGCCTGCACCCGATGCCGCTCCGGCAGGCACGACCAATCAGGTTCCGAATTCGCAATAGGCTATTTGCAGGACACGAATTTGAAAACCGGCCGATGAAGGCCGGTTTTCTTTTTGTTAACCATCCTCTCCCAAAGTGTTGCATGCAGGCAATAGGGTGTGTTGAATCGCTGCAGGCTGAGCTTGCGGCGAATTGAGTAGCGCTACTGTTTCCAGTAAGGAAAATGAAAGCCTGATTGTTATGGAGCGACAGGCGTTTTCCCATATATGCCAGGATTTCAGGAACTGATCATGACTTCGCGCTTTATTTTGATGGCTGGTATTGCAAGTCTTTGCATCGGGCTTGCCGGTCCCGCTTATGCTGCCTCCCCGACCGATGCAAAAGCCAATTCGGGAACGAAGAAGAAGAGTGCAGCCAGTACCGCTACGGCAAAGAAGGTGGTGCTCAACCGGTACAATATCGATCCGCGCTACCACGCCCAGACGGTTCCCTTCAGCGGCTACAAGCCGGGGACGATTGTGATCGATCCGGCGAAATATTTCCTCTATTTCATCGAAACTCCAACGACCGCGCGTCGCTACGGGATTGCTGTGGGTAAAGTGGGGATGGAATTCAAGGGAACTGCGACCGTTGACGCCAAGCGCGAGTGGCCACGCTGGATCCCCACCAAGGACATGATCGAACGCAGCCCATCGCAATATGGGCGTTACAAGAACGGTATGGATGGCGGTCCGGGCAACCCGCTTGGTTCACGCGCCATGTATCTCTTTCAGGGTAATAAAGATACTTACATCCGCATCCACGGCACGACTCAGCCATGGACCATTGGCAGTTCCGCTTCGAACGGGTGTTTCCGCATGACCAATGAAAACGTCATGGATCTCTATGAACGCGTTGGTCTTGGGGCAGAAGTCGTCGTGCTCTGACGACAGAGCAGTTATTGCCGGAGAAGCCGGGCTTGTCCCGGCTTTTATATTGCACTGATGCTGGACGCATGTGCCAACAGCATTAAAGTGCAGGAAAAAAACGCCTGACAGAATTTTTTAGTGGCGGAATCAATCAGAAGGGTCTAACGACATAAGCCCATGGCGCGATATGTATTCATCACAGGCGGCGTGGTTTCCTCCCTCGGAAAAGGCATTGCCGCAGCAGCTTTGGCTGCACTCCTTCAGGCACGCGGTTATCGCGTGCGTATCCGTAAACTCGACCCTTATCTGAATGTCGATCCCGGCACGATGTCGCCTTACCAGCATGGTGAGGTCTTCGTCACTGACGATGGTGCTGAAACAGACCTCGATCTGGGCCACTACGAGCGGTTCACCG
The DNA here is from genome assembly GCF_019100495.1 of Falsochrobactrum tianjinense. GTDB lineage: Bacteria > Pseudomonadota > Alphaproteobacteria > Rhizobiales > Rhizobiaceae > Brucella > Brucella tianjinense. Next base: position 153,130 of record NZ_JAHRVA010000006.1, on the reverse strand, counting down.
GTCGTCCAGCAAACCAGCAGGACAATATCACCACCGGTCGTATTTACCGCAACATCATCGAAAAAGAACGCCGCGGCGATTATCTCGGTGCGACGGTTCAGGTTATTCCGCATGTCACGGATGCAATCAAAAACTTCGTTCTCGAAGGGAACGAAGATTTCGATTTTGTGCTGTGCGAAATCGGCGGCACGGTCGGCGACATCGAAGCGATGCCGTTTCTCGAAGCCATTCGCCAGCTGGGTAACGAACTGCCGCGCGGTAGCGCCGTGTATATCCACCTGACTTTGATGCCGTATATTCCGGCGGCGGGCGAACTGAAGACCAAGCCGACGCAGCATTCTGTCAAGGAACTGCGCTCCATCGGCATTGCCCCGGATGTTCTTTTGGTGCGCGCGGATCGCGCGATTCCACAATCTGAGCGCCGAAAGTTGTCGTTGTTCTGCAATGTGCGCGAAAGCGCTGTCATTCAGGCGCTCGACGTCTCGTCGATCTATGACGTGCCGATCGCCTATCATAAGGAGGGCCTCGATTCCGAGGTTCTGGCCGCGTTTGGAATCGATCCGGCGCCAAAACCGCGCATGGAGCGCTGGGAAGAAATTTCCCGTCTCGTGCACAATCCGGAAGGCGAGGTGACCATTGCCGTCGTCGGCAAGTATACCGAGCTCAAGGACGCCTATAAGTCACTGATCGAGGCGCTTCAGCATGGCGGTATGGCCAACAAGGTGAAGGTTAATCTCGACTGGATCGAAGCGGAAGTCTTTGAAAGCGAAGACCCGGCTCCCTATCTTGAAAAGGTGCACGGTATTCTGGTGCCGGGCGGCTTTGGCGAGCGTGGCGCGGAAGGCAAGATTCTTGCGGCGAAATTCGCACGCGAGCGCAAGGTTCCCTATTTCGGTATCTGCTTTGGTATGCAGATGGCATGCCTTGAGGCCGCGCGTAATCTGGCTGGTATCGAGAATGCTTCCTCGACAGAATTCGGCCCGACCAAGGAGCCTGTTGTCGGTCTGATGACCGAATGGCTGAAGGGCAATATGCTCGAAAAGCGTACGAAGGCAGGCGATCTCGGCGGTACGATGCGTCTTGGCGCTTATGATTCCACGCTTAAAGCGGGAACGCATATCGCCGAAATTTACGGCTCAACCGCAATTTCTGAACGTCATCGCCATCGCTATGAAGTCAATGTCGATTACAAGGACCGGCTGGAAGCATGCGGTCTGGTCTTCTCCGGCATGTCGCCGGATGGCATTCTGCCGGAAACAGTGGAATATGCCGACCATCCGTGGTTCATCGGCGTTCAGTACCATCCAGAGCTGAAATCTCGTCCGTTTGAACCACATCCGCTGTTTGCATCCTTCATCGCCGCTGCCATGGAGCAGGGCAGGCTGGTTTGATGCATGTGAAGAACTTTTACACGCGACGGAATCCCTTTTATAAAGGGGTTCCGTATTGTCGTTCCCGCTCCAGTTCGGGGATATTGTTTGCATTTGAAGGTTTCAGATCATGACGCCCGCCAATTCTTCCGTGAAAATCGGTAATGTCACTTTCTCGAATAGCGCACCTTTGGCACTTATTGCCGGACCGTGCCAGATGGAAAGCCGCGACCACGCTTTCGACATGGCTGGACGCCTCAGGGAAATTGCCGGAAGACTTGGCATCGGCCTCGTCTACAAGTCGAGTTTCGACAAGGCGAATCGCACGTCGCTGAAAGCGCAGCGCGGTATCGGGCTTGAAAAGGCGCTGGAAGTTTTTGCCGATCTCAAGGCAGAGTTCGGATTTCCGGTTCTCACCGACGTCCATACCGAAGAGCAATGCGCCGCCGTGGCGCAAGTGGTGGATGTGCTGCAAATCCCAGCATTCCTCTGCCGCCAGACTGATCTTCTTATTGCCGCTGCGAAGACCGGACGGGTTATCAATGTCAAGAAGGGGCAGTTTCTTGCCCCCTGGGACATGAAAAATGTGCTCGCCAAAATTACGGAAAATGGCAATTCCAATGTATTGGCAACAGAGCGCGGGGCGTCGTTTGGTTATAATACGCTTGTTTCCGACATGCGTTCGCTACCGATCATGGCCGGTTTCGGTGCACCGGTGATTTTCGATGCGACACATTCCGTGCAGCAACCCGGAGGGCAGGGTGGTTCTTCCGGCGGACAACGCGAGTTCGTCGAGACGCTGGCACGCGCGGCCGTCGCTGTTGGCGTGGCGGGCGTTTTCATTGAAACCCATGAAGATCCCGACAATGCGCCCTCTGACGGACCCAATATGGTGCCAATCGATAAAATGCCTGCGCTGCTCGAAAAATTGATGGCTTTCGACCGCATCGCCAAAGAACTTTAAAAATAGGACGATAATTCACAGGGCGAGGGATTTTCCTTCGCCTTTTGTTTCTATAATGAAGGTCTCACATCGGATTTCTTCAATGGGCCTCGCACCAGAAGCGGGGCAATCTACAGGGAAGGACCTGCTCCTATGACTGCAATCATCGACATCGTTGGCCGCGAAATTCTCGACAGCCGCGGCAACCCGACCGTCGAAGTGGACGTGGTGCTTGAAGATGGCTCGTTTGGCCGCGCGGCCGTGCCGTCCGGTGCATCGACCGGCGCTCATGAAGCCGTTGAATTGCGTGATGGCGGCAGCCGTTATCTCGGCAAGGGTGTCGAAAAAGCCATTGAAGCGGTCAACGGCAAGATTTTTGACGCTATTGCCGGTATTGATGCCGAAAGCCAGTCGCTGATCGATCAGACCATGATCGAGCTTGACGGTTCGCCGAACAAGGGCAATCTGGGCGCCAATGCTATTCTCGGTGTTTCGCTCGCGGTCGCCAAGGCTGCGGCACAAGCAACCGGACTGCCGCTTTATCGCTATGTCGGCGGCGTCAATGCCCATATCCTGCCGGTGCCAATGATGAACATCATCAATGGCGGCGCACATGCGGACAATCCGATTGATTTTCAGGAATTCATGATCCTCCCTGTTGGTGCGCCTTCATTTCGTGAAGCTGTTCGCTATGGCGCGGAAGTGTTCCATACACTTAAAAAACGCCTCAAGGATGCCGGTCATAATACAAATGTCGGCGATGAAGGTGGCTTTGCGCCGAACCTGAAGAATGCGCAGGCGGCTCTCGATTTCGTTATGGAGTCGATTGAAAAAGCAGGGTTCAAGCCGGGCGAAGACATTGCAATCGGCCTTGATTGTGCGTCGACGGAATTCTTCAAGGACGGCAATTACGTTTATGAAGGCGAGCGCAAAACGCGCGACCCAAAGGCGCAAGCCAAGTATCTTGCAAAGCTCGTTGGCGATTATCCGATTGTCTCGATTGAAGACGGTATGGCTGAGGATGACTGGGATGGCTGGAAATACCTGACAGAACTGGTCGGCAATAAATGCCAGCTCGTTGGCGACGATCTGTTTGTCACCAATTCGGCTCGCCTGCGCGATGGCATTCGCATGGGTGTTGCGAATTCGATCCTCGTTAAGGTCAACCAGATTGGCTCGCTGAGCGAAACGCTCGATGCTGTAGAAACCGCCCATAAGGCCGGTTACACGGCTGTGATGTCGCATCGTTCGGGAGAAACCGAGGATGCAACGATTGCCGATCTCGCTGTTGCGACCAACTGCGGCCAGATCAAGACCGGCTCGCTGGCACGTTCGGATCGTACCGCCAAGTACAACCAGCTTATCCGTATCGAGGAAGAATTGGGCAAGCAGGCGGGTTATGCTGGTCGTAGCGCCTTGAAGTTTCTGTAATTCTGACAAGACTGCTCTTGAGGAAAGAACGGCGGCTTTGTGAGCCGCCGTTTGTTTTATTCGGCATTCTCCTTATGGATCATCATGACCACAAGTGCCATCATGCAGGGCAGGGCGTAAAGCAATGCGCCCAATTGCGTGTTGAGCGGATTTTCCTTCGCTTGCCACGCCATGAACCAGTCGCCACCCACGACCATGAAGCCGATGCCCCATACGGCAATGGCGCAAAGCGCGCCCAGCATCGCCCAAGCCTTGCCGCGAGCGAATTCCGAGTAGTCTTTCCGAAAGCTAGAAAGCATCTTGAGAATTCCGGCAGTGGCGAGAATTCCGGCTAGCGTTTCTATGGTCGTAATTGCACCTAAGCCCAGATAGGGCGCCCAGCTTGCCGTGACGGCTCGCCATGTGAGTGCCGGGTTGCCGTAAGTGTCAGTCATGGAAAGTAGAGGGGCGACTGCATTTTGCGCTGTGTCTGTAAAGTCAGCCGTATTGTTAAGAAAACTAAACAGACCCCATAAAGCGGGAAAGAGCGCCATAATGATACATGCAAAGCGTTTCACGATAATATCATTCATATGCTTACCTATTCATTTGAGTAAATAGTATTATTATGATCGTAAATTATTAATAATTATTATATTGGCCTTCTATCTATTCAAGCTATTGATTTATTATTTTAATCAGTAACATTATTACATGATCTTTGTGAGCGGCCTTTTACCGACCTATATTCCAATGGTGCAAATTGACGTGTTTTTAATATGTTGATATCAATGTATAAGCTTCATCCAGCGACAACTCAATGTTGGGCGCGGCCAAAGAATGCAAACGAAGCAATGGGCGGGCAAAAGGGAGAGAGAAATGGCTTATATTGAAGGGTTCGTTGTGCCTGTTCCAAAGGCGAATAAGGAAACCTACCGCAAGCATGCAGCGCAAGCGGCTGCGCTTTTCAAGGAGTTCGGCGTTACTCGCATGGTCGAGGCGTGGGGTGACGATGTACCAGATGGCAAGGTCACTGATTTTCGCCGCGCTGTACAGGCCGGGCCGGATGAAGATGTTGTCTTCTCCTGGTTTGAATATCCGGATAAGGCAACGAGAGATGCCGCTAATGAGAAGATGATGAACGATCCGCGCATGAAAGAGATGGGCAACGAGATGCCTTTCGATGGAAAGCGGATGATATTCGGCGGCTTCTCAACCATTCTCGACGTATAAATTCACTCGTCCAATAATCAGATGGCAGCTTCGGCTGCCATTTGTGTTTTCAGGCGGTAGAGCAACGGAAAATCTCTCAAATTTTTTTTCAGAATAGGGTTGTGATAAACCTCTGTTAAGCAAAATAATGCTTGATGGTAGAAATCGGATTGACGGCCTTTGCACGAATCGGGCCACTCGGAATATCCGGAAAGGAAGCCTGAATGTGGACCAAGCAGAAACGTAAATCCATTCGTGGGCGCTTCGTCCTGCCCGTTCTGACGGCAGCGTTTCTGAGCTATTTCGGTTTTCACGCCTATCATGGCGAGTTCGGGCTTTATTCGCGCATACAGCTTGAAGAGCAGAAAAGCATCCTCACCCGGCAGCTTGAGAAAATTACCGTCGATCGCGTGGCATTGGAAAAGCGAGTCGCGCTTTTGCGCGACGGTTCCATTGAAAAGGACATGCTTGACGAACAGGCCCGCAGGGCGCTTAATCTCTCCCATCCCGATGAGATGACGATAATCCTCTCGCGGGAAGACAGGTCGAATTAACTAAAATCAAGTTAATTGTCTTTTTGTGGTGTGTTTTTAAAGGCTTGGCGGCATAGCAGCTATGCTCCTGGTGCATATTGTATCTTGTAAGATGCCTGTATAACGTCACAATAGAACGACAATTTAGGGAGCGAGATATGGCACCGAGGGCTAAAAGGGCGCCTGCTGGCAAAATGCAGACGTCTTCAGTTAATGCACCCAAGGCACCTGCGCCTGCAAATTTTGACAAGAAGCAGGAACTGGACGCTTATCGTGAAATGTTGTTGATCCGGCGTTTTGAAGAAAAGGCCGGCCAGCTTTATGGCATGGGTTTCATTGGCGGCTTCTGCCATCTCTATATCGGCCAGGAAGCGGTCGTGGTCGGTATGCAGATGGCGTTGAAGGAGGGTGATCAAGTCATCACTTCCTATCGTGACCATGGTCATATGCTGGCAACGGGCATGGAAGCGCGCGGCGTCATGGCCGAACTGACCGGACGTCGTGGAGGTTACTCCAAGGGCAAGGGCGGCTCCATGCACATGTTCTCCAAGGAAAAGGGTTTCTATGGCGGGCATGGCATTGTCGGCGCTCAGGTTCCAATTGGGGCCGGTCTTGCCTTCGCGAACAAGTATCGCGGCAACGACAATGTCTCGCTGACCTATTTCGGCGATGGCGCGGCCAATCAGGGACAGGTCTATGAAAGCTTCAACATGGCGGCGCTGTGGAAGCTTCCGGTGATCTTCATCATCGAGAACAACCGCTATGCCATGGGTACATCGGTTTCGCGTTCTTCTGCTGAAACCGACTTTTCCAAGCGTGGTGTCTCCTTCAATATTCCGGGCATTCAGGTGGATGGCATGGATGTGCGCGCCGTCAAGGCCGCCGCCGATTTCGCTGCCGATTGGGCGCGTTCGGGCAAGGGGCCGCTGATTCTGGAAATGCTCACCTATCGCTATCGCGGTCACTCCATGTCGGACCCGGCGAAGTATCGGACCAAGGAAGAAGTGCAGAAGATGCGTTCGGAGCATGATCCGATCGAGCAGGTCAAGCAGCGTCTGGTCGAAAAGGGCTGGGCAACCGAAGAAGAGCTGAAAGAAATCGACAAGCAGGTACGCGATATTGTCGCCGATGCAGCCGATTTCGCTCAAAACGATCCGGAGCCGGATGTTTCCGAGCTCTACACGGATATTCTGCTCTAATTCTGGAAAGGTGTTGTCATGCCCATAGAAATTCTCATGCCCGCCCTTTCTCCGACGATGGAAGAGGGCAAACTGTCCAAGTGGCTTAAACAGGAAGGCGACAAGGTCGTCTCCGGCGATGTGATTGCCGAGATCGAAACCGACAAGGCGACGATGGAAGTCGAAGCTGTTGATGAGGGTACGGTTGGCAAGATCCTCATCGAAGAAGGCACAGAAGGCGTGAAGGTCAATACGCCGATTGCCGTTCTGCTTGGCGATGGCGAAAGTGCGGACGATATTTCGTCGGCACCGGCGGCGCAAGCCGAGGCACCCAAGGAAGAAGTGAAGCAAGAGCCCAAGACGGAAGACAAGAAGGCCGAAGATAAAAAGGCTGACAGCGTTCCAGCCGCTCCCAGGATAGAAGTAGCTTCCGATCCCGATATTCCAGTCGGCACGGAAATGGTTTCAACAACAGTGCGTGAAGCACTGCGCGACGCCATGGCAGAAGAAATGCGCCGCGATGAAGATGTCTTCGTCATGGGCGAGGAGGTCGCCGAGTATCAGGGCGCATACAAGATCACACAAGGCTTGCTGGACGAGTTCGGCTCGCGCCGCGTCGTCGATACGCCGATCACCGAACACGGCTTTGCCGGTGTGGGTGTGGGCGCCGCCATGGCCGGTCTTAAGCCGATTGTCGAATTCATGACCTTCAACTTCGCCATGCAAGCGGTTGACCAGATCGTCAATTCGGCAGCGAAAACGCTCTATATGTCGGGCGGACAGATGGGGGCGCCCATGGTGTTCCGTGGCCCATCCGGGGCTGCTGCGCGCGTGGCCGCACAACATTCGCAGTGCTATGCTGCATGGTATAGCCATATTCCGGGTCTGAAAGTGGTCATGCCCTACACGGCTGCCGACGCCAAGGGCCTGCTCAAGGCTGCGATCCGCGATCCAAATCCGGTCATCTTCCTTGAAAATGAAATTCTCTACGGTCATCATTTCGATGTGCCCAAGCTCGATGATTTTGTGCTGCCGATCGGCAAAGCGCGCATTCACAAGCAGGGCAAGGACGCGACCATCGTTTCGTTTGGTATCGGTATGACTTATGCCGTAAAAGCCGCGGAAGAACTGGCGGGGCAAGGCATTGATGTGGAAATCATCGACCTGCGCACCATTCGCCCGATGGATATTCCAACGGTTGTCGAATCGGTCAAAAAGACAGGCCGTCTGGTGACTGTGGAAGAGGGCTTCCCGCAATCGTCGGTCGGTACGGAAATTGCGACCCGTGTCATGCAGCAGGCGTTTGATTATCTTGATGCGCCGATCCTGACCATTGCAGGCAAGGATGTGCCGATGCCTTATGCGGCAAATCTCGAAAAACTTGCTTTGCCGACTGTTGCAGAAGTTGTGGAAGCGGTGAAAGCCGTGACCTACACCGCCTGAGGAGGAACGGGACATGCCGATAAATATCACCATGCCTGCGCTGTCTCCGACGATGGAAGAAGGCAATCTGGCCAAATGGCTGGTCAAGGAAGGCGACAAGGTCTCCTCGGGCGATGTGATCGCCGAGATCGAAACCGACAAGGCAACGATGGAAGTCGAAGCCGTTGATGAGGGCACTGTCGCCAAGATCGTCGTTCCGTCCGGTACGGAAGGCGTAAAGGTCAATGCGCTGATCGCAATTCTCGCTGAAGAAGGCGAGGATGTGGCGGAAGCTGCCCAGAGTGCTGGCACTGCTGCTAGCGCGCCAAAGGCGGAAGCGAAGGCCGAAACTCCCAAGGAAGAGCCAAAGGCAGAAGCTGCACCAGCGGCTGCGCCAGCCAGCACTCCGGCTCCGGTCAAGGCTGAGCAGCCGAAGATTGCCGATACGGGCGAGAAGGGCGAGCGCGTCTTCTCATCGCCGCTGGCGCGCCGCATCGCCAAGGATGCAGGCATCGATATTGCAGCCGTCACGGGTTCGGGTCCGCGTGGTCGTGTCGTGCAGCGTGATGTCGAAGCCGCGATTGCTTCAGGCGGTGCCAAAGCTGCCGCTCCACAGGCTGCTGCTGCGCCTGTCGCCGCACCCAAGGCGATGTCGGACGATGCCGTTCTCAAGCTGTTCGAGGAAGGTTCTTACGAAATCGTACCACATGACGGTATGCGCAAGACCATTGCCCGCCGTCTGGTGGAATCCAAGCAGACGGTTCCGCATTTCTATCTGACGATTGATTGCGAACTGGATGCGCTTTTGGCCTTGCGCTCGCAGATCAATGCTGCAGCGCCACTCGTGAAGACGGAAAAGGGCGAGGTTCCGGCCTACAAGCTTTCTGTCAACGATCTGGTCATCAAGGCGACGGCGTTGGCATTACGTGACGTTCCCGATGCGAATGTATCGTGGACCGAAGGCGGTATGCTCAAGCACAAGCGCGCGGATGTCGGCGTAGCCGTTTCCATTCCGGGCGGGCTGATTACGCCAATCGTGCGTCATTCAGAAAGCAAGACACTGTCGGCTATCTCCAACGAGATGAAAGACCTCGCCAAGCGCGCGCGTGACCGCAAGCTGAAGCCTGATGAATATCAGGGCGGCTCGACCTCGGTATCCAATCTTGGCATGTTCGGCGTCAAGGACTTCGCTGCGATCATCAATCCGCCGCATGCGACGATTTTCGCAATCGGTGCAGGCGAGCAGCGCGCCGTGGTCAGAAATGGCGAAATCAAGGTGGCCACGATCATGTCGGTCACGCTTTCGACCGACCACCGGGCGGTCGATGGGGCGTTGGCTGCCGAGCTTGCGCAGGCTTTCAAGCGCCGTATCGAAAACCCGATGGGCATGCTGGTCTGATGGAAAGTGCCGCGCTGAAGGTGCGGCGTTTCCGTCTTTCAGGAATAAGGGCAGGACAATATGGCCGACATCTATGATGTAATTGTTATCGGATCAGGACCGGGTGGTTATGTGACTGCCATTCGCGCAGCGCAGCTTGGCCTCAAGACGGCGATTGTCGAGCGCGAGCATCTGGGCGGTATCTGTCTCAACTGGGGTTGCATTCCGACCAAGGCGCTGCTGCGTTCTGCGGAAGTCCTGCATCTGGGCGAGAATGCCAAGGATTATGGCCTAACGCTGGAAGGCTCGATCAAGGCCGATGTGAAGGCAGTTGTACAGCGTTCGCGCGGCGTGTCGGCGCGCCTGAATGGTGGCGTCGCTTTTCTCATGAAAAAGAACAAGATCGACGTGATCTGGGGCGAAGCCAAGCTCGTCAAGGGCGCCTCGGGCTCTAATCCGGCTGAAATTGCAGTTTCAAAATCGACCAAAGAGCCGATGCAGCCACAGAATCCGGTGCCGAAGGGCGTTCTGGGTGAGGGCAGCTACAAGGCAAAGCACGTTATTGTTGCAACTGGCGCGCGTCCGCGCTCGCTGCCGGGTATCGAGCCGGATGGCAAGCTGATCTGGACCTATTTTGAAGCTATGGTGCCGCCTGCATTGCCAAAATCCATGCTTGTCATGGGATCGGGCGCAATCGGCATTGAATTTGCGTCCTTCTACAATGCGATGGGCGTCGATGTAACGGTCGTCGAACTGATGCCGCAGATCATGCCGGTCGAAGATGCGGAAATTTCAGCTTTCGCGCGCAAGCGTCTGGAAAAGCTCGGCCTCAAGATCATCACCGACGCCAAGGTGACAAAGGTTGAGAAGGGCAAGGATTCCGTTACTGCCCATATTGAAACCAAGGGCGGCAAGGTTGAAAATCTCACCGTTGACCGCATGATTTCCGCAGTCGGGGTGCAGGGCAATATCGAAAATCTCAGCCTTGAAGCGCTTGGCGTCAAGACTGATCGCGGCTGTGTTGTCATCGATGGCTATGGCAAGACCAATGTCGAAGGCATCTATGCGATTGGCGACGTTGCCGGTCCTCCGATGCTGGCGCACAAGGCGGAGCATGAAGGCACGATCTGCGTGGAAAAGATCGCCGGATTGCCCAATGTGCATCCGCTCGACAAGAGCATGATTCCGGGCTGCACCTATTGCAATCCACAGGTCGCGTCGGTTGGCCTCACCGAAGCCAAGGCCAAGGAGCAGGGGCTTGATATCCGGGTTGGCCGTTATTCTTTCGCCGCCAATGGCAAGGCGATTGCGCTGGGTGAAGATCAGGGTATGGTCAAGACGATCTTCGACAAGAAGACGGGCCAATTGCTCGGCGCGCATATGGTTGGCGCGGAAGTCACCGAACTCATTCAGGGCTTCGTTGTGGCGATGAACCTTGAGACGACGGAAGAAGAGCTGATGCATACGGTCTTCCCGCATCCGACCCTCTCCGAAATGATGAAGGAAAGCGTTCTGGATGCCTATGGCCGAGTCATCAATGCCTGATGCATAAAGGAGAGGCAATATTCCTCTGATCGAAGATGGAGGGCCGTGGCGGCGCGCCGCCTGGCCTGCGATCAAATGGTGCACAGTAGGCGGTCTGTTGCTTGGCTTCATTGCCGGCACCTTGAGCCTGCTTGGCGGAAACACCATATCGATCAATGGAATGGCGCTTTCAGGCTGGTATGGCGTCTGGATAGTGACGCTGGCAATGGGCATAGCGGGATTGGCGTTCGGCCTGATATGGGCTTTGGTGTTCCGCGCGCTCGGGCTGGCCGCACGACATTGACAGCAAGCGGCGCAGCAATTACCACCGCTTCAGTTACAAGGAGCTATGGCTGCTCCGGATAGGCAGGAAATAGCATGGTTACAGTTCTCGACATGGTGGACCAGAGCAGACGCCAGCGGCACCCGGAAAAGGCGCACCGCCCCGATAATGAAGTGCTGAAAAAGCCGGACTGGATTCGTGTCAAGGCTCCTGTTTCGCGCGGTTATGCGGAGACCCGCGATATTGTTCGCTCGAACAAGCTGGTCACTGTCTGCGAGGAAGCTGGTTGCCCGAATATTGGTGAGTGTTGGGAAAAGAAGCACGCGACCTTCATGATCATGGGCGAGATATGCACGCGCGCCTGTGCATTCTGCAATGTTTCGACCGGAATTCCGACCGCGCTTGACCCTCATGAGCCGGAAAATGTTGCCAAAGCCGTCAAGCAGATGGGGCTGACCCATGTGGTCATTACCTCTGTTGATCGTGACGATCTTGCCGATGGCGGCGCGCAGCATTTTGCCGAGGTGATCCATGCGATCCGCGCCGCGACACCCAAGACCACAATTGAAATTCTGACGCCGGACTTCCTGCGCAAGGAAGGCGCGCTTGAGGTCGTGGTCAAAGCTCGCCCGGATGTATTCAACCACAATCTGGAAACCGTGCCGTCGAAATATCTCAAGGTCCGCCCCGGTGCGCGCTATTTCCATTCGATCCGTCTCTTGCAGCGGGTCAAGGAGCTGGACCCGACCATTTTCACCAAGTCAGGCATTATGGTCGGTCTCGGTGAAGAGAGAAATGAAATTCTCCAGCTCATGGATGATCTGCGTTCGGCTGAGGTCGATTTCATGACCATTGGCCAATATCTCCAGCCAACCCGAAAGCATCATCCGGTCATCCGTTTCGTGACGCCGGACGAATTCAAATCGTTCGAGACTATTGGTCGGACGAAGGGATTCCTGCTGGTTGCCTCCAGCCCGCTGACGCGTTCGTCACACCACGCCGGTGATGATTTCGCCAAGCTCAAGGCTGCGCGCGAAGCGCAGATCGCAATACAGGCTTCGTAACATATGCCGCAATTTACGACCGTCAGGCGGGTGAACCACCGGGCCGAACAAATGTTCGCTCTGGTTGCGGATATCGAAAAATATCCACTTTTCCTGCCCATGTGTGAGGCTTTGACCATCCGCACGCGCAAGGAGCGAGGCGAAAAGGCGCTACTGATCGCCGATATGACAGTGGGCTATAAGATGATCCGCGAGACATTTACCAGCCAGGTGCTGCTCAGCCCGACGCATAATGTGATCGACGTCAAATATCTCGACGGTCCGTTCCGCTATCTTGACAATCGGTGGACCTTCATTTCCGTTGGCGACGGTTCCCAATGCGATGTGGAGTTCTTCATCGATTATGAGTTCAGGAGCCGTACCCTCGGCTTGCTGATGGGAACCATGTTCGATCTGGCCTTCAAGAAATTTTCCGAAGCTTTTGAAAAACGCGCCGACCAGATTTACGGCATTGCCTGAAGAACCAGTTCCAGCGCGGCAAGTACGGTCGCGTGGCGTATTTCTGCTCGCGTCTTTTCGCCAAAGTGGCATTCTTTATGCAGGGTTGGATGACCGCTGCGTGCACTGGCAATATGCACCAGACCGACAGGCTTTTTGGCGGAGCCGCCGCCGGGACCGGCAACGCCGGTGACAGCGATGCTGATGCCTGCGCGCGAATGGGCAAGCGCCCCTTCGGCCATGGCGATGGCAACTTCTTTCGATACTGCGCCTTTTTCGATAATGAGTTCGACCGGTACGCCGATCATCTCATGCTTGGCTTCGTTGGAATAGGTCACGAAGCCTCGATCCACCACATCGGAAGATCCTGCGATATCAGTCAGGGCCGCCGCAATCAGCCCGCCGGTGCAGGATTCGGCGGTGACAATCATCAGGCTGTGGCTGCGGCAGGCTTCAAGAACCTGAATGGACTTTTCTTCTGCGATCATTCGGGAACCTCACCGGGATAGACCACCGTTGCAGTCACAATAGCAGCAATTCCTTCGCCACGGCCAAGAAAGCCGAGCTTTTCATTGGTTGTGGCCTTGATCGAAATCCGGTCGGTGCTGATACCCAGCATATTGGCCAGCGCCTCGGTCATAGCGGGCCGGTGCGGGCCGATTTTCGGCTCCTCGGCAATCAGCGTCACATCGGCATTGGCGATGCGACCACCCGCGTCGCGCACGATTTTTACCGCATGTTCGACAAAGATATGAGAGGCAGCACCCTTCCATTGCGGATCGGAGGGCGGAAAATGCGTGCCGATATCGCCCGCGCCTCGGGTGGCGAGCAGGGCGTCGGTCAAGGCATGTAAAGCGACATCCGCGTCGGAATGTCCGCTGAGTTTTTTCTCATACGGAATGTCAACGCCGCACAGAGTTACATGGTCGCCGGGCTCGAAGCTGTGAACGTCATAGCCATTGCCGGTGCGAATATCTGGAAATGAAGTCATATTCTGCCTTAAACGTTTGTCGGCCATTTCGATATCCTTGGCCCATGTCAGTTTCGTATTGTCTGCGGAGCCTTCGATTATACGCACCGTCAGCCCGTGCCACTCGGCAATTGCAGCGTCGTCGGTAAAATCCGCGCGCTGGATGGCGAACGCCTTTTCATGCGCTGCCAGAATGGGCGTAAACGGAAAAGCCTGCGGCGTCTGTGCCGAGAACAGGCCTGCGCGCGGGACAGTGGTTTTCACTGTGCCATCGGCTGTCGCCTGTTTTAATGTGTCCGATACGGCAAGCGCAGGCAATATGCCTTCTTGGGGTGACAAGCTGTCAAGAATGCGGGTGAGCAAATCCTGCTTCACAAAGGGGCGCACGCCATCGTGGATCAGGACATATTGTGGCGGATTTTCTGCAAGGGCCAGCAATCCAAGGCGGGTAGATTCCTGCCGGGTCGGGCCGCCGATAACCACGCGCACATTCGCGTAATCGGCCTGAATGGCGTTCTGATAAAGCACGGTGTCATCCGGGTGGATGACGACGATGATCTCATCAATCAGGGGGTAATCAGCGAAAGCGCGCAGCGTACGCGCCAGGACGGTCTCGCCGCCAATGCGCCGATATTGTTTCGGTCCCTCGATGCTCTGGCCTGCCCGTTCGCCCCGACCGGCTGCCACAATGACCGCTGCTGCCCTAGAAATCGCCTTAGCCCTTATGAAAGAATTGCCTCTCCAGCGGGATAATGCCTTGTGACGTCAATTGCCAGTCGGCAATTGTTTTATCAGGGGTCGCGTGTGCTTTTTCTTGCGTCCAAAACACATATTGATTAAAGTATGGGCTAATTCCTTCATGCACATCAAATAGGCATTATTGGTGGATTTCCTTAATCAAGCTTTGAATATCGGTGGCGTGGTACTCAAGAACCGCGTCTTCCTTGCGCCCATGTCGGGTGTGTCCGATCTCCCGTTTCGCAAACGCGCTGCGGAAGCGGGCGCGGGTATGGTGGTTTCGGAAATGGTGGCGAGTGCCGAATTGTGCAATCGCCATAAGGAAAGCATGTTGCGGCTTTCCGGCGAAGGACTTGGTACGCATGTGGTGCAACTTGCAGGCCGCGAAGCGCACTGGATGGGCGAGGCCGCAAAGATAGCGGAGGGCGAAGGTGCCGATATTATCGATATCAATATGGGTTGTCCGGCGAAGAAGGTAACGGGCGGCTATTCCGGTTCGGCCCTCATGCGCGATCTCGATCATGCCATGACGCTGGTGGAGGCCACGGTCGCGGCAGTCAAGGTCCCGGTTACACTCAAAATGCGATTGGGCTGGGATGAAAACAGCATCAATGCGCCCGAACTGGCCAAACGCGCTGAAGATGCCGGTATCGTCATGGTTACGGTGCATGGACGTACGCGCTGCCAGTTCTATGAGGGCAACGCCGACTGGACTGCCATCCGCGCGGTGCGGGATGCTGTGAAAATTCCGCTTGTGGCCAATGGTGATGTTGCATCCCGGCAGGATGCGGAAGAAATATTGCGCCGTTCGGGAGCCGATGCGGTCATGGTCGGGCGTGCCTCTTACGGCCAGCCCTGGCTTGCGGGCTCGATTGCCGGAAGCGATCATGCGCCGCAATCCGAGAATACAATTCTCGATTATATTATAAGACATTATGAAGATATGCTGAACCATTATGGCAGCAAGACAGGTATCCGTCATGCTAGAAAGCATTTGGGCTGGTATCTGGATCGTCACGCAAGCGCGGCATTCTCGCCTGCCGATAAGGCTCAGATCATGACATTGACTGACCCCGCCGATGTTATTGACGGGCTGCGTCGCATTTTCCTGCGCGAGGCAGTTTTGCCTGGCACGACGAGAAAGGTTGCCTGATGCGCGGAAGCGGCGAAGCGGCCAATCTTGCGTCCGCCAATCTTGCGTCGATTGTGCTGGATGCACTCAGCCAGCCTGTCATCATGATCGGCGCTGACAATCATATTGTTTACGCCAATCTCGACGCCGAACAGTTTTTCCGTTCGGGTTCGTCTATTCTGGCACGCAACCGGTTCGAATCCTTCCTGCCATTCGGCAGTCCCTTGCTGGCCTTGGTTGATCAGGTCCGCGCCAGCCAGATTCCAGTCAATGAATATCGCGTCGATATTTCGTCACCGAAGCTCGGTACAGAGCGGATTGTCGATCTCTATGTCGCGCCGGTGATCGAAGCGCCGGGAGCCGTGGTTATCCTGTTCAAGGAGAAGAGCATGGCGGAAAAGATCGACCGCCAGATGACCCATCGCGGTGCCGCGCGTTCGGTGTCGGGCCTTGCTTCCATGCTGGCACACGAGATCAAGAATCCGCTCTCGGGCATTCGAGGCGCCGCTCAATTGCTCGAACAGGTGGTGAGCGATGAAGATCGCGCACTTGCGAGGCTGATCACCGATGAGACGGACCGCATTGTAAAGCTGGTCGACCGTATGGAAGTGTTTTCTGACGAGCGCCCCATTGAGCGTAGTGCCGTCAATATTCATGTTGTGCTTGATCGAGTAAAAGCGATAGCGCGCAATGGTTTTGCGCGACATGTCCGATTTACGGAGGATTATGATCCGTCGCTGCCGCCGGTCTTTGCCAATCGGGATCAGCTTGTGCAGGTTTTTCTCAACCTCATAAAAAACGCGGCGGAAGCCATCGATGGGCGTGAAGGCGGTGAAATTATTCTTTCTTCGGCCTATCGTCCGGGTATCCGCTTGCAGGTTCCCGGCGCGCGAGATCGGGTGGCGCTGCCGCTTGAATTCTGCGTCCAGGACAATGGCCCCGGCGTACCGCAGGATATGCTGCCGCATCTGTTCGATCCATTCGTCACCACCAAGATTAACGGTTCGGGGTTGGGTCTGGCGCTGGTCGCAAAGATTATCGGCGATCATGGCGGCATTATCGAATGCGATAGCCACCCTTCGCGCACGACCTTCCGTATTCTCATGCCCGCCTGGACGAATCCGGCTGATCTCATTGGAATGGCAGAAAATATGCCAGCACGGACAGGAAACGACGCATGAATGCTGGACGTCCCACGGGTACGATATTAGTGGCTGATGATGACGCCGCAATCCGCACGGTGCTCAATCAGGCGCTGTCACGCGCGGGTTATGACGTGCGGGTGACTTCCAATGCCGCGTCGCTTTGGCGCTGGGTTTCCGCTGGAGACGGCGATCTCGTCGTCACCGACGTGATGATGCCTGATGAGAATGCTTTCGATCTGCTGCCGCGCATCAAGAAAACGCGTCCCGATCTGCCGGTAGTGGTGATGAGCGCGCAGAACACCTTCATGACCGCCATACGGGCTTCCGAAGCGGGAGCCTATGAATATCTGCCCAAGCCGTTCGACCTGACCGAACTTATCAATATTGTCGGGCGTGCGCTTGCAGAGCCGAAAAGCAGACCCGTGGCCACATCGCTTGGCGATGAGCAGGTCGAGAATATGCCTTTGGTGGGCCGGTCTCCGGCGATGCAGGAAATCTATCGTCTTCTGGCGCGCATGATGCAGACCGATCTGACCGTTATGGTGACGGGCGAATCCGGGACCGGCAAGGAACTGGTCGCTCGCGCGCTGCATGAATATGGACGCCGCTGCAAGGGGCCGTTCGTTGCGATCAATATGGCGGCCATTCCGCGCGATCTGATCGAATCGGAGCTGTTCGGACATGAGAAAGGCGCTTTCACCGGCGCGCAGAACCGTTCGAGCGGACGTTTCGAGCAAGCCAATGGCGGTACGCTTTTTCTTGATGAAATCGGTGACATGCCGATGGAAGCGCAGACGCGATTGCTGCGCGTGTTGCAGCAGGGCGAATATATGACTGTGGGCGGACGCACGCCGATCAAGACCGACGTGCGGATCGTGGCCGCCACCAATAAGGATCTGCGCCAGCTCATCGCGCAAGGGCTGTTCCGGGAAGACCTGTACTACCGGCTCAATGTAGTGCCTTTGCGCCTGCCGCCGCTGCGTGAACGTAGCGAGGATGTGGCCGATCTCGTCCGGCATTTTTTCAAGCGGATCGCAGACGAAGGATTGCCGGAAAAACGCATTACCGCAGACGGTCTGGACATGATGCGCCATTACCCCTGGCCGGGAAATGTGCGCGAGCTGGAAAACCTCGTGCGCAGGCTGGCAGCGCTTTATCCGCAGGAGGAGATTTCCCCTGAAATCATCGAAGCCGAATTGAAGCCTGATATTCCAAGACCCGACAGTCCGGCGGTCGGGGAGGGAAGTACCGACAATATTACCATATCTCAGGTGGTTGAGCAGAATATGCAGCGCTATTTCGCATCCTTCGGCCCTGATTTGCCGCCGCCGGGCCTCTATCATCGGGTTCTGGCGGAGTTTGAGTATCCGCTCATCCTCGCCTGCCTGACTGCCACGCGTGGCAATCAAATCAAGGCAGCAGAAATTCTGGGCCTTAATCGCAATACATTGCGCAAGAAAATCCGCGAACTGGGCGTCAACATCTATCGCGGAACCAGATCAGGCAACTAAACTGTAAAATACCGTTGCATTTTCGCCACAATGCGTTGCATAGATGCAACGCTATTGGGTAACATGGTTAACATGGAAACAGCGCATTTGATGACGGATACGGATACGGCGGACCAATCATCAGGCAATGAGGGGCGCAGACTCCTGGCCTTGCCGGGAATAATCACCGTTGTCTCCGCTTTGATAACGGCCTCACTCTCCTTTGCCATTCTCATCGGAATTACGCCGCTAACGCCGGATCGTACCGTCACGCTTGCGCTGGTCATAGTCAATGTTGCGCTGATTTCTTTTCTGATCCTGCTGATCTGCCGCGAAGTCTATCGTATCATCACCGCGCGGCGATTGGGAAAAGCGGCTTCGCGCCTTCATGTGCGCATCGTGGCTCTGTTTTCGCTGATAGCGGCAGTTCCCGCTATCGTTGTGGCGATTGTGGCCTCGGTGACACTCAATCTGGGTCTCGACCGCTGGTTTGATACCAATACCCGCGACATTGTAAGTTCCTCGCAAAGCCTCTCGACGGCCTATATTCGCGAAACGGCGCTCAATCTGCAAAGTACGTCCTATTCGATGTTGCAGGAACTGGACGCGCAAAGGACGCTTTACAGCCTCGACCGCGGCGGTTTCATTCGCTACCTTACTCTACAGACCGGCGGGCGCGGCCTGCTTGGAGCGTTCCTTGTGCGCGAGAACGGCGATGTTGTCGTAAAAAGCGAAACAGGTGTGGAAAGCCGCCTGCCGCCGCCGACCGACGATGCGCTGAAGACCGCAGTCGATGGCAAGCCGGTCATCATTCCGCCGGGAAACAGTAATTTTGTCGGCGCTGTCATCCAGATGCGGGAGATACCCGACGTCTATCTTTATACGGTGCGCACGGTTGACCAGCAGGTTCTGGAAGCGATGCGCCTGATGGAAGCCAATACGCAGCGCTATCAGGAAATGGATGCCAATCGCGTCCCGACGCAGATCGCCTTTGCACTGCTTTATTTCGGGCTGACGCTGATCGTGCTGCTTTCGGCCATATGGACAGGCATCGCCGTGGCCGACCGTCTGGTGCGTCCAATCCGGCTTCTGATCGGTGCGGCAGACGAAGTGGCGGCGGGTAATCTGGAAATTTTCGTACCTGTGCGCTCGTCGGATGGCGATGTGGGCGCGCTTTCGGATACATTCAATAAAATGGTCGCGGAAGTCAAAAGCCAGCGCAACGAACTTCTTTTCGCAAATGTCCAGATCGATGAACGCCGCCGTTTTTCGGAAGCCGTGCTTTCGGGCGTTACCGCTGGTGTTATCGGTATCGAGACGGACGGGTCCATTTCCATTCTGAACCGTTCGGCGGAGTATATGTTCGGGGTGAGTTCCGAAGACGCTATCGGCAGAAGCCTCAGCAGCATCGCGCCGGAAGTTGGGCAGGCTTTCGAGGTGGCACGTACTACGGGACGCACAGTGCATCGCGAGCAGGTCAGCATGACCCGTGCGAACATCGCTCGCAACTTCAATGTACAGGTGACGGTGGAAGATGCCGAATCGGACGATCATTCCTATGTGGTGACAGTCGATGACATTACCGATCTCGTTCAGGCGCAACGTTCTTCGGCCTGGGCAGATGTGGCCCGCCGTATCGCGCATGAAATCAAGAACCCTCTGACCCCGATCCAGCTTTCTGCCGAGCGCATTCGCCGCCGCTATGGAAAAGTGATCACCGAAGACCGCGAAGTGTTCGATCAATGCACGGAAACGATCATCCGGCAGGTTGGCGATATTGGCCGCATGGTCGATGAATTCTCGGCATTTGCCCGGATGCCCAAGCCCGAAATGCGCGTCATGGATTTACGCGAGGCATTGCGGGAGGCGTCGTTCCTGATTGAGGTCAGTCGTCAGGATATTCGTTTCAATCACGAGTTTGGCAATGTCCCGATGATGGGCTCTTTCGACAGCCGTATGCTCGGTCAGGCCTTCGGAAATGTCATCAAGAATGCCAGTGAGGCCATAGATGCGGTCGCCAAGGAAGAGCGGGAAGAGGGGCATATTCTCGTTCGTGCGTGCAAATCCGAAGGGCAGTTGGTGGTCGATGTCATCGACAACGGCAAGGGCCTGCCGGGCGACGACCGCCAGAAACTGCTGGAGCCTTATATGACCACCCGCGAAAAGGGTACCGGTCTTGGCCTCGCCATCGTTCGCAAGATCGTGGAGGAACATGGCGGTCATCTGGAATTGCATGATGCGCCGACGGATTTCCACGGAGGTCGCGGCGCGATGATACGCATGATCTTTCCCGAAGCTTCTTCCGGTTCAGCCGGTGCGGAAGAGGGAAATCACGCAAACAGGATAATTGGACAGGTGAATTGATATGGCAGCCGATATTCTTGTAGTTGACGATGAAGCAGATATTCGGGATCTGGTAGCGGGTATCCTGAGCGATGAGGGATATGAAACCCGCACGGCTTTCGATGCGGACAGCGCGCTCGCCGCCATTGACGACCGTGTGCCGCGGCTGGTGTTTCTCGACATCTGGCTTCAGGGCAGCAGGCTCGACGGTCTTGCCCTGCTTGATGAAATCAAGAAGCAGCATCCCGGCTTGCCGGTGGTGATGATTTCGGGCCATGGCAATATTGAAACGGCGGTTTCAGCAATCCGTCGGGGGGCTTACGATTTTATTGAAAAACCCTTCAAGGCCGACCGCCTCATTCTGGTTGCGGAGCGAGCACTGGAAACGTCAAAGCTCAAGCGCGAAGTCTCAAGCCTGCGCAAGCGGGGCGGTCATAATCTCGATTTGATCGGTGCGTCGCTGGCCATCAACCAGTTGCGGCAGACCATCGAGCGCGTCGCGCCGACCAATAGCCGTATCATGATTACGGGGCCTTCCGGAGCAGGCAAGGAGCTTGCCGCCCGCGCCATTCATGCGCAATCGGGCCGCGCCAACGGACCGTTCGTTACGGTCAACGCTGCAACGATTACACCGGAACGCATGGAGATCGAGCTTTTCGGTACGGAAATGGATGGCGGCGAACGCAAGGTAGGAGCGCTTGAGGAAGCGCATGGCGGCATTCTTTATCTTGATGAGGTTGCCGATATGCCGCGCGAGACACAAAACAAGATTCTGCGTGTGCTGGTCGATCAGCAGTTTGAGCGCGTGGGCGGAACCAAGCGCGTGAAAGTCGATGTCCGCATTATCTCCTCCACCGCACAAAATCTGGAAGGAATGATTGCCGAAGGTACATTTCGTGAAGATCTGTTCCATCGTCTGTCTGTGGTGCCGGTGCATGTCCCCGCACTTGCAGCGCGGCGCGAGGATATTCCGGCGCTGGTGGAATATTTCATGACGCAGATTGCCGAACAGGCGGGCATAAAGCCTCGCAAGATCGGCTCGGACGCCATGGCTGTATTGCAGGCACATAGCTGGCCGGGTAATATCCGTCAGTTACGCAATAATGTGGAACGCGTGATGATTCTGGCGCGCGGTGACGACCCGGAAGCGCCGGTGACAGCCGATTTGCTACCTGCCGAAATCGGCGACACGCTGCCGCGCGCGCCTACGGAATCAGATCAGCACATCATGGCGCTGCCCCTGCGTGAAGCGCGTGAGCGTTTCGAGAAGGAATACCTGATTGCCCAGATCAATCGTTTTGGCGGCAATATTTCGCGCACCGCCGAATTTGTAGGCATGGAACGCTCGGCATTGCATCGCAAACTGAAATCTCTCGGCGTATAGGCCTATAGCGAACAGAATATCTCAGATCAGGCGGAACGATCATGCGGGTAATCGTATGCGGAGCAGGGCAGGTTGGTTATGGTATTGCCGAACGGCTTGCTGCGGAAGAAAATGACGTTTCCGTAATCGATACGTCGGCGCGGCATATCGAGATCGTGCGGGATACGCTCGATGTGCGCGGCTTCGTGGGCCATGGGTCGCAGCCGGATGTTCTTGCGGCGGCGGGTGCCGACGAAGCGGATATGATCATTGCCGTCACGCTCTCCGACGAGGTCAATATGGTGGCCTGCCAGGTGGCGCATTCGGTGTTTAATGTGCCGACCAAAATCGCGCGCATCCGCGCTCAGTCCTACCTTCAGGCCGAATATCAGGATCTGTTCTTGCGGGAAAACCTGCCGATCGACGTCATCATCTCGCCCGAACTTGAGGTGGGGGAGGTGGTTTTGCGGCGCATCGCGCTACAGGGAGCGACCGATGTGCTGCGATTTGCCGACGACAAAATCGTTGGCCTTGCCATTGAATGCCTTGAGGAATGCCCGGTTATCAACACACCTCTCAAGCAATTGTCGGACCTTTTTCCCGACCTTACCGCGACCGTAGTCGGCGTGGTTCGCAATGGCAGCCTTTTTATTCCACGTTCTTCCGATCAGCTTCATGTAGGCGATCTTGCCTATGTAGTCACAACGCGTGAGCAGGTGCGTCGAACGCTGTCGCTGTTTGGCCATGAAAAGCCCGAAGCGCGTCGTATCGTGATTGCGGGCGGCGGTAATATTGGCCTGTATGTGGCGAAGGCCATCGAAGACCGTAAGTGGCATACGCGTGTCAAAATGATCGAAAGCGAGCATGAACGCGCTTTTGCAATCGCCGACCAGCTTAGCCGGACCATGGTGCTGCATGGCAGCGCGCTTGATCAGGCACTTCTGCAAGAAGCCGATATTGAAGATGCAGATCTGATGGTCGCTCTCACCAATCAGGATCAGGTTAATATTTTATCGAGTATCATGGCCAAGCGGCTGGGCTGCAAGACGAATATGGCGCTGATCAATACCGTAGCCTATCAGGATTTCACCCATATGGTGGGCATAGATGCCTATATAAATCCAAAGGCAGTCACCGTATCGAAAATCCTCCAGCATGTGCGTCGAGGCCGTATTCGTGCAGTTTACAGTGTCTACCGCGACATGGCAGAAATCATCGAGGCTGAAGCACTGGAGACGTCTTCGCTTGTCGGGGCGCCGTTGCGCGATCTGGACTTGCCGGAAGGATTGCGGATCGGGGCGATCTATCGCGACGGAAAGGTCATCCAGCCCGATGGTGATGTCCAGATAAAACCCAGGGATCGGGTTGTGATTTTTGCGATAGCCGATGCGATCAAGCATGTGGAACAGATGTTCCGCGTCAGTCTTGAATTCTTTTGATCTGTTTTTTTGGGGGCGCAACCAGAAAAGGCCGAATTGCTTGAGGCCGATCGAAAATAACGGAAGATTGCTGTGATCGGTGAAATTTGAAACAGGACTTCCAAAATTGTCGGTTGCCTAAAGATTCCCATCCTGTTAACCGAGTTGTGAAAGCGAAGCAGTTGTCTTTCCACAGCAATTGCAATCAGGCCCCGGTTTTGCGCGCTCCGGCAACTTGATTTATATGTGCGCGCATGTTCGTCTGCAACTAGGCGAACTGACTGCTGATCGATTAAAGGAATAAAAACAATGGCTGAACGATCGCAAAATCTTCAAGATCTTTTTCTCAACTCTGTACGCAAGCAGAAGATTTCACTGACCATCTTCCTCATCAATGGCGTGAAACTTACCGGCATTGTGACGTCTTTCGATAATTTCTGCGTGCTGCTGCGCCGCGATGGCCATTCGCAACTTGTCTATAAACATGCGATTTCGACCATCATGCCGAGCCAGCCCGTGCAGATGTTCGAAGGCGAGGAAGTCTGATATCCTCAGTTTTCATTCAATCATGGTCCGGACCGGAAACGGTTCGGGGCCATGTTCTGACAGGCCGGGGCGTATTCTATTTGAAACCGCTTGTATGATCGCCTATCTGCAAGGGTAAGTTATCCGCAGCCCCGGAGTAAATCTGTTTGCCCAAATTCGAGGATAAAAACACGCCGCCTGCCGATCAGCAAAAAGGCATTGATCTATCCAAGGTAGAGCCGACCAAGGCTGCGGTTATCGTTCCCATACTGCCGGAGCGGTATAGTTCGAGCGCTGCCAATGAGGAAACGGCAAAATCCCGGTTCCAGCGATCCAGTGAGGCGCGGCTTGAAGAAGCCGTGGGATTAGCGCGTGCCATCGACCTCGATATCGTCCATGCTGAAAGCGTAATCGTGAATACTCCGCGTCCGGCAACACTGCTTGGAACGGGCAAGGTCGAAGCGATTGCCGAGACGGTGGAAGAAAAAGCAATCGAACTTGTGATTGTCGATCATTCCCTGACGCCGGTGCAGCAACGCAATCTCGAAAGGGAATGGAACGTCAAGGTCATCGACCGGACCGGCCTTATTCTGGAGATTTTTGGCGAAAGGGCGCGTACTAAGGAAGGTACGCTACAGGTCGAACTGGCACATCTCAACTACCAGAAGGGCCGTCTGGTCCGAAGCTGGACTCATCTTGAGCGACAGCGCGGCGGTAGCGGCTTTCTCGGCGGTCCGGGCGAAACGCAGATCGAGGCCGACCGCCGCATGCTTCAGGAAAAAATCCTGCGCATCAAACGCGAGCTTGAGACGGTTGTGCGGACACGCAATCTGCACCGGCAAAAGCGACGCAAGGTGCCTCATCCAGTGGTGGCGCTGGTGGGCTATACCAATGCCGGGAAGTCGACGCTTTTCAATCGCATGACCGGTGCGGAAGTGCTCGCGGAAGACATGCTGTTTGCAACGCTCGACCCAACCTTGCGACGCATCCGGCTTCCTCACGGCGAAACTGTCATCTTGTCGGATACGGTCGGATTTATTTCGAACCTGCCGCACCATCTGGTCGCAGCTTTCCGCGCCACGCTTGAAGAAGTGGTCGAGGCGGATCTCATTTTGCATGTACGCGACATTTCCGACCCGGACAATGCGGCGCAGTCTGAAGATGTCGAAAGCATTCTGACCAGCCTCGGCATTGAGGCGCAAGATCGTCATCGCGTCATTGAAGTATGGAACAAGATAGACAATCTCGATGAATCCGGGCGTGAAGCGGCGCTTCGCCTTGCCGCCGCAGGCGGCGAAGAGGGGCGTCCCGTTCCCCTGTCGGCCTTAACGGGTGAAGGCATTGACAGGCTGCTTTCGCTGATCGAAACCCGCATAGCAGGCGCGTTGGGAACGGTCGAAGTGGCACTCTCGCCGTTCGAATTGCATATTCTTGACTGGATTTACCAGCACGGCAGTGACGTTGAGCGGGAAAACCTTGATGACGGCTCGGTTCGTATTCGCGTGCGTCTGACTGAAAATGCACGGAAAATGCTCGACAAGAAACGCGGCATTAAGCCTGTCGATGAGGATTCGGAACTGGATTGATCGGCATCTTGCAGAACAGGGGCGCCTCGCCCTATGTATGGGGCATCAACGATTCAAATTCATCCTATCGCCATAAATATCCAGAGGCCAATAATGAGAGATCCCATTGAAACCGTCATGAACCTCGTGCCGATGGTGGTCGAGCAGACCAACCGTGGTGAGCGGGCCTATGATATTTTTTCGCGCCTGCTCAAAGAGCGTATCATTTTCGTCAATGGTCCTGTCGAAGACGGTATGTCGATGTTGATCTGCGCTCAGCTGCTCTTTCTGGAATCGGAAAATCCGAAGAAAGAGATCAACATGTACATCAACTCGCCGGGCGGTGTCGTAACTTCGGGCATGGCGATTTATGACACCATGCAATTCATTCGTCCGCCGGTTTCCACGCTTTGCATGGGGCAGGCCGCTTCGATGGGTTCGCTTCTCCTGACTGCAGGCACTACGGGCCAGCGTTATGCTTTGCCCAATGCGCGTATCATGGTTCACCAGCCTTCGGGCGGATTCCAGGGCCAGGCTTCAGATATCGAGCGGCATGCGCAGGACATTATCAAGATGAAGCGCCGCCTCAATGAAGTCTATGTCAAGCATACCGGTCGCGACTACGAGACCATTGAACGGACCCTTGACCGTGACCATTTCATGACAGCGCAGGAAGCGCTCGAATTCGGCCTGATCGATAAAGTTATCGAATCGCGCGATTCAAGTGCTGAGGAATCGAAGTAAAAGGGACCGGTTTGTCCGGTTTCCTAATTTTTAGCGCACGTTGCCACAAAAGCGGCTTATTTCTTGGCCGTACGTGAAGGTTAACGAGTAGCGTTAAGCATCTGTTGGGGTTCGGGACGCTAGAATTACCCTGATTATGCCGAATCTTCGCAGGGAAGCGGATTTTTCAATTGTCCCCTGTTGCTGGTTCTGCAAAAGTCACTGCAAGGACTTCTTCGGTCGGGAAGTCCGCAGTGACGGTGATAGGTCCGAACCGGAAGAAACGATCAAAATGAACTGCGATGAAACTGGCGTTCATTTTGGTTTATTGAAAGGAAACTGCAATGAGCAAAGTCAGCAACGGCGGCGGCGATTCAAAGAATACGCTTTATTGCTCGTTCTGTGGAAAAAGCCAGCATGAGGTGCGTAAGCTGATTGCAGGCCCGACCGTATTTATCTGCGACGAATGTGTCGAACTTTGCATGGACATCATCCGCGAGGAAAACAAGACCTCGATGGTAAAGTCGCGCGAAGGTGTACCGACTCCGCAGGAAATCATGGGTGTTCTTGACGATTATGTCATCGGCCAGAAGGACGCCAAACGCGTTCTCTCGGTTGCCGTGCACAATCACTACAAGCGTCTCGCGCATCAGTCGAAGAGCAACGATATCGAACTGGCGAAGTCGAATATCCTATTGGTCGGCCCTACGGGCTGCGGCAAGACATATCTTGCCCAGACGCTGGCCCGCATCATTGATGTGCCATTCACTATGGCCGATGCGACGACACTGACGGAAGCTGGCTATGTCGGTGAAGATGTAGAGAATATCATTCTGAAACTGCTTCAGTCCGCCGATTACAATGTGGAACGGGCGCAGCGCGGTATTGTCTATATCGATGAAGTGGACAAAATCAGCCGAAAGTCCGACAATCCGTCGATCACGCGCGACGTTTCAGGCGAGGGTGTGCAGCAGGCGCTTCTCAAGATCATGGAAGGCACCGTTGCGTCGGTTCCACCGCAGGGTGGGCGCAAGCATCCACAGCAGGAATTCCTGCAGGTGGATACAACGAACATCCTGTTCATCTGTGGTGGTGCTTTTGCCGGCCTCGACAAGATTATCTCGGCGCGTGGCGAGAAAACCTCTATCGGTTTCGGTGCGACGGTTAGATCCGTCGATGAACGCCGGATCGGCGATATTTTCAGGGAACTGGAGCCGGAAGACCTGCTCAAATTCGGACTTATCCCCGAATTTGTAGGCCGTTTGCCGGTGATAGCGACACTGGAAGACCTTGATGTTGACGCGCTGGTGACAATTCTCACCGAGCCGAAGAATGCGTTGGTCAAGCAATATCAACGCCTGTTCGACATGGAGAACGTCGAGCTGAGCTTCCATGACGACGCCTTGCGTGCGATCGCCAACAAGGCGGTTGAGCGTAAGACAGGTGCACGCGGCCTGCGTTCGATCATGGAGAAGATTCTTCTCGACACCATGTTCGAATTGCCGACCCTGGAAGGCGTGCAGGAAGTGGTCATTTCCGGAGATGTGGTTGATGGCAGCGCGCGCCCGCTGTATATCTATGCGGAACGTCAGGAAGAGAAGGGGAATGCTTCCGCCTGATAGGATTTAGCGGAATAGATGCGAAAAGGCCGCGAAAGCGGCCTTTTCCTTGTCTACGTCTTGCTCGGAGCGGTAATTGATGTTTGCAAACGGCATATCGTACGGGCCTGATATTGTGCAAAATGTCGAGACGGCGCAGGATAGTTGACGATTCTATGAATGCTGCTTGAATTAAGGGGTTCGGCTCTCCAAGTATGGACCGAAGCACGCTTTGTGATCTGCCTGTAAGGAAAGGGGACACAGGTGTGGCAATCGGGTCGAACGACCTGAGAAAGGACTTGAATAATGACGGGTATTGAACAGAAGACGCCAGTGGGCGGCGAAGACGGGCTGCTTGCCGTCCTCCCGTTGCGCGATATCGTAGTCTTCCCTCATATGATCGTCCCGCTTTTTGTCGGGCGTGAAAAGTCGATCCGCGCCCTCGAAGAAGTGATGGGTGTGGACAAGCAGATTCTGCTTGCGACGCAGAAGAACGCTGCCGACGATGATCCGGCGCCCGATGCAATCTACGAAATCGGTACGATTGCCAATGTGTTGCAACTTTTGAAATTGCCAGACGGTACCGTCAAGGTGTTGGTCGAAGGCATTGCGCGTGCGAAGGTTTCCAAATTTACGGATCGTGAGGATTACCACGAGGCCTATGTTGTGGCCATGCCGGAGCCGGAGGAAGATGCGGTCGAGATCGAGGCGCTGTCCCGCTCGGTGGTCTCCGATTTTGAAAATTACGTCAAGCTGAACAAGAAAATCTCGCCGGAAGTGGTTGGTGCCGCAAGCCAGATCGATGATTATTCCAAGCTCGCAGATACAGTGGCTTCGCACCTTGCGATCAAGCTACCTGAAAAACAGGAAATGCTATCGATTCTTTCGGTGCGCGAGCGTCTGGAAAAGGCGCTTTCCTTTATGGAAGCTGAAATTTCAGTTCTGCAAGTCGAGAAGCGTATTCGCAGCCGCGTCAAGCGCCAGATGGAGAAGACGCAACGCGAATATTATCTCAATGAGCAGATGAAAGCGATTCAGAAGGAGCTTGGCGATGGAGAGGACGGTCGTGACGAGGCGGCTGAACTCGAAGAACGCATCAACAAGACCAAGCTAACCAAGGAAGCACGCGAAAAGGCGCAGGCCGAACTGAAAAAGTTGCGCAGCATGAGCCCGATGTCTGCCGAAGCAACGGTCGTTCGCAATTATCTCGACTGGCTGCTCTCCATTCCATGGGGCAGGAAGTCGAAGGTGAAGCAGGACCTGAACTTTGCACAGGAAATTCTTGACACTGAGCATTTTGGTCTGGACAAGGTCAAAGAGCGTATCGTCGAATATCTTGCCGTTCAGGCTCGTTCGACCAAGATCAAGGGTCCGATCCTTTGTCTCGTCGGACCTCCCGGCGTCGGCAAGACCTCGCTGGCCCGTTCAATCGCCAAGGCGACCGGACGCGAATATATCCGCATGTCGCTGGGCGGTGTGCGTGACGAGGCCGAAATCCGCGGTCACCGTCGCACCTATATCGGTTCGATGCCCGGCAAGGTCATTCAGTCGATGAAGAAGGCGAAGAAATCCAACCCGCTTTTCCTGCTCGATGAAATCGATAAGATGGGCCAGGATTTCCGTGGAGATCCGTCCTCGGCGATGCTGGAGGTGCTCGATCCGGAACAGAACTCGACCTTTATGGACCATTACCTTGAGGTCGAATATGATCTGTCGAACGTCATGTTCGTGACGACTGCCAATACGATGAACATCCCTGGTCCGCTACTGGATCGCATGGAAATCATTCGTATTGCCGGTTACACCGAAGATGAAAAGCTGGAGATCGCCAAGCGGCACTTGTTGCCGAAGGCGATCAAGGATCACGCTTTGCAGCCGAAGGAATTTTCGGTCACTGAAGAGGCTCTGCGCCATGTCGTCCGTCATTATACGCGGGAAGCAGGTGTACGTAATCTCGAACGCGAACTGATGACTCTTGCCCGTAAGGCCGTGACCGAAATTCTCAAGTCGAAGAAGACGTCGGTGAAAATAACCGATAAGAATCTCTCCGACTATCTGGGTGTGGAGAAATTTCGCTTTGGTCAAATCGACGGCGAGGATCAGGTCGGTGTCGTTACAGGTCTTGCCTGGACGGAAGTTGGCGGTGAGTTGCTCACTATTGAAGGCGTGATGATGCCCGGCAAGGGACGCATGACTGTCACGGGTAATCTTCGTGACGTGATGAAGGAATCGATCTCTGCTGCGGCGTCCTATGTCCGTTCGCGTGCGGTTGACTTCGGCATTGAACCGCCGCTCTTCGACAAGCGTGACATTCACGTTCACGTTCCTGAAGGCGCAACGCCGAAGGACGGTCCATCGGCGGGTATCGCGATGGTTACGGCCATTGTGTCCGTGTTGACCGGCATTCCGGTTCGCAAGGATATCGCAATGACGGGCGAAGTCACGTTGCGCGGTCGTGTCCTGCCTATCGGCGGCCTCAAGGAGAAGCTCCTCGCGGCTCTGCGCGGTGGCATCAAGAAAGTTCTGATCCCGGAAGAAAACGCCAAGGATTTGGCAGAGATTCCGGACAATGTGAAGAACAATCTTGAGATCGTTCCGGTATCGCGTGTTGGCGAAGTGCTTAAGCATGCACTGGTTCGTCAACCCGAACCGATAGAATGGACCGAGCCAGCAACGCCGGTTACAGCCCCTGTTGCGGACGACGAAGCAGGCGTTACGACCGCTCATTGACCTTCGTCATTGTCATATAATGTAATAATGCCGGGCTATTTGCCCGGCATTTCTGTGTTTAACCCCGGATTTCTGGGGTTTTTTATTGTTGACAGGCTTGGTTTGTCATTCGTTTTGAATAAACTCCACTCAATCCGGTCACGTTATCCGTTCCGGTCAATAGAGAAAGGAAATGCCTATGAACAAGAACGAATTGGTGGCCGCTGTAGCGGAAAAAGGCAGTCTGACAAAGGCTGATGCTGGTACGGCCGTCGATGCTGTGCTCGCCGCAGTTACTGGCGCATTGAAGGCCGGCGAAGAAGTTCGTCTGCCCGGTTTCGGCGTTTTCTCGGTTTCGCACCGCGCTGCTTCAACGGGCCGCAATCCGTCGACTGGCAAGGAAGTTGCCATTCCGGCTCGTAATGTGCCGAAGTTCTCGGCTGGCAAGAGCCTGAAGGAAGCCGTTAACGGCTGATCTTCTGGGGTGTTGCGAATAATTGTGCGAAAAGCCCGGATTGGTCCGGGCTTTTTTGCTTTTGGCATTTATTCGGCAGCTTCAGCCTTACCCCTTCCAGGGCGGCGTTCCAACAATTCCTTGAGAAAGTGCCCGGTATAGGAACGTGGCTCCTTCACAATGTTCTCCGGACGTCCGACAGCGACAATTTCGCCGCCGCCATCGCCGCCTTCGGGACCGAGATCGATCACCCAGTCGGCGGTTTTGATAACTTCAAGATTATGTTCGATGACGACAACCGAATTGCCCTGTTCGACAAGTTCATGCAGCACTTCGAGAAGCTTTGCCACGTCATGAAAATGCAGGCCCGTGGTGGGTTCATCAAGAATATAGAGCGTGCGTCCCGTCGCGCGGCGTGAAAGCTCCTTGGCTAGCTTCACGCGTTGGGCTTCACCGCCCGAAAGTGTAGTTGCCTGTTGCCCGACCTTGATATAGCCAAGCCCTACCTTGACGAGGGTTTTGAGCTTGTCGCGGACAGCGGGGACGGCAGCAAAGAATTCTGCGCCTTCTTCGACCGTCATATCGAGGACATCAGCGATGGATTTTCCCTTGAAAAGGACCTCCAGCGTTTCGCGATTGTAGCGTTTGCCGTGGCAGACATCACAAGTCACATAAACATCCGGCAGGAAGTGCATTTCGATCTTGATGACGCCATCGCCCTGGCAGGCTTCACAACGCCCACCTTTCACGTTGAAGGAAAAACGTCCAGGCTGATAGCCACGCGCCTTGGCCTCCGGCAACCCTGCAAACCAGTCACGGATCGGCGTGAATGCACCGGTATAGGTCGCCGGGTTGGAGCGCGGCGTGCGGCCAATCGGCGACTGGTCGATATCGATTACCTTGTCGAGAAATTCCAGTCCCTCAATGCGGTCGTGTTCCGCAGCATGCGCACGTGACCCCATGATGCGGCGTGACGCCGCCTTGAACAGGGTCTCGATTAAAAAGGTAGATTTGCCGCCACCGGAAACGCCTGTAACAGCAGTAAATGTTCCCAACGGAATATCGGCGGAGACATTTTTTAGATTATTGCCGCGTGCGCCCACGACGCGGATGCGCTTTTCCTCGGAAATATTGCGCCGCTCCGAGGGAATGGCGACTTCCAGTACGCCTGACAAATATTGACCGGTGAGCGAGTTAGGATTCGACATGACATCGTTGGGAGCGCCCTGTGCGATCACGCGACCGCCATGGATACCGGCGGCAGGGCCGATATCGACCACATAATCGGCAGTCAGAATGGCGTCTTCGTCATGCTCAACGACAATGACCGTATTGCCAAGATCGCGCAGATGGCGCAGCGTGTCCAGTAGCCGCGCATTGTCACGCTGATGCAGACCGATGCTTGGCTCGTCGAGTACGTAAAGCACACCAGTCAAGCCGGAGCCAATCTGTGAAGCGAGGCGGATGCGCTGGCTTTCCCCGCCTGAAAGCGTGCCTGAATTACGCGCCAGTGTGAGGTATTCGAGGCCGACATCGTTTAGAAATTGCAGCCGTTCACGGATTTCCTTGAGAATTCTGACCGCTATCTCACGCTGCTTCTCGTTAAGGCTGCCATCGATGTCGCGGAACCAGATATCGGCATTCTTGATTGACATCTGCGTGATTTCGCCAATGTGCTTCATGCCGACTTTTACCGCGAGAGCTTCTGGCTTCAAACGGTAGCCATTGCAGGCAGGGCAGGGCGTCGAGGACATGAAACGTTCAATTTCCTCGCGCGACCAGGCCG
The DNA here is from genome assembly GCF_019100495.1 of Falsochrobactrum tianjinense. Classification (GTDB taxonomy): domain Bacteria; phylum Pseudomonadota; class Alphaproteobacteria; order Rhizobiales; family Rhizobiaceae; genus Brucella; species Brucella tianjinense. The sequence continues at coordinate 120,416 of NZ_JAHRVA010000006.1, read as the reverse complement.
AATCCGTTTCCTTCCAACGGCGTTCAAGATTGGGAATGACGCCTTCGAAAGCCTTGGTGGTCTGGTAGGAACGCAGGCCGTCATCATAGTTGAAGACGATTTCGCGCCCTTTTGTGCCGTAAAGAATAGCTTGTTGCGCTTCCTGCGGAAGATCGGCCCAATGAGCTCCGATCTTGAAGCCGTAAGCTTTGCCAAGCGCTTCGAGGGTCTGGTTATAGTATGGTGATGAAGAGCGCGACCAAGGTGCAATAGCTCCCTCTTTTAGTATCGCGTTTTCGTCAGGAACCACCAGACTGGGATCAATGGCCTGCTGCGTGCCGAGGCCGTCGCAGGTCGGGCAGGCACCAAACGGATTGTTGAAGGAAAACAATCGGGGTTCGATTTCCGAGATCGTAAAGCCCGAAACAGGGCAGGCGAACTTTTCCGAGAACAAAAGCCGATCATGCGTTTCATTCGCCGATTTATTTGCAGCACCTCCTTCCGCAGTCTCTCCAGAAGGCAATGGCTTGTCGGCAAATTCGGCAATTGCCAGCCCTTCGGCTAGCTTGAGGCTGGTTTCAAGACTGTCGGCAAGACGTGTCGAAAGATCGGGACGAACGACAATGCGATCCACGACGACATCAATGTCGTGCTTATATTTCTTGTCGAGCGCGGGTACATCGGCGACTTCATAAAAAACGCCGTCAACCTTGACGCGCTGAAAACCCTTCTTCTGTAACTCGGCTAACTCCTTCTTGTACTCGCCCTTCCGACCACGCACGATAGGCGCCAGAACATAAAGGCGAGTGCCTTCTTCCAGCGCCATAACACGGTCGACCATTTGGCTGACGGTCTGGCTCTCGATGGGCAGACCGGTCGCAGGCGAATAAGGAATGCCAACGCGCGCAAAAAGAAGGCGCATATAGTCGTAAATTTCGGTAACGGTTCCAACGGTTGAGCGTGGATTGCGGCTCGTCGTTTTTTGCTCGATGGAAATTGCCGGGGAAAGACCGTCGATCTGATCGACATCCGGCTTTTGCATCATTTCAAGGAATTGGCGTGCATAGGCCGAAAGGCTTTCGACATAACGGCGCTGGCCCTCCGCATAGATCGTATCGAAAGCAAGCGAAGACTTTCCGGAGCCTGAAAGACCCGTCATTACGATCAGCTTGTCACGAGGCAAATCGAGATCGACATTTTTTAGATTGTGCTCGCGTGCACCACGTATGGAAATGAATTTCTGATCGCTCATTCCGCGTCCTGCTTTTTGGTCATGCCATGGATGTACGGGCGCCGGATAGGGATGCGTCGCTCCGCTCCATAATATGGGGTGGAACCTTCCAAGAAGAAGGGGTCGAAAAATCGTTCCATGCCATTTAACATTAGAACAAATATCGAACAAGCTGCTTTCTGATAGGCGATATGAAATGTGAACGCAAGAGCGTTGACTGTGACTCCTGACAGGTGCAGACTATCATTACTCGCCAGTGACGGAGAGACATCGTTAAGGGATGAAACGATATCGCCAAGAGGTCCAAGCTGAGCGGGTAGACGCAAGAGGAGGTAAAGGAGCATGAGTCCACCTGACCACGTCGTCTAGCTTTCATGATGATGAAAGCACAATCGCATCTGATCGTAGCGCATCTTCTGTAAGGAACGATGCATAGTTGATTAAAAGAAGCGATTGCCGAAAACTTCAACCATGCGCGGTGATTAAATGGCTGTGTGCCATTGATCTCCGAAAAAATTATCGGCGAATTATTGTCGATCTAAGAGCTTTGCTCAACCCCAAGCCCTGCGCGCCAGAGAAACAGTGAGCGGCAGGGCTTTTCCTATGGAAACAGTTTTACAAGCCGGTGATGCAGTTTTGACTGATATGTGGAAAATACCAGGATCTGACCTAAAATTAGCCAAGGCCCCTTGTTTTTCGAACAAATCAAGAACATAAACTCTGTGGACAGTATGAAATTCGCCGCGCCAGAATGAGCGCGGATGGGATGGCTGCTATAAAGTGGCAACTGAATTTTGGCGATGGCGTATGTCTGCGCCTGATCTATCTTTAGGAAGCGCACTCTATTTGGCTGGATATTAAGGTTCGCCAAGCGTGTGTATGCGAGAGACCCGGAGTATAATTTTATGGCTGGTAGCGTCAACAAGGTCATTCTGGTCGGCAATCTTGGGGCCGACCCGGAAATCCGTCGCCTCAACTCGGGCGATCAGGTCGCCAACCTGCGAATCGCGACGTCGGAAAGCTGGCGCGATCGTCAGTCCGGTGAACGCAAAGAGCGCACCGAATGGCACAGTGTCGTCATCTTCAATGAGAACCTGGCCAAAGTTGCCGAGCAATATCTGAAAAAGGGCTCCAAGGTTTACATTGAAGGCGCTCTCCAGACGCGCAAATGGCAAGACCAGAACGGCAATGACCGTTACACGACTGAAATCGTGCTGCAGAAATTTCGTGGTGAACTCCAGATGCTCGACAGTCGTGGCGACAGTGGCGAACAGGGCCGCTCATTTGGTGGCGGAGGTAATCGCAATCAAATGCAGGATCATTCGGGCGGCGATTTTGGATCGTCCGGACCATCCTCTTCGAGTAGCGGTGGCGGTGGTTTTTCCCGCGATCTGGATGACGAGATTCCGTTCTGACCGGAGCGGATCACCATCTAGCAAGATTGAAAAAGAATTCAAACAATGGGCGCTCATGGCATCCATTGTTTTAGCTTGAATTATTAGTTTCATACTTTACTATATCTATATGATTTTAAAAATTATTGTACTGTTTCGCTCTCTATTGAAAGCTCCATGCGGTCGGCGGAAAAGCGTGTCAGAGAGTATTGAACAGGTCTTCCCTGTGCATCGATATTGATTGCGCGCGCGGTCAGCACGATGGCTCCAGGCGAAAGTTTCAAATATCGGAGGTCGCCGGGGGCAGCATGATGAGCTGATATGATGGTTGATTTTCTGAAATAATCATTCAGATCGGCTGCCTTGAAAGCAAGCGTCATAGAAGCGTTTACGGTATAATCTTCGGCAATTGTAGGGAACCGTTCGGCGTCAATCCAATGGGTAGCGATGGATATGGGGTGACCATCGGCGCTATGCATGGTTTCCAGCCTTGTTACCCGCGCGCCTTCGTCGATGGCAAGGTTCTGCGCGATTTCCGCAGTTGCAGCCTCGATAGATGAACCTAGCAGAATGCCTTTGGTTTCACTCACCTGCATCGCCAGTGCCTGCGAAATGCGGGTACGTCGTTCGATCCTGTAGGTGAGGCGTCTGGCATTGGCAACAAAAGTGCCGCGTCCCTGCTCGGCGCGCAGAACGCCTTCCTGTGTCAGGGCGGCAATGGCGCTGCGCACCGTATGACGATTGACACCAAAACGTTCCGCGAGCTCCATCTCCGCAGGCATGCGAGCGCCGGGCTGGAGTTTGCCAGCCATTATATCGCTGCGTATCTCATCGGCGATCTGCCGCCAGATCGCTACGCCGCTGTTTCTCTCAATTCGTCTTGTCTTCGCCATGGATTGTCATCGTCCTGTCATTGGCAGGGTGTAAAAATTAGGCTATTGTATAGTTGTCTATATGAATAGACAATTTGAGATGATAAGTCAACGGGGCCGAACAGGGCAGGAAACTCATGCACAGAACGGATGACGGCGGCAAGAAGACCGCAGGAAATGAAGCGCCGCTGGATGCGACGCAGATTGCGCGGCAGGCCAGCATGGCGGTTCTTGCGCAGGCAAGCACGGAAGAACTCGAAACGTTCTGGGGGCAATGGCCGGAACAGCCTGAATTTGAAATTCTTCGCGGTCCCGAAACCGGACTGGTGATGCTGCGCGGGCGCATGGGTGGTGGCGGAGCGTCGTTTAACGTGGGTGAGGCAACCGTGACACGCGCCACGGTTCGTCTGGCTGATGGTTCGGTCGGTCATTCCTACGCCCTTGGTCGAGACAAGGTGAAAGCGCGTCTGGCCGCCTTGTTCGATGCGCTCTGGCTTGATGAAGGCAGGCGTGATGCGGTGGAACGGAAAGTCCTCGATGCATTGCGCAGCCGTATGGAACAGGCCGATGCGAAAATGCGCGGCGAGGTCGCCGCCACCAAAGTCGATTTCTTCACTATGGTTCGGGGAGACAACTGATGCTTCATTCCTCTCCTGTATTCGAAGGTGGTCTGGCCGATCCGGTCACTGAGGCGCAGTCGGTGTTTCATGCGGTCATGCATGCGATGGCAAATCCCGGATGTATCCAGCCGTTGCTGCGTGCCGCTACGCCGCCGCCACCGCTATCTGCCGAGCTTGGTACGGTCGCTGCCACATTGCTCGATCATGACACGACCGTCTGGTGCGATGCTGAAATCGCGGCCGACGGGAATGCCTGTGACTGGCTTGTGTTTCACACCGGCGCGCCTCGTGTGGATGAGACTTCTCAGGCGCAGTTTGCTCTCGTCGGCAATGTCGCGGCTTTGCCAAAGCTTGCAGTATTTTCGCAAGGGGAACCGGAATTCCCCGATCGCTCCACGACCGTGGTGCTTGCGGTAGCTTCGCTGGGCGGGGGGCAGGGCTTCGCTCTGAAGGGGCCGGGCATAGATGGCGAGCGTGTGTTTCATGTCGATGGTCTGCCGCAGGACTTTATCGAGCAATGGCGCGAGAACGGTGCTCAATATCCGCTCGGTGTCGATCTGGTTCTCGTCTGTGACGGGACGCTTGCTGCACTTCCCCGCACAACCCGTATTACACCTCTGGAGGGCTGAATATGTATGTTGCCGTCAAGGGTGGCGAAGCGGCCATCCGTAACGCTCACCGTTTGCTGGATGATCGCCGTCGCGGCGACCGTTCGGTTCCTGCTCTGCGCCTCGACCAGATCGCCGAACAGCTTGCGCTGGCTGTGGATCGCGTCATGGCGGAAGGCTCGCTTTATGATCGTGAGTTGGCCGCACTGGCTGTTCGCCAGTCGCGCGGCGATCTGATTGAGGCGATTTTTCTGGTGCGTGCCTATCGCACGACCCTGCCGCGCTTTGGTTATTCGCGGCCAATGGAAACGGCTGATATGCTGATTGAGCGCCGCATTTCCGCAACCTACAAGGATCTGCCCGGCGGGCAGTTGCTCGGCCCGACTTTCGACTATACGCATCGCCTGCTCGATCCAGAACTGGCGGGCAATGCTGCGGTGGCGGAGCCGGAATTGCGCGAGAGCGAAAAGGAAGCGACCCCGCGAGTGACTGATATTCTCGGTGTCAATGGCATGATCGAGGAAGACGGCGCGATGCCGGAAGGCCATGAGCCGGGCGATCTTACCCGCGAGCCGTGGACGTTCCCCATGCCGCGCGATTTGCGCTTGCAGGCGCTGGCGCGCGGCGACGAAGGTTTTCTTCTGGCGCTCGGCTACTCCACACAGCGCGGCTACGGCAATTCGCATCCATTTGTCGGCGAAATCCGCATCGGTGAAGTAGATGTTGAATTCGACGTGCCGGAACTGGGTTTTGCTGTCTCGCTTGGTCGCGTGCAACTGACCGAATGCCAGATGGTAAACCAGTTCAAGGGATCGGCCAGGCAGCCGCCGCAATTCACGCGCGGCTATGGTCTGGTCTTCGGCCAGAGCGAGCGCAAGGCCATGTCCATGTCGCTTTGCGACCGCGCCCTTCGAACGCGCGAATTCGATAGCGATGTGACCGCTCCTGCGCAGGATGAGGAATTCGTCATTTCGCATTCCGACAACGTGCAGGCAACGGGCTTCGTCGAACACCTGAAGCTGCCGCATTATGTGGATTTTCAGGCTGAACTCGAACTCATCCGCCGTATGCGTTCCGAATATGAGGAAGCGCAGAACCCAATCAAGGAGGCCGCAGAATGAGCGATCTCGCCACCTATAATTTTGCCTATCTGGATGAACAGACCAAGCGGATGATTCGCCGCGCTATCCTTAAAGCCATCGCCATTCCTGGTTACCAGGTGCCGTTTGCAAGCCGCGAAATGCCGATGCCCTACGGTTGGGGAACAGGCGGCGTGCAGGTGACGGCTTCCATACTGGGGCCGAACGATGTGCTCAAGGTGATTGATCAGGGGGCAGACGACACGACCAATGCCGTGTCGATCCGTGCCTTCTTCCAGAAGACGGCGGATGTTGCGGTCACGACCCATACGGGCGAGGCGACCATTATCCAGACCCGCCATCGCATCCCGGAATATCCGCTGCGCGAGGGGCAGGTACTCGTCTATCAGGTGCCGATCCCCGAACCATTGCGCTTTCTGGAGCCGCGCGAAACCGAAACCCGGAAGATGCACGCCCTTGCTGAATACGGCCTCATGCATGTGAAGCTTTACGAAGACATTGCGCATCACGGCCATATCGCCAAAACCTATGATTATCCGGTGATGATCGAGGGGCGCTATGTGATGGCTCCCTCGCCGACGCCGAAATTCGACAATCCCAAGATGCATATGTCGCCAGCCTTGCAGCTTTTCGGCGCTGGCCGTGAGAAGCGCATCTATGCCGTGCCGCCCTATACGGACGTGGTGAGCCTCGATTTCGAGGATCATCCTTTCGAGGTGCAGAAGTTCAAGGAACCCTGCGCCCTGTGCGCCGCGCGGGGCGTCTATCTCGATGAAGTCGTGCTCGATGATCGCGGCGGCTCGATGTTTGTCTGTTCCGATACCGATTACTGTGACGAACGTCAGGCGGCAGGCCATTACGGGCATCTGGCAGCAAATAACAAGGCTGCGGCCAAGGAGACAGCTCAATGAGCGGCGAACCTCTGCTGAGAGTGGACAGCCTGTCCAGGTTTTATGGCAATCGCCGTGGTTGCGAGGATGTTTCCTTCAACTTGTGGCCGGGTGAAGTGCTGGCAATCGTCGGTGAGTCAGGGTCGGGCAAGACCACATTGCTCAATTGTCTCGCCACGCGGCTGGAGCCGACATCCGGAACGGTGGAATACCGGATGCGAGATGGCGAATTTCGCGATCTCTACAGGATCGGCGAAGCGGAACGCCGCTTTCTGATGCGTACCGATTGGGGTTTTGTGCATCAGAACCCGGCGGATGGGCTGCGTATGACGGTTTCCGCGGGCGCCAATGTCGGCGAACGGCTGATGGCTGTCGGTGAACGCCACTATGGCAATATCCGTTCGACGGCCACGCAATGGCTTGGACGCGTGGAAATTGCGGCTGATCGCATTGATGACCAGCCGCGTGCCTTTTCCGGCGGCATGCGCCAGCGTTTGCAGATCGCGCGCAATCTCGTCACGGCTCCACGTCTCGTTTTCATGGATGAGCCGACGGGCGGCCTTGATGTCTCGGTGCAGGCGCGGCTGCTTGATCTGTTGCGCGGGCTTGTCAGCGACCTCGGCCTTTCGGTCGTCATCGTCACGCATGATCTGGCGGTGGCGCGTCTTCTTTCGCATCGCATTATGGTGATGAAAGATGGCTATATCGTCGAGCAAGGCCTGACAGATCGCGTTCTGGATGACCCGCAAGCGCCTTACACGCAGTTGCTCGTGTCGTCTATATTACAGGTATAACTCAACTAAAACAGAAGGTTGTAGCGTGTTGTTCGTAAGTTAGCGAAACTTCATGTGCAAAATAAAAAATGACTTTTCTGGAAACCCCCTTTCCGTTGGCCGTGTCCGATGTGGCGAAGACCTTCACCATGCATTTGCAAGGTGGCATCGAGTTGCCCGTTGTGCATGGCGTAAGTTTTGAACTTAGATCAGGTGAATGTGCGGTGCTGGGCGGGCCTTCGGGTGCAGGCAAAAGCTCCATACTGAAAATGGTCTATGGCAATTATGCCGTCAATGTCGGCTCTATCACCGTCCGGCATGCCGGACGTCTGGTGGACCTGGCGACAGCCGATCCGCGCGAGGTTCTGGAGGTGCGGCGCGATACAATCGGCTATGTCAGCCAGTTCCTGCGCACACTGCCGCGTGTGGCCGCCATTGACGTGGTGGCGGAACCGCTGGTCGCGCGGGGAACGGATCGTGAAGCTGCCAGGGAGCGCGCGGCTGAACTTCTATCGGGCCTCAATCTGCCGGAACGTCTTTGGTCCCTGCCGCCAGCGACATTTTCGGGCGGTGAGCAGCAGCGCGTCAACATCGCGCGCGGATTCATCACCGACCATCCGGTGCTGCTGCTTGATGAACCCACTGCTTCGCTCGATGCGAAGAACCGCGCTGTCGTGGTCGATCTTATCAAGGCCAAGAAGATGCAAGGCGTGGCCATGCTGGGCATTTTCCACGATGAGGACGTGCGCGGCGAAGTGGCCGACCGCATCATTGACGTGACCGCATTCGCGCCGAAAGCTGCGGCGTAGGAGATATCATGACAAGAGAAACCGTTCTGAAAAATGCCCGTATCGTACTCACGGATGAAATCGTTTCCGGCGCCATTCTGATCCGGGATGGAAAAATCGCAGCCATCAATCGGGGCAATGTCAATAGCGGTGAGGATATGGCTGGCGATTTCGTCATTCCGGGATTGATTGAGTTACATACCGACCAGCTCGAAAGCCATTATGCGCCGCGTCCGAAAGTACGCTGGCACGTCGATGCGGCGGTGCAGGCCCATGATGCGCAGGTGGCCGCTTCCGGTATCACTACCGTATTCGATGCCATGCGAGTCGGCACCGATTACGATCGCGATTTTGCGGGCAAAGATATGCGGACGCTGGCCGACGCCATCGAAAGCGGCGTTCAGGAAAACCGTCTGCGTGCGGATCACTTCCTGCATCTGCGCTGTGAAGTTTCCTCGGCGGATTGTCTGGAGACACTCGCCCTGTTCGAGAATGATGACCGGGTGAAGCTGGTCTCGCTCATGGATCATGCACCAGGCCAGCGGCAATTCGTTGATCTTGAAACTTATCGCACCTATTACATGCGCAAGATGAAGCTTACCGATGAGGAGTTCCGGGTGCATTGCGAAAAGCGCATGGCGGATTCGGACGTCTATTCCGCGCGGCATCGCCGCGCGATTGCCGATCTTGCCGCCACTCGCAATATCGTTCTGGCAAGCCATGACGATGCGACAAGCGCACATGTGGGCGAATCGCTCGATCATGGTGTGCGGATCGCCGAATTCCCGACTACGATGGAAGCCGCCACAGCTTCGAAGAATGCCGGGCTTTCGATTCTTATGGGCGCGCCGAATATTGTTCGCGGTGGATCGCATTCAGGCAATATTGCGGCGCGCGATCTGGTGGAGAATGGCAGTCTGGACATTCTTTCGTCCGACTATATTCCGTTCAGCCTGATACAGTCGGCGTTTGGGCTGGCGTCTGGAGAGCAAGCGATAGCGCTGCCCGAAGCTATCCGTCTGGTTACGAAGAATCCCGCCGATGCAATGGCCATGGATGACCGTGGTGAAATCGCTGTAGGCAGGCGCGCCGATCTGGTACGCGTGCATAGAAAGGGAGCTATTCCGGTGGTTCGTACTGTCTGGCGCGAAGGCATGCGCGTGTTGTGATGCACACACCATATAAATCCCAAGGCTATTTTGTCGCCGTGGTCGGCCCCAGCGGGGCAGGCAAGGACACGATCATGAATGGTGCGCGCGCGGCACTGAAAGACGATGCACGTTTTCATTTCGTGCGGCGCGTCATCACACGTCCGCAAATGCCGGAAAATGAAGATCATGACAGCCTTGATGAGGCGACTTTTGAAAGAGCCTCCCGTGAAGGCGCATTCGCACTTCATTGGCAGGCGCACGGCCTGAGTTACGGCTTGCCGAAGTCGCTTGACGCGGAAATAACGCAGGGCCGGGTGGTCATCGCCAATATATCGCGCCGCATTCTGGGCGATGTACGCAGGCTCTACCCTTCGCGCCTGATCGTGGTGATTACCGCAAGGCAGGAGGTTTTGGCTGACCGGCTGGCCTCGCGTGGCCGTGAAACGCGCGAGGAGATCGAACAGCGACTTGCACGGGAAATCCGGTTTGACAGTACGGATAATGATGTCGTTACGATTGATAATTCTGGTGAAGTGCAGATATCCACGCAGGCCCTCATCCACCATCTTATAAAAACGGGTGAAAAAACAAAACTTTAGTTGAGATTCTCTCGGTAGTGACCAAGTTTACATAAACGTCATGATGCTTTCATTGCAGTGTCATGGACCAGCGTCAGAGTGAGCATGAATGGAGATGAATTCATGCTTCAGCTTAAAGGCATAACCCGCCGCTTCAATGATAAGGTGGCGGTTTCGGATGTTAATCTTGAGATTGAACCCGGTACTTTCGTGGGGATTATCGGGCGTTCGGGTGCAGGAAAATCTACGCTTTTGCGCATGGTCAACCGCCTCGTGGAGCCTTCCGAGGGTACAATCCATTGGGATGACCGCGATGTGACCTGTCTGAAAGGCACGGGACTACGCGACTGGCGCGCACAATGCGCCATGATCTTCCAGCATTTCAATCTGGTTGATCGTCTCGATGTTCTAACCAATGTGCTGATGGGGCGTCTGAACTACGTTTCGACGCCAAAATCGCTGCTGCGTATCTGGAGCGACGAAGAGCGCCTGATCGCGCTTTCTGCCTTGCAACAATTCGATATCGCACATCTTGCCGCCAATCGTGCCGATGAACTTTCCGGCGGTCAGCAGCAACGCGTGGCCATCGCGCGTGCGCTTGTGCAGCAACCGCGCATTATTCTCGCCGACGAGCCGATTGCATCACTCGACCCGCGCAATACGCGCAGCGTCATGGACGCGTTGCGACGCATCAATCGTGAATATGGCATCACGGTGCTTTGCAATCTGCATTCGCTCGATATTGCGCGCAGCTACTGTGATCGCCTGGTCGGCATGTCTGCGGGCAAGATCGTGTTTCGGGGCACTCCGTCCATGCTGACCGAGATGGCGGCACGCGATCTTTACGGCATGGAAGCCGCCGATGTCGTGGATATGGGTGAGGCGATTGAGCCGATGCCTGTTCCGGTTCCACAAGCCGATCAATCCGCATTGCGGCAGATTTCTGCCTGAGACCGATAAATTACGCTCCAAATCAAGGATTAACAGGAGAGACTCATGTTCAACCGTAGAAGTTTTCTGGCGGCTGTCGCGCTGACCGCCACCATGACATTCCCCATGATGGCCTACAACGCACAGGCTGCTGACTGGAGCAAGGATTATCCGGAACTGGTTCTGGGCGTCATTCCGGCTGAAAATGCTTCGACGACCAGCGATCGTTATGCACCGCTCGCAGCCTATCTGGGCAAGGAGCTCGGCACGAAGGTTACGCTACGCGTCGCTAATGACTATGCCGCCGTTATCGAAGGCCAGCGCGCCGGTAATATCCATATCGCTTTCTATGGGCCGGCGTCCTATTCGCGCGCCGTTATGACGGGCGTGGAAACCACGCCGCTTGTTAACCAGCGTCACGACACAGGCGTCAACGGTTACTATTCGGTCGTATATGTCCGCGCCGACAGCCCGTACAAGACCATGGACGATCTCAAGGGCAAGACCATCGCTCTCGTCGACCCAAACTCGACGTCCGGCAATAATGCACCGCGTTACTTCCTCAATCGTGAGGGCTACAGCGTTGACAGTTTCTTCGGCAAGAACTTCTTCGCCGGTAGCCATGAAAACGCCATTCTGGCTCTCTCGCAAGGTACAGCAGACGCTGCCGCCAATTCCTGGAACTCGGAAAACGACTCCAATCTGGTGCGCATGCTGGATCGCGGAATTGTCAAGAATGCCGATGGCAAGCAACTGACCAAGGACGATTTTCGCATCATCTTCAAGTCGGACTTCCTTCCTGAAGGTCCTTTTACGGTTCTGACCGGCCTGCCGGAACAGCTCAAGGCTGATATCAAGCAGGCTTTCCTTGATATGCCAAAGAAGGACAAGGCCGGTTTCGACGCCCTTTCCGACGGCAAGGATAAGGAATTCGTGGCTACCGACGCCAAGGAATACGAGCCGATCATCGAAATGCTCAAGTTTAACGACAAGGCTCGCAAGTCCTGAACGGTCAAACAATCGGAATGCCCGGAGCAGATCAAGCTCCGGGCATTTTTGATGATAAGGAAACGCGCATGACGGTGTCCACTTTTGACGTTAGCGGGGCCAGGGGGCTTCTTGCCGAGTATCGCAGGGAAGTCGGCAGGCGGCGTCTTTACGGCATAGGGCTGCTTCTCGCACTTGTCGTTATCGCCATGGCTGCATCCGTTGTCGCCGATGTCCGGCCGGGCACGCTGGCTGAAAACCTCTTTCGTTTCACGAGCTATCTTGGCCGCATCCTGCCGGAACTGACAGTCGCCAATTTTTGGGGCGATCTCGCCGCATGGTACTGGAATTTCGGCGGCTGGCTCAAGCTGCTGTTCGAGACATTGCTGATCGCCTATCTCGCAACCTTGATTGGCATTGTGATCGCATTCGCTGCTTCTTTTGCAGCGTCGTCGAATATGAGTCCCAATTCAAAAACACGCTTCGTCGTGCGTCGTGGCCTTGAGCTGCTGCGTACCGTACCGGAAATCGTTTTTGCGCTTCTGTTCGTCATTGCTTTTGGCCTTGGTCCCATGGCGGGTGTTCTGGCGCTGATGCTCCATAGCGCCGGTTCCCTGGGCAAGCTTTTTTCCGAGGTGGTCGAGAATATCGACATGCGCCCGGTCGAGGGCATCCGCGCTTCGGGCGGTTCGGGTCTGCAAGTGATCCGCTTCGCCGTGCTGCCACAGGTCGCGCCCAATTTCGCATCCTACGGATTGCTGCGTTTCGAAATCAATGTGCGTGGCGCATCGGTGATGGGCTTTGTCGGGGCAGGCGGCATCGGGCAGGAACTGCTCACCTCCATTCGCCAGTTCTATTATAGCGATGTCAGCGCGATCCTGCTTCTCATCATCGTCACGATTGTCGTGATCGATCTCATCACGCAGCGCGTCCGTCACGCACTTCTTGGCCGCATCGGTTGAGCGAGGGGTTATAATGTCCGACATTGCACAAAGCCTTTCGCGTGAAGCCCATGCACATGAAAAGGAACTCAGGGCAGAATATGCCGATCTGTTTGGCAATGGGCGCATCTGGCGCAACCTGACCATTGCTGGCGTGCTTGTTCTCGCTTCGGTTGCGTTTTCCTTCTATTGGCTCGATTTTTCGCTGTTGCGTATTCTCAACGGGTTTGCTCGCCTTGGCGATTTCGCCCTGATGATGATGCCGCCCAGTTCCGGGGGCCGCTTTAGCCTCTATATGTGGTCGCTGCTTGAGACACTGGCAATTGCCTATCTGGGCACATTGCTCGCGGCCGTCCTTGCCTTTCCGTTCGGTTTTCTCGCGGCAAAAAACATCATTCCGAATGTCTTTTTGCATTTCGGCATTCGCCGCTTTCTGGATACGATCCGCGGTGTCGACACGCTGATATGGGCGCTGATATGGGTGTCCGTGGTCGGTCTTGGACCGTTTGCAGGCATATTGGCCATTGCCTGTTCCGACTTCGGCGCATTCGGTAAACTGTTCTCGGAAGCGATCGAAGGTGCGGACAAAAAGCCGGTCGAAGGCGTTGTTTCGTCGGGCGGTAGAAATCTGCATGGCTATCGCTTCGGTGTGCTGCCGCAGGTATTGCCGTTGATGGGCAGTCAGGTTCTGTATTACTTTGAATCGAACACTCGTTCAGCGACTATTATCGGTATTGTCGGGGCAGGGGGCATCGGTGCGCATCTGGCCGAGCAGATAAAGGTGCTCAATCTTCAGGATGTGTCGTTCCTGATCCTGATGATTCTCGTGGCCGTTGCCGTAATCGACTGGGTTTCTTCCAGATTGCGGCATGCGATGATCGGCAAGAAAGCGCTTAAATCCGCTTAACCACCTATCAGCGCCTTGATGCCATCAGCGACGAACTGTACGGCCAGCGCGGCCAGTATAACGCCGAGAAGCCGGGTGAGGATAGAACGACCGGTTTCGCCAAGAAACCGGTCGACGCGTTCCGCGAGCAGCAGAACCAGATAAGTGATCAGCAAGCATACGAAAATCACGCCGACGAGTGTCAGCCTCGCGCCGATGCCTTGAAAGGAATCAGACGTCAGCACGATGGCTGAAATTGCACCGGGTCCGGCAATGAGCGGTATTGCCAGCGGGAAGGCCGCAATATTGCGGATATGATCCTTGGTAATGGCGACTTCGGCGCTCTTTTCCTTTCGTTCAGTACGTTTTTCGAAAATCATTTCGAAAGCGATCCAAAACAGAAGCAGACCGCCCGCGACGCGGAAAGCACCAATAGTAATGCCGAACATGCCCAGAATCTCGACGCCTGCCACGGCAAAGAGCGTCATGACGCAGAAACCGATCACGGACGCCCGCAACGCGACCTGGCCGCGCGAATGACGATCCATACCGGGGGTAAGCGCCAGAAACAATGGCGCAAGCCCGGGCGGATCTATGGTGACGAGCAAGGTGACGAAGGCGCTGAAAACCGTATCGTAGAAGCCCATATCGTGCTTGCCCCGTTGGTGTTGCTTACTGCCTGAACTGTGATGCGGATTGTAGCCGATGTGCGGCCTATGGTCGACGCAAAGGGCAGGTCCGGGCAACATCATTGCGCGATCTTTATGTGAACATCTTTTAAGTTATTGATTCAACAAAAGAAATCGGTGGCTTGAAATGGCCCTGAAACTGGCATTTTGTGATATCTTCCTTTATAAAGTTACTTTATCGATTCTGTTGAGAAAGATATCTGAATAGTGTCAGATCAAACGCCTCCACCCGGCTCCGGTGATATGAGCGACGACCCTATCGGTCCGAGCGGCATCGAGCCGATTTCCATCATTGAAGAGATGCAGCGCTCTTATCTCGATTACGCCATGAGCGTTATCGTGAGTCGTGCGTTGCCTGATGTGCGCGACGGTCTCAAGCCCGTGCACCGGCGCATTCTCCATGCCATGAACGAGATGAACCTCGCCTATAACCGGCCGTACCGCAAATCGGCGGGTGTGGTCGGTGAAGTGATGGGTAAATTCCATCCCCATGGCGACGCTTCGATCTATGACGCCCTTGTACGCATGGCGCAGGACTTCTCCCTGCGTGACCCGCTTGTGGACGGGCAGGGCAATTTCGGCTCCATCGACGGCGACCCTCCAGCGGCAATGCGTTATACGGAATGCCGTCTGGAAAAGGTTACGGAATCTCTTCTTTCCGACATCGACAAGGATACGGTCGATTTTCAGGACAATTACGATGGCCGTGAACGCGAGCCGTCGGTTCTTCCAGCGCGGTTCCCCAATCTGCTGGTCAATGGGTCCGGTGGTATCGCGGTCGGTATGGCGACCAATATTCCGCCGCACAATCTGGGCGAGATCATCGACGGCTGCATTGCGCTGATCGATGATCCGGCCATCGAGCTTGAAGAAATGATGCAGATCATTCCCGGCCCGGACTTTCCGACCGGCGGCATCATTCTGGGGCGGGCGGGCATCAATTCCGCCTACAGCACAGGCCGCGGTTCCGTTATCATGCGTGGTCGCGCTGTGATCGAGCCGATGCGTGGCGATCGTGAGGCAATCATTATCACCGAAGTTCCCTATCAGGTGAACAAGGCGACGATGATCGAGAAAATGGCTGAGTTGGTGCGCGACAAGCGTATCGAGGGCATTTCCGATCTGCGCGACGAATCCGACCGTGACGGCTATCGTGTGGTGGTCGAACTGAAGCGCGATGTCGTGGCCGACGTGGTGTTGAATCAGCTTTACCGCTACACGCCGCTCCAGACTTCGTTTGGTTGCAACATGGTCGCGCTCAATGGCGGCAAACCCGAACAGTTGACGCTGCTCGACATGCTGCGTGCATTCGTTGCCTTCCGTGAGGAAGTGGTGACGCGCCGCACCAAGTTCTTGCTCAACAAGGCACGCGACCGCGCTCATGTTTTGGTTGGACTTGCGATTGCTGTCGCCAATATCGATGAGGTGATCGCGCTTATCCGCCGCGCTCCTGATCCGGCGACTGCACGCGAACAGTTAATGGAGCGCCGTTGGCCCGCAGCCGATGTCGCCCCGCTGATCAAGCTGATCGATGATCCGCGGCATACGCTCAATGCCGACAACACCTATAATCTTTCCGAGGAACAGGCTCGCGCGATTCTCGAACTGCGGCTTCAGCGCCTCACCGCGCTTGGACGCGACGAGGTGGCGGACGAGTTGAACAAAATCGGTGAGGAAATTCGCGACTATCTGGATATTCTCGGTTCGCGTCTGCGCGTCATGACAATCGTCAAGGATGAGATGATTGCCGTTCGCGACGAATTCGCCACGCCGCGTCGCACCGAATTTGGTCTTGGCGGCGCAGAAATGGACGATGAGGACCTAATCGCCCGCGAAGATATGGTCGTCACCGTCAGCCATGCCGGCTACATCAAGCGGGTGCCGCTTGCGACCTACCGCGCGCAGCGCCGCGGAGGCAAGGGCCGTTCGGGCATGGCGACCAAGAACGAGGATTTTGTCACGCGCCTGTTCGTGGCCAACACGCATACGCCTGTTTTGTTCTTCTCCTCACGCGGTATCGTCTACAAGGAGAAAGTCTGGCGCCTGCCGATCGGCAATCCGCAATCGCGTGGCAAGGCGCTCATAAACATGCTGCCTTTGCAGCAGGGCGAGCGCATCACCACAATCATGCCATTGCCGGAAGATGAAGAATCCTGGGCTAACCTCGACGTAATGTTCTCGACGACGCGCGGTACTGTTCGCCGTAACAAATTGTCGGACTTCGTTCAGGTCAATCGTAACGGCAAGATTGCGATGAAGCTGGAAGACGAGGGCGACGAAATCCTCTCCGTCGAAACCTGTACGGAATTCGATGACGTCCTTCTGACTTGTGCTGGTGGCCAGTGCATTCGCTTCCCCGCCACCGATGTACGTGTCTTCGCAGGTCGCAATTCGATCGGCGTGCGCGGCATCAATCTGGCGGATGGCGACAAGGTCATCTCCATGGCGATTCTGCAACATGTCGAGGCAGATGCAGCCGAACGCTCGGCCTATCTCAAACGCTCAATCGCCGAACGGCGTGCCCAGGGCGCGGACGATGCGGATGATATCGTCGTGGTGGGCGAGGAAGTCGGTGTCGATGCAGAGCTTTCGGAAGAGCGTTATCAGGAACTGAGTGCGCGCGAGCAGACTGTACTCACCGTTAGCGAATATGGCTACGGCAAGCGTTCTTCTTCATATGAGTTCCGCGTTTCAGGCCGTGGCGGCAAGGGCATCCGCGCGACCGATACGTCGAAGACCGATGAAATTGGCAAGCTCGTGGCTCTGTTCCCCGTAGAGCCGCGCGACCAGATTCTGCTCGTTTCGGATGGCGGTCAGCTTATCCGTGTGCCGGTCGACGGTATTCGCATTGCCGGACGTTCGACAAAGGGCGTCACGATCTTCAATACGGCTGACGGCGAGAAAGTCGTCTCGGTCGAGCGCATTTCGGAAGCGGAAAGCGATGAAGAGAATGGCGACGATGCAGTAACTGACGATTCGGTGTCATCAGGCGAAACGCCTATTGAAAACGGAGAATGATCTGGCTGGTTTCACGCAAGATGCGTTGAAACTGTATCGGATGGTTCTGCTGGACCCCAATGAAAAAAGGCCGATGACTAATCATCGGCCTTTTTTAAGATGCCAAGACTGGAGGAGTTGGCAATCCTTAAAACTGCCTAATGCGAGCGCAGATTGCGTATTGTGCTCAGATTGAAAGCTACCGGCCGGACGCGCTGTTTCTTTGCTTCGTTCTCTTCCAGAAGCAGTACGATTGCCGAAGCAGCCATTGCTACCATCATGGATAATGCCAGAAGAAATATCATCATCGCGGTATCCTTTCGACATATATACGCTTGAGACGCGAAAAGGTTGCATCATCCTTGCACCTGTTCTGGTAAATCGGTCGTGAACTTTCTCTGAAATCATTGTTCATGCCACAGTCATCTGCTTTCATGGTTTCCACTTTCTTATTCTTGTGGTTGTTGTTGAAAATCTGATCAGAAAAGGCTAGCTGGGAGAAATGACGATCGCGATTTATGCGGGTTCCTTCGACCCTGTGACCAATGGCCATATGGATGTCCTCAAAGGTGCACTGCGCCTAGCGGATCACGTCATTGTTGCGATTGGCCTGCATCCGGGGAAAAAGCCGCTTTTCAGCTTTGAGGAGCGCCTTGAACTGATTGGCATGAGCGCGGAGCACGGGCTGGGAAAAGACGCCAGCCGCATTTCGGTTATTTCCTTCGATAATCTGGTAATCCACGCCGCGCGCAAACATGGCGCACAACTGATGGTGCGCGGATTGCGCGACGGCACCGATCTTGATTATGAAATGCAGATGGCGGGTATGAACGGAACCATGGCGCCGGAATTGCAGACAGTGTTCCTGCCCGCCGATCCGGCGGTGCGCACGATTACCGCCACATTGGTCCGCCAGATTGCTTCCATGGGCGGCGATATCCGTCCTTTCGTTCCCGCAGTGGTTGCCGCTGCGCTCGAAGCAAAATTCAAATCCTGATCGCAGGGAGTTTTTCGATCATGTCATTCATCCGTTCGGCGCTTGCCGCCGCCGCCTTTCTCGCGCTTTCGCTGGGAACCTCTCATATCGCTTCCGCGGCCGATCCTGAAAATACTGTCGTTCTGACGCTCAAGGATGGGGACGTTGCAATCGAACTTCGCCCGGACCTCGCGCCCAAGCATGTGGAGCAGATCAAGAGGCTGGTTCGCGACGGGGCCTATAACGGCGTTGCCTTTCATCGCGTTATTCCAGGTTTCATGGCGCAGACCGGCGACGTGAAATTCGGAAATATGGATAAGGGTTTCAATGCATCGAGCGTTGGCACCGGCGGTTCTGATTATGCAAATATTCCCGCTGAATTCTCGCAGGAACCTTTTGTGCGTGGTACGGTTGGTATGGCGCGCAGTCAGGATCCGAATTCGGCCAATTCGCAATTCTTCATCATGTTTGCCGATGGCGCGTTCCTGAACGGGCAATATACGGTGGTCGGTAAGGTTGCCAGTGGCATGGAAGCCGTAGACAAGATCAAGAAGGGTGATGAAGCCGATAATGGTTCGGTTGAAAACCCGGATAAGATCATCAAGGCCGCTATCGAGGCCGACAAAAAATAAGTTTGAAAAGGAGAGGCCCGCATGGCTTACAAAGACCCTGAAAATACGCTCGTTCTGGAAACCACCAAAGGCAATGTGATTCTCGAACTCTATCCCGATCTTGCTCCCGGTCATGTCGAGCGCATCAAGGAACTGGCCCGCGAAGGTGCTTATGACGGCGTCGTCTTCCATCGTGTGATCGACGGTTTCATGGCGCAGACGGGCGATGTGAAGTTCGGAAAGACGGGCGGCGCCGATTTCAACGGCTCGCGTGCTGGCATGGGCGGTTCGGAGAAGCCAGACCTCAAGGCCGAATTCTCCAACACGCAGCACAAGCGCGGCACGGCTTCGATGGCACGTTCACAGAATCCTAACTCGGCCAATTCGCAGTTCTTCATCTGCTTTACCGATGCGCCGTGGCTCGACCGCCAGTATACGGTATGGGGCCAGGTGATTGAAGGCATGGATAATGTCGACAAGATCAAGCGCGGTGAGCCAGTCGCTGATCCGGACGTGATCGTGGCCGCGCGGATCGCTGCGGATATCTGATCGTTTATGCATATGATCGCGGCTCCGGCGTAACCCCGCCGGGGCCGTAGTTTGTTTGCCGCATTTTCGGACATAAACCGCTTCGCGCTTTTGCCGGAAATGCTTTGTGAGGTTTCCTATGCGCGTTGATCTTTTCGATTTTGATCTGCCGGAAGAGTGCATCGCCCTGCGCCCGGTGGAGCCGCGCGACCATGCCAGACTGTTATGTGTCCGCCCCGGCCAGCCCTTCGTGGACCGCCAGGTATTTGAGCTCCCCGACCTGTTGCAACCTGGCGACGCCCTTGTTTTCAATGATACCAAAGTGATACCAGCACATCTTGAAGGTATGCGTGAACGCGATGGCAACATTGCGCAGGTAAGCGCGACGCTGCATATGCGCACCGGCCCTGATCGCTGGAAAGCCTTTCTCCGGCCCGGTAAGCGCGTTAAGGAAGGCGATCGTATCCGGTTCGGCCATTCTGGTTCAAGCTGCTTCATGGGTACGCTTGATGCTACGGTCACAGAGAAGGGCGATGCGGGCGAGGCGCTGCTTGTGTTCGACCTGTCCGGGCCAATTCTCGATGAAGCGATTGCCGCTGTCGGCCATATTCCGCTACCGCCCTATATTGCTTCCAAGCGAGCGGAAGACGAGCGTGATCGCAAGGACTACCAGACTGTTTATGCCCGTGAGGAGGGTGCAGTCGCGGCTCCCACGGCAGGGCTACATTTTACGTCCGAGCTTCTCGGAAAAATCAAAGCGCGCGGCATTGAAGAACATTTCGTCACCCTGCATGTCGGGGCGGGCACGTTTTTGCCGGTAAAAGCCGACGATACGGGCGACCACAAGATGCATTCGGAAATCGGCCATGTTTCGCAAAGAACCGCCGACGCGTTGAATGCCGTACATGAGCGCGGCGGGCGCATCGTCTGCGTCGGGACGACCTCGTTGCGGTTGATCGAAAGTGCGTGCGGCGAAGACGGCATTATCCGGCCATGGTCGGGTGCGACCGATATTTTCATCACGCCCGGCTATCGTTTTCGCGCGGTCGATCTTCTGATGACCAATTTTCACCTGCCTCGTTCGACGCTTTTTATGCTGGTTTCGGCATTCAGCGGCCTTGATACGATGCGTGAAGCCTACGGACATGCGATTGTGGGCAATTACCGCTTCTATTCGTATGGCGACGCCGGCTTGCTCGAACGGGCCGACCAAGATAGACACACCACATGAGCAGCGAAAAGTTTGAGTTTAAAGTGCTGGCGCGCGATGGCGCGGCCCGGCAGGGTGAAATCTCCATGCCGCGCGGTGTGGTGCGCACGCCCGCCTTCATGCCGGTCGGCACTGCCGGGACCGTCAAGGCCATGTATATGGATCAGGTGAAGGAGCTGGGCGCGGATATTATTCTGGGTAATACCTATCACCTCATGCTGCGTCCAGGTGCCGAGCGAGTCGCGCGCCTCGGCGGGCTGCACCAGTTCGGCGGCTGGAAGGGGCCAATCCTGACCGATTCCGGCGGATTTCAGGTCATGTCGCTGGCGCAATTACGCAAGCTGAACGAAAATGGTGTCACTTTCCAGTCGCATATTGACGGGAAAGCCTATGAAATGTCGCCTGAACGCTCCATCGAAATTCAGGGACTGCTTGATTCCGATATCCAGATGCAGCTTGACGAGTGCGTGGCGCTGCCGTCGTCAGAAGCCAATACGGAACGGGCGATGGAACTTTCGCTGCGCTGGGCCGAACGCTGCAAGGTGGCCTTCGGCGAACAGCCGGGCAAGGCTATGTTCGGCATTGTACAGGGCGGCGACAATGCACGTCTGCGCGAATGTTCTGCGCAAGCATTGAAGGCGATGAATCTCAAGGGATATTCTGTCGGCGGCCTTGCGGTGGGTGAGCCACAGGCAGTCATGCTTGATATGCTCGAGGTGGTCTGTCCGATCCTGCCACCAGAAAAGCCACGCTATCTGATGGGGGTAGGGACGCCCGATGATATTCTGAAATCGGTTGCACGCGGTATCGATATGTTCGATTGCGTCATGCCGACCCGCGCCGGACGGCATGGTCTTGCTTTCACGCGGTTTGGCAAGGTCAATCTGCGCAATGCGCGCCATGCAGAGGATCATCGCCCGCTCGATCCGGAATCCGATTGTCCGGCGGCGCGCGATTACAGCCGCGCCTATCTGCATCATCTGGTGAAATCCGGCGAGGCGCTCGCCGCCATGCTGCTTACCTGGAACAATCTTGCCTATTATCAATATCTGATGAAGGGCATCCGCGCGGCGATTGCCGAAGGCAATTTCGTCGATTTTTCTGCTGAAACCACGGCAGGATGGGAGCGGGGTGATATTCCTGCCCTTTGATCGAAGTGTGATCAGCCAGCTTCGAGTATTTTTTCCAGCCGACAGATAACGGAGTGGCGTTCCTTCTCCGAGAGTACTTCGCAGTCGAGAAGCTTGCCGCATTCAAGCCCCGTCAGGGCGAGGTAGGCAATCAGGGCAATGTCGGTGTCGCTGGCATCATCAAGCATTCGGTTGAGCAGGACTCGGTGGTAATGGCGCACCGGAATCATGAAATCTGGGTTTTCCATGAGGGCGGCAAGAACACCGCAACCGGGCGGCGCATCGTCGGAGTGAACACGATAAACATCGACAAAAGCCCGCGCCACACGGTTTTGTTCACCCTGCTGAAGATTTTCCTGCACCTTCATGGCGCGCTCATGTTCTTTCATATATTCTTCGACTACAGCTTCCAGGAGCCGGGCCTTGGTGGGAAAAGAATAAAGCAGTCCTCCTTTCGAAAGTCCGGCACGGGCGGCTACCGCATCAAGGGATATATGTGCAGGACCGACTTCCTGGGCCAGTTCCACTGCTGCACGCACAATGCGCTCACGCGAAGATACCTTGTTCCTTGATAGCAATTTCGTTGGCTTCCTGACAGTTCGATAGTTGACATTACCGTCTGGACGGTACAGTTTTTCGCCTCTTTAGTTCAAGTAAAATACGTGCGAGCGCTGCAACGGAAACCGACAGGCAGTTCGCCAACGCCGCCTTTGGAGTGCATCCGCAATGATCAAGCGCCTTATTTTGGCAATAATATTTCTGGCGATCGTCGTTGGCGGACTCGTCGGATTCAATCTTTTCCGAACACAGGCGATCAAGGATTTCTTCGCCAATATGCAACAGCCAGCCAAGACTGTTTCGACTATTACGCTGGAGCCGGGTACCTGGACGCCGGGGATAGAAGCGATCGGCACGGCCAATGCGCGAAACGGTATCGATCTGACGGTACAGGTCAACGGTATCGTGCAGGAAATTGGTTTCAAGGCGAACCAGACCGTCGAAGTGGGCGATGTTTTACTGAAGCTTGAGGACAGTATCGAGAAAGCTGATCTCGCCGCCGCACAGGCCGAGGCGGTTCTTGCCGAGCAGAACCTCAAACGTGCCGATACCTTGCGCACACGCGGTGTCGGTGCGGTGTCCGATGTCGATACGACTGCCGCGGCGGCAAGCGCCAAGCGGGCAATGGTTGCCAAGCTTCAGGCTGTATTGGAGCAGAAGACCGTCACAGCGCCGTTTTCCGGGGTTATCGGAATCGCTAAGGTCGACATAGGCCAGTATCTCACGCCCGGCACGGTGATTGCCACCTTGCAGGAAACTGATACGATGCGCATCGATTTCACAGTACCCGAACAATCGCTTTCTGCCATCAAGCTTGGCCAAAACGTCGAAGCTGGATCGAACAGCCAGTCCCTCAATTATAAGGGCACGATTGTCGGCATCGATCCGAAGATCGATCCGTCCACTCGACTTGTTTCGGTTCGTGCGGAAGTAAAAAATTCCGAACCCCGGCTAACGCCGGGCCAATTCGTGCAGGTGCGCGTTGAACTTCCACAAGAGGATAATGTGCTCGCATTGCCGCAAACTGCAATTGTGACAAGCCTCTATGGTGATTATGTCTATGCGGTTCGCCCGGAGGAGCCAAAGGAAGGCGAGGAAGCCCCGGAGGATCAGGCTGACCGACAGGTCGCACGACAGGTATTCGTGAAGATCGGTCGGCGTTATGGTGGTGTTGCCGAGATCACCGATGGTCTCAAGCAGGGCGATGTCATCATTACAGCAGGCCAGAATCGCCTTGCGCCGGGCATGCCGGTAACAATCGACAATACCATCAACCCGACCCCTGCGGTTGGCAACCAATAGGCGCGCGCGATGAGTTTTTCCGATATTTTCATCCGGCGACCCGTGCTTGCCACCGTGGTTGCCCTCATGATCATTCTTCTAGGTCTACAGGGGATCGCACAGCTTTCAGTACGCGAATATCCAAAGGTAGATGAAACGGTTATCACGATTTCCACCACCTATGCCGGTGCTAGCGCCGAGCTAATTCAGGGGTTTATCACAGCGCCAATCGCTGAGGCCGTCGCGACAACCGAAAATATTGATTATGTGACTTCATCGAGCCGCCCGTCCATGGGGGTGGTGACAGTACAGATGAAGCTCGGCGCAAATCCGGATGCGGCGCTGACCGAAGTCATTGCCAAAGTTAATCAGGTTCGCGGCAAGTTGCCATCCGAATCAGAAGATCCGGTGATTGTTAAGGGTACGGGGCAGAGCTTCGCCACGATGTATCTGGCTGCGCAGAACCCGAATATGACAAGCGAGCAGATCACCGAATATCTGGAACGCGTCATCCAGCCCCGCATGTCGACCATTCAGGGCGTCGCCAAGGCTGAAATTCTTGGCGGGCAGATTTATTCGATGCGTGTCTGGCTCGATCCGATCCAGCTTGCGGCACATGAGATTACGGCGTCTGAAGTTCTTGCGGCCATCCGAGCGTCGAACTTCCTTTCCGCACCCGGCAAGACCAAGAACGAATATGTTTCGTCTTCGATCACGCTGGAATCGACGTTGCAGACACCGGAAGCTTTTGGCGCGATGCCGCTCAAAACGTCGGGCGATGATGTGGTGCGCCTGCGCGACGTGGCGAGGGTCGAGTTGGCTGCCGAGAGCACCGATACCATCGTTTCGTTCAATGGCTCTGCGGGCACATTCCTTGGCGTCTTCCCAACTCCTGCCGCCAATCCCATCGATATGGCGACTGCCGTGCGCAAGGAACTGCCTTCCATTCAGGCCTCACTGCCCGAAGGCATGTCCATCGAACTCGTCTATGACGCGACCGAGCAGATCAGTTCGTCCATTGAGGAAGTGTTTACGACTATTGCCGAAGCGATGGCGATCGTCATTCTTGTCATTATCGTGTTTCTGGGATCTTTTCGCTCGGTTATAATTCCGATCGTCACAATTCCGATCTCCCTGATCGGGGTCTGTTTCTTCCTTTATGTGCTTGGTTTTTCGATCAACCTTCTGTCACTTCTGGCGATGGTTTTGGCAATCGGTCTGGTGGTGGATGACGCCATCGTCGTTCTGGAGAACATCCATCGGCATATCGAGGAAGGGTTACGCCCGATGGACGCGGCCTTCAAAGGCATGAAGGAAATCACCGGCTCGATTGTTGCCATGACAATTACGCTGGCAGCGGTGTTTGCTCCCCTTGGCTTTACTGGCGGACTGACAGGTGCGCTGTTCCGTGAGTTCGCCTTCACGTTGGCGGGTGCCGTTATTATTTCAGGTGTAGCGGCTTTGACTGTCTCGCCGATGATGTGCGCGCGCATCCTCAAGCACGGGGATACATCACGTTTCCAGACCTTTATCGACAATACATTCACCAAAGTTGAAAAGTGGTATCACCGCCGCGTGTCGAACTCGCTGGATTATCGTTCGATCACCTTGATGATCGTGGCGGCTCTGGTTGGCCTGACCGGTTTTCTGTTTATGAATACATCGAGTGAGCTCGCCCCGGAAGAAGATGTCGGGGCGCTATTCTCGCTCTTCAATGCGCCGCAATATGCGACCTCGGCCTATACTAATCTTTACGCCGAGCAGATTGATGAATTGACGAAAGACCTGCCGGAACTGAAAACGCGTTTTCAGATCGTCGGTATGGATGGCGGCACCAACTCCGGTATCGCGCTGTGGGTGCTCAATGATTGGGGAGATCGCACGCGTTCTCAAAAGGAAATCCAGCAGGATCTGACCGAACGCCTGAACAAGCTGGCCGGCGTCGAGGCATTCATTTTTGCGCCGCCCTCCTTGCCGGGTACAGGCGGCGGCCTGCCAATCTCTATCGCTTTGCAGTCTACCGGCCCGGCCGATCAGGTCTTTGAACTTGCGGAAGAAATCAAGAACGAAGCGCAGGCGACGGGTCAGTATATCATTGTGCAGAACTCGCTCTCCTTTAATGCGCCGCAAACGACGATCACCATCGATCGCGACCGTGCCGCAACACTTGGTATTCAGGTGAGCGAGATCGGGGCGACTCTGGGTCTTCTTACGGGCGGCGCGTCAATCGCCAAATTCGATCGCGATTCGAACAGCTATGACATCATAACGCAGGTTCCTGATGTCTATCGTGCCAATCCGGAAAACCTCGGCGACTTCTATGTCCGCAGCGTTTCGGGTTCCATGGTGCCTTTGTCATCTGTCATTCAGATCAAGCAGAACGCCTCTCCGGCAGCTATCGAGCAGTTCAACCAGTTGAACTCCGCAACAATTTCAGCTTTGCCTCTACCGGGCGTGACCACGGGCCAAGGGCTTCAGACACTGGTCGATCTGGCGCGGCAGAAGATGCCGGAAGGCTTCTTCCTCGATTATTCGGGCCAATCGCGACTTGAAGTGGAGCAGGGCAACACGATCCTGATCGCTTTTGGTCTGGCCGTTATCGTCATCTATCTGGTTCTGGCGGCGCAGTTTGAAAGTTTCCGTGATCCATTCATCATCATGATGTCGGTGCCGCTTTCAATCTTTGGTGCTATCGTGCCGCTCAATCTCGGTCTAGGTACGCTGAACATATATACGCAGGTCGGTCTGATCACTCTCGTAGGATTGATAACCAAGCACGGTATTCTGATGGTGGAATTTGCCAATCAGCAGCGCCGCCTACATGGGCATACGCGCCGCGAAGCGATCGTGATCGCTGCTGAAACCCGCCTGCGCCCGATTCTGATGACGACGGCGGCCATGGCGCTTGGCGTTGTACCGCTGATCACCGCCAGCGGCGCGGGCGCTGCGGCGCGCTATTCTATGGGCCTGGTTATTTTCACCGGCATCACCATCGGCACGATCTTCACGCTTTTCGTGGTGCCGATGTTCTATACTTTCATCGCCAAGAAGGATGTGGAGGGCGAGTTCTTGCCCGCCCAGCCCGCCCAAGAAGGCAGCGGTGCGCCAGAGCCTGCTCCGCATCACTGAAACTTGCATTGAAGAACACTTGAAGGGCAGCCTAGAAGTAGGTTGCCCTTTTTTCTGGCTGATGTTGCAACCTTAAGTTATCAACCCATATGAGCAGGCATGATACCTTTATCCGTTCTCGATCTCTCACCCGTTCCCGAAGGCAGCGATGCCGGACAGTCTCTGCGCAATACACTGGAACTCGCCCGGCAGGCGGAACATCTCGGTTTCAACCGCTACTGGCTTGCCGAACATCACAATATGCCGGGAATCGCCAGTGCTGCGACCGCGGTGGTGATCGGCCATGTTGCTGCAGGTACCTCGACCATTCGCGTTGGGGCCGGGGGTGTTATGTTGCCGAATCATGCGCCTCTTGTGGTGGCGGAGCAGTTTGGCACGCTCGAATCTCTGTTTCCCGGACGCATCGATCTGGGCCTTGGGCGCGCGCCCGGAACCGATCCGGTCACAGCCCATGCGCTGCGACGCACGCTTGACAGCGACCCGAATGGATTTCCGCAGGATGTGGTCGAACTGACTAATTATTTCGGTCCTGTCGAGCCGGGGCAGCGGGTGCAGGCTGTGCCGGGCGGTGGGCTGAACGTGCCGATCTGGATATTGGGTTCGAGCCTATTCGGCGCGCAGCTTGCCGCTATATTGGGTCGGCCATATGCCTTTGCGTCACACTTTGCCCCTGCAGAAATGGAACGAGCCGTTGCGCTTTATCGCGAGCGTTTCGAACCATCGCAATATCTCGACAAGCCTCATGTCATGTTGGGATTGAACGTGATTGCCGCCGATACGGACGAGGAAGCAAATTATCTGTTCACCTCGCAGGTGCAGTCTTTCGTCAATCTGCGCACCGGTCGTCCGGGCAAGCTTCCTCCTCCGGTGGAAGGTTATGCGGAACAGCTGGACCCTTCCGCGAAGGCGCTCATTCGTCAGATGCTGTCATGCCGCGTTGTGGGCAGACCTGAAACGGTGGCAAAAGGCATAAGCGAATTTGCGGACCGGACCGGTGCCGATGAACTGATGATCACCGGCATGATTTATGACCATCAAAAGCGTTTGCGCTCTTATGAAATCGTCAGCAATTCAATTGCATGAGGGTCGAATTCGCGGCTGACTTCGCCCAGAAGCCAGTCGCGGAACGCGGCGACCGCAGGTGCATTGGCGTGCGCTTTAGGCGTTATGAAATAATAGCTGCTCGGGCTTTTTACCGTATGCGGATAGGCGATGACGAGTTGCCTGTTCTCGATTTCAGCGCTGATGAGAAACAGAGGCATGAGCGCGATGCCAAGTCCGGCAATGCAAGCCTGTGAAACGTTTGAAAATTGCTCGAAACGCATGCCGCCGGAAACGGGGGCTGTAATATCAAGGCTTTTGAACCAGTGCTTCCAAGCGCCTGGGCGCGACGCCATATTGAAGAGCGGCAAGCGCAGCAAATCTTGCGCTGCACTTATCGGATGCTCTTGCAAAAACTTTGGGCTGCATACCGGCGCTACAATCTCCTCAAGTAAAAATGTGCAGTCGGCATTGGGCCAATCAGCCTGGCCGGTATGGATTGCCGCATCAAGCCCTTCGCGTTCGAAATCGAACTGGCCGATGCGCGTCGCAAAATTCAGGATAATATCCGGATATTGCGCCACAAAACGCGGGATGCGCGGGATCAGCCATCGTGTGCCGAATGTCGGCAGGAATGCCAGATTGAGCGTCGTTCCGCGCATTTGCGACATCACCTGGAGTGAAGCAGCGCGAATGGACGCCAGCGCCGGTCCAACAATATCGAGATAGGTGCGGCCGGCATCGGAAAGCACTACATGGCGGCTGCTGCGGTCGAAAAGCGCTGCGCCAAGCTGTTCCTCCAGCACGGCAATCTGACGGCTCACGGCGCCTTGGGTCAGAGACAATTCTTCGGCGGCGGCAGAAAAACTTTTATGCCGAGCCACGGCGTCAAACGCGGCCAGCGCACTGGTAGAGGGAAGAAGGCGTCGGGATAGTGAGTTCATAATCTATTACTAAATGGAATAGATCGATGAGTAAACGTCGATTGCATGGCTTTCTGTACCGCGTCATATTTGCACCAACCGAATTTGAGGAGACTATGCATGTCACGCGCGGCTTTTAACTGGGAAGATCCATTTCTGCTTGATGAGCAATTGACCGAAGACGAGCGCATGATCCGCGACTCAGCCAAGGCATTTGCCAGCGACGTTCTGCAATCGCGCGTCGAGAAAGCTTATATGGACGAAACCACCGATCCCGAATTGTTCCGACTCATGGGGCAGGCAGGTCTGCTGGGAGTCACGCTTCCGGAAGAATATGGCGCAGCCAATGCAGGCTATGTTTCCTATGGATTGGTCGCGCGGGAGGTCGAGCGCGTGGATTCCGGTTACCGCTCGATGATGAGCGTGCAATCTTCCCTCGTCATGTATCCGATCTATGCCTATGGCTCGGACGAGCAGCGCAAGAAATATCTGCCGGGCCTCGTATCGGGCGAGCTCATCGGCTGTTTCGGTCTGACCGAACCTGATGCTGGTTCCGATCCAGCCGGGATGAAGACCCGCGCCGAGAAAATCGATGGCGGCTATCGCCTGTCCGGTTCAAAAATGTGGATTTCCAATTCCCCGATCGCCGATGTTTTCGTCGTATGGGCAAAGTCAGCAGCACATGACAATGCCATTCGCGGCTTTGTGCTCGACAAAGGCATGAAGGGACTTTCTGCCCCGAAAATCGGAGGGAAACTTTCGCTGCGTGCTTCCATCACCGGCGAAATCGTCATGGATGGCGTGGAAGTTTCCGAGGATGCTTTGCTGCCCAATGTTTCTGGCCTCAAGGGACCGTTTGGCTGTCTCAACCGTGCGCGCTACGGCATTTCATGGGGTGTTCTGGGCGCTGCGGAAGATTGCTGGTTCCGTGCGCGCCAGTATGGCCTTGACCGCAAGCAATTCAATAAACCGCTTGCAGGCACACAGCTTTACCAGAAGAAGCTGGCCGATATGCAGACGGAGATCGCGCTTGGCCTTCAGGCAAGCCTTCGGGTCGGACGCCTTTTCGATGAAGACAAAATGGCGCCGGAAATGATTTCCATCGTCAAGCGCAACAATTGCGGCAAGGCACTCGATATTGCCCGGCAGGCGCGCGACATGCATGGCGGTAACGGTATCCAGATCGAATATCATGTCATGCGCCACGCGCAGAATCTGGAAACCGTGAATACCTATGAAGGAACGCATGATGTTCACGCCCTGATCCTTGGGCGGGCACAGACTGGCATTCAGGCGTTTTTCTGATCGCCATTCCTGCCGCCGTCACGATGGCCCGCTCGCTTCCTGTGGGCGGGCTTTTTCATGGAAGGTTTCAACATGCAGAATACACCGCTTGCCGGTCTCAAAGTGATCGAACTCGCTCGCATTCTGGCCGGACCATGGGTCGGCCAAACCCTGTCTGATCTTGGTGCTGATGTTATAAAGGTAGAAAGCCCGGAAGGCGATGACACTCGCCAATGGGGGCCTCCCTTCATTGAGGTCGAGGGCGAGAAGTCCGCAGCTTATTTTCACGCCTGCAATCGGGGCAAGCGCTCGATCAGAGCTGATTTCCGCACCGATGAGGGCAAGGAGCTTGTCCGGCGACTCGTGGCGGATGCCGATATCGTTATAGAGAATTTCAAATTTGGTGGGCTGGATAAATACCAACTCGATTACGAAAGCCTCAAGGCGATCAATCCGCGCCTGATCTATTGCTCGATCACTGGCTTCGGGCACAGCGGTCCTTATGCCGAGCGCGCGGGTTATGATTTCATGATTCAGGGCATGGGCGGCATCATGGATTTGACCGGTGAGCCGGATCGCGAGCCGCAAAAGATCGGTGTCGCTTTTGCCGATATATTTACCGGGCTTTATAGCGTGATCGCCATTCAATCGGCTCTCATTATGCGCGAGCGCACAGGGCAAGGACAGCATATCGATATGGCGCTGTTCGACTGCATGGCGGCGGTTCTCGCCAATCAGGCGATGAATTATCAGGCATCAGGCATCACGCCAAAGCGCATGGGCAATGCGCATCCCAATATCGCGCCTTACCAGACATTACCGGTATCTGACGGCTATTTCATCATAGCGTGCGGCAATGACGGGCAGTTCGCAAAGCTGGCAACCTTGCTGGGTGTTGACGCGCTGATTCGGGACGAGCGCTTCGTGACCAATGCAGCGCGCGTCGCCAATCGTGCCGCCCTTACAGTTCTACTGGAAGAAAAAACGCGACTGTGGCAACGGGACGATCTTCTGGCCGAACTGGCAAGCATTGGTGTTCCTGCGGGGCCGATCAATACGGTGGCTGATGTGTTTGCCGATCCGCAATTTATCGCTCGCGGCATGATGATCGATCCGCAGGGCATTCCGGGTTTGCGTACGCCGATCCGGTTCTCGGATGCAGAACTCAAGCTCGACCGGCGTTCGCCAAAACTTGGCGAAGATGAAGAAGCAATTCTGGCCGAGCTAGACTACAAATAAAAGATAGCGCGCTCTTCCCAACGGAGGGCGCGTTTTAGCCATGCCGAAAAACACAGACGATCTTCCGGGGTGGAAGAAAATATCATCAGCTCTTATGAGAAGAAATGGTGCGGTCGAGAAGACTCGAACTTCCACGGGTTGCCCCACAGCGACCTCAACGCTGCGCGTCTACCAATTCCGCCACGACCGCCCGTGGTAGGAGCCGAACAGTGTCGGCGAGGGGCATGTAGCAAATCGATTGGGGGTGCACAAGCCCCATCTGTGTGCTGAACTGATCTTTTTATGAAGGAATGCGAAAAAGATTTTGGCCGTTGAGCCAGGCAATTGAGAAAAGCCCGGAAATCCGGGCTTTTTCAACGAGTTCGCCAATCATAAAGAATATCAGAACTTCTTCACATAAGCGCAAAATTCTCACAGAAAACAGGCCAATCCGGTAGAGGCCAGAATCATCATGGGGCAAGATTCGCGCGTACCGCGATTTCAGCCCATAACACCCTGAAGACGCTTTATATCTTCGAGACGCTTGATTGTTTCAGTATAACCCGCATCGATTGCTTCCGCTGCACGATGAAAATCGGCAAGACCGATCTGGCCGACGGTCGGCATCAGTGTCACGTCCGGCGGATCACCGGCCATGCGGGCGCGTGAAATGCGATCCTGGATAATATTGAATGCTTCCATCATCACGCCGGTAATGCCCAAACGGCTTTCTTTTTCACTGCGCAATGTGTCGGAAAAGGATTCCTGCTGTGATTGTGCGTGCTTAATGACTGCGGCGCGTCCAAACTGATCGTAATGCAGGTTCACGGCCAGAACGAGCCGCTGCTCATAGGCGCGGCAAACAGATACAGGAACCGGATTGACAAGCGCGCCGTCCACCAGGACGCGTCCTTGCCAGCGCACGGGCGCAAAAACGCCAGGCAGGGCATAGGATGCGCGCATGGCTTCCACCAGCGGCCCGGTGGACAGCCAGATTTCGTGACCAGTATGTAACTCGGTGCATACGGCGACAAACGGCTTGGCAAGGTTCTCTATGGATACGCCATCAAGATGCTCGCGCATGCGGTTATCGAGCTTCATGCCCCCGAACAGGCCGCTGCCGCGAAATGTAATATCGAGAAGGTTAAACATGCGCCGCCGCGTCAGGCTACGGGCAAAATCTTCCAGCTCGTCGAGTTTTCCGGCAAGGTAGCAGCCGCCAACCAGCGCACCGATGGAAGTGCCGGCAATCATTGCAATCTCGATACCCGCTTCATCGAGCGCGCGAAGCACTCCAATATGCGCCCAGCCGCGCGCAGCGCCACCGCCAAGCGCCAGCGCAATTCGATGCGGTTCCTGCTCGCCCTGCGGGTGCTGGATGATTTCTTCTTGCGGCGTCTCGGCCTCTATGGTCGCAGCCTTACGCCTCGCTCCCCATGCAAGCATTAATGAACACCTCTTTGTTTTCTTAATTTAACAAAGCACGGTATCCAAACAATAAATGCCGCAAATTGATGGCGCGCGCCTGATTGCGCCATCACATAGATTTGAAAGTAATCAGCAAGTGTGATCACCAGTAATTTCGAGCCTGATATTGCTCGCATTGTCTTCCGAACGAACCTTACGATAAAAACACGAACGACGTTCTGTATGACAGGTGGGACCGTCGCCTACAACGCGCACCTTAAGCCATAGCGCGTCCTGATCACAATCGGTGCGCAGTTCGACCACGCTTTGCAGATTGCCGGAGGTTTCCCCTTTTTTCCAGAGCGTGCTGCGTGAGCGTGACCAGTAATGGGCGATGCCGGTTTCAAGCGTCAGGCGCAGGGCTTCTTCGTTCATGTGAGCGACCATCAGCAGTTCACCGTCGCGCGCATCGGTTACGACTGCGGTTATGAGACCAGAGGCGTCAAAACGCGGCATGAAAACCGCGCCTTCTTCAATCGCCTTCTTGTCCGAAAGCTGTGAGGGGAAAAAGCTCATATTCGGCCCTATTGACGAATAAGGTTCATGAAGCGCACCTGTTCATCGACATTTTCCTTGAAAGCGCCGGTAAAAGTGGTCGTGATCGTGCTGGAACCCTGCTTGCGGATGCCTCGCATTGCCATGCACATATGTTCGGCATCAATCATGACGGCAACGCCGCGCGGCTTGAGAATGCGCTGGATGCTGTCCGCGATCTGGGCAGTGATGCTTTCCTGCGTTTGCAGGCGGCGGGCGAACATATCGACCACGCGTGCGATCTTGGAAAGGCCCAGAACCTTGCCATCGGGAAGATAGGCGACATGCGCTTTTCCGATGACAGGCACCATATGGTGCTCGCAATGGGAAAAGAAGGAAATATCCTTCAGCAATACGATATCGTCATAGCCCGACACTTCTTCGAAAGTCGTGCCAAGCACGTCTTCGGGGCTTTCGGCATAGCCGCTGAACAATTCGCCATAGGATTTGGCGACGCGTTTAGGGGTCTCCAGAAGACCTTCGCGCGTCGGGTCGTCACCTACCCAGAGAAGAAGCGTACGCACGGCAGCTTCGGCTTCGGCCTGCGTAGGTCTGTGCAATTTTACGGGCAGGTTGGATTCGTCATCTTTTTTGAGGATACGAGCGTCCATCAGTATTCTCCAGTAGTCTCCTTCGAAGAGGAGACGAGTTAAACGGACAATACAACGATGCGCTTTTGCGAGCGGGCGATGTATTGATCCGGCACCATCAGGCTGCCGGATGGATATTAGTGCGGTCGCCCGTCACCATGTGATAATCTGCCCATGGCGCAGTTGCGACTTGCCTACTATATAGATAGGAGATTGCAACTTCAAACCATGGCTGGCTGACATTTTTTCGTTTTTGCCCGGCGGGGCGGAAGGTTCGTCTAAATGATCGACGATGTTTATAATAAACGTATTCTTGAGTTTGCAGGCAATATCGAGCGCCTTGGGCGGCTTGAGGATGCGGATGCGGTGGCAACAGTCCATTCCAAACTGTGCGGTTCGACCGTCACCGTCTATCTCAAGATGAGCGATGGAATCGTCATCGATTTCGCCCATGAAGTGAAGGCCTGCGCGCTGGGGCAGGCATCTTCTTCGGTTATGGCGCGTAATATCATCGGTGCTTCCGCAGAAGAACTTAAAACTGCGCGCAACGCGATGTATCGAATGCTCAAGGAAAATGCTCCGGCCCCGCAAGGCCGTTTCGAGGATCTGAAATATTTCGAGCCGGTACGCGAATATAAGGCCCGCCACGCTTCCACGCTGCTGACATTCGATGCTGTCGCCGATTGCATTCGCCAGATCGAGGAAAAGGCAAAGGCCGCCTGATATGTGTTCGTGTGGCCGAAATAATGCGGAAACTGGGCGCAATAGGCAAAATGTTAAGCCGCAAACGCGGAATTTCACCGATTCGTGGCAAAAAACGCCCGGACGGCTGTTCGGAACCGCGCTGATACGCATTTATCAGTTGACGCTTTCGTCTTTTATCGGCAATTCCTGCCGCCATATGCCGACCTGTTCCGAATATGCCTATGAGGCGATTGCACGTCATGGCCTATGGAATGGCGGCTGGCTCGGGCTTTTCCGCGTCGCACGCTGCGGTCCGTTTGGTACGCATGGTTACGATCCGGTGCCGCAAACGCTTTCCGCGCGTCAGCGCTGGTATATGCCGTGGCGTTTCTGGTGGCGCGAAAAGAGTTGAACTCCCGCTCCTTATGGGCGAAAGCATGTCCTGGTATGTAAATATATGTTTACATACATTTCGAAAACCACCCGCAATCGTTGGCGGGACTGGATAAGGAAGAATAGAATGTCGAATAATGTTTCCCTGCAATTTCCCGATGGATCGTCCCGCGAATATGACGCCGCAATGAGCGGTGCCGAACTTGCGCAATCGATCTCGAAATCGCTGGCGAAAAAGGCCGTGGCCTATGCTGTCGATGGTACGGTGCGCGATCTCTCCGATCCGCTGGGCAATTCCGGCAAAGTGGAAATCCTGACCCGCGAGGACCCGCGTGCGCTGGAACTCATCCGCCACGATACGGCCCATGTGCTGGCCGAGGCCGTGCAGGAACTTTTCCCTGGTACGCAGGTCACGATCGGCCCTGTCATTGAAAACGGCTTCTATTACGACTTTGCCCGCAACGAGCCTTTTACGCTCGATGATCTGCCGGTGATCGAAAAGAAGATGCGCGAAATCATTGCGCGCAACAAACCGTTCACAAGGGAAATCTGGTCACGCGACAAGGCCAAGCAGGTATTTGCCGATAAGGGCGAGAACTACAAGGTCGAACTGGTCGATGCGATTCCCGAAGGGCAGGACCTCAAGATTTACTATCAAGGCGACTGGTTCGACCTGTGCCGTGGGCCGCATATGGCCTCCACCGGCCAGATCGGCAATTCCTTCAAGCTGATGAAGGTTGCAGGAGCTTATTGGCGCGGCGATGCCAACAATCCGATGCTGACGCGTATCTATGGCACTGCCTTTGCCAATGATAATGACCTTCAGGCATATCTGCATATGCTTGAAGAAGCCGAAAAGCGCGACCACCGTCGTCTTGGCCGCGAAATGGACCTGTTCCACTTTCAGGAAGAAGGTCCAGGCGTAGTCTTCTGGCATGCCAAGGGATGGAAGATGTTCCAGACTCTGGTGAGCTATATGCGCCGCCGTCTCGACACTCATGGCTACCAGGAAGTCAACGCGCCGCAGGTGCTTGACAAGTCGCTTTGGGAGACGTCCGGCCACTGGGGCTGGTATCGCGACAACATGTTCAAGGTGACGGTGGCCGCGGACGAAACCGACGATGATCGCGTGTTTGCCCTCAAGCCGATGAATTGTCCCGGCCATGTGATGATTTTCAAGCACGGCCTCAAATCCTATCGCGATCTGCCGATCAAGCTTGCAGAATTTGGAAATGTGCATCGCTATGAACCATCAGGCGCGCTGCATGGCTTGATGCGCGTGCGTGGTTTTACGCAGGACGATGCGCATATTTTCTGCACCGAAGACCAGATGGCGGCGGAATGCCTGCGCATCAACGATCTCATCCTGTCGGTCTACAAGGATTTCGGCTTTGAAGAGATCACCATCAAGCTTTCCACTCGCCCTGAAAAGCGCGTGGGATCGGACGAGCTTTGGGATCGCGCCGAAAGCGTGATGACAAAGGTGCTGGAGCAGATTCAGCAGCAGTCGAACGGCATCAAGACCGGCATTCTGCCGGGCGAGGGTGCTTTCTATGGCCCGAAGTTCGAATATACGCTGAAAGACGCCATCGGTCGCGAATGGCAGTGCGGAACAACGCAGGTTGATTTCAATCTTCCCGAACGTTTCGGCGCATTTTATATCGACAAGGATTCGGAGAAGCGCCAGCCCGTGATGATCCATCGCGCCATATGCGGTTCGATGGAACGGTTCCTGGGCATTCTAATCGAGAACTTTTCCGGTCACATGCCGCTATGGTTCGCGCCGGTTCAGGTGGTCGTCGCGACTATCACTTCAGAGGCTGACGAATACGCGCGAGAAGCTGCCGCTAGGCTTAAGGCTGCGGGCCTACAGGTCACAACCGATCTGCGCAATGAGAAAATCAACTACAAGGTGCGCGAACATTCGCTTCAGAAGGTTCCGGTCATTCTCGTATGCGGCAAGCGTGAGGCGGAAGAAAAGAGCGTTAATATGCGCCGTCTTGGTTCGCGCGATCAGGAATCAATGACGCTCGAAGAGGCGATCTCACGCCTGTCCGAAGAAGCGACGCCTCCCGATCTCCTGCGTTTGAGTAGCAAGAAAAACTAGTTAAAGAAAGGCCTGTTTGGGCATTTCAAACGGGCCTTTTTTATTCGGAAATGGTTGAATCAGCGGCATCGTCCGGAATTTCATAATTGCCATTGGCCACGACTTCGACTTCTTCATTGTTGCCGGAGGCAACCTTGAAATCGCGCTGGTAGATCCGATCCTTGTTCTTGGCGACGGCAACGTATTCGCCTTCCATCAAAACCATCGAAGAATAGGCTCCCACACTCTCGCGAACCACGTCGCCAGATGCGTTGAGGATCGACCATGCAGTGTCGGCGAGCGCCTCGCCGCCTTTTTCGCGCACGAGTTTCAATATGACCTCGGCTGCACGGTGCTGCACAGTGGCCTCAGTCAGCTTGCCCGCTTCCACGCGAATATCTGCACGAATGATTGCATTTGCGGAACCGTAATTGGAGACGACGTGATAGGTGCCGCTGTTAAGCCTGATGATCGTATCCGGCTTCACGTCGGGCACGATTAGCGAACGTTCGCTGTTATCGTCATCGGCATAGATGGAGAAGCGAACAAGATCACTCTTTATCTTGCCCTCGTCGGGCAAGACTGCGCTGAGCTTCATGCCACCAGCGTCAAGAATCATGACTTCGTTTCGGTTGGCATTCGTAAGCATTATGCGCTTGGTCGCGCCTGCACGTCCATAGGCCGCGTGCACCAGATAGCTGCCTTCCGGCAGATCAAAAACGGCACTCCCGCCTTTCGACGAAGCAACGAGCGGCAATTGCCCGTCAGGTCCGGCATCCGGCGTGAAAACGCGCCATACAATCCCGGTCGATATATCCGCTCCATCCTGATTAAGTCGTGCTTTCAAATCCAGTTCATGAGTCCCGATCAGCGGGTTGTTCTCAGGACTGTCAGGCGCTGCATAGGGACTGAGCGTGGGCAGATCAAGCTTTGGCTCCGGAAGGCTCAACCCAGCGCTGCCGCCTGTTATAGGATCAATACCTTGCGCACTGGCAAAAGACGCCATCAGTGACAGCACAAGAGCACCGGCAAGCGATGTGCTGCGTAATGCCGCTTTATTTTTTGCGCGGAGTAGGTCCATTTTATAAGACATGATGCTTTTGAGCCTAAGCCTGCGGCAAATTCAAGACCAAATCGCAATTGGGCTGGCTTTTCAGCCAGCAACATTGGCCCTTATCCCGTTAGAACAGACTTTACAGTATAATCGAGACGGGCGAGAAGGGGGTAGCCCTGAATAGGGGCGGCATTTTGTAATTTCAGCGGTAAGGTGTTCCTGTGACGTATCCGGTTTTCCAATTTCTCGCGCAGCGCAGTTCCACGCCGATTTCAGCTATTACCGAACCGGCTCCCGAAGGTGATGAACTTGCCGAACTTTTAAAAGTTGCCGCGCGCGTGCCGGATCACGGTCGTCTGACGCCATGGCGTTTCATTCTTTATCGCGGTGAGATCCGTCATCAGGTGGGGGATTATCTTGCCAGCCGTGCACAAGAGCGGGAAGGGCCGCTACCAGAAAGCCGTGTAAACCAGGAGAGGGCGCGTTTTGCGCGTGCACCGCTGGTTATCGGCGTCATTTCAGCGCCTGTCGCACATGAGCGTATCCCGCAATGGGAGCAGTTTCTTTCGGCAGGAGCTGTGGCCTTGAATCTGTGTGTCGCAGCCAATGCGTTGGGTTATGCGACGAACTGGATCACCAACTGGTATTCGGACGATGCTCCGGCTCGCGCCTTTCTCGGTCTGGCTCCAGATGAGCGCGTGGCCGGGTTCGTCCATATCGGGACCGCCGGAAACAAGATGCCTGAACGGCCAAGGGCGGATATGGATCAGATCGTTTCCTACTACGATGGGCCATGGAGGCCTTGAGCCATTTATTTAAATATAATCGGTAAGTTATGGAAAAAATATGTTTTATGAACCTAGGAATGGTCATAACCTACCCCATAATCCATTCAAAGCGATTGTGTCGCCGCGCCCGATCGGCTGGATCGGCACCTGCTCCAGAAGCGGGGCAGTGAATCTCGCGCCTTATTCGTTTTTCAATGCCATTTCCGATACACCGCCTATGGTGATGTTCTCTTCGACGGGCGCAAAAGACAGTCTGGCGTTCATTGAGGAAACGGGCGAATTCACTGCCAGCGCGGTCAGTGACGATCTGAAGATCCAGATGAATGCTTCATCCGTGAATGCACCGCGCGGCGTGAGCGAATTCGGCTATGCCGGGCTGACCGCAGCGCCAAGCAAATTGATTGCGGCGCCCTATGTTAAAGAGGCTTATGCAGCGCTTGAATGCGTGGCAGTCGAGGTCAGGCGCTTGCAGGATAAGAAGGGTAGGGCGACTGATAATTATATGGTTATCGGCGAGGTGGTGGGCGTGCATCTTGATGAACGCGTTCTGACGGATGGTCTGGTTGACATAAAAAAAGCCAAGCCGGTTACGCGTCTTGGCTATATGGATTATGCGACCACCGAAAATGCCTATCAGATGTTCCGCCCCAAATGGGACGGCAAGTCCTGAATTGTGCGACCCCAATCAAAGCCCGTTTTTCTTCGCTTCGCACCAGATCGATTCCATTTCGTCAAGGCTTGCCGCTTCCAGACTGCGATCGGTTTCGTTCAGGCTTTTCTCGATAAAATGGAAACGGCGGCAGAACTTTTCATTTGCAGAAACGAGCGCCGTTTCAGCATCAATTTCAAGATGGCGGCCAAGATTGACCATAGCGAATAAAAGGTCGCCATATTCCTCTTGAATAGCCGCTTTGTCACTGCCTGCCATGGCTTCCTTGAGTTCCCCGGTTTCCTCTGCGATCTTGTCGAGAATTGGAGCTGCCTCGGTCCAGTCGAAGCCAACTCTTGCGGCTTTCTGCTGTAGCTTCAGCGCTCGCAGGAGGGCCGGAAAGGCATTTGGTATATCGTCGAGATAGCCATCTTTGTGCGCTGTCTCCAACCCGAGCCGCGCGCGGCGTTCGGCACGTTCGGCTTTTTCTACAGCCTTGATGTGATTCCACGATCCCTTTGCCATGCCAGCATTTCTGGCCTCCACATCACCAAATACATGCGGATGCCGACGTATCATTTTACGCGTAATGGCTTCCACGACATCGCCGAAAGAAAAATCACCCTGTTCTTCAGCTATGCGTGCATGAAACACCACCTGCAAAAGCAGATCGCCCAACTCTTCGCACAGATCGTCCATGTCAGTGCGTTCAATGGCGTCGAGAACTTCATAGACCTCCTCAAGCGTGTAAGGCGCTATGGTGCGGAAAGTTTGTTCTATATCCCACGGACAGCCGGCTTCGGGGTCACGAAGGGCGGCCATGATTTCCAGCAGGCGATCAATGTTGCGGGAAGGTTCCATCTTCACTCCGAGACAATTGATTGGAACAGCAATTCGTAAAAATTGCGCAAGCGCGGCTTGCAGTCTGCGGCTGTTTTTGCATAGTCAGCCGTGGATCGCACATCGGGGCTTTATGTTCAACATGCGGATAGGTGAAGAATGACGATTCTTGTGACAGGCGGCGCTGGCTACATCGGCTCGCATACTTGCGTTCAGTTGATCGAGGCTGGCCAGGACGTTGTCATCGTTGATAATTTTGCCAATAGCCACCCCGAATCTTTGCGCAGGATAGAAAAAATTACCGGCCAAACGCCACGACAGGAAGTGGGCGATATTCGTGACCAGGCATTTCTGGAGAAGGTTATTCGACGCAATAAATGCACGGCGGTCATTCACTTTGCCGGTCTCAAGGCTGTGGGAGAATCCACCGAAAAGCCGTTGCATTATTATGACTGCAATGTTCTTGGTACATTGCGTCTGTTACAGGCCATGGAAGCTACTGGCCTCAAGAAGCTGGTTTTCAGTTCTTCGGCGACTGTTTATGGCGACCCGCAAAAACTGCCGATCACAGAAGACCAGCCGCTTTCCGCCACCAACCCTTATGGCCGGACCAAGCTGGTTATCGAAGACATGCTGCGCGATCTTTATATCAGCGATGATAGCTGGAGGATTGCGATCCTGCGTTATTTCAATCCGGTTGGCGCGCATGAAAGCGGACTGATCGGCGAAGACCCCAAGGGTATCCCCAACAATCTGATGCCAATTATCGCGCAGGTCGCGACTGGGCGCCGCGAGAAGCTCAGTATATGGGGCAATGATTATGCGACCCCGGATGGCACCGGTGTTCGCGACTATATCCATGTGGTCGACCTTGCTGCAGGCCATCTCAAAGCGCTCACTAAACTCGACGAGCCGCAATGTTTTTCGGTCAACCTTGGAACAGGGCAGGGCTATAGCGTTTTCGACGTGGTCAAGGCGTTTGAACACGCTTCTAATCGCGAAATCAAATACGAGATTGCCCCACGGCGCCCCGGCGATGTAGCAGAATGCTACGCGGACCCCGCCTTTGCCCGCGATTTTCTAGGATGGTCAGCGGAAAAGAATCTGCGCGAAATGTGCCAGGATATGTGGCATTGGCAATCGAAGAACCCGGACGGTTATGAGTGAACCGATACCGGCAGGATGTATGAAGGAACTGATGGCATAATGCGTTTCCTGCCTGATAAATTCACCACCATGCTGGTTGCCACCATGTTGCTGGCATCCTTGCTGCCAGTACAGGGCGAATTCGCCGACTGGTTCGCCTTGGCAACCAAAATTGCAGTCGGACTCTTGTTCTTTCTGCATGGCGCGCGCCTCTCCCGCGAGGCCGTTATTGCCGGTCTTACCCATTGGAAACTGCATGTTGCAGTTCTTTCCGCTACCTTCGTACTGTTTCCACTATTGGGATTACTGGCCGGTTGGCTGGTTCCCGGCCTTTCCCATTCGGCATTTTATACCGGCATTCTTTATCTTTGTTTGCTACCTTCGACAGTGCAGTCCTCCATCGCCTTTACTTCGATCGCAGGCGGTAATGTTTCCGCAGCCATCGTTTCCGCTTCTGCATCCAATATTTTTGGCATGTTTCTCACGCCCTTGCTCGTCGGGTTGCTCTTTGCAATCAAGGGCGGCGGCGGCGTTTCAGTCGATGCGCTGCAATCCATACTGCTTCAATTGCTGGCACCTTTCCTGCTGGGGCAGATATTACAGCCATGGATCGGCAGATTCCTACGCCGCCACAGCAAGTCACTTGGCATCGTCGACCGAGGGTCGATTCTCATGGTCGTCTATCTGGCCTTTAGCGAGTCAGTCGTTTCCGGTCTCTGGCGCACCGTATCCTGGAACGATCTTGGAATGATGATCGGCATGAGTCTCATGCTTCTGGTGGTCGTGCTGGGCGCTACCTGGTATGGTAGCAAGTGGCTTGGTTTTAATCATGCGGACTGCATTACAATCCTATTTTGCGGCTCGAAGAAAAGTCTGGCCAGTGGCGCGCCGATGGCGAGTGCAATTTTCGCAGGTGCAAATGTGGGAAGCATCGTTTTGCCTTTGATGCTGTTTCATCAGATACAGTTGATGGCCTGCGCCATTATCGCGCGCAAGCTTGCCCACCATAAACCGATTACTGAAAGAGTTCCTGCTGCGGCAGAGTAGGGCAAACATGACTCATCATAATGATAAACCCCACAAGCCCAAAATGCTGGATCAGGACGCGCTCGCAGAGGCTTATAATCGGGCCCTTTCTCTTGAGAAAGCGGGTGATCTGGATGGTGCAGCCATGGCTTACCAGAAAGTTCTGGAAATAGATCCAGACGATCATGGCGGTGCTGCCGTGCGCCTGGCGAGCATGGGGCGTGGCATTGTGCCGCCAAAAGCGCCTGATGCCTATGTAGCGACGCTCTTCGATCAGCATGCGGAAATGTTCGATACTATTCTTGTCGATCAGCTTGGCTATGATGTGCCTTTGCAATTGCGCGAAATGTTCCTTGAAATAGATGGCGAATTTCATGCCGCACGCATGCTCGACCTTGGCTGTGGAACAGGGCTTTCGGCTGACGCTCTAGATAATATGGCCAGCCACAAGACCGGCGTAGATATATCCGAGAATATGATCGAAGTAGCCTATGAAAAAGGCGATTATGATGCGCTTTTTGTCGGTGAAGCAGTGCGGTTCCTCGAAACAGCGGCGGACGGTGTCTGGGATTTGATCGCCGCAACTGATGTGCTGCCTTACATGGGAGAACTTGACCGTTTCTTTGCTGGTATATCGGCGCATCTGCAATCAGCAGG
The DNA here is from genome assembly GCF_019100495.1 of Falsochrobactrum tianjinense. GTDB lineage: Bacteria > Pseudomonadota > Alphaproteobacteria > Rhizobiales > Rhizobiaceae > Brucella > Brucella tianjinense. Next base: position 77,199 of record NZ_JAHRVA010000006.1, on the reverse strand, counting down.
ATACTTCGGCTTTTCGAGTGAAACGCAGTCCGATGAGCGGTTTTCCGGGCGCGACTTCATAGTTGGTGATTTCCATCGCTTCGCGCATGCACAATCCTATGTGCGGACCATGCTTGCCAAGCATGGTATGGAATGCGTGCGCTGCGAGAACATAACAGTTCGGAGCGAACAAGGTTCTCCTGTGCCGGGGCATCTTTATGTAGCGCGACGTAAGTGAACGACGAAAGCATATATCCGCCGTGAATGTGAGGCTATACGCTTCAGGTTTCATACATATGAGATAGTTCCATAAGATAGATTATGCAATTGACTGATGTAGCAGGCTTTTAATCTCCTTGCATAGCCTTCGACTTAAATGCTGAAAAAAACCAGTAATCCATTTATTAGCAAATAATAAAATACTATTGAGAAAAGATTGACTTGAATCATAGTTGCCGAAAAGCACGTTTCTCCCTAAGATAAATAAATATTAACTACCTTAGATTGTATATGCATTGCGTACGCATCTCACGGTAGCTAAATGCTGTTTTTTATCGTTTGGATGCCTTGCCTATACGAAAGATCGGAAGCAGGCGGCCGAAATATCCTTATCTGGGTGGGAGTGGACTGGACATGAAAATGGCTTTGATGAAGGCGGCGTTGATAACGCTGTCTGTTACCCTTTGTTCATTAGGGGTAACCTGGGCTGTCGGTTTTATGACCGGTTCTATACCGGGCTTTGTTGCTACGAGTCTTAGTATCGCTATTCCCATCGCCACAGCCTTCCCTTCCCTAACTTATATTTTTATCCAGCATAGCAAGCTCCGCGAAACCTATGCACAGCTTGAAAAGGCTCATATCGAGCTACAGGCGCGCTCGCGTATGGACCACATGACTGGCTTGCTCAATCGTGAAGCACTGTTTGAATCGATGAAAATCAGCCGATCACGCATTGAAAACGGGGCTGTTCTGGTCATTGATGCCGATCATTTCAAGACCATCAACGATACGTTTGGGCATGGTACAGGTGATCGTGCTTTGAAGCTGATCGCCTTTGCGATGCAAAATGTAACGCGAAAAGGCGATCTGGTTGGACGGATTGGTGGCGAGGAGTTCTGTGTCTTCTTGCCGGGCGCAAGCGGAGAAACCGGGATGCGCGTTGCCCAACGCATACGCGCAGAAGTTGAAAATACGCCATTTCATGCAACGGAATATGAAATTTATCCGCTGACAATCAGTGTTGGCGTTGCCTCTGCACCCAAACACGAAACCAATTCGCAAGTCCTAAGCCACGCTGATCGTTGCCTGTACATGGCAAAACAGCGTGGACGTAATTGCGTTGTCTTCGATGAGGAAGGCGATATTCAGGTCAGCGCCTCGGTTGTTTCAATCGCTAACGGGCGTGGATCTGCGATGAGAGGATAGTGTGTCAGTCCTCCCACGGGACGACTTCTTCTTCGGACCAGCCAACAGGCACAAAACCCATCTTCTGATATAGCTGCAAGGCTCGTGGATTATCGAGCGTATTAGTGTGGATAGCCACTTTCTGCGGCCCATGCCCCCAAGCGGCAGAAATTGCTTCGCTTAGGAAGAATTTACCCAAGCCCCTGCCCTGATAATCACCGACAAGCCCGAAATAGATGATCTCGGCAACATCTGGCATGGCTGACAGGTCAAGTTCAAGAAAGCCTGCAGGGCAGCCATCTGCATAGAGCACATGAATCTCTGTTGTATCTGCATGAATGATTTGCGCGACCTCCGTATCGCTTTGCAATCGGCGCAACATCCAATGATGCTCTCGTCCTACATACTCATACAGGTAGCGGTAAAAGTGCACAGGCATATGGGTTGCACGCATGATTGCCAGACGCATGCCGGACGGAACCGGTACCGCGATCGTTGACCGAGCCATCATTTCCAGGTGCGTTATTCTGGCTATCAGTTTCTCGGCCATGATTATTCCGCGTCACCCATGACTACAGGTGTATCCTGCCTGCTGCCCCATTCGCTCCACGAACCATCATAAAGCCGGTTATCCTGATGGCCCAATGAAGTCAAAGCCAGCGTTATAACTGCGGCGGTCACGCCTGAACCGCAGCTTGTAACAATCGATCGATTAAGATCGACACCTGCGTCAGAAAAAATCTTTCGCAGGCTATCGAGGTCTTTCAGTTCGCCATTCTCAGATAGAGTACCGGCAGGAACATTACGTGCACCAGGCATATGACCTGAACGCATGCCCGCACGCGGTTCAGCGTCGCGGCCAGTAAACCGACCGGTGGCCCGCGCGTCCGCAATCTGCGAACTGCGTTGATCTACAATTTTTCGCATCTCATCGAAACCGACGACCTGTGCGGCATTAAAAGAAGGCGTAAACAAAGTTGGAGCAATCTTCGTTACTTCATCCGTGGCAGGAAAACCAGCTTTCCTCCAACCATCAAACCCGCCATCAAGCAAGAAAACGTTCTGCACGCCCATGACGCGGAACATCCACCAAACACGCGGGGCGGAGAACATGCCGGGGCCATCATAGACGACTATGGTTTCATCTGCTGTGATACCCATCGAGCCGATATGACGGGCAAAGAGTTCAGGCGAAGGCAATGTATGCGGCAGGCCAGAATCCTTGTCTGCGATCTCGTCCTGATCGAAAAACACCGCACCGGGAATATGTGCCGCGTCATACTCCTCGCGGCCATTACGTCCAGCGGCGGGCAGATACCAAGATGCATCCACTATGGCCAGGCCAGGTTCGCCCAATCTTTTCTTCAGCTTTTCACGGGAAATGACAAATGTGCTTTTCTCAGACATGATTGCTCCTGGAGAAAGATCAGGCTTGTGGAAGAGCGCCGAAACGAATGCGGAAGCGGCGGTTCTCCTTGCCCTTCTTCTCGATTTTACCGATGTGGATCTCACCGACTTCATGAGTTTGAGAAACGTGCGTTCCGCCGCATGGTTGCGAATCCACGGATCCATTTTCACCGATGATGACCAGGCGAATACGTCCCAGACCGACAGGAGGACGAACATTCTTCGATTTCACAATATCGGGATTGGCCAACAACTCATCGTCGCTGATCCAGCGCAGGCTTACTGGATCATCGGCGCGTACCAGTTTCATCAGCCTTTCGGTTACAAATTCCTTTGTATAGCTGGCGTCTGGCAGATCGAAATCAACGCGGCTTTCGTCTTCGCCAACGGCAGCGCCGGTGATTGAAAATGGACAAGCGACAGAGAGCAGATGACAGGCCGTATGCATGCGCATCAGTTTGTAACGCCGCGCCCAATCAATATGCAGCATTAGTTCTTCACCAATTTCCGGCAAGGGCTGTCCGTCTGCGGGAACATGGACGACTTCATTCTTGTTTTCGCCGGTAACCGTTGCGGTAATATCGATGCGAGAGCCGTCCGTTCGCTCGAAATATCCAGTGTCCCCCGGCTGTCCACCGGAAGTCGCATAGAAAATTGTCCGATCGAGAATGATCCCGCCGTTTTCGGTAATAGCCACGACCGAGCCTGCCGCTGTTGAAAGATAAGCATCCTCGCGGAACAGTGCTTCGGTCTCATAGGCCATGATTATTCCTCAAACGGTATATTAATCTCGGTTTTGGTTTCCAGCCAGCCCGGCACCGGCAAGTTCTTACCGCGCAGGAATACCGGATTGAACAGTTTAGATTGGTAACGATTACCATAGTCACAAAGCACCGTCACGATTGTGTGGCCCGGTCCGAGATCTTTTGCAAGGCAGATTGCGCCTGCAATGTTGATGCCGGAAGAGCCGCCAAGGCAAAGTCCCTCTTCCTGCACCAGATCAAACAGAATTTCGATCGCCTCCGCATCGGGAATGCGATAGGAAAAATCTGGGGTGAAGCCTTCGAGATTGGCGGTAATACGCCCCTGCCCAATGCCTTCAGTGATCGAATCGCCTTCAGCTTTCAGTTCGCCTGTCGTGTAAAAGGAATGAAGGGCTGCGCCATAGGGATCGGCAAGAGCGATTTTGATATCCGTGTTTTTGCCTTTGAGTCCTAGGGCTGCACCTGCGAGCGTACCGCCGGAGCCAACAGCCGAGACGAATCCGTCAATCTTGCCGTTTGTATCGCGCCAGATTTCCTGCGCCGTGGTCTCGATATGCGCATCGCGATTGGCAACATTATCGAACTGATTAGCCCAGATCGCGCCATTGGATTCTGTCCTCGCTAACTGATCGGCAAGGCGTCCCGAAAGCCGCACATAATTATTGGGATTACGGTAAGGCGCAGCTGGAACCTCGATCAGTTCTGCGCCAAGCAGGCGCAGCGCATCTTTCTTTTCCTGACTCTGGGTTTCAGGAATCACGATGACCGTACGATAACCAAGTGCTTTGGCAACCATGGTCAGGCCAATGCCGGTATTGCCAGCCGTTCCTTCCACGATGATGCCGCCGGGTTTGAGTAGGCCGCGCTTTTCCGCATCACGAATAATATAGAGAGCTGCGCGGTCCTTGACCGATTGTCCGGGATTGAGAAACTCCGCCTTGCCATAGATTTCGCAGCCGGTAATCTCGGAAGCCTTCTTCAAACGGATCAGCGGCGTATTGCCGACAGCGTCGAGTACCGAACTGAGCATGACTACCATCCTTTCTGGTTGAAAGGAAACTATGGGGAAGCAAGCCCATCTTCAAGCAAGGCTGGGATAATTTTGCATCGCGTTTAACAATTGCGTACTCATATCCATATTCTTAACGAAAAAACCGCCCTTAATCGGGCGGTTTTAAGAAAAACTCATTTCAACAAAGGTGCCTGGCAATTAAAATGTCAGGCAGCTTTTTGCCCGCCACCAGTGTTGCGGCGCTTGCGTCTGAATGGACGCTTTGGCTGCGCAGTGGTATCGCTGTTAGCTGCTTTGGGAGCGGCATTTCCGCGATGATCACTTACATTCTGCGCGGGGCGGCGATGTTTTTGCGGGCCATTCTGCGAGCCGGGCTTGCGGCTTTGCTGTGGCTTGCGTTCATCCGAATCTTTTGCAACTGGTGCAGGTGCAGGTTTTACCGGCGCTTCCCTGACCATCAACTTACTGCGAGTCACCCGCTCCACGGCTTTCAGCTTCGCCTCTTCCGTAGCCGGGTCGTAAAGCGTTACCGAAGCGCCGCTTGCGCCATTGCGTCCGGTGCGGCCAATACGGTGCACATAGGTTTCCGGTTCGTCCGGCAGGTCGTAATTGACGACATGGCTGATTCCCGGAACATCGATGCCGCGTGCCGCGATGTCGGTGGCGACGAGAATACGCAGCGTGCCAGAACGGAAGCCCGTCAGCGCGCGTTGACGTGCATTCTGCGATTTATTGCCATGGATGGCGGCAACATCATAATTGTCGCGCTCCAAATGGCGCACCACAGCATCCGCACCGTGCTTGGTGCGGGTGAAGACGATAACGGATTTCATATCCGGGTTGGTCAGCATCGCCGACAGCAGACGACGCTTGTCCTTTGTCGGGACTGGGTGTACGACCTGCGTGATTTCGGCGGCGGTCGTACCCTGCGGGGCTACTTCCACACGCACGGGATCCCGCAAGAGGCTTTGTGCGAGTGCTGCAATTTCCTTCGGCATAGTTGCCGAGAAGAGAGCGGTTTGCCGGTCCTTATGCGTACCCTTGGCGATGCGTTTTACATCGTTGATGAAACCCATGTCGAGCATACGGTCGGCTTCATCGAGTACCAGCCAGCGGGTTTCCGACAGGTCAATGCAGTTTTCACGTACCAGATCAGTCAAACGGCCCGGCGTGGCAACGAGCACATCAACGCCCGGCTGCATACGCTTGATCTGACTCAGGCGCGACACACCACCGAGAACGAGGGCAGTGGAAACATGCGCATTCTTGGCAACGGTCCGAATCGTTTCCTCGATCTGCACGGCTAGTTCACGGGTCGGTGCAAGAATCAGCGCACGCGCCGTCTTGCCCTTGCGCTTGTCACCAAGCGCAATAATCTTTTGCAGGATCGGCAGGCTGAACGCCGCTGTCTTGCCGGAGCCGGTCTGGGCGATGCCCAGAATATCACGGCCCTGAAGCTGATGCGGAATAGCTTGTGTCTGGATGGGTTTCGGCTCGGTCAGGCCAGCGGCCTCGACGCCTTTAAGCAGAATGCCGGTGACGCCAAGCGCGGCAAAGCCGCCAGTGTTTTCTTTAGTCAATTCAATCTCTTTCGACGGCACTGCCCATCGGCAGTCCGCTTTAAAACTCGGAACAAGCGCAACTTGCCCAATAAAATCTTTTTAATGATACGACGGGACGCCGGAAAATATCCTGGCGACTTGCGCAGCCGTGCCCGAACGCGGTTCGGGTCTCTCCTGTGAACGGACCATTCCGAAAGCAGGAGATGAGACGCAACAAGTCCAAGTCCGGGAAAGCCAAAATCGTTCAGCCCATGCGCCTGAATCGCCATATGGGCTGTTCTGGAGAAAAAAGCAAATGTTTTCGCACTTTTCCGCTCAGATGATGAAATCCGCGAGCACCTGATTGTCGGTGATGTCCTGATAGGCCCAACCGGCTTCCGCGAATTTCTTTTCCAGAACCTTGAAGCTTGTGGCATCCTTGGTTTCTATGCCGATCAGAACGGAACCGAAATTGCGCGCGGATTTCTTCAGATATTCAAAGCGGGCCACATCGTCTTCTGGCCCCAGAAGATCAAGGAAGGAGCGTAGCGCACCGGGGCGCTGGGGAAAGCGGAAGATGAAATACTTCTTCAATCCCTCGTAGCGCAGCGCCCTTTCCTTTACGTCAGGCAAGCGTTCAAAATCGAAATTTCCGCCGGAAACGACAATAACGATGCGCTTGCCCTTCAATTCGCTTTTCTTGAAATCCTTCAATGCGTCGATACCGAGCGCACCCGCTGGTTCCAGTACGACACCTTCGATATTAAGCATTTCGATCATTGTCGAACACAGGCGGTTTTCGGGAATCGTTATGACGGCATTCGCATTGAAGCCTTTGAGAAGCTTGAAGTTTTCCTTGCCAATTTCTGCTACTGCAGCGCCATCGACAAAATTATCGACCTGAGAAAGCTTGATTCGCTTGCCTGCCTCAAGGCTACGCTTAAGGCTCGCCGCTCCCCCTGGCTCGATGAAGCGATAAGCGGTTTTCCAGCCGAGGGCCGTGAAATATTGTGTGACGCCACCCGAAAGACCGCCACCGCCAACGGGAAGGAAAACGAAATCGGGCTTTTTGCCATCCGGTAATTGTCGCTCGATTTCCAACGCCACCGTCGCCTGTCCTTCGACGATTTCCGGATGGTCAAAGGGGGGCACCATGACGCCCTTATGGCTTGCGGCAAACTTCTGAGAAGCTGCATAGCAGACGTCGAAAATATCGCCGACAAGCCGGATTTCGACAAAATCCACACCGAAAGCGCGGGTCTTGTCGATCTTCTGCTGCGGCGTGGTTACGGGCATGAAGATGACGCCCTTGCGCCCGAAATGGCGGCAAGCGAAGGCAAAGCCCTGCGCGTGATTACCTGCAGAGGCACAAACGAAAATGGCACTTTCATCCGCAGTTTTCACAGCGTGGGAGATGAAATTGAACGCCCCGCGTATCTTGTAGGAGCGAACCGGGGTCAGGTCTTCGCGCTTGAGCCAGATTTCCGCGCCATATTTTCGAGACAGAAAGTCATTGAGTTGCAAGGGCGTTTCGGGGAAAAGCGCACGCATTGCTTTTTCGGCTTGTTTCACGGCTTGGACGAAGGCGGTCATCGTTCAGCTTTCTGTCTTTCAGCGGCATTGGGCACGAATGGCTATAGGGCTTTAACGCAGCAAACAAGCCCGCTGTGGCGGAGATAGCGGGCTTTTAGCGGATAAATGGTGCGGTCGGCGGGACTTGAACCCGCAAGTCTTATAGACGACGGATTTTAAGTCCGTTGCGTTTACCAGTTTCGCCACGACCGCAGCTGATGTTTCTATGTCATGATTTGTGCTGCAAATTCAAGCCGGTTCACGCATTTGCAACTACTGGCCCTGATGTCAGTGTATTTTGGGTAAACACTGTAAGGGTTATCGCGCCGAAATAAGTTGCAGCATTCTCCCGCCGGAGATTAACTGTGGAGATACAAAATGGAGTCAGGCATGACGAATACCACCCAGCAGGCCGTTACGGCTGCAATGCTTGCTATTGGCGATGAACTTCTCTCAGGGCGCACTAAAGATAAGAATATCGGTCATCTCGCCGATATACTCACGGCTGCCGGTATCGATCTGAAAGAGGTTCGTATCGTTCCCGACGAAGAAGACGCAATTGTCATAGCCATCAATGCTTTGCGGCCCTGCTTCGATTATGTTTTCACTTCCGGCGGGATCGGGCCTACCCATGACGATATCACCGCCGACGCCGTTTCGCGGGCTTTCGAGGTGCCGTGTATCTATGACGATAAGGCGATGAAGCTTCTTGCGGATAATTATGCCCGGCGCGGTCTGGAATTCACCCAGTCGCGCCAGCGCATGGCGCGAATGCCGCAAGGGGCAGAACATATAGACAATTCGGTTTCGGCTGCACCGGGCTTTCAGATCGGCAATGTCTATGTCATGGCGGGTGTGCCATCCGTATTTCAGGCCATGCTTGATAATGTAGTGCCGGGCCTGCGCGCAGGTCGAAAACTTCTGTCGAAAGCTATGCGCAGCCCATTCGGGGAAGGCGTCATCGGCGCTCCCCTCGCCGCCATTCAGAAAGATCATCCCGACACAATCATCGGCTCTTATCCGAAATTCGAAGAAGGCCGATTCAGCACCGAACTGGTGGTTCGAGGCAGTGATTTAGCGAAGGTTGAGGCGGCAGCCTGGGCGATAGAAAGCATGATTGAAACGCTACAAGAACAAGGTGCGGCCTGAAGGAGAAAAAATTTATATTTGCATAATTGCTTACCTTATATGTTAAAATGGAAATATAGTCGGAAGGAGATCTAATATGTCCTACAAGACGGTGGTGGCCTATTCCCGCAGCGAAAATGAACTGAAACGAGTACTCTCTGCGATCAGGCTTCTGATGCAAAGACTGCCCGATATTCATGTTATTGGGCTGTATGCGATCCCCTCTCCTATCGTTTATGCAGATCCTAATGGCTTCATCGATCCGGGCATGTTTGAACTGCATGATAAGCAACACAAGGAAATTTCCGAGCGGCTGAGGCTGGTTTTCGAAGAAGAAATGCGCCGACAGGCTACCCCTCATGAGTTCCGTGTTACACGCTCGGAGACAGGAACTGCTGCGGACGGCGTTCTCACCTCCTGTCTTGGCGCCGAATTGCTGGTTGCCGGTCAGCCCGATCCCAACGACCCAGCCACCAATGATGAAACCGCCGACACGCTGGTATTCCACTCAAGTTGTCCGGTCCTGCTGGTGCCTTATGCACCCGTTTTGCCGCTTGAAGCGCTCGACCGTATTGTTGTGGCATATAATGGCAAGCGGGAAGCAGCGCGTGCCGCCTTCGATGCCATTCCGCTGATGAAAAGTGCAAGCCGAACAGAAATTATCTGGATCGATGCCCCGGTCCGGGAAAACGAAGATGAGACGCTCGCTGGAAGCGGCCTTGCAGAAGCCCTGTCTCGCCACGGAATTGAGGTGAGTCTCACGCCTCTGCCGTCGAATAATCGTTATGCGCAGGATGTTTTGCGCGAATATATTGTTTCCCAGCGGGCCGATCTTCTCGTCATGGGAGCGTATAGTCATTCTCGACTGCGCGAACTCGTATTTGGCGGCGTGACCCGCGCAATGCTCAATGAGTTGCCAATCTTGACGCTTTTCTCGCGCTAGATATCCATTTTCGGCATCGAATCAGAGGGCTGGCTTTACGTCGCTCTTGCAAGGCAGGGTTCTTTGCGGTTAACAGCATCTCCCGGCGCTGGCTGTGCCGGGCGGAGAAGTTTTCATTAGCGCGCTGCATGCATTCGTGATGCCGGGGCGTATGGGGAAGCATAGATCCATAATACAGTTCAGCGCGAATGGCATTGCGTCGTCGCGCATTTTGGTTTTACAGACCTGGAAGGAATGCCGGGTCTTTCCACGGAGCGTTTTCGATGTCGTTGCCTGATAAAGCCTTTCCCGTTTCCTGGGACCAGTTTCACCGTGATGCCCGTGCCCTCGCTTGGCGCATTGCAGATATGGATCGTGAATGGCGGGCGATTGTCGCGATTACGCGCGGCGGGCTGGTTCCCGCTGCCATCATATGCCGTGAGCTGGGAATTCGCCTAATCGAAACGGTCTGCATCGCCTCCTATCACGACTACACATCGCAAGGCGATATGCAGGTGCTCAAAGGAATTGGCGAGGCACTACTCGAAAATGAAGGCGATGGTGTCATCGTAGTCGACGATCTCACGGATACCGGTAAAACCGCGGCAATCGTGCGCGAAATGATGCCGAAAGCGCATTTCGCAACCGTTTACGCCAAGCCTCAGGGACGCCCCCTCATCGATACCTTCATTACAGAAGTGTCGCAGGATACGTGGATCTATTTTCCGTGGGATTTGGGCTTCACCTACCAGGAGCCGATTTCGCAAGGAAAACGCGGCTAAACGAAACCAAACGAACCCAAATTGCGGTGGAAATTCTGCCGCAATCATCTTATATGAAAGCCAGGCTTATTGGTGTGGCTGAAGGAATTATCGTTTTTCCACCTAAAGTTATATGTCGATATATTTCAGCAACTCCTTTAAAATAAAAGATTTTTTGTTTACCATCACAGGATTTTTTGATTGATCCATTGTCATTTTGGCGAATCAATTCATCCTGCCAAAAAACGATTGGACTTTTCGCAGTGAAACCGCAGGCTAAAAAACTTATTGCAAAGGAGAAGCGTATTCTTACGCCTTCTGGCCGCTTGCAACAGGTTGCAGCGCTCGTTTATCGCTATGAGTCCAACGCATTGAAGATTCTCCTCATCACTAGTAGAGGCACAGGCCGGTGGGTTATCCCCAAGGGATGGCCACAAGTTGGGTGCACATTGGCCGAAACCGCCGCCTGCGAAGCCTATGAGGAAGCCGGTGTTCGGGGCGATATTTCTCAACATCCTATCGGCAGCTTTGATTACAGTAAAAGCGACCTGCCTCCGGAGCGGCTTAATCAATTTACGGTTGCAGTCTTTGCCTTGCACTATTCGCAACAGGCTAAAGATTGGCCGGAGCGTGAGCAGCGCGTTTGCGAGTGGGTTTGCCCCTATGAGGCCGCCAAACGCGTTGATGAAGCTGAACTGAAGCATATTATGCGTGGATTTGCCGACCTACGCCTGACAATGGCCGCCGAATAGCCGTCCATTCGATATGTTCTGCTAATGTGCATGATGCGAGGCATATCTGGCCCGCGTCGCAAACATACGCAAAAGTTTGGCGCTCCTAAAAAATACTGTTCTCCCCGTTATCCACATTCGGCTGCGCTGCTTTCCACAATATATAGGGTATGGCAGCTTATACGAAACCAGTGCTTGACGGTCTCGTCCGAGTCGCTTTTTATAGCAGTGTCGTTGCGTGAGTGGCGTGGCCGGGCGTATCAAATCAGTCGGCCTTTTTTTCAAATCAGTCGAATTTCGGAGCGTGCGTTGTGCCATTCAGGCGCGTATCGCGCGGGGATTTTCGTGTCTGCAATCAGGCCAAACCGCCTGCGGAGAAAAACGTGTTTTAGCGCCACTGAAATTGCATTAACACTAGATTTAGTGTTTTCTGTTGTGGTATTATACCAGATAAAGGGTTACCCACCCACAATACCCTCGACTATGAACAGGGCTGACCTATATGGCTATAGTGCCGAATCCGCTTCGCGGAGAATAAAGTGACTTGATGATTTTCCGGGGAAATGTCGCTCTCCGATACGATTGCCCTTCCGAATGGGGGGTGTTCGGAACAACAAACGACAGACGCACCAGGGCTGGAAGCGAAAGCCTTTAATCAGGCTACCATATATAGAATGTTTGGATGGGACAGATGAAGATCGAACGCCGTTTTACCAAAGAAAACCAGTCGGCTTATGCGGAAATTGAATTCCGCAAGACGATCAGCGAGATCAAAAATCCCGACGGCTCGATCGTCTTCCGTCTTGAGGATATCAATGTTCCGGCGCAGTTCAGTCAGGTTGCAGCCGACATTCTGGCGCAGAAATATTTCCGCAAGGCTGGTGTCCCCGCGCGTCTGAAGAAAGTCGAGGAAAACGACGTTCCGTCCTGGCTGTGGCGTTCCGTGGCTGACGAAGACGCTTTGACGAAGCTCCCCGAAGAGGAGCGTTACGGCTCGGAAATGGATGCTTGCCAGGTCTTTGATCGCCTGGCTGGCACATGGACCTACTGGGGCTGGAAGGGCGGCTATTTTGATTCGGAAGAAGACGCTTCCGCTTTCCGCGACGAACTTGCCTATATGCTGGCTACCCAGCGCGTGGCTCCCAACAGCCCACAGTGGTTCAACACAGGTTTGCATTGGGCCTATGGGATTGATGGTCCCGGTCAGGGCCACTTTTATGTCGACTGGCAGACCGGCAAGCTGACCAGATCCAAATCGGCTTATGAACATCCGCAGCCGCATGCCTGCTTTATCCAGTCCGTTGGCGACGATCTCGTCAATGAAGGCGGCATTATGGATCTGTGGGTTCGTGAAGCGCGCCTGTTCAAATATGGCTCCGGCACCGGTTCGAATTTCTCGTATCTTCGTGGCGAAGGTGAAAAGCTTTCCGGCGGCGGCAAGTCGTCGGGCCTTATGAGCTTTCTCAAGATCGGTGATCGTGCCGCAGGCGCTATCAAGTCGGGCGGTACGACACGTCGCGCCGCAAAAATGGTGGTTGTCGATGTCGACCATCCGGATATTGAAGAATATATCGACTGGAAGGTGAAGGAAGAGCAGAAGGTTGCCGCCCTCGTCACCGGTTCCAAGATCGTCAAGCAGCATCTGGCCGCCATCATGAAGGCCTGCGTCAATTGCGAAGGCCATGATGACGATTGCTTCGATCCGGCTATGAACCCTGCGCTCAAGCGCGAAATCAAGGCGGCGAAAAAGAATCAGGTTCCCGAAAACTACGTCAAGCGTGTGATCCAGTTCGCGCGTCAGGGCTATACCGACATTCAGTTCAAGACCTACGATACGGACTGGGATTCGGAAGCCTATCTGACCGTTTCGGGCCAGAACTCTAATAATTCCGTGTCGCTGAAGGACGAATTTCTACGCGCCGTTGAGAATGACGGCGACTGGAACCTGACCGCACGTCGCGATGGCCGTGTGATGAAGACGCTCAAGGCGCGCGATCTGTGGGAAAAAATCGGCTATGCCGCATGGGCCTCGGCTGATCCGGGTCTGCATTTCAACACCACGATGAATGACTGGCACACCTGCCCCGCCGCAGGGCCGATCCGCGCATCCAATCCGTGCTCGGAATATATGTTCCTTGATGATACGGCCTGCAATCTGGCCTCGATCAACCTGCTGACCTACCGCAACAAGGATGGTTCGTTCGATATTGCAGCCTATGAGCATACAGCTCGCCTGTGGACGATGGTTCTTGAAATTTCGGTAATGATGGCGCAGTTCCCGTCCAAGGAAATCGCGCGTCTGTCTTATGAATACCGTACGCTCGGCCTTGGATATGCCAATATTGGTGGCCTGCTGATGACATCGGGCATTCCTTATGATTCCGATGAAGGCCGTGCGATCTGTGGTGCGCTGACCGCGATCATGACCGGTGTCGCTTATGCAACATCGGCGGAAATGGCTGGCGAACTGGGCACTTTCCCCAGCTATGCGCCTAATGCAGACAATATGCTGCGCGTTATCCGTAATCATCGCCGCGCGGCACATGGGGAAACCCAAGGCTATGAAGGTCTGGCCGTCAACCCGGTCGCTCTTATTGCCCAAGACTGCCCCGATCAGGATATGATTGCTCATGCCCGTGCGGCCTGGGACAAGGCGCTGGAACTTGGTGAAAAGAACGGCTATCGCAATGCGCAGGCCACCGTCATCGCGCCTACCGGCACGATCGGCCTTGTCATGGATTGCGACACGACCGGCATCGAGCCTGATTTCGCCCTGGTCAAGTTCAAGAAGCTCGCTGGCGGCGGCTATTTCAAGATCATCAATCGCGCGGTGCCGGAAGCGCTGCGCACGCTTGGCTATTCGGAAAGCCAGATTGCCGAGATCGAAGCCTATGCAGTGGGCCATGGCAATCTCAACCAGGCTCCGGGCGTTAATCCTTCAACCCTGAAGGCCAAAGGTTTTACGGATGAGAAAGTCGAAGCACTGAATGTAGCCCTCCAGAGCGCTTTTGACATCAAGTTTGCTTTTAACAAGTGGACGCTTGGCGAAGACTTCTGCAAGGATGTGCTCAATCTCACCGATGAGCAGCTCAACGATTTCTCATTTGAAATGCTGTCAGCGCTTGGCTTCACCAAGAAAGAAATCGAAGCTGCCAATATCCATGTTTGCGGTGCGATGACGCTCGAAGGCGCGCCTTTCCTGAAAGAAGAGCACTATCCGGTGTTCGACTGCGCCAATCCCTGTGGTAAAATCGGCAAACGTTATCTCTCGGTCGAGAGCCACATCTGCATGATGGCGGCAGCGCAGCCTTTCATTTCCGGCGCGATCTCCAAGACGATCAACATGCCCAATGAAGCAACCGTCGAAGATTGCAAGAACGCCTATATGCTTTCATGGAAGCTGGCATTGAAGGCCAATGCGCTCTACCGTGACGGCTCCAAGCTTTCGCAGCCGCTCAATGCTTCGCTCATCGCCGATGATGAGGATGAAGAGGATGCGGTAGAAACATTCATCGAAGCACCCGCTGCGGCCCGCGCAGTTCAGGTGACTGAGCGCATCGTCGAGAAAGTGGTCGAGAAGATCGTGCATGAGCGCGAGAAACTTCCAAATCGCCGTCAGGGCTATACGCAGAAGGCGGTTGTCGGCGGCCACAAGGTTTATCTTCGTACCGGTGAGTTTGGTGACGGTCGTCTGGGTGAAATCTTCATCGATATGCATAAGGAAGGTGCTGCCTTCCGCGCGATGATGAATAATTTTGCCATCGCTGTATCGCTTGGCCTGCAATATGGCGTTCCCCTGGAAGAATATGTCGAAGCATTCACTTTCGTGAAATTCGAGCCTGCGGGGATCGTTCAGGGTAATGATGCAATCAAAACCGCGACGTCGATCATCGATTATGTCTTCCGCGAGCTGGCCGTTTCCTACCTTGGGCGCAATGACCTCGCCCATGTAGATACGAGTGACTTTTCCAACACCGCGCTCGGCAAGGGCATCAAGGAGGGCAAGACGAATCTTGTTTCCACTGGCTGGACCCGTGGTTACAAGCCTACTCTCGTAACCAGCACCCAGCCGACTGGCGAAGCAAAAGGCGCCGCCCCTTCGACACCGCAAGCATCCAATGTGACGACGCTGAAATCTCCGTCCGCCCGCGCGGCAACGGTGGGACTGGTGACGGATGGCGCAACGGCCTTCAAACGCGAGTTTGAGGAACAGCCAGCCCCGGTATCCCCACAGCAGGAAAAAGCTTCGGCTACCGCGCTGTTCTCCGATAAGGCAGCAGCTGATGCGGCCTCCGCGCGTCAGGAAAGCGCCAATGCGGCCAAAAAGCTCGAAGCCGATCGCCGCATCAAATCGATGATGCAGGGCTATACAGGCGATAGCTGCACAGAATGCCAGAACTTCACAATGGTCCGTAACGGTACCTGCCTCAAATGCGATACCTGCGGAGCAACAAGCGGCTGTAGCTGATCCTGAACAAATCTGAGTAAAAACAGGCCGGCTTGTTCCCGGCCTGTTTCATTTTGTCTTATTTATTTACCGCATGTAAGGATCGAGCTAGCCGCAACTCTTCGAAAAACGGGAACTGAACCCGCATTTCTACGTTCATTCAATGCGACCGAACGTATAAGGAGATAGTTATGTTTAGGACTACACTTCTGACGACGACGTGTGCATTGCTGATTGGGGGAGCGGCGTTTGCCCAAACAACCGCTCCGGCACCGATGGAATCCCCCCCGGCGGCAGAATTGCCTGTTACGTCACAGAACATGTTTGGCAATCCACCAGCAGAGAATGCCGACAAGGTAGGCTTCGTTGAGGCTAAAGACGGTCAGATTCTGGTTTCGTCTTTTATCGGGCAAAGCGTTTATGAAAGTGAAGCAGCCGACGCACAGTCTGTCGGCAAGCTCAAGGATCTGATCGTAAGCCCTGAAGGCAATATCGAAGCAGCTGTAATCGGTGTTGGGGGATTTTTGGGTGTTGGCGAGAAAGAAGTAGCGGTCAGTCCCGACCAGGTACAACTTGCGACCCGTAGTGATGGCAAGAAATGGCTAGTTATAAAGGCTAGCAAGGAGCAGCTTAACGACGCTCCCGCCTTTGAACGCGACACACTTTTCTCCGAAGGTGTAGCAGACCCGAATGCGGCGACAAAATCGAATGCTACGACCCCGTCAGATGCAGCACCGGCTGACACAGCCCCTGCCCCTGCCCCGGACGCTACTTCGCCTGCCCCCGATAGCACGCCCGCCACTCCGGCTCCGGCCCAGTAAGTATGGCGGCAGCAGTTTTGCGGATATAAAATACAGAAAACCCCGACGATCTTGCCGGGGTTTTTGCATATTGCGGACCAAACGGCTTGATTTCGCCAATTCATCACCGTACCACAGGCAAAGTACTGGTTCGAATGATTTTACTCTCGAAACAATCAGGAAAGTCTATTGCCGGAATTCTTTGCTAGTCATTTGTGGGCACAGACAATTGCTGTCTTGGGCGGCCTTTTTCTTTCGGCCTTTATCGCCAATTATCTGATCAAGGCAATCCTGTTGAAGATTCTTAACAGGATTGTGCAGAAAACATCCTTCGGCCAGGATGAGGAATTAAAACGGCATGGCGTTATTGCTCATCTGGCCAATGTCGTTCCGGCCCTTATTATTGCGTCAGGTATTGCTGCTGTGCCGGGATTGCCGGAAACGGCTGTTACCATTATCAGCAATGTTGCCGTGGCATTCATTATTCTGACATTAGCATTGGCGCTCAGCGCCTTTCTCAGCGTGGTCGATACACTTTATGGCCGTCGTGAGGAAGCGAAAGATCGACCGATCAAAGGCTATATTCAGGTCGGAAAGCTCGTAATCTATGTCATCGCGGTGGTTTTCATCATCGCAACACTGCTGGATCGTTCGCCGATTATCCTTTTGTCGGGTGTCGGTGCCATGGCCGCCGTACTGATTCTGGTCTTTCAGGATACGTTGCTATCCCTTGTTGCCAGTATGCAAATCGCCTCATCCAATATGGTACGGGTGGGTGACTGGATCGAAATGAGCCATCTCGATGCCAATGGGGATGTGGTTGAGATTGCGCTTTATACAGTCAAAGTGCAGAATTTCGACAAGACCATCACCACCATTCCCATCCGCAAGCTCATTACCGAGCCAATGAAAAACTATCGCGGAATGCAGCAAGCGGGTGGTAGGCGCATCAAGCGCTCGATTTTTATCGATCAGGCGACGATCAGATTTCTTACTGAAGAGGAACGGCAGCGGCTCGCTTCCATTGATCAGCTCAAGGATTATCTGCCGAAAAAAGAAAAGGAAATTGCCGATTGGAACGCGCAGCTCGGAGAGCGGGCCAAAAACCCGGTCAATACACGCCGCTTTACCAATATCGGAACATTCCGGGCTTATGTTCAAACCTATCTGCGCAACCACCCACATGTGCATAAAGGCATGACATTGCTAGTACGGCAGCTCAATCCGACTCCGGATGGCCTGCCACTGGAAATCTATTGTTTTACCAATACGGTTATCTGGGCCAATTATGAAAACATCCAGTCGGATATTTTCGATCATCTTTATGCTGTCATGCCGGAATTTGGCCTCACTCCATTCCAGAACCCAAGCGGCAGGGACTTTCGCAAACTGGCTCTCACCGATCTACCGCGGTTATCGCCATAGGTTTCCGGAGCTTATGCCTTGGCATTCGGCGTGCTGGTTTGCAGCCAATTGTGAATGCCGTTGGCTGCTGCAAATCCCATCGCGAAGCATGCAGTCAGAAGATACCCGCCCGTCGGCGCTTCCCAATCGATCATTTCTCCGGCGACAAACAATCCCGGTGTTTTTTTCAACATGTAGTGCTTGTCGATTTCATTCCAGTGGATGCCACCCGCTGTCGATATAGTTTCTTCAATTGGACGTGGATGGAGGAGCGGCACAGCAAGGGTTTTGATTGCCTGGGCTAATTTCTGCGGATTTTTTTCCTGTACGAATTCAAGCACGAGGGCCGCTTTTACGCCGGTGAGCCCCGCCCCTTTTCGCAGCAGATTGCCAAAGCTGAGTTTTGGATTCTGCCGCGCAAGCTCGTTAGCAAGGCGCTCCTGCGTCTTTCCGGGAACCAGATCAAGAACCAGTTCTGCCCTGCCGTTTGTTTCCAGATCGTCGCGAAGCGAAGCGGAGTGCGTATAGATCAGGCTGCCCTCAACGCCATCACGCGTTATGACAAATTCGCCCTGTGTCATCCCCGCCCTACTCGTCACCGTAACTGATTTGACTGGCACACCTGCGAAGCGTTCAACAAAATAATCGCTCCAGCCGGTGCCAAAGCCGCAATTTGCCGGCCTTAACGGAGCAATTTCGATGTTTTTCTCTCTAAATATTTCAGCCCACAAACCGTTGGAACCAAGTTTTGGCCAACTCGCTCCGCCGAAAGCAAATAGGGCAGCATCGCATTGGACGATCTCCCCGCCATGTGAGGTTTCGACCACTGGCCTGCCGCCTTCAAAGCCTGTCCATCGATGCCGCGTCAGGATGCAAACGCCCTGCTGCGTTTCCAGCCGTCGCAACCATGCCCGCAGCAAGGGCGAGGCTTTCATGGCCCTGGGGAAAACCCGTCCCGAAGAACCGATGAAGGTCTCTGCACCCAGTACGTCAGCCCATGAGCGTAATTCGTCAGAGCCGAAGGCCTGCAAGGCCGGTCGGATGTGCTCCGCACTTGCACCATAGCGCACCAGAAACTGTGAAAAATCTTCCGAATGGGTAAGGTTGAGACCCGATTTGCCCGCAAGCAGAAATTTGCGGCCAACAGTCGGCATCTGCTCATAGATCGTGACCCTATATCCCAGAGTCGACAGGCGTTCGGCGGCGATCAGCCCTGACGGGCCGCCGCCGAAGATCGCGACGACCTTCTTACGCATGAGTGCTCACAGGGTGCTGAACAGTCAATCTTCTTTCTCCAGCATTTCCTTAACTGCGGTAGCTAACTGTTTGAGAGAGAATGGCTTTGGTAAAAAACCGAACTTTGCATCGGCAGGAAGATTACGTGCGAATGCATCCTCCGCATAGCCGGATACGAAGATGAATTTGATATCTGGATGGGTCTTGCGCAACTCACGCAGGAGCGTCGGGCCGTCCATTTCCGGCATGACGACATCCGAGACTACAATATCCACCTGCCCGTTGAGTTCTTCCAGAACTTCGAGGGCTTCAACACCAGATGCAGCTTCATGAACCGTATAGCCGCGCGACTGGAGCGCACGTACGCCACCCATACGCACCGCATCCTCATCTTCCACCAGAAGCACCGTTGCCGAGCCAGAAAGATCGGTGGCTTTTTCGATCTTCTTTTCTTTAACAGCTACGGGCGCATCGTCGGCGCTTTTTTCTTCGATATGGCGCGGCAGGAAAATCTTGAAGCAGGTACCCTTGCCCGGCTCGGAATCGCAATAGATGAAGCCGCCGGTCTGCTTGATGATGCCGTAGACCATAGAGAGGCCAAGCCCGGTTCCCTTCCCGACTTCCTTGGTGGTGAAGAAGGGCTCGAATATCTTTTCAACGACATTGGCGGGAATGCCAGTACCTGTGTCCTCCACTTCGAAAAGAACATAGTCGGCCTCCGGCAAGTCGCGGTATTGCAGAGCAGCAACCTCCGCAAGTGGCACGTTGCGGGTACGTAGCGCGATTTCCCCGCCATCGGGCATGGCGTCGCGTGCATTGACCGCGAGGTTGACTGCAACCTGCTCGAATTGCCCCAGATCGGCTTTGACTGCCCATAGGTCGCGGCCATGCTCGATCTTGAGGTTAATATCCTTGCCGACGAGGCGAGCCAGAAGCATGCGTAGATCGGCCAAAACGTCGGTCAGGTCCAGAACTTCCGGTCGCAGGGTCTGGCGGCGCGAGAATGCCAGCAACTGGCGCACGAGCGAAGCGGCGCGATTTGCATTCTGCTTGATGTTCATGATGTCTGGGAATGACGGATCGGCGGCACGATGATTGCTCAGCAACAGGTCCGAAGACATGATGATTGCTGTCAGCACATTGTTGAAATCATGCGCAATCCCGCCTGCAAGCTGGCCCACTGCCTGCATCTTCTGGCTTTGCGCCATCTGGTTTTCAAGCGCTTTCTGCTCGGTTGTCTCGACCGCCGAGATGATTGCCGCTTCCTCGGTCGACTCGCCGCCCAGATCGGTGACAGCGCTGAGATAAAAGCGGATATGACGCTCTTCATTGCCCGGAAGCACGGTGTCGACCGGTGAGATGCTCGCCTGCCCCGCGAATGCCGCCGCGAGTGCTTTATTGAAAGCTTCCCGGTCGCGCTCATGAACAACATTTTCAAGTTTCATACGTCGATCGATGGCATCGCGATCAACCACAGACGAGAAAATATCCAGAAACCGCGCGTTGGTGCGCAGCGTATGACCTTGAGCATCCACCGCTGCAATCGCCATGGGGGCCGAATTGAAGAAACGTGTGAACCGCACCTCGGAAGAACGCAATGCAACCGAAGAATCGTCACCTTCGGCGCGGTCAAGAACAATGGTACGACTGGTGCCGCGCGTTCCATCGCGTGCTGCCTGAACACGATGATAAAAGCGCACGGCGAGGCTTTGGCCGTTACGCTTGATGAGATCAAGGTCGATCACGGTATTGCGGCTGGTTCCGGGCTCCGCCTTGACGGCCTTTATCAGCGCCATGCCGCTTCCGGCGACAATATCGTTGAGCGTCAGCGATCCCGGCGTAAACTGAGTCAGATCGACTCCAAGCCATTCGGCGAGCGTCGCATTGAGATAAATGATCCGGCCGGAAGGGTCGGCAGAAAAAAAGCCTGCCGGAGCATGGTCAAGATGGTTGATCGCCTCCTGAAGCTCTTGGAAGAAGCGCTCCTGCTCGGCTCGTTCTTCGGAAATGTCGGCGATTTGCCAAGCGGCAAGCTGACCTTTGAAATCCTGCCCTCCATCAAAAGGGCGCGCCTTGATGCGATACCAGACCGGGGCTAGCGTGCCGTGACTGCTCTGTGCAAGTCCGCCCGAAAGGCGCACTTCCTCCTGAGCTGACAAGCCGTCCCGCACGGCATTTGTCAACCGATAAATAGCATCGGAGGCGGCGGGCTCTTGAGTGAGAATATTGTCGAGAGAACGCACATTGTCGGCGGTGGCAACACCGGTCATGTGGGCATAGGCATTATTCGCATAAACGATCTGGCCGCGAGAATCGGAAATCACCGTTCCTTCAGGCAGTGTATCGATGAAGGAATGCGCCAGATTCCGGCTTCCCTCACGCTGGTTGAACTGAATAAGGCCGATGGCCGCTCCGAAAAGATAAAAAACGCCCACCATGGAAAGAAGACCCATGAGCACAAGCGCGAAGCCGTCACCCAGCCTGTCCCGGAACAGGAAATAAACAAGAGCAGCCCCGATCAGTACAATACCGATCGTCAGAAGCCGCAAGGCGGCATGAGAGCCACGCCGGGGCATGACAAGCGGTTTCGGATAGGTATTCTCCGTCTGTCGCGACATCAGGCGCACTGCCCTTTCATGCTGTTTTGCTGCACTGTGCGGGTCTTGGTCGCCCGTTTCCTGTTTGGTCTGGGGGCATATGTCAGAATTTTCCACATATTGCAGGGTATATCCGATTCGCAGAATGCGTTAATCGCGCGGCAATACAAGCTTGAGAGCGCGCAAATGAACATTGGGCGACTTTTTACACTGTTTTGGCTGGGGATCATATGATCCCCACAAATGAATGCCACATTCCCAAGCTTGGCAAATTGAACTAGTGTTCTGTGCAACAGTTATTGTCACGATGATTGGAAGCGCGGGGATGTTGCGATGTCCACCAGGCGGACATAGTTCGTTTTAGTTTAGTATGAGAGGGTTTACCGCATGAAGGAATGGCTCAGCGGTCTTGTTGGAGAAAGCACGGCGAATATTGTCGGCTTCATCCTTATTTTTGCGATCATTCTCGGCGGAATTTTCGTTGTTCTTTCCATCATCCGGCGCTTCAGTGGTGGAGGTTTTTCGGCCAGCGGACGAGGTCTGCGCCAGCCCCGGCTTTCGGTGATGGATGCAGCGGCAGTAGACAGTCGCCGCAAGCTCGTTCTGATCCGGCGTGACGACGTAGAGCATCTGCTTCTCATCGGTGGCCCGACGGATGTCGTGGTCGAGCAGAATATCACGATGGAACCGCGCGCCCAGTCTTCGCGCATCGAGCCGGAACATATGGAGCGGTTCCGTCAGCATGAAGCGAGCATTGCATCAGACAAAGACCAGACCATTCAATTGAATTCACCCATAGAAACACGCACTTTCCGCGATCCGTCTGCGATTCAGGAAGCGGCTCCCGCTCCACAGGCGGATCGAGAGGCTGCGCAATTACGCACACCGCCCCAATCGCCCGTCACGCCGGTAGCTCCGCAAGTGCCAAAATCACCAGAAGCGCCAGCGGCTCAGATGCCTCCGCAGCCGCGCTCGATTCCTAATTATCCATCGCAACCGCGCACGGTTCTTCCCGCGCGCCCCGCGGAGCAGCAATCACCGCGTTTGCATCCGGTCTATCCACTCAGTCAGGTTTCGCGCGGTGTCCTGACTTCGACGTCAGGGCTTGCAGCGAGCGTCAAAGAAACACCGACGGTTGCAGCAGCGGATCTTGGCAGTATTACTCCGGCCCGCGAGACGACAGCGCACAAGCCGGTAGAGGAAACTATCTCCCAACCTGTGCCGGAATTCACAGACGACAGTCTCGAAGGACTGGGCGGCGCCCTGCGCGATGCTATCGTGTCCGATCTGGCCACTGAATCGCCGATCGAGCAAAGCGCAAATGAGCCAGAAATGTTCAAGGCTGAAGACTTTGAAAGCGAATTGCTGGGCTCGCTCGATATTACGCCGACCGGAAACAAGTCGGAACATAGTATTGAAGACGAAATGGAAAAGCTGCTTGGTGAACTGACCAGAGATCAGACGCGCTAATTATTAAGGCGATTGTTAGACCCAAGCATGATCCGAACAAAAAAGGCTGCACCAAGATGCAGCCTTTTCAAATTTAAGAGTAAGCTCCGCAAGCCTAGTCATCGCGATAAACTTTTTCGCGGCGCTCATGGCGCTCTTGTGCTTCAATTGAAAGCGTTGCGATTGGTCGTGCGTCGAGGCGTTTCAAGCTGATCGGGTCGCCGGTTTCCTCGCAGAAACCATAGGTGCCCTCGTCAATACGGCTGAGAGCTGCATCAATTTTGGAAATCAGTTTACGCTGTCTGTCGCGCGCGCGGAGTTCAATTGCCCGATCCGTTTCGGAGGATGCCCTGTCCGCCAAGTCCGGGTGGTTTGCATTTTCCTGCTGGAGCGCTTCCAGTGTTTCACGCGCTTCGCGCAGAATATCATTCCTCCAGGCAACAAGCTTTGCACGGAAGTAAGACTTCTGCCGTTCATTCATGAACGGCTCGTCTTCAGTGGGCCTATAGTTAAGGTCGATCAATTCACTCATTCTGAATCACCCCACATCTAGGAGACGCGAGCGGTTATATAAGTCCATCGTAACAAGGACACAACACCAAACAAACAAGCCTCACTATTTTTTAATGCATAAAAATTGAGCAATTTTGATAAAAACAAATCAAATATAATTCGCGAATTGCCGTTCCATTCTTGGAATTATTAAGATTCTTCAAATAATTACCTCATACCTCCTACCATATAATAATAGCGAGCCCAATATAGCTAGCTTACGATTTTGTGCCTAATAAGAAAGCAAAATTATCTGTGAATATTCATTCCTCACGCTAAAAAGTTGGTCGAAAGACCATCCAGTCAAAGAAATCCAAAGACAAATATGGCACAAAGGTGTTGTATCGAGGATAAACCGCCCGGAGGCCGTATCGATGAGCCAGCTTCTTCTTCTCCGCCATGCCAAGGCTGTAAAGGCAAAGCCTGCCATGAACGACTTCGACAGACCTCTTGCTGAAGAAGGTCGTGCGGCTCTGGACTTGCTGGCCAAGGCCATGAAAAAATCATGCATTTTTCCTGACCGGGTGGTACTTTCGGGATCGTGCCGAACCCGCGAAACCGCATTTGGTCTTATCGAGCGTCTGGGTATCGAGATTGAGGCAATAATTGACGATGCGATCTATCATGGCGGGCCGGGCGAATATATGAAGGCGATCACACAGCATGGCGATGTGGAACGATTGATGCTGGTCGCGCATAATCCCACCATTGAAGATGTGGCGCTGACGCTGTGCGGTCATGGCAACACGGATAGCATTGCAAGGCTGGTCGGGGGCTTTTCGACTGCGGCGCTTGCTACGATTTCATTTGAAAAGCCATTGTCGGAAATAGCGCGCAAACAGGGCTTTCTGGAGAGTTTTCCCATACCACGAGTCATTTCGTGACGGACGATGGAAGCTTCTGTTTCTTGTCAATCTGACGGACAGGTTCTTATTTATGGCGCTGGTAAGCAGTAATATGCGCGAGGAAGCAATTGGCAAAACTGACCAGTTTCGGCGATGAAGCAAAGATCGCATTCGATACGCTGACCGAGCGTGCAAGCGGTCTGCTCTCTCCTTCGCTCCGATTGGGCGTTACCGGCCTTTCAAGAGCCGGGAAAACGGTTTTCATCACCGCGTTGGTACATAATATGGTGCATGGCGGTCGGCTGCCGATGTTTGAAGCCTATAAATCGGGCCGGATTTCGCGTTCCATGCTTGAGCCGCAACCTGACGATGCCGTTCCGCGTTTTCAATATGAAGAACATCTTTCAGCACTGCTGGATAAACGTATCTGGCCCGATTCCACTCGCGCAATATCACAGCTTCGCCTGACCATTGAATATGAAACGGCATCCGCATGGGGGCGCTGGCTGTCGCCGGGGCGGCTTTCGGTCGACATTGTCGATTATCCGGGCGAATGGCTACTCGATCTACCGTTGCTGGGAAAGTCCTATCGCGAATTCAGCGCCGATTCCTTCTCGCTTGCTCAGGAGCCTACCCACAAGGATCTGGCGCGTGGATGGCTGACGGAGGCCGAAACTGTAAAGGGGTCCGAAAGCGCTGACGAATTAACCGCGCAGCGGCTGGCGAAAAGCTTCACTGCCTATTTGCGTGCCGGGAAAGCCGACGAACGCGCGCTATCCACCCTGCCGCCGGGGCGTTTTCTCATGCCGGGCGATCTCGATGGCTCGCCCGCGCTGACATTTGCGCCCCTGCCACACCTGTCGCCGGACGATTTCAAAAACGGTAGTCTGGCCGCGATGATGGAGCGCCGTTACGAAGCCTATAAGACGCATGTCATAAAACCGTTCTTCCGCGAACATATCGCGCGTCTGGACCGACAGATCGTTCTTATCGATGCCATGCAGGCTCTGAATGCCGGCGGCGCGGTGGTAGCCGATCTTGAACGCGCGCTGACCGACATTCTTTCCTGCTTCCGCCCCGGGCGCTCCAATCTGCTGACGGGGCTGATCCAGCGCCGGATCGGGCGCATTCTGGTGGCCGCCACAAAGGCTGACCACCTCCATCATGAAAGCCATGACCGTTTGCAGGCCATCGTAAGGCGACTCGTGGAACGGGCGATTGAGCGCGCGGACTTTTCGGGCGCGGATATAGAGGTGCTGGCAATGGCCGCAGTGCGCGCAACGCGCGAGGCGACCGTCAAGGAAGGCAAGGACACCCTACCCGTGATTGTCGGAACACCACTCAAGGGTGAGCGGATCGACGGGGAGTTTTTTGATGGAGAAACAGAAACAGCTATATTTCCTGGAGATTTACCACGTAATCCTAATGTAATCTTTGAACAAGTCTCGAATGAAGAAACCGCCATTCGTTTCGTGCGGTTTCGCCCGCCCAGGCTGGAGCATACCGCGGAGGGTATCACGCTTTCCCTGCCGCATATAAGGCTTGATCGCGCCCTGCAATTTCTTATCGGGGACCGTCTGGCATGAATGAAAAGCCTCCACGCAAACCCGCAGCCTTTAGCGTAAAGCAGTCGCCGGAACTGACACCCGCGCAGGAAACGCCACGACGACGCCCTCGCGCCGTTACCAATCTCGAACAGATCGTGGCCCATGAGGATATTTTTACACTTAGCGATGAAGAAGAAGTCGAACTGGCGGCGCTGGACCCCACATTTGAAGCACAGCCTCGTAGCCGTTGGTCGTTGAGCCGTATCCTGTTTTGGGCTTTGGGCATACTGATCTCATTTGCGGTCGGCATCTGGACCGAAGACCTTATCCGGGCGCTGTTCGCTCGCGCCGACTGGCTTGGCTGGACGGCGCTGGGTGTGGCGCTCGTCGCTCTTGTAGCCTTTATAGCTATCATTGCCCGGGAGTTGATTGCCTTGCGCCGCCTAGCCTCGGTTCAGCATCTGCGCAAAGATGTGGCCGATGCAACTGCGCGCGACGATATGGCGGCAGCAAGAAAGGTGGTCGACGCCTTGCGCGGCATTGCCAGCAACCTGCCCGAAACCGCGCGCGGCAGACAGATGCTCGATAGCCTGGCCGACGACATCATCGACGGACGTGATCTCATCCGCCTCGCTGAGACGGAAATATTGCGACCACTCGACCGTGAGGCACGCGCATTGATCATGAATGCATCGCGGCGCGTATCCATTGTGACGGCCATCAGCCCGCGTGCGCTTGTTGATATCGGCTATGTCATCTTTGAATCAGCACGTTTGATCCGCAGGCTTTCACAGCTTTATGGCGGGCGGCCGGGAACACTTGGCTTCATGAAACTTATACGTCGTGTCGTGGCGCATCTGGCCGTCACAGGAACGCTGGCCATGGGCGACAGTGTCATTCAGCAGCTCGTCGGCCATGGGCTAGCATCGCGGCTTTCGGCAAAGCTTGGCGAAGGCGTCGTCAACGGTCTTATGACGGCACGTATCGGCATTGCGGCCATGGATGTTGTCCGCCCCTTTCCATTCAATGCTGAAAAACGCCCCGGAGTCGGCGATTTCATCGGCGATCTTGCCCGAATGGCTGGCGAGAAAAACACAAAGGCAAAAGCTGGCAATTAAATGCTACTTGCTCTATGCAAATCCTGATGACTTTAATCGGCGCGCAAACCAAGCGTTAACCATTCGCTACGATTATAGAAGGACATGATAGGGTAGAACACTCTAGGCCCTGCATCGTCGAATTATACTGGATGACAATCATTAGAAATCCACCTACGGGTCGGAATTCCGGACAGAGCTGAACATGAAAAAACACATCGTTGCCTGCCTCACGCTGCTGCCTGCATCGCTTCTGGCTGCGCCTGCCGTGGCGGCGGACAGGGATGAAAAGTTCTTTCAGTCGATCGAGGGCCAATGGACCGGCCCCGGCGAGATTGTCGCCGGAAAATATAAGGGTACGAAATTCGTCTGCACACTTGAAGGCTCCACGCCCGACGAGGCGGTGGGCATGACGCTTGATGGCTCCTGCCGGGTCGGCGTTTTCTCTCAGCCGATGAAGGCCACCGTGACCCGTGTCGGCTCCAGCTATTCCGGCAAGTTCAATGATGGCGCCGAAGGCAAAGGGCTGAATGTGACATCGGGCTCAGTGAGCGGAAACAAGGTCATTCTCGGCCTTAACCGCAAAGAACTCAACGGCGCCATGTTGGCACGCGTGGCCGACAGGAACACGATGAATGTCACCGTATCGGTTCGCGTGGAAGAGAACCTTATTCCGGTAATCGGCATGAGTCTCAAGCGGATCGACAATGTAGCCGTCGGCAGTATCGCCAAGAATTAGAGTTATAGCTGCTCCAGCCACCATCCCGCATTCGTGCGGGCTTTTTCTATTCCCGACTGCTCGCAATCCGTCGTCCATTCCGCAACGCTTTTGCCTGCAATATGGAGGTCCGGCGCGATATCGTTGAGTGGCACCAGCACAAAAGCGCGCTCCTGAATGCGCGGATGCGGCAGGATAAGCGATGTTTCATCGATTACGACCGCCCTGCCCGCTTCGTCTTGCATAGCCAGAATATCGATATCGATGATGCGCGGTCCCCAACGCTCCAGCCGCACACGTTTGAGCGTGCGTTCGATTTCAAGGCATGTCTCGATCAACGCCAACGGTTCCAGCGTGGTTTGAATTTCAGCGCATGCATTACGAAACCATGCCTGATCCGTCTTGCCCCATGGGGGCGTGCGGTAAACCGGAGAAACCGAAATTACGCGTGTATCCCCACGCGCATCAAGCGATCGCAATGCGCGCGCCATGGATGCCATCGGATCGTCGAGATTACCGCCGAGACCAAGCCAGGCGCTAAAAGGTAATTTGGCACTCATCAACGTGGATATACCACCGTGACTTCAACATGATCGAGCACGCCCGGCACTGGCGCATTGGGTTTGCGGATGGTGATTTCGGCGCGCTTGATCTGGGGGAAGCGCTCGACCAGTGCCCGCCCGACATCAAGCGCCAGCGTTTCGATCAGATAGCGCTGGCGGCCAGTGACGATGTCTTGAATAACGGTAAAAGCGATGCCGTAATGGACTGTGCCTTCGATATCATCATTTTCCAAGGAATTGCCCGGATCGACATCTAGTACCGCATCGACATAAAAACGCTGACCGAGTTTGTGCTCTTCATCGAAGACGCCGTGATGCGCGAAGAAGGCGCAATTCATGATGCGGATTGTGTACACGGCCTTGTTTCCTGTTCTGTATCTGCTTTGCTCTGCAAGATAGCATCCGCAACGGCAAGAGCATCCCTATTAAAAGCGACATTGTGAACCCGGAAAATGTCGGCACCTGCCAGCCGCATCGCCACAGACGTCGCAGCCGTGCCGATATCGCGCATCAAAGGCTCACTCTGCCCCGTTATAGCACCGATAAAACGCTTGCGCGATGTTCCGACAAGCAGCGGATAGCCGAAGCGCTGGAGTTCCTCCAGCCGCGCCATCAATCCGACATTTTCCTTTGCCTCCTTGCCGAAGCCAAAACCGGGATCAAGCACGATGTGCGACGTTTCGATCCCCGATTTTTGGGCGATTTGCAGCGAGATATCGAGAAAGGCGGACTGATCCGCGATAACATCGGGATTGACCGCGCGGTCGCGGCTGGTATGCATGATGACCAATCCTGCGCCGCTGTCCTTGGCAACCTGTGCTATTTCCGGCTCTTTTTGCAGTCCCCACACATCGTTGACGATATGGGCGCCCGCCTTCACTGCAAGCCGAGCAGTCGATACGCGATAAGTATCGACCGAAACGAGGCAATCGAAACGTTCTGTCAATGCCGCAATAACCGGAACCACTCGCGCTGTCTCCGTTTCAGCATCGACCGATGCGCCACCCGGACGAGTCGATTCGCCGCCGACATCAATGATTGTGGCACCCTCTTCGAGCATTTTTTCCGCAAGCGCCAATGCCTTATCCAGCGTGGTGTAACGCCCGCCATCGGAAAAAGAATCAGGTGTTACATTCAGGATGCCCATAATTACGGATTTTTCGCCCAGTGGAAGACTACGACCATGGGCGAGTTGCCATTGTTTCATCATTGCAGGAAATTCCGGTTGTTTTCATGCCAGGCGGAATACGGATTGGCACGCGCAATATCATCGTCCAAGCTGTTGTTATAGTTCTCTTGACGAATGCATGCCATGTTGCACATGGATGATTTATGAGTTTCTTTCTGATTTTATGAAGAGGTCCCGGAACATGTCTTTAAGGAAACGGGTTCTGGCTTTTGGCCTCGCTTTGATTTTTGTAGCGCCTCAAGCCGAAGCGGCATCTATTTTCCGCACTGTAAGCTATTATGATATCAACGGAAAGACGGCGGCTGATCTCGACAAGGCATTGTCGGGCAGCGGTCCTTTTCTCAAAAAGACTGGTCAACACCATCCTGGCGCAGCGGAAATCCGTTTCGATGCGAAGGTTCGCTACGGACGTGCTACGGGCAATATCGCCTGCAAGGTACAGGACGTTTATGTGAATATTCATGCCAAGGTCATGTTGCCGCGCTGGAAACAACGCCGCAAAGCTTCATCCGAACTGGCGTTAGTGTGGGATACGCTGTTGCGTGATATTCGGCGCCACGAGGAGAGTCATATCGTTATCGCTCGCAGCCATGCCAGTCAGATGGAACGGCAGATCCGGGCTTTACGCAGCCGCACGGACTGCGCTGCACTGCGCGCTGATATCGACAACATCACTGCAAAGTTGATGAAAGCGCATGACCGGGCGCAAGAGCTTTTCGATCGTGTCGAAACCATCAATTTCGAAAGTCGTTTTGAACGGCTGCTTACCTACAAAATGGAACAGATGCGCGAGAAGCAGCACTGAGGTCAGTTTTGGCGCTCGGGAACCCTTACTACGAGTCCATCAATGTCATCCGTTACACGAATCTGGCAGGAAAGGCGCGAATTGGGCTGCGTTTCATAGGCGAAGTCGAGCATGTCTTCTTCCATCGCATCGGGGCCGCCAACTGTGTCCGTCCAGTCTTCGTCAACATAGACATGGCAGGTTGCGCAGGCACAAGCTCCGCCACATTCCGCATCAATGCCGGGAATACCATTGCGAATGGCGGCTTCCATCACGCTCGATCCGTTGTCGGCTTCGACTTCCGTTCGCGAAACACCATCAGCGGAAACGAATATAATTTTTGTCATTTTCAGTTCGGTCCCTGAACGCGCCGACCCGGCGCGATTGAAATTTTCTGACTCACATTTGAAATCATGGCAAGATGTTTACGTGTGATCTTGCGCTGGCAGATACGGCCTTATGCCCACAAGTTCAACACTTGGCCCGCACGGAAGCAGAGAAGTGCGCCAAAATGCCGTATGGAATTCATGTCTAACGCGGATTCCGTTAACGAATTCAGAGCGCGCATTATCGTGGATAATCGCATATAATTAATTTCCACAGAATGATCGTGAAGGCCGGAAGGCCGGAAATCCGGACTTTTTCATAGCTGCGACCCATTCTTGTTAACCTTGTATTTAAAGTTTTAGGCATCGCGCAACCCTGCCTATTTCCTTAACAAGGTTGAGCCGGTACGATGCAAAATGGCGGAATAAGTTTTGTAATGGCTCTTCGGGTCGGGCCGTCACAGTAATGAGTACGAGGTAGGCAAAGCAATGGCTTCCAAATCCAAGGCGCAAAAGCTCGATCACGAGGTCGAAGAAGCGTTGGAAAAAGCACTCAATATCGATTTCGACGATGATTTCGATATTGATATGGATCTGAGTGCATTTGACGACGAATTCTCGGTTGACGATCTGGAGCAGCAGATTTCGCGCGCGGCCGAAGAACTGGTCGCCGAGCAGAGCACGAAGACGAGTGAGGCTACGAGCCCCGCCTCTGTGGAAGTACCTGCGACCAGCAGTTCCAGTTCCGATGTCATCAAAGCCGTTTCTGTGATCGCAAGCCCAGCCGCGCCGCCGGTTCCTCCTGTGGTGCATGCTGCAGCATCCGTTTCACCCGCTGCGGAAAGTATTTCTGCCAAGCCCACCAATAAATCCCCTGCCAATAAATCCAAAGCCACCCAGCAGGAAGCCGTTGCAAAACCGGCAATAGCCGCGCCTTCGCTGGCGCCATCCGCCAATCCGGCCCGCACTCCGGCTAATGACGATTCCCGCAATGGTCGCGCCCTTTCCGCCGCGCCGCGCCGCGTCACCGAGCAATCATCTCGACTTTACTGGACGACAACCGCCATCAGCGTACTTTGGGCCGCAGGCGGTATCGCCATCAGCAAGGCGATCAGCCCGGAAGTATTCTCCACCTTGCAGGCAACCAAAGAGTTCTTCACGTCGCCAGCCGGTATCGGTGTGGCAGCGGGCGTAGCATTGCCAGTCGTGATGTTCTGGGGCTTTGCGCATCTTGTTCGTCGCGCACAGGAGATGCAGTTTGCCGCACGTAGCATGTCTGAGGCGGCATTAAAGCTTCTCCAACCTGAAGCAGTTGCCGGTGATCGCGTTTCCACACTCAGCCAAGCTGTCCGCCGCGAAGTCGCGGCAATGAATGAAGGCATCGAGCGCACGCTTGCGCGTGCCGTTGAATTGGAAACGCTGGTTCAATCAGAAGTCAATCAGCTTGAGCGCGCCTATAGCGACAATGAAGTACGCATCCGTTCGCTTGTCAGCGAACTTGGCAATGAGCGCGAAGCCGTCGTCAGCCATGCGGAACGTGTCCGCTCTTCGATTTCTGGTGCACATGAACATCTCAAGGAAGAATTGTCGAGCGCGGCCAATATCATACGCGATAATGTTGCTTCCGCGTCTCAGCAGCTCAGTTCGCTTCTCGGCGATTCAGGCGAGCGCCTGATCGGCAGCATCAACGAGAGTGGTGGCGCGATTGCCGACGCCATAGAAAAGCGTACCGGAGACATTGCTTCGCGCATCACTACTTCCGGGGAGGCTTTTGCCAATGAGCTGGATACGCGCATTGCAACGCTGGATCAGCACTCGCGCGATATTTCCGAGCGGGTCAGCTCAGCGCTGGACGAGCGCGTCACGGGTATCACCACTCTTCTCGGTGGCGCCACGCAATCGATGGTCAGCGAATTCGATACACGCTTGGCCAGTCTTGAAACGACGCTAGATGAGCGCGGGCGCTCTCTGCTTTCCGAATTCGAGACGCGCGCGCATGCGCTCGATAACAGCACCGAAAAGCTCAATGCCGCGCTTGAAGCACGCTCGCGGCAGATCAATGAAAACCTCATTGCCCGCACCCGCGAGATCGCGGAAACCTTCTCCGGTGGCCGCACCGCGCTTAGCGAGATGATTGATGAAACCAAGGTCAGAATCGGCAGCGACCTAACATCGATCAGCGAAAGCGTAGGGAATGTTCTGAACGAAAAGGCCTCGGCCTTTGCAGGCAAGCTTGCCGAAAGCCGTGACATTCTGGCCTCCTCGCTCGAAGGGGAATCCGAACGCGTCTCTGCTATCATTCGCGGACATACGGACACGCTTGCAGCGCGCACCGGTGACATAGAAAATGCCGTCAGCAACAGTGCATCGGCACTTAATTCAGTTGCCGAGCAACATGCCGCCATCCTTGCAGAGCGTACTGCGGCGCTTCAGCAGGAAATGGCGAATAATGCCACACGCCTCGATACTTCCTTTGCAGACCACGCCCGTTCGCTGGAAGAGCGTGCCGCATCTCTGCATAATGTCATTGCCGGAAATCAGGCGCTGCTTTCTCAGCTTCTGGATGAACGAACCACTGCATTGCGCGATAGTTTCAATGAAAATCGTGAAATGCTTGCGCAGACCTTCGATGAACGGGTCAGATCGCTTCAGGCTCTCATTGCCGATAATCAGGATACATTGGCGCGCGTACTGGATGAGCGGTCGCAAGCTCTCAATGAAACGATCGGCGCGAGCCGCGACGCATTCGAGACCACTTTCAGCGATCATGTGCGCCGGGTAGAGGAACGCACGAGCGGCCTGCGCTCGGTCTTAAGCGATCATAATAGCGCACTCGCCAATATTCTTGACGGGCATGAGCAGACAATCGAAAGCCGAGCCGACACGATCCGCTCCACGCTGGTTGAAACCACCGCTTCCCTGAGCCAGACTCTACAGGACCATGGCGATATTCTTTCGCAGCGCACTGCCAATCTGCACGAAGCAATTGAAAGCAGCAGCAGCACCATCAGCCAGGCATTTGAAGGCCAGACCGGCATCATTGATGAGCGTACGCAGACGATGGAAAAGGCGCTGACCATCGGCGTTGACAATGTTCGCCGCGCCCTTGAGCAGAGCGCAGGAGTGGTTGCGGGATCGCTGCGCGAAAAAATTACCGAAGCGGCCAGCACCCTTTCCGCCGAAGCGGCAAAGGCTGGCGAGGCACTTGACGGTTTTGGTGAAACCTTCAGTTCCCATCTCATCAGCAACCTGTCCGCCACGGAAGAGCGTCTGGGTGAACATGCAAATGCCATTGCCGACCGTCTGGTCGCCATTGAAACCAGCATTGCGGATACGGCCTCCAAGACGAGTGCTACCCTTGCGGGCCAGAGCGAGGCATTTTCCGCCAGTGTTGCGGACAATCTCGCTGGTACAGAAAGCCGCTTGAATGAACGCGCAAGCGCCATTGCAGGCGGTCTTGAAGCTATCGAAAGCCGGCTTACCGGCGAATTGGGTGCAATCGAAGCGCGCATTGCCGAAACAGCCTCCAAGACCAGCCAGACACTTGCCGGTCACAGCGAAGCCTTCTCGGCGAGCGTTACCGAAAACCTGTCGGGCACCGAGGCTCGCCTCACCGAACGCGCGGATGCCATCGCCACCCGCCTTGGTGATATCGGCTCGCGGATTACGATGGAGCTGGGCTCCGTCGAAGCGCGCATCGCGCAGGTCACTGACACCACAGCGGTCACGCTCGAAGAACGCACGCGGGAACTCAATACTGTTCTTGCTGCGCGCTCGCAGGAAATCACGCAGATTCTCAACGATACCGCCGAACCGCTTGTGCAGCGTCTTGCCGACAGCGGACGCGGTCTGGCACAGCAGCTTGAAGAAGCGACCCACGCGGCGACAGATCGCCTGCGTGCGGAAAATGCGGCTTTGGTCAATGCCTTAGCGAGTCGGACCGCGGAAACCATCGCAGCCGTTCAGCAGGCCAAGTCCGGCTTGTCGGACAATGTAAGCGAATTGATCGACCGCCTCTCCGCCTCGAATGGCGAGTTGGGCAAGCTGATCGATGCGGCAGCGCGTAATCTGACGGATATCGATGGGCGTCTGGTCGAAACCACCTCAAGCTTTGTGGAAAACGCCAATCGCGCCGCACAGATGTTCCAGGCTTCGACCGGCCTTATTGATGGTAATATCGGCACGTTACGCGCGCTTTCCGACAGCACTTTGTCGCAGATCGCCGACATTGCCGAACGCTTCGAAGAGCATGGTAAGGTGCTTTCAACGGCATCCGACATGATCGGTTCAGCACAGAACGGTCTTGCAGGCACATTGGAAGATCGGCATCAGGCACTGGACAAGCTTGCTTCGGGGCTCGTTGAGAAGTCCGAAAGCGTCGAAAAGCTTATGCGGTCCTTTGAATCGGTTGTTACTTCCGCTTTCCAACGAGCTGAAGGCCAGACCCGTGCTTCAGCGGAAAAGATGCGCGAAAGCGTATCGGACATTGTTGAACAGGCATCGCAGAAGTTCTCCGCCGCAACCGACGATATCCGTCGCACGGCAAGCGAAATTCGCACCGAGCTGGATAGCACTCGCGGCGAACTTAAGCGCGGCGTATTGGATATGCCAGCGGAAGCGAAGGAAACCACAAGCGCGATGCGCAAGGCGGTGAGCGAGCAGATCAACGCGCTTAAGGAACTGGCAGAAATCGTCAACAAGTCTGGACGTCTGGTCGATGTGGGCGAAAGCCGTGCAGATCGCCCGGTTTCCCGCCCCGCGCAGACGCCGCGTCGTGCTCCGGCTCCGGTGCAGGCCCCGGTCGCCCTGTCACAGGCCGATACAGCAGTGCCTTCGCACCCTGTCGAAGCTCCGCAGGCCACACAAACTGCGTCCGCTAGCGAGAAGCCGCGTGGATGGGTATCGGATCTTCTGGCCCGTGCTTCGCGCGAAGACGATGAAACCATGCAGCCATCGGCGCAGCCAAGCGCGGCTCCACGTTCGCCAAGGCATGTCGTTGAATCTCTCAACTCGCTTTCGGTCGATATTGCTCGCGCCATCGATCACGAAGCATCGGTGGAATTGTGGGACCGCTATCGCCGCGGCGAGCGCAATGTCTTCACACGTCGCCTCTACACGCTCAAGGGACAGCAGACCTTTGACGACATCAAGCGCAAATACCAGTCGGATGGAGAGTTCCGGCGCGCGGTTGATCGGTACATGGACGACTTCCAGCGCCTGCTCGAAGATGTCGCCCGCAATGACCGCGACAATATGGTGACGCAAACCTATCTGACTTCGGATACGGGCAAGGTCTACACCATGCTTGCCCACGCAAGTGGTCGCCTGCGCTAAAAACTATTACGATAATAAATAAAAACGCGGCTCTCGGGCCGCGTTTTTATTTGTCTCAATCAAATAAGATTTGTGCGCAAGGTCTACTGAAAACAGCTACAGGTTTTCTCGTGGCGCGCTTTATTAAAGTGACGATATCGTCCAGTTCACTATTTCGGTCGCAGTGCGTTCGAAGGCTGCGTCCAGTGCCTTGACGTAGGCGTTGTTGCTTGTGCCGGTGACTGGAATTGCCGTGCGGAATATGCGCGTGGCACGCACTTCGCCATTCTTGTCATTCATTAGCTTGACGGCCAGTTCAACGACCGCACTTCGCGGTGAACTATAGGTCTGAATGCCGAACATCCGCAGATCGGTCAATATCTGGTAGTTGATTGCCAAACCGTCGCCCGGGCGCCCGATGCCGCCGAATAAGCCGGTGTTTTCATAAGTCTGCACAAGGCGCGCCTGGACAATATTGGTCAACCGGTCGCCCCATTGGGCGCCTTTGAGATATTCGATAGAACCCGGCGACGAGCTTACCACGATATTCTCGCTATCGAGCGCCTTGAGTGCCGTGGGCGTTGGCACGAGCAACTGGATATTCTTACGATTGGGGGCGCTCACAGCAAGCTGCGGCGCGGATAGGTTGAATGTATCGAGCGGCGTGGTTGTGCCGCAGCCCGCAAAAAGCGTAGCAATCAGGGTGGAGGCTACGGTTTTTGTGATGCGCGGGCGACACGTTCTCATGTCAGTTGAACCGGCTTTGAAAATCAATGACGCGTCCTTCCATCATAACGAGGTACGTTGCCCTGCCCCCCGAAAATGAGACGCTGAGGATTGCGTTCAAGGTCAGTAATTGCTTGCTCTATGCGCTGGAGCGAGCGACGACTGTCAACGACCACCGATTGCACATCACGCAGCCCCTGCCCAGAAAAGCGCTCTAGATTGCTGGCAATGGGTGCGAGGCGCTTGTCGAGATTGGTCGAGGTTTGACGGATGGATTCAAGCGTTGCTTTCGCCTGCGCGACGATACCGTCTTTATCCTCGCTGGAAAGAAGTCTGTCGGCCTTCGCCATAATTCCCTCCACCCGAACGGATGCTGCATTAAGGCGCGCCATCATGTCTTTCGCATCCGATATGATCTTGTTGATATTGCCCGTATTGGAGCCAAGTTCTTCAATCACGCTGGCATTTTTCGCCAGCGCGTCAGTAAAGACTTTGGTGTTATTGATCGTCTCCGTCAACGGCCCACGAGCCTCCTTGGCAAAACCTTCCAGTTCACCAAGTACGCTATTGGCACGGGCGAAAATATCCTGAGCCGTAGCCAGAAGATTGTTGACGGCGGAAGGATCAGCATCAATGCGGGGAACCGTATCTTCTTTCGCAGCTTCCGTCAGCAGATTGGGCTCGTCCAGCCGGCCACCTTTAAGTTCGATATAGGCTTGCCCCGTCAGCCCCTGAAAACCAAGGGTTGCAGCAGTCGAGCGGGTTATCGGCGTTGTTGCGTTGACGCGCGTCTGCACGATCACCATTTCGGGATTTGTCTCGTCAAGGTGCAACCGGCGGACATCACCCACCTTGATACCGTTAAATAGCACCTGACTGCCGATACTCAATCCTGTAACCGAACCGGGTATGCGCACATCCAGTGGCATGGAATCGCGTGCCTCGCCGTATCGGGCGATCCAGTATACGAAGCCAAAAGCCATCAGGCTGATTATCAGCGTGAAGATGCCTACCAGGACGTAATTGGCTTTAGTTTCCATATCTTATCCCGTTTGCAAGCGGCTGCCCGGCCGCCGTCTGCTTGGTGCCGAAGTATCCATCTGGCGCGCTCTCTTGCCTCGAAAATAGGATTTTACCCACGGATCATCCACCGTCAGCATGTCCTCAATAGAGCCGCTGACAAGCACTTTTTTGTTTCCCAGCACCGCAATACGGTCGCAAATCGCAAACAGGCTGTCGAGATCATGCGTCACCATATAGACGGTCAGACCCATTGTATCGCGTAGATTAGCGATCAATTCATCAAATTCAGCCGCGCCGATCGGATCGAGGCCAGAGGTCGGCTCGTCAAGAAAAACGATATCGGGGTCCAGGGCCAGCGCCCGCGCAAGGGCTGCGCGCTTGATCATGCCTCCGGACAATTCCGATGGAAACTTCTCAGCCGTATCCGGCTTTAGCCCGACCAGATCGATTTTCAGCCGCGCCAGCTCATCCATCAGCCTGGGCGACAGATCGAGATATTCGCGCATTGGAACCTGAATATTTTCCAGCACATTGAGCGCGGAGAAGAGCGCACCGTGCTGAAACAGTACACCCATACGCATATCGATAGCCATTTTCTCCAGTTCATTGAGATCGTCGATATTGCGTCCAAGAATCTCGATCTCGCCGGACTGCTTCTTGTTGAGACCAAGAATGGTACGCATGAGAACCGATTTACCCGAACCGGATGGCCCGATGAAGCCAAGCACCTCGCCTTTATAGATATCGAGAGACAGTTTATCGAGCACAGGCGCGCGACCACCAAAAGCCACAGTGACGTCGCGCACCGAAATCATAGGCACTAGCTTCTGGCGGCAATCTTCATGCGGCGGCTGCAACTGGTTTTCGATGCTGTTCTCCATGCTCATTCTTTATCCGAGCTTGTCGCCAGACTAAACCGCGCCAGACAGCCATTATGCCCGTTTGTGTTCGAGTGTGTCAAAAAGACCCCATAAGAATCAATGGATCGCAGCATTTCTAGAAATCAATCGCCGCGTAGAACATTGCAAACATGCCATCTACGACAATTACGACAAAAATCGCCTTCACCACGGATGCAGTAACGCGTCGTCCCAGTGATTCTGCGCTACCACCAACCTTCATCCCCTCTACCGATGCAAGGATACCGATAATCATAGCCATGAACGGTGCCTTGATGAGGCCGGCAAAATAGGTATTGAGCGCAACCGCGTCATGCAGGCGGCTGATGAATGCCTCGGGCGAAATATTCGAATAAAACCATGTGACTCCGGCAGCCCCCACCAGAGCCGCGATGTCGGCGATAATCGTCAGCAGTGGCAGGACGATAACCAACGCAACGAGGCGGGGAAAGACCAGTACTCCGACCGGGTTGAGGCCGATAACCGTCAGGGCGTCGGTTTCTTCGCGCATTTTCATGGAGCCTATTTCGGCGGTGATAGCACTACCTGAGCGGCCTGCAATCATGATTGCGGTCAGCAGAACGCCAAGCTCGCGCAACACGAGGATGCCGACCAGATCGACTACGAAGATTTCAGCGCCGAAATAACGCAACTGGAATGCGCCCTGCTGGGCAATGATAGCTCCCACGATGGTCGACATGAGCACAATAATGGGAATTGCGCCCACGCCCATCCGATCCATCTGATTGATGATGGCGGGAATTGGAATACCACTGCCGCGCCCGGCCTTGAGCTGCGCACCGCGAATGGTCGCGCCCAGAATATGCATGGCCATTTTGAAATCGTCAAAGACCGATACCACGCCACGACCGAGCGCTTCCAGCATGGCGAGGATGAAAAATGGCTTCTTCACTCTGGGAACATCAAGTGTTCGCTCGACGGCTTTGCCGACTTCTTCCATCAAAGGAAGCCAAGCATCGCGGATACCGTCCAGATGCACATCAACGTTCTGGATCGACAAGCGCTGCCGCAGCCGCTCGATCAGCCACGCGCCTGCCGTATCGAGACCGAAAACTCCGGAAACGTTGATAATGGTAAGCTGCGTACCATTACGCTTTTCAAGCTCGCGCATCTTGGCATCGACCAGATTGACACTCTGGGAAACCCAGCGACCGCTCAAATTTATCAGGCGTGCACCATCGCGCTCATCCAAATCAATCTTTGGCATGGGATCGGCGGCAGCACTTGCTTTGTCAGCAGCGTCGGTCAACATGGCTATCCCATATACGAGTCGTTGCGCGACAGAAATACTGCGTCCTGGAAGGCATATCTATGCACAATAGCTTGAAAATCATACATGAACGCTATCCTATTGCCGGGAAATTCACAATCTCCCGTGGCTCCAAGACCGAAGCTGAAGTTGTTGTGTGCGAGATCGGTCGTGGGGACACCACAGGGCGCGGGGAGTGCGTCCCCTATGCGCGCTATGGCGAATCCATTGAAAGCGTAATGCAGCAGATCGAAGCGTTGCGCGAGGCAATCGAAAGTGGCGCCACGCGGCTCGACATACAAAGCCTCATGCAAGCAGGAGCGGCGCGCAACGCCGTCGACTGTGCATTCTGGGATATGGAAGCGAAAATAACTAACAAAAGCGTTGCCGACACGCTGGGCATCAAGGCTCGTGCGCTGGAAACGGCCATTACCGTCTCCCTGGGCACAGCCGCTGAAATGGCACAATCCACCGCGAAAGTAGCGCATTATCCGCTCATCAAGGTCAAAATGGGCGGTAACAATGACATAGAACGCATTCGCGCCATTGCAGCAGCGGCTCCCGACAGCCGCATCATCATCGACGCCAATGAGGGATGGACGCCAGATAATATAGAAGAAAACATGCGTGCGGCGGCGAAAGCAGGCGTGGTGCTGATCGAGCAGCCACTTCCCGCCGGGAACGATGAAATTCTGAACGTAATCGACCGGCCAGTCACGATCTGCGCCGATGAAAGCGCGCATACATCCGAGGGACTGAAAGAGCTGGCAGGGCGCTACGATGCAGTCAATATCAAGCTCGACAAGGCGGGTGGGCTGACTGAAGGGCTGGTCATGCGCGATAAGGCCATCGAACTTGGATTGCAGATCATGGTTGGCTGCATGGTGGGTACATCTTTAGGGATGGCGCCCGCCGTTCTGCTTGCGCAGAAAGCGAATGTGGTTGATCTGGATGGCCCGCTTCTTCTCGCGCGGGACCGGGAGCCGGGTCTGCACTATGAGGGTGCCTTGGTTTATCCGCCTGAAACTGCGCTCTGGGGCTGATTCCCGGCCTGAGACGACAGGATGCTGCTTCCATTCGTGCAGGCGAGAGCGTTCTCAAAAATATCGGCGCAAGCTTTCCATGTAAAAGGCTCCAGCACTTGCGCCGGGTCGAAAACGGGCATTTCAAGTGCTGCCATGCAGGCTGCGCGCAGGTCTTCGGATAAGACGCCTGCGCCCGTCGCGCCGACCACATCGCTTGCTCCGGGAACTGGAAAGGCTGCGACCGGAACTCCTGACGAAATCGCCTCCAGCAGAACCAGGCCGAATGTATCCGTTCGACTAGGGAAAACAAAGACATCAGCACAGGCATAAAGCTTTGCCAGCGCCACACCTTCTTTTTTCCCTGCAAAAACAGCGTCGGGAAAGCGGGTCTTCAGATCGTTCAGCGCCGGGCCATCTCCGACGATCAGCTTTGTGCCAGGCAGATCAAGTTCGAGAAAGGCGGGCAGGTTCTTTTCCAATGCCACGCGCCCCACGCAGATGAAGACCGGCCCCGGCAGATTTTTCTCGATATCCGGGTGCGGATGAAAAAGAGCGCGGTCGACGCCCCGTGTCCACAGATCAAGCCCGGTAAAGCCGCGTGACTGCAAATCGTCCATAATAGATTGGGTCGGCACCAGAGTATGGGATGCGGCATTGTGGAAACGCCGCAGGAAAGCGTAGGTCCACGATAGCGGAATGGGAAAGCGGTCGCGTAAATATTCCGGGAAACGCGTATGGAAGCTGGTGGTGAAGCTCCAGCCCATTTTCTGGCAGGCGCGCCGGGCCATGAAACCAAGCGGGCCTTCCGTTGCAATATGGATATAGTCGGGCTCCAATCCGACGAGCCTATCCTTCACGGCATTCGGCGTCGTCAATGCCAGCCGTATTTCTGGATAGGTCGGGCAAGGTACAGAGCGATAATCCTGCGGCGAGACGACGATCACCTCATAGCCTCGCTCGGTCATGAGTTCGCAGCATTTTGTCAATGTGCGCACCACACCGTTGACTTGCGGATGCCATGCATCGGTGATGATGACGAGTTTCTTCATCTGCCGTTGTTCACTGCCTTCCGAGACGCATATGGCAGTCGGATGACCCTGCCATTTGCTTGATCTTTCTTGCGTTCCGCGGGGAGTGCAGGTTTCCGGTCGAGCCGCTTGGTCCATTCAAGAAGCTCCATGCGGCCATCGAAATGTTCGACAATAGCCGTACAACTTTCCACCCAGTCGCCGGTATTGATATATTCGACGCCATTCATGGTTTCGATCGTTGCGTGATGAATGTGGCCGCAAATGACCCCGTCCACGCCAATGCGCTGCGCTTCCTCAGAAACGACGGCCTCAAACTTGCCAATGAAATTAACCGCTTTCTTGACGCGAAATTTCGCCCAAGCAGAGAAGGACCAGTAGCGCAGGCCAAGCAACGAACGAACACGGTTCATCGCCGTATTTACCCAGATCGCCGTATCGTAGGCCCAGTCGCCAAGATAGGCGATGAAACGTGCATTGCGCACGACGACATCAAACTGGTCGCCATGAATAATCAGAAACTTGCGGCCGTCCACGGTTTCGTGGATGGCGCGATTCATCACTTCGATGCCGCCGAAATGCGTACCCTGAAAATTACGCAGAAATTCGTCATGATTTCCGGCGATGTAGATGATCGATGCACCTTTGCGGCTTTTACGTAAAAGCTTCTGCACCACATCATTGTGTTCCTGCGGCCAATGCCAGTTACGCCGCAGCCGCCAGCCATCGACGATATCGCCCACCAGATAGATCGTGTCGGCTTCATGATAACGCAGAAAATCCAACAGCAATTCGGCCTGGGCTGCTTTTGATCCCAGATGCACATCCGAAATAAAAAGAGTGCGAAATTTCTTGGCTTCAATCGGGTCGGTGCTCATGTGGCCGTCTTTCTCAGTGGCAAGCCGAATTTGAGCGTAGAAAACCCGATTTATGTCACAGCCATATGACGGCCCGATAAGGCCCGAAAACTGATGGAACAGGTGGACATATCCGCACGATAACCAGAATCGGGTTGATCGGAGCCGGAGCTTGATGGCATGTGTGTGGCCGATAGACTTCTTCCGCGCCTTGCTCCCAGGCAGTCGGAAAGAATTGGAAAGCGATGCGATATGACCAAGAAGACCCCCTCCACTTCCGCCCGCTCGGATTTTGACGAAGCGGCGCTGTTTTTCCACCGCTATCCGAAGCCGGGCAAGCTGGAAATCCAGGCCACCAAGCCGCTCGGCAACCAGCGTGATCTCGCCCTCGCCTATTCGCCGGGCGTTGCTGCCCCCTGCCTCGCAATCCATGAGGATGCAGCCACCGCCGCTGAATATACGGCGCGAGGCAATCTCGTCGCTGTGATCTCCAACGGCACGGCGGTTCTGGGCCTTGGCAATATCGGCGCCCTTGCCTCAAAGCCGGTCATGGAAGGCAAGGCGGTATTGTTTAAAAAATTCGCCGATATCGACGTTTTCGATATCGAGATCGAAGCGCATGAGATCGGGCATATCGTCGATGTGGTATCCGCGCTCGAACCGACTTTTGGCGGCATCAATCTTGAAGACATCAAAGCGCCCGAATGTTTTGAAGTCGAAGAGCAATTGCGCAAAAAGATGAACATTCCCGTTTTCCACGACGACCAGCACGGAACGGCGATCATCGTTGCAGCAGCGATACTAAACGGGCTCGAACTGGCCGGAAAGAAGATTGACGAAGCCAAGATCGTGACATCGGGCGCGGGCGCTGCGGCCCTTGCCTGCCTCAATCTGCTTGTCAATCTGGGTGCAAAACGCGAGAATATCTGGGTTTGCGATATTGAAGGCGTGGTCTATGAAGGCCGTGAAGCGCTGATGGATCGCTGGAAACAGGTTTATGCGCAGAAAACGCAAGCGCGTGTTCTCGCCGATATTATCGGTAGTGCGGATGTGTTTCTCGGCCTGTCGGCAGCCGGGGTTCTCAAGACCGAACTGCTCAAGCAGATGGCCGAAAAGCCGCTTATCATGGCGCTGGCCAATCCCAACCCCGAAATTATGCCGGAAGTTGCGCGCGAAGCGCGTTCCGACGCAATGATCTGTACCGGACGCTCGGACTATCCGAACCAGGTCAACAATGTTCTGTGCTTCCCCCATATTTTCCGTGGTGCACTGGATGTGGGGGCGACAGCGATCAATGAAGAAATGAAGTTGGCTGCGGTTCGCGCCATTGCCGGTCTTGCACGCGAAGAGCCTTCCGATGTGGCCGCGCGAGCCTATTCCGGTGAGACGCCGACATTCGGTCCCGACTATCTCATTCCATCGCCTTTCGATCAGCGACTGATCCTGCGCATCGCGCCTGCCGTTGCCAAGGCCGCAATGGAAAGTGGTGTGGCTACCCGCCCCATCGAGGATATGGAAGCTTATCTCGACAAGCTCAATCGTTTCGTCTTCCGTTCGGGTCTCATTATGAAGCCGGTTTTTGCCGCCGCCCGCGCGCAAAGCAAGCCGAAGCGCGTTATTTATGCCGATGGCGAGGACGAGCGCGTACTACGCGCCGCGCAGGTGGTGATTGAA
Source organism: Falsochrobactrum tianjinense (assembly GCF_019100495.1). Lineage (GTDB taxonomy): Bacteria > Pseudomonadota > Alphaproteobacteria > Rhizobiales > Rhizobiaceae > Brucella > Brucella tianjinense. Next base: position 32,609 of record NZ_JAHRVA010000006.1, on the reverse strand, counting down.
GAACGCATTGCCACGCCAATCCTTGTCGGCCGCCCGCAGGTGGTTGAAACCCGGCTGAAGCGCTATGGTCTCAAAATCCGCCAGGGCGTGGATTTCGAGCTTATCAACCCTGAGGATGATCCGCGCTATCGCGATTATGTAGATCTCTACCTTTCCTATACTGGCCGTCAGGGCGTGACGCCCGAAGCTGCTCGAACCATCGTACGCACCAATTCAACTGCGATTGCTGCCCTTGCCGTCATGCGCGACGAAGCCGACGCCATGATCTGCGGTCTCGAAGGCCGCTTCGAGCGTCATTTGCGTGTCGTGCGCCAGATCATCGGTAAGGTTCCCGGCATCCGCGACTATTCGGCTTTAAGCCTGCTTATCTCGCAACGCGGAACCCTCTTTCTCACAGATACCTATGTCAGTGTCGAACCAGAAGCTGAAGAAATTGCCGAAATGGCGATATTAGCGGCTAAGGAAATCAGCCGTTTCGGTATTGAACCCAAGGCGGCTCTGGTTTCGCATTCCAATTTTGGCTCGAAAGAATCGGCAAGCGCTGAAAAAATGCGTCAGGCGGCGGCCCTACTTGCCCAAAAAGCACCGGAGCTGGAATCGGATGGTGAAATGCACGGCGATTCTGCTTTGTCGCAGGTATTGCGTGACCGGGTGTTCCCAAACTCGCGCCTCAAAGGCGAAGCCAATCTTCTGGTTTTCCCCAATCTTGATGCAGCAAACATCACCCTCAACGTCGTAAAATCCGTGACCGATGCCCTGCATGTCGGCCCCATTCTGCTGGGCGCGGCGCGTCCCGCTCATATTCTGACACCTTCGGTTACATCGCGCGGCGTCGTAAACATGACAGCCCTTGCAGTTGTTGAAGCGCTTCAGCGAGATGGAGAAGCAAAGACAAAAGCCTGAATTAGACTGCAACCAAGTAGTTATATTTAATACTCTAATGCTAACGTCAGGTACATTAAACAATACTTGGCGTTAGTATTTTTTTAACTATAAAAATTAATCATCGCTTCATACGAACAACGAAACAGGCTGTTCTATGATGATTACTCAAAAAATATTTTTTTATATATATTCATTAAAGCACTTTATTTTTTCATCTGTCCGAAGCGATGATTCACAAACCAATGTTCTGGCAACGACGCTAACCGTTGCAGCCCTTCTCGTCGGATGTACCACCATGAGGCCCGCTCCCGATTGCACGCCGCAACAAATTGCGCGCCTGAGCAGCAATATTGCCTCCACGAAAGCAAAACTCGTTCAAAGCAGGCGAAAATTGTCGCGCGTTCGCATCATGATAACCAGAGAGGGCTGTAGGGGTAGCCTCTTCTTACCTGCCGTTGAATCACGCCAGTGCGGGCGATTGACCGCAAGTGCGGACCGGCTGGAAACCCAGATCAGGACGATGGGAAAACAATTGGCTGAAATGAATGCAGCCATTTCCGGCAAGCCGCATCCGCAAGAACACGTAAAGGCTTGTACTGCAAGTTGGCTGCGGCCAGCTGTCCATAAAGTACGAAAAGCCACACCTAAAAAACAGGAGGTGCAAGCGACAAAGTCTACCAGGACACTCACGCCAATAAAGCCAAAAGTAAAGGTAGCCGCCGGCAAGCCGATCAAGGACATAGTCGTTCCGGCTTATGCGGCGCCAGAATCAGCCCGAATTACACCCGCTGCCTTAATTATTGCACCGATAGAGGCAGAAACACCCGCACCCTCGCTTGCACATAATCGCGCCCCTACTGTCAAAGTACCGCCAGTTGAGCGTGGCTATTCTACAGATTCCGACATCAGGGTTGTCGGCCCTTCGTTCTTTCCGGACCAATCAACACCAGAAGGTCCGCCAGTTCTGGTCCATGAGTCTGCCCAGTAAGGGCGATGCGTAAGGGCATGAAGAGGCTCTTGCCCTTACGTCCGGTTTCCATCTTTACCCGCTCGGTCCAGTCTTTCCATGTTTGCCTGTTCCACGGCGCATCGGGAAGCAGCTTGAATGCATCGTGCGCGAAGGCCTTGTCTTCATCGGAGAGAAGCGGCGCTTCCGGTAATTCGCCATTTATGATCTGCCACCAATGGGCGGCGTCGTTAAAGCGCTCAAGATTACCCCGGATGGCCAGCCAGAACGGCTCGGCTTGCTCACCGGATATATCCAGAGCTTCCAATCGGGCCTGCGCCTCTCCAAATGATAGTTCATGCAGCAAGGTGCGGTTCAAAGTGTCCAGTTCCGCCGGATCAAACTTGGCCGCAGATTTGGAAATCCCGGTAAGATCGAACTGTTCGACCAAAGCGGCCATATTTGGAACGGCAGCTACTGCTTCGGAAGTTCCGATCAAAACTGCAAGCGAAGCGACAGACATCGGCTCATAGCCAGCTTCCCGCAATGAGCCGATGGATAATGCGCCGGAGCGTTTGGAAAGCCCCTCACCCGAAACCGTCGTCAAAAGATTATGGTGCCCGAAAACCGGCGGTTCGGCTCCCAGTGCCCTGAAGATGGCAATTTGCGCGCCCGTATTGGTGACATGATCGTCACCGCGGATGATATGGGTCACGCCCATATCGATATCGTCAGTTACCGATGGCAGTGTATAGAGATAGGTGCCATCTTCGCGCACCAGAACGGGATCAGACATGGAGGCCAGATCGACCGTTTGCGGACCACGGATCAGATCATCCCAATGCACCTCGGTGCGGCTGGTGACAAACGGATCGTTTTCAAAATTGGGCAGAAGAAAACGCCAATGCGGCTTGCGACCTTTGGCTTCAAACTCCGACTTGTCCGCATCCGTCAGCTTGAGAGCTTCACGGCCATAGATTGGCGGAAGGCGGCGGGCCAAACGCAATTTGCGGCGACGTTCCAACTCATCGGCGGTTTCGTAGCAGGCATAGAGCAAGCCAGCCTGCTTGAGTCTTTCAACGGCCTTTGCATAAATATGAAAGCGCTGCGACTGGTATTCAACGCAATCAGGCTTGATTCCCAACCAATCGAGATCGACAGCGATAGCGTGCGCATACTCCTCTTTCGAGCGCTCGACATCGGTATCGTCATAACGCAGAATGAATTTGCCGTCATTCTTTTGGGCATAAAGCCAGTTTGAAAGCGCGGTGCGCGTGTTGCCTATATGGATATAACCGGTTGGCGATGGTGCGAAGCGGACAGTTATGGTCATTAAAAAATCTTTCAGCGATCGCGGAAGCGGTTCGTTATCGGATAACGACGATCGCGTCCGAAATTCTTCTTGGTAATCTTGACGCCGGGCGCGGACTGGCGGCGCTTATATTCGGCAAGATTGAGCAGATGCTCGATACGTTGCACGGTTTCAGGTGAATGGCCGCGAGCAATGATTTCCGCATTGCTCATTTCGTTTTCGACCAGACATTCAAGAATATCGTCGAGCACCGGATAGGGAGGCAAGGAGTCCTGATCGGTCTGGTTCTCGCGCAGCTCGGCGGATGGCACTTTCGAGATGATATTATGCGGGATCACCTCGCCTGCCGGACCGAACGCGCCTTCCGGAACATGAGTGTTTCTCCATTCGGACAAGGCGTAGACATGCATCTTGTAAACATCCTTGATCGGGTTGAATCCCCCGTTCATATCACCATAAAGCGTGGCATAGCCCACCGACATTTCCGACTTGTTGCCGGTGGTAACGACCATGGAGCCGAACTTGTTGGAGATCGCCATCAAAATTGTGCCACGGGTTCGACTCTGGAGGTTCTCTTCCGTAACGCCGCTATTGGTGCCTTCAAACAACGGCTCCAGCGCAGATAAAAAACCTTCGACAGGCGGTTCTATCGGCACGATATCATAACGCACCCCAAGCGCCTTGGCACAATCGGCAGCATCCTTGAGCGATTCGCCGGAAGTGTAGCGATATGGCAGCATCACGCAGCGCACGCGATCCTTGCCGAGCGCATCGACACCCAGAGCCGCGCAAATGGCCGAATCTATACCGCCCGACAAACCGAGCACGACATCGTTGAAGCCGTTCTTGTTCACATAATCGCGCAGGCCCAGCATACAGGCGGTATAATCGGCCTCCATTTCTTCGGGCAGGCGGGCTTTCTCGCCTGTGCAGCGCCAGCCTTCGCCATCTCGCTCCCATACCGTAAGAGCCACATGTTCGGCGAATTGCGGCATCTGGAAGCTCAGGGATTTGTCCGCATTGAACGCAAATGAGCCGCCATCGAAAATCAGCTCGTCCTGACCGCCCACCTGATTGGCATAGAGAATCGGAAGCCCTGTCTGGATCACCTGTTTGAGAACCACCTGATAGCGGCGATCTATCTTGGCGCGGTGATAGGGCGAGCCGTTGGGCACCAAAAGAAATTCCGCTCCGCTCTCGGCAAGGGTCTCCGCAACATCGAGATCGCCCCAAATATCCTCGCAGACCGGAATACCGATACGCACATCCCGGAAGTTGACCGGGCCCGGCATCGGGCCGGGCTGGAAAACCCGCTTCTCATCGAACTCACCATAATTTGGCAGATCCACCTTGAACCGTTCGGCTATGATTTTGCCGCCATCGAGCACCGCAACCGCATTATGCAAACCGCTCTGGCGGCGCATCGGCGTGCCTATGATGACACCGGGACCGCCATCGGCGGTATCCTCCGCCAACTGGTTGACCGCCTTCTCGCAAGCCGCGACAAAGGCCGCTTTCAAAACCAGATCCTCGGGCGGATAGCCGGCAATAAAAAGTTCCGAAAACAGAACGAGATCGGCCTTCATCTTCGCAGCTTCGGCGCGGGCTGCACGCGCTTTAGCAAGGTTTCCGGCGATGTCGCCCATAACAGGATTAAGCTGCGCCACGGCAATACGAAGCATATCGGGATTCTCGCGAGTGGTGGTCATGCGCAAGCTTTAACGTGGCGCAGGCATCGATGCAATTACGGCCTTGTCAAATAGGAATAGAAGAGGCTCCAACCATATCAAAATCCAGAAAAATATGCTGAAATCAAAATATACCCCCATACAGTCGCAACAATAATAGTGGAAATGAGAACCGCCAGCGAGCCGCAATCCTTGGCAATCTGTATCTCCTTATGAAAATCCCGCGAAACCGCATCGCATGCGGCTTCAATGCCTGTATTGAGCACTTCGACAAGAATGAGAAACAGGATCGATCCCGTCATCAGCAGGAATGCGAGCCAGCTGGGTGCGAGAAAAAATGCCACCGGCAATGAGATCAAAAACAGTGCCAGTTCCTGCTGAACAGCCTTTTCGTGCTGCGCAAGGTGCTTGAGCGCACGCATGGAATTAAGAAGCGCCAGAAAGATTCGCTGCATGGATAGCCTCAAGCACGAGTTGCGCTGACGATGAATAAAAGAGTTTCTGCGAAAAGCAACAGGGCGGAGTTCGAAACCTCCGCCCTGAAAGCTGTTTATACGTCCGTGCTATCAAATCAGGCGGTTGCCGCCTGTCTTTCAGTACCGGCATCACGCTCCTTCTTGAGCAGTTCCGCCAGAAGGAAAGCAAGTTCAAGCGCCTGATCAGCATTCAGACGCGGATCGCAATGGGTATGATAGCGATCATGCAGATCTTCGGCCAAAATGGCGCGCGCGCCGCCGGTGCATTCGGTGACGTTCTTGCCGGTCATTTCGATATGGATGCCGCCGGGATGCGTGCCTTCGGCGCGGTGGATCGCGAAGAAAGATTCCACTTCCTTTAGAATATAGTCGAACGGACGCGTCTTGTAGCCGCCAGCAGTGATCGTATTACCGTGCATCGGATCGCAGGACCATACGACCTTGCGGCCTTCGCGTTCCACAGCGCGGATTAATTGCGGCAGGTGGTCGCCAACCTTGTCATATCCGAAACGTGCGATGAGCGTCAGACGCCCCGCTTCGTTTTCCGGATTGAGAAGGTCGATCAGATGAATGAGATCATCCGGCTGGAGCGACGGGCCGCATTTAAGACCGAGCGGGTTTTTGATGCCGCGGCAGTATTCGATATGCGCGTGGTCGGCCTGACGGGTGCGATCACCAATCCAGATCATGTGACCGGAGGTGCCATACCAGTCACCCGAAGTGGAATCGACGCGGGTCAGTGCTTCCTCATAGCCAAGCAGCAATGCTTCATGGCTGGTGTAGAAGTCGGTCTCGCGCAAAGCATGATTGCTGTCGGCAGTGATGCCGATGGCACGCATGAAATTCATCGTTTCGGAAATGCGCTGAGCAAGAGCCGCATAACGTTCTGCCTGTGGGCTCTCACCGACGAAACCGAGCATCCACTGGTGCACATTTTCGAGATTGGCGTAACCGCCTTGCGCGAAAGCACGCAGCAGATTGAGGGTTGCCGCCGACTGCCGATAAGCCATATCCTGACGGTTCGGGTCCGGAATGCGGGACGAACTGTCAAATTCGATCCCGTTGATGATGTCGCCGCGATAGGACGGCAGTTCGACGCCGCTCTGCGTTTCCATATCGGACGAACGCGGCTTGGCGAACTGACCGGCGATACGGCCCACTTTAACAACAGGCTTGGAAGCGCCAAAGGTCAGTACAACGGCCATCTGCAAGAAGACGCGGAAAAAGTCGCGGATATTATCCGCGCCATGCTCCGCAAAACTCTCCGCACAGTCTCCACCCTGAAGCAGAAATGCCTTGCCCTCAGCCACCGCCGCCAGTTGCTCTTTCAGCTTGCGTGCTTCGCCTGCAAAAACAAGTGGCGGATAGGTGCGAAGACGAGCCTCAACATCGTTCAGAGCCTGTGCATCCGGATAGAATGGCACTTGCTTGATCGGCTTGCTTCTCCAGGAATTAGGGGTCCAATTCTTCGTCATTTCACACCTGCTTGATTATCCGCACGATTTCTCTTCGGACTAATTTCCTCCTTACACGAAAGCCTGATTCCATTTCGGACAGGCAATTGACCGCCTGCCCCGGAAGACCGGCATACGTGGCCGCGTTGATATAATGCAGACGCGCACTTTATACCAGCAATATTCCTTGACAGAGCGCCGCAACCCTTCGGCGTAGCCCGATCATCTAATCCTCTACCCGCACTCCATCGATAACTCGGTAGGTCGGCTGGTACATGGTAACGAGCTCTTCGGCTGCGGTCGGATGCACGGCCATGGTGCGGTCAAAGTCATCCTTGGTCGCACCTGCTTTAAGTGCGATGCCAACGATCTGCGCCATTTCGCCCGCATCCGGTCCCATAATATGGACACCGACCACCTTGCGGCTTTTGCCATCCACTACGAGCTTCATGAGCATTTTCTCGTTGCGGCCGGACAGTGTATTTTTCATCGGACGGAACAGAGCGCGGTATATTTCCAGTTCGGAATATTTTTTCGCAGCTTCGTCTTCAGGCAGGCCCACTGTGCCAATTTCCGGCTGCGAGAAGACGGCGGTCGCGATAAGCTCATGATCCGGTCTGATCGGGTTGTCCTTGAAGGCGGTTTCCAGAAAACACATCGCTTCATGGATGGCGACCGGCGTAAGTTGCACGCGATTGGTCACGTCACCGACTGCCCAGATATTTGGCACGGTTGTACGTGAATAATCGTCCACCTTAATCGCACCCGTGGCCTCGTCGGTATCAACACCGGCCTGCTCCAATCCCAGATCGGCTGTGTTCGGCTGGCGTCCGATAGCCATCATGGCCTGATCGACTTCCAGCGTATCGCCATTGGAGAGCATGATCTTGAGCTCACCATCGGACTGCTTTTCTACTTGCTTGAAAATAGCACCGCAGATGACGCGAATGCCTTTTGCTTCCATGGTTTCATGGAGAAGGCGTCTCAGGTCGTGATCGAAACGCGAAAGGATTTCCTTACCCCGATAGACGATAGTGGTTTCAACGCCGAGGCCATGGAAAATATTGGCGAATTCTACGGCGATATAGCCACCGCCGGTAATCGCGATCGATTTCGGCAGTTCTTCCAGATGAAAGGCATCGTTGGAATTGATACAATGTTCGATACCGGGCAGGCTATCGCCCATGGCTGGTCGTCCGCCGGTCGCAATCAGGATTTTTTCGGCTGTCACCCGGCGTCCGTCGGCCTTCAATTCGATGGTATGCGGGTCGACGAGCGTGGCGCGGCTCGCGAAAATCTCGACATTCGAATTTTCCAATCCCTTGCGGTAAAGCCCTTCGAGGCGGGAAATTTCCTTGTCTTTCGCTTCAATCAGCTTTGTCCAATCGAAACTACTCTCACCGACAGCCCAGCCGTAGCCGACTGAATCTTCGAAATGCTCGGGGAATTGCGAGGCATAAACAAAAAGCTTTTTGGGAACGCAGCCGCGGATGACGCAGGTGCCCCCCATGCGGTATTCTTCGGCCAGCGCGACCTTCTTGCCCATTGCTCCGGCCAGACGCCCGGCCCGTACACCGCCGGACCCGCCCCCGATAACAAAAAGATCATAGTCAAAACCGGCCATGGGATTCTCCATTAAAGCTAAACAGCTTACTATATGTAGCAAAAGAAAAAGCCCGGCCAAGCGCCGGGCTTTTTAAAATTCACGTTACCGACGAAACTCACTGCTGGGCTGGCTGCTCGGGGGCAGCAGTAGCGCCAGCTTGGGCCGCCAGCACTTCGCCAACGCTTTGTGCGAGATCGCGGGCCACGCCATTCTGCCAGATATTGGCGGCTTTAAGCACTTCGCGCGTGACGATCGGACCTTCGGTCAGGAGTTTTTTGCCTGCATCAGAGGTGTAAAAGGCCGCAATGGCCTTCAATTCGTCTTCGCTGAATGCATTGGCATAAGCGCGGGCGGATTCCGTTTCGAGATCCGCTCGGCGTGACGCGAGCGCCAGAGCCTTGTCATCCACCGTCTTGGTGATGAGAGCCTCAAGATTGGGATCCTTCTGGATCAGTTCGGCCTTGAGTGCACGGGCCGCGCTGGGCAAGATTTCGTCGAATTGATCAGTTGCCTGAATCGCAGCGATAGCCGAACGTGCGGCATCCAGGTGGGATTCGGAAATTTCCTGCGCAGAAGCCGCATGAACGCCTGCCATCAGGACGAGAGCGGAAAACGGTGCAATCAGACGGCGAAAGCCAGTTGCCGAGGTCATATGGTCAGTACTCCGTTCAAATAATTCATAGCGGCGGTTCAAGGCCGGTTCATGGTTCGGATTCCGTCGGTACCAGCGATAACCGCTGCCTGCGTCAGTCCGATAAAAAGTCCATGCTCCACAACACCCGGTATGGCGAAGAGAGCGGTTGACAGAATCTTTGGATCGGGAATGCGGCCAAAAGATGCATCCACGATATAATGTCCGCCATCGGTAACGAAAGGCGCTCCATCTTTTAACCGCAGGATCAACCCGCCTGCAAGGCCGCATTGCGAAACAGCCAGTTCGATGGCGCGCATCGTGGCGCCCAGACCGAAGCGATTGACCTCGATAGGCAAGGGAAAACGACCCAGCGTTTCCACAACCTTTGATTCATCCGCAATCACGATCATGGAATCGGAAGCCGCAGCCACAATCTTTTCGCGCAGCAGCGCCCCGCCTCCACCCTTTATGAGCGAAAGGTCCCCATTCACCTCATCCGCGCCATCCACGGTCAGATCGAGGTGCGGCGTTTCTTCCAATGTAGTGAGCGGAACACCAAGTTCGCTGCAAAGCTTCGCCGTGCGCTCGGAAGTCGGCACCCCTATGATCCTGAAGCCTTCATTCGCTTTCTCTGCAAGCAGACGCACGAATTCTTCCGCAGTCGAGCCTGTGCCGATTCCAAGGCGCATCCCCTGCCTGACATAGGTAAGCGCCTCTGCGGCGGCAGCGATCTTTAGCTTGCGTGCTTCATCCATGCGCGAATTCCTGTTCTCCCCGCGGATTCTTATCCTCCGAAACGCCTCTAGCACGCGCCAGCAATGCAACAAAGCTTCTAATCCAGTTATTAGAGTAAATTTTAGGCTTGTTCCGCTGACCAAGGTTCAACTTGAGCCTTAGTCCGGGATGAGCTAGCAATGCCTGACTCTGTTCATGCTGAAGGAAGCCCGAATGTTCCCCGCCAATGCCAAGCCCATCATTGTTTTCGATCTGGACGGAACACTGGTCGACACTGCGCCGGACCTTCTCGACAGCCTCAATCATTGCCTCAATATTTCCGGCTTGCAGAGCGCCGATCCTGTGTCGCTGCGCCGTTTCGTGGGACAGGGTGGGCGGACCATGATCGAACGCGCTTTCGCAGCGCAGCAAAAACAAATTGATGATGTGATGCTGGATCATCTCGTCGAGGAGTTTCGCGACCATTATGCAGCGCATATACCGGGGCAATCGGTGTTCTTTCCCGGCCTCATCGATACCCTCGACCGTCTTGCGACGAATGGATATGAGTTGGCAGTGTGCACCAACAAATTCGAGGCCCTTTCCCTGCGGCTTCTCAAAGCCATGGGAGAAGCGCACCGCTTTGCGGCGATTTGCGGGGCCGACACATTCGCCTACCGCAAACCCGATCCGCGCCATCTGACTGACACTATCATGCAAGCAGGCGGAAACCCTCATCGCGCCGTCATGGTCGGAGACAGCCGCACGGACATCGATACGGCAAAAGCCGCAGGCATCCCGGTCGTCGCCGTGGACTTCGGCTATACGGATTTGCCGGTCCACCATTATGAACCGAGCCGCGTCATTTCTCATTATGATGAGTTTACGCTCGAAATGGTCGAGGAACTGATGGAAGCGGCTACCGACCGGGTCTGAGAAAAACTTTATTCCGCGCGCGCCAATGAAGCCCAGACAGCCGGGATCAGTTCGGGCAGGTCTTCCGCGATCAGGCCGCGACCGAAACGGCGCGCCGCATCCGCATGTATCCAGACCGATGCGCTCGCTGCTTCAAATGCCGGCATTCCCTGCGCAAGAAGCCCGCAAATCATGCCTGCCAGAACGTCGCCGGAGCCTGCCGTCGCCAAAGCTGGCGTGCCATTCGCATTGATCGCGGCATGACCCTCGGGCGCGGCAATAACCGTATCCGGCCCCTTAAAGACGATAATGGCGTTGGCGCGACTGGCAGCCTCACGCGCTTTGGTCGTCTTTGACATGCTGCCGCTTTCAGCAATATCGGGGAAAAGGCGCGCAAATTCGCCTTCATGGGGTGTGAGCACAAGGGTCGCCCCATTACGCTTCGCACCGAAAAGTTCCTCGGGCCGGTTTTCAAAAGCGGTAATGCCATCGGCATCAAGCACAAAGCCTTTCAGGCCATTCTGCGCCGCCAGAAGCGCCAATATATTACCGCGTGCAATTGAGGGACTTCCATAACCGGGACCGAGCAAGGCGCTCGCTACTTTTCGATTTTCGACAAAGCCTTCCGCATCGTTCGGACTGCGCGTTTCCCGCAGCATGATGCTGGTCAGGTGATATGCATTCACGGCGAGCGCATCGGGAGGTGAGAGCAATGTAACAGCCCCTGCTCCGCTACGCGCCGCAGCCATTGCAGCCAGCCGTGCCGCGCCGGTGGAATGGGCAGATCCTGAAAAGACGACGGCGTGTCCACGGCTATATTTATGCGCATTCACATCCAGAGCGGGCAGCTTTTTGAGCCACAATTGCGGCATGTTCTCAAATGTGTCGGGGCGAATTTGATTGAGTACCTCGTCGGCGATGCCGATATCGGCAAGATGAAGAACACCGCAATAGCTGCGACCCGGCTGTAACAGATGTCCCGGTTTCTTGCGGAAAAATGTTACAGTCGCACGCGCCATAACTGCCACGCCCACCACTGCGCCGCTTTCACCAGAAACACCGCTCGGCAAATCCACCGCAATGACCGGCAGGCCGGAGGCATTGAGTGTGTTGATCGCGTTCGCTTCTACCCCGCCCACCGGGCGGCTCAGACCGGCACCGTAAAGGGCATCAATCACGCCTGCGAAATCTGTCAATGCGAACTCGTCGAGGCTGCGAACCTCTCCCTTATAGAAAATCGAAGCCCGCATCGCATCAGTTCCGGGGCGCGGTTGGCCAGCACTGAAACAGACGACATCCCGACCCGCCTCACGGAGGAATTGCGCTGCGACATAGCCATCGCCGCCATTGTTTCCCGGACCGCAAAACACAGCAATAGCTCCCTTGCCAGAAAACATGCCCTGGGCCACATCGGCAACCGCATGGCCGGCAGCAAGCATCAGCGTAAAGCCGTCCTTTGTGCCTGCTTCAATCGTCAGGCGGTCCGCTCGCGCCATTTCTTCGGGTGTCAGTAACTTAAACATGGCTGCCTTCCCTCGACTATGGAAGAGATTCATGGCGCGGCGGGAAACTTTATGCAAGCCCGCTCATTTTTACTGCATTATGATGCTTTTTTAAGCAGCACTAACGAGTTGGAAACCTCATGGACAAGCTTCGACAGCACATGTCTTGTATATATGAGCGAAATAATGGCATTCTGAAGCGCGCGGCGATCGAGCACAACCACACCAGACGTTAAAATCCTTCCGAAGAAAATGAAACGAATTTTTTTATCGGCTTTCCTGAATCTGGCACAGTTCATGCTTCTATACCGTTGAAACGAGCATCATGCTCATTTGCGAACAAGAGCGGAGACCATTCTGCGATGAAAAAAATCGAAGCCATCATTAAGCCTTTCAAGCTCGATGAAGTAAAAGAAGCCCTTCAGGAGGTTGGCTTGCAGGGCATTACCGTGATCGAAGCCAAGGGTTTTGGTCGCCAGAAAGGCCATACCGAACTTTACCGCGGCGCCGAATATGTCGTCGACTTTCTTCCCAAGGTGAAAGTCGAAGTCGTCGTTGCCGACGAAGCCGCCGAAGGTGCTATCGAAGCCATCCGCAAGGCCGCACAGACGGGCCGTATTGGCGACGGCAAGATTTTTGTCTCGCATATAGAAGAAGTCATTCGTATCCGCACCGGCGAAACTGGCGTGGATGCCATCTGATAAATCACAGCCTACCGACCATCGTCGCGCAAACAGGAAACCAAAATGACGACTGCCAACGATATTCTAAAACTGATCAAAGACAACGACATCAAGTTTGTCGACCTTCGTTTCACCGATCCGAAGGGTAAACTGCAACATGTCACGATGGATGTGGGCCTTGTGGACGAAGACATGTTCGTAGACGGCGTGATGTTCGACGGTTCCTCGATTGCCGGTTGGAAAGCCATCAACGAATCCGACATGGTGCTCATGCCAGATCCGGAAACAGCCCATATCGATCCGTTCTTCGCGCAATCCACGCTGGTCGTGCTTTGCGATATTCTCGACCCGGTTTCAGGCGAAGCCTATAGCCGAGATCCGCGCACGACTGCAAAAAAGGCCGAAGCCTATCTCAAATCGCTGGGTATTGGCGATACGGTCTATGTCGGCCCGGAAGCTGAATTTTTTGTCTTCGACGATGTGAAATACAAGGTCGATCCATTTAATACAGGTTTCAAGCTCGACTCGTCGGAACTGCCGTCGAACGACGACACCGACTATGAAACAGGCAATCTGGGCCATCGTCCGCGCGTCAAGGGCGGCTACTTTCCTGTTCCTCCTATCGACAGCGCACAGGACATGCGCTCGGAAATGCTCACCGTTCTCAGCGAAATGGGCGTTGTGGTCGAAAAGCATCATCACGAGGTAGCGGCTGCCCAGCACGAGCTTGGCGTCAAGTTCGACACACTCGTACGCAATGCAGACAAGATGCAGATATTCAAATATGTCGTGCATCAGGTCGCCAATGCCTATGGCAAGACCGCAACCTTCATGCCCAAGCCAGTTTTTGGCGACAATGGTTCGGGCATGCACGTTCACTTCTCGATCTGGAAAGATGGCAAGCCGACTTTCGCAGGCAATGAATATGCAGGCCTGTCGGAAAACTGCCTCTTTTTCATCGGCGGCGTCATCAAGCACGCCAAGGCGGTCAACGCATTCACCAATCCGTCGACCAACTCCTACAAGCGCCTGGTTCCGGGTTACGAAGCCCCGGTTCTGCTGGCCTATTCAGCGCGTAATCGCTCAGCCTCCTGCCGCATTCCATTTGGTTCATCGCCGAAATCGAAGCGCCTTGAAGTCCGCTTCCCCGATCCGGCAGCCAATCCGTATCTGTGCTTCGCAGCGCTGCTGATGGCAGGTCTCGATGGCATCAAGAACAAAATTCATCCGGGCCAGGCCATGGACAAGGATCTTTACGATCTGCCGGCCAAGGAGCTGAAACAGATCCCAACTGTTTGCGGCTCCTTGCGGGAAGCCCTCCAGTCGCTCGACAAGGACCGCGAATTCCTCAAGGCTGGCGGCGTGTTCGAAGACGACCAGATCGATAGCTTCATCGAACTCAAGATGGCCGAAGTGATGCGTTTCGAAACGACGCCGCACCCGGTCGAATTCGACATGTATTACTCGGTTTGATACGCTTACCGAGGGGTAGCGACACCCAGTAAAGCACGCAAAAAAACCCTGCTGTAAGGCAGGGTTTTTTTATTATCTTCAGAGATTTATGCTATTTTATTAAACTCTTGATCAAGCTTTCTTAAAGTGCTCGCAGCAACCGTGCAGCAACCATCATTTCACTTTCACGTATAGCGCGCCGTGCCTTGGCCTCGGCGTCTTCGCCCCATTGCTCGGTCGTCCAGTCCTCATCGATATGCGCGCGCAACCAGCCTTCTTCGGCGCTTAGTTCACCCTTGGCGATCGCCAGCGCAATGATTGCCGACCCGGTCAAAGTCGTCATGGTGTGCATGGAAGCCAGAGCGACCGGATGCTGAAAAGCCGACAGATGGATGCCGAACGCAGTCAGTGCCTCGCGCGGCTGCTCAATATGCATGACACCTTCCGCAAGCGAGAATCGCGCGCCCAATCCTTCCATCCAGTCGATCAGCGGGTCCCAGCGTTCAGTCTGTCTGGCAACCAGTTCTTTTGGGCTGTCGGTGCGATAGCAGATCATATCCGTGCCAGCAAAACGCAGAATATCCTCAAAAACCGCTTGCGGATCCTGCGCAATACCATCAATCGCCGTATTGACCAGGCGGGTCGCAGGCATCTTGCCCGGATCAATGGTTTTCTCCTGCGCGCGAAACTCCCTGGCTACGATTTCGGCGGCAGGTCCAGTGGGTAAAAGCAGCAGACTGCGCGCGGGTGTTCTGACCGGGCGTCCGTCAAGATGAACGGCAAAACCGCCATCCGCTTCCGCAACTTCGGCCTTCTCGTAAAAACGCTTCGGCAGTTGCGCCTGCATCTGTTTTTGCGCTCGCACAATCGGATTTTCGTCGGAAAGGTGCTTGCCCGTTTCGAGGTCGTTCAGAATATCGCGCATGTTTTGTCCAGTTCAGTTCTGCCCAGGGCAGTTTATCACTCTTCCGCATCCGCTTCATTAAAGCCAAGCAGGTTCCACGACTGTACCATATGGGGCGGCAGCGGCGCGGTAACATCGATCCAGCCACCGGATGGATTGGGAACGCGGATGTGGCGCGCATGAAGATGCAGTCGTTTCTGGATGCCGCCGGGAAATTCCCAGTTCTGATCCGCCTCGAAATATTTTGGGTCGCCGATAATAGGATGGCCGATATAGGCGGCATGGACGCGAAGCTGGTGCGTACGGCCCGTATAGGGTTCCATTTCCAGCCAGGTCAGATTATTGCCTGCTTTTTCGATGATACGGTAATAGGAAACCGCATGGTCGGAATCCGGCTCGCCATGCTGGCAGACCCGCATCTTATCACCATCGGGCGTCTGCTCTTTCACCAGCCAGGTCGAAATCTTGTCTTCGCGCTTGCGCGGCACACCTTTAACTAAAGCCCAATAGGTCTTTTTGGTTTCGCGCTCGCGGAAAGCGGCAGTCAACGCCTGAGCCGCGCCGCGCGTGCGAGCCACAACCAAAGCGCCCGACGTATCGCGGTCGAGACGATGCACAAGGCGCGGCTTCTCGCCCTTCTTGTTGCGCCATGCTTCCAGCATGCCGTCGACGTGACGGGTCAGGCCGGACCCGCCCTGCACCGCAAGACCGGCAGGCTTGTTGAAAACAAAAACCTTCGGGTCTTCATAGAGCAGCATTTGTGAGAGCACATCGCCGTCCTGCTGACTGCGGATGGTTTTTGCCGTCATCGGCCCCGATGCTTTTTCATCCACGCCCAAAGGCGGAATGCGGATTGCCTGCCCTGCTTGCAAACGCGTATCGGTTTTGGCGCGACCGCCATCGATACGGATCTGCCCCGAACGAAGCAGTTTTTGCAGATACCCGAAGCCAAGTCCGGGATAGTGGACCTTGAACCAGCGGTCGAGCCGCATGCCCGCCTCGCCCGTATCTACAATCTTTTGTTCAATGCCTGCCATGGAAACCCTGATCGATGCCTGTTTTTCAACCTGTCAATAGACGCGCGCATCGCGGATTGCCAGCATAATCGCGGAAAATAACGATCTGGTACCTTTGCGCATGGCAGCAGCGTATAACGTCTTCAATCTTCACGCAGGGTTACAAGCATTTTTAATTTATGGTCAATTCCGACACCCAATTGCCACTTCTTGCCTTCATTGCATGTTGATAGATCAACGGGGCTATACCATTTAGCCCAGTGAAATATAACGAGCGGGAGTGCGAAGTGTCATTGCTCAAAATCTACTGGCGCGCCATGGAATATCTTGCAGCCGAGAAAGCTGCAACAATAACCATGTGTATTGCAAGTGTGCTGGTGGCCCTCGTCATGCTGGCCGAGCCAATCCTTTTCGGTCGCGTCATACAGGCGATTTCCGATAAGGGAGACATCGTCACGCAGCTCGCCATGTGGGCTGCTCTCGGTGTTTTCAATATCATAGCGGCTGTCTTCGTGGCGCGCGGCGCAGACCGGCTGGCGCATCGCCGCCGCCTGAGCGTGATGGTCGAATCCTATGAACGCATCATCACCATGCCTCTGGCCTGGCATCAGGAGCGCGGAACATCCAACGCGCTGCATACGCTGATCCGTGCAACGGATTCCCTTTTCACGCTCTGGCTCGAATTCATGCGCCAGCATCTGACGACCATCGTTGCGCTTTGCGCACTTATCCCGGTCGCGATGAATATGGATATGCGCATGTCGCTGGTGCTGATTGTGCTCGGTGTCATCTATATCATGATCGGCCAGCTCGTCATGCGCAAGACGAAGGATGGACAGGCTGCAGTCGAAAAACACCATCATCAGCTATTTGAGCATGTCAGCGACACCATCAGCAATGTCTCTGTCGTCCAGAGCTATAATCGCATCGCATCGGAAACGCAGGCATTGCGCGATTATGCCCGCAAGCTGGAGAATGTTCAGTTTCCAGTTCTCAACTGGTGGGCGCTCGCCAGCGGCCTCAACCGCATGGCCTCGACCTTCTCGATGGTCGTTGTTCTGGTGCTCGGCGCATATTTCGTCACCAGAGGACAGATGCGGGTTGGTGATGTGATTGCCTTTATCGGCTTCGCACAACTCATGATTGGCAGGCTCGACCAGATCAGCGCTTTCATCAATCAGACCGTCACGGCACGCGCCAAGCTTGAAGAGTTTTTCGAGATGGAAGACGCGACCGCCGAGCGTCAGGAGCCCGAAGGAGCGACGGAACTGGAAGACATCAAGGGCGATATTGTTTTCGACAATGTGACCTTTGAATTCCCCAATTCCGGTCAGGGCGTCTATGATGTGTCGTTTCAGGTGAAGCCCGGCCAGACCGTAGCCATTGTTGGCCCGACAGGCGCGGGCAAAACGACGCTGATCAACATTCTCCAGCGGGTGTTTGATCCGGCGGCGGGGCGTATCCTGATCGACGGTGTGGATACACGCACCATCAGCCGCCATTCACTGCGCCACGCCATTGCCACGGTCTTTCAGGATGCGGGCCTCTTCAACCGCTCGGTGGAAGACAATATCCGCATCGGTCGTAGAGATGCCGCCAACGAACAGGTACATGCCGCCGCAAAGGCCGCTGCCGCGCATGACTTCATTCTGGCGAAAAGCCACGGCTACGATACGGTTGTCGGCGAGCGCGGCTCACAGCTTTCGGGCGGCGAACGCCAGCGTCTGGCGATTGCCCGCGCGATCCTGAAGGACTCGCCCATCCTCGTGCTCGATGAAGCCACCAGTGCCCTTGATGTGGAAACCGAAGAAAAGGTGAAGGAAGCCGTCGAAGACCTTAGCCATAACCGCACAACCTTCATCATTGCTCACCGTCTTTCGACCGTCCAGTCGGCCGATCTGGTGCTGTTCATGGACAAGGGGCATCTGGTCGAACAAGGCAGCTTTGGCGAGCTTGCCGTCCGTGGCGGACGCTTCTCGGATCTCCTGCGCGCAGGCGGCCTCAAGCTCGAAGGCAAGCTGGATAAGCCAGCAGAAACGAACGATGCGGAAGAAGGCAATAATGTTATGCAATTCCCGGTCAAAGGATCTGCTGCCTGATTCCGTAAAATAAAACGCCGCAGATTCTGCGGCGTTTTTTATAGCGGCACCTCGAAACGCAACCCGTCATAACCAGGTTCGACATGATCCGGCGTTTCGCGCATGACGGTTTCATAATCGAGCGGCACATGCATATGAGTCAGGATCGCGCGTTTGGGCGTCAGTTCCCCGATCCATTCCAGCGCCTCGCCCAGCGAAAAATGACTTGGATGCGGGCGGTATTGCAAGGCATCGATAATCAGCACTTCCGCGCCGCAAATATGTTTGAGGCTCTCTTTGGGAAACGCGCTGACATCGGTGCAATAGGCAACGCTTCCGATACGGAAGCCGAGCGATTCAATATCGCCATGCATCTGCGAAAACGGCGCGAAACGTATCGGCCCGCCTGCTCCGTCAATCGAAAACGGGATTTCGGGGGCAATATCATGCATGCGCAGGATCGGCGGGTAATTCGAGCCGGGCGGTGTTTCGAAGCAATAACCAAAAGCTTCAAAAAGACGGTTGCGCGTCAGCCTGTTGGCATAGACATCCATCAGCCGCCTGTTTTCCACGACATAGGTTCGCAGATCATCGATGCCATGGATATGATCGGCGTGCGGATGGGTGTAGACAGCCGCATCGAGCGAATGCACATCGGCGTCGATCATCTGGCCCCGAAAATCCGGCCCCGTGTCGATGACAACAACCGTATTGTTACCGCTTTCATCAAAGCGCTCGACCAGAAGGGACGCACGACGGCGGCGGTTTTTCGGATTTTTGGGATCGCAATTTCCCCAATCGCCATTAATGCGCGGCACGCCGGGCGACGAACCGCAGCCCAGAAGCGTGAAACGCAGGCAATTGCGGGGCGACGCCACGATTACTGTCCCTCAACCGGTGCGGGCATTTTGGAGAAAAGCCGGAAGACATTCGCGCTGGTGATCTCGGCAATCTCTTCCTTACTCACACCAATCGTCTCAGCCAGCACGCCAGCCGTATGCTGTACGAAGGACGGCTCGTTGCGTTTGCCGCGATGGGGCATCGGCGCAAGATAGGGCGCGTCGGTTTCCACCAGCAGGCGCTCATGCGGCACAATCTTTGCAACTTCACGAATTTCCGCGGAATTCCTGAACGTCAGAATACCGGAGAAAGAAACGTACCCCCCCAGTTCAATGCCCTTCTTAGCCAGAGCGCGCCCGGAAGAAAAGCAATGTAGAATGAAGGGAAAGGCGCCCTTCTGCATTTCGCTTTCAAGAATTGACGCCATATCCGCATCGGCATTGCGCGCATGGATGACAAGCGGCAATTGCGTGCGGCGCGCGGCCTCTATATGCACCAGAAAGCCCTGTTTCTGGGCTTCCGGCGGTGCATAATCATAGTGATAGTCCAGCCCCGCCTCGCCGATTGCCACCACTTTGGGATGTGCTGCCAGCCGCACGAGGTCGTCAGCGGTCACGTCAAGTTCTTCATGCGCATTGTTTGGATGGGTGCCGACAGAACAATAGACGGATTCATAGGCTTCCGCGAGCGCGCGGATCGTATCGAACTTTCTGACCCGCGTGCAAATCGTGACCATGCGCCTAATGCCCGTATCAAGTGCACGCTGCACAATCGCGTCACGCTCAGGCTCAAAATCGGCAAAGTCCAGGTGGCAATGACTATCGACCAGCATGTTCAACTCAGTTCTGCTCGTCAGCATCCACAAAGCGCGGGAATACCGGCTGCGGTGCTGGCAGTTCGGTTCCAGCAACAAGCGGGCTTGCGGCAATATCGACAAATTGCCGCTTGTCTGCCGGGATCGCCAGAATATCGAGAAGCTTTTCGGCCGATTGCGGAATATAGGGCTGCACCATTATGCCGACGCGCCGGATCACTTCTGCCGTCACATAAAGCACGGTGTCCATGCGCGCCGGATCGGTCTTGCGCAATGCCCAAGGCTCCTGCCCGGCAAAATAACGATTGGCTTCGGCAACGACTGCAAAAATGGAGCCTAGTGCCAGATGCAGCGCCTGATCCCCCATCGCCTTGCGCACGTTTTCAAGTGCGGCCCCGGCCTGATCGAGAATGGCCTTGTCGGCATCCGAAAAGTCACCCGGTTGCGGGACCTTGCCCTCGCAGTTTTTGGCGATCATCGACAGGGAGCGCTGGGCAAGATTGCCCAGATCATTGGCAAGATCGGCATTGGTGCGATTGACGATTGCTTCGTGGCTATAGCTGCCATCCTGACCGAAAGGCACTTCGCGCATCAGGAAATAGCGCAACTGGTCCAGCCCGTAGCGCTCAACCAGATCGAACGGATCAATGACATTGCCGACCGACTTTGACATTTTCTCGCCGCGATTAAACAGAAAGCCGTGCGCGAAGACGCGCTTTGGCAATTCGATGCCCGCCGACATCAGAAATGCTGGCCAGTATACGGCATGGAAGCGCGAAATATCCTTACCTATCACATGCGCGTTTGCAGGCCAGTAGCCCCATTTTTCGCTGCCGGTATCGGGATAGCCGAGCGCGGTAATGTAATTGGTCAAGGCATCGACCCAAACATACATGACGTGTTTTTCATCGCCCGGCACCGGAATGCCCCAGTCGAAAGTAGTGCGCGAAATCGAAAGGTCTTTCAGGCCCGATTTAACAAAGCTGACGATTTCATTGCGGCGCTCGGCAGGCATGATGAAGCCCGGATTCTTCTCGTAAAGATCGAGAAGCCTGTCCTGATAATTGGACAGGCGGAAGAAATAGCTTTCCTCCTCAACCCATTCGACAGGCGTGCCCTGCGGGCCGTAGCGAACGCCATCCTCACGGACTTCGGTTTCGTCCTCGCCATAATAGGCTTCGTCGCGCACCGAATACCAGCCGGCATAGCCGCCCTTATAGATGTCGCCATTGGCGGCCATCGCCTGCCAGATACCCTGAGTGGCCTTGTAATGACGTTCTTCCGATGTGCGGATATATTCGTCATGCGAGCTGTTGAGCATTTCGCCCATGCGCTGGAACGCCGCCGTATTGCGGTCAGCCAGTTCACGCGGCGTGATGCCTTCCTTGCGCGCGCTCTGCAACATCTTGATACCATGTTCGTCGGAGCCGGTAAGGAACCAGACATCCTTGCCATCGAGGCGTTGGAAACGCGCCAGAGCGTCGGTTGCAATCAGCTCATAGGCATGACCGATATGGGGCTTGCCGTTCGGGTAAGCAATCGCGGTGGTGATATAGAATTTTTCGCGGCTCATTATGGACCCGGTCTTTCGATGATTGGAAACGCATCTGAATGATCACCAGACACGCAAAATAGAAAATTTGTCAGCGGTGACATAACCCATGTCAGCGATCATGTCACGCCAGCGAAGGCACGCCAGACTGAAAAGCGCGATGGGTTTTTTGCAGGAGGATCAAAACCGCTTGCCTGCGGTCGAGATTATAGGTCTCCGCGTCAAAAATTTCGCGGGTAAGGTCGCTCCAGAAACGCGACCACCGGTCGGCGTCACGCAATTGCCCCGAATCCGCAAAACGCCGTGCTTCGGCTGCAATGCGCCCCATCAGATAATCGCGAAACAATTCATACTGAACTTCAGCATCGCGGCCGTTCACCACGCCCGCAAGTGCCTGCGCCTTTGGAAGGTCGAATATCTGACCGCTCAATACGCCATCGACCGTATCGGAAAGTTCAAGTCCGCCATATGCCGCCAGAAGCAGGGCCTTGCGCACGCTGCCTTCTGAGCGCTCCAGCAGGGAGGGCGTAATGCCGCTGGCGTCCAGACCTATACTGGAACCAATATGCACCAATGCGTCAGTCAGGGCATCGTCGCCCAGCGGTTTGAACTGGATGCTCTGGCAACGCGAACGGATCGTGGGCAGAAGACGGCCCGAAGAATGTGAAACCAGAATGAAAATTGCGCGCGCAGGCGGTTCTTCCAGAGTTTTAAGCAAGGCATTGGCCGCATTGCGATTCATATCGTCCGCCGGATCGACAATGACGATGCGCCATGCATTATCGGACGCAGTACGGGTAAGAAAATGCGTTACACGGCGGATTTCCTCAACAGGAATACCCGTTCTGAATTTTCCGGTCTTCTGATCGAAGGGGCGGTTGATATGAAGGACAGCCGGATGCATTCCGCCTGCAATCTGCCGCCAGAGCGGCTTGCTGAAATCAGGCGTGGAAATCGCTTCCGGTGCGCTCGCATGGTCGCCATGGGCGAGCATATGACCGGCAAGGTGAAATGCCAGTGTAGCCTTGCCAATTCCCTGCGTTCCTTCAAACAGAAGGGCGTGATGCATTCTGCCTTCGCGATAGGCTTGCGCAAGAAAAGCCGCTATTTCATCATGTCCGGTGAGGTAAGCGCTCGCGGAGGGCTCCGCCACTCCCTCGATGGAATCCTGTGTTTTGGGAACATCCAGCCCTTCGATCACAGAAGCCCCCTCTTCTTCAGAATCTCATCAACGATCACAATGATATCATCGGATATTTCCGCCAGGGGACGATCCGCATTCACGATCTTACAACGGTCAGGTTCGGCTTTGGCAATTGCGAGGAATGCCTGACGGCGAGCTTCATGCACTGCTATATCTTCCTTTTCGAAACGATCCGCCACATCCTTTCCGCGGCGCTTCCCTGCTCGCGACATTCCTTTTTCGGCGGTTATGTCGAGAATGAGCGTCAGATCGGGCATCATGCCATCGATGGCGATGCGCTCAATAGCCGCCATATAGGTCGCGTCGAGATTACCGGTTACGCCCTGATAGACGCGGCTCGAATCAATAAACCGATCGCAAAGCACGACGCACCCCTTAGCCAAGGCGGGGCGGATGAGTTGATCAACATGATCGGCACGAGCGGCGGCAAAGAGCAAAGCTTCCATGGCAGGCCCGTAATTTTCCGCATTGCCGCTCAAAATGACGTGGCGAATGGCTTCTGCGCCCGGAGAACCGCCGGGTTCGCGCGTTATCAGCGGATCCAGCCCCAACGAGCGCAAATGCTCTGCGAGCAAGGCGATTTGGGTCGATTTCCCCGCCCCCTCCCCACCTTCGAAGGTAATAAACAATCCGCTCACGCTGGTTTCCGTACAATAAGTGTATGCCCAAACGGGCTTTTGCCCTATTTATCGGCGTTTAGACGTAAGGTCGAGCCTTTAGAGCGGCACCTGTTTAAACGGAATCATCGGAACCGCTCTAAGTCTTTGTTTANCGGGCTTTTGCCCTATTTATCGGCGTTTAGACGTAAGGTCGAGCCTTTAGAGCGGCACCTGTTTAAACGGAATCATCGGAACCGCTCTAAGTCTTTGTTTAAACGCATTATCCGGACGCAAAATCGCTATGCACTTTTGCTGGGAGTTCTCTAGAGATATTTCCTCAGCCAACCCGTCGCAAGTTCGATTGCGGCGTCGAAAGCGCGTTGCGAAAGACTACCCGTAGCGACCGGTTGAGCAGTAAAAACCGGGACTTTCTGGACAATATCGCCATTGAGTTCAAATTGCAGTGATCCAATCTGCCTACCGCCTTCGACAGGGGCATACAACGGTGCTTCATAAACAATGCGCGCCTTGAGCTTGTCTCGTCCATCTTTGGGCAGCAGAAGCTCGACCTCGTCGATGACTTTCAAGGCAACCCGCGCCTGCGCGCCGCCATAGATCTGCGCCTCGCCCACCTGTTCGTTCGCTGCATAAATATGCACCCTATCGAATGCAGTCATACCCCATTCTATAAGTTTTTTAGCCTCTTCCTCACGCTCCTTGGCACTTGCAAGTCCGCTCATGGCAAGAAAGAGCCTGCGTCCGTTCTGTTCTGCCGAGGCAACCAGAGCATAACCAGAGTCTTCTGTAAAACCGGTGCCCATTCCATCGGCTCCAACCTCAAGACGCAACAGTGGATTGCGGTTACGCTGGAAAATATTGTTCCAGGTGAAAGCCGCTTGGGCGTAATATTTGTAAAGTTCAGGATAAGCGGTGCGGACGTGACGCGCGAGTTTTATCAGATCAGACAGCGTTACCACCTGTCCTTCAGCGGGCAATCCGGTGGAGTTTACGAAACGAGAATCGTGCAGCCCCAGTTCATTTGCCCGGTCATTCATCTTTTGCGCGAAAGCCTGTTCGCTTCCGGCCAATCCTTCGGCGAGAACGATCGCACCATCATTTGCCGCCTGCACGATCATGCCTTGCAAAAGGTCCGCAACCGTTGGGGTCGACTTAATGCGCGCAAACATCGTTGACGTCCCCGATGGCGCACCGCCCGTCCGCCACGCATATTCGCTGACCGGATAGGTCGTTTCTAAGGTAATCTGGCCTTTTTTCAGTGCACCGAAAACGATTTCCGCTGTCATCAGCTTCGCAAGCGAAGCTGGCGGAATTTCCTTGTTCGGGTGTTTCGACAGAAGCACAGTGCCGCTGCCATCATCGATCAGCAGCACCTGCGGCGCTTTGGTTGCAAGTGCGCCCTCGGCTGTATCAGCCCCGGCAGGCGGGGTCATCACCGACATTGCAACGGAGATGACCATTGCAAACTTTATGCTCTTTGAAAAAAGCCCCATAATTTACCCACTACGCAAGCAACCATGGCGAGCTTACGCAGCGTCTTTGGTTAAAATCAATCCGCACGAACGATAAAGGCGTCCGTTGCGCCGGCATTCCACGCCGCTTGCAACAGATCGTCATTGCTGCCGTTTTCAGCAAAAGCCGCCAGCTCGTAAAGCTCACCATTTTCGGCGGGAATTCTTGTCCGCGTGACTTTAGCAAAAGGCGGCAAGACTTTTTCCAGCCTGTCGACCTCAGCGAGCGTCCCGAACAGGCCAAGCTCGACATATTCGCGCTTTTCATCCGCATTTCTGCGCTTCCATGCACTCGATATAGCACTTGCGGTCAGGATGTCGCCATAGGTCCGTTCCTGGACATACTCCGCAGCAGCCAAACGGTCCGTGGCGTAGCCCGCAAGTCCACCAATACTGGCGGCACCGGCAACGCTGAAGCTGGAAGCGGGGCGCTGCGACGGTACAGGCACATTAACGGGAAGCACTGGCGCCTCGCCCAATGCATTGCCATAGGCGGGATTAATCTCGAAGGGCGAAGCTTGCGGCACAGGAACGGATATCGGCATCGCTGCCATTGCCGGGGGGGTCGGCGTCGGGCCATTCATCGCCATCATGACACCCGTGGCAGGCTGGCCAATCATATCGTCATTGCCGGGCTGGTACGACGCCATCAGATAGGAATCGTCATTTCCGTCCAGCGGCGCGCGCCCTACATATTGCACCTTCACATCGGCGGTTCCGTGATGCTTGTAATCCAGCAGTTCAGCGGCTTTTTGGGAAAGATCGATAATACGATTGCGCTCAAAAGGACCGCGATCATTGACGCGGACGATAATAGAGCTGCCATTCGCGGTGTTAGTGACACGCGCATAGCTTGGGAGCGGCATAGTTGGATGCGCAGCAGTCAGGTGCTCCATATCATAAATTTCGCCATTGGCGGTTAGTCGGCCATGGAAAGCACTGCCATACCAGGACGCCCGGCCAGTAGCGGCGTAATTCTTGTTTTCCTTGGGATAATACCAACGGCCCTTAACCTGATAAGGCTTGCCGATCTGATTACGTCCACCGCCGCGCGGCAATGGCTTGCCCTGTGCAGCATCAACACGAGGGCTGGCCTTCACCCCATATTTGGATTCAGCAAAATATTCTTTCGACCGTTTTTTCTTCGGCTTCTGATCGGGAGAGCCCGCGCAACCAGCAAGGACCGCAGCCAAGGCCGTGAAGGCCAGCATCGTAGCTGTTCCTCGTTTCCCCTGCCATCGATATGAACTCATACGCCACACGCCCGCAATTCGATAAACGGCTTCAAGACCGTTCCAAGCTTTTTAAAAATCATTGATCTCACTGAATCATTGACGGAACATTAATGACTTCACAACGCCTGTAATTGAATCGGACACAAATACGACCGGATAATCCAGCCGCCAGGAACTATCTCCATAGAGGAACGTTCTAATTCCAACAGGAAGGAGATACAATATGTTCCGTGCACTGATCCTTTGGCTTTTAGGCGTCCCGTTTCTCGTCGTTTTGCTTATCTGGTATTTTTTCTTTTAGTGTTGGAACATTCGGAAGGCCCAACCGTTATACCAGCGGCTCTTATGACCTCCGAGCCAGTCACCTAACGTCATGAACTTGGCCCGCTTCTCGATAGGCGGGCCATTCTTTTGACTATCATTGCGGACGCTAAACCGGTTGTTAAATCGGCTGGGGCCTGTAAACAGTGATGGCCTTGCGACGAAGACGAAAATGAGCCGGGGTCCAGGTCGAAAGCTCACCATCTGTATTCACTGGTCGCGGTTTCTTCGTCTTTATGACAACTTCTGTCGTGGAAAAAGCACGGACATCGTCCCATTTCGAATGCGTGCCCTGACGCAGACTGGGCAGCAATTGCAGCAATTTCCACCAGTGATGGATCTCGAGGCTGTAGAAATCAAGCAGGCCATCATCAATGGCCGCGTCGCTTTTGACCGCCATGCCGCCGCCGTAAAACTTGCCATTTCCCACCGAAATCTGGAATGTCTTCATCTTTTCGGTCAATCCATCATGTTCCAGATAGGCTGTAAAAAGTTCCGACCGCATCACAATACGGCCAGCGGCAATGGCATAGCCCAGCTTGCCCCATTTCTTCTTCGCATCGGCGCTTAATTTGTCGGCTAACTCTGCGCTGAAACCAATGCTCGCGACATTAAAATAGAGATGCCCGTTTACCTCGCCAAGATCGATAGGATGCGGGCTGTATGTCAGCAGTTGACGCGCGGCATCGATAGGGTTTGCCGGAATTCCGATCGTGCGGGCAAAATCATTCGCCGTTCCAAGCGGCAATATTGCAAGTGGAAGCCCGGTTTGGACAAGACCTTTTGCGGCGGCGTTCAGGGTTCCGTCTCCGCCGCCGACGATAACGAGATCGATTCCCTCGCTTGCGCTTATTATTACGTCAGAAAGAGTTTCATCACCCTGCGCTGCCTTCTCAACCAACGAAAAGCCACCGCGTTCCAGAGTGGACCGCATGGAAGGGCTAAATCCTTTACCATTACGGGCTTTGGGGTTAACGATGAGCAATGCGTGGCGTCTGGGATGCGGGGCCATAAATTACCTGTTACATGAATGGGGTTTGATCCATTCAAATGGGGACAGTTTTACGGATATCAAAGGGCGGGATGATGAATTCTTCACATTCCTACTGCTCAAACCTCGCCCGGCAAGGATATTATGGCAGGATTGCCTTTTCGTCTCCGGAACGAATTTCAAGCCATCGACATAAACAAGGCGTATATTACACGGGGCAGTATCGGCCGAGGAGGCTTCTTGACAACGGATGATTCCGGCGCGATGAAAGACAGGCTGCCGTGTGAGCGTATCCGAGCGGGTATGATGTAATGGTAGCTTGTCAGCTTCCCAAGCTGAACGCGCGGGTTCGATTCCCGCTACCCGCTCCATTTTGGCAAGTTTTTTCAAGCAAGTTCTTAGCTCCGCAAAAACATGCGTATGGAGTCTGAAATAAACTGCCGCTTTGATTGTTGTTGCATTGGAGAAGGTGGAAGTGAATCGCGGGCAAGCTGGAGTTCGGTGATCTTCGCGCCTAGGTCCAGAAGTTCCCTGAGCTCGGACAGCGTGAAACCGGGCCCTATATTGGTGCTGACAAAATCACAAGAACAGAAGGAGACGTGAAATGTCGGCTACAGCTATTCACCAATCAAACGGCAAGAAGGCGGACCTCCACAGGATGGTGATGCCCGACCACACTTGTCCGTACGGTCTCAAGGCCAAGGATCTTCTGAAGCGATCGGGATACGAGGTCGAGGATCACCACCTGACGACGCGCGAGGAGACGGACGCCTTCAAGGCGCAGCACGGCGTCAAGACCACACCCCAGACGTTCATCGCCGGCGAGCGCATCGGAGGCTACGACGACCTGCGCAGATTCCTCGGCAAGCCCGTCGCGGACCCTAATGCGACCAGCTACCGTCCTGTAGTTGTACTGTTTGCGTTGACCGCGTTGATGGCTCTTGGGGCGAGCTACGCCGTCATGGGCAGCGTGTTCACCGTCCGGGCGGCAGAGTGGTTTATCGCCTTCTCGATGGTGGTGCTGGCGCTGCTGAAGCTCCAGAACGTCGAGAGCTTTGCAACGATGTTCCTGAATTACGACCTGTTGGCGAAACGGTGGGTGCCCTATAGCTACATCTATCCTTACGCGGAGGGTTTCTCCGGTGTGCTGATGGTCGCCGGCGCGTTGACTTGGCTGTCGGTGCCGGTTGCACTCTTCATCGGCACAGTCGGCGCAGTGTCGGTCTTCAAGGCTGTCTACATCGACAGGCGCGAGCTGAAATGCGCTTGCGTCGGCGGGTCGAGCAACGTGCCGCTCGGCTTCATCTCGCTGACCGAGAACCTGATGATGATCGCAATGGCGATCTGGATGTCGCTCGTGGCCTTTGGAGTTGCTCCCGGCACCGCTTACACGATGTAGGCCAAGGCATTGCGATGAGCATTACCGATGCCTGTTGCCGTACTAACGGCAGCAGTTAATGGGAACTGTCTAACTTATGGTAAGGATGATTACCGATCGAACATCAGATTGAATTCTAACGGTTGCGAATTCTCTCGGCGATTCTGTTCATCTGCTCAATCTCTTCACGCTGCGCTTTGGTGATCTCGCTGCAAAGCGCTACGAGTTCGGGATCGGAGAGGTCTGCCTCGCGGCACATCAGGACAGCACCGGAATGGTGCGGGACCATGGAGCTAATAAACTGGCGATCATCGATGATTGCCTGGGCGCGTGTCGCCCAGAACGACCCGGCGGTGAGCGCTGCGAAGAGAACGTAGAGTACGAGATTCGCCCTGCGGTTCGGATACATGCCCGGCATTGTGGCGAGCATAAAGATGCCCATCGGTGCCCACATGGTGACCGCCATGTAGAACATGTTCAGATTGTTCCTGAAGTCGCCCCAACCATCGATCATGGAGAACATGACGACGTACATGACGGCGAGGCCGAGAGCCATATTGACCCAGAACATCAGGTAAGGATGGCTATAAGAACGGCGTCTCCCGCCATCTTGCTCTGTGTGCGCCTCATGGTCGTTCGACATTTGCCTTCTCCGGTCTGTACCCGATGCCAGGCTTTAAGGGGCAACGAGAGTTCACTTCCACGCTATTAAACCGCGCGTTACCTCAGATGGTTCCAAGCTGACTACAAAGGTACCCGAGGAAGTCCGTCGTCGAGATTGGTCAAGCGGATCCCGCTACCCTGTTCGTTCGGAATGGGTGGAATTTTGGCGCGCCGCACCAGGTGGAGATGCAACTATGTCTACGCTATTCTCCTCCATAGTCCTCCTTAACGCTGTCACCGGCGCTGACGCGAGCTTACTCGGTTAGGCCGTTGAGAATTTCCGCTGGTGTTCAGCGCAACTTTGGCGTATCTATTATCTCAATGATTCTTGAATTATTGAGATAATGATGCATGAAAAACAAGCCCTCAATGCCTTTGCCGCGCTGTCGCAGGAAACGAGGCTGCGCGTCGTTCAGATGCTGGTTGCTGCTGGTCCCGAAGGCATGCCAGCCGGAGCCATCGGCGAGGCGATGGACGGCGCGTCGTCGTCCCGCATATCGTTTCATCTGAGCCATCTTGAACAGGCTGGGCTCGTCGAATCCCGGCGTGATGGGCGGTCAATCATCTATAGCGCCGCTCTGACCACGCTTTCCCGCCTTGTTGAATTCCTCATGCGCGATTGCTGCCAGGGCCATCCAGAGGTCTGCAATCCAGCAATGGCCGCGTTGTCCTCCTGCTGCGAACCCACAAAAGGGATTTCCCATGCCTGATACTGCTCAACCCGACCACATCTTTAATGTCTTGTTTCTCTGCACTGGCAATTCCGCACGCTCCATCCTCGCCGAAAGCATTTTAAACAAGGATGGTGCCAGCCGCTTCCGCGCCTTCTCCGCCGGAAGTCAGCCGAAAGGTTCGGTCAATCCCCTTGCCCTGAAAGTGCTGAGGAGCTTTGATTATCCCGCCGATAGCTTCCGCTCGAAGAACTGGGAAGAGTTTACCGGACCCGATGCGCCTGTCATGGATTTCGTGTTTACCGTCTGTGACAGTGCCGCTGGCGAAACGTGCCCGGTCTGGCCCGGCCAGCCCATGACCGCCCATTGGGGGATCGAAGACCCCGCCGCCGTCGATGGTATGGATATCCAGAAGGAAGCCGCCTTCGTTGCGGCCTTCCGGTACATGAAAAACCGCATCTCGACCTTTACATCCCTGCCTGTCGCTAGTCTAAACAAGGCATCGCTGCGCATCAAGCTCGCAGAGATCGGCCAGGCCGAAGGCACGTCCTCTCCGCGAGACAGCGCAGCGTGAGGCGGTTCATGGATATCATCATCTATCACAACCCCGATTGTGGCACGTCGCGCAACACCCTGGGTCTGATCCGCAATGCCGGTGTCGAGCCGCATGTCATCGAATATCTAAAGACGCCACCAAGCCGAGCAATGCTTGAGCAGCTGATCGAGCGCATGGGTATCTCCGTCCGCGCCCTGCTGCGCTTGAAGGGCACGCCCTATGCCGAGTTGGGCCTTAGCGACTCAAAGCTGAGTGACCAACAATTGCTCGACGCTATGATGGCGCGTCCCATTCTCATCAACCGTCCCATCGTCATCAGCCCCAAGGGCGTGAAGCTCTGCCGACCTTCCGAGGAAGTGCTCGACCTTCTGCCGCCGCAACGTGGTGAGTTCATCAAGGAAGATGGCGAGCCTGTGATCGACGAACTCGGCCGCCGCGTCGCGACCGCTTGAGGAGAATCTATGTCCACCTTTGAACGCTACCTCACCCTTTGGGTCGCACTGTGTATTGTCGTGGGTATTGCCCTCGGTCACTTTCTGCCCGGTGTTTTCCAGGCCATCGGTGCAGCCGAAATCGCCAGTGTAAACCTACCGGTGGCGGCTCTAATCTGGCTGATGGTCATTCCCATGTTGCTCAAAATCGACTTTGCCGCATTGGGCGAGGTCGGCCGCCACTGGCGGGGCATCGGCGTAACGCTCTTCATCAACTGGGCGGTGAAGCCCTTCTCCATGGCGCTGCTGGGATGGCTGTTCATCGGCTGGCTTTTCCGGCCATATCTGCCAGCGGACCAGATAGACTCCTATATCGCCGGCCTCATAATCCTTGCCGCCGCGCCTTGCACGGCCATGGTCTTCGTCTGGTCGAACCTGACCAAAGGTGAACCGCATTTCACGCTTTCACAGGTTGCCCTCAATGATGCGATCATGGTGGTGGCTTTCGCCCCGATTGTCGGGCTGTTGCTCGGCCTGTCAGCGATCACGGTACCGTGGGGCACGCTCGTCCTATCAGTCGTGCTCTATATCGTCATTCCGGTTATCATCGCGCAGATCCTGCGTCATCGCCTGCTGGCAAACGGCGGGCAGGTGGTGCTCAATCGGCTGCTCGCCAAACTCGGCCCGGCATCGCTTGTCGCACTTCTGGCAACGTTGGTGCTGCTGTTCGGCTTCCAGGGCGAACAGATCATCGCGCAACCGATGATCATTGGCCTGCTCGCTGTACCCATCCTTATTCAGGTGTATTTCAACTCCGGGCTCGCCTATCTGCTCAACCGGATGACGGGCGAACAACATTGCGTTGCCGGGCCGTCGGCGCTGATCGGGGCATCGAACTTCTTCGAGCTGGCCGTTGCCGCTGCCATCAGTCTATTCGGCTTCCAATCGGGTGCAGCACTCGCCACCGTGGTCGGTGTGTTGATAGAGGTGCCGGTGATGCTTTCCGTCGTCTGGATCGTGAATCGTTCGAAAGGCTGGTATGAGCGCGGTGAGAAGCTCAGGGTCGTGGCCGAGGCGAAGCGCTGATGCCGCGTGATCGTCCTAACATCGATGGCGCATGCCTGGATATACCCAGGACCGACCGGCTCCAGGCCGCGCTCTCGCCCCATCCACGGCGGTTGTGTTGTCTGCGCGGTGCTTCCGTAGGTAGTCCAAACAGAGACTGTTAAACCACTCTACGCGTGGATTCGTTTGAATTGCACGTTTTCTGGCACGAATGGGGCGTGAAGGGAGATGCTTAGACTCAAGGTAGTTGAATAGCCCCCCTATTGGCAATTTTCTGCAGATTGAAGCGGGCGCCGAATTTTACTGCATCCTCGGGATTATGAGCAATGATATCGCTGTCTTGTCCCGTCATTACGCCTTGGGCATTGGCTATGATGGCGAAACTGTTGGCGTCAATCCTGGTCACACTTTCGATCTTGAACGCGCCTTCGGTCAGCGCATAGAAGCGATCATCTGTCAATCGGAACGGAATATTCACCCCCTTTACTTGTCCAA
>NZ_JAHRVA010000005.1 GCF_019100495.1 Falsochrobactrum tianjinense | reverse complement strand
TTCCACTTATCCCCCTGTTCAAATTTCCCGAGCCAGCTCTAACTACAATGTTCTTAATCTGGAATCAGAAATTTTATCAATGCGCATGTCCGACTCCAGGATGTTGGTTATTAGGTTCCGCAATCATTAAATAGTGTTTGAGAATAAAGCGGTTTAGGAACTATCGTTGTTGTTTTGAACGACGAAAATCTTTGACAACTGCTGTTGCGAGCACCACTTTGCGAGCCAAACGAAGCGTTGAGAGCGGACAGCCTTTCCACCATCGCAGAAACTACCAAGCGGTAGCCGTTATGCTGAGTTGTTGTGCGAAACATATCTTTGCGACCGGGCAGTCTAAAAGGCCGAAAGCATGTGGTCGTTCTGTCGCTGAAATAGATTACTGAATAGTCCCTAGATCCGATCAAAACCGTATATTGGATGTAGACCTTCTCACATCTTAATCAAGTTTAACCGGCTAGTCGCAGGAGCGTCAGAGTCCTTTATTCAGACGTGGACAGACTGCACCAGAAAGCTAGCTCTGCTTCGCTGTTTTCAAGCGCGTCGAGCCGAGCAATCCTTGCTCTTCAAGGACCGGATAGGCCATTGATGCGAGCAGCGAGTTGATCTGCTTGAGATCGCGAATGGTATCGAGATGGATCGTGCTTGTCTCGATGCTTCGGGTTGAACCCTCGCGTAGCCGCGAGAAGTGGCGCATGCTCGTCTGCTTTTCAAGATCACGCAGATTGTCTTTTTCCTGCACGAGTTGACGGGCGGTACGCCCATCACGCGAGACGATGACATTGAACGCCATATGGGCGTTCGCCAGCACCATTGCGTGGAAATGGCTGAGCTCCTTCCAGCCCTCCTCGGTGAATTCCAGATTGTGATCCATCTTCTTCTGAACATGCGCGAGCATGTTGCGTACGATGATATCGCCAACCTGTTCGAGCTTTACACATGCGCCCATCAGTTCCTGCATCCGCAAAGCTTCAAACTCATCGAGGTCTTTAGATGCGAGCTTGGTTAAATACAGCTTGATGGCTGCATGCTTCTTGTCGACCCGGTCATCGAGGCTTGCCAGTTCGTTGATGCACGCCTGATCCGGCTTTTCATAGAGATCGATAATCCGGCGCAGCATCACTTCAATTGTATCGCAAACGCCGACGACTTCGCGCGTTGCATTGGCGAGCGCCTGGGACGGACGATCAAGAACGGCATTATCAAGCGCGCTATACTCTTCGACCTCAAGTGGCTGGACGGGTGCGTTCTTGTCTGAATTGAGATGAACCAGTGCTTCAGTCGCACGGAGCACCAGTCCAGACAACGGAATGCCTGCGACCATGACAATGACATTGAACAGAATGTGGGCGTTGACCACCTGCGAAACGGGGTCGCCACCAAGGAAGCCGATCGAGGGCTTGAAGGCCTCAAACAGGATCAGCATGAGCAGCGAGCCAGCGCCGCGCATCAAAAGATTACCGAGCGGCACGACACGGGTTTCGGGTGGTGCGTTGCGGGTCAGGATCGGCGCGATGATTGATGAACCAAGATTGACGCCAAGCACCATGATCACCGCAAGCTCCGGCGTGATCAGTCCGCGCGATGCGAAAGTGGTCAGCAGGATTACGCCCGCGATGCTGGAATGAAACAGCCACGTCATCAATGCCGCCAGTAGATAGGCAGTCACAGGATCGCTGGAGAGATAATCCACGATGACGGGCAGAAGCTCGCTTTGGCGCAAAGGCTCTGTCGCCTGCCCTGTCATTTCCAGTGACATGATGAGCAAACCGATGCCAACGAGAATGCGCCCGATCTGACGCCAGTCACGTCGCTCTGTGGTCATGAAAATGGCTGTGCCTGAAACAAGGCAGAGCGGAACCAGCAATGTCAGATCGTAGCTCAGGATTTTCACAACGAGTGCCGAACCAAGCTCGCCTCCGCGCACGGCCATCAGACCTGCAACCCCGCTGACGATGCCCGATCCGACGAAGGAACCGACCAGAAGCGTCACGGCCGTCGAACTCTGCAAGGCAATTGCCAGAATAAGGCCAAAGGCTATCGAAAGCAGTGGGTTCTGCATCTGGTTGCGCAAGCGGCAACGCAAACGATCGCCATAGGCACGCTCCACCCCTGTTCGCACCATGCGTGTCGCCCAGAGCAGGAGCGCGACTGCACCGGCAAGATGCAAAAGGACCAGAGAACCGTTCATGTATTTGTACTACTTTCAATTCATTGAAGGTATGCAGAATTATTTATTGATGGCCTGACTGCCAAAAAGATCGTCGATTGTTTCTTCGGCAATTGCAAAACAAGTTGAAGCACCGCAGCCGCTCGTAACGACGACCAATCGCACCGCATCAGATGGCTGATCTGTGATACGCCAGCGGCCCGGAGCCCATGCATAAGTCCCCACCCAGCGTTCAGAAACGCTGCACGCTGGCATATCCAGAACACGGCCGAACTCAGAAAGCATGTAGCCTTCAATTTCGGTTGAACCGAAAGGGTCGGGAGTTCTGGAGTAGTGATGACTATCCCCCACGACCAGAGAACCATCGGGCGATTGCGCGACGATCAAGTGAATGTCGTTCGAACGCTGTCCAAACATCTCGCTGTTTAACTGCTGCTGTAATTCGCTGAGCCCTTGAAGCCCTTGGTATCCAGATGAACGCGCTAGTGAAAGCTCGGAGAGAAGGGTGCTTTTGAATTTTATGTTCGACTGAGAGGTGACACGCATCATCTGCAACTTGCAACGGGACAGATCAAACTTCTGCAGTCGGTCCGCGAACAGACCCGTGAAGTCATCTCCGGGGCAGACTACGGTCGCTTCGGCATTGATAGTACCTTTACTCGTAGAAAGTGATGGTGCATTGACCGCATGAACATAAGTATTCCATTGAAAAACTACACCGAGTTTTTCACTCAGGAAAGTTATTAGACGGGGGAGCGCTTCACGAGATTCGACACGGATTTCATGCGGGCTGAACAAACCCAGTTGTCCGGCCTCTTTTCGCAATGAAGGGACGAGCTTTTGCGCCTCGTTCGTAGTGAGCTTCTTGCATTCCGAACCCATATCGGTTTTTAAAAATTCGTCGATGATGGTTTCTGCAGGACCATATCGCGCGGCAAGCAACATACCGCGTTGAACAATATTAATACCGGCGGCGTTGGCAATGTCTTCCCATATCTCACGAGCACGGCGAGCTTTTGACCAGCAGTCGCCAGCTGCCTGCCCGGTTATGGTTACGAATCCGAAATTTCGGATCGACGCACCATTACTCTGGGCATCGCGATCTAGCACGATTACCTTCTTGCCCCGAACTGCCGCAACATATGCATGAGCAAGGCCGATTATACCTCCACCCACCACAGCAACATCGTAGTGCGCCATCGTACCCAACCTCCTGTGTCTCTTTCAAAGTCTGTTCATCACAAGTCGCTTTGATGGACTTGCTTGAAACGACTGGACATAGGGTGCAATTTGCTCGACTATCTGTAAAATCGTTCTTTCAGATTGATCGATAAGCTAGACTTATGAAATCTGACCTACACTAACCGGCAGGATCACACGAGATGCGCTATGTGCAGCTGCGAGCCTTTCACTATGTCGCTGTTTACGGAGGCTTTTCGCGCGCTGCCGAAGCTCTTTATCTTACTCAGCCTGCTATCTCGGATCAGGTCCGTAAGTTGGAAGAAGAATACGACATCTTGCTTTTCCACAGGCACAAGAAGCAGATTACTCTCACGGAGTTTGGCCGAAAGCTTCTCGAAATCACACATCGCTTGTTCGAAGTCGAGAAGCAGGCAAATGAATTGCTTTCCGAATCTCGCGCGTTCAAGATCGGAAATCTGACCATCGTAGCAGACGCAGCGCATCACCTACTGGGCATTTTGCGCGCATTCCGTGATCGCTATCCGAACGTAAAAATTAGTGTGAATACGGGAAACACCGACTTTGTCGTCAGAGCTCTTTATAGTTACGAAGCTGATATAGGCATTTTGGGTGAGATCCCAGATTCTCAGGATTTTGAGATACACAAACTCAGCTCGTCGCCGATTATCGCTTTTGCGTCCGTTAATCACCCTGCATCAAAGGCACAGTCTTTGACATTGGGACAACTTGCGGAAATGCCGCTGATTTTCCGCGAGCAGGGGTCGAAGACCCGGAGAAAACTTGAGGACCTGGCTGCAAGCAACGGGATCCAACTGGTGCCGGTCATCGAAGCTGAGGGACGAGAGGCCGTGCGAGAAATTGTTGCAAGCGGTGCAGGTGTGGGGTTTGTCTCAAAAGCAGAGTTCAGCGCTGACATGCGACTGAAGGCAATCCATATCCATTCTGATGAAATGCTTATGGACGAAGCCGCCATTTGTCTGAACGAGCGGAGCTCGGGTGCGCTCATCCGGGCATTTATGGAGATCGCAAAAAGCAAGCTGTGATTGGATTTTCAAATTGCCGACAAATTGTTCTGACGATTTTCTTTTGTCCCCATTGGGCCGCGGTAGATCCGTAATTCAGGTGGCGTGAGTTTCGCCTGATCCAAATTTTCCATGCGCCTAGACACGAGGTAGATGCTTCGTTCGCTTTGGCTATTTGCCATCACGCTGCTTACCCGCTGCTGCTGCGCAATGGGTGTACGTGTTTAACAACCAACCTTGACACGTTACGCACCACAATTGCTAAGCGTAAGAGCCATTATTATCAATAAGCCTTACTTATAAACTGATCTAAAAGAACGATTTTACAAATAGTGAGCCAAACCACAAGCTGTGTCCACCATCTGAACAAGTTTGAGACCATTTGGAGGACAAATCGTGGAATACGACAGAATCATTGGGTCCAGGTTTGATCCCCCGGTTTTGGGTGAGCCATATCTCCTAACTCCTGGACCACTTACAACAGCCACCGAAGTTAAGCAGGCAATGTTGCGGGACTGGGGATCCTGGGATGGAGATTTTCGAGGAATGACGGCGGAAATGCGTCGGCGGCTTCTGGATATTGCCGGAGACGGAAAGGGCGATTTCGATTGCGTTCCGATTCAAGGAAGCGGTTCATTCGCGGTTGAAGCGATGTTGGGCACTTTCTTACCCCGTGACGGCAAGATCCTGGTTTTGATCAACGGAGCCTATGGCCAGCGCATCGCGCAGACGCTGGATTATCTGGGGCGAGCTTACAGTGTAATTGACAAAGGTGATTATTTACCTCCGCGCGGCAATGAAGTGGCCGCTGCACTCGATGCAGATCCAGCCATTACGCATGTGATCGTCGTGCATTGCGAAACGAGTTCAGGCATTCTAAATCCGGTCGGCGAAATTTCCGAAGTGGTTTATGCGCGTGGTCGCAAATTGCTGGTGGATTCTATGAGTGCTTTCGGTGCGATCGATCTCAGCGTCGGCACCATCCGTTATGAGGCGATGGTTTCCTCTGCCAATAAATGCATTGAAGGGGTGCCCGGTTTTGGTTTCGTTATTGCCAGAAAGACCGAGCTGGAGGCTTCCAAAGGCAATTGCCACTCCCTGTCGCTCGACATTCATGCGCAGTGGATCGCAATGAACAAGACAGGCCAATGGCGCTACACACCGCCAACCCATGTCGTTGCCGCCTTCATGGAAGCGTTGCGTATACATGAGGCGGAAGGCGGAGCCAAGGGCCGGCTTGCTCGCTACACCGAAAATCGCGATGTCATGGTCGCGGGAATGCGCGAGCTTGGTTTTGAAACCTTGCTTCGCGACCGTTGGCTGTCGCCGATTATCGTGACGTTCTTCACACCGGCCCACCCGAATTTCGAGTTCAACAGATTCTATGAATTGATGAAAAACAAGGGGTTCATTATCTATCCCGGAAAACTGACGGTAGTCGAAAGTTTCCGTATCGGCTGCATCGGCCGGATGGATGCGGCTGTCATGCGCAAGGTTGTCGCTGCTGCACGGGAAACCCTTGATGCCATGGGTGTCGACACGGCTGTGCCACCGGCTGCGGCTCTCGATGAAAGAGCAAAACTCGCCGCATAGATTTTGGAACACAAACGGGTTTGGACCCGGCCCGCAAAGGATATCGACGTGAATAAGATGACCAATCTGACTGTTACGGTGAACGACCGCGACTATAGCTGGCCCAAGGCCCCGGCGGTCGCTATCTGCCTTGACGGCTGCGAACCAGCCTATCTGGATGAAGCAATAGCTGCCGGGCTCATGCCGACATTGAAGCGGATCAAGCAGACTGGCACTGTACGCACTGCTCACAGCGTCATCCCAAGCTTTACCAACCCGAATAATCTATCCATCGCGACCGGGCGCCCGCCGGCTGTGCACGGGATTTGCGGCAATTATCTCTATGATCGCGAGACCGGGGCGGAAGTGATGATGAACGACGTGCGTTTCCTCCGCGCACCGACCATCTTCAAAGGCTTTTACGATGCCGGTGCCAAAATTGCCGTCGTGACCGCGAAGGACAAGCTGCGCGCCCTGCTGGGAGCAGGATTGCAGTTTGACGATGAACGTGCCGTCTGCTTTTCGGCAGAGCGTTCGGATACGACCACCAAGGCGGAAAATGGCATCGACAATGCTTCGAAATGGCTGGGTATGCCCGTGCCGGAAGTCTATTCGGCCGAATTGTCGGAGTTCGTCTTTGCTGCTGGCGTGAAGCTGCTGCAGACATTCCGCCCGGATGTGATGTATCTTACCACGACGGACTATGTGCAGCACAAATATGCGCCTGGCACTCCGCAAGCCAACGCCTTCTATGAAATGTTCGACAAATATCTGACCGAACTCGATGCGCTTGGCGCTGCAATCGTGGTAACGGCCGATCACGGCATGAAGCCGAAGCATAAGGCCGATGGTTCGCCAGATGTGGTTTATGTTCAAGATATTCTTGACGAATGGCTTGGCAAGGATGCCGCCCGGGTTATCCTGCCGATCACCGATCCCTATGTCGTCCACCATGGTGCGCTCGGTTCTTTCGCTACCGCCTATCTGCCTGAAGGCACGGATATTGCCGATATCATGAAGCGCCTTGCAGGGATTGAAGGCATAGATGTCGTGCTGGATAACCCGGCTGCTGCTGAGCGCTTCGAACTACCCGCTGACCGTATTGGTGACATTGTTCTGGTTTCGACCGTCAACAAGGCCATCGGTACCAGCGAACATCGACACGATCTGGCTGCGCTCAACGAACCCTTGCGCTCGCATGGCGGACTGACCGAGCGGGAAGTACCGTTCATCGTCAACCGGCAGATGCCGGACTTGCCGAATGCGCCGGTTTTGCGAAACTTCGATGCATTCTTTTACGCTGTCACTGCGGCTGCGCACGCGTGACGATGAAGGAACACGCCATGGTCAAGCCTGAAACACAGATCAAGACACGACACGAGCCGATGCGCATCGCTGGCCGCAAGGTTGATGCCGATATGACATTCGATGTCCATTATCCCTATACGAATGCCGTGATCGGTACTGTTCCCGCAGGTCGGGCAGAGCATGCGCGCGAAGCCTTCAGGATTGCAGCGTCCTACCAATCGAAGCTCACTCGTTACGAACGGCAGAAAATTCTGTTGCGCACTGCCGAGCTACTGGTTGAGCGCAAGGAAGAAATGGCCAGCCTGATTACCTCAGAGCTCGGCATTTCGAAGATGGATGCCTATTACGAAGTCGGGCGCGCTTACGACGTTTTCACACTTTCAGGACAGATGTGCCTGCATGATGACGGTGAAATATTCTCTTGCGATCTGACACCGCACGGCAAGGCGCGCAAGATTTTCACCACTCGCGAACCGTTGCAGGCAATCTCCGCGATCACACCATTCAATCATCCGCTGAACATGGTGGCTCATAAGGTTGCGCCCGCAATTGCCACGAACAATTGCGTTGTGGTGAAACCGACCGAACTGACACCGATGACGGCTTTGATGTTGTGCGACATCATGTAT
Organism: Falsochrobactrum tianjinense; assembly: GCF_019100495.1. Lineage (GTDB taxonomy): Bacteria > Pseudomonadota > Alphaproteobacteria > Rhizobiales > Rhizobiaceae > Brucella > Brucella tianjinense. The sequence goes on along the minus strand of NZ_JAHRVA010000005.1, from coordinate 232,466 downwards.
GAAGCCGGCTTGCCGCCGCAGATGCTGTCGGTCGTCACAGGCCTGCCCAGCGATATTGGGCTGGAAATGATTACGAACCCCGTTATCGACCTCATCACCTTTACCGGCGGCGTTCCGGTGGGCAAGATGATTGCCCGAACCGGGGGCTACAAGCGGATGGTGTTGGAGCTTGGCGGCAACGATCCTCTCATCATCCTCAACGATCTGAGCGACGATGATCTGGCCAAGGCCGCCGATCTGGCGGTTGCTGGCGCGACCAAGAATTCCGGCCAGCGCTGCACGGCGGTGAAACGCATTCTCTGTCAGGGCAGTGTTGCGGACCGTTTCGTGCCGATGGTTTTGGAACGGGCGAAGAAAATCCGCTTCGGCGATCCGATGGACCCGCAGACGGAGCTTGGCACAGTCGTGCACGAACAGGCCGCGGCGCGTTTTGAGCAGCTTGTTTATTCGGCTGCCGAACAGGGAGCAAAGGTACTCTACGACCCCGGCAGACAAGGCGCATTGCTGCCACCGATCGTTGTGGACGAAGTTCCACATGGTTCGGAATTGGTCATGCAGGAAACCTTCGGCCCCGTCATTCCGATCATCCGAGCACCGGAAGATGACGATGCCCTGATCGCTTTGTCGAATTCAACGGACTTTGGCTTGTCGTCTGGTGTTTGCACCAATGATTACCGTCGCATGCAGAAATACATTCGGGGTTTGAAAGTCGGCACCGTCAATATCTGGGAAGTCCCGGGATATCGGATCGAGATGTCTCCGTTCGGAGGCATCAAGGATTCCGGCAACGGTTACAAAGAAGGTGTGATCGAAGCCATGAAGAGCTTTACCAACGTCAAGACGTTCTCGCTGCCCTGGGAAACATAGACGGGAAAGCACGAAGGTCGAAGCAGCGGGGAAAGGGAAGCGCATGAAACTGGCGGTGCATACGGAAGGCGAATCTAATCGCTCGGAGGCCCGCCAGCGCTGGCAAGAGCATAAAAACAGTCAAGCCATGCAGCAGTTGCTGAATCGCGACGCTGATGTTTTCCTGCATCAAAGTTTGTCCAGTCCGTGTCTGACGGCGATTGTCAAGGCGCAAGGCATCTGGATCGAGGATGCCAACGGGCGGCGCTTCATGGATTTTCATGGCAATAGCGCTCATCATATCGGCTACGCGCATCCACGTCTGATTGAAGCCGTGAAGAAGCAGATGGACGAGCTCTGCTTTGCGCCTCGTCGCTTCACTTGCGAGACTGCCGTGCTGCTCGCCGAAAAGCTGGCCACTCTTGCTCCTGGCAATCTGGACAAGGTGCTGTTTACGACGGGAGGATCGGATGCCATCGAAGTCGCCCTAAAGGTCGCGCGCGCCGCAACGGGACGTTTCAAGACATTGTCCTTCTGGGATGCCTTTCATGGTGCAGGCTTCGGCGCATCCTCGGTCGGCGGCGAGGCGACATTCCGGTCCGGCATTGCCGGGCCGCTGCTGCCGGGAACGGAGCATGTGCCGCCTTTTGCCTGCTATCGCTGTCACTACAAGCACAAGGGCCCGGACAGTTGCGGCATTGCCTGCGCCGATGTTGTGTCGTTTGTGCTGGAGCGGGAAGGCGATATCGCAGCTGTCATTGCCGAACCCATGCGTGCAACGCCCTATCCGCCACCACCGGGATTCTGGAAGGAGGTGCGCGAGACTTGCGACCGGCACGGAACCTTGCTGATCTTCGACGAGATACCGACCGGATTGGGCAAGACGGGCAAGTTCTTCGCGTCGGATCATGACGGCGTTACGCCCGACATGATTGTTCTTGGCAAGTCGCTCGGCGGAGGGTTGCTACCCATCGCCAGCACCATCGTTCGTCGCGATCTCGATGTTTGCGGCGACTTTGCGATCGGTCATTATACGCACGAGAAAAATCCCGTCACGGCTCGCGCAGCGCTCACGACAATTGAGATCATTGAACAGGAGGGCCTGGTGGAGCGCGCGGCAGAGCTTGGCGCTTATGCGATTGGCCGTTTGCGCGCACTTCAAGCGCGGTGTCCCCGCGTCGGGGATGTGCGCGGGCGGGGATTGTTGTTCGGTGTGGAGCTGGTGACGGGCCGCGACACACGGATACCTGACCATGCAATGGCGGAGGCCGTTTACTATCGCTGCCTCGACGGTGGCGTCAGCTTCAAGATCAGCCAGGGTAATGTGCTGACGCTTTCGCCGCCATTGATCATCACTCGAGCCGAGTTGGACCAAGCTCTGGATATCATAGAAGGAGTAATTCTCACAGTCAGTAGCCACTAGAGCATGTCTCCCGAAAGGGGAAACCGGTTTCGGGATAAAGACATGCGTAAAAACAAACAGAGAGAGCATTTTGAATGAATCAATCAAAACAGGAAACGCGCTCTCAATAATTGTTTTGATGCAATTCTTATCCGACAACCGTCTCACCCTTCGGGATGCGCCCTAATCGCCTGCTATAAGTTCTGCCTTGGAATTCATAAGATAAATAGATTTTACTTATTCAACCTGAATCCACACTATACTGATCAAAAAGATGAAAAGTCTGAGATCCACCAGACAGGGAACATAAAACTAAGCCGCTCAAGGCTAAAAATGGGGAAATTTCACATGCTGAAACAAGGTGCTTTCATATTATCACTCGTAACTGCCCTGAGCTTGCCCTACGGTGCGCAGGCTCAACAGTCGGAACTGACGGTCTATACTGCTTTCGAAGCTGTCGATCTGCAACGTTTTGCCGACGCTTTCAACAAGGACCATCCGGATATCAAGATCAACTGGGTGCGCGATTCCACCGGTGTTATGACCGCAAAGTTGCTTGCGGAAAAAAACAATCCCAAGGCCGATATCATCTGGGGGATTGCTGCCACGTCATTGCTGGTTCTGAAAAGCGAAGGAATGCTGGAGCCTTATACGCCGAAGGGGGTCGACAAGCTTGACCCGCGTTTCGTGGACAAGGACCGTCCGACGAGCTGGATCGGCCTTGATGCTTATGTCGCTGCCGTCTGCTTCAATACGGTTGAGGCGGAAAAGCTCGGACTGAAACCGCCAAAGAGCTGGGCGGATCTGACCATGCCGGAATATAAGGGGCATGTAGTGATGCCGAACCCTGCCTCGTCGGGAACCGGCTTCCTTGATGTATCCTCCTGGCTGCAAATGTTCGGCGAGAAGGAGGGGTGGAATTTTATGGACGCTCTTCACGCTAATATCGCCAATTATACCCATTCCGGTTCGAAGCCGTGCAAGATGGCAGGAGCCGGAGAAATACCGATTGGTATTTCGTTTGAGTTCCCGGCGTCACAGGTCAAGAAAGCGGGCGCACCGATCGATATCATTTTCCCGGAAGAAGGTTCCGGCTGGGAGTCTGAAGCCGTCGCGATCATGGCTGGCACACCTAATCTGGAGGCTGCCCAGACTCTCATGGATTGGACGCTGACCCCCAATGCGATGGAAGCTCTCAATCAGAGTTTCGCTGTGGTGGCCTTGCCAAGCGTCGCCAAGTCGGTGGAGCATATTCCGTCCGATCTCAAGTCCAAGATGATCGATAACAATCTGGAATGGGCCGCCAATAATCGGAAGGCAATTCTGGATGAGTGGACGAAACGCTTCGATTCCAAGTCCGAAACCAAAGGCTGAAGCACTTTCTGCAGCCACGAGAGCCGATTTGCACCGCGCAAGACGTGAAGCTGAAGCGCATCCCGGAATGTGTAAATCGGTTTTCGGAACAATATGCGTGTTAAAACAACCAGATAGAGCATTTCCTACGATTCAATCAAAACGGGAAATGCTCTAGCTGGACGTCCTATCGCGACGCAATTCGTACACTGCCAGATCCGTATGGGAGAAACATATGCTCATCCAGAGGAATTCAAGTGTGAACAACGATACCGCTTCGGAGCCAGCGCCGTTCAACGACACGTTATATTCAGTCGCTCCTGCACATCCAGTTCGCGAGGACTACCTTCAAATTGAAAGCCTATGGAAAAGTTTTGGGGACTTTCAGGCTCTGAAAGACATCAATCTGGAAATAGGCGAAGGTGAGTTCATCTGTTTTCTCGGTCCTTCCGGATGCGGCAAGACCACGCTTCTACGTGCGATTGCCGGACTGGATCTGCAAACGCGTGGTAGTATTCGGCAGGCGGGACGAGATATTTCCGTCCTGCCTCCCTCACAACGGGATTACGGCATTGTTTTCCAGTCCTATGCCTTGTTTCCCAATCTGACGATCGAAAAGAATATCGCCTTCGGGCTGGAGAACTGGAAGCGTCCGAGCGCCGAGATCAAGGCACGCGTTGAAGAATTGCTCGAGCTGATTGGTCTGGTTGATCAGGCGCACAAATATCCGGCGCAGCTTTCAGGCGGCCAGCAACAGCGCGTCGCTTTGGCCAGGGCAATTGCAATTTCGCCGGGACTGCTTCTGCTGGACGAACCGCTTTCGGCGCTTGATGCGAAAGTTCGGGTCCACCTGCGGCACGAAATCAAAGAGCTGCAGCGCAAGCTTGGCGTCACCACGATCATGGTTACCCACGATCAGGAAGAAGCACTGGCGACCGCTGACCGCATCGTCGTAATGAATGGCGGTAAAATCGAACAGGTCGGAACTCCGCTGGAGGTCTATCGCCATCCCAATACGCTGTTTGTGGCCGACTTCATCGGCGAAACCAACAAATATCCGGTTGTGGTCGCCAATAAAGGCGCGGTTGGGGTGGGGCGCTTTTCTCTCCATTGTCATGAGCATGATCTGCCTGCCGGTTCCGAAGCCGTCGCTGTCATTCGTCCCAACGATATCGTCCCCCACGGTCATTTGATCGATGATCGGTCCTTTGCCGAAAATGGCGAGAATCTGATTGAGGTACAGATCGAATCCATGGAGTTCCTGGGATCATTCTGGCGTACGCATATGCGCAGCCCCGATCTTCAGAACCAACCCTTGATTGCGGATTTTTCAGTCAATGCCGAGCGGCGTCTCCGACTGGTCGAAGGCATGTCGATCCTGGTTCAACTGCCCAAGAGCCGCATGCTGGTCTTCGGCAAGAGGGCGCAGTAATGAGCACTGTCAGCGACCATCTGGCCATGCCGGCCGATTCCCGCAAAACGCTGTTCCGTAAAGTGAGCGCTGATGACAGGATCAAGTACGGCATGATGCTGGTGATCGGTCTTTATCTTCTCATGACGCTGGCCGCGCCGCTCTACGTCATGCTCACCAAATCGTTCAACAGCTACCAGTTCCAGCTTGGCAATTTTGAAGTTCAGGTCAGTGACGGAAAGGGCAACTGGCAGAATCCGCAAACGCTTGCCGCGCTGAACGACGCACTTGGCGTCCTCAAGTCCGACGATCTCGCCACATCCAATAGTGGTAGGCTGGCGCCAACAGATCTGTTTCCGGACTTCAGCTTTCGCGGACCGGAACATTATCGGATTCGCGGTCTGACACCGGATGCGCGCTTCCTGATTGGTACGACGCCGCATCAAGGTGAAGCGTGGCAGGAGATGGATTCCAATACTTTCCGGCGCGTCATGCTCATGCCGTCACAGATTAGAGGCCTCGAAAACTACCGAACCTATTTTTCATCGCCAACGCTGTTTCTATCGATCAAGAACTCGTTTCTGATTGCGGTCGCCAGCATGATCCTGACTGTGACGCTCGCCTTCGGTTTCGCCTATGCACTCAACCGTTCGCAGATGCGGTTCAAGGGGCTCTTCAAGCTGATCGCTGTCATGCCAATTCTTGTTCCGTCATTGTTGCCGGGGATCGGGCTCATCTACCTCTTCGGCAATCAGGGCATATTGAGGGAACTGCTTTTCGGCGTGCCTATCTATGGACCGTTGGGGATTGTACTCGGGTCTGTATTCTTCACCTTTCCACACGCATTGATGATCATATCGACGGCGCTCGCCGTCTCCGATGCCCGTCATTATGAAGCGGCGGAAGCGCTGCGCACGTCGAAATGGCGTACGTTCTGGACCGTTACCGTTCCGGGCGCCCGGTATGGCCTGATCTCGGCCGCTTTCGTTGTGTTCAATCTGGTGATTACCGATTTCGGCTTGCCCAAAGTTATCGGAGGTCAATTCAATGTGCTTGCCGTCGACATATACAAGCAGGTTATTGGCCAGCAAAACTTCGAGATTGGCGCAGTGGTATCGGTCATATTGCTGTTTCCGGCCATCGTCGCCTTCTTTGTCGATCGGGCCATTCAGCGTAAACAGGTTGCTCTACTGTCTGCCCGCGCTGTACCGCTGGTGCCAAAGAAGAAGCCGCTCGTCGATAATCTGAGCCTTCTCTACTGCACCTTGATTGCCGTTTTCATCGTCGGCTTGATGGCTGTGTGCCAACTGGCGGCTGTCGTCAATTTCTGGCCCTACGACATGACGTTGGGCCTGCGCAATTTCGATTTCAGCCGCATGGATGGCGGCGGGTGGGCTGCCTATGCCAACTCGATCCAGCTTGCCTTCCTGACAGCGATCATCGGCACAATCATTGTATTCATCGGCGCATATGCCGTGGAAAAGACAGATGGCTTTTTCAAAGGAAGGATGCTGTTCCAGTTTCTGGCGATGCTGCCGATGGCGGTTCCAGGTATGGTGCTGGGCCTGTCCTATATCTTCTTTTTCAATAATCCGGCCAATCCGCTTCATGGCATTTATGGAACCATGGCCATACTCGTCATTTGCACGGTCACGCATTTTTACAGTGTCTCTCATCTCACGGCCCTGACTGCACTGAAGCAGATGGATTCGGAGTTCGAAGCCGTATCGGCTTCGCTCAAGCAGCCATTCTATAAATTGTTCGTCCGTGTGACGGTACCGGTCTGCCTACCCGTAATTCTCGATATCTCGCTGTATCTGTTCGTCAATGCCATGACCACCGTGTCGGCTGTCGTGTTTCTTTATTCCGCACATACCGCGCTGGCCTCGATTGCGGTTCTCAACATGGACGATGCGGGTGATGTGGCTCCGGCGGCTGCGATGGGCATGATGATATTCTATACCAACGTGATCGCCCGCCTGGCCTATTTTGCAGTGTCACGGTTTCTTTTGAGACGTACGCAGTCGTGGCGGTTCAGAGAGGTCTGATATCGTCGTAGGAGTCAGCTGTAGCGATCATTATCGCTACAGCACGTAACACATAGCATTGTGACTGAATAGTCTGGTTAATAATCATGGTGCAGTTCGACTCGAACCACCAAAGGAGGTTATTAAACTTCCCGCTCTGCGAATTTGGCGCGTTGAAACCTATGTGGAACCCGCTGCTTCTCAATGAAAAAGCAAAAGAAGCTTGGGAGTAGTAGGAAGGGCCTTAACCGAGTATTGACACTAACTAGCGTCAATCGCTAAGCGCTGGGGGGTGCGCGTGATTTGTCGATTGAGACGCATTAAAAACAGGGGAATACCACACTTAGAAAGCATTCATGCCGCTCACCGGCTCGCACCGTTAGAGTGGGTGTAGCTCAAGAGCTGCGGCATTGATCGTAAGTTCTGCCCGATTGGGCTATAATTAGGAACGTGTTCAAACAACTCGCTCAACTGTAAGAAGCGCAAGAGAACCGGGTTTGAAGGCTTCGTAAAATGAGCGTCTGCACCTGCCAGATCTATGCATAAACTTGTCGATGTTTCAGTTGATATCGACTGGTACGTCCCCTGAAATTAATCCCTTATCCTTCAACCGGGTCCAGAACGAGGCGGGAATTTCCTGCTCAAACCAATCGATATTTGCCTTCATCTGTTCGCCATTGCGGGCACCCGAAACGACCGTGACCACAGCTGGATGCAGTGTTGGAAAGGCCAACGCCGCCGCTTGCATGTTAACGCCCTCGGATTCGCATGCCGCTTGGATTTCATCGACACGCGCCAGGAGATCGGTCGGTGCGTCGGCATAGTTGAACTTCCGATTGCCCACCAGAAGACCGGAATTGAAAGCACCAGCCACAACGATACCAACGCCATCGCGGTGGCAACGGTCGAGAAGAGAAAGGCATTTTTGCTCTAGCAAGGTATAGCGTCCAGCAAGCATGGAGACGTCGATGTCAAACTCCTGCATCGCGTCAGATACGACCTGCCATTCATTGACCCCTAAACCGACGGCCCTTACCAAGCCCGCGGAACGCAGTTCGCCAAGCGCCTTGAACCCGCCGCCCTTGGTTAATTGGTCCCAATAGTGTTGATGACGATCTCCGTGTGTGGCGCGGCCAATGTCATGAATATACAGAATGTCAGGAGCGAACACGCCAATGCGTTGGCGACTTACTTCGAAAGAACGCATGATCGCATCGTAACTGTAATCAAAAGTCGGCCGGAACGGCAGCGGCTCCACGTAAGCGTCTTCCTCCGGCCCGACCGTCTCGTCCGGCACCATGACGCGCCCTACCTTGGTGCTGAGCACAAATTCGTCGCGCTTGTGCTCCGTCACCATGGTGCCAAGGCGGCGTTCAGAACGCGTATAGCCATAAAAAGGTGCTGTATCGAAATAACGGATACCGGCATCCCAAGCCGCCTCGAAAGCACTCAGGGATTCCTGATAACTCGTCAATCGATAGAGATTACCCATCTGGGCACAGCCGAGACCCATTAGCGTGAACGAGACGTCACGATTGCGCAATTTGCGCCTATCTGAAACCTTCATGATGCGCTGAATTCCCGATCTGACCGAAATGAGCGCGCGGATATGCTCCGCGCGCGAGCTTTGACTTAGTAAAGAACGTTTTTAGCTTCCGGCTTCTCGACATTGTCCTTTGTGACAACAACGACGCCGGTATCGATTGTCTTTTCGACCTTTTCCTTCTTGAGCAGCTTCAGCAATGTTGCAACGCCAATATCACCCATCTGGTAGGAACCCTGGACAACGATTGCAGCCAGCGTGCCATCCTTGACGAATTCCTGCAAATCCTGGTTTCCGTCGAAACCGATTGCAGTAACCTTGCCCGCTTTGCCGGCTTGCTTGATCGCCCGCCCCATGCCAATTGCGGTCGGCTCGTTCGCTCCGAAAATGCCCTTCAGGTCACTATTGGCAGCAAGAACATCAGTGGATTGGTTCAGCGCGGTAGCCATCTGGGACTGCGAATAGTAGGGGCCAACGATTTCAAGTTTCGAATTGGCCTTGATATAGTCGGTAAAACCACCCACACGACCGATTTCGGACCCTGCGCCGGCAACATAGGACATAACGGCAATCTTACCCGTCGTTCCGATCTTTTCGATCAAAGCTTTCGCGGCGAGTTCTCCAGCCTTTTTATTGTCCGTGGACAAGAAGGACTGATAATATTTCTCGGCACCGCTGGCGAGCTGGCTATCAATGATGACAACCGGGATACGCGCTTCCCAAGCTTTTTTCACAGCTGGCACGAGCGCATCGGGATCGGAAGGCGCGAGAAGTATGGCATCGACCTTACGGTTGACAGCATTTTCGACCATATTGACCTGGTCAGCGATAGCTGACTCCGATGCAGGCCCCTGGAAAGTCATCGTATGCTCGCCCTTTGCCTCGGAAATGGCAGCATCAGCACCCTTCTGAACGTTCTGCCAGAAGGTCGAATTGACCGTCTTGACAATAACGGCAATTTCACCGGCCGAAGCAGTGGTCAACCCGCCGAAGACCATGACCGAAGCGAGAAGCGCAGCTTTAAATTTACTCATGTTTTCCTCCAAATAACCGAACCCGACCGGAGTTCGAAACGGGGGAAGGACCTACCCTTCCCGTCCTCCTCTTCAGCGGCGATTGCGCAATTGGTCGATCCAGACAGTGACCAGAATGACAAGGCCGATGATGATCTGCTGCGTGAAGGCGGAGACGCCATTCATGTTCAAACCGTTACGCAAAATGCCAATGACGAACGCGCCGATAAAGGTTCCGGAAATCGTACCGACCCCGCCGATCAGTGAGGTGCCGCCGATGACCGCACTGGCGATGGCATCAAGTTCGTACATGACACCTTCATTCGGCTGCGCAGTGACAAGTCGCGACATCAGCACACAGCCGGTAAGCCCAGCCAGTGAGCCTGAAATCAGGTAGGTGTAGATCGTGATCCGCGAGACGTTGACGCCCGACAGACGCGCTGCGATGGCGTTGGAACCGATGGCATAGATATGGCGACCGAACACAGTCCGATTCAGAACGAACGCGGCAATGATGGCGATTACAATCATCAGGACAACGGGATACGGGATGCCTGGAAAAGTGACGACCGGGAACCCCTGTTCGTCGATAGACTCCAACCGAAACAGTGAGCCGTTACCCAAAACACCGAAGCTTTCTCCCAGTCCCGACACCGCGCGGGCGCCAGTGATCTGCAAGGCAACGCCGCGGGCAATCAACATCATGCCGAGCGTGGCGATAAAAGGAGGCAACCGCAACTTGGTGACAACGAGACCATTGATCAGGCCGCAAAGCGACCCGGTAAGGATGCCAAGCAGCATTGAAATCCAGATGGGAAGCTGGAGTTCCTTGACGGCGAGTGCTGCGACAACGCCAGCGAGCGCGAGCACCGAACCAACGGAAAGGTCAATGCCACCCGTGATGATCACATAGGTCGCACCAATACCGAGCAAAGCAATCGACGTGACCTGAAGTGCTATTGTCATGCCATTGCCGACAGAGAAAAAGGCGCTACTCGTCGCGGAGAAGATTGCAGCTAGCACGACAAGACTGCCAAGTGCTGCAAATTTCTGAATGATATCCTTCTGTCGCTCGCTGAGACGCCGTCCTTTATCTGCTGAAATCTGACCCTGCTCTAGCAGTTTACCGTTGGTTACTTCCGTCATGCTAATTATCCTTATTCGCCGCGTCGACCACTGCCGGACGCATAATGCATGATCTCTTCCTGATTGGTGTCACTCGTCTTGAGAGTCGCAGCGATACGGCCGCCATGAAAGACAGCGATGCGATCAGACATCCCGAGCACTTCCGGCAGTTCGGAACTGATCAAAACGACCGCGATGCCACGCGCAGCAAGCTCATCAATGATCTGATAGATCGCAAATTTCGCGCCAACGTCGATGCCACGTGTCGGCTCGTCAAAAAACATGACCCGCGGCTCACGAAACAGCCATTTGCCAATGATGATCTTCTGCTGATTGCCACCCGACAGAAGGCGAACCGGCTGATTGAGGCTCGGCGTCTTTATGCTCAGAAGATCGACATAATGCTGGCTTGCGTCCCGCTGTTGCTTGCGATCAATGACGCCTAGACTGTTGCTGACCGCCTGCATGCGGGCCATTACCAGATTGGCGTCGACAGGCATCGCGATGGCCAGGCCTTGCACCTTGCGATCTTCAGACAGGTAGGCGATGCCGGCATCGATCCCGCTGCGTGGATCAGTGATCTTCAATTCTTTGCCGTCGAGCACAATCGTGCCCGCGTCAAGTGGATCAGCACCGAAAATCGCGCGCGCTACTTCCGTTCGTCCTGCGCCCATCAGCCCGGCAAAACCAAGAATCTCGCCACGACGAATATCAAAACTGATGTTTTCGAAAACATCGCGCCTTGTGAGGCCTTTTACCGAGAAAATCACATCATTGGCAGGCTGACGGGTCAGCTCGGGAAATTTGTCCTCCAGCGATCGCCCAACCATGCGTGCAACAATTTCATCGATCGTTAGGTCGGCAAAATCGTCGGTCGAGACATATCGCCCATCGCGCAAAACCGTAACGCGATCAACGATTTCCTGCATCTCATCCAGCCGGTGAGAAATATAAATAATGCCGGTGTCTTGATTTTTCAGATCACGGATCACCTTGAAGAGAAGCTGGGCTTCCTGTTCCGTCAAAGACGAGGTGGGCTCGTCCATAATCAGCACATTTGCGTCTAGAGAAAGCGCTTTCGCGATTTCCACCATTTGACATTGGGCGACCGACAGTGTCCTCACCTGCACATTCGGATCGATATTAACCCCAAGCCTACCCAGACAGCGCTTGGCATCTGCAATCAACTTCTTTCGATCGACCAGAAAGCCCCGGCGAGGTTCGCGTGCGAGATAGATGTTCTCCGCGACGCTCAGATGCGGCACAAGATTAAGTTCCTGATGGATGATAGCGATGCCAGCCGCTTCCGACTCCAAAGTCGAAGCGAATTGAACCTCCGCCCCCTTGTACGTGATCGAGCCTGAATTTGGCTGATATACGCCGCTGATAATTTTCATAAGCGTCGATTTGCCGGCGCCATTTTCTCCACATACAGCATGAACCTCACCGGCGCGTAAATCGAAGCTAACACTCGAAAGTGCTTTTACGCCTGGAAATTCCTTTGATACACTATCGAGCTTCAGCAGCACAGGAGCCGTTTCAGATAGCTTCTTTGCAGAAAAACCTCTCATCGCGCTCCTCCTCCCTGAGCTTTGACAAAAGTTATCTTTTAATGGGGGAAATTAAATAATTGGTCAAGCCACTTTCTCGATATTGTTGGAGAACTGGCAAAAAATGAGGAGGATTGCGATGACATTAAACGCAATCCATTATTTTGGTCTTACCAAATGATCGAAACTAGACGAGTCTACCAGCAGATCGCGGACCAAATCCGGAAGCTTATCGATGGAAGTTCACTGGCAGCCGGATCAAGGTTGCCGGCTGAACGTGATCTGGCGCAGCAATTGCGCATTTCACGCCCATCGCTTCGCGAAGCGCTTATTGCTCTCGAAATCGAGGGCGTGATAGAAATTCGATCTGGATCGGGCATTTATGTCCTGCCGCCGGCCGATACTGTCGTGAATGACCAGACATTGGGCGAAAGTCCTGTTGAACTGATGCAGGCGAGAATCTTGATCGAATGCGGTTTGATGGCGCAATGTGCAGCAAAAATCAGCGAGCAGGCACTAACAAAATTGGAAAGTATCCTTGAAGCAATGACGCGAGAAATCGAGGCCAATCGCAAGCCTGTCGAACACGATAAACAGTTTCACATCGGCCTCGCATCAGCGGTGGGAAACAGCGTTCTAACCAGTATGGTAACTAAGATCTTCGATGAAAGACACAGTCCCATCTCAGAACGGATGCAGCGGCGTACGGAAAGTCCGAGTACATGGCGATTAGCAGTTGAAGAGCATTATGCCATTTTAACCGCACTACGGGCGAAAGACCCCTTCGCAGCGCAAGTCGCTATGCATGCACACCTCATTGCATCCGAGCGCCGTTGGGTTGAAGATTAGCGTTGAGCAGGCAGAGGCCGCCTGGACCACGACCCCATCTTCGCACCCGCTCCATATCAGTTTGAACGCTGGGCCACGGTCCTCGATCAACGACCTGACCTTCAACCCGAACTTTTCGGATTGGGTGATGGGATGGCCAATCGGCTGGACCGATCCGATGCGGCCGGTAACGGGGTGGTCAGTCTGGCTGCGGCGTATGCGTGGCGCACTCTTAAAGCTGCCCATTGCCGAGAGTGGATTTGACGGCTAACGTGATGTTGTCTGCGCGAAAGCCGATACGGATTGACCGTTGAGCCGTCGCCTACCCAAGAGCGCTGTCAGAACGATAAGAGTAGGGCAGACAATTTCCTGAAATCATGATGACTGATTTGACGGGGCTTAAATGCCCCTCAAACGATCCCTAAACGTCCGCTTAGAAATATTGATTTTGTCTAAAAACCAGCGTCAAAATGTCAGGAACGAGCGACACGCTACACGCAGCTTGGCCAATGGCGGAGGGGGTGGGATTCGAACCCACGGTACAGTCTCCTGCACGCCGGTNCGACACGCTACACGCAGCTTGGCCAATGGCGGAGGGGGTGGGATTCGAACCCACGGTACAGTCTCCTGCACGCCGGTTTTCAAGACCGGTGCCTTAAACCGCTCGGCCACCCCTCCAAGTAATTGTTTTAGAAAGACTTTCCCCGGTTTCTGGAAAGCTTCAAATCGCTATTTGCTACCGATTTGCTACCCAATCACTTATCGGTCGCTTTCTTAGCAGCTTTTATGGCGGCGTCAACTTGCTCAGCTGCATTTGCCTGCATTCCCGGCATGACGTGGGAATAAAGATCGAGCGTGATACCGATAGTCGAATGGCCCAACCGCTCACTGGCAATCTTCGGATGAACGCCCGCAGCCAAAAGCTGGGTAGCATGGGAATGCCGCAAGTCATGAAAGCGAATGCGGGGCAGTGAAGTTTTCGCCAGTAGGCGTGTCCATTCATGTGTCAGAGAAGTCGGCTTGAGCGGTCGGCCATCAATCTGCGCCACGACAAAAGAATTATCTTCTGGACGGATACCAAGCTTTAACTGCTCTTCGGCCTGCCCTGCCCTGTGTCGCTGCAATTCTTCCCGCACGGTCGAGGATAGGGCAACAGTGCGCGCCTTGCCTGACTTCGTTTCCTTATACCGGACTTCCTTGCCGACTTCCTCCGCACTCTCATTGATCGAAAGCAGGCCGTTCGACAAATCAACGTCTCGCCAGCGCAGAGCGAGGATTTCACCCCGGCGAAGGCCGCAAAGCGCCGCAAGAAGCGAAGGGATATAAATCCGCGTATGACGCAACTCATCAAGCAGGATGGCTGTCTGCGCAGCTGTATAAGCTTCCATTGTCTCGCGCTCGACCTTCGGTGGGCGGGTGAGCGCAACCGGGTTCTTTTTCAGCAAATCCCACTTCAACGCCTGATCCATCGCAGTTAGCATCACACGGCGGCAATGGTGGACCGTACGCGGCGACAGTCCGCCCTTCCCGTCCCTTCGTCCATTTTCCAACAGGTGCGCCCAGCAGCCGTCTATTCTAGCGGCTGTGAGCTTATTCAGCGTGACCGAACCGATAACCGGCGCGACGTTTTTCATCAGCAATTCTTCGTATCGCTGATGCGTCTTGGGTGAAACGTTCGCCTTTTCATGTGCCAGCCAGCGGGTGAAATATTCCCGCACAGTCGTTTTGGACGGCTCAATATAACTGCCGCCATCCAATTCAGCTATCAGCCGGGAACATTCAGTTTCGGCCTGGCGTTTGGTGCCATGGAAGGTATGCCATTTACGGCGGCGCTGACCTGTTTCAGGATCAGGAACGTCAAGGACTATCGCCCACTTGCCGGGGGAGCGCTCCCGGATGTGACCTTTCATTTTTTTGTACCCTTACTATCATTCCTCTTCGACGCAATTGCTTCATCAAGTTTCTGCATTGCTTCAGGAGATTTCTTAAGAGCGTCAAAGAATGAGGTCCCTCTAAGGAAATCTGCAGCCTTTGCTTCCCAATCTAACGCTTCCTGAAACTCAGACTCTCCATCCACCAGACCGCCAAGACGTACCGTTTGCTCCAGTAGTTTGTCGTAAAGTCCATAAGTATGGGCAAATACTTCTTGCGCCAATGAGCGCAATTCTTCCATCTCATCAGGTGTCTTGGGGCGTTCGCTCAATGTTTCGTTACCAAGGATCAGCACTGCATCAATTAATTGCTTCATGCTGTTGTTAATGGCCGGCTTGAGATCCTCATACGTCAAAGCAATCCGACAAAGGCGCCTAACCGCCTCTGACTTGGATCGGATTTTGTTTTTCCAAGCCCAATCATCAATCGCTGCCATTTCAGACGGCGACATAAACATATTGAAGCGCTCGGTCTTCTGTTCATCCTGCTTCGGCCTGTCCGGCATCGGAATGTCCTTCCTGTTCACAACTTACGTAACCTGCGCATAAAAAGGTTGCAAGTTTATTAATTCGTGCTAACTATTCCTATGTAAGTTACGTATGTTCATAGGAAGGGCGAATAGTGACACTCGAAGAGGCACTGACTAAGCCGACGATTTCGGTAGTGGATGCAGGAAAGCTATTTTTCGGCCTTGGCCGCAATTCAGCTTACGAAGCCGCCAAGCGCGGTGACTTTCAAACAATCAAAGTGGGAGGCCGAATTGTGGTGCCGGTTGCACCATTGGCGGAAATGGTCGGGCTTCGCGCCGAGTTTGCGAGGCAGTCATGACTACGAAAGCAAAAGGCCCGGCAGAGGCGGCAACCTCAACACCGAGCCATGTTTCCACCCAAGCAATAGGATTAGAAAACATGGAAACCAATACCACACCATCGGCCAAAAGGCCAGACGTAAGCCTGCTTGAGCGGGCGACAAAGGCGAATGAGTCAGCGTCAACAGCATTTGCAATCATCCAGATATGCCGCGCCGCCGCTGAATTCGCGGACGATCAGCCGGATTATAATTTGGGCCGGGATGTCCCTGCGAATATCTCCGTGGCACTCAAGCACGTGAATGACCTCGTGCTTGACATGACCGATGTTGTCGAGCGGGTTTTGAGGATGGAGAGGGCATAATGTTGAACAGACGTTCTTTTCTCCGCGCTGCCCCTGCTGCTGGTGTTGCTCTTACGGTTCCGGCTGTGGCGATTGCTGCAAAGCCGGAAAAAAACCCCGACGAAAGGATTGATGCGGCTCTCGCGGAAATAATCGCAGCCTTCCGCGAAAAGTGGCCGAATTGCCCGATCCGTATTGACGACATTGATAACGTCAGCTCTGGCGTAATTACCATCATCTCCCACTGCGGGAAGGATGAGCCAGGCACCGTCAATTTCCGTCGCAGGAAGCTTTCAACGGTAAAGCCGAAGGTTCACTTCGATGACGGTTCGCCGCTTCTGGCGGATGACGTAACAGGCTCGACGGCATTTGCCGATTGGGAGCGGAGGAAGTCGACATGACCCTGATACGTATCTGGCTGGCCTTCTTTCTTCTCCGTATCGCTCGCTCTGCAACGGTAGTTTCCATCTGGATACTGCCGGATCTGAAAGGGCGCGCGAAATGAGTAGTCCCGCAATTCACAGGCTGCGCCGTCTGATGCTGGAGAAGTGGATCGAGGACGCGATTGCGCTGCTCGATACTCTCGACGGCGACCCTGATTTTGAAGATGACGAACGCGAAGACGATCCCGCCGAAATGGGGATCGCTGACGCAGATGGGTGGGTAGAATGATCAATCTACCATGGATGCAAATTTACGTTGGTGATGAGCTATCGGAAGCATCTGGCCTGAGCGCAGAGGAGTACGGGGCGCATATGTTTTTGCGCCTCCATCAGTGGCGACATGGTGAGCTTCCGTCCGATGAGGAACGGCTTCGCAGGATTGCACATGTTGATGCTGATAGGTGGATGGCGGTGAGTGAGGTTCTTGCGCCTCTATATGATTATCTTTGGGTTCACAAACGTACGGCGGAAGTACGTGAAGCATCTGAAATCAAACATAAAAACTTGTCGGAGAATGGGAAAAAGGGTGGACGACCCAGGAAGACTGCAAAAGCCGATGAAAAGCCTAGCTTTAATTCGGCTTATGATCGGCCAAAAGCCGATGAAAAGCAATCACAATCACAACCACAATCACATTCAGATTTACAATCAGCGTCAAAATCACAACCAACGCCAAATCATGGGGCTTTGGACGGGGAAAGGTTAGCATCTACGCGAGAGGGGGAGCGAAGCGCGCAATCAAAAAGCGCTGTAGCGAGCGACCCCGATTTGAACCATCCGAAGAAAAAAAAGGGTGAAGCTTCTGCAATTCCACAGGTGAAAGACCTCGCGGAGGCGGAAGCGTGGCTACAATCAAAAGACGTGTTTCCTGGCGATGTTGAGTATCTCGCAAAAAAAATGGTGAACGGTGATTTATACATCGAGGACATTGAAAGGAGCGCCGCATGATTGTTTGCAAGCAGCCTGACGGCAAATACCTCGTGATGAATGGCGGCAATGTTGTTGCAGGCCCTTTCGATACCAACTCTGAAGCGTGGCGAGCATTGGACCGCTTGTCAGGGCAGTCAGTGAGCAAGGCGGAAGACACGTCTGAGTGGGTCTGGAACAAGATGGCAGGAGGTGAAGCATGACTGAGTTAAATCTCAAGACGGATACTCGGCAAGCCAATTGGCGCAGGGCGAATGCTGAGAAGTACAAAGCTCATCTTGCAGTGCAGCGTGCACTCAGTAGCGGAGAGTTGATCAAGCCGCCTTGCGAAGTTTGCGGAGACGTACAGGTTGACGCTCACCACGATGATTATTCAAAGCCGCTTTCTGTTCGCTGGCTATGTCGTCAGCATCACACACGTCTTCATAGCGGTGGCGAAGACATGTTTTCAGGAAGTCCAGATGATGACGCCATTTAATCCCCGCGTGATCGAGGCCGCTCGTTGGCTTGCGACGACACCTGATAGTGAGAAACCCCACCCTGTCATTGAAGGACTGCGCCAGCGGTTCGGCTTGACCGTTCTGGAGGCATCGCAAGCAGCAACCGAGGCCAGATTAATCAGAGCGAGGGCGCTGTGAACGAAATCAGCGATGATGAGCTTGAGCGCCGGATGCGCGCCAAGCTGTTTTCCGGCGGGCCGAAAATTAAGAAACAGCTATCTGATGAAGATCAGAAAATAGCGGAAAAGCTCATGGGAAGGACGAACGCCAGAAAACTCGCCAATCCAAATCTGGATAGGCCGTTCCGCTATCGCCCGCTTGTTGTGATGGCTGAATATTATGAGGTGCCACCGATCAACGGTCGATACGGCCCTGATCTGGAAGGCGGATGGAATGTTGATCTGATCGAGGACGGCGTAAAGAAAACCCTGGTTGACCGTGGCGATTGGGAGGAATGCCGGGACAAGATCAGGCAGCTATCCGCCAAGGGCATCCCGGTCAAGAAGTTTGAAACCGATCGCATGAGGGAGAACGCGGCCAAATCCAAAGCGGACCGACTTGCTCGAAAACAAAGCAGGAAAACCCTCACGATCAATCACCTGAAAGGCTTTCGTCTATGAACCAGGTTGTTCAATTTCCAAAGCCGTATCGGGAGCGTGTCGAAATTTGGTCCGGGATCAGCCATCAGACCGGAAATCGGGTCTGGATGTTTGACATGTTCATTGATGACGGCGCTTGCAACATTCACGATGCACACAGCCTTGAGGAAGCGCAGCAAGTGGCCCGCGAGTTGCAATCCGAAGGTAATACTGTGATTTGGAAGGATGAGATGCCATGAAATCAACCACTTGCAATCTCCACGGTATCACCGAAATGACACCGGAGCGCTTTGACCGCATGATGGGAACTCCCCCCAATGGGGGAAGTACCTTGGCTATCGAAAGCCTATGGGGTACGCGGACAATCGCAAGGTTTATGGGTGTGTCTGTGGACTTTGTGCGTAAGCTGGAAATGGAGGAAGCAACTTTCCCGGCTCGCAGGCGTGGCGGACGCCTTTATGTCACCAAAACAGAGGTTGTCGTCTGGCTCGCGAAAGGCAGGGGAAAAACCTCATAACTAACTGATTTTACCTGCACTTAACTGCGCTTTCGGTAATGGCTTCGCGCACGCGCATGAGGCAAATTAGGGGCCATGAAGATATGGCCCTTTTACCGCAAAAAAGCACTGACTGACGAGCAAATCCTTGAGATGCTTGGACAGGGTGCGCCGACTGCAACGGGTGTGGCGGTTTCGACCGAGATAGCCTTGCGCGTCCCTGCCGTTGCCACTGCGGTTCGTACCATTTCCGAAGCCGCTGCCAGCCTCAATGTGAAGGTGGTGGAAATTGCCGCCGATGGATCGGAGAAGGAAGTTCCCGGTCATCCTGCCGTTGATCTGCTGCGCAGCGAGGCGAACGAGTGGACTTCCGGTTTCGAATTCATCCGCTCGATCATGGTCGATGCACTTTGCCGGGATCAGGGCGGGCTTGCCCGTGTCTCCCGCAGCATGGATGGACGGCCCCTTGAACTGATCCGGTATCGTCCCGGTTTCATCAACGTCGATTATCCCGATGACACCTTGCAGCCGCGCTATCGCGTCAATGGCATCCTGCAAGACGCCAGCGAAATCATTCATCTTCGCGGTACCTACGACAAATCCCCGCTGACATTGTGTCGCGAGGCCATCGGCGTTGCTATTGTGATGGAACGCCATGCCGCCCGCCTGTTTGGCCGTGGTGCCCGTCCCGGTGGCGTCCTGCGCACCAAGAAACCGCTTGGCGACAAGGGCGCGCAGTCCATGATCGCCATGTGGCGTCAGATGATGGACGGTGCCGATAATTCCGGCAAGACAGCCATTCTGTACGACGATGCTGAATGGGTGCAAATGCAGCTTTCCAGTGTTGATGCACAGTTTCAGCAGCTTCGCCTTTTCCAGCTTCAGGAAATCGCCCGCGCCTTCAATCTCCCCGCTACACTTCTGGGCGATTTGACCAAGGCCACATGGTCGAACAGTGCTGAAATGCATCGTCAGTTTCTCCAGCTTTGCCTTGAGCCATGGCTGCGGGCACTGGAAGGCGCACTGCGCCGCGCCCTGTTCACCAAGGATCAGCGCAAAACCCTCGCAATTCGTTTTGACCGTGACGACTTCACCAACGTCGATCTGACGGCCCGCGCCACGGCAATCAGCTCGTTGCGCTCTTCCATGGTGCTGACCCGCAATGAGGCTAGGGACTGGCTTGATCTGCCGCCAGTCGATGACGGCAACACCTTTGAAAATCCAAATACGGGATCGAGCCAGCCGGGATCAACTCCCGCCAGCGGCGGACGTCCGGTCCAACCGCCATTGGCGGACGAACAAGAAAACGAGGACGAAAATGGATCTGAGTGAAATCATCGCCAATGTGACCGATCAGGACCGGGGCCGCGAATGTGAGCTGGTCGATCCTGTCACCGGAGAGCCGACCGGGATCAAGCTCTGGATCGTCGGCCCGGACAGCAAGACGGCGCATGATGCCCGTATCGCGATGACGGACGAGCTTATGGAGCGCACCCGCTCTGACGGCACTGTGTCCGGTGAGGATCGCGAGCGCGCTCGGCTCAACTGTCTGGCTCGTCTCGTGACCAAGTGGGAAATCATCGAAGACGGCAAGTCCCTCCCGTTCAATCACAAGAATGTGCTGCGCCTGCTGGCTGTGTCTTGGGTCGAAGCCCAGATTGATGCTTTCGCCAGCAACCGCGCTGCATTCCGCGAGGTGGTGTGATGGACAGATTAATCGGCCTGACACTCATGGCGGCATCTATCGCCCTGCTGATTATGGCCATCACCGGCGCTGCGGAACACACCGTGCGTTTGTTGGAGGCATTTTGATGGACAGGTTGATTGTCGAAACCAAGATGATCGCGGGTGATGCTGGCCTGATTTCAGGTCTGGCATGGAAATTTGGCAGCCCTGATCGCATTGGCGACTGGATTGAACCCGGTGCGTTCAAATCGGCCAAGATGCCTATTCCTCTTTTGTTCGGCCACGACATGAATGATCCTGTTGGAACGTGGGACATAGCCGAAGAAAAGTCAGACGGCCTTCACCTCACCGGAAAGCTTCTGGTCGATGAAGTGATCCGTGCCCGCGAAGTGCAAGCGCTGGTTAAATCCGGCGCCGTTCGCGGTGTCTCTATCGGCTTCATTACGAAAAGCTCCAGTCCGCGCACTGGCGGCGGGCGCACCATCAAATCTCTTGAGCTTCTGGAAGCGTCTCTCGTGACGATCCCGATGCATCCCGGCGCGAAGGTGACTTCGGCCAAATCGGCAGTTCTGGCGCTGAATATCGCCGCTGCCATCAACCGCGCAGCCGCGCAGATTGGAAGGAACTGACATGCAGCATGTCATGAAAGAAGCGCTGCTCGGCAGCGTGAGCATCACCCGTAAGGGCGAGGATGACGATCCGGTTTCCATCGTCACCAAATCGCTTGATGATCTGCGGGCATCGCTGGATGAGCGTCTCAAAAAGGTCGAGGGCGAAAATCCCGATCTCAAGGCCCTGAATGATCGCCTTGATGAAATCGAGAAGAAGGCCGGTCGCCTCGGCGGCGGTGGCAACAAGGACGAGCAGAACGAGATTGAGCGCAAGGCCCTGTCTCACTTTGCCCGCACCGGCTCTGACGTGGAAGTGAAGGCGGCAGCGTCTGACAACAATGTCGATGGCGGTTACTTCGTTCTGCCCACGGTCGATCTGACCATCCGCAATCTGATGACTGATCTGTCTCCCATGCGTGGGCTGGCCGAAGTCGTCAGCATCGGCACTGATCGATACGAGCGATTTTACAGCATGGGCAAGCGTGGCGCAAAGTGGGTGACGGAACGCGAAGACCGTCCGCAGGATACGGCGCGCCCCGAACTCACCAAGCATTCGTATGGTGTGGCAGAGCTATATGCTGCTCCCGTTGCCACCCGTCACCTGCTCGATGATGCGGCCACCGATATTGCATCCTGGCTGATCAACAATGCCACCCATGATTTCAGCGAAACCGAGGGCGAGGCATTCATGACCGGCGATGGTGTGGATAATTCCCCGACTGGCCTGCTGACTTATCCGACCGCGCCGGAGAAAGATTTCGCTCGCGAGTGGGGCAAATTCCAGTACGTGCCGACCGGTGCAACCCCGGATGATGCAAAGCTGGCAGATGCGCTCATCAAGATCGTTGCCACCCTGCGCCGTCCCTACAAGGGCAATGCCGCATTCCTGATGAACAGCAACACGGCAATCCGCCTGCGCCAGATCAAGGACGCCAACGGGCGCTATCTGTGGGCACCCACGGGCAACCTGATTGAAGGCATTGAACATCCGCTCCTCGGCCAGCGCGTCGAGATCGATGAAAGTATGCCGGATATTGCCGCTGACGCTCTCCCCATCGCCTTCGGTGATTTCCGTCAGGGCTATGTCGTCGTGGATCGACAGGGCGTCCGCATCAACCGTGATGAACTCACCCAGAAGGGCCGCATTGTCTTCGACGTCTACAAACGCGTGGGCGGCGGTGCTGGTGATTTCAACGCGATCAAGTTCCTCAAGATCGCTGCGAGCTAAGGAGAACAGCCATGAAAGACACCTATCACGACAACAAGGCGGTTCAGGCGATTGCTCCGGCAGTTCTGGCCGCGAACACGAACGGCGTCAGTATCGACCTCAAGGGTTTCGACAGTGCGCTATTCGCGGTCAATACCGGGGCAATTGAAGCCGCTGGCGATTTTACCGTGAAGCTACAGGAAAGCGACACCGGAACGAGCGCCTGGACTGATGTGGCCGCTGCTGACCTTCTGGACGGCGTACCTGACACGCTGGAAGCCAATTCTGCCTATCGGGTTGGTTATATCGGATCCAAGCGCAAGCGCTACGTCCGGGCCGTTGCCGTCAAGACTGGTGGAACAAGCATCGCCCTTGGCGTCGTGGCCATCCTTGGTCATGCCAGCACAGCGCCGGTGGCCTGATATGTCGGTACGCGCTCCTTCCATCTGTGGCTACTGCAACAAGGCTCACACTCGTAAAGAGCCGTGCATCACCGTGCAGCGCCTTGAGAAGGAGCGCAAAGCCCGCTTCGACAAGAAGCGCCCAACCTCACGCCAGCGTGGCTACACGGCTGAATGGGACCGGGAAAGGAAAGCTTTTCTCGCTGTCTATTCCTCCTGCCGCCGTTGCGGTGCGCCCGCCACGCTGGTCGATCACATCAAGCCGCATAAGGGCAACCAGACGCTGTTCTGGAACCGTGCCAACTGGCAACCCCTTTGCACACCCTGTCATTCCAGCGCCAAGCAATCGGAAGAGCGGCGCAATCACGAGGGATAATCATGCCTATTTTCGCAACAGCAGGTGCCAAGGTGTTCATTGGCAGCGTTATTGCTCCGAAGTCAGAGGATTTTGTTGCCGCAGACTTCACCAGTCAGATTTGGGAGCGGATCAATAATCTCGAAAGCATCGGCACTTTTGGCGACACGGCAACCGAGATCACCTTTGACGATATCGGCCTGAACCGTACCCAGAAGATCAAAGGCACTCGCAATGCGGGTAACTTGGAAATGGTGACGGGCATCGACTATGCCGATGCGGGCCAGATCGCCTTGCTGGCAGCAGAGAAGGCCATCCATGACTATGCCTTCAAGATCGAGTTCAACGACGCTCCGGCAGGCGGAACGCCATCACAGCGCATGTTCATTGCCAAGGTCATGAGCGCAGCAGAAGCACTCGACACGGCCAACAACGTGATGAAGCTCAACTCTACCCTTGGCATCAATTCCAACATCGTGCGCGTCAACGCGGCAGAGGTATAATCCATGTTCTTCGCCACGTCAGGCACATCCCTGCATATAGGGGCGGTTCGGCAAGACTGGACCGCTCGACAGGTGAGTGCATCTGACTTCACTGGCGAGGCGTGGACACAGGTCAATGGATTATACAGCCTTGGTCAGATCAGTGGTGAATGGCAGACCAAGGCCACCATGCTGCCTGATCCCTATGATCCAGACAATCCACCTATCCCAGATCATCAGAAGAGCGCACGTCCGACACAGACGATGGAAGTGGTGATCGCACAGAACGATGACGACGCAGGCCAGTTGCTCATGCTGTCCGCAGAGAACAGCGTCAATCCCCACGCCTTCATGCTCACCTTCGCCAATGGCAGCAGTCGCCAGTTCATCGCTCATATCATGTCGGCGGGCGAAATCATGGATGAGGCCAACAGCGTGGTGTGCTGGTCTTTCGGCCTTCTCCTTCAATCCAACATCGCGAGGTCAGCATGATCGTGGAATGGCAGGTAGAACAGTTGATTGCAAAGGCCAAGAGATACGCCGCCGCAAAGGGCATCACTATCTCAACGGCGTCAACGCACATCTTCAACGATGGCAAGGTGCTTCCTCGTCTCATCAATGGAGCATCAATCACAACCAGACGCTTCAATGCAGCGATGGATCACCTCGATCGGCATCAACCGGGGGGTGGCTCCAGACTTTCGACCTTGGGAGGGGACCGGCGCGGGGGGCATCGCGCAAGACAGGACACAATTGGAGTTTTCAGGAATGGCTGAAATCGTGACCCTTCAAGAGCTGAAAGATCAGTTGAATTTCACTGCTGATCAAGGCGTGAACGATGACGCCCTTCTGTCTCGAAAGCTCAAGGCGGCACAGAACTATATCGAGAGCTTGCTTGGCTTCAAGCTGGAGGAAACCTATGGCGGCGCGGACCAAGAGGAAGCTCCGGCAGCACTTGTCGAGGCAATCTACCAGACGGCAGCGCATTGGTATGAGAACCGTGAAGCAGTCCTTGTCGGCGTCAGTGCGCAAGACCTTCCGTTCGGCGTCTGGCCTATCGTGAACGAATTCAGACGGTGGAGTTTCTGATGGCTGACGATGGTGGATTGTCCCGCTTCCAGCGCCGAATGAATGCTATTCCGAAGGCTGTGCGCGAGGCGGTGAAGCCTGCTCTGGTGAAATCCGCGCAGGAGATGGCATCAGGCATGAAGCGCCTCGCTGAAACGTCTCGCGATACCGGAGCGCTGATCGACAGCATCGAGGCAACAGGGCCAGGTCAGCAGACGCCGCCATATTCGCAGCCGGGCGGAAGCAATCAGGTAAAGGAAAATGAGGCAGTTGTGACGGCTGGCAATAAGAATGTGCGCTATGCCCATCTGGTCGAGTACGGTACCACGGCATCCTCTGCGCAGCCTTTTTTCTGGCCGACTGTCCGCACCCAGAATAAACGCGCAGCCAACCGCATCAAGCGAGCAATGCGCAAATCGATCAAAGAGAACTGGGGCAAGAAATGAGTTTCGAACTTGCTCTCCAGAAGGCGATCCGGGCGCGACTTACTGCAACGCAGGAAGTTACCGCGCTTGTCCCTGCCGCCAATATCATAGACCGCAATGCGCGTCCTAATCCCGATCCGTCGATCATCCTTGGTGAGGATCAGGGCGTGGACGCTGAGTTCATCCAGCGCAATGTCGTTCGGGTTTTCCACACCATCCACGTCTGGAAGAAGGAAGAGAACCTTGTCGGCGTGAAGGCAATCGCCGGGGCGATCCGGAATGCGATCAGTCAGTCCAGATTTGGACCGGCTGGCGGTTTCCACTTCGCTGACTGCTACGTCTCTCAAATGCGCTTTCTGCGCGATCCAGATGGCGAGACCAGCCACGGCGTTGTCACTGTTCAAGCCCTTGTTCAGGAGGTCGCATGAGAGCCGGAAAGCTTGATCGTTTTATCACAATCGAACGAGGCGAAGAAACCGCAGACGAATACGGCGGCGTGAGCTTCGCATGGTCGAAGTTTGCGGACCTGCGCGCACAGATCGTTCAGGCCAGCACCGAGGAATATATCCGGGCTTTTGGCGCGAGGGATGAAACCGTGATCATTTTCCGCACCCGGTATCTTGATGGAATAACCAACGCTGATCGCATCGCCTATGCAGGCGGATACTACAACATCAAGGAATTGAAAGAGATAGGCCGTCGCGAAGGCTTTGAAATCCGCTGTGTGAGGCAAGCATGAAGGGAGCCAAGCCACGTCTGGTGATTGACAACGAAGCTCTCCAGCGGCCTCCTGCGCCGTCAGCATGGCTGTCTGTCGAGGCGAAGAAGGAATGGCGTCGTGTCGTTCCGGGGCTGGTCGAGCGCCAGATACTGACCGATGTCGATCTGGGCAGTCTGGAGAACTATTGCATTTGCATCGGGCGCATTCGCGATACCGAAGCGAAAATCCAATCCGAAAAAGACACCGACATGATGCTCAAGCTCGTGCGCGCGCAGGACAAGGCAATGGCCAGCGCCCGACAGCTTGCAGCCGAACTTGGATTAACGCCTGTGTCGCGCTCGCGGCCA
Source organism: Falsochrobactrum tianjinense (assembly GCF_019100495.1). Classification (GTDB taxonomy): domain Bacteria; phylum Pseudomonadota; class Alphaproteobacteria; order Rhizobiales; family Rhizobiaceae; genus Brucella; species Brucella tianjinense. The sequence continues at coordinate 206,017 of NZ_JAHRVA010000005.1, read as the reverse complement.
ACCGTGAGGAGGCCGGCGGATGGTAACGAAGACCTATCCCCACTGGATATATGACGGATCCGAGATCGATGATCCATTCGGGCATGGTGACAGAGCCGTGCGGTTCCTGCGCGCCCTGCGCCATCCGAAGTCGATCCTTCCGAAAAACGTCTTCCAGCTTGACGAATGGCAGGAGCGGATTGTCAGGCGCATCTATGGCCCGCGCCATGAGGACGGGTCGCGCGTGGTCAAGACTGTGGTGCTTCTCCTGCCTCGCGGTAATCGCAAGACCAGTCTGGCCGCTGCACTTGCGCTGCTGCACACCATCGGTCCGGAGCGGGTGCCGGAAGGCGAAGCCATCTTTGCCGCTGCTGACCGCAAACAGGCCGGGATCGCGTTCAAGGAAGCTCTGGGCATCATTCGGGCCGACAAGCGTGTTGTCGCAGCAACCCGCGTCTATGATGCGCACAACAGCGCCAAGAAGATTGTTTATCCCAAAGAGGGTTCATTTCTCGAAGTCATTTCAGGTGATGCAGGAACACAGCATGGCCGCACCCCGGCATTCGTCCTTGCCGATGAAATTCATATCTGGCCGAACCGTTATTTGTGGGAAGCTCTGACGACTGGTCTGGACAAGACCGACAATCCCCTGCTTGTTGTCGCCACCACGGCGGGACGCGGCCAGGATAATCTTGCATGGGATGTTGTCGAGGATGCCCGCAAGGTGGCGCGCGGTGAGGTGGATGATCCGTCCATTCTCCCGATCCTGTTTGAAGCCGACCGGAACGACGACTGGCGCGATGAAAATGTCTGGCATGAGGTCAATCCCGGCCTGCGCCATGGCTATCCCTCCCTTGATGGCTTCCGCCGCCATGCCAAGCGAGCAGAGCGTAGCGTAGGCGAGCGCCAGTCCCTGCGACAATTGAAGCTCAATATCTGGCTGGATGCTGCCACCGATCCATTCGTGGACATGGATATTTATGATGCAGGCAAGGGCCGTGTCGATATCGAAGCCCTCAAGGATCAGCCCTGCTGGCTGGCCGTCGATCTGTCCTCAACCGTTGACCTTTCCGTCATCGTGGCCTGCTGGCGCGATGCTGATGGCTACGTGGTGCATCCGTGGTTTTTCTGCCCTGACGACAACATTGATAATCGGGAAGACAAGTCGGGCGGCTCCTATCGCGAGTGGGTGGACGATGGACTGATCACGGCCACCGAAGGTTCAACCATCGCTTTCCAGCCGATTGAAAACAAGATCGTGGAACTGTGTGAAGATTTCGACGTGAGGGAAATAGCTTTCGACCCGTTCATGGCGCGTCAGGTGCAGCCGAAACTGTTGGAAATGGGCCTGCCAGTTGTAGATATGCGACAGGTGCCGTCCCTGATGATGCCTGCAATTCATGAGCTTGAGCGCGCCATTCTGGCCAGTGAGTTCAGGCACGGCGGTCATCCTGTCCTTCGCCACTGCTTCTCGAATGTCGTGGTGAAGCGGAATGACCAAGGCCATGTCGCCAAGTTCACAAAACCCAAGCTCTGGATGTCCATCGACGGTGCAGTCGCCTCCGCCATGGCCGTCGCCCGCTGCGCTGCCGGTGACAGCGGACGATCCAGTTACGACACCTTTGACGGCGATATAGAGGATTGGATCTGATGGCAGGTGACACCGAACGACTATTCGTTGCCCTTGAGGCTCGCGTCAACAATTTTGAGAAGGAATTCAAACGGGCTGAGCGCACCGGAACACGGACATATCAGAACCTGCAACGGAACTCGTCCCGCGCAACTCGGCAGATGGAACGGGATGCCAATCGCTCGGCAAGCCGGGTCAATCAGGCATTCGCGACAATTGGGACAAAGATCGGCGGATACAGCAAAGCCTTTGCAGGGGGCATATGGGGCGGGATAGCAGCCGGAGGCCTGACAGGTGTGGCAGTTGCTGTTCGTGGCGTTGCCTCTTCCTTCGCGGAGCTTGGTCGCGAAGCACAAACAGCGGGCTTGCATGTCGAGGACTTGCAGCGCTGGCGCTATGTGGCGGATCAGAACAAGATCGGCATAGATGCGATGATCGACGGTTTCAAGGAACTGAATTTGCGCGCTGATGAATATATTGCCACTGGCAAGGGTTCGGCGGCAGAAAGCTTCCAACGTTTGGGTATGTCGCCCGATGAGGTAAAGGAGCGCATCAAAGATCCGTCCAAGTTCATGCTGGAATTGGTCGACCGCACCAAACGGCTGAAAGACACAGCGGCAGGCATTCGCATATTCGATGAGCTTTTGGGCGGCTCTGGCGGCGAACAGTTTGTCAGATTGATCGAGCAGGGTCGGGACGGCATCACAGCCACTCTCAATGAAGCCGACAAGATGGGTGCCGTATTAGATGAGAATTTCATCAAGCGCGCGGAAGAGATCGACAAGAAGTTCAACCAGATCGCAACAACAGTCGGCTCCACGCTTAAGGCGGCTATTGTCGACGCGGTGACGGCACTCCAAGGCTTTATCAGTCAGTGGAACGCTCTCAACGAAAAGAATGTGTCGGGCATTAAGGCAGAGCTTGAAATATTGCGGCAGAGCCGTGAGCGGTTGAATACGACGCAGCCATCCGGTGGGTTGCAAGATAGTATTGCTGGAATATTCGGGAAGGATCGCGAAAGCCAGTTGGCAACTATCACAGCCAAGGAAAAGCTCTATAACGACGAGCTGGAGCGGCGCAAGAATATTGTGGTGACCACCCCTGACCAGCCTGCCTATGCGCCATACGTTCCGCCAAAAGACCCGTCTAAAGGCGGTGGGCGATCCACTGTTGATAGGGACCGCGAACGCGCTGCGAAAGCTGCTGAGCGTGAGCGGCTTGCGGTTGAGCGTTTAATCGCAGAGTTACAATTTGAAGCCTCTCTCGTTGGTAAATCAGCGATTGAGAAAGAGAAGATGATTGCACTTCGCCAAGCTGGTGCCGCTGCTACTGCGGAAGAGAAAGCTCAGATCGAGGCTCTTGTTGAGAGTACCTACAGGCAGACCGAGGCTTGGGAGCGCGCACAAGATCAAATGGCCGAAATCCAAGATGCAAGCCGTGAGTTCGCTGGCACACTTGCTGACGGTCTTTTAAGTGGAGCAAAGGCAACAGACGTTCTCGCAGACGCATTGGGCAGGCTCGCTGATCGTCTCATAAACAGTGGGCTGGATGCTTTGTTCGGCGGTCTATTCGGTGGCGGCTTCGGAGGCATATTTGGCGGAGGCCAGATGAGTATCGCTAGAGGCGGCGGCATCGGGCTTTACGCAAGAGGATCGACCTTCACCCCCGGAGGCACGGCGCTTGTAGGCGAGCAAGGCCCAGAGCTGGTCAATCTCCCACGCGGCTCACAGGTCACACCTAATCATATGCTTGGGAGCACAAGGGGAGCTTCGGTCGAAAAGGTGCCTTATGTGGCTGACGTGCGCGTATCAGTCGATGAGAAAATGAACCTCAAAGCCGAGATGGTGGGGATTGCTGAACAAGTTAGCCAAAAGGACATCGCCCGATATGACAGGTCTGGGCCTGCCCGTTTTAAGCGCGATAGCATGGAAGCAAACCGCCGTGGCTTGATACGATAAGAGGTAACAATGGCTATTCAATTACCTTCAATCTTCTTCCAGAGTGGACGGCCTCGTTTGAACCGGCCCATGTCGGTGACCAAGTATGGCGGACGTGCGCTGTCCTTTGTCGAGTATGCTGATGCATATTGGACCGTCGATATGGAAACCCAGCCATTGCCAGAAAATAAGCTAGCGGCAGTCGAAGCATGGATTGCAAGCGCAAGGGGTGGTTTTGAAACCATCCATTTCATCCCGCGTCACATGAGCGTTCCACAGGCTTATATCGGCAACGAAACCAATCCAATTGTAAACGATAACGGCATACTGGCTGCAAAGAGCGGGACCAATCTGACCGTGAATAGCGTCTCATCGGGGCTGGTACTCACAGCCGGGGATTTAATCGGTTTCTCATCAGGTGATTATAATACCCTCGGTAGGGTGATAACCGGCGCAACAGCTGCCAGCACTTCGGTTTCAATCACCGTGGAGCCGCCGCTTCCATCTCATATCCCGGTCGGCTCAACGATTGTTTTCCGCAATCCGAAACTTAATACCCGCATCATGCCGAATTCAATCTTCATCGGTGATGGAAAGTTTCCATCCGCTTCGTTCCAGTTGATCGAGGTGCCAAAATGATTGAGCGCTTCAAACAAGCAATGGTGTCTGCATTGGAAGCGACGCTTGCCACTTCTGATAAGGTCCAACTTCCTCCTGGGGGAATACTTCTCTGGGATTGGTTTATGGATCTCAATTCAGCCCGCACATGGCATGCCAATGGTCCAAACCCGATCAGTTTTTCGGAGATTTCCGAATATGCACGGCTATATCGCTGGAGCATTCAACCGCATCACATCGCAGTATTGCGAGCCATGGATGCCGCGTATGTGGAGCATTTCTATGCCAAGCGTGAGACAGGCGGACAAGCCGCACAGAAGCCCGCAGGCGAGCTGAGCGCTGACTTGTTCGATGCGGTGTTCGGATGAGAAAGCACGGCAAATGGGGAAGAATGCTGGGCTATGGCGAATATCGTTATGGAAACAAGCCAAAGAAAATAGAGCGTATCTATAAAGGCGATGCTCGAAACCACAAGATAACAGAAGTGATGAACGCCTTGCGTGATTGGCGTTTAAGTCATTTTGAAAATGAGGGTGCAGTCTTTCATGGGCTTCGCTCTGCGCTATGCCTTGAAGGCCATTCCTTTGCTAGATCAGAGCGTGAAGCTTCCAGTTTGATAAGCGCAGCATTTACTTATCTGGGATATGCCCGCCCTTCTTGGGAGCAAGGTCAGCGTGAATATTCATTGCCTGAAGAGTATTGCAACTGGTGCTACACTGAGATGCCCGAGGAGCAATGGCAAGGCATACGCAAAGCGCGCTTCTGTTCGCCCGTATGCGCCAAAGCTGCACTTGAGCATCGTGACTTTGAACGTACTTTGCGAGATAGTGCGATAGCGCGATCAGCGCAGGCAATAATCAGGCGTGAAGCATTGCCAGAGCGTCAATGCAAATTCTGCCTGAAAATGTTCAAGCCATTCAATCCAGACAGCCGTGATCTGTCTTTTTGCTCAAGGGAGTGTGCTGATCAGTCTCGGCGCAAGTATTCTGAAATCCCATGTGGATCATGTGGAAAGCTGTTTCGTCAGATGAAAGCGGATCACAGATATTGCTCGTCTGATTGCTTCAATACAGCCAGCCATCCGACCGAATGCAAACAGTGCCATAAGAGATTTATCGCAAAACGGTTTGGGGCCATGTTTTGCTCGAACAATTGTTCGCAGACATACAGAAGGGCCGAGGAAGCTATAAGTGCCGGCAAGACATACATTCCGCTTGGCAGCACCATTCGTAAGAATTGTCGCATCTGTGGTTCAGATTTTATGACTGCCCGCCATAATGCCTTTATGTGCAGCCGAAGATGTCAGAAACGCCTCGAAAGCATCAAGAAGGCAAAAAGGATATCGCCGCATGTGTTCGACTGGTTCTTTAAGTGCCCACTCGAAGGACGTCGATCAAATGAATTAACTGCCCAACGCTTCGACTGGATCGCAATCAATCAGGGCCTGCGGGTGACGATGGAGAGGGCGGTTTAATCTACCTCTCTCCACCTGCGAACCGAAAAGAATTGGTTCCCACCGTCCATAGAGTAGAGTCGCTCGCCTCTGGCTATAGCGGCTCGAAGATCAGGCCCCATTCCGAACGTGCCTGCCGGGTGTATAGCGCCCCTGAGTGTTCCAAGAATGTCAGTTTCAAATTCAATTAGCCTGCCACAAGGCGGATCGTACATGCGCCATTCACTCATACCTTTTTAGCCCTTATCGCTTCGAATATCTCGATCTGTCGTTCGGCCGCCTTACGTAGGCCATGCACATGCTCGACAATCAGACCCAGGCACACAATCAGCATGCCCGATACGAATAGGCCGATGCCATAAGGCAGCAGAAGAAATCCGCCTGTGCCTACCATTGTGAAGCCAAAGGCAGCAGCAACCACCCCGGCGAACATTCCGAGAGTACCAATGATTTGCGCAAAAATACCCATATTGTCTAACTCACGTCCGATACGCGACGATTAGGCCATGCATCACAGATAATGCGTTGGGCCATCTCAAATGCACATTTCCGATGAAAAGTGTGCCCTGGTACCTCTGTACCGTATAAATCGTATACAATTGTTGCACCGGTTAAAGGATCTCCACAAGCAACGCACTTTGTGGTGAGTTCAAAGGGAGAATTTTCTCTCGCCAATTCGGGAGTTCGGTAAAAAGTCATTAAAAGCACCCCTGTTTGCCGCAAGCTGGCAGAGGCGCGGCGGGTGGTCAAGAGATGTGCTCAAATTTGAGCGCATCTAAAAAAGCAATCAATACAGTCCATCGCATCAACGCCTGTTCAACAGACGTTCGACGGCTGTGCTTGATGAAGCTGATCCTACCCGTCACAGAGTTGGTGGAGAGTTTGGAAACGGAAATATTGACCGTGAACAGTGCGGGAACGAGTTGCTACCATTTTGCTACCCAACTCGGTAGCAGGATCAAAAACAGGGTAGCACGAATGCGGACTCTTTCCCGCGCAAAGCCCGACATTCTGGGGTTTCTAAGTATGGATGAATACAAGTAAGGATGGCCGTAACCGAATTTCAAGACCGGTGCCTTAAACCGCTCGGCCACCCCTCCGCATCCGATCAAAGCGGATGTGCACGCCTCTTTATAGCCATCAATCAGCAGCGTCAATCTGCCACTTGTTGCCAGACCCCATAAAAGAACCATAGTCTTGCTCTTTGTAAGCGCGGCAGTTAACTTGATAAAAAAAGTCATATTGAAAAGGGAGCTCATGAGTCTGGAATCCGTGAAGGCGTTTTTCGCGAACAAAGCGCCGGAGATAAAAATCATCGAATTGCCAACCAGCACCGCCACCGTCGCTCTGGCTGCGGAGGCCCATGGGGTGGAACCCGGACAAATTGCCAAGACGCTTTCCATCACAGCAAAAGAGCAGACAATCCTTATCGTCACGCGCGGCGACGCGCGCATCGATAATCGCAAGTTCAAGAATCGCTTTGGCGCCAAACCGCGTATGCTCGATGCGGAGAGCGTACTGGCTCAAACCAGTCACCCAATCGGCGGCGTCTGCCCTTTCGGCCTGCCCAGCGCCCTGCCTGTCTATTGCGATCTGTCATTGAAAAACTTTGACGAAGTAGTGCCCGCCGCAGGCGCAACCAACAGTGCCGTACGCATATCGCCCCAGCAAATGGCCGAACTTGTTGCCGCAGAATGGATCGACGTGTGCCAGTAATGACTGAAAACAGCTTTTTTACCCTTTAAAGGTGATAAAAGGCTTCATATATTTTAAGAATAATTCTAAAGTAGATTCGAAGGAATACACAAGATTGGCGTCGGGGTTTGGATATCCGCAATTTTGGAGCCAGCCGCAGCCAGATCAGAGTCTGGGTTTCCCGAAGGTCTTCGCAAGGCCGGGAGATTTGGAGTATGCTGAAAGGAATAACCCATGCGCCTTACCCGTCAGACGAATTATGCTATCCGGATGCTTATGTATTGTGCTGCCAATGATGGCAAGCTGAGCCGAGTACCTGAAATTGCCCGCGCTTATGGTGTATCAGAACTGTTTCTGTTCAAAATTCTCCAGCCATTGGTGGAGCATAAGCTGGTCGAAACCGTACGTGGCCGGAATGGTGGCGTTCGGCTAGGCCGCGCAGCCACGGAGATTTCATTGTTTGACGTCGTCCGCGTGACCGAAGAAAATTTCGCCATGGCGGAATGCTTTGAAAATGATGCCACCGAATGCCCGCTCGTGGATAGCTGCGCACTTAATTCAGCACTCCGCGAGGCATTGAATGCCTTCTTCGGCGTCCTTATGAAATACAGCATTGACGACCTGGTCAAAGCGCGTCCGAACGTTCGTGCATTGCTCGGCATTGACGAAATGGAAGCTGCCCGTTTGGCGGGCTGAACGGATAGACCATTATTCTGCCGCAGCGTTGTATGCAGACTGCGGCAGAATGAAAGGAACGCCACGCGCGGGAGGCACGCCTACTTTTAGCGAGCATTCATAGACACGTTCGAGCCGCTCATCGGTCAGCGCCGCTTGCGGCGTGCCGATCGTATCGAGCCGCCCCTTGTGCATGACAGCGACGCTGTCCGCAAACATGGCGGTCAGGTTGAGATCATGCAGAACCGTGATTACGCCGCCACCGGCTGCGGCGAAATTGCGGGCAATTTCCATCACCACGATCTGATGACGGATATCCAGGCTTGAAATCGGCTCGTCGAGAAAAAGATAGCGCGGCTTCCCGTCAATAACAGGCTTCCAGACCTGACACAGAACACGCGCAAGCTGCACACGCTGCTGCTCGCCGCCCGAAAGCTCCTGATAAAACCGTCCGCTGAAGCCGCCCAGGTCTACCATCTGCAAGGCGAGATCGGGGAGTCGTTCCTGTTGCGCGCCGGATACGCCGCTATACCCGCCCGTCAGCCCGATCCGCACCACTTCGCGCACGGTGAAGGGAAAGGACAAAGCGCTGGCCTGCGGAAGCACCGCACGCCTTGCTGCCATTTTCCACGGCTTGATGGATGCAAAATCCTCGCCATCAAGACTGGCCGTACCCGTATAGGGCAAGTCGCCCGACAGGGCACGCAATAGTGTCGTTTTGCCGGAGCCATTGGGGCCGACAATAGCCGTCACCTTGCCGGGCGTTGCCGCAAAGTTCACATTCTCGATAATCGTCTTGCTGGCAATGGAGACGCCAAGGGAGCGGGTTTCAATCATCTTTGCCTCACATATCCAGAAGGCCGCGCTGGCGCAGCAGAATCCAGAGGAAGAATGGCGCACCGCAAACGGCGGTAATGATACCGATGGGCAGTTCGGCGGGAGCGACAATCGTGCGGCTGACGGCATCGGCGAGCAACAGCATGATCGCGCCGAGCAATGCCGATGCGGGCAGCAAATAACGGTGGTCGGGACCAATGCTTAGACGCAGCATATGCGGAACGACGATACCGATGAAGCCGATCCCTCCCGAAACGGCCACAGTTGCGCCAGTGGCCGCGGCGACCGTCACGATGGCTACATTCTTGATACGCTGAACGGGGATGCCGAGATGGCCTGCTGCGGCTTCGCCCAGCGCCAGAGCATTCAGGCCGCGCGCGAGAAAAGGCGTCGCAATCAGCACCACCATGATGATCGGACCGGCGGTACCAATCTTGGTCCATGTGGCGCCCGCCAGCGAGCCGAGGCCCCAAAAGGTCAAATCTCGCAATTGGCGATCATCGGAAATATAGACCAGCGCACCGGTCGCGGCCCCTGTCAGCGCACCAAGCGCTATGCCTGCCAGCAGCATGGTCGCAACCGAAGTGCGACCCCTGCGCGTCGCGACACGGTAAAGAAGTAAAGTGGTGGCCAAACCGCCCAGAAAAGCCGCCATGGGCAATGCGTAATGGCCCAGCAATGCATAAACAGGCGCAAGTGCAGTACCGCCCAGAACGATCATCGACACAGCGCCAAGACCAGCGCCTGCCGAAACGCCGACCAGCCCTGGATCGGCCAGCGGATTGCGAAACAGGCCCTGCATCACAGCACCGGAAACGGCCAGCCCAGCCCCGACCAGTACACCCATGACAGTACGGGGAAGCCGTATTTCCATGATGATGAGATGATCGCGGCGAAAAGTTTCAAAGCTTTCTCCGGCTCCAAAGACAAGAGCGCGCAAGACCGCCAGCGCCGATGCGTCCGACGCACCTGCCGTCAGGCTGAACAGCACTGTCAGGCAAAGGCCCGCCGCAAGAGCGGCAATGACGAGACGCGCACGCGAGGAACGGTCTCCCACATGCTCACGCGTTGCTTGATCATTCCCTGCTTGATCACGCATACCGAAATCCGTCTGTTTCGCCATGCGAGCCTGGCTGGTCATTTCGGCATTTCCTATTCATTATGCGGAGGGGTGCCGTAGAGCTTTTCCGAAAGCTCGCGGCTTGCAGCGCCGGTGCGCGGCCCGAAGCCCAGCAGATAAAGCGAATCCATCTGGATGATGTTTCCGCTTTGCCCGGCGGGCGTGCTGGCAAGAACCGGGTTTTTCAGCAGCTCATCCTTCAGCACACTGTCCTTGCCGATATCCATGATGAGGATCGCATCCGGAGCGGCCTTCTCGATGGCTTCATCGGTCAGCTGCTTGTAGCCCTCATAGGCGGTGATGGCGTTGACGCCACCGGCAAGCGCGATAATGCCGTCGGCAGCTGTTCCCGTTCCCGACGCCGTTAGACGTCTGCCCTGAGCGGAAATGATGAACAAGACGCGTTTTCGCGGATTTTCATTGGCGGCGATCTTCTTCGCGGCTTCCAGATCGCGGGAAACATCGGCAGCAAGCGCCCTTGCCTTTTCCTCCAGCCCAAGCGCCTTGCCCACGGCTTCGATCTTGGCGATCACGCTTTCGCCGGTATGGTCATCCGGCACCACCACCATCGGAACGGAAGCTTTTGTGAGAACTTCCAGTGTTTCCGGCGGGCCGCTGCCCTCCAGCAGCAGGATGCCGCTTGGATTGACGCCAAGAACACCTTCGGGCGAAAGGCGGCGCATATAACCGACATCCGGCAGTTCTTTCGCCTGTTCCGGATAAGTGCTGGTCTGGTCGCGCGCAACCAGCATATTGCCCGCGCCAAGCGCATAGACGATTTCTGTCAGCGACCCGCCGACAGAAACGATGCGTGAAGTATCGGGAAAAATATCGACCGTATCGGCACGGGCACAAACGGCGAATGCAAGCGATGCAGCCATGACTGCAAGCGCCGCAAAGCGGCTGATTGATGATGCTATGGCAGGCATGTCCGGCCCTCTCAAGCAGCAGCTGGCTGCGGAAGGCGCGGAAGATTTTCCGCGATCATGCGCCAATCCGCAAGCTCGGCCTCACCTTCATGACGCTCGCCAAAGAACTGTATGATCAACTCGCCATCGGCATTATAGGCTTCCAGCGACGTGACATGACCATCCTTTGTCGGCTTGCGCACCACCCATGCATCAGCGATATGGTCGGCACGCAGATGCAGGTGGAATGTCGGATCAAGTACATTGAGCCATGGCCCCATCATTTTGATCTCATGGATCGGGCCGGTGTGAATCTGGATGCAGCCACGGCTACCCACAAAACACATGATCGAAAGTTTTTCCTGTACGGCGAGGCTCATCATGGCCTCGACGGACGTCCGATCGACACGCCATGCAAAATCATGCCCGGCAAGATGCACCGCCTGATAGCGGTCCACGTCGAAATCTTTCAGCAGACCCACGAATTGATGTACATCGGTCAATGCGCCCCAACGTTGACGAAATGCGTCGGTATCGATCAGGGACACATCCACCTTGGCCGCCGGAGCTGCGAGAGAGGTGGTTTCGATTGTCGGCGTCTGGTCGTCGAGCAGCAGCTCGGCGACGAGCTGTTCGTAGGCTTCGAGATTCGAGGCCGGACGCAAATGAATCTTCTGGACCGCCTCCCCCGTCGCATCGAAAAATTGCAGGCTACGGCGTATCTGCTCGCCATCGCGTTTGGCGACGGCAAAGCCATGCACCCAGTGTTTTGGGAAAATGCGCAGATCAATTTGCTTGCCCAGCGTCAGGGCGGCGTGCTTGCCATAGACCGTCTTTTCATACGGACCGATCTTCTCATGCACGGCACTCTCATTGCGTGTAAGCGCCATGACCTCGCCAAGGGATGGCGCATGTTTGAGCAATGTTTCCACATCGGCGCGAATCTGACGGGCGGAAATGGGTGCGGACTCACCCGCGCCGCAATGGGCTGCCACGAAATCGGCTTCGGATATCCCGAGGCTTTGCGCAAAATCGCGCTCACGCATCTTCGGGTTATCGGCCCGTGCCTTGAGAATTTGCTCTGGGGAGGGCTTGGTCTGGGGTGTCATCTATATCTGCCTATTTGTTCAGAATGAGCTTGCCTTGGCGGGTGATCTTGAGACGATAAAGAGAGCCGCCATGCTCTATCGCCACTTCGCGCGAACCATTGAAAAGTTCGCGGCTGCCATAAGTCTTGAGTTGGGACTCCAGCGAAGAACCGCACGAACGCGCCTCAATCTGTCGGCTCGAATCTGAACGGGGCTCGCTTTCAGTCACGCGAGCCGCGGCACGCTCACGCGGCAATCGCACCTGCATGTCGATATGAATACGCCTGTTCATTGTCCTGCCTCTGCACCCTTCCGGCTCACCTCGTTAACCGACCGGATGCCTCTATTCATGAGTTGACAATATCGGTCATGTTTAATAATCACTGCATTACTGGATCATTCGAGTCAAGTTTAAATCTTGGTTTTTCCAGAGCAAGCCCGGAGGCCCACCCTTCCAGCCAGCATAATGGCCTTCGTACGTCGAAGGCATCATAACTATATGATTTACCTTAATATTTTCACGGATATAGGGACGTGAGATGTGTTTGGCATTCAGGAGAAACAGGGCAATGCGGGCAAATATCGGGGACCGAAAGCTGTCATTTTTTGCGAGCACAGGGCTCGCGGTCATCGTAGCAGCAATGGCGCAGCAGGCGATAGCGCAGGAGCATGCGACATCTGACAAGAATGGCGGTGTTGCACTTAAAACAATCACGATCCGCCAGGTTCCCCAAACCCAGGCTTCAGCGCCTGCACCGGCTGGCAGCGTCGATCGCGAAACGATCAACCGCTTCGGCGGCGCCAAGCTCGACGACGTCCTGCGTTCCACACCGGGCGTATTCACATCGATCAATGCCTCTAATCCCGGCGTAGCGGTTAATATTCGCGGCCTTGAAGGATCGGGGCGCGTCAACATGCTGATTGACGGCGTGCCGCAAAACTATCGCAATAGCGACCATAGTTCAGCCGGCTATTCTTATATTGACCCCAACCTACTTTCCGGAATCGATGTTCAGCGCGGCGCCGTGACCACGGAACAGGGCGGTGCACTGGCGGGAAATGTGAATTTTCGCACGCTCGGCGTTGATGACATCTTGCTGGACGGCAAGGATAAAGGTGTTCTGGGCCGCGCCTCCTGGGGCAGCAATGGCACCGGCTTTTCCGAAATGCTTGCGGGAGCCGCACGCGTGAATTCTCTCGGTCTTGCGGCAGCGATCAGCCGTCGCGATTCTAACGATTACAAGAATGGCGACGGCGAAACCGTTGAAAAAACCGGACAGGAACTGACCTCCGGGCTATTCAAGGCGGAATTTGGTTTTGGAGAGGACCACAAGCTCACGCTTGGCGGCATTTTATATAATAACCATTACGGTACGTATCAGACGGGCTTTGGCGGCAGGGCGACTGTCTACGATATGTTCGTGCAAAACCGGACCTTCTTTGCACAATATGGTTTCAACCCCTCCGATAATGATCTGCTCGATCTTAACGTCAATATATATCGTAACGTGACCCACCAGAGCTGGGGCGAAGGTACGGGCAGTTTCACGGGCCGTCAGGTCGCAACGGAAACCACCGGACTTACCGCTTCCAACACCGCGCGCTTTGGCTTTGGCGATGTCCTTGTCAGCTGGAAAAACGGGTTCGAATATAATCACGACAATGCGGGCGGCAACAGCGTGGGCGTGAACCCCGTCGACGCCAACTCGGACAAGGCCGCTGTTTTTTCCGAAGCAACATGGACCTACAACGCCTTGCAGGTCATCACCGGGCTTCGTTATGATTATTTCAAGCTTGAGAACGAAGACGGTTCAATATCGAACGACGATAGCGAACTCAGCCCGAAAGTTACGGTCGCATATAATCTTACGGATTGGCTTCAGCCCTATGTGACTTATGCGCATTCCATGCGCACCCCGACCCTGCAAGAGACATTCCTTGGCGGCGTTGCCCATGCCGGCACTGGCATGATGCACGGCAATCCTGATTTGCGCCCCGAAAAACAACGCGGCTGGGAGTTCGGCGTCAACATAGCGCGCGATGGAATTCTCACCGCCGAAGACGGGCTGCGGATCAAGGCGAATTATTACACCATGCGCGTGGAAGACTACATCACGCTCGCACCTGATTATAGCTCATTTGCCAATGTCGAAGGCACCTCGACCGTCAAAGGCTTTGAGCTTGATGCGAGATATGACGCGGGCTTCGCCTTTGCGGGCATCGCCTATACGCATTCGAAATCCGAGCTTCCCGAGCAAAACTATCTGGGCGGTAACCAGTATCTGCCTGAAGACATTGTCACTGTGACCGCCGGAGGCCGTTTCTTTGAACGCAAGCTCGAGGCTGGCGCGCGCGTCCAGCACGTATCGAGCGGAAAGACGCTGGAAGGAGACAACAGCGATCCTTACACGCTGGTGGACCTGTTTGCGAAATACAAGTTTACCGATACGGTGGATGTCTCATTACAGGTTCTCAACGTCACGGACGAAAGCTACACGCCTGCTCTGAGCATTTATGGCGGCGGGCGCGGTCGTACGTTCCTCGTGGCGACGCAGTTCCAGTTTTGACCTCCCGCCGCGCGCCGGAAATCCCGTCTGATTGGGACTATTTCCTACGCAAATGTCAGCCAGTCCATTTTCAACAGAAAGGATCAGCAATGTTTATAGCCATGAATCGCTTCAAGGTTCACATCGGATCGGAAGCCGATTTCGAAGCCGTTTGGAAAAATCGGGATTCGCAACTTGCCGAACTGCCGGGCTTTAAAAGTTTTCATCTGCTGCGCGGCGCAACCAATGAGGAAGAAGACTACACGCTTTATTCTTCCCATACGGTCTGGCGCAATCGCGACGATTTCATCGTCTGGACCAAATCCGAGCAGTTCCGTAACGCCCACCGCAACGCGGGAACCAACAAGACCCTCTATGCCGGCCCACCCCAGTTCGAGGGGTTTGAAGCCATCGAAGGTATCTGAGAACCTCTTCGCAGGGAGTTCTCCACAAGATGCGGCGAAATATCGCATCAATCAAAAACAGGGCGAAATGCGCCCTGTTCTGAACCATGTAGAGCGCCAATTTACCTTTAAAGATGGGCAGTTAACTCATATTTAGAATGGTTCTAAGTTGTTGATATTTAGAACGTTTCCAAAACATAAAATTTGACGAAATCTGCTCCACCCGTCATAACCTGACTTAATTTGGTGAGTTTTAGAAAGACTTACTCAAGTTGACCTTTGATGTTCGGGCCTTTACCCCCTGCAATTGGAGGAGCATTTGTTCGGTTCCGCGCGATACGGCGTCAATACTCAAGTAGAGCTGCGCTCAAATAGCAGTTGTTCTTATATTGATATCCGTCAGGAGAAGAACACTCCCCTGAGCATTGTGAATTCTATTCTGTCACATCGCGTTGCAGATGCTGGAGTATACTGAGTATGTTAGTCTGTAGCTGCAACGTTATTACTGACAAGGATATTGAAGCCGTCGTCATCGAGCTTCTCGATCAGGATTGCTGGCAATTAATCGTTCCGGGCACCGTCTATAATGCCATGTCCAAGCGCGGCCGCTGCTGTGGCTGCTTCCCAAATGTCGTAGAAACGATCATAAGAGTGACTGAAGAGTATCATCTTCGTCGCAACCAAATGGACGAAAACGTGGTCCAGTTCATGGATCGTGTGCGTTCTCTACGAGAAAAATTCGGGAGTTCATGGAATGAAAGGCGAACCAAAAGTCATCGAGCGGCTTAACGAGGCACTGTTTCTCGAACTTGGTGCAGTAAACCAGTACTGGCTGCATTACCGCCTTCTCAATGATTGGGGTTTTACGCGTCTTGCCAAGAAAGAGCGCGAGGAATCCATCGAAGAAATGCATCATGCCGACAAGCTGATCGACCGTATCATCTTCCTTGAAGGCCATCCGAACCTACAAACGGTCTCGCCGCTACGCATCGGTCAGAACGTCAAGGAAGTGCTTGAATGCGATCTGAAGGGCGAATATGACGCCCGCGCATCCTATAAAAAGTCGCGCGAAATCTGTGACGAACTGGGCGATTACGTCTCCAAGCAGCTTTTCGATGAGCTTCTCGCTGACGAGGAAGGTCATATCGACTTCCTTGAAACCCAGCTCGACCTGCTCGAAAAGATTGGTGAAGAGCGCTATGGCCTGCTCAATGCAGCGCCGGCGGACGCCGCAGAATAAAATTATAAAAAACTTAAATAAAAAGGGCGCTCAAAGCGCCCTTTTTATTTTGAACCGGCGATTTTATTCCGGCAGCTTGTCGTCGACGCCTGCGACATAGAAGTTCATGCCGAGCAGCGTTTCATCGTCAGCCTTTTCACCCTCCTTGAGCCACTCTGAACCATCCTGCTTCTTGATCGGGCCAGTGAACGGAGCCAGTTCGCCCGACTTGATCCTGGCTTCGGTTTCCTCAGCCATTTTCTTAACATCATCAGGCATATTGGTGTAGGGCGCCATCTTTACGAGACCTTCCTTCATGCCCCACCAGATTTTCTGGCTCTTCCAGGTGCCGTCGATAACAGCTTTGGCGCGGTCGATATAATACGGGCCCCAATCATCCACGATTGCGGTCAGTTGCGTTTCAGGGCCGAATTTAATCATGTCCGAAGCCTGACCGAATGCCTTGATACCACGCTCATGGGCCACCTGAAGGGGAGCCGTGGAATCGGTATGCTGGGTCAGAATATCCACGCCCTGATCGACAAGAGCCTTGGCGGCATCGGCTTCCTTGCCCGGGTCGAACCAGGAATTGACCCAGATGACCTTGACCTTGAAATCGGGATTGATGGACTGCGCGCCGAGCATGAAGGCGTTAATGCCCTGCACGACTTCCGGCACCGGCACGGAACCAATATAGCCCGCAACGCCCTTTTCGGACATTTTGGCCGCGATCTGCCCCTGAACATAGCGCCCCTCATAGAAGCGTGCATTATAGGCGGAAACGTTTTCAGCCGTCTTGTAACCGGTTGCATGCTCGAACTTCACGTCCGGAAATTTCTTGGCCACCTTGATGGTCGGATCCATATAACCGAAGGAAGTCGTGAAAATGAGCTTGTTGCCAGCACGCGCCAGACGTTCGATGGAGCGTTCGGCATCCGCACCTTCAGGCACGCTTTCGAGATAGGTGGTTTCCACCTTGTCGCCCAGCGCTTCAATCATTTCCTTGCGGGCGACATCGTGCTGATAAGTCCAGCCGAAATCTCCGGGAGGCCCGACATAGATGAAGCCGATTTTCAGTTTTTCTTCCGCATGCGCACCGCCGCCAAGCACGAAGCTTGCCGCAGTCGCAATCGCCAAGAGCGTTTTTTTCATGTTCCCTGCACTCCTTGTTGCACCCTCAATAAACTATCTGTCCGGCACGAATGGCTTGCCCAGCGACGCTGGCGTGTTCATCATCGTCAGGCGACGATTGCGCGAGATGATAACCAGAACCGCGATGGTCGCAAGATAAGGCAGGGCCGACAGGAATTGCGACGGCAGGCCGAATCCGAGCGCCTGCGCATGAAGCTGGCCGATCGTGACTGCACCGAAGAGATAGGCGCCGATCAGCACGCGCCAGGGTCGCCACGAAGCGAAGACAACCAGCGCCAGCGCGATCCAGCCGCGCCCGGCGGTCATGTTTTCTACCCATTGCGGCACATAAACGAGCGATAGCTGCGCACCGGCAAGCCCCGCGCACGCCCCGCCAAACAGCACAGCCAGATAGCGCGTACGCACCACATGCACGCCGAGCGCATGGGCCGAGCCGTGATTGTCGCCGATGGCGCGCAATTGCAGTCCAGCGCGGGTGCGAAACAGAAACCACGTTACACCGACAACCAGCAGGATGGAAATATAGAAAATCGGATCCTGCCCGAACAGAAAACGTCCAATAAAAGGAATGTTCGAGAGGTAAGGAATGTTGATGGCATCGAGACGCACGCCCGGCAAGCCGACAAAGCTTTCACCGAGCAGCGCCGAAGCGCCGACGCCCAGAATGGTGAGCGCAAGGCCGGTCGCCACCTGATTGGTGACAAGCGTCAGCGTGAGAAAGGCAAAAATGCCCGAAAAAAGTGCGCCGACAAAAATGGCTGCGATCATGCCCAGCCACGCCGAGCCGGTGAATTGCGCGGCAGCAAAGCCGGACACCGCGCCCATCAGCATCATGCCTTCAACGCCCAGATTAAGCACGCCTGAACGCTCGACGATGAGTTCGCCAAGGGCTGCTATCAGCAAGGGCGTCGCGGCGGTTGCAATGGTGAGTAATATGGCCTGCGTCAAATCCATCGATCAGGCCCTCCCTGCTGCCTGCCCCGCCACAAAGCGGATGCGATAATGAATAAGCATATCGCAGGCGAGCACGAAAAACAGGATCATACCCTGAAACACGCGCGCCGATTTTTCGGATATGCCGATGGACACCTGCGCCGCCTCGCCGCCAAGATAGGACAGTGCCAGCACAAAACCTGCCGCAATCGCGCCCAACGGATTGAGCCGTCCGAGAAAGGCGACAATGATGGCAGTAAAGCCGTAACCGGGAGAAATGACCGGACGAAGCTGTCCGATGGCGCCGGATGTTTCGGCAATGCCCGCAAGGCCTGCGAGCGCCCCCGAAAGCGCGAAGACAAACAGCACCAGCCTGCCGCGGCTGAAGCCTGCAAAGCGCCCGGCGCGCGGGCTTTGCCCCATCACCTTGATTTCAAAGCCTTTAAGCGTGCGCGCGAGCAAAAACCAGACCGCAACTGCCGCAACGATTGCGAAGATGAAACCCCAATGGGCGCGGCCCGATGCACTCCATATTTCCGGCAATATGGCGCTGTCATTGAACTGGCGTGTTTCAGGGAAGTTATGCCCCTGCGGATTGCGCCATGGCCCGCGAACCAGCCAGTCGAGAAAAAGCTGCGCCACATAGACCAGCATCAGGCTGGTTAATATTTCATTGGTATTGAAGCGGACTTTCAAGATTGCCGGAATGGAGGCATAGGCCGCACCGCCCGCCATGCCCATGAGCATCATCAGCGGCAGGACGATCCATAGCTGCAAATCAGGAAACATGACCGGCAGGATGGAACCGGCGACCGCGCCGATGATGAACTGTCCTTCCGCGCCGATATTCCAGTTATTGGACAAAAAGCAGACGCACAGGCCAACTGCTATCAGGATCAGCGGCGTGGCCTTAACCAAAAGCTCATGCCACGACCATGTATCAAGCAGCGGCTCCACGAAGAAGGCATAAAGCGCCTGAAACGGGTCTTTTCCCATCAGCGCGAAAGCGAGGCCACCAAACACCATGGTAAGCGCCAGCGCCAGCAAAGGCGACAGGGCGCTGAACAATTTTGACGATTGGGGACGTTTGACAAGTTCTATCCGCATCATGCAGCCCCCGCCTGCGCGGATCCGGAGACGCCGCCCATCAAAAGCCCGATTCTCTCCAGCGTGACTTCGCCAATCGGCATCGGTTCGGAAAGCCTTCCATGATTGACGACCGCGATACGGTCGCTGATTTCAAACAATTCATCCAGATCCTGGCTGATGACGAGAACGGCTGATCCAGAACGCGCCAGATCGACAAGCGCCTGCCTGATATGGGCCGCAGCCCCCACATCCACGCCCCATGTCGGCTGGTTGACAACCAGGACGGAGGGCGCGCGGTCAAGCTCGCGGCCAATGATGAACTTTTGCAGATTGCCGCCCGAAAGCGCCGAAGCAGGTGGGTTTTCCGCGCTCTTGCGCACATCCATCTGATCGATGATGCGCTTTGCAGCCAAACGCAATGCACCTTCCGAAATCAGCTTCAACCGGCCGCGTAAAAACGCTTTCGCATCCGTTTTGGTGCGGGAGAGAAAGAGATTGTCAGTCAGCGACAGGGACGGGACCGCACCATGGCCGAGCCGTTCTTCGGGCACAAATGCCGCCCCCAGCAAACGTCTGCCGCTGATGCCGAGCCTGCCGACATCCCTGCCGCGAATACGCACCGTGGCCGCTGATGATTGCAGCACTTCGCCGGAAACGGCTTCGAAAAATTCGCCCTGCCCGTTGCCGGCCACACCCGCAATACCAACCACTTCACCAGCGTTGATCGACAGCGAAATATCTTCAAGCGCGGTTGAGAACGGCCCGCGCGGGGCCTGCGACAATGCCCTGATTTCAAGCAGCGCGTTCGCGCCGCCATCGGGCATGGAAACCGGATCGCGCGCTACCACCATAATATCGTTGCCGACCATCATGCGCGCAAGCGTCGCCGCCGTTTCGCGGCGCGGGTCGCAATGGGCCACCACCTTGCCATGGCGCAGAACCGTGGCACGGTCGCAAAGCCGCTTCACCTCTTCCAGACGGTGGCTGATATAAAGGATCGACTTGCCTTCGGCCTTGAGCCGTTCCAGCGTCTCAAACAGGCGATCCGCTTCCTGCGGGGTCAGAACCGAGGTCGGTTCATCGAGAATAATGAGATCGGGCTCCTGCAAGAGGCAACGCACGATCTCGATGCGCTGGCGTTCGCCCACCGAAAGATCGCCGACATGGGCCTGCGGGTCGATTGGCAAACCATAGGCATTCCCCACTTCCCGCGCCCGTTTGGCAACTTCTGCAAGCGGGTGCGAACCATCCAGCGAAAGCGCTATATTCTCGGCGGCAGTCAGCGAATCGAACAATGAGAAATGCTGGAACACCATGCCGATGCCGAGTTTCCTCGCCGTCGCGGGATCGCTGATCGTAACGTGCTGGCCTTTCCAGACGATTTCGCCTTCGAGCGGCTGCAACGCGCCGAACAGCATTTTTACGAAGGTGGACTTTCCAGCGCCGTTTTCGCCCAGCAGGGCGTGGATTTCCCCTTGCCCGATGGTCAAATCAACCGCATCGCAAGCTTTAAGCTGGCCGAATAATTTCGTAAGCCGGCGGACGTCCAGAAGAGGCCGGTCGGATAAAAGCGCTGACATTGTTCCCCAAAATTATCTTTTTAATGAGCTTATCCAGCAAGCCTGTACTTGGAAAGCCCTAAAGCAAACGGCGGTGAACATATGCACACCGCCGCTCTATTGTTTCAGTCAGGGAAGCAGGATGGATGTTCCCGTTGTCCTGCGCGCTTCGAGATCTTCATGCGCCTTGCGCACATCCTTGAGCGCATAGCTCTGATTGATCTCGATTTTTACCGCGCCGCTGGCCACGACGTCGAAAAGCTCATTTGCGGTTTTTTCCAGATCGGCTCGCTTGGTGACATAGTTGAACAGCGTCGGACGCGTTGCGAAAAGCGAGCCTTTCTGGGCCAGAACATTGAGATCGAAAGGCGGAATTATGCCCGACGACTGGCCGAAACAGGCGAACATGCCGCGCGGCTTGAGCACATCGAGCGAGCCCATATAGGTATCGTGCCCAACCGAATCATAAACCACATCAACGCCCGCACCATTGGTCAGGTCACGTACCCGCTCGACGAAATTTTCCGTGCGGTAATTGATGACGTGATCGTAGCCATGCGCTTTGGCAAGAGCGATTTTCTCTTCCGAGCCCGCCGTGCCGATAACGGTCGCGCCCAGGTGCTTGGCCCATTGGCCCGCGATCAGCCCGACGCCGCCCGCAGAGGCATGAAACAGGATCGTATGTTCCGGCCCGACCCGGAAGGTCTGGCGCAGGAGGTATTGCGCGGTCATGCCCTTGAGCATCATGGCAGCGGCGGTTTTGAGTTCAACACTATCCGGCACCTTGACCAGGCGGTCGGCAGGCAGAATGCGCTCATCCGCATAGGAGCCGGGCGTTGTGGCATAGGCGACACGATCACCGACACCAAGATTTTCAACGCCTTCGCCAATGGCAACGACAATACCAGCACCTTCATTGCCAGGCGTGAACGGCATCTGCGCGGCTTTGTAAAGCCCGGTGCGGAAATAGACGTCGATGAAATTCAGGCCGACCGCTTCATGGCGTACTTTTGCCTCGCCCGGTCCCGGCTCGCCGATTTCCACCTGCTCATATTGCATGACGTCCGGCCCACCCGTCTGGTGGACACGAATGGCGTTAATCATCATCCTTCTCCATTCCGTTCTTTCTCGTGTTTGCAGCCTCTGCCGCGATCACGGCGGCAGTACGCCCGAGATTGGGGAAACACTGCATGATTGCGCCGATGAAATAGATGTAAAGCCCGGTCACGGTAATCCCGATGCGAACCCAGTTTGGCGCATCGAGCATAAAATAGAGCGCGGCAACACCGAATGCGCACCACAGAAAGAAAACCGTAAGATTGAGCGGACGGAGCCGCACGACCCGTACCGGATGCAGGAAGTTGATCGGCAAAAATGACAGGATCGCGGAAACGACAACGGTCGCGAAAGCAGCCCATTCGCCCGGTTTGACAATAAACAGGGTAAAAACCACCATGTTCCAGACCACCGGAAAACCCTTGAAGAAATTCTCCTTCGTCTTCATCCCCGTATCGGCGTAATAAATAGCGCTGGTGACTACGATGATCGCGCCCGACAGAAACGACAGGTTGGTCCCCATGAACCCGCTCTGGTAGAGCGCGAAAGCCGGAATCAGCACATAGGTGACGTAATCGATGATATTGTCGAGCATCTCGCCCGACCAGTTGGGCAACACATATTTGACTTCGAGCCTGCGCGCGATGGGGCCGTCGATGCCATCGACGAAAAGCGCCAGTCCCAGCCACCACCACATGGCCGTATAGCGCCCGTCACTGGCCGCCACGATGGAAAGAAAGGCCAAAAAAGAGCCCGATGCGGTCAAAAGATGGACGGAAAACGCCTTGGCTTGCGGCGCTGTCACTTTCCTGGGTTTGATTTTTCCGGTCAGTCTGGTTTTCACGCCGTTCGCCACTTCTCTGTGTCACCGCCCTCACTCTTCCCGCATGGCATGAGGCGGCCCATATGGCTGGCGGACTTCCCGCAAGCCGCGATCTTGCTGCAAGCTTTCCCCGAATAAGATCAAAAGAGCAAGTAAGTCATGAGACAAAACCGCGCTCATTCCACCAAAGATTGGGTTTACGCTGGCGCGGCATTGGTCTTTTCGCCCCGTTTACGCTTAAATATGGCAGAAATCTATATGATGAGAATCGCTTTTCGATCGGCCTGACGGTCAGGGATAGAGCAGGATGAATGACGTGGTGATAAACAAGCCCCTCATCGATATCGTAGTGAGCGGCGGAGGCCCCGCAGGAATGATGGCCGCTCTTGCACTCGCGGCCAAAGGCTATCGCATCGTGCTGCTTGGCCCCGAAACCGACAGGAACGATCGTCGCACGACGGCGCTGATGATGCCTGCCATCCGCTTTCTGGAACAACTCGACGTATGGGCTGTGATCGAGCCGCAGACTGCGCCGCTTGCCTCAATGCGCATTATCGACGCCACGCAGCGCCTGATCCGCAGCCCCGTCGTTACTTTTCGCGCTGGCGAGATCGATGAAATCGCCTTCGGCTACAATATTCCCAATGCAGTGCTCAACGAGAAGCTCGCCGAGGCCGTGGCACAGAACGCCAATATCGAGCGGATCCTGTTGCCCGCAATCGAATATCGCAACAATGGCGATCATGTCACGATCACGCTTTCGAATGGCGATACACTGCATACGCGCCTCGTCGTGGCAGCGGACGGACGCAATTCGGCAGCGCGCGAGGCGGCGGGCATCCGTACCCGACGCTGGGCCTACCCACAGACCGCTGTCGTTCTGTCTTTCGCCCACGCATTTGATCATCAGAATACCTCGACGGAATTTCACACCGAGGAAGGGCCATTCACGCAGGTTCCGCTCAAGGGCAAGCGCTCCAGTCTTGTTTGGGTCGTCAATCCGGGCCGAGCCGAAGCTTTGCTGGCGCTCGATGACGCGGCGCTGGCGGTCCGGATCGAGGATATGATGCAATCCATGCTGGGCAATGTAACGCTGGAAATCCGCCCGCAAGCCTGGCCGCTGTCGGGGCTCGTGCCACATGTCTTTGCTGCCAGTCGCACTATTCTGATTGGCGAGGCTGCGCATGTTTTCCCGCCTATCGGCGCGCAGGGCCTCAATCTGGGGTCGCGCGATGTGGAAACACTTGTCAGCGCCATTGCCAGCGATCCGTCCGATCCCGGCTCCGAGCGCGTGACCCGCGCCTATGACCGGGGACGGAGACCCGACATTCTGGCGCGCACAGGATCGGTAGACGCGCTCAACCGTTCCCTGCTATCGCCCATGCTGCCCGCACAGATCATGCGGGGCATGGGGCTTGAAATGCTGCGCTCCTTCGCCCCGCTAAGGGCGTTTTTCATGCGGGAGGGCTTGCGCCCCGGCAGTGGCTTTGCGCATTTCCTGCCTCGACTTCCCGGTTCGTCCGAACGCGGGAAAAGCGCATCCGGAAGATAGCGGCAGCGACGCTGCATAATTTCACATTTCCCGCAGGCTTTATTTCACCTGCCGATGAACTACATATATGTTTCATGAGTATGACGCAGATAAAACACGCCAAATTCCAGATCGGCCAGGTGGTCAAGCATCGGCTTTTTCCCTTCCGGGGGATCATTTTCGACGTGGACCCCGAATTCGCGAATACGGAAGAATGGTATGAATCCATTCCCGAAGAAAATCGGCCGCGCCGCGATCAGCCGTTTTATCACTTGTTGGCGGAAAATTCGGCGTCGGAATATGTGGCCTATGTATCGGAACAGAATCTCGTACCCGATCTGAGCGGCGAGCCGCTGCGCCACCCGGATGTGAACGAGATGTTCGATCGTCTCGAAAACGGCGTCTATCGCGCAAAAGCTCACGCGAACTGAAATCCGGCAGATTTTTCCATGCAAAAAGGGCGCTAGAAGCGCCCTTTTCAATCAAACAGAATAGCAATCAATTGCCGGCCTTGGCTTTTTCCTGCTCAGCCTTCATCTTGGCCTCGAATTCCTTCTGGCGCTTCTGGACCGCTTCCTGAAGTTCCTTCTGGCGCTCTTCAAGCTCGGACTGCTTGAGGCCCGGACCCGACAGAGCCTGTGTGAAGCCGGTCAGCGAGACCGGAATCGGGTTCTGCTTGTTCTGGTAATTGACCGAGGTCAGGGTCAGCTTGCCGCCCTTCTTGAGCGCATTGACGAGATCGTCGGAAAGTGGCGCTTCCGCGATGCAGCGATCAGGAAAGCAGATGCCGTATTCGAGCTTTGTCGGCTTGTTGCTATCGATCTGGAGGCCGACGCCCGCCGGAATCAGGCGACCGACCGGCACCGTGACCTGAAAAATCTTGCGATTGATCTTGCCCGTGATCTCGATGAGGTTGACTGCGGTCAGAAGCTGGCCGGAATCGGCGGTGACGATGTTCTGCGTGTTGCAGATGTCGTTGTCTTCCTGCTTGGAGCAAACCTTGAACCAACCCTGCGGCGGCTGTTGCTGCTGCGCGGATGCAGGCACCGTCGCGGAGGCAAGCAAGGCGAACGCGCCAGCAAATGCGGATGCGGCAGCGATTGTCTTCGTGCTGGACATGATCAACAGGTTCCTTTCAACGCTTTGATCTTTAGTTCCCGTTCTCTGGTGAAGTCAGCGATAGACCGTCACTGGTTTGAAAATGCGGCAACAGCGTGACCTTCGGGAATTTCAACCCCTAATCCGGACCCCATTCGGACCCTATCCGGGCCGTGTTACAACGACTGGGCTTGCGAATCCAGATGGTGATGGCGTTGCTGATCCAGAATCCGACAAAATTTTCATTTTAATTGGCTCTGTCGCACATCAGTCATGTTCTTAATCCTCACACAGGACAGGTTCATGCTAATTTCGCCACACGAATCAATATTGGATATCACACTTATTTACAGAAGCGCAGCAAAATTGAACGGGATGCGAAAAACTTGACCGGATTGATTGCCCTTTGCCCCCCGACGATCCTTGCCTGCCTGATGCTGTTTTTCAGCATGAATGCAGGCGCGGCTTACGCACAGGATGCAGCCGCGACTGCCCCGGATTACGCGCTTTCCATGCATGGCGACGTGGCCCTGCCCCCCGATTTTACCCATCTTCCCTATGTCTATCCTGACGCGCCCAAGGGCGGCGCATTGAAGATGGGGGTCGTGGGCACATTCGACAGCCTTAATCCTTTCATTCTCAAAAGCATGCGCACGACAGCGCGCGGCCTGTTCGGCGACACCGACTTCGGCAATCTCGTCTATGAGACCCTGATGCTGCGCTCACGCGATGAACCTTTCACGCTTTACGGCCTGTTGGCTGAAAAGATCGCTATCGATCCTGATCGCCATTGGGTGGAATTCACGCTTGACGCCCGCGCAAAATGGTCTGACGGTGAGCCGGTGACAGTGGACGACGTTCTTTTTACCTATGACCTGCTCACCGAAAAGGGCCGCCCGCCCTATAATAATCGCATGAGCCGGATCAAGCGGATCGAAAAAACCGGCGAACGCTCGATGCGCTTCGTCTTCAATGACAAGTCCGACCGGGAATTTCCGCTGCTGATCGCAGCCTCCATGCCGATCTTGCCAAAACATGCCATCGACCGGGAAACCTTCAGCAATTCTACGCTCAAGGCCCCCTTGGGCAGTGGGCCTTATGTGGTTTCCGG
Source organism: Falsochrobactrum tianjinense (assembly GCF_019100495.1). Classification (GTDB taxonomy): domain Bacteria; phylum Pseudomonadota; class Alphaproteobacteria; order Rhizobiales; family Rhizobiaceae; genus Brucella; species Brucella tianjinense. The sequence continues at coordinate 179,556 of NZ_JAHRVA010000005.1, read as the reverse complement.
CATTCAGCCGGGCCAGCGCATCACCTATGAGCGCAACGCGGATTATTGGGGCAAGGATCTGCCGGTGCGGCGCGGCTTCGATAATTTCGACACGCTCACCATCGAATATTTCCGCAATGAAACCTCGTTGTTCGAATCCTTCAAGAAGGGCCTGCTCGACGTCTTCCTCGAAGGCAACCCGACCCGCTGGCAAAAATCCTATGATTTTCCGGCGGTCGCGGATGGCAGGGTCATCAAGGAGAGTTTTGAGAAAGGCACACCTGCCAATATGTTCGGCTTCGTATTCAACACGCGGCGGCCCATATTCGAGGACCGGCGCGTGCGGCAGGCGCTGGGGCTTCTGTTCGATTTTGAATGGGCCAATCGCAATCTTTTTGCCAGCCAGTACCAGCGCACGCGAAGTTTCTGGGAAGGCTCCGAGCTTTCATCGGTAGGCAAACCTGCTGATGCGCGCGAACGTGAACTGCTTGCGCCTTTCCCCGAAGCGGTGCGCGAGGACGTGATGAACGGCACCTGGCACCCGCCCGTAACAGACGGCAGTGGCCATGACCGGACACCAGCCAAAAAGGCCCACGACCTTCTGGAAGAAGCGGGCTTTCGTATTGAAAACGGTCGGGCTCTGGGGCCTGATGGAAAGCCGCTTTCATTCGAAATCATGACGCGCTCGCCGGATGAAGAAAAGGTTGCCCTCGCCTATAAGCGCAATCTGGCGCGACTCGGCATTACTGCCGAAATCCGGTCGGCCGATGACGCACAATATCAGCAGCGGCTGCAAACCTTCGATTATGACATGATCCTCGGGGCCCTGAGCGGCTCGCTATCGCCGGGCAATGAACAATGGCGGCGCTGGGGTTCGGCATCGCGCGATGCACAGGGCAGCTTCAACTATGCAGGCGTTGCCGATCCGGCGGTGGACGCCATGATCGACGCCATGCTGGACGCGCGCAGTCGCGCCGATTTCGTCAGTGCCGTGCGCGCCCTCGACCGCGTGCTGATATCGGGCGATTATTATATTCCTCTCTACCACCTGCCCTATCAGTGGGTGGCGCGCTGGGACAGAATCGGCCACCCGAAGAGAACATCGCTTTACGGCTACCAACTGCCGACATGGTGGCGCAATGACGGGCAGGCATTTTGATCCAGCCATGATCCGCCCTACATCTACTCTTAATATGATTTACGTCGGCCCAAGCGGAGCGCTTTCATGACGAACAGAAAGATCACCATTGATGTCGTTTCGGATGTCGTGTGCCCGTGGTGCTTCCTCGGACGCAAGCGTCTTGAAAATGCGCTTGCGATAGTGCCGGAGGTGGACGCCGAAATTCGCTGGCGTCCGTATCAGCTAGACCCATCCTTACCGGCGCATGGCAAGGACCGGCAGGTCTATATGCGTGAGAAATTCGGCACCGGCTCCAAGATCGACGACATTCACAAACAACTGAACGAGCTTGGCGAAGAAAACGGTATCATCTTCGATTTTGAAGCCATCACCCGTGCGCCGAACACGCTGGACGCACACCGTGTCATTCACTGGGCGGCGCAGGCCGCTTCCGGCACTCAGGACAAACTGGTGGGCGCGCTGTTTTCGCTCTATTTCGAGCAGGGGCAGGATATCGGCGACCATGAAGTACTGGTCGATGCCGCCGCAAGTGTCGGCATGGACGGCGCAGTCGTCGCCCGCCTGTTGCAGAGCGAGGCAGACAAGGCGACAATTCGCGAAGAAATCGACACGGCCAACCGCATAGGCGTGCGCGGTGTGCCCTGCTTCATCATAGACCAGAAATATGCCGTCATGGGCGCGCAAACCGCCGATGTTCTCGCCGACGCCATCCGCCAGACGGCGGAAGGTTTCGAGCCGGGGATTGCGGAAGATCGCTAAGCTGCCGCGATCTTCGCAAGCTGTGTCATGACGACCGCTGAGCCGTTGAGGCGCTTTTCCGGTGTCGGCCAGTCGCGGATGAACACGATGCTCTGGTCCGGCCTGATCTTCGCCATGGAACCCTGCTCGCCGATCATCTTCACCAGCCCGACCGGGTTGGCGAAGGTCGCGTGACGGAACTGGATGACCACGCCCTTCGGCCCGGCATCGAGCTTCTCGACATTAGCTCTGCGGCACAGCGCCTTGATAAAGACGATCTTGAGCAGGTGCTGCACTTCGTCCGGCATCGGACCGAAACGGTCGATCAATTCCGCGCCAAAGGCGTCGATGTCCTGCGGTTCCTCCAGATCGGCGAGGCGACGATAAAGACCAAGGCGCAATTGTAGGTCGGGCACATAGGTTTCCGGGATCATGACCGCCGTACCGATCGCAATCTGCGGCGACCATTGGCTGTCTTCCACTTCGCCGGAGCCCTTGAGCGTTGCAACCGCCTCTTCCAGCATCTGCTGGTAAAGCTCGAAGCCCACTTCCTTGATATGGCCGGATTGTTCTTCACCAAGCAGGTTGCCCGCACCGCGAATATCCATATCGTGGCTTGCAAGCTGGAAGCCCGCGCCGAGCGTATCGAGCGATTGCAGCACTTTCAGGCGGCGCTCCGCTGTCTGCGTCAACATCTTGCCTGCTGGAAGTGTGAACAGCGCAAAAGCGCGCTGCTTGGAACGGCCTACACGTCCGCGCAACTGATAAAGCTGCGCCAGGCCGAACATATCGGCGCGATGCACGATCATCGTGTTGGCGGTTGGAATATCGAGACCCGATTCCACGATGGTCGTGGACAAAAGCACATCATACTGCCCGTCATAGAAGGCGTTCATGATGTCATCAAGCATGCCCGGTGCCATCTGGCCGTGGGCTACGGCCACTTTCAATTCCGGCACATGGGCTTGCAGGAACTCCTGAATTTCGGTCAGGTCCGCAATGCGCGGGACAACATAGAAGCTCTGGCCGCCGCGATAGCGCTCGCGCAGCAGCGTTTCGCGGATCACGAGTGGATCGAAAGGCGAAACGAATGTGCGCACCGCCATGCGATCCACCGGCGGCGTGGTGATGAGCGACAGTTCGCGCACGCCCGTCAGGGCAAGCTGCAAGGTGCGCGGGATCGGCGTGGCCGAAAGTGTGAGCACATGAACGTCGGATTTCAGATCCTTCAGCCGTTCCTTGTGCTTGACGCCGAAATGCTGCTCCTCATCGATGATGAGCAAGCCAAGATTCTTGAACTTAATCGAATTGCCAAGCAGTGCGTGGGTGCCGACGACGATATCGACCGTGCCTTCTTCCAGCCCTTTCTTGTTTGCAGCGAGCTCCTTGGCGCCAACGAGGCGCGAAGCATGCGCGACATTAATCGGCAGGCCGTGAAAACGGTTGGAAAAGGTCTTGAAATGCTGGCGGGAAAGCAGCGTGGTCGGCACGACCACCGCCACCTGAACGCCGTTCATGGCCGCGATGAAGGCCGCACGCAGCGCCACTTCGGTCTTACCGAAGCCGACATCGCCGCAAATCAGGCGATCCATCGGCTTGCCTTCGGCGAGATCGTCCGCGACAGCGTCGATAGCCGTCAGCTGGTCTTCCGTCTCATCATAAGGGAAGCGCGCGGAAAATTCGGCATAGAGACCGTCCGGCGGTGTCATCACCGGCGCGCCGCGCATCTGGCGTTCGGCGGCAATCTGGATCAGGTGTCCGGCAATTTCGAGCAGGCGCTTCTTGAGTTTGGCCTTGCGCGCCTGCCATGCGCCGCCGCCAAGCTTGTCCAGAACCGCGTCCGACCCTTCCGAACCGTAACGCGACAAAAGCTCGATATTCTCAACCGGCAGGAACAGGCGATCATCGCCCGCATAATGGATTTCAAGACAATCGTGCGGGGCGCCCGCAGCCGTAATGGTCTTGAGGCCGATGAAGCGCCCGATACCGTGATCGACATGGACGACGATATCGCCAGCGTTGAGTGCAGCGACCTCCGAGATGAAATCCTGATCACGCTTGCGCCGCTTGGAGCGGCGAATAAGCCGATCACCCAGAATATCCTGCTCGGCAACAACAACGAGATCGCCCGCATCGAAGCCATTTTCAACGGCCAGAACCGCTGCCGTGATCTTGTCACGCGACAGCGCCTTGACAGTGGAAAGCCGATCCACTGTCTCGATCTTCTCAAGGCCGTGCTCGTCCAGCACCTGAAGCAGACGGTCCAGCGAGCCTTCCGACCAGGCTGCAACCAGAACTTTTTTGCCAGCCGCGCGCAGTTCCGCAACATGCTTCACCACGGCTTCAAAAAGATTCACGTCGGTTGCGGCGCGCTCTTCGGCAAAACTGCGCCCCGCGTGGACATTGGCATTGACGACCTTACGGCCCGTCACTTCCGGCGTACTGAAAGGCGTCAGATCGATACGCACACCCATCGCCGAGGCGAGTTGTTCAACGTCCGCCGGCGAAAGATAAAGCGTCTCCGGCTTCACCGGCTTGTAGGGCACGGCTTCGCTGCCGGGCTCCTTGCCTTCGGCCTGGCGCAGGCGCGATTCGTAATGATCCACAACCATGGTGTGACGCTCGGTCAGCGCCTCGTGCACCAGATGGTCGAACACAACCGGCATCCCGCCCGCATGGTCGAATACCGTCTCCAGACGGTCATAGAAAAGCGGCAGCCAGTGCTCCATGCCCGCAAAACGACGGCCTTCGCTGATCGCCTGATAAAGCGCATCGTCGCGCTGCGGCGCACCGAACATGGCCACATAATTCTTGCGGAAACGGCTGATCATATCAGGCGAAAGGGTGATTTCGCTCATTGGCTGGAGCACGAATTCCTTGCGCGTTCCGGTGGTGCGCTGCGACGCCGGATCGAAAGCGCGGATCGTTTCCAGCGTGTCACCAAAGAAATCGAGCCGCAGCGGCTCTTCCGCGCCCGGCGCGTAAAGATCGAGAATGCCGCCACGCACCGCGAATTCGCCGATGTCGCGCACGGTCGAGACACGCTCGAATCCGTTGCGTTCAAGCCGCGAAGCCAGATCGTTCATATTGAGCTGGTTGCCCGGACGCGCGGAAATCACCTGTTCTTCTATCGCCGCCTGCGGCGGCAGCTTCTGCAAAATCGCATTGGCCGTGGTCAGGATGATTGACGGGTGCGGCGATTTCTTCAACGCTGCAAGTGCACTTAACGCGGCAAGCCTGCGTGCCGACGCATCCGCGCCCGGCGACACGCGGTCATAAGGCAGGCAATCCCAGGCTGGCAAATGCAGAACAGGCAGGTCGGGCGCAACGAAGCTCAGCACCTGTTCCAGATCGGCAATGCGCTGTCCGTCGCGCACGATATACATGATTGGCCCGCGCTCGCCGATCTCGTCCACCAGACGCGCAAGGCAGAATGCCTCGAAACCGTCGGCAACGCCGTCGATCACGATATGGCGACTCACACCGGCGGCTATGATGGGCTTAAGACCTAATTTGCTGAAAACGGGCATGAGGCTCTATCTTAGAATTCTATGCGGTCGCGGAAGGCGACAATATCGCGGAAAAGCGGCGTATCATATTCGGCCGGAATCGGGCTTTCACCCGTCACCCACTTCAGAAGATCGCGATCCAGCACCTCGAGAATATGCTCGAACTCGTCGAGCTGCGGATCGGTGAAGCCTGCAAGATACGCATCGGCATACTGGCCAAGGATCAGGTCCATCTCACGCATGCCGCGATGCCAGGCGCGAAACAGAAGCTTGCGACGCCTTACATCGAGATTTTCCGTCGCAAGTGTGCTGCCAGTCATTGTTTCGAGGCTCCAATTATAAAATCCGAAGCCGGTATATAGCATCTGTTGCCGATGTGGGAACCTGTTTCCTGAACGAGAACAAAAAGAGCACAGAAACTTTCGCCCCCGGACTTGCGTCGGACGGCGAAGCAGTTAAAGCTCCGCATCATGCGTCCGTCTATGCTCGATCCCTTTTTCGCCTCTGTTCGCTCGCTTTCCGGCATTGGCCCGAAAGTGGCCGCTTTGCTTGGAAAACTGCTTGGAACCGATGTTCCGGGCGCCGAGCCGAAAGTGGGCCAGCTTCTGTTTCTCCCCCCCCACAGCGTCATCGACAGGCGCAACCGCCCCGGCATCGCATTCGCGCAGGAAGGCGCCATCGTCACGCTGGAAGTGGTGGTCGATCAGCATCAGCCGGCGCCGCGTGAGCGCAAGAATGTGCCGCATCGGGTTCTTGCTCATGACGATACCGGCGAAATCGCCCTCACCTTCTTTCACGCACAGTTGCCATGGCTGCAAAAAATGCTGCCTGAAGGCGAGACCGTCATCGTGTCGGGCAAGGTGGAATGGTTCAACGGGCGCGCCTCCATGGTGCACCCGGATTATATCGCAGGGGTAGACGATGCGGCCGACCTGCCGCTGGTCGAGCCGGTCTATCCGCTGACAGCGGGCCTATCGCCCAAGACACTGGCGCGCGCCGTCAAGGAAGCGCTGTCGCGCGTGCCGCCCCTGCCGGAATGGATCAATGCGCCACTGCTGGCCCGCGAGCGTTTTCCCGACTTCCAGCAGGCGCTTAACACTATGCATCTGCCGGAAGATCCGACCGACATTGCACTGGAAGGCATTACACGGCGCAGGCTCGCCTATGACGAATTTCTGGCGGGGCAGTTGGCACTGGCGCTCGTGCGCGCCAAAACGCGCAGGCTGTCGGGGCGTCCGCTGGAAGGCAATGGCCGCACCGTGACCGAGATCATGCGTCACCTGCCCTATCGCCTCACCCAGGGACAGGATCAGGCGGTTCGCGAGATCATCACGGACCTCAAATCGCCAGAGCGCATGTTGCGGCTTTTGCAGGGCGATGTCGGTTCCGGCAAAACGGTCGTGGGCCTGCTTTCCATGGCGCATGCTGCCGAATCCGGCGGGCAATCGGCCCTGATGGCACCAACGGAAGTTCTGGCGCGCCAGCATTTTGCGACCATTGCACCGCTGGCTGAAAAGGCCGGCTTGAGAGCTGCCCTGCTGACAGGCCGCGAAAAGGGACGTGATCGCAACACCGTGCTGGAAGGGCTGAAAAGCGGCGAAATCGATATCGTCATCGGCACCCATGCGTTGTTTCAGGAAAAGGTCGAATATCACGACCTCGTTCTGGTCATCATCGACGAACAGCACCGCTTCGGCGTGCATCAGCGCCTGATGCTGACGGCCAAGGGCTCGGCCCCGGATATGCTGGTGATGACGGCGACGCCTATTCCGCGCACGCTGGTTCTGACCGCCTTCGGCGACATGGATGTGTCGAAGCTCACCGAAAAGCCCGCCGGACGCCAGCCGATCACCACGGCAATCGTGCCGATGGAGCGCATGGACGAATTGGTTGACCGCATCGCCAAGGCTGCGCGCGAAGGCCAGAAAATCTATTGGATCTGTCCGCTGGTCGAGGAATCGGAAGTCGTTGAACTAACCTCCGCCGAAGAGCGCTTTGAAAGCCTGAAGCCCGTGTTCGGCAGCAGGATCGGCCTTATCCATGGGCGCATGGCGGGCGCGGAAAAGGACGAAGCCATGCGCGCCTTCAAAGAAGGCGAAACGCGGCTTCTGGTGGCGACGACCGTGATTGAAGTTGGCGTTGACGTGCCGGATGCGACGATTATCGTCATCGAACATGCCGAGCGTTTCGGTCTGTCACAGTTGCACCAGCTTCGCGGTCGCGTGGGACGCGGCGACAAGCCTTCGACATGCCTGCTGCTCTACAAGGGACCGCTGGGCGAAATTGCGCAGGCGCGGCTCAAGGTGATGCGCGAAACGGAAGATGGTTTTCGCATTGCCGAGGAAGACCTGAAACTGCGCGGCGAAGGCGAACTGCTCGGGACCCGCCAGTCCGGCACGCCGGGTTTCCGGCTTGCCTCCATCGAAGCGCATGGCGATCTTCTGGAAATCGCGCGCAAGGATGCGCGCTATATTCTGGCCAGCGACCCCGATCTTGAGAGCGAGCGCGGGCAGGCGCTGCGCGTCCTGCTCTATCTCTTCGGACGCGATGAGGCGATCAGATTGCTGAGGGCCGGATAACAAAATGGCCGCGCGATCGCGGCCATTTCCATCGTTCGAAAGTGTTTATTCCACCGTCACAGACTTCGCCAGATTGCGCGGCTGGTCGACATCGGTGCCCATGATGACGGCGGTATGATACGCCAGCATCTGGATCGGCAGGGCATAGACCAGCGGGGTGATGAATTCCGGCACGTCCGGCAGGGCGATAGTCGTCATCGTATCGATGCTGGCCGCTTTTGCGCCCTTCTCATCGGTAATCAGGATGATGCGTCCGCCGCGCGCTGCCACTTCCTGCATGTTGGAAACGGTCTTCTCGTAAAGACGATCCGACGGCGCAATGACGATCACCGGCATGGCTTCATCGATCAGCGCAATCGGGCCGTGCTTCAGCTCGCCCGCCGCATAGCCTTCGGCGTGGATATAGGAAATTTCCTTGAGCTTGAGTGCACCTTCCATGGCCAGCGGGAACGAAGTGCCGCGGCCAAGATAAAGGACATGATTGACCTTGGCCAGATCATGGCAAACCGCTGATATCTGTTCTTCCAGCTTGAGCACTTGATTGATGAAACGCGGCGCTTCGGAAAGCTCGCGCACCAGTTCCTGCTCACGCTTGTCGTCAATTGCACCGCGTGCCTTGGCAGCAGCAATCGCCAGCGAAGCCATGGCTGAAAGCTGGCAGGTAAACGCCTTGGTGGAAGCGACGCCGATTTCCGGTCCGGCCAGCGTCGGGAAGATGGCATCGGATTCACGTGCAATGGTCGAACCGGTGACATTGACCACCGAGGCGATCTTTAGCCCCTGTGACTTGCAATAGCGCAGCGAAGCCAGTGTATCCGCGGTTTCACCGGACTGCGAGACGAACAGCGCCAGCGTATCCTTCGACAGCGGCATTTCGCGATAGCGAAATTCCGAGGCAATATCGCAATCGACCGGCAGATGCGCGATCTGCTCGAACCAGTATTTGGCAACCGAAGCGGCATAAAAGGCCGTTCCGCAGGAGGCAATCGTCAGACGGTCGATCTTGCTGAAATCAACGCCGATCGCTTCCTGTCGCACCGTGCCCTTGGTGAAATCGAGATAATTGGCGAGCGTGTGGGAAATGACTTCCGGCTGCTCGAACATTTCCTTTTCCATGAAATGGCGATGATTGCCTTTGGAAACCAGAAGATTGGCGGCCTGCGACTTCTGGACCGGGCGCTCGACCGGCGTGTTGTTTTCGTCATAAACGGTGACGCCCTTGCGCGTGAGTACGGCCCAGTCGCCATCTTCGAGATAGGCGATGGAATCGGTAAAGGGGGCCAGCGCAATCGCGTCGGAACCAAGATACATTTCGCCTTCGCCATAGCCGAGCGCAAGCGGCGGGCCCTGACGCGCGCCGATCAGAAGTTCTTCATCGCCATCGAACAGGAAGGCCAGCGCAAAAGCGCCGCGCAGTTGCGGCAGGCAATCGCGCACGGCCTCGATGGGCGATTTGCCTCTGTCCAGTTCGCGCGTCACCAGATGTGCGACGGCTTCCGTATCGGTTTCGGTCTCGAATGTGTAGCCATCGGCTTCCAGCATCGTACGCAGTTCGGCAAAGTTCTCGATAATGCCATTATGGACCACCGCAAGGCGTTTGGTGATGTGCGGATGGGCATTGCGCTCCACCGGCTTGCCATGAGTGGCCCAGCGTGTATGGCCGATGCCGATCACACCGGGAAGCGGCTCACCGGCCAACCGCTTTTCGAGGTTCACAAGCTTGCCTTCGGCGCGGCGGCGGTCGAGTTTGCCATTTTGCAGCGTGGCGATACCGGCGGAATCATAGCCGCGATATTCGAGCCTTTTCAGGGCATCCACCAGAAGCGGCGCGACTTCGTCTTTTCCGATGATGCCAATGATTCCACACATGGACTGCTCCGATACGTCTTTAAATTGCTGCCAGCGGTTTATAGGCTCTCAACGGAAACGGCAATCGAAACCCGTCGCCATCCGGTTTATTGGTTTATGAAGAAGTTTTGGCCGCTTTGATGGCAGCATATTTTTCGCGCAGGATTTTCGCGCGGCCTTCCTTGGTTTCCTGACGCGCACGGCCCAGCGCCAGCGCATCGGCAGGCACATTGGCGGTAATCACGCTGCCCGAAGCGACATAGGCATTGTCGCCAATCTCGACCGGGGCCACCAGCGAACTGTTGGAACCGATAAAAGCGTTCTCGCCAATGACGGTCTTGTGCTTGTTATAGCCGTCATAATTGCAGGTGATCGTACCTGCACCGATATTGCTCGACGCGCCGATGGTCGCGTCACCAATATAGGTCAGGTGATTGATCTTGGCGCCCTTGCCTACTTTGGCGTTCTTGACTTCGCAGAAATTGCCGACCTTGGATTTTTCCGCCAGATCGGCCCCCGGACGCAGCCGCGCAAAAGGGCCGATTTCGGCATTTGCACCGATGCGCGCGCCCTCAATATGCGAGAAAGCATGAATGACCGCCCCCGACGCCACATGCGCATCCGGCCCGAAAAATACATTCGGCTCGATGATGACATCGGCCTCAACCACCGTATCGTGGGAGAAGAACACCGTTTCCGGTGCGATCAGCGTTACGCCTGCCAGCATCATCTCGCGGCGCTTGCGGTTCTGCCAGATGGATTCTGCTTCGGCCAGTTCCGCGCGATTGTTGATGCCTATGACATTATCGACCGGCACCTCGATGGCCGTGACGTTGAGGCCCTTGTCATGGGCGATAGCCACGATGTCGGTCAGGTAATATTCGCCCTTCGCATTGCCGTTGCCCACAGCATTGAGCAGCGCCAGCGCCTGATCCCCGCGCACGGCCATCAGGCCGCCATTGCAAAAGCCGATCTTTTTCTGCGCCGCTGTCGCATCCTTTTCCTCAACGATGGCGACCAGTCTGCCGTCCTTTTCGATCAAACGGCCATAGCCGTGCGGGCTGGCAGGGCGGAAGCCGATCACCACGACATCGGCGCCGTGCGCCAGACGCTCACGCGCCGTCAGCAGGGATTGCGCTTCGATCAGCGGCGTGTCGCCGAACACGATCAAGAGATCATCATAACCGCGTGCGATTGCTTCACGAGCGGCCAGAACCGCATGGGCGGTGCCAAGGCGCTCTTTCTGTTCGAAGGAAGAAACCCCGCCCGCGATTTTCTCCACAGCGCCGCGCACTTCGTCCGCTCCACGACCGACCACCAGCGCAACGTCGCTCTTGCCGGTGCCCTGAACCGCCTTCACGACATGACAGACAAGCGGCAGGCCGGCCACGCGATGGAGCACTTTCGACATGCTCGATTTCATGCGTGTGCCTTCGCCAGCGGCAAGCACAATGGAAAGACAGGAACGATCAGTCATGGTTTTGTCCGAATTTTTGGAGTGCTGATCTGCACATAGCATCAAAGCGTATATGGAAACTTACAAACAATTAGCCGAGCCTGCCCAGAGCGGGGAACGTCTCAAGCAGCCAGAACGAGAAGGATTGCATACCGCCCGTGAGAAACAAGACACCGGCAATGACGAGAAGCACGCCCATTCCTTTTTCCACTTTGCCCAGATGAACCCGAAAGCGGGACAAGAAGCGCATGAATGCGCCCGAAAAAAGGGCGGCGATCAGAAACGGAATGCCAAGCCCCAGCGAATAGACGGCAAGAAGCGCTGCGCCTTCACCTACCGTGCTGCTGCCGCCAGCAAGGGTGAGGATCGGTCCCAGCACCGGGCCGATACAGGGTGTCCAGCCAAAGGCGAAAGCAAGGCCCATCACATAGGCCCCAAGCGGCGAAGCGGGCGCATTGCGCGCCTGAAAACGCGCTTCGCGTGAAAGAAATGAAAACCGCAAAAGCCCTAGAAAATTCAGCCCCATCACAATGATGACGAGGCCCGCGATAATGGCGATTTCCTGCTGCCACATGCGCAGAAACGCGCCAATCGACGAGGCCCCGGCCCCAAGCGCTACGAAAACCGTCGTAAAGCCGAGCACGAATGAAAACGCAGCAAAGGCCAGCGAACGCCGCTGCCTCGGCGCTGCGGCAATGGTCGCTTTGCTGTCGCCCCGGAAATCTTCAACGCTGACACCCGCCATATAACAAAGATAGGGCGGCACCAGCGGAAGCACGCAGGGCGAAAGGAAGGACAGCGCACCTGCACCGGCAGCCGTCAGATAGGAAACACTGAGCACCAAAACCTCTTTCAGCAAATCGCAATTGCGCACTTGTATAGCGCAACTTCGACTTTACTTTGATCAATTTCAATGCGGCATCTCGTTCATGGGCCAGCTATTCAGGACGAAACCACCTGCAATGTGCGTTTTCCCGCCGTAAGCGCGCTGACCGAAGCAACCAGCGCATGACGGTCGATTCGGAAATGGCGATAGAGATCGCCAATGGTTCCAGTCTGCCCGAAATGCTCGACGCCATGCGGGATCGTGCGATGCCCCGCCACCGCGCCCAGCCATGAAAGGGTTGCCGGATGCCCGTCGATTACGGTGACGATGGAGCAATTGTTCGGCAGCGGATCAAGCAGGGTTTCAATATGGCTTTTCGCAGAAGGATTGCCGCGTGCGCGCTCACGCTGCGCCGCTGTCCAGCCCGCATTGAGGCGGTCGGCGGATGTGACCGCCAGAACACCGATATCGCGCCGGAATTCTCCGATCATGCCAGCGGCTGCAATCGCTTCATCGGCCACCGCGCCCTGATAGGCAATCACCACAGAGCAATTGGGGCCTGGCTTGCGCAGCCAGTAAGCGCCGTCGATTGCGCCCTGCCGGAAATCGTCGTCTGCACGCTTGACCGGCTGTTCGAGCGGCTTGGTGCTCAGGCGCAAATAGACCGATCCGCCGGTTTCGTCGCGCAGCCATGTGCGCTCGTCGGGATCGTCCTCGCCATCGCGCTGCATATAATCGAATGCCCATTGCATGATGACCGCCAGCTCATCGGCAAAGGCAGGCTCGAATGCCGCCAGGCCGTCCTGGCTCATGCCGATCAGCGGCGTACCGATGGACTGGTGCGCGCCGCCCTCGGGCGCGAGCGTCACCCCGGACGGCGTTCCCACGATCATGAAGCGCGCGTCCTGATAACAGGCATAATTGAGCGCATCGAGGCCGCGGCTGACGAATGGATCATAGACAGTGCCAATCGGAATGAGCCGCTTGCCGAACAGCGAATGACTAAGACCAGCCGCGCCAAGCAGCAGGAAAAGATTCATCTCGGCAATGCCAAGCTCAATATGCTGTCCCTGCGGCGTAAATTCCCATTTCGCCGTCGAGGGAATGCGATGCTCGATGAAGGCATCCGCCATGGCCTCGCGGGAAAAAAGCTTGCGCCGATTGACCCATGGCCCCAGATTGGTGGTCCCGGTCACGTCGGGCGAAGTGGTCATGATACGGTCGGCCAGTTCGCTGCCACCCTTGGCAAGATCATCGAGAATCTTGCCGAAGGCCGTCTGGGTCGAGACTTCGCGGGCGCTATCCATGCCGATCTGCGGAACCGTGAGGTCTGCATCATGGTAGCGGCGTTTTCCGCGTGCGAAAAAGGGTACTCTATCGAGAAACGCCTTGAGGGCGGCTTCGTCGGGAACACCCGCGAAAGGCTCCCATTCCTCGCCCTGCGCAATGCCCATATGGGCCTGCCATTCGGCGAACTGCTTCGTGTTCATCAGCCCGCCATGATTGTCCTTGTGGCCCGCAATCGGCGTTCCCCAGCCCTTGATCGTATAGGCGAGGAAGCAAGTGGGCCGGTCGTGATCTATTGCGGCAAAGACATCCGCCATGGTGGAGACGCAATTGCCGCCGAGATTCTCCATCAAGGCCGAGAGTTCCGCATCGCTGCGCCGCTCGATAAGGCGGGATACATCGCCCTGATCGCCCAGATCGTCCATCAGGCGCTTGCGCCAGACAGCCCCGCCCATGAAGGTCAGCGCCGAATATTCCTGATTGGGGCACTGATCGATCCACTCGCGCAGCCGGTCGCCGCCCGGCTCCTCAAAAGCCGCGCGCTGTAACGCGCCATATTTCACGCGCACGACATCCCAGCCGAAAGCGTCGAAGATTTTCTCGACACGCGCGAACAGGCCCTCGCGCACAATGCCATCCAGCGACTGGCGATTATAATCAATAATCCACCAGCAATTGCGCAACCCGTTCTTCCAGCCTTCCTGCAAGGCTTCGTAGACATTGCCTTCGTCCAATTCCGCGTCGCCCACCAGCGCGACCATGCGGCCCTGTTCCAGTTCACCACCCCATTGCTTGCTGGTGATGAAATCCTGCACGATCGAAGCGAATGTGGTTATCGCGACGCCCAGCCCAACCGATCCGGTTGAGAAATCAACATCGTCAATATCCTTGGTGCGGCTCGGATAGCTCTGCACCCCGCCAAGCCCGCGAAAATTCTCCATTTTTTCACGCGTCTGACTGCCCATCATATATTGCATCGCATGAAAGACCGGCGAGGCATGCGGCTTCACCGCAACCCGGTCCTGTGGGCGCAATGCGGAAAAATAAAGCGCCGTCATGATCGAAACCATCGACGCGGAACTCGCCTGATGACCGCCGATCTTGATGGCGTCGGCCTTCGGGCGAATATGATTGGCGTGATGGATCATCCAGTGGGAAAGCCAAAGGAGCCGCTGTTCGATTGTCTTGAGATGAGGAGAACTGGTCATGAGCGTTTCTTTACGATCCGGCTGATTGCGAGCGTTTATGATCCCCATGCAGGGCAGCCGGACCTGTAGGTTCGATTCCCCTGCATGGCTTTCAGGGTAGTTTAGCCCTCGCGATAATAATAGCTATAACCATTGAGTGCCGGCGCACCGCCAAGATGGGTATAAAGTACCTTCGAGCCTTCCGGGAAAAAGCCCTTATTGGCGAGATCGATCAGGCCCTGCATCGATTTTCCTTCATAGACCGGATCGGTAATCATCGCTTCGGTGCGTGCCGCAAGCCGGATCGCTTCATTGGTTTCCTCGGAGGGAACCCCATAGGCCGGATAGGCATAGTCGGGGTTGATGTGAATCTCGTCTTCGCGGATCTTGCGGCCAAGCCCCACCAGTTCGGCGGTATTATCCACGATCTGGCGCACCTGCGCGCGCGTCTGCTCGAGAGTTCCGGAAGCGTCGATGCCGATAACCTGACCGGCGCGGTCATGTGCGGCGAAGCCGACGATCATTCCCGCCTGCGTTGAACCCGTCACGACGCATACGACGATATAGTCGAATTTGAAGCCAAGTTCTTCCTCCTGTTGCGCGACCTCTTCGGCAAAGCCGATATAGCCGAGCGCGCCGTATTTATGCACGGAAGCGCCCGCGGGAATCGCATAAGGTTTTCCGCCCGCATCCTTGACCGACTGGATCGCATCCTCCCAGCTTTTACGGATGCCGATATCGAAGCCGTCCTCGACCATACGGCTGTCCGCCCCCATCAGGCGCGTCATCATTATATTGCCGACGCGATCATAGACCGCATCAAAATGCGGCACCCATTTTTCCTGGATGACCACGCATTTCATGCCTATCTTGGCGGCGGTCGCAGCCACCATTCTCGTATGGTTGGACTGGACCCCGCCGATGGAAACCAGCGTATCCGCGCCTGAGGCAATGGCGTCCGGCACGATATATTCAAGCTTGCGCAGCTTGTTTCCACCCATGGCGAGGCCGGAATTGCAGTCGTCACGCTTGGCGTAAATGTCGATCTTGCCGCCAAGGGCTTCGCTCAGGCGCGGCAAATGCTCAATAGGCGTCGGGCCGTCGAAGGTCAGCTTGTAGCGTTCAAATTTTTCGAGAAGCGATTTGGTCTGCGGCATTGCCTGTCTCCATTGTTGATGCGCAAAAGATCGGGTTGATGCGCGAAAGATAAGCGAAAGCCGATGAAAGGTGCTCTCTATTTTTGGTTAGATATCTCGTTTAAAAATCGTAATATAAATAATACTCTAAAATTACTCTCATTTACTCCTATAAAAATGAAAGATTCTTTCATGCATGAACTGGACCGTATCGACCTGCGAATCCTTCGGGCGCTTCAGGCGGAGGGACGGCTGACCAATGCGGAACTCGCAACCCGCGTTCATATCAGTGCTGCGACGTGCCACCGCCGCACGCAGCGGCTGTTTGAGCAGGGCTATATTTCGGGCGTACGCGCGCAGATTGCACCGGGTGCGGTGGGGCTGGGCGCATTGGTGATGGTTGGCGTGGTGCTCGATCGCTCGACGCCGGAGAGCTTCAGCGATTTCGAGAATGCGGTCGTGCAGATGAAAGAAGTCCTCGACTGCAATCTGGTGGCCGGGGATTTCGACTACCTGCTCAAGGTGCGCGTCCGTGACATGGCGGATTTCAACGCATTGCACGGCCGACAGTTGATTTCACTGCCGGGCGTGCGCCAGATTCGCACTTTTTTTGTGATGAAAGAAGTCAAGGACAACCAGCCGCTGGCCTTTTAGACCCCTCACTTCCTGCCGATCTGCTCCAGATCATAAGGCGTGGACTGGTATAATTCATTGATCCAGTTGCCGAACAGCAGATGCGCATGGCCGCGCCAGCGATTTTCCGGCCTGCGACTTACATCGTCATTGGGAAAATAATTCACCGGCAGGGGCGTATCGGGCTGAAGCTGCACGTCGCGGAAATATTCATCCGCCAGCGATGTGGTGTCATATTCAACATGGTTGAACATATGCAGCGCGCGATGCTCTGGATCTTCAAGCAGGCAAAGGCCGCTTTGCGCACTATCGACCAGCATCCGCAAGCCCTTCCCCGCCGGGATGTCCTCTTCACGCACTTCCGTCCAACGGGAAACGGGAATGGCGAAATCGTCCGAAAAGCCGCGCAGATAAGGCGATGACGGCGCAAGATTACGCTGGCGAAAAACGCCAAACACTTTTTGCGGCAGTTCATATTTGCCCATTCCGTGAAAATGATGGACCGCCGCCTGTGCCGCCCAGCAAATATTCAATGTGCGGTGCACATGAGTTTGCGTCCAGTCGAAAATGCGCTGCATCTCGTCCCAATAGGTGACGTCCTCGAACGGCAATCGTTCCACTGGCGCGCCGGTGATGACAAAACCATCGAAGCGTTCTTCTTTCACGTCTTCCCATGGGCGATAAAAGGAAAGCATATGATCGGCAGGCGTGTGGCGGGCGACATGATTGGTTATGCGCACCAATGTCAGTTCAAGCTGAAGCGGCGTCGCGCCCAGAAGCCGCGCGATCTGCGTTTCGGTCGTCACCTTGTTGGGCATCAGATTGAGGAGGCCGATCCGAAGCGGCCTTATATCCTGACGAATGGCATCGGCCTCGCGCATGACCATGACACCCTCGGCTTCGAGAACACTGGTTGCGGGCAGATCGTCAGGAATTTTAATAGGCATGGTCGCGTCAGTCCTTCGTTATGTCAGAGCAGACGCATGTGGCTTGATCCGTATACTTGCCGGTTGGCCACATCCTTCCCAGGGGAAGTACCACCTTGCCCGGAGAGGCAGGTTGGCGTTGGGCGTCGGCCCCAACTCTTGATGTAACGCTATTACTACTCAAACTGACATGCGCTGACAATAGTGTTTACACGTCTGGCGAATTGACGTGATGGAATTTTATTCCCACGCGCATCATTGAGCATGTCGGGACGCACAAGGCCAGCCCGGCAAACAGAAAACCATGCCTTTTCAATTTGTTTGCTGATCTGGATATGCGATACGTCACCTGCGGAACGATCCGGCCCCGCATGCGTTTCTCCTTATTGGCTAGCCATGTTATACTGGCCAAGCAAGGGAGGGTGAAGAAATGAGCAATATCATATTCTGGATGGCGCTAGTCATCTTGCCGATTTTGGCGGGAAGTGCATTTGCCTATCTAAGGCATCTCCATCATAGAGATGACTTCTGATAGTCGTTCAAAGCGATTTCATAAAATTGAAAAGCACGACAGCTTGATTGTGCTCCTGATCCTTTGCGCCATAAAGAAGCGTCAGGGTTTTGCCTTTCGCCCTGTCGGTAATCTCGCGCAGGGCCGGGAGATTACCCTCGATTTCCTTGCGATATTTGCGCTGGAATTCGTCCCATCTGGCCGGGTCGTGACCGAACCATTTGCGCAGTTCGGCAGAAGGCGCAACATCCTTGGCCCATAGATCGATAGCCGCTTTTTCCTTGGTCATGCCACGCGGCCACACCCGATCTACAAGCACGCGAAAGCCGTCATCGGATGAAGGCTCCTCATAAATTCTCTTGAGATGAATTTTCATCATGGCCAGGTTGCGCCTTCCCCCTGTTTGGTAATGATATGGCGCACTCGTCGATCCCGGCAAGGCCGAAGCCTGCGTATATTGTGCAAGCTTCGGCCTTCTGTTTTCGGCGGACCCGCGGCCATCGGGCCCCCGTAAAGATCAGTGCTTTTTGACTGGTGTTTTCTTGACAATCTTCTTGGCTGACTGGCGCTTGGCAGACTTATGCTTGGTCGGGGCCATTTTCGTTATACGCTTTGCAGCTATGGAGCTTCCGGCCTGCGTATTGCTGGCGGCGGGCGCGGCCATGACGGGAACGGACAGGCCAAGCACGGCAACGACACCGAGAGCGGAAACAAGAGACTTTTTCATTTTCCAATTCCTGACTTTGACGCCTTTTGGGGCGGGGTGGGGCTTTCGGGCATAACTGACCCAGCCATGTCAGGCTTGACGCCAAGCAGATTGAGGGCTGTGGCGTAAGCCCTCAATCCTTGGGCCTGTCTATTGCTTGCGCAAAATCTAGAGCCCTTTTTCTGCAAGGCTCTTGCCTGACGTGCCTGCTTTGTTTCGACATGGCCCGAAAGCACGGTTTGCAGTTGGTGCTGGAGCCTGATGCACCGATCGCTGCGCGTCACCAGCGCTGTCGCCTGTGCTTCCCATGGAAACGAAGCCAGCAAACTTGCGATGCACAATGCCGCGAAGACCAGATTGACGACCGCTTTGGATGGTTTGACGGTGTTTGGCATAGGAAATCAAGGCTTTCCGCTCGGCACTTCACTTTCTCAGCAGGGTCGTTATCGCAGCCTTGGGTTGCTGGTTTTTTTCGCCAATGTTGCTTTTTGTTTCCCGATTGTAACAAAGGCAAAGCGGCAGTTGATAAAAATACCATCGGCTTTTTACTGCCGTAAACAAGCGCTAATCAGAAGCTTTTCAGCCAGGTGGAAACCGATCTTGAAAGAAGATGCCCACGTTCTGATTGTTGATGACGACAAGGACATACGCGACCTTCTGCATGAGTTTCTCAAACGGCGCGGCCTGCGCGTCTCCGTTGCCCGCAATGGCGACGAGATGCACGAATTGTTGGGCCGCACGGGCCGTGTCGACCTGATCATTCTCGATGTGATGCTGCCGGGAAAAAGCGGCATCGAAATCTGCCAGGAAGTGCGACGATATTCGCGCGTACCCATCATCATGCTCACCGCAATCGCGGATGCCGCCGACAAAATACTGGGGCTGGAGATCGGCGCCGACGATTATATCGCCAAGCCTTTCGAGCCGCGCGAATTGCTGGCCCGTATCCGCGCCGTGCTGCGCCGCTATGAGGCAAGCCGGGGCCCGTCGCAGCCCCTTACACCGATCTATCGCTTTGCGGGCTGGACATTTGACTGCGCCCGCAGGCGCCTGACTTCGCCCGAAAATGCGCGTGTCGATCTGACGACCGCGGAATTCAATCTGCTCGAAGCCTTCGTCAAAAGCTCGCAGCGTATTCTCAGCCGCGACCAGCTCATGGAAATGGCCGGCAATGAGGTCGTCTATGGCTATGATCGCAGCGTCGATATTCTCATCAGCCGCCTGCGCCGCAAGCTCGAAGACGATCCGCGCGCGCCAAAACTCATCCTCACCATACGCGGGGGCGGCTATCAGTTCGCCCAGGAAGTCGAGGTGGCATGAGAGTTCCTTTTCCGCGTTCACTGCCCGGCTGGCTGCTCGTCATCCTCGTCAGCGGCCTTCTGATCACGCAGATTGCAACCCTGTGGATCGTCTCGCAGGACCGCGCCGATGCCAATAATGCGCTCGAACTTTACCGCCTGACCGAACGCGCGACCTATCTGGTCAAGCTGCTTGACGCCACACCAAAAGATGAATGGGCCGATCTGGCCAGCCGTATGCCTGGTTCGGACGGCGAACTACATATTGCAGACAGGCCCTCCGTGGCCGCGCCGCTTGCACCTGAAGACGATATTGCGGAGCTTGAAGATGTACTTGTCGCGCGTCTGGCCCGCTACGGGGTGATCGATGCGCGCATCCGGCGGGAGGCGCGAGGCGCGGCGCGCCAGGCATCTGCGCCTGCGCGCGAAAATCGCGGGGATATGAGCGATATTGAACGGCAGATAAACAGCCTCGCCCGCAAGACCCGCTCCAATATCAGCCTGGTCGCATCGCTGCAATTCAACGACGGGCGCTGGCTCAATTTCGCCACCCGCGTCACGCCCGTCAATCCCATAATAACGCGCGCGACGATCCCGCTTTTCGGGCTTGTGGCGCTCAGCGTCATCCTCCTTGCCATCTGGGCGACACGGCTTCTCACTGCGCCTTACAGGGTTCTTGAACGCGCGGTCGAGCGCATCGGTCATGACCTCAAAACCCCGCCTCTGCCCGAAACGGGCATTCGGGAATATAAAATGGCGGCGCGCGCGGTAAATACCATGCAGGGCAGGTTGCTCGATTATGTCGCTGAGCGCGAGCAGCTTGCCGCCGCCCTCGCCCATGACCTGCGCACGCCGCTCACTCGCATCAGGCTGCGGCTGGAACTGCTGCAAGACGAGGCGCTCAGCCGAGCTTTGGCACAGGATCTCAACAATATCGAAGCGATCTCGCGCTCCGTGATCGATTTCGCGACGACGGAACTTGCAAATGAATCGAAGGAAAGGCTGAACCTGTGGTCGCTTCTCCTGTCGGTTGCGGATGATTATCCGCATGTTGCGGTCGATGAAAAATCATCCAGCGGCCGCAACGGGATTTGCCTCTGCCAGCCCGTATCGGTGCGGCGCTGCATCACGAACCTCATCGACAATGCCGTCGCCTATGGCGGCAAGGCGAAAGTATCGTTGCACCACAGCGATCACGAACTGATCGTGCGCATCAGGGACAACGGGCCGGGCATTGCGCCCGAACTGATCGAGGAGATGTTCAGGCCGTTCAATCGCGTCGATAAATCGCGCAATCGCGATTCGGGCGGCTTCGGCCTTGGCCTCACCATCGCCCGCACTGTCGCGCGCAACAATGGCGGCGAGATAAGGCTGAGGAACGATCCCGCAGGCGGGCTTGTCGCGGAACTTTCCCTTCCCGCAGCCGCATGAGGAGTTGTTTAAGCTATTCGTAAATGCATATCTGCCTTGCAGCATTCACCCTTGCAAGCGGGAGATACTGCTCCTATTTACAGGTTGTTCGGTTTTACTCCTCCTCCCAAAAACCGAGCATGAAGCGTGATAATCCTCCTCCCTATCACGCTTTCCAGATCAGCCCGCTGCACACCTCCTCCTCCCAGTGCAGCGGGCGTTCTTTTTTCCGGTATATTATATACATCTACTGATCCGAACCGGATAACTCCGACGGTTTTCCCTGTTCTTTTTTCTCTTGTGCAAGCAGGGACCATGCAGCGATGAACATTGCCGCAATCATGGGGCCGACGACGAAACCGTTGATGCCGATCAGCGATATGCCGCCCACCGTCGAAATCAGCACCACATAGTCGGGCATGCGCGTACCCTTGCCCACCAGCGGCGGGCGCAGCAGATTGTCGATCAGCCCGATCACCAGCACGCCGACAAGGATCAGTATGATGCCCCGGCTCCACTGTCCGCTGACAATAAACCAGACAGCCGCAGGTGCCCAGACCAATGCGGCGCCCACAGCAGGCAGCATGGAAAAAAACATCATCATCACACCCCACAAAAGTGCGGCTTCGATGCCAAGCAGCCAGAAAGCGACACCGCCGATCGTACCCTGTATGATTGCGATGATGATATTGCCCTTGACGGTCGCACGGATGACAGCCGTGAATTTCTCCAGGAACTGGCGCGTATAATCATCGCTGAGCGGAATGGCCTGCCGGATTCTCCTGCCCAGTTCCGCCCCGTCGCGAAACAGGAAGAACAGCAGATAGATCATGATGCCGAAGCCGATAAAGAACTGCAGCGTATTCTGTCCAAAGCTTACCAGGCGGCTTGCGAAAAGCTGGCTGCCCTGCAAGGCTGCGGACGAAATACGCGAGCGCCACTCGGCAAAATTGCCCAGTTCAAACCGGACCAGCCATTCTTCCAGCGTGTCGGGAAGTGCCGCCATAATGCGCGAAATATAGTTGTTGAGATCGAATTCCCGCGTGCTCAAGCGTTGATAAAGCGTGTTGCCTTCCTGAACCAGTGAGCCAAAAATTACCAGTGTCGGGAGGATGACGAGGCAAATGCACATGAGCACCGACAGCATGGCGGCAATATTGCGCCTGCCGCGCAGCAAAAGCACCAGCCGCTGTTGCACAGGATAGAATATGACAGCGAGAATCACGCCCCAAAGAACGGGGGAATAATAGGGAATGAGCAGCCATGCAAAGGCTATCGTGACCAGAGCCAAAAGGATGTAGAAGCTTACGCGCTCGACGGACATGGCATCTCATAGGTTGGAGCGAAGCGTTGAGGCGTAAACCTGCCCCGGATTCATTTCGCATTCAATAGTACGAATTCGGTGCTTTGGCCGAGCCATTGTGCATTTTCATAGAAACTTGAAAGCCAGCCCCGATATGAGCGCTCTGACATAGCGCTTTTTCTGGAAATAGCCATTAAGGGAAATGCGGTTGAGCGACATGGAATTTTTAGCATCTGAATGCCGCAGGACAGCGGGTTGCGTCGTTACAGCGGCAAGAAAACCGGCTTGTGCGACAGCTTTTGTTTCGCGCTCGCCGACTGCGGCACGCCACCCATAAGGATAGGCGAAGGATTTGGGACGATAGCCGCAATAATGCTCTATCGCTGCAATCGATCCCTGAATTTCGTGGCGAAGCCGGTCCTCGCTCACCCGAAGCAGATTGACATGCGAGAGCGTGTGCCCGCCAATATGAGCCAGGGGGTCCGCTGCCAGTTGCGATAATTCTGCTTGATCAAGCACCAGACCATCGACGATGGCCAACGGGTCGATATTGCATCGCCTTGCCAGTTCATCGATCCGCTGCACGGCGGCATCTTCATCAAAGGAGCGCACGAAGTCTGCCAGCCGGTCAAAGGCCCGAAACTTCCTTGCCTTCGTTTCCGTACCGAGCGTTTCGACGCCATTGCCGAAATCGAAATCGATGCGCTCTGCCTTTTCCAGCACCGCCTGGCAGGTTTCCCACCAGATCGTGCGCGTGCGCTTGACGAAGCCGATGGCCGGGAAAACCGTATAAGGTACGCCAAACCGTCTGAAAACCGGCGCTGCAAACTGTGCATTATTCCGAAAACCATCATCGAGTGTAAAGGCAACGAAGCGACGCTTGTCGTCCGCATCAGCCAGCAAAGCGGGCAAATCATGCAGATGCACAGGCGTCAGGCCTGCTTCGAGCACTGTTTGGATGGTTTCGGCCAAAAATTGCGGCGTTACCGACAGGATGGCATTGGGCTGGAACTGTGCGTCCGACTGCGGTCGCACATGATGCAACGTAAAAATCACGCCCCGCCCCGCAGCTGAAGGCAGGAGACAGTTCGCGCCAGAAAATGCAATCGCATTCAAACCGGCGCGTATGACCGAATATTTCACATTCCGTCTGATTGAATAGACCATTACCACCCCGGACTCAGCCTCCCTTCCGGGATAGGCTGTGAACGGGTGAATGCAAGTGCTTTTAAACCCTTTTAGCAGAAATGCTTAATGATTAGGGCCAGCCGCTACTTTGAAAGACAATCTTTCAGCGAAGCCGCCAGATTGCGGATCAGTTGCGGATAAAGATCGGGACCATCTTTGAGTTCCGCCCCCAGCGGGTCGAGAATACCGGTTTGCGCGTCCGTTCCTTCTATGACAGTCCGCACGAGCTTCGGCTCGAATTGGGGTTCCGAGAACACGCAGACCGCGCCCAGCGACTTGATCTTTTCGTGAATATCCTTGATGCGCGAAGCCCCCGGCGCTTTTTCAGGGCTGACCGTGATCGAACCTACCGCTTTCACGCCAAAACGGTTCTCAAAATACTGATAAGCATCGTGAAAAACAATGAAAGACTTGTCTTTCACCGGTGCAAGTTCCGCCTTTACATCCATAGTCAAGGCGTCGAGTTTTGTCGTATAGCTTTCCGCGTTCTTTTCGTAGCGCGCGGCGTTTTCGGGGTCGTTTTCACCCAGAACTTTGGCGATGTCGCCGACAAGGACCTTGCCATTCTGCGGATCGAGCCAGAAGTGCAGGTCATATTCGCCATGATGATGGTCATGTGCTTCATCCTGATGATTATGCCCGTCATTGTGAGCATGATCTTCATGCGAATGGCTTTCCGCCGCATGATCATGCGATTCAAAAGGACCGCCCTCGCGGAATTTGAGCTTGGTCAAGCCATCGACATCGCCAAGAGCCACCACTTGCGCGCCCTCACCCAGCGTATCGATCGGCTTGTCGAGGAAAGTTTCCATCGATGGCCCAGCCCAGAAAATAATTTTCGCATGTTCGAGCGCTTCCGCATCGGACGGCTTGAGACTATAAGCATGTCCCGATCCGGCACTCTGAACAATCAGCCTCGGCTCGCCCACGCCTTGCATGACTGCGGCAACAAGTGAATGCAGCGGCTTGATCGAAACCACGACCCCCTGCCGTTCGGCAGCAAGCGCTGAACCGGCAAAGGCGGCTGTGAGTGCGGAGGCGAGCAGTAAAGAACGAAAATATTTCATGCGGTCTCTCTTGACGTTATCTATATGGGAACGACATAACGATTGATATGTTATTTTATAACGTTATTGTTATGGTATAACGACTACATCAAGCCGAGGCAATCCCTTTTCCCGGAAAAAAACTGTCGGGCCGATAGACCGCGTAAAAGGACTCCGAATCGGCATATCGTCCGTTATTCTCGAAAGAAACATGAAAGCAGCGAAAGCTCGATTATGGCTCATAAGACCACTCCCTCCAATCATTCGGACCGGGAAATCCTCATTCAACTGGAAAATGCCGGCATTTATCGCGACGGGCGCTGGCTGGTGCGCAATGTCGACCTTGCGATGCATCGCAGCGAGATCGTGACGCTTATCGGCCCCAATGGCGCAGGCAAGAGCACCACGGCTAAAATGGCTTTACGCGTTCTCAAGCCTGATGAGGGCGCAATTCACCATAGGGCGGGCCTTCGCATCGGCTATGTACCGCAAAAGATCAATATCGACCGGACCCTGCCGCTTTCAGTGGAACGGCTCATGGCCCTGACAGGACGTTTGAGCAGAACCGACATCATGCAGGCGCTGGAGGCTGTTGGCATAGCGCATCTGCTCAAGGCCGAAGTCACCAATCTGTCGGGCGGCGAGTTCCAGCGCGCGCTTCTGGCCCGCGCCCTGGCACGCAAGCCGGATATCATGGTGCTTGATGAGCCGGTGCAGGGCGTCGATTTTTCCGGCGAGGCAGCGCTTTATGAACTCATCGCCCGGCTGCGCGACGAAACCGGCTGCGGTGTTCTTCTCATATCGCACGACCTGCATCTGGTCATGGCCGCGACAGATCGGGTCATCTGCCTCAATGGCCATGTCTGTTGCAGCGGATCGCCCCGCGACGTGACGGTCAGCCCCGAATATATGCGCCTGTTTGGCAGCCGCGCCGTAGGCCCGCTGGCTATTTACGAGCATCATCACGATCACACCCATCTACCTGATGGACGGGTAATGCATGCAGACGGCACCGTTACCGATCATTGCCACGCTGATGACGGCCATCACCATCATCATGAAGGGAACGCGCCCCATGCTTGACGATTTTTTCACACGCGCGCTTGTCGCAGGCGTAGGGCTGGCGCTGACCACAGGCCCGCTTGGCTGCTTTATCGTCTGGCGGCGCATGGCCTATTTCGGCGACACCATGGCGCATTCAGCGCTGCTGGGTGTGGCTTTGGCACTTATTTTCGACGTCAATCTGATGATCGGTGTTTTCGCCGTCGCTGTGGCGGTTTCCGCATTGCTGCTCCTGTTGCAGCGACGCCATACATTATCAGCCGATTCATTGCTGGGTATTCTTTCCCACGCCACACTATCGCTTGGACTGGTCATCGTCGCTTTCATGACATGGATACGCGTCGACCTGCTTTCTTTTCTTTTTGGCGATCTTCTGGCCGTGTCACGCGTGGATATCGCTTTCATCTATGGCGGCGGCGCACTGGTTCTTGCCGTACTCGCATGGCTGTGGCGACCGCTGCTTGCCGCGACCGTCAGCGAGGATATCGCCCGTGCGGAAGGACAGAACCCCGCCCTTTCCCGCATTGCCTTCATGCTTCTGCTGGCAATCGTAATCGCCATAGCCATGAAAATCGTCGGGATTCTTCTGATTACGTCGCTGCTTATCATTCCGGCTGCGACAGCGCGGCGCTTTGCCGCCACGCCGGAGCAGATGGCCGTTCTGGCCTCGTTGATCGGCGCTCTCGGTGTCATTGGCGGGCTTTATGGCTCCATCCATTTCGACACGCCATCAGGCCCGTCGATCGTAGTCGCCGCACTGGCTATTTTCATTTTGAGCCTCTTGCCTTTACATAGGGGTATGGGCGGAAAAGCGCGCGGCGGTTTTTCGCCCGTAATGAACACAGAACAAAGTGCAGAGGCTTCACCCAAACGGATCGCTGAACCCAAACGGACCGCTAAACAATGAGCAATCATCACCCTCATCAAGTATCTCAAGACCTGACGCGCAATCAGTCGCTCGTTTTTGACGCCCTGTCCAAAGCGGAGGGTCCGCTTAGCGCCTATACGATTCTCGATCAGCTCCGCGAGGACGGCTTCCGCGCGCCGCTGCAAGTCTATCGCGCACTGGACAAGCTGCTCGATTACGGGATGATTCATCGCCTCGAAAGCCTGAATGCCTTTGTCGCCTGCGCCCATCCGCAATGCCACCAGCATGGGCTCATCGCCTTTGCGATCTGTGAGCAATGCGGTCAGGTCACGGAATTCTCCGATCCGGCAATCGAGAATCTCGTCAGCGCCTGGGGCCTGCAAAACGGTTTCAAATCCAAAAAGACCACGCTGGAACTGCGCGGCCTGTGCGAAAAATGTGGAGAACACTAAAGTATGTCTCCCAAAAGTGGGCACCGGTTTTGGGTTAAAGACATGCGGAAAAGGTTTAAAGCGGTAACACTTACGAAAGCAAAGCGTGCTTAGAGCGGCTCCAGGTTTAATGGAACCGTCAGAATCGCTCCAAGCCTTTGTTTTGTCGCATTGCCCAGACGCAAAACCGTTTCATGCTTTTGCTGGAAATGCTCTAGACCTCTTTCAAGGAAATAGCAGGTGATTTTAGCATGGCACGCCACAAGCCGCCAAAGGACCGGCGCACGGAGGAAAGGCAGCGCACACGGCTGCGTTCAGGCAAGATTGTCAGCCTTGACGGACGCTTTATCATCGAGTGCCAGTTCAGCGACATAGCTCCTCATGGTGCAAAACTCAGAACCCTCGAAGCTTCCGGCGTGCCGGAGCGCTTCTGGCTTTTCGATGATTTTTATGTACGCGCCCTGCTCGCCCGCACTATCTGGCGCGACGGGTCAGAACTGGGAGTACGATTCACCACCGATCCATCAGTTCCACTGCTCGACGACGAGCGTTTACGCCAGCTTGCCGGGAAATATTATTCGTTATGAGCTGCTATCCGGATCATTGTCCGGTTGTTTTTGGGCTGCATCCGTCCGCACTCCATGACGCCTGTTCATCATACGGATTTCTTCCGCAGAAATATAGTTGAACTGCTCCACCAGCAGATCTTTGATGACCGGTTCGGGGAACCGCGCATTGATATCGGTGATTATCGAGGCGCGCACATCCTCGAAGCTCACTTTCTCAACCGCCTTCGCGTCCGAATAATTACCATAAAAGGTGCGGAATATCTCATCGCTGATGAAATATTCAAGCGGCACGGTAAGCTTCGCGTGTATCTTCGTATCGACCGTGTAGACCAGTTGCGCCACGATGTACCCCGCCACCACGCCTTTGGCGATAATCGGCACGCTCATGACATCGGTTTTCACATAATCCACGCCGCCAAAGCCGCCTGCCGACGCCGACGCCTCGCCCCATGACGAGGTGTTCTGGCGGGCGGCAAAATACAACGAGCCAAAAGCGACAGCGCATATCCACAGGCCTATGGCAATGATACGGATCATCGAGCGTGACCGAGCCTCGCGCTTTGCATGTTGTAGGTTCCGTCCGCTTCCTGCGTTTCAAGCGCGCCACGGATGAGATCGGCAAGCTCGCCGACCGCGCGCAAATGCAATTGCAGCGCTTCGCAGTTCTTTTCAAGCTTGTGCTTCAATCCATCGAGCAAGGGTTGCAATCCCTTCATTGCTGAAGGTTCCGCAAAGCTGGCTGCCTTCTTGATCGCCTTGTTGAAATCATAAAGGCCGCGGCTTTTACGCGAATTGATTTCAACCAGATCCGGATTTCCGCCTTCGAGCAGAAGGCGCGTTTCCGTGTCGATAACGTCCTCAAGACGTTGGATCGCCCGCAGGACCGGTCGGAGCGCCGGTTCCTGTTCCAGCTTCTGAGCCGGGTCGATAGCCTCGATGACTGCCGGGATTTCGGGCAGAAGGCTGATTTCGGAGCTTGTATCGGTCATTATCAGGTTCCTCGATTATACCTGTCAGTACGCATCGTCAGCTATACGCGTCCGTACTGTTGTTATCTTCCAGTTGTTGCCGAATGAGCTTTCGTTCGAAGCCATGGACGATATCCTTCGAAACCGTATTTTCGCTCGCTCCGTTCCCCAGACTGGTCATTATATCTCCCAAAGCGACAGTGGCTGGCGCGTCAGCCCCCTTGTTTCGCGCCGCCTGTTCTTCGAGCATTCTGGCAACCCCGACACCGCCGGTATCCGCCATTTTATTCGCCATGGCTTCCGCCATCATCGATTTCCAGTATTCGCCAGAAATACCTTTGCCAAAGGTTGCAGTCGTATCACTGGTGAACATCGACTGAACGAAGGACTGCAACATGAAGGCCTCAAACTTACGATAGGCTGGATTGGCTGCGTTACCGCCATCCGGCCTGACGCTGACACCTGCCGCCAGACTTTCGGAAAAACTGGCGAAGTTATCCCTTGTCAGTCCAGTGGCTGCACCCGCTACAACCGTGCCGCCCGATATCGATTTCAGACGCTCCGCCGCCACGCGATAGGCTTGCGGATCGGCCGCCCGGGCTACGTCCATCACCAGATCTGACGGCGGATTGATCGCCATTCACTTCGTTCCTTTTCATCTCTTGATTGCACAATAACGGATCAAACTTGACTGAAGCTTGTGATCTTACAGCTTCATTTTGCATACGATTTTAAGTCGAAGCAGCTGATCGGAAGATTCTCTATTTCTCTAATATATTGTTTCTAATATCTTTTTTAAAATTGTGCCGCGCCTGTGCCTAGGATGCAGAGTTTTTCCGGCTAACAAATTCTTCTATAAGGCCCGCCAGTTCTTGCCTTTCGCGGTCATTGTGCATTGTTTTCAACCTGCCTTCGAGCAATTCCACGCGGCGCTGTTCTTTCAAAAGCGCGCCGCGCTCCGATTCGAGTCTTTGCTCTATATGTTGCGCTTCCGTTGCGTTCATCCCAAGCCGCTTGATGAGAAGCGAAGGATCAATAGCGAAAGCGGCACCATCGTAGCGCCGATCCTGCATGCCAAGAAGCGCCTCGCGCTCCTCGTCCAGCACCGCCTTGCGAATATTCGTTGAGGCGAGTGCCGATTCGAGCCGAGCTGAGCCGAGCTTTTGCAGCTCGATCAGTTTCTTCAAATTACGGACGTTCGGTTGGGCCATAGGAACCTCAGAACAGATTGTGTATCTGCGTTGCCGTTTCACCAATAAAAAAGCGCAGCAATTCCGGCAGGATGAAATAAATCACCAGGAGTCCGCCACCCAACACAAACGGCATCGACACGAAATAAATCGGAATGGTTGGTGTCAGCTTGTTGACCAGACCAATGGCGAAATTGACCAGAATAGCAAAAACGATGAATGGTGCGGCGATGCGCAAGGTCGCAAGAAAAGCAGCAGAAAGCGCATCGGCGAAATCGATCATGGCGGCATCGGGCCGAAACCGCCCGTCCAGCGGTATCGCCGCATAGGAAGTGAGCAAGGCGCGCAGGATTTCCAGATGCAAATCAGAAACGAAGAACAGCAGCAGCGCCCCGAATGTCACGATGGTTGCAAGCGTCGCCTGCGGCTCGGTTTCGGTAATGGCATCGGCTGGCGCCCCCGAATAACCGACCGCCATCGCCATCATATTGGCCATGAATTGCAAGGCCCAGAAATAGATTTGCGCCAATATGCCGATCATGGCGCCGATAAACATCTCGCTCGCCATCAACCGGAAAAGCGTCCATGGCTGCCCCTCATCGATGACCGGCGCAATCCCCTGTATCACCATCGGCAGCACGGCGAACGAACAGGCGAGCGCGATAAACAACCGCACCTGCAAGGGTATGCGTGCGCTCGACAGGCCCGGCATCAGCATCAGGCAGGCGCCGACGCGGCAGATCGCCAGCATGGCGGCGAACACGATATCGTTGAGCGGCAATTGCGCGATGGGCAATCCGGGTCATCCCCTCACTATGAAATAGCGCCGAGCGACTTCACCTCGACGCCGCGCGCGATTTCGACATGCGAAAGCACCGGCAGAGTGGCGAAAAGACGTTCGATAATCATGCGGATATAAGGCCGGGCTTCCGGAGAGGAAACGAGAACGAACCGTTCGCCATTATCGAAATGCTGGCGGATTGCATTCGTTGCCTCGGTGCCGAATTGCTCAAGCAGGCGCGGATCGATATCGAATTCGACGATCTCGCCCTTGCCGTCCCGCTTGAGGCTCTGGTGGAACACCAGATCCCACCGATTGCCGAGGCGCAGCACATTCAGCACGCCGTTTTCCGAAAGATCGCCGCATATTTGTTGCGCCATGCGCATGCGCACATGCTCGACGACCATTTCCGGCCTCCGCACCAGAGGGGCGACTTCTGCAATGGCTTCAAGGATCAGATGCAGGTTGCGGATGGAGACACGCTCCGCCAGAAGCAGTTTCAGCACGGCCTGCATGCCTGAATAGGAGATATGCGCGGGACAAATGTCTTCCAGAAGCTTGCGATATTCCGGGCCGAGACGATCGAGAAGAATACGCATATCCTTATAGGAAAGAAGCTGCGCCAGATTATTACGTACGATTTCGCTTAAATGCGTGAGCAGAACCGACAGATTGTCGACGGTCATATAGCCGTCGCGGCGAAGATCGGCAGCGAAGGTTTCCGGCACCGAATAGGCGCGCATGCCGAAGGCCGGTTCGCGCACTTCCTCGCCTGGAATTGCCGGTATCGGGCGTTCGCCCAGCACAACAAGAATTTCCCCGACGCGCAATTCATGGCTTGCCACGGCGGTGCCGTGTATCTTGATGCGATAGCTCTTTGGCGGCAGCGAAATATCGTCCGTCACCTTGATTTCGGGAATGACAAAACCGTATTCCTGCGCGAATTTGCGGCGCATCTTGTTGACGCGGTGCGCAAGCTCCTGCTGCGAGGCGATAAGACGCGCCGAAAGCTGCTTACCCAGACACAGTTCGATCTGCGCAGTCTCAAGCGACGCCTTGACAGAATTACGCTCCTGGTCCGCCGCATCGCGCTGCTTCGCTTCTTCCGCTGCCACTTCCGTCGCCCGCTGGCGCGCCTGGCGGCGCGGCACCGCGATACCGACGAAGGCCATAGCACCGCCGAGCAGGAAGAACGGAAGCGCCGGAAGTCCCGGCATGATACCCAGAACGAACATGAGGAATGCAGCGATGAGAAGCGCCTTCGGATAAGCGCCAAGCTGCCCGAAGATCGCCTGATCGGCGGAACCGCGCGTGCCGCCCTTGGATACCAGAAGACCGGCAGCCAGCGAGACGATCAAGGCCGGGATCTGGGTGACGAGGCCGTCACCGACCGATAGTTTGGTGAAAATATCGGCGGCTTGCGAAATATCCATGCCATGGCGGGTGACGCCGATAATGATGCCGCCGAAAATATTGACCGCAGTAATGATAAGGCCCGCAATTGCGTCGCCGCGCACGAATTTCGAAGCGCCGTCCATCGAACCGAAGAAGGAGCTTTCTTCCTCCAGTTCGCTGCGGCGATGCTGCGCCTGCTTCTCGTCGATCAGGCCCGACGAAAGATCAGCATCAATCGCCATCTGTTTTCCCGGAATAGCGTCAAGCGTGAAGCGTGCGCCCACTTCCGCGATACGGGTCGCGCCCTTGGTGATGACGAGAAAATTGACGATGATGAGGATGGTGAAAACGACAAGCCCGATGACGAAATCGCCGCCCATCACGAATTGCGAAAAACCATGGATAACATGACCGGCGGCGAGATAGCCTTCATTGCCATGGGTGAGAATCACGCGCGTCGTCGCGATGTTGAGCGACAGGCGCATCATCGTCGCGATAAGCAACACAGTCGGAAAGGCGGAGAAATCGAGCGGCCGCTGAATCCAAAGCGAAACCATCAGGATAAGGACGGAGAATGCAATCGAAAATGCAAGTCCAATATCGAGAACAACGGCTGGAACCGGCAGGAAAAGCACCGTCAAAATGATAACAATGCCCGCCGCGAGGCCGAGATCGCTGCCGGTCAGAAGTCCGCTTTTCACGAAAGGCTTGGCTGTTGCCTGCTGCAAGTCCGTCTCCCGAAGCGGCCTGTCATTTCACAGAAACGCCGCTCTATCGTTAGTTTCGAGTATTGGGGACGGATATTAGACTGCGAAGCTTGCGCGAAGGGTTCGTATCAGAAGCCCTTCTCGATGCGCGAATAGGCAAGAAGCGTGAAGGAATTGATCTG
Organism: Falsochrobactrum tianjinense; assembly: GCF_019100495.1. Taxonomy (GTDB): domain Bacteria; phylum Pseudomonadota; class Alphaproteobacteria; order Rhizobiales; family Rhizobiaceae; genus Brucella; species Brucella tianjinense. The sequence goes on along the minus strand of NZ_JAHRVA010000005.1, from coordinate 146,696 downwards.
TGCGCCGACGAAAGGCGCAGTGAAGGCGAGCACGACAAAAATGACGATGATCTTCGGCACGAAAGTCAGCGTCATTTCCTGAATCTGCGTCAGCGCCTGAAATAGCGCGATGCCGATGCCCGCAAGCATGGCGGCCAATACGGCGGGACCGCTGGCCATAAGCACGGTCCAGATGGCCGAATTTATCATGTCGAGCGCGTCGGCCTCGTTCACAGACGTATCCTCAACTGATCTTGACACCTTCACCGATCAGCATCGTCTTGCCGTTGTCGAGTTCGGCCAACATGCCCGACTGCTGTATAGTCACGGATTTGACAACGCCGGTAACACTGCCATCCGCATTTGTCAGCGTGCGCCCGATCCAGCCTTCCGCTTGCGTCAGCGACGAATTGGCGATCAGCCTTTCAAGCTTGGCGTTCATCTGCACCGATTGCTCGACATTGGAGAATGTCGCAAGCTGCGCAACATATTGCGTGGCGTCCATCGGCTCCGTCGGATCCTGGTTCTTCATCTGGGCGACGAGAAGCTTGAGAAACGAATCGTAATCGACATTCGCTTTCGCCGCTGCCGCGCTGGCGCCGGATGCGTCCCTCGTCGTATTGGCGGTTGCAGCAGTGCCGCCTACCATGGATGTTGTGCTCACAGGCTAGCCTCCGTAGTATTGTGAGATTTGATGACAGGCAGGGCCACGCCGCGATCGCCCATCAGTTCGGCCTCGCGCGGATACAGTGCCCGTATCATCTTGAGCGCCTCGAAGACTCGCCCGGAATGCACGAGTTCATCGACGATCTTGAGGGCATTGAGAATTTCCGCATCGGAAAAAGCGGAGAACATACCCTTCAGCATTTTCATGAAAGTGCTTCTGGCCTGCTCGCGCATCGCCGGCTCGATGAGCATCATCTGTGCTGCAAAGTAGAGCTGGCGCAAAGGGGTCGTCGTGTCTTCTGGCTGTAGAACATGGTTCTCCAGCAGAAAGGTCGCATCATTCAAAAGTTCGAGAGATACTTTCCGGTCGGCCTTCAGGACAGCGCCGTTGATGTAAATCTTCTCGCCCGCGCGAAGAGACAAACGCATGGCTGGCTTGCTGCTTCCCACCATATCACAGGCCGTCCCGGATGGACTGGGTGATCTCGATCAATGTATCGTAATCATCGCTCTCGCCCTGGCGTATGCGCTCCACCTCTTTCAATATGAAAATGCCGACCGAAATGATGGCCGCCTTGAGTTCTTTCGGCAGCGCATTTTCCTGTGATCCCAGATCATCGATCATGGCCGTCCAGAGCCTGGTTGTATAATAGGCCGCGTCGATCCCCTCGCGCGAGTCCGATCCATTTATCTTTGCAGCAGCGAGCATATCGATCGAGCGGTCGAAAAGCATCCGCTCGCGTTCCTTGGCGCTCGCCATATCGTCCGTCATGACATCTTGATAGCGCAACTGGTACATGAAGTCTCCGCTTTCCGGCACCACGCACACGGATAGCCTCATGCTACCGTCGTCGCGCCGTTTCATCATCGGGGCGGATGGTCGCCCCCTGTCTCGCAAAACTATCTAAGATAGTTGAGCAGGCTCATATTCTGTAGCTGAACCGTCAGCGCATAAGACGTTTCCATCTGCGTCATCAACGCATTGACGCGCGTCGCCGCCTCATATGGATCGACTTCTTCAAGATTGAGCACCGACTGGTTCAGGATTTTCTGCTGCGTCGCGATCCGGGTCGTAGCATCGCTCGTGCGCGACTGAACGAGACCGAGCGTCGTCTGTTCTGCGGTGATCTGCGTGATCGCCTGCGTCGTCGTCTGAACCGCATGGCCGGTCAAAGCTCCAAATGCCGAGCTGTTCAAACCGATGGTGGCAAATTCGGCCATCATCGCAAACGACATCGCGGCTTTACGGAAGCCATCCGCATTAGCGCTGATGGAAGTAGCCGCCGTTTCGGTAGGCGAAATGCGGCTTTTGATGACCGTATCGGATGCATTCGACCAGTTGGCGCTCCAGTTCGCATCGTTGAACTCATCGGTGAAATCCCCTTCGAGGAAGGCTTTCATCTCGTCACCGGTGATATTCGCCACTTGCGGATCATCGATCCCAAAGCCAAAATGGCCCTGAAAAGCATTCCGAAGTGCTGTCTGGGCGGCACTGCCTTGCGTATAATCGGCAACCGGCTTCACATCGGTATTCACGCCCGCGAAAATATACTGGCCATTATAGCTGCTGTTGAGAAGACCGGTCACGGAATTGAGCATCGATTGAGCCGACTTCGCAATAGTGGCCATACTTTCAGCAGTATTGTTGGCGCCGGCCAGATTGCCCAGAAAATCCTGCGTGTTTTCGATAATCGCGCTCGCGGCGGCCTGCGTCGTCGACATGTGCTGCTGGACCAGCTTGTTCATGTCGGTCAGAACGGTGAGACGATCATATTCCTTGCGAAGCGAAATGGTTTGGCCCGACCTGGAACCAAGTGAAAGCCCCACATCGAAAACCGTGCCGGTCGTCGCTTCCTGCTGGGCCTTGACAAGCTCTGCCTTGGTCTTTGCGACGAGAGCCTTGAGGGCGGAAGCCGAACCATAAGTGGAAACTGATTGCGCTTTCATGGGCCTCACACCGCGTTGAGCAAGTCATCAAGCATGGCATTGATGGTCGTCAACACCCGGCTTGATGCTTGATAGGAATGTTCAAGATCGAGAAGCAGCGCCATTTCAGTGTCCATATTGACACCATTGGCGTTGGAAAGTGCCTGGTCGGCCTGCACGGCGACCGTCTGATTATAGGAGAAATTGCTGCTGGCGACCTGTCGTTTGCCTTCGAGCCAGCTCACCGAAGAAGCACTGTAATCAAGAAGATTAACATTGGAAGCAAGCCCCGCCACCGAAGCAAAATTCATGGGCGTCGAAAAAGCGTCGTTCAGCGCGCGCAAACGGTCGCTGAAACCACCCGCATTCTCCGTATTATAGCTGTAGTGCAAACCGTCGCGCAGGAGAAGCGAACTGCCACCCTCCGTTGCCACGAAGGCCGCAGACACATTAATTGTACCTGCGATCCCCGAAGATGGACCTGCGACCGGAACGACCGGCGAGCCGGAATAGCTGAACAATCCTGTCATATCCGGCCCCACGCCTGCCGGGTCGCTTTCCGCGAACATATTCACCAGCCCGCGCGCAATCTCGTCGAGCTGCATCTGGTATTGCGGCGCAGTCTGGTCGCGTAATTGCAGAAGGCCGCTCAGGCGTCCCGTACCATATGGCTGGTCGAACGTATCATGGGTAAGCGACATGCCGTCCACCAGTACAGGATTGCCAGCAATGCCTGCGGCCAGCCCGCCGGAAGGCTGGAAGCTGACCGGGCGCGCCACGGTCTCGAAAAGCGTGACGCCGTTCTCGGCGAATATGATCATATCATTATCGCCGCGCACCATGGTGGTGATGCCAATTTCGCCGGAGAGCTGCTTGAGCAGCGCATCGCGCTGATCCAGATAATCCGAAACATCGCTGCCCGAGCGCGTCCCATTGATGATTTGCTGGTTGACCTTCTCGAACTTCGACAGAACATCATTGATATTGGCGACAGAACCCGCAATCTGATTGTCCGCATCGTCACGCAGGGCCTGTACCTGCTTCGTGCCCGCATTGAGCGCATTGGCCAGGGCATCGGCTTTTGAAACAATGCTGTCACCAAGAGACGCATTCGACGGCGTCGCGGCGAAGGTCTGAAGCGCGTCACGCAGGTCGCCGATCAGCCCTGATGGCGAAGCGGAATAGTTATCCGCCGAATAGAGCGACGAAAGCCGGTCCAGTCCGCCGGCCAGAATGGACGAAGAGGATGCGACGCTGTTTGCCTGTATATAGCGATTGAACAACGCCTCATCGGCAGAGCGGCTGATGCCGACATAAAGGGAACCGTAAGGCCCCGATGTAAGCGAGGCAGTACGCCGCGAATAATTGGGATCATTGACCCCCGCAATATTGCGAGAGACAACCGACGTCTGCTTGGACGTTGCCGTAAGCGAGCTTTTGGCCGTCAAGAGAGCAGAACTAAGAGACATCTTTACCCACCTTCGGATCGTCATTGTTGCCGAGACGATCCCGACTTTTAAAATCGCAACTCCCATCAAACGGACATGTCCTTTGGGAATTGCTTCAACTTATCTCTTCAGATTGACCAGAACGTCCATGAGTTCGGAACCGGTCTGGAAGACTTTCGAATTGGCCGTATAGCTGCGCTGCGCTTCGATCATATCGGTAAGTTCCTGCGCGATATCAGCATTGGACTCTTCGAGAGCCCCAGCAGAAATCTTGCCCATAGCGCCGCTTTCGGGGAAACCAAGCTGAATGTTCCCCGATTCCGCGCTTGGCGAAAACACGTTGCCGCTGATGACCGACATGCGGTCAGGGCTGGCGACAGTGCCCAGCGGGAGACGGTAGAGCAGCTTCTGCGAGCCATTTTCATAGCGAGCGATGACTGAGCCGTCATTACCGATATCCACCCTTTCGATCGAGGACGGCGCCTGGCCGTTTATGACCGCCTCCGAAATCGTGTATTCCTTGGCGAGTTGCTTGGATGCACCGAGGTTAAGAGTGATCTGGCGACCGTTGATGGCCGGACCGCTGAGATCGACAGTGATATTTCCATCCGAGGTGAGCGCGCCGGTCGTCGGATCGAACGTCATCGCCGTCGGTCCTCCTACCCTGACGCCGCTCGCGGCATTTTTAATCTCAACACTCCAGCCATTATCAGCGGTCTTGGCAAAATAGACATCGAGCGTGATTTTCCCGCCGAGATTGTCATAGGCGATCAGCGAGGTCTTGTGATTGAATTCGCCTGCCGCCGGAACTTTATCCGTCGAAGGCAGATTGACCGTGAAATTGCCTGCCGTGCTGGGGGTCGCCACCAGATCGGACTGCTCGACGTTGACCCGTTCCAGCCCGTCAAAACCATTGGCAACCGTATTGACGTTACCATTTGCATCCGCCGGATAGCCCATCAGGTAATAGCCAGCCGTGTTGACGAGATTGCCGAACTGGTCCGGCACGAACGAACCTGCCCGCGTCAGATACGGCGTGCCATCGGCATTGCCCACGACAAAATAGCCATTGCCGTCTATGGCAAGGTCGGTCGCCGACGATGTCGAGCGGATGCCGCCCTGATCGGAAATGCCGTAGCGGATACTGGTTGTCACGCTGCCGGAATTATACTGGCCAGATGTGTTTGGCAGAACAAGCGAGGAGAACTGCGCATCGGCGCGCTTATAACCGACCGTGCTCGCATTCGCGATATTATCCGCCACCGCAGACAAGCGATTTGCCTGAGCATTCATGCCCGAAATACCGGTCCGCATCATACCGTAAAGGCTCATTGGCAACTCCTGAGAATTTAAGAATCCGCAGACAAGCTAACGGACCACGCTTGCGTGAAACTGTAGTCTTGGAAATTTTACGCTTTTACAGGGGACCCCAGACAGCTTCGGGAAGGATGTGGAACGAACTTCCGAATGAAACTGTGAAATACCGATAAGGGGGCAATCGGCTAGAAAGGCGAGGCGGAAGCGTTATTCTATATTGATGCAGTAACCAAGAAAGCGCTTGGAATCGACAGGATCGAAACCAAGGCGCTCACGCAACTTCTTGCGCAGTTTGCTGATATGACTTTCCACGACATTCTCTTCGACTTCGCTATCGAAAATACCGTAAATGGCACTGAAAATCTGCGCCTTGTTGAGGCGGCGTCCGCGATTGGCGATCAAATATTCCAGAATGCGACGCTCGCGGCGCGGAAGCGGAAAATCGACGCCATTGATTTGCGGATCGCGTCCATCGGAGAAAACACGAATAGGGCCAAGTTCCGTACCGTTTTCAGCAGCACTGCCCGATACACCCGCCCGGCGGCGGATTGCATTGATCCGTGCGAGGATTTCACGCACATGCACGGGCTTGCGCACGACATCGTCAACTCCCGATTGAAACAATTCAAGCGTATGCTCAAGAGTCGGGCGATCATTGACGGCAATGACCGGCGCCTTGCAGCGTTCACGAATCCGCGCAGGAAGACGATGCTGGGTCGCGCATTCACCAATAAGGAATGCCTCTACCGCCATGATATCCTGTTGGGGGACGCTTTCCATCCACTCACCAAAATCAGCAGGCGTGAAGCCGGTAGTCGTGATGCCTTCTCGACCGAACCAGGATGCATATCCCTCGGTCACAATATCCCTGTCGTCTACGACGATAATCATCGGCCCGCCTTCCGAATCAATGAGTTAACCCAAGCAAGAGAGAGGTAACTGGGCGGATGACTCGCAGGCAATTACAACTTATTGCTCACAATAAATTGGGAGATAATTTAGCATATTCTGTTTTACAGGGAATCGCATTGATTGTATTGCGCCTATGCCTTTTGGTATAGAAACCTTAACTTTCGGTTAATGGATCACGAAGTTTAACGATTCATTACAATGGCTTAAAAAGCCAACCCGGAAAACAACCATCTAAAACAGCACAACCTTGACGTGTTTACACTGAATGTACGTGCAAGCGGTTGCGGATTGCAACCCGCCATATTCGGGACATATTTGCTCAGCCAAAACAGAAGCTGCGAGCCTGTGGCGTCCAGTTTCCGAAGCCGGTGGCCACCATATTTGTCATGACACGACATACATATCGCTTCTGGGCCGGGTCATTATTCGGGCCGGCATGGTAGCGGGCGACCGCCATGGTCCAGTTCCCTTCCCGCTCGCGCAGGCGCTTGAGGAAGCGGGCGGCATAATCCACATTCAGGCTCGGCGTAAGCATTGCTGCGACGGAAGGAAATTCCTGGTTATGATAATAGTAGTTGATCTGCATGCAGCCCAGATCGATCAATCGGGCGCCCTCGGCTCGCACCTCTGTGAAGCGACGAAGCGCAGCCGCGGGCGAAGACAGGAACTCGGCCCTGCCTTCAATGTTCATCGCATAAGGTTGTAGCGAATTCTTGCGTCCCGTTTCAGTGAGACCGACCGCATAAAGGATACCGAGCGGCACATCGTGACGGATCGATGCCCTGTGCATCTCCCTTTCACAGATATTCTCGGCCCGGACTGCTGCCGGATTAGACGACAAGACCGCGATTGCGCCCAGCAACGCCAGCAGCGGCCTCGCGCTCACCAACCTCCCCGGAGGAGCCCCCGCCCGTGTTGTTGCGCCCTGCATGACCGGATTCGCCATTCTGCCTGCCCTCCCCGCTCGTGAATTGCATCTGCGGCTGTCCTTGCGGATTGTTCCGGCCATCGGAGTTGTTCTGCATGTTGAAAGTCTGCTGGCCCTGCTGTTGGCCGCTCGCCTGCTGATGCCCTGCATTCTGGCTGGCTGAGGTGGGTTGTGCGGAACTGGCGGCACCTCGTTCGGTCACAGTGACGGAAATCCGGTTTTCATCCCCTATGCCCGCAACTTTCAGCGCTTTTTCGATAATTGACCTATCAGCGGCAAGTGCCTCTGCCGCATGGGCTTTTTCCGCCACCAGATGCACTTCCACACCATCCCCCACCAGGCGTATGCGGGCCGTTACGGAGCCAAGCTCTACCGGGTCCAGCCGAATTTGCAGGGTTTTTACCGTACCGAACGTGCGCTCGGACATAACCTGCACATCGGCAATACGCGCTGGAGCAGAAGGCTGCGCCGAAACAGCGCCAGAACTGGCCGGACTGACATTCCTTGTTCCCTGCTGGTGAAGCTGCGCGACGACGCGAGAGGATTCGCTGCCATTAGCTGGCTGAGCACTCGTCGGAGCATCGGATTTCAGCAGATTGACAATATCATCGGCAACGCCATCCACCGGCTTGCTTCTCGAGGCAGCAGACATGCCATCGGTAGAAATCTGTTGCGGTTTCGCCGCCACCTCGGCGTCGGGCGTGGCGGTGATGCGCATTTTCGGTTGCGGCTTCTCATTCTTCGCAAGCCTGGGGTCGCTCGTCGAGGGCTGCACTTCAGCAAATATCTCATCTGTATTTGCCAGCTTGCCTTCCCCAGCGGCAGAATGGTTATTGCCATCCGCCATACCGGACTGACTGGCCGTCAAGGCGAGAAAGCTCTGCGACAGGACATAAGCAGAAGAATGCTGAAGCAGCGCACTCTCGGTCTTATCTCCGTCGTCGGACTGCCGTTCTTCCGGCTCATCACCTTTCAGGGATACCTTGCTCTGCGGCTTTTCCACAAGAGCGCCGAAGCGCGCTGCAGGGTCCGAATTCTCCTGCCCTTCATCAGCCCCTTGCGCCGCAATATTGCCTTGCTGCGCACCAGAATTCTTGGCGAGAGAGGCAAGCCGTCCGGCGGAATTCAGCAAAATCTCTACGCTCATTGAATGGTCTTTCCTAGCAAGGCATCGATTTCTGCAAGTTTGCGCCGCGCCTCCTTCATCGCTTTCTGCAACTCGTCGTCGGGCAGCGCATCGGCTGGCTTCGCGGAAGCATCAGCGATCGGTAAAGACGAAGCGTCGGCGACGGGCATAGGAGGCAGGTCGCTCTCGCTTTTTTCCTTATTCGCCGGGCTTGCGATTTTGGGCGTGCGTGTCACCAGCGAGCCTACCGCTTCCGCGGCCTTGAGGAGTTGCCGGTCACGCTCGTGCAAACGATCAGGAGAAATGCGCGACAATTGCTTGAGGGCTTTGCCTGCTGCGTCGGAGGCCACATTGCTTGCTGCCGCATAAAAATTGGCGCGGGTCGGATCAGCCTTCAGCCGATCGGCAAGCTTTTTTGCCTGCTCCGACATAAAGCGGGCACGGTCCGTTTCTCCGCTCACAAGCGCTCCGCGCGCAATCTGCAAATAGAGCGAATACTGCATGCCCGGATCAGCAATGCCGATCAGCTGCGCCAGTTCCGCATTGCCGATACGATCATTGAGCTTCAACGCGGCACTTATAAATTGCTGCATGAAATCACGCGTGTAAGGCGAGCGCGAGAAGCGGTGCAGATAATTGCGCGATAGCGCCCGCACCTTTTCGGCGTCTCCCAGCCTCGCCGCAATCGGCAGGGACCGGCGGATCGCCGCTTCTTCGAAAAGCGTGCCCGGAGAATCAAGCCGCACGCGATCGAGCCGCAGCAATGCGGAAGCAGGATCAAACGCCGTCATTTGCCCCGCCGTCACCAGTACGATGGACGATTTCAACTCCGCTGGAACTTCCGGCGAAAGCGGCACTGAGAAAAGCTTCACGACCTCGATCGTCTGCCCGGAGGCATAGGCGAGAGCGCCTTTTACAAGCTCCTGCGGCACAATATCGGTGTTTAGACCTGTGAGCACCTTGCGTACGGATTCCGGATTGCCCCCGTTGAAAAGATAGATAATCGCCGCATAGATATTCTCCGGCTCGTCCCAGAATTCGCTGGGCGCGCGCTCCATATCCTCGCTGACAAAGCCAAGAAGCTTGTTGAGCATCACAACCGCTTCAGGCTTTCCCGCGACCACCTGATCCTGCAACATGCGCAGCGAACGCACGAGCTTGTAAGGCTCCAGTACCGGCAGGTCACGGTTTTCCACGCCCGGCTGTATCTGTGCGTGGGCGATGCATGCCCCGCCTGTCAGCGCGAGGCTTGCCGCAAATGCCAGCAGAGAGCGGGTGAGGAAGCTCATCATGGATTGGACTTGAGGAAAATATCGATGCGCCGGTTTTCGGCGGCATTCGGGTCGTCCGGATTTTTCGGCTGGCGCTCGGCATAGCCTTCCACACGCAGCACACGCTTTTCATCCAGCCCGCCGCGCACCAGCATGTAATAGGCCATCTGTGCGCGTGCAGACGAAAGCCGCCAATTATCATAGGTCGCGCTTTTGAACGGGCGCGCATCCGTGTGTCCGCTGATGATGACCTCGCCCGGCTGGCGCGAGATGACCTGAGCGATGCGCTCAAGCATCCGGACCACGCGCGCGTCCGGCTTGGCCGAACCAATCGCGAACATGCCGAAATTCACCTTGTCGGTCAGCTGGATCATCACACCACCATCGACAGGAATCACGGTGACGCCAGGCATAGGCTCGGCTTTTGTGGCTTTGCCGCCCTCTTTTGCAGCCTCACCTTGCGCAGCCATTTTCAGTTCGGAAATAAGTTGCCCCTGATCTTCAGCGGGCTTTTCCGCTTCCTCCGGCTTCGCCTCCACTTTGGCATCCTCTGTCTGCGGCTGTGGCGGGGTTGCGGGCGCCGCAACCGGCGGGGTCAGTTCTTCTAGAGCCTTGCTCGACCAGTAATCCGGGCTGAACGGATCACGATAGGCGTCGCCGCCATCGGCACCGGTTTGCGGCCCTGCCTCGGAAATACCGCCATCTCCTTTCGATGACAGGTTTTGCAACACACCCGTTTCATGCGCGATTTCCGACAGAACCGCATAGGGTTCGCGGAACATCTGGCGTTCTTCCTGTTCGCTCGGCGGAACGACAGTATCGTCATTGATGACTTTGGTGCTGTTTTCCACCGATTGGTCGCTCTCATAGCGAACCTTGCCGTTATTTGAGTCAATATCCTCCACGCCCTTGGGGCTGGAGTGGCGGTCCATAAGCTTGACGGGATTAAAATAACTGGCGACCGCAGCCTTCGTCTCCTCATTGGCGGCATTGATAAGCCACATGACAAGGAAGAAAGCCATCATGGCAGTCATGAAGTCGGCATAGGCGATCTTCCACACACCGCCATGGTGACTGTCATGCTCGCCATGCCCTCCTCGCCGCACGATGATGATTTCCCGTTTGCTTTCCGGATCGACGCTCATTGAACCGCTGCCCTCAATTCGTCCAGAAGCGGCGCGACCCGCGTTTCAAGCACGCGCTCGCCAAAGGAAAACGAAAGTTCACTCGATACCGTTTCGGTAAAGCGGCAACCGGGCGGCAGGAGATCTGCGTGATCGCGCAACGGCTGCAAAAGCTGCGCTGGCCCCGAAATTTCGGGCGCCTCGCCATCAAGGACTAACGCACCGATCCGCGCCACGAACTCTGATACAGCCTCGCCCTGCATTTTGTCAGCAAGAAGCGGCGCAAGAATACCCGCGACCTGGGCTGAAAGGCTGCGCTCCAGCGCGCCGAGCCCTTCTGTCAGGGCGCTGGCCAGCAAGACCGCCTGCTCGCGTGAAAATGCAGCGCGCAAAGTCTCGATTTCAGCCTCATGCTCGCGCAGCAACCTTGCTTTCTCAGCTTCATATAGAGCCTCGACTTCCCTGTGGCCATCCTCGCGCCCGGCCTCGAAGGCCAGGCGCTTTTCTTCTTCCAGCGCAACCATCCGTGCGATTTCCGCCTGCTCATCGGAGGCGGGCTTTTCCGCCGCAGCGCCTGTTTTCGGTTCCGCCTGCGCACCCAGAGGGCGCAGCGAGGCTGGCGTTGCAATGATTTCGACCGCATCGTCGGCAATGCGATGGGTCGAAAAATCGGGAAGATGGCGGCTAAGGGCAAATGCACTCATGATCAGGCCGCCTCAAGCTCCGGTATGGCGGACCGCTCGGTTGAGTCCGTTTCCTGCTTCATGGCAGTTTCATGAATCCATTGCTTGAGAACGGCAGCGACGCGCTCCTCATCCATTTCGATCATCTGCTCCAGGCGCAACTTGGCCGGCATGCGCATGCGCTGGCGCAGATCGCTGAGGCTGGTCTTCATCTGGTCCGCATAAGCTTCCGCTCCGCCGACCACAGCCTGCGTGCCTTCGCCAGATGCTTCTGCACCCTCAACGAAATTCGGTGCTGCAACTTCACCGGTTTCGCGAACCGCCACTTCGCTTCCTACCTGCCGGGCGTTCGGGTCGCGCATCAGCGGGCGCAGCCCGAACCAGATCAGGAGAGCCACCGCGCCAAGGATCGCCAGCGCATTGATATAGCTGCCGCTCTGGCGCAGGATCATTTCGTACCATGGGGTCGAGACAGGCTCCATGTCGGTACCTGCCGGGTCGAGGAAGTTGACCGCAGTCACATTAATGACGTCGCCGCGAGCCGTATTCAGTCCGGCGGCGGTTGAAACCAGATCGCGGATTTTGGTAATCTGCTGGTCGACGAAATTGGCTGGCGCGGGGGTCGTGCCAGCGGTTTCCAGCAAGCGCGCCTGGTCGATCACCACGGCGATGGAAAGCCGCTTGACGGAATAGCCGTCGCTGATGGTGGAAACCGTCTTGCTGTTCATTTCATAATTGGTGAGTTCCTCGCGGCGGTCGGTCTTTTCCGTGGAGCTTTCACCATTGCGGTTCTGGATTTCTTCCTGCGGGATATTCTGTTCCACGCCCGTAGCATTATCGTTGCGCGCATTGCGCGAATCACCGCTCTCGCGCACCACGCGAACCGAACGCTCAACGCGCGATTCAGGATCGAATATCGTTTCGTTGATCTGGCGGCGGTCGGTATCGAGAGAGGCCTGAACGCTAGTCTGGAAATGCCCCATGCCCAGATAAGGCGCCAGCGCCTTACGGATGCTCTCATCCACATTGTCTGCGACCTGCTGCTCAAGCGAAGTGGTCATGAGGGCCGCGCCATTGGCAGCTTCGCCAGCAGACGCAAGCAGGCGGCCATTGGTATCGAGAACGGTGACTGCGGAAGCATCGAGCGAGGGGACGGCTGCTGAAACAAGCTGGCGGATCGACTGGGCGGATTCTGCGGCAAAACCGCCCTCGGCACGAATCACCACAGAAGCGGACGGCTTCTGATCATCGCGGCGAAACGAGCCTTTTTCTGCCAGAACGATATGCACGCGCGCAGCCTTGACGCCACGAATGGCCTGGATCGTGCGGGCGATCTCGCCTTCGAGCGCACGAACGCGGGTGATTTCCTGCATGAAGGAGGTCAGCCCCAGTGAACCCATATTGTCGAAAAGCTCATAACCGGCATTGTTGGAGGTCGGCAGTCCCTTTTCAGCCAGATACATGCGCGACTGCTCGGCCTTGCCCACCGGCACGAGAATGGACGAGCCATCGGATTTGACATCGAACGGAATGCCCGCTTCGCCAAGCGCAAGCCCCATGCGGTTTACGTCGTCGCGTGAAAGACCGACATAAAGCGTCTCATAGGTCGGGCGGCTGAGATAAAAACTGGAAGAGAGGATGACGGCCATCAGCGCCGCTCCGACAAGCCCCAGAGCGATCAGCTTGCGCGTGCCAAGCTTGCCCAGAGTGCCTGTTAACTGTTCCAGTAATTGCCGTATATTTTGCTGCATCGAGACCACCGCCATCATGATGCGTGCAAACTAGACCGCGAAGCTTGCGCGAAGGTGGCGGCGCAAAACGAACCGCCCTGAAAACACTCCCAAAAAGAAGGGCGCGGAATAAATTCCGCGCCCGACCTTTTCTGCCCAGAGCATCTAGCCCGATATAAACGGAGCCCGATGCTCCAGCTGCTATTAACGGAACAGCGACAGGATGTTCTGGTTCGACGAGTTGGCGATCGAGAGGGCCTGAACACCGAGCTGCTGCTGAACCTGAAGAGCCGACAGACGTGCCGATTCCTTGTTCATGTCAGCATCGACCAACTGGCCAACGCCCTTTTCGATGGAGTCGGAAAGACCGGACAGGAAGCTCTTCTGGCTGTCGATCTGCGACTTGGCAGCGCCAAGCGTCGCCGCACCCTTGACGAGGTTGGCAAGAGCCGTTTCCACCGTATCAAGAAGACCGCCCGAACGTGCGCCGGTGGTCGCATCTGCTGCACCAGCGATCGCATCGTCATTCATGGTCGACGCAAAGAAGCCAGCAGCGATGATGTCCGTGACCATGGTCTTGGCGTTGGTATCAGCTCCGGCAACCTTGATCATGTCAATCTTGACGGCCTGACCCGAACGGTTATAGGAGGCGACGACCTCGAGATCTCCCGCCGAGCCGTCCAGAAGGTTCGAGCCGGCATAATTAGCATTGCTAAGTGCCGAATTGATGTTTGACACGATGGATTTGATTTCGGTCTCGATCTTGGCTTTGTCGTCGGTGCTGGCACCGATCGCCGTCACAAGCTTTTCTTTAATCTGATCAACCGAATCCTTGATCTTGTTGATCGCGTTATAAGCAGTATCGACCTTGCCAGCGCCGAGGCCAAGAGCGTCCTGAACAGCCGAGTTGGCCTTGTTGTCGGACTTCATCGAGGTCGCAATCGACCAGTAAGAAGCATTGTCCGAAGCTTCGCCGATACGAAGGCCAGTCGAAATACGGTTCTGCGTCGTTTCCAGCGACTTGTTGGTCGAGGAAAGCGTCTGGAGAGCGGTCAGAGCCGAAGAGTTTGTAAGAATGCTAGCCATTATTTTGCCCCTTGGGAAAAATCAAATGAGGGACAGGCCGGATTTATTTACCGGCATGGTGGAGCGGCATCATGCCTATTTCCATGAAAAAGTCTGAAAACCCACCATAGGCCCCATCCATTACGGGGCAAAAGTTAACAAATAGTTAATTTCTGTGCTTTTCTCGATAATCTGCGGTTTCTCGTCAAAACCATATCCGGGCAAACTGCTTCGGGCGGCTATGTGAAAGACCGGATCAGGCTTCCCACCAGAATATTCCAGCCATCGATCAACACGAAAAAGAGTATCTTGAACGGCAGCGAAATAACCGTTGGCGGCAGCATCATCATGCCCATCGACATTGTGAGTGTCGCGACGACAAGATCGATCACCAGAAATGGCAGCACGATCAAAAAGCCGATCTCGAATCCACGCCGCAATTCCGAAATCATGAAGGCAGGCACAAGCACGCGAAAATCAACGATGCCGTCCTCGCCAGTACGAAAAGCCGGATCGGCCAGATCCTCGAACAGGCGCAAATCCTTGTCGCGCACCTGCCCCATCATGAACTCGCGGAAGGGCTGTGAAATTTCGTCAAGGGCTGCCTCCTGCGCGATTTCATTGCGCATCAAGGGCTGCACGCCATTGTTCCAGGCGCGGTCGAAGACAGGCGCCATGACATAGAAGGTCATGAAAAGCGCCAGAGAAATCATCACCATACTGGCGGGCGCGGTCTGTAACCCCAGCCCCGAACGCAGAAGCGAAAAAGCAATGGCAAAACGCGTGAAACTCGTCACCATGATGAGGAGGCCCGGCGCGATCGATAGCACCGTGAGTAGACCGAAAAGCTGAACGATCTGCCCGCTTGCAGTGCCGCCGCCGGCAGGCAGCAGATTGTCGAGCGACAGCGCCTGCGCATTTGCGGCGACGGTGAATGCGAACGTGAGAAGAGCGCCGAGACCGAAAGTCTTTTTCATTCCATTACCAGCGCCGAAATGAAAACCCGGTCCACCGCGCCTTCCGAGCGCAGGCGTGCGCGTTCTTCGAGATCGGCGCGCAGATAAGCAAGACCTGCCGCACCCTGCAATTGCATGAGATTGACGCTGCGCAGAAAGCTCAGGAAATCGTCGCCCACGCTTGCGGCCATTGCCGGGAGGATTTCATGACCCGGCTTTGCGACCAGCGAGGCTTCGAGCCGCACCCATGTCGTTTGCGGAATGCCCAGGTTGGTAATGATGGGCCGCAGGGGGACGACTTCGCCGATAGAACGCGATTTGAAGCTTCCCGACGTCGGCTTGTCTTCCTTGCCCGTTGTCTTGGCCGGAGCCTGCTGCTCGACGGGGATCATTCCCCCCAGAAACCAGCCGCCGCCGCCAGCGATGACGGTGAGAACGACAAGCGCAGCCAGCATATCCCTGACGGAGCCTTTTGCCTTGTCACCCTTGTCTGATGTCGTATCGCTCATGCCCGCCACTCTAGAAAGGAGAAACCTGATCGAGAATCTGCTGGCCGTAAGGCGGTTGCTGAATCTCACTCAAACGCCCGCGTCCGCCATAGGAAATGCGCGCTTCGGCGATCTTGTCATAGGAAATTGTGTTGCTGCCCGAAATGTCGCGCGGGCGAACCACACCGACCACGTTCAGAACCCGCAACTCGTTGTTCACGCGCACTTCCTGCGAACCGCGAATGACCATATTCCCGTTGGGCAGCGTATCGGTCACGATAGCCGCAACCTGCAAGCGGATTTCCTCGCTGCGCTCGATCGTGCCCTTGCCCTTCGACTTGCTGTCTGAATGGGTGTTGACCGATGCATCCATGTCTCCACCCGCCGACGCGCCCGAAAAGCTGCTGGTCGAGAATGCGCCGCCTGCCCCCCAGATACCCTTGGAAACGCGCTCGCGATCCGTCTTGTTGTCGAGATTGGCCCGGTCATTGATCGAGATCACGACCGTCAGGACATCGCCCGGCTCCGCCGCGCGCGGGTCCCGAAAGAAATTGGTCGAACGCTGGTTCCACAACGAATAGGAAGCCTGACCGGGATGCACGGGATAGCCGTTATATTGCGGATTGTTCTTCATGCCCAGATTGGCCGCGACAGGCGAAAGCGCGGGCGCGCGACCGATTTCTTCCGGCCTGACCGCACAGCCCGCCAGAAAGGCCAGCACTGTGACGGCAAGAATGGTTTGGTTGATATTTCTGGTCATTGCACCGTATTCCCGGTTTCTGCCTGGGCACGCTGGTCTTTATTGGTAACAGGCCTTGCGGTCGTTCGCTGCGAGCCGACAATGACACGCGCGAGCTTGGCCGCATTTTCCGGCGGCATTTCATTGAGGATAACGCTGGAAACGCGTGGATTGAGCTTGAGGATGAGAGCTGCCGCCGCCTCATCGCCGATAAGCGTCATCTGTGCGGCTGCCGCATCAGGCTTCATCTTCGAGATGATATCGACAAGTGAATCCTGCGCCTTGCTGACGAACTCGTCGCGCCGCTTCAGCCAGATTTCATATTCCTTGCGCTTTTCTTCCAGCGCCTGCATCCGCTTTTCGACCTCGATCTTCAGATCGGCAAGCTGTTTTGCCTGAAGCGAATAACGCGCATCGGCAGCCTGATCGTCTATATTGCCGCAGAATGCGCGGATTTCATCGAGATTGCCCAATTGGGCCGGTGCCGCAGCCTCCTGCGCAAGGGCCGGGAAACCCGCGCACAGAAGGAGCGCAAGCACCGAACCGCTGCGGATAATCGTTCTGACCCTCATCATTGCACCACCAGTTCCGCGTGAAGCGCGCCCGATGTCTTGATTGCCTGAAGGATGGCTATGATGCCGGTCGGCTTCACGCCAATCTGATTGAGGCCCTTCACCAGGTTTTCGAGATTGGCCCCGGTCAGAATACCGATCTTCGCATCCTGTTGGGCGATCCCGATATCAGTATTCGGCTCCATAGCGGTCACTCCATCGCTGAATGGTTCAGGCTGCACGACCATCGGCGTTTCCTTGACGCGTACCGTCAGGCTGCCATGGCTGATCGCAACTTTTGAAATGCGCACCTTTTCGCCGATAACCACGGTGCCGGTGCGTTCGTCCACAACGACACGCGCCACTTCGTCGGTCGTGATCGGCAAGCCTTCAAGCTCCGCAAGAAAGCGCGCAGCTGAAATGTTCTTCGGCTTCACAAGGCGGATCGTCTTGGCATCCCGCTCTTTGGCAACCCCTTGCCCATAGCGGCGCTTGGCGAAAATATTGATCGTATCAGCCACACGAACGGCAGTGGTGAAATCGGGATCGCGCAATTCAACCACCAGTTCGCTTCTCTTGCCGAAATTGCCTGCGACCTCACGCTCGACCAGCGCACCATTCGGGATGCGGCCGGAAGTAGGCACGCCTTGCGTCACGCTCGCCGCTTCCCCTTCAGCGGAAAAGCCTGAAACGATCATGTTTCCCTGCGCCACCGCATAGACCTGATTGTCAGCACCCATCAGGGGCGTCATGACAAGTGTTCCGCCTTGCAGCGATGTCGCGTCACCAAGCGACGACACGGTAATATCGATGCGCGAGCCCGCACCCGCGAAAGGGGGCAGATTGGCAGTAACGATAACTGCGGCGGTGTTCTTGGAGCGCGTCGCATTGCGGGGCGCGCTGATGCCCAGATTATCGAGCATGGCACGCATGGACTGTTCGGTGAAAGGGGAATTGCGCAGACTGTCGCCCGTCCCCTTGAGGCCGATCACCAGACCATAGCCGACAAGCTGGTTTTCACGCACGCCCTGAATGGTCGCTATATCCTTGAGGCGCGCAACCGCGCTGCCTCGACCAAGCTCCGCATAGGCCATTTTGGAAGGATCGCCGCCAGCGCCCAGCCAGTCGGCATCAGCCTCCACGGCAGAACTGAATTCCTTCGCATCTTTTGACGACTCGTCGGAAAATCCCGCTACCGGCTGGAAAACAAGAGCAAGAAGAACGATCAATGTGACGCATATTTTCTTCACTGCATCCCCACCTGAATACGCCCATCGGCCAAAACGGTGCCGGAAACAATGATGCCGCTATCGATATTGCGTATCTTGATGAAATCGCCTGCCGCGCCCGATTCCAGCGGCGTTCCCATGGTGGTAATACTAAGCATGCCCGAATTGAAAACGAGCGGCGCAGGGACGCCGCGTTTCACCAGCGACGGTTCGGCCAGGGCTGAAACGAGAATCGGCTTGCCGGGCAGGAGCGTCTTGCGCGCGACCTTGCCTGCAGCCTGATCGGGCGAGAGCACATATTGGTTTGCCGCTGGCGCATTGATGAAAAAACTCTTTTCGACAAGCGCGGTATCGCTCACCACCTGGCCGGGATAAACCGTCGCCGAAGGAACGACGAAAGCGATGCGGTCGGCAGCGCTCGCCGCCGAAACCATGGACAGGACGAGAGCGGCAATCAGCACCAGTCCCCTTTTCTGTAGCAATGCCTTCGCCCGTTTCATCGCAATCACCGTCAGCGCAAGTTCTTCGATACGGTGGCAGCCATTTCATCGGCAGCCTGAATGACCTTGGAATTCATCTCGTAAGCGCGCTGCGCCGTGATGAGGTCGGTAATTTCCTTGACCGGATCAACGTTGGAAGCTTCGAGATAGCCCTGCTTGATCGCGCCATAGCCCGGATCGCCCGGCACACCCACGAGGGGACCGCCCGATGCTTCGGTTTCGCGATAGAGATTGCCGCCAAGCGGCTCAAGACCCGCTTCATTGGTGAAATTGGCGAGCGTGAGCTGCCCCAGATCCACCTGATTGACCTCATCCTGCAACTTGGCGAAGACCTGACCGGTTTCAGTAATAGTGACTTCAATCGTGTCGGGCGGAATGGTGATCGCCGGTTCCACCGGATTACCGTCGAGCGTTACGAGCTGACCGTCGGCATTCTTGTTGAATGCGCCAGCACGCGTATAAAGCGTTTCGCCCGTAGGACTCTGGATCTGGAACCAGCCCCGCCCCGTCAGCGCCGCGTCGAAGGGATTGCCTGTCTGGTTGAAACTGCCCTGAAGGTGCAGATTGCGCACGGCTGCCGTCTGCACGCCAAGACCGACCAGCGCGCCTTCCGGCACGATGCTCTGATTGGCGCGGTTGGGCACGCCTGCTGTGCGTTCGGACTGATAGAGAAGATCGGTGAATTCCGCGCGCGCGCGCTTGAAACCAGTGGTGTTGATATTAGCGATATTATTGGCAATCACTTCCAGATTGAGTTGCTGGGCATTCATACCGGTGGCGGCGATGGTGAGGGCTTTCATGGTGCATCCTTGAACGATTCAATCAGGCAGGCGGGCTATCTTGTACGTATTGTCCGAACGCAAAACCGCTTCACACTTTTGCGGGAAATGCTCTGACCCTTCAGATCGACATGCGGCTGATCTCGAGATAGGCCTGCACGATCTTGTCGCGGATCGCGATTGCCGTCTGGAGCGATTGTTCGGCCTCCATGACGGAACTGACGACATCACGCACCGGCGCATCGCCCTTGATACCCTGAATGGAGGTAGCTTCCGCCGCTTGCAGCTTCTGCCCGACAGAATCCGTCATCTGCGAGAGCACCTCGCCAAACGAAGCGCCAGGGGCGGCGGGAACCGCCTGCGGAGCGGAGGCGGACCCTACGCCCTTTTCGGCAACCGTTTCAGAAAGGCGCGACAGGGCATTGCGCGCCGAAATGCTCATGATCGAGTCGTACATTATGTGCTCCTCAGCATATCGATGGTCATTGAAATCAACTCGCGCGCCTGTTTGACGACCTGCAAATTGGCTTCATAGGAACGGTTCGCTTCGCGCATATCCGCCATTTCGACAATCATGTTGACGTTGGGATATTTGACGTAACCACGCTCATCCGCTGCCGGATGGCTCGGCTCGTATTGCTCGATGAAGGGCGCTATATCCTTACCGACTTCCGCTACGCGCACCTGCGCGGCGCCCGTGTCGTGCTCGACTTCGGTGCGGAACGAAACCGTCTTGCGGCGATAGGGATCCGCATCCGCCGTCTTGGCGGTGGATTGCGCATTGGCAAGGTTCTCCGAAACGATGCGCAAACGCGTTGACTGGGCCGAAAGGCCCGACGCGGCAATTTTCAATGTGCTTTGCAAAGCGTCCGAAGACATGGCTTATCCCTTCGCGACCGACATCATCATGCGGTGAAACGACTTGACGATACTAGTGTTGAGCGAATATTCGCGGGCGATTTCGCCAGCCTTCATCATTTCCTGCTCCACATCCACGGTATTGCCGGAATGGGTCTGTTCACCAACATCCTCGGGCCGCATGCGCACACCGGCGATGCCGTTCGCCTCGACTTCCAGGTGCTGCGGATTGGTTGCAGCCATGGTGAGCTGCGTCTTGTCCAGCACATCGGCGAAGGGCTGGACGTCGCGCGCCTTGAAATGGGGCGTATTCGCATTGGCGACGTTGCCTGCGACGGTAGCCTGTCTCACCGACAACCACTGCGCCTGCCTTGCAGCCAGATCGAAAAGATGAATAGAGCTCATTGAGTTTCCCGCCTTTATGGTGGCCAAGCTAAAGGATGGAACTTGCGTCAAGCTTGCGGGCTTCATGAGGGGAGCAGGATTGACAGCATCCAAGCTGCCGCCTGTTCTTTCGCAAAAACAGCGTCTCTTATTTCACCAGCTCGATCACATCGCCCGACGACGTCGTGAGCTGCCATGAGCCTGCGCCGCGCGCGATGGATACCAGACGGCTGCCATCAGGCAGAAGCGAGCCTTTTTCTACGAACCAGTAGCCGGACGCATCCTCGATCATGGCCATACCGCCCACCACTTCACGCAACGCGAAAACCGGCTTGGGGAAAGGTTGTCCCCCGCCGCTATCGCCTTCTTTGCCAGCGCCGCTTCCGGGTAGTCCTGCACCGTTCGACATGACCGAGCCGGTCATGGTGTCATCTATATCCTCGACTCGAGCCACCTGATCGGACGGCAGGAATGAGGGAAAACGACGGGTCATCTTCTGATCCGAACGGTCGAGCGGATCTGTGATACGGCTTTCGCTTTTCTCCGCTGGACCAAGGTCAGCGCGCTGAAGATAGGCAATGAAGGGCAGCATTGCGGAACCCGCAGCCAGCGTGAACGCGGCAGCCTTCAGATAGCGGTCCATCTTGCTTGGCGGCTTTTTTGCGCCTTTGCCCGCCACCGCTTCAACCTCGGCGGCCAGTTCAGCGAGAAGCTTCTTTTCGTGATTTTTGCGCGAAGCCGTCCTCATGCGTTTCATGCCTGTTTTTCTCCGCGTAGCGCTACAGCAAGATCTTGATAGGGGTCTTCCGAGAGGCCGGTTTCCGGAGACTGTTGCAGGGCGCTATAAATACGCGGCACGAGGTCCACCGCCTGATCCAGCAACTCGTCATGTCCCTTCTGATAGGCCCCAATGGCGCGCAGATCGCGCGTTTCCTCGAAACGGGCGATCATTGCCCGCAACTGACCGGCAAGCTTGCGCTGATCCGCCGTCCAGTTGTGCCGGGCCAGTCGCGATACGGAGGCTGGAATATCGACGGCCGGAAAGCGACCTTGGGCTGCAATGGCGCGGTCAAGCACGATATGACCATCCAGCGTGCCGCGAATAGTATCGGATACCGGGTCGTTATGATCGTCACCGTCCACAAGCACAGAATAGATGCCGGTGATGCTGCCGCCTGCCTCCGTTATGCCCGGACCGGCGCGCTCGAGCAGGCGCGGCAACTGGCTGAAGACGCTCGGCGGATAGCCGCGCGAAACCGGCGGTTCTTCGGCGGCAATCGCCACCTCGCGCGCAGCATGGGCAAAGCGTGTGACCGAGTCGACGATCAGCAGCACATTCTGGCCCAGGTCGCGGAAGTATTCTGCAATGGCCGTGGCCGTATTGGGTGCAAGCCGCCGCATCATCGGGCTTTCATCACCAGTCGCAACCACCGTAACGGTCTTGTCGAGATGCCCGGCCAAAGTCTCCTCCAGCATCTCGCGTACTTCCCGTCCGCGCTCGCCCGTCAGCGCCAGCACCACCGTGTCGAAATCGGCGGCGCGCGTCATCATAGCGAGCAGTGTTGATTTTCCCACGCCTGAACCCGCGAAAATGCCGATGCGCTGTCCGAAGCAGAGCGGCGTGAAAATATCGATCACATTGGCGCCGGTGCGCAGGCCCCTGTCCACGCGTGCGCGCCGCAGCGCCGCCGGGGCCAGGTTTTCGGAAGCCATCGGCTTCGTTCCGGGCTGCAAGGCGCCCTTGCCATCGACGGTCTGCCCAAGCGCATTGATAACCCGGCCCTTCCATTCCGGTGCGGGCCGGATGCGCAGCAGCCCTTCCTCAAAGACCGCAGCGCCCAGCGATGGAATGATGCGGTCGTCAAATGGCTTTACCAGCACCTGATTGTCGGCAACACGAATGATCTCGGCCAGGCTCTGCCGGCCTTCAGCCCTGATCGCCACAACATCGCCCAGCCGTGCGTCGCGCGAAAGCCCGCGCACGGCAATTGCCGAACGCGACACATCGCAGACCGTGCCGCCTATGCCTGCAAGCGGCTTTGGAGACAATGATTGCTGGCGCGCAAAAGCAGCAAGCCGCGCGAGTGGCAGATCAGATATCATCCGTTTCTGGAGCCCAGCGTCTTGATAGCCTCGGCGAGTGTATTTTCCTGCTGCGAGAGCAGATTATTGACCTGCTCAAAGGCGCGGCTGACGCTGATGAGACGGGTCATTTCAGTCATGCCGTCCACATTCGAGCCTTCGATCATTCCCTGCACGACGCCCGCGCTCATATCGTCCACCACGGGTATGGCGGGTTTATCGGGTACAACGCCGGAATTACCGGCATAGGTCAGCTCCGCATCGACGGGAATCGAATAAAGACCGATCGCACCGATCTGGTTGCCGTTCTGATAGACTGCTCCATCGGGCGAAATTCTGGGCGCACCGCCATCGGGATTGAGCACGAGAGGCGCGCCGCCGGCATCGAGAACCGCATTTCCGGTGAGGGAAACCAACTCGCCGGTCGGCATCATTTTCATGCGACCGTCGCGGGTATAGACTTGCCCCTGCGGCGTTGCCACGGACATCCAGACATCGCCCTTGACGGCCACATCGAGCGGATTTCCCGTCTCGGTCAACGGTCCCGATTCGGTACGAATGAAGCTTTTGCCAGCACTGGCGAAATTCACATTCTCGCTGGCCTTGTCGGATACGATCGTATCGAACTTGGTCCCCTCGCCGCGAAAGCCCGGCGTGGAAATATTCGCGACATTATGAGCGATTGCATTCATCCGCCGTTCCAGCGTGACCAGCGAGGAAAGCCCTACATAGATCGAATTGTTCTGCATCGTTCCCGCTCAACGTCCGCCCGGTTTGAAATTCTGCAATGTCATCAGGATGTTGTTCGAAATGCCCACGCTCGACGTACCGCCCAGAAGCAGGGATGCAATGGAGGCCGGGCTGCTCGCATTCGGATTGTTCATTTCATACATGGCCGTGAAGCGCGAAATAAGCTTGGACACATAATCAGGATCGGACATTTTGGAGAAATCAATCTGCTCCTCGATCATCTTGGCCTGTTTGTCGATATCGGCATTCGAGATAGAGGACGGCCAGCCAAAGGTCGTCTGCACCATGGCCAGAAGAGCCTTGTCGCCCAGAATCTCGTAAGCACTACTCAGCGTGGACGCCTTACGCTCGAAATAGAGCGCCAGACGCACACCTTCATTCTGACTGCCGGCATCGGCTTCGAGCGTCTGGCGAAGGTATTTATCGACCACGCCCTGCTGCACGGCGGTACTTTGCGTGGCTTCTGCGCCCTTGTCGGCGAAGTCGAAAAGGGTCGCGAATTCCTTGTAGCGCTTGTCGGTCAGCTTGTTTGCCATAGCGTCGTCGCTTGTGACGCCCTCGGTCAGTACCTTGCGAACGAATGCCTTGGCAAAAGCCATGTCTTCAAGGCCGAAAGCCTTCATCGCATAGTTATAAAGCCGCGAATCGGCCATGAAATCGTCGACGGATTTCACATTGCCGATATTCTCCTTGTAATAGGCAGTTTCCCGTTCGACCAGCGGCTCCTTCGAGACACGCTGCAACGACCGCGCCATATCTGACGCGATCAGGCGATAACTCGTCATTGTATCGACCATGCGCATAACCCCGCTATTCTTCTCCTTCCTTATGCTGGGCCAAGCTTGTCCGAAGCTGATGCCCTGCCAATTCATAGCCGTTGCGTCATGCAAGCTTCGCGCAAGGCGCAGTTCCTAATGTGCGCAAAGAAATTCTATCCACGGGAGTCTTGCGTTTTGGGCATTATCATCGGCCTCGCCATTACACTGGGCTGCATGCTGGGTGGTTTCATCGCCATGGGCGGCAATGTCAGCGTCCTTATCCAGCCGTGGGAATTTGTAATCATTCTGGGCGCGGCGCTAGGCACGTTTTTCATCGCCAACCCCCTCTCGCTCGTGAAAGATACAGGCCGGGCATGCGTGGAAGCTTTCACCAATGCTGTCCCCAAGCAGCGCGACTATCTCGACGTTCTGGGCGTGCTTTACAGCCTAATGCGCGAACTGCGCGCCAAGTCGCGCAACGAGGTGGAAATCCATATCGACAGCCCGACTGAATCCCCGATCTTCCAGACCTATCCAAGCATCCTGAAAAATGAAGACCTCATGCATTTCATCTGCGATTATTGCCGTCTTATCATTGTCGGCAATGTGCGCCCTTATGAGATCGAGGCGTTGATGGACGAGGAAATCCATACTATTTCGCGCGACAAGCTGAAGCCCTATCAAGCAATGAACACCATAGCCGAAGCGCTCCCCGCGCTTGGCATCGTGGCCGCTGTCCTCGGCGTCATCAAGGCTATGGGGGCGCTTGACCAATCGCCCGAAGTGCTGGGCCATCTGATCGGTGCAGCGTTGGTCGGCACTTTCGCCGGTATTTTCTTCTCTTATGGCGTAGTCGGCCCGATCGCCGCCAAAATCAAATCCACGCGCGACAAGAAGAACCGTCTCTATGTTGTCGTTAAACAGACGCTGCTTGCCTATATGAACGGCTCGCTGCCGCAGATTGCACTGGAATATGGTCGCAAGACCATCTCCGCCTATGACCGGCCCAGCATTGATGTAGTCGAGCAGGAAACCATGGCGACTACGCCGATCCAGCAGGCAGCCTGACATGACTATTTTGGGGCAAAACCGCAAGAATGACGTCCTCGCCGAAAACCTGCTGCGTGCAGCCGGACTTTCGGGCGACGACCTGAAATCACTGGCCCACGTCTTCAAGGATGCATCGGCCCATTTTTGCGACCGGCTCAAGCATGGTTGCGCGGCGGCATTCGATGTCGAGGCAGGCGCGGTCGAAAGCGCGGACGACCGCACATTCAGCGCTATTCTCGAGCAGGCTGCGATCATCGCGCCGCTCAAGGCCGAACGCTGGGGATGTACGCTTTATCTCACCGCAGACGCAACGCTGGTCTTCGCCGTGATCGAAGCCATGTTCGGCGCGCAGGGAAACCTTGGAAGCGTCGATACGGAGCGGCCCTTCGGAATGCTTGAGCATAAGGTTTCGGGGCTTCTGGCCTCCAATCTGGCCAGCGCGCTGGATCAGGTATTCACCGGCGGCGGGCAATCATTGTTCACGCCCGGCGAATGCGCCGACATGGCGGAATTTGACCCGGAAGCCTTCGAGCGCTCGCGCCTTTTCGCCTGCCGTATCGATGTAACGGCGGCAGGCAAGACCGGTGCCGTCCATCTTCTTCTGCCGCGCAGCAGCCACAAGCCCATGCAGGATGCCGTTGCTGCATTTTTGCGCCGTCCGATGAATCAGGCGGACCCTGCCTGGACAAAAAAGCTGCGCCAGGAAGTGAGCCGCGCCCGGATCGAGCTTGAAGGTTTTATCCAGCAGGGAGCGATGACACTGGAAGCCCTTTCCCGTCTGGAAGTGGGTCAGGTGCTTGCCCTGCCCGTCGATGCGATGGAGCAAGTGCGCCTTCGCGCTGGCCACCAGCAACTTTTCAAATGCACGCTCGGTAAATCGGGCATCCATTTCACCGTCAAGGTCGGCGATCCGGTCAATCAGGAAGAGGATTTTATCGATGAGCTTGTTGCTGGCTAATGTTCTTTCCACGCTGATGGCCCTCGCCTCGCTTGCAGCCCTGATCGTGGTCGGACGCAAGGCCAATGAGACGATCAGGCTTGGCAAGGCCCTGGCGCTGCGCGTCGCTGCCGCTTCCAATGGGCTGGAGCGGGTGGTCAAGGCGCTGCAAAGCGAGCGCACCGATCTTACTGACGAAACGGTCAAGCTGGAAGCGCGCCTGGCCGAAACGGCGCGCGTGCGGCGCGAGGTGGATGAGGCAATCGAAGAGCTGAACCGGCTGCGCAAGGCGCTGACACGCGATATGCGTCAGGCACGCAATGCCACGGAAGACACGGTTCACACCAAAAACATAGCCAATAACATGGCGAGGCTCGCGAAAGAGCCTGTGCCGCAGGAAAAAAGCGCCTTGCCGGTCTTCGTGCGCCGCGCCGTAAAGAAGGCAACTATTGAAATGGCAGGGCAGGCATGAGCGCCGAAAACGAGGATAGAAGCATGCAGCATGAGCTGGACGAAGCCATCGAGGAACTACGCGAGGAGCAACCGCGCAGCGCGCCGAAGGGGCCGGCAAAGCCCAATCTGGAGCTCATCATGGGCATTCCGGTCGATGTTCAGGTCGTGCTCGGCGGCACCAACATGCCGGTGGCCAACCTGATGAAACTGGGTCGGGGCGCTGTTATCACGCTCGACAAGCAGATCGGCGATCCCGTCGATATCGTCGTCAACGGACGGGTGATCGCACGCGGCGAAGTGATCGTTCTTGAAGATGATTCCTCGCGCTTCGGCGTCAGCCTCACCGAAATTATCGGCAAGTAACGGACCTCGACATGGCCGACAACGAGCAGCAAACCCTCCCTGACGACAATTCCGGCGAACTGATTGATATGCTCACGGGCCCGCAGAAGGCGGCTGCGATCCTTGTGGCCATAGGCCGTCCGTCTGCGTCGCGCCTTCTCAAGCATTTCAACTCGGACGATCTGCGCAAGCTTGCTGGCCATGCGCGCACGCTCGATCCGATTTCGCCGCTGGATTTCGAGCGTCTCGTCAAGCAGTTCGAGGATTCCTTCGCCGAAGGCGCGCCGGTTTCGGAAGCTGCCCAGCGTTTCGAGGGACTGCTGCGCGAAGCGCTGCCGCAGGATGAAGCAGACGCCGTGTTCGAAGAGCGCATCCAGCCGCAACTCGTGCAGGAATCGGTTTGGGTCCAGATCGCCCGCCTGCCCGTCGACCGCCTGCAAGCCTATCTTGTCGACCAGCATCCGCAGATCATTGCCTTTATCGTTTCCAGACTGCCGTCCGATCTCGCAGCACGCCTCTTCGTCGTATTGCCGCCGCAATTGCGCAGCGCGGTCGTGCAGCGCTCGCTGCATATCGGAAATGTCGCACCGGTCGCAGCGGAACTTCTGGAAGACGTCTTGCGACGGGATCTGCTCGGCCGCAGCGATGCGGGACCGGTCAAGGCGCATCACGGCCAGATCGCCAATATTTTCAACCAGCTCGACAAAAGCGAGATGGAAGAACTCATGGGTAGCCTTCAGGATCTCAACCGCGACGACATTGCGCGCATCAAGGCGAAGCTCTTCACCTTCGAGGATGTCGGACGGCTGTCGCAGCGCGCGCGGCTGCTGCTTTTCGATGAAGTGCAGACCGAGCAGATCGCGACCGCCCTGCGCGGCGCCAATGTCACGCTTCAGGAAATGGTGCTCTCCTCCCTTTCGACGCGCGGACGACGCATGGTCGAAAGCGAGCTTGGCGCTGAACAGGGAAACATCACCAGCCAGAACATCGCGGACGCCCGCCGCGCAATCGCCCGCATTGCCATCGACCTTTCGGAACGCGGCATCATTACCCTCGATGCTGGCGAAGCCTCTAATTAGGCTTGCGTGTGAAGCATGTCCGATGATGCTGACAAAGAGAGCAAAACAGAAGACGCGACCGAAAAGAAGATCAGCGACGCATTGGACAAGGGCAATATGCCCTTCTCCCGCGAAACGCCGATTCTGGCAGGCATTGCCTCTTTTCTGATCATCGCCATTTTCGCCGCAGCACCGGCGGCAACCAGGCTTACAGTCTTTCTGCGCGAACTGATCGACCGTCCAGAAGACTGGCTCCTCAACAGCGCGGAGGATGCCAGCCGGCTATTTGGCATTTTGGCGCTCGCAGTGGGGGCTGCGCTGGTGCCGGTCTTCATCATCATTCCGCTTGCGGGCATTGCCGCCTCGGCCTTGCAAAACGCGCCGCGCATCGTCGGCGAACGTATCCGACCGCAGGCGTCGCGCATATCACCCGTCAAAGGCTGGCAGCGCATATTCGGCCGCGCTGGCCAGGTGGAATTCCTCAAATCACTCGCAAAATTCATCGCGGCCAGTATCATCGTGTTTTTCGTGTTTTTCCGGGGCAACAGTCTTTTCACCGATGCTGTCTCGACCGACCCCAGCGCCCTGCCGGAATTCCTGCGCGAAA
Organism: Falsochrobactrum tianjinense; assembly: GCF_019100495.1. Lineage (GTDB taxonomy): Bacteria > Pseudomonadota > Alphaproteobacteria > Rhizobiales > Rhizobiaceae > Brucella > Brucella tianjinense. Next base: position 118,000 of record NZ_JAHRVA010000005.1, on the reverse strand, counting down.
ACGTGGTTCGGCTTCTGATCGCCAATGTGCTTGCCATCGCGGTCATTGCCGGGTTCGACCTTGTATGGTCGAGGTTCCACTGGCGGCAGGAACTGCGTATGACGAAGCAGGAAATAAAAGACGAGCACAAGCAGTCCGAAGGCGACCCGCTGGTGAAGGCGCGCTTGCGCTCGCTCGGACGCGACCGCGCCCGCCGGCGCATGATCGCGGCTGTGCCCACCGCAACGCTCATCGTCGCAAATCCGACACATTTCTCCGTGGCATTACGCTATCGGCCGAATGAAGACGCCGCTCCAACAGTGGTTGCAAAAGGACAAGATTTGATCGCTCTCAAGATAAAAGAAGTCGCTACTGCCAATTCGATTCCGATCTTCGAAGACATACAATTGGCGCGCGCACTCTATAAGCAAGTAAATGTCGACCAGATGATCGCACCCGAATTCTACAAGGCCGTCGCAGAACTCATCCGTGTTATCAATTCACGGCATTCGACACATTGATAGATTTCGCAGTAGTTTTGATCTATCCTGAAACATTAATATCCTGTTCTTCCGGATCGGCGGTGACACGATGAAAAGCCTGCAATTTTCGAACGAACGCGAAGCGATCATTGCTCAGAACATAAGCGAAGTCGCGACCGATCTCCGGCTCGTTGATCCTGCCGACTATATTGCCTTTATCCGCTGCGAGCTTTTCGCCAATATTGCCGATATCGTCAGCTCGGCCACAGAGCTGCACTTTTTCCCCGGTACGCTGGAATTCGGGCATGGCGGCGATTTTCACTGCGACTGGGACACCCAGCCATCCATCGTTCTCGACATGGAGTTTCGCAACAAGGGTGTTTACGCCTATTTCCGTCTCACACTCGGCGACAAGACGGCAGGCGTAGAACTGAGCCATATCGTGTTCGAGAATGCCGACGAAGACCCCGCAAAGAATACAGCCCGGCTCGTTGAGGCTTTCAACGATGCCCGGTTGCCCTTGCGCAAGATTGCATGAAGCAATGCCGCCGGAAGCGGAAAGCATCCGGCGGGGGTTGGCAATTACATGAGATGCTGGACTTCGGGCATGTCGATAATGCCAAGCGAAAGCGCCGTCGCCACAGCGGAAGTACGGTTGGAGCAGTTGAGCTTGATCTTGGCGTTCTGAAGATAGGTCACAACCGTCCAGCGGGCGATGCTCAGAATTTCGGCTATCTCCCCGTCCGTCTTGCCATTGGCCGCCCAGCGCAGGCAGTCGATTTCGCGCGGCGTCAAAAGAGATGCGACGGCACCCGAATCCTTGCAGCCGCAAAGCGTTCCATGAATAAGGCCGGATATACTCAACAGGCGGGGACGCAGCTTGGCGACAAACTGCTCGCGGTCTTCATCCTCGCCAGCCTCGAAGCTGAACAGGGTACAGCCCGGCGCACCCTTTGGATTGCGGGCAGATACACCGATATAAATATTGCCCAGACCGTGTTTTTCGGCATCTTGCAGCAGTTCTGCAACCGAAGGGCATTTCTCGGCATCTTCCTTGAGATCGCGTGCGATACCGCCGGCATCATTGCGAAAATAGGGAGCATCCTCCTGAAAAATCGGATCGATGACAAAATAATTCTTGTTGGCATATCGTGTGGCCCAGTTAGTGGGCACCGTCATCACGACCGTAAGATCAGAGGAACTCGCTTTGGTACAGTCTCCCATCCGCCCACGAAAAGTATGCATGATATGACGGCAACCTATTTCGTCGCGAATGCGTGTCAGGAGCGCTAGTGTGTCACCCTGAAAGGCGGTTCCGAAGAAGGTTTTCTTAAAATTTGGAAAATGGATCAGATCAAGACTCATTAGGGCAATATCCTTAATAATAAAGCCAGCTGGCCCTTGCCTCATGCCGCAAAAATATAGTGGCGAATCGACATTTACCGGGCTTTCAATTGTTTTTAAGTCACATAAAAAATGGGTACTCTGACAACCCGCAATTAATTGATTGCGGAGACTTACACACAAAAACCGTAAGAAATATGGCTTTTCAGAGAAAAACGTAGCCAGAGTGTCAAATTGTGTCGTTTGCAACCGACGCAGCCAGGCCAGTTGTTCCCTTTATGAACAACTGGCTATTTTTTCCCGTATGCTCGGAAAAAGAAATCGAGCGCCGATTCTACATTTGCTGTGACCGTCTGCGCGGAAGGTTCTTCCGACATCGCACCGAAAAGGCGTGGCCGGTATAGTCCCGATAAAAAAAGATCGGTCAATTGCTGCGCTTTTTGCATCGGGTCGAATGGCTCCAGCATGCCTGCCTCGATCATTCTGGAAAGATGCTCGGCCATGATGAGAAGGCTGCGCTTGGGTCCTCGCTCATAAAAACGGGCCGCCAGATCCGGTTTGCGCTCGCTTACGCCTAAAATGATGCGCTGCGTGCGGATGGCAGTAGCCGAGGTTATGAGTGTCACCAGCGCCGCGCCGAAATCGGCCAGTTCCTTGCGAGTCGAAAAACCCTTGTCCAACTGCTCGGTCAATTCGGCGAATAGAGTGTGCCGGTAATGTTCACAAAGTGCGACGAAGAGATCGTCCTTGCTGTTGAAATAGACGTAGATCGTACCCTTTGACACGCCCGCTTCACGGGTAATGTCGTTCATGCTCGCCGCATCGAAACCCATGCGCAGGAAGATGCGCTGTGCACCGTCGAGAATCTGGTGGCGCTTGGCCGGATCCTGTCCGGCAGCGAGGCGCGTGCGTCCGCAATCGACAGCAGATTCACCAACCTCTGTGCCATCCGAGCTGGCCACCTCGACGCAATCTTCACGATTCATTGTACTCAACTCTTCACTTTTTTCGAACCATGCGGTTCGATCCTGCTTGATATGAGCCTCACATTGCTTTAAGTCAACATCGAACCAGTTGGTTCAATGAAACTGTTATACAGAAAGTTCCCCGAATGTCCGCCCCCAAGTCTGTTGATATGGCTGATATCCGTCCTTTCCCGACCCCAACGGAGCCGGGGGAACAATCCAGAACCAAGGATGCAGTAACGAAGGGAGAGAGATCTTCTCCCCATCCACCCCCCGTTGCCATGCCCGAAGACCCGGCTTCACCGGAAGATACGCCCGGCAAGTCGCCTCAAAAACGCGGCATGCTTCTGGGTATTGCACTGGTCGCACTGGCTGGCGGGCTTTGGTACGGCTACAACTGGTGGACTGTCGGGCGCTTCATGGTTTCCACCGATGACGCCTATGTACAGGGTGATATTGCCTCCATCGCGCCAAAAGTGACCGGCTATATCGAATCCATCCCTGTCGCCGCCAACCAGCGTGTGAAGGCCGGCGATGTCATTTTCCAACTCGATGAGGGCGATTACCATATCGCGCTCGACGAGGCGGAGGCAAAACTCGCCACACAGAAGCACTCCCTTTCACGCATCAATGCGCAGATCGATGCTGCGCAAGCAGGACTTCAGCAGGCCCGGGCCGGAGAGCAGTCGGCACAGGCGGTCCTCACCAACGCCGAAAGCACCATGGCGCGCATTGAGAAGCTGCATGAAACGCGCTTTTCAGCGCAGGCGGAGTTGGATAATGCCCGCTCATCACTGGATCAGGCGCGCGCCGGATATGCCGCATCACTAGCACAGATCGCATCCGCGCAAGCAAATATCGACGTCCTGAAAGCGCAATATAGCGAAGCCGAAAGCAGCATGCGCTCGCTGGAACTGGCGCGCGACAAGGCCGCGCGCGATCTGTCTTTCACGACGCTGCGCGCACCCTTTGACGGCGTGGTGGGCAATCTTTCCGGCAAAAAAGGCGACCTTGTTTCACCCGGCCAGAAGATCGCGGCTCTGGTGCCGGTCAATCAGCTTTACATCGACGCCAATTTCAAGGAAACGCAGCTTGCCGAAATCAAAAGCGGCGAGACGGCGCATATCTATGTAGACGCGATGGGCGGCACCCACTTTGAAGGAAGGGTGGCTTCGATCGCGCCAGCTTCAGGCGCAGTATTCTCGCTACTACCGCCGGAAAATGCGACGGGCAACTTCACCAAAGTGGTCCAGCGCGTTCCGGTGCGCATAACCATTCCAGAGGAAGCGCTGCAATCGGGCGGAATCCGTGCAGGTCTCAGCGTCACGGTGGACGTGGATACGCGCACAGCCCCCGACAAGACGGCAGCAAACTGACGCCAGCATCCTATTCGCCGGAGCGCCACAATGGCCGCAGACTCCACCATAACCAGCGCTGCGGGGGGCGCCACTCTTTTCCCCGACGAACGCATCGATCCGAAAAAGGCCCTCGCCTTTCTCGCGATGGTGTTCGGCATGTTCATGGCCATTCTGGATATCCAGATTGTTTCCGCGTCGCTCGCGGAAATTCAGGCCGGTCTGGGCGCCAGCACCGACGAGATTTCCTGGGTCCAGACCTCCTATCTGATCGCAGAAGTCATCATGATTCCGCTTTCGGGCTTTCTGGGGCGGCTGGTATCGACGCGTGTGCTGTTTACCGTTTCGGCGGCGGGCTTCACCCTTGCGAGCATTCTGTGCGCGACCGCGACCAGTATCGAGCAGATGATCGTCTATCGCGCCATTCAGGGTTTTATCGGCGGCGGCATGATTCCGAGCGTCTTTGCGGCAGCCTTCACGATCTTCCCGCCTTCCAAGCGCTCGATCGTTTCGCCGATGATCGGCCTCGTCGCAACCCTTGCACCAACAGTCGGCCCCACCATCGGCGGCTATCTGAGCCACGCTTTCTCGTGGCACTGGTTGTTTCTGGTCAATGTCGGCCCTGGCATTCTTGTATCCATCGCCGCGTGGAACCTGATCGATTTCGACGAAGGCGACAGTTCGCTGCTCAGTAAATTCGACTGGTGGGGACTGCTTGGCATGGCCGCATTTCTCGGCTCGCTCGAATATGTTCTCGAAGAAGGACCCCGCAATGACTGGCTTCAGGACAATGTGATTTTCGTCCTGACCATTATATTGACGGTGGGCGGCCTCGTTTTTTTCTATCGTGCCTTCACGGCGGAAGAGCCCATCGTGGATTTCCGCGCCTTCCGAAACGTCAATTTCGCCTTCGGCTCGGTCTTTTCCTTCGTGATGGGCGTCGGGCTTTATGGCCTCACCTATCTTTATCCGCTCTATCTGAGCAGTATTCGCGGCTATGACGCGCTGATGATCGGCGAAGCGCTGTTCGTCAGCGGTCTCGCCATGTTTTTCACCGCCCCTGTTGCAGGTTTTCTGTCGGATCGCATGGACCCGCGCCTGATGATGATGATCGGTTTCATCGGCTTTGCGGCGGGCACATGGCTCGTCACGGGACTGACCGCCGACTGGGATTTCGATGAGCTTCTGCTGCCGCAGATCCTGCGTGGCTGTTCGCTGATGCTGTGCATGGTGCCGATCAACAATCTCGCGCTCGGCACATTGCCGCCCTCGCTGATGAAAAGCGCATCGGGCCTGTTCAACCTGACCCGTAACCTTGGCGGCGCGGTCGGACTTGCGGTCATCAACACGATCCTGATGCAGCGCGGAGACATGCATTATGAGCGTCTGGCCGAACATGTGCGCTGGGGCGATGCCGAAGCCGAGCAGATGCTCGCCAACCTCACAGCCAAATATAATGCAGCAGGCCTGGATGGTGCGACCATCGCTATCGCCAAAATGTCGGGCATAGTCCGTCAGCAGGCCACGCTGCTTTCTTTCATCGACGTGTTCTTCATCCTGACGATGATGTTCTGCTCGCTCGCCGTCTGTGCGGTGCTGTTGCGCAAGCCCAAGCAGCATGCAGGCGGCGGCGGGCATTAAACAGGCATGACGGTGAATGTGACATGACCATCTGCCCTGTCACATTCACCGTCATTAAAAATGTGCAAGCGTCCAATGGACGAATTGCTAAGCCTCTGAAAACGTGTTTCACTTCGCTTTGGTGCCATTTATGACAGCGCAGAACTGTCATTCAACCGTCATTGGGGGCCGCTATCGGGAGTGCGCGGACACCGGAATCGACCGGGGCGTTCGCCCGACTTAAACAGGGGAGTCAAACAATGCTAACTCATACCGCGCGTCTGCTGTCTCTATCGACCGCAATCGCAGTCGCCAGCGTCTCCATCGCTGCCGCAGAGCCATCAGCCGAACTCATCGCTGCCGCCAAGGCAGAAGGCGAACTGACCACAATCGCGCTGCCGCATGACTGGTGCGGCTATGGCGAAATCATCCAGAGCTTTAAGGACAAATACGGCCTCAAGGTCAATGAACTGAACCCCGATGCCGGTTCCGGCGACGAGATCGAAGCCATCAAGGCCAATAAGGACAATAAGGGTCCGCAGGCACCTGACGTTATCGATGTCGGGTTTGCTTTTGGAACCTCGGCCCAGAAAGAGGGCCTGATCCAGCCTTACAAGGTTGCCACCTGGGACGAAATCCCCGATAGCGCCAAGGACCCGGAAGGACATTGGTACGGTGATTATTATGGCGTTCTTGCCTTTGAAGTGAACAAGGACATCGTGCAGGACATCCCGCAGGATTGGGAAGACCTGCTCAAGAGCGATTATGCCAATGCGGTTGCGCTGGCAGGCGATCCGCGCGTTTCCGCCCAGGCCATTCTGAGCGTCCATGCTGCGGGCATCGCACGCGGCGGCGAGCCGGGCGCGGACGCTGCGAAAAAGGGTCTTGAATTCTACAAGGAACTCAACGCTAACGGCAATTTCGTACCCGTGATTGGCAAGGCCGCATCGCTGGCGCAGGGATCGACTCCGATCGTCATCCGCTGGGACTACAATTCTCTTGCCGACCGCGATACGCTCAAGGGCAATCCGGAAGTCGAGACCGTGATCCCGAAAACGGGTGTTTTCGCCGGTGTTTACGTGCAGGCAATCAGCGCTTATGCACCCCATCCCAATGCCGCCAAGCTCTGGATGGAGCATCTCTATTCTGATGAGGGCCAACTTGGCTATCTGAAGGGCTATTGCCACCCGATCCGCTTCAATGCGATGGCGCAGGCCGGCAAGATTCCACAGGATATGCTCGACAAGCTGCCTCCGGCGGAAGCCTATGAAAAGGCCATCTTCCCGACATTGGAACAGATCGAAGCCGCACAGGAAGAGATCACCAAGAACTGGGATAGCGTGGTAGGCGCGAACGTTCAGTAAGCTGTTGATCTGACACTTCTGTTTATGGCCTGCGGCGACCGGAAAGGTCGTCGCAGCGTTTTTCCGAACAGCCAAAGAAAGAATGCATGAGTTCATCAGCCGATACAATTGCACCGGCCAGCGGAGTGCGTAAACGTCAATTGCCGCTATCCTGGCTTGGCGTCGCGCCTTTTTTTCTGTTCGCCATTCTGTTTCTTCTGTGGCCGACCATGTATCTCGTCATCGGCGCATTTCAGGACCCGGCAGGCAATTTCACGCTCAAGAATATATATGATCTGTTCCAGCCGCAGATTTTGAGCGCCTACTGGATTTCGATCAAGGTAAGCTTCGCCTCTGCCGTTGGCGGCGCAGTCATCGGCTTTTTTCTGGCGTGGTCCGTGGTGCTCGGCAATCTTCCGCGCTGGCTGCGCCCCACTGTGCTGACCTTTTCAGGCGTCGCCTCCAATTTCGCTGGTGTTCCGCTGGCTTTCGCCTTTCTGGCAACGCTTGGTCGTGCTGGCCTGGTCACGATTTTGCTGCGCGAGTGGTTCGGCTTCAATCTCTACTCGACGGGCTTCAACCTGCTCAGCTTCTTCGGCCTGACGATCACCTATCTGTTTTTCCAGATACCGTTGATGGTGCTGATTCTCACGCCTGCGCTTGATGGCCTCAAGAAGGAATGGCGCGAGGCGTCTTCCATTCTGGGCGCGACCAATCTGCAATATTGGCGCATGGTGGCCTTCCCGATCCTCTGGCCCAGCCTACTCGGCACGTCGCTGCTGCTCTTCGCCAATGCCTTCGGCGCGGTCGCCACCGCCTATGCGCTGACCGGCTCTTCGCTCAATATCGTGCCGATCCTGCTCTATGCGCAGATTCGCGGCGACGTACTGCATAACCAAAATCTCGGCTATGCGCTGGCGCTGGGCATGATCGTCATCACCGGGCTGTCCAATCTTATATATATCTGGCTGCGTATGCGCGCCGAAAGGTGGCAGCAGTGAAAAGCTTCACCGTGCAAAAAATCGGCGCATGGATTGCCCTCCTGATCGGGGTAATCTATTTCGTTGTTCCGCTGATCGGCACCTTCGAGTTCTCGCTGCGTATGCGGCGCGGAGAATACTCCTTCGACGCTTATCGGGTAGTATTCGGCGATCCCAATTTTCAGGCGACCTTCGGCTATTCGATCATCCTGGGCTTTCTGACCATCATATTCGGCGTTCTCCTGGTCGTTCCAACCGCCTATTGGGTCCGTCTGCGCCTGCCCCATCTGCGCCCGCTCATTGAATTCATCACATTGATGCCGCTGGTTATTCCGGCCATTGTGATCGTGTTCGGGTACTTACGTATTTACAATTCGTCGTCATGGCTGCCCTTCACCGCATCGACGCGGGCGACCGATCTCCTGCTGATGTTCGGCTATGTGACATTGTCGCTGCCTTACATGTATCGCGCTATCGATACAGCCATGCGCACCATCGATGTCCGCACCCTGACGGAAGCAGCCCAAAGCCTTGGCGCAAACTGGGCCACCATCATGTTCAAGGTGATTTTTCCAAATGTGATTTCGGGCGTCATGAGCGGCGCATTCATCACCTTTGCCATCGTCATGGGCGAATTCACCCTCGCATCGCTGCTCAACCGCCCCGCTTTCGGGCCTTATCTCCAGCTTGTCGGGGCGAACCGCGCTTACGAGCCATCCGCACTGGCAATCATTGCGTTCGGCATAACCTGGCTCAGCATCATCATGTTGCAGCTTTTCTCACGCCTCAATAAATTCAAAACAACCGCCGGGTAACATTCATGGCTTTTCTTAATCTCAGGAACCTGAAAAAGAGCTTCGGCGCAAATACCGTCGTCCACGATTTCGATCTCGCCGTCGAGAAGGGTGAATTCGTCTCCTTTCTCGGGCCTTCGGGTTGCGGCAAGACCACCGTCTTGCGCATGATTGCCGGTTTTGAGACGCCCGATAGCGGCGCAATCGAGATCGACGGCAAGAATATTGTCGATCTCAAGCCCAACCAGCGCAATATCGGCATGGTATTTCAGGCCTATGCGCTGTTCCCCAATATGACGGTGGCGCAGAACGTCTCGTTCGGCCTGCGCGTTTCCGGCAAGCCGAAGGCGGAAATTGACGCCACCGTCAAGGAAATGCTCAGCCTCATCCGGCTGGAGCATCTCGAAGACCGCTATCCCTATCAGATGTCTGGCGGGCAGCAGCAGCGCGTGGCTCTGGCCCGCGCGCTGGCCACCAAGCCGCAGGTGCTTCTGCTCGATGAGCCGCTATCGGCCCTCGATGCCAAGATTCGCATTTCGCTGCGTCAGGAAATCCGCGCCATTCAGCAAAAGCTGGGCATCACCACGGTTTTTGTGACCCATGATCAGGAAGAAGCCCTGTCGATTTCCGACCGTGTTGTCGTGATGCATGAAGGCCGTGCCGACCAGATCGGGACGCCTTTCGACATTTACAACCGCCCGGCCTCACGTTTCGTCGCGTCTTTTGTCGGAACGCTCAACATGCTCGAAGCCGCCGTCAGCGAGCCGGGGCAAAACAGCATCGAGCTCGATGGATATAGTATCAAGGTTCATGAAGAACTTGGGCAATATCCCAAGGGCAAGCCGCTGACGCTAGCGCTGCGCCCCGAAGCGGTCAGCCTTGAAGCACGCAGGAGCCACGATACGGCGCTGGATGCGACCATCGAGGATGTGCATTTCCTCGGCTCGGTCATTCGCACCCGCGTGGCGCTGGGCAAGAACCGGCTTTCATTCGACGCCTTCAACGACCCGACCCAGCCGCCGCCGCAGCGCGGCGACAAGGTGACGGTGCATTTTGCATCGCATGATCTGCTGGTGCTGATGGATTAGTTCCAGGGGCCGTGGAAGTCGCCTTCCCTGTCGGTGCGCTTGAAGCCGTGGGAACCGAAGAAATCCCGCTGGCCCTGAATGACATTGGCCGTACCCAGCGATTGGGTGAAGCTGTCGAAATAGCTTAGCGCCGAACCAAGAGCAGGCAGTGGCAGGCCAGCCAGTGCCGCCTGTGCCACGATCTTGCGCAGTCCCTTTGAAGCCGTGCTCATGCGGTCGACAAAAGCGGGCACCAGCAGCAGGTTTTCGATCTCCTGCCCTTCAAAGGCGCGTGCAATATCATCGAGGAATTGCGAGCGGATGATGCAGCCCTCGCGCCAGATACGGGCGGTGGTTGCAAGTGGAATATTCCAGCCATGTTCCTTTGATGCCCCCGCCATGATCGCGAAACCCTGCGCATAGGCTGCGATCTTGCCTGCCAGAAGCCCCTGTTCCAGATCGGCAAGAAAACTTGGCTGATCGGTGATGTCGAGAGTGCGTGGGGTGGGCTTATATGCCTTCTCGGCAGCCTGTCGGTCGCTCTTGAGCGACGAAATCGAGCGCGCTGCGACAGCGGCTTCGATGCCCGTTGCCGGGACGCCGAGCATCTGTGCTTCGATTGCAGCCCAGCGGCCAGTGCCCTTCTGTCCGGCTTCATCGAGGATCATATCGACCATCGCCTTGCCGGTATCGGGATCGGTCGCCTTGAGTACTTTCGCCGTAATCTCGATCAGATAGGAGTTGAGCGGACCAGCATTCCATTTCTCAAAGACGTCGCCGATTGCAGGGGCGGACAGGCCAAGGCCATCGCGCAAAATACCATAGATTTCGGCGATCATCTGCATGTCGGCATATTCGATGCCATTATGGATGGTCTTGACGAAATGGCCTGCACCATCGGGGCCGACCAATGCGCAGCAGGGCTCGCCCTTATATTTTGCAGCCGCAGCCAGCAGGATCGGCGCGATGCGGTCATAGGCTTCCTGCGTACCGCCGACCATCATCGACGGGCCATGGCGCGCACCTTCCGCACCGCCCGAAACACCCATGCCGACAAAAGTCGGATCATTGGGGCCGAGCGTCTTGAGACGGCGCATTGTGTCTCGATAATCGGAATTGCCCGCATCGATCATGATGTCACCCTTCTCAAGCAAAGGCTTGAGGCGCGCAGTTTCCGCGTCGACCGGCGCTCCGGCCTTGATGAGGAAAATGATCGGGCGTGGCGCGCGAATATTGGCCGCGAGGTCTTCAAAGGTTGGGCAAGGGATAATGCGGTCGCGAAGCGCGCCAGCATTTTCAATAAAAGCTTTCAGAACAGGCTCATCACGATCATAAACGGCTACCTTGTAGCCTTTCTCGGCAATGTTGAGCGCAAGGTTTGAACCCATCACGCCAAGTCCGACCATTCCGATATCCGCTTTTTCCATTTTTCGACCCTGTCATACAGAAATAAAAGAGCTGGCAGACCGAACTCACGCAGCGATCATAATCGCGCTTTAGGCAGCAGTTCGTACAGTCTGCATCCTGTTGTAGACGGTCTAGGGCAAATGGCGCAATTTGGATAGGTCCCCGCAGTGAAAATCCCGTGAATGAGCCAGAATTCCCGGTCTCTGGCTCATTTACCCTGACTATTCAAAGTAGATTAAGTCTGTTCGAATGGCGAGAAGCATAGGCTATACAAGCTTCGCAGGATGAATGGGCGTAGAGGGTAAAACAGGTAATGACCAATAATAAGAAATTTCGCTGGGGCATCTGGGGTACGGGCGCAATCGCCAATGCTTTCGCCTCCGATATTCAGGCCAGCGAAAACATGTGCCTAAGCGCGGTCTGCTCGCGCTCGCTTGCAACAGCAGAAAATTTCCGACAGCGGCTTGGCGCGCAAAAGGCTTTCAGCGATCCCGAATCTTTTCTGAGCGACGGCGATGTAGATGCAGTCTATATCGCCACGCCCAATGCCATGCATGTTTCGCAGAGCTTGCACGCAATTGAGGCTGGCAAGCCATGTTTGACCGAAAAGCCGCTAACGCTTGAAGCAAATGGCGCAAACCAGGTTGCGATAGCAAGCAAAACACATAATGTCTTCGCTATGGAAGCGATGTGGAGCCGCTTTCTGCCTACTGTCACCGCTGCCAAACAGCATATCGAGGCGGGGCGGATCGGGGAGGTCAGGCACATAGAAGCGGACCTGTCCTATTTCCGCGCTGAAGAACCGCAGAGCCGCTTCTTTGATCCCGCACTCGGTGGAGGCGCCGCCTTCGACCTTGGCGTTTACCCTGTCTCGCTGGCGCTGCATTTTCTTGGCCTGCCCGATACAGCCGCTGGTCGCTGGCAGCGCGCCACAAGCGGCGTCGATATGCGAACCGAAATCGAGCTGGCATATTCCCATGCCAAGGCCCGGCTTTCCTGCGGCTTTGATCGCGACGGCAAAAATCAGATGCTGATAGAAGGCACCGACGGCGCGATCTTGCTGCATGCGCCGTTTCTGAAAGCACAGAGACTGACCATCTTTTCCGGCAAGGCGCAGCATTCGCCGCTCGGCCCCAAAAGCACTGGCGGCTTGATGGGTAAAATCCTCAATCGTCTGCCGCTGCCCGGCCGCACGGTCGAACATTATGCTTTTGCTGGCAACGGGCTTCATTTTCAGGCTGAGGCCGTGCGGGACGCCGTATTGCGCGGTGAAATTTCAAGTCCGGTCATGCCGCTTGCGCACAGCGCTGCGGTTGCCGATATCATTGGCACCGTGCTTGGCCAGCCGTCCGCAAACGCAGGTTAAAAACTGCTTTGCATCCGATAGGGTGCGGCGTTTTCATCCGCATTGTTCAATGCAAGGGCGGCTTCCGTTATATGCAGGGCGACGGGGCCGGAAAAGAATGCTGTCTCGCCCCGTTCTATGGCGCGTGCTTGATCGGCAACTCCGCGCATGAAGTCAATCTGTGAGGGGTAGGAAGGCAAACTGGCCTTGTCTGTCGCCGGATAGGAAAGCTTTTTTCCGATTGCCGGCTTCCAGGACAAAACTTTGCCAAGCCGCGTTTCCAGGCGGCCAAACAGGCGCGAGGCAAAGGATTTTCCGTCGCTTGCCTTGTCCAGGCGCACCGCCGAACGGTTGTCCCAAAGATCATCAACAGTGAGCGAACCCTTGTCGGCCACGATAGTCAGGCTGCGGTCGCGCGGCATGGCAAGCCCCGATGTGAGCCTTGCGACCAATCCCGACTTGAAGCGCAGGCAGCCGACCGAGAAATCCGGGGCCATCCTGATATGCTCGGTTCCCGGCCCCTTATCCTGAAAGGTAATGGCGGAAAATGCCGTCACGCTTTCAATCGGGCCAAAGAGCGAAACCAGCCATGAAAGCGCATAGCCTGCATGTTCCAGCGTGCAGCCGATCTCGAATTCATGCAATCCGGGCCATGGCGCACCCGATTGCGAACGCCATGTTGCCCATTTATCGCGAAAAACCGGGCCATCTTCCATCTCGGCATAGACGAGACGCGGAGTGCCGATATGCGTCAACGCACCCGAAACCAGCTTCTGCGCGTCGCTCAATCCGTTGGCGGGGGCTGCGGCAAGCGTCAGCCCTGATTGCTGCGCCAGATCGACCAACACCTTTGCATCAGGGAAATCCATCGCAAGAGGCTTTTCCGAATAGACATGCTTGCCAGCCGCAAGTGCCGCGCGCGAAATCTCAAAATGGCTTTCCGGCGTCGTCAGGTTGACGACGATCCCGACATCGGCATCGGCCAGAACAGCCTCGAAGCTTTCATAGGCACGCACACCGTAATGGGTAGAAAACACCCTGAGCCGGTCCACTGAGCGATCGAATGCGCCCAGCAAACGCAATTGCGGATAATTGCGCAAAGTCGTCATGTAATAATCAGCGACAAAGCCCGTGCCAACAATCGCGATATTCATGCGTGAACTCCGATTAGAGCATTTCCAGCAAAAGTGTGAAACGGTTTTGCGTAAGGATAATGCGTAAAACAAACAAATAGATTGGCTCGAACAGGAACCGCTCTAGTGGACAGACCGCTTCGGGATAGCCGCTCTGGCCGTCAGCCGTAGGCCGAAAGCTGCAAAAACGAGCATGAGCCAAACTGGATCCATGCGGCGGAAGAAAAAACTTTCCAGCATCGCATTCAGCGTGCCGAAAAACATGAACATCAGGAAGAAATCGGCAAGCAGCAAATTCTCCCGCACCGGCCTACACCGCGTATAATTAACAAGCGGCATCACGATGATAACGGCAATCGCACAAATCAAAGCCGGGATACCCATCGAGACGGCGATATCGAGATAGCCATTATGGCCATGCACAATGCCCCGCACATCCCAGTCCAGATAATAGGGGTTCGCGGCCTCCTTGGCCAAGCTCGTGCTCCAGAAACTTTCATAACCGAAGCCAGTCCATGGACGGCTTTGCAACGCCTCGATAGCGAAAGCCCAGATCGACGTGCGGCCGGTGAAAGTCGGGTCGACATCAAGCTGCAACACGATCTGATGAAGCGGCTCGAACAGTACTGTGCCTATCGTAAACAAAGCGAACAGCACCTGAATAGTGAATATCATCAAGGGAGCGAGAGAGCGAAGGCCGAAAATCCCCGGCCCGATCACCAGAAGCATTGCGAAGGGGACCAGTGCCGCCGTTGTTTTTGATCCGGTCTGCGCCACGAAAAACAACGCTGACAGCGCAATGAGCGCGCCGCTGATGCACCAGCCGCGCCGCCACAGATAAACACCCACAAATGCAAACGCGGCCATGATAGGCCCGGCGATATTCTTGTGTGTGAAAAGACCTCGCCATAAAAACGAATTCAGCGGCTCCACCGCATCGAACCCATGCGTGCCAAGATTGGGCAGCAGAAGCACGCCTGCATAAGACACAATGATGACGATTGCCGCCGTGACAAGCAGCATCATCGAATAACTATCGCCATCCTGCGGCAAGGCAAGAACGGCAAAAATCGCCAGGACGCCAATCAGGGTGAGCATGACGCCACGTATAGCGACAGACGGGTCAGGACTGACAAAAGCCGATGCCAGCAAGAACCCAAACATCAAAACCCATCCCGGACTGATCATTTGCAGGATTTTGCGCGGGTCCGTCAGCATCGCGAGCGTGGCCAGCGCAATCACTCCGACAAGACCGAAGCCAAGCTGGTTCACCATATCGCCCGACTGTTGCGTATCGGTTGGAGCCTGCGGAGCGAACGGGCGAAAAGAAATCAGCAGGATGCAAAGAATGACCGTTGCGACGACGAGCGCAATCTGCCGCCGCGTCACGTTCGCAGAGCCGGTCCGACCGGTGTCAGTTTTTATCCGGATTGCGGTATTGCTCATTCAGATATCCAAAATGCGCCATGACGCGCCCCAGCCCGATATGGATAAAATAGATGCCGACAGGAAAGGAACCCGCAGCAAATCCTTTTCTCACAGCCTTGATCGGAGAACAGGCCAGCAGCGCCAAGCTTTTCAAAAAGACGCGGATCTGGCCGAAAGGCTCGTCCTTGCGCTTGCGCTGTTCGATCAGGGTCGAAAGCATACCATTGCGTAAACCACGCGCGGTGATCCAGTCACGCTCCAGCCTGCGTGCGGGTACCGTTTCACGCACAATGCCTTCTGCGCACCACGCGATCTTGAAGCCCTTCGCCTTGGAACGGCTGATAAAATCGGTATCTCCGCCACCGGTGAAGTTGAATTTCAACTCCATGAAAGGAAAGCCTATCGCTTCGAGAACCGGGCGCGCAATCAGAAGATTGCCCGACGAATAAATAATCGGAACCACGCCTGTCCTGGTGTAATGCGGCTGAAATACCGGGTGGTTCGCCCATTTTTCGGCGCCGGGCTTTTCAAAGATCGGGCATTGCGGACCGCCAACTAGGCTGACATCATAGCGCTCGGCCGTGGAAACCATATTCTCGATCCATACAGGGTCGGCCAGCTCATCGTCATCAATAACGATGACATATTTGAAATTCGGAAAATATGTCATCGCAGTCAGCCAGCCCGCATTATAGGCATGGCAATTGCCGCGCTTGGTTTCGACAATCAGCATGCCTGAGTATTTGCCCGCTTCAAAAAGTGGTGCTGCAACTTCAGCCCCTTCGCGCTTTTCAGCCTCGTTTTCAATGACGACCACGGCAAAGCGCCGCCCGGTTATCTGCGCATTCAAAGTGTCAAGCGTACGCAGCAGATGTTCTGGTCTGCGAAAAGTCGGAAGCGACACCACGACTTCGATATCTTCATAATGAAGATCTGGTGTTTTAGAAATTACTTCAATATGGCTGGGTAATTCTGACATCGACGTTCCGGATTATTTCAGAGAGCATATTCAGATACTAATATTGGCCGTATATATAAACGTTTAAAGAAAAGTTCACCGCATGGCTGTAAGGATGCATAACAACGATTCTATTTCACTGTCAGGAAATCAATTGCAGCCTTTACACCTTGTCTTTGTGACATCGCTTGTACCCCATGCAGTTGCATCGACCGGTTACGAGGTAGCCAATGCCGCCGTGATCGATGGTTTACGCCGTGCAGGCGCGCGCGTTACCGTCATCGGCTTCACTTGGCCCGATCACCAGGCGGCAAGCGACAAGGATACGGTGGTTCTTGGCGAAGTCGAAGTGCGCACAGAGGGTGCGAGCATCGGGCGCAAGATCGGCTGGGTCCTCAAATCTTTCCTGACAGGGCTCACCGTATCGTCGGCGAAACTGCGCATTATCAACGTGCTCGAACTGCGCGAGGCGATCGCCGGATTTGGCGATTTCGACGCCTATGTCCTCAATGGCGTGACGCTTCCCGGAGCTTTTGAGGAGGTTTTCAGGGATAAGCCGTCGCTCTTCGTCGCTCATAATGTCGAACATCGTTCTGCCGAGGAAAACGCGCGGGACGCGAAAAACATCGTGCAGAAGCTGCTGTTTCGCCGCGAGGCGCATATATTGCGCAGGCTCGAAAACAGGCTCTGCGCGCAGGCACGTTTCGTCTTCACCTTCGCCGAAGATGATGGCCCGGCGCTCGGTCTCGACAGCAGCCGCTTTGCGACCGTACCGCTTGTCATGCCGAACGGTGCACCGGCATCAAGGCCACAGGGGGCCAAATATGATCTCGCGCTTATCGGCACATGGACATGGCATCCCAACCGTATCGGCCTTGAATGGTTCCTACGCGAGGTAAAGCCTCTGCTGCCACAAGATATTTCGATAGCCATAGCGGGTAACACGCCAGCCGATCTCATGAGTACATGGCCCGGCGTCAATTTTGTCGGCAAAGTACCTGATGCGACCGCCTTCGTGGAATGCGGCAGGCTGGTGCCGCTCATCAGCCGTGCGGGAACCGGCGTGCAGCTCAAGACAATCGAGACGTTTGAACTTGGCATGCCAAGTGTCGCTACCGCCCATTCGGTTCGGGGCATATCCAATATTCCGGCAAATTGCACCATTGCCGACAAGCCTGCGGATTTCGCTACCGCCATTGAACAACGGATCGAAACGATCCGTGGCGGCGACGATCAGAGGCTGGATGGCAGGGCTTTCACACACTCGCAAATAGCGGGTATGGATCATGCCATCTCCAGAGGCTTGGGCGCGCTCCAGGCAAAGATCGGGAAAACGGCGGAGGCGTGATGGATAGTTTGGTCGAAAAAATCACATATCGAAATATTCTAGGCGTTCGGGTTGCCTGTTTTGACTGGGACAGCGCTTTTGCATTTTTCGAAAAATGCATCGATGAGCGCAGATTCCTCAAACAGGGCTGGCTCAACGCCCATATCGCCAATATCACCTATACGGATCATGCTTTTAAGACCAAATTGGAAAACTTCCTGATCCTCCCCGACGGCATCGGTGTCGATATTGCCAGCAAAGCTGCCTATGGCGCGAAATTTCCGGCCAATCTCAACGGCACAGACTTCATCCCCGGCCTGTTGCAACATATTCAGCGGCCATTGCGGGTCGCTCTGCTGGGCGGGAAATCCGGCGTGCCGGAGGAAGCGCTGGCCGCTTTCAGAACACAGTCTCCGCAGCATGATTATCGCGTTGTCTCGGACGGTTATTTCAAACCCGACGAGGTTGCCGGCATTCTGGAGCGTCTCACGGAGTTTCACCCGGATATCCTGCTGGTCGCCATGGGCGCCCCACGGCAGGAACTGTTCATCGATCAGCATATCACGGCCCGGCACTGCACGATTGCCAGTGCAGTCGGAGCGCTGCTCGACTTCCAGTCAGGACGCGTCGAACGCGCACCGCAATGGATTCGCAACATGCGGATGGAATGGGCATACCGTCTGTTGCTAGAGCCTAAACGTTTAATGAAACGCTATCTTGTCGGCAATCCATTGTTTCTCTGGCGCGTCGCCAGACATCGGCTGTCAGGGGAAAAACGTTGAAAACCGCTATCGTTACCGCAAGCTACAACCAGGATTTCGAGCGCTGCAAGCTGTTATGCGAAACGATAGACGAGCATGTCAGCGGCTTCACGAACCACTATATTCTTGTGGAGCCGCGTGATGTTGCACTTTTCCGCCAACTTGCGGGGCCTCGCCGCATCATCGTGGATGAACGGGAATTGCTGCCTTCGTGGCTGCATGTTTTCCCCGATCCAACCACATGGGGCCGACGCCGTATATGGCTGTCATTGAAAACGAAACCGTTACGCGGCTGGCATGTGCAACAGTTGCGCCGCATCGCCATCGCTCGCTATGCGCAAGATGATGCTTTCTTCTATGTCGATTCCGACGTGGCCTTCGTACGCCCATACAACTGCAATTCACTATGGCAGGAAGACCGCTTGCGTCTTCTTGTTCGTCCCGGCGCACTGGCCAACCCCCAATGGCCAGAACATCTAGGCTGGTCAGCCAATACCACCAAACTCCTCGGCGTCGAAACCAGCAGCAACACGCTTAATGATTATATTGGCACGCTGATCGGTTGGCGCCGGGATACGATTTTGAGCATGTGTGATCTCATCGAGCAGAAGAATGGCATGCATTGGGCTGCCGCACTGGGCAAAATGCGCCGTTTTTCCGAATGCATGCTTTATGGGCGCTATGTCGATGATGTACTGAACGGCACCGGTCATTTCCATGACACGACTGATCTGTGCCGTGTGCAATGGTTCGCCCCGCCGCCCACCGAAGATGAATTCCGCACCTTCATTGCCGAACTCGCACCCCAGCAGGTTGCAATCGGCATACAGTCATTCCTCGACATTTCGGTCGACGATATACGCCGCATAATCGGCGCCTGAACAGTTTTCAGATACGCTTTGCGGGCAGTTTGATGCTGGTATAGGTGAAAACCATGGAAAGAAGATAAAGGCCCGCAAAAACAAGATTGAGGCCCAGTAACCAATCGTTGCTCTCGCCATAGTAAAGCAGCAAAAGCCAGACAAAAAACGCCTTGGCGGCCGCCATCAGAACCATGCTCAACGTCCGCAGGCCCGACTGGCCGCGCGCATAAAGAATTTCTGTCTGATATTCGATCAGATTGCGCAATCCCGGCACAAGCAACACCAATGGCAGCAATCCGACGATGACCGCAACATTCGATCCGAGCGCATTGGGGAAAAACTCCAGAAAAATTATCATCGCGCCCAGACCGGCCACCGAGACGGTGAAGACCAAAAACTCCAGCCCGGCACGCATGCGCAGCGACCCCAACATATCGGGGGTGCGCATAAGCTTTTGCACCAGCATCATATTGAAGGAGCGGACCGGCAGAGCCGTCAGATCCACAAGGCGCATGATGATTGCATAAAGACCTGCATTGGTCGGACCTCCAATACCGAGCACCAGCAGTTTGTCGAGTTCGCTCTGGATATAGAAAAGCAGCTCCGCGCCTGTCACCGCGATAGAATCGGAAATGCGCCGCAGATAAAGACGTGGTTCGAACCGCAATCTCACGCGCGGATAAAAGCGCAAGCAAACAAGCAGCGCCACGGCATTGGCTGCCGCATACCACCACGCCCAATGCGCAATGTCGTGGGCTGTGGCCAGCCACATGAACAGAACCGCCGCCACGGCTCGCGTCAGCGTTCCGAAAACCACCAGTCCGGCGGCAATGCCAAACCGGCGCAGGCCGTTATTGACAATGATCACGACCTCTGCGGAACGCCAGAGCAATGCCTCCGCCGCCACCGCGACTATAGCGAAGGGCAGAAAGGAAATATCGCGGCGGAAAAAAGCGAAATAAACCAGCCATGATCCCAGCGCCAGAAGCGGCAAGGACAGCACGATTGCACTGAGATAACCCGCCGTATAAGTGCCCAGCAGGCGCGGCTTGACGGTCGCAATCCGGTAAAGCGGCGAAGTGAAACCCAGTGAGACGAGGCGCGACAGGACGACGCCCGCCCCGGAAGCCGTGGCGAAAATGCCGAAATCGCTCGTAGGCAGCGTATTGGCTAGCGCGATGAAATAGACCAATGAAACGACCAGCCGACCCACCGATCCGGAGATCAGCGAAAGATAATCATGCAGCACCCCGGCCTTGTCGCCAGCCAGTTTCTGAAGTGCCTTCGCTATCACCGGGAGAGCCTCGTTTCATCTTGCCTGTCGCCTGAAGCGCCATGTTTCATGGCTGAAAACGAAAAGCTAGCCAAAAAGATTTAATTAAAAGCATCGTTCCAATTATCACGGCATATTTTAACCATTTGTTCTGCATAAAAAACTATACTCGTAAAAATAGAAGATCTTCCAATTACGGACAGCTTTGACGATGAGTGGCGAAAACATGCGCAGTAAAGGGAGGGACGACAAGCCTCTTCTTGCATTTTCGAACGCGCCTGAAACTGGCCGCGCGCAAGCCGGCGCAACTCATAACAAGCCGAATCCCATCACGCCGCCATGGACACCGCCCGCGACTCCGCAGGAACGTGCTGAATTTTTTCATCGCCACGAAGACACCCAGCCGCCGCGAGAAGATAACGAGGTGCTGGAACTTCGCCGGCGCATGGCTTCGGTCAAGGCGGAACTGGAACGCAAGCTAGAGGAACAGGGACATCCCCTGCCCCGGCAGGATACCGATGATGCCGCACCGCAGCTGGAAGCCATGCGGGACAGGCATGACAGCCCCATGCCCACGAAACGCGAGGATACGGCGAGCGAATGGAAGCCCCTGATAGACCCGTATGTGGTGTTCGATGTCGTGAGAGGTTCACGCAAACTGTTGATCGCCACCACATTGCTTGGCGGGATTGCGGCAGTACTTTACGCATTGTCATTGCCGCAAATGTATCAGGCAACCACTGATATTCTTGTCGATCCACGCAGTATCAAGACTGTCGGCACCGATTTGACACCGGGGCCGCTGCCAACCGATGCATCGCTGGCAATTGCCGAAAGTCAGGCGCGTATGATCGATTCCAGCAGCGTTCTGCTCAAGGTCATTGATCGGGTCGATCTGACGAAAGACCCCGAATTCAACGGAAGCCTGGCGCCGGTTGGCATTGCCGGGCTGGTCGCACAGGTGCAAGGCCTGTTGAAGCCGCAAACAGCCGCAGACGGCGAAGTGCTGGAAACCCGCGTCCTCTATAATCTACACAAGAGCCTTTCGATCGGGCGCGACGCCAAGACCTTCATCTATTCGATCTCGGTCAAGACCCGCGACCCGGAAAAGTCCGCCTCCCTCGCTAATACCATTAGCAAGGTGTTCCAGTCCGAACTCGATTCGATTAATTCGGACGCGGCGCGCCGCAATTCGGACGAACTGGCGCAGCGGCTGACCGATATGCGCTCCGGCGTCGAACAGGCCGAGAAAGCAGCAGCCGATTTTCGCGCCACGCATGATCTTGTCAATGTGGATGGCAAGCTGATCCGTGATAACGACCTGACGCGCCTTAATGATCAGTTGACCAACCAGCGCGCCGAAACCATGCGCCTTCAGGCGCGGGTTCAGGTGCTCAACTCCGCCACGACGGACAACGTCGTTGCCGGCACCCTGCCGGAAGACCTGCGCTCCAATACGCTGACCGCCCTGCGTACGCAATATGCCGCAGCCAATCAGGCCGTCAACGGCATGTCCACCCGGCTTGGACCGCGTCATCCGCAATTTGTGCAGCTGCAATCGCAAAAGCAGACGCTTCTCAATGATATAGACGCCGAACTGCGCCGTGTTCGTTCGTCATTGCGGGTCGAGGTGGAGCGCTCCACCCAGCAGGAAAAAGATCTCTCCGCCCGGCTGGCGCAACTCAAGTCACGGCAGGCCAACAGCAATGCCGACCGGGTAAAGCTGCGTGAACTCGAACGCGAAGCAGAAACGCTTCGCTCTGTCTATGAGGCTTTCCTGCTCCGTGTGCGCGAAACAGAAGAGCAGGAAGGTATCACGACGACCAATATCCGCGTGCTTTCACAAGCACGCGCGCCACTCGATCCATCCGGTCCGTCACGCAAGCTGATCGTGATAGCCGGATTGATCTTCGGTCTGCTGGCCGGTGTAGCAATCACAACCGTTCGCAATTTCGGACGGCTGGTTCGCCTCACTTGATAAGCATGCATCCTGACCAAACGGGCTGGCGCAAATCCGCCCGGCCCTTGCGGCACCGGACGGACTGAGAATATCTCTCCGTTTCCGTTACAACGAAAAGATCAGATGACGTAGGATCGGAGCGGCTCAAACCCATTGAACGCCACCGCCGAATAGGTAGTGGTATAGGCGCCGGTGCCTTCAATGAGCAGTTCATCGCCAATCGTCAGCGAGATCGGCAGCGGATAGGGCGTCTTTTCATAAAGAACGTCCGCGCTGTCGCAGGTCGGGCCAGCCAGAACGCAAGGCTCGGTTTCGCCGCCATCATGCGGGGTAACAATCTGGTAGCGGATCGCCTCATCCATTGTCTCGGCAAGACCGCCGAATTTGCCGATGTCGAGATAGACCCAACGCACATTGTCATTGTCCGCCTTGCGCGAAACCAGCACGACTTCCGTCTTGATGACGCCAGCATTGCCGACCATGCCGCGGCCCGGCTCGATGATGGTTTCCGGAATGCGGTTGCCGAAATGCTTGGACAGTGCATCGAAGATCGCCATGCCATAGGCCTGTGCGGTCGGTACATCCTTGAGATAACGGGTTGGGAAGCCACCGCCCATATTGACCATGCGCAGCACAATGCCTTCGTCGGCAAGGGTACGGAACACGGAAGCAGCGTCGCCCAGCGCGCGATCCCAAGCGCTGAGGTCCGTCTGCTGCGAGCCGACATGGAACGACACGCCGTAAGAATCGAGACCGAGCGATTTTGCATAACGCAGCACATCGATGGCCATGGCAGGCACGCAGCCGAACTTGCGCGACAGCGGCCATTCGGCGCCTTCGCCATCGGTCAATACGCGGCAGAACACGCGGGCACCGGGGGCGGCACGGGCGATCTTTTCGACTTCTTCCACGCAATCGACTGCATAAAGGCGGATACCCAGTTCGAAAGCGCGCGCGATATCGCGCTCCTTCTTGATGGTGTTGCCATAGGAGATGCGCTCAGGCGTCGCGCCCGCTTCCAGCGCCATTTCGATTTCAGCCACAGAAGCCGTGTCGAAGCAGGAACCAAGCGAGGCGAGCAAGCGCAGAATTTCCGGCGCGGGATTTGCCTTCACCGCATAGAAAATGCGCGAATAGGGCAGAGCCTTTTCAAAGCTCTGATAGTTCTCGCGCACGACATCGGTATCGACGATGAGGCAAGGGCCATCCGGACGGCGAGTGTTGAGAAAGTCGATAATACGCTGCGTTGCCATGGTCGTTCTCCCACACGGCTTGTCATAGCCGCCTCTAAGGGGACAAAGTGTGCATGAACGCCCTCGCCGTGAGGCCAGCCTTTGGAGATGCTGAGATCACGCGAAAACACATGCGGCGGTGGAACGACGCTCCATTCGCGTCATTCCGCTTTGTCTGCCTTGGATTGGAATTGGAGAACCGCATCCGCACTGCCGGCAATGAAGGTGTGCCTCTTCAGTAATCCCGGCTTTTGGACAGCCGGAAGACACCAGAAAGGCCCGCACCGTCGTTGCTTCAAGATGTCCTCGATCTGGCGGTTGGCCATCAGATCGACTGGAGCGGTTAGGTCCAGGTACCATACCGAATTCCTCACCATTCGAGGATCGGCGGACACCCACAGGCACGTGCGACTTTGGGCAAGGGCCATATAAGCGGAAATCCATGCCCATTCAATGATAAATTTGGACCAGCGCGAATTTATTTCTTGAGTAACCTTTCGAAACAGTGTGCTTGCCATTGTTCATCATAAATGAAACAGTTTCCACTCTCATTCGCCATAAACGCTGAAATGTCCGGTAAGTCGTGAACAATGAACCAGCCTGATCCCTATAGCGCCTTCGCCATGATGGCTGAACAATCCCTGCGATCATTGCAGACACAATCATCAAAGGCACTGTCATGGCCATCAAGCGTATTTGCGACGCGGCTGGAAAGCGCCTTGGCTTTGGCATTTCACTCGCTTCTTCCGAATCACTTTTCACCCGAAATATTCTCACCCATACACAAGGCTGGGCCATGGACACTCTGACACGCATGCGCGCATTCATCGACGTGGTCGAAGCGGAAGGCTTTTCTGCTGCGGCGCGCAAAATTGGGCGCTCGAAGGCACTGCTTTCCAAATATGTACGCGAACTGGAAGACGACCTTGGCGCGCGCCTTCTCAACCGGACCACACGACAATTTTCGCTGACCGAAGCGGGGCACACCTATTATCACCGGGCCATCGAGATCATTCGCGATATTGATGCGTTGCAGGATGCGGTGAGCGAAACCAGTGCGAATGCGCGCGGCCGTGTGAAGCTCTCCGCGCCGCGCACTTTCGCCGATGCCGTCATCGGCCAGTCGCTGGTGGATTTTTGTCTCGCCCATCCGGAAATCGTGCTTGATGTGCGGCTGGACGACCGCTTTGTCGATCTGGTCGAAGAAGGCTTCGATCTGGCGATCCGCATAACGCGCTTGCAGGATTCGTCATTGATCGCCAAACGACTTGCGCCGTTTCATTCCGTGCTTTGCGGCGCGCCGGAACTGATCGATCGGGTCGGAAAGCCGGAACGCCCTGAAGAACTGTCCGATAAGCCATGCATCATCGATACCAATTCACGCTCGCGCAATAACTGGCATTTTCGCAATAGCGACGGTTCAATGATGACGGTCAATGTGCGCGGCCCCATCGAGATCAACAGCCCCGTCGCCACCAAGCAGGCGGCTATTGCCGGACTGGGCTTTTGTTCCCTGCCCGGCTTCATCGCCGAGGAAGAAATCGAGCGCGGCCGGCTGGTCGCCTGCCTGGATGAATTCACCGTGAAAGACGGCGGCATCTATGTGGTTTATCCCCATCGCCGCTACCTGCCCGCCAAAACCCGCGCTCTGGTCGATTTCCTCGCAAGATGGTTCAAGGAAAGAGAAAAGATCGAGTCACCTGCCTGAAGGCCCCACTTTCGCCGCCTTCGCGCCTATGGCTTGAGACCTGTTATTTCGGGACCGGCTGCATGCTGAATTCGCCTTCACGACTAAAAAATATTTTCATACGGCTTTGCTGTTCTTTGGCAGCGTTTCTCCCGGTAGCGGTCAAAGCGCATCCGCATGTTTTCGCCGAAGCCCGGCTTGAGCTTTCGATAGCTCCCGATGGCACGGTGGAAAAGCTCGCCCATGTCTGGCGTTTCGATGATATTTTTTCCTCGACCGTTCTCATGGAGTTCGACAAAAACGGCGATTTGCAGCTCGACAACAACGAGTTGAATGACCTTGCGCATGTCATCAACGGTTCCATCGCCGAGTTCAAATATTTCCAGACCGTGCTTGTCGATGGCAAGGATGTGAAAATGGCTCGCCCCAATGATCTGGCTGCGGACTTCATCGACAACCATCTGCTGATCGTCTTCTCCAGCAAACCGGAGAAGCCGCTGAAGCTCGAACCCGGCCATACGGTCAGTTTCGGGGTTTACGATCCAACCTTCTACACCGCTATCGACTATGTGAATGACAGCGAAATGGTGGTCACCGGATTGCCGAAGCAATGCGCGTCGATAGTGGTGCGCCCCAATCCCGATGAAGTCATTGCGCAGAACCAGAGCACGCTGACGGAAGCGTTTTTCAACGATCCCACCGGCAATGACATGTCGAAAATTTTCGCCACGCGCCTGGAGATAAACTGCGCAGCCAAAGGATAGACGGACTAATGAGAAGACCGGCCTGTTTCATTTTAACTACCTGCCTTGTGATGCTGGCCGCCAATGCCCTGGCGCAATCGTCGCTCGGCATCGGAGCCAATGAAGTGGCGATGAAGCCGACCGGCCCGTTCGCCCATCTCATCCTGTGGATCAACGAACAGCAGCGCAGCTTCTACCTCGCCATGACGAGCGCGCTCAAGGCAATGCGCGAAGATCCCTGGCAGGCATCGGTATTGGTCGGCCTGTCGTTCATTTACGGAGTTTTCCATGCTGCCGGCCCTGGTCACGGCAAGGCCGTCATATCCTCATATATGATCGCCAATGAGACAGCGCTGCGCCGTGGTATCGTCCTGTCTTTCGTCTCCTCCATGTTGCAGGCCATCGTCGCGGTTGCCGTGGTTGGCCTTGCATGGTTTGTCCTGCGCGGCACTGGCATTTCGATGAACCAGACCGCGCGCTATATGGAAATCGCAAGCTTTGCCTTGGTGCTGTTTTTCGGTCTCTGGCTGCTTGCGCGCAAATTGCCGCTGCTATTCAAAAAGCAGCAAACTGATGGTGCTGCCTCGGCATTGTTCGCCGCACCCCAATCACCCACACCGGCTTTTGCCGCCATGAACTGGCAAGATGCGGTCGGAGAAAGCAGTATTTCACAATCCACGCGCGCCGCTGCTCCCGGCACACCTCGGCTCAATTACAAGCCAGCGGTCGAAACGTCAGACCATATATTCATCGGTAATGGCGATGTCTGCGCGGCCTGCGGCAATGCACATATTGCCGATCCATCCGCCCTGTCAGGGGATTTCAACTGGCAGACGGCATGGTCGGCCATTTTATCGGTCGGCCTGCGGCCCTGCTCCGGCGCGCTGATCGTATTGACCTTTTCCCTGCTGAATGGCCTTCTGCTTGGCGGCCTGCTCTCGACCTTCGCGATGGCTTTCGGAACATTCATTACGGTAGCAGCCCTCGCCACACTCGCGGTCACGGCCAAGAATACAGCACTGCGCCTTGCGGGACGCAGCACCACTTCCGGCAGGCTCAAAGCGGGGATCGAGGTTGCCGCAGCCCTTTTCATCACGTTGACTGGCGCATTGCTGCTCAGTGCGGCATTGAGCTTCTAATCTCGTTTTTTCTTCTGGCTACGCGCGCGTAGCCAGAAAACAGCGAAAAAGCCAAGTACAAAGACAATGGGGAAGACTATGGCAAGCGTTTGTGAATAGCCGCCAAGCGCCAGCATGATCGTCGGAAGGAAATAGGCCAGCAAACCAAAGCCCAACAGGATAATGATTGCGGCCAGCGCCGCATTGCTGCTTTTTTTCGTTTCAGTCATGGGGGCGAAATTCCTCAAGCCGCTTGATCTGTTGCCCGTCGGCGGCGAAGTTTTCCGGCGCAAGCCATCCCTGATAGGCTTTCTTCAACGCAGGCCATTCGCTGTCGATGATGGAAAACCATGCTGTGTCGCGGTTTTGGCCCTTGGCCACCATATGCTGGCGAAAAACACCCTCGGACTGAAAACCGAAACGCTCCGCCGCCCTTCTGGAAGGCGCATTGTCATTATGGCACTTCCATTCATAGCGGCGATAGCCCAACTCGTCGAAAATATACTGCATGAACAGGAATTGCGCTTCGGTAGCAGCGGCTTTGCGCGAAATGAGCGGACCCCAATAAATGCTTCCGATCTCGATAACGCCATTGGCCGGATCGATGCGCATCAATGCCTGACGGCCCGCGACCTTGCCGCTCGCCTTGTCAATGACAGTGAAAAACAGCGGGTCGTCACTGGCAGCGGCCTTCTCCAGCCACGGATCGAATTCCGCGCGCGTTGTGGGGGCGAACTCGAACAGCCAGGCGAAGCGCTGATCTGCATCCGCTACCGAAGAAGCCGCAAAAAGACCGTCGCCATGCTTGCCCGCATCCAGCGGCTCCAGCCGCACATAACGGCCTTCCAGCGCTTTGCGTTCCGGCCTGGGGCGCGGCGTCCAATTGCCCAAATCACTCATGTCTGCTCTCCCATACAGCCGAGGACATGAGCATAAAATTGCGTGTACGGAAACCGAAAGTTTTGCTTCTCAGCCTTCTCTTATGGCGGCACGGTCCACCGATACTGCCTTGACCAGCGCAAAGACCTCCTCACCTTCATGCAGGGCAAGTTCGTCAACGGAGCGCCGCATCAGGCGCGCGCCAAGCCGCCGTCCCCTGAAATCAAGCATGACCAGCGCGTTCGGTCCCTCCCCTATTTCAACGCCCCGGATCGTAACGGGCAGAATATTACGGATGCTGATCCCATCGGGCATGCTGCGGGCGATCGAAACATCGCGCACGCGCACGCGCAGGCGCACATGCATATCCTTGCGCAGCCCGGCATCGCCAAGCTGAAAAATCGCCCCGCCCAGATCGACTTCCGCCAGTTGATAACGCACATCATAGGCGTGCACCATGCCTTCCAGAAGAACGCCGCCACTTTCGCCATCCATATCGATCAGCGGAAAAATTTCCGCCGCAGCCCCGCTGGCCTCTACCTTACCGTCTGAAAGCAGCACAATTTCATCGGCAAGCCGTGCAACCTCATCGATTTCGTGGCTCACATAGACAATCGGCACATGGCTTTCATCGCGCAGCCGCTCGATGAAGGGCAATATTTCCTGCCGCCGTGCGTGATCAAGCGATGACAGCGGCTCATCGAGCAGTAAAAGCGCAGGATCGGACAAAAGCGCGCGCCCGATGGCAACACGCTGGCGCTCGCCGCCCGAAAGCGTCGACGGACGCCGGTCGAGCAGATGTTCGATGCCAAGCAATTCCACCACTTCGCCAAAATCGCGCCTCGTCTCGCGCCGTCCCGCCCAGCGCGCATAGGCAAGATTGCTTTTGACATTCATATGAGGGAACAGCCGCGCTTCCTGAAAGACATAGCCGATACGGCGTTTTTCGGGTGGCAGATTGATATTCTTCTGTGCGTTGAAAAGCGTTAAATCGCCCACCGCGATGCGCCCGCTTTCAGGACGCAGCGTGCCTGCAATCATTTTAAGAATGGTGGTCTTGCCAGCGCCCGAATGGCCGAAGAGGGCCGTCACGCCCCAATCGGCGGCAAAATCGGCTTCGACGGCGAATTTGCCGTTGCGGCCCTTGATGGAAACCTCAAGACCGCTCATTTTGCCTCTCCTGCGAGCTTGCGCTGCAACCATTCGGACAGCACCACCGCGAGGATGGAAATGGCTGCGGAAATGATGATCAGGCGGAAAGCTTCCGCATCGCCGGAAGGCGTTTGCAAAAGCGCATAGATGGCCAGCGAAAGCGTTTGTGTTTCGCCGGGAATATTGGAAACGAAAGTGATGGTCGCGCCGAACTCGCCCAGCGCCTTGGCAAAGCCAAGCACCGCCCCGGCCAGAATTCCCGGCAGAAGAGGCGGCAATATCACCGTGCAGAAAGCAACCAGCCGGCTCGCACCCAAAGTACGTGCCGCTTCCTCCAGCCCGCGATCCAGCCCCTCGATGGAAAGGCGGATGGGGCGAACCAGCAGCGGAAAGGCCATGATGCCAGCGGCCAGCGCTGCCCCTGTCCAGCGAAAAGCGAAGGAAAGCCCCAGCCATTCCTGCAACGGCGCACCGAGTGCTCCTCGCGCGCCAAAAAGAACCAGAAGCAGGTAGCCCGTGACGACGGGCGGCAGCACCAGAGGCATGGTGACGATGGCCTGCATGAGCGACTTGCCTGGAAATTCAAACCGGGCCAGCACCCACGCCACGAGAAAGGCAACTGGCAGAGTGATGACGATAGCCACTCCGGCAATGCGTAGCGACAGTAAAACAATCTGCCAGGCACCTGCTTCCATCATTATTGCGCGGCCTCCCCGGCTCCAACAAAGCCCTTGTCCTTGATGACCGCCTGTCCGGCATTGCTTTCAAGGAAATCGAGAAATGCCTTGGCGGCATCCGATTCATTGCCGGCTATCAGAGCCGCCGGATAAAGGATCGGTGCATGGCTCGATGCCGGGAAGCGATAGGCTTCCACGAGTTCAGGCGCGGCCATACGGTCGGATGCATAGACAATAGAGGCTTTCACCTCGCCACGGCTGACATATTGCAAGGCCACGCGGACATTCTCCGTGAAAACGGCATTCTTTTCGACCTCCCCCCAGAGACCGAGTTTTTCAAGTGCGGCCTTGCCATATTTGCCTGCCGGAACATTGGACGGATCGCCCATGGCAAAGCGGCCAGCGCCCAAGAGTTCTCTGGTGTCACCCAGCAGTGCATCCTTTTGTGCTGCGATCACCAGCGCATTGCCCGCGATAATCTTGCGTGAATCCTTGTCGATCAGATTGCGCCCGTCGAGATAATCCATCCAGTCGAGATCGGCGGAAATGAAAATCTGCGCTGGCGCACCCGCTTCAATCTGCTTGGCGAGCACAGACGAGGAAGCAAACGACGCCACGACTTCCATGCCGTCCCTGACCTTGAACTGCCGGGCAGTTTCCTCAATCACGTCTTTCATGCTGGCAGCAGCAAAAACCGTAACTTTTTCGGCAGCGTAAGCGACCGTAACGCCAGTTGTGGCTATCAGCACGAGAAAGGCTGCGACTAATTTCTTCATCTTGTCCTCCATCTCGTCCGCGAATTGCGGACAAACACCATCATCCGCCGGAAAGATCCGGCGTTATTACCTGCGATGATGGGCATGATGGAGGCAAACGCGACCCGGATGCCGTCAGACCCTTGGCTAACAGGGGCGTCCATGCAAGCCGCCCAGAATTTGCGTAACGAATCCAGATCGTTCCGAAAACGCGGTCACGATAATCCGGCCCGGCTGCTTTGGCTAGAGCATTTCCAGCAAAAGTGCGTAGCAGTTTTGTGTCTGGATAATGCGTCGAAACAAAGATAAGAGCGTTCAGCTTCCGATATGCTTATGGTTTCCGCGTTTTTGCGCGAGCTTCACCTGTTTCTGCCGTTCGGCATAACGGGCACGGTCTTCCGGCGTGCGCTCCTCGTAGCAGCCTGCACAGGAAACGCCTTCCTCATAAAACTGCGACAACTTATCTTCCGCCCTAATCGGGCGGCGGCAGGCGCGGCAAAGTTCGATATCGCTTTCGATCAAGCCATGCCCCACGGCCACGCGCTCATCGAAGACGAAACATTCGCCGTTCCAGAGGCTGTTTTCCGGTGGCGTTTCCTCAAGATATTTCAGGATGCCGCCCTTGAGATGGTAAACATCGTCGAAGCCAAGCCCTTTGACGAAGGCGGTCGCCTTTTCGCAGCGTATGCCGCCAGTGCAGAACATGGCAATTTTCTTGCCTGCAAGCTTTTCGCGGTTCTGCTCGATCCATTCGGGAAACTCGCGAAATGTTTTGGTGTTCGGGTCCAGCGCACGCTCGAAAGTGCCAATCGCCACTTCATAATCGTTGCGCGTATCGACCACGACCGTATTCTCATCGGCAATCAACGCATTCCATTCCTGCGACGCGACATAGGTGCCGACGCTTTTCAGTGGATCGATCCCCTCGACGCCCATGGTGACGATTTCGCGCTTCAGCCGCACTTTCATGCGGTGGAACGGCATCTCGCTGGCATGGGAATATTTGAGTTCCGGATCGGCAAGCTCCGGAATGGAGGTGATATAGGCCGCGAGCTTTTCAATTGCCTGCGCCGTTCCCGCTACCGTGCCGTTAATCCCTTCGACGGCAAGCAGCAACGTTCCCTTGATGCCATTGGCGCAGCAAAGTTTCGCCAGCGGCTCGCGCAGGCTTTCATATTGCGGCAGCCGCGCAAAGCAATAAAGGGCGGCAACGGTAAAAGGCAGGTTACTCATCGGTTCCATCTCTTGCAAACTTACGCCCGAACTATTCCGCCCAAGTGGCAAATTCAAGTCAATTATACCAAGGCGCCAAGACGCTGGCGCATCACACCTTGAAAAAGTTCAATCGCCACTCGGGCTTTATATTATCCCCCGCTTCGCGAGAGCGCCGATAATCGGGTTTCGACGAGCATTTACGAAAGGAGAAATAATGTTCGATAATGAGACCCGCAATGCCTTGATCGCCATGGCGGTCGATTCAGCCATCGAGCCCGCAGCCCTGCTGGCCGTAGCCGAAGTGGAAAGCGGCGGTCGCGCCCTGTTCGACATAGATGGCAATATGGAACCGGCTATCCGGTTTGAGGGGCACTATTTCGACCGCAGACTTTCGGGCCGTCTGCGCGATCATGCCCGCAAGGCCAGGCTGGCAGCACCCGAAGCCGGAAAAATACCCAATCCCAAATCACAGAGCGGGCGCTGGCTTCTACTGTCCCGCGCCATGGATATCCACCGCAAAGCCGCGCTCGAATCCACCTCGTGGGGACTGGGGCAAGTCATGGGCGCACACTGGGAATGGCTCGGTTATGCCAGAGTTGACGATCTGGTTACGCAAGCACGCGGCTCCGTTTCCGGCCAGGTGCGGCTAATGCTGCAATTCATCGAAAAGGCCGGCTTGAAAGAGGCTCTTCAGGCGCAGGACTGGCGCAGCTTTGCCCGCCGCTATAACGGTCCGGCCTTTGCGCGCAATCGATATGACAGCCGCATGGCTACAGCTTTCCAGCGATGGAGCGGTATCCTCAACCGCTTACCCCACGCCGCGTGATCCATCCGTGCGTCGGTTTTGACGCACTCAAAGGCGTTTCGGGTTGTGGCGGTGGACAAATGGCCGATGGCATTCTAAACCGATTTACCCTTTCAACATCCAGCAAACGAGCCTCCCATGCCGCAGAAAACCGATCTTCTCGTCCCCGTCCTGCAAGGACAGCCCGTCATTCCGGTTTTGCTGATCGACAAGGTCGAACACGCGGTTCCGCTGGCGCGCGCGCTCGCAAAAGGCGGTCTGCCCGCCATTGAGATCACATTGCGCACCGCAGCCGCGCTTGATGCCATTCGCGCGGTCGCGGCAGAAGTTCCGGAAGCCATCGTCGGCGCAGGCACGATCCTCAACGCAAAGCACTATGAAGATGCTGCCAAGGCAGGCTCACGCTTTATCGTCAGCCCCGGCGTCACCAGAAACATCCTCGCCGCTGCCGATGACAGCGATGTGCCACTTCTGCCAGCCGCCATTACGCCGGGCGAAATGCTTTCCTTACGCGATGAAGGCTATACGCATCTGAAATTTTTCCCCGCCGAACAGGCAGGCGGCGCAGCTTTCCTGAAAGCACTTTCCTCACCGCTGGCCGGAACCATCTTCTGCCCAACGGGCGGCATCAGCCTTGCCAATGCCAAGACCTATCTTTCTCTGCCCAATGTGATTTGCGTCGGCGGATCGTGGGTCGCGCCCAAGGAACTGGTCGAGACCGGAGACTGGGAAGGCATTACTGCCCTCGCCCGTGACGCTGCCGGTTTGAAATAGTTTGCGAAAAAAAGGGGCCATCACGGCCCCTTTTTCAATCCTGTCAGTTCACATCGGAAAACTTGGCGACCGCCAGGAAAGTGACCGCACTGCCACTGAATTGGTTGGCCTGCTCACCTGGCAGATCACCTCGCTGGAAACCAGTCGTGTAGACCATGGTCGGAGCCGAACGCAACGCGTCATTGCGCAGATTAGGATTCGTCGCAGGTACTGTGTGCGCAACCGATTCGGTTGACATAACCACTTCCGAAGTTGGCAGTACCGCCGGCTGCACCATGGGTCGCGGACGCGAAGGCGTTCTAGCGACATGGCGCGCACCCTTGGCAGTCGTACGCACGCCTGTCTTGACTGCATTGCCGACTGCAGCGGTTTGCTGGTTAACCGAAGGCTGGCTGGCCCTGGCGAGTGAAGCAGTCTTTACCGGAGCAGGTTTTTCAGGCGCGTCTTTTGCGGGTGCAGCCG
This sequence comes from Falsochrobactrum tianjinense, assembly GCF_019100495.1. Classification (GTDB taxonomy): domain Bacteria; phylum Pseudomonadota; class Alphaproteobacteria; order Rhizobiales; family Rhizobiaceae; genus Brucella; species Brucella tianjinense. Next base: position 84,117 of record NZ_JAHRVA010000005.1, on the reverse strand, counting down.
CCGCAACAGGCTGCATATCGTAGTCATCCGCCGGCGGCCCGATCAGTTCGCCGATTTCGTCTTTGGGAGAAAGCATTGCAAGCCGGGTGTCGGCGCGAGGCGCAGGTTTCGGCAATGGGAAGGCTGCGGCTTCCTCCGGTTGTGCAACCGCTGCTCCCGCATCCGCAACCACCAGAGTGTCATCCTGCGCCTTGTTGACGAGTTCAGCGATGGCGTCGCGGGCATCGGGCTGCCTGCTCTCCCCGTGATCAGGCCTTATGGACGGAACAGCCACGGCGGCAAGCTGGATATTGTCCGCCTCATGCTGCGGGCGGATCGTCGGGACCGGCACAAAACCAGTCAGAAGCTGCGATGCGCCTGCATCCGCCACCTGCGTTGCACCGGCGGCAGCTACCGTTTCCTCGGCAAGCTGCCCGGCACTTGCCAGCGCGACCGGATCCTGCGCTGCCATGGCCGGCTTGCTGGCCGGTACGGGAATATTGAGCGCGACAATAGATGTTTCGGGGGATGCTGCGGTGATCTGCTGCGCAACTTCGACAGCCTCTTCCGGGCGCGGAGCCGCCACCGGGCGTGGCACGTCGCGCGTTGGCAACGCGGCGATCATGGTTTCAGGCTGTTGAACCGGCGCAGGCGGAGTGGCGGCTGGCGCCTGCCGTGCTGGTGCAGCGCGAACCCTCGCAGGTGCGGCATCATTATTATCTTCTTCTTCATCGGCCCCGCCGCCGAACAAGGCTCCGAACAGCGTCTTGCTCTTACGCGAAGAAGACGAATTACTGGCCATCATGACCGCGCCACCGCTGGACTTGCGCTTCTCGAGCATGGCCAGCGCCTGCTTATAGCCAGGCAAGGGCTTGCCGTCGCTTGGCATATGCACGGTTTTGCCATCGGGGAACAGCGCCAGCAGTTCACGGCGACTCATGCGCGGCCAGGAGCGCACATTGCCGACATCCATATGCACGAAGGGCGACCCGGAGCGCGGATAATAGCCGACGCCGCCGATCTGGTAACGCATGCCGATGCTGCGCAGCTTGGCAAGTTTGACACCGGGGATAAAGAAATCCATGGCGCGACCCAGCACATGCTGGCTATTCTTGGCGACTCCGCTGGACTTTGAACGCAGCATCTTGTTGGTCGCAGGCGAGCGGTAAGCGGAAACGACGGTGATATGCTGGCTGGAGCCGGTAGCGCGATAGACCTGCCAGATCAGATCGAAAAGACGCGGGTCCATTTTCGTCGGCTCGTTGCGGCGCCAGTCGCGCAGGAATACGTTGAGACGCTTCAGCCCGTCGGGAAGAAACCGCCCGTTCTTTTTAAAGGCGATTTCAGCCTTCTCGCCGGTATGAACATAATAGAGCTTGAGCGAGCGGGTTTCGGCAGCCGCCTGCGACGGCGAGAGTGCTGTTACGGCCACCGCCGCAACAAGCGATGCGGTGGCACAGGCTCGGATTCGGCCAAGGGAGACGGACATTCCAGTCCTGATTTTTGCAAACCGCGCTTTTAGGGTCGATATGCTGCTCATTAGAATCGTCTCGCTTTACCGTTATCTGCCCGAGGGCCTCGTCAGAGATCATGCATCAGAATATGCTTGAACTCCGATTGTCCGATTTAATGGTTAATGGACGCTTAGTGAACACCAAATGCGGAAACACCATGGCAAGAAAGCCACACAGGTGCATCTATTTTCATTATGGTGAAAAAATTATTAACAATCTTTCGTAGTGCTAACACACTGCCAAAGAGAACAGGGTTTCCGCCGAAATCATTTTATTTCAATATCTTATATAGATTTTATCCGTTGGAAACGCGCCCCGGAACCGGAGTGCAACGGTCTTCGCCCTCGCTCCGCCCCTTGCCTGCGATAGATGCCACATCGATGCCATAATCTTTGAGCTTGCGGTAAAGCGTAGTCCTGCCAATGCCCAGCCGCCGCGCCACTTCACTGATCTGGCCGTCATAATGGGAGATCGCGAAGCGGATCATTTCTTCTTCCGCAGCCGCCAATGTCCTGACCTCGCCATCGGTATCAACGCCGCTGAACGATCCATGCCGGACATGCTCACCGGCCAGCGGCACGCCTCCGGCCCCGTTCGCCCGTTCGTCCGCATGCTGCCCGCCATAAGCCGCACCCGCATAGTGCAAGCCCGCATCCAGTCCGGCATGGCGAAAATCGCGTGCCGACAGTGCGTTCTCTTCACACAGGAGAACCGCCTGAAAGATTGTATTTTTCAACTCGCGCACATTGCCTGGCCAGTTGTAGTTTTTGAGAAGCTCCAGCGCAAAAGGCTTGATTCCCGTTATATGGCCCAGACGTTCCTCGCCGGCGAAATGCACCATGAAACGGTGCGCCAGAATGGGGATATCTTCAATGCGGTTGCGTAAGGAAGGTATCTTTATCAAATAAGACGCGAGCCAATGATATAATCCAGCATGAAAACGGCCCATTTGAACCAGATCAAACACGCAACAACTGCTTGATGCGATGATGCGCGCATCCGATAGAGCCGATACCGGATCCGCTTGTATTGCCTTGAACAGACGAAGCTGAACGCGATAGGGCAGTTCCCCGACCTCGTCGAGGAACAAGATTCCGCCATGGGCTCCCACCAGTTTTCCGGCAATCTTTATCGGATCGCTGTCGCGCGTTGCGCAGCTTGATGGCACGGACTGGCCGAACAATTCTTCCTCGGCATTTTCCGGCGTAAGCGAGCGGCAATCGACCGAAACGAACGGAGCCTGCCAGCGAGCGCCGCCACAACAAATGGCCCGTGCCAGGGTTTCCTTGCCCGTTCCCACCTCGCCTTCGATCAGAAGCGGCGTATCAAGAGCAGTAACCCGGCGCGCAAGAATGGCTACTTTTCCCATTTCCGGGCTTTTCGTGACCATATCGGAAAGCAGAATATGCGTCTTCAGAGACGAGCGGGTTCGTTTGACCTCATGCGTCAGTGCATCCAGCTTGAAGGCATTGGCCACCGAAATCTGGAGGCGCTCGAAGGCAACCGGTTTTGTCACGAAGTCGGCGGCACCGAGCTTTATCGCCCGCATCGCCTTTTGCATGTCCTCGTTCTGAACGAGCGCGAGCACGGGTATGTTGATATTGGCATTCCGCATTCGCGCAAGCACGGTATACCCATCCATGTCCGGCATCGCCAGATCGAGGAGGATGAGGCTAATATCCTTGCGACTGCTGATAAAACCCAACGTGGACAGACCGCCATCGGCAAGAAGGGTGCGGTAGCCCATGCGCAGGATTGCCGCCTCAAGATTGCGGCGGTGTATCGGATCGTCGTCCGCTATGAGAATTCGCGTACTCATGAACTGCTTCACTTATCAGCGGCGCTTATATCCGAATATCCCAATATGTTGCAGATTTCTGATTCCAAGCCAGCCATTTGGGGCAACGGACTGTTTTAATGCAAGTCTCAAGCCACTGCGCAAATGCCGCATCCCCGAAAGAATGGCCTTCCCGTATCACGGCATCTCACCTCTTGGCGATCCTTAAAAGACATGCGAGAAGAAAGCCAACAGGAGAATGTCATGAACCGTTTTTCAGAATCCATTTCGCTTAGCTGCCTATCTTCCATGCCCGCCTCAGACGCCGGTGCAGCCCCGAAGGCAGATCTGGGCGATCTGCCCGAATGGAACCTGAGCGACCTTTACCCTTCCGCCGAAAGCCCTAAGCTTGCCGCCGATCTGGAAAAGGCAGCAAAGGATGCCGCCGATTTTGAAAAACGCTGGAAAGGCAAACTCGGCGGGGAAGTCGCAAAGGCTGGTGGCGGAAATTTTGCCGAAGCGATAAAGGAGTTCGAAGCGCTCGGCGAATTGATGGGCCGTATCGCCTCTTTCGCCGGCCTTTACTATTACGGCGACACCACCGATCCCAAGCGGATGAAGCTTTTCGGCGATGTGCAGCAGAAGCTGACCGACGCCAACACCCCGCTCATCTTCTTCAGCCTTGAAATCAACCGGATCGAGGATGCCGTTCTCGAAAAGGCGATGAACACAAATCCGCAGATCGGACATTATCGCCCGTGGCTGGAAGATCTGCGCATGGACAAGCCCTATCAGCTTGACGACAAGCTTGAGCAGCTTTTCCATGAGAAGTCGATTACGGGCTACAGCGCCTGGAACCGGCTGTTCGATGAAACCATGTCTGGCTTGCGCTTCGAAATCGACGGCGAAGAACTTGCCATCGAGCCGACGCTCAATCTGTTGCAGGATGCCGATGGCGCGGTGCGCAAAAAAGCATCCGATGCTCTTGCCAGGACATTTGGCGCCAATCTGCGCAGTTTCACGCTCATCACCAATACACTTGCCAAGGACAAAGAAATTTCCGATCGCTGGCGCGGCTTTGAAGACATCGCCGACAGCCGCCACCTTGCCAATCGCGTCGAACGCAAAGTGGTTGATGCGCTTGCCAAAGCCGTCGAGGATGCCTATCCGCGCCTTTCCCACCGCTATTATGCGCTAAAAGCCAGATGGCTCGGTCTGGACAAGCTTGAGAACTGGGACCGCAACGCGCCGCTGCCCGAAACGCCGCAGGCGCTGATTTCATGGGATGAAGCGCGAGAGACCGTTCTTTCAGCCTATGGCAATTTCGCGCCGGAAATGGCAGACATCGCCCGAAACTTCTTCGACAAAAACTGGATCGATGCGCCCGTTCGTCCGGGCAAGGCACCCGGCGCCTTTGCGCATCCGACCGTGCCTTCCGCGCATCCCTATGTATTGCTCAACTATATGGGCAAGCCGCGCGATGTGATGACGCTCGCCCATGAGCTGGGCCATGGCGTGCATCAGGTTCTGGCGGGCAAACAGGGCGCGCTGATGGCCTCGACCCCGCTGACGCTGGCCGAAACTGCTTCCGTGTTCGGCGAAATGCTAACCTTCCGTTCGCTGCTTGAGCGTACGAAGAACAAGCGTGAGCGCAAGGCGATGCTGGCGCAGAAGGCCGAAGATATGATCAATACGGTCGTGCGCCAGATCGCCTTCTACCAGTTCGAGCGCCGCATTCATACGGAACGCCGCGAAGGCGAACTGACCTCGGAGCGCATCGGTGAAATCTGGATGGATGTGCAGCGCGAAAGCCTTGGCGATGCCGTGCGTCTCAATCCCGGCTATGAAACCTTCTGGACCTATATTCCGCATTTCATTCATTCGCCGTTCTATGTCTATGCCTATGCATTTGGCGATTGTCTGGTGAACTCGCTCTACGCGGTTTATCAGGATTCGGAAAAAGGATTTCAGCAGAAATATTTCGACATGCTGAAAGCAGGCGGCACCAAGCATCACAAGGAATTGCTGGCGCCATTCGGCCTCGATGCGTCGGACCCGGATTTCTGGAGCAAGGGCTTGTCGGTAATCGAAGGCATTATCGATGAGCTGGAAGCCATGGAAGACTGAGAAAGCCGTGAGCCTGCCGGGCAAAGACCAGCCGCTTATTTTGTTTCGCGATGACAAGGCGGACCGCGAAGTGCTTTTCGCGGCCCCTTCGGCTATTATCCGCGCGGATGATCCGCAGGATTTCGAAGCGGCATGGTCCGCCATGCAGACAGCGCACGAAGCGGGAAAGTGGCTGGCGGGCTATCTCTCCTATGAGGCCGGTTATCTGCTCGAACCCAGGCTGCAACAGCTTTTGCCGGACGGCCGCAAGGCACCGCTGCTGTGCTTCGGCGTCTTCGACGGACCATCGGATGAGACACTGCACCATCAAGATGATGACGGCGCAACCTTCCTGCGCAATCCCGTCGCCCAATGGTCGTTCGAGGATTACCGGCCCCGCTTCGAGCGGCTGCACCGGCACTTGCGCGAGGGCGATTGCTATCAGGGCAATCTGACATTTCCGGTTCATGCGCAATGGGGCGGCGATCCGCTTGTCCTGTTCAATGCGCTCGCAAAGCGCCAGCCGGTGCATTACGCAACTTTTTGCAATCTGGGCGGACCTGCCGTCCTGTCGCGCTCTCCGGAACTGTTCTTTGAAGTGGATAGCGAGGGATGGATTGAAACCCATCCCATGAAAGGCACCATGCCGCGCGGGGCGACACCACAAGAGGACGAGCAGAACCGCCGCTTTTTAATGAATGACCCGAAAAACAGGGCCGAGAACCGCATGATCGTCGATTTGTTGCGCAATGACATATCGCTTATCAGCCAGGTAGGATCGCTCGATGTTCCTGAACTTTTCCGGGTGGAAAGCTACCCGACCGTTCACCAGATGATCAGCCGCGTGCGGGCAAGGCTCAAGCCCGGCCTTTCCCTGCGTTCGATCTTTGCCGCGCTTTTCCCCTGCGGCTCGATTACCGGCGCGCCGAAAATCAGCGCCATGCAAATTCTGCATGGGCTGGAATGCACCCCGCGTGATGTCTATTGCGGTTCGCTCGGCTGGATAGAGCCCGGCGGTCGGATGCGTTTCAACGTCGCCATCCGAACCATCTCGCTTCATGACGAGAATCGTGCGATTTTCAATGTCGGAGGCGGTGTGATTTTCGATTCCACCGCGCAGGCGGAGTATGAGGAATGTCTTCTGAAGGCGCGATTCGCAACGGGCCAGAAACCCGCAGCGCGAATATAAGGCAGCACAGACCCGACTATCAGCTTATCGAAACAATGCGCTGGGAGCCGCTTTCCAGCATATTGCGCCGCAAATTGCATATGGCGCGCCTGGAAAATTCGGCCCGTACACTGGGCTTTTATTACGATATGGACACCATCCAGCGCAAACTGGCGGAAACCCTGACCGGCGAGGTTTCGCTTCGACTGCGCCTGACCCTGGCACCCGACGGCACGGTGGACATAACGAGCGCACCATATCAGCCGCTCGCGGCCCACACCCTGTGGCGCATCGCCATTGCGCGCACCCGGCTGCGCGCCGACGATGAGCTGCTTCGACACAAGAGCACGCAGCGCCAGGCTTATATTGCCGCGCGCGAGGAATATGCCGCTTCCGAAATCGATGAAGTCATCCTGCTCAATGAGCGCGATGAGGTCTGCGAAGGCACCATCACATCGATTTTTGTGGATACAGGCCAGCCTGCCTGCGTAACGCCTGCGCTTTCCTGCGGCCTGCTCGACGGTGTGCTGCGGCGCGAGCTTCTCGGTAATGGGGCAGTGCAGGAGACCGTGCTTACGGTCGATGGTCTGCGCAAGGCGCGCAATATTCTTGTCGGCAATTCCCTGCGCGGCCTCATCCACGCTCGACTCGTCGGGATATAGAAAGCGAAAGAGAGAAAAAATGGCGAAAGCGAAATGGCCTGCCTACGGCGAAATTACCGGCCCTCTCATCATGATCGGTTTCGGGTCGATTGGCTGCGGCACGCTGCCGTTGATCGAACGCCATTTCAAATTCGACAAATCCCGGATGGTGGTGATCGACCCGAGCGAGAAAAACCGCAAGATCCTCGATGACAGGAATATACGCTTCATCAAGGAGGCCGTCACAAAAGAAAACTGCAGGGAACTGTTGGGATCGCTTCTGCAAGACGTGGAAGGACAGCCATTCGTCGTTAATCTCTCTGTCGACACAAGCTCCCTTGATCTGATGCGCGTAAGCCGCAAACATGGCGCGCTTTATATTGATACGGTCGTGGAGCCGTGGCTGGGCTTCTATTTCGACGCCAAGGCCGATAATGCCGCGCGGACCAATTATGCATTGCGCGAAACCGTGCGCGCGGAAAAGCGCAAACATCCCGGAGGTCCGACTGCCGTTTCCTGCTGCGGCGCCAATCCGGGCATGGTGTCCTGGTTCGTCAAGAAGGCGCTCATCAATCTTGCCTCGGAACTTGCGCTCGACTTCGTGGAACCCGCCGCTGATGACCGGGAGAGCTGGGCAAGGTTGATGAAGAAAGCGGGCGTCAAAGGCATTCATATCGCCGAACGCGACACGCAGCGCGCGAAAATGCCCAAGCCTTTCGGTACTTTCTGGAACACATGGTCCGTCGAAGGCTTTATCGCCGAAGGGCTGCAGCCGGCTGAACTTGGCTGGGGCACGCATGAAAAATGGAAGCCCAAAAACGCGCGCAGGCAAAAGAAAGGCAACAAGGCGGCCATTTTCCTCGAACAGCCCGGCGGCAATACGCGCGTCAGGTCCTGGTGCCCAACCCATGGGGCGCAATATGGCTTGCTCGTTACCCATAATGAAGCCATCTCGATTGCCGATTTCTTCACTTTGCGCAACAAGAAGGGTAAACTCGATTACCGTCCCACCTGCAACTATGCTTATCATCCCTGCAACGATGCGCTGCTATCGCTGGATGAAATGTTCGGCGCGAGCGGCAAGGCACAGCCGGTGCAGCATGTGCTTGAAGCATCCGAAATAGTCGATGGCACGGATGAACTCGGGGTCCTGCTCTATGGTCATGACAAGAATGCCTATTGGTATGGATCACATTTAAGCGTGAAGGAAGCATGCAGGCTCGCACCCTACCAGAATGCGACCGGCCTGCAGGTTGCATCCGCAGTTCTCGCCGGAATGGTCTGGGCATTGGAAAATCCGCAGAGCGGGATCGTTGAAACCGATGAGATGGATTATCGCCGCTGCCTTGAGGTGCAGGCACCCTATCTGGGTCCTGTTGAGGGCTATTACACAGACTGGACGCCGCTGGAAGGACGCGGTGCGCTGTTTGCGGAAGATGTCGACAAGAGCGATCCCTGGCAGTTTCGCAATATTCTGGTTCGCTGACGAGCCGCGCGTTGCGGCAGTTTCGCAACAGTTTTGGCATCCTCGTTCAAAGGGGCTTGTTTTCGTGTAAATTTCAATACATCACATAAGAAACCTTTTATGGAGACGAGGACATGAAACGCTTGCGCATCATCGGCCCCATGGCACTCATGCCGCTTGTGCTGGCTGCCTGCATTGCAACCGGTCCGGGCGGGAGCGGCAATGTTCCGGTCGTATCGCGCGCGCCGTCGGGTATCGACGGAAACTGGGTGGATGCGAACGGCATTCTTTCTTCCTTCAACAAGGGCATTTTTGAAACGCGCACGACCGACACCAATGAGCGGCTGGCAGAAGGCAACTACCGTTACCGCTCGCCGCAACTCGTCGAGATCGATCTGCGTTCGATCGTTCGCGGCACCAGTTCAAAAGTTAATTGCGCGCTGGTTTCCCCCTCGCAGCTAAACTGCACCACATCGACGGGATCGCACTTCTCGCTGACCCGCCGCGCGGCAGGCTGAATGGGCGGCTGAGAGCCGCGCCTCTTTGTCCGGATTGTAATTTGTCCTTAATACTCTAGTTTCCGGACATCAGGAATCGGAAAATGAGTGAGATGGATAAAGCACAGGCCACAATCAGCGCGGCGCAGAATCAGATTCCAGCGGCAAAACTGCCGAAGGTCGGCGTTCTTCTGGTCAATCTGGGGACACCGGATGGCACCAGCTATGTGCCGATGTGGCGTTATCTTTCGGAATTTCTCTCTGATCGCCGGGTCATCGAATGGCCGCGCCTGATCTGGTATCCTATCCTTTACGGCATCGTGCTGATGACCCGCCCATCGCGTTCTGGCAAGCTCTATGATCGCATCTGGAACCGTGTGCAAAACGAATCGCCCCTGCGCACCTACACCCGCTCACAGGGCGAAAAGCTGGCGCAGGCGCTCAAAGATCACCCCAATGTCGTGGTGGACTGGGCGATGCGCTATGGCCAGCCATCGATTGAAACCGTAACCGACCGGCTTTTGCAGCAGGGCTGCGAGCGGATCGTCATGTTCCCGCTCTACCCGCAATATTCTGCAACCACGACCGCGACCGTGAACGACAAGTTCTTTGAAGCGCTGATGAAAAAGCGCTTCATGCCAGCCGTGCGCACCGTCCCGTCCTATGAAACAGAACCGGTTTATATCGAGGCGCTGGCGCATTCCATCGAGAGCCATCTGGCGACGCTCGATTTCAAGCCGGAAGTGATTCTTGCTTCCTATCACGGCATTCCAAAGAGCTATTCCGACAAGGGCGATCCCTATCGCGCCCAATGCCTCGAAACGTCGCGTCTTCTGCGCGCGCGTCTTGGCATGGATGAAAAACAGTTCCGTTCCACTTTCCAGTCCCGTTTCGGGCCGGAAGAATGGCTGCAACCCTACACTGACGAAACGGTAGAAGAACTAGCGCGGCAGGGCGTGAAATCCGTGGCGGTACTCAATCCGGGCTTTGTCGTCGATTGCCTCGAAACCGTCGATGAAATCGGCAATGAAGCCGCCGAAGCATTCCATGAAAATGGCGGCGAGAATTTCAGCCATATTCCCTGTCTCAACGATGGCGAAGATGGCATGAAGGTTATCGAAACGCTGGTGCGCCGTGAATTGCAAGGCTGGGTTTAAGGGAGTGATGGAGCAGGCGAAAACTGCAAAACATGCTCCCATATTCCCCTACTCCCATCTTCCCCTCTCTCCTGCTAGACTGGTTGTCTTACCGAAGGGATACAATCAATGACAGGTTTCGACATCACGCTGCTCATTCTGGCAGCACTTGTTCTGGCGGCACTTTTTGCCGGTATCAAGACCGTGCCACAGGGTTATAATTATACGGTCGAGCGTTTTGGCCGTTATACCCGCACGCTGATGCCCGGCCTCAATCTGATCGTACCCTTCTTCGACCGCGTCGGTGCGCGGCTCAATATGATGGAACAGGTGCTCGACGTGCCAACCCAGGAGGTCATCACCCGCGACAACGCCATTGTCGGTGTAGATGGCGTGGCCTTCTATCAGGTGCTCAATGCAGCGCAGGCCGCCTATCAGGTTTCCAATCTGCAATATGCGCTCCTCAACCTCACCATGACCAATATCCGCACCGTCATGGGTTCAATGGATCTTGATGAGCTGCTCTCCAACCGCGATGCGATCAATGACCGGCTGCTGCGCGTGGTCGATGAAGCCGCCCATCCATGGGGCCTCAAGATGACCCGCGTGGAAATCAAGGACATCAACCCGCCCCAGGATATCGTCGCCTCCATGGCGCGCCAGATGAAGGCCGAACGCGACAAGCGCGCGCAGGTTCTGGAAGCCGAGGGCGACCGCAATGCGCAAATCCTGCGCGCCGAAGGCCAGAAGCAGTCGCAAATTCTGGAAGCGGAAGGCAAGCTTGAGGCCGCCAAGCGCGAAGCGGAAGCCCGCGAGCGTCTGGCCGAAGCAGAAGCCAAGGCCACCACCATGGTTTCCGATGCCGTGGCCAATGGGAATGTGCAGGCGCTCAATTACTTCGTGGCGCAGAAATATACCGAGGCCATCGGCAATATCGCCAGTGCGAAGAACCAGAAGGTCATTCTCATGCCGCTTGAGGCAAGCTCCCTCATCGGATCGCTTGGCGGCATTGGAGCGATTGCGAAGGAAGTCTTCGGCAACAGCAGCAGTCCCGCTGATCCCGCACCAGCCACGCCTGCGCCACGCACACGCAGCGTACCGCCGACCAATCGCAGCTAACACAGGCGGATATCATGATTGTGGATTTCCTTTATGATCTGGGCCTCTGGAACTGGATCGCCTTCGGGCTGGCCCTGCTCATTCTGGAAGTTTTCGCGCCCGGCTTTTTCTTCATCTGGTTTGCCCTGGCGGCGCTGGTAACAGGGGCATTCGCCTTTCTGCTCAGTTCGACAGCAGGTTTCGGCTGGCAATTGCAGACCATATTATTTCTCGTACTCGCCATCATATTCGTGCTGGCGGGACGCCGCTTTTTCGGCGCAAGCGGACGGCAGGACGAACCGTTGCTCAACCGGCGCGGCGAGCAATTGGTGGGGCAGCGCGCGACGCTAACCGAACCCATCGTCAATGGGCGCGGACGCATCCGTATCAACGATACGATGTGGCGTGTCAGGGGACCCGACCTTCCTGTCGGAACCGAAGTGCGTGTAGTTTCCTTCGATCCCGTCAATATGGAAGTCGAAGTCGCGGTTTAGGGAATAACATATTCCCCTATCTCAGGCCGCCCCGATGCGCAGCAGATCGTGGAAATGCACGAGGCCGACAGGCTTGCCGTCCTCCACCACGATCAGCACGCTGATATGATATTCTTCAAGCAGGCTCATTGCCGCACCGACAAGCATCTGCGGCGAAACGGTCTTGGGATTGCGCGTCATCACCTCGTCAACCGTCAGTTCTGACAGGTTGCGATGCAGATTACGCCCCAGATCGCCATCCGTGACGATCCCCACGAGATTGCCTTCATCATCCACCACGCCCACACAGCCGAAGCGCTTGTGCGACTGAACTTTCATAGCTTCAGGCATTGACGTGCCACAGTTAACCAGCGGCAACCGATCGCCGCGGTGCATAATCTCGCGGATATGGGTGAGGCTGGCGCCCAGCGAGCCGCCCGGGTGAAAAGTACGGAAGTCCGTTGGGCTGAAGCCGCGCGCTTCCAGAAGCGCAATGGCCAATGCATCTCCGATGGCAAGCTGCATCATCGTCGAGGTAGTCGGAGCCAGGCCGTGCGGGCAAGCTTCGGCAGTTCGCGGCAAAATGAGCGAAACGGTAGCGGCACGGCCCAAAGCCGAATCTTCGCGCGATGTGATCGCAATCAGCGGAATGCGGAAACGCTGCGAATAATTGACGATACCCCTTAATTCAGCGGTCTCGCCCGACCATGACAGCGCCACGATGACATCATTGTCGCCGATCATGCCCAGATCGCCGTGATTGGCTTCCGCCGCATGGACGAAGAATGCCGGGGTGCCCGTCGATGCAAAAGTGGCGGCAAGCTTCGCGCCCACATGGCCGCTCTTGCCCAGCCCCGTCATGATGAGCCGCCCTTTTGAAGCGGCAATCACCTTCACGGCTTCTGCAAAGGGGCCGGAAAGGCCATTCCCCAGCGCTTCTTCAAGCGCCAGCAGGCCAGCATTTTCCGTCTTGATCGTGCGCAGCGCAGAAGCGATCGCCGCTTCCGCATCCGCCGGGGTAAGGGTCTCATCGAGCTTTATCATGGCGCACAGGGTTAGCTTCTTCGCGACGGGTTGTCCAAGCATTTGTTGCCGCAGAATGCGCCGCCGGGACCACTCTGGCAATAAAGAATTAACCATGTCCCTTTACCATTCATCTACCATGTTGCAATGATTTGAAGATAATATGCATTTTGCCAAGATCGTTATCGGCGGATCGTCGCCCCTTGCCAGCAGGCTGCGAAGCCTTTTGCTGGCGGGTGTGGCTGTGGCAATCGGTTCCTCTCCCATCCATGCGCAGGATGTGGGCCTGCGCGGCAGCGTCACCGAAGACGTTCTTTCAGCCTCTTCCCCGGGAACGCTGGCAAATCATGGGCTTACAGCGCCTGACAGCAGCATCGACGCGCCCCCGACGATGGAAGATGAGTTCTTCGACCCGCTTGCCCAGAACAGTACCGCTCCAGATTTCACCGTTCCGCCTGAACCCGAGCCCATAGCAGACGAGCCGGAACCAGCGGGCCTTTCCACGGATAATATGCGCGTAGGCGCAATAGAACCCGGCCCCGAATACGGGGCGGGCCGCGCGCGCCGCGTAAATCTGCCCGCACTTCCCGAACAGGGACGCCGTGTCACGCCGGAGAGCGATCCCTTCGCGCCTATCGGCATCCGCACCGGCACGTTCATCCTGCGTCCTTCGCTTGAGCAGGGCATCCGAGCGACATCGAACGGCGACAATAGTTCGGGCGGCTCCAGCGCAGTTCTTTCGGAAACAACCCTGCGTCTCAACGCCCAATCGGACTGGTCACGCCATCAGGCCACTCTTGATGCTTCCGGCACGCTGAGTAAATCCATTTCCGGCCAGGATGTTTCCGAGCCGCGCCTGGATATTCAGGGCGATCTTCGTTTCGATCTGGACTACCTTACGACGGTCAATGCGAGTGCCGGATACAGGCTGCGCCGCGAAAGTGCATCAAGTCCGAACGGCGTGACCGACGCTCTCAAGCGCCCGCTGCTTCACACGCTCGATGGCAGCCTGGGTATTGAACGCGATACGGGGCTGGTCTTCGGGCGCGCAACCGCCCGCATCCAGCATGATATGTATGGCGATGCGGAACTCGCTTCCGGTGGTACGGTCAGCCAGAGGGGCCGGGACAATAGCTATGCCAGCATAGTCTTGCGCGGCGGCTTTGCTCTTTCCCCCGCGCTCCGACCGTTCGCCGAAGTCGAACTGGGCAAACGCATCTTTGATGAACGTTTCGACCCCAATGGCTATGAGCGCAGCGGGACGCAATACGCGTTGCGCGGAGGCGTGATGTTCGACCGGGGAGAGAAATTCAACGGCGAAATCGCCGCAGGCTTCATGCAGGCAAACAGCGACGATTCGCGTCTCGACGATGTAAGCGGGCCCTCCATCGCGGCAAGGATGAACTGGTCTCCGCTACGTGGAATCGATGTCCGGCTCTACGCGCAAACACTCGTCGATACGTCGACCACGCCCGGTATTGCCGGTTCGCTCCTGCATTTCGCAAGCCTCGATGTGACGCGTCAGGTGCGTTCCAATCTCAGTCTCAATGGCAGGCTGGACGTCAATATCCGCGACAACAAGGACGGCACTGGCACCGATTATACAATCGGCGCGCAGATCGGCGCGACCTATTGGATCAACCGCTTCATGGGGTTTGATGCGCGCCTGCGCCATGAATTCCAGACAAGCCGGGTCGCGGACCGTGAATATCGCTCCAACAGCGTCTATGTCGGCGTGAAGCTGCAACGCTGAACCGCATAAAAAACCCCGCCATTCCGAAGCGGCGGGGTTTTGCGGTTCACAACAGACGGACTGGCTTATTCCGGCTGGATCGTCTTGAGAAGATCAGCGATGGAATACTCGATCGATGAGCGAATATCCTTGCGCCAAAGAGCAAAGGCGACATTGGCTTCGATGAAGCCTGCCTTTGAGCCGCAATCGAAGGTCAGGCCCTGATAGTTGAAGCCGTAGAAGCGCTGCGCTTCGGCAAGTTTCAGCATGGCGTCGGTGAGCTGAATTTCATTGCCAGCGCCCTTTTCCTGCTTGCTCAACAGCTCGAAAATCTCCGGCTGCAAAATATAGCGGCCATTGATGTAGAGGTTGGACGGCGCAGTTCCCTTGGCCGGTTTTTCAACCATCCTGTCGATCTCGAAACCGTTTCCAATTGCCTCGCCTTTGCCGACGATACCATATTTATGGGCTTCTTCGGGATCGCATTCCTGCACAGCGATGATATTGCCGCCAGTCTGCTCATAAAGCTCAACCATTTCGGCAAGGCAGCCTTTTTTCGACTGCATCACCATATCGGGAAGCAGGAGGGCGAAAGGCTCGTCTCCGACGAGCTCGCGCGCGCACCAGACCGCATGGCCAAGACCGAGCGGTACCTGCTGGCGCGTAAAGCTTGTCGTGCCCGGCTGCGGCTGGAGATCCTGAAGATGCTCCAGCTCGGCAGTTTTGCCGCGCTCGGCCAGCGTGGAATAAAGCTCCACCTGCGCATCGAAATAATCCTCGATGACGGCCTTGTTGCGTCCGGTGACGAAGATGAGATGCTCGATTCCTGCTTCGCGTGCTTCATCGACCACATATTGAATGACGGGTTTGTCCACGACCGTCAGCATTTCTTTCGGGATGGATTTGGTAGCAGGCAGGAAACGGGTGCCAAGACCTGCAACGGGGAAGACGGCCTTACGGATTTTACGAATCGAACTCATTCCTCTCCTCGACTTTCACTAAACTGAGCCAACGATGGCTTGAACCGATATAACGGCCAATAGGGCATTTTGATTACAGAACGGCAAAACTGTCTCAGCCAAGCCATCACATTAAATGTTCATCCCGTAACATATCGATAAAGCCCCCACTTTTTCAGCGCCGCTTAAATCATGGGCGTCTTTTTTGCATGGTAAACCAAATGCTAACCTGCGGCCAGTAATGTTGGCTTGAGAGAGTCGACCTTAAATTCAACACCGGATAATATTAGTGCGCTAATGCAATCTCGATGAATGAAGGTCAGTACGGAATGAATTTGCCGTCAAGACGGCAGAAAGACACTTGCAAAAGGGAAACACAGAATGCTGCGATTTCCATTCACCCCAGGACGAGGCATGCGCGCTCGAATCACGGCAACTGTGGCGCTGGCGATGCTGGTATCGGGCCTGTCGGCTGGCAATGCTTCCGCAGATGCAGGGTTTCGCAAATGGGTTGCCGGTTTTCGCAACACGGCCATTCAGAACGGGGTGACGCCATCCACCTTCGACCTTGCCTTCAAGGGTGTGAACGAACCCGATCCAGTCGTCCTGGAGAAGGCGCGGTATCAACCGGAATTCACCGATCCAGTCTGGAACTATATCGACAATCGCGTCAACGAAGAATCGGTCGCCACCGGTCAGAGCATGGCGCGCAAATGGGGCCCATGGCTTAAACGCATTGAGCAACGCTTCTCGGTCAGTCGTAATATTTTGCTCGCCATCTGGTCGATGGAAAGCAATTATGGCGAGATTCTCAAGCGCGATGACGTCATGCGCGACACGATCCGTTCGCTCGCAACTCTCGCCTATGCCGACAAGCGGCGCGCCAAATTCGGGCGCACTCAATTGATCGCCGCCATGAAGATTCTCCAGACCCGCGATATCGACCGGGGCCACCTTAGCGGTTCATGGGCTGGCGCGATGGGACACACGCAGTTCATCCCGACCAGCTATCAGGCCTATGCAGTCGATATGGACGGCAATGACAAGCGCGACATCTGGAACTCCGTACCCGATGCCCTCGCCACCGCCGCCAATCTTCTGCACCGCAACGGCTGGCAGCCGGGCCGCACATGGGGTTATGAGGTGACGCTTCCGCCGGGACGAAAATTCCCTGCTGGCTCGCTGACCATTGCCCAATGGCGCAAGCTGGGCCTTGCCCGCGCAAACGGACGCCCCTTCCCCGATGCCAACGAAAAAGCCACTCTCAAGGTTCTCGATGGCCGCGAGGGACCGGCATTTCTGATGACCAAAAACTTCTTCGTCATCAAGCGCTACAACAATGCCGACAAATATGCATTGGGGGTTGGCTTGCTCGCGGACCGTATCGGTGGCTATCAGGGCCTGTACAGAGACTGGAACCGGCCTTTTACACCCATCTCCATGAATGAGCGTCAGGAATTGCAGACCCATCTCAGGGAACTTGGCTATTATAACGGCAATATAGACGGCAAGATCGGATCGGCGTCGCGTGCGGCAATCGAAGCGTTCCAGCAGCGCAACGGGATGCAGACCGACGGGCATCCAAGCAAGGAAGTGCTTTCCATCCTGCGCCGCCGTTAGATGCTTCAGGAAAACATGGAGCGCATAAGGGATTATGCGCTCCATTTTCTTTTTCGCCAGAAGCACTAATATTCAACAGGCAGGAAGGCGAGAGGAATGCAGACCAGGCAGTTCAAATTGAGGGCAAGCTCTGTCGCGGCAACAATGCTTGCGGTTTTTGCCGTCCTTTGCCTCATCCTTGCTCCCGCCTCTGCGCAGGAACGCCCCCGCACCATTTTCGATCTACTTTTTGGCCAGCGGCAGGCCGAGCCTCAACGCCAATATGAACAGCCAAAGCGGCAGCGCACCCGCCCGGCGAAGCCGAAACGGTCCGCCAAGTCTGCGGCGCCGACTGCCCGCGCAAAGGCGCCAGCTATTGTGAAACCGGAGATCGATTTTGTCGAAAAGAGCGCCGACGCCAAAAAGGTTCTCGTCGTCGGCGACTTCATCGGCGATGGGCTGGCGGAGGGGCTGGAAATAGCATTCGCCGCCAATCCCGACATCAGTATCGTCAACCGCGTCAATGGATCGTCCGGCTTCGTGCGCGACGATTACTTCGACTGGCCCGCCAATATCGCGAAAATCCTCGAAGAGGAAAAACCCGCTGCGGTCATCGTCATGATTGGCTCCAATGATCGCCAGCCGATCAATATCAAGGGCCAGAATTACGCCGTGCGCTCGCCCGAATGGACTGAGGAATATCAGCGCCGTGTCTCCAGCTTCACAAAGGATATTGCCGATGGGCATTATCCGCTGATCTGGGTGGGGCAGCCGCCTTTCCGACCACGCGGCATGTCGCAGGATATGCTTGCACTCAATGAAATCTACCGCACAACAGCCGAAAAGGCTGGTGGCAAATTCGTCGATGTCTGGGATGGTTTCGTCGATGAGGAGGGGAATTTCAGCCAGACAGGCTTCGACATTAACGGCCAGACCGCGCGATTGCGCGCCAATGACGGCATCAACACCACATCGGCTGGCAAACGCAAACTGGCCTTTTATGCCGAAAAGCCCTTGAAGGCCCTGCTTGGCGACACCAAGGACAGCGAACAGCTTTTGCCTGCCGCCGGAGCATCCGATCCATCCAAACCTGTTGACCGCATCGCCCCGGTCAACCTGCGCGATATAGGCCGGGACGATAGCGGCGTGCTGCTTGGAAGCAGGTTTTCACTCCCTCAAAACGAGCCGGAAACGCAGCCAGCCGACCCTAAAATCACACCCGGACGGGCCGACGACTTCTCATGGCCGCGCAACAGCGCGAAGAACTGAATGACCGGGCCTTTTCCCAGCCTTTTCACCAGACAGGATCAACGCGGCAAAACGGAACTACCCATCAAATCGGCGTCAATGGCGTGCGCGGCCAGACGGCCCTCACGGATGGCCCAGACAACCAGCGACTGGCCACGGCGCACATCGCCCGCCGCATAAAGCTTGTCCACATTGGTGCGGTAATCGTGCTCGTTGGCCTTGACCGCCTTCGAGCCGCGACGGTCGGTTACGATTTCGAGCTTCTTGCCCAGCTCCTTCACCACGCTGTCTTCGGCAGGACCTGCAAAGCCGATGGCGATGAAAGCAAGATCGGCCTTGATGAAGAATTCCGAACCGGGGATCGGCTTGCGCTTCTCATCCACCTGACAGCATTTCACATGGGTCAGACGACCATCTTCGCCGATGAATTCAAGCGTTGCGACCTGAAACTCGCGCGCAGCACCCTCCGCCTGGCTGGACGAGGTGCGCATCTTGGTTGCCCAGTAGGGCCAAACGCTGAGCTTGTCTTCCTTTTCCGGCGGCTGCGGACGAATGTCAAGCTGGGTGACGTTGACGGCCCCCTGACGGAAAGCCGTGCCGACGCAGTCCGAAGCGGTATCACCGCCGCCAACCACCACGACATGTTTGCCGCCAGCAAGGATCGGGGCTGAAGCCCAGGCCACGGATTCGATATTCTCACGCCCGACCCGACGGTTCTGCTGTACCAGATAGGGCATGGCGTCATAAACGCCCTCAAGATCGGCACCCGGAATTCCAGCTGGACGCGGAGCTTCCGAGCCGCCGCAATAAAGCACAGCGTCATAGGTATCGAGAATGCCGCGCAGCGGCTTGTCCACGCCGATGTTGACGCCGCAAAGGAAGCGCACGCTCTCGCCTTCCATCTGCGCGATACGACGGTCGATCAGGTGCTTTTCCATCTTGAAATCGGGAATGCCGTAGCGAAGCAGACCGCCCGGGCGGCTTTCGCGCTCGTAGACATCGACCATATGACCCGCCCGGACAAGCTGCTGGGCGCTGGCAAGACCCGCCGGACCGGAACCGATGATCGCCACCGATTTACCGGTCTTGTTGGCTGCGGGCTGCGGCACGATATGGCCCAGCTCATAGGCCTTGTCGCCCAGAGCCTGCTCTACTGTCTTGATGGCCACCGGCGCATCTTCGAGGTTCAATGTGCAGGCTTCCTCGCAGGGTGCGGGGCAGACGCGACCCGTAAATTCCGGGAAATTATTGGTCAGATGCAGGTTGCGGATCGCCTGATCCCAGTTGTTGTTATAGACGAGATCATTCCAGTCCGGGATTTGGTTATGAACCGGACAGCCCGTCGGCCCATGGCAGAACGGAATGCCGCAATCCATGCAGCGCGCAGCCTGCTTCTGTACTTCGCCATCCGTCATCGGAATGGTGAATTCGCGGAAATGACGGATACGATCCGAAGCCGGCTGATACTTCGCCACCTGCCGGTCGATCTCAAGAAAACCAGTTACCTTACCCATATAATTACTCTCCCTCGCTGATCGAGGCTGAAATCTGAAACTGCAATCTGGTCATTGCGCCGCCACACCGATCTGCATACGCTCCATCTCTTCCAGAGCGCGACGGTACTCGACCGGCATGACCTTCACGAATTTGGGGCGATAGCTCTCCCAATTGTCGAGAATGTCCTTCGCGCGCGTCGAGCCAGTGTAATGCAGATGATTGGCGATCAGCTGCACAAGACGTTCCTCATCATGATGGGTCATGTTGACTGATACGTCCACACGGCCCTTGTGCATGAGGTCCCCGCCATGGTGATGCAGCTTTTCGAGGATGTCATCTTCTTCTGGAACCGGTTCCAGTTCCACCATCGCCATATTGCACCGCTGGGCAAAATCGCCTTCCTCGTCGAGCACATAGGCGACACCGCCCGACATGCCCGCCGCGAAATTACGGCCCGTCTGCCCGATGACCACGACGACACCGCCAGTCATATATTCGCAGCCATGATCACCCACGCCTTCGACAACCGTCACGGCACCGGAATTGCGCACGGCGAAACGCTCGCCCGCAACACCGCGGAAGTAACACTCGCCCTCAAGCGCACCGTAAAGCACGGTGTTGCCGACAATGATCGAGTTTTCAGCAACGATGCGCGTGTCTTCCGGCGGGCGGACGACGATACGTCCACCCGAAAGGCCCTTGCCGATATAGTCGTTGCCGTCGCCGATCAGCTCGAATGAAACCCCACGCGCCAGGAACGCACCAAAGGACTGGCCCGCAGTGCCGCGCAAGGTAACAGCAATGGTGTCTTCCGGCAGTCCCTTATGCCGAAACCGCTTGGCGACTTCACCCGACAGCATGGCGCCGGCTGAACGGTCGACATTCTTGATATCCACATCGATCCTGACCGGCTGGCGATCGTCCAGCGCGGGCTGAGCGAGTTCGATCAGCTTGCGGTCCAGAATATCATCGATCGGATGATGCTGGCGCTCGGTCCAGAATATCTCGTGTTTCTCGGCTTCAGGCTTGTAGAAGATACGGCTGAAATCGAGGCCTTTGGCCTTCCAGTGATCGATCACCGCCTGCTTTTCGAGCAACTCCGTTTCGCCGATGATCTGTTCCAGCTTGGTGAAGCCCATCTCGGCCAGCAGCGCCCGCACTTCCTCCGCCAGATAGAAGAAGAAGTTGATGACGTGTTCCGGCGTACCCTTGAAGCGCTTGCGCAGAACCGGATCCTGCGTTGCAACGCCCACAGGACAAGTGTTCAGATGGCATTTGCGCATCATGATGCAGCCTGCCGCGATCAGCGGAGCAGTCGAGAACCCGAACTCATCGGCACCGAGCAGCGCGCCGATAACCACATCGCGACCCGTGCGCAAACCGCCATCAACCTGAAGCGCCACGCGGGAACGAAGGCCGTTCAACACCAGTGTCTGATGGGTTTCGGCAAGACCGATTTCCCATGGACTACCGGCATGCTTCAGCGAAGTGAGCGGCGAAGCGCCCGTGCCGCCGTCATAACCGGACACGGTAATGTGGTCGGCACGGGCTTTGGCAACGCCTGCTGCAACCGTGCCCACGCCCACCTCCGACACCAGCTTGACCGAAATATCGGCAACCGGATTGACGTTTTTCAGATCGTAGATGAGCTGCGCCAGATCTTCGATGGAATAGATATCGTGGTGCGGCGGCGGCGAGATCAGGCCCACGCCCGGCGTCGAATGCCGGGTCTTGGCGATGGTGGCATCGACCTTGTGGCCCGGAAGCTGGCCGCCTTCGCCGGGCTTGGCGCCCTGCGCAACCTTGATCTGGATCACATCGGAATTGACGAGATACTCCGTCGTGACGCCGAAGCGTCCCGACGCAACCTGTTTGATCGCCGAGCGCTCGGGATTCAACGTCCCATCCGGCAGCGCATAGAAGCGGTCCGGCTCCTCGCCGCCTTCGCCTGTATTGGACTTGCCGCCGATGGCGTTCATCGCACGCGCAAGCGTGGTGTGCGCCTCTCGGCTGATCGAGCCGAACGACATCGCTCCCGTCGAGAAGCGCTTGACGATTTCCGTTGCCGATTCGACTTCATCGATGGAAACAGGCTTGAGGTCGCGTTCTCCGGCAACGCGGATATTGAACAGCCCGCGAATGGTCTTCGCCTGCGACGACTTGGCGTCGAGCATACGCGTATATTCGGTGAAGGTTTCCGGGTTCGACGTGCGCACCGCGTGCTGAAGCTTTGCCACGGCATCCGGCGACCACATATGCGCCTCGCCGCGCATGCGATAGGCATATTCGCCACCCACTTCCAGCGAGGTGAGCAAAACCGGATCGTTCCCGAACGCATCGGTATGACGGCGCACGGTTTCTTCCGCGATTTCCTCCAGACCGACACCTTCGATACTCGTCGCGGTGCCAAAGAAGAACTTGTCCACGAATTCCGACTGCAAACCGACTGCGTCGAAAATCTGCGCACCACAATAGGACTGATAGGTGGATATGCCCATCTTCGACATGACCTTGAGGATGCCCTTGCCTATCGACTTGATGTAGCGCTTGACCACTTCATCCTCGTCCACCTCCGGCGGAAATTCGCGGCGGCGATGCATGTCGAGCAGCGTGTCGAAGGCGAGATAGGGATTGATCGCCTCCGCCCCATAGCCAGCCAGGCAGCAGAAATGGTGCACTTCGCGCGGCTCGCCCGATTCCACCACAAGGCCAACCGAGGTGCGCAGGCCCTTGCGGATCAGGTGATGGTGTACCGCAGCCGTCGCCAGAAGTGCCGGGATCGGAATACGGTCCGGTCCGACCTGACGGTCCGACAGGATGACGATGTTGTAGCCGCCATGGACAGCAGCTTCCGCACGGTCACACAGGCGCTCGATAGCACCATGCATGCCAGCAGCGCCCTCGCCCGTATTGTAGGTGATGTCTAGCGTCTTGGTATCAAAACGGTCTTCCGTATGACCGATGGAGCGGATCTTTTCCAGATCGCCATTGGTCAGGATCGGCTGGCGCACTTCCAGCCGCTTGCGGCGCGAGGTGCCAACCAGGTCGAAGATGTTCGGGCGTGGGCCGATGAACGAGACAAGGCTCATCACCAGTTCTTCGCGGATCGGGTCGATCGGTGGGTTCGTGACCTGAGCGAAATTCTGCTTAAAATAGGTGAACAGCATCTTCGACTTGTCGGACATGGCCGAAATCGGCGTATCCGTTCCCATCGAGCCGATCCCTTCCTGGCCGGTGGTGGCCATGGGCGCCATCAGAAGTCTGGTGTCCTCCTGCGTGTAGCCGAAGCTCTGCTGGCGGTCGAGAAGGCTTACATCCTTGCGCAGTGCACGCGGCTCGACCGGATTGAGGTCTTCCAGAATAAGCTGCGTATTGGCAAGCCATTGCTTATAGGGGTGCTTCTGGGCAATCTGCGACTTGATTTCCTCGTCGGAGATGATGCGGCCTTCTTCCATATCGATGAGCAGCATCCGCCCCGGCTGAAGGCGCCACTTCCTGACAACTTTCTTTTCTTCAACCGGCAAAACGCCAGCTTCCGAAGCAAGAATAACGAAATCATCGTCCGTTACGATATAACGGGCCGGGCGCAGGCCGTTGCGGTCCAGCATCGCACCGATTTGGCGGCCATCCGTAAAGGCTACCGCGGCAGGACCGTCCCATGGTTCCATCAGGGCCGCATGATATTCGTAAAACGCTTTGCGTTCGTCCGACATCAGCTTGTTTCCGGACCATGCTTCCGGAATCAGCATCATCATCGCATGGGCGAGGCTGTAACCGCCCTGATGCAGGAATTCGAGAGCGTTATCGAAGCAGGCCGTATCCGACTGGCCTTCATAGGAGATCGGCCAGAGCTTGGAAATGTCATTGCCGAACAGTTCCGAATCGACCGAAGCCTGACGCGCTGCCATCCAGTTGACATTGCCGCGCAGCGTGTTGATCTCGCCATTATGCGCAACCATGCGATACGGATGCGCCAGCCGCCATGACGGAAAGGTGTTGGTCGAGAAGCGCTGGTGAACAAGCGCTACAGAACTTTCAAAACGCGGGTCCTTCAGATCCTGATAATAGCTGCCCACCTGATAGGCCAGGAACATGCCCTTATAGACCACCGTGCGCGCCGACATGGAAACGACGTAGAATCCGTTATCGTTGCCGTCATTCTCCTGATAGATGCGATTGGAGATGACCTTGCGCAGCACGAACAGGCGGCGTTCGAAATCGTCGTCCGTTTCGAGCAGAGGACTGCGGCCGATAAAGACCTGAAGATGGCAAGGTTCGGTTTCTGCGATGTCGGGCGCTTTCGACAGCGACGAATTATCGACCGGCACCTCACGAAAGCCGATGAATTGCTGGCCCTCGGCGGCAATCACTTCCTTGACTATTTCTTCCGCATGGGCGCGCAGTTCCGGATCGCGCGGCATGAACAGATAGCCGACGCCATAATGGCCGGGCTGCGGCAGGTCGATGCCCTGCCGAGCCATCTCTTCACGAAAGAAGCGGTCGGGAATTTGCACCAGCATACCGGCGCCGTCGCCCATCAGCGGATCGGCGCCCACTGCGCCCCGATGAGTGAGATTTTCCAGCATTTTCAGGCCGTCTTCCACAACCTGATGCGACTTCTTGCCCTTCATATGTGCAATGAAGCCGACGCCGCAGGCGTCATGTTCGTTTTGCGGGTTATAAAGCCCCTGGGCGGGTGGGACGCCGCGTGTATGTGTCGTCGTTTTTCGCGCCGTTCGGGTGGAAGCCGTCGTCGCAGCTTTGACAGTTCCGTTCTGTACGTTGTGAGAAACCACGTTCGATACAGATGGCGTCAAATGCGTCATCGTCATTCCCTCCGTTTGGCCCGCTGCGGGCGCGCGATCAGATATAAACCGGAATGGTAACAGCCATTCCGCAATTGCTTTGCATATGTGGAGAGCCTTATCGACAAGGCGTTGGACGACGTTCCAATGCGTGCGGACAACAGCCACCGCGGGGAATATTGTTTAAGCGCCTTGTTCTTGTCAGGCTCGGACAGGTTGACCCAGCCCGCCAGAAAAGGCGCGCCAAACTCCCTGCCAAATGAATATCCTTTGAACGGGGATCGTACCCGCTTGCACGAACATTCTCTTTCTGCGACCGACGAAAACACTTTAGCAGATATTCAGCCAATCGCAGTGCTTTATTGGACAGCATCGGTGAACTAGTCAGCATTACTGTCCTAATTACGTATGGCAGAATTCAAATTCGCTCACAAGATGGAAACGCGATTTTTTTCGGCATATAGCGTAATAAAATGTCACACCCATGGCGATGGGCCTCATTTAATTACGTCCATGACGCTCCAACGAATTTGAGAACGCGGAAAATAACCGGTGCCCGCTTATTTTTCTTAAAAACGGGTTACTCCCTTGGCACCGACCGGCTATAGACACGCTTTACGTTTTTGAAATGACGCATTCTGTTTGCGCCAGCAATCCTTGCCAGCGGAGAGAAACTTGCATTTTGCTTCCGATAACTGGGCCGGAGCCCATCCAAAAATCGCTGAAAGCCTTTCAGCACATGCTGCGGGTTTTGCAGCTGCCTATGGCGCCAGCGAACTCGACAAGCGTGCCGAGCAGCGTTTTAACGAGTTGTTCGAGCGGGAAGTCGCCGTATTTTTCGTTGGCACCGGCACAGCGGCCAATTCATTGGCGCTTGCCAGCGTCAACCGGCCCGGCGGCGTTTCTCTGGTGCATCGCGAAGCCCATGTGATCGAGGATGAATGCGGCGCACCGGAATATTTTACCGGCGGCGCGCGTCTGCACCCAATCGATGGCGCTCTGGGGCGCATCGACCCAGAGCTTCTCAAGCGCGAGTTGAAGCGTTTTGATCCGGCTTTCGTCCATGCCGGCCAGCCCATGGCGGTCAGCATCACGCAAGCCACGGAAGTCGGCACGCTCTACCAGCCCGATCATATTGAAACGATTGCGAAAATCTGCCACGAGAACGGCCTCCCCTTGCATATGGACGGCGCGCGTTTTGCCAATGCGCTGGTCTCTCTGGACCTGACGCCTGCGGAAATGACGTGGAAGCGGGGCGTCGATATCGTCTCCTTCGGAGGTACGAAAAACGGCTGCTGGTGCGCGGAAGCGCTGGTCTTCATGAACCCCGAACGCGCGCGCGACCTGCCTTTCATCCGTAAACGCGCCGCACAGCTTTTTTCCAAGACCCGTTTCATCGCGGCACAGTTCGACGCCTATCTGGCCGATGATCTCTGGCTTGAACTGGCAAGGCATTCCAACGCGCTCACAGCCCGCCTTGCCCGGCATATCGATGCTTCAAGCCAGATGCGTCTTGCGTGGAAACCCGAAGCCAACGAAGTTTTCGCGATCATGAAACAGTCGGTCTATGACCGGTTGCAGAATACGGGCGCTGTTTTCTATGACTGGAATCCGCCACATTCGGAAGTCGATCGCATCAGCGAAGGCGAAATTTTCGCACGCTTCGTGACGAGTTTCGCCAATAGCGAAGAAGAAGTCGACCGTTTTGGCGCTTTGATTGCCTGATAAAAAGGGGGCGGCACTTCAAGCGCCGCCCTCTCATTCATCCCATCAGCAATTAATGGGTAGTAGTTTTGGTCTCGATCTGCTGCGTATTGCCAGACGATGCCGTGCCGACTTCAATCTTGCGCGGTTTCATCTGTTCGGGAATCTCGCGCTTGAGATCGATATGCAGCAAGCCGTTTTTCAGGCTGGCACCCGCAACCTCGACAAAATCCGCAAGCTGGAAGCGGCGCTCGAAAGCGCGTGAAGCAATGCCGCGATAAAGCACTTCACCAGTTTCTGAAGCGTCGTTTTCGGCCTTCTGGCCTTTCACGGTCAACAGATTGCGGTGCGCTTCGATCTCCAGTTCGCTTTCGGAAAAACCCGCAACCGCCATGGTGATGCGATAGGCGTTCTCGCCGGTCCGCTCAATATTATAAGGCGGATAGGACTGCGTTCCTTCCGGCGATGCAAGCGTATCCAGCATCGAGAACAAGCGATCAAAACCAACGGTGGAACGATAAAGGGGTGAAAAATCTACGTGGCGCATGGGTTAGCCCTCCTTACGAGCGACAGAATGCATTGTGTGGCGGCAGAACTCCCATTCTGGCGAATTCTCATGCCGGCGGCCCCATCGACGGCGACCGCATTGTTCATTTGGGAATGGGCATTTTTAATTTCAAGCCCTTCTATCTGCTGAAACAAATCGTCATTCGCTGAACCAAGAATGAACAATATCTTCGGCAAACGTTCAGGTGCCTGGGGCTAATGTTCCACTACACCTGATCGAAAACAGGTCCCTTTAAGGATTATAGACGATGAGAAAATCTGTTCTCGCATTTGCCGCTCTTGCCACCATCACGACCGCTTTTGCGGTACCATCTTTCGCCGCCAGCCACGGCGCCATCATAGAGATTCAATGGCATGACGGGCATCGCGATCATGACCGGCGGCCCGACTGGGGGAACCGTCGTCCTCATTGGGACAGAGAGCGGCGTCGCGACACCATGGGCCCCCGGCAGATCGTCCGCTCGCTCGAACGGCGCGGCTATGCGGTGGGCGATATGAACCGACGCCGCGATACCTATCGCGTCCGTGCCACCCGACCGCGAGGCGGGCGTGTCATTCTGACGGTCGACGCCTATAGCGGCCGTATTCTCGATGAGCGCCGGATTGGTCGCGGTCGGTAATTCCATCCTCCTTTACAAGAACAGCCAGACGTAACGTCCCTTGCGACCGGCTGTTTTCGGAACCGGAAGTTCGAAAGCGAACTTCCGGTTACTTTTTATCATTCTGTTTCATTATAATAGGGAGCAACATCAGCCATCCATCAGCCGCAGGTCGTACCCATGCTGGAACTGCTTTTCGAAACCGATGCAAACCCGATCCCTCCGGGGATAGAATCGGGTCTGTTTGAAAGCAGGGATGGCAAAAGCCTGCGTTATGCCCTGCTCAAAGCCGACGGCAGGCCGTGCTACGGAACCGTTGTTCTGCTGCAAGGGCGCAACGAGTTCATCGAGAAATACTTCGAGACCATGACCGACTTGTCCCAGCGCGGCTTCACCGTCGCAACTTTCGACTGGCGCGGACAGGGTGGATCGCATCGACTGCTGAAAGACCGGCTGCGCGGCTATGTGGATCATTTCAGGGATTACACCGATGATCTCGATCAGTTCCTGACCGAAATCGTTCTGCCCGATTGCCCACCGCCTTTCTATATTCTCGCCCATTCCGCAGGCGCTTTGATAGCCTATGCATCAATGCCGAAACTCGTCTCGCGCATCACGCGCATGGTGCTTCTCGCACCATTCATAGGTCTGGGCGATCCACGGCTGAGTGATGACAATATGCGCCGCATTATGTCGGCGCTGCGCTGGCTGGGTCTTGGGCGCACTTATGCTTCTGGAGGAAGAAAGCTGCTGAACCGGCCCTTTGCCGGCAATACCCTGACCAGCGACCCGGCCCGTTTCATGCGTAATATGGAGATCGCCCGCACTCATCCCGAACTGGCGCTTGGGGGACCTACCGTGCAATGGGTATGGGGGGCGTTGACGACAGCTTTACGCATCAACCAGCCCGACTTCCAGCAGACCCAGGCCATACCTACCCTGATTATTGCGGCGGGCAACGACCGTGTCGTGTCTACCGCCGCTACCGAACGCTTCGCGGCGCGTACGCGCAATGTTTCTCTCGCCATAATCGATGGCGCGCGCCACGAATTGTTGCAGGAAACCGATTTTTACCGCGAGCAGACCCTAGCAGCATTCGACGCTTTCATTCCCGGTTCTTCAGAATTTGAAGCGATGCCACCAGGTATCGAACCTGCTTGATCAGGAATTGAGCAGTTCAAGCGCCAATTCATGCAACACGGGCGATGCCGCTGCCACAATATCGCCGCCCTGCTCCGCTGGGCCGCCATCGCGCCGCGTGATAATGCCGCCCGCCTGTTCGATGATTGGAATAAGCGCAACAATATCATAAGGTTGAAGCCCTGCTTCCACGACGATATCGGCAAAACCGCTAGCCAGCATGGCAAAGGCATAGCAATCCACACCATAGCGCGACAGGCGCACCGCATTTTCCAGACGAGCAAATCCCTTGCCCAGTTCTCCCTTGAAATGGCCAGGCGTAGTGGTGAAGAGCGTCGCCTCGCCAAGTTTCACATCGCTACGCACCGACAAGCGCCGTGGTTCGGCCTCTTCGCCTTGCCGCAGGAAATAGCTGCCCTGTCCGTCGCTATAGAATAACTCGCCAGTAAATGGCTGCGCCATCATTCCGGCCTTCGCATCGCCATCGATCGTCAGCCCCACCAATGTTCCCCATACCGGCAGACCAGAGATGAAGGCGCGCGTGCCATCAACAGGATCGATGACCCAGACATGGCTGCGATCCACATTCTCCGGCCCATATTCTTCACCTAAAATGCCGTGATCAGGGAATCTGCGTTTGATTTCAGCCCGAATGGCGCGTTCTGCCGCGCGATCGGCCTCTGTTACGGGATCGAACCCGGAACTGTATTTATTGTCCACCGCATTAAACTGGCGAAACCGCGGCAGGGTTTCCGCTGCGGCCACAGCCGCCAATTCAGAGAAAAACGCCCGGTCGATCAACAATTCCATTCTCCTGTTTCCATGAAACGATATCGCCTTGCCACAATTATTCGGCGGCAAGCGGCGGTACACTGAAAAGATCATCCGGCAGCGCGGTGAGATCGCTCACGAATTGGTAGATATCCGCACAAAGCGCCTCAAAGCCAGCCAGTTTTTGCAGGCTTTGCTCATCCATATAAAGGCTGCGATTAATCTCGATCTGCAATGCATAACAGGCAATTGCCGGTCTGCCGTAATGTTCGGTGATGAAGCCGCCCGCATAGGGCTTGTTATGCGCGACCGTATATCCAAGCCCCTGTAGCAATTCGATGGCGATCTGTGTGAGCTGCTCGCTGCACGAGCGGCCGAAACGATCACCAATAATGAAATCGGGTCGCGAACTTGCTTCTCCAGGACGGATACCACCGGGCATGGAATGGCAGTCGATGAGGACCGAATAACCGAAATGCTGCCGCGTTGCGCGCAACAGCCCATCCAGAGTGTGGTGATAGGGCTTGTAGATACCTTCAATACGATAAAAAGCCTCATCCAGCGATAGGCGTCCAGGATAGATGAGCTGCCCCTCACCCACCAAGCGCGGTATGGTCCCCAGACCGCCCGCGACGCGCGCAGACTGAATGTTCACAAAAGGCGGCAGCAGCTCCACGAACATGCGCGGATCGAGTTCGTATGGCTCGCGGTTCACATCCAGAAAAGCGCGCGGAAAATGCGCCTTGAGCAGAGGAGCGCCCAGACGCGGCACCGAAGCGAAAAGCTCATCGACATAGCAATCCTCGGAATAGCGAATGGCCAGCGCGTCGAGCCGCGATGCTTCCAGAAACGATTCGGGATAATAGCGGCCACTATGGGGCGAATTGAAAACAAAAGGAATACGCTGCTGGGCGGGCGCGCGCACCTCAAAAGGGGGCACTAAGGAAAAATCGCGTTCCAGACTCATGCTTCAACCCGCCTCAACGACCCTTGATCCCACGGCGCTATGACCATTGTGCTTTAAAAGCAGCGCCTTATGCAAGACGGGTCGTGCTCGATACCAATATTTGAAAACCGGCCTTTTCTCCCGTTACCCAGCTTTTTCTACCGTGCGATCCTGTAACACATATCAGCTTGTTGCCAAACCACGGCAATAACAATTAACATTTATGCGAGCATTCATTTCATATTTACCAAAAAAGCGTTTTCTAGTGTGAAGTTGAGTCGTTGCAGTGCTCTCGGGCCGATATTGTCGGGCGCGGAACGATTGATGTGAAATTCGGACGGACCAATGAAAAGAATTCTTCTAGCTGAAGACGATAATGATATGCGTCGTTTCCTTGTGAAGGCACTGGAAAAGGCGGGTTATCACGTCACTCACTTCGACAATGGCGCAAGCGCCTATGACCGGTTGCGCGAGGAGCCGTTCTCGCTGCTGCTGACCGACATCGTCATGCCGGAAATGGACGGAATAGAACTTGCGCGCCGCGCAACCGAAATCGATCCCGACCTCAAGATCATGTTCATTACGGGCTTTGCGGCGGTCGCACTTAATCCCGATTCGGACGCACCGCGCGATGCGAAAGTGCTCTCGAAGCCGTTCCATCTGCGCGATCTTGTGAATGAAATCGAAAAAATGCTGATCGCCGCCTGAGATGATCGGCAAGTTTGCCGGCTCTTGATAAGGCGTTCGGTTGAAAGCCGAAAAACTTTGAAAAAGGGCATTGACGGACGGAACGCGATATGGTGTATGCGCCACATCGAATGGGCGTGTAGCTCAGCGGGAGAGCACTACATTGACATTGTAGGGGTCACAGGTTCAATCCCTGTCACGCCCACCATTCGAATGACTAACTAGGTCTATTTTATCAATAAAATCAGTACGTTGCCAGATTAGTAGAGTATTCAATCCCCTCACCACGCACCCCAAACGGCCCATTGATTCTATTGGGAAACCTGAAACGGCCCCCTCACCTTTTCATATCTTACTCAACCCGCCTGCCACGATGAATGTCATCACTGCGGCCACCAATGCGCCTATAACCATCCAATTGATTCGTGACAGCGTGGATTGAATATTTTTGTTGAAATTTTCCATCCCCGACAATCGCGGTTGACTCTTCTTTCAAATGAGAACATTTTAGGAACATATCCACATTGAGCGGAATATGTTCCTGTGCGCATAGGTGTGCGGGACAGGTTTCGCTTGCCCTGAAATTGGAGCTTGTCTTGCGTCTGCCTGATACGATTGAGCGGTTATATCTGGATTTTGACGGCTTTTTCGCCTCGGTCGAACAGCAATGCGACCGGCGCCTGCGCGGTCGCCCTATCGGTGTTGTCCCCTTCGAAGGTACTGATCGAACCGCCGTCATTGCCTGCTCGAAAGAGGCGAAGGCGCGCGGCGTCAAGAATGTCATGCCGATCAAGGAAGCGAAAATGCTTTGCCCTGATCTGATATTGGTGCCGCAGAAGCCCGATCTTTACAGGCGCGCCCATAATGCACTGCTCTGCGAGATCGAGACCGTGATCGCCATCGACACGGCCAAAAGTATCGATGAACTGACATGCGTTCTGGACGATAGCGGCAAGCGTGATCCGGAATTGCTCGCCGCGCGCATCAAGGCGGCAATAGCGGAGAATATCGGGCCGTTCATCACATGCTCGATCGGCTTTGCGGCAAATCGCCAGTTGGCGAAGATCGCCTGCAAGGCGGGCAAGGACGAGAGCAAGCAAACTGGCAGCTATGGCAACGGCCTTGCGATCTGGTGGCCGGCTATAATGCCCAAGCCACTATTCAAACTCGCGCTTGAAGACATTCCAGGTATCGGGCGCAATATGGCAAAGCGGCTTTTTCGCAACCGGATTTATACGACAGAGCAGCTTTATGCCTTGCAGCCAAAACATATGCGCAAGATCTGGAACAGCGTAAATGGCGAGCGCCTCTGGTATGCGCTGCATGGTTACGACATTCAGGCCCCGGAACAGCAACGCGGCATGTTCGGCCATGGGCGTGTCTTACCGCCAGAGGCCCGGACAATCGATGGAGCCTATGAAATATCACGGCTGTTGCTGACAAAGGCTGCCCGTCGCCTGCGCCGTGAAAACTACTATGCCGGAGGCTTATGGCTTTGGCTGTCAATTCGCGACGGCTCCTGGTTTGGCAAGCACCACCTTGCCGTCGTCAATGACGATCAGGCGATCTTGGCCAGCCTGCATAGCCTTTGGCATCGCGTTCGGCGCGATTACCCGCGCGGCGTTACTATCTTTCGTGTCAGCGTAACACTTTATGACCTGTCCCTCGCTGACGAACGTCAGATTGACTTGCTCGACAATGATGATGCCCTGCGCCAGAAATGGGAGCGGGCCAATAATGCCGTCGACAAGATCAATTCGAAATATTCCGGAACAATTGTCAGCATGGGCGAGTGGAAACCACCGGCTGGCGGCCATGTCGGCGGCAAGATCAGCTATACGCGCATTCCGTCCGCAGAGGATTTCTGGTGATGGGCAACTGGAAAACGACAATCAAGGTTGGCGATCTGGCCGACGATCAAAAGCTGGAAATGATTTGCCGCAAGTGCAACCGCGTCACCTATGCCGACAGGGCGATGCTTTGTAAGGATGTGGACCGATCACAATTATATCTGGATGAAATCGAGGCCAAGGCCCGGTGCAAGGCTCGCGGATGCAAAGGCCATATGCGCATGGCAATGGTGAGGCTGAAAGAAATGAGCGGTTTTGTGGGTGGGTTGGCATGAGCGGTTACGATGCAGATACGGCGAAGGTTTCCAAACCCGGCAAGCTTTTTGAACACTGGTGCGATTCGAAAGATTGCAAAGCGTGGGGAACCTTCGGCTATAAAACGAGATACGGGCAACTCTGGTTTTGTCGTGCACACAAACAGGAGGGCGAGGACGCACTGACTGGACGCCGATAAATTGCGCGCTATCTCTTCGTCACTGGAGGGAGTGCATGTGCAATCTGTACAACATCACCACGACGCACGAAGCCATGCGCCGGCTGTTTCCGAATTTCGGAGATGTGACAAACCGCGTTGATCCGCAGTTGGACGTGTACCCAGATTATCCGGCTCCTGTCTTGCGCAACCTCGCAGACGGTGAGCGAGAGTTAGCCCATCTTCGCTGGGGAATGCCCACACCGCCTATGTACGTGAAGGGCGAGGCCGATTCAGGCGTCACGAACATTCGCAACCTCACCTCGCCACATTGGCGGCGCTGGCAGGGCGTTGAAAGCCGGTGTGCTGTTCCAGCCACGTCATTCTCCGAATATGGCCAAGTGCCTGATCCCGAGACCAAGCGTAAGCCCTTGCACTGGTTCGCTCTGAATGAAGAGAAGCCGCTCTTTGCGTTCGCTGGCATCTGGACAAGCTGGAAAGGTGTGAGGAAGAAGAAGGAAGGGCCGGTTGAGGTCGATATCTTCGCGTTCCTGACCACTGAGCCGAATGCCGTGGTGAAGCCGATCCATCCCAAGGCAATGCCTGTCATTCTGCGCACGACCGAAGAAATAGACACGTGGCTGCGCGCTCCATGGGATGAAGCGAAGGAAATGCAGAAGCCATTGCCTGATGCCGACCTTATAGATTTGACGCCAAGCGACGACAATGAGGATGCCTAAACCAGCCTGTTTTAAGGAGGATGCTATGAACGGACCAAAGCAAGAAAGCAATTACCCAGATCGTAATATCGACTGTCAGGAAGAGATGGCAGCAAAGCTTGTCGATGCCTTAGATGAAGCAGAGGCGGCAGGATGGGGAAGGCTTGAAGCCGCTGCGGCTATGGCTGAAGCGGCTATAGGAATTCACCTCGGAGAGCGTGGCATTGATCCAAACGAATAGCGGGTCACAGCGTCTTCAACCCGCCACTGACGACAAAGGTGATGAACGCGATTACAAGTCCGCTGATAATCATCCAGTTGATTCGTGACAGAGTTGACTGAATGCCTTTGTTGGAATTCTCCAAGCCTGAAAATCTCGTATCAATCCGCGCTTCCATCGCCACCCACTTTTCATCGTTTCGCGCCGAATCGATTTCACGCTGCCGCTGCCATGCTTCCAAAGACGTCAGGCGGTGAGTGTTTTCCTGCGTCTTATGCTCCAGCCCGACAACGCGGGCGCGAATATCATTTTCGTGGTCTGGCATGTCTGTCATCCCCAGCACCCCCGCCTTTTCCCGTTTTCATCATTGCCTTCGACGCGTTCCGCCCCGGCCCGGTCGGCCTTGGTCAGCGCGACCAGACCGGCAGGCGTAAGATCATTCTGACGGAAGCCCGCGCAACTCGTCGCACTGTTCGACTGACAGCCCACGACGCTTGAGAGCAAGCCGACAAAAATCATAGTCCGATAGATCGCGTAGCTTCGCATCATCAGCCGCCCTTTCGCGTTCCGCCTTGATGGTTGATTGAAGTTGATCGGAAATGGCGTCCTGATAGCCGTCACGCTTGCCAAGCTGGTAAAGGCCGATTGCAGCCAGACATGCGCCGATGAGCGCCAGAACGCGCCAGTGTGAGGAAAAGAAGGCAAGAGCGCCCATCAGTGATGCTCCTGAACTTTATCCATCGGCTCGTGCTGTTCAGGCTTCCTGTCGGCATTTGGAATTATGTAAACCAGAAATGTCGTGATGCCCCCGACGATGGCCGTGGCGGTCGCATCATCGATGCCGAGATCAATCCCGAAGTACGAGCGTACCCATGCGACAAAGGCCACGATGAGCGCAGCCCACATTTTATTGAGACGGGTCATGCCGTGTTCCTTTTGAAAATGGAGGCAATTGCAGTGATCAGCTTGGCCAGCCAGCCGGTGGAAGGCTGCGGCTCCGTTGCGGGAATACCCGCTTCGGGTTTTGGCGCTGGCTTGTCGGCAGGCGTCACGCCATAGCCTTCGGACCGGAGCAGATCGTCATACTTGCGAGCGTATCCGGCGATCAGATTTGCCTTATCCGTCCCGTTGACAATCCGACGCGCGCTGACAAAGTTGGAATATTGAAGCGTGATGTAATCGGCCAACTCTTTTGCAGTGAACCATCCATCCTGCATTCCGCGCACGATGATTTGAGCAGCAATGTCTGCTTCAAGCGCCAAGGAAGGATTGTTGACCAGATCGACGCCAAGCTCGCGCCCTGCCCGCTCATAATTGGCCTTGTGGGTAAGCTGGACGTATCCTCGTCCGAAATACCCGCCAGACCAGTAATTCGATTTCACCCACGGCAGCTTTCCGGACTTCCACGCCTTGGTGAGGATTTCCTTTGCCTTCGCATCGGTCTTTGCCAGTGTCTCGCGCACTGGCTTCATGGTGTGAGCCGTTTCGTGGTACGCGGTGGCCAAAACATACGCCATCTGATTGCGCAATAGTCCACGCTCTCGACCTGCCTCAATCAAGAGGCGGGTATCGCCAAGGTTCATGTTCATGGGATTTCCTTCGAGCACAAAAAAACCGCCTCAAGGGCGGTGCGGTCAGTCAGGCTGTGGTGGTCTACTTACGGAGCCAATAGCTCAGCTGCTCGTGTCTTACCGAATAACTGATTAGCCATCTGCTCCAGTAGCGGCCATAGTTCGTGATCCGAGCGAAACGTATTGGCCGTGGTGAATATGCGCTGTGTGCGAACTGGCTGCGTTGCCATTGCATCATTAACCCGATCTGCTTCGGCTTCGGTTAGACGTTCCCACAACGTGACAGCAGACAGGACCGTGACGGCAGGCTCCGGCTCAGTTTCAATATAAGGTTTAATCACATTTCCAGATGCTTCCCATTCGGCAATGAGTTGGCGGTGACGGTTTCCCATGTCATCAGGGATAGAAAACGTTTCACCGTTAATATCGGCGAGAATTGCA
Source organism: Falsochrobactrum tianjinense (assembly GCF_019100495.1). Classification (GTDB taxonomy): domain Bacteria; phylum Pseudomonadota; class Alphaproteobacteria; order Rhizobiales; family Rhizobiaceae; genus Brucella; species Brucella tianjinense. Next base: position 47,773 of record NZ_JAHRVA010000005.1, on the reverse strand, counting down.
CCTTCGTGCGAGTAGATTACGTCTTTGATTTTCATAGCGATGCATCCGCTGCCCAGTTTAAAGTAACGTCGCAATATCCGCCACTGCCCGTCATCAGAACGGCAACTGCTTTATCGACAGTCCTGCCCTCAAGATTATGAGTTCGTATCCATGAACCACTATCTTGATATACGTATGATATAATTGTTGTCGGACTGACTCGCTTGGTCGCTTTAAAAATAACGGCAATCTTTGAGACCACTACATCAATTGCAAGGGTCCTGTGAATTGCAAAGCCTTCAGTAACTCCAGTTTCATAATACCTTTGGCATAAAAATAATTCCACACCATGAGAGCGCGGCATCCATGGGTCTCGGCCTGTTGCGTCTCCCATAACAAGCGAAACGTTTGTCGCCGTTTGAGGAACCACAACAGACGTGTTGCCCGATACGACCGTTGCTTTTAGCGGTGAGGCACCGCTTGCACTTCCAAGGTACCCGGTTCCGCCGCCCGACCAAGTTAAGGTGTATTCGCCAGCAGGTAGTGCCTCAACAATCTGTTGTATGCCATTGGCATGACCCTTCCACATGTCGAAGCCATAGACGCCGTTAGCAGGCTTTTTAGGCCCGCCGCGCTGATTAATCGAGAAATCGCCGTTGTATATCAAGTTCCATTGAGAGAATGAACGCGGATCAATAAAGGCAATGTCTCCGTTATTATTGGTGCTGACTAATCTGTCTGCAATGAGATCGGTGGTTTTCAGCGCACCCGTGTCATCGGTCTGCAATATCTGCCGTGCGGCAAGTGGCAACCCCGCCAGTTCGCCAAGGTTGCCGTGCGGGTCCTGAATGCCGACCTCACTCTTATCCACCAGCCCCATCGTGCCCGCGCCAGTAAAGATTGGCAGTTGGTTGGCAGCGCCGGGGAGGTCAGCGAGGGCTTGTAGATTGCCATTCCCTAATAGCTCAATCAGTGTTGTCGTCTGCGCGGTGACACGGGCACCATCCGGCAGATACCGCGCCCGATAAGGCGCATTTGTCAGGCTTGTCCCGGTCCATGGAGCGGTCAATGTCAACTGCGTGTTGCTATCGACACTGGCAATTATAGCCGTCAGGTTCTGGATTTGAAGTGTGTCGCCGGGGCGAAATGCCGCCGCTTCAAACATGGTTCCCGTTCCGGTTACGGTCGTGGAACCATTGGCAAGCGTTATCGTGCCCGAAACATAATCAGGTAGAACGGCCATAGATTAACCTCCCCGCGCTCTTCACGCGGATTGCATTGGATTGGATTGGATTGGATTGGATTTTGGAAAGTTTAGCGCTTCCAGAGGAGATAGCGAATAAGTCCGCTTCCTCCTGCGTAGTTGGGCACGCCGCCCCCGGCAAATGGGATGGCTATCGCCTGAATTGCGTATGTATTATTTCCGACAATGGAGCTACGGTCGATAAACATACCTGATATTGTAACCGTGTAACTCCCGCCGGTAATAGTTGTTTCGGCAAGAACATTGCCGGTTGTCAGGTTGATAAATCTAACAGAGGCTCTAGAATTGGTACTTGGACCAGATGTAGTAACATTAAGATTTGACCTTGCCTCCGCCAGTGCTGTATTTGCTTGCGGATTGTCCGTGGACACAGAAACTAGAGTGGTCCACTCATTAGCACTGATAATTCCCGAAGTCGGATACGCTGCACTATTCTCATAATCCTGCGTCACTTGATTGAAGTCGAGATTGCTGGTTTTAACTTGCAAATCACCGATCTTGGCACTCGTAATCGCGGCGTTCGCAATTTGCGCCGTTGTGATCTGAACGTTGCGGATTTTTGCCCAATCCATCACAAAGCCTTCGCCGTACATGACGTTGTTGACGATGACGAATGGCTTGAAATACTCAGTGCCGTTGGAGAACACGATCTGTTCGGCCATCAAGGCGATGCGCGCTTGCGTATTGTTCACATCAAGAAACAAGCCAGCATTCTTAAACGCTTCTTCCGTTCCGCCGCGTACCTCCATCCCGATACGTGAGTTCCAGCCCGAAGGAGCGACGTTGGTTCCCATGCGGAATGTCGCATTGGCACTCACGTCATTAACCGTGGAATTGAGCAGCGTGATAACGTCAGCCTGAGCAGTTACTTCGTCTTCGACACCTTCAACGCGTACCTGGAGAAGCTGGACAATGCTTGACCCGGTATTATCCCACAACTCGGCATTGATGCGGGTCAGTTGCTGACCGATGGCGCTGTTCGGCCCGGTGGCGACATATATATCTTCCTGCCAGCTTGCTTGGGCAGTCCCGAACGTACTGGTTATTTCAAGGCGGATAGACTGCCGATCCATATAAGAACTGTCGTGATTGTCAGCCGTAAGAGTTGCCTGTTCTTCGGCCTGCCGGATCAGTTCCCGCACCTGCGGCCCGATCCAGCCGAGATAGCCTTTCAGATCCTCTGCCAGACCTTCATAATCAATCGGATTTTGATCACCACGCGCATCCAGCGTCGTCACCATAGTGGCGGCGGACCAAACCACCGGACGGGTGCCGGCTGCCACACGAAGGCGCGTTCTCACCCACCATTCTGATAAGTTGGTCAGTCCGTTGACGATCTGGAAAACTGTCACATCTCTGGTCACATAGGCACTGAATACCTGTGACGGGTCATTATCCGGCCAGTATTGAATATCGACGCCTTCAACGGTGCCGTCCTCAACTTCATCCCAGAACAGACGAATGCCGACATTTTCTTCACCCGTATCACCAATGACAAGGTTAGGGATCGCGTTGAAGTTCTGCACTTCGGCCAGATAGTCCGGCTGGCCATTAGGCGTGATTACCGGAGGATTGGTCGCATAAGCAGTTGGATCAAAGATACCGTCTCCGACTTCCTGCCACGAGATCGAAACATCGCGGACACCATCGCCGCCGAGTGCGCCAAGCGACTTGGAGTGGACCTGAAACTTGATCGTGCGGTTATATCGATCAGATTGCCACGACACCCATTGTCCAACTTGCAACGCAAGAAACTTCGGATGGACAGTAAAGCTTCCGTTTGCTTGATAGCGCGATGCACGAATGGCTATATCGGCCAGTCTGTCGCCAACACGATGATCGGTAACGGCGGTATAATCGACCTTGGAGGCCAGACGCTCCCGGTCCTGTGCAAGTGCATCAGCATCAATACGCGTGGTCAGAGATGTTGTTTCATAAAACATCTCCGGATTGACGAAGGTTCCTGCAACTGTGTTGACCAGTTCCGTGCGGGTTCGGGTCAATGAAAGCTGGAATGACTTCTCCCATGCGATATCGTCATCGGTTATTGTCGCAACCACAGCCTGGTTGGCACCTGCAATCGGATATTCGCCAAGAACACCTTCAATCCATGAGCCTGCACAAGCCTCGCGTAGCGGCGTCATATTGGTTTCATGCGTGACGCCATCGCCAGAGGATGCAATAAGAGCGGCAGTGTAGCGCTTGCTCGTGTCAGGCATGATTTCATCGCAGATATTCATTGCGGTGAACCATTCGGACAACGGCAGACGGCTTGCAGCCACACCCCGGCCAACGATCTTCTCACTGCCGATATAGATGCCTCTTTCGAGATTATACATCATCACGGCAGGGTTATCGCTGAATTCCCAAGTGCTCTGGTCACTCCAGCGGTGCGAGCCAGAACCGCCGACCGTTGTATCCTTGCGCGGGTCATAAAGCGGAGCACCACGCACCTCAAACATGAGGTTCGGGACAGACGTGATATTGTCCACATCCGTTATCGTGGTGACGATTGCGTAGCAAAGGCCAGCGCCACGGTGTGCAGAAGTCCAGCGCCCGACCGGATTGGCATATGCGATCAATGCAGGGTCAGCCGCTTGATCGATCGTTCCATGATAAAACCGGACAAAGACCTGTCCGCCATCTTTCACATTGAGAACGCGCTGACCATAGATACGGCCTTCATCGCCCTGCTGATCGGGAGACAGTCCCTTCCATTCACCGTCCATCTGGACGCGCAGAAGCTCAAGGCATCGGAAGTCAGAAAGCTTGAACACGTCCTGAACGATGTGATTGCCCTTGTCGAAGGCATTCCGATAGATGTGATGGCCCATGGTGCCAAACACACCAAGCCCGACCTCACGGACAAGATTTTCGCCATACTTGGTTTCAGTCGCGGACGCCGTTGACTTCGGGGTCTGTTGAAAGATAGATGTCAGAGCATATTTTGCTGCAACCAGCAGGCCACCAAGTACGATATTCGCCAGTACCGTGCCGCCAAACAGCCACGATGCAGCAGAGCCGAGCGCCCCAACGACAATGGCAACGGGGACTGCCGCCGCAGGCGAAGCCAGCAGCGTAAATAAAATCACCAGAAGATATTTCATCAGGAAACCTTGAAAGCCCGTTCAGCCATCGTGCGCGGAAGAAAGCGCAAGCCATCCCCGCCTTTCACAGCAAAGCCGTATTCGCAGAAATATCCGACCGTGTTTTGATAAATACCAACATCGCCACGGCCAGCCATGGCAGTCGGGATTTCTTCAAACCGATCCACCAGCACAGCAACTATGCTATCAAAACCGCGCTGTTTGATCAGGCGATGTGCCCCGGTGCGGGATTTGTATTTGCCTCTTACTTCCTCTGCGGGATCATCGCCAAGCACGGCCTCAATCGCGTCAGAAGTGGTCAGCAGGCAGTCAGACTTTCCCCACACCAGAGGCGTGTTTAAGTGCGCCTCCGTGACAGCCACGAGGCGTTTTTCCCAATCCAGAACGCGCATGATGTTCCCTTACTGATAAGGCGTGATGTAGAAGTTCTCGCGCTTCACCGTCGAAGCGTATTCAAAGAACTTGTCGCCGGGCGCAATGAGCTGCTGATCTTCATGAGAGGCGGTGCGATAGCCGTCACGGTGATTTTCCAGAGCAGACGTTTCGATATTGGCCCTCAAGACCATTTCACCGCCTTCGATGACGTGATCGATCGTATCGATATATCCACGATACATCGGCTCGACATGCAACAGCTCGCGTGTGTCTGGGTCCAGGTAGGCGTCATACAGGATCACTGTGCGACCCTTGTAATCAAGGCTCTCGATCTGGGCGAGCTTGTCAGGAGTAACGCCATAATCCGCTGCTGTCGGCATTGTGATGGTGATCGGCAGAGCTTCCGCGCCCATTTGGAAAGGCGGTTCTTCAATCGCGATCAGCTGGTTCGGGATATAGGTGCGACCGTTCCAGACCAGTTCAGACGATCCGTTCCACATGTACCAGGCACCGGTGCCGAACTGGAAATCACCAAGCGAGCGCACAACAACGCGCCCCTCGGCCAGCAGCGTTTGCAGGCGGGTTGGGAAAGCCATGGGGCCTCCTAATTAATGGGAGCGCTCGACTCTTGGTTGAGTTTGAGATTTGATGCTCGCGTTAACAAAACGGGAGTTTGGGAATGGAAATATCTTTGGATGAGACGACAAAGCGTTCAATCGCCGTCGAGGGGGCTATTTGTACTCTTACAATGGCTCTTTTTGAGCAGAAAAGCATTAGCACATTGAAGACCCTTGAAGTGTTGAAGATGCTCTCGTCGAGCAGTGAAAATACAGCCGGTAAACTACGGGATGCTATTTCAAAGCTTGAGCAGCTTGTATCTCTTGGCGAAAAATAGCTGAAACTTTTTTAGCTAGGGCGACAATTTCCATGCGGGTCTTTGTCGCCTTTTCATTCTCATTCATCGCTAAATCCATATTCATTTCGGCACCTCAATCAATTGAAACGAAGCGACAGGGCGCGGCCCTTTGCTCATCTGGAAGCTGTCTTTTACAAGCCGCGTATTCATTTCGGGTTGCTTAAGCCGGACAGTAGCGCCAGCTGCAATATATGACGCGATTGGCTGATCCACAGTGACGGTCATCTGTGTACTTGCTGCCGTCGCCCCGGTTACGATCTGAACCATTTGACGATAGGTACCGCTTGTGAGCGAAATCAGATCACCGGCCTGCAACACCAGACCCGGCACGACGCTGGTAAACTGTACGGTATAGCCATTCGTCACCGTGCCACGTAACGCCGTTCCTGTGATGTGTGGATTGTTCGCATCGCCCCAATAAGCGCGAGGGATGCAGATATGCGTGGGCCGATAGACGATTGTCACCATCCCGCCCCGCGCCGCTGCGATGAAGGCTTGAAGCTGTACCGCCTCACTGGCCCTCATCGGCAGTGTTTCCATATCCACTGTCCGGTATGGATCAGCATATTCCACAGTTGATATAGCCCGACCGCCATATTTAGTCTGACTCACCGGGACCGTCAGCTGTGGATAGGACGGCTGGAAGCGGACTGTTGAAATAAGGTCGATCATCGGACCAATCCCCGCCTCGACGCTTGCTTGCTATCCCGCGCAAAGCGCATTGGTCCTGACTTATCGTACTGGCGCAGTCCCTGATTAACTCCATCACTGACAACGGCACGGATATAATCATCGCCGCTGGCACTCGCGATGTTGATATTGATTGTCGGTTCAGATTGAACAGAGTTGACCTGCCCCTGCGTGGGAAGCACAGGCATTGTCGGCGCGCGCAGTGAGGCAATCCCACCGCCAGCAAGAGCCAATGTCCGTCCGCTATTGATCGCTTCCAATAGCGCCCGGTTCTGCTTTGTTGCAGCCGCATTGACGACGAACTCTCCATCAGACAGTCGCGCTGGAATGCTGTCCGAAGTCGGGCCACCGGGGCCACGAATAAGACCTCCGCTAGCAGCTTTGACGACACCGCCGCTACTGAACAGCTTGAAACCACCCTTGAATATCCCCGTAAACAGGTCGTCAAACGCCATGTCGAGCAGCTTGTCGATGATCTTCTGCAATGCATTGGCAAACGCCTCCGCTGCCGATTTCCCCGCGACCAGATCATCGACAATGCCGCGCACAGCGTCTTTCTGTGCATCCTGCCATTCTTCGGCGCGCTGCCTGATCTTGTCTTGCGCTTCGGCAAGCTGATTAGCTTCTGCGGTGGCCAGCGCCCATTGCTCTGCGGTTTGGGCGATTTCTGCGCGTAGTTTTGGCGTGATTTCCACACCGGCTTGCTGCGCCGCATTAAGCAATTCCTGCTCAATACGCGCCTTTTCCATTGCAAAGCCGTAGTCATCAATCAGCGGATTAAGCTGGCGCATGGCCTCGGTTTCGGCAATGAGAGCGGCTGTGCGGTCGTTTGCGCGCTGCACATCATCATCAAAGCGCTCTGCCGGTGTTCTCTGACCTCTTTTCTTTTTCTTTTTGTCGTCTTCGACTGCGTAATCTTCGAGCGATATCGGCGTGAACCCCGGAGAGTTAACGGTCTCCGTCACTTTCGGAAGCTGCGGCTGCTTACCACCGTATTTTTTCTTTAATGCTTCTGATACTGCATCATCAATCGCAGGGGTGACGCCATCAAACGCACCTTCTATGCGATCTTGGATGACTTTCTGTGATGTGATAGTAAGCGCGCCACCAAGGTAGCTAGATTGCGCCTGGCCGCCGGTAAGAAATTCCCCCACACTATCAAGTCCGAAGTAATTCCCGACATCGTTCGCAAAGTTCGTGGCTTGATTTTGAGCTTGCACAAATGCATTTACGACCCGATTAATCTCTTTTATCAGTCCATCGAAATCAATGCCGTTAACAAAATTTGCAACATTATCGATTGCACTGCCAAACGTGTTTGCGGCTTGGGACGAGTTATTAAACCGCTTCGCGGCATCGATCAGTGAGGTTTTCAGATTGGTCAGGCGCTGATCAATGGTAAGGACAGCGCCGGAGACTTTCTGCTGTAGAATGGGTGCTCCGACTTCAAACCCTCGAAAGAACGCCTCCGACGATACCTTGCCATCAACAACCAACTGCCGAAGACGTGCAACAGACCCTCCGGCCTCTTTAATCCCTGCCGCTGCCGCCTGCGCGATTGGCTGCGCGCCTTCCAAAATGCTATTAAACTCTTCGGCCCGGACTATACCAGACCCAAGAGCCTGCGAAAGCTGGAGCAGCGCGCCTGAAGCCGATTGTGCATCACTGCCGGCCACGCGAAGGGCAACAGCGACATTATCGGTAAAACTCAATAGCTCTTGTGTTGATACACCTAGCTCTTTCTGAACGAGTGCCGCTCGTCCATACAGCGTGACAAGAGTTTCAATAGGGGCGGCATTCCGCTGCGCGCTTACATAAAGCTGCTGATAAACGCTTTCCAATTCCCTACCCGCGAGACCAGCAACCTTCAACGCGTTTTCAATGCGCAGTGATGAATCAATAAGATACTTTGTGCCAGCAACGCCACCAATCGCGACAAACGCCGCATTAAGCCCTCGCGCCATCAATCGTGATGAACGCAATACAACAGCCTCTGTACGTAACGCAGATCGGGCCATGCGATCCATCGACGTTTCAAATCGACGTTGTGCGTTTAGAACATCGGCATTGAAGCGATCCTTCTTAGCCTGTAGTTCTACAATGACTTTATCTGCAACAACCATGTGCCAACTCCGGGGGAATAATTGTGCGTGGAATTTCTATTCTATTTGGCCTGACATTAACGACTATGGCGTCGGTTTCTTTTGCTACGGCGGATAAGATCGACAGCAATGTCTATGATCCTTACACGCCCCAAAATTATCCGAAGACGTTCAAGACATGGGGCAAGAAAGGCGCTGCAAGCATCAACAAATATCGGGTTCTTGCCGCAGAAGAAGCTATCAAGAACCCTCGGTGCGATTTCGTTGAAACTTCTGAATTGTCAGATAACCGAAGCTCGCCACCAAATAATGTTGTCATCTTTGTCGATTGCAGGAATGGCGAGAGATTTTATCTATCGTCGGCTGAAATCGATGCGAAGTCTGGCGCAACGTCAATCAAGGAGAGAACGGTTTCAATTACAGATCATGAAGCTATCCAACAATGCGAGGCCGCAGTAGTTCGGATGCTCAAGTTTCCATCGTCATTCGACAAAGGCTGGTTTTCAAGCAATGTGCAGCGCGCATCGCAAGGAAACGTCGTCGTAACGTTTGACTTTTCTGCAAAGAATGGACTTGGAATTGATCTTCCTCAGGGGGCAAGATGCGTATTTGATGATAGGGGAATGCATCTGCCAGAGATTACTAATCGATAATTATAGAGGGCGCTCAAAGCGCCCTCCAATCTTCTCCATTATTTACAGCGATTTCCGCCATTTCTATAAGCTTATGCCATTCATTCATGCCGATTTCGCACTGCCGGTTTAATTCTTGAGATTTATCTTTGTCAGGAACAGGCATATTCTCTTGAAATAGATAGAGCAATGTTAGAAACGCGTCGGCGTCAAACCCAATATTCGCTTTGACCAACTGCGCCAAAAGCAACGATAAAAATTGCCTTTGCATGCTGCCTTGAATTAGCACCAATTCACCTAACTGCGCGGTTTCTTCCTTCATAATCCCTCCAATAAAAAGGGGCCTTTCGCCCCCCTGCTTCATCCTATCGGCGTCCAGACCGAATGAACCAGCCCGTCACGCTGCTTGACCCAGCCCCGCTCCGGCGGGGTTTTTCTTTGGCTCGACACCCTCCCGCGAATCGTCCTTGATGGGCGCACGGGGGACGCAATGGACCAGTCATCATTTCACCTATGGGCTGTAACTGCCGGCACGGCGGCAACAGCGCTGTTTACGGGCATTCTCGCTTGGGTAACGTGGAAGCAGCAGCGAGAGCGCATTACGATTGAGTGGGAAGAAGAATATAGTTCGTCATCCACCGAGATCAGGATTGTTGGCACGATACGCAATCATACGTCCGGGACAGTAAATGCGTGGCGGATATCTATGACAGGCCCGGTAAAGGGCGTTCAAGCAGGCAGTGACAAGCATGAAAGTTGGGCCAATAATGAATGTTACCTTAGATGCCAAGCGCTTCCCGGATCGTCTGTTCAATTTTCTTTTTCTATAAAGCCGGACTGGACCGCGCTGCTTTCACAAACACAACGATGGCATTCACGTTTGAAAACCTTATTTGCCAAATGGTCTTGGCAGGTGCTTTCCGGCAGAATTCGCGTCCACCACGGGGCCTCGCTCCATTTCCATATAATCATAGATTCCAAATCAAATAAGCGATTTCGGAGAAGGATCACGGAAACGATATTTATAACTCCGGCAAGGGCTGCGAATATGGCAGCAGCGAGCACTACGCCATCGAAAAAGAGCTGATCCATCTTCAAACCCTCACATCTGGCAGGTTCATGGCTCTTACCCTATCGATAAGAGCGTCAAATTCATCATCCGACATGGTTTCGTCGGATGGTTTATCCATCTTGCGAAGGGCCGCATTCATGGACGCTATTTCGTAAAGGGACATACGCTGAATTTCTAAAGGAGAGACACCTGATCGGACAAGCGCCGCCCTATACGCGGCAAAGTTCATCCTTTTTTTTTATCGCCAGTCCCACTGTCTGATTGCCCTGCTTCAATATCCTCAATGCCGAACCAAACTGCCTCCATGATTTTTGCAGCCGTCCGTATAGGCGAGTGAGGATCATTTTCAGCGGCGATTGGCCGTCCCACGAAGTATCGATCCATGAACTGCTTTGCCTCTACAGGAGGCATTCCGCCGCCTTCCAGCCCTAGAAGGATCACGCTGTAAAGGTCCGCGTACTTCGGCACCATGCTCAATACGCGGTGTGAAATCTCGGAAATTCCAGCATCGCAAATCTTTTCCAGCGTTTCCAGTTGCTTGCCTTTAATGGCGAAGAGATGTTCCCCGTCGCCAAAAGAAAGCACCACCTCTGCCGAAAGATTGGATTGACTCATACTGTTGGCGTCCATTCTGGCTTACCGTTCAACGTAACGCCAATATTCAACTGCCAGCGCTGGCCACGTTCGCCCGTTTCTTCATAGGTGGACAAGATGCCAGGTGCGGACCAATGGCCACCATTTTCAGCGGCTGAACCGGCTGTCATCCATCGGATGTTCTTTTCGCCACCTGTCATCATCCAGTCGCGCCAGACTTGCATGGCGTCCCGGTCCAGTACACCAGAGCCACCGACAACCATTTGCTTTGAAACTTCATCGCTCTCCAACCATGCCGGGAGGTCTGGGTCCGTACAGTCGGGTACGTTGGTCGAGTTGGTTTCGATGTTTACGGTGAGATTAAGCGACGTGAAGCCACAAGGGGCCGTGAATACTTCGGGTTCAGCTCCGTCGCCCAGCATCAAAAGCTGGCCTGCAAAGCGAATGGTTTTTGCCTGCGCCATGGTCATATGTCCTTTCAGACAGGTTGAGCAGTGATTGAAAATTCCACGACTGCATGAAACCTGTCGGCCTCATCCCCATCCTGCATTATGCGGGTCTGGAGAAATTCGCAGTCGATGACGTTGATCGTTGAAGGATTGAACTCGCCCATTGCCTTCACGATCAAAGAGGCAATGTCTGAAACTATGAATTCACCGGACCCGGTTGATGTCGTTTCGGCAAAAGCATGAAGCGTAATGCGGGTTGTACTGCCCTCCCAGCATGTGGCCTCAAAGCCGCCAACGATGGGGAAGCCGTACCGAATGAATGGGTAAGTCGGATTTGCAGGGGGCTGCATGCCGTACATGCGAGATACCGGGACAAAGGCCGTTAATTCAGCAAACGTCTCTAGGTGGCTCACTACGGCGATTTGTAGGGCCTTCCCGATGTCAATCGCCAAGGGTTACTCTCCCATCCTTGCCGACCTTCGCGCCTTCTGGCGGCTCGATAAGTTCGATCACACCAAGTTCAAGCCCTCTGGCAATACAGGCGCGAGTGCCAAACCCGATATGCCCATACTTGTAAGCCACGGTATAACCGCGTCGGGGAGACCAATCGAACTTGTCTCCGCTCACGCGAAACCACCGGCTGGAAGTTGATGCCTCCACCGTTTTTTTAGCTCTGGCCATTGAATTATTCCTCGGTTGCCTGCCGGATGCCGCGCATTATCCAATGAGAGCGGGCAGGATCAGATCGGACACCGGACACTTTCCAGCGTCTGCCCTGTGCGACAACGATGCTATCTGTGTCTGGCTCTTTCCCGGCAATTCCAGCTTGAAGGATGATCAGTTTCACATCTGTATCGGTATAGCCGGCAGACTGGCGCATGGCTTCGTCGGCCCGATCAACCTGTACCGAGATATCCACTGGCGGTTCCTCTACCGGAAGGATCACTCCTCCGGGCTGGCGCACCATGCTGGTTCGGATAAGCTGGCCGGTGCCGAAGATAGGGGCGAAGGCCGCGCTCATGATGTTTTTCAGGGCATCTGTATCAAGAAGAGACATGCTACTGCGTCCTCCACACAGGCCAGTTAGCAACATCCTTGGCATACCCACTCTGAGCGCCACCGACGCCGCCCATGGCGATGCGTGGGCCGCCCTTGGCCATTCTGAGAAGCTGGGCGAAGAATGCACCACAGGAAGTCTGGGCCAGCCATTCGCTGTAACTTGTCTCGCCGGCGGACTTCTGGAAGCGGGTTAATGTCAGTTCGCCCGATTTGAACGACTGGAAGTTGGACAGGCCAGCCTTGAACTGCTGGCTTTGCGCATCAGTACCGAGGCCGTCGAGCGTCATCAAATGACAAACGATTGCCGTTTGCGCCGCCTCGCAAAGCCTGTCTGGCCAAGAGCCATCAACCCACATGCCGCCGAGCGTGATGTATCCTGTAATGACCGCATCATCCACCGCAGCGAATTGAGGCTTCAGTTCCTTGAAGCGGGCTGGTGTGATCGGATCGCAAGCCATTATGGTGCCTGCAACGCGTCGATGATGGATTTGATTGCCGCCGTCGCTTCGGTCATGTCGGCATAGTCGGCGGTCGGAGACGCAAGCGCGCCGATTTCAGCTTTCCCAGCCATCGCTGCGGTAACTGATGCAGAAGTGGCCGTAAACGCAGTTGGCTTGTTGGCGACATCACCCCAATCAGGCGCGGGTGGGGTATAGCTATCAGGAAGCGCGCCAACATCTGCGGCAGTGAGAGTAACTTGCGGGCCTGACTTCCCGTTAACGCTGGTAACGGCGTCGTCGCCACTTCCCATTGCTGGCGGGACCTCCTGCAATGATCCCCCAGACGTGGTGACAGCTTGCGTGTCCGCATCGGGGATCGGCGCGCCGCTGACGGTTACATCCTGCAACCCGCCCGAAGAAGTATGAACTGTATCGACCATGGCTATGCCTCCAATACCGCGTCAATGCGCTTCTGGAGTTCGATAGCATCCCATCCGTGATAGGCGCGCTTGCCGGTGATCTCCTGATAATCCTTGCGCAGCTTGGTAAGCTCTGGGTCTATATCTTTGCTGCTCTTGGTCTTTGCGCCGGATACTGGCTTGCCATTCACCCAATTGCCGACCAGTTCAACACCCGGAACAGAAGGCATCTCGGACAGTTGGAAATAGCCAATCGAGCGGTAAAGCGGCATGTGCATCGGGTGAACTTCAACGTTCTCCAGCACACCACGCGCAGGCAGTATTTCCTTGGAGCCATCGGCCAGAATGACCGGATACGGGCTGTTGGTCAGATTCTTGATGGTCAGCATTTCTAGCCTCACTCATTGGAAAGGCCCCGGCACGATTGCCGAGGCCAATTGTTTCGCGCCGATTACGGGGCCGGAGCGGGCGTGACCGCATCCAGATAGCGAACGGTGTCGCGGATCTGAATGAGCTGACCGACACGACCGATGCCGGGGTGGGTCCACTGAAGCGGGCCATCCTGATACACATCGAGGAAGCGGTACGGCATAGGCATCGGCAATTCGAGCGCGTCGGGGCTGTTGCGGTAGCCAACGGCGCGCCCCTGACCTGCCACGTTAGTGGGAGTGGTCGTGGTGGCCGCAGTCGCCAGCATCGGAAGCTCGCGAATGACCACCGGCTGACCGGTGCGCTGCGTATAGATGTTGTTCGCCATGAAGTATTGGAAGATCGTCATGTTCGGCGAAGTCACGCCATACGGCGTGTTCATGATGTAGGTCATCGCAGCGGGTGGCAGCAGGATCGTGTTGCCAATGAGTGATGCCAAAACCCCCGTCACGAGGCTTTCGCCGGTGAGCAAGTAGTTCATCTCCGAAACGATCTGCTCCGGGGTTTTGAGGCCCACGCCGTTGGCGTCAACCCAGTTGCGTGCCGAGCCGGTGCCGTTGTTGGGCGACAGGCGCGGCGTTACCCCGGCCAGGTTCATTAAGCCCGTCCACCCGGGGTGCCCGCCACCGGTGATGGCGGTTTCGGCGCAGAAGATATCGGCGGACTGACGGGCAGCGATGGTCTTACGCGAGGTCAGCGGGAAGTTGGCGAACATCGCCTTGCCCACTTCCTCGATGTTCCAGCGGTAGCCCACGGCATACATGGCGAAGGATGCCGACACGCTGATGAGGCGCACGTCCGCGAGCGGCACGTCCTTGGACCAGCCCGACTGCCACTGCGCGGCCCCAGTCATATCGCCGATCTGGAAATCAACGCCGCTGGCCCACTCGGGGTAATCGGTATTGACCGGCACCAGCTCGCGCCAGTTGATCAGGTCGTATTCCTGCTCAAAGGCGCGGTTGGAAAGCACATGGGTCTGCTGGCGAAGGAAGGCCAGGCCCTGTGCGTCAGTAATCTGCATGTTCATTTGAACACGTCTCCTTTCAGGGACTGGTTAGGCCGCAGCCGTGACGGCTTCACCGCCCGGTACGATGCGAAGACGGAGGGGAACGGCCTGATCGGCAACGCCGCCTTGGTCGAACTCGCAATTAGGCAGAGGAAGATATCCGGTGGCGGTAGCGCCATAGAACTTGTTGTCTGCCGGGTTGAAGAATGCCTTCTGACCCTTGGTGACTGTGCCGCCAGCAAGGACAAAGATCACACCTTCATCAGCTACGCCCATGGTATCGCCATCGGCATAGAGCGTCTGGTCGGCGGCGTTTCCAGTCGTGATGTTCTCGCGGGTGATGCCGGCGAAAACCTCAGTCGTGGCGAGTGCCTTGACCGTAGCCGTGCCATCGCCGGACTGACCAGCGATCGAGACGGGATGACCAAAGCCAATGGCCTTGGTGGCAGTGCCGGAGGCAAACGCGGTGAAGGCGTTCCATTCCTCCATGTTCTGGAACTGACCCGGAAGGCCAGCGACATGCTTGGTCTTGGGAGCGGGCATAAGAGCCATGGTGGTTCTCCTTTCTTGCCGCTGGTTAAGCCGAACGCTTGGTCATGCGGTCCACGTAGGACTGCTGGGCCTTGCCGGCGTCGTTGGTTGGCTTGAGATTGGTGAGGGTGTCACGAAGCTGCTCGGTCCCGGCTGCATCCTCTGCGAGAATGTCAAAACGGGCGTCGATATAGGCCTCTGCCTTGTCCTTGACTGCATCGCCAAGCTTGGCTTCAACAACGGCCTTTCGGATAGCAGCATCAGACAGGCCATCGGTCTTGACGTCTGGCGCGATAGCCCTGGCCTTATTGAGAAGGTCGCCACGAGCCGCTACAGCCGCATCAAGAGCAGCACCGTCAAGGACCTTGCCCTTGAGGTCGTCAATTTCGGCGTCCTTCTTCGCAAGTTCCGCGTCCTTGGTCGCGATGGCCGCGCCATGTGCGGTTTCGGCGTCGGACAGCTTCTTTTCCACTGCCGCCTTGTCAGCGGTCAGCTTTTCAATGGCCGTTGCGCCTGCGTCGGTCGTTTCGACCTGCAAGCCATCGACCAGCACTTTACGCAGAGTATCAGCCATGGGGCTTTTCCTTTCGTCTGCTGTCTGGGATGAAAAAGGGCGGATGCCCCACGACGCACCGTCACCGATGCGAGCCTGTGAACCCGCTCTTCCACGGGAAACTATTGCGATGTGATTGGCAGATATGCCGGTCTGCTTGGCCTGATACGGCGTACCATCAGGAGCAACACCATCGGCCCATACGAGATCGGCAGCGTAGCCAACACTCAATTCGCGCTTGCCGTCCTTGACCGCCTTTACAGCATCAGCATCGGTTATTTTCAGGCCGATCTTGAGATATTCGCCATCACGCAACACCTCATCGCCTGTGGTTCCGACCGCGTACTGCTTCCAGTTATCAGCTGTGACCACATCATCAGGGTGATCCAGCGTGATCGGAATACGCGAGAATGTATCGAGTGACCGCTTGGAGAATACCTCTGCCTCATCGCGATAGACATTCACAACACCAAGATCAGGCCGACCAATTTCAGGTCCAAGATATTGCTGAATGCCAATTCTGGCTGTTCGCGCATTGGCGACCAGATAGCCGTCATCGTTCACTTGACTGGCGTCAAGCGTCACAGTGTCCGTGATTTTCATGTGGTTTTATCCTCTGCGGATAGTCACCCGCACTGCATCGGCAACCTTGCTCGACACTTTCTTGCGGTTCTTTTCGGTAGCTGGTCGCATGAATGGCCTTTCCGCCATCTTGCTTGTCCCGAATTCCAGGGCAGCGCTGTAATCCGCATGACTGGTTATATGCACAGTCGGCGGGTTATGGGCATGCACTGTCGTTTCAATGTTCGTATCGAGGTGATGCGTATCGGCGTTCGGCGGCTGGCCGGGTGTGGATGGAACATGCCCCTTGCCCGAAATAGCGCCCTGTGTGATCGAATGCTCGGCCGATAGTTCGATATCCTGTCCAGCCGAATAAAGCGCGCCTGTGATCTGCTTTGCGGCTTTGCGCATGTTCTGGAGGCGTCTAACGTGCCTATCCAGACCCTTGATCTTCGCCATCAATCCAACTCCAGTAGGCCCTTAGCCTTACAACCGCAGAAAGGCGCAAAACCCGGAGGATCGGACTTAGCGACCTCACTATCCCAAGAATACACCTTGCCGTTTCTGGCCAAATGCTCCGGGCGGTAGTGCTTTTTGCCAGAATGGAGCCATTTAAAGCTTGTCATGCCGACTTGTAACTGACGCTCTTTGTCGAGAGCTGATGACAGTTTCTGTGACTGATCAATGGCGATACGCAGCGATCTATCCCGCGACAGGCCCACGGCTTCGCTCAACTGCTTGGCAACATCTCTCGGCGGAGTGCGGTTCTGTAGACCACGGTAAACAATATCAGCTATGCGCCCCCTCGCCTGATCAGACACGTTTCTGACCAAAGAGACATTGCGAGCAATCATATCTTCCAGTGTTTCCGTTACGTCACCGGCATGCATTTGTGTCGATAGATCAACCTTCGTCGCATAAACCAGTGTCGAGATGAACCGGCGCATATGCCAAAGCTGAAGCCGATCAGCCCATAACTGAAACAATCCCCGGAATGTCAGGACTGTGCGAACCGCCTCACCCTCAACAGCCTCGATTTCTGCCTCTACCGCACCCACACGGTCACGCATAAGCCTGTCAGAAGCGATCTGTTCAGCCAGTGCCTGCTTGTATGCCGGGAATATTCGGTCGTTCACACCGGCTTTCCACACCCGTACCACAGACATGTAAATGCGCGCCAGATCGTCTCTCTGGGCCTTGGTTGGCTCGATCTGTGGCAGTTCAACAGCGGTTTTGCGATAGCCGGTCGCCTTTACCTGCCGCTTGAGGTCAATCTTCACAGCGCATCCTCAGTCACGCCAGCCTTCCAGTCCTCTTTCACCTCGGCAAAGATTTCCGGCCCCAGCACAATTTCACCCTGCCACGGCTCGATGCCGGTGAGGTCCGGCGCATCCTTGGCATATGAAATCGTGATGTGCGGCTGGAACTCAGTATGATCCCATGATGCGCCTGCGTTCTTGATCTCCTGATATCGCCATGACAGTTCTGACGAGGCGAATAATAGAACCTTCGCCTCACCGTTCGGGCCGAACGCATCCATCATACGAGGCCCACCGGCAGCAACCTTCAATTCACTCTGCCAGCTTTCACCAACCTTCATCCAGTCAACCGGCTGGCGGCTGAATGCGATTGTGACGTGCATGTCGTCGGCAGGCAGCGTCGTGGTGAAGCCCTGCGCCTTGAAGTGGGCGATGATCTCCTTGGCGTTCAGCACATCACGGCGCACATACAGTGTACGTGGCGCGGCATCAGCAGTGATGGCACTCGGATTGTCACCTTCATCCAGCGGCGACAGGTCCAGATCAGCCTTGCTGGCAGTGTATGCTGTATCAGCACCGGGCCAGCTTTCACTTTCAATAAGGCGCGTCTGCACCATTCCGGCCAGCGCGTCCTGCGGGATGAGGCCAGAGCGAGCGTATATGTCGACTGCCTCGGCTTCGAGCTTATCAACCTCGGCGCGCTCCTTATCGGACGCCTGCCACAGGCTGTTCCATGAATACCAGATTGCCGGGTCGCGCTCGCCAAGGGCCGACCGGATGAGCATTTCGTCAAGGGGCTGGAGAGCAGGCGTATATTCCAGCTCCTGCATCGATTTCAGGCTATCGTAATAATGCTTGAGCGACCCGCTGTCCGCACTGGACAAACCTGCTTGTTGCTCGCCGGTCAGACGAGTGACGGGGATATCAGCAGCGCCAGCCATGATCGTCAGAAGCGTACGAGCGATATCCGGCAGACCTGCCCATGTGATCTGTTTCTGGCTCCATTCATCGTCACCGTCCAGCATCAACACATTGCTTATGCTCTTGAGCGTGGCAACCATCGTCCAGCGCGTGATGTAATCGTTCTCGGATGCCCCGGACGCCATCTGGGACACCATGTCCTTGATGCGGACCACATCGATCTTGGCTTCATGCAGCAGAGCATCGATCACACCGGCCACGTTGTCTGCCGAGCGGATGCTGTCGGCCATCTGTGTCCAGATGCTGTCCCCCCATACTTCGCCAGCACGGCGGAGGGAGCCGGGAACCGTGCGGCCATTGACGAAGACAACACGCGACGGGTGAATGTCGAGCATTCCGCCTTCCGTGGTCAGTGTCCATTTCTCCGGCTGACCGAACCAATCAGATTGAGGGTCGCGGATGATGGCGCCGGGCGTGATGTCGTCGCGTCCGAGAACGGTCAGATATTTCACCGTACCGGCACGAATGCTATCCATGCGCAGCGGCTGCGAAGTCACCCCCGGCAGGCCACCCACCATAATAACAGCCCCGCCCGTATGGCGAGCCGTGAGCAGCGCCTGATAGACCGCATTACGGACACCGAGACGCTTTTCCTCGGCCTCAATCTTCTCGATCTGATCCTTTTCAGCCTGCCATGACCGCCATTCCCGCACCGCGTCGGCAGCGGGGATATTGACGATCTTGCGATACCAAGTTGATGCGCGATAGGCGTTGTCTCTCTCCAAGCTGTCGAACTCGACAACATATCGAGTTGCAGCCGATTTCATATTCGCACGGCCAAGACCGGTGATGACGTTCGCCATTCCATCGGTAAGTGCTATGCCGTCCAGCGCGGTAACTGCGCCTTTCTGGTTTACCCGGATGCGGGGCTTATTCATGAAAATGCCTTTCGCATCTGTTCAATGGTGTAGCCTTCGCGCTTAATCATCGGCGTGACAGCGTATCGAAGAGCATCGATGTAGTGATTATTCGCGTCCACAAGCACCGGCAGCACATCGCCAGTCAGGCGATCCACCTTGTAGCTGTAGAGCATCATTTCGTTGATCAGCGCCTTGCAGCGTGGGTGTATGACGATCTCACGGAACGAGCGCAGGAAGCGAATGCCGTCTTCAACGCTGCCCTTCCACTTCTCAACACCTTCAGCCCTTGGAAGGCCAGAGCGCTTGATAATGCTGATGGATCCCGGAGACGCGCTATCCCAACGAGACGCATATTTCTCAAACTCTGGAATTCCAGTCGAAACTTCGATGCCGATAGCATCAAGCTCGATCTGGCGGCCACCACGCTCATGACTGACATAAAGCGTGTCACCATAGACATAGCAGCGCACGGCAGCGGTCGGGTCTTGAGCATAACCAAAGTCACCGCCCTGATATGGCCCATCCCATGAGGATGCAGCCTCAAACTCCGCAACACGATACTTGTTCGCGAATACCTGGGCGTCTGAATTGGTGAGATATGCCCCTTCCCACACATGAGCGTAGGTATTGGGGTCAAGCCGTTCCTGTTCGCGTCTCCGCAGTGTTTCCAGCCCGACAGGGAAAAACGGGTTATCCTGCCAGTTCATTTCGGTGATTAAGGCGTTGTCAGGCCTATCTTTGCGAAACCGCAGATCAACCGGTGATCCATCTTTGCGCGGGTTCCAAACCGTCCATAGCTCTGATTTAGGCTGCCGAAACACGGTGGCTTCCAACGCCAGCCATGATGTTTCTGGTACGTCTTCGGCTTCTTCGACAATCGTGAGATCGATCTTGGCCAAAGATTTGATGGTGTTCACGCCATGGCGAAGGCCACGAAAAATGAACTCCGTCCCGTTTGAGCCGCGCAGATAATCGACGCCCACATCGTAATGAGCGTCAAGCCAAGGCTCGGATGCTATTGCCGCTTTCAGTTCCGCGTGGAAGCTTTCCTTGATCGACGCCTGAAACTCACGCGTTGCAAGAACACGCAGAGGCTCCGCATATCCCCACACAGCGGCCATCTTGGCGAAGTTGAAGCTCTTGCCGCTTCCTCGTCCGCCGTGCGCTCCGCGATATTGAACACTTCCCCTTGGCTTGCTGAATATCGGAACGAGTTTAGGCGGGAGCCTTATCGTCGCTTCCGTCATCCGCTGCTAATATCCTGATTGTTGTGGGCTTCGGCGTCATCGAGCCATCACTTGATGTATGATCGACCTTCGCTTTGACTGGCGCTTCCAAGCCATACAGCTTAACCTTGCCGTTGATCGCTGAAACAGCAGCACTTGGATTGCCTGCCCTAATCGCCAGATCGCGGGCCTTCTCATATTCGTCTAACGCCTGCTGGCGCGTATAGATCGAATGCCTTTCAGCGTGGTCACGAAGCTCTTGCAGCCTTATGGCGACCTTAGGGTTATCGAGAAGCTGGCAAGCCTCGACGTAAATCCACTGATCCTTGGCATTCTCGCTCACGTCATAAGACCGGCGATACGCCTCTGCTGCATTTCCTGTTTCAAAAAAGGCGAGCGCAAAGGCCTCTTGCTTTGGGGTGAGACTCACGGTTCAATCCTGTTCGGGTTTGGACGGAGGGAAAGCAATGAGAAAGACTACAGGCATAAAGCTCAACAACATCGGGCATGCCAAAATGACCGATGTTCAAGTACATGGCTTCGATATTGGCATTGATGCCGACCAGGTGGGAACGTTTGAGACTACCCGAGTAGTAGTAACGGACGGAGGACACCACTTCACCCTGACGGAGGAAGAAGTTGCGAAAGTTCGCGAAATCATCGCCTCAACACAATCAAAAGACGAAGCAGTTAAGGCCATTTCTCAGTTGGGCAGCTTAGTCTTATGGACCAAAGGGAATGCCATCGATCTAATCGCGCTAGCCCTTTCTGTCTGGAGTACATTTAAAACTTAACCACTTTTTTGCCGGTCTTGCCCACTTACGCCGCATAATGAGGGTGCATACTCCCCGGAGCGGAGATGATGGTTCTAAGCCACGAGTGAAGCCTTGTTCCCATCGCCCGGTTGTCTGGGGAGGAGATACCCGCTCCGTGGAAGTCGTTAGAAATGTGCTATTGCTGCACCCAGTTAATCCGCGATGGGTCAATCCCAACTTGCTCCGCCATCTCGGTCGCTCTGGCTCTAAGGTTGATCGGAAGCTCAGGATCGCGAGACAATACCCAGAAGTAATCTGTGCTTGAACCGACAATAATCGCCCATCGGTAATCCTCATCCAGAGCGATAATATTGTATCCCCCATAAAAAGGCCCAAAGAACGATACTTTCAGCGCACCGTCGTTTGGTCCCCGCACGAATACAGCCGTGCCTGACACCTGTTTGTGCCTACCCCGCAAAGCATCAAATCCGCTATTAACGACATGAATAGAACCGTCGTCATTCAGAGTGTATTCCGCCGTTGTCTTGATCAATCCCCGCTCGAAGCGATTATCCAAACGACCTACTTCGAACCACTTGCCTAGATAACGCTCAGCATCAAAATTGCTTACAGGGACAACACCCGCTGGGATTTTCGGTGCGACAGCGCGATAAATTGCATATCCAGCCAAAAGGCCCGCTGCGCTTAGTGCCATTCGTTTGGGATTCATCGTCATTATCCTTTCAGAGCTATGACATTGAAACACTAAACTCACGCACTCGTTCCAAGTTCTGTTTAATCGCCATGACACTGAAGCCAAAGCGCATATCGTTCTCCGAATTGTTGAAATGAAAACCCCGCTCGATGGTGGGGGGCTGCTGCCGCAATGCGGCCTCAGTTGCTTTACTCCTGCATAAGGAGCATGGTGTTTATCTCGACAGCATTTGAAACGGGCGCTGTCGGTTACGGGTGCGAACTCTAGCCCCAACGAAGGAGGACCAAATGTCTTCCACCTACTTGAATTCTTCAAACATGAACATGATCACTCGCCTTCTCAGGGAGGCGCGTACACCGGGTGACACGTATGATCTGCCCACTAAGGCAGCACGATTTCTGGTGCACCGCTTTGAGAGCGGAACAGTTGATGAAGGCCGCTTACGAATTGCATTGAAGCGGTTTACTGTCCGACACAATGCAATGTATGCCGCAGTTAACCGATGGGATAACGAGGGCGGCGCGACAAAAAGAGAAGCATGATGGCTCTTTTGTTTCCAAATCCTAGCAGAAGCTTTGACGATTTAGAGATCGGTGTGCGCTTTGTGGGATATGATGGAATGATTTCCGTGCCGTTTCTAATCGAAAAAAGCGCGCTAGAGAGAAACGGTGCAATTGATGCAACAGAAGCATCCCTGCTGTCTGCCTTCGATGCATCACGCAAACGGATTTACGATGTCGCTCGTAAAATTTATTGTAATTCGCGGCAAACTTCATACCGGATTACGATGCAGAACATGGGTTGACCCACCTTCCCTCCAATGAAAAAGCTGCCACCCGAAGGCGACGGCTGAAAAACTGTGCGGCACTCTCTCCGCCCGTCACCGTTCGCGTTTGGTCGCCTTGCGGCCCACTGCGGCTCGTTTACGGTTCTGACCGCACCCTGTAGCCCTCATGGCTCGCGCTACCCGGATAAATGGGGCGGTACTGCATGAGGGAGGATAGTAACCCGCCGGGGTGCGCCGGAGCGTGACGGGTTTTGTTGAGTGTGCGAGCCGTGGGGCATATCCCATTTTGCTATTTCCCACGGTAGGCATTGCAATCGCCTTGCTGCTCGCATTCCGTTGAGGCAGTGCCTCGAATACAAAAAAGGCCGGGGCAAAAATGCACCGACCTTCATGACCATCATTTTCTACCAGTGCCAGTACATCCGTGGTCAAAAGCATCAAACGATGAAGGCAATTGCGAGCGACAGAAAACTTCCAGCGCTCTTAAGCAATGCCGATGAAGGCTATATAGGAGGGCACTGTGTTCAAAACAAGTCATCACAAGAGAAAGGCGGCCCGATAGCCCTTATGCCGCCTTCCTCTTTTCAGCGTATTTCTGGCGGCGTCGTTCGTTCCGCGCCTCATCCCAATCGAAGTCTCGATCTTCCTCACTGCTAGATTTTCCCGCCTGCTGCACGATACAGTTCTTTTTCTCTTTCAGTCTTTGGCTCAAACTTTTGAATCGGTCGCGCTGGAACTGAACTCGCCCTTGCGTCATCGGCTATCGCCATCGGAATTAAGACAGGGGAGGCAAGGACTAATCCTGTGGCCAATCCAGCATTACAGTGTGCTGACTGTCGGCCCCCCAACATGTTGCAGTTACCGCAACCCGTAAGAATAAATCCAACAACGAATAGGAAGAAAGCCCGTAACAACATGCTTCTGATGCTTTCAGTGTCGGAGCATCCTGTCAACAATGAAAAAGCGGCCCGTAAGCCGCTGTAAATCTCTCTTGGTGGCAAATCACCTACCGTATTCAGGCTGACTAAATGTCATTCGTTAGTCAAGTCCTTTGGCTCTGCGCGCCGATCTATCCCGTAGAAGTCCACAAGAGCGTCAAGGCCGTTGGCCAGAAACCGAACCATGTGTGGCATGTGCATTCCTGTGTCTTCATCGAGAATGCAGACTTTTCGAATGACGCTGGCAACCGGACGGCCAGACCGGTCGACCTTGCGGATTTCTTCGCCAAGCGCATTGATGCGGTCCCTCGCCTCCTTCGCTTTCTCTGGCTTATCTATTCCTAGGCCATGGATACGGGTCATATCGTGAGCGCGAGCCGATGGGTATGGAATACCGCTCAAGGCGTAGTACCGGCAGTAATCCTCTCCGTATCGAATGCCTGCCTGATAGTGGGCATAGCTGATATGATCCGGAAACAGGATGTGCAGGCGACCAAGGACAGACCCCGCCTCTGGACGCTCGGCTATGGATTTTGACAACCCGGCTCTCATACGGGCAGATATGACAACCATCTTCACCTCCGCCTCTGTTTCATGTGTTCGCCGCATTGCTGCTGATTTGCGTCTGCTCTTTCTCCCGTTTGGTTCACGCTCTACGGCAGGCAAAAGCGGCCTGCCCTGCTTCAATCGTCGCTTCTGTGCCTTTGAATAAGCCGCCATGCGTTCCTCGCTGCCGTGGGTTAGTCGCGTTCTTTGTGCTGATAGATGTTGATTTCCGTATCGCCGCCCTTGGTAAGAAAGGTCAGGAATTGCGCAGCGACTTCGCTTTTCGCATTCGCCTTGGAGCGCGTGGCGATTAGATCGAGTGCGAATAGCCATGCTGCGAAAGCGACTGCCATAAAAAATATGCGCGCATAAAGATCATCATCCCGAACCGCGATGGAAAATATCCCGCCTCCAGTGACGCAGATGACAAACGGATAATAATCCATCACCAGTTCATGCAGCCATTTCCCAAGCTTCTTGATGCGATCCATCACCCTCTCCTATGCTGTGTTCTTGCGTTCGTAGTAGGCAGCGCCGCGCCGCCAGCTAAATCTCACACGCTCGTAAATGTCTCCGCATTCGAAAGTGATTTGTTTGGGAAGCATCCACATTTGGACCATTGTGCATTTGATCCATAGTCTTCGCCCGTTTCTGCAATGCGGGCTTCTAAAATGCGCGAACTGTAAAGCGCCCACCACCCTCTCCTATGCTGCCTGCTTGGCGATGCGCGCCATTGTGGTTTCACGACCAAATGCACGGATAAATGCTGCCGATTCTTCTCTGCTCTTGAAGCCAAAGCGGTTTATCGCGTGATGGATTGAACTGTGATCACGTCCGCCGGTGTGCTTTCCGATGTTGGGTAGGCTCATATCTGGGCGGAGTGACCAGACGCAAAGGATTGCGTAATGGCGGAGATCAACGATTGCTCGCGTACGGCGATGGCTGAGAACATCATCGTAGTTGATGCCTGTTCCCTGAACGGCACCGATGATAATATCCTTTACGGAAAGCTTGTCCGCGCCGGTAAGATCAACCTCGCGATATGATGCGATGATGTTGACGTAGTTTTGAAACTGTTCGGCGCGCTGTGCTTCGGCTTCACGCTTTTCCATTTCACGGCGCTTGGCTTCAAGCTCCACTTCCTCGCGGCGCTTCATTTCTGCTTCGCGTTCACTCCGCTGTTTTCTCAAACGCTCTGAGATAATTCGAGTTGCGGCCTGATTGGTACGGGTTGCTGATACTGCAAACATTATTCGAACTCTCCATGCGGTACGGTGCGGACCTTCCTGCGTTTCAAGCAACTCATCGCTCTGTGAACACGCATGTGAGCGTCCGCTTCGGTGATGCCCATGATTTGAGCTATTTCCAGTGTGTCTTTCCCTTGGCGGAATAAGCGCAAGGGCTTGAAAACTTCCCGATCCTTCTTCGACCAGTAATACGATGATGAGTTATCGACGTGGGCGTGGTGGGCTAAGGTCATGCCGCCCTCCCCACTTGCTGGAACGAACCGCTCGGCGCGTTTCTGATCTTGTCGAGATTGAATTCCTTGCCGTTGCTTTCTGCCGCTGCCTTGAGGCGGGCTGTGCAGCCTTCCGGGCTTGCGTCGTACTGGTCGCGGCGGGTTTCTTCTGCTGCATTGTCGAGGCGCTGCTGTGCCTTCTCGGCTTCCCACTTCGCAGTTGCACGGGCGCGGCTTTCCGGTGTCCACTTGGCGACAGGTTTGTCCTTGGCCATTTCCTCTCGGATGCGACGTTCCTGATTGTCTCTGACCCGCGCTTCGAGGATCGGCTTCATCACCCTTTCGCATTCTTGGCGAAGCTCTGGAGGGCTTGGAAGGAAAGCATGGCCGAGAGAGCCTTGCAGTATCCGCTTTGTCGCCGTTTGCAGGCCGTGGCGCGTCACACCTTCGAGGGCCAGATAGAAACCCGCCACGTTGACTTGATCGTCAGCCGAAGCCCTTGAGGGCAGGCTTGAAAGCAAGGTCAAGCACTCTAACATTTCCGCCTGAGTGGCCTTCGCCGTAAAATCCTCTGTTTTGGCTATCTGGTTCATCTCTCAAAACTCCGTGTCGCCTTGCTTCGTCGCGTAGTGCATCCCCGATACTTCGAGGCTTTGGAGGGGGTTCTTTTCGCTTGCCTTGCCGATTGTCGTATCGGCCTTCGAGAATTGCGGCGAAGGACGAGGGCTGGAGCAGAAAATCGAGATCAGCCCTCCACCCCCGGTCGTTGCCACCGGTGCAAAAACTGCTCGCCTCGATCTTGGCAAGCGCTTCGAGCCAGACCGGTAGGCCATGCTGGCGAAGAACGGCAGCGAGCTTCTGCTTCCGAGCAGCCGTCAAAACCCGAACTGAGGGCAGATCACATCGGCTAGCGGTAGCTTGGTAGGCTTCGAGAGCCTCAGAATGATCGAAATCTGTGGGGGAAGAGCCCCCTTTAGGGGGCGAAGGGGGATTGATAGGGGTTAGTTTTTTAGGGGGTATGGGGGACCTTTTTTCAGGGGAAAGGTTTCCACCGTCTGAAACGTCTTGTTCCGTCTTATTAAGACGCTTTTCAGACGCTTTAAGACGCTCGTAATAACGGCGGTTGCGCTCTTGACGTTTGTTAGTCACCGCCGATGGCGCGTTGGATTGTTCCATCTCAGCTATAGCCAAGACAATGTCTTCATGAGACATGTTGGCTGCGAGCATATGCTTAACGGCTGTGGCGATGACTGACATGATCACCAACCCCTCAATGCCCAGTAGTAAAGCTGATCAGCACACTCCCAAGGATCGCGCCAAAGCTCTGAGCCGGTAAATCTGAATACGTCAAAGCCGAGATTTGTAAGGTCTCTGTCTCGGCTTCTATCCTTCGAAGCCTGCTCTTTGGTGCGTTCATGGTATTCATGGCCATCGCACTCGATTACGAGCTTGCGCCAGTAAGGCTCTGTAGTGCTACGTTTGTGCGCCGAATAAACATACCCAGAAGTCCATGCACTCAAAACAAAATCAACGCGATAGTTTCCGATTTGGACTTGAGGTTGTAAGATTAGATATGTTCTATAGTGCGGGTTTGAGAAATACTCTTGCGCGTGACTCTCTTCGTCTGCGTTTAGAACGTCTGAGAATTCCGTTCGCCCGTACATAATCCGTGCGCTAATGGCTGCACACAGCAGCTTCTCTATCTCGGTGTCCCCCATGACCCATGCATCACGGTCGTCCAAGACTTCCAAGACCGAAGAAATTGTCTGCTGGCGTAAAAGATCAAAACCATAGAGTTTGCTTTTCTTCATGACGCTAACGCCTCCTCGGCGCGCTGCAAGATGACGACGCACTCATCTTTCAAACCGGCATCCCACGTCATCGTGAGGCGTTCACAGAGATTGTCGTTCTTGATGACTTTGTAATGCTGGAGAACGTCGAGCAGCGCTTTCATGCGGTTGTCGAGATCCATGCGCTTGTGCGGACGCTTCAAAGCAACTGAGATGCTGAAAGGCCCGTCGATGAATTCGTTCTTGCGATTGAGGAAGAAGCCGCAGTCTTTGCGCCACTTCGCATATTCCGGCGAAAGACGGCGAGATTTGCCCCAGCCGACATAGATGTCCCAAACAGACGGAGGGAACGGGAGCGCGAGCTTAATCATGCTGCCGCCTCGCCTTCTGCCTTGCGGCGATCAATCTCATTCTCAATGAGTTTTACCGACTGCTTGCGGTGCTGGAGAATGCGCCGATGCTGCGCGATCCAGCTATCAGGACGCGGCGGCTTTGAGCGTTGGCCTTTGCGAATTAGGTCTTCCATCGACCAGACTTCGCCCTTGGCAATATCGTGCATCTCTCGCAAGGTAAGCATTTCTACCTCACGCAAGCCGGTACGTTTGCGACCCGCCCGGGAACAAATCGTCGCCGTGCGGACAAACATAGCCATGCTCGATCAGCCAGCGACCGGACGCGAGGCCGACCGATTTTCCATCGGGCAAGGTGAAATAAACGAAACCGCCGCCCTTTATGGCTTCCTCTGTGAGGGAGACCTCGCGGGCAAGGATTGCCCCCCCATGCAGGCGACCAAGGGTTGGTTTCACGTAATGCGGTATTTTTTGCGTTTCCATTACACCCTCCATGCGAAATAGAGGCCGATCAGGCAGACCAGCAGGATTGTCAGGGAAACCGTAAAGACGGCTGCTATAGCGGCGTGGAGAAGGTTCATTTCTCGTCACTCTCCATGCGTTCGAAGATTTGTTTTCGATGCTTCCTTCTCTTGACGAACCTTCGCCAAAAGCTGCGAAGCCTCGCCGACCAAATCCTCCATATCAGCATCTCTGCTCACCGCTCTTTCGAGTTCCAATTCGTGTTGAAGTTGCGCAATCTGGCGCTCGCAAAAATCGAGATAAGCCGAACGGACGCGACTAAAAACTGACGCTTCCACGGTCTTTGAGCGGCCAATGCGCAGATTGTTTAAAGTCCAATAAGACAAGCCATATCGACGGCTCAGGCGCTTAAGAGCTTGACTGTGATCGCCCCACCCTCTTGCTTCTTTCTCCGTCATGTCGCGGACATACTGTCCGGCTCTATCCACTAGTTCGCAGCTACTCATAACTTTGCGCTCCGAAGCCAATTGATGTTCCATTGACTGAAATTCTTTGCACCCCATGCCAAAAATCCTTCGCTACGTTTCAGGACATGGAAGGCACCCTGAAACGAAACGAACGCAGGAGAGAAAGCTTGGAGTTGCTCGGCTATTACGCTTGGAGAGTTCTGCAAAACGCTCGCAAAGCCGCGATAGCCCGACAGAAAGAAAACGCGGATGCTGAAATGCGTGGACCTGCTTTGTCCAAGGTTGAGAGGGAAGCCCCGCCCACGCGCCGCCAAGGCGCATCCGCTGACACCGAAGAACTTGGCGGACAGGCATTCGCGCCCGGAAGAACGCGCACTTGACGCTCGGTGTGTCTGTGAATTTGAGAATTGGACAGGACGGTTCCTCATCATCGCCGCCTCAGTCCTGTCCAGAAAGGGGAGCCGTGACGCCGAGGGGATTAGCGTCACGGCTTTCTTCGTCTGCCTTTGGGCGGGAGGCTTGGGTGGCAGACGAATTCGGATATTCATTAATGACGCCAGCGCCGAACTTTCGCGCTACGCCATCTGAAAGGCGGATATTTTCTTGATGAGCTTCTTCGGAGATCAGGCCAGCATCTACCAATTCAGCAGAAAAAGCCTTGTTATCTTCCATGGCTTCGGAGGTGCGATGCCTCGCACGCTCCTCACGAGATTTTTTCTCATGCGCGTGCGAAGCAAGCGCCGTGCCATTCTCGTATTCGTTCAGATAAAGATCGAAAATCGCATTGGCGTTGTCGATCTCATCGCGGCCTTTCTTCTCGACCTTACGAAGATACGAAACAAGCTGACCGGCGGCGGTTTTGTCGTAACCCTCGCCTTTCATTTCCGCATAGACTTCGCGAATATCATCCTTGATTGCGTCCTCTTCTTCTTTGAGGCGCAAAATGCGGTCGGTGAAGGATTTGAGACGAGAATTACTCATGCGCTCGCCCTCGCCTCTTTGCGGGGCTTGGGGGATGGGACCAAAACACTGCTAGGCCATCGGACCCCATCAGGCCAATTCTTAGAAAAACTGTTTACGACCTCGTCATATTTTTTGACCGTAAATGTAGTTTCGCCATCACGGATGCGAACAAAGAACTTTCCGTCAGAGGCGATATGCCGTCCGACTGTTGTTTCTTCGATCCGCTTCGCCGCGCCATAAATCGCGGCTAGTGTGAGGAGGTTCTGTGCAAGCTGTGTTTCCATAGCTCGCTATCATAATGGGAACTTTCCTACTTTTCAATGGGAAACTTCCGATTTCCAATTTAATGGGGAAAAATCCTATTCTCAGCGTATGATGGAATTGAAAGAAATCGTCCAAACCAGACTGAAGCAACTCGGCCTTGGCCCGGTCGAAGCGGCGACAGCAGCGGGTCTTGAGCGCACTTATATCCGCGACATTGTCGAAGGAAAGAAAAAATCTGTACGCACTGATAAGCTCCAGGCATTGGCCGACGCTTTGAAAATCGACGCTGCCGCCCTGCAACGCGGGGAACTGGTCGCGAGCGACAACGCCAATGAAAGTCCAAGCTGGTCTGAATTCACTGATCTGTTCTCCAAGGTAAGCGAAGAGGATCAGGGGGCTGTTTTGCGGTTAATGCGCTCACTAGCTGCCGCAAAGAAAGAATAATCTGCCGCTGCTCGGCTGCGGATAATTCTGACCATATGATCTTCGCTTCTTTCAACTTAGCCACGACTTCCCTCCGTCCAAATCCTATGCTGACCCGCTTTCGCGAACAAATCAAGAACAAGGATAACGGATGGTTAAGAGGCGTGGATAAGTTTATTGAAATGCGGGAATCGCGATATGGTCTTTGGGTAATGAGAAAACCATGGGGGTTTGAGGGGGAGAATGCATGGCTGTTAATCTGCCAATTGATAAGATCATCTTTTCAACAGTTGAACAGGCGGAACAGGAAGTCGAGAACGCCCTCGAATGTGATGTGCTGTATTATTATGGCGAAATAAGAACGGGATACACGCCAATATTTCGGGACGTGGTTGAGCAAATCGCTGAGCGCCAAGGTAAAAGAGATGCCATTGGCATCTGCTTGACTACGCCCGGAGGGCAGGTTGAGGCGGTTGAAAATATGGTGGAAATATTACGGCACCATTACAACTATCTTTACGCGATTGTTCCGCGCTCTGCCATGTCCGCAGGAACAATTCTATGCATGGCCGCTGATAAGATTTTCATGGACTATTCATCCTCTCTTGGCCCAATCGATCCACAGGTTCCAGACCGCGAAAATAAAAATCTTGTCCCTGCGTTAGGGTACCTCGATAAAGTCAAAGAATTAATAGACAAAAGCCTGAATAATACTATCTCACCTGCTGAATTTCACATGCTTCAAAATCAGGACTTGGCAATGCTCCGGTTTTACGAGCAGTCACGGGAGCTTTCCATAAGCCTTCTCAAAGATTGGCTGACAAAATATAAATTCAAAGATTGGACTCACCACAGAACCAACAATCCGGGCGCACCCGTAACCGACGAGGAAAAAAGGGCCAGAGCGGAAGAAATCGCGACAATGCTATCTAATAATAACATATGGCACTCCCACGGACGGATGATTTCGATGTCCAGATTAATGCATGATATGAAGCTCGAAATTGAGGATTTCGGCGCTAATTTAGAACACCGGGATGCGATAAGGCGATATAGTCAAACCTTGACCAACCACCTTGAGCGCCAAGGCATACCCGTGTATATGTACAACAGGCACGTTCATTAGGAGAGTTCAATGGAAATTGCTGAATTGCTGAAAAAGTCCGTTGAAGAGAATGAGCGCAGGATGACGAGCGAGTTTCGTCAACAAATCAAAGATTTCGAGTTATTCTCACAGCAACTAGAGGACGCTGGCGTCAAAGCCAATAAGATTGAGTATGACATTCCTCTAATGGGCCGAATAACAGCATACGCAGTTTAAAAAAGACCCCGCTCCGGCGGGGTTTTTTTTGGCTATCTGCCCTATCTTTACTGCCGTGCAGTGTCGAAGGACGTGCGAACCTGAAACCTGCATAGGCCCCGGTGTTGACGGGCGACGCGCCGGGGCTTCTTTTTGGCCGCTGGAAATCCTCCGGGCGTGGGTGGCGGCGAAAGATTGACACGCCGGACTCGACTTATGCGTGTGAATGAATAGCATATCTCCACCAGCACGGGGCTGGCTTGGAGGGAAAGTATGGCGCTTACGATCAATGATGCGCGCATTATCATTGGGATGCTTGCACGGGGAGATAAGCAGCATGATGTTGCCGCCTATTTCGGTGAAAACCAAGCGAGAATTGTAGAGGCGGCAAACGGAGATTTTGGAACCGTTGAAGCCGCGCCAGCCAACGAACTTCCTCCAAAGGGAGCGCCCGGCATAAAGGGGAGAAGGCTTAAAGCATTCGTGGAGAAGGCTGTTGCGGCCTTAGAGGCAGGCAACCATGAAGAAGCAGCCTCACACTTAAAATCTGGCCTTGAACGCTATAACCGTCACGAATAATCGCACGGGCGTTCAAGCGCCTTTCTGCAAGGCGGAACCCACATTAGGCGCGGGTGAGTTATCTCCGCGCCTTTTTCCCATACAAACCAAGCATAGCCGGTTGCGGTACTGGCTTTCGGGTCAACCCTGCCCTTGACCATCGGAACGCGCTCTGAAAATTGCGCGAACTTGCTTGGCGGGTTGATGCTGAAAATATTCTCGAACCGCCCTACGCTTTCAAGGAATACGGTTCGGGCGAGTATCGCCACGCCTTCACGTGCGACGACAAGCGCCCGCTCTACAAATTCCTCTGCCAGTCGGAACGGCGGATTGGTAATCACCCAATCGTGCGACAGGGCCTCATAAGGATAGGTCAGAAAGTCACGAACTGGCGCAAATCCATAATGATACGCATCTGCGCTATCAACCTGCCCGAAATACTCCGCCAGAGGCTTCGCCATATAGCCACGTCCACATGCTGGCTCCAAACAGGTTTTCGTGCGCAATAGTTCCGGCGATCCAATCACATGCTCGACCAGTGCCCGCGTTGCCCATGGCGGCGTTGGAAAATCGTCCGGGCTATCTTTCGGCTCGAACCGTTGGGCCATGACCGCATGTGATGTGTTCTGTTTCATGGCCTCTCCTATCTCCCGTCACCCTATCGAGCAACCGTTAAGGCTCGCTGAATTACTCAAGTGATTCTACCGCATTGCGACGGCGGGGCAATGGGGTGGGGAAAATAAAATAGGAAATATCCAACTTTCCTATTTACAAGTGGGATTTATCCTACTACATTACTCTCAACAAACGAGTTGGGAGTTACCAATGCAAACGACATACCAGATCACCGGAAACGACATTGCGAGAGCCTTTGCAGGCATTGCGCAGACTGTAAACAAGCCGCGCTTTTTGCGTGACGTTCTCGCCATCAAGAAAGAGCGTGGAGACGATGATTGCGCCTATTTCGAGCTTAACGCTCGCTACTACGCCAATCGTCTGAACTCGACCGTTGAAGGCGCTCATTACACTGCAAGCCGTGCTCCAAGCATGAAGCGCTTCGCAGGAATGCTTGAGGAGTTTCTGTGATGGCCGATAATCTTAAAATCGTCGCTTTAGTGGAAGTTGCAAAGCGCGAAGCTCTCGTTCTCAATCGTCCATTGAAGATGCTCTATGAGTTTCAGGGCCGGGATCTGATTGGTTCCGATGGGCCATTTCGCAATGCACTCCGTTACGAAGCGCCAAACGGCCATTTCAAAGCTTTCGCAGGGCGTGAGTTCGACATTCCGCTGAAAGACGGCGGCACTGTCCGAGCGAATGGTCAGTATTGGA
This sequence comes from Falsochrobactrum tianjinense, assembly GCF_019100495.1. Lineage (GTDB taxonomy): Bacteria > Pseudomonadota > Alphaproteobacteria > Rhizobiales > Rhizobiaceae > Brucella > Brucella tianjinense. The sequence goes on along the minus strand of NZ_JAHRVA010000005.1, from coordinate 14,163 downwards.
GTGCAGGCTTAGAAGGCTTCGTAGAGACAACCTATGGGACCGTTGATGGGTTGAAAAAGTGCTACGTCTACACTGGCGGTCTAGTCGACCCTGCCGCACTGCAAGAGCTTCGCGCCGAATATACTGGCTGCGTCTATCCCTATTGGGATTACCAGAAAGTCATCAAGTACGACGATGAACGCCGCTACTGGATCAATAAATGCTTCAAGCTCGAAGACCGTTTGAAGCGCGACAAAAAGCACCTGATTGCAAACGTTAAAGCGGCTTGGGCTTCATTGCGCAAAGCCGGAAGCGAGGCCGCATGACCTACGCCGCCCTCGCCCTCACCCTTTTAATCATCGCCATAGCAGCAACTTTTCTCATGCTCTGCCATGCAGAAACAATGGCGGAAATCGCTCGGAGTGAAACAGATGTCTGACCATCTCACCATGGAAGGCGTGAAGTGGTTTCAGACGGCAACAAGCCTCGAAACCAACAATGATGAAAAGATGGAGGCGCTTGAACAGCTGATGAAGCGCGATCTTCCGAAGGAACTCCGCGACCAGCTTCGCATCATCTTCAACGAAATCCGCCCACTTGAGGCCATTGAATATCGTGAGGTCGCAGCATGAACGCCCAGACACAGACAGAAACCGGAACTGATATCGTCGGCTATGTATCGGCTAATCCTGTTTCGGTTCTCGTTGATGAGAAGATATATTCTCAGTTCTACGAGCAGATCAAGGCCGAGACTGACGCTTTCAAGCCAGACCTTTCGACCGTTTCGAGCCGCAAGGAAATATCTTCCCTCGCCTATAAGGTGACGCGCACCAAGACGGCTATCGACGCAGCTGGCAAAAAGCTGAATGAAGACGCTCGCGCCAAGATCAATGCGGTTGATGCGCAGCGCCGTAAGATCCGTGAAGAACTCGACACGCTGGCTGAATCTGTTCGCAAGCCGCTGACCGAATGGGAAGCTGCCGAAGAAGCACGCATTGAGAATATCAAAGCCACTCTCGCCCATATTGATGCGTGTGGCAAAGGTATCATCGGCGGCGAGCCACAGGCGTTTGCCATTCTTTTCCATGAACTCGAAGAAAAGATCGTCATTGATGACAGCTTCGGCGAGTTCAAGGAACAGGCAGAAGCTGCAAAATCGGATGCGCTCGCAAAGCTGAAAATCGCTTTTGATGCTCACCAGAAAGCAGAAGCTGAACGCCTCGAACTTGAACAGCTTCGCGCTGAGAAGCTGGAACGCGACCGACTGGAAGCTGAACGTGTAGAAAAGGAACGCATCGCTCAGGAAGCTATTGCTCGCGAAAGGGCCGAGAAAGAGCATCAGGAACGTTTGGCAGCAGAACAGAAGGCCCGCGAAGAACGTGCGGCTCATCAAGCGCGTGAAAAGGCAGAGCGTGAAGCGCGCGAAGCAATTGAACGTGCCGAACGTGAAAAGGCCGAGGCTGTCGCCAAGGCCGTGGCAGAAGCTCTAGCAGTAAAGCAGAAAGCTGAACAGGCCGAAGCAGAGCGTGCGGCCGAAGCAAAGCGCATTGCCGACGAACAGGCCGCACGAGACGCTGACAAAGCTCACCGCTCCAAAATCATGAAGTCTGTAAAAGAGGCATTGATGGCCCAAGGCGCAGACGAAGAAACAGCCAAGAAGATCGTTCTCGCGGTTATCGCTGGCGAAATCCCCAACGTAACATTGAGGTTTTAATCATGGCCGCTCAAGCACTTGATATTAAGCAGGAGAGCAATGCGCCCGTTTATCGTGGCGGCGATGCTCCAATGATTTCCATGATCGAACGTATCGCCATGGACCCGACAATCCCTCTCGACCGTCTGGAAAAGATGCTCGATATGAAGGAGCGTATGGAAGACCGCGCCCGCGAAGACGAGGAACGGCAGGCCAAGAAGGCATATTTCGCGGCAATGTCTAAGTGCCAGGCTGAATTGCCTGTCGTCACAAAGACGCGCAAGAACAGCCACACCAATTCGACCTATGCGGACCTTGCAGCAATTGAAGATCAGGCAATGCCGATCATTCACGCCCACGGTTTTGCAGTTTCGTTCCAGCCAGACGGCTATAACGATAAGGGTGAACTTCGCATTCTCTGGGAAATCTCACACGAAGAAGGCCATTCCAGAAACGGTGTAGGTGAAATTCCAGTCGATGGCGCTGGCGCACAGGGCAAGGTCAACAAGACCGGAACGCAGGCGTTTGGCAGCACCGCGACTTATGGCCGTCGATATCTGCTCTGCATGCTGTTTAACATCAGCACAGGCGACGACAAAGACGGCAATAAGGTGCCGGAACAGTCGGGCCCGATCACAGCTGAGCAGGTGGTTTTGCTGCGTGAGCTTATCGAAAAGTCCGGCGCACAGATCGATCTTGTTTGTGAAAAATACAAGATCGACGCAATCCCAAACCTTCCGTCCAACCTGTTCAATGAGTGCTTTCGAGACATTGAGAATTGGTGGAAGCGTCAGCAGAAGACGAACGGCGGTGCAAAATGACCGACATTGTTCAAGGCTCTGCTGAATGGTTTGCTGCACGGCTTGGATGCGTTACCGCGTCCCGAGTTGCTGATGTAATCGCAAAGACAAAAACTGGCTACGGAGCATCGCGCAAAAACTATCTCGCGGAACTCGTTCTTGAGCGCCTTACGGGAAAAGCAGAAGAAACCTTCACGTCCTCGGCGATGCAGTGGGGCACGGACAACGAGCCTGACGCACGGTCAGCCTATCAATTCGAAAAGAACAAGCGCGTTGTGCAGGTGGGTTTTGTGGCACATCCGCACATTGCTATGACAGGGGCATCACCTGATGGCCTTGTCGATGATGATGGCCTTTTGGAAATCAAATGTCCTAATTCCGCAACCCACTTGGACACACTTCGCACAAGCACGATTCCGGCACGATACATCACTCAAATGAATTGGCAGATGGCATGCACTGGTCGCCAGTGGTGTGACTTTGCGTCATTCGATCCGCGCTTTCCAGAACACATGCGCTTGTTTGTGAAGCGTCTTCACCGCGTTGATGCCGACATTCGAGCATTGGAAATCGATGTGACGCTGTTCCTCAAAGAGGTTGATGAGGCGATTGCTGATCTCGCTGCTGAATATCCAGCGTTTACGGAGGCAGCATGAGCCGCGCAACCCTCGTAATCAGCAATGACCTTGTGCGCCAGAAGGCAATCAACTGGCTCCGCAGCAAGCACCTTCGTTGGGGAACCCGCGTAGAGTTTAAAGCCCCAAAGCGTTCGCTTCCACAGAACGATAAAATGTGGGCGATGCTCACGGAGGTAGCAGATCAAGCCCGATACCACGGCGTTAAGCTGGCTTGCGACGACTGGAAGCTGATCTTCCTCGACGGTCTTAAGCGAGCCAAGCAGCAGGAACTGCGCTTTGTGCCAAACCTCGACGGCACCGGCTTTGTAAATCTCAGCACATCATCATCCGATCTTTCAAAGGATGAAATGGGTGAACTCATTGAGCTTATCCACGCATGGGGTGCGCAGAACGGTGTGACGTTTGCAGACGATGAAAGGGCATCAGCATGAGCAAGCCCCTTCTCATATCAGCTCATTACCGAACTCGTCCTTATGATGCTGTGAAGGTCGAGAAAACCAAGCAGCTTGAGGGCGAAGTATACGGCACGTTCGACCGTGAATGCGTTCTGCATCTGGACATAGTGCTTTCGACCTCTGATTTCACGGAGGTGAGCCATGGCGCGGCGTGAATTCTCGAAGGAAGTTAAACGCGCTGCTCTAAAGCGATCTGGCATGAAATGCGAGGCCGTTGGTAAAATGTACGGCTTTAAACCCGGACAGCGTTGCGGTGTGAGCCTTAGCGTCGGTATCCAGTACGATCACATCATTGCCGATAGCATCGGCGGTGAACCGACACTGGATAACTGTGCTGCCGTTTGCATGTCCTGCCATGGGTATAAAACCCGCACGGTTGACACGCCACGCGCCGCTAAAACCAAGCGCATGAGCGATAAGGCCAAGGGCATTGTCCGGCCTTCATCCGCGCTCGCAGCGAAGGTCAAGACACCTAAACGCCTCACCAGAGAACCCACACCCCGGAAGCGCGACATATTCGGTCGCCCTGTTAGCGAAGGTATTTCATCATGAAACTGACCCCGATGATTAATTATGAAGACCTGATTTTCCAAGCAAAGTGCAGAATTGAGGACGTGTCTGACTTTTTTGAAGATGGCGGGACGCTCAACCGATGCGAAGGCAACACGCTTATTATGCACCTTGAGGGTGGTTCGGTGGCCCGTATCGATCTTGACCCGATCATTGATTTCGTCGCTGCGATGAAGGAGTTGCGGTGATGGCGGACGCACAAGCCATGACCATTACAGAACAGGCCGTGAAGGCGGCGTTAGAAGAATACAATAAAACAAGGGGCTACATGGTCAGCAATGTAGATCGTATGTACGCAGCCCTCACAGCAGCCGCCCCATTCCTGCAAGGGGTGAAGGAAGAACCTATCGGTTATTTGTTTCAACATGAAGAAACAGGGCTGACACAGGTTGTTGAGGTGCAGCAAGTCGAGTGGGGGTTTGAAAAGAACAATCCTCGCTGGCAAAAAATCAGCCCTGTATATTCTGCGCCTGTTTCGGAGCCATTCCCCGCGCGTGAGCAAGCGCTGGAGTTGCTGAATAAATTCGACCCCCACGAAGAAGCAAACGAATATGAGTTTCGAGGGGATGGCGGAGATTACCGACCAAGCGAGACCGAGCGCCTTATGCTCGAAGACTTTGCGGCGGGTCTGCTTGGAAGGATCGAAGACGCCATCCGCGCCCTCTCCCTGACAGTTGGGGATGGGTGGAGCGACGTAGACGAAAACACACCAACGGATGGCTTCATCATGGCATGGTCGCCGGATCATCCAGATTTAGCAATGATCTGGAAGGCGGAGTATTTCCACAACGCCCGAAAGCCGGGAACATCAAAGCACCTTTCCGCCAATCACTTCACAAAGTGGCGTCGCATTCCTCTCCCCGCAATGCCGGCACAGGAGAGGCCGCAATGACTAAAGAAACTTCGGAATACGCGGCAGAGCTGCCTCTCGATCTTGAGAGTAAGGCCCTGAAGCTGGGAGAGAACCAGCTCATCGGCCTCCACACAGTCCTCGGGACGATGACCACGCCCGAAGGCAAGTTCGATATGCGTCTGCACATCAGCGGTCTATGCGTGTGGATCCAGAGCCCGAAGGGGGCTTGGTATCAGGTCAACCACGGTGGCCTATGGGAAGACGCAATCTCCAAAATCATCGAGCATGAAAAGGCGGTGAACCCTAATGGAGGCAGCGATGCTGACTAACGCTGAAAGCAAGTGGCTGAAAAAGCTGCAAAAGGTCTTGAACGAATGCCCTTCCGACCGTCTGGGTTTCTACACAATCGGCGACGAAGGCGTGTTTATCTATGACAAGAGTTTCGACGCAGAGATTAATGAGTTTATGAACGCCGGGAAGGATTTTTGCATAGCGGTATATGAGCTTGACGCTGACCTAGACCACATTCTCTTTCCCTCAAATGTACATTCAACGGCAGGGTGACGACCATGGCGAGTGAACTGAAGCCGTGCCCGTTTTGCGGAGGGAAAGCCTACATGAAGCGTGTCAGGGACCGTCATCCGAACGACGGCGAATGGGATACTTGCTGTGAGGATTGCGGCGCTACAATCCCAGAAGGCTACACAGAAGAAGCTGCTACCCGCGACTGGAACACCCGCCCCGCGCCTGCCGCTACAGATACGGGACTGGTGACGGTCGCTTGGATGATTTACAAGCCGGGCGGCACCCCACTCACTACACCTATAAAGGAAAACGCTAAGGGATTTAATAGCGCTGACGAACTCGTCACCCGCTCGCAGGCAGAAGAGCTATTGGCGGCGGAACGGGAAGGAAAGCGCTTTTGGCAAAATGAATACACCCAAAAGAGCAAACTGCTTCTGAAAGCCGAAGCGGACAAAGCGGCGAAGGATGCGCGGATTGCGGAGTTGGAAGATGGTATTCAGCATGCGTCAGTTTGGCTGGCACTTTCGTTCCCGAACGCCGCGGGAAAGCTCATCGCTGATCTGGACGCCCTCTTGCGCGCAAAGGAGGCCAGCCATGGCGAGTAAAGAACTGATCGCACTGGTTGCCGAGGCAATCATAGATAATCCTCCCATCGAAACGATGACGGACGATGAAATCATCATCGACTGGTCTCCAACAGCCCAAGCCGCCATCTCCACCATCTTCACCGCTCTACAGGAGCCGACAGAGGCGATGCACAGTGAAGGAAGAACAACAGTAAATTATCGTGACGCTTGGAGCGCCATGCTCGCCGCCTCCGCACTAGGGGAGCAGAGCGAATGAAGCTGGAAGATGCAACGCATATCACTGCGAGAGCTATGGATGACATAATTGGCTGCTTCAAATCGGGCAGTAAGATCACTGTTCTCGTTAGAACTCCGGGTTTACCTGATCGTGATTTCTGTATGACAGACGACAGCTTGTCGGAAGTTGCCCAAATGGTTGAGCGTCGTCGCCAAGCCCTGAAAGGCGGTGAGTAGATGCGCATCACCGACCTTGAAAAGTTCGCTTTGGAGCAGATTTGGCGACCGTACCAAACGAATATGGGCTACGAGAAGCGGCTTGAACGCTTGCCCGTTTCGTTGGAAAACACCGCTGAAAGTCTGAAGCAAGACACGTATTGGAGCGGACTTGTCTTGAACCGCTTGCGGGGCATGAACCGGCACAGGCGCATCACCTTCCCGTCATACATCCAGCATCCGCTTGTCGATGTGGTCCGCGCCGCACTGCGGGAAAGGGAGTGAGGATGTCAAAGCCCGCTACCATAAGGAAGAGCGACCTAAATCGGTACGCCCAAGTCGCTAATGAAAACGGATGCAGGGTCATAATCCGGCTTGGCGATACTGTCATCACGGTTGAACCGGATAGGACGAAAATTGAAGAAATCGGGATTGACTATAGCCGACCAGTCCTATGACAGTGAGGCCATGAAGCGAAAGTTGCCTCTTTACGTGCACAGACAAAAGACCCGCCATGGACAGTGGGTCTTTTATTTTCGCATGGGGAAAGGGAAGCGCGTTCGGTTGCCAAGCCCGAATGATGCAAGCTTTAAGGAAGCTTACAGGGCGGCTTTGACCGGTGAGCCTGTTGCAGCGCCGAGGGTTCCGACCGGGACGCTGCAATGGCTATGGGATAAATACACGAACGAAAGCGCAAAATGGGCGGGATATTCCGACGCTACCAAAAAACAGCAGCGTCTGATTATGGAAAAAGTGCTTGCAAAGAATGGCAATAAAGCGCTGACGTCATTCACACAGGACGTTATTCAGGAGGCCGTTGACCGTCGCCATGAAACGCCAGCCATGGCCGGAAATTTCCTAAAGGTCATGCGCGGTCTGTTCGGCTGGGCCAAAAAAATGCGCTATGTGCAGGTTGATCCATCGCTCGATATTGACATGCCCGAATACAAGACGACTGGCTTCCCTGCATGGACGGTCGATGACGTTATCGCCTATCGAGGCAAGCACCCGATTGGAACGGCAGAACGGCTAGCGATGGAATTGATGCTTTTGGCGGGATTGCGCCGCTCAGATGTGGTCCGCGTTGGCAGGCAGCATATAAACGGCCTTATTCTCGCAATGGATACGGCCAAAACAGGAACAAGAATATCCGTTGAACTGTCAGACGACCTTTTATCCATGATCGACGCAACGCCACGAAAGGGTCTACACCTGATCGAGAGCAGCCAAGGTAAGCCATTTGTCGAAGGCAGCTTCGGGAATTGGTTTCACGATTCATGCGTTAAAGCTGGCGTGAAAAAGTCCGCTCATGGGCTTCGCAAGTTGAGCGCCACACTGGCCGCAGAGGGTGGAGCGGCGACGCATCAATTGCTTGCTCAATACGGTTGGACCAATATTTCAACCGCTGAAATCTACACGAGAGGCATAGATCGGAAACGGCTCGGAATAGAAGCCAGCCGTATCGTTGCAGACCAGATAGAGAACAGAATTGCCCCTCACCCAAATACAGGTGAGGGAATTATCGCGAAAAAGCCAATAAAATCAATGGGGGAAAGCTGAAATGGTGGCCCTGTCACGCCCACCATTCGAAAGCCTCCAATAGACCAGCCGCGAACACAGATGCCGGAAGCTTGGCATGAACCGCATCCTCGTTCCTCTGGTCGCACGATCCCTATAGTGATGTGGAACTGGCTGAAACAACAATCTTGCAAACCTGAAACCAGAACAAAATCTGCAAAATGACATGCAAAGCAGTGTGGCCTGCGCTGGATTTATTTCAGAAATTATGCAGGAAGATCAAATGGCTGGGGAACCTGGATTCGAACCAAGACTAACGGAGTCAGAGTCCGTCGTTCTACCATTAAACTATTCCCCAGCAGGAATTGCCGATCACTATTGAGATCTGCAATTGCGGATCAGACAAGACGTCTGCCCCGCGAGCGGTTTCCATCTAGCGGTTCCGAATTGCGAACGCAAGCCCTTTCCTGGAAAAAAATTAAAGCGTGCCGTATGCATATGATTAAACGCCACACGCTTTAGCAAATACAGCAAGCAGTGCCAAAAAAAGCCCGACAGCAAGAGGTGCGGTCGGGCAAAGGGCAGGCTGGCCGGAGGGGAGCCCGGCATGGGAAGGTGGCGCCTGCCAGATATTCGGAGCGGCTCACGGAATCCGTGAAATTCGCACCAATCAGTGGATATAGCGGTTGGCCTCAAAACGCAGGCGCACATCTGCTAAAGTATTCAGAATTTGTGTGGGATCCTCCCCACCGTGCAGGTGAAGAACCATATCTATATCTCGGTGCTGCAATCCAATGTCGCGCAACAGATAATCATCGAGTTCGCGTAGATGCAAAACGTGGCGTCGGTTGCGCCATGATGTCCAGCGACGCTTAACCGATGCAAATGCAGCACCTACCAATTGCCCTGGCATGAAGCTGCGTGGGCCCGTTGCAGGTATAGATGTTATCAGGGTCTTGCTCATCGCGGTCATAGCGGCTCTCCTTCAAGCTCGCCGGTTTCAGGAAGTTTTATCTCCAGATCATGGGTTCCTCCCCACGACATGGCCTTTATCGAACAATTCAATTGATTATTCCAACGAATGTTTTTAATGTGTTTCTTCAATAATTATGATGGATTATTCGGATGAACGCGCCTCTGGATCTCGATCAACTGCAAACCTTTGTCGCCATCACCGATATGGGCAGTTTCACAAAGGCAGCCGATGCCGTTTTCAAGACACAGTCAGCGGTTTCCATGCAGATGCGCCGGCTTGAGGAACGAATCGGAAAACCATTGTTCGAGCGCAATGGCCGCACAAACCGCCTCACTGAGGATGGCGAAAAACTGCTTCACTATGCCCGGCGAATGCTGCTGCTCAATGGCGAGACGTTCGCGGCCTTCGATGACACACAGCTTGAAGGGCATGTACGCATCGGCACGCCCGATGATTATGCCGATCGTTTTCTACCTGAGATTATGGCACGCTTTGCCCGGTCTAATCCGCGTGTGGAACTTTCAGTAGTGTGTGAACCGACCGTCAACCTGGCCGAGATGATCCGGCGCGGAAACCTTGATATCGCGCTCGTGACGCAATGCGACGACAAACGCCGCTCCGAAGTAGTGCGTACCGAGCCCTTACTATGGGTAACGTCCGCCAGCCATGCGGTGCATGAAGAGACAATACTGCCGCTTGCTGTGGGAAGGCCCACCTGCATCTGGCGTCAGGCGGCGATCGATATGCTCGAAAATGTGCAACGCGATTACCGCATCATCATCACGAGCTGGTCGGCAACGGTTCTCGCCGCTGCGGTGCTGTCCGGGCTTGCGATTTCCGTTCTGCCTGAATGTGCGCTGCGGCCCGGCATGCGGGTGCTTGGCGAAGCGGAAGGTTTTGGCACATTGCCGGAATTCGGCATCGGCATCATGCGCGGCCACAGCAAGCAGAATGCCATTGTCGATGCGCTTGCCCAGCATATTATCGAGAGCCTCGACAACATTTCCGCGCCCGCCCAGACGGCTCTGATTTCGTCGGAAATTTCTTCTTTTCCTTCAATGCGTATGCGGCGCGTGCGCTCTAACGAATTACTGCCCGGTTGGTGACGTGCATAATCGCATGGGCGGCGTATTGACCAATTGACCTGCTGCAATGGCTGGTAGCCTATAATGGGATGAGCATGGGTTCCGATTCGAATTTGAGCGCCGCTGCTTCGAATGTGGCCGAATATAGCGTTTCCGAAGTTTCCGGCGCCCTCAAGCGCACGGTTGAAACTGCATTTTCGCATATTCGCGTGCGCGGTGAGATTTCCGGTTATCGCGGGCCGCATTCATCGGGACATGCCTATTTTGCGCTCAAGGATGACCGGGCACGACTTGAAGCGGTGATCTGGCGCGGTTCCATGGGCCGTTTGCGCTTTCGTCCCGAAGAAGGAATGGAGGTCATCGCCACCGGCAAGCTGACCACCTATCCGGGCTCGTCCAAATACCAGATCGTCATTGAGCAGATGGAACCGGCAGGCGCGGGCGCGCTGATGGCGCTGCTGGAAGAGCGCAAGCGGCGGCTTGCCGCCGAAGGGCTGTTCGATCCCGCCGCCAAGCAATTGCTGCCATTCATGCCGCGTGTCATTGGCGTGGTGACATCACCCACCGGCGCGGTCATCCGCGATATTATCCATCGTATTTCGGATCGTTATCCGCTGCATGTGGTGGTCTGGCCCGTGCGCGTACAGGGCGAAACCAGCGGTGCGGAAGTCGCTGCAGCCGTTCAGGGGTTCAATGCATTGGCCGATGGCAGCGCAATTCCAAAGCCCGATGTCCTGATCGTGGCGCGCGGCGGCGGCAGTCTGGAAGACCTGTGGGGCTTCAATGATGAAGTGGTGGTGCGCGCGGTTGCAGCTTCGCATATTCCAGTGATTTCGGCTGTCGGTCATGAAACCGACTGGACATTGATTGACCTTGCCGCCGATGTTCGTGCGCCCACGCCAACGGGCGCCGCCGAGATGGCGATTCCGGTCAAGGCCGATCTGGTGGCAACTGTGGCGACGCAATCCGCGCGGCTTTCGAGCGCCATGTCACGCTTCATCGAAATCAAACGGCAGGCGCATCGCGCCAGCGCGCGCGCTCTTCCCTCTGCCGACCAATTGCTGGCCCTGCCCCGCCGCCGGTTCGATGAGGCAGCATCGCGCCTGACAAGAGCACTTTTTGTCAACACCCAAAAGAAACGCGTTCATTTTGAAGGACATGCGCGGCAATTATCACCCCGCCTGCTGCAACGCCGTTTCGACGAGCAAAAACGCAATGTGAACATGCTCGGGCAGCGCCTGCCGCGCGCACTGGAAGCATTTTTGCGCGAACGACGCACGGCCTTCGCGCGGCGCGCGGATCGGCTCACGCCCGAGCCTGCGCTGCGCCGCACACAACAGGCGAGAATCACAATCGAGCAGCTTGATCGCCGCCGCGATCAGGCAATACGCCTGGCCATCGAACGCACCAGAAGGCGTGGACAGGAACTGGAGCGGCTCATGCGCACGCTGTCCTATGAAAGCGTACTGGAACGAGGTTTCGCCATTGTTTTCGATGCGGATGGCAATCCTGTCAAACAGGCCGCCAATATTGCAGATGGCGATGCCCTTTCCCTGCGCTTCCACGATGGCGATATCGCTGCCGTGGCCGGAGAATCGCCCTCTTCCAAAACTTCAGCACCATCCGCGACACGCAGGAATCCTGCCAAAAAACCCGGGCAAGGGTCATTATTCTGACCTCGCCCGGCGATTTCTGCCTGTTCCTCACCCTGAGCGCGCGCTCTTAAGGCTGGCTTAAGCTTGATCTTCTTTTTCTTCGCCATTCGCCTTTTCGCCCGCGCGATACGGGAACTTGATTCTCGATTGTCGGGATTCTCAATTACTGGAATGACGTGGATGAAAGAGTTTCAGAATGCCGGATAAATTTCCCGACGACAAGAAGACGCCTCTTTTGCGACGGAGCGTGGCGAGCCGCCGCGCTTTTCTGATTGGCGCAAGCGCCATTGCGCTCTCAGGCTGTGTGACGGCCACACCGCCCACGCGCCCTACCAAAACCGTGGCAAAAGCCAAACCGGCGCGTCCAGTTCCGCTCATGTATCAGGCCATGCCCGAAGAGCAGTTTCCGCTGCCGGCGGTCGATGTCAGCAAGGTCGATCCGAAATTCTGGCGGCAGGAAGTCGATTATCCGACCAATGAAGCGCCGGGCACGGTGATCGTCGACACGCCAAATAAATTTCTTTATCATGTGCGCGGCAATGGTCGGGCGATGCGTTACGGCATCGGCGTGGGACGCGACGGATTCTCATGGGCGGGGCGCGCGAAGATCGCCTATAAGCGGCAGTGGCCGCGCTGGACTCCCCCCGACGAAATGGTTGCCCGCCAGCCCTCCCTTGAACCATACAGCATCGCCAATGGCGGCATGCCGCCCAGTCTCAAAAATCCACTGGGCGCACGCGCCATGTATATTCACAAGGATAGACGCGACACACTTTATCGCATTCACGGCTCGCCCGAAGAATGGAGCATCGGCAAGGCCGTTTCCTCGGGCTGCATCCGCCTGCTCAATCAGGATATAATCGATCTCTATAACAATGTGCGCGATGGCAGCACGCTTGTGGTGATCCCCGACCCGACAAAGGGTCAGCAGGCAGTGACGGCATAGATCATGCGGTGGCGCCCGGTTCCGACGCCACCTCTACACAAGCCGGGTTCTCCGGCAAGCGCGACCGCCAGATCGGCAGTAGCGCAGCCAGCGCACGCCTCTTCGGCCAGCAGGTTCTCTGATGCGGCAAGATCTTCTTCCAACTGAAGATAATTTGCGACCGCCATTAACAGAACCACTCTATTGATTTGTTTTCACCTATGCCTCCCAAAACCGGCGCCGTTTTTGGGAGGCATGCTTGGTGCGAAGAACTGGCACTCCTTTCAGTATAATTAGAGAATAAAAGAAATATCATTGATGCTGTTATTTAAAAAGTAATTGCCTCGAAAGGATTTTCCTGTGGCATCACCATATTCACAAGCATCCAGCAATTTTTCCGATTCAATGAGCGGCGGCGTTGATCCGCGCACTGGCCTGTATTCGGCTTCCTTGTTACTAGCTCACCTGAAAGCAAATGGCACCAGTGGCCCTTTCCTCCCCCTCAGCTTGAAATATGACCCGATGAGCAGCATCGACATGGGCTTTGGAGTGGGCTGGGGTTTGTCCTGGTCCCATTATAGCACCGACGATGGAGTATTATCGCTTTCAACCGGAGACAGATATTCGACAACTATGCAGTCGGGCAATCTAGCGCTCAAAGATCAGAAAATCGTCAGTGCGAAACTTAGGCAAACCGACGGCGTTTATCATGTTCAAAATAGAAAAGGCGACACCCACATTCTGGGTCGCTACGTGTCTGGAAACCTGTGGGTTCCGTCTCGAATTCTCGCTCCTAATGGATTAGGCGTAACGCTGATCTGGAATAATGACGGTCGGCTGAAATCAATTGTGGACGAATTGGCCGAGGACGGCGACACACCCCAGACTCTGGTTGAGATCGATTATTCAAATGCTCTCAAGACAACCGTGACCCTCTGGCCCGGAACAGATACCCAGAAAGTAATAACGGTAATCCTGCCTGGAGGCACAAATTCCGCTATCTACTTCGGTGGTCTGGCGTGGATCATGCATTATGATGATTCCATCCGTTCATTTGGGAAACCGCCTTTATGCAGGATAGAATACCCTTCCGGCGCAATCGAGACGGTGACCTATACATCGGACGAAGATGGGCACCGTTATCCGCTTTGCGCGCCACAGGCCGCAAGCCAAACTATTCCCTATGTGAGCGAGTACAGAAAAAAGATAGTTGGCAACGATACGGACCGCGTCATAAATTACAGTTTTTCCGCCAAAAATTTCGTTGGCTACCAAAGTGGCATTAGCGAGTGGAAAGCCAATGGCGACAATCTATACGAAGCAGACAAGAACTATACCTATCAGTCTTTTGAAACCAGATATGATGGCAATAATAATAAAATTAAAACAACTAATGAATATAATAAATTCCACCTTCTAACAAGGACGATGAGAGGTGGCTCGGTTTGTCTGAACAGTTTCGGGCGTTTCGC
>NZ_JAHRVA010000004.1 GCF_019100495.1 Falsochrobactrum tianjinense | reverse complement strand
TTCGCCCGCTAGTGGGGTCAATATTCCACGCCGAAACACAGAACAGCCTTCCAAGTCAGATTTCTGCTGCTCGCGCCGAACAAGGAACCGAGCAAGCGAGACTTGAAACTGGTGTTATTGTCCGTTGCGCAATTTGTCATGTCAGCATCGATGAAGTGAAGGCTAAGGGATGTGGGGTGTCTTTACAACGGTGCAACCTTGACGAGGTGAAAGGCCGGATTGAACGGACCGAGAAACACGTCGCTGAGTTAGATCGTCAAAGACTGGCGCTGCCCGGAGAAATTGAAAAACTCGATCAGGAAATCGCTCGATTGGATGGTGAGATTTCCAAAATTGATGCTTCTTTCTCTCAACTCGAACAGCAGGTTTCTAACGCCAACAAGGCTATCAATCGCGCGCAGGACTTGGTGAGAGAAGCTAACTGGTTCGACCGCCAGTTAGGTGATCGCGCCCGAGTAGTTCAACGCTTGGCTAGTGTTGACAGAATACTGGAAGGCCAGCGACAAAAGATGGGCCTTGAGCGCGAGCGCGCTGCAGCAGCGATAGGTGATCTGGAAACACTCTTTCGACAACTTGTCGCGAATTTGATGCCCAATGGTTGCACTGGGAAAGTGAAGCTGGACGGTAACGGTCTGCATCCTGAGATATTGCTTGATCGCGGCGCAGGTCTTTCAACGGCGGCAGTAGAGTCATTCAAGATCGTTGCTTTTGACCTCGCCGCCATGATCCTCTCGGTGAATGGAAAGGCGAACCTACCATCGTTCCTCATCCACGACAGTCCCCGCGAAGCAGACCTCGACGCTGGCATTTACTCAAATCTCTTTGATTTCACGCTGGGCCTGGAAGAGAAGACTAGCCCCCCTCCATTCCAGTATATTGTGACGACAACTACAGCTCCATCACAAATCACAGCTGATCATCCCACAGTACGGCTGAAACTGTCGTCAACCCCACCTGAGGCCAGATTGTTTGCGATGGACTTTTGATGATCGAGACGCCCCAATCCTTTGTTACCCGTCAGGAATGCGAAAAGGTCACATACCAGAACGGCTTCCGGCGTCCCCATGGCGAAATTGGTGGCTGGCGCCAGTACAGTTCGACGACTGCGCAAGGATCGATCTGGCTCGCTCGGGAGACACACGGCGCGTGGTTCCTAGCCCTAGATCACGCCGGGGTCATTGCAGAGATCGGGATTGAAGTGTCCGATATCGCAGGACCAGGCCTCGCACGCTTCCGGCTTGCCTCACTGGTACAGCTTTATGGGGTAATGCCAAGAATTTACGAACTTGCCGCAAGTCTTCCTAACGCGCCCCTTCAGGAGTTTCTTCACCGTACAAAGAACTTGCCGAAGACGACGGAGGCAGAACGCCTTGTGGTGCAGCGTGTGGGGCAGGATATTTTTCGGGAGCGGCTGCTGCAATACTGGCAGGGGCGCTGCCCCTTGACGGACATTACGGACCCGGCGCTCCTGCGCGCTTCGCACATCAAGCCGTGGAAGGATTGCGAAACCGACGGCGAGCGTATGGATGTGCACAATGGCTTATTGCTATCGGCGCTTTGGGATGCCGCGTTTGACACGGGTCTGGTGACATTCAATGACGATGGAAGCCCGGAGTTCTCGGTTCATTTGAGCAAGGAGGCTCGCTCGTCATTGGGCTTTCGGGAACGCCTGAGCTTTACGCAAAAGCATAAGGAGTTCCTCGAATGGCATCGTGCGATGGTTTTCCACCCCCCCCCAAGGTAGGTCCTCGCAGGCTGCATGGTCATTATGAAGTTTAAGAAAACCTCGCCACTTCCGAAGCAAGTCCACCATGGCTAAACTCGACGGCCGCTACCCATGAGATGATTTCCCAACCGAACGCGTCGATGATGAAAGCGAGACGGATCACCTCGCCATTCCAGCAGGTGAACTCAAATCTGACTGTTTGATTTTCTAACTATTTCTCCAATTCGTTCCGACCACCAGGCTGTCATTTTAACACGTTCGTCCCAATAAGATGCACGGTGGTAGGCTCGGCGTACTGCATTGCCACCAATGTGAGCCAATTCGGCTTCGATGGCGTCAGCACTCCAAGTGTTGCTTTCGTTTAAAAGTGTTGAGGCGGTGGCGCGAAATCCGTGCGAGGTGGCATCGTCCTTGCTAAACCCCATTCGTCTGAGTGCCTGATTCATTGTGTTCTCACTAATCGGTCGCTCAGTTGATGTGCTAGATGGAAATACTAAGCGCAGATCGCCGGTGCGATTGTGTTGCTCCCGCAATATTTCTATGGCCAACGGCGGTAACGGCTTCTTGTGTGGGCGTCGCATTTTTGCGCGTTCAGCTGGGATTATCCAAACTGCATTTTCAAGGTCGAATTCATTCCATTCCGATTGGCGGAGTTCTCCGGGACGCGGATAAAGCAAAGCCATTAACTTTAGAGCCGCACAGGTTTCCAAAGTACCCGAGTAAGCCCAGATCGATTTTAACAATTTGGCAAAGACGGTCCAGTCTGTGACTGCGGCCTGATGTGTGACTTTAGGCGCGATAATAGCGCCCCTTAAACCAAAGGTGGGGTCATTCTCGGCTCGTGCGGTGGCAATTGCATAACGGAAGACCTGACTTATGACAGCACGCAGGCGTCTGGCGGTTTCATAATTACCTTGTGCTTCCACTCGGCGCAGTGGTACGAGGATATCCGTTGCAGATATCTCCGTTATTTGTTTGTCTCCCAAGTCGCTTATTGCAAGGCTTACTAGCCAGCGCTTTTTTCCAAGTGTTGCTGCGGATTTACCTTCTCGCGCGTTTTTGTCCAGTAGTTCATCGGCCAATGCTGTGAAGCTATCTGTCACCAGCCGTTCACGAGCGACCTTCTCTTCCTTCTTTTTCGAAGAGGGGTCTATGCCGGATGCGAGGATCTTACGCGCTGCGTCGCGGGCCGCGCGAGCTTCTGCAAGGGACACGTCTGGCCATGTTCCGAATGAAAGCTGCTTTTGTTTTCCCTCAAAGCGATAGACCATTCGCCAGAGCTTGCTTCCTGTGGGATTTAAGACGAGTAAAAGTCCGCCTGAGTCGCCGTGCTTTGTGGGTTTAACTGATGGCTTTAACGCTCTTATGCGTGTGTCGTTCAAGGGCATTGTGTTGGCATCCCGATATCCAGTTGATGGCATTCCAGCAAAATGCCATCAATAATGCCATCAAATTGTTTGGATGCCACTGGCTGTTCATGGATGTGTAAGGATGAATGATAACAAAAAAGCCCGCTTGCGCGGGCTTTTTGAGGTGCTTCTGGACCTTGGTAGTGGTCTGAAGACTTGGAAATGGTGCCCAGAAGAGGACTCGAACCTCCACGCCCTTGCGAGCGCCAGCACCTGAAGCTGGTGCGTCTACCAATTCCGCCATCTGGGCGACGAGGTTCATCTAAGGGGTCGGCATGGCTGTGTCAATCGTCATTTCGACATTCAGCCAGCTTTTTTATCAGTTGCGCTGTTCACAAGAAAAACCGACCGGCAATGGAGCCGGGCGCGGCAAAAAAGAGGCCGGCCCGGGAAAACATCAGACGGAAAGTACTTCCTTGGAAGCGATGGTCGAATCGGCATTGAGCTTGTAGACGACCGGGACACCGGTGTTGAGTTCCTGCTTGAGAATCTCTTCCGGAGACAGGCCATCCAGCGCCATGATAAGGGCGCGCAGGGAATTGCCGTGGGCTGCGACGAGCACCGTTTCGCCGCGCAGCACATGCGGCTGGATGGTGTGAAGATAATAAGGCCAGACGCGCGCGCCAGTGTCCTTGAGGCTTTCGCCGCCCGGCGGCGGCACGTCGTAGGAACGGCGCCAGATATGGACCTGCTCCTCGCCCCATTTGGCGCGGGCATCGTCCTTGTTGAGGCCCGAAAGATCGCCATAATCGCGTTCATTGAGCGCCTGATCGCGGATCGTTTCAAGGTTCGACTGGCCCAGTTCATCAAGAATATGCTCGCATGTCACCTGAGCGCGCGAAAGAACCGAAGTGAATGCGATATCGAATTTGAGGCCAGCGGCCTTAAGGCGCTGCCCTGCCGCTTTTGCTTCTGCATGGCCCTGTTCGGTCAGACCCGGATCGCGCCAGCCGGTGAAAAGGTTCTTCAGGTTCCATTCGCTTTGGCCGTGACGGACCAGGACGAGAGTACGGGACATATTCAATGCTCCATGGTGAGTGGGAATCAGTCGTTAAGCCCGAGCACGTCGAGCATGGAATAAAGACCGGGCTTTTTTCCATAGGCCCAAAGCGCGGCTTTCACCGCGCCGCGCGCGAAGATGGTACGGTCTTCGGCATGGTGGGAGAGGGTGATGCGCTCACCGGGTCCAGCGAGAATGACCGAGTGATCGCCTACAACCGAACCGCCGCGCAGTGTCGCAAAGCCGATTGTGCCTTCCTCGCGCGGGCCTGTATGGCCGTCGCGCACACGTACGTTTTTCTCGGCAAGGCTGACAGCGCGGCCTTCGGCGGCGGCTTCGCCAAGCAGAAGTGCTGTGCCTGAAGGAGCATCGACCTTATGCCTGTGATGCATTTCAAGAATTTCGATATCGAAATCTTCCGGTCCGAGCGCCTGCGCGGCCTTTTGTACCAGAACAGAGAGGAGGTTAACACCAAGGCTCATATTGCCGGATTTGACAATTGTGGCGTGGCGGGCAGCGGCGTGGATTTTTTCCTCATCTTCGGGGGAACAGCCCGTGGTGCCGATCACATGTACAATACGCGCCTGTGCGGTCAGCGCAGCGTAATCGATTGAAGCCGAGGGGCTGGTGAAATCGAGCACGCCTTGTGCCCTGGCGAAAATGGGCAGCGGATCATCGGTGATCTGGATGCCCAGATTGCCGACACCAGCAATTTCTCCGGCATCCTTTCCCAGAAAAGGAGATTCAGGGCGTTCTATCGCGCCTGCAAGCCGAACTCCTTCCATCGTGTGAACGGTGCGGATGAGGGCCTGTCCCATGCGACCGCTTGCGCCGACAACCACGAGCCCCATTTCGGTGTCATTGGCCATTGGATTTTTCCTTTGTGCCTGCATTTTCAAGAAGAATATCGTCATTGCCGCTCTGCAATTGATAGAAGCGGGCATAGACGCCATTCGGAATGTTGATCAGATCGCGGTGACGGCCTTCTTCAACCACGTGGCCTGCCTCGATGACCACGATACGGTCGGCATTGACGACAGTGGAAAGACGGTGGGCAATAACAATCGTTGTCCGGTCCTGCATGATCTGATCGAGCGCGAGCTGGACGCGTTTTTCGGATTCATTATCGAGCGCGGATGTCGCCTCATCGAGCAGTAGAACTGGCGCATTACGCACGATGGCGCGTGCAATCGAAAGGCGCTGGCGCTGCCCGCCCGAAAGTGTGACGCCATTTTCGCCGACCGGGGTGTCATAACCTTGCGGCTGTTGTTCGATGAATTCATGTGCATGGGCGAGTTTCGCCGCTTCGACGATCTCTTCCTGCGTTGCATCCGGGCGCCCGTAGCGGATATTGTCGGCGATGGTGCCTTCGAACAGATAGGGCTGTTGCGAAACATAGGCGATCGAATGGCGCAGCGATCGCTTGGTGACTTTTGAAATGTCCTGCCCATCAAACAAGATTTCGCCTTTTTCCATGTCATAGAAGCGCTGGACCAGACTGATGAGCGTCGATTTGCCCGCGCCGGACGCGCCGACCACGGCGGTCGTTTCTCCGGCTTTCGCGACGAAGCTTATGCCATGCAGAACAGGTGCGGCTTGGCCATAGGAAAAATACACGTTCCTGAAACTGATCTCGCCCGCACCGGCTTTGAGCTCTATTGCTCCGGGCAAGTCACCCTGATGCGGTTCGATATCGAGCACTTCATAGATCATGCGCGCATTGACCAGCGCCCTTTCGAGTCCGACCTGAAGGCGCGCAAGCCTGCGCGCCGGATCGTAGGCGAGAAGCAGGGCGGTGATGAAGGCGAACATTGCACCGGGCGGTTCCTGATTAAGGATCGCGCGATAACCGCTATAGGCCAGCACACCGGCAATAGCGAAGCCGGCCAGAATTTCGGCAATCGGGGTGGTGCGTTCGGAAACGCGAGCGATCTTGTTGCTGCGCCCTTCGGCCTGCACGATCAACGCGTCAATCTTGGAACGCAACTGCTCTTCCATAGTAAATGCCTTGACGATCGCAATTCCTTGCACCGATTCTTGCATGGCGCCGAGCAGATGGGAATTGAGATGCACCAGGTCGCGCGTCACCGCGCGGATACGGCGGGAAATATAGGCAACCGACAGAACCAGCGGCGGGCCGATCAGGAAAACGACAGCCGACATGAACGGGTCGGTATAAAACATCATGGCGACCAGCCCGATCAATGCGACCAGATCGCGTGCGATCGAAGTGATCGTCATGTTAAGCAGATCGCGAATGCCGTTGACGTTCTGGTTGATCTGGGCGGCAAGATGGCCGGAGCGCGTATCGTTATAAAAATTGAGGCCCAGTTTCATGAGATGGTCGAAGATGCGCTTTTGATAGCGCGCGACCAGATTGTTGCCGATCTTGGCAAGCTCTACTGCCTGAATATAGCTCGAAAGACCGCGCAGGATGAAAATTCCCAGAATCGCGCCGCAGATGATCCAGATGAGGCCGATTTTCTGTTCATAGAAAATTTTGTCGATCATCGGCTTCATCAAATAGGCAAGCACACCGTTGGAGGCCCCGACGATGAGCGATGCCGCGATAGCGATAATATAGCTTTTCTTATATTGGCGCCCATTTTCCGACAGCATGCGGCGAATGACGCGCGTGGCCTCGCCCGGATCAATCTTCTTGTTTTTCTTCCTGAATAAACTCACGGGCAAAGGCGCTTTTTATCTGGCAGCTGGGGCTGTGAAGGATTTCATTACAGCGCTTCTATAACGTTATCTTAGCCGATATGCCAGCGGCGGCCATCGGTGGAAACTTCGAAGCGTGAAGGCGTGCGTGCGAAAGCGGAAAGGCCGCTCAATGCTGCAAGCTGATGCGTGATCACATGAATCGGAATGTCACGCATGATCAGGCCGTGGGGCGCTTTGTCTTCGAACGCCGCGCGGAAAGACTCGGCCTTAAGGGCGGATAAAATGCGCTGCGGAATGCCACCGGAGAGATAAACGCCGCCAAGCGCCATGAAAATCAGCGCCAGATCGCCAGCGATACGACCAAGATAGGTGACGAACAGATCGAGTGTTTCGACCGCTTGTGGATTGCTGCCGTCAAGTCCGGCATCGGTAATGGCCGCAGGTGTGTCGAAGACCGGGGGTACATTATCGGCGGCACAAATTGCTACATAGAGATTGCGCAAGCCTCGGCCGCAAAGGATTTGTTCTGCTGCCACGCGCCCCTCAATGCGCTCGATATGCGGAAAAACCTGATAGTCGCGTTCGCTACGCGGGCCGATATCGATATGGCCGCCTTCGCCGGGGACCGGAACCCATGCCTTGTGGGTGCGTATCAGTCCGGCGACGCCAAGTCCGGTTCCGGGGCCGAGCACGACGCGGGTGGCGATGATTTCTTCCCGTTTGCCGCCGATCTGTTCAAGATGCTCGCTTTCGAGCGACACCACGGCGAGCGCCTGAGCCTCGAAGTCGTTAAGGACGGTGACGTCCTTGAAGCCCAGATTTGTAATCAGCCCCTTGGGGCGGACCACCCAATCGCAATTGGTGAGGTCGATTTCATCGCCATCGACGGGGCCTGCTACCGCCAGTATAACAGAGCGCGGCAGGATCGATGTGTGATCGAGAACGGCGCTCTGGATGGCTTCGTCGATGGTGGTGTAATCCGCCGTCTGGACGATGGGGAATTCTTTGGGTTCCGCGTAGGAATCAACAAGGAGAGCGAAGCGCGCATTGGTTCCGCCAATATCACCGACAAGAACGGGGAATTTGAAACTCTGTTCGGCGTCTATCGTGGCTTGCATTGTTATTTCCTGTTGCTCAATCTGCGTAGCTGCTTTGTCCTGCCGACCTTTCCGCTGGCCTATCGATCCAGCGCCTTGACCAGTCTTTCAGCTGTTGCTCGGTTCAGCGCCATGGGAATGTCATAGACGCTGCCCAGACGAGTGAGGGCCTTGACGTCCACATCATGGGGAAGCGGGGAGAGGGGATCTATGAAAAAGATCAGCACCTGCACCGTTCCTTCCGCTATCATCGCGCCAATCTGCTGGTCGCCGCCGAGCGGGCCGCTCTTGACCAGATGGATATGCAGTGACGGACAGACGTCCTGAATAAGTTTTCCGGTCGTTCCGGTCGCGACAATATCATAGCGCGACAAGGCCACTTCATGCATGCGCGCAAATGCGACTATGTCGTCTTTTTTCAGGTCATGAGCAATCAGGGCGATGCGTACACGTTCATTCATGGGTTGATAACCTTGTCATTCTGCTCCAGCGGCCACCATCTTTCACAATTTGGCTGGAATTGCTCTCACTATTTTATTGTGCACTGTATGTCACATCGGCAATTGAATTGGGCGCGGGGCCATCGAGCACGGCGGCACAAGCTTTCGGCAGGTCTGAAACCATGACGGGTTTTGGCTTTTTGGACGGCTTGCTTGATGGTTTTGCAGGCTTCCACGGCTCGTCTGTAAACCACCATGCCAGTGATTGATCGCATCCGTCTCCGAATGGGACCTTCGCCTGCGGCGTGCACTGCGTGGAGCCAGGCTGGCAGGTGAGGCGGATATGAAAATGGTAATGATGCCCCCAATAGGGGCGGATCTTGCCAAGCCATTTCCGGTTGCCTTTCACTGTGTCGCAAAGTTTCTTCTTGATGCCCGGATGTACGAAAATACGTTCAACTTCCGGGTAGCTCGCGGCATGCTTCAAAAGGGCGGTGCGGCTCGAGGTCCATTTCTTCGGATCGATATAGAGCGAATCCGGCTTCAGCATAGACACGGCCGACACGCTTTCGCGTTCTGCATCGGTAAAACGCTTTTTGGGCATCGGGGTCAGCCAAATATCGGCATCGAGGCCGACCTGATGCGAAGCGTGCCCTGTCAGCATCGGTCCGCCGCGCGGCTGGGAGATGTCGCCGACGAGGAGGCCCGGCCAGCCGTCCGTTGCTGCGTCCTGGGACAGTTTTTCCAGAAGGGCGATCATGCGGGGATGGCCCCACCGCCGATTGCGTGACAGGCGCATCACCTGCCAGTTGGGCCCGTCGGTTGGGAGCGCGACTGCGCCTGCAAGACAACCCTTGGCGTAAAAGCCGATGGATTGTGGCTGTTGCGTCAGAACGGGCAGTGTTTGTGTGCCAAAAGCCTGTTTGGCAGGTATATTTTCTGCCGCAGCCAGCGGTGCGAAGTCAGCGGAGACCATAGCCACTAGCGCGGCGGCAAAAACGATCTTTTTCAGTTTGTTTGCGGTCATGGGCCATTCCATGGTTTGCCGGGAGGGCGTCGCGGCTGCGAATCAAGGCGATCAGATTGACGACATTATGCTGTGTGATGGGCTAGCCAGCAATGCCGATCGCTTGTTCGGTGCGCTCAGCCGAGTTTTGGTCAGTCCTTATGAAGCCGCGCAAGCATTGCGAGGGTCAGGGTCGGCATGACGGTGCAGAAGACGACGAGCGGCCATGCCGTATTGCCTGGAAGCAGGATGATGAGGGCCGTCCCAGCAAAACTGACGATCAGGCTCTGAATGCAGAAATAGACGGCGACCGCCATGCCTGCGCAGTCATCGAATGCCGACAAAGCGCCGTTTGCCGCCATTGATACCGTCAGAACGATACCAACGGCAGCAAGCCACATCGGCAGGATGATGCTTGTGAAGGACGGCTCCAGCAGTTGCTCGCCCAGCAGGAGCAGGCACGCACTGACAAGGAGCGTCATCATGCCGAAAGCCACGCTGGTTCGCGCTTCCCGCTTTTGCATGTAACGCGGGAGGATGCGCGTCGCGATGATCATTGCGACAGCAACGCTTCCAAAGGCAAGGCTGAAGCCGGTTTCTGTAAAGTCCGCCCGCTCGATCAGGATGCGCGGTGATGTGGAAAAGAACACAAAGAATGTGCCCATCGCCGTGCTGAAACTCAGCGTGTATGTCCAGAAGGTGAAGCTTTTCATGATCCGCGCAACGGTGTCTCGCGACGGATGGCTGCGCGTCGGGCGTGTTTCGTGCCAATGGCGAGCGGCCCGCCATACGGCAATGGCGGTCAGAAAACCGAGCATGGCGAAGATCGCGCGCCAACCAAGGCTCTGTGCGATCAGTGCGCCGGCGACTGGTCCCAGC
The DNA here is from genome assembly GCF_019100495.1 of Falsochrobactrum tianjinense. Classification (GTDB taxonomy): domain Bacteria; phylum Pseudomonadota; class Alphaproteobacteria; order Rhizobiales; family Rhizobiaceae; genus Brucella; species Brucella tianjinense. The sequence continues at coordinate 390,648 of NZ_JAHRVA010000004.1, read as the reverse complement.
GCAGGCACGAAAGACAGCATGGCGCTGAAGAGACCGTAGATCGTCGCGCCTTCCGGCCGTGTGGCATAGACATCCCGGATGGTTGCGAAAGTGGCGACAAGGGCTGCTGATGCGCCCACAGCCTGAAGAAATCGCAGGAATATAAAGACGATCGCATTATCTGTCATGGCGAGCATGAAGGATGCGATAGCGAAAAGCGTAGACCCGCCGAGTAGTATGGGTCTGCGCCCATAACGGTCGGAGAGGGGGCCGAACAGAAGTTGGCCGACACCGAGCATTACCATATAGAGGCTCAATGTGAGCTGCACCATGGCGGGCGTTGTTTGCAGAATACGCGGCATGGATGGCACCACCGGCAGGTAGATATCCATGGCAAGCGAGGCGAGAATGTCGAAAGGCGCCATAAGCGCGAGCGCAAATGGCAGGGAGTGGCTCCAGGATGGAGCTTTCTGGTCATCAAAGGGCATGATTATGCATCCGCTCGAAAGAATGATCGGGCGGCGATCTGCCTGTAATTATGGTATTGAGTCCGGGACAGATGCCGCAACAGGTTGGAAGACTGTTGCGGCTTATTTTTCTGCTGACTTGGCGTTACCCATTGTTCCGATCCCGTTGAACATTATTGCGCGTGTTTTTACCAGCCGGGTTCGGGCAATGCAATCAGCGCCAGCTGCTGTCTCGCCACATAGCCGAAAAGGCGGTGCGATAATCCGGATAAAGGAATTCATAGCCGAGATTTTTTATGCGTTGGTTGGCTACACGTTTGTTTTCACCATAGAAAGAGCGGGCCATCGGCGTCATGTCTGCTTGGTTGAAAGGTACTTCCGGTGGCAAGCTCACGCCCATCAGTTCGGCGGCATAGGCTACAACATCCTGCGGCGGTGAAGGCTCGCTGTCGGTGATGTTGAAAATGCCGCCGGTATCCGTGCCTGCCAGCAAGCGCAACGCGCCTGCGATATCGTCGACATGAATGCGGTTGAAGACCTGATCCTGCTTTATGATGCGTCGCGCAGCGCCACGTTCCAGATTGATGAAGGCATTGCGTCCGGGACCATAGATTCCCGATAAACGCAAGATGGCGAGAGGTGTGCCATGGCGCTGGCTCAATGCGCCCCACGCCGCTTCGGCCTTGACGCGCTCTAGCGAGCGCCGGGAGACCGGTTTGCAGGGCGTGGCTTCATCGACCCAACCGCCCTGATGATCGCCATAGACGCCGACTGTCGACAGATAGCCGATCCAGCGGATCGTATTGCCGGGACGGCGCAATGCTTCCTCGACAATGGCAAGGGATGGATCGTCGTTCTCACCGGGCGCGATGGAAATCACCACATGGGTGGCTTGCACAAGCTGGTCCAAAAGGTTCGGCTCCGCCGTTTCGCCATTGTATATGCAAGGCTGGATACCGGCTTTTTCAAGTGCTTCGAACCTGTCTTGATGGCGAGTGGTGCCGTCGATGCGTTCAGCCTCATTGGCTATATACCGCGCGAAGGCTGCAGCGGAATAACCGGCTCCGAACAGAAAAATGCGCATTCAGCTTTCCTCTATCTCCCATTCCGCGCGCACCGTAGCATCCTCTTCGACGGAGGCCAGACGATTTTGCTGAGAAGCGAAGCGCTCCGGCTCCGCCAATTGCTTCAGGGCCCAGATGGCGGCACCCCGCACTACCGGTGCCGCGTCCTGCAACAGGGCTTCGATCTGCGGGAGAAAATATCTATCCCGTGAATTGCCCGCGGCAATCAGCACATTGCGCAGGAAGCGGTCGCGCCCGATTCGCTTGACGGGCGAGCCCGAGAAGAAACTGCGGAAGGCCGGGTCGTCCAGGTGCAGAAAATCGGCAAGGCGCGGCGATTTGAGGTCGTCGCGCGCCTTCAATTTCAATTCGCTTGCGGTTTGTGCAAATTTGTTCCACGGGCAGACGGCGAGGCAATCGTCGCAGCCGTAGATGCGATTGCCGATGGCTTTGCGAAACTCCAGGGGAATCGGTCCCTTGTTCTCAATGGTGAGATAGGAAATGCAGCGGCGCGCATCGATGCGGTAAGGGGCAGGGAAAGCGCTGGTCGGGCATATGTCGAGACAGGCACGGCAGGAGCCGCAATGGTCGCGCTCCGGCTGATCGGGTGCGATTTCCGCCGTGGTGAAGATAGAGCCGAGAAACAGCCATGAGCCATGTTCGCGGCTGACCAGATTGGTGTGCTTGCCCTGCCACCCTATGCCTGCCGCCTGTGCCAGCGGTTTTTCCATGACGGGTGCGGTATCGACGAACACCTTCACATCCTGACCGGCGCGGGCGGCAAAGCGGCTTGCCACATGCTTCAGCTTGCCCTTGATGATGTCATGATAGTCGCGGTTCTGTGCGTAAACCGAAATTGCGCCGCGGTCCTTTTGCTCCAGAATGGCGAGCGGATTGCTATCGGGGCCGTAATTCATGGCCAGCATCATGATCGAGCGAACTTCCGGCCACAGAACGCTCGGACTGGCGCGCCGTTCTTCCGTTTCTTCCATCCACACCATATCGGCGTGACAGCCTTCGGCGATATATTGCCGTAGGCGCTGCGGGGCCTGTGGAATCTTGTCGGGGGTGGTGAAGGCGACTGCGTCGAAACCTGCCGCTTTTGCCTCTTCAATCAGGAAGCGCTTGAGCCGGGCTTCCTTCGGTTCAGAAATCGAGATCGCCATAATGGGCCACCGGGGCAAGTCCACGCACGCGATCGGCAAGCAGCGGACGGAAGGCTGGGCGCGATTTCATGCGGGTGTACCAGTCACGCGCAGCTCTGGTTTCGCTCCATTCGATTTCACCGAGATAATCGAGCACGGAGAGCGAGGCTGCAGCTGCCATATCGGCATAGCTCGGCAGAGTGCCTGCCAGCCAGTCGCGAGACGCTGCCAGCCAGTCGATATACTTCATGTGCTGGCGGATATTGGTGCGGGCGGCGCGAATGGCTGTGGAGTCCGGGGAACTGCCGCCAAATTCTGCCGACATCTGCAATTTGAAGACTCGCTCGCGGGCGATATGCCGTGTCACTTCATTTTCGAATTTGAGCAGGAACCAGTCGACGAGGCGGCGCACTTCGGCGCGTTCCATCGGGCTTTCGGGTAAAAGGCGGCGGTTGCGCTTGAGTGCGCCGCGCGTCTCATCAAGATATTCCGCGATGACTGTTGCGCCAACGACCGGCAGATCCCGCTCGGCCAGCAAAACCGGCAGGGTCGCGGCAGGGTTGAGCGCCAGAAACTCCTTGCGGCGCGACCAGGGGCGCTCCTCGATCAGCTCTGCTTCCACGTCATATTCACCGAGAATAAGCCGCACATAGCGCGAACCCGAAGACATGGGATGATGAAAAAGCGTAAGCATGATCGACGCGGTACTTTCGACTGACAAGCTTTAATTGATCTGCGCAGAGGGACTGCTTCTGGCGTTTACGCAGACAGCGGGTTATTTCTGCTGCCACGCGATTCGAGCCACCTCAACGGAATGTTTAGTCTATAAGGGCTATGCCTGCGGGAGACAAGCAATCGCTGGGCGTGCCGTTTTCGCAATCTCACGCTTTCGTGCGGTCAAAGCAAGTCGCTCTCATCATATCCACATTTCCAAGGTACTGACTTCATGGATATTTTCAATCTTCTGGAAGCCGCTTTTCTTGGCCTTATCGAAGGTCTTACCGAATTTATCCCGGTTTCTTCCACAGGCCATTTATTGCTCATCGGCCATTTTCTCGGCTTTGAATCGACGGGCAAGACGTTCGAAGTTCTGATCCAGCTTGGAGCCATTCTCGCTATCCTCACCGTCTATTCCGCTAAATTGCTCAAAATTCTCACCGACTTTCCGCGCGATGCCCGCACGCGCCGGTTTGTTGCGGGCATCCTGATCGCCTTTCTGCCCGCAGCCGTCATTGGCGCGCTGGCGCATGGCTTTATCAAGGGCGTACTTTTCGAGTCACCGATGCTGGTCTGCATCATGCTTATTATCGGCGGCTTCATTCTCTTGTGGGTCGACCAGCTTGATCTCAGGCCGCGTTATCGCGATGTCATGGATTATCCGCTGCCGATCTGCCTTGCTATAGGCTTCGTGCAATGTCTCGCTATGATACCGGGCGTGTCGCGTTCCGGCTCGACCATTGTCGGCGCCTTGCTGATGGGAGCCGACAAACGCTCCGCCGCTGAATTTTCCTTTTTCCTCGCCATGCCGACCATGGCGGGCGCATTCGCCTACGATCTTTACAAGAGCTACAATATACTCTCCTTCAACGATGGCACACTCATCGTTGCCGGCTTCATCATGGCGTTTATTTCTGGCGTATTCGTGGTGCGCTATCTGCTCGATTATGTCTCGCGCCATGGCTTCAGGCTATTTGCCTGGTGGCGGCTGATTGTCGGCGCGGTAGGTCTGGCGGCGCTGCTGATCTGGGGGTGAGCGACGAACGCCCGGAGCGATAGCGGAGGAGCGGGCAGGAATAAGGGGCCTGTCGGCCCCTTATTCCTTCTTATGCAAATCCGGTCTTCGTGTACTGGCCAGCGACACGATAGCGCCAGAGATAGGCGGGGAGGATCGCATCGGTCGTTTCGGGCGTAATGCCGATACCTTGTAATGTTCGCCCGTCTTTGACAGCTTCTTGCGAAACCACATTGTCAAATTTAAGCAGTGTCACCTGATCGTTGGTGAGCGGCGGGTTGGGTAGAAGACCAAGAACCGAAGCCTGCATGCGGGCCGCCCACCAAGGCATGGAGACGAGCATGCGCTTGCGCCCGATGACACGCAGCATATCGCGCATCAACTGGCTGAATTCTTCTACATCGGGGCCGCCAAGCTCATAAATGGTGCCCGTCTTCAGCTTGCCGTCTACCGCACAGGCTACTGCTTCGGCGACATCGCCGACATAGACCGGTTGCAGCTTCGTCTTACCGCCGCCAATTACCGGCAGGAAAGGTGAAAATCGCGCCATATTGGCGAAGCGGTTGAAGAAGCGGTCCTCATAGCCGAAAATAATCGACGGGCGTAGGATCACTGTATCGGGTAGCACCGACAAGACAGCCTTTTCGCCCTCGGCTTTGGTGCGCGCATAGATGGACGGCGAATTGACGTCGGCTGCGAGCGAGGAAAGGTGGGTCATGGGAACGCCGGCGGCTTTTGCTGCTTCGGCGATGTTTTTTGCGCCTAGCACCTGCACACTGTTGAAGCGCTGCCGACCGCTTTCGGACAGGATGCCTACCAGGTTGATGACATGATCGGCGCCCATGACGGCGCGTTCGACCGACTTGCGATTGCGGACATTGGCCTGCGCCATCTGAATCTGCCCGACATTGCCCAGCGGCTGCATGTAATAGGCAGTTTCCGGCTTGCGCACGGCGACGCGCACACGATAGCCACGTTTGGTGAGGCTGGCTACAACCGCGCGTCCGACAAAGCCAGAGCCGCCGAAAACAGTGACCAGTTTTGGTCTGTTGTGAACTTCGTTCGGTTCGGTCTGCATCCTTAACTCCTGCATCAAAGCCCGATTGCGCCCATAACGATCTTGCTACGGCGCGCTTTATGAGGCTGATTTAATGCCTTTTTGTCACAAGGCAAAGGGGACTTCTTGTCACGATGACGATAGTAGCTGCTTTTCCAGCGCTAAACGTGCAATACCTCTTTGAGTTTTGACTGCTTGCTGGTAAATCGCGCGCATGAGCACACCACTTGACCATATTCGTAACTTTTCGATCGTCGCCCATATCGACCATGGCAAATCGACACTGGCCGACCGCCTCATTCAGTTGACCGGCGGGCTGGAGTCGCGCGAGATGAAGGATCAGATCCTTGACTCGATGGATATCGAGCGTGAGCGCGGCATCACTATCAAGGCGCAGACCGTCCGTCTCAGCTATAAGGCGAAGAACGGCGAGGACTATGTGCTGAACCTCATCGACACACCCGGACATGTCGACTTCGCCTATGAAGTCTCGCGTTCTCTGGCTGCGTGCGAGGGTTCGCTTCTGGTGGTTGATGCCTCACAGGGCGTGGAAGCGCAGACGCTGGCCAATGTCTATCAGGCTATCGACAACAATCATGAAATTGTTGTGGTGCTGAACAAGATCGACCTGCCCGCCGCGGAGCCCGAACGCGTCAAGAGCCAGGTCGAGGAAGTGATTGGCATCGATGCATCGGATGCGGTGGAAATTTCCGCCAAGACAGGGCTTGGCATCGAAGACGTTCTGGAAGCCATCGTCCAAAAATTGCCTGCCCCGAAGGAAGGTGATCGCAATGCGCCATTGAAGGCCATGCTGGTAGATAGCTGGTACGATTCCTATCTGGGCGTCATCGTTCTGGTGCGCGTGATCGACGGCGTTCTGAAAAAGGGCCAGACCATCCGTATGATGGGTACGGGCGCGAAATATCCGGTCGAGCGCACTGGCGTTTTCACGCCCAAAATGGTGCAGGTGAGTGATCTCGGCCCCGGCGAACTCGGCTTCATCACTGCTTCAATCAAGGAAGTTGCCGATACGCGGGTGGGCGATACGATCACCGAAGAACGCCGCCCGACACAAAACATGCTGCCTGGCTTCAAACCTGCGCAACCGGTAGTGTTCTGTGGCCTGTTCCCGGTCGATGCGGCGGATTTTGAAGACCTGCGCGCTGCCATGGGAAAATTGCGTCTCAACGACGCCTCGTTCTCCTATGAAATGGAGACTTCGGCGGCGCTTGGCTTTGGTTTCCGTTGCGGTTTCCTCGGTCTGCTGCACCTTGAAATCATTCAGGAGCGTCTGGAACGCGAGTTCAATCTCGATCTCATCACCACCGCGCCTTCGGTTGTCTATCGTCTAAAAATGACGGACGGCACTGAAAAGGAATTGCACAACCCTGCCGACATGCCCGATATCGTCAAGATCGAGGCCATTGAAGAGCCGTGGATCAAGGCAACAATTATGACGCCGGACGATTATCTCGGCGCGATCATGAAGCTTTGCCAGGACCGCCGTGGCATTCAGGTGGACCTTTCCTATGTCGGTCCGCGTGCGATGATTACCTATGATTTGCCGCTCAACGAAGTGGTATTCGACTTCTATGACCGTCTGAAATCGATCTCGAAGGGCTATGCCTCGTTCGACTACAGTCTTTCAGATTATCGCGAAGGCGATCTGGTCAAGATGTCAATTTTGGTCAATGAAGAGCCGGTTGACGCGCTTTCCATGCTGGTGCACCGCTCGGCTGCGGAAAAACGCGGTCGCGTTCTTTGCGAAAAACTGAAGGAACTCATCCCGCAACATATGTTCAAGATTCCGATTCAGGCGGCAATCGGCGGACGTATCGTGGCGCGGGAGACAATCTCGGCCCTGCGCAAGGACGTGACGGCCAAATGTTATGGTGGTGACGTGTCGCGCAAGCGCAAGCTTCTGGAAAAGCAGAAGGAAGGCAAGAAGCGGATGCGCCAGTTCGGCAAGGTGGAAATTCCGCAGGAAGCCTTCATTCAGGCGCTCAAGATGGGTGATGAATAATCCTTCGCATCCTGAACCAATTAAGGGACGCTTCGGCGTCCCTTTGCTTTTATTAGTGCTTTACGTCAATCCTCATCAACTACGCGGAGGCGTAGCTGGTTGGCGGAGACCTCCGCCTGTCTGGGCTGCGGATCAGGTGTTTCATCAGTGGGCGCGGGACCGAATTCCAGCGCTTCGATTTTCGCGCCGCGCTTTGTCACCTTGTTTGAAGACACCAGAATATCGTCAATATCCTTATTGGCTTGCGCGAAATGGGTCTGCAATTTGCGTACGCGCTCATCAAGGCGTCCGACATCTTCCATCAGGCGAACCACTTCGCCCTGAATGACATGCGCCTGTTCGCGCATCCGCGCATCTTTGAGGATCGCCTGAATGACCTGAATGGACAGCATCAGGAGTGAAGGCGAGACGATGACGATGCGCGCGCGGTGCGCGCGCTGGACCAGTGCCTCGAAATGTTCGTGAATATCGGCGAAGATCGATTCAGAAGGTACGAACAAAAAGGCTGTATCCTGCGTTTCGCCTGTGATGAGGTATTTTTCGGAAATATCCTTGATATGTACTTCCACGTCGCGACGGAATTGCGCCGCAGCAATCTTTTTGGCCTCCGGGGATTCAGTGTCGCGCAGGGTGTTCCATGCTTCGAGCGGGAATTTTGCATCGATCACCAGTGAGGGCGAATTGTTGGGCATGCGCACGAGGCAATCCGGACGCGTACCATTGGTCAGCGTCGTCTGAAACTCGTAAGCGCCCTGTGGCAGACCATCGGCGATAATCGCTTCCATGCGTGACTGGCCGAAAGCGCCACGCGTCTGCTTATTGGCGAGGATTGCCTGCAACTGCACCACCTGTCCCGCCAATGACTGAATATTGTTCTGCGCCGTGTCGATGACCGCGAGACGTTCCTGCAATTTTGCAAGGTTCTCGTGGGTGGATTTGGTCTGCTCGGTCATCGTCTGGCCGATGCGGTGCGTCATGCCGTCGAGCCGCTCGCGAATCGACTGGTTAAGTTCTGCCTGTCTTGAGCCGAACACTTCTGCCATGGTCTGCATGCGGCCTTGCATTTCCGACTGTGCCTTGAGGATTTCGGCCATGCGATATTCGGCATCGCGGGCGCGATCTTCCGCCTGCGCCTCCGCAACCGCGCGAAGGCGTGCCGAACGTGCCGCAGAAATCAGGAAAATGGCAAGACAAAGGACAAGGATGACAATGCCTGCCAGAAGAATATCTCCCAGCGAAAATGACGTAGCGCCGAGCTGCAAAAGCGGTTCACTTAAAAGATTCTGATTTTCCATTTTTCCAGCTTAGCTGATTCGTGAAGCAATGATGAGATCAAAACAAGAACATTTTATAAAGGACAATTGACGATTTATGCGCAAGCGATTACGTGAAGCGCATGTCAGTAAAACCGCTTATCATTCTTCCCGATCCCGTTTTGCGTCAGGTTTCCAAGCCTGTCGAACGCTTTGACGATCAGTTGCGCAAATTTGTCGGTGACATGTTCGACACCATGTATGAGGCGCCGGGCATTGGCCTTGCCGCCATTCAGGTGGGCGAGCCGATCCGTATGTTGGTTATCGACCTCGCCAAGGATGGCGAAGAGAAGGCGCCCCATGTGTTCATTAATCCCGAGATTGTCGTCTCATCGGACGAGGGAAGCACCTATGAGGAAGGCTGTCTGTCGATCCCGGATTATTATGCGGAAGTGGAACGGCCGGCGACGGTGAAGGTCAATTATTTCGATGTGGACGGCAAGCCACGATCGATAGAGGCTGATGGCTTGATGGCGACCTGTTTGCAGCATGAGATCGACCATCTCAACGGCGTGCTTTTCATTGATCATATTTCCAAGCTCAAGCGCGATATGGTCATCAAGAAATTCAAGAAGCTTGCCAGTCAGCGTGCCTCTAAAAAGGTTTTGTGATGCGTATCGTCTTTATGGGAACGCCGGAGTTTTCGGTGCCTATCCTCACTGCGATCATCGGGCATGGCTATGAGGTGGCAGCGGTCTATACGCAGCCCCCGCGCCCGGCAGGCCGGCGAGGTCTGGAACTGACCAGATCGCCAGTACATGAGAAGGCCGAGGAATTCGGCATTCCCGTTTTCACGCCAAAAAGCCTCAAGGGCGTGGAAGAGCAGGACGTTTTCGTAAGTCTCGAAGCCGATGTGGCTATCGTTGTGGCCTATGGGCTTTTGCTGCCCAAAGCCATTCTGGATACGCCACGGCTGGGTTGCTATAATGGGCACGCATCGCTTCTGCCGCGCTGGCGCGGTGCGGCGCCCATTCAGCGGGCGATCATGGCAGGCGATGCCGAGACCGGCATGATGATCATGAAAATGGATGAAGGGCTGGATACCGGCCCGGTCGCTATGGCGGAAAAGATTGCTATCACGCCGGATATGACGGCGGGAGAATTGCATAATCGGCTGAGCATGGCTGGTGCTGACCTTATGGTGCGCGCACTGGGCGCCCTTGAACGCGAAAGCCTGACGCTCCAACCGCAGGCCGAAGAAGGCGTGACCTACGCCGCCAAGATTGACAAGGCGGAAGCCCGCATCGACTGGTCGAAACCGGCCAAAGACGTACACAACGCCATTCGCGGCCTGGCGCCTTTTCCTGGTGCATGGTGCGAGATGGAAATTAATGGTGCTGTCGAGCGGGTGAAATTACAGCGCTCCACCCTTGGCGAAGGCTCGGGCGAACCGGGCGCAGTGCTTGATGACATGCTAACCATTGCCTGCGGTGAAGGTGCGGTGCGGCTGGTAACGTTACAACGTTCCGGTGGCAAGCCGTTGCCTGCGGCGGAATTCCTGCGCGGTGCGCAGGTTACAAAGGTTTTGTGAGCCAGTGCCGCGCTACAAGCTTACGGTGGAATATGACGGTACGCCCTATGCCGGATGGCAGCGGCAGACCAACAGCCATAGTGTGCAGGGGGCGATCGAGCAGGCTTTCAGGAAATTCTGCGGGGAAGAACTGACGTTGGGCGCTGCTGGACGCACCGATGCGGGTGTGCATGCACTTGCGCAGGTTGCGCATGTCGATCTGGCAAAGGACTGGGGCGCGAGCAAGGTGCGCGATGCCGTCAACGCGCATCTCATCATGGCCCGCGAGCGTATAAGCATACTCAATGTCGAGAAGACCACAGACATATTTGATGCACGTTTTTCGGCACTTGCGCGGCATTATCTTTATCGTATTCATAACCGCCGTGCCCCGCTGGCGGTCGATTATCAAAGAGCATGGTGGGTGCAGAAGCGTCTTGATCACGAGGCGATGCATGAAGCGGCCCAGCTTCTTCTGGGCGAGCATGATTTCACGACTTTTCGCGCCACGCAGTGTCAGGCTAAAAGTCCGGTGAAGACGCTGGACCGGCTCGATATCACCCGCAACGGAGAATATGTCGAAATGCGGGTTTCAGCGCGCTCCTTCCTGCATAATCAGGTGCGCTCCTTTGCGGGCAGCCTGATGGAAGTGGGCGTGGGGCGCTGGACGGCAGACGATTTGCAGGCGGCGCTGGAAGCCAGGGACCGCAAGGCATGTGGACAGGTTGCGCCGCCTTATGGGCTTTATCTGATCGGTGTGGACTACGCCTTTCCGCATTAATAGGTTTCGAGGCCGATGCCGAATAGCTGTTGCAGGAGCACGGTTATGAACAGCGATCCGAAGAAAACGGAGGCAAAAAATGGCGCGACATAGACATGCGGCCGCTGAAGAACGACCCAAGTCAGCCGATAGCTGAAAACTATGGAAACGCCGAACATGATGAAGGCGAAGAGCGTTGCCACATCGAATTGTCCCGGAAAAAACAGTTGCAGCAAGGTGATCGGCGCGAAAATCCACGCTAGCAGCGCACTTCCCCAATTGGTGGCGATTACATAGGCTGCATAACGTTTTGCAATTCCGATGCGCTGGGCTAGCAGGCCGATGACGGCAAGCGGGATGACCCATGCGGCAATATCGACGAAAGCGGCACGGATAACGATTGCCAGCCGCAGGGCCGCTTCCTCGCGACCGGCGGTCAGATCGGCAGCATAGGCGACCCATGTACTTAATAGCGGTGGCAGAGCGACGAGGATCGCGCTGAACGATGTCCAGAAGTCTTCGGCGGAAATGTCGAGATAGCTCAGGCCATCCTTTCGGCCAAGCATCATCTTCCAGACGCCCGTGAAATATCTGAAAATATCATCCAGACTGGGCATGGCCCTCTGTACCTTTACATATGGGTGCCGGACGAGGCTGCCCTGAAGAAATCAGCGATGAAGCGTTCGTAGATTTGCGTAAGACCCTCAAGGTCCGCAATCGCGACCCGTTCATCCACCATATGCATGGTTTGGCCGACAAGGCCAAATTCGACTACCGGGCAATAATCCTTGATAAAGCGGGCGTCGGAGGTGCCGCCGGAGGTTGAGAGTTCGGGGTATTTTCCGGTGACGGCTTCGACCGAGGCACTCAGAGCGCCGATCAGTTTCTCGTCGCGCGTGAGGAAAACATGGCTGGGCTGTTCTCGCCAGACCAGATCATAGTCAACCGGGGCATCGCGTCCGGGACGCAGACGGTTATCATACGAGGCTTTTTGCAGGCGCGATACGATCTCGCCTTGCAGGCTTTCCGCCGTCCATGTGTCATTGAAGCGGATATTGAAGGAGGCTGTCGCTTTGGCAGGGATGACGTTGGTGGCCTTGTTACCGACATCAATGGAGGTCACTTCCAGATTGCTGGCCTGAAAATCTGCCGTGCCTTCGTCGAACGTCGGATAGAGAAGGCTGTTCACCAGAGCGGTTATCCCGCGCACTGGATTTTCCGCGAGATGCGGATAGGCGGCGTGACCTTGCACGCCATGAACCGTGATCGTGCCGGAAAGGGAACCGCGCCGCCCGATTTTTATCATATCGCCGAGCACGGTGGGATTTGTCGGCTCGCCGACAAGCGATGCATCCCAGTTTTCCCCGCGCGCGCTTGCCCATTCGAGCAGCTTCACCGTACCGTTGACGGCGGGACCTTCTTCATCGCCTGTGATGAGAAAGGAAATGCTGCCGTTCAATGTTTCATGCTTTTCAAAATGGCGGGCCACCGCGGCGATGAAACAGGCAATACCGCCCTTCATGTCGACCGCGCCGCGCCCATACATAACGCCATCTTCGATTGCGGCGGAAAAAGGCGGATGCCTCCAGTCCGCTTCTTCGCCGGGCGGCACAACATCCGTATGCCCGGCGAACATCAGGTGTGGGCCGTTTCCCGACTTGCGGGCATAAAGATTTTCAATATCCGGCGTATTTTCATCGCTGAAAACCGGACGTTCAATGGAAAATCCTAAGGGTTTCAACATGGCTTCAAGCGCCGATAAGGCCCCGCCTTCGGCGGGCGTAACGGATGGGCAGCGAATAAGCGCGGCGAGATTTTCGGCGGGATCGGTTGGCAAACGCATAATGTCAAGACTTCATTCTGAGAATCGGGTGTCATGAGATTAGATCGGGAAACGTCCAGATGAAACAATAATCCGTCATGGCGTAACCATCGTCGACCCACCCTGAGTGTGTGGTTCGGCCCAGCCTGTAAGAGCGAATTTCCTTGACCTCGGAGGCTTTGTCATCGTTAGTTAAAAAACAGTTGATAAAGAGATCCGGAAAACGGGTCCGTTGACGGGAAATAGCCCATCAGGGCGCTTGAAAATGGGAACAGGCGATGCGTTTACTGGTTTTCGTCGGTATGACGGCGTTGTTAGGTATCGTGCACGTTCCGGCCAAAGCGGCACAGTGGAGCGAGGCGGGCGGACTGACAAGCATTCCTTATGGACATCTGGATTATTGCAAGCGCAATCCGCGCGATTGTCGTGCGCAGCGTGTTCTGCCGCCAATGAAACTGACGCAGGCGCGCATGAAATTGCTGCAAGGAGTGAACGCTTCCATCAACCGGCGGATCAGGCCGGTTTCCGACAGGGATAATTACCGCAAGCGCGATCACTGGGACATTCCGGCCAACGGTAAAGGTGATTGCGAGGATTATGTGCTGATGAAGCGTGCGCAACTTATGGCGCACGGTATGGCTGCCTCGCAGCTTCTGATCACGATGGTTCAGGGTCACGAGCCGCATGTCGTGCTGACAGTGCGCACCGATCATGGTGATCTCATTCTCGACAATTTGCGCGGCGAAGTGCTGCCGGTCGAGAAGACCTCCTACCGCTATATAAAGATGCAGTCGCCCGGCCACGCTGGCCAGTGGGTCTCTGTTATTGGGCGTTCGGTTGCTGTCGCTGGCAACTGACACTGGGTAGATCATTTTCGAGCAGCACGCTTTTTAGCTCATGGTCTCGCAAACGGATCATGAGCGGCGCTGTTCTCCTCCGATTATTCCTCACGAATACTGACAATGATACGGAGGATATCCTTCCAGCATGAACCCGTCGCAGTGCGGTTGGAGAGGGGAAGGTGGTGAGTTATTGGCGCCAAAGCGGTTTATTGTTCTCTATATTGATACAGTAAGTCTGCACAGACTGTTCTCTATTCGTGAACACGACACATACGCAACAGTTTTGTTAATACAGGTATCAGTGCAAACTTTTGTTTTAATTAGGTTATTTTCTTGTATAGAAAAGACTTTTGGTAAAATAAGGTGCACAGATATGTGATCGGCAAAACTTTTTCGTGACTGGAAATTCCTCTCATTGTCTCCCATTTGAAGTGCATGGGAACGACGCACTGAACGTCGCTCCACACTTCAAGGAGATAGAAAATGAAAAAGATCGTTCTTGCTGCTGCTGCCCTCGCTCTGAGCGCCGGTGCGGCTTTTGCCGAAAATCCATATGTTGGCGAACCTGACAATCTTTACGCGAACGACCGCACCCCGGTTGCCGTACAGGGCGTTGATTATACGGCCCCTGCTTCCATCAATCAGTCCGGTTACACCGACGGATCGGCTCATCGCTTCGGTGATGCTTCGCCATCCAGCTTCCAGAATTAAGAATGGTCTGAATGGTCGGTTCCTCCATTCTCCCCGATTTGGGAGAACCGGCATTCAGTTAAACTTGTCGGGGCATTGTCCCGAGGTTTTCCTCGCCTCTGAAACGCCGCAAGGCTTTAAACGTAATCTCCCCGGAGGATGGCAGCTTGTTGTCCCGGGGCCCCGAGAGATCGGCCAGTTGCCATCCAAAGGGGTGAATAAAGGAATTGAAAAATGAAGAAGTTTGTTCTTGCCGCTGCCGCTGTTGCCCTGAGTGCAGGTGCTGCTTTTGCTGAAAACCCCTATGTTGGCGAACCTGACAACCTTTATGCAAACGACCGCACTCCGGTCGCTTCGCAGGGCGTTGATTATACCGCCCCTGCATCCATCAGCCAGTCGACCTATAGCGACGGTTCTGCCCATCGTTTCGGTGACGCTTCGCCTTCAAGCTATCAGAAATAATTTCTGTAGGGCGATTAAAATAAAAGGCGAAGCTCCGGGGCTTCGCCTTTTTCATTCTTGGACTGAAGAGGTTCCGTGTCAGTCACGCAGCAATTCATTGATCGATGTCTTTGAGCGGGTTTTTTCGTCGACGCGCTTGACGATCACCGCGCAGTAGAGGCTAGGCCCCGGTTCGCCATTGGGAAAAGGCTTGCCGGGCATGGTGCCCGCGACAACAACCGAATAGGCAGGGACTTCGCCATAGAAGATTTCGCCGGTCGCGCGGTCGACAATCTTGGTCGATTTGCCGATAAAAACGCCCATGCCAAGGACGGCGCCTTCGCGGACGATACAGCCTTCCACGACTTCCGAACGCGCTCCGATGAAGCAATTGTCTTCGATGATCGTCGGGCCAGCCTGCATCGGCTCCAGCACGCCGCCGATACCCACGCCGCCAGACAGGTGTACATTCTTGCCGATCTGGGCGCATGAACCGACGGTGGCCCATGTGTCGACCATAGTGCCTTCATCGACATAAGCGCCGAGATTGACGAAGGACGGCATCAGGATGGCGTTGGGGGCAATGTAGGCCGAATGACGCACGACGCAGTTGGGAACGGCCCGGAAGCCTGCTGTCTCGAACTCGTTAGCCGTCCAGCCATTGAATTTCGAGGGAACCTTGTCCCACCACGAAGACTGGCCAGGGCCGCCCTTGATGACTTCCATGGGATTGAGGCGGAAGGAGAGCAGGACAGCTTTTTTGAGCCATTGATTGACATGCCAGTTGCCGTCCGCCTGTTTTTCTGCAACACGGGCCTCACCGCGATCAAGCAACAGCAGCGATTGCTCGACGGCGCAGCGGATTTCGCCGCGGGTTGCCGTGTTGACGCCGTCGCGCTCGTCAAAGGCCTTGTCGATGGTCTTCTCAAGGGAGGCGAAGTCTGGCCTGGTCATATAGCAATCTCCATGAAATGGCAGGTAAGCGGCTGCCGTCTCGCAAGAGGCAGCGGTCAGTGAAGTGATTAAGCGAAGGCGCTATATGGGTCAATCCGGATGATGTCCGGAATGTGAAGCCAATTTGAGACAGATTAAGAATATAGCGCCTGAAATCATGCTAAAGCAAAGATAGATCAGGAATTAAAGGAGCGGAATAGAGCATGAACCCGATGGAGAAGTCCGGCTGGACACCTTTCCCCAATTCCGAGGAAGCTGTCAAACAGGCTAAAACTGTGCCGCAGACACCCCAGACGGAGGCTTCGGCCTATCGTCTTGCTTTTACCGACGATGATTTCATGACGCGGTCGGACATGCGTCCGGTGCGGTTGCAGCTTGAACTTCTCAAGCCGGAATTGATCCTTGCCGACCGTGGAATCAGATCGACCGTGGTCATGTTTGGGGGGGCGCGCATCCCCGAACCGGGCGGCGAAGCCTGGGCTGCCAAGAACGAAGTGCAGAAAAAGAATCTGGAAGCGAATGCGCGCTATTACGATGAAGCGCGCCGTTTTGCCCGGATATGCTCGGAATATTCCGCAACAACCTATTATCGCGAGTTCATCATCGTGACGGGTGGCGGCCCGGGAGTAATGGAGGCTGGTAATCGCGGCGCGGCAGATGTTGGCGCGCCAACTATCGGGTTGAACATCGTCCTGCCGCATGAGCAGGCTCCCAATGAATATGTGACGCCGGAACTATGCTTCAACTTCCATTATTTCGCCCTGCGCAAGATGCATTTTCTGATGCGTGCCAAGGCTGTCTGCGTTTTTCCGGGCGGATTCGGCACGATGGATGAGCTTTTCGAGTCCATGACGCTGATCCAGACGGACCGTATGGAGCGCATGCCGCTGATCCTGTTTGGCAAGGATTTCTGGAGCAAGGCGATCAATATCGAATTCCTTGCCGAGCAAGGCACGATCTCGCCTTCCGATATCGAATTGCTGACTTTTGTCGATACGGCGGAAGAAGCCTGGGCGGAGATCAAGAGCTTCTACAAGCTCTGATTCATGCATCATTTGGGACCGTTCGGTCGTGAGGGCCGGACGCTTTCTCTTGGCGGCTATGTTCGGATAGATAAGGGCGGGGACGGTGGACCAGCGTTACCAGCACGACCGAAATTATCATCAGAAGATACCATGAGCCGAGCTTGCCGAAAGAGACCGGCACCCATCCATTGTGCTGGTTGGGGTAAAGCCATGTATGCGTCCAGGTTCCGATATTTTCGGCAATCCAGATAAAGAATGAGGTGAGCAGGAAGCCCAGCAGAAGCGGCATCCTGTGCTCGAAGCGGAAAACGCGGTAATGCATTCTTGTGTGCATAAAGAGCGCAATCGTCGCCGCGAACAGAATCCAGCGGATATCCCGGATGAAATGGTGAGCGAAGAAATTGACGTAAATGGCGGCGGCGAGGACGAATGTCACCCAGAGCGGGGGATAGTTGTTGAGTCTTATATCGAAAATGCGATTGATGCGCGCCATATAGGAGCCGACGGCTGCGTACATGAAGCCGGAAAAGAGTGGCACGCCGCCAATGCGGAATAAATTGGCTTCAGGATATATCCATGAACCCGCATGGGTCTTGAATATTTCCATTATCGTTCCCACGACATGGAAAATCAGAATGACCTTGGCTTCCTCAAATGCCTCCAGCTTGAAAACGAGCATTGCAAGCTGGATGAGGAGAGCAGACAAAAACAGAAAATCATAGCGCGCGATGAAGCCGGCGCCGTCCTCCGGCCATAGCCAGCGGGTGAGGATGATGATTATCAGCATCATGCCTCCAAACAGGCACGCCCATGCCTGTTTCAGTCCGAACACCAGAAACTCTGTTGCCGCGTCAATGATGCGGTGGCGGGGAAGGTTATCGACGAGGCGGCGAGTCACCTTATCGATGTGTTTTTCGAGACCAGTATATCGCCTATTTTTTTGCAATAATTTTTTCCAGAAAATGGGTCAGATTATCCGTCACAAAATCCACCTGATCGGTGAATTCCGGATCGCTTTCCCATATTTCTGAAAAAGTTGGCTCAAAATTGTTCGGTACGACAAGAACGGTTTTCATGCCCAGTGCTTTTGGCACGATGAGATTGCGCGCCAGGTCCTCGAACATGACCGCCTTGCGCGCATCGATACCGAATGCACCAAGGAAGCGGTCATAGGTCACGCGCTCCGGTTTGGGCGTCAGGCCCGCTGCAACAATATCGAAAATGTCATCGAAATCGTCGAGGATGCCCAGTTGCCGGGCGGCGCGTTCGGCATGGGTGCGGTCGCCATTGGTGAAGATGAAGCGGCGACCCGGCAAGGCACGGATTGCTTTGCCCAAAGCCGGATCAGGCTTCAGCCAGGTATAATCAATATCGTGGACCTTCTGAAGAAAGTCATCGGGGTCGATCTGATGGCACTCCATCAGGCCTTTCAATGTCGTGCCATATTCCAGATAAAACTGTTTCTGAATCTTGCGCGCTTCTTCGCGCGGCAGTTTCAGCAGGGTTTCCACATAGCTTGTCATCCGCACATCAATCTGGGAAAAAAGATCGGTGGCGTGTGGATAAAGCGTATTGTCCAGATCGAATACCCAGTCGGTGACATGGGCAAAGGTTTGTGTATCAGGATTTTCGGTCATAAATCCTTATGCCATGATGGCGGGCGGAAGGCGAGGCAAGAAAAAGCCGCCCGGAGGCGGCTTGCCGTGGTGCACAATTAATGTGCTTTTTTGCATTACGGCACAATTAATGTACCGGCACCATGTTCGGTGAACAGTTCCAGCAATACCGAATGCGGGGTCTTGCCGTTGAGGATGACCACACCCTCGACGCCACGGCGGATTGCGTCGATGCAGGTTTCGACTTTCGGAATCATGCCGCCGGAAATTGTGCCATCCTTGATGAGAGCCTGCGCATCGGCCACCGAAAGTTCCTTGATCAGCTTCTTGTCCTTGTCGAGGACGCCCGGCACATCGGTCAGGAAGAGAAGCCGGGTTGCGGCCAGCGCACCGGCGATGGCACCGGCAAAAGTGTCGGCATTGATATTGTAAGTGTGACCGTCGCGGCCCGGCGCTACAGGGGCGATGACCGGAATCATTTCCGACCGTGCCAGAAGATCCAGCAATGTGCGGTCCACTTCGGCGGGTTCGCCGACAAAGCCCAGGTCAAGCACCTTTTCGATATTGGAATCGGGGTCGATGATGGTCTTGTGGGCCTTGCGGGCAAAGACCATATTGCCGTCCTTGCCGCACAGGCCGATGGCCCATTCGCCTTCAGCATTAATGAGGGCGACAATTTCCTTGTTGATGGAACCGGCAAGCACCATTTCCACCACTTCGACGGTTTTTTCATCGGTAACGCGCAAACCGCCTTCGAAACGCGATTCGATGCCAAGCTTGGTCAGCATGGCCTGAATCTGCGGCCCGCCGCCATGAACGACAATCGGGTTGATGCCGGATTGCTTCAAAAGTGCGATGTCACGCGCAAACGCCTTGCCCAGATCCGGGTTGCCCATGGCATGGCCGCCATATTTCACCACGACATGCTTGTTCTCATAGCGCTGCATATAGGGCAGGGCAGCAGAGAGGAGTTGGGCTTGCATTTCGGCGTACTCAAGGGTCGTCATCGCAGGCTCCATGGCTGGCGACAGGGCATAGGGCAGGGTTTATTCTTTAGATACGAGTGCAATAGCTGCGCGTAGTTCGTCAAGACCTTGAAGCTTTTCCGACGAAGTTGCGATCAGTTGGGGGAAGGCGGCAGGGCGCTTTGCGGTGAGTTTTCTTGTGTCCTCGATCAAATGCGGCACGCCTGCGGCCTTTATCTTGTCGATCTTGGTCAGCACGATCTGATAGGAAACGGCAGCCTTGTCGAGCAGGTCGAGCACCTCTGAATCGTTCTTTTTGATGCCGTGGCGGGCGTCGATGAGTACATAGACGCGCTTGAGCGTGGTGCGACCACGCAGATAATCGAAAACGAGCCTCGTCCATGCATCGACCTGCACTTTGGGTGCTTCGGCAAAGCCATAGCCGGGCATGTCAACGAGGGCGAGCGGCGGCAGATCGCCCTTTTCGCCGGAATAGCCATCGGGTACGAAATAATTGAGTTCCTGCGTGCGTCCGGGAGTATTGGATGTACGTGCCAGCCCCTTCTTGCCGACAAGCGCATTGATGAGCGAGGACTTGCCGACATTGGAGCGTCCGGCAAAGGCGATCTCTGCCGGGCCTTCCGGCGGCAGAAACTTCATCGATGGCACGCCACGGATGAAAATCCATGATTTTGCGAAGAGCAACCGCCCTTCCTCAATCAATGCGGCTTGGGCCGCTTGTTTTTCGTCCTGTTCGCTCAATATATCGTTCCTGTCAGCCGCAGTCTTAATCGTTATAGTGAGGCATTAATGTTCAGCGGCACATTGTCAACCGCCGAGCGTGACCGGTCTATAAAAAAAACCTGCCGAAGTAGCGGCAGGGTTTTTTTAGTCTCTACTTTTTCGCTTCCTTGGGTTTTCGTTTGAAGACGTCTCTCAAATTGTCCCAAAGCTCGATCTTGACACCCTGGCGTTTCATGATGAGGCCCTGCTGGATGATCGAGAGCGTGTTGTTCCATGCCCAGTAGATCACCAAGCCAGCCGGGAACGAAGCCAGCATGAAGGTGAAGATGATCGGCATCCAGGTGAAGATCATCGCCTGTGTCGGGTCTGGCGGAGTCGGATTCATGCGCATTTGCAGGAACATGGTGATGCCCATGATGAGTGGCCAGACACCGATCATCAGGAATGCCGGAACGGCAAAGGGCAGCAAACCAAACAGATTGAAGATCGAGGTCGGGTCCGGCGCGGCAAGGTCATGAATCCAGCCGAAAAAAGGCGCGTGGCGCATTTCGATGGTAACATAAAGCACCTTGTAGAGCGCGAAGAACACCGGAATCTGCACCAGCACCGGCCAGCAGCCCGCAAGCGGATTGATCTTTTCCTGCTTGTAAAGCTCCATCATGGCCTGCTGCTGCTTCACCTTGTCATCCGTATATTTCTCGCGGATTTCCGTCATCTTGGGCTGTACCAGCTTCATGCGCGCCATGGACTTGTAGGACTTGTTGGCGAGCGGGAAGAAGAGACCCTTGAGCAGAACGGTGACGACCAGAATGGCCACGCCAAAATTGCCGGAGAACTTGTAGATCCAGTCGATGAGGTAAAACATCGGCTTGGTAATGAAGTAGAACCAACCCCAATCGATCAGCAGTTCGAAATTCTTGATGCCGAGCTTTTCTTCGTAGTTCTTGATGTCGGATACGACTTTCGCACCCGCGAAGATGTGGTTTGTAAGAGACTGCGTCTGGCCGGCGGCAATCGTCATTGGCGCACCAAGAAAATCGGACTGATAACGCGGACGATCATTGGTGAAATGCGAGAAACGGGCGGTGAACTGTTCGTTCTGCGGCGGAACGAGCGTTGCGGCCCAATATTTATCGGTGATGCCGATCCAGCCGCCGCTCACGTCCTTGAAGGAAATATCCTTGTCGTCCTCGACCTTGGAATATTTGATTTCCTGGAGGCCGTCTTCGCCCATCACACCGATCAGACCTTCATGCAGCACATAGGTGGCGCTGGCATGCTCGGGCTGGTTGAAGCGTGTCACGCGGCCATAGGAGGCCAGCGAAACCGGCGCGCCGGTATTGTTCGTGATCGTATCGTCAACCGTGAACATATAGGCGTCATCGACCGAGATAACGCGCTTGAAGGTAATGTCCCGGTCATTGGTGAAGGTCAGGGTGACGGGAGTCGAAGGCGTAAGCTTGTTATTGCCTTCGACGGTCCAGACCGTGCTCGGCCCCGGAACGGCGCCGGTCGTATCGTTGCCAGTGAAGCCGAGTTCGATGAAATAACCCTGTTTCAGCGCTGATGGCGCGAGCAGTTCGATATTGGGCGACTTGTCGTCGATAGTTTCGTGGTACTTTTTGAGGTAGAGGTCATCGAGGCGGGCGCCCGTCAGATTGAGCGAGCCGCGAAGGGACGGGGTGTCGATCTCGACGCGCTGTGATTGGGCTGCGGCGGCTTCACGCGTGAGTGTGCCGCTCGCGGGAGCACCATCGCTCTGACCGGGAATCGCACCCGAAGCGGCGGGCGCCTGCGGAGTGTCGCTCTGCGCTCCTGATTGGGTGCTTCCCTGCGCCGTAGCCTGCTGGCTTTGCTGCTCCTCAATGCGTGCCTGCTCGCGCTGGGCTTCAGTCTTCGGACCCAGATAGAACACTTGCCACAGTGTCAATACGAGGATGGACAGGGCAATGGTGATGAAGAAGTTGCGATTATTTTCCATTGACGGGTCCTGATTCCGGTCTTTCCGTTTGGCGTTTCCTTTCGCGCCGCCGATCGTCCTTCCCGCTTATGCGGCGGGAGAGTTCATCAGTCAGTCGCGAAAAGGGCGCAGTGAGTGCTTGCTCGCGTGCCACGATCACATAGTCGGTCGAAGGCGCCATGTCACGCCCTGCGTGACAACGAACCGCTTCCCTCAATCTGCGACGGATACGATTTCGTATCACTGCATTGCCATTTTTTTTGGTGACGGTGAAGCCCGCGCGCGGCTTTTCGCCGATTTTGGCAGTTTGCGATTCTTCCTCGGTTCGTTGCCGGACCTCCAGAAGAAACAGCGGGCCGCGCCGTTTTTCACCATTCCTTACAGCCAAAAACTCCGCTCTCTTGCGAAGGCGGAGTATTTGGTTTTGCTGCTTCATTTTTTGTTCACCGCGCATGCCGCGCGGGAAATCAAGCGGAGAGCCGCTTGCGACCGCGGGTACGGCGAGCGGCGAGAACCTTGCGACCGCCAGTGGTGGCCATGCGGGCACGGAAGCCGTGACGGCGCTTGCGGACGATCTTGGATGGCTGATAAGTGCGCTTCATTTATTTAATACCGCGGTGTGCGGCCCTTCTTGATTCTGTCTATTGAACAGGAGCTGGTCCGTTATGCAATTTGCAGACAGATACCCATCCGCCGCCGCAATAAACGAACGTGGTGCGGCTTATAGGCGGCGGCATAGCAAGAGTCAATGCCGCCGATATGATTGATATCAGGCCTGCAGCCATTGCAAAAACAGTCCGGGCCTTTCATAAGAATGCGCATTGTTTCCGCAGCGGGTGGTATGCCCGCAGCATTTATTGAGAGGAGTCCACCATGAGTATTCGTCGTATAGAAGTCGGTCCGCGTATGAGCCAGGCCGTTATCCACGGCAATACCGTTTATCTCGCTGGCCAGGTCGGAACGCCAGGCGCCAGTGTTACCGAACAGACCAAGGCGATTCTGGCGGAAGTCGACCGTCTGCTTGCGGCTTCCGGCTCCAGCAAGTCGAAGATCTTGCAGGCTATCATCTGGCTTGCCGATATGAATGATTTTGCCGAAATGAATGCCGTCTGGGATGCGTGGGTCGATCCGGCCAATACGCCCGCCCGTGCGACGGGCGAAGCCAAGCTGGCGACGCCTGATTACAAGGTTGAGGCCATCATCACAGCGGCTATTGACTGATTTTACGTTGCCTCCGACATGAAACCCCGGTTCTTCCGGGGTTTTTTTATTCGTGCTGCCTGTTCGTGCCTTCTATTGGCGAATGCGCCGGGAATAATCTTCCCGTCCGCCTGCCTGTGCCTTGGCGTCGATGGATGCGCGTTCGCGCACTTCTTCAAGCGTGCCGCCGTTTTCCAGCCAGCCATTATCGTAAAGATAGCCGGGCAAATAGCCGGAAAGCAGAATGCGGTAGTCGAAGGGGAATGAGGGGTCGAGCAGGCGCGCCATATGGAAAATGATTGTGGTGCAATTGGCCGTCAATGTATTGTAGAATTTGGGTTTCGCCGCCAGTTCGTTACCCAGCCTCACATAAGAGAGGAATAGCTCCTTCGCCGCTATTGGCGAGAGTTTCAGACGGTAGCGATCGACATTTTCCTTACGCACATTGGTGCGCAGATAAATTATATCGCTTTCTTCCGCGGCAACCATCGCCAGCTCGAATTCGCGGAAAAAACCGCCGATCGATGAATATACCTCGTGATGCTCCTTACGGATTTCTCCCGAAAAAACGACGTGGCGTCCGTCTTCGAAACCGAAAGACAAGAGTGTGTGGGCAATGGCCGGACCGGACCAATAGGACAGATAAGTGTCGACCGTGGTAATCTTGTTTAAATCATAGGACTCCTCTTTCCACTCCGGCACATAATTGTCGATTGTCTGCCAGTCGAAATCGCGCACATTGGAAAGGGTAACTATGTCACCATCGATTTTGCCCTGAACGGTGCGCGCCACTTCCGGCGACCAGATGCGGTCGAGGGAGGGGCGGATGGTCGACCACCAGCCGATAAGCAGAATGGCGAGCAGGAGAAAAAACAGCCTTTTGCGCCAGCAGCGATAATGCCGCTCGCCTATGATGACCCAACAGGCAATGGCCAGCCAGACAACAATGACCGAACCGCGCACGGCGTCGCCAAACGGCAGCTGAAACCACATGGCAAAGCTAGACCATATTGCAAAGATTATAACGAATAATATGAAGACGAATTTCCCCATGAAGCGGGCAGATTTCGATTTCAAAATAGAAGACATAGACATTCCGTATTTGCCGGTGGCCGCCTCATATGCGGAAAACGCGGCGATACTGCCATGATTTGCCCCGCAATAACATGTCCTGTTGGATGAAATACAGAATTAAAGATGCTGGATTAAAACTTCTTGAAAATTACGCATCGAAAACCCGATATTGTGCGGCCCATTCTTAACGACGCGGCTTGTTGTCTGCGGCAGTACGGTTGCGCATAAGCGGGCGTAAAAGACGCCAGGCGAGCAACGTGGCGACGATGGCGACATAAATGACCGGCTCTGCGGGCCAGCCCTTCACCGACATCATGAAGTGTACCGCGCCGCCTGCAACTGCGATATAGATCAGCTTATGCAACCGGTTCCAGCGGCGTCCGAGCTTGCGGATCGACCAGTTATTGGAAGTCAGGGCGAGGGGAATAAGTAATGCGAAACTGGCCATGCCGATGGTGATGAAGGGACGGCGAGTGATATCGGCAATAATGGCCGGAATATTCAGCGCCTGATCAAGCACCATATAGGCTGTGAAATGCATCAGGGCATAATAGAAAGCAAGAAGGCCGAGCGCCCGGCGGTAACGCAGCAGGCTGATGCCGGTCAGGTCGCGAACAGGTGTCACTAGTAGCGTGAGGATGAGGAAGCGCAACGCCCATAGGCCCAATACATGCTCGAAGCTTTTTACCGGATCGGCGCCAAGCTCGCCTGTCGCACCCAGATAGAATGCCCAGCAGGCAGGCACGAAACCAGCCGCATAAAGCGACCAAACTTTCCAGACCCATGGGCGGCGGGCAGATTTTCTTCCCTGCGCTGCGACTGCTACCGTCATTTTAGTAATTCACTTTCAGGTC
The DNA here is from genome assembly GCF_019100495.1 of Falsochrobactrum tianjinense. GTDB lineage: Bacteria > Pseudomonadota > Alphaproteobacteria > Rhizobiales > Rhizobiaceae > Brucella > Brucella tianjinense. The sequence goes on along the minus strand of NZ_JAHRVA010000004.1, from coordinate 365,411 downwards.
CATACCCGCATAGAGGGAAGCAACTTCCTCGCCATAGCCATTGAAGGCAAGGGTGGGGCGACGGCCAGAACTGAAAAAGCTATCCTCTCCGATGCGTCGTTCCGTCGCCTGACTCCAGCGTGGATGATCTACTTCCGGATTTACATTGGCGTAAAAGCCATATTCATTCGGCGCCTGGCGTTGCCATGAGGTGGGCGGCTGCTTTTCAACAAAGCTTATTCTTGTGATCGACTTGATGCCTTTGAAGCCATATTTCCACGGCACGACCAGCCGGATCGGAGCGCCATTGGCATTAAGCAGCGTTTCACCATAAAGTCCGACGGAGAGGATTGCCAGCGGATGCATCGCTTCATCGAGGCGCAGCCCTTCGACATAGGGCCAGTCAAGCACCTGAAAAACTCCCCTTTGCCCCGGCATTTCCTCTGGGCGTACCACGCCGGTAAATGCAACATATTTTGCCGATCCGAGCGGCTCGACCCGGGCTAGCAGGCTGGCGAGAGGGAAGCCGATCCATGGTATCACCATCGACCACGCTTCAACGCAGCGCATACGATAGATACGCTCTTCCAGAGGCATGCGGGCAATGAGGTCAGGAATGTCGAACTCCTTCGGCTCTTTCACCAGGCCGTCGATTTTCAGTCGCCATGGCAGGGGTTTGAACTCGTCGGAATTCGAAGAGGGGTCGCTCTTGCCGGTGCCGAATTCATAGAAATTATTGTAGGTGGTTACTGCTTCCTGAGGTGTCAGTTTTTCAGTGGACTGGTAAGTCGAAGGGGCCGCTTTCAGTGGACCGGCCAGAGTACGGGAAGAAATCCCGGCAGCGGCAAGTGTGCCAAGGCCGATCATGAATTCACGTCGCCTGAGATAAATATTCTTTGGTGTTATAGTGCTATAAGCAATGTGCGACGATGATAGCCGGCCTGGTTTGAAACGCGTCATGGCTATTTCCACTTATCAAAATTGTTCCACTCGCAGCGCTATACTTTCACGCGAAGGCGACAAAAGCATGGAAAATCCGCGTGTGGAGCTCTCTTCACGGCATGTTGATGATACGTGAATGCGTCACGCGTTTGTAACACAATTTAATTTTTCGTGTTTTTGCCATATTCTCGCTAAAACTTGTGGGTTAGTAGCTGTAATCGTGAATAGGCAGGGGCCGCAAAATGCCCAGGGTAGAGCTGCCTTCAAACCCTTCGTTAACATCTCACTGGCAGTGTTGAACTTATGGTAAAGAAGACGTTTATGGTGGCCATCACAATGGCGCTTGCAGCAATGGCAGGCCCGGCTTTTGCGGAAGGACAGCTTATGGCGGATGTCGGGGCGGGCAAAGTACAGGGCATGGCTCTGAACGGAACTGCGGCATCGATGAATAATGAAACGGGTGCTCCCAAACTGGGAGAGGGCGTAACAATGCGTGACAAAAATATTGAAGAAGAATCGACGGCAGAACAGAATTTTTTGCGCAGTAAGCGGTTTATCTATCGCTTTTACACGCCGGAAAATGCGTCCAGCGAGTTGGTCATCCTGTTGCACGGTTCTGGCGGCAATGAAGCCAGCCTGGTGCCGCTTGCTTCAAAAGTCTGGCCGCGAGCCACATTGCTCGGTATTCGTGGGCGAGTGATGCAGGACGGCGGTACACGCTGGTACAAGCGGATTACGCCGGTCAAATTCGACCAGAAGGATGTACGGCTTGAAGCCAATGCTTTCGTGACCTCCCTGACACGACTAGCGGAAAAGAAGGATCTCGATCTTTCACACGCGATCTTTGTTGGTTATTCCAACGGCGCCAATCTTCTGGCTGCGGCGATGCTTTTGCATCCAGACCTCGTCAAGCGCGCCGTGCTGATGCGCTCCATGCCCGTGCTGGACAACACGCCGACTGCCAATCTGGGCAAGGCCCGTGTACTGACGCTTACCGGTGAGGAAGATAAGCTCTACTCGCCCTTTGCACCGGCATTGTCGGCTGCGCTGCGTTCCAGCGGTGCGAAAGTCGATGCCCGCACTATCCAGGCCGATCATATGCTGGGTGACAACGATGCCGCTGCCATCAGCGAGTGGGTTGCTTCGCTTGGTCCCGATGGCGCGCCAGCTATTTCGATGAGGACAAAGTGAAATGTTCAATCGCTACACGGGCTTCGGGGTTAGTCCGTAATATCGACGATGCCGCAATCGCCTGTTTCCGAACCGAAGGCGAGGCGGCTGCCCTGATCGTCCCAACCCATGCTGGAAATGGCTCCCTTGCCCGGACGACGCAGGAGTACTTCTTTTTGGTCGGCAAAGCGCACTACGAGGATCATGCCATCATTGTAGCCGATGGCGGCAATGTCTTCGACCGGATGGCAGGCGACCGCCGTCACCATACTGTCGCCGCGCAATCCCAGTTCGAGCGGTGCCTTGCCCATCGGGCCGTCCTTGCCGGAAAACGGCCAAACGATTGCAGCTGGCGCGCCCGAGGTGGCGAGCCACTTGCCCTTGGCGCTCCATGACCAGTCCTTGACCTTCGCCGGATAGCCGGTCATGCGCATGTGGCGGCTGTCTTCGAGACGCCAACCATGGAGCGCGTTTTCCTGCATCGACGTGACGAGAAAGCGGCCATCGGGCGAGAAAGTCACCCCAATGTGAGCGCCTTTCCATTCAAGCTCAACGAGTTTAGCTTGCGTACCGGTCCAGATCAGCGTCGCGCCATTATAGCGAGCAATGGCGAGCCGCTGGCCTTTCGGTGCAAAAGCGATGCCTTCCACACTGCGTTCCTGCGTAAATTCCTGCATCTTGCCGTCGGACGAACGCACCCAAGCTGTGCGACCGGAGGCGAAACCGACCGTTCCGCCGGGGCCGCTCGCAATTGCAGTCATCCATTTGCGCGGGATATTCGCAAGTTCCGTTACCGCGCCATCGGCGGCGATATGGCAAACGCGGCCATCTTCACCGCCCGTCACCACTGCCTTGCCGTCTGTGGTCAGCGCGGCGCTTAAAAGACCATCATGAGCGATCACGGTCTGGTGGCCATTGTCGAGTCGATGGATGGAGCCATCGGCTTGAGCAAAGAAGGGAATGTCGCTTAAAAAGCGGGCATAAAGACAATGACCGTCGAGGTCGAGCGGGGCAATCGTAGGCATCTGCGTCCAGTTATTTCGATTGGCAGTTTTCAAAACCGGCCCGGAGGGCTGCGGCGTCGAGTTCGCGCCCGATGAAAACAAGGCGGCTTTCGTGCTTTTCTTCGGGCTTCCATGCGCGCTGGTGATCGCCTTCGATAATCATATGCACGCCTTGTACCACGTAACGCTCAGGGTCGTCCTTGAATGCGATAATGCCCTTGAGGCGCAGAATATTCGGTCCCTGCGTCTGGGTGATGTTCTGAATCCAAGGGAAAAATTTCGCCGGGTCGATCTCGCCCGCGCGCAGGGAAATAGATGTCACCGTCACATCATGGATTGGCGATGCGTGATCATGGTGATGATGCTCATGGTCGCAATCCGGACCGCAAACATGGTCATGATGGTGATCATGCGCATGATGATCGTGGTGGTGATGATCGTGATCATGATCGCAATCGGGGCCACAAACGTGATCCGGGTGATCGTGATCGAGGAAATGCGGATCGTTTTCCAGCGCGCGCTTGAGATCGAATGCGCCACGATCCAGAACGCGGTCGAGCGGAATTGCGGCGCGCTCGGTGCGATGGATGATTGCATGGGGATTGATGGCGCGCACGGTCGCTTCGATGACCGCAAGTTCTTCCGGCGTCACAAGATCGGTCTTGTTGAGCAGGACCACATCGGCGAATGCGATCTGGTCTTCGGCCTCACGGCTATCCTTGAGGCGCAATGGCAGATGCTTAGCATCAACAAGGGCGACAACGGCATCGAGGCCGGTCTTGGCACGCACGTCGTCATCCATGAAAAAGGTCTGGGCGACAGGCACCGGATCGGCGAGGCCGGTGGTTTCCACGACGATGGCGTCGAAGCGGCCCGGACGGCGCATCAACCCTTCAACGACGCGGATGAGATCCCCGCGCACCGTGCAGCAGATGCAGCCATTGTTCATTTCGTAGATTTCTTCGTCCGATTCAACAATCAGGTCATTGTCGATGCCGATTTCGCCGAATTCATTGACGATGACAGCATAACGCTTGCCGTGATTTTCAGACAGGATGCGGTTGAGAAGGGTTGTTTTGCCCGAGCCCAGATATCCGGTGAGAACGGTAACGGGAATGCGGTCAGCTTCTGTGGTCGCTGTAGCTTCAGCCTGGCTCATGGTGCGATGCCTCTTGGAGTTGCCGTCCCGGAAACATCATCGCAGATGCGTGGCGCCGGGGCTGCTCTTTTTTGCGCATTGGCCTAACGCAAAATCGTTTTACACTTTTGCTGGAAATGCTCTGTATCAGGTATTTCATATAAGGGAAGCTGAGCGTGAATGCCATACGCAATGCTATATTATTACATGTTTCCAATCACGATCTCGCTAGCGAGGAGGAGGCGAGGCGGGCCAGATCAAAGCGGTCGACGTCGCAGAGGAGTTCGATGAAGCCCTCGACCGCATGGGCGAGGAGTTTCTCACCAGCTTCAGCGGTTGCGGCGGCGGCGTTGCCCGCCACGCCTTCACGGTTGAGATCGTGCATCTTCCAGCCGAAAGCATGCGGCCCATAAGCGCGAAGGCGCTTGAATTCCTGCGCGAATTTTGCCTGTTCATTAGAAAAGTCGGCGGCCTTCGACATGTCGACCAGTTCGGGCCGCAAGGCCAGCATGACGGAAGTTTCGATAAAGCCGCCATGAATATCGAGCACCTTCTCCTCGGGCGTCATCAACCCTTCCGGCAAGCCGAAGCGGCTCCAACTCGTGGCGACGGCCAGCATGTCGAGTCGTGTGCGCAGTTCGGTCGCGACGATCGTCATAAGCGGAGCGTTGCCACCATGGGCGTTGAGCATGACCAGCTTGCGAATGCCGCCTGCGTGCAGGTTTTCGCCGATCCCTATCCATTGGTTGACGGCTTCCGAAAAGGCGAGGCTGCGCGTGCCTTCGGTGTCCATATGTTCGATGGAATAGCCAACTGGCTGGGCAGGAAGGAAATTGACGTTAAGGTCTGCGGGCAGGGCATCATTAATACGGGTTACGATGCCTTCGGCAATGATCGTGTCGGTTTCGAAGGGCAGGTGGGGGCCATGCTGCTCGTGAGCACCAAGAGGCAGGACCACGATCATGTCGTGATTCTGGTCGTGCAGTTCGGTCATGCTTTCCTCCGAGCGGACAGTTTTCATTGAGCCTAAACACCATTAGCCAAAACAGCAACCAGTCCTTGTGGCTTCATAAGTCAGACAATATTTTAATGTATATCTGACTATATTGCTCAAATGGGGATGGTGAGGTGGCAATGAGTAAGGATAGTAAAACAGTCGTACTCTACCGGCTGCAATCCGTTTCGCGACTAACACGGACTGTATTAGCGACACAGTTGCTCAAACTGGGCCTTTATGCCGGACAGGACGCGGTGATGTTGCAGCTTGCAGCCGAGGACGGGTTGCCGCCGGGCATTCTGGCGCAGCGGCTTGGCGTGCGCCCACCAACCATCACCAAGACCATAGCGCGTTTGCAAAGCCAGGGCTTTGTTATCAAACGGGCCTCGGAAACGGATCAGCGGCAATCTCATGTCTATCTGACACAGATGGGAATCGAAGCGATCAGAATTATCGAGAAATCCATCCGCCGGACGGAAAAGGATATGCTCAAGGGGCTCGACAAGAAGGAACGCAAGATTTTCCTTAAAATGCTGGGGCGCATGGAAAGTAATCTGATCGCGCGCGGGGCCACAGCACGACTCGTCGGAGAACTAGACAAGGAAGCGGCCGAAGACGAGGAAGCGGAATAAGCCGCGCATCGTTCGCCAGTTGCGCTGAAAAAACTTTCAATTCATTGATTGCAATGGCATAACCATTTGCGGTTGGATGGCTGGCGTCCTTTATCTGCTTGCCGTTATTCCAACTGGCTGCGGCATGATCATTTGGGGAGACGATTTGGCTCAGAAAATCAAGCTTTCGACCATCGCGGATGCGCTTGGTGTTTCAACGGCCACCGTTTCGCTGGCGCTGCGCGATAGCCCTCTCGTTGCCGACCAGACTCGCGAAAAGATCAAGGAGCATGCTCGCACCATCGGTTATATCTATAACCGGAGAGCGGCGAGCCTGCGCACATCGCGTTCGGGTATCGTCGGTGTCGTCGTACACGATATCATGAACCCGTTTTTTGCCGAAATTCTCAAATCCATCGAGACGGAACTGGACCGTTCGCGCCAGACCTTCATTCTGTCCAATCATTACGACCAGCTTGAAAAACAGCGTACCTTCATGGACACGCTTTTGCAGCTCGGCGCCGATGGTGTCATTATGTCGCCTGCTATTGGAACTCCGCTGGAAGATATCCAGCTTGCTCAGGACAATGGCCTGCCGATCGTGCTGATTGCGCGCCGTGTCGAAGGGGTGCATGCGCCCGTTTTCCGTGGCGACGATGCCTATGGGGTGGGGCTTGCCACCAATCATCTGATCTCGCTCGGCCATACGCGGATTGCCATGATCGGCGGCACCGATCACACTTCGACCGGGCGCGACCGTTATCGCGGCTATGTGCAGGCGATGGATAAAGCGGGCCTTGAAGTCAAGCCGGAATGGCGCATTCCCGGCCCTCGCACCAAGCAGGGCGGATTTGAAGTGGCTCCGCAATTTCTGGCTCTCAAAGACAAGCCGACGGCGGCCGTATGCTGGAACGATCTGACGGCAATCGGCCTGATGAACGGCATAGCCCGCGCGGGATTGGTGCCGGGTGAGGATATTTCGGTTACGGGCTATGACGATCTGGAAGAGGCGGCGATTGCAACTCCTGCACTGACCACCGTATGGAACGGACAGCGTGAAGTCGGGCGCCGCGCAGCGCGCGCGTTGCTCGACCAGTTGAACGGGGCGGAGGTATTGCCGACCCAGGAATTGATCAAGCCGGAACTGCATATCCGGCAATCCACTTCCAAACCCAAATTCTGACGCTTATTCCGCTGTGGCTTCCCACAATCCTGCGATTATTCTACTGAAATGAGGAAAACTACCATGACTCGACACGAGGCGACCATTCTGGTGCTCGGCGATTTCAACGAATACGCCGCGCAACGGCTTGCAGGGGAGTTCAAGACCAAACGTATTGCGCGTGGTGACGCCGCGCTGGTCGAAGCAGAGTGGGCACAGGATGTGCGCGGCATTGCCAGCATGTGGGAGGTGAATGCAAAACTGATCGACACGCTGCCCAATCTTGAGATCATTGGCAATTTTGGCGTGGGTTATGATGCTGTAGACGTCAAGCATGCAAGTGCAAACAACGTTATGGTCACGAACACGCCCGATGTGCTGACGGAGGAAGTCGCCGATACCGCCATCGGGCTGCTGATCGATACGGTACGCGAACTGTCAAAATCGCAGATCTATTTACGAGAGGGCCGGTGGCAGAAAGAAGGCGCTTATCCGCTTTCGAAACTGTCGTTACGCGGGCGCAAAGTCGGCATCTTCGGCCTCGGGCGCATTGGCAAGGCCGTGGCGCGCCGCATCGATGCTTTCGGCCTGCCGATTGCCTATCACAATCGACGCAAGGCAGCGGATGTGAGCTATGCATATTATCCGAGCCTGCTTGAACTTGCCGAGGCCGTCGACACGCTCATTCTGGTCGCTCCGGGCGGTGCGGAAACTGCCAATGCCGTAAATACGCAAGTGCTGAAAGCACTCGGTCCGGACGGCGTTCTCATCAATATCGGACGTGGGACGCTGGTGGATGAAACGGCTCTGGCCGACGCACTCAAAAGCGGAACCATCGCGGCTGCGGGTCTTGACGTTTTCGCCAATGAGCCGAACGTTCCGCAAGTGCTGCTCGATGCTCCAAATACGGCTTTGCTACCGCATATCGCATCGGCTTCGCACAAAACGCGTCAGGCCATGGCCGATCTCGTCATCGACAATCTGATTTCATGGTTTGATACGGGCAAGGCGCTGACACCAGTGCCTGAAACCGCTCATATCACATCGAAGTAAGAGGCCAATCATCAGGCTGTGCGCGTGGCCTTGTGTGCGCGTACCGCCTCGCCAAAGGCTTTGAAAATCTTCTGCGAGGGGGCATCCGTCCGGACCCAGTATTCCGGGTGCCACTGTACGCCGACGACGAAGCCTTTGGCGTTCTTTACGGAAACGGCTTCAATCGTGCCGTCTTCGGCGACAGCCTCGACTGCAAGGCCGGGCGCCAGCCGGTCAATGGCCTGACGATGGACGGAATTCACGTCTATACTGTCGGACTGAAGTATTTCAGCCAGACAAGAGCCGGGTGCGATTTTTATCCTGTGCTGGAGGCCGAAGCGCTCGTCCTGACTTTCGGATTGCGGCGCGCGATGATCCTGCCGTCCTTCCAGTTGCTGGATTTCGGTAGCCAATGTGCCGCCCAGAGCGACATTGAGTTCCTGAATGCCCCGGCAGATTGCCAGCACCGGCACACCCTTGTCGATGGCTGCGCGAATAAGCGGTATTGAGGTTGCGTCACGCGCATCGTCGTAAGGCTCAAAAGCTGCGTCGGGCTTTACACCGTAAAGCGTCGGGTTGACGTTCGACTTCGAACCGGTGACGAGAAGGCCGTCAATACTACCCAGAATCGCATTAGGGTCCATTTTGTCGCCAAAGCCCGGCACTAGAAGCGGGATGACCTCGGCCACGTCGAGGGCGGCAGCAAGATATTGCTCGGGCGCTGCATGCCAGATGTAGTTTTCGAATGGTTTCACATCGGTTGAAACGGCGATGACGGGACGAGAAGAATTCAGCATGACAGATTTCGATCCGGTGAAAAATAGAGATTTCTAATGCGTTGCAAGGCGGACGGCAATATTCTAGAGAAATAAAAGGATTGGCAGCCGAGAGGGTTCATGACTGACGATCAGCTTTTCTCCGTCAAAGGCAAGGTGATTGCCGTGACGGGCGGTTCTTCGGGACTGGGTTTGCATATGGTGCGTGTGCTGGCAGACCATGGTGCATACGTCGTTTCGATTTCGCGAAGCAATGAAAGTGAAAGCCTTTGTCCGTCGGGCGGGGAAGTGCTGGAAATCATGGCGGATGTCGCCTATGCGGATGAAATCGCAAAAGCATTCGATGAAGCGGAACGGCGCATGGGGCCGATTACCACGCTCTTCAACAATGCCGGCGTCGCCCATAAGGCCCGCGCTCTGGATACAACAAGGGATATGTTTGCACAAATTTTTGATGTGAATGTCGCAGGCACTTTTTTCACGGCGCAGGAAGCCGCGCGCCGCATGATCGAGCGTGGGCAGGGGGGGGCAATCGTCAATACCACCAGCATTCTCGCCGAACGTCCGCAGAAGGGCACCGCCGCCTACGCCATGTCCAAGGCGTGTGTTACGCATATGACCAAGGCATTGGCGCTCGAATGGGCAGTGCATAGTATTCGCGTGAATGCGATCGCGCCAGGATGGTTTCCAACGCGAATCAACGAAGCGCAGCTTGCCGGGCCAGCCGGCGGCTATATCAAGGGCTGCAATCCGATGCGCCGCCTCGGGGAAATGCGGGATCTGGATGGCGCGATACTCATGCTCGCTTCCGATGCGAGCCGCTATATGACGGGAACGGTAATCACGGTCGATGGCGGGCATCATCTTTGAACGATCATTCCGGCCTAGATTGACGGGTGCTGATGATACTTCGCCCGTATTCAACTAGCCAGAGAAGGCAATCACAAGTTGAATTTTTTTATATAGACGAATCGGCACAATATCCGCAACAGTCAGCCTTGCGCTTTCATGGCTGTAATTTCTGTTTAAGGTTCCGGTAATTATATCTTGCTTAAAATTAATCTCGATACATCTTGTGATGGTCAATATAACAGCTTGTGGTTTAGTCTTGAGAAAGGTATTTTTAAGCCCTTAGTGACATTATCCTCCCCTATGAAAGGGGTGCAAGCACCGATATGTGGCGAAGTCTGAGACCAGAGATACCTGCGGATGTGCGGTTATCATTTTTGCGTGCGCTTTACGGCAATCGTACCACATTATGGTTTGGCGTGTTGGCTCATGTCGTGGCATGTGTCGTCATCTATGCCAAAACCACCGATGTGCGCTTTCTGGTCTTCGCTGCCATTTTTATCGTTCTGGCGCTGGGTCGTTTCTATGACATGTATAGATTTGACCAGGTGAAATATGGCGCTATGTCTCACGCCGGGCTGGATAGCTGGGAGGCGCGCTATCTCGTGGGCGCTTCTGGGGTATGCGCCGCGCTCGGCATGCTTTGCTTTTATTCAAGCTATGTACTGCGCGATTCCTTTGCCGAACTTGTAAGCCTTACCATCCTGCTGGCGTCGGTCGTCTCGATTGTCGGGCGTAATTACGCCTCGGCGAAGGCGGTGGTACTGATGTCTGCCTGTGCGCTTATTCCTGTTCTGGCCGGGCTTATTCTGGCAGGGACACCATTTCATATCGTTATCGGCCTGTTGCTCATACCTTATTTTCTTTCCAATATTCAGATGGCCAACGGTCTGCGCGATTTTCTTTTCGCAGCGGTTATGGGCGAGCGACGGTTGTCAGTGGTCGCGGGCCGATTCGATACCGCGCTCAATAATATGCCGCAGGGTCTGCTGATGTTTGATGCGCAGCAACGTATCGCCGTCGTCAACAACAAGATAAGGGCGCTGCTGAAGACAGACGAGAATACGAGACTGCGGGGCCGGAAGCTGGAAGTATTGCTGCGCTATTGCGTCAAGAACGGTGTATTTCCCCATAATGATCTCAACAATATTCGCGCGCGGATGCAGGACCTGCTGACAGGTCACAAGACGCGCGATATTTTTCAGCTTGGCGATGATCGCTATATTGAGTGTATCGGCAATCAGGCTGCTAATTCGGGCGCGGTCGTGATGTTCGAAGACGTTACGCAGCGGGTCGAATCGGAAGCTCGCATTCAGCATATGGCACGTTTCGATGGTTTGACGGGGCTGCCGAACCGCAGTTATTTCGAAACCATGGTTCGTTCGATCCGCATCCACCAGCAGTCGGATACGCTGGCGGCGCTGGTCGTGATCGACATCAATCATTTCAAGCATGTCAACGATACGCTTGGCCATAATGTCGGCGACGCCCTGTTGCAGCTCTTTGCCAAGCGTTTAAGTTCGCTTGATCCCCAGCGCTATGTTGCGTCGCGTTTCGGTGGAGATGAATTCGTCGTTTTTGTCTTCAATCTGCACAGCAGCAAAGATGTGGGGCCGGTGCTCGAACATATTATCGCGGTGGCGACCGGTGTTTACGAGCTCAACGGCGATCAGGTCTATATCGACATCAGCGCAGGCGTTGCGACCGAGACTATTGATAAATGCGACATTGGCGCCATGCATGTGAATGCGGATTTGGCTCTTTATGAAGCCAAGAGTGAGGAAGGCACGCAATGGGCTCTCTTCGCTAGTACGATGGAAACGAGATATCGCAGCCGTCAGAAGTTGAAATCCGATCTGCGGCTGGCTATCGAAAATAATGAAATCAAGGTCGTTTACCAGCCTATCGTAAGTGCGCAATCACTGCGGGTTGTTGCTTACGAAGCGCTGGCACGCTGGGAACATTCCGAACTTGGCTGGGTCTCGCCGACCGAATTCATTCCGTTGGCGGAAGAAATAGGGGTTATCTCGCAGATCACACGGTTCATGCTGGAGCAGGCATGCTGCGATTGCAACTCCTGGGGCGGCCGGATCGGGGTTTCCGTCAATCTTTCCGCAATCGACCTGAAGAACAGCGATATCGTGCACGATATCGCCAACGCGCTTCAGAAATCAGGATTGCAGCCGCGGCGGCTAGAAGTGGAAGTAACCGAGAGTGCAATCATTTCCGATCACTATCAGACATCGCTTGTGCTCGAACGGCTGAAAAGTGCGGGAATTAATATTGCGCTGGATGATTTCGGAACGGGTTATTCGAGCCTGAGCTATCTCAACAGTCTTCCCCTGACCAAAGTCAAGATAGACCGATCCTTTGTGCAGAACATTACCAGAGACCGCAGGTCGCTGATGCTGCTGCGCGGCGTAACCCAGCTTTCTCATGAACTGGGGCTGGGGGTGACGGTGGAGGGCGTGGAAACCGAAGAGCAATTGGCTCTTATCCGGGTCGCTGCCGGAGCCGATCTGGTGCAGGGCTTCCTTATGGGTAAGCCCATGCCTGCCGAACAAATCCGGTCTCCGGCTATCCGCTCTCTGGCGCACCAGGGATAGTGAGCACCGCACTGTTCTGGTGGGCCTTCCTGAGTGCCGGGGAATCACCGGCAAATTTCCGCCGCGTCGAATCTGGCAAGGGAGAACTCCCCATGCTGGCCGGAAATCTCCTTTTCCCGGTATCGAAGGAGGAATTTATCTGTGCAAACTGCGCCGAAGGATGAGTTTAGTGTAAGTGGCTGTTTTAGTAAAATAATTACCTGGGCGCGTGGTGAGAAGGGGCCTGAATGCAGAGCGCAGTGGAGCCGTGGCGTGGGCAAGCCGACAAAACGCAAACTTACATCTTTACACACTCATAAAGCCCCTTATTCTGCGCGCTAATTTGACCGGTGCGGATGTTGATTGAATGAGTGATGAAGCTGTCTCTAATGAGAGACCACCGTTATCCAATTTTGCGCGACAGCTACTGCAATTTCTGGACCGGGTGGAATATCGACGCATCGTGCATATGGAAGATCTCGAAGCGATAGGTCAGTTGCGCTATCGTTCCTATCGCACGCGTAATGTCATGCATGAAGCAGAGGTGCCGTTGATTGTCGACGACATTGATCGCGACAGCCACGCATTCGTCTACGGCATCTACATAGACGGGCAGCTTGTGAGCACGCTGCGCATCCATTACATCACGCCGGATCACCGGCGGGGAACGAGCTACGCGCTTTTTCCTGATATTCTCGACCCGTTGCTCAATAGCGGCATGAGCTTCATCGACCCAACGCGTTTTGCGGCGGACCCGGAGCTTTTGCGCGAATATCCCGCCACACCCTATATCACGCTTCGGATCGCCGCCATGGCTTCGGAATATTTCGAGGCGGATCAGTGTCTTGCTTCAGTCAAGCCGGAACATATGGCTTTTTACAAGCGTATTTTCGGCACGAGTATGATGGCGGAAGCGCGCGAGCATGAAGGTTACGGTATCAAGGTCGGTCTGGGGGCGGCACCAATTCGCAATATCCGAGATGCAGTGGCGATTCGTTTTCCCTTTTTCAAATCGCAGCCTCATGAACGACGGGCGATGTTTGCCGATATGCGTAATGAGGCGACATCGCTTACCATTTTACCCACGGCTAAATATACAGGACTTGGCGTTTAAAGCGCATCCTGAAAAGTGGAGCCGGTTTTTGGATTGGATGCACGTAACGCAGGAATCTTGCCTGAAGGCTTTTAAATATTTTAGTGTAGAAGTTTCAGGAGTTTCCGGTTAGGTAAATTACGACCGCTGGATGCGGATTAGAGGGGCGCTGCGACAAAGAGCCGGATGGCAAAATCCGGTCTGGCTTGCATGCGCATTGAAGGATGCAGATCTTTTGTCTAAGAATGGGGAAAAGATCTGAACGGGTGGAACTGAAATGGCAGAACATCATACTACGGCTCCGGCTGAACTTGGCGCTCCCATGGACTATGCCGAGCATGAGAAAACCTATACAGGCTTCAGCGGCCTGATTAAATGGACTGCGGTAGCGCTTGTCGCACTATTGATTGCCATGGCGTTCGGTTTCTTCGTTGGCGGGTTCATTTCCGCGGCTGTTGTTTTCATTCTTGTCTGCGTTGCTGCCTGGTTCATTCTTTAAAGGTTCGGTCCAGGAATAATCCGCACGATTTGATCGAAAGCCTTGGTATGGGTGCTGCTGCATCATGCCGGGGCTTTGTGCGTGTCATTTATATGAAATTTATTGGGTCTCTTGGAGGAGATCCTGAATCGCATTCGCCCGCATGGACGGATCAAGCCACGAAAGGGAAACCAGTTGGCCCAGACTATTTTCATTCCCAAAGAGAGTGATCCCAGCGAGACCCGCGTCGCGGCATCAGCGGAGACGGTGAAAAAATTCATTGCTCTGGGTTTCGATGTTGTCGTGGAAAAAAGTGCTGGCGAAAAGTCGCGTATTATTGACGCCGAGTTCTCAGCAGCCGGAGCAAGTATCGGCACGGTGGCCGATGCCAAATCGGCCGACATCGTGCTGAAAGTTCGCCGCCCGACGGATGCGGAACTCAAAAACTATAAATCTGGTGCAGCACTTTTCGCCATGCTCGATCCTCATGGGCATGAAGATTCTGTCGTGGCTCTCGCAAAGGCGGGTATTTCAGCCTTCACCATGGAATTCATGCCGCGCATCACCCGTGCGCAGGTAATGGACGTACTGTCGTCGCAGGCCAATCTCGCCGGATACCAGGCGGTCATCGATGCGGCGGAAGCTTACGATCGTGCCATGCCGATGATGATGACGGCTGCGGGCACGGTGCCGGCGGCGAGGGTTTTTGTCATGGGAGCCGGTGTTGCCGGGCTTCAGGCAATCGCGACCGCGCGCCGTCTTGGTGCCGTTGTGACCGCGACCGATGTGCGCCCTGCAGCAAAAGAACAGGTGGCTTCGCTTGGCGCGAAATTCATTGCGGTCGAAGATGAGGAGTTCAAAGCAGCGGAAACGGCGGGCGGTTACGCCAAGGAAATGTCGAAGGAATATCAGGCCAAGCAGGCAGCGCTGGTCGCCGACCATATTGCCAAGCAGGATATCGTTATCACTACCGCACTTATTCCGGGCCGCCCTGCACCGCGTCTCGTGACCAGGCAAATGGTAGCGGCCATGCGTCCGGGCTCGGTTCTGGTCGATCTTGCGGTTGAGCGCGGCGGCAATGTCGAAGGGGCTTCTCCTGGCAAGATCGTTGACATCAATGGCGTGAAAATCGTCGGCTATCTCAATATGCCGGGCCGGATTGCCGCGACCGCATCGCAGCTTTACGCGCGCAATCTGTTCGCGTTCCTTGACACATTGGTCGATAAGGAAACGAAGAGTTTCGGGATTGACCCGGAAGAGGAACTGGTGAAGGCGACACTGCTTACTCATAAGGGCAGGATCGTGCATCCGGCTTTTGAAAAGGCTTCACTGGCTGCTGATGCCGGGACGGAAGCTAAGGCTAAGACTAAGGCCGAAAAGCCAAAATCCGCGCCGAGGGCTCCCCGCAAAACGGGAACGAAAATGTCCGCAAAAGCTCCGAAAACTTCCCCCAAGACTTCCGCTGACGGAGGAGAGGCATAATGGCCGACACAGCACTTGAAAAAGCTCTTGAAAGCCTCAATCAGGCGGCGGATGCCGTAAAACAGGCAACCGAAAATGCTGGTGGTCTTGGAGATGCGGCCGCAGCAGCTGCCCATGCCGCGACCGGCGGCGCGGTCGATCCGTTCGTCTTCCGCTTTGCGATCTTCATTCTGGCGATCTTTGTCGGCTATTACGTCGTCTGGCAGGTGACACCTGCGCTTCACACCCCGCTTATGGCGGTCACCAACGCTATTTCGTCGGTCATTGTGGTCGGCGCATTGCTGGCTGTGGGCCTGTCGCTGAGCGGCTGGGCAACCGGTTTTGGCTTCATCGCGCTCATTCTGGCGAGCGTCAATATTTTCGGTGGCTTTCTCGTCACCCAGCGCATGCTCGCCATGTACAAGAAAAAAGACAAGTGAGGCTGAACCGTCATGAGCATTAATGTTGCAGCCTTTCTTTATCTCGTCTCCGGTGTCCTGTTCATTCTGGCACTGCGCGGGCTTTCGCATCCGACCACCAGCCGTCAAGGCAATATGTTCGGCATGGTTGGCATGGCCATCGCCATCGTCACGACGCTTTTGCTGGCGCAGCCCGGCATTGGCGGTCTGGCGCTGATTGTCCTGGGCATCGCCATTGGCGGTACGATCGGTGCCGTTATCGCGCGCCGCATCGCCATGACGGCCATGCCGCAGCTCGTCGCCGCGTTCCACTCGCTGATCGGCCTTGCAGCCGTTCTGGTGGCCGCTGCCGCGATCTATTCACCGCATTCCTTCGACATCGGGGAAGTTGGACAGATACACGCTCAGGCCCTGATCGAAATGTCGCTTGGCGTCGCCATCGGTGCGATCACCTTTACCGGCTCGATCATCGCCTTTCTCAAGCTCGATGGCCGTATGTCCGGCAAGCCGATCATGCTGCCGGGACGTCACATCATCAATGCGGGGCTGGCGATTGCCATCGTTTTGCTGGTGGTGGTGCTGGTCAATACCGAAAGCCATTCTGTGTTCTGGCTGATCGTGGCGCTCTCGCTGGTCTTCGGCGTGCTGATCATTGTGCCTATCGGCGGTGCGGATATGCCGGTCGTCGTTTCCATGCTCAATTCCTATTCGGGCTGGGCTGCGGCAGGCATCGGCTTCACGCTTGGAAATCTGGCGCTCATCATCACCGGCGCGCTGGTCGGGTCGTCGGGTGCGATTCTGTCCTACATCATGTGTAAGGGCATGAACCGCTCGTTCATTTCGGTCATTCTCGGCGGCTTTGGCGGCGATAGCGCCGTTGCCGGCGGCGGCGAAGTGGAGCAGCGCCCTGTCAAGCAGGGTTCTGCCGACGATGCCGCCTTCATCATGAAGAACGCATCCAAGGTCATCATCGTGCCGGGTTATGGCATGGCGGTCGCACAGGCGCAGCACGCGCTGCGTGAAATGGCGGACAAGCTCAAGGCCGAAGGCGTGGAAGTCAAATATGCAATCCACCCTGTCGCCGGACGTATGCCGGGCCATATGAACGTGCTGCTGGCGGAAGCCAATGTGCCTTATGATGAGGTGTTCGAGCTTGAAGACATCAACTCGGAATTTGCGACCGCCGATGTGGCCTTCGTGATCGGCGCCAATGACGTGACCAATCCGGCCGCGAAGACCGATCCGCAGTCGCCGATTTTCGGTATGCCGATCCTCGATGTCGACAAGGCCGGTACGGTGCTGTTCATCAAGCGCGGCATGGGGTCGGGCTATGCGGGTGTCGAGAATGAACTCTTCTTCCGCGATAATACGATGATGCTTTTTGCAGACGCCAAGAAAATGGTGGAGAGCATCGTCAAGGCTCTGGATCACTAAAAAGAAAAAGGCGGTTTTTGAACCGCCTTTTTTGATTGGATAATTAATTGAGGTCTAGCCGTAAATCATCTTGTCCTGCAAGGCACGCAGCTCGGCGATTTTTGAACCGGGTTGCGGGGCGGCATTGGCATAGGTGATGAGCTCGCCCTTTTTGATGAGCGCTGTGACGGTTCCGTTCTGGAGCAGGCCGCAGGGGATAGCTTTGGCAGCACGCGCTTCGGCGGCGGTCATGATCCATGAACGATAGCAATATTGGCCGATGGCATCGAGTTGATCGCCGGGGTGCAGGTCCTTCTTGGCGACGGCGCAGACTTCGGCAACGGGTTTGGGCAGTGGTACCATGTCGGCTTTGCCATGAAGCACCACGCGGGCGACTGTGAGCGGCACTTCAAGCGACGTCAGATGATAGGGGCGATGGAAAGTGAAATAAGGGCCTTTGCCGATTTTCAGATCTTCCAGACGCTCGATCAGGCGAGGATGATCCATTTTCGCGACAACGAAGACACCCGGAGACACGCCTTTGCCGATGGAATAATCCACGACGCCGCTTTTCGTCAGCACGCCGCCATCCTGTTGCGGGATCAATGTGCTGCTCAACTCGCCAATGGCTGCGCGTGGTCCGTGCATACCCGCAACATCGGGTACAAGGCCGGTGGCGTTGGCGATAGCCGCCATTTCAACCATGGTCTTGGAGCCATCGACGAATTCCACCAGCAGCCGCACATTCATGTTCCGCCGGTCTGCTTCTTCCTGATAATCGTCGGGTATGGCGTCGAAATTGAGCGGATTATTTTTGCCCTTGCCGGCGGAAACGACCTCATAGCCCAGAGCCGAAACAAATTCGATCAGTTCCATACAGGATGAAGGTTCGTCGCCCGCGCCCAGCGAATAGACGACGCCCTGCCTGTCCGCCTGCGCCTTGAGATAGGGGCCGATGGTGACATCGGCTTCGACATTCATCATGACCAGATGCTTGCCGTGCTCGATCGCCTTGATGCCGGTCTGCGCGCCGACTTCCGGAATGCCGGTTGCATCGATCACCACATCGATCAGCGGATTGGAGAGAATGAGATCATTGTCGCCGGTGACTGCAATCCTGCCGCTTTCGATGGTGCGGGTCATTGCGGTTTCATTGGCTGCTTCCAGCGCATGCCCGTCTTCGCCATAGGCAGTGCGCACGGCCTTGAAAGTATTGGGCAGACGTCGCGCGGAGAGCGCGCCGACTTCAATACCCGGCATACGCGCAACCTGCGTGACGATATCGGTACCCATTTCGCCCGCGCCAATAAGGCCGATGCGGATGGGCTTGCCGGTTTCCGCTCGTGCAGCCAAGTCACGCGCCAGGCCGACCAGCGCCACATTTGTCGTCATAAAAATCTCCGCAAAATCCGTACGCCGTCTTTGGGCGATAATTTTGTCACGCTTATGTTGATATAGATGCGTAATGGACAATCAGTCTCTATATCAAGCGATATGGACGCGCATCCCAAATCGGCGCGACAAAATAATCATGTCCGTGGAGTTCTCATGAGCAATTTACCCCCCTTCGACCTCGTTATTTTCGATTGTGACGGTGTTCTGGTCGACAGCGAGCCGCTTTCCTGCCGGGCTTTCGAGCAGGTCTATGCCAATCATGGAATGGCGCTGCCCGAGGGGATCGTCGCCAGCGGCATCGGGATGAAACAGGCCGATATCATGCGAATGATCGAAGACAGGACGGGTCACCGCCTGCCGGACGGCGCTGACAGCCATTTCTGGCCCGAAACAAAACTCCTCTTTGCCGAACAATTGCAACCGACCAAAGGCATTGCAGATTTTCTGCAACCCCTTTCGCAAAAACGCTGCGTTGCGTCGTCGTCCCAGCCCGAACGTATTGCTTTCAGTTTGAAGAAAACCGGGATCGATCATTATTTCGGCGAAGCGGTTTATTCCTCCAGCATGGTGAAGCGCGGCAAGCCTGCGCCGGACCTGTTTCTGTTTGCGGCGGAAAAGATGGGGGTCGACCCTGCGCGCTGCGTCGTGATCGAAGATTCGCCCTTCGGCGTTGAGGGCGCAGTTGCTGCGGGCATGACGGCTTTTGGTTATACGGGAGGCGGTCATACCTATGAAGGTCATGCGGAAAAGCTCGCTTCAAAGGGCGCACGGCAGGTTTTCGGAGATTGGGATGATATAGCGCGGGAAATACTTGTCGCAGCCTGATCTGCGGTCTTGCTGTCTTGTCTTTAATGGATAAAAAGTGAATATCAGTTCAGCAGAAAGTTTCAGTGAATGAAAGACGCAATTACGCTCGACCAGTTGCGCCAGGCAATCGGTACGGAAGTTGGGTGCTCTGAGTGGCGTGAAGTCACGCAGGCGATGATAAATCAGTTCGCGGATGCGACCGACGATCATCAGTTCATTCATGTCGATCCGGAGCGTGCTGCAAAGGAAACGCCTTTTGGCGGCACCATTGCGCATGGTTTTCTGACGCTGTCCCTGCTTTCGACGCTTGCCTTTGAAGCGCTGCCGATGCTGGAAGGCGCCACGATGGGGATTAATTACGGTTTCGACAAGGTGCGTTTCATGTCGCCGGTGAAGACCGGTGCACGCGTGCGTGCCCGCTTCAAGCTGGCAAATGCAGATATCCGTCCGTCAGGTCGTGTGGTCAATCATTACGATGTGACGCTGGAGGTCGAAAACTCGCTGAAGCCTGCACTTACGGCGACGTGGCTGACAATCGCCGTGGTCGAGCCGCCACAAGCATAGATTTTTCAACCCTACGGATCTTACAGCCGCCCTTCTTCGTCGAGAGGGGCGGCTTTATCTTTATGAGCGGTCATCAGATCGCGAAAAAAGAACGGCCCGTGCAGGAACATGCATAAATCGTAAAAATTCTTCTTCTCTGCGCCGCGTAGAAAGAGCAGATGCATCAGGAAAAAGTTTCCTTTGGATCGTTTGTAGCGATTCTCGCTATGCACCTTCTTGAAGCGGATACGGTTGATGAGCGGCGGATTGGCGGTCGTAATATTGAGCGCTTTCGCCGGATCGGAACCATAAAAATGGATGATGTCCGTCAGGGTCTGAAATTCGGACCAGAAGACAGGGCTTTCGTTAAGAACGACGCGCACATCCTCACGCAGGGATTTTGCCTTGGGATGCAAGGCGATCATCAAGAGGCAGGAGCCGATGGCGAGCAGCGAGACAGGCTTTTTTTGCAGAAGATCGGGGCGCTCGCGCTGGACATCAGCCAACGCTTCAATCGCCGGGACAGTACCGAGACTATGGCCGACGATGACGACCTCATCGGCGTCGCTATCGGCGAGCTTGCGTTTGAGTGCTTCCGCGAAAGCCTTGCGCCGTCGCTTCAGTTGTTCATTGCGATGATAGATGCGGTCGAAAGCGGCGGACCAGTCATCAAGAAGATAGGACATGAACATTTTATCGCCGGGCTTGCGGACAAGCTGCATAGCCGCCAAAAGGGCCAGCGGGCAGGACCATAAAAGGTGCCAGGACGAAAACCCTGCAAGCATGGGGGCCGCAGCTATCAGAGCGGCTATGGCAAGCAGGGCGAGCGAAAGCAGAAACGGCCATAGAAAGAACAGCACGAAGCGCCAACTCGTTATCAGGTAGCGCCAGAGCGTGCCGGTGAAAAGAATGTTCATGAAAGCGCGCAGGCCCGTGAACATGCGTGCTGGCGTCGAGCGCGCCGCATAATCATCGAAAATATCCGCTGTGCCGAACTGGCAGAATTCCGTTTCGGTCTGCCAACCATTGCCTCGCGTTGTCACTTGCAGGCTGCCGCAATCATCTGGCTCGTCGGTCATGGGGGGGAGCTTTGTTTTCGCGTTCCATAGCCGGTCGAAATCCCGCAATGCCTGCGCATGGCGTATGCGCACTGCCTTGGGATGCAGGCCCTCATAGCCTGTGAATTGTATGACGAGTCGCTTGCGAAGATGCATATTTTAACAAAAAGAATCGAGGGAACTGTGGATTATTGCGAAATAGCTGATTGTTTCCCATGGGGAAGCAATGAGGCCAAATTGTGCGAAAAGTGGATGCTGCATAACCCATTCAACGCTTGCCAGCCATCATAAATCGATATGAGATGATTTTTTGCCTGCAAGGGCGGGCAAAATTACATCTGGAGGTGGACAGGGAAGGGGCGATCTGATAATAGCCACCACCAATTTGCAGCGTTTTCGTTGCGAAGCTTGGGAGCCCTTGGGGGTTGGCCAGTTGACTCGATTAACTGGAAACCGTTAAAGACCCCCGACCGCCTCAGGCTTAACCGAAATTCTAACCGATAACGGAATTACACGTGCAGGTACTCGTCCGCGATAATAATGTTGATCAGGCTCTCCGCGCTCTCAAGA
The DNA here is from genome assembly GCF_019100495.1 of Falsochrobactrum tianjinense. GTDB lineage: Bacteria > Pseudomonadota > Alphaproteobacteria > Rhizobiales > Rhizobiaceae > Brucella > Brucella tianjinense. The sequence continues at coordinate 343,929 of NZ_JAHRVA010000004.1, read as the reverse complement.
AAAAGATGCAGCGCGAAGGTATCTTCCGCGAAATGAAGATGCGTGGTCATTATGAGAAGCCATCCGAAAAACGCGCCCGTGAAAAGGCTGAAGCGGTGCGTCGCGCCCGCAAGCTCGCTCGCAAGCGCGCGCAGCGTGAAGGTTTGATCGGCGGCGGTCGTACCGCAGCTCGTTGATTGACGAGAGATCGGCGCTGCACAAACAGCGCCCTTTTGCTTACCGGTGCGGCTTATGGCCTGCGCCGGTTTTTGCATGTCCGGATTTTGCCGCTTTCCTTGATTTCAGATTTTCATTAAAGTTTTAGCGCCGGATGCGAAAAATCATGTAGATTTATCGGGGTTTCGGTCAAAGAGAGGAACGCAGTAATTGCCAACGTGCTTCAAGATGACGTATTCGCCTCGGAAGACCGATGTTGGACATTCCGCCATGGCGATGTCCAGAACGGCCCGTAACAGCCTGCTGGCCATATCGGGGGTTCTGGTGCTCGCAATCGCGGGCTGTCAGAGTTCTTCCATGCATACGGCATTGAGTTCCATCGATCGTGCGCAGGGCTCTACTGAAAATATCAGATCACTTACAAGCGTGATCCAGAGCAATCCGCGCGACCCGGAAGCCTATAATGTGCGTGGCTCGGCCTATGGCAGGGCAGGGCGTTATCGTGACGCACTCAAGGATTTCGATCAGGCCATCGCGCTTAATCCGAATTTCTATCAGGCTTATGCAAATCGCGCGCTGGTTGATCGCTATATGGGCGACAGCGGCAAGGCGGTGCAGGATTATAGCCGCGCGATCCAGATCAATCCGCAATATGACGCCGCCTATATCGGGCGCGGGAATGTCTATCGGTTGGCAGGGCGTCTGGATCAGGCGCTCAGCGACTTCAATCAAGCGATTGCGTTGCAAACCACCGATGGGCGTGCTTATCACAATCGCGGCCTGATTTATCAGGCCAAGGGGGACCATCGGCGGGCCATAGAGGATTTCTCCAAGGCAGCTTCTCTCAACTCAAATGCCCCCGAACCCTATAATGGCCGCGGCATTTCCTATGTCGCTCTGGGTGATTATGATAATGCCTTTGACGATTTCAACACGGCCATCAATCTTGACAAGAACCTCGCGGAAAGCTGGGCTAATCAGGCGCTTGTCTATGAGCAGCGCGGCGACAAGGCCAAGGCGGCCAAATCCTATTCACGCGCAGTACAACTCGATCCGAAATATCAGCCGGCAAAGGATGGCCTGGCGCGTACGCGAGGTTGAGCATCCCTACAAATACAGGGACGCGACTTTCCTTTATTGCGGCCCGACATATAATATATCTTATGTCGCTCTTCGATCATATCGGCTTTCAAAGCAGAGATTTGCGCCGCAGCCTTTCATTCTATGAAACCTGCATGCCCAAGCTTGGACTGGCGGTCATTGCCCATTCTGACAAGGGGTTCTTTGTCAGCGGCGGCGAAAGGGCTCCGGTGCCTTTTCTATGGGTTCATGGGAAATCGAAAGCTGGTGACAACGCGAGTGATGCAAAGCCGGGAAATCGCCTGCATCTGATGTTCACCGCTGGAAGCCGTGAGGCTGTGGAAGCGTTCCACCATGCCGCCCTTGATAGCGGCGGCAGGGAAAGCGATGCGCCCTCCTATCAGGGCCCCCCGGAAATGGGGTATTTTGCCGCTCTCGTATTCGACCCGGACGGCAACACGTTGGAGGCTGGTTTTCGCCAAAGGCAGCGCTGAGGCTTTTACGCGCGTAGGTTACGTTTGTCGAGGCGGCTCACAAGGCGGTCTCCCGCCCACTGTATGCCGCACACCATGATGATAAGAATGATGACCACGGCGATCATCACATTCGTTTCAAAGCGTTGATAGCCATAGCGTATTGCAAGATCGCCAAGACCGCCCGCGCCAATAGCGCCTGCCATGGCTGATGCGCCGACCAGCGTGATGACAGTGACGGTAAAGCCTGCGACGAGGCCGGGCAGCGCTTCGGGGACCAGGACTTCACGGATGATCGTCCAGCGGTTTGCGCCCATTGAGCGGGCAGCCTCAACGAGGCCATTATCCACTTCGCGCAACGAGACTTCTGCTATACGGGCATAATAGGGAATTGCGGCGATGGAAAGCGGCACAATCGAAGCCCATGTGCCGATTGACGTGCCGACGATGAAGCGCGTGACCGGAATAAGCGCCACGAGCAGGATGATGAACGGCACGGAACGGAAACCGTTGATGAGCGCGCCGAGAATATTATTGACTGCGAGATTTTGCGCAAGGCCGCCCCGTTCCGTCAGGATCATGATGAGCGCCAGCGGCAGGCCGACCACAAGCGAGATCAGGCTTGAGAAGCCTGTCATGATGATAGTCTCCCAGAAGGAGCGCCAGAGAAGATCAAGCATTGCCTGAGACATAGCCGAGTACCTCCGTGGCGTCTGCATGGGTATTGATATAGCCGATTGCGGCATCGAGTTTTGCGGCATCGCGCGCGGGCAATGCCACGAACAAGGTGCCAACCGGCTCGCCTTGGATTGTGTCCATGCCGCCGTGGATCAGTTGCACGTCAAGGCCGGTCGCAGCCGTTATGCCGTTGAAGAAAGCGTTTTTGGCGGATTGGCCCGAAAGCTTGATTCTGAGGATGGCCCGATCGCTTCTTTCACTCATGAGCCGTTCGCGCCATGAGGCAGGCAATCCCGGCGTCAGAACATGCAGCAGGCTTTGCGTCACCGGCGCTTGCGGGTTGGCGAAAACTTTCCACACCGGGCCTTCTTCGGCGATGCCGCCATGGTCAAGCACGATTACACGATCCGCAATGCGGCGGATCACGTCCATTTCGTGGGTGATCAGCAGAATAGTGAGGTCAAGCTTGGTGTTGATGTCCTTGAGCAGCGCCAGAATAGATTGCGTGGTTTCGGGGTCGAGCGCCGACGTTGCTTCGTCGGAAAGCAGGACTGCAGGTTCGGCTGCCAAGGCGCGTGCAATGCCGACGCGCTGTTTCTGTCCGCCTGAAAGCTGCGCCGGATAATGGTCAGTCTTGTCGGAAAGCCCGACCAGTTCGAGCAGTTCTGCTACGCGTTTTTTGCGTTCTGTCCTCGGCAGCCCTGCGATTTTCAGCGGCAGGGCAATGTTCTGTGCCACGGTTTTTGCGGATAGCAGGTTGAAGTGCTGAAACACCATGCCGATGCGGCGGCGCACTGGTTGCAGGCTATTTTCCGTAAGGCCGGTGATTTCCTGGCCCTCAATGCGGATGGACCCCGCGTCCGGTTTTTCCAGACCGTTGATGCAGCGGATCAGCGTGGATTTACCCGCGCCGCTGCGGCCTATGATGCCTAAAATTTCACCCCGTGCCACTGAGAGCGAAATGCCGTCGACCGCCGCTGTCTGCCCGAACATTCGGCACACGTCTTTCATTTCGACTATGGGGCCGGAGGCTATGGTGGGCGGTTGACTGGTCACGGTTTTTCTTCTGCTTTAATGAACGACAATGCCTTTATGGCTCCTCAAAGCTGTTGCCAGATTATTCGAAAGCCATGGGGGATGCTTTTGGGCAATTTTTATACATCCGTCAACAAAAGCCGCGCCGGAAATACTTTCCGGCGCGGCCTCGCAAGCATTAAGGATGCTTAGTTCCAGGCTGGAATGCCGGTGCCCTTGTAGGCGCGCTCGAGTTCTGCCTTGACGGCATCGTTCTGGAATGAGGCGACGAGGTTTTTCACCCATTCTTTATCGGCGTCTTCAGTGCGCACGGCGATGAAGTTGTTATAGGGATTGTTTTCGTTGGATTCCCAGCCAATGGCATCCGCCTTTTCAAGGCCGGCTTTGGCAGCCCAGTCATTGTTGACGATGGCGGCGTCCAGATCGTCGACGGAACGGCCAACCACGCCGGCGTCGAGTTCCTTCACCTCAAGTTTCTTGGGATTTTCGACAATATGGATCGGCGTTGCGAGAATGCCTGCATCGGGGCTGAGCTTGATGAGGCCCTTCTCTTCGAGAACGCGTAGCGCACGCCCTTCGTTGGATGGATCATTCGGTATGCCCACGACCGCGCCTTCCGGGAGTTCATCAAGGCTTTTTACCTTGCGTGAATAGATTCCGATCGGCCAAACGGCAGTGTAGCCGGCGACGCTGATCTTATAGCCATGCTGCTTGATCTGCTCGTCCAGATAGGGTTTGTGCTGGAACGCGTTGGCATCGATCTCCTTGCGTTCCAATGCTTCATTCGGCTGATTATAGTCATTAAAGATCACGCGCTCAATGTTGAGGCCATGCTTCTTGCCTTCTTCGGCAACGACTTTCCAGACTTCTTCGTCTTCGCCGCCCATGATGCCGACCTTGATGGTCTTGTCTTCCGCATGGCCCGGCACAGCGGCAAAGCCGACAGTCAGTGCAGCCGCCGTGAACAGAGCGGCCTTCAGGCCAGCGCGGCGGGTCAGTGAGTAACGGGAAAGGACTGACGACATTTCTTTTTCCTTGCATATAGAGAGCTGCTGGCAGGCCCTGAAAACGGATCGATGAAATGATCTTGCCCCGGTTCCCACCCTGTTGCCGATAATTCCCGTTTATAAACCAAGAAACAAGGAAAATTATTTCGCAAACCGGAAAGTATTGAATGTCAAATTGCGCCAGCTATCGCCAGAAGGGATGGAAATTTCACGGGTCCGGCTTGATGAAAATCCTGTTCCTCCCAGGATAGCCGGTCTCAATAATTGTCTGCCAAAATCATCACTGCCGCTTTTTCGGCGATCATCAGTGTGGGCGAATTGGTGTTGCCGGAAGTGATTGACGGCATAATGGAAGCATCGGCCACACGCAGCCCCCGAATGCCGTTCACGCGCAGGCGAGGATCGACCACGGCGTCCGGATCGCTGCCCATCCGGCAGGTGCCGACAGGATGGAAAATTGTGGTGCCGATATCGCCCGCCGCTTTTTCCAGTTGCTCCTGAGTCTCGTAATCCGGGCCGGGTTTGAATTCCTCGGGTCGATATTTCTGCAAGGGCGCCTGCGCCACAATATGGCGGGTGAGGCGAATAGCATCGGCAGCAACGCGGCGGTCACTTGTCGTGGCAAGGTAGTTCGGCCTGATTGCCGGTTGGGTGCGATGATCCGGCGATGCGGCATGGATGGAGCCGCGACTGTCGGGCCGCAGGTTGCAGACGCTGGCGGTGAAGGCCGGGAAGGGGTGAACCGCATCGCCGAATTTTTCGAGGCTGAGGGGCTGTACGTGATATTGCAGATTGGCGGTTTCGTAGGCCGGATCGGAGCGGGTGAAAACGCCCAGCTGGCTGGGAGCCATCGACATGGGACCGGAACGGCGCAGAAAATATTCAAGCCCGATCATCGCTTTGCCGACAAGCTTGCTCGCTTTCTCGTTGAGCGTGGGGATGCCTGTGACTTTATAGGCGCAGCGTAATTGCAGATGATCTTGCAGGTTCTCGCCGATCTGATTGCGCTCCAGGATGACCGCGATTCCGGCCTGTTGCAATATGTCGCCACGGCCAATTCCCGAAAGTTCGAGAATATGGGGGGAGCCGACACTGCCTGCGGCAAGGATGACTTCGCGACGGGCCTTTAGCGTATGCGTCGTTCCGTTCTGGTCGAAAGTGACGCCGGTTGCGCGCAGGTCCTCAATCTCTATACGGCGCACATGCGCGCCCGTTTCCACGCGCAGGTTTTTGCGTGCAATCGCCGGGCGAAGAAAAGCTTTGGCGCTGTTCCAGCGAATGCCGCGCTTCTGGTTGACCTTGAAATAGGACACACCTTCATTGTCGCCGCGATTGAAATCATCAATGGCTGGAATGCCGGCCGAGACTGCTGCATCGCGGAAAGCATCGAGAATATCCCAATGCAGTCGTGCCGTTTCCACGCGCCATTCGCCGCCCGTGCCATGTAATTCATCGGCTCCGGCGTAATAATCCTCCGATTTCTTGAAGTAAGGCAGCACATCGCCCCAGCCCCAGCCTTCGCAGCCTGCTTGCCGCCAAAGATCATAGTCGCGGGCCTGCCCACGCATATAGATCATGCCATTGATTGAGGAACAGCCGCCCAGAACCTTGCCGCGCGGATAGCCGAGCGCCCGGCCATTGAGACCGGGTTCGGCCTCTGTCGTGAAGCACCAGTCGGTGCGTGGATTGCCGATGCAGTAAAGATAGCCGACGGGAATATGAATCCAGGCGTAATTGTCTTTTCCTCCCGCTTCCAGCAGCAATACGGAGTGGTTGGGGTCGGCGGAAAGGCGGTTTGCAAGGGCGCAGCCCGCCGTACCCGCGCCAACGATGATGTAATCGTAGGTGTCGGTCATAAGTCTATATCCAGTAAAAGCGGGACCGTATCGAGCGTGCGAGCGGCTCCCGGAATATGGGTTAGCCGAACAGTTTCCTTCCAAGCCGCGATGCGTAAATCTCCCCTATGATTCCTCTTCGGAAGAGGAGAACGCATGCCATGAAGATCAGGCCAGTAACGATCGTGACCGGGAAATCGGAGGTTGCGAGGTAGTTTTGCAATGCAACAACGAAAGCTGCGCCGATAATTGGTCCGATCAGCGTGCTGATGCCGCCCAGAAGGGTCATAAGGATCACTTCGCCCGACATCTGCCAGCCGACATCGGTGAGGGTTGCAAACTGGAAGACGAGCGCTTTCATGCCACCCGCCAGACCGGAAAGCGCCGCCGACATGACGAAGGCCGCCAGCTTGTAATGGTTGACCGAATAGCCGAGAGAAATGGCGCGGTTCTCGTTTTCGCGTACCGATTTCATAATCATGCCGAAGGGCGAATTGATAATCCGCCAGATGGCGAAAATGCCTAGAACGAACAGGGCGAGGATCAGATAATACATATTCATCGGCTGGTTGAGATCGATGAAGCCGAAGAGATAACCTCGCGGCACGCCCTGCAAGCCGTCTTCGCCGTGGGTGAAAGGTGCTTGCAGGCAGAAGAAAAAGAACATCTGTGCCAGCGCCAGCGTAATCATGGTCGAATAGATGCCCTGGCGGCGAATGGCGAGATAGCCAATGACGAGGCCGAGAACTCCCGCGGCCAGCACGCCCAGAATTATGCCGATTTCAGGCGGGACACCCCATTCCTTGACCGCATGGGCTGTGACATAAGCGGCACCGCCAAAGAAGGCTGCGTGGCCGAATGAGAGAATGCCGGTATAGCCAAGCAGCAGGTTGAAGGCTGAGGCGAAGAGCGCAAAGCACAGCATTTTCATCAGGAAGATCGGATAGACCGCGAAGGGTGCTGCGATCAGCCCGATCACGGCGATACCGAGGATGACTGCCGACAGGCTGTTAATTGCCGGTTTTTTTTCCTCATGTCTGGTGCCGGTGGTATTGAGTGCCGTATCAGCCATGTCAGGCCTCCTTCCCGAACAGTCCGGCGGGTCGAACCAGAAGGACGATGGCCATGATGACGAAGATGACGATACTGGAGGCTTCCGGGTAGAAAACCTTGGTCAGACCTTCGGCGAGACCCAGCAGATAGCCGGTGATGATGGCGCCCAGAATCGATCCCATACCGCCCACCACGACCACGGCGAAGACGACGATGATGATGTTGGATCCCATGAGAGGGCTGACCTGATAGATCGGGGCGGCCAGAATACCGGCAAAACCAGCGAGGGCCGCACCGAGTGCATAGGTGAAGGTTAAAAGCAGCGGCACATTGATGCCGAACGCCTTGACCAGCGTTGGGTTTTCGGTAGCTGCACGCAGATAGGCGCCCAGCTTGGTCTTTTCGATGAGCAGCCAGGTGCCAATGCAGACGATCAGTGACGCGACGACCACCCAGCCGCGATAATTGGGTAGGAACATGAAACCGAGATTATGACCGCCCGCCAGCGAAGAGGGTACCGCATAGGGTTGGCCTGCGGCCCCATAATAATAGCGGAACGTACCTTCGATCACCAGCGCGAGACCGAAGGTGAACAGCAGGCCATAGAGTGGATCGAGATTGTAAAGCCTTGCGAGCGTGAGGCGCTCGATAATGGCGCTGCCCAGCCCGACGACAATCGGCGCGAGAATGAGCGCGGGCCAATAGCCGATGTTGAACCAGCTCAAAAGCAGATAGCCAACAAATGCGCCCAGCATATATTGCGCGCCATGGGCAAAATTGATGATGCGCAAAAGGCCAAAAATGATCGCAAGGCCAAGGCTCAATATTGCATAGAACGAGCCATTGATGAGACCGACAAGCAATTGCCCGAGCAGGGCCTGTACGGGAATGCCAAAGATCATCGTCATATCAAACCCCCAGCGCCTGGTTGAGCGCCGCCATGCGGACCGACAATTCTTCGGTTGGGAAACTCTCAGTCACCACGCCATGGTCCATGAGATAGAAGCGGTCGGCGACCTTCGCGGCAAAACGAAAGTTCTGCTCGACCAGAAGAACGGTCATGCCGCGCTTTTTAAGTTCCACCAGCACATCGCCGATCCTCTGGATGATGACGGGAGCAAGTCCTTCTGTCGGCTCGTCCAGCAGCAGCACCTTGACTCCGGTGCGCAGAACCCGCGCAATGGCGAGCATCTGTTGTTCACCGCCCGAAAGCTTTGTGCCGGGGCTGTTGCGCCGTTCATAAAGGTTGGGGAACAGGTCGTAAATTTCATCGAGCGTCATGCCTCCCTTTGAAACGACGGGCGGCAGGAGGAGGTTTTCATGCACGTTGAGCGTCGCGAATATCCCGCGTTCTTCCGGTACGAAGCCAAGCCCTGCATGGGCAATACGATGCAGGGGCAGATGTAGAATGTCGTGTCCGCCCAGCGTGATGGAGCCGCTGCGCTTGCGGATGATGCCTATGATGGCGCGCAGGGTCGTGGTCTTGCCCACGCCATTACGCCCGACGAGCGTGATTGTTTCTCCCGGCCAGATATCGAGATCAACACCATGCAGAGCGTGGCTTTCGCCATACCAGGCATTGAGCCCGCGCACCGATAGGAGTGGTTGGCCTTTATTCATGTTCAGTTCCCATATAGGCGATGCGCACGCGCTCATCCTGCGAGACGGTTGCATAATCGCCCGAGGCGAGAATCTCGCCGCGTTGCAGCACCGTGACGTGATGAGCGATATCGGCCACCACTTTGAGATTATGTTCCACCATCAGCACTGCGCGGTTGCGTGCCACATCGGAAATGAGCATGGCGATGGTGCGTACATCCTCGCTGCCCATGCCAGCCATGGGTTCATCCAGCAGCAGTACCTTGGGATCAAGCGCCAGCGTGGTGGCGATCTCCAGCGCGCGTTTACGGCCATAGGAAAGATCGGCGGCCTGCATATGGCGGGCATCGGCGAGGCCCACTCGCTCCAGAAGCTCAACGGCTTTCACATCCAGCCGGTCAAGCGCCGAAAGCGAGCGCCAGAACTGTGTGGCCAGGTCGTTCGTTCGTTGCAGCGCGATCTTGACGTTTTCGAGCACCGTCAGATGCGGGAAGGTGGCCGAGATCTGAAACGAACGGACAAGGCCCATCCGCGCCACTCTGGCCGGGTCGATTCTGGTAATGTTTTCGCCCAGAAACGTGATTTCCCCGCTGGTGGGTTGCAGGAATTTGGTGAGCAGATTGAAGACAGTCGTCTTTCCAGCCCCGTTTGGCCCGATCAGTGCATGGACCTGCGCGTGTTCAACATCCAGATCGACATTCTTGACAGCATCGAAGCCGCCAAAAGATTTGCCAAGTCCGCGCGCCGAAAGAACCACCTGTGCAGGTGGAGGAGCGGTGTGCGGCCCTGCTTCATGCAGAGCCGCCTTATGTGCTATTGCCGCGTTCATACGTCCGGCCTTATTGGCTGACCAGCGGGCAACCGCTTTCTTCAGGCTTGATATATGCGTCATCGCCGGAGATGGTCGCCAGAACCTTGTAATAATCCCACGGTGCCTTGCTCTCGTCGGGCTTCTTGACTTCCATCAGGTAGAGGTCCGTAATCATGCGCCCATTGGGGGTGACTTTGCCGGAGCGCGCGAAGACGTCTTCGACCGGCATTTCATGCATCTTCTTTGCAACGGCTTCGGTTTCATCCGTGCCTGCTTCCTTGATGGCCTTCAAATATTGCGTGACGGCGGAATAGGTGCCGGCCTGAATCATATTGGGCATACGACCGGTGCGATCAAAAAAGCGTTTGGCGAATTCGCGCGATTGATCGTCACGGTCCCAATAAAAGGATTCGGTCAGGGTCAGGCCCTGCGCTGCCTGAAGGCCCAGCCCGTGCACTTCAGAGAGGGTGAAGAGAAGGGCTGCCAGACGCTGGCCTCCGGCGACAATGCCGAATTCCGCAGCCTGCTTGATGGCGTTCGACGTGTCGAGACCGGCATTGGCGAGGCCCACGACTTTGGCGCCGGAAGCCTGTGCCTGCAACAGGAATGAAGAATAGTCGGTCGTCCCCAGCGGGTGGCGCACTGCGCCGAGAACCTTGCCGCCCTTGGATTCGACGAATTTCGATGTCTGTTCTTCGAGCGAATAGCCGAAGGCATAATCGGCGGTGAGGAAGAACCAGCTGTCGCCGCCCTGTTCGACCATCGCGCCTCCCGTACCGACCGCCAGAGCATGGGTGTCATAGGCCCAGTGGAAGCCGTAAGGCGTACATTGCTTGCCGGTCAGTTCGGTCGTTGCCGCGCCGGTATTGATGGTGATCTTTTTCTTGTCCTTGGATAGTGCCTGCACTGCGAGACCGACCGAAGACGTGGTCAATTCCATGATCGAATCGACCTGTTCGGTATCGTACCACTGCCGCGCAATATTGGACGCGACATCGGGCTTATTCTGATGATCTGCGGTGATGATCTCAATCGGCGCATCAAGCACCGTTCCGCCGAAATCCTCAGCGGCCATTTTTGCGGCCTCATAGGACCACTTACCGCCAAAATCAGCATAGACTCCCGACTGGTCGTTCAGAATGCCGATCTTGACCTTGCCATCCGAAATTTCTGCTGCTGACGATATGGCGGTTGCCGCAAAAAGTGCTGCCGTTGCAAGTGCGAGACATTTCATAAATTTTCCTCCCGGTAATTTTTTATCGCTGACACGTAAAACGTGCAGCGCCTTCCTGTGAAATTCAGTCTCCGCCTGACGCCCGGGACTTCCTCCTGCCGAGCATTTCAGAAGAAGCGTAGCATTGACAAATGCGTACAAGAATAACAATTTTTGAACACAGTCTGTGCGGAAATGTACAGGTTTACGGAGGAGGAAAAGAAAACCGTGCGGCAATTTACCTGGGACGACCTGCAATATTTTCTGGCGGTTGCGCGGACGGGCCAGCTTTCGAGTGCTGCCCGGCAATTGCGAACCAGCCATGTAACCGTGCTGCGCCGCATTGACCGGCTGGAGCAGGCGCTGGCGACGAAGCTCTTCGAGCGTAATCCGCGCGGTTATCTTCTGACCCCGATGGGAGAGCGGCTTGTGGGGCCTGCGGAAGTCATGGAACGGGAAGCCATGAAGTTCCGAACCGAGGCCACTGGCAATCTCTTGGCCCTTTCCGGGGTCGTGCGGTTATCGACGCTTGAAGGATTCGGCAATTTTTTTCTGGGCGAACGCCTGCCACTGCTGGCGCAGACCTATCCCGGCCTGTCCGTGGAAGTGGTGACGATCCAGCAGATTATGTCACTGTCAAAGCGCGAGGCGGAGTTGTCCATTACGTTGCATATGCCGCGAACGGGGCCATATCATAGTGAGAAGATCACGCCCTACCGACTTTTCATTTATGGGCATTGCGATTATCTCGCGCGCCATCCGCCCATCCGCTCGCGCGAGGACATGCTGGGACACCCGTTCATCGGCTATATCGACGACATGGTGTTTACGCCGGGCCTCGATTATATGCGCGAAATCCTGCCTGGACAGCGTTGTAACTATCAAAGCTCCAGCATTCATGCACAGTTGCATGCAACATTGGCGGGCTATGGCCTTTGCGTCCTGCCCTATTTCATTGCAGGCAAATATCCCGATCTCGTACCGGTTCTGCCTACAGAATTGCACCTTCTGCGCGAGTACTGGATGAGCTGCCATGTGGACGTCATGGCTGCGCCGCGCATAAGGGTAATCAGTGATTTCATGATACAGGCGGTGCGAGATTCTTCTTCGGCGTTTCTCGCGGAAGAGCTTTTGTAGTCCTTTGTCCTGCGCTTAGTACATATGACCGTAATAGGCGAATACGCAGCTTGTGGCCAATGCCAAAAAGCCGAAGCCGATTATCCATAAATTAAGAGATCTCAAGCCGTTTCCCCCGCTATAATTGGCGGGTGTTATCTTCGACTTGCAGTGGAATGTCTACCCTAAATTGTCTTGCCGGAAGAAATACACCCGGACACAGAAAAGAAATTTCTTCCTATTCTATTGTTTTAAATTATTTTTTCCCTTTCGCTTCTGCATGACGTTTATCTTCGATGAGAGTTGTAGAGAATGTAAACCCCGGTTTTTGCCGGGGTTTACATATCAGCGCTGCTTTGCAAGCCCTTGTTCGCGCATCTGGCTCAAGGTCATTTTGGGTGAAAGCGCTTCGGGGTCGATGCAGATTTCGATGAGGCCGGGCTTGCCGGATTTTTCGCAACGCTCAAAGGCGCTCGCGAAATCGGCAGTTTTTTCCACCGTTTCGCCATGGAGGCCATAGGCGCGCGCAAGGGCGGCGAAATCCGGGTTTGCAAGGCCGGTGCCGGAAACGCGGCCCGGATAGGTTCGCTCCTGATGCATGCGGATCGTGCCATACATGCCGTTATTGACCACGATGAAAATGGCGTTCGCGCCATATTGCGCAGCAGTCGCAAGTTCCTGGCCGTTCATGAGGAAGCAGCCATCGCCGGCAAAGGCCACGACCGCACGTTCAGGCGCGGTCAGTTTTGCCGCGACCGCCGCCGGTACGCCATAACCCATGGAGCCATTGGTCGGGGCCAATTGGCTGCGATAGGTGCGATATTGATAGAAGCGGTGCGGCCATGCGGAATAGTTGCCCGCGCCATTGGTGATGATGGCGTCGGCAGGCAGATGCGCGCGCAACCATTCCATGATCTCGCCCATCTGGACTGCACCGGGAATGGCGGACGTCTGCATATTGTCGCGATAATCGGCATTGGCGCTTTCGGCCCAATCCTTCCAGCGGGGGCTGGTGATCGGCGCAAGCGGCGCCGCAGCCTTGGCGAAGGCGGGCATACTGGCATTGATGGGGATATCGGCATGATAAACGCGCCCCAGTTCTTCTGCGCCGGAATGGATATGGACAAGCTTCTGTTTGGGAACCGGAATATCGATCAGTTCATAGCCTTGCGTGGTCATTTCGCCCAGACGCGCACCGACGACGACAAGTAGGTCGGCGTCTTTAACGCGGCCAGCCAGTTTCGGGCTGATCGATGTGCCCATCTCGCCGGCATACAGTGGATGGGCATTGTCGAAAATATCCTGACAGCGGAAGGAGGCTGCGACCGGAAGCGACATGTTTTCTGCAAATTTTTGCAGATCGCGGGCTGCATCCGCTGTCCAGCCGCCGCCGCCGACAATCATCAGCGGGCGCTCGGCTTGTTCGACGAGGACTTTCATCTGCTGCAACTGGTCTGCGCCCGGATGCATCTCGACCTGCTTATAGGCGGGGGCATCGCTGACTGTAGAGTGATCGGTGAGCATGTCTTCAGGCAGGGCAATCACCACAGGACCGGGACGGCCATTGACGGCGCGGTGGAATGCCTGGCTGACCAGTTCGGGGATGCGTGCGACGTCATCGATCTGCACCACCCATTTGGCCATCTGGCCATACATGCGGCGATAGTCGACTTCCTGAAAAGCTTCACGCTCGACCTGATCGCTGGCGACCTGGCCGATGAAGAGCAGCATCGGCGTGGAATCTTGAAAGGCGGTATGAACGCCGACCGAAGCATTGGTCGCGCCGGGCCCGCGCGTGACGAAGCAGATACCGGGCTTTCCGGTCAGTTTGCCATAAGCGTCGGCCATATAGGCAGCGCCGCCTTCCTGACGGCAGACAATGAGGTCGATCTCATCGCTTACGTCGTGAAAAGCATCGAGTGCGGCGAGATAGCTCTCGCCGGGTACGCAAAAAACGCGATCCACGCCATGGATGCGCAGCGCATCCACCAATATCTGGCCTCCGGTGCGCATATTGCCGTTTCTTGTCATCTTGTGCATTCCTGTTTTCAATCCCCCTGACGGCAGCGCCGCCGCTTCAAGCTGGTTTATTCCCCGTCACAGCGCTTCGAGCGCTACTGCGGTGGCTTCGCCGCCGCCGATACAGATGGAAGCCATGCCGCGTTTGAGGCCGTTCTGTTGCATGGCATGAAGCAGCGTGGTGACGATGCGTGTGCCGGAGCAGCCGATCGGATGGCCAACCGCGCAAGCTCCGCCGTGAATGTTGACCTTATCGGCCGGCAGATCAAGTTCGCGCATCGCGGCCATGACGACCACGGCAAAAGCTTCATTGATTTCAAAAAGGTCGATATCGCTCGCAGCCCATCCCGTTTTCTCGAAAAGCTTGGTCATGGCGGCAACCGGGGCGGTGGTGAACCATGCGGGCTGTTGCGCGTGGCTTGAATGACCGCGGATGATTGCAAGCGGCTCGGCACCAATCTTTTCAGCGGTGGAAAGCCGCATCAGCGTGATTGCCGCAGCTCCATCGGAAATGGAAGAGGAATTGGCTGCCGTAACTGTACCACTCTCGCGGAAGGCAGGCTTGAGCAAGGGGATTTTTTCGGGCTTGGCGCGGGTCGGCTGTTCGTCGCGGTCGAGATCGCCGATAGGGATCATTTCGTTGCGGAACCGGCCTTGCTCGGTGGCCTTGAGCGCGCGCGAAAGGGAGCGTAATGCAAATTCATCCTGCTGCTCGCGGGCGAACTGATAGTGCTGCGCGGTTTCTTCCGCGAAAGTTCCCATGGCGCGGCCCTTGTCATAGGCGTCTTCGAGGCCGTCAAGGAACATATGATCGTAAATCTGCCCATGTCCGGCCCGATAGCCGCCGCGCGCCTTATCGAGGAGGTAAGGGGCATTGGTCATACTTTCCATGCCGCCCGCAACCACGATATTCGCGCTTCCGGCAGCAATGAGATCAGTTCCGAACATGATAGTTTTCATACCGGAACCGCAGACCTTGTTCACCGTGGAGCAGGGAGTATCGATCGGAAGGCCCGCATGAATCGCGGCCTGTCGGGCGGGGGCCTGGCCAAGTCCTGCGGGCAACACGCAGCCCATGATGACTTCATCGATCTGGTCGGGGGTGAGTTTTGCCCGCGCGACCGCGTGCCTGATGGCAACCGCGCCGAGCGCCGTTGCGGCTTCGGATTTGAGTGCGCCCTGAAAACTGCCGATCGGCGTGCGGACCGCGCTGGCGATCACAACGGGATCTTTTGTTTCCGTCATGTGTTTACTCCTCCGGTAAAACATACCGATAACAGCATAGCGGACAGAATGAATACAGCTTAAACATGATGAACAAAGCTAATGAACTCATGTCGTGGGGGTATGGAGAGAGAAATGAGCGACAAGAAAACCGGCAATAGGCTGATAGGCATTGGCGGCTGGGCCTATGAGCCGTGGGACAAGAGCTTTTATCCTGAAAAACTCTCCAAGAAGCGGCAGCTCGAATATGCATCCGGCAAGCTGGCCTCCATTGAGGTCAACAGCACCTATTACGGGCCGCAAAAGCCGCAGACTTTTGCGCGATGGCGCGACGAGACACCAGACGGTTTTGTCTTTTCGCTCAAGGCACCGCGCTTTTCGACAAATCGCCGCGTGCTTGCGGAAGCGGGTGAGGGAATCGAGCGTTTCATGACCGGCGGGCTGATGGAGTTGAAGGACAAGCTCGGTGTCATCAACTGGCAGTTCATGGCGACAAAGAAATTTGATCCTGACGATTTTGAAGCTTTTCTCAAGCTTTTGCCCAAAAGCATTGAGGGACGTGCAGTCCGCCATGCGGTGGAGGTGCGCCATGAAAGTTTCGGCTCACCCGAGTTCATTGCGCTGCTACGCGAACATGAAGTGGCAATGGTTATTGCGGGTGATAGTAAATTTCCGCAATTTGCCGACATGACGGCGTCCTTTGCCTATCTGCGCATCATGGGCACAAAGGAAAGCGAACCGCTCGGCTATAGTGACAAGCAACTGGATCAATGGGCCGGATGTGTCAGGTCTATTAGTGCAGGAGATGCGCCGGAAGGGTTGAAGACGGTAACGCCGCCCGTTTCGGATAATGTTGCGCGCGATGTCTATCTTTATGTCATCAGCGGCTATAAGGCGCATAACCCGCACGCGGCGATGGCCTTGATCGATCGGCTGAAATAATGCCTCGTGGCGACTGATTAATGTCAACTGAGTCGCCCGGGTCTGTAATGAGCCAATCTGATCTTTCCGCCGTTGAAGCTTTTGTCCGCACCATTCCGCAGCAATATAAGGGACCGGGCGGCGCGGTAGCAGTGGTGAAGGATGGCGAAGTGGTCCTGCGTCATGCATGGGGCTATGCCGATCTGGCGGCGCGCACGCCGATGACGGCGCAGACGCGAATGCCGATCTGTTCAATCAGCAAGCAGTTCACCTGCGCGGTCCTGCTGGATGCTATCGGTGCGCCGGAGGAACTGGATGATGCGCTGGCGGCTTATCTGGACAGATTTGTCGATGAACTCCCGAGTGTGCGTGACCTTTGCAACAATCAGTCTGGCCTTCGAGATTACTGGGCGCTGACGGTTCTGTGCGGCGCCGATCCGCAAGGCGTGTTCTTGCCGGAAGAGGCGCAAAGCCTGCTGCGGCGCTTGCAAACCACGCATTTTGCCCCCGGAACGCATTACTCCTACTCCAATGGCAATTTCCGTATTCTGGCTGATCTGATCGAGCAGCATACGGGCCGGTCGCTGGTTGAGCTTCTATCCGAGCGTATTTTTGCGCCTGCGGAGATGAAAACAGCGGAACTGATCCCCGACACTGCGCTGTTTACCGAATGCACCGGCTATGAAGGCGATACGCTGCGCGGCTTTCTGCCCGCCATAAACCGGATTCATTGGGCGGGGGATGCCGGTATTTGCGCTTCACTCGATGACATGATCGCCTGGGAGTGGTTTATCGATGCCACGCGCGATGAGGAGAATGGGATTTACCGGCGATTGAGCGGCCCACAAACTTTTCGGGACGGTATGCCCGCGTCCTATGGCTTCGGCCTGAAATTCGAGCAGGCTGGCGACGCCCGGCTGACCGGTCATGGCGGGGCGCTGCGCGGCTGGCGCTGCCAGCGCTGGCATTGCGCGGACGAACGCATATCGACCATCGCCATGTTCAATTTTGAAGGCGGAGCCTCCGATGCTGCGCTGAAAATGATGAAGATCGCTCTTGGGACAAAGTGCGATGAAGTGCATCGGGCCGAGGCCGATGCGGGCTGGTTCGGCTCGTGGCTGGATGAGAAAACCGGGCTGGTTTTGACACTGGACGATGCCGGACGGGGACAAATCAGGGCGCGGTTCGGCACCAGTCCTGAAACTCTGGATGTGACTGGCAAGGACATGGCTGGTTCGGAACTCACCCGAATCAGACGCAAGGGCGATCTGATTTACCTGGAGCGCGAAAGCGAGAACCTGAAACTCGACATGAAGCGCCTTGCTGGTGATGTGCGGCAGGATATTGCAGGGCGCTATCATTGCAGCGAGCTTGAGACCGATCTCCTTCTGGTAGCGCAGGGGGGAGCATTCTACGGAGCGTTTGAAGGTTTTTTAGGCAAAAGCGATATGCATCCGCTTTACAGCGCCGGTCCGGATGTCTGGCTGCTGCCGGTTCAGCGTTCGATGGACGCACCCTCTCCCGGCGAATGGAAGCTTGTATTCCATCGCAACGAGGCTGGCGAAATTACAGGATTGAAGCTAGGTTGCTGGCTTGCACGCAATATGGATTATGTAAAAATCGCTTGAATTGACTGGTTTTGGGCGATCTTATGCGCGTGGCGCGTGGCGCGTGGCGCTTTTAGGAGGTTTGATGTTACGTCTGGTACAGTTTCGCGATGAGAGCGGTGAAGCGCGTGTGGCCGCGTGTGGGGACGATGGCGTTGCCCATGTCGTAAAGAATGCTGCGACAACTTATGAGCTGGCTATGGCCGCGATCACCGCCGGCATCAGCCTCGCCGAACAGGTAGCACGCAACGGCAAGGGCGAAACTGTCGATCTGGATGCAGCGATTGCCTCTGGCCGTGTCGGCCTGCCTGTCACCCATGGCGATCCGGCCCATATGATCGTCGCCGGTACGGGGCTGACCCATCTGGGTTCCGCTGATGGCCGCGACAAGATGCACAAGGCGGCACAGGCTGCTGAAAAGCCGACTGATTCCATGCGCATGTTCCTGATGGGGGTTGAGGGCGGCAAGCCCAAGCCCGGCGAAACCGGCGTGCAGCCGGAATGGTTCTACAAGGGCGATGGCTCGGCGCTGGTCGCAACGGGCGAAGAATTTCTCTCGCCGTCATTTGCGGAGGATGGCGGCGAGGAGCCGGAACTGGCCGGCATCTATCTGATCGGCCCTGACGGGACGCCTTTCCGGCTGGGTTTCTGCCTTGCCAACGAGTTTTCCGACCATGTGACGGAAAAGCAGAATTATCTCTGGCTGGCCCATTCCAAACTGCGGCAGGCATCGCTTGGGGCGGAGCTTTATGTCGGTGAACTGCCTGAACATGTGGAAGGTGTCTCGCGCATCCGCCGCGGTGACGAGGTGATTTTTGAGAAGCCGTTCCTTTCGGGCGAGGCAAACATGTCGCACACCATCGCCAATCTGGAACACCATCATTTCAAATACGAACTCTTCCGCCGTCCGGGCGATATTCATGTCCATTTCTTCGGGACGGCGACACTGTCCTTCTCCGAAGGGGTGAAGACCGGGCCAGGCGACCAGTTCGAGATTTCCGCAAACCCGTTCCATTATCCGCTTATCAACCGGCTCGGACAGGCGGCAGAGGAAAAGATCGTCATACGCGCATTGTAATGGCAACAATCAGGCACCGGGGCCATCATATGGCGGTCCCTTACCCAACAGGACGCTGATATGAACAAGCCCGTTTCTCCAAAACTGCCAAAACTGCGCTCGCGCGCATGGTTCGATAATCCGGATAATGTCGATATGACTGCGCTCTATCTGGAGCGCTATATGAATTACGGTCTCAGCCAGGAAGAGCTGCAATCAGGCCGTCCGATCATTGGCATTGCGCAAACGGGTTCAGATCTTTCGCCCTGTAACCGTCATCATCTGGAACTGGCCAAACGGGTGCGCGAAGGCGTGCGCGAGGCAGGCGGCATCGTTATCGAATTTCCGGTCCATCCCATTCAGGAAACCGGCAAGCGGCCGACCGCCGGGCTTGACCGCAATCTTGCCTATCTGGGCCTCGTGGAAGTGCTTTATGGCTATCCGCTTGATGGCGTCGTGCTTACCATCGGCTGTGACAAGACTACGCCCGCCTGCCTGATGGCAGCCGCTACGGTCAATATTCCAGCCATCGCGCTTTCGGTCGGGCCGATGCTCAATGGCTGGTTCCGGGGCGAGCGCACAGGGTCAGGCACCATCGTCTGGAAAGCGCGCGAGCTGCTTGCCAAGGGCGAGATCGATTATCAGGGCTTCGTCAAGCTGGTCGCTTCTTCAGCCCCCTCTACCGGCTATTGCAATACGATGGGCACGGCTACGACCATGAATTCGCTGGCCGAAGCGCTGGGCATGCAACTGCCGGGGTCGGCGGCGATTCCGGCTCCGTATCGCGACCGTCAGGAAATAGCTTATCTTACCGGACGCCGCATTGTCGAAATGGTGCATGAAGATCTGAAGCCTTCCGATATTCTAACCAAAGAAGCCTTCATCAATGCGGTTAGGGTCAATTCCGCCATTGGCGGCTCGACCAATGCGCCGATCCATCTCAATGCGCTGGCGCGGCATGTGGGTGTCGAACTGACAGTTGATGACTGGCAGAAATATGGCGAGGAAATTCCGCTTCTCGTCAATCTTCAGCCGGCGGGCGAGTATCTTGGCGAGGATTATTATCATGCGGGCGGCGTGCCTGCGGTGGTCAATCAATTGATGGGGCAGGGCCTCATCAACGAAGATGCCATCACCGTCAACGGCAAGACGATCGGCGAAAACTGCAAGGCGGCGACCATCGAAGATCATAACGTCATCAAGACTTATGACCAGCCCTTGAAGAAACATGCCGGTTTCCGTGTTTTGCGCGGCAATCTTTTCTCCTCGGCGATCATGAAACTCAGTGTCATTTCGCAAGAGTTTCGCGAGCGCTATCTTTCCGATGTGAAAGACCCCGATGCCTTTGAGGGCAAGGCAGTGGTGTTCGACGGACCGGAAGACTATCATGAGCGCATCGACGATCCGACGCTTGAGATCGACGAGCACACGGTGCTTTTCATGCGTGGCGCGGGTCCGATCGGCTATCCGGGGGCAGCGGAAGTCGTCAATATGCGCGCGCCGGACTATCTTCTGAAAAGGGGTATCACGTCGCTGCCCTGCATCGGCGATGGCCGCCAGTCCGGCACGTCCGGTTCGCCCTCCATCCTCAACGCTTCGCCCGAAGCCGCTGCGGGAGGCGGTCTGGCACTGCTTAAAACCGGCGACCGGGTACGGATCGATATTGGTCGCGGCACGGCGGATATTCTGATTTCGGACGAGGAACTGGCCGCACGCCGCATGGAGCTGGAAGCTGCTGGTGGCTTTAAATATCCTGAAAGCCAGACGCCGTGGCAGGAAATCCAGCGTGCCGTGGTTGGCCAGATGGAGACCGGCGCGGTGCTGGAAAATGCGGTTAAATATCAGGATATTGCGCATCTTCGCGGGTTGCCGCGCGACAATCACTAAACAAAATTCGCGGCACCGCTGTCGTTTCAGATGGCGGTGCGTCGCGCATAATCGAGATAGATTTCGCCTAGCCGCTTCGCTACCAGACCGGGCTTTCCGTCATTCACCGGCTTGCCGTCGATCTGCGTTACGGGCGTGACAAAAGAACTGGCGCTGGTGAGGAACGCTTCCTTGGCCGCATAAGCCTCATCAAGCGTAAAAGCGCGCTCTTCCAGCTTTATGCCGGTTTCGGTAATGAGTTGCAGCAGGGAATGACGGGTGCAGCCGGGCAGGACCAGATTGCTGTTCGGGCGCGTGACGATCACATCATCTCGCGTGAGTATATAAGCCGTCGAGGATGCACCTTCGGTGACATAGCCGTCCTCGATCATCCAGGCTTCCTCGCAGCCGGCATTTTTGGCGATTTCCTTGGCCCGCGCCTGAGGCAGGAGGCAGACGGTCTTGATGTCGCGGCGCTTCCAGCGCAAATCGTCCAGCGAAAGCACACTTATGCCGGTTGTCATTTGCGGCTTGCCGACAAGATTTTTCGACTGAGTAAAGAGAATGATTGAAGGCCGTACGTCGTTCTGAGCGACGAAATCGCGGTCGCGCCCGTCGCCGCGTGTTACCTGAAGATAGATGAGACCTTCGGTCAGGTCATTGCGGCGGATCAACTCATGTTCGATGGTGACGAGTTCTTCTTCGCTCCAGGGGATGGAAATGCCGATTTCGCCAGTGGAGCGGCGCAGGCGCGCCATATGGGCGGGGCTGTCCACCAGCTTGCCGTCCAGAACGGCGGTAACTTCGTAAATTCCGTCGCCAAACAGAAAACCGCGGTCGAAGATGGAAATGCGTGCGTCGCGTGCGGCGATATATTCGCCATTCACATAGGTAATGCGGCTTTCGATATCATGAGAAGAAACGGACATGATGGGTTAATCCTGAAATGAAAGGCTGTGCAGACCATTACTGCCTCCATATGAGCGCAGCAATGGAAAGGAACAGTTAATTTCATCTGCCGTTTCAAATCCGGCCCACGATTCGCGAGCCGGAATGGCCATCAGGCTCAAGGTTTTACAGTCAGTTGGCCGGTCATGTCGGGATGGAAACGGCAGTAATAATTGACTGTCTGGGCGGAGTCGAGCACCTGCTTAGTGACCTTTTTTGCTGGCAGCAGAATGTCCCATCCTCCCTTCACGGTCGCACTGTGCTGCATGGGATCCTTATTGTTCCACTCGATCACATCACCCACATTTGCTTCGATATTCTGAGGGGAGAAGCTGAGATTTTCGATTGTAATCTGGATCGTTTTCGCTTCTGCCGGGGCGAGGCCGATCAATAGCCCGGCCAGTATTAGAAAAGACCGAATATTGCGCATCGAATTGCTCCTATTTCAAAGATGCGGCGATATGCTCGGCATGTTGCTGGTGGCTCTGAAACAGTTTCAGGCCGGTTTCGAGCAAGGTTTTCAATTCGGCATTGCTGGCGGAGGGAATGAGCGTCGTTTCAAGCGCTTCATTGACCTGCCTATGATAGGCGACCTCGTTGTCGACATAGGCCTTGTCGAATGCCGCGCCATCAAGCTTGCCCAGCTTTGTCAGTTCCTCGGACGCTGTTTTCGACAGGGTCTTGCTAGTGTCATTGTCTTCCGGCGTGACGTTGAGCTTTTTGAGAAGATCGAGCGCCTGCTGGTTGACGGCCTCATGGTCGCGCACCATGGTTTCGGCGAATTCGCGCACCGTCTTGTTCTTGGTTTTTTCAAGCGCCTGTTTGGCGGCCGTTACGTCAAGGGCGCCGGCCGTATAGGCGATATGCGCGATTGCCGGATCGTGCAGCTTTCCATCCTGGGCCTGTGCAAACGACAGGCTCGCGCAGAGGCAAATTGCTGCCAATGATATGATTGAACGCCTGGACATGAAACTCTCCCTTGATTGCTATCGGATGGCGGAAGCCGCTCCGGTTGTTTTCGCGTATCTTCCGACGCAAAGCGCTTCGCACTTTTGCTGGAATGCTTATTGGATGCGGGAGAGCAGAAAAGGTTCCGGTTCAGAGAGATATATTCAGGCGCTCAAAAACGGCGGCTATGATCCGCTCGCAGCGCTTGCCGGCAAAAGGAAAAGCATCGAGCAGCACGGGGCCGATTTTTTCATCGAGCTGCTTGCGTATGAGATAACGGGCGCGGTGAAGCCTGGTTTTCACGGTTTCGGGGCGCAGGGCGAGAAGTTCGGCGGTCTCGTCCACACTCAGCCCTTCTATGACGCGCGCGATGAAGACGAGGCGGAAAGTCTCCGGCAGATTGTCTGTGGCCCGCTCGATAAGCTGCAATATTTCTCGCTGGGCCAGCCTATGTTCCGGATTGTCGCTATTCATATTGACTGGAAACTGAATCACATTTGTTGAGAGGGCGTCGGATGCGGATTTGAGAAATTTTTGCGTTCGTTTGTTCTTTCGCAGCCGTCCGAGGGCCTCATTGATGGCAATGCGCGAAAGCCAGGTCGTCAGGCTGGATTGGCCGCGAAAACGCTCAAGGCTTCTGAAGGCCAGAAGATAGGTTTCCTGAACCACATCTTCTGCTTCGGCCTCATTGCCGACGATACCCCGCGCCAGACGATACAGCCTGCGATTATTGGTCTGCATGATTTTTCTCAGCGCCTGCGCGTCATGCATGATCGCGCAGCGGGCGAGAGCGATGTCGTCCTGAAAGAGAAGGGAAGCGGCTGGATCCGCCAGTTTAGCGCACATGACTTATATCCCTATGAAGCTTCCATGGCCTGTAATTTTCCATGGAGTGCATTGGATGTCTGCGAGATAAAAAGGTTCCCGAAAAAGGGAATTTTATCATAGCGCAACCACATCACATCCGGTAGGGCGGTCCATCTATGCCTTTATATAGATATAAAATTGCCGCCGCAGGGGAAGCGCGGCGGCAAGGTGAGCATGATCGGGTGGCGATCAGGCTACGCGTTTGAGAGCATCGCCAAGAATGGAAACGATCGTATCGATCTGCTCCTTTTCGATGATAAGCGGCGGCGACAGGGCGATGACATCGCCGGTGACGCGGATCAGAAGGCCCTTCTTGAAGCAGTCGACAAAGACGTCGTAGGCGCGCGCGCCCGGTGTGCCGTCACGCGATGAAAGCTCGATTGCGCCGACAAGGCCGAGGTTGCGAATATCGATGACGTTCGACATGCCCTTAAGCGAGTGCAATGCTTCCTGCCAATGATCCGCCAGCGCAGCTCCGCGGGTCAGAAGACCATCTTCGGCATAGATTTCAAGCGTTGCCAGCCCGGCGGCGCAAGCGACCGGATGGCCGGAATAGGTATAGCCATGGAACAGTTCAATGGCGTTTTCCGGTCCGGTCATCAGGCCATCATGCACCTTGCGGTTTGCAAAGACGGCGCCCATCGGGATCGCACCATTGGTCAGACCTTTGGCAGCGGTGATGAGATCGGGAACCACGCCGAAATAATCGACCGCGAATGGCGTGCCCAGACGGCCAAAACCGGTGATCACTTCATCGAAAATAAGCAGGATGCCGTGCTTGTCTGCGGTTGCACGCAGGCGCTCAAGATAGCCCTTGGGCGGCAGAATCACGCCAGCCGAACCCGACATCGGCTCGACGATGACCGCTGCGATTTTTTCCGCACCGTGAAGCTGGACGAGACGTTCGAGATCGTCGGCCAGTTCGATGCCGTGCGCGGGCAGGCCCTTGGAAAAGGCGTTGCGTTCAATATCGAGCGTATGGCGCAGATGGTCCGCAGGAATTTGCGGGAAGGCACGGCGGTTATTGACCAGACCGCCGACAGAAATGCCGCCGAAGCCAACGCCGTGATAGCCTTTTTCACGGCCTAGCACCATCGTGCGGGTGCCTTGTCCGATGGCGCGCTGATAGGCAATGGCGATTTTGAGCGCTGTATCGACCGATTCCGAACCAGAGTTGGTGAAAAATACGCGGTCAAGCTTTGCATCGGGACCGCCCGGCGCGATAGCCGCGAGCTTTTCGGCAAAGTCGAAGGCGACATTATGGCCCATTTGGAAGGTGGGTGCGAAATCCAGCGTCGAAATCTGGCGCTCGACCGCTTCCGTGATCCGCTTGTGGCCATGGCCGGCATTGCAGCACCAAAGACCTGCCGTGCCGTCAAGAACCTGATTGCCATCGACATCGGTGTAATACATGCCCGACGCGCTGGCGAGCATGCGCGGAGCGGCCTTGAATTGCCGATTGGCCGTAAACGGCATCCAGAAGTTTTCAAGGCTGGGCGCATTGGTTCTGGTAAGCATTTGTTCCTCCTGTTTCCAAGCAGGAGGGCACGCTTTCCGCAAAGCAACAAGTCCTTTTCTTCTCTATATTAACCCATTGAAATCATGTCGATGGTTCTTAAAAGTTATGCTATATCAAACATCATAAACAGCAGGGAGATGGCTCGATGAATGTCGACATAGGAGGGCGGCTTCGTTATGTCCGTTTGCGGCAGAATCTGTCACAGCGGGAGCTTGCCAAACGAGCGGGCGTCACCAACTCGACCATATCCTTGATCGAAGCCAATCAGTCCAATCCATCCGTGGGGGCATTAAAGCGTATTCTGGATGGGATTCCTATCGGTATGGCCGAGTTTTTCGCGCTCGAGCCCGATGCGCCGCACAAGGTATTCTATCAGGCGGAAGAGCTGGTGGAAATCGGAAAAGGGCCGATTTCCTACCGACAGGTGGGCGACCATCTGTTTGCGCGGGCGTTGCAAATTCTGAAAGAACGCTATGAACCCGGATCCGATACCGGCAAGGTGCTGCTCATGCATGAAGGTGAGGAGGGCGGCATCGTCATCGCGGGGCGTATCGAAGTGACTGTCGGCAGCGAGCGGCGCATTCTTGGGCCCGGAGACGCATATTATTTCTCAAGCAAGCTGCCGCATCGTTTCCGCTGTGTCGGGCCGGTGGCTTGCGAAGTCGTCAGCGCCTGCACGCCTCCGAGTTTCTAATATGAATAGTTATTCAATGACCTGAATCGCTTTGCTGCGAAAGCGATTCAGGTCCTGATTCTTTATAACATTATTCGTAACGCGAAATGCCCAGATCGTCGGCGCGAATATCGGGTGTATTACCTGATACGAGATCGGCCAGCAGCTTGCCGGAGCCGCAGGCCATGGTCCAGCCGAGCGTGCCGTGTCCGGCATTGATGTAAACATTGTCGTGGCGGGTCGCGCCGACGATTGGCGTGGAATCCGGCGTCATCGGGCGCAGGCCCGACCAGAAGGTTGCGGCCTTGAGATCGCCGCCGGGGAACAGATCGCTCACCGAAAGATCGAGCGTGGCGCGGCGCGCGGCGGGCAGATCCTTGGTGAAGCCGGACACTTCCGCCATGCCACCGACGCGGATGCGGTCGCCAAGCCGGGTGATTGCGATCTTGTAGCTTTCATCCATGACGGTCGAGACGGGCGCGCGCGCTTCATCGATAATCGGCGCGGTAAGCGAATAGCCCTTGACCGGATAAATCGGCGCATTGAGGCCGAGCGACTTCACCAAAGCAGGCGTGTAGCTGCCGAGCGCTATAACATAACGGTCAGAAGTGATTATGCCTTCCGATGTCTCGACGCCCGAAACCTTGCCGCCCGTCATGAGCAATGATTTTATATCGACGCCGAAGCGGAATTTCACGCCCAGACCTTCGGCGATTTTCGCAAGCGCATTGGTGAATTTGAAGCAGTCGCCGGTTTCGTCATTGGGCAGGCGCAGGCCACCCACGAATTTATCCCGGACGCGCGCAAGCGCAGGTTCCACCTTGATGCAGCCTTCGGGGTCGAGCACTTCAAAGGGCACGCCGTCCTGCCGCAGCACTTCGACGTCCTTGCCGATGCCATCAAGCTGGTATTGCTCACGGAAAAGCTGCAGCGTTCCCTGCGTACGCTGGTCATATTCGATGCCCGTATCCGCCCGCAGCGCAATCAGGCAATCGCGGCTATATTCGGAAATACGTACCATGCGGGACTTGTTGACCTTGTAGCGGCCTTCCGTGCAATTGGCGAGCATCTGCAAAAGCCATGCATATTGCTTGGGGTCCGTGGTCAGGCGCAGGACGAGCGGCGCATGTTTTTGAAACAGCCATTTGGCGGCTTTCAGCGGAATGCCGGGCGCTGCCCATGGCGAGGCATAACCGGGCGAAACCTGGCCGGCATTGGCAAAGCTGGTTTCAAGTCCGGGAGCTTCC
The DNA here is from genome assembly GCF_019100495.1 of Falsochrobactrum tianjinense. Taxonomy (GTDB): domain Bacteria; phylum Pseudomonadota; class Alphaproteobacteria; order Rhizobiales; family Rhizobiaceae; genus Brucella; species Brucella tianjinense. The sequence goes on along the minus strand of NZ_JAHRVA010000004.1, from coordinate 316,977 downwards.
TCGCGGTCGATGACAGTCACTTCATGGCCAAGCTTCGCCAGATAATATGCCGTCGTTACACCGATAACGCCGCTGCCCAATACGGTAATCTGCATTTTCGCCTCTGTTGTTACGATTGCCGGTCGGCGGTGCTTCTATCCACATAGATGCGAGCATAACGGTCGCCGAGCGCAGTCAGGATTTCGTAGGGTATGGTGTCGCAATCGCGGGCTACATCTTCAAGCCGCTGATGCGGCCCGATCAATTCCACGAGACTGCCGAGCTTTAGCGTATCTTCGGGCAGCGCCGTCACGTCGAGAGTGATCGAATCCATCGAAACGCGCCCGACGACAGGCAGGCGCGTATCGCCGAAAAATGCGCAGCCCTTATTGCTCAGCGAGCGGAACCAGCCATCGGCATAGCCCACCGCAATGGTGGCGATCCGCATGGGTCGGGGGGCGATAAAGGTGCCGCCATAACCGATGGCAGCGCCCTCATCAACATCGCGCACTTGAATGACGCGCGCTGAAAGAGTGAGCACGGGCCGGATCGGATTTTCGAAATCGTGCCTGGGGGCCGGGCCGACGCCGTATAGGGCGACGCCGGGCCGGGCGAGATCGAAATAGTAAGTCTTTTCAAGAAAGCAGCCGCCGGAATTGGAAAAAGCCACGGGAAGCTTTGGCAGACGGGCGAGCGCCGCCGTCAGCGTTGCAAGTTGCGCGGCATTGGCGGGATTTTCCGGCTCGTCGCCGCTGGCCAGATGGCTGATGACGAATTTAATGTCGATCCCGTCGAGCAGTGAGGGTTCATCGATGATCCGGTCCAGCTCCTTGGCTGAAAGGCCAAGACGGGCCATGCCGGTATCAATCTGCAACAGGGCAGGCAGCTTGCTGCCAATAGTTCTCGCCAGCCTGGCCCAGTTTTCGATCTGTTCAAGCGAATTGAGGACAGGCAGCAGGTTCTCGCGCGCGCAGGCAGCCTCGCTGCCGGGCTGAAGGCCGTTGAGCACGTAGATGGTCGCGTCAGGGTTGAGATGAGGCTTGAGTGCTATGGCTTCGCCCAGATGCGCGACGAAGAAATCGCGGCATCCCGCTTCATAGAAAGCAGGGGCGACGCGGCTGGCGCCAAGGCCATAAGCGTTCGCCTTCACTACGGCTGCGGCGCGCGTGGGGGCAATTCGCTGTGTTATGACAGAATAATTATGGCGCAGGGCGGCGAGGTCGATGGTCAATACGCCACCCGCTGCCAGATCGCGTTCGGTTTGGGAAAAATGTAGCGACATCTCAACCATTTCCACTGCATTAACCGGTTTCGTACGGTGGAACTGGAATTATGCTCCCTTTCCTCCCTCAATCATGTGACTTCGTCTTCATAGCGATGATTGCCTGCTCCACGAAGTGATGGGGCTATATTAGTCGAATACTATTCGAATGTTTTTGCTATTTTTCGTTAATTATGCGAATTTTGGCAAGAAATACGCACATTTTAGCTTTTTGGTTGAATAATCTGCATGGCGACACTCGATAATATCGACCGGAATATAATCCGCTATCTGCGCCGAGAAGGGCGCATGACCAACAGCCAGCTTGCCGCCGAGGTCGGGCTGTCGCAGTCCGCATGCCTGCGACGAGTGCAGATATTGGAAGAAAGCGGCGTCATTCGTGGCTACACCGCCATCGTTGGTTCGTCGGGCGGCGATGAACGGCTGGCTGCAATCGTCCGCATCACGCTAGACAGGCAGACGGAAGAATATCTCAACCGTTTTGAAGAAGCCGTGCGCAGGCACCCGGAAGTGCAGGAGTGCTATCTGATGACGGGCGACGCCGATTATATCCTGCGTGTCGAGGCGGAGGATGCGGCTTCCTATGAAATCATTCATAAGGAGATCCTGTCGCGCCTGCCCGGCGTGGCGCGCATTCATTCGAGCTTCGCTATCCGTACAGTGCTGTTATCGAAAGCGCCGGTGTCGCGGGCTTGAAATGCAAAAGACCCGGATGATCCGGGCCTTTTCAGAATAGGAAGATATTTTAACGGAACTCGTAGCGAAGACCCGCGCGAACCGTGTGCATGTTGAAGCCATTATCCTTTGCCTGCGTACCGGTTGCGCCGGGACCTTCGCCCCAGGCGGTGTGGCTGGCGCGGTCCATCGCATCATAGCCATAGGCCTTGCCGCCATTGATGCGCAGATAGCGATAGCCGACATCCAGCTTGAGTTGCTCGGTCAGATCGTAGCTCACGCCCGCCATGAGCGCCATTGCGAAGCGCCAGCTATCGAGACCTTCCTTGTCGCTTCGATAGGGATCGGTGCAAACCGAGCATATCTCGCTGGTCTTCCACGTATCGTAGTTGACATAAGCCGCACCGAGACCGGCACCCAGATAAGGCGTGAAGCTGCCCATCTTGGGAAGATCGATATAGGCATTAGCCATGGCTGTCCAGATGTTTGCTGTCGAATTGTCCTCGTAATGGCAGTCGTCAACTACGGGATTCAAGCCATGCTGGTGGCTTTTGACATAGCTGGTGCAGTTGGTGCGCCCATTGATGCCCGCCCGGAAGAAATCCAGCGTGGCGTCGGCACGGAACATATCATTGAAGCGATAGCCCACACCTACACCGTAATTTGCACCGCCTTTGAGCTTAAAGTCGTCGTAGTGCAATGTATCATCGATACCGCGATAAGGCGCGCCGGCAATGTTCCAGAAATTCCAGTTGCCATCCGTGCTGGATTTGAACGAATAGCCGATATCGCCGCGTATGTACCAGCCGGAAGAATTGAGCAGTGGCGGTGCGATTGCAACCGGCTCTTCGAAGATAATGTCGGCGGCCTGCGTGGCAGATGCACTGAATAATGCAGCGCAAGTCATGAGCGCCACGGCGGAAATATACTTCATCTCATTCCACTCCAACCGTCAATAGAACGAATTTTGTTCATGTAGCGAGGATGGTAAATGAATATGCTTAAATTACAGTTACTTTAAATAAGTATTTACTAACATAATTCTGTTTTGTGCATTTCCGGACGCAAGATCGCTTCACATTTTTGCAGGAAATGCTCTAAAAGAAACCCGGCGGGGCCGGGTTCCTTGAAGTTCTCAGAGATCGACCGAATGAAGGATCGACTGGTCGATATCGTTGATGTCGCGTTTTCCGCAGAGCGCCATGGTGATGTCGAGTTCCCGGCGGATGATGTCAAGCGCTAGCGTGACACCGTCCTTGCCCATGGCGCCCAGTCCATAAAGGAAGGGACGCCCGATGAAGACGCCCTGTGCGCCGAGCGCACGGGCTTTCAGCACATCCTGTCCCGAACGAATGCCGCCATCCATATGGATCTCGATTTTGTCGCCGACCGCATCCACGATGGGCTTGAGCATCGAGATTGATGATGGTGCGCCATCGAGCTGACGACCTCCATGATTGGAAACGATGATCGCATCTGCGCCGGCTTTTGCGGCCATTCTGGCGTCTTCTGTGTCAAGAATGCCTTTGAGGATGAGCTTGCCACCCCATTGCTCCTTGATCCACTCCACATCTTTCCAGTTGAGTTGCGGATCAAACTGTTCGGCGGTCCACGAGGCGAGCGAAGATAAGTCGGTTACGTTTTTGGCGTGGCCGGCAATATTCCGGAAGGTACGGCGCTGCGTGCCGAGCATTCCCATGCACCAGCCGGGGCGCGTCGCCATCTGCCAGATGTGTTTGGGTGTGAACTTGGGAGGCGTGGAGAGCCCGTTGCGCAAATCCTTGTGGCGCTGGCCGAGGATTTGCAGGTCAAGCGTCAGCACCAATGCCGAGCATCCTGCTACCTTCGCCCGGCCAATGAGGCTTTTTATGAAATCACGATCCTTCATAACATAGAGCTGAAACCAGAAGGGCTTTTTGGTGACGGAGGCGACGTCCTCGATTGAACAGATGCTCATGGTCGAAAGCGTGAACGGAACTCCAAACGCTTCGGCGGCCTGTGCGGCGAGCATTTCGCCGTCCGCATGCTGCATGCCTGTGAGGCCGGTTGGCGCAAGGGCAACAGGCATCGTAACCTTCTCGCCGATCATCGTCGATTCAAGTGAGCGATTGGTCATATCGACCAGGATGCGCTGGCGCAGCTTGATCTTTTTGAAGTCGCCCTCGTTAGCCCGGTATGTTGATTCCGTCCATGCGCCTGAATCCGCATAATCGAAGAACATTTTCGGGACACGGCGCCGGGCAAGCCGCTTCAAATCGGCGATCTCAAGAATATCGGGCATTCTTCACCCCTTGTGGTCAGTTTTCTTTACCATTCGCATGACGGATCGCGCGGCTGAAATCAAGAGCGAAGGGGCAATGGATGATAAATGGTTTGCGCTTAATTGAAGCATTGGGCGATTGAGCCTATGCTGCCAGCCTGACGGATTTGAAGAATAATGCGGTAGGGTGACGAGATGAGCAAGGGTTCCAAAACCGGATTTATCGGCAAGCGCTCCAGAGCTGCTGGCGGATGGGGCGCGTTGAAAAGCAGTGGCAAGCAATTGCTTGCCAGCGGCGCGCCATTATCGAGCGCGCGCACCATGCTCAAGGCCAATCAGCCGGATGGCTTCGATTGTCCCGGTTGTGCATGGGGCGATCCTGAGCATGGTTCCTCGTTCGAGTTTTGCGAGAATGGTGTTAAGGCTGTGGCCTGGGAAGCCACGGAAAGGCGAACGACACCGGCATTTTTCACCGACCACACTGTTTCTGAATTGCGCTCCTGGACCGATTACGACCTCGAACATAGTGGCCGTTTAACTCACCCGATGCGTTACAATCGGGAAGCCGATAAATATGAAACCGTGGAATGGGACGAGGCTTTCAGTGCCATTGGCGATATTCTGAAAAGCTTCGACACTCCGGATCGGACTGAATTCTATACGTCGGGGCGAGCCTCCAACGAGGCGGCTTTTCTCTATCAGTTATTTGTGCGGGCCTATGGTACGAATAATTTTCCTGATTGCTCCAATATGTGCCACGAAGCCAGCGGCGTCGCGCTCAAGCAGTCAATTGGCGTGGGCAAGGGTACTGTGCTTCTGGAGGATTTCGAGCAGGCCGACGCAATTTTCGTGGTGGGTCAGAATCCGGGTACCAACCATCCCCGCATGCTGGGCGATCTGCGTCGTGCGGCGGAACGCGGCGCGCATATCGTGGTTTTCAACCCGGTTCGCGAGCGCGGGCTGGAACGGTTTGCGGACCCGCAGAACAAGCTCGAAATGCTGCATGGCGGCAGCGAAGCCGTTGCCAGCGAATATTACCAGCCGCGTCTTGGCGGCGACCTCGCTGCATTTCGCGGCATGTCAAAGGCGGTCTTTGCCGCCGATGATGCAGCGCTTGCGTCGGGCAACCCCTCGGTGTTGGATCGGAAGTTTCTGGCCGAACATACGGCGGAATTCGAGGCCTACCGGCGGGCGGTGGACGACACTTCCTGGGAAGAGATCGAAGACCAGTCGGGCCTGACGCGGCAAGAACTGGAACGCGCTGCGCGCATTTACATGCAGGCGCGCCGGGTCATATGCACTTGGGCAATGGGCATCACGCAGCATCGCCACTCGGTTATCATGATCCGCGAGATTACCAATTTCATGCTGCTACGCGGCAATATTGGCAGGCCCGGCGCCGGTCTTTGCCCTGTGCGCGGTCATTCCAACGTGCAGGGCGATCGCACGGTTGGCATTAATGAGCGTCCGCCAGCGGCGTTTCTCGACGCGCTGGAAAAGGAATTCGGCTTTAAGGTTCCGCGCGAGCCGGGGCATAATGTGCTTGGCGCAATCGGCGCCATGCTGGATGGATCGGCCAAAGCCTTTATCGGGCTGGGTGGCAATTTTGCCCGCGCCACGCCCGATAGCCCGATGATTTCCAAGGCGCTTTCAGGCCAGAGACTGACAGTGCATATTGCGACCAAGCTCAATCATTCGCATCTGGTGCCGGGGGAGGATTCCTTCATCCTGCCCTGTCTTGGACGCACAGAGATTGATCTGAATTCCAAAGGCGTCGCGCAGATCGTGACCGTGGAGGATTCGATGAGCATGGTGCACGGATCGGGCGGTATAAATCCGCCGGCCTCAGTGCATCTGCGCTCGGAAGTGGCGATCGTTGCTGGTATCGCACAGGCTACTCTCGGGCCGAAGCCGGTCGATTGGCTTGCACTGGCCGACGATTATGATCTTATTCGCGAGCATATTGCGCGCGTTTTGCCGGATTTTTACGATTATAATCGCCGTGTGCGGATTCCGCGTGGCTTCCACTTGCGCAACAGCGCACGCGAACTCGAATGGGCGACACCAAAGGCCAAAGCCACTTTCTGGACCGGCGCGATGCCGGAAGCGGTCGAGCACCAGCAGGCGCGCGATAAACCAGGGCGCTATGTCTTGCAGACTTTCCGTAGCCATGACCAGTATAATACGACGATTTACGGCATGGACGACCGCTATCGCGGCGTCTACGGCGAACGGCAGGTCGTGTTCATGAATGCGGCCGATATGGCGGATATCGGCGTCGAGGCTGGCGACCGGACGGATGTTATCGGTGAATTCGAAGATGGCGTGGAGCGTGTGGCGCGCAATTTCCGCTTCGTACCCTATGATATTCCGCGCGGTTGCATCGCTGGTTATTATCCGGAAATGAATGTCTTGGTGCCGCTGGGCAGCGCGGGGGATGAAAGTTATACACCGACGTCAAAATCGGTCATCGTATCCTTCCGGCCTGTGCAAAAGACAGCGGCCTGATGGAAGAAGCTGAATATATGGCGCTGGTTGATCTGCTTGAGGCCGCGTCGGGAAAAATCTCCCGGCTGGGGGCAGGAATTATAGCGGCTCTTGCACTGGACATTGCGTCCGACAGCCGCAGTTTCGCGCGACTCCTGGGCGTTGCTCACGCTCTCGTTCTGCGAGAAGTCGCTCTGCTTGGCGAAGAAGGCAGTTATATCGCTATCAGACAACGCGACGCGCGGACACAACGTATACGCTATGAATTGAGTAGGGCTGGCGAGCGGCTTCTTGAAGAGGCGGGGTAATAAGCATATCCTCCGGAAGGGAAGTGCTTTGGGGTAAGTTGTTTTGATTGCTTGGAATTTTTAAGGGGCAATCGTGATTCATTATGTCTTGAATACATGCTTTCCCCGCAAGTCTTTTGGTTGCATTCTGCTGGTAATTAAACCAGAGAGAATCATGTTAATGGCGACTGGGTTGCATCTCTTTATGTTGCGGGTGGGAAAGTGTGTGCTTTGGTGCGCGATGACTGTCCTGTTGCTGTGTATTCCGGCGCGCGCGGAGTCTCTCAATATTGTCCCTGTCGCTGTGATGGAGAGCAAGTTCGGTGATTATCAGCCGAAACTGACACTATCGGGTTTCATTGCCGCACGTTCTCTCGTCAATACATCGTTCCGTATCAACGGGCAGGTGGTGGAGCGCATGGTAGAAGTTGGCCAGCATGTCGAAAAGGGACAATTGCTGGCACGACTCGATAATCTTGAGCAGCGAGCGAATATGCGTGTAGCGCAGGCATCGCAGGATGCAGCGCGCGCCCAGATCGTGCAGGCGCAGGCCAGTTTTGGGCGCCAGAAGGCGTTGCTGGCACAGGGCTTCACGACCCGCAGCCAGTATGATCAGGCGGAGCAGATACTACGTACCGCGCAAAGCGGGCTTACCAATGCCCAAAGCCAGCTTGGCAATGCGCGTGACGAACTTTCCTATACCGAACTGCATGCGCCGGTATCCGGTGTTGTCACGGCGCGCAATATCGAAACCGGTCAGATCGTGCAGGCCGCGCAAACAGCATTTTCGATCGCTGAGGATGGCTCGCGCGATGCGATTTTCGACGTGCAGGAAACGCTCGTCAGTCACGCCAGAATCGGCATGGGTGTAACTTTGGGCCTGCTGGCAGACGGAGCGATAAAGGTGGACGGCAGAATCCGCGAAATCTCGCCGGTGGTGGACGCGCAGACCGGCACGGTCCGCGTCAAGGTCGGCGTTGCCGAAACGCCTGTCCTGATGGCGCTTGGTGCCACGGTGACGGGTACGGTCCATATGGATCGGCAGAAGGTCATGATCGTACCGTGGAGTGCAATGACATCGGATTATGGACGCACGGCGGTATGGCGCGTGGCAAAGGATACCCATGTGGCAACGCTCGTGCCGGTGAGGGTTCTGGCTTATGAGAACGAGCGGGTCATCATCGTAGCCGGGCTTGACGAGGGAGAGCTTATCGTAACCCAGGGCGCGCAGATGCTGCGCTCGGGCGAGCCGACCGAGATCGTGCGGGGTCCGCGAGAGGCGGGCAGCCAATGAAGCGGGTGATTTCATTATGGCGGTGGTGCGCCGTTCTGGCCGCGCTCACGATGCTGGCCGCATGCGGCAAGGAGCAGGAAGCTGTTGCCGAAGTTGAGCCTGTTCGTCCGGTCCTCTATGTCATAGTCGCGCCTGAGCCGGTAAAGCAGGCGGGTTTTGCCGGGACAATCGAGCCGCGCTATTCGACCGATCTGGCTTTCCGGGTGCTCGGACGCATCATCGCTCGTCCAGTGAATGCCGGCGATCTGGTCAAGGAGGGCGATATGGTAGCCATGCTCGATCCTTCCGCGCTCGATCTTGCGGTGCAATCGGCCAAGGCCGATCTTGCCAGCGCCGAAGCGCAATATGCCAATGCGTCGGGGAGCGAAGAGCGTCAGCGCATCCTGCTCAAAGGCAGCAATATCTCTCAGGCCAATTATGACGCGGCAAGGCAGGCGCGCGATAGCGCGCATGCCAATCTGGAAAAGGCTCAGGCCGGATTGCGCAAGGCTCAAAACCAGCGTAGCTACGCTATTTTGAGCCCGGATTATGATGGTGTTGTGTCTGCGATCAATGCCGAAGTCGGGCAGGTGGTTGCCGCAGGGCAGGCTGTGATGACCGTTGCAAGGCCGGATATTCGTGAAGCGGTGATCGATATACCCGACAGCATGACCGAATATTTCGTGGCCGGAACGCCGTTCAATGTCCAGTTGCAGGCAGACTCCACGGTCACGGGTCATGGGCAAGTGCGTGAGGTTGCGCCACAGGCGGATGCGCAGACGCGAACGCGGCGTGTGCGTATTGCGCTCGATAATGCACCAGAAGGCTTCAGGCTTGGCGCGACCATTAAGGCAGTATTGGCTATACCCGAAAAGGACAATGTGCTGCTGCCTATGCAGGCTTTGCTTGAAAAGGACGGCAAGGCGGCGATCTGGGTCATCGATCCGAAAACGCAGACTGTAAAACTACGGGATATTCAGGTTATCGAGCAACGAGGCGATAGTTTTGTCGCTGGCGATGTAGAGGTCGGCAGCTATGTGGCGGTAGCTGGAGTTCACGAGCTTGAGGAAGGGCAGAAAGTCCGCCTGGATGTGAAAGGAAGCAGCCTGTGAAAAAGGGTTTCAACCTGTCCGACTGGGCTTTGAATCACCGGTCGTTGGTTTGGTATTTCATGCTTGTCTTTCTGGTGGCTGGTTTTGTGTCCTATCTGGATCTGGGTCGCGCGGAAGATCCGGAATTTACTGTCAAGACGATGGTGGTCCAGGCCAACTGGCCCGGCGCGTCCATTGATGAAACAACAAATCAGGTGACTGACCGGATTGAGAAGAAGCTCGAAGAACTCGATATGCTCGACTATACGCGCAGCATAACGACGGCGGGCAAGTCGATTGTCTTCGTATTTCTCAAGAATACGGTTCGCAAGGAACAGGTAACGAAAGCCTGGATCGACGTGCGCCACATGCTTGACGATATCAGGCCAAATCTGCCGGAAGGTGTTTATGGCCCCTATTATAATGACAAGTTCGGCGATGTTTTCGGTAATATCTATGCATTTTCCGCCGATGGGCTGTCGATGCGGCAGTTGCGCGATTATGCGGAGGATGTGCGCACCAAAATCCTGACGATACCCAATGCAGGCAAGGTGGAACTGATTGGCGCGCAGGACGAGGCGATCTATCTGGAGTTTTCTACCCGACAGGTAGCAGCGCTCGGCCTCGACCAGCAGGCGATCCTCAAAGCCTTGCAAGACCAGAATGCCATCACGCCTTCGGGAGTTGTGCAGGCGGGGCCGGAACGTATCAGTGTGCGCGTGAGCGGTCAGTTCAATTCGGAAGAGGATCTGCGTGCCGTCAATCTGCGTGTGAACGATCGCTTCTTCCGCCTCTCGGATGTCGCCGCCATCACACGCGGTTATGCCGACCCACCCGTATCGTTATTTCGGGTCAACGGCCGTAATGCGATCGGGTTGGGCATTGGCATGAAGCCAAACGGCAATCTGCTCGACTTCGGGCAGGCGCTGGACAAGATGATGCAGCAGGTGACAGCGGAACTGCCGGTGGGGCTTGATGTGTTCAAAGTGGCGGATCAGCCGGAAGTGGTTCAGGATGCTGTCTCCGGCTTCACAAGGGCGCTGTTTGAGGCGGTAGCCATCGTTCTGGCGGTCAGTTTCATCAGCCTTGGGCTGCGAGCGGGCTTTGTCGTGTCGCTTTCGATTCCGCTCGTTCTGGCGATCACCTTCCTTGCGATGTCGCTCATGGATATTTCGCTGCAACGGGTTTCTCTAGGGGCGCTTATCATTGCGCTGGGACTTCTGGTGGACGATGCGATGATCGCGGTTGAGATGATGGTCGCCCGGCTGGAGCAGGGCGATCCCATCAACACGGCAGCCACCTATGTCTATTCGCATACCGCATTTCCCATGCTGACCGGAACGCTGGTCACTATTGCCGGCTTCATTCCTATCGGCCTGAATTCAAGCCAGGCGGGCGAATATACCTATACGTTATTCGTGGTCATTGCCGTGTCGCTGATTGTGTCCTGGGTGGTGGCTGTGCTGTTCGCTCCGCTGCTCGGCGTCACGGTGCTGCCGAAGACGATGAAGCATCATACGGAAAAACGCAGCCGTTTCTTCGAGGCATTCTCGCGGACATTGCTTCTGGCGATGCGGCATAAATGGATCACCATCGTCACGACGATTGCGCTGTTTGCTGTTTCGGTTTTCGGTATGGGTTTTATCGAGCAGCAGTTCTTTCCTGAATCGGACCGACCGGAACTCGTACTGGATTGGACCCTGCCGCAGAACAGCTCCATTGCCGAAACCAGGGCGCAGATGGAGCAGTTTGAAGAAACAATGCTCAAGGATAATCCTGATGTGGAACATTGGAGCACCTATATCGGGCAGGGTGCCATCCGCTTTGTGCTTTCCTTCGATGTCCAGCCAGCCAATCCTTATTTCGGTCAGATGGTGGTGGTTGCAAAGGATGTGGCGGCGCGCGACCGCTTGAAAGAAAAATTCAAAACGGTTTTTCGCAAGGATTATGTCGGTATCGACGTCTATATGAAATTCCTTGAACTTGGACCGCCGGTGGGGCGTCCGGTGCAATATCGTATCGCCGGCCCCGATATCCAGAAGCTGCGCGGTATCGCGCAGGATTTCGCCGGCATCATGAGCGCGGACACGCGCCTTGGTGTCGTGAACTATAACTGGAACGAGCCGGGCCGGGTTATCCGTGTCGACGTGATGCAGGACAAGGCGCGCAAGCTCGGCATATCTTCAAAGGATATTGCGACGACGCTGAACGGAGTCGTGGGGGGCATCCCCATTACGCAGGTGCGCGATTCGATCTACCTGATCGATGTGATCGTGCGTGCGCAGAAGCATGAGCGCGATTCCATCGATACATTGCAGAGCCTGCAAATTGCAACTGGCAGCGGTACGTCTGTTCCACTCGTAGCGATTGCCAATTTCCGCTACGAACTGGAACAGCCGGTGATCTACCGCCGGTCCCGCATTCCAACGATAACGGTTGGAGCCGGCATTATCGACACAACCATGCCCGCTACGATCGTCAAGGATATCGAACCATCGGTGGCAATGTTCGCCGATAAACTGCCTGCTGGCTACTCCATCAAGACCGCCGGAACAGTTGAAGAAAGCAGCAAGAGCCAAGGCCCGATTGCTGCCGTCGTTCCACTGATGCTGTTCGTCATGGCGACGATACTCATGCTGCAATTGCAGAGTTTCCAGCGGCTGTTCCTCGTGGTGGCTGTGGCACCACTGGGCCTGATCGGTGTGGTGGCGGCGCTGCTTCCGAGCGGCAAGCCGCTTGGTTTTGTCGCCATATTGGGCGTGCTGGCGCTGGTCGGGATACTCATCCGTAACTCCGTTATTCTGATCGTTCAGATCGAGGAACATATAAGGGAAGGAATGAAACCGTGGGACGCGGTTGTCATTGCCAGCCAGCATCGCATGAGACCGATTGCGCTGACGGCGGCTGCGGCAAGCCTGGCGCTGATTCCGATTGCGCGCGAGGTATTCTGGGGCCCGATGGCTTATGCCATGATGGGAGGTATCATTGCCGGTACGGCCATCACCTTGCTGTTTCTGCCAGCGCTCTATGTGGCATGGTTCCGTATCAAGGAGCCTCAACCCGATGAGGCCACGGTGTAGTATGAAAGACAAGACCGCAATCACAGGCGCGCGCATTTTCGATGGCGAACGGTTCCATGATGCAAGCGCGCTTATGTTCAGCGAGGGCCGGGTCGAGGCGATCGTGCCGGAAACAGCCATTGGCAAAGGCTATGATGTGCTGCGGCTTGACGGCGGTGTCCTGGCTCCGGGCTTTATCGACGCGCAGGTCAATGGCGGTGGCGGATTCATGCTCAACGATCTGCCCACGCCCGAGACAATGTTTGCGATGGCGCAAGCGCATCGTAAATATGGCACGACGGGTCTCCTGCCTACGCTGATTACCGATACGGGGCCGGTTCGGGACCGGACCATTGAAGCAGCGGTCGAGGCCGTGAAAACAGATAATGGCATCATTGGCCTGCATCTGGAGGGACCGCATCTGGCGCCTGCGCGTAAAGGTGCGCATCTGGCAGAATTGATGCGGCCTGTCGATGAGGCTGATATTGCGCTTTATATCCATACGGTCGAACAGATTGGCACATTGCTTCTCACGATCGCAGCGGAACAGGTGACACCGGAACAGGTGCGCCGTCTGTCTGACGCGGGAGTGATCGTCAGTATCGGCCACAGTGATGCGACGGCGGAACAGGCAATCAAACTGTTCGATGCGGGCGCGCGCAGTGTGACGCATCTTTTCAATGCGATGAGCCAGATCGGCCATCGCGCGCCGGGACTGGCCGGGGCTGCGCTCGATCATCCGGGTGTCTGGTGCGGTATTATTGCCGATGGCCATCATGTCGATCCGATGGTGCTGCGGCTTGCGCTGCGTGCCAAACGCGGCGGTGCGCATCTGTTCTTCGTCACTGACGCCATGGCGCTGGTCGGCTCCGATACGGCAGGTTTTCAAATCAATGGCCGTTCGGTCCTGCGCGTTCCGGGTGGTGTTTGTTCCAAGCTGATACTTTCGGACGGCACTATTGCCGGTTCCGATCTCGATATGGCATCCGCCGTGCGTTTCGGGGTTGCCGAACTGGAACTGACGCTCCCCGAAGCCGTGCGAATGGCAAGCCTTTATCCGGCGCGGTATCTGCGCCTTGAGGACCGCGGCCTGTTGCGATCCGGGATGCGGATGGACGCGGTGCATCTCGATGATGGTCTGTTTGTCAGGGCGACGTGGCTTTCGGGAGCGAAACAGGCCGCCTGCTAAGAAAAGCCGGACATTTTCCTAATTTGGGTATCTTTCTTGCAATCCAACTTGATAGCGCAATCCGGTCAGTGCATTACGCATTCTGGCATGGCTGGCGCCGCGTCGTGCAGTAGAAAGCGCAATGTGGTTGTGCCTGCGAAATAGAGGAAGTCCGATGCATAACTTTGTCCTGACCGTCACCTGCAAGTCCACGCGCGGTATTGTCGCCGCCATTTCCGGTTATCTGGCCGGGAAAGGTTGCAATATTGTCGACAGCGCCCAGTTTGACGATCTGGATACGGGCCGCTTTTTCATGCGCGTCAGTTTCATTTCCGAAGAGGGGGTGGCGCTGGATGTCCTGCGCGAAGGTTTTACACCTGTCGCAGCTCCCTTCGAGATGGAATTCGATTTCCATGACAGTGCCCATCGCACCAAGACGCTTTTGATGGTGTCACGCTTCGGGCATTGCCTCAACGATCTGCTCTATCGCTGGAAGATCGGCGCACTGCCCATTGATATCGTCGGTGTGGTGTCTAATCATTTCGATTACCAGAAGGTCGTGGTGAACCACGATATTCCATTTCATCATATCGCCGTGACCAAGGCCAACAAGCCGGAAGCCGAGCAGCGGCTACTGGATATCGTCGACCAAACAGATACGGAACTGGTGGTGCTGGCGCGTTACATGCAGGTTCTCTCCGACCAGCTTTGCCAGAAAATGTCGGGTCGCATCATCAATATACATCACTCTTTCCTGCCGTCCTTCAAGGGTGCCAATCCCTATAAGCAAGCCTATGAGCGCGGCGTGAAACTGATTGGCGCGACAGCCCATTACGTCACCGCCGATCTTGATGAAGGCCCGATTATCGAGCAGGATGTTGCGCGCGTCACCCATGCGCAGAGCGCTGCCGATTATGTTTCCATCGGTCGCGACGTCGAAGCGCAGGTGCTCGCGCGTGCCGTCCATGCTCATATTCACCATCGCTCATTCGTCAATGGCAATCGGACGGTCGTATTTCCCGCTTCACCCGGTTCGTTCGCCTCCGAACGCATGGGCTGAAATAGCGGTCACAAAAAAACCCCGCAGATCGCGGGGTTTTTCTTTGGTCTTATGACGATCAATCAATGTCGAAGGATACGCCCTGAGCGAGCGGCAGGGCCTTGGAATAGTTGATTGTATTGGTTGCGCGGCGCATATAGCCCTTCCACGCATCCGAGCCTGATTCACGACCGCCGCCCGTTTCTTTTTCTCCGCCGAACGCGCCGCCGATTTCAGCGCCGGAAGTACCGATATTGACATTGGCTATGCCGCAGTCCGAACCTTCAACCGACAGGAAACGCTCCGCTTCCTGAAGGTTAAGAGTGAAGATAGAGGATGAAAGACCCGCGCCAACAGCATTGTGTTGCGCCAGAACGTCATCAAAATTGGAATATTTCATAACGTAGAGAATTGGCGCGAAGGTTTCTTCGAGAACAGGGCCTTCCTGCTTTGGCATTTCCACGATGGCCGGGCGCACATAATAGGCGTTTTCATAGCCGGCATCAACGCGCTCGCCGCCCTGAACCTTGCCGCCGTGAGCCGAAGCATCTTGCAAAGCCTTCTGCATATTGTCGAAAGCGGCCTTGTCGATCAGTGGGCCGACCAGAGCGCTGGTTTCAAGCGGCGAGCCGATGGAAACGCTGGCATAGGCTTTTTGTAGGCGCGGAACCAGCGCGTCATAGACGCTCTCATGTACGAAAAGACGGCGCATCGTGGTGCAGCGCTGACCAGCAGTTCCCATGGCACCGAAGGCAATCGCACGCAGCGCCATGTCGAGATCGGCTGACGGGCAGACGATACCGGCATTGTTGCCGCCCAGTTCGAGAATCGCCCGAGCGAAACGCCTGGCAATGCGTGGGCCGACTTCGCGCCCCATGCGGGTCGAACCAGTGGCCGAAACCAGCGGTACTTTCGGGCTGTCAACCAGCACTTCACCAATTTCGCGGTCGCCGAGAAGAACCTGCGAAATGGCTTCCGGCGCATCGCCGAAGCGCTTGAGCGCACGCTTGAAGATCGCATCGCAGGCAAGAGCTGTCAGCAGCGACTTCTCTGATGGCTTCCAGACGACCGTATTGCCGCAGACGATTGCAAGTGCGGTGTTCCACGACCAAACGGCGACGGGGAAGTTGAATGCCGAGATCACGCCGACCACGCCCAGCGGATGCCAGGTTTCCATCATGCGGTGGCCGGGGCGTTCGGTTGCGATGGTGAGACCGTAAAGCTGGCGGGAAAGACCGACTGCGAAATCGCAGATATCGATCATTTCCTGGACTTCGCCTAAACCTTCCGACGGAATCTTGCCTGCTTCGAGCGAAACAAGGCGGCCAAGATCGTCCTTGGAGGCCCGCAGTTCTTCACCGAGCAGGCGAATGAGTTCACCGCGCCTTGGTGCCGGAACGGTGCGCCATGTGCGGAAAGCTTCATCAGCCTTCGCGATGATCTTTTCTGCGTCGTCTTTGCTGTGCGATTTGATCGCCGCGATCTGTTCGCCCGAAACCGGGCTGAAACCGGCGAGATCACCGCCCGTATAGATGGCAGCATCGACGCCGAGCTTCGTAAGAAGCTCTGCGGCTTCCTTCTTCACATCGATTTTTCTGACAGCAGTGTTCATGACTTTCCTCTCTGCTTTTAGAGTGTCGATCTGGTTGAATCAGATCGACACTCTACCTTTTTGTTTAATGCGCATCTTATCCGAAAACCGCTTCACACTTTTCGGGATGCGCTCTAATTTATTCAGCGGCTTCAAGCCCGCTCATACGGAACTGTACGGCTTCTATCGATTCGCGTTCGATGCGGGCATAGTGCTCAAATTCATTGAGCACCCTAACGCCGAGATTCTCCTCGAAACGCTTTTGGTTAGGGCTTTCGACAAAATCCTGTGCATCGTTATCGCCCAGATTGGACTGGAATATACCGGCAGCACTGACCGGCAGAAAGTCTTCATAAGTTATGGGATCGAACTGGACGGCACCCGCTTCTATCAGAGTTTCAATATTGGTATTGGGCTTGAAAGCTGCAAGCATGGTGGCATTTTTCACTGAATAGGCAAAATAGCCAAGACCTTGCACGCGAATATCGGCCCAATTATCCGGGAACGCCGAGAAAGTGTCGCCAAGCGCCTTCACATATTGGCTCGCGTTGGAGCCGTCGGGGGCCGGGCGGAGGATGGCGCGCGTGTCGTTGAGAAGCTTGTCATAAAGTGCGCGGCCCTTGGGCGTAAGCGCTACGCCGCGCTGTTCGATTTCGCCAAAACGGGCCGTATGCGAGCCGGGCACCCACTGGCCATCTTCGCCGATGAAGGATACTTCTTCTTCGAGCGCCTTGAAAGAGGTCTGACGCAGAAGGATCGGGCATTTGCGAGTTGGCGGGCCTTCGACGACAGCCTTTGGATTGATGTCGCGTTCCGGCATTTGCGCCTGAACGGCGTCGATATCGAGGGTGCGCGGGGTCAGATGATTGATGTGCGGCCCCTTGAACGAGACAACATCAGCAATCAGGCGGTGCGCATCGTGCAGGCGATGATAGAGATCCGTACTGACATTAGCACGATCATGCCAGCGGAAGGTTTCCAGAACTTCTGCGACGAAGGCTCTGGCGTCTTCCTCGCCAAGACCGCCTGCGGCTTCCGCCTTCTCGACCAGCGTAATCGCGCCCGGCGTAAAAATATTGCGCTGGGAAAGGACTTCTTCCGATTCCCTGCGCAGTTTTTCATCAGTGATCAGATCAAGACGCAGAAGCGACGTGAAAACGCGGAACGGATTGCGTTTCAGTGCGGCGTCGTCAACCGGGCGGAATGCGGTGGAATGAACCGGAACACCGGCTGCACTCAGATCGTAATAGCCGACCGGGAACATGCCCATCACGGCAAAAACGCGGCGCATCATGGCAAGTTCCGCTGCTGTGCCAAGGCGGATTGCGCCATGGCGTTCTTCGGAGATGCGCTCAAGCGAATCAGTCTCCGACAGGCGCTCATGCAGATAGCTGTCTTCTTGCAGCACTCTGGTATTTACATCCGCGACGAGGCCCATCAATGTGCCATAGGCGGGTACTTCCTGTTTGTACATGGCCGACATTGCTGCCGAAAAAGCAGAGCGAATGGCGTCGGGCGAAACGAATTTATGCGCGTTCATTGCGAAAGCTTTCGTAGAATTTTGTTCATCTTGAGGATGGCATGCCATTTGCGGGGAGGAACATACCTAGATTATGATGAAAATGTATCATATCAGCGGTTTTGCGATTATGATCGCGACGAACGCAACTATGTTAATGCGAGAATGGAATGAAGCTGAGCAGGAGACTGATCCCGGATATCGCCACGCTACAGGCATTTGAATGTGCCGCACGCCATGGCAGCTTCACGCAGGCAGCTCATGAGCTCAATCTTACCCAGAGCGCCGTCAGCCGCCAGATCAAGGACCTTGAAAGTCAGCTCGGCGTGCTGCTTTTCGAGCGCATTCGCCAGCGCATCCTTTTGTCTGATGCGGGCCGCAAGTTCCTGCCGGAAGTTCGCCGCCTTCTCAACCAGACAGAAGATACGATGTTGCGCGCCATGGCGTCCGCGCAATCGACATCGTCTTTCAGCATCGCGACATTGCCAACTTTCGGCACACGCTGGCTGATGCCGCGCATTCCGGATTTTGTCGACAAACATCCCGGCACAGCGCTCAATGTCGCCTCACGCTCAGGCGTGTTCGACTTTGAGGAGCAGCCTTTCGATCTTGCCATTCACTATGGACAGCCGGTCTGGGCGCATGCGACCTGCACCTTCTTATGCAGTGAAGTGATTGTGCCGGTGGCAAGCCCAAACCTATTGAAGACACAGCAACCGTCGCAGCCTGATGAGCTTGAGGACCAGCCGCTGCTGCATTTGGCGACGCGTCCGAAAATGTGGGCGCAATGGTTTGAAAGCTGCGGCGTGGAAGGAAAATCCGCTTATCGCGGCCATCGTTTTGAGCAGTTTTCCATGGTAATCGGGGCGACTGTCGCGGGCCTCGGCTTTGCTCTCTTGCCGCTTTACCTGATCGAGCAGGAATTGCGTAATGGCGAATTGGTGCGGCTGTTTGAGAAGCCCATGCGTACCGAGAATGATTATTATCTTGTCGTGCCGGAAGGAAAGCTTGAAAATCCGTTGACACAGGTATTCTGCCAATGGATTGCCGGACAGGTGGGCAATACGGACTATTTCGGGCTGGTTCATTCCGAACCGGAATGAGCTGTTGCGCAAATATTGCTGTCCAAGCCGATGGAGCAACGTGAAATAGATATGACGCCGACATGATCGGTCCTTTGCCAATAAAATATGAAGTGATTGCTGACGATGTTGAATGATCCGCGTTCTCACGGCCTTTGGGAAAAGACCGCACCCGCCGCCCCAAACACAGCTGCACTGCAAGGCGACATGACAGGGGATGTCGTGATTGTCGGCGGCGGCTTCACGGGCCTTTCCACCGCGCTGCATCTGGCGGAAAAGGGTGTGAAGGCCATTGTTCTGGAAGGTATTGAGATCGGCTATGGCGGATCGGGGCGCAATGTCGGCCTCGTCAATGCAGGCATGTGGGTCATGCCCGACGATCTGCCGGGAGTGCTCGGTCAGAAATATGGCGACCGTCTTCTCGATGTGCTCGGCAATGCGCCGAAGCTGGTTTTCGAGATTATCGAGAAGCACAAGATTGCCTGCGAAGTGGAAAAGCAAGGTACGCTGCATTGCGCGGTCGGTGCGAAGGGCGTGAAGGATATTGAAAATCGCTACGAGCAGTGGGCGCGGCGCGGCGCCGATGTGAAGCTGCTCGATGCGAGGGAAACCGAAGCCAAGTTGGGTACGAAAGCCTATACCGGCTCGCTGCTTGATTTGCGCGCCGGTACGATCCAGCCGCTGGCCTATGTACGCGGTCTGGCCCATGCCGCCATTGCGGCAGGCGCGCAGGTTTATACCGGCAGCCCCGTCGTCGGCGCGAGCGAGGAAAATGGCAAATGGGTGGTAAAGACTGCTAGGGGATCGGTGCGCGCTGACTGGGTTGTCGTTGCGACCAATGCCTATACCAATGCGCCCTGGGCAGAGGTGCGTGCTGAATTGGTGCATCTGCCTTATTTCAACATGGCGACAAAGCCGCTTTCTGACAATCTGAAAAGAAGTATTCTGCCGGAACGTCAGGGCGTTTGGGACACCAAGGAAGTCCTGTCTTCCTTCCGGTTTGACCAACAGGGCCGTCTGGTTTTCGGAAGTGTTGGCGCGCTGCGCAATACCGGCGCGGGCGTGCATCGCGCATGGGCAAAGAAATCGCTCAAACGCCTGTTTCCGCAGATGGGCAATGTGGAATTTGAAGCCGAATGGTATGGCAAGATTGGCATGACCAATGACAGCCTGCCCAAATACCACCGGCTGGGGCGCAATGTGGTTGGCTTTTCCGGCTATAACGGGCGCGGCATCGCGCCTGGCACGGTATTCGGCAAGTATCTGGCGCAACTGGTTTCCGGCGAGATCACAGAAGCCGATCTGCCCTTGCCTGTGAGCGATCCCAAAGAGCAGAATTTGCGCGGTTTACGCGAGGCCTATTATGAAGTGGGTGCGCAGATCGCGCATGTAGCCGAAATTATTATCTGACGTTCCTGCCCCTGTCATATAACTGAAGCTCAGTTCCGTTATGGCATCCGCATCTCATCGGACGATCCGGAGAGATGCGGCGGGCTGGCATATCATCCAGTGAGTTGATAAGTGCCTTTCCGCAGAAGCGTGGTTCTGCCGGAAGGGCATTTCTTTCTGGCGCCAGGCTGGATTTTGGGCGTGGCGTCTGCGGGAAATCCGATCTGTGATTTTCAGCAACGCTCACACGAGAGATGTTTGACAGGTGGGCCATGAACAGGAATGATCGTGCTTCTCGTTATGACAGCATTTGCACCCTTTCGGTTCGCATGCAGCACAGTCATGCCGGTGCAGCAGAGCACGTTACGCGCAATTACAAAGACATTCGAGGAGTAAATCCCATGAACAAGATGCTCAAGAAGGCCGGTGCCATTTCCGCACTGCTTGCGCTGTCCGTTGCCGTAGCGCAGGCCGATACGCTGATGCTGTATACCTCGCAGCCCGAAGCCGATGCGACCAGGACCGTCGAGGCTTTCCGCAAGGTAAATCCCGATACCGAAGTACAGATTTTCCGCTCCGGCACCAGCGATCTGCTTACCAAGCTCGCCGCCGAATTCTCCGCCGGTGCGCCGCAGCCGGATGTGCTGCTCATTGCCGATGCGGTGACGATGGAAGGGCTCAAGAAAGACAAGCGCCTGCTTGCCTATCCGGAAGCCAATCTGGACGGTTTTGCTGCTGATTCCTATGATGCAGACAAGACCTATTTCGGCTCCAAGCTCATCACCACAGGCATTGCCTATAATACGGCTGCCGAGCAGAAGCCCGAACATTGGGCTGATCTCACCAAGGCCGAATATAAGGGACAGGTTGTAATGCCGAGCCCGCTTTATTCGGGCGCTGCCGCCTATCTTCTGAGCGGCTTTGCACTCAATGCCGATCTGGGCTGGGATTACTTCAAGCAGTTGAAAGAAAACGAGCTTGCCAGCGTGCGCGGCAATGGCGCGGTGCTGAAATCCGTTGCCAGCGGCGAAAAGCCTTACGGAATCCTTGTGGATTTCATGGCGCTTAATGCCAAGGCCAAGGGTTCGCCGGTCGAGTTCGTGTTCCCGACAGAAGGCGTGCCTGCCGTCACCGAGCCGGTCGCCATCATGGCAACCGCCAAAAATGTCGAGGGCGCGAAGAAGTTCGTTGATTTCATCCTTTCCGATGACGGCCAGAAGCTGGCGCTCGAACAGGGCTATCTGCCGGCCAAGGAAAGCGTGGGCCGTCCGAGCTGGTTGCCGGAAGGCACCAAAATCAAGATCATGCCGATCGATACGCAGAAGGTCTTGCAGGAAACGGACGCGGACAAGAAGCAGTTTTCTGAAGTCTTCGGCGGATAATGCAAGGCGTTTTGATGCGCATGTTTCGAGATGTTCAGGGCCGCGATGCGGCCCTGATTATTGGTGTAACCCTGGTCGTGGCCGTGTTGTCGCTGTTGCCGATGGTGCGGCTGCTCGTCGAGCTTGTGGCACCGCAGGGCAAGCCCTCTGCTTCGGTTCTGGTAGAGACGCTGGGCAGCCGCTCGACATGGGTGGCGACATGGCATTCCTTGCAGATCGGGATCGGCGGTACCTTGCTGGCGCTGGCGTTCGGGATCGCGGCAGCGCTGCTGGTCGGTCTTACCGATATGCGCGGGCGTAATGCCTTCGTTCTGTTCTACGTCGTGCCGCTCATGATCGCGCCTCAGGTGACGGCGCTGGCATGGCTTCAACTTTTTGGGCCTTCAAGCCAGTTTCTGAAGCTTCTTGGCATGGCCCCACCGCTTGGCAGCCGCAATCCGCTTTATTCGGTCTGGGGCATTATCCTGTTGCTGGGCGTGCAATATGGACCGCTGGTCTTTCTGATCGTCCGGGCAGGGCTGCGCAAGCTGCCGCGAGAACTGGTCGAGGCTGGCCTGAGCGCTGGCGCCGGCAAATGGACGGTGCTGCGTACGATCATTTTGCCTTTGATGACACCTTCCATCATCGGTGCGGCGGCATTGGCTTTCGTTTCCTGTGTTGGCAATTTCGGCATTCCGGCTTTCCTTGGTATCCCGTCGAATTATCTGGTTCTGCCGACATTGATTTACCAGCGGCTCGCGGGCGGCGGGCCGACGGTGCTTTCGAGCGTCGCGGTACTATCGGTGTTGATCGGACTTATCGCCATGGCGGGTATTGCGGCACAGGATTTCATTGCGCGCAGACGCGATTTTCGTATCGTATCCACTTCATTGCCTGCGGCGCCTTTTGCGCTTGGCCGCTTTCGGCTGGTGGCGGAAGCTGCGGCTTGGCTCCTGATCGTGATCGTGCTGGTATTGCCTGTTATCGGGCTCACGCTTTCGGCGCTGGTTCCTGCCTATGGCGTACCGCTGAATTTCGCCACCGCGACGCTTGAAAATTTTCGCTTCGTGCTTCTGGAGCATGGAGCTTCCGCGCGTGCTTTCAGCAACAGCATCATGCTTTCTTTGGCAGCCGCACTCTTTGCGAGCCTGCTTGCCGTTCCGCTGGCCTATATGCTGGCCTGGCGCAAGCGGCGCTGGACCCCCATCTTCAATTTTGCCGTGGAACTGCCCTATGCTTTGCCGGGTGTTGTTTTGGCGATTGCCTGCCTGCTGATGTTCTTAAAACCGCTGCCGGTTCTGGGTGTCAGCCTATACAATACGATCTGGATCATCCTGTTTGCCTATCTGGCCCGGTTTTTCGTGCTGGCACTGCGGCCGACAGTTGCTGCTCTTCATCAGATCGACCGTGCGATGGAAGAAGCGGCGCGGATTGCGGGGGCTGGTCTTTTCTATCGGTTGCGCACCATTATATTTCCACTGGTCGCGCCAGCGACGCTTGCAGGTGGGGTCTTGATTTTCATGACCGCCTTCTGCGAACTTACCGTTTCGGCCCTGTTATGGGCGTCGGGTTCGGAAACGCTGGGCGTCGTGATGTTTTCGTTCGAACAGGCGGGTGATTCCGCCTATGCGGCGGCCATATCGATTCTGGTCGTCGCCATGACATTTGCACTGATGCTTGCAACAAATCTGTTTGCGCGGCGTCTGCCAAACGGAGTCCTGCCATGGCGAGACTAAAAATCGATGGTGTGTCCAAGAGCTTCAACGGCTTTGCCGCCTTGTCCGAAGTGTCGCTCGATGTGAAAGACGGCGAATTCGTCGCCATTCTGGGCCCTTCCGGATGCGGCAAGACTACGCTTTTGCGCTTGATCGCCGGTTTTGAAGAACTGGATGGCGGCGAAATCCATATTGGCGAGGCGCGCGTTTCTCATGCACAGGGCAATGTGCCACCAGAAAAGCGGCATGTGGGCATTGTCTTTCAGAATTATGCTCTCTGGCCGCATATGAGCGTTGCCGAGAATATCGGCTACAGCTTGCGTGTCGCGAAAGTAGCAAAAGCCGAGCGCGAACGTCGTGTGAACGAAGCGCTGGCGCTGGTCGATCTCGAAGGCTTCGGCGAACGCCGTCCGGCCAATCTTTCCGGCGGACAGCGCCAGCGCGTGGCGCTTGCACGCTGTCTGGTGGCCGCACCCTCGCTGGTATTGTTCGATGAACCGCTCGCCAATCTCGATGTGCATCTGCGCGCATCGATGGAAGATGAATTTGCCGCTTTCCACAAGCGCACCGGCACGACCATCATCTACATCACCCACGATCAGGCGGAAGCTATGGCGCTTGCTGACCGCATCGCGGTACTCGACCATGGCAGGCTTCAACAGTTCGATACGCCGCGCAAACTCTATGAAGAACCGGCCAGCGAAATGGTCGCGTCTTTTATCGCGCATGGCATGGTGCTGCCAGCCGAGGTGCTGTCTTTTGCCGAGCGCGGCCATTGCGAAGCACTGGTGCTGGGAAGCCGTGCGCAGGTGCGCTGTTCAGGGGTGGAAATGCCACGCGCCAATGCCAAACTGTGCCTGCGGGCGGATGATCTGCAATTGATCGAAACCGGCGGAATCCCCGTGCGCGTGAAGCGAGCCGTTTATCGCGGCGGCGGTTCGCGCATCGAAGCCGCGCCGATAGCAAAGCCGGATATTCATCTGCATTTCGATGTGCGCGATCCCATGCGGCTGGAAGAGGGCGAGGAAGTGCGCCTCGCCATTCGCAACGGCTGGATTATCCCCACCGAGGAAATGCCGACACGAAAAGTTTCGACCGGCTTTCCCATCGGCAACAAGATTTAGAGCGATTCCGTTCAAGTGAAGTCATCGGAACTGCTCTATTTCTTCTTCATTGCTTCGAGCAAGACCGCGCCCAATCCACCCGTTGCCGGCTGTTCCTGCTTGCGCTGGGGCATGAAGGTTTTCGCCGAGCGCTGATCGCGGGTTGCAGGTCCACGCGCGGGAGCGGGTTCGGCATCCTTGCGCATGGAAAGGCCGATGCGCTTGCGCGGCACGTCAACTTCCATCACACGCACCTTCACCACATCACCAGCTTTCACCACTTCATGCGGGTCCTTGATGAAGCGGTCGGCGAGTTGCGAGACATGGACGAGGCCGTCCTGATGTACGCCGATATCCACGAAGGCACCGAAGGCTGCGACATTGGTCACGGTTCCTTCCAGCATCATGCCGGGTTTGAGATCCTTGATGTCGTCAATGCCATCGGCAAAGGTGGCAGTCTTGAAACCCGGTCGCGGATCACGTCCCGGTTTTTCAAGTTCCGCAATAATGTCACGCACGGTCGGCAGGCCGAAACGTTCATCGACAAAGACGCGCGGATCAAGCGCCTTGAGCGCCGCGCTGTCGCCCATGAGCGCGCGCAGATCACGCCCGCAGGCGCTGACAATCTTCTTGGCCACGCCATAGGCTTCGGGGTGAACGGACGAGGCATCGAGCGGTTCGATGCCATTGGCGATGCGCAGGAAGCCCGCGCATTGCTCGAAGGTGCGATTGCCAAGGCGCGCGACTTTCAACAATTCCTTGCGGTTTTTGAACGCGCCTGCCTCATTGCGATGAGCGACGATGGCTTCGGCCAGTGATTGCCCAAGGCCTGATACGCGCGCCAGCAGGGGAGCGGATGCCGTATTGAGATCGACGCCGACGGCATTCACTGCGTCTTCGACCACGGCGTCGAGCGAACGCGCGAGTCGCACCTGGTCCACATCGTGCTGATACTGGCCGACACCGATGGATTTTGGTTCGATCTTGACGAGTTCCGCCAATGGGTCCTGCAAGCGGCGAGCGATGGAAACCGCCCCGCGCAGCGACACATCGAGCTGTGGAAATTCCGCCGCCGCCGTTTCAGAAGCTGAATATACCGATGCGCCCGCTTCCGATACGATTACCTTCAAGGGCTTCGGCGCGGGCATATCGGAAAGCATGTCGATGACAAGGCGTTCCGTCTCACGGCTGCCGGTGCCGTTGCCGATGGCGATAAGCTCGATCTTGTGCTTGCGCACAAGGCTTGCAAGTTCCGCCTGCGTGCCGCGAAGATCGTTGCGGGGCGGAAAGGGATAGACGGTCGTGGTATCGAGCAGCTTGCCGGTGCCGTCCACGATAGCGACCTTGACGCCGGTGCGGATGCCCGGATCCAGCCCCATAGTAGCGCGCGAACCGGCGGGAGCTGCCAGCAACAGGTCCTTGAGATTGCGGGCGAAGACATTGATCGCTTCTTCTTCAGCGCGTTCGCGCAGATCGCGCATCAGGTCGAGCGACAATGAAAGGGACAGCTTCACGCGCCATGCCCAGCCTGCAACTTCCATCAGCCAGCGGTCGCCGGGAAGCGTCGCCCCTATATTATAGGCGGCGGCAATCTTGCGCTCTACGGGTTTGACGGGGGAGGCGTCGTCAGCATCCACCTCGATATCGAGCGACAGGAAATCCTCATTGCGTCCGCGCAGCATGGCAAGCGCGCGATGACCGGCGACGGTGGCCCAGCGTTCGGAATGGTCGAAATAATCGGAGAATTTTGCGCCGGCCTCCTGCTTGCCCTCGACCACGCGTGAGCGCAGCACGGCTCTGTCTTTGAGATGGCTGCGCAGATTTCCAAGAAGTTCGGCATTTTCTGAGAAGCCTTCGGCGATGATGTCGCGCGCGCCGTCGAGGGCGGCTTTCACATCGGCTACATCGGTGGTTACATATTGCGCGGCAAGCCCGGTCGGGACAAGCTTGCGGTCGGCGAGGATCGCTTCGGCCAGCGGTCCAAGGCCGCGTTCGCGGGCGATTTGCGCGCGTGTTCGGCGCTTGGGCTTATAGGGCAGATAAAGATCTTCAAGCTCCGCCTTGGTTGCGGTGCTTGCGATTTTCAGTTCCAGTTCGGGCGTGAGCTTTCCCTGTCCGCGGATGGATTCGAGAATGGAAGTGCGACGCGCTTCAAGCTCGCGCAGATAGGAAAGGCGCTCGGAAAGCTGGCGCAACTGCGTGTCGTCCAATCCGCCGGTCACTTCCTTGCGGTAGCGTGCGACGAAGGGCACGGTCGCGCCTTCATCCAGCAGGCCGATTGCCGCCATGGCCTGATCGGGCTTTGCGTTGATTTCCGCCGCGATTATCCCGGCAATGCGCTTGGTGTCGTCCGCCATGTATCTTCCCGTCCTGCAATCACTATGGCGAACATAGTCGGATGCCCGTAGGGCGCAATCAAGGCATAAAGGGTGTTCCACAGAAAGCTTGCAGATCATCGTTCACGCGGATGTGAATGTGCGAGTGGTTTAATCGGATTCAAGCGATACATATATCGGAAATTAACGATGTATCAGTTGGGAGCAGCGAGGGCGGCGATGTCGAAAGAACAATCCAGAATAGCCAGAGACGAGGTGCTTAAAGCTCTCGCCAATCCGGTACGTCTGGATATTCTCAACTGGCTCAAGAACCCTGAGAAACACTTTTCGGCCCAGCACATTTCCGTGGAGAGGGGCGTGTGCGCAGGCCAGTTCGAGCGATGCGGACTCTCGCAATCGACGGTTTCCGGTCATCTTTCCGTACTGGTGAAAGCCGGGCTGATTGTGCCCCATCGCGTCGGACAATGGACATTCTATAAACGTGATGAAGAGGCGATAGCCGCCTTCCTGAATTCACTTTCCGAACTTTAATCAGCCTTGCAACCCGAAGGAAAATACCATGACCACATTATTCGATCCCGTCACACTGGGCGAACTGAAGCTTGCGAATCGTATCGTCATGGCTCCCTTGACGCGCAACCGCTCCCCCAAGGCGGTGCCGAACGATCTCAATGTCGCTTATTATGAACAGCGTGCGAGTGCTGGCCTGATCATTACGGAGGCCACCGCGATCAGCCATCAGGGGCAAGGCTATGCCGATGTGCCCGGTCTCTATTCGCCGGAACAACTGGCCGGATGGAAACGCGTGACCGACGCCGTGCACAAGGCTGGCGGCAAGATCGTCGCGCAGATGTGGCATGTGGGTCGTATCTCGCATTATTCCTTGCAGCCAAATGGTGAGAAGCCGGTCGCTCCTTCGGCTATCACGGCCAAAGCCAAGACCTATCTGGTGCATGAAGACGGAACTGGTGAATTTGTCCCGACATCGGAGCCGCGCGCGCTTGAAAAGAGCGAGATCGGAGAAATCGTTGCAACCTATGCCAGGGCGGCCAGGGATGCAGTCGAGACTGCCGGTTTTGATGGCATCGAAATCCATGCCGCCAATGGCTATCTGATCGATCAGTTCCTGCGTTCGGACAGCAATCTGCGCGACGACGAATATGGCGGTTCGATCAAAAACCGCGCCCGCTTCCTGTTTGAGGTGATGGAGGCAGTCATCAAGGCAGTCGGTGCTGGAAAGGTCGGCATTCGTCTTTCGCCAGTCACGCCTGCCAATGACGCTTCCGACCCCGACCCGCAGCCGCTCTTCGATTATGTGGTGGAAAAGCTGGCCGGATATGATCTGGCCTATGTGCACATCGTCGAAGGTGCCACGGGCGGCGCGCGCGATTTCCAGCAAGGGCCGCAGCCTTTCGACTATGCGCATCTCAAGCGGACCTATCGCGACGCGGGCGGGGAAGGCGCATGGATGGTCAATAATGGCTATGACCGTGAATTGGCGGAAGAGGCTGTCGCCAGTTCAGAAGCCGATGTGGTTGCCTTCGGCAAGCCGTTCATCGCGAACCCCGATCTGGTGAGACGCCTCAAGGAAAATGCGCCCCTGAACGAGCTTGACCAGCAGAATATGTATGGCGGCGGCGCTAAAGGCTATACGGACTATCCAATGCTCGCATAATGCAATGGAGGCCGGATTTTTCCGGCCTTTTCTTCTGATTTTAGAGCCGCGCTCGTGTTGAGCGCGGCGTGGCGAGCAGCAGATGGGTTTCACTGGCCTTGATGCCCGACACCAGACGTATGCGCCGCAGCACGGCGTCAAAATCGGGAAGTGTCGCAGCCCCCAGTTCCACCACCAGATCGAAGCGGCCATTGGTGGTGTGGATCGCCGAAATTTCAGAAAAGCCCCCCAGCGCCTTGACCACACGGTCGGCGACATGTCCTTCTATCTCGATCATCATGATACCGCGCACCGGCAGGTCTACCGCGTCTGAACGCAGGATAACCGTATAGCCGAGAATATCGCTGCTTTTCTCAAGCCGTTCCATACGCGCACGCACGGTTGCGCGCGATACGCCAAGATCTATGGCCATATCCGAAATGCTGCGGCGGCCATTATGGCGCAGGATGGTGATCAGCTTCTCATCGAGAGAATCCATGTTTTCTCCAGTTTGAAATATAAATCTGCCACTTTGATAAAGTAAATTGATAAAGTTGCCAATCCGTATGGTTCACATCGCCAAGGGTAAATGGTCAATCTTGTCCAATAGTTCAAAGGAGCCGTATTTGATGCATTGCAAGATTCTGGGATTGCCGGTTCAGGAAGGCACTGGCCGTTTGGGCTGTAATATGGGGCCTGATGGTTATCGCGCTGCCGGCATTGCGCAGGCAATCCGCGAGCTTGGCCACGCATTTACGGATCTTGGCAATCTGGCCCCCGCGGCCGAACGCCCGCAAAGCCACCCCAACTCCGCAATCAAGTCACTGCCCGAAGCGGTCGCATGGATCGAGGCGATCAGCGAGGCAGCCTACCGCGAAAGCGAAGAAGGTTTCCCCATTTTCCTCGGCGGCGATCATCTGCTGGCGGCTGGCACCGTTCCCGGAATTGCGCGGCGCGCGGCAGATAAAGGCCGCAAGCAGTTTATTCTGTGGCTCGACGCGCATACGGATTTCCATACGCTGGAAACAACCGCCAGCGGCAATCTGCACGGTACGCCGGTCGCCTATTTCACCGGCCAGAAAGGGTTCGAGGGGTATTTCCCGCCTCTCGTCGCCGCCGTTGACCCGCATAATGTCTGCATGATGGGCATTCGCAGCGTTGATCCTGCGGAACGCGCGGCAATCCAGAAAACGAAAGTGTCGGTTTGCGATATGCGCCTGATCGATGAGCACGGCGTCGGGGCGTTGCTGCGGCGTTTTCTGGAACGTGTGCAGACCGAGAACGGGCTGCTGCATGTCAGCCTTGATGTTGATTTTCTCGACCCCTCCATCGCTCCGGCCGTGGGCACGACTGTTCCGGGCGGCGCAACTTTCCGCGAGGCGCATCTTATCATGGAAATGCTGCACGACAGCAAACTGGTGACGAGCCTCGATCTGGTAGAACTCAATCCATTTCTGGATGAACGTGGACGCACCGCATCCATCATGGTCGACCTGATGGCGAGCCTTCTGGGTCGCAGTGTCATGGATCGTCCGACACGCAGCTATTAAAGAAGCGGCTTCAGCTTAACACAGCCGTTTATCGATTTGTTTTCACGCATTGNTGGGTCGCAGTGTCATGGATCGTCCGACACGCAGCTATTAAAGAAGCGGCTTCAGCTTAACACAGCCGTTTATCGATTTGTTTTCACGCATTGTCCTGACGCAAAACCGTTTCACGCTTTTGCGGGAAATGCTCTAGGAGAAATCATGACCGAGCCCAATCTCAATATTGTTCCCTTTGTCAGTGTCGATCATATGATGAAGCTGGTCCTTTCCATTGGCGTCGAGACCTTTTTGAAGGAACTTGCCGAATATGTGGAAGAGGATTTCCGCCGCTGGGAAAGCTTTGACAAGACACCGCGCGTCGCATCCCACTCGAAGGAAGGCGTGATTGAACTGATGCCGACGAGCGACGGCACACTTTATGGCTTCAAGTATGTGAACGGCCATCCGAAGAATACGCGTGAAGGTTTGCAGACCGTTACGGCCTTTGGCGTTCTGGCCGATGTCGGCAGCGGCTATCCGATGCTGCTCACCGAAATGACCATTCTGACTGCCTTGCGCACCGCCGCCACTTCTGCTGTCGCGGCCAAATATCTGGCACCGAAGAATGCGCGCACCATGGCGCTCATCGGCAATGGCGCGCAGAGCGAGTTTCAGGCGCTGGCTTTCAAGGCTCTTCTGGGGGTAGACAGGCTGCGTCTTTACGACATCGACAGGCAGGCGTCGGAAAAATGCGTTCGCAATCTTGAGGGCGCGGGTTTCAATATTGTAATCTGCAAGAATGTCGAAGAAGTGGTTGAAGGCGCGGAAATTATCACGACGGTGACGGCGGACAAGCTCAATGCGACTATTCTGACCGACAATATGGTCGGCGCAGGCGTTCATATCAACGCAATCGGTGGAGATTGTCCGGGCAAGACTGAATTGCACAGCGATATTCTGCGGCGTTCGGATATTTTTGTCGAATATCCGCCGCAGACCCGTATCGAAGGCGAAATCCAGCAATTGCCGGAAGATTATCCGGTCAACGAGCTTTGGCAGGTCATCACCGGTCAAGCCGAAGGCCGCAAGGATGTGCGCCAGATCACTCTGTTCGATTCCGTTGGCTTTGCTACGGAAGATTTTTCGGCGCTTCGCTATGTTCGCGACAAGCTGAAGGATACCGGCCTTTACGAGCAACTCGACCTGCTAGCCGATCCTGATGAACCACGCGATCTTTACGGTATGCTTTTGCGCTGCGAAAAGAAGCTTGCGGCTGAAAAAACCAAGCCTGCGGCCTGATGTGGAACTCTAGCCCTGTCATAGTTAAGCTGTGACAGGTGCTCTAAAGCGGACGGCGGGAATGGCGGGGGCCAGCAACCTGTCCTGACTGCGTGGCTATCGCCATTTCGAAACTGTCGGCAATACGGCGTGCCCGGTCGATGAAAATGATTGCAGCTTCCGAGGGAAACAATTCGCGCGCAGTCTGCTCAAACAATTCCAGCCAGCGATCAAAATGTTCATTTTTCAGCCCAAGCGCCAGATGCGGTGGCAATGGTCGCCCATCATAACCGCCTGTTCTGAGAATGACCGATGACCAGAACTCACTGATACGGGCAATGTGATGGTCCCAATCGCGAACGGCTTCCGCAAAAATGGGGCCTATCAGGACATCTTCCCGCGCTTTTCCATAAAAAGTGTTAACCAGTTTGTCGATGGACGCCCTGTCGATGGACGGATGGGGTTGATTGATAAGGACAGTCATATTTCCCGCCAGATTTGCTTCGGGCTGATAGAATAGCTCATGCGCTCGATATAGTGCGCAGATCCCTCGCAATCCAGTGAAGCTTTGCCGCATGGGAAGGGATTTCAGCAACAATGATGAGAACGAGCTTTTCTTAAATTGCTTGCTTTTTACAGGTTTTCACGTTTGATGTTTTTGTGAATGCCTGTGTGAATATTTGAGGGACAAATATATGGCAAGCGAACTCAATAAATACCAGCCTTATGCAATCGGTCTTCTACGTATCGTGACAGGATTATTATATTTTGAACACGGCACGCAAAAGGCATTCAATTTCCCAATACCGGGTCCAGAAACTCTGTCCGGCCTGGCAATGGCTTCGGCCGCTCTTGAGGTTGTGGGTGGAATACTTATAATTCTGGGGCTACTCACTCGTCCTGTGGCCATCGTTCTCGCTGGCCATATGGCGTTTGCTTATTTCCTCGCCCATTTTCCCCAGAGCTTCTATCCTGTGGCAAACGGTGGCGATGCAGCGATACTGTTCTGCTTCGTGTTCCTCACATTGGCGGCTACGGGTGCTGGCGCGTTCTCGATCGATAACCGCTCGCGTTAAAGTCATCGATGCTCGCTACAATTATGCGGCGAGCGTTCGTTTTTCCTTAGGCAAAGCGGTGTCGGCTGCCGAAGTCAATTGGCTTCGGGGTAGGTGCGTTTGTTATCGCCTGGCCGGTTGCCTTTTGTCTGTCGCTTATCGTTGGGCGTATCGGCTTCAAGGTGGCCCAATAGATTACGGCCTAGAGCAGGTTTCGTTCTTCTATCGTCCCTGTAAAACCTTGACGATATTGGGCGTTACCTGCCCCCTTGATGCGGCGTTTATATCGGAATGCGTTAACTTGCCGGATGCAATCCCGCGTGTCAGCCTCGAACAATAAATGCGCGGCGCAGCTGACACCGATGTATTTGCAACCTTTGCTATCCCTTGCCGAGTCTTCAATGGTTTGTTTCGTATTCGTTGAGTGCAGGTTTTAATGAAATCGCTTCGAACGGCGGGGCTGCCCTTTAACGCCTGCTGGCCTGTTGCATATGTCGAAGCGCTGACGCCACATCCGGATAACAATAAAACCGTTGCAATAATCGAGACTACATTCTTATGCATAATGTCCTCCCTAAATTGAGAAGACTGAAGCACTCTTTTGAATTGGTCAAATAAAACGCGGACGATTATTGTGAGCCATGGCAAAACCATGTGGAGAAACGGCCGCACCAAAGACACAAGAAAGCAAGGCTTTGCGAACTGAATCGATTTTTTTAAAAAATGGTAGCGGAGGAGGGATTCGAACCCCCGACACAAGGATTATGATTCCTCTGCTCTAACCTACTGAGCTACTCCGCCACATCCCGTTGCAAATATACGTGTCTGTCATGCCGTCTCCAGCATATTCACGATATCGTTCCTGCAAGGAATGGCGGCGGTATATGTGGGGAATGAAACCCTGTCAAGCATTCTTCGCACAGGTTTCGTCTTGTTTTCCGTCATTTGCATCGATAAGGAACTTACGGAAAGCAAAGGCTTAGTTTCATGGCACCTCGTATTGCGGTTTTGGGTTGTGGCTATTGGGGCGGCAACCATATTCGTACCCTGAAGAGCCTCGGTGCCCTTCAGGCTGTTTCTGACGCCATACCGGAGAATGCACAGCGATTCGCTGTTGAATTCGGCGTTCCCAATATTCCGGTCGAGAAACTCTTCACGCATCCGGATATAGATGGCGTCGTTCTGGCATTGCCAGCGCAGTTTCATGCACGCTATGCAACCGAAGCTGTCAGGAACGGCAAGGATGTGCTCGTCGAAAAGCCCATCGCGCTCGAAGTGGCCGAAGCCGAAGCCGAAGTGAAGGCAGCGCTGGATAATAAGCGCGTTTTCATGGTCGGGCATATTCTCCGCTTCCACCCCGCTTTTGAAAAACTGCTCGACATGGTCAAAAGCGGCGAGCTTGGCGATATCCGCTATGTGCATTCGCATCGGGTGGGGCTTGGCAAGTTTCATACGGAAAACGATGCCTTGTGGGATCTGGCGCCGCATGACCTTTCGATGATTCTGGCAATTGCGGGTGAAGAACCATCAATTGTGCGCGGCGAAGGCACCGCCATTCTCGATCATTTGAGCGATTTCGCGCATTTGCATATGGAATTTCCCAACGGTATTCGCGGGCATCTTTTCGCTTCCCGGCTCAATGCTTATCGCGAGCGCCGCCTGAGCGTCGTTGGCAGCAAGGGGATGGCGGTTTTCGATGATGGCGAGCCATGGGATCGCAAACTTGCGCTTTATCGGCACGAAGTCTGGCGCGAAGACGACCACTGGGCTTTCAAATCGGTGGACCCGGACTATATCCGTGTCGAGGAAGGCATGCCTCTAACACGCGAATTGCAGCATTTCCTGCATTGCATCGAAACGCGAGAAACACCGCGCACCGATGGCAGGGAAGCGATTAGCGTGTTGCGCATCCTGACCGAAGGTACTGTGCGACATTCAAAATAATCTGCCTGCCGGGTTTTTTGTCAAGTGGTGTTACAAATCTCGCAAAACTTTGAACGCCCCGGCCATGGCAGGGCGGAGCGGAAGCGAATACATAAGTATCCAAGGATTCGCACGCGATTTCGTGCCGACCAGTTTTATCGGAGCCCACATGCAGTTCATTGATCTTGGAGCGCAGCGCGCGCGTATCGAAGACCGTCTCAATGCCGCCATTTCCAAGGTTGTTGCGGGAGGCCGTTATATCCTAGGCCCTGAAGTGACCGAGTTCGAAAAAAAGCTCGGTGAATATCTGGGCGTCGAGCATGTCATCGCCTGCGCCAACGGCACCGACGCCTTGCAGATGCCGCTCATGGCACGCGGTATCGGCCCTGGGCACGCGGTTTTCTGTCCATCGTTTACCTTCGCCG
This sequence comes from Falsochrobactrum tianjinense, assembly GCF_019100495.1. GTDB lineage: Bacteria > Pseudomonadota > Alphaproteobacteria > Rhizobiales > Rhizobiaceae > Brucella > Brucella tianjinense. The sequence continues at coordinate 282,420 of NZ_JAHRVA010000004.1, read as the reverse complement.
CCACGGCGGAGGTGGTCGCCCTTGTAGGTGCGGAGCCGGTCTTTATCGACGTCGATCCCGACAGCTACAATCTGAATGTCGATCAGCTTGAAGAAGCCATCGCCGCTATTCGCAAGGAAGGCCGTCTTGAGCCCAAGGCGATCATCCCGGTCGACCTGTTCGGCCTGGCCGCCGATTATAACCGTATTATGGCCATTGCCGAGCGCGAGGGGCTGTTCATCATCGAAGATGCGGCGCAATCTATTGGTGGCAAGCGCGATAATGTGATGTGCGGCGCATTCGGGCATGTCGGCGCGACGAGCTTCTACCCGGCCAAGCCTCTCGGTTGCTATGGCGATGGCGGTGCGATGTTTACCAACGATGCGGAATTGGCGGAAACGCTGCGTTCGGTGCTGTTCCACGGCAAGGGTGAGACGCAGTATGACAATGTGCGCATCGGCATCAATTCACGTCTCGATACGATTCAAGCCGCTGTCCTGCTTGAAAAACTTGCAATCCTTGAAGATGAAATGGAAGCGCGTGATCGTATCGCCAGGCGTTATAACGAAAGTCTCAAGGATGTCGTGAAGGTGCCTGCGCTGCCTGCCGGCAACCGCTCGGCCTGGGCGCAGTATTCCATCGAAAGCGAGCGCCGCGACGAGTTGAAGACGAAGCTTCAGGCCGAGGGCATTCCGTCGGTTATCTATTATGTGAAACCGCTGCATTTGCAGACGGCTTACAAGCATTATCCGATTGCGCCGGGTGGCCTCCCGGTTTCGGAAAGCCTGCCTTCGCGCATTCTCAGCCTGCCGATGCATCCCTATCTTACAGAAGAAGATCAGGATCGCATCATTGGCGCGATCCGTAGTTTCCATGGACAGAAGGGCTGATCTGAAAAAGCACAAGAAAACCCGGCGAAAGCCGGGTTTATTTTGTTCGCTTCGTGATAAGCGAGGCGACGAAACGGGCAATTGCCGGGCCCGCCAGAAGCACGATGAAAAAGCGGCTTGTTTGCAGGGCGATGATAAAGGGCAGATCCACATTGCTCGATGCGGCGATAATGGCCACTGTGTCGGCTCCGCCGGGACTGGTCGCCAGATAGGCGGTCAGCGGATCAAGGCCGAGCAGGCGGCCCAAAAACATGCCGAACAGCCCGCATACGGCAATCAGCAAAAGTGTGGATGCCAGGACCGCGGGAAACGCCCGGGCTGTATGGGCAAGGATTGGGCGCGAGAAACCCAGCCCGATGCGCCAGCCAATCATTATATAGCTTGCTGCAAGCAGCCACGGGGGCAGGTCGATAACCATGAGGCCCATGTCCTGTAATAATGCACCAAGCGCAAGCGGTATCAGCATGGCGCCCGTCGGGATGCGCGATAATTCGCCTAGAAAGGCACCGCATACGATCAGAGCGAGAGTAGGGGCAAATGTCGGCCAATGGACAGGAGGAAACCAATCCACGGCTACAGGAGAGACGGTTTCGACATCGGTGGTGAACATGACCATCAGAGACGCTGCGGTTACAACCAGAACGACCCGCAAATATTGCATGAAGGCAACCAGACGCGCATCGGCTCCAAAAGATTCGGCCAGTAATGTTATAGCGGTTGCGGCACCCGGCGAGATGCCCCAGACAGCGGTGGTTCCGGACAAAATCTGAAAACGTGCCAGAAGATAGCCGATTGACGTACTGGCGAGAAGCGTAAAGCCGGTAGACAGCAAAATGATCGTTAAGTGCTGGCCCATGCTGCTGAAAAACTCAGCGGTCATGGCGCGGGCGATCAGCAGGCCGATAATCGCTTGCGCAAACAGCGTCAGGTTGCGATGGACATGGATTGTGCTGTTGCGTGCAGCCATCAGGATCGCGCCCAGCATCGCCCCCAGCAACAGGGCCGCAGGCAGCCTCACCGTTTCCCCAGTAGCGATCAGAAATGCGGAGACCATCAGTAGCAAGCCCCATTGGGCCGGCTTTGGTAACTTATCAAAAGTGAATTTGCCGAAGACCGATTTTGGCCCGGTGGGTGCGCGTTTCTGCATTGCCCGTTTCCCTACTACCCCGATGGAGACAAAGGCAAACCAAGAATCGATGAAAAGGCGATGAGTGTATCTGTCCGCATGAAGCACGCAGGCACCGCCCGCAAGACGAGCGACGCCTGAAGCCGGCTAGAGCAGTTCCGGTTTTGATAAAATCATCGAAACCGTATCTTCAGCTTTTATTTTATTGCATTATCCGGACGCAAAACCGCTGCGCACTTTTTCTGGAAATGCTTTAATCAACCAATCATGGCGCGGCGCTGGTTTGCGGGACGTTCAGCGACCTCGCGAACCTTTGCGCCATCGCGCCCTTCCAGTGCTTCGGCTTTTGCAAGCTCAGCTTCGGCATGGGTCAGTTCGGCTTCGGCCGCTTCCTTCTGGGAAATCAGATCACGAATCGATTCGAAAAGGTTGTCGCGCCGCTGGTGCGCCGCCTTGGCGAAGGTCGGATAGGCGAAATGATTGATATCGGTGATACCCGCCTTCTTTTCTTCCGATATGATCTGGGCGTCAAGATCACCTGCCATGCGCTCGAACTCGCCGATCATCAGATCGAGTTGGCCTAGCTGACGGCGCTTTTCCTTCACCTGGAACAGTTTTAGCCTGACTAGGCTTTCACGTGGCTTCATACGCAATACTCCTTGAACACCAACCAGCTTCCATGTGGGGCGTTCCCCCCGATTTTATTAACAGGCAAATCGCAGCCCGTTTGCCTGCAATATGCCGCTAACAACCCCTGCATTGCCTCGCTTTTCAAGCGGTGGGCGCTGCCGCCAGGCATCAGAACTGGCTCAATAAGCGAAACAAAAAGTTAAGGTTTCGCCCTTTTAGTAACCATTCCTTTACCGGCAACGTTAATCATACGGGTCAGGAATTAAGGCTCGGTAAACTCTCTGTGGTTTTTGGGCAACAGGTGAAAGCTGGAGTCGTATGAATCACTTAGAGAAGAATCTTAAAGTGGTTATGTAGAGTCGGGTAACCAAGAATATTGTTATGATTCAGGTCGGTATTAGTTTTTTCTAAAGAGATTAGAATTGTACTTGCCAACAGGAATCATATTTTGTTAACCATTTGCAGGCACCTTCATGCTAAGGCAACGACAGTTCCGTGCTGCTATGAGGGATATCTGGCCAGCGGCGGAAAGGGGATAAGATATGCGCGTCCTTTTAATTGAAGACGACAGTGCTATCGCACAGAGCATCGAGTTGATGCTCAAGTCCGAGAGCTTCAATGTGTACACGACCGATCTGGGTGAAGAGGGTATCGATCTCGGCAAGCTGTATGATTACGACATCATCCTGCTGGATCTGAACTTGCCCGATATGTCTGGTTATGAAGTTCTGCGCACCTTGCGCCTGTCGAAGGTCAAGACGCCGATCCTCATCCTCTCCGGCATGGCTGGCATCGAGGACAAGGTTCGTGGTCTTGGTTTCGGTGCGGATGACTACATGACCAAGCCGTTCCACAAGGATGAACTGATTGCTCGTATCCACGCAATCGTTCGTCGTTCCAAGGGACATGCCCAGTCGGTTATTACGACCGGCGACCTGGTGGTCAATCTCGACGCCAAAACGGTTGAGGTCGGTGGCCAGCGCGTGCATCTGACGGGCAAGGAATATCAGATGCTCGAACTGCTCAGTCTGCGCAAGGGTACGACGCTCACCAAGGAAATGTTCCTCAACCATCTTTATGGCGGTATGGACGAGCCTGAGTTGAAAATCATCGACGTGTTCATCTGCAAGCTGCGCAAGAAGCTTGATGCTGCTTCCGGCAGCCAGAGCTTCATCGAAACCGTCTGGGGCCGCGGCTATGTGCTGCGCGAGCCCGATGGCAGCGAATTACGTGAAAGCGCATAAGCACACAGCCTGCGTGAGCCTACCTGAATACAAAAGCTCCGCCGCAGCGGAGCTTTTGCTTTTGAAGGGAAGGAGAAAGCGGCTTATTGTGCTGCGAAAACGATATCTTCCGCCGTGGCGTGAATGGAGATCGTCATGCCTGCATCTTCAGCGAGCAGCAGCGTGTAATATGGCTGCACGGAATGCGCATCGATCGGTTCTTCCGGTGTTGCGCCCGAATGAAGCTCAAGGAACTTTGGCGGCACGCGCAACATGCGGCCCTTCGCGGTGATGGTGAAGCGCGGTTCGCTGTCGCCATTCTGTATGCGGACAGCCAGTGAGCCGCCACGTGGAATGGCGGCATTACCTATCAGAATAAGGTTGAGCAACAGCTTCACCTTGTTCTTGGGCAGCAGAACGCGCGGTCCATCCCAAGACAGTTCGGCTTTTTCATTCTTGAAATATTCGTTGGCGACGTGCTGCGCGTCGCCGGTATCGATCTGCACGCCTGCCGAGCCGGCGGCGCCAAAAGCGATGCGGGCGAATTGAAGCCGGGCAGAAGCATTGCGGGCACTTGACTTGATAAGCGCCATTGCATCTTCGTCGGCGCCGCCTTCTTCGAGCAGTTCCAGGCCATTATTGATCGCGCCCACCGGCGAGATGATGTCATGACAAATCCTGCTGCACAGAAGCGCACCGAGGTCGAGCGCGGAAAGGGTGACGGGCAATTGCATGGCGGTTCTCCGGAGCGCTAACGATTTAAATTTGCTGCATAATTTATCTTTTACCGATTCTGGTCCAGAAAATTACGCAGCAGACGGGCGAATCGCCCAAAATATCGATAATCTGGATACACGCCAGATTCGCTTGTCGCAACAAAGCTGTTTTCTCTGCCTTTCTATAGCCAATTTCAAAACTTAAACATTTAGACAATAAATTCGCGTTTAATATATTCGCGATTCGTTAAAGGCGTCACAAGAAACGCAGTCGGCTTTTTAAACAGGGTGTCAGACAGAGAAGCTGGTAGGCAAAAGGAATTCTATAAATGGCCATACCATCCCTGTCGCAAGTCAGCTTCCGCAATGCGGCGCCTTTCATAGCGCTTTTTGCGGTTTTTCTGATCTGCATCATCGCAGCGCCGCAGCATGCACGGGCGCAAAGCAACACATATACAGCCGAGGAAATCGTCGAATCAGGACATCGGTTCTTCGGGTCCACTTCGGGCGGCATTGCGAGTGCCGTTGAAAAGGCATTTCAAAGTTTCGGTCTGCCTAACGGCTATGTCCTGGGCGAAGAAGGGTCCGGCGCCTTCATTGGTGGCCTCACCTATGGAGAGGGTACTCTTTATACGAAGAATGCCGGTGATCATAAGACCTTCTGGCAGGGCCCCTCATTGGGCTGGGATTTCGGTGGGCAAGGTTCACGCGTGATGATGCTGGTCTATAATCTCGATGACATCCAGAATCTTTACGGTCGCTATGCGGGCGTTTCCGGTTCAGCCTATGTCATCGCGGGCGTGGGCTTCAACGTGCTCAAGCGGCAGAATATCGTGCTCGTACCCATTCGCACCGGCGTCGGCGCGAGACTGGGCGTGAATATCGGCTATCTGAAGCTTTCCGCTGCCCCGACCTGGAACCCGTTCTGACCGGAGTGTGGCGTAGTGTTGTTAGCGCTGGAAAGCGCGACGCTGCTGTTCTATGAATAATAGCCAGCCATTGTCATTGGCTGGTCCTTTTTCTTTTTGTGACAAAACCGTGATCCAGTTCGCGCTTATTTTCATACTTGGCGTTCTCGTGGCGGTTTTCGTCGTGATCCTGCTTGGCCCTTCGGTCTGGAGGCGCGCTGTCTTTCTGGCACGGCGGCAGATTCATGCTGAACTTCCGGTAAGCCTTGCCGAAATCCAGGCGGATCGCGACGGCTTGCGCGCCGAACATGCCGTAGCGGTGAGCAGAGCCGAGCAGACTTTGAAAGAGGAGCGGGAGAAAACTGCCGAACAGCAGGCCAGATTGGGAAGACAATATGACGAACTTAAGCGTATTCTGTTGCTCGAAGGCGAAGTCACGCAGCTTGCGCAGGAAGTGGCCGAGCGACGGAAAACTGCCGAGGCTGTTTTGATCGAACGTGATACCGCAGTCGAGAAGGCCGAAATCGTAGAAGCCGAAGTGGAACGGCTTCAAAATCATCTTTCCGCATTGCAAGGACTGAGCGATACGCTGCGCATCGAAATCAGCGCCAAAGAGGCCGAATATGGCCGCCTGGCCAACGAGCTTAGTGAAATGCGGCGTGATCGCAAGAATGCGTCTGTCCACTATAATGAGGTTTCGACACAATTGACCGCGACTCAGACTGAACTCAAGAGCGAGAAGCGCCGCAACAGTGAATTGCAGCAGAAGCTGGACAGGCTGATGGCAGAACTGTCGGACGCGCAAGAAAAGCTCGAACACCATATGCGTAACGGCGCGGATTTTACCGCTGCATCGTTAGCCCCGGAAGAGCTTTCAAGTCAGAATGCTGTCCTTCGCGAAGAAATGGCCAGTCTCGCGGCCCGAATCGTTGCTGCGACTGCTGAAAAGGAAGGGGCCGATTCGCCCATCCATGGTTTCGTCAAGGCCGAAGCTCCGGCAAAGAAGGGACGGGGCAAGATGGTGGAGCCAAAAAGCCTTGCCAGCCGGATTCGCGACCTTCAATAGCGACACCTATTCGTTTTCAAGAACGTCTGACCAGTCATCGTGGCGCTTGAACTGCGCCTGCATGAATGTGCAGCGGGGGATGATTTTCCAGCCCGACTTGCGGGCATCCTTGATTGCATTGGCTGCCAGAGCCTGCGCGATTCCCTTGCCGCGCATCGAATCGGGAACGAAGGTGTGATTAATGGAAATTAGCGCTGATTCTAGCCGGGTATAGGTCATTTCGGCCTCATCCTCGCCCAACGTCACGGTATAGCGTCCGCCTTCGGAATTATCCTGCTTCTCGATATGAATTGGACCAGTCATATGGATGCTCCTTTATTGCGCTTTGGATCCTCCTCATATAGGCCGCGTGCGGCAAACAAAAACCCCGGCCGCTTGAAAGCGGCCGGGGTTATTTTTGCGTTTCTGCCGCCTCCAATGGAGGGGACAGAGGTTTAATGCCTATACTGCTGGATTCTAGTGGTCCGTAAACCGGCGAGACCATGCTCATCGATCGAGGATTGCCAGCCAAGGAATTCCTCCACCGTCAATGTATAACGCTGGCATGCCTCCTCAAGGCTTAGAAGTCCGCCCCGCACTGCGGCGACGACTTCTGCCTTGCGGCGAATGACCCAGCGCCTTGTATTGGCGGGGGGGAGGTCCGCGATGGTCAGCGGGCTGCCATCAGGACCAATAACATATTTTATACGCGGTCTTGCCAGATCGGTCATTGTACTCTCTACACAACACTCAAGGACCTAATCGAGACTGAGACTACCGCTACAGCTTTAAGAATTACCTAAACACGCAGTAACTCTCTGGTAACACTTGGAAAAAAATTGACTGACTGAGCCAAAAAACCACTTTAAAGCCGGGTTTCATGATAAATATCCTGAATATCTCACGGGGAATTGTGGTCGGATTGCCGTAAAACAGAGGTTGTTTCGCTGCGACATCTTGGCAAGCGGCCATTGTATAATCTATATAAGCGTCAAATCTGAACTCTGAAAGGCCGGGCCTTTAACCCGGAACTGGATTCAAACATGAGCTTGAACAGCCTCGATCTGCCGGGCAGGCCAGAAGACACGCGCATTGTTGTCGCCATGTCGGGCGGTGTCGATTCCTCCGTTGTGGCAGGGATTCTCAAACGTGAAGGTTATGACGTCATCGGCGTCACCTTGCAGCTTTACGATCATGGCGCTGCCGTCCATCGTGCCGGTTCGTGCTGCGCTGGGCAGGATATAGAAGATGCCCGCCGCGTTTCGGAAAGCCTTGGTATTCCTCATTATGTGCTGGATTACGAAGCCCGCTTCCGCGAGGCGGTCATTAATCCGTTCGCAAATTCCTATGTCAGCGGTGAGACGCCGATACCCTGCGTTTCCTGCAATCAGACCGTTAAATTCGCCGATCTGTTGCAGACGGCGCGGGAATTGGGCGCCGATGCGTTGGCGACGGGTCATTATATAAGAAGTCATGTCAATGGCGCGCATCGCGCTATGTTCCGCCCCGTCGATACAGACCGGGATCAGAGCTATTTTCTTTTCGCCACCACGCAGGAGCAGATCGATTATCTGCGTTTCCCGCTCGGCCATCTACCAAAGGCGCAGGTGCGCGAGATCGCCGAAGAGTTGGGATTGACGGTTGCCAAGAAGCAGGACAGCCAGGATATCTGCTTTGTGCCACAGGGCAAATATTCCGACATCATTTCCAAGTTGAAGCCGGAAGCTGCCACGCCGGGCGATATCGTGCATATCGATGGGCGCATTCTGGGCCGCCATGATGGTATCGTGCATTATACGGTTGGTCAGCGCCGCGGTATCGGGGTTGCAACCGGAGATCCGCTTTACGTCGTGCATCTTGACGCCGCCAATAGGCGCGTGATCGTAGGTCCGCGCGAGGCGCTCGAAACGCATAAGGTGTTTCTGCGCGATGTAAACTGGCTTGGCGATAGTGCGCTCAATGCCTTGCCGGAAGGCGGGGTCGAAGTTTTCGCCAAGGTACGCTCGACGCGTCCGCCGCGCCCGGCGATTCTCCACCATACGGACGGGACGAGCTGGGTCGAACTGATCGATGGCGAAAGCGGAATTGCGCCGGGACAGGCTTGCGTTCTCTATTCGGATGACAGCAATACCGCACGTGTTTTTGGTGGCGGCTTTATCAGTCGTTCCGAGCGTGAACCACAGGCGGAAGATATGCTGCGACGTCTGGTTGGCAATCTGGCAAGGGTGCCGGCTGCCTGAATAATTCGCCTCAACCAAACCTGCTAAAACGGCTTAGTGCTATACCGGAAGCGGTCGCCACATTCAGGCTGTCGAAGTCTTTCGACATGGGTATGCGCGCCGTTGCTAGCCGTTCAAGCAGGTGAGGAGGCAGTCCTTCGCCTTCGGTACCCAGCAGCAATGCCTGCCTCGGATGATCTGGTGCTTGAAAGATGTTTGTCAGCGATGAGGGACTTAAAGCGAGCACGTTGAAACTTGCCGCTTGCAGCAGATCGACAATGGTTTCGATGGATGCGCCGCGATAATAAGGCACTTTCAATGTTGCTCCCACCGAAACGCGGATGGCTTTTCGGTAGAGAGGGTCGCAGCAGGTTTCATCCATCAGAATACAATCCGCCTCGAACGCTGCTGCATTGCGGAAGATCGAACCGGCATTGTCATGATTGGATATGCCGCACAGCGCTACGACCAGTGCCTCTTGCGGCAAGCGCGCGATCACTTCCTCAAGGCCAGTCTGAGGCTTGCGCCGCCCGACCGCCAGAATACCGCGATGAACATGGAATCCGGCAACTTCATCCATGATGGACTGGGAGGCTGAATAGACCGGCAACCCTTCGGGACTATGGATGAGTTGTTCTTGCAGACCGTTGAGGCGATTGTTCAGAACCAGTACCGATTCGGCCTCGAAACGTGCAGATGAGGAAAAAAGCACATTCAGGACGACCTTGCCTTCGGCGATAAAACGCTGCTGGCGGCCAACCAGATCTTTTTCGCGAATATTCTTGTAAGGTGAAAGACGCGGATCATTAGGATCGGTGATCTCGACGGCCCAGCCGTGCGATCCAGATTGTATTTCCTTCATCGCACGACTGAAGCCTCATCGATGTGCGTTATCTGCTTGCCACGGCGGCTATTTCATGCCGACGTGGAACCATATAGAGACTCGAAAGCGTCGACAACATCAGCTCGATATGCGGCGATGAAACCATATAATAAATCGTCTGGGCATCGCGCCGCGTCGATACGAGATCAAGCGCCCGTAGCTTGGCCAGATGCTGGGACAGGGCGGATTGGCTTAGATCGATAGCTTTCGCCAAAGCCCCTACTGACATTTCATTGTGAAGCAATTTGCACAATATAAGCAATCTTTTATTATTAGCTAAAGCAGAGAGAAAATCGGCTGCTTCATCTACATTTTCAATCAAATCATAAAAAGTATTTTCTTTGGTCATTTGCGGTCATACCCCCGTAAGACTGCATTGTTAAAGATTGCCTCCCGTCGAGCAGAAGGCGTGATAAAGTTAATGCTATATTGAGAAGTTGAAAAGGTGCTGCTTATATTCGTAGAGAAAAAAGCCTACCAATTTGTCTCAAAAATAAGGGCTTTTTGTTTCAGGGGCTGTACGGCAACATGGTTAACAAAGTTTTGACGGCGCTCTCGCTCGAATCACAGCCGGACGGGAAGTTCGATCTGATAATCTGATCGCCACTCGCCAAATCAAAACCATCGGGGTCGATTCCGATCAGTTTCCAGGAGTTTGCGGTCTTCTCCGAGCGCGCTGCGTGCAATGCGAGTGCCTCTGCATGAGTCTCATTGAGTTCGTCCAGATGTTCCTGTTCGGAAATGGCAATGTCCTCGGCGGCTTTCGGGTCGCTCAGAAGGTCGCCGGGGGTCAGATTGAAGGCTTTTCCAAAGCCGCCATTGAGGCTGGCCGACTCAACCACAAGCCGGAAGAAGACAAAATCACCCAGATTGGCGTAAAGCGCGCCCTTCGGATTATGATTGAGATAGCGGCGGCTGATGCGCAGCTGATCGGGCGACGAGCGCTCAATCTTTTCCGCCATGCAATGAACGGTGACGCGCGCATGGGCGAGAGGGTCGCCCTTGCCTGCGTGGCCAAGAAGAATGGAGCAGGCCGGGTGGGCGAGCAAGGCTGGCGTATGGGCTGCAAGTCCCGATACGAGGATAATCGGCGTTCCATCAATATCGGTTGCAACGCCTACGCGACTTGCGAGCGGACGGCCAGTGGCCGCGTCCAGAACCGCAATTGCACCGTAGCGCACGGTGCGCAGCAGTGTTCTGGCTAATCGTATGGCTTCGATTGTGGTCGGTCGGATCGGGTTGACGAATTCATTCATGGGGAAAGCTCAAAAATTGACTTATAATGTCAAGTTAAATAGCTCATATCCGCGTGATTGTATAGCTGCGGCTATTTTCAGACGATACTAAAATGAGGAAAGTGCGCAATAACAGTTTTTTGCCAGCACGTTCCGATTAAAGGCCATACTCCTTTGGGATGTGGCGAATTTTGCTCCTGAATGTGCTGAAAAGCGCTCGTGGTGATCAATGCCATGTCGTACTTCTCTTTTGAACAGGAGCAAATTCCGGCTTGCGCCACGCCCGAAAACCAACTGTTCGCACGCCTAGTGCGTCCCGCCGGAAGATATCGGCCGGAGAAATATTATAAAACTGTATCATTTAGCGCAATTTTCCAAAAGGTGCTGATAATAAGGAATTAAAATCTAATAATTGGTAATGAAATCGGTTGAAAATATGATATTTTTCTAAAGATTGCGCTTGCAAAGTGGCAAGTCACGCGTTTCCATAGGATCAGGCTGCGGGCAATGGGGTGTGCGCGGCATGATTATCCGTGGAGGCGGAGAACAATGAAATTCTATCAGAAACTCTTTGCAGCGACCGCGCTGGTGGCTTTGATGAGCGGTGCTGCTTCGGCGAAGACCTTTGTGTATTGCTCGCCAGCATCGCCTGAAGGCTTCGATCCGGCAGCTTACACCGGTGGCGATACGTTCGATGCATCAGCGCATCCAGTCTACAACCGTCTTGCGGAATTTGAAAACGGAACGACGAAGGTCGTGCCCGGACTCGCAGAAAGCTGGGATGTTACCGACGACGGTCTGGAATATACCTTCCATCTGCGCAAGGGCGTCAAGTTCCACTCGAACGACTATTTCACGCCGACCCGCGATTTCAATGCCGACGACGTGATCTTCTCCTTTGATCGCATGCGTAACAAGGACAATCCTTGGCACGAATATACTGCCGGTATTACCTACGAATATTTCGACAGCATGGAAATGGGCGCGCTGATCAAGGAAATCGTCAAGGTTGACGATTACACGGTCAAGTTCGTGCTGAACCGCCCTGAAGCGCCTTTCCTTGCCAATATCTCGATGCCTTTCGCTTCGATCATTTCAAAGGAATATACCGACAAGCTGGCCGCCGATGGTAAGAAGAACGACCTCAACCAGGTTCCAGTCGGCACCGGCCCGTTTCAGTTCGTCGCTTATCAGAAGGACGCCGTCGTCCGCTTCAAGGCCAACGAAAACTATTGGGGTGGCAAGCCGAAGATTGATGATCTGGTCTTCGCGATCACGACCGACCCTGCTGTTCGCGCGCAGAAGCTCAAGGCTGGCGAATGTCATCTGATGTCCTATCCCGCTCCGGCAGACATCAAGGGTCTTCAGGCCGATTCCAACCTCAAGGTTGACGAACAGGCTGGCCTCAACGTGGCTTACTTCGCGTACAACACGCTGAAGGCACCTTATGACAAACCGGAAGTCCGCAAGGCACTGAACCAGGCCATCAACAAGCAGGCCATCATTGATGCCGTGTTCCAGGGCCAGGGCCAGGTCGCCAAGAACCCGATCCCGCCGACGATGTGGGGCTATAACGACGCGGTCAAGGATGACAAGTACGATCCGGAAGCTGCCAAGAAGGCTCTCGAAGCCGCTGGCGTCAAGGATCTGAAGATGAAGTTGTGGGCAATGCCTGTCAGCCGCCCTTACATGCCGAACGCACGCCGTACTGCTGAACTCATGCAGTCCGATCTGGCGAAGGTTGGCGTAAGCGCTGAAATCGTCTCGATGGAATGGGGTGAATACCTCAAGAAGTCGTCCGACAAGGACCGCGACGGTGCCGTCATCCTCGGCTGGACCGGCGACAACGGTGATCCGGACAACTTCCTGGGTACGCTTCTCGGCTGTGCCGGTGTTGGTTCGAACAACCGTGCCCAGTGGTGCTACCAGCCGTTCGAAGAACTGATCCAGAAGGCAAAGGTCTCGACCAGCCAGGAAGAACGTACGAAGCTTTACGAAGAAGCGCAGGTAATCTTCAAGGAGCAGGCACCTTGGAACACGCTCGCTCACTCGACGGTTTTCGTGCCGATGTCCGTTAAGGTTACGGGCTTCAAGCAGAGCCCGCTTGGCGACTATCGCTTCGAAGACGTCGATATTGCTGAGTAAATTCTGACAACACGAGTGTGGTGGATTTGAGGTTCCTATTATTTGCGGGTATGTACGTTCAGGGCCTCAAATCTATAACCACACTCGATTCAATTGGTTGCTGATTTGGTTTCACCAAACCGGCGACCGGGTGTAGGGCAGGTTCCCTGCACCCGGTCGGAGTTTTTGTATGTTCCGTTTCATATTGAACAAATTCGCCTATCTGGTTCCAACCTTCATAGGCATCACGATCGTGGCCTTCGCCTTCGTCCGGGTGCTTCCCGGCGACCCTGTACTGCTGATGGCAGGTGAACGCGGTGTCAGCCCGGAGCGCCATGCGCAATTGATGGCGCAGTTGGGATTTGACCGTCCGATATGGCAACAATATCTCGACTATGTCTGGAACCTGCTACACGGTGATTTCGGTCAATCGCTCGTAACCAAAAAACCCGTTCTCGTAGAATTCTTCGCGCTGTTTCCGGCGACTGTAGAGCTGTCAGTTTGCGCCATTCTTCTGGCGATAATCATTGGCATCCCTGCGGGCGTCTTTGCGGCAGTCAAGCGCGGGTCGTGGTTCGATCAGGGCCTGATGGGCATTTCCCTTGTCGGTTATTCGATGCCGATTTTCTGGTGGGCGCTGCTGTTGATCATTTTCTTTTCCGGCGTTCTGCAACTTACGCCGGTTTCAGGACGCATCTCGCTACTTTATTATTTCCCACCTGTAACCGGTTTCATGCTGATCGACAGCCTGCTGTCGGACCAGAAGGGCGCTTTCCTGTCTGCGGTTTCTCACCTTATCTTGCCGACTATCGTGCTTGCGACCATTCCGCTCGCGGTTATTGCCCGCCAGACGCGTTCGGCGATGCTGGAAGTTCTGGGCGAAGATTATGTAAGAACAGCGCGCGCCAAGGGTTTGCCGACCCGCCGTGTCGTCGGGTTGCATGCGCTGCGCAATGCGATGATCCCCGTTATCACCACGATTGGCTTGCAAGTCGGCGTGTTGATGGCAGGTGCAATTTTGACGGAAACGATTTTCTCATGGCCTGGAATTGGAAAATGGATGCTCGATTCCATTTCACGCCGTGACTATCCAGTCGTTCAAAGCGGACTGCTAATAATCGCATTCATCATCATGTTGGTGAATCTGGTTGTCGATCTGCTTTATGGCCTCATCAATCCGCGTATCCGGCATAAGTGAGGGTATCATGACACACTCAGTAATTCAGCCGGAAGTCGCAAACGACATCGGAAAACTTCATGCCTTAAAAGATTTCTGGTTCTATTTCAGCGTCAATCGCGGTGCTGTTATCGGGCTCGTTGTCTTTGTAGCTCTTGTCGTTGTTGCAATTCTGGCTTCTGTTATCGCCCCGCATAGCCCGACGGAACAGTTCCGCGAGTTCATGCTTGTTCCGCCTTTCTGGGAAGAGGGCGGATCAACCCGTTTCCTTCTTGGAACGGACGCTGTCGGTCGCGATATTCTTTCCCGTCTGATCTTCGGCGCCCAATATTCATTGCTGGTTGGCTTTGTCATCGTCATCATTTCGATGTGCCTTGGCATCACGATCGGCCTTGTATCAGGCTATTTTGGGGGCGGGGTGGACACGGTTTTCATGCGTATCATGGATGTGATCCTGGCGTTTCCTTCGCTGCTGCTGGCACTGGTTCTCGTGGCCATTTTGGGACCGGGATTAATCAACGCCGTGATCGCAATCACACTCGTGCTTTTGCCACACTTTTCACGCCTCACGCGCGCGGCGGTGATGTCGGAAAAGGAGCGCGAATATGTGACGGCGGCCAAGCTTGCAGGTGCAAGCAAGCTGCGCCTGATGTTCAAGACCATTCTACCAAATTGTCTTGCTCCACTGGTGGTTCAGGCAACGATGTCATTCTCCAACGCAATTCTGGATGTGGCGGCATTAGGCTTCTTGGGCATGGGGGCACAGCCACCGACACCGGAATGGGGCACGATGCTTGCCGAAGCACGCGAATTCATCATGCGCGCATGGTGGGTTGTCACTTTTCCGGGCCTTGCGATCCTGGTCACTGTTCTTGCCATCAATCTGGTTGGCGACGGCCTGCGCGATGCGCTTGACCCGAAGCTCAAAAGGAGCTGATCCATGGCATTACTTGAAATCAGAAATCTCACGGTTTCATTCGACACGTCGATGGGTCCCTTTAAGGCTGTCGATGGTATCGACATCACCGTCGACAAGGGTGAAGTTCTGGCCATCGTGGGCGAGTCCGGTTCGGGCAAATCCGTGGGCATGCTCGCCGTCATGGGACTTCTGCCCAAGACGGCTACGGTGACGGCCGATCTCATGAGATTTAACGGCCAGGATCTGCTGACGATGCCGGAAAAGGATCGCCGCAGAATTATCGGGCGCGATATTTCGATGATCTTTCAAGAGCCGGTTGCCAGCCTCAATCCGTGCTTTACGGTTGGCTATCAGCTTGAAGAAGTCCTCAAGCGGCATATGGGACTGCATGGTTCCGCGAGCCGCGCGCGTGCGATCGAGTTGCTGGAACTTGTCGGTATTCGTGATGCGGCGGAGCGCCTGAAAAGCTTCCCGCATCAGATGTCGGGCGGGCAGTGCCAGCGCGTGATGATAGCCATTGCCATCGCTTGCAATCCGAAGCTGTTGATTGCCGACGAGCCGACCACTGCGCTCGATGTTACGATCCAGAAGCAAATTCTGGATCTGCTGATGCAGCTGCAGGTGGAACATGGCATGGGCCTTATCATGATTACTCATGATATGGGTGTGGTTGCAGAAACGGCGGATCGCGTGATCGTGCAGTATAAGGGGCACAAGATGGAAGATGCCGACGTGTTGTCGCTGTTTTCCGCTCCTAAGCATCCTTACACGCGCGCGCTGCTTTCAGCCTTGCCGGAAAATGCGATCGGCGATCGCTTGCCGACAGTATCCGATTTTGTTCTCGAAAATAACGATGCGGGAGAAGCGCGATGAGCGAGATCGTTCTCGAAGCGCGCAATATCAAGCGCGATTATCATGTGGGCGGCGGCCTGTTCGGCAAGGCGAAAGTGGTGCATGCTGTCAAAGGCGTGAGCTTCAAGGTCGAGAAGGGCAAGACGCTCGCCATTGTCGGCGAATCGGGTTGCGGCAAATCCACGCTTGCTCGTATTCTCACCATGATCGATCCGCAGACCGATGGTGAATTGCTGATTGGCGGCAAGGATGTGAATATTGCTCGCGATGGTCTGACAGCCGAAATGCGCCAGAAGGTGCAGATCGTTTTCCAGAATCCATATGGTTCGCTCAACCCGCGCCAAAAGATCGGCGACGTGCTGGCCGAGCCATTACTGCTCAATACCAAAATGTCGGCTCAAGAGCGGCGCGAAAAAGCGTTGCAGATGCTTTTGAAGGTTGGTCTGGGGCGCGAGCATTTCAACCGCTATCCGCATATGTTTTCGGGCGGTCAGCGCCAGCGCATCGCAATTGCCCGGGCGCTGATGCTCAATCCGAAGCTTCTGATTCTCGATGAGCCGGTCTCGGCGCTCGATCTTTCCGTGCAGGCGCAGGTGCTAAACATTCTCTCCGATCTACAGGAAGAGTTCGGGCTTACCTATGTCTTCATCAGCCATGATCTTTCGGTGGTGCGCTATATCGCCGACGATGTGATGGTGATGTATTTCGGCGAGGTGGTTGAATATGGCTCGCGTGACGAGGTGTTCAACAATCCGCAGCACGATTATACGAAGAAGCTTTTTGCAGCCACGCCGCGCGCGGATGTGGACGCTATTCGCGCCCGTGTCGAAGCACGTGCCGCTGCTCGAGAGGCCGCGCTGGCCTGAATAGTGGAATATGACAAGGAAAACGCCGCCGTCCTTTACTGCGGCGTTTTTGGTTTATTGATCTGCACGCCTTTGATGCCAGGCGAGGGCACGCACTATATCGTCGGCGGCGATCTTGCCGATGATCGCGCCATTCTCGACAATGCCGACGTCGCCGCTGCTGTCGGCGACAGCGCTCATGATCTCCTGAATCAGGGTTTCGCGCCGTGCCGTGGCAGCAAAGGGTCTTGGTTGGGCAGTGCGGTCGAATGGCGTCATGATGTCGCCTGCACGAAGTACGCCGAGCGGGTTCATATGCGCAACGAAATTGGCGACATATTCATTGGCAGGCTGGAGCAGAATTTCCTGTGGTGTACCGCATTGCACGATATGCCCGCCTTCAAGAATGGCGATGCGATTGCCGATTTTCATGGCCTCATCAAGGTCGTGGCTTACAAAGACGATTGTCTTTTTAAGCCGGGATTGGAGCGCGAGAAGCTCATCCTGCAAGCGTGTGCGAATTAGCGGATCGAGTGCCGAAAAAGGCTCGTCCATCAGGAGGATGGGTGCGCCGGTGGCGAAAGCGCGGGCAAGGCCGACGCGCTGTTGCATGCCGCCGGAAAGCTCGTTCACTTTATGCTGCGCCCAGTCCTGAAGCCCGACCAACTCAAGCTGCTGACGTGCGTACGAAAGGCGCTCTTCCTTGCCCATGCCGGAGATTTCCAGCCCGAAGGCGACATTTTCCTCAACCGTGCGCCATGGCAGCAGGCTGAATTGCTGGAACACCATGGAGACAAGTTCGGTGCGCAGATAACGCATCGTTTTGCGATTGGCATTGCCCACATCGATAGCGTGTTCGCCATCGCGAACGAGGACGCGACCGCGCGAAATCGGATTGAGCCGGTTGATCGCACGCAGGAGCGTGGATTTACCGGAGCCGGACAGGCCCATCAGAACGAGGATTTCGCCTTCTTCTATATTGAGCGTGCAATTGTGCACGCCCAGCACGAGGCCGGTTTCGGTCTGGATTTGCGGACGCGATGCACCGCGATCAGCAAGTTGCAGCGCCTCATCGGTTTTATCGCCGAAAATGATGCTGACGTTTTCAAGAGCGATAATGGTCATCGTCGCTTTCCTGTTTTTTGCGCATAATCTTGCTCGAAAAGTTATGAAACTTTGCGGGACATGCTCTATTTCTGGCGCCCGGCGCGGAAGATGCGGTCGAGAATAATGGCGACCACGACGATAACGAGCCCGGCCTCGAAACCGAGTGCGGTATTGACGGAGTTAAGTGCACGGACCACCGGCACGCCAAGTCCGTCAGCACCAACCAGGGCAGCGATGACCACCATGGACAGCGATAGCATGATCGTCTGGGTAAGACCCGCCAGTATCTGCGGCATGGCATAGGGCAGTTCGATCTTCCACAAGAGCTGCGAGCGTGAAGCGCCGAAGGCTTCGCCGGCTTCTATGAGCGAAGAGGGCGTCGAGGAAATGCCAAGATGAGTGAGGCGCACAGGCGCGGGCAGCACGAAAACCGCTGTAGCCAGCAAGCCTGGCACCATGCCTATGCCGAAAAAGACGATGGCGGGGATCAGATAGACGAAGGTTGGCAGCGTCTGCATCAAATCGAGGACGGGACGCAATGCTGCGTAGAGCGTGGGGCGGTGGGCGGCTGCGATGCCCACCGGCACGCCGATAGCCATGCATAGAAAGCAGGCCGAGAGCACGAGGGTCAGCGTTTCCAGCGTACGGTCCCAATAGCCCTGATTAAGAATGAAAAGAAAACCGAGGATCGTTAGTATCACCACCGATATACGGCGTTGGACCAGCCATGCGATGGTGGCAAAGATCGCGATCAGTAGTAGAGGATGCGGCAATTCAAGAACAAAAAGCAGGCCATCAATCATGCTTTGCATGATGGCGGCAAGCGTGTCAAAAAATCCGCCCATATTGTCGGTCAGCCAGTCGACCACCGCTTTGGCGGTCGACCCGACTGGAATTTTATAATCCGTCAGCCAGTTCAACGATCAGGTCTCCTGCTGCGTTTTATGGAAAGTATAATGGATAGAATAAACAGGTTGCAGCGTACGCCCGATTGGGCGCACGCGCTTGAGCCGCCTCTATATTAAAGGCCGAGTTCCGACTTGACGGCCGAAAGACCCTCCTTGCCGTCAAATGTGGTCACGCCAGCGAGCCATTGATCAAGAACGGCGGGATTTGCCTTGAGCCAGGCGTTGGCAGCCTTTGCCGGCTCCTCGCCATCATCGAGAATCTTGCCCATGATCTCGTTTTCCATCTCAAGCTGGAATTCGAGATTGCTGAGAAACTTGCCGACATTGGGGCATTCCTGCGTATAGCCCGCGCGGACATTGGTCTCGACGGTCGCACCGCCCAGATTGGGGCCGAAAAAATCGTCGCCGCCGGTGAGGTAAGCGATTTCGAACCGCTTGTTCATGGGATGAGGCTCCCATGCGAGAAAAACGATCGGCTGTTTGCTTTTGACGCTTTTTCCAACCTGCGCGAGCATGCCCTGTTCGGATGATTCCGCAAGTTCAAAGGATTTGAGACCGAAAGCGTCTTTACTGATCATATCGAGGATCTGGCGATTGCCGTCATTGCCCGGTTCGATACCGTAGATCTTGCCGCCAAGCTGGTCCTTGAAATTGACGATGTCCTTGAAGTCTTTCAGACCTTCGTCATAGGTGTATCTGGGAACAGCAAGCGTATATTTCGCGCCTGTAAGGTTGGTGCGCAACGTTTCCACGGTCTTGTCATCGAGGTATGGTTGCAGATCGGCAGTCATGGAAGGGTTCCAGTAGCCGAGAAAAACGTCGATATCTTTTTTGCTAAGCGACGCATAAGTCACCGGAACGGAAAGAACCTTGATATCGGTCTTGTAGCCAAGACTCTTGAGAACTTCGGTCGCGACCGCTGTGGTGGAGGTAATGTCGGTCCAGCCTACATCGGAAAAACGAACGGTGGAGCAGCTTTCAGGCTCGGCTGCGACGCCGCTGGCCGGGATGGCGAAAATTGCTGTCGTGACGGCAAGTGCGCTCAAGGCGCGCTTGAGCGGGTGCGTTGATGCAGACTTCATTGTTCTCTCCATTTGCCGGGCCGCTTTAACGGATTTAATTGTTGTTCCGGTTCCGGCTTTTAGCAAATACCAAAGATTTTGCCGATCAAGTACCTGAGCGGCGAAAACATTCCCGTTTGCGACTTTTGAATGAGATTCACTCATTTTATGTATCGTCGGTAACGGGATTGTATCGATAAGAGTTGCAAGCCGAAGCGGCGCGAAGTCGGGCCATGTTACGGATAGGCGGTTCTGTTTCAACCCTTGGAGACAAAAACATCTGATAAATTCGCGCGTTTATGCGTTCGCGGTTGTCGAAAACTCCGCCGCACTCTATGTGATTGGTATGAATTTGCCGGTCGGGACCGACAACAGGAAGGATATATGACCGTGTGGAATGCAGTGCTGGGCGTTTTATCCTTCCTTGGACGTTTAATCGTTGCTCTGGCTCGCCTGATCACCGTACCGCTTGGCGCTTTGTGGCGGCTTTATCTCCAGCTTGGAAACTTGTGGAAAGTCGCAATCGCGGTCGCAGTTTTGGGCTTTGGCGGGCTTTACGGCTATTTCATCTGGCAGACACAGGTCTGGAGCAATTTCAACCCGGATTACCCCGCCAAATACAGCTATGAAACGGCAACGACGCCGGGTGAGGCGGTGCAGACAATGCCCGCGCCGCTGACTTCCGTGCCGGAACCTGCGGCGCCTGACGTTGATGAGACGGGCGGCGCGAACGGCAGCGAGGCTTCCCAAACGCAGGCGGAAACGCAGCCCTTGCAGGCGGCACAGGTGCCGGCGGTTGCGCGCAAATGTTCGCCATCATCCATTGCCGATGTTGCGGCTGACCTGACCGATTTCAACGTTAACCAGAATGCATGGATTTCTTCCATGCTGCTCTACAAGCTGGGCTTCTTCGGCCTTGATTGGGATCGCACGCCGTTTCTCGATAACAAGGCATCGTTCCAGCGCGGCATTCACGCCGCAGTACGGCGTACGGCCATCGAATTGGTGGACAATCTGGGCCGTTTGCGCGGCACGTCGCAGATTGATGGGGATCTGCAAAAGGCGCGCGGCAATCTGCAATTTGCGGAAGATGCCTGGTATTTTGGCCTTAGCCCTTTTGGCCCGAAAACGCCATCGCCCAGCTATTATCGCTCCGCGATCAAAGATTTGCGGGCGTTCAATATGCGGCTGGAAAATTGTCAGGCGACATTTGACGCGCGCGCCGACAATCTGATCCAGTTTGTGGACCGTATCGCGAGCGATCTCGGATCGACATCGGCGATCCTCAAGGACCGCGCGGAGAATTATCATGCGGGCTGGTTCGACACGCGTGCGGATGACCGTTTCTGGTTCTCCTATGGCCAGCTTTATGCCTATTACGGGCTACTGCGCGCGGCCCATTCGGATTTTCGAGGTGTACTAGCGGAAAAACACCTTGATGGCGTCTGGGACGAAATGGAAAAGCAATTGCGCTCGGCCCTCGACATGCAGCCTCTCATCGTGTCCAACGGTAATCCCGATGCGTGGCTGACGCCATCGCATCTGACGACAATGGGATTCTATATTTTGCGGGTCCGGTCCAATCTGGTTGATGTCAAACAGGTTCTGGAGCGCTGAACGGCAATGGAACTGCCGGCAGCTTTGCGTCAGGGTGTGGATGCAGTGCTTGAGGGTGTGGCATTGGCCGACCTCAAACGAGCCTCGGAGATTCTGTCGCGGCGCTATCGCGCGGAAACGCGCGACGGCCGACTGCATATTTCGGACGATCTCGCCGCCAAAGCCTATCTGGCGGCACGTTTGCCTGCAACCTATGCAGCCGCCCGCGCAAGCCTCGAAAGCATAGCCGAAATCTGCCCGGACTTTTCGCCGCGGACCATGCTTGATGTCGGATCGGGGCCCGGAACGGCCCTTTGGGCGGCCAGAGAGTGCTGGCCCGATCTTGCATTGGCAACTTTGTTCGAGGCCAGTCCTGCTATTCGGGAAGTCGGAAGCAAGCTTGCGCAAAATATCGACCTTGCGGCGGAATGGCGTTCGGGCGATGTGGTCAGGGAGAAACTCGATTTTCCGCAAGCCGATCTTGTGACCATCGCCTATGTTCTGGATGAGCTTGCGCCTGCCGATCGCCACGCGCTTATTGAACGTCTCTGGACTTCGGCGCGTAATATGCTGGTAATCGTGGAGCCAGGCACACCAGCAGGCTGGCAGCGCATTTTGGCGGCGCGAGACCTGCTTCTTGCAAAGGGCGCACATATCGTGGCCCCCTGTACGCATCAGCTTGATTGTCCTCTTGCAGCACCGGACTGGTGTCATTTTTCGCGCCGCGTCGCCCGGTCACGCATTCATCGGCTGACAAAGGAAGCGGAAGTGCCATGGGAAGACGAAAAATTTATCTATCTTGCAGTCTCGCGCGATAGGCCGGTCGATGTCAGGGCGCGGGTGATCGCACCGCTGCGGATGGGGGGTGGCAAGGTTTCCGTTAAATTCTGCAACGATGACGGCACGGCGCAGGAACGCCTTGTAACCAGGCGCGACGGCGATTTGTTCCGATGGACGCGCCGCGCCGATTGGGGCGATGCGCTGTTATGAAGCCTGCAAGACCGGGCTGCTGCTGGCCGGGCGCTTGAGAAGAAACACCAGAGACGCCACCGCGATGCACAAAGCACCTGCCATGATGAGCGCGGGTGTGTAGCTGTTATAATCAGTGCGGACATAGCCAGCGAAAGCTGCGGCAGCCGCTGCGCCGACCTGATGGCCGGTGAACACCCAGCCAAAGACGATACCGGCTTTTTCGGGTCCGAACCGTTCGGCGGCGATTTTCACGGTGGGGGGTACGGTCGCCACCCAGTCAAGGCCATAGAAAACGGCAAAGAGTGCAAGCTCATAGACCGAAAAATCGGTGAATGTCAGATAGATCAGCGAAAGGCCGCGCAGGGCATAGAACCAGAACAGCAGCCAGCGATTGTCGAAACGGTCGGTGAGCCAGCCGGAGCCGATCGTGCCGATCAGGTCGAAGGCTCCGATGACGGCCAGAATGCCCGCAGCACCGACAGGTACGATTCCGAAATCGCCGCATAGCGCGATCCAGTGAGTCTGAATGAGGCCATTGGTGGAAAAGCCGCAGACGAAGAAGGTTATGAACAGGACCCAGAAAGTCTTTGTTGATGAGGCTTCGCGCAATGTGACGAGAGGCGAGGCCAGCATGGGCAGGAAGTTTTTGCGCGGTTGCGGCGCGGGCAGGGGCGCAGTGCGTCCGAAAGGCTTGAGGCCAATATCGGCGGGATTGTCGCGCAGCAGAGCGAGAACGAGCAGCAGCGCGGCCAGCAGAAACACCACAACGATGGCTAGTGCCGGACGCCAGCCGATGTTCTGGCTCACACCGGCCAGAATGGGCATGAAGATGAGCTGGCCTGTCGCGTTGCTGGCCGTCATCAGGCCGACGACCAGTCCGCGTCGCTTTTCAAACCAGCGCGCGGCGACCGTTGCACCAAGAACGAGAGCCGTCATGCCGGTGCCAAGGCCGATAACGATGCCCCAAAGCGCAACCATATGCCATTGCTGCGTCATGAACATGGAGCCGATTAGTCCCGATGAAATCATGAACAGAGCCGCCATTACGACACGGCGCATTCCGAACTGGTTCATGAATGCCGCAGCAAATGGTCCCATCAGCCCGAAAAGCACCAGACGCAAGGCCATGGCGAAGGAAATATCGGCATTGGTCCAGCCGAACTCGCTCTGGAGCGGATCAATCAATATGCCTGCCGATCCCATTGCCGCCGCAGTCGCCAGCATGGTGAGAAAGGTTACGGCAGCAACGATCCAGCCATAATGGATATTCCTTTGCGCAAGAAAGGTGGCAAGGCGGGCAGAAATCATCTTGGAGCTTTCGGTTGGGCTGTTCCCCATTTCCGGTCTCACCGGAACTGCTCTAATATCAGCTCCCCATGAGAAGGCGCAACCACTACGGATCGGTCCCTTTGCGCAATTTCAGGATAACGGCTTTATGCCGCATGAGGCCTTTCCCGTTGGGAAAGGTTATTTTCTATACGGCGAGATGAGAGGTTTCCTTGACCTCCTCCATGACGGCATAGGTATGGGATTCGCGCACCCCCGGCAGGGACAGCAGGGCTTCCGAGAGGAAGCGCCGATAATGATCCATATCGGATACGCGTGCCTTTATCAGATAATCGAAGCCGCCTGCCACCATGTGGCATTCGAGAATGTCGGGATTGCTGCGCGTGAAGGACGAGAAAATCTCAAAGACGTCCGGCGTGGTGCGGTCGAGCTTGATCTCGATGAAAACCAGCATGGAGCGGTCCAGCATCTTTGGGCAGAGCCGCGCCGAATAGCCAATAATATACCCCTCACGGGTCAAGCGCTTGACGCGCTCGGCGGTGGCGGTCTGCGAAAGATTGATACGGTCGGCAAGTTCGGTATTCGTCAAGCGCCCATTATCCTGAAGCGCATGCAGAATACTTCTGTCCACCGCATCGAGTTGTTTCATCGGTCATTCCCCATGAGCCACCTGAGGGATGGCCTTTTTTGTGTCCAAACGATTTGCGGGGGAAATGAATCCGAATTTACTCTTTGACGCAAGCTAAAATAATGGCCATGCGCTCACGCAGACAGGTTGTCCCTGAAAAGAGCATTTGTACACTTAAAGGTTGTATAGATTTACAATCTATGATAGCGTCAATTTCATTACTTAAAGTAATATCATACGTAGCAATTTATCCTGCCAGGCCTTCGGGCTTTTATCGGATGAAGGAACCCGCATCTTCATCTGTATTGTCCTCATTAAGGGCGAGAGGAAATCCGGGCTATTCACAGAGCCCGGATTTTCTTTGGCCGGATGGCAAATTGATACCTAGATTACCGGGTGTGCCTTGCGCACCGTGCCGCATTTAATTTTCCGGTTGCAAGCGGCTCGCGGGAAGGCTAACAGTAGACCCATGAACATTTCGCGCATTGTCATCAATGGCTGGTGGTGGGCTCGCTAGAAGCGGCCACGCAGGCGTTTGCGCATATGCGTTAGAGAAACAGGCCGCCGGGATTATCCGGGCGGCCTTTTTATTTGGCTGTTTGAATAGACCGGCGGTCAGGGGTGAACCGGGTTTCGGAAATGCTCGAAAACGAAAAAGGTTTGGGATTAGCCGATCATGAATGCGAAGATTGCTGATAACGAGATATTCACGCACGAGACAGCAGGCGGCATTGTCGTCGAACGCGTGCGCCATCTTACTGCCTATAAGGGAGCCATTGAGAGCTATATCGATGTGCTGAACGAACGGCGGGGCGCGGTCTTTTCTTCCAATTATGAATATCCCGGTCGTTATACGCGATGGGATACGGCAATTGTCGATCCTCCAGTAGCCATCACCTCGCGCGCACGTTCCATGCGTATCGAGGCGTTGAATGCGCGCGGCGTCATCCTGCTCCGCCCCATTCTCGATATGATCAGGATGCTTTCCGAAGTGACGGTCGACAAGGCGGATGAGAATTGCATCGAACTCACAATTGCTGAGCCGAGCGGTGTTTTCACGGAAGAAGAACGCTCGCGCATTCCATCCGTTTTCACGGTGTTGCGGGCGATTGTTGGTCTGTTCTTCTCTGAGGAAGATCCCAATCTCGGTCTTTACGGCGCGTTCGGCTATGATCTGGCCTTCCAGTTCGACCCTATCAAATACAAGCTCAAGCGACCAGACGATCAACGTGATCTGGTACTGTTCATCCCTGACGAAATCTTTGTCGCCGACCACTATGCCGCTCGCGCATGGGTGGACCGTTACGAGTTTTCCTGCGGGGGTTCCTCAACCCACGATCTGGCCCGCGCTACGCCCGGACAGGCTTTCAAGCCATCCGAACGTGATCTGCCGCGCGGCGATCACAAGCCGGGCGAATATGCGAAACTGGTCGAGCGCGCAAAGGAAAGTTTCAAGCGCGGCGATCTGTTTGAAGTGGTGCCGGGCCAGACATTTTATGAACGTTGCCACACTGCGCCATCGGAGATTTTCCGCCGCCTGAAGACTATCAACCCGTCGCCCTATTCCTTTTTCATCAATCTGGGTGAAAATGAATATCTGGTCGGCGCTTCGCCGGAAATGTTTGTGCGCGTCAATGGTCGCCGCATCGAAACCTGCCCGATCTCGGGTACGATCAAACGCGGTGAGGATGCGATTTCAGATTCCGAGCAGATTTTGAAACTGCTCAATTCCAAGAAGGACGAATCCGAACTGACCATGTGTTCGGATGTTGATCGCAACGACAAGAGCCGGGTATGCGAACCGGGGTCGGTGCGGGTCATCGGTCGCCGCCAGATCGAGATGTATTCGCGCCTTATCCATACGGTGGATCATATTGAAGGCCGCCTGCGCGATGGCATGGACGCTTTCGACGGGTTTCTTAGCCATGCCTGGGCCGTCACCGTGACGGGAGCGCCGAAATTGTGGGCCATGCGCTTCCTTGAGGAAAACGAGCGCAGCCCGCGCGCATGGTATGGCGGTGCGATTGGCATGATGCATTTCAATGGCGACATGAATACCGGCCTTACCTTGCGTACCATTCGTATCAAGGAAGGCGTTGCGGAGATACGCGCTGGTGCAACCTTGCTGTTTGATTCCAATCCCGAAGAGGAAGAGGCAGAAACCGAGTTGAAAGCCTCGGCTATGATTGCCGCCGTGCGTGAAGCGCAGAAGAGCGGCCATGTGGTCGAAGAGTTCACGGCTGCAAAGGTCGGCGAAGGAATATCGATCCTGCTCGTGGATCACGAGGATTCCTTTGTGCATACGCTCGCCAATTATTTCCGCCAGACAGGGGCCACGGTTGCGACCGTGCGCACACCGGTAGCGGAGGAGGTTTTTGATCGAATCAAACCTGATCTGGTTGTTCTGTCGCCGGGGCCGGGTATGCCGCAGGATTTCGACTGCAAGGCGACAATCGAGAAAGCGCGAAAGAGAAGCCTGCCGATCTTTGGCGTCTGCCTTGGCCTTCAGGCCCTTGCGGAAGCCTATGGCGGCACGTTGCGGCAGCTACGCATTCCCATGCATGGCAAACCTTCGCGCATCCGGGTTTCCAGGCCGGAGCGTATCTTTGCGGGACTGCCGCAGGAAGTGACGGTCGGGCGCTATCATTCGATTTTTGCCGACCCGGAACGCCTGCCGGACGATTTCCTCGTGACCGCGGAGACCGAGGACGGCGTGATCATGGCATTCGAGCATAAGCACGAGCCGGTTGCGGCTGTGCAGTTTCATCCCGAATCCATCATGACGTTAGGACACAATGCCGGTATGCGCATAATTGAAAACGTGGTGACGCATCTCGCGGCAAAAACAAAGGCACGTCGCAGCAATTATTAAGCCCGTCCCGTAAGATGGGTCATGGATGGCCGCGGCATTCGCTGCGGCCATTTTGCTTTTTCTGCTGATTGAAAGTTGCAGATTTCTAACCTGCTCCAGAGAACCATTTGCAACTGTAATGCATTGCATTCTCAAGAGAAAATTAATTATGTGATGGAGTGAATCAGGGGTTAGAACGACCGGGAATTTACGCTATAGAATATCTGTCGCCGCAGGCTGAACGAGCAGGCGACCGGAATTGAACCTGGCGGCGCACCTCGTTTTTTCTGTTTCGATTTGCGGCTGATGTCGCGTCAAAGCTTCTAGATTTACGGTATCGAAGGTTCGTCATGGACGCGAATGTAAAGGTTCGGCGGCTCGCCGCTTGGTCAATTCCCGTTGCTATCGGCGTCATGGGCCTGAAATATCTGGCCTTTGCCCTGACCGGGTCGGTTGCGCTCTATTCGGATGCGCTCGAATCGATCGTCAATGTGATCGCGGCCGTTGGGGCATGGTGGGCAATTCGGGTCAGCTATCTGCCCGCCGATGACAATCATCCGTTCGGGCACCACAAGGCCGAATATATTTCGGCGGTGGTGGAAGGCGTGCTGATTACGGTCGCCGCGCTTCTTATCGCCCGTGAGGCCTGGTTTGCCTTGCAGACGCCGCGCATCCTCAATGAACCGTGGCTTGGCCTTGGGATCAATCTGATTGCGAGCGTCATCAACTGTTTCTGGGCGATGCTTCTCATTCGGGTGGGCCGGCGTTTTCGCTCGCCCGCGCTGGAGGCGGACGGCAAACACATCATGACTGATGTGTTCACGTCTTTTGGCGTGCTGGTGGGGCTGGTCGGCGCGGTGGTGACCGGCTGGGCGATACTGGATCCGCTGCTGGCCATTCTTGTGGCGATCAATATTCTCTGGCAGGGCTGGCATGTCATTAATTCATCCGTGCAGGGATTGATGGATATTGGCGTAGAGCCTGCCGAGGAAATGCGGATTCGCGACGTGATATCGGCCAATGCAGGCGGTGCCATTGAAGTGCACGATCTTAAAACCCGTATTGCCGGTCGCGTGACCTTTATCGAGTTTCATCTGGTCGTTGCGGCGGATATGAGCGTGGGTGACGCCCATGTGATCTGCGACCGTATCGAGGACGCATTGAAAGCGGAATTCGACAGTGTCCGGGTAGTTATCCATGTCGAGCCGGAAGATGAGGCGAAATTGCCGCCGGGAACCAGTGCTGTGCCTTTTGCCTAGATTACGGTCTTGCGCAGTGTGAAGGCGGGGTGTAAAAGCTTGGGCATGACGATAAAAGACGCAACATTTATGGGATATTCCGCAGCGGCCGCTGGCGCGCGCGTGAATGTTTGCGTTCTAAACTCGCTTCTTACCCTCGGCCTTAGCGGCGATCGCCGGGCTCGTTGAAAGGAGCGTCCGGCGGTCGACACCGGTCCCGCTGACGCCAGCTCCTTTCCGTAATATCCGATCTATATTCAATGTGAGATATCCGTGTTCGGGCAGAAGACAGCTGCCGGATGAACCGGGAGGAATGAGAAGTCCGATGAATCAGAATATTACCGCCGTCAAATCTGCCGCCAAACACAAGGGAATGCCCGATGCGGCGACAAAATATACGCCTTTTCAGGTTCCGCAGCTCAATGATCGCACCTGGCCCTCGAAGCGCATAGAGAAAGCGCCGATCTGGTGTTCGGTCGATTTGCGTGATGGCAATCAGGCCCTTATCGATCCGATGGGACATGACCGCAAGGAGCGCATGTTCCGTTTGCTGGTCGATATGGGCTTTCCGGAAATCGAAATCGGCTTTCCCTCTGCATCGCAGACTGATTTCGATTTCTGCCGCTGGGCTATCGAGCAGGGCGATGTACCTGATGAGGTGGATCTTCAGGTGCTGGTGCAGTGCCGCCCGGAACTGATTACACGCACTTTTGAGGCTCTGGAAGGCGCGAGGACGCCGATCATTCACTTTTACAATTCCACCAGCGAGTTGCAGCGCCGCGTGGTTTTCGCCAAGGACGTCAAGGGCATCAAGCAGATCGCAACCGATGCCGCGAAGATGATCACCGATATGGCCGCGAAGGCTGGCGGCGGCTATCGCTTCCAATATTCGCCCGAAAGCTTTACCGGCACGGAACTGGAAGTAGCGCTGGAAATCTGCAATGCCGTGACCGAAATTATCCAGCCGACGGCTGAGAACAAGCTCATCGTCAATCTGCCGTCCACGGTGGAGATGAACACGGCAAATGTCTATGCCGACCAGATCGAATGGATGTGCCGCAATCTCGACAATCGCGAAAACCTGATCATCTCGCTGCATCCGCATAATGACCGTGGCACGGGCATTGCCGCGACTGAACTGGCCCTCATGGCCGGGGCGGATCGTGTCGAAGGCACCCTGTTCGGCAATGGCGAGCGCACCGGCAATGTCGATGTGGTGACGCTGGCGCTCAATATGTATACGCAGGGCATCGATCCGGAGCTTGATTGCACCGACATCAACCGGATGAAAGAGGTTTATGAATATTCCAACCAGTTGAAGATCGCGGAACGCCATCCCTATGTAGGTGAACTGGTCTATACGGCTTTCTCCGGCTCGCATCAGGATGCGATCAACAAGGGCATGAAAGTGCGCAAGTCTGCGAATTCTCCGGTGTGGGAAGTGCCCTATCTGCCCATCGATCCGCAGGATGTCGGGCGCTCCTATGAGGCGATCATCCGCATCAATTCGCAGTCAGGAAAGGGCGGTATCGCCTATATCCTGCAAGCGGATTATGGGATCAACCTGCCGCGCAACCTGCAAGTCGAGTTCCGCGAGATCATCCAGCAGATCACGGATGATGAAGGCAAGGAACTGCCATCGAAGCGCATTCATGAGGAGTTCCAGAAACTCTATGTCGTGCAGCCGGATGCCCGCATCAAATTCGTGGATCATCACACCTATCCTGATCCCGAACAGAAGGGCCGCCGCATCCTGACGGCTGAAATCATCGATAATGGCGTGACGAAGAATATCGAAGGGCGGGGAACCGGTCCCATTGATGGTTTTGTCGATGCGCTCTCCAAACATCTTGGCGTCAAGATGACAGTTGTCGATTATTCCGAGCATTCCTTGCAGCAAGGCTCTGATGCCTCGGCTATTTCCTATGTCGAAATGGCACATCCGGACGGCAAATTGTTCGGCGTTGGCATCAATGACAATATTGTTAGTGCCTCGCTGGAAGCAGTGGTATCCGCTGCAAATCGGGTGATCGGCAAGTAGGGGCACTTTGTCCCTGCGATTGAAGGCGGCGCATTGCGCCGTCTTTTTTATAGAGGTTGATGGCAAGTTACGTTAACTTGAAAGGATAATGTTAGAGCGGCTCCTGTTTTAAAGGAACCCTCGGAACTGCGTTTCAAGTCTTTGTTTGTCGCGTTATCCCACGCAAAACCGTTCTACACTTTTGCTGGAAATGCTCTAGCGTGAGGCTCGATTATGAGTGAGTTGAGTGACAAGCCCGGCGCACTGCCGCGCAAGCTGGCCGATGCAGTCCGCACGGCTAAAATCGCAGCCGCAGATCGCGGCGATGTCGTCATCGACATGAAGGACGCCGACCGTGCGCGGCTGGAATTGCTGGCGCAGGAATTGAGACCCGTCTTCGATGATGTGCCGCTTGATGATCCGCAATGGGACTTCGCCCTTTCATCCGGCTTGCAGCCGCGCTTGTGGCTTGATGCGACCGCACATGTGATGATGGCTCGCGACCGGCGGACTTACCGCTTTGTGCGAGACACACGGCTTGGGCGGGTCATCGTTGCCGAAAGCACCGAGATTGGCAAAATCGCCGAAACCGTCACGCTCTATATCGCCGACCGTCTGGTGGAGCGCGCGCGGCTGATGGAAGAAGATATTGTTTCGTTTCGCAGGGAAGCGGGTGAAACTGCTGCGCCAGCGGAAGAAACGCAGCCAAATGCAAGCCAAGAGATCAGCGAAGCCGGGCAGCGCGGCAGAGCTTCCGCTTTTAGATGGTTTCTATTGGGCGCTCTGGCAGCCTGTATCGTATTGTTTGCGCTCTTTCATGAACGGCTTGAAGGGATTTTGTTTCAATAAAGCTGCTGTTCCGAAAGTTTTAGAATGCGCTCGCTGGCATCTTCAATACCATGCTGTTCCCATTGGCATGACCAGCCGCCTTCCGGTCGGCGGTCGATGTTGAAGATGTTATAACGTGCTGGAGGCTTGTGGCCGCCGTAATTCTGGCTGGCTGAAGGGACGCAGATAACGGGAATTTTTCCGGTCGGGCCATCGATATCATAGCGCGTTGCAAGATGCGAATGACCATGAAGAATCAGTTCGGCGCCATGATTGCGGATGATTTTCTGGAAGCGGCGGATGCCATAAAGCCGCTTGTGCGTGGGAGTTGCGCCATGAACTGGAGGATGATGAATCAGAACGACGCGGAAAAGCCCGCGTGAACCGGCATCGTCAAGCATGGCTGTAAGCCGTTTTGCCTGCGATGAGCGGAAATCTCCGCTGGCCATAAAGGGAGCGGTTGCGCGTGCCGAAGAAACGCCGATTATCGCGACCGGTTCACGCGCACGCAGATAGGGGAATTCGAGGCGCCTGCCCTTATTGTTAACGCCATCGCTTCGCATCCATGGCTCCCACTTGCGGCAAGCCTTGTCGAGCGCACCGGGAACATAGGCATCGTGATTGCCAGGAACGATGGAGACATGATCAGGGGCACCCAGGTCCCTGAGCCAGTCACAAGCAATATCGATTTCCAGATTGAGCGCCAGATTGACCAGATCGCCGGTGACTGCGATGTGGTCGGGTTTGTGAGCCAGCATATCGGCGATGAGGCTGTCGAGTACCGTGCCGTGCATAGCCCCCTTACGGTTACGCAGCCAGTTGATATAGCCGGTGATGCGCTTCGATGCCAATTCGCGATAGCGAATGCGCGGCAAAGGCGACAGATGAATGTCGGAAATATGGGCGAGGCGGAACATAAAGCGGGTTTACTGTAGATTTCATCGAACGCAAATGGTGAAAGACGAATTTTCTTGATGAACTGTGTTGCGGCTTTGTTTCATATGGAATGAATTGGAGAGCCGGTATGCGTATTCGACATTTTTTATTTCATACATTTTTTCTACTGCGCCGCCCGATGACGCTGGGGGTGCGGGCGATTGTTTATGATGGGACGAAGAACGCGGTGTTCCTGGTGCGCCATACCTATGCGCCGGGCTGGCAGTTGCCAGGCGGCGGGGTTGAGCGGGGAGAAACGTTCGGACAGGCGCTGGAGAAGGAATTGCGCGAGGAGGGTAATATCGTGCTGACAGCGCCTCCGCAGCTCTTTGCGTTATACAAGAATGCCCATGCTTCGCCACGCGATCATGTGGCGCTCTATGTCTGCCGCTCATTCGAGCAGGCAGGACCCAAGCTGCGTGACAGGGAGATTGCTGAATCGGGCTTTTTCTCGCTCGATAAATTGCCCGAAAGCACGACCCCATCGACCAAGCGGCGCTTGCAGGAAGCGCTGCATGGTCTGGAGCCGCTGCCTTTATGGTAATTCCGGTTCAGCTTCTGTCGAAGCGACTTCTGTCGTGGGGCGCGGTGAAATCGACTTTCGGGCCAAGAGGCACTACACCTGTCGGGTTGATCGTCTTATGGCTGCGGTAATAGTGTCCCTTGATATGCTCAAGGTTCACCGTCGCCGCGATGCCAGATACCTGATAAAGTTCGCGCATATAGTTTGAAAGATTAGGGTAGTCGGCAATACGACGCAGATTGCATTTGAAGTGACCGACATAGACCGGATCGAAACGCACAAGCGTGGTGAACAGACGCCAATCCGCTTCTGTCAATGCCGAACCGGCAAGATAGCGCTGTGCGGAAAGTTTTTCCTCAAGCGTGTTGAGCGCATCGAATAATTGGCCGAACGCTTCCTCATAGGCGTCCTGCGTGGTCGCGAAGCCTGCGCGGTAAACACCATTATTGATATTGGGATAGACGAATTCGTTGAGTGCGTCGATCTCGTTGCGGAGCGGCTCGGGATAGAAATTGAGCGATGCATCGCCAAATTCGTTGAAGGCAGAATTCAGCATACGAATAATTTCGGACGATTCGTTGGAAACGATGGTCTCGCGCTGTTTGTCCCAAAGAACCGGCACCGTCACACGGCCCGAATATTGCGGGTCGGCGCGGGTATAGATTTCGTAAAGGCGCTTTGAGCCGAAAAGCGCATCTCCGGTGCTGCCGGTCGAGCCATAAAAGGTCCAGCCTTCCTCCGCCATCAGATAATCCACCACCGATACCGAGATGACATCTTCGAGCTTTTTCAGCGCGCGAAAGATGAGTGTCCGGTGTGCCCACGGACAGGCGAGGGAAACATAAAGATGATAGCGCCCCGGCTCAGCCTTAAAACCGCTCTCACCGGATGGCCCGGCGCTGCCATCGGCGGTTATCCAGTTTCTGAATTGCGATTTTGAGCGCTCGAAACGGCCCTGCGTACTTTTGGTATCGTACCACACGTCATGCCATCTGCCATCGACCAGAAGTCCCATGTGATTTCTCCTTTTAATAAGAGAATAGGATGAAAACCGTTTATTTACAGCCTCTCCAGTCATGAACAGTGCGTCAAAGTATCAAAAGGAGAAGTTGCCTCAACCATTTTGAAAGAAATTGTTTTACCTTTGACCAATTTGGTGGTAGGCAACACCCAGTTTGCAGTCTGACGCATTTGCGACTGCACAGGAGGACGATGTGACAGGAATGCTTTTCATCCGACGATGAATTTTCAACTGCGGCCCGCGCAGAAAGCATTTCCTTGGCCTTTTGGCCGTCGACACCTCCTATTATGATTAAAGCCATGCAGCAGCTTGAACTGACCTATGCGCAGGAAGACACCGCGCACGACATCGAAATCGAAGCCATCAATGCTGAAGCATTTGGTCCGGGACGCTTCACCCGCGCGGCGCATTTCATCCGCGAAGGCGGACCGCATGATCGTGCGTTGTCCTTTGTTGCGCTGATGGGCGGTATCGTTATCGGATCGCTGCGCCTGACGCCGATCGTCATCGGCAAAACACCGGCCCTTCTGCTTGGCCCACTAGCCGTGCGCCCTGACTGGAAGAATCGCGGTATTGGTCGGACATTGATGCGAATGTCGCTGGAAGCGGCAAAGGAAGCAGGTCACAAGCTTATCGTGCTGGTAGGAGACGAGCCTTATTACGCTCCCTTCGGTTTCCATATGGTCAAGCCGGGCTCCATGACAATGCCAGCGCCGGTCGATCCGCATCGGCTGCTCGCCTGCGAACTGGCTGATGATGCCTTGCAGGGGGTTTCAGGCCCAGTACGTCATGCCAATCGAGGGTAAGGGCAATATACAGGCGATTATCGCCCTTCACGGTACCACATGCCGCCGAAAATGAAGAGCAGGGTCGCCAGCGCGAGCAGGCCGGAAAATAACGGCAGGCGGTTGACGCTTTTTAATTGCGCGTCCGGTGTTTCGCGCAGGCCGATCCAGTCATTGCCGCTTGCCGCGCGATTTGCGCTGATTGTGGTAATGGCTGGTATGCGTACAGGACTGTCGGCGCTCGCACGCACACGGTAGATGGAACCGCCGGTCTCATTGGCCAGCGGCTCAAGGCGATGCGTGGTTGAGATGCTATCGATAAATTCCGGCGCATTGACAGGACCCATGTGAGCAAGCGCTTCAAAGTCGCCATTCTTGATGCGGAAGATGCCGATTTCGTCCGTTTCAAGCGTACCGTCAAACAGTCCGGGTTTGCTTTGGGCCAGATCGATCTGTAATTCCTTGCCCGATGGCGTGGTGACGGAGGCCGAGCCGGGATTGCTGCCCATGGTTTGGCGATGAATGGTCAGGGTGCGGCCATTGCTGCTTGCGGTCAGTGCTTCTTCTTCCAGTTCTGGCTCCTGCATCAGCCAATGCGCGATACGGCGATAAAGTGCGGCATAAGGACCTCCGCCCTCAAAGCCGCGCGCCCATAGCCAGCCCTGATCGGACAGGAACATGCCAACGCGCCCTTTACCCACGCGGTCGAGAACCAGAAGCGGCTTGCCATCCGCGCCGCTCATGACGGTTTCGCCTTCCGGCGGTCCGATATCGATGGTGCGGAACCAGCGACTCCAATGGGGCGGCTCTTGCGTGCTGCCATCAAGACCGCGTGTGACGGGGTGGCGCTTGCCCAGATCGGTAAGGCGCGGATAGAAGGCTTTTTCCGTCACCGTACCCGTGGGCATGGCCGGCAGGGCGCTGAAGAGCGGCGTGCGTGCAATCGACATTTCACCGGCATATTCGGGACCGGCGGCGATCAGCAGAGCGCCGCCATTCTCCACATATTGCGCGATATAGTCGTAATAAAGGAGCGGCAGCACATCGCGGTGTTGATAACGATCGAGGATGATGAGGTCGAACTCATCGACCTTATCAACGAAAAGTTCGCGTGTTGGAAAGGCGATGAGGGACAACTCGTTGATCGGCGTGCCGTCCTGCTTTTCAGGCGGGCGCAGAATGGTGAAGTGGACGAGATCGACTGCTGCATCGGATTTCAGCAGATTGCGCCATGTGCGTTCGCCATTATGCGGCTCTCCTGAAACAAGAAGAACACGCAGATTTTCGCGGATGCCATCGACGGTGGCGACAGCTCGATTATTGGTGTCTGTGACTTCGCCGGGAAGGGTGGGTGTTGAAATTTCGATGATGTTGACGCCCGCGCGTGGCAGTTTGATGGCGATGGGCGTTACCTGCCCGACCTGCGCCTCTTCCTGCGCAGCCGTTTCGCCATTAATGCGGATTTCGACTGGCGCGGGGCTGCCGAGGTTTTTTCCTTCATCAATGACGGTGAAGGACATTTGCAGCGGCTTGCCGCTGATGCCATAGCGCGGGGCTTTGTTGAATTGGATGCGGCGGTCGAATTCGTCTGGTTTTCCTGTCACCAGCGCATGCAGAGGTGCATCGAAGCCGAGGGCATTTTTGCTTGCAGGAATATCATGCACCTGCCCGTCGGTAATCATGATCGCACCCGCCACACGCGAGGGCGGTACGTCGAGAAGGGCACGCGCCAGCGGGCCGAACAGCCGCGTCGCATAGCCATCCTCGTTTTCACCGGGCTGTCCTGATTCCACGATGCGCGTCTCGAATTGAGGCATGGTTGCAAGTTTGTCCTGCACAGCTTTGAGTGCCGCATCCGTATCGGCGCGGCGATTGCCCAGTTGCTGGCTCTGGCTGCGATCAACCACGAGCGCAACGACGCTTTTGAGAGGCTCGCGTTCTTCATTGATGATGACGGGATTGAGCAGGGCCAGCGCGAGGGCTGCGGCGCCAAGAAGGCGCATGATTCCGCCACGCATTTGCAGCGCAATGCTTGCCACTACCAGAATGGCGAGTGGTGCAAGAATGACGATCAGCCACGACAGGGAAAGGAACGGGTCGAATTCGATATTCATGTTCGGCCCTCTAATTTCCTAACCGCTCAAGCAGGGCGGGAACATGGACCTGATCGGATTTGTAATTGCCGGTGAGCATATACATGACGATATTGACGCCGCCGCGAATGGCATAGATGCGCTGCATCGGATCATTCGGCACAGTGGGATACAGCGGATTTCCCTGTTCATCGACGGCCCATGCGCCTGCCAGATCGTTGGCGGTAATCATAATTGGGGATACGCCGTCGCCGGTGCGTACCGGCCTGTTTTGCGATGCATCATCGGGCGCGGTCGCTTCGACCCAAAGCGGACTTCCTTCATAACGCCCCGGAAAATCGGGCATGATGAAAAAGGATTTGGTGAGAACATGATCGTTCGGCACCGGCTCCAGCGGCGGCACATTCATGTTATCGAGTATGGCGCGCAGGCGCTGGTTGGTGGGCGATGCGGATGCGGCGAGGCTTGCACCGGCCTGCAACTGGTCGCGCGTGTCGAACAGGACCGTGCCGCCTTGCTGCATATAGGCATCGACCCGTGCTGTTGCCTGAGGGCTTGGCATGGGTGCATCGGGGTCTATGGGCCAATAAATGAGCGGATAGAAGGCAAGTTCGTCCTTGGCCGGATCGACGCCAATCGGATCGCCCGGCTCAAGCGCTGTTTTATCCATCAACGCAAAGCTCAAGCCACGCAGCCCCGCCTTGCTGATATTGTCGGTCTCGGCATTGCCGGTGATGATATAGGCCAGATGTGTCTGCGAGACGGAATTGATGATCGCCTCATCGCCCGGCTTGCTATCGTCATGGATGGGTTGTTGCTGGGCATAGGCATGATCGAGCGTGGTGGGCAGCATATTGATTGCGGTCGTTGCCGCGATCAATATGGCAAGTCCTGCAAGTTTCGAGTGGGGCTTCATGCGGCGGCGGAAGGCGCCGCGCAGCCATAGCATGAACAATGTATCGAGTGCGAGAAGCATGGCGGCGGCGGCAAAGAAGGGACCGCGCAGGGAGATCGACTGATCGGCATTATAGGAGGCCGGGGTTACGCCCACCGAAAGGGCGGGCTGGCTGATCGGCTGGAGCTTGCTATCTTCGCTGTCAAAAATATTGAGCGCTTTCAAGCCATCTTCATTGCCGTAGAAGCCGGGCGGGGTGTTGATGCCAACCACAGGCTGCTTGTCTTTTTGCACGACCAGGGGTTTTGCTTCCGATGAGGGTGGCGTCAGTTCGCCGGAGGCAGAAAGAAGCTGGAAAGGCGGAAGCGAAACGACATCGCGATTGTCCTGCGCGCCGGTGCGCTGCGACAGCGATACGATACGGCGCAGCATTTCCACAAAAGAACCGGAAATGGGGAGGCTCGACCAGCTTGCATCGGGCGAAATGTGGAACAGGACAACATTGCCCCGTCCGCGACGCTCGCCTGTCACAAGCGGGGTTCCATCCTGAAGTGTGGCATAGGTCTTTTCATTCAGATCATAGGAGGGTTCGGCCAGGACCTGCCGCGTGACCGTCACGTCGTCGGGTACGGCCAGACCTGCAAAGGGGCCGTTTTCCGAAAAGGAGCGTAGTTGCTGCGGCTCGGACCAGGATAAGGTACCACCAAGCGCTCTTTCACCCTTGCGCAAGCGGACCGGCAAAAGCGGGTCGCTTTCATTGGCACCGGCAAGTCGGGGGCCAGCAAATCGCACCAGAGTGCCGCCATCCTCAACCCAGCGCGAAAGCTGCTCCACGACCGGTTGCGGCATTGTGCCGATATCGGCCATGATGAGGATCGACGGTTTGGCGTCCAGCAATTCCGGTACGGTCTGCATCAGATCAGCGGAACGCGGCTCGATCAGATTGGCATAGGGCGAAAGCGCGCGCGAAATATAATGCAGCGCCGAGAGCAGAGGTTGGGCTAGATCGCCGTCACCGCTGGCAAGAAGCCCGATGGTGCGGCGTTCGGACCCAGCATCGATGAGGCGTGTAGCTGCCGCCTGCTTGATGCCATCAATGCGGATCAGGCGAAAGTCGTTGCGCAACTCGACAGGCAGGTTGAAGCGGGCCGTGCCCTGGGTGTCCTCCAGCGCAAAGGAAAGCGGCGCTTCGGCGATGCGGCGGCCCTTGTCGTCATAGGCGGAAGCGGTAAGCGTGCGCGACGCCGTCATGCCTTCAGGGCGCATGGCCAAGACTTCGAGATTGTCGGCTTTGTTATTAATGCTGGTCAGGGCGAAAACACGGTCAAGATCGGCCTCATACCAGAGTACGGAAGCCAGATGCCCGCCTCTGTCGAGTTCAGCAAAACTCTTTGCATCTTCGGGTTGAGCCAATCCATCGCTCATGAAAGCGAGACGGATTTTTGCGCCTTGCGGCAGGCTCGATACAAGGCGTTCCATCGCGGATTTGCGGTCCACAGGAATCGGACGCGGCTGCAAGGCTTGCAGGCGTTCGGCTGCGCCCTTGCCATCATAGGGGCCGATTTCAGCGTTGGCCGGTTCGGCGGTTCCCAGAATATAGACCTGGGTAGCGGTGTTTTCGGCTTCGGCCACAAGATCTTCTGCTGCCTGCACGCGTTGCGCCCAGCCTTCGGCCGAAGCCCAGCCATTGTCCATGACGATGGCCAGCGGTTCATTACCTGAAAGCATGGCAGGACGGGGGTTCCAGACTGGCGAGGCGAGGGCCAGAATGACGAGGGCGGCGATGAGAAGACGCAGCAGCGTCATCCACCACGGGCTTTTGGACGGCACTTCCTCGCGCTTGAA
The DNA here is from genome assembly GCF_019100495.1 of Falsochrobactrum tianjinense. Classification (GTDB taxonomy): domain Bacteria; phylum Pseudomonadota; class Alphaproteobacteria; order Rhizobiales; family Rhizobiaceae; genus Brucella; species Brucella tianjinense. The sequence goes on along the minus strand of NZ_JAHRVA010000004.1, from coordinate 243,055 downwards.
AAGCTGTGCCAGAATTTTGAGCGGCGGGAAGATTTCTTCTTGCGGGCGCGGTGGCGTCATGCGCAACAGAAACCAGATCACCGGCAAAGCGAGAAGACCCGCAAGCAGCAGAGGCGATCCGAAGGCGAGCGGCAGAAAGTTCATGGTCGCGCACCCCTCTGCATGGATGCTTCCACCGAGGCGCTCAGAGCATCATGGAGCCGCGACAAAACTTCTGTCGTGGGCTTGTCGGTTCTGTGCACGCAATGGTTCCAGCCAAGACGCTTGCAGAAATCCGCCAATGTTTCGCGCCGGGCAAGATAAAGACGGCGGTAATCTTCCGCATAGGTTTCGGCGCGGCCTGTAATCAGTGTTGCACCGGTTTCAGGATCGCGAAATTCCGTGCGGCCCGAATAGGGAAAGGTTTCTTCGGCAGGATCAGCCACTTCCACCAGATGCACTCGCGCCCCGCGCCGCGCCAGACTGTCGAGAAGCGTCATCAGTTCATCGAAAGGATGCAGGAAGTCGGAAATCAGGACCACTTCGGAAAAACGCCGAATCTGGTCGATGTCGGGCAGGGGGCGATCCGGCGTTTCATGCATTAATGCGCCTGCCAGCCGTTCCGCGCCATTGCGTGCAGAAAAGGGCTGTAAAAGCGCTGGAAACGCGATGCGCTCGCCCGAGCGCGATAGAAGTTCGGCCAGCGCCAGCATCAATACCAGCGCGCGAGCTTCTTTTGAAACAGGGGCAAGCTGCGAACGATAGAGCATCGAAGGGGAGAAATCGCTCCATAGCCAGACCGTATGCGCCGACTCCCATTCGCGATCGCGCACGTAAGTATGGTCATCACGCGCGGAACGCCGCCAGTCGATGCGGGAAAGTGATTCGCCCTGCACATAGGGGCGGAATTGCCAGAAGTTTTCTCCGGGGCCACGCTTGCGGCGACCATGCCAGCCGTTCATCACGGTGTTGACGACGCGCTGCGCTTCAACCAGCAGATCGGGGATGCTCGATGCCCGCGCGCGGGCGCGGGCCAGCGTATCCCTGCGATCTGAAGCTGAAACTTCGGCGCCGATCGTCATCACACGACAGCCTTCACCAGATTGGCGATCACATCGCGCACATGCATTCCGTCGGCACGCGCCGCGAAGTTGAGTGCCATGCGATGCTGCAAGACAGGCTCTGCCAGTGCTTTCACGTCATCGACGGAAGGGGCAAACCGGCCTTCATAAAGCGCACGGGCACGGGCGCAAAGCATCAGTGCCTGAGAGGCGCGGGGACCCGGACCCCATGCGATATGCTTCTTCGCATGTTCGTTGTCGGCGTCGGGTCGTGCAGAGCGCACGAGGTTGAGGATTGCTTCGACGACGCTTTCGGAAACCGGCATGCGGCGCACCAGTGCCTGCATCTGCCTGAGCCGTTCGGCGTCGAGTATTTCATAGGGCTTTGCTTCGGAAACGCCGGTCGTTTCAAGCAATATGCGACGTTCGGCTTCAAAGTCCGGGTAAAGAATATCGATCTGCATCAGAAAGCGGTCGAGCTGGGCTTCCGGCAGGGGATAGGTGCCTTCCTGTTCCAGCGGATTTTGGGTGGCGAGCACATGGAAGGGACTGGGCAGGTCGTAACGCTGGCCTGCCACCGTCACATGATATTCCTGCATGGCTTGCAACAGGGCGGACTGGGTGCGGGGCGAGGCGCGGTTGATTTCATCGGCCATCAGAAGCTGGGCGAAGATCGGTCCCTTGAGGTAGCGGAAGGAACGGCGTCCATCGGCATCCTGTTCCATCACTTCCGAGCCGATAATGTCGGAGGGCATCAGGTCTGGAGTGAACTGGATGCGCTGGCCGGAAAGGCCGAGCACGGTGCCGAGCGTTTCTACCAGCTTGGTTTTGGCAAGGCCGGGAACGCCGACCAGAAGCGCATGGCCTCCGGCCAGAATGGCGACGAGGGTGCGTTCGATCACGCTTTCCTGACCGAAGATGACAGTGTCGACGCTCTCCTTGATACGTGCAATATCAGCGAGCGCCCGTTCGGCTTCCGCGATGATCTGATCGGCATTGGCGGTTTCGGACGGGACGATAACGCTCATGGGAACCTCGCAATAATATCCGCACCTGCATGTTGCAGGGTAAATCGCTATATAATGCTGACAAGCGGTGAAACGGTGACTATTTCATGGCTTGAGACATTTTAAACGCATTCTGGCAGGAATAACCGAGTCGGATGATAAAAAGCACCCCTCAAGGCGAGCAAACGCCGCAAAGTTCAACAGGAACCATCGAAGGCGCTGGCGGATTGGAAGCGCTTATTGCGCGCGCGCATGCGGATGCGCATAACGGGCCTGCCGAAAAGGAGCGTCGCATTCCGCCGGTGGAGCGCTGGAACCCCGAATTCTGCGGCGATCTGGATATGGAAATCCGCGCCGATGGAACATGGTTCTATATGGGAACGCCCATCGGACGCCAGCAGCTTGTGCGGCTGTTCTCCACCGTCCTGCGCAAGGATGAGGACGGTAGAACCTATCTGGTAACGCCAGTAGAAAAAATCGGCATCCGGGTCGAGGACGCCCATTTCATTGCCGTGGAAATGCAGGTTTCCGGTGAGGGTGAGGATCAGGCTCTGACCTTCCGCACCAATGTCGGTGATGTGGTTGAGGCTGGGGCAGAGCATGGGCTGCGCTTTGTGATTGAACAGCAAAGTGGCGGCCTGAAGCCGTATATACTGGTGCGCGGGCGGCTGGAGGCGCTTTTGGCGCGCTCTGTGATGTATGAGCTGGTAGCGCTTGGCGAAGAGATCGAAGTCGATGGCGCTATCATGTTCGCAGTGCGTTCAGGCGGCGTGGTGTTTCCCATCATGCCCGCCGAGGAACTGGAGGACGCTCTTCGATGACGGTTCGCACTTCGGATCTGTTTCCGGTCTTTTCAGCGGATGATTTTGCCGAGCGCGTGCGCAGCTGGCAGCCCGACGACCACGAGGTGACCGGTGATCATGCGTTGAATCCGGATTTTACACAGGCCATGGTGACTGCGAAAATGCGCGACGCTGCTGTTCTCGTGCCTGTGGTGGATCGCGGCGCGGAGGCGACGCTGCTATTGACCCAGCGCACTGATACACTGCGCAAGCATTCCGGCCAGATTGCATTTCCGGGCGGGGCCATCGATGCCGAGGATGGAACTGCCGAACATGCGGCCTTGCGCGAGGCAAATGAGGAAATCGGCCTGCTGGCTGAGCGGGCCAAGATTGTGGGTAATCTGCCGCGTTATCTGACCGGCAGCGGGTTTTCCATTACGCCCGTTCTGGCAGTGGTCAATACGCCATTCGATGTGCATCCCAATCCTGATGAGGTGGCGGATATATTTGAGGTGCCGCTGTCATTCCTCATGAATCCCGTGAACCACCGGCGCGAAAGCAGAGTATTGAACGGCAAGGAGCGCTTTTATTACGCCATGCCATATCATGAGCGATTCATCTGGGGTATCACCGCCGGAATTATTCGCGGACTTTATGAAAGGCTCTATCGTTGAGCGAAACAGTGAATATTACTGGCAAGGCCGAATGGTTCAAGTCTTGGCGGCTGCAAGCGCTTTTCGAAGCACTCAACCGCGATGGTGGCGAAGTGCGAGTAGTGGGCGGCGCGGTCCGCAATACATTGCTGGGTACGAAGGTCAGCGATGTTGATCTGGCGACCACACATCTGCCGCAAGATACAGTCCGGCTTGCGCGGGAGGCAGGTTTCAAGCCGGTGCCGACGGGCATCGAACATGGCACTGTGACCGTTGTCGTGCAGGGGCAGCCCTTTGAGGTGACGACTCTGCGCAAGGACATTGAGACGGACGGACGCCATGCCAAGGTGGCCTTCGATACGGACTGGAAAAGCGATGCCGAACGGCGGGATTTTACGATCAACGCGCTCTACGCCAAGGCCGATGGAACGATTGTCGACTATGTCGGCGGGCTCGGTGATATAGAGACATGCACGCTGCGTTTCATCGGTGATGCGGAAGCGCGTATCCGCGAAGATTATCTGCGTATTCTGCGCTTTTTCCGGTTCTTCGCCTGGTACGGCTCGGGACGCCCCGAAACGGACGGATTGCGCGCCAGCGCGCGGCTCAAGGACGGCTTGCAGCAGCTTTCGGCAGAGCGGGTCTGGGCGGAAATCAAGAAGCTTCTTTGCGCGCCCGATCCTTCACGCGCGCTTTTGTGGATGCGGCAGGCGGGCGTGCTTACCCTTGTTCTGCCTGAAAGCGAGAAATGGGGTATTGACGCTATCCATGGTCTGGTGCGAGCGGAAGGCGATCTTGGCTGGCAGGTTGATCCCATCTTGCGGCTTGAAGGCATTGTTCCTCCCGATGCGGAGCGCATGGGCGAATTGGGCAAGCGGCTTAAAATGTCGAATGCCGAAAGGGCGCGGCTGGAGGCTTGGGCGCGCGCTGATGCGGTGAAACCGGAATTTTCGGAACAGGCGCTGAAAGCGCTTCTCTATCGCGGAAGCAAGCAGGCCGTGCTGGACCGTATCCGGCTGGCCTATGCCGCGGCGCGCAATGATGCGGTAGCGAGCGATGAGGCGATGATCCGGGCTGGTGGTTATGCGCGCTTGCTTGAAGTCGCGCAGACTCATGAAACACCGGTTTTTCCTGTTACGGGCGGTGATCTTCTGCGGCTGGGCGTCGAGAAAGGCCCGGCTCTTGGCAAAATGCTGAGAGACCTTGAAACCATCTGGATTGACTCAGGTTTTAATCTTGACCGGACCGCACTTCTGGACAAACTTGATCGCGACAAAATGAACGAGTGATGCCGTGATTTAGCACTTTTATGGCGTAGGATGCATTTTTCGCGTCAGTTTTGAAAGAGCAACGAATGTCCAGTTCCGATACATCGAAACAGCAAGAAACCGCTTCTGACCCCAAGCAGAATTTTGGCACCGAGGGTATCACGCCAATGGAACGGCCGGGCGCCGTAACCCGGTTTTTCATGGGCATCGTCGCTTGGGCGGAACGGCTCAATCTCAAATATGCAAAGCTTGGAAATCCTCCGGTTTATGACAATGCCCTCTTTCTATGGGCGTCGGATATCGAAAAGGAATTTCCCGCCATTCGCGCCGAACTGGAAAAGGTTCTGCTGCGTCAGAGCGAGTTGCCGTCCTTTCAGGATATTTCGACAGATGTGAAGACGATTTCGACCGACAGTCACTGGAAGACGTTCTTTCTGCTAGGCTTTGGCGTCAAGTCGGAACAGAATATCCGAGCTTGCCCCAATACGTGGCGCGCCGTGCAGAAAATTCCTGGCCTGACCACAGCCATGTTCTCGATTTTCGAGCCGGGCAAGCATCTGCCGCCGCATCGCGGACCATATAACGGCGTTCTGCGCCTGCACATGGGCATGATCGTGCCGGAACCTGCCGACAAGCTCGCTATTCGCGTCGACAACCAGATCTGCCATTGGCAGGAAGGCAAAGTGCTGATTTTCGACGACGCTTACGAGCATGAGGCGTGGAACCACACTGACAAGACGCGCGTCGTTCTGTTTGTCGATTTCGTCAAGCCGCTGAAGTTTCCTGCACGGCTCGTCAACTGGTGCCTGATGAATCTTGCGATTTTCACGCCCTTCATCAAGGAAGGGCTAGATAATCATAACGAGTGGGAAAAGAAATTCTATGCGGAGGCTGAAAGGCTTCGCAATCAGCCCAAAAATTAAGCGGAGGCGTTCCACACTTTTGCTGGAAATGCTTTATTTCACGGCCATTTCACGACAGGCGGCATGGAAGACAGGATGGAATTGACATTGCCGCCTGTCTTCAGGCCGAAAATCGTGCCGCGATCATAGAGCAGATTGAATTCGACATAGCGGCCGCGACGCACGAGCTGTTCTTCGCGATCTTCAGGCGTCCAGCCCTTGTTGAAATTCTGGCGCACCAGATGCGGATAAACCACCGAAAAACCACGGCCAACATCGCGGGTAAAGGCGAAGTCGGTATCCCAGCCGCCTTGTTCGCCGGAGGAATGCAGCCAGTCGTAGAAAATGCCGCCAGTGCCGCGCAGTTCATTGCGATGGGGCAGGAAGAAATATTCGTCGCACCAGTCTTTCAGCCGCTGATAATCGACAATGTCCTTGTGCCTCTCGCATATGAAGCGAAATGCTTTGTGAAAGGTCAATGTATCCGGGTCTTCTTGTGTGCGGCGGCTGTCGAGAACGGGGGTGAGGTCTGCGCCGCCGCCGAACCATTGGCGGGTGGTCACGACCATGCGGGTGTTCATGTGCACGGCGGGAACATTGGGATTTTGCGGATGGGCGATCAGCGAAATGCCGCTGGCCCAATAGCGTGGGTCTTCTTCCGCACCGGGGATCTGCTTGCGGAAGTCGGGCGAAAACTCACCATGAACGGTGGAAACATGGACGCCGACCTTTTCAAAAACGCGGCCATGCATGATGGACATGACGCCACCGCCGCCATTGCCATCGTCCTTTTGCCAGGGCGTGCGAACGAAGCGTCCGGGCTCCTGATCGGAAAGTTGGCCCTGCAACTCGTCTTCAAGCTGTTCAAAACTCGTGCAGATCCGGTCGCGCAGTTCCTCGAACCAATCGCGGGCGGCCTGTTTTTTTTCTTCGATATCTTGCGGGATGATTGCGGGAATTTCGTCGCGTTGCATTGTTGGTTTCCTCTCGCGCAATTTATCGGGGAACCGGAAAAGTTCCAGACATTCAAGCTTATACGCCTTTCATTTAGCAAAATCCTGTAGTTTGGCATAGCGCGAAGGATATTATGCAGTCATGGCTAGATTTATCTCCCCAGAAAAGACTCGTCTTTCATGGGCCGCTTCCCTATCTTAACGTGCAAGAGATCGGGAATATCGGCTTTATCTCTTTGTCACGTTCATGTCGTAACCAGCGAAATCGGTTCTCATTTTTGAGCGACATGCTTTCGGGAGGCAATCGCATGACTGTAGTACCGCCCCGCCCACCGCTTGAAGGGTTGCGAAAACAGCTTGAGAAAAGCCGCACACAAAAAAGCCGGATGCCGCGAGATGGTTTTATCCGTGAGACATTCACCTTGCCGCGTCAGGCGGCACGCGAGAAGGCGCGCGAATGGTTCGAGGCCTTTCCCAAGGCTGCCTACTGGACGGAAATTGAAAGCTGGTGCGAACGGCCCGACGATGTGATCGAATTTACGATTCGGCGGCTGCCGACTTCTGACTGACTTGCCGTTTCGATTCATGTAACGTGCTTAACGCATTGAAACTCGATTCAGATTAGCAGCCGCAAGAGCATCGGGGTCCAATTGCTCTGGAGAGAATGGCTTTTGCGAGTCGTTATTACATTACACCATTCCTGCGATATGTGAGGCTTCGTTGGCGCAGAGCCTCACCGGCGGTCATGGCCACCGACACGGCAAGATTAAGGGAGCGCGCGCCCGGCACCATTGGTATCAGTAATCGTGCGTCGGCAATATCCTGCACCGTATCCGGAACGCCTGCCGATTCGCGGCCGAACAAAAGAATGTCATTTTCCTGGAATTGATAATCGGTATAGGGAATTGCCGCTTTGGTCGAGAGCAGGACCAGACGACGGCTGGTATTTTTGCGCCACTCATCGAAATGCTGCCAGTCGGCATGGCGCGTCAGGGCGGCCTGTTCGAGATAATCCATGCCCGCGCGCTTGAGCGAACGATCAGATACGTCGAATCCAGCGGGTTCTATGATATCCACCGCAAAGCCGAGACAGGCGGCCAAGCGTAAAATGGTTCCCGTATTGCCGGGAATATCAGGCTGATAGAGAGCGATACGCAGTTCCATATGGGGCGGGTAACGCAGAAATGGCATTGCCGCAAGTGTTCGGCAGAACAAAATATTCTCTTTTTGTTCTGATTTCGCCTTGGCAATTTTTACGAGGACACATAAAAAGAGCACTATGTTCAAATGGTTTGAGAAACGACTCGCAGCCTATCCCGAAGAGCCCCCGCGTGAGCCGCCACGCGGGCTGCTGGCATTTTGTCTTTATTATACCAGGGGCGCATGGCCGTGGATTCTTGGCATGGCAGCTTTCACGACGCTGATTGCTATTATCGAGGTGTCGCTGTTCGCCTTTCTGGGTAATATCGTGGACTGGCTCTCGCATCAGTCGCGCGAGACGTTCCTGACCAATGAGGGATGGCGGCTGTCCTTGATCGCCGGAGTGGTGCTGGTCGTTTTGCCGGGCGTAGTGCTGATTCATTCGCTGTTCATCCACCAGACATTGCTCGGCAATTACCCGATGCGGGTGCGATGGTTGATGCACCGCTATCTCATTCGCCAGTCCATGGCGTTCTTTCAGGATGAATTTGCGGGGCGCATTTCCACCAAGTTGATGCAGACGGCGCTTGCCGTGCGCGAGACGGTGATGAAGCTGCTCGACGTGCTCAATTACGTTTTCGTCTATTTTGCTGGAACCCTTTTCATCGCAGCATCCGCCAATGTCGTTCTGATGATCCCTTTTGCCGTCTGGCTGGGCGTTTATATCGTGCTGCTGCGTTTCTTCATTCCACGCCTGCGGGCGATTTCAGAAGAGCAGGCCGATGCGCGCTCATCTATGACCGGGCGTATCGTCGACAGCTATACCAATATCGCCACCGTCAAGCTGTTCTCGCATTCGAGCCGTGAGGAATCCTATGTCCGCGAAAGCCTTGATGGTTTTCTGGATACTGTGCATCGCCAGATGCGCCTGATTACGATGTTCCATTTCACGCTCTACCTATCGAACTGTATTCTGCTATTCGCAGTCGGTGCTATCGGGATCGGCCTGTGGATGGAGGAGGCGGTGTCCGTGGGTGCCGTGGCAGTCGGTATTGGTCTGGTGTTGCGCCTTAACGGCATGTCGCAATGGATCATGTGGGAAATGTCAGCCCTGTTCGAGAATATCGGGACAGTCGAAGACGGGATCACTACGATTGCGCGGGCGCATGAGGTGGTGGATGTGCCGGATGCTCCTGCGCTGAAAGTCGATAAGGGCGAACTCGTCTTCGACAGGATCGGCTTTCATTACGGCAAGGGCAAGGGCGTCATCGAAGGATTGTCGCTTAATATTCCGGCAGGGCAGAAAGTCGGGCTTGTTGGGCGTTCCGGTGCCGGTAAATCGACGCTGGTCAATCTGTTGCTGCGTTTTTATGATCTCGAAAGCGGTCGCATTTTGATTGACGGCCAGGATATTTCCAAAGTCACGCAGGATTCGCTGCGCGCCAATATCGGAATGGTTACGCAGGACACATCGCTTCTGCACCGTTCAGTGCGCGAGAACATCATGTATGGCCGCCCCGATGCCAGTGATGAGATGGTTGTGCGCGCCATCCGGTTGGCGCAGGCGGATCAGTTCATTCCATTGCTGAGCGATCCCAAAGAGCGTCGTGGACTTGATGCGCATGTCGGCGAACGCGGCGTAAAACTGTCAGGCGGGCAGCGCCAGCGCATCGCCATTGCGCGCGTGATGCTGAAAGACGCGCCAATCCTCATTCTGGACGAGGCGACCTCGGCGCTCGATTCGGAAGTGGAGGCGGCTATTCAGGACAGCCTCAACACATTGATGGAAGGCAAGACCGTGATTGCCATCGCGCACCGGCTTTCCACCATTGCGGCGCTTGACCGACTGGTGGTCATGGACGAAGGGCGTATCGTCGAAGACGGCACACATGAGGAACTTGTGGCGCTTGGCGGCATTTATGCCAGATTATGGGCAAGGCAATCGGGTGGGTTCCTTGGTTTCGATGATCCAGCGGATGCGGAACTGGTTAATTAAGGAAAACGCAATTGATGAAAACGGTCTATAGCCTGTTCGAGCGTTGGGTTGATCCCTTTCGCGAGCCGGATCGGTTAAGGCCGCCATCGACGACCCCCGCTTTTATCTGGCATTATGCGCGGCAGGCCAAAGGACCGCTGGCGCTCTCGCTGGTGGTCGGCGGATTGTTGCCGCTAGTGGAAGCGGGATTGTTTTATTTCACCGGCAGGCTGGTCGATATTCTCGATCAGGCCGGGCGCGACGGTGCGGAACGAAGCTGGACGGCGCTGTTGCAGGCGGCGGGGCCGGAACTGCTTTTTATGGGGCTGACGGTTCTGGTGATTCGGCTCGCAGTGACGGCGATGAGCACGATGCTGGACGGCCAGACTCTTTCGCCGGGATTTTACAATATGATTCGGTGGCAGGCGAATTCCTATGTATTGCGCCAGTCCTACGCTTTCTTCCAGAATGATTTCGCCGGGCGTATCGCGACCAAGGTCTGGCAGGCGGGGCAGGCAGCCGGTGATCTGATCGAAAGCCTCATTCAGGTCGTCTGGTTCATGGCGATCTATAGCATAACCACGCTGTTTCTGGTCGGAAGGCTGGACTGGCGGCTGGCGGCGGCCGTTATTCTCTGGATCGCGGCATTTGGCTTCATTGCCCGGCGCTATCTGCCGCGTATCCGAAAATATGCAGAAGCATCCGCCGAAGCGGGTTCAATGATCAACGGGCGGATCGTCGACAGCTATTCCAATATTCAGACGATCAAGCTTAATACAGCTGACGATGACGAACATTATCTGCGCGACGGCTTTGAGCGATATCTCGGGGCCATTCTGCCTTTCATGCGTTCGCTCACGGGCGTTCGTATTTCACTGACGGCGCTTTCGGGGTTGATGATCGTGACGGTTGCAGCCATCGCCATCGATCTGTGGACGCGCGATGCGATTACCGTGGGGCAGGTGTCGTTCACGCTTGGCCTTGTTTTGCGGCTCAACATGCTGCTGGGGCGGATGATGATGCAGCTCAACGGCATGCTGCGCCAACTCGGTCTTATCGAAAATTCGATGAAACTGGTTTCTGCTCCGCTGGGTCTGGAAGACAGGAGCGGTGCGAAACCCTTGCAGATCACGCAGGCACGTATAGACGTGCACGATGTCACCTTCCATTACGGCAAGGGGGCGGGGGTTCTGGACAATATCAATCTTACAGTTGCAGGTGGTGAGCGTGTGGGGCTGGTCGGTCATTCGGGGGCCGGTAAATCTACCCTGGTCAATCTGATTCTGCGGCTTTACGACGTGGAAAAGGGCGCGATTCTCATTGATGGGCAAGATGTGCGGAATGTGACGCAGGCCTCCTTGCGCCGAGCATTTGCTGTCGTCAGCCAGGAAACCGCCCTGCTGCATCGCTCGCTGCGCGATAACATCATGCTAGCGCGCGACGATGCGACGGAAGCTGAACTTCTCCAGGCCACCCGCCAAGCGGAAGCGGAGGGGTTCATTGCCGTTCTGGAAGACTATCAGGGACGCAAATCCTTCGATGCCTTTGTTGGCGAAAGAGGCGTCAAGCTTTCAGGCGGGCAGCGTCAGCGCATCGCCATTGCGCGCGCGATTCTCAAGGATGCGCCAGTTCTCATTCTCGATGAGGCAACCTCTGCACTCGATTCAGAGGTAGAGGCATCCATACAAGATAATCTCAAGCAATTGATGGAAGGCAAGACGGTAATCGCCATCGCGCATCGCCTATCGACCATTGCAGCGCTTGATCGTCTCATCGTGATGGACAAGAGCCGGATCGTCGAAGAAGGCACGCACGAGGAGCTGATCGCGCGCGGCGGCATTTATGCAGGGCTTTGGGCGCGCCAGTCGGGCGGCTTCCTGGGCCAGCAAACTGCGTCCTGACGGCATTTGCCACTTACCGGCTGATTGCAGCATAGATAAGCGTGGGGTGAAATATATCTGTAAAACAGCCTGCGACATGGTGCCGTCCCAAGGGATTGGCGTCTGGACAAGACTTTTCTTCCCGCCTAAACCGATAGGCGAGATGGAGGGAATTTCGTTCTGTGAGCACTTGCAGGACTATTTTTGCATAGCTGCAAAAGAGGACGAGGGGAGAATTTAATTGAACATGCAGGTTGAAAAGGAATTGGCACGTGAGCGCACACGACACGGCTGAGCCGACACGGCGTGATTTTCTGTATATTGCGACGGGAATGGCGGGTGTCGTCGGAGTAGGCGGGCTGGCATGGCCGTTTATCGACCAGATGCGTCCCGACGCTTCGACGCTTGCCGCAGCATCCATTGAAGTTGACGTTTCTTCTCTTACGGAAGGTGCATCGCTGACGGTTAAATGGCGAGGCAAGCCGGTCTTTATCCGTAACCGAACCGCCAAGGAAGTCGAAGACGCCCAGAGCACGGCGCTCGCCGACCTCAAGGATCCGATCGCGCGTAACGCCAATCTTCCGTCAGATGCCCAAGCGACCGATCTGGCTCGCTCGGCGGGCGAGGGCAAGGAAAACTGGCTCGTCATGATCGGCGTATGCACCCACCTGGGTTGTGTGCCGCTGGGTGAAGCCGGCTCGTTCGGCGGCTGGTTCTGCCCGTGCCATGGTTCAACCTACGACACATCCGGGCGTATCCGCAGCGGACCCGCGCCGGAAAACATGCATATTCCGCAATTCGCATTCGCTTCCGATACGGTCATCAGGATCGGCTAAGACAGATCTTGGGGAGAGAAAACATGAGTGGTGGACACTCCACATATACGCCCACGACCGGCATCGAAAAATGGGTCGACGAGCGGCTGCCTTTGCCGCGCCTTGTCTATGATTCTTTTGTCGCTTATCCGACGCCGCGTAATCTGAACTACATGTACACCTTCGGTGGCATTCTTTCGTTCATGCTGATCGCGCAGCTGCTCACCGGCATTGTGCTGGCGATGCATTATGCGGCGGATACGGCCATTGCGTTCAATTCCGTCGAAAAGATCATGCGCGACGTCAATTCCGGCTGGCTCCTGCGTTATATGCACGCCAACGGTGCGTCGTTCTTCTTCATCGCCGTCTATCTGCATATTGCACGCGGTCTTTATTACGGCTCCTACAAGGCGCCGCGCGAGCTTTTGTGGATTCTGGGCGTCGTGATCTTCTTCCTCATGATGGCGACCGCTTTCATGGGTTATGTGCTCCCATGGGGCCAGATGTCGTTCTGGGGCGCTACGGTCATCACCGGCTTCTTTACGGCGTTTCCGGTCATAGGCGAGCCGATCCAGCAGCTTCTGCTTGGTGGTTTCGCTGTCGATAATCCGACGCTAAACCGCTTCTTTTCGCTGCATTATCTGCTGCCATTCATGATTGTAGGCGTTGTTATCCTGCATGTGTGGGCGTTGCATGTAACCGGCCAGACAAACCCGACCGGGATTGAAGTCAAGTCGAAGACCGACACGGTCGCGTTCACGCCCTATGCGACCATCAAGGACGCTTTCGGCGCGTTGATCTTCTTCCTCGTCTTTGCGTATTTCGTTTTCTATATGCCGAACTTCCTCGGTCACCCGGACAACTATATCCCGGCCGATTCGCTCAAGACGCCATCCCACATCGTTCCGGAATGGTACTTCCTGCCATTCTACGCGATGCTGCGTGCCATCACCTTCAATATTGGTCCGATCGATTCGAAGCTCGGCGGCGTTCTAGCCATGTTCGGCTCGATCGCTATCCTCTTCGTGGTGCCATGGCTGGATACATCGAAGGTGCGTTCGGCGGTCTATCGTCCGTGGTTCAAGCTGTTCTTCTGGCTTTTCGTGATCAATGCCATCTTCCTTGGTTGGCTGGGATCGCGCCCGGCGGAAGGCCTCTATGTCGCTCTCGCGCAGGTGGGTACGCTTTATTACTTCGCTTTCTTCCTCATCATCATGCCGGTTCTCGGCCTGATCGAGACGCCAAAGCGTCTGCCGAACTCGATAACCGAGGCGGTGCTGGAAAAGAACGGAGGCAAGTCCGCGATTGCTCCAGTGGAAATCAACGGCTGAGCCAGCGAGAGATGAAGGACAGAAAAATGAAAAAGTTCCTCAAAAATTTCGCTGCCCTGGGTACTGCCCCACTGGTTGCGATGGGTGTTGCCATGGGCGGTGCCTTCGCTCAGGGAGGCGGCGAAGCCGCAGAACCTGAACATTACCCCATCCACCATCCGAAGCAGGAAAGCTGGAGCTTCTCAGGGCCGTTCGGAACCTATGACAAGGCGCAGCTCCAGCGTGGTCTGAAGGTCTACAAGGAAGTGTGCTCGGCTTGCCATTCGATGGATCTGGTCGCATTTCGCAACTTGGAAGATCTCGGATACACTCCGGAGGAGGTCAAGGCTTTCGCGGCGGAATATGAGGTTGAAGACGGCCCGAATGCCGATGGTGAAATGTTCACCCGCAAGGCATTGCCTACGGATTATTTCCCGTCGCCGTTTCCAAATGCAAGTGCCGCAGCCGCTGCCAATAATGGCGCTGCTCCGCCAGACTTTTCGCTGATCGCCAAGGCGCGCGGAGTCGAACGTGGCTTTCCGACCTTCGTCTTTGATATATTCACGCAATATGCCGAAGCCGGGCCGGATTATATTCACGCATTGCTGACCGGCTATGATGAGCAGCCGCCAGCAGGTGTCGAGGTTCCAGAAGGAACCTATTACAATCCGTATTTTATCGCGGGCAAGTCGCTTGCCATGGCCAAGCCGTTAAGCGACGATCAGGTCACTTACGACGATGGCGCGCCGCAGACGGTGGATCAATATGCGCGCGACGTTTCGGCGTTTCTGATGTGGGCCGCCGAGCCGCATATGGAGCAGCGCAAGAAGACCGGCTTCCGTGTCATCGTCTTCCTGATTCTGTTTGCCGGCCTCGTCTATATCGCCAAGCGTCAGATATGGTCGACCGTCAAGCATTAAGCGATAAACCTCAAACTGAATGAAAGGGCGCCTCTGTGGCGCCCTTTTTGCTGCCTGAGACGGAAGTCAATAAAAGGCGCAGAAAGGCTTGGCGCGGCGGTCATATCATGATTGAAGAGAGTTCAGGAAACATGGGCTGGTCGAGTTTATACTGTAACAGTTTGCTTGACCCAGCCTCTCTGAAAGGACTGAATATGGAATCCGGACTCAAAGCCACTTTGAAGGATGCGGTCAGAACGATCCCGGATTATCCCAAGCCTGGTGTACAGTTTCGCGATGTGACGACTCTGATGGGCGATGCGCAGGCTTTCCGCCGTGCGGTGGATGAGCTCGTCTATCCTTATGCGGGAAATAAAATCGACAAGGTTGCCGGAATTGAAGCACGCGGGTTCATTCTTGGCGGAGCGATCGCGCATCAACTCTCATCGGGCTTTGTGCCGATCCGCAAGAAGGGCAAACTGCCGCGCGATACAGTGCGTATTGCCTATAGTCTCGAATATGGAATTGATGAAATGGAGATGCATCGCGACGCCATCGAGCATGGCGAGCGCATTATTCTCGTAGACGATCTGATCGCGACTGGTGGCACGGCGGAAGCCGCTGCGAAACTTCTTCTTCAGATGGGCGCAGAGATTGTTGCGGCTTGCTTCATCATCGATCTTCCCGATCTTGGTGGACGCAAGAAGCTTGAAGCGCTTGGCGTTCCTGTACGCACCCTTGTCGAATTTGAGGGTGACTGATACAAAATAAGTTCGGATTTCCAGCTTGTTTCGATGTGGTCATTTAGCAGACAGTGGTAGCTTCACCATCGCGGTATTATCGAACGAAAGAACCCGGTCGCCATTTTGATTACAGGCGCTGCTTGGCATGTTCAGCATGGACCAGCCGGGGCGCGATGTGAGCGCGCGTATAGAATGCACGGTCCGCTTATAGGTGATGGTATCACCCGCATAGACAGGTTTCGACCATTTCAGGTTTTCGAAGCCGGGTGAGGGGCCGAAAGATGGTGGGGTTTCGCCGCGCTTGATTGCCGCTTTGGTCGTCTCGACAATGGACGCGACATTGAGCTTCATGAAAATGGCGATCGTGTGCCAGCCAGATGCACACAAGCCGCCCAGGACACTGATCTTGGCGGCTTCCGCATCCAGATGAAAAGGCTGGGGATCAAATTTTGATGCAAACTGGATAATTTCTTCCGCAGTGAAGGTGTAGCTGCCGATGATGATTTCTTCACCAAGGTGATCTTCGATGAAGCTCATGCAGAATCCCCTTCATCTTGCGGATTGCGTAGTGCGAACATCGCTTTGTGCTGCAATACGCAAACCACCTCACCATGCTGATTGACGATCTCGTTATGGATCGTCAGCAATCCGATATGAGGCCGTGATTTTGAAATGCGCCGGTCGATGATGGTTGAAACACCGCTGAGCGTGTCGCCAGCCAGAACCGGGCGCTTCCAGCGGTTGAACTCAATGCCAGGACTGCCTTGCGATGTGGAGTCCTTGAGATAGGCGTCCCACATCATCCGCATGAATAGCGAAAGCGTATGCCAGCCGGATGCGGCTAGTCCGCCGAGCGGGCTTGCCTTGCCGGCTTCTTCATCGAGATGAAAGGGTTGCGGATCGAATTCGAGTGCAAATGCAACGATCTCTTCCTTGCTGACCGTGCGCGGACCGGAGACCAGCTTCAGCCCTGGCACCATATCTTCATAAGCATATTTGGGTCCAGATGTGCTCAATGCAATCTCCTCCCTAAATGGAAAAGGCCGCCGACTTTACGGCGGCCTGATAGTATCAGGTATTGAAGCGGAACAGCATCACATCGCCGTCATGGACGGTATATTCCTTGCCTTCGTCCCGCGCCTTGCCTGCCTCTTTTGCTCCGGCTTCGCCGTTATATTTAACGTAGTCCTCAAAGGCGATGGTCTGGGCGCGAATGAAGCCGCGCTCGAAATCGGTATGAATGACGCCTGCCGCAGCCGGTGCCTTGGTGCCGCGCCTGATGGTCCATGCGCGTGTTTCCTTGGGACCTGCGGTGAAATAGGTGATAAGGTCGAGAAGCGTGTAGCCCGCACGAATGAGGCGGTCGAGGCCCGGTTCTTCAAGGCCCATGCTGTCGAGATACTCGTAGGCTTCCTCATCCGGTAATTGCGCGACCTCGGCTTCGATAGCAGCGGAGATGATGACCGCCTGCGCACCTTGCTCCTCGGCCATTTTGGCAACTGCAGCGCTATATTCGTTACCTGTTGCGGCATCGCTTTCGGCGACATTGCAGACATAAAGCACCGGCTTTGAGGTGAGCAGGTTCAAGCTTTTGAGGATCAGCAGGTCTTCCGGCGAAATATCCGCCAGCATCAAGCGTACGGGCTGGCCGTTCTGGAGCAGATCCAGCGCCTTTTCCATGATTGGCAGGATGGTGAGCGCTTCCTTGTCCTTGCCGGTCGCGCGTTTGCGGATTTGGACGATGCGGCGCTCGATGCTCTCAAGATCGGAAAGCATAAGTTCGGTTTCGACCGTCTGTGCGTCCGATACGGGATCGATACGGCCTTCCACATGAGTGATGTCGTCGTCCTCGAAGCAGCGTAGCACATGAACGATGGCGTCGACTTCGCGGATATTGGCGAGGAACTGGTTGCCGAGGCCTTCACCCTTGGACGCGCCGCGCACGAGGCCTGCAATGTCCACGAAGTTGATGCGGGTCGGGATGATCTCCTTTGAGCCCGCAATGCGCGCGATGTCGGTCTGGCGCGGGTCTGGAACCGCCACTTCGCCGGTATTCGGTTCGATGGTGCAGAACGGATAATTCGCAGCCTGCGCAGCCGCGGTTCTGGTCAGTGCGTTGAAGAGCGTGGACTTGCCAACATTGGGCAGGCCAACGATGCCGCATTTGAAACCCATGATCTTACCTGTCTCGATAGAATGTGATTACCGCCGCTATGCGACATAGGATGGTGGAGCGTCAAGAGGCGGGACCGGGTTTGGAGGTCCTAGTCCTTTTTACCGAGCAGCTTTTTGAGCATTTCGGCCATCGGGCCGCTTTGTGAAATATTGGCGGGCTTTTGGTTTTGTCGCGCTTGCCGTATATGGCTCTGGGCTTTGGGCGGGGCTTTTTCCGCTGCGTCGGGCCGGGCCTTGAAGCCGCTTGGGCGCTGGCTGCCATCGCCCATGGCGAGTGCTACGCGGTTCATGAAAGTGTTGTCTTCGCTTCTGGCAAGCAGATCGATATTGTCTGCGACGGCTTCGCAAAGCTTGTCGAGCCATTCACTGTCAGCCTTGGCGAAGTCACCCAGAACGTGATTATGCACGAGTTCTTTTGCGCCGGGATGGCCGATGCCAAGACGCATGCGGCGATAGTTCTGCCCGCAATGTGCGTCGATGGATTTTATGCCGTTGTGGCCGTTGGCGCTGCCGCCCGTCTTGATACGCAGTTTTCCGGGGGGTAGATCCAGCTCGTCATAGATGACGACCAGATCAGCGGGCGCGAGCTTGTAAAAGCGCATGGCCTCGCCAACCGACTGGCCCGAAAGATTCATGAATGTCTGCGGCTTGATGAGAAGCACCTTCTCGCCGTCGATGATACCGTCGGCAATCTCGGCCTGAAACTTTTTCTGCCAATTGGAAAAGCGATGGCGGCGGAATATTTCATCCGCCGCCATGAAACCGATATTGTGCCGGTTATGCGCATATTTGGGGCCCGGATTGCCAAGTCCTGCGATGAGCAGCATGGTTGCAAGCCCCCTCTATGGGGAAAGCGATTATTCGCCTTCCTTGGTTGCTTCTTCTTCGGCACCTTCAGCATTTTCGTCCGACTTCAGGCCGGCCGGAGCAGCAATGGTGGCGATGGTGAAGTCACGGTCCTGAATGACAGGAGATGCGTCTTTCGGCAGCTTGATGGCCGAAAAGTGAACCGTATCGCCGATTTCAAGGCCGGTGAGGTCGACTTCGAGAGCGTCCGGAATAGCATTGGCTGCAACGATCAGTTCGACTTCGTGGCGAACGACATTGAGAACGCCGCCGCGCTTGATGCCGGGGGCAGCTTCTTCGTTCTTGAAGTGAACCGGAACATTGACGGTAACAACCGACTTCGCGGAAACGCGAAGGAAGTCGACATGCAGCGGGAAGTCGCGGACCGGATCGAGCTGGTAGTCCTTCGGAAGGACCTGAATCTTCTTGCCGTCTACTTCGATTGTGGCAATCGTGGTCTTGAAGCCACCACCATAGATCTTGTAGTAAATTTCCTTGTAGGGAACGGCGATTGCGAGGGGCTCCTGCTTGTCACCATAGATGACTGCCGGAATCTGGCCGTTGCGGCGAAGCTCGCGGGAGGACCCCTTACCAACCCGACTGCGCAAATCGGCCTTGAGCACGAAATTATCGCTCATGGCATTTCCTTTCATATACTGACTGGAGTGTCGTTCAAAAAATAAACGACATGAAACGGCCCGTAGCGCCTTTACATCGGATAAGGCCGGACAACTTCATTCCGCGCTGCCTCCAAGGGTGTCTACGCGGATGGCGGTGCTATAGAGCAAACGCGTTTCTGGCGCAAGTTTTTTGGATATGGCAAGTTTTGGATGTGAATGCGACTTCTGTGGGCTTTTCTCTTAACGGGTGGTATCTGCGGCACCAAAGGTGATAGGGAATGCCCGATCGAACCTGGTCGTCAGGTTCCAACATTTTCCATCTATTCATAGAAGGGGGCGAGATGCAGGTCGGTATCGACATGGGTTCTGTCGCTGGGAGTGGCACTGCGTCGACAGGTGCGCTTGGTGGTGGCAAGCAGGCCATGCTTGATCTTGAAGAGCTTCTCGCAACGCGCCTTCTCGTGCAGGGCAACTCGGGGTCGGGCAAGTCGCATCTCCTGCGCCGTCTTCTGGAACAAAGCGCGCAATGGGTGCAACAATGCGTTATCGATCCCGAAGGGGATTTCGTTACGCTTGCCGATGTCCATGGGCATGTCGTCGTCGATGCCGCGCGCACGGAGGTGGAATTGACCCGCATTGCCAGCCGTATCAGGCAGCATCGAGTTTCGGCTGTGCTGGATATGGAGGGTCTTGACGTCGAGCAGCAGATGCGCGCGGCAGCAGCGTTTCTTGGCGGCCTTTTCGATGCCGAACGCGATTATTGGTATCCAATGCTTGTGGTAGTGGATGAAGCACAGCTCTTTGCACCCGCAGCCGCTGGCGAAGTGTCTGATGAAGCGCGCAAGCTCTCGCTCGGCGCGATGACAAATCTCATGTGCCGGGGACGCAAACGCGGCCTGGCCGGCGTGATCGCCACACAGCGCCTTGCCAAGCTTGCCAAGAATGTAGCGGCCGAAGCTTCCAATTTTCTGATGGGGCGCACTTTTCTCGATATCGACATGGCGCGTGCCGCCGACCTTCTGGGCATGGAGCGACGGCAGGCCGAAATGTTCCGGGATTTGCAGCGCGGTCATTTTGTGGCGCTGGGACCGGCCTTGTCCCGCCGTCCGCTGCCTATCAAAATCGGCACGGTGGAAACTTCCGCCCGCTCGTCATCGCCCAAGCTGATGCCACTTCCCGACGCTCCGGAAGATGCGCACGATCTGATCTTCACGCCGCCCCCTGAAGAAATCCGCATGCCTGTTCGCCGTGCTCCTGCGCCACCGCCGCCGCCATCAACGGCAGAGATTCTGGCACAGGTGGCGAAGCCGAAGCCAGAAGCGGAGCCTATGACGGAACCGCTGTTTCCCGGTATTGTGGAGGCAGAACGCGAAGAACTGCTTGAGAAAGTCATGCGCGAGATCGTGGATGATCCAGAGGCGTCGTTCCGCTCGGTCGCCGTGCTCTATCAGGATTTTTTGGTGCGCTGCCGCATTCATCGCGTTCCGGGAGAGCCCTTGGCGTTGCCTGCCTTCCGGCGCAGACTGGCGGTGGCGCAGGCCAGCATTGAAGGTGATGCAGCCTCAGGCGAGACATGGCAGAAGGCGCTCGCACTCTCTGAAAGCCTCACCGATGATGTACAGGGCGTGTTCCTGATCGTCGCGCAGGCAGCGGTGACTAGAGCGCCATGCCCTTCGGATGCGGCGCTGGCGCGAGCCTATGGTACGCATTCATTCAGTCGAGCGCGGCGTCTTCTGACCTATTTCGAAGAGCGCGGGCTTCTAGTACTACGCAATGATTTCAAGGGAATGCGCGTCGTCAACTTCCCCGATCTTCAATGCGAAACCGCGCCCGGCGATCCGGCTGCGCCCGATGAACAGGCCGAAGACAGGGCGGCTGCGGAATAACTGTGAAACCTGTCACAAGACTGTAATGACGATCAGCGAGAGCTTGATCAGGATGTACAGGAACATATTCGTGACAGCACAATCGGCACAGCCGGACTTCAAGGAACTATTTTCCACCTTCGGCAAGATCGGGCTTTTGTCCTTCGGCGGACCAGCGGCGCAGATCGCCATGCTGCAACGCGTCGTGGTGGATGAAAAGAAATGGATGGATCAGGAGCGGCTGTTGCATGCGTTGAATTTCTGCATGCTTCTGCCAGGGCCTGAAGCCATGCAGCTTGCAACCTATTGCGGCTGGACCATGCGAGGCTGGCGTGGCGGTTTGCTGGCCGGGCTGCTTTTCGTCCTGCCGGGTGCTGCGGTCATGCTGTTTTTGTCGGCGCTCTATATTGCGTTTGGCCATGTCGATATTGTCGCGGGGCTTTTGTTTGGACTGAAAGCCGCCGTGCTTGCCATTGTGTTCGACGCTCTCTACCGCATGGGAAAACGCACTCTGGCGTCGCGTTTTTCCTATGCGCTTGCAATCGCTGCATTCGTTGCCATCGCCTTTCTCCATTTGCCATTCCCGCTCGTCGTGCTGCTTGCAGCCTTTGCGGGTGGGGCGCAGCGGTTCATTCTGCGGGGCGCAATTGGGACGATGTCTGCCGCGGCTTCGCCAAGTGCCCTGCGCGAATTTGTGCAACAGACGCTTATCTGGGGCGGGCTATGGTTCGTTCCGCTCGCAATGCTCTATCTTATCTTTGGCGGCGAACATGTCTTCGCGGCGGAAGCGGCGTTCTTTTCCAAGCTTGCGGCTGTCACTTTTGGTGGAGCCTATGCCGCGTTGTCCTATACGGCGCAACAGGCAGTGGAGCATTTCGGCTGGATGCAGCCGGGCGAAATGCTGACCGGACTGGGCCTTGCCGAGACGACGCCCGGCCCCTTGATCCTCGTTTTGGTCTTCGTCGGCTTTGTGGGGGCGGCGAACCTATCAGGCTTGCCCCCGCTTACGGGGGGCCTCACAGGCGGATTGATCGCGCTGTGGTTCACTTTCATTCCATGTTTTTTATGGATTTTCGCAGGCGCGCCCTTTGTCGAAAGGTTGCGGCAAGTGCGCTGGCTTTCAGCCATGCTGGGCGGAATAACGGCTGCGGTCGTGGGCGTGATCGCCAATCTCGCATTGTGGTTTTCGCTGCACGTACTCTTTGCGGAAGTATCGCAAAAGGCATTCGGAGCGCTTACGCTGCCCGTGCCTGTCTGGCACACAATGGATAATGCTGCTGTGCTGATTGCGGCTGCGGCGGCTTTGTTGCTTGTGGTTCTGCGGGTAAACATGCCGCTTGTGCTTTTTCTTGCGGCATGTCTGGGGATCGTTATCCGGCTCACCGGTTTCTAGAGCGTGTTTAGTCGAACAGGCTCGAAACCGATTCTTCCGCTGCCGTACGGGCGATAGCCTCGCCGATCAGGTCAGAAATGGAAAGTACGCGGATATTTGGCGCATCGTTGATGGCGGTGGTGGGCTGGATGGAATCGGTGATGACCAACTCCTTAAGTCTGGAGGACGCGATGCGGGCCACTGCGCCGCCCGATAATACGCCATGCGTGATATAGGCGGTGACGCTCTTGGCGCCCTTGGTCAGAAGCGCTTCGGCTGCATTACAAAGCGTACCGCCCGAATCGACGATATCGTCGAACAAAAGGCAATCTTTGCCAGTCACGTCGCCGATGACATTCATGACTTCCGATTCGCCGGGACGTTCACGGCGCTTGTCAACAATCGCGAGTTGAGCGTCGATGCGTTTTGCCAGCGAGCGCGCGCGCACCACGCCGCCGACATCCGGCGAAACAACCATGCAGTTGCCGCTGGCATAATTTGCTTTCACGTCACGGGCGATGACCGGCACCGAGTAGAGATTGTCGGTTGGAATATCAAAAAAACCCTGGATCTGTCCGGCATGAAGATCGAGGGTCAGAACGCGGTTGGCACCGGCTTCGGTAATCAGATTGGCGACGAGCTTTGCCGAAATTGGCGTGCGCGGGCCGGGTTTTCGATCTTGTCGCGCATAACCGAAATAGGGAAGAACGGCGGTAATACGGCGGGCGGAGGAGCGGCGGAAAGCGTCGATCATGATGAGCAGTTCCATCAGATGATCGTTGGCCGGGTAGGAGGTCGATTGCAGAACGAATACGTCTTCGCCGCGCACGTTTTCCTGAATCTCTACAAAGACTTCCTGATCGGCGAAACGACGAACAGTGGCCTTGCCAAGCGGGATGTTGAGATACTGAGCAACGGATTCGGCAAGAACCCGGTTGGAGTTGCCTGCGAAAAGTTTCATTCTTTTGCCTCTGAAGCCGGAGCAGTTTCGTTCTGTCGCAAAGGTCCGTGAACGGACATGGTCTGTTGTCTGCGCATGAGCCATCTCAAATCCGGCTCAGCAAATTCATTCTTGAAAGCCCAGAAAGCAGCAGCCTTAAATGGCGCAACCCGCAAGGCATTCCCGAATGTGGGGCCTATTGCAAAGAGTCACAGCCATTGCAAGGGCTGAGGGGATATAATTGCAGTAAAAAGACAATCCGAAACGCTTTCTTACAGGGGCGGGTATAGGATTGCGTAAAAGATTCAGCCTTTTGTCGCGTGAAGTTGCCACTATGCGCGATTTGCCGCAAGCCAGCTTGCATATTCTTGAATGGTGCGATCAGCGATGGCCTGCATGGCGGATGCGGGGACGATGCTCCACGAATCTGCGGCAGCTCCCGGAACTTTTTCCTGCCCCTGTATGCGATGAAGTCGATTGCCGGATGCGTCCAGAACATCCCAGACATAAAGAACCGTCGTCTGGTTATCCTCCGAAAGAACGGAGAAATATCCCTTCATGACATAGGCGGCATCAGTGTCTGCATTGCCCGCCAGATCGATACCCTTGGCCCGCGCATCGTCATTGATCCGATGGGTGAGGGGCGTCACTACATTGAGCGGTGCACCGATGATCGGGGCAATGTAAAGCTTGCCCGGTTTTAGCGTTGCGGTGCGCTGCGGCTGCGGTGCCGGACTGGTTGCAGCCGGGGCTGCTTGAGCAGAGGCGGCGGGTGCCGCCGGCATTTCCTGCTGGCCGGGCTGCTGGTTTGCGCCCTGTATATCCAATGCGGATTCGGTACTGTTGCAGGCGGCAAGCAGTATGGCAAGCAACAGCATTGCGGGAAGATATGCCTTGTTCATGTTCGGCTTCATGCTCCTAAGAGCGCAGACCACTCATGCGCTATAAGCAATTTATCGCCGATCACGCGTCATTTGACAATCTTATCAGGCAAGGGGCATATCAAGAGAGTGGCGTGACAAATGCTCCGCTGCCCCGTTTGTCGTCAGATATGTCTGGCCGAGTGTCATAGCGGTTCCGGTGTCGGAATCCATAATAATCATATGAGCGAAGAGTGTCATATCCGGCTGGATGTTTTCCGGGTTGCCGGAATAGAACATTTGCGGGTCCATCCAAGAGGGTGTGAAACGCGCACCTACCGAATAACCGCAGGCGTTCAGCCGATGGCGAGTCAGGCCATGCGCTTCCATCGTGTGTGCGTGCGCGTCGAAAACATCCCCAAAGGTAGATGCTGGCGTCATCGCCGCTTCAACCGCTTCGATTGCTTCGCGGGCGGCGTCATATAGTTTCTGATGGTGTTGTGTTGGCTCGCCGATAATGACGGTCCGCATCATGGGCGCATGGTAGTGGCGGAATACACCAGACCATTCAAGGGTCAATTGATCGTTGGCCGCAAGTTGGCGGCGGCCCGCCTTGTAACGGCACAGAAGGGCGTCTGCGCCCGAGCCGATAATATACTCATTGGCTGGATAGTCGCCGTCGCCCGCGAAGTTGGCGCTCATCATGGCTGCCAGAATATCCGCTTCGCTCGCGCCTGCCTTGATAAGCTTCAGCGCCGCATCCAGCGCTTCATCGCTGAGTTCCGCTGCACGTTTCGCATAAGCGATCTCAGCGGGGCTTTTGAGCAGCCGCAGCCGATCCACCATGCCGGATGCATCGTAGAGCTTGGCGAAACTCTGTAATTGCTCGTCCAGCTTGCGCGCATCGGCGCCGGTCAGGCCATGAGTCTGGTATTCGATGCCGATGCGCGTGCCGAGCAGGTCCAGATCGGTCAGGATATTGCGCAGATCAGCAGCGGGATTGGAATTGTCGCGGTCGATCCAGACAACTATGTTTTCGATGTTGGATGTGTGGCGCGCCTGTCTCAAATCCGCAGAGCGTGTCATGAGCACCATCGAGCCATCGGCCTTGACCACTAGGCATTGAAAGAAGCAGAAACCAAAGGTATCGTAGCCGGTTAGCCAATACATGCTTTCCTGCGCGAACAGCAGGAGGGCATCCAGCTTTTCTTCCTCCATCTTCAAGATCAGACGGTCGCGTCGTGCGGCGAATTCTTCCGGCTCGAAGTGAAGGGCCATAGTGTTCTCCTCAATCTTCTATAATGGCTATAGCGGCGATCTGACGTCCGTAATCAGCTTCCTTGCGATGCGTCGTGCGCCGATAGGAATAGAACTGATTTTCATCGGCATATGTGCACTGGCGCAAGGCGTGGGCACGTATATTCGCTTTTGCCAGGCGGTCGGTAATGAAACGCCATAGGTCGAAAAACTTGTGATCTTTCTTATTCGATACCATGAAATAGCTCGCATAAGCGGGTTCTTTCGCGATGAATTGCGCATAAAATTCAGGGCCGACCTCGTAATTTTGGGGGCCAATCGCTGGGCCGAGAACCGCGACAATATTCTCGCGCTTAGCGCCAAGGCCGATCATGGAGTCGATGGTGTTTTCCAGTACGCCATCGAAAGCGCCGCGCCAGCCAGCATGAGCTGAGCCGATGACACCAGCATTATGATCTGCGAAGAGCACGGGGCCGCAATCAGCCGAAAGCGCGCCAAGTGCGATGCCGGGAATGTTCGTGACCATCGCATCGGCCTTTGGGCGAGGAGAGCCAAAAGGTTCGGTCACATGCAGAACATCGGTGGAGTGAACCTGATGCACCGTCATGAGGCGGTCTGCTGAAACACCAAGGGTTTCGGCTACGCGACGGCGGTTCTCTGCCACCAGTTCGGGTGTGTCGTTCGAGCCGCTGCCCACATTCAAACCGGCATAAATACCGCTCGATACGCCGCCCTTGCGCGTGAAAAAGCCGTGCGCGATACGGCAGCCATTCTGTCCGGCAGGGCCTTCCAGCAAAGCTGAGCGGAGCGGTTGCGGCTTGTCGGTCATCGGCTTTCTCTTTTCAAACGGCGGGATGGTGGGGGAGGCGGCGTGGCTTGTCAATTGCAGCTTTTTGCCAGTTCACGCTAAATTGTCAGAGCTCAAACGGGAACAGTCGCGTGGCCGGATCGGCAATGGCGAGGGTTTTGAACAGATTTCCCATCTGGTCGGACGCGGCCAGACGTTCGACATCTTCACGAATTTTTTCCTGAAAAGCCGCGTCGCGGCCCGCGCCCAGACGACCGGCGCGGTCGATCAGGCCCATGGCGAGTAGAAATTCGCCCTGCGTCATGGTTCCCGTCTTGCAACCGCAATTGCGCGCTGTTTTTTCCAGCATGTCGAAATCGACATGACTGGTGAGGTCGGCTTCGCCCGGATGGGCAAAAACATCGTCATAGGCGTGCTTCAACATGGCCTGCAACGTGTCGCCAAACCCCGATTGCAGGTGGCCGTAATCGATGGTGAGGGCCGCACCGCGCGTTCTCGCGATGTGCCGCGCGATTTCCTGCATCAAAGCCGTGCGGGCGGGGGCGGCTTCGAAGACAGCGCCGTCCGGGACCCGCTCGTGATCTTGTGGCAAAAGCGCGGGATCGAGACCGGTTACGCCACTTGCAAACTGCAGTTCTTCCTGTTCGTCGAGCGCAATCATACGTTCTACGAAACGCTCATCCACCTTGATGAACTGCCGGGTCGGAATCGCATCGAAAAGCTCATTGGAGACGAGAATCAGCGGACCGTCAGGAATATCGGCAAAGCACTCGAACCACTGGATGAGGTTTTTGAACGGTGCGAGCTTCTCTTTCTGTATGGCGGTCAGACGCGGACTGGTTTCCACCATTGCAACGGTTGCGCAGGCGGCCAGTTGCGGCGCGAGCTTCGTGATCGTGCGCAGCATATCGCTCATCAGCGTTCCGCGACCGGGGCCGATTTCACAAAGGACAGTTTTTTCGGGGCGTCCCAGCATATCCCAAATGCCGATGCACCAGATGGCGATCAGTTCACCGAACATCTGGCTGACATCGGGAGCCGTGATGAAATCCCCGCCGCGCCCGAACGGCTCGCGCGTCATGTAATAGCCTGTTTCACGGTCGCCAAGGCAGGCAGCCATATAGTCAGCGACGCTAATCGGCCCGTTGGTTGCGATCAATCGCTTCAAACGCTTTTTCAGCGGGGTTTCAGGCATCGCGCGCCGCCCGGTTGGCGCGCCATATAACCCAGAAGCCAAACAGCACCATTGGCAGCGAAAGCACCATACCCATGGTGAGCCAACCGCCGAAAAGATAGCCCAGTTGCGCATCAGGCTCGCGGAAGAATTCGACCGCTATGCGGCTCAATCCGTAACCGGCAACAAATGCGCCGGCAACAAAGCCGGGCTTTTTCAGTTTGCGTCCGACCCAGATGAGTGCAAACAGAACAAAGAATAGCAGCAAGCCTTCGAGCAGGGCTTCGTAGATCTGGCTCGGGTGGCGCGGCAGCGGACCACCATTGGGAAAGTAAACTGCCCAAGGCACATCGCTGACGCGACCCCAGAGTTCCTGATTGATGAAGTTGGCGACACGCACGAGACCGAGACCGACGGGTACACCTGCGGCGACCGTGTCAAACATGCTCCAGACACCGATGTTGCGTGAGCGCGCGAAAAGAAACATGGCAAGTGTCGTGCCGAGAATGCCGCCATGGAACGACATGCCGCCATCCCATACCGCGGGTATAGCCAGAGGATTGGCAAGATAATAGGTGAAATTGTAAAACAGGACGTAGCCGATGCGCCCACCCAGAACGACACCGAGTGCCGCCCAGATGACAAAATCATCAAGCGCTTCGGGTACCATCGGAGCCTGATTGTTGGCCCAGAGGCGATGGTTGCGCAGCAGCTTCTTGCCATACCACCAGGCAAAAAGGATGCCGACAACATAACCAAGCCCATACCAATGCACGGCCAGAGGGCCGATGGAGAAAATTACTGGGTCTATATCTGGAAATGCAATGCCCGAAACCGGCGTCGGCGTTTCTATCATGCAATCACTCCATTTATTCACGAACCATGCTTGGCGAAGCCGGACCGGTCAACCGGGTCTGCGGCTCGTCGGTTAATCACGATTGCATAGCTGTGCTTGCATCGGAACCGGGACAGCCCTATTTCCAAAACAGGTTTTTAACAAGGAAGAATGCCATGACCAGCGGATCGAACCGGGTTCTCGATGAATTCGCCAAGCTTGTGACGGATGCAGCAGGCGCTGCACAGGGTGTGCGGCGTGAAGTGGAAACGGCCTTACGCTCGCAGGGCGAGCGCGTTCTCAATACGCTTGACGTGGTGCAGCGCGAAGAGTTTGACGCTGTGCGCGAAATGGCGATCAAGGCGCGCACCGAAAACAGTACCCTGCTTGCCAAAATCGAAGCTCTGGAAGCGCGTCTTGCCAAATTCGAAGCTGATTCGAGTGGCAAAACGGTGAAAAACCCATCTTCGGGTACAAAATCCAAAGATAATTCGTAATTTTTTATTAACAGGCTGCAAGTGGCAAAAACCCTTGTCTTAGAGTCGGTTAAGGCAAGGGTTCCTGCTCGCCCCCGTCATATTTCCACATCCTTTAATGCCTCTTTTCATAAAAGGGGCTGGTGTTCAGATTCAGCATCAATAGACTGAAAACACTACATGATTCGTAACAGGGTCATGTGGGCGGCGGCGGGGGGCTGTTTGCAGGTTTCGTGTCTTTCAGGCTGCTTTCCAGTATCAGTTGCGTATGTGCGTGTGCCATTGAGGCGCTTGCATGCCATAGGGCGTGCCAGTCCCTCGACCGATCAATTCGTGCCTGTTTAACCGCGCCTGCGTCGTGCGGTGGCGGCGGGTACGGGCGTAGGGGAAACCACACGCCGGAATTTGGAAGCGTCTCTACGAGGGACTTCCCAGAACAGGAAACGGACATGAGCCTTCTTGAGCTTGAATTTGCCCGTGAAGCGCATCCGGTGGATGTGATCGAGCATGTCGCGAATTCAAACGACTGGACGTTCGAGCGGACTGGCGATGATGAAATCGCAATATCGGTGGCAGGCAACTGGACTGACTATCATATCTCGTTCTCCTGGATGGAGGATTTCGAGGCTTTGCATCTGGCTTGCGCCTTTGACATCAAGGTTGCGGAACCGCGCGTCAATGAAGTGATGCGGCTGCTTTCGCTGATCAATGAGAAACTGCTTATGGGGCATTTCGATCTGTGGCAGCAGGAAGGTGCGATCATGTATCGCCAGTCGCTTCTGCTGGCGGGCGGAGCGGAGCCGACCAGTCGGCAGGTTGAGGTCTTGCTATCAGCAGCGCTGGAAGCGTGCGAGAATTATTTTCAGGCTTTCCAGTTTGTCGTCTGGTCGGGTGTCACGGCCCAGAAATCTCTCGAAAGCGTAGTTTTCGAGACGGTTGGTCACGCCTGACTATAGGCGTGACAAGACTGTTGGGAGTGACACAGCCTGACCGCAGGGAGTAACAGGGATGAGTGGAACGGAAACGATTGGCTGGGCGGATTTCGAGAAAGTCGATATTCGTGCGGGAACCGTTGTCGAGGCTGAACCATTTCCGCAAGCGCGCAAGCCTGCCTATAAGTTGAAAATTGATTTCGGCGACGAGATCGGCATGAAAAAGTCATCGGCGCAGATCACCAAGCATTATGCGCCGGAAGAGCTGATCGGCAAGCAGGTGCTTGCCGTCGTCAATTTTCCTCCACGCCAGATTGGGCCTTTCATGTCGGAAGTCCTGACTCTCGGCTTGCCGGATGAGGAGGGCGAAGTGGTGCTTGCTGCCATTGACAAGGAAGTGCCGAACGGCGGAAAACTGTTCTAATTCCGTATCTGTGATTTGCGTCGCCTGCGGACTTTATGCAATTTGACGCTGGCCAAATGATGCAGGGATGGAATGCATAATGCAGGCATCAATTATCGTCGCAATTGGCGGTGGCTTGGGAAGCGTATTGCGTTTCTGGATAGCCATCTGGCTGGGCCCACTTAGTCGCGGAATGCCGTGGAGCACCATCTTCGTTAACGTGACCGGTTCTTTTGCAATCGCATTGTTCGGCACGCTAACCCTTGCTTCGAGCCGCTTTTCGATACCCGAAATATGGCGGTTGGCATTTATGGTCGGCATTTGCGGTGGCTTCACCACTTTTTCCTCATTCAGTCTGCAAACTTTTGAACTATTGCGCCTGGGCTTTCCGGGCCGCGCCCTGTTCAATATCAGCCTATCCGTATTTGCCTGCATTGCGGCAACGGCATTGGGCTATATCGCAGCACAATATATCAATCGCCCCTGAACGGCATTGCTTATGCGGGAATGCGAACGATCGCGCGCAAGCCACCTGCTGGCGCGTCTTCAAGCTCAATATCGCCACCATGGCTGCGGGCAATATCGCGAGCAATGGCCAGACCCAGGCCGCCAGTGCCGCCTGTACCCTGCGTGCGTGCTTCATCAAGGCGTACAAAAGGCTTGAAAACGTCCTCGCGTCTGTCGGGTGGAATACCGGGACCGTCATCGTCGATGACTATTTTCAGCCAGCCATCATTGTGACTGACCGAAAGCTCAACATTTTGCGCATGGCTAAAGGCGTTCGATACGAGATTGCTGACAAGGCGCGAAAAGGCATTGGGGCGGACATGGACTTCGCTATCGCCTTCAATCGAATATTTGAAACCTCGTTCGCGCAGCCGGGCCTCGTTTTCCAGCTTTTCGCAAAGCAGGGCGATGTTGAGGCTTGCGGCTTCTTCCGATCCTTCCCCGCGCGCGAAGGCCAGATAGCCTTCCAGCATGGTCTGCATATCGGCAACATCCTGATTGAGCGGCTCAATATCGATTGAATGACCCGCAAGGGCAAGTTGCAGCTTGAAGCGGGTCAGAATGGTACGCAGATCATGGCTCACGCCGGAAAGCATGGCAGTGCGTTGTTCGATCTGGCGCTCGATACGCGTGCGCATCTGGATGAAAGCAATGCCCGCGCGCCGCACTTCTTCGGCTCCATGGGGCCGAAAACCTTCCGGCATGGGGCGCCCTTTACCGAAACTTTCGGCTGCTTCCGCAAGCTGCTGGATCGGTTTGATCTGATTGCGCAGGAAGGCGATGGCGATAATAAGCAAGACGAGGGCCGTGCCGATCATCCATGTGAGAAAGATGCCGGTATTGGAGGCGTAGGCCTGACTGCGGCGCGCAAAAACGCGGAGCACCTTGTCTTCCAGCTTGATACGGATTTCGATCAGATCGGAATCACCTACTGTATCGACCCAGAAAGGTCGGCTGATCTGGCGGGTGATTTCTTCGCTCAGGAAATAATCGAGAATGGCAAAAAAAGGTTTCGGGCCGGGCGGCGGCAATGGGTCGGGCGGCAGGATCGAGATATTGAGGGCCATACGCTGTTGGGAAATGCGAATGAGATTGTCGTAGCCCGGTTCCTGCGGATAGGTTTCGAGAATATCGATAATGGCGGAAATATCGCGCACGACCGCCGTCGAAAGCCGCTCCGTCACCATCTGCCAGTGCCGCTCCATGAAGACATAGGCGATCACCGATTGCAGCAGTACCATTGGAGCGATGATAATTATAAGCGAACGCGCATAGAGACCTTTGGGCATCCGGCGCGCAAGCCAGCGCGTGAGTTGTCTCCAGAGCGATCTCATCGTCTCAGAATACTCCCAACGGCTGTGCTGGCCAGGAGAGGTTTGCCATGGGCTTCTATTCGATACTCAGCTTGTAGCCAATTCCGCGCACGGTTTGCAGCCAGACCGGGTTGGCCGGGTCTTGCTCGATCTTGCGGCGCAGGCGGTTGATCTGCACATCAATGGTCCGTTCGCCGACATCGCCATCCTGCCCAGTCAATTCATGACGGGGGATAGTTTCGCCTGCGCGCTCGGCAAATATCGCCATGATATCCTGTTCGCGGTCGGTCAGCTTGATCGTCTCCATGCCTTTCTTCAACTCACGGCGAGGAATGAAGAATGTGTAAGGGCCGAAGACAATCTGCTCGATCTTTGGTTGCGCAGGTGTCGCGCCGCGACGCAGAATGTTGTTAATGCGCAGAATCAGCTCGCGCGGATCGAAAGGTTTTGGCAGATAATCGTCCGCACCCGCAGCCAGACCGTCAATGCGGCTGTCGGTTTCCGACAGGGCAGTGAGCATCAGGATTGGCACGTTCTTCTGCTCGCGCAGCGAACGGGTGAGAGAAACGCCGGTTTCACCGGGCATCATGACGTCGAGAACCAGCAGATCGAAATCGATGCCTTCGAGCTTGCGGCGCGCTTCAGCAGCGCTACCCGCTACCGTGATGCGAAAACCGCTGCCGGTCAGATATTGCGAAAGAAGGCTGCGGATTCGTGTGTCGTCATCGACGACAAGCAGATGCGGTGCATCGTCCGAAAGATTATTTTCTTCTACAGCCATGGCGTCGCTTGATCCCATCTCTGTTCCAGTTGCTGCGCAATCGATACTGCGTCGAACCATTACCTTATCTATTGAGACGCGGCGCGTCTATTCTCTGTTGCCTGCTCTGTCCCGTCGTTCTTTATGTCTTTCAACTGCGTTTCGGGCTTTTGCACGGCATTTTCCGTTGCGGCGAAATCGTCAATCTGCCGCCGCCTTTCGGGGTTGACCATATTATAAAGGAAGCGTTCAATGATTTCCCGATCTTTTGCATCCGATCCTTCCAATGCGCGCGCGATGCGGCGCGACTGCGGCAGGGCAAGTGCAAGGGTAAGCTGGCGACCGCTTTTGGTTGGATAAAGCTTGCGGTGACGGCGGTCGTGCAATCCGGTAGCCTGCACAACATGGCCTGTGTCAATCAGTTGCTTGAGAACTCGCGAGAGGCTTTGCTTGGTGATGCGCAACAGTTCCAGAAGTTCCGCGACCGTCATACCTGGCTTGCGGTTGATGAAATAAAGTACCCGGTGATGGGCGCGGCCAAAACCAATCTTTTCGAGGATGAGATCCGGATCTGCGGTGAAATCGCGATAAGAAAAAAACAGCAACTCAATGACGTTGAGGTCGGCCGCCTCCAGTGACGTCAAGGGATTGCTTATATAATTCATGTCGTTCGTCGAGTTCACATCGAAGCTCCATCCTGTTGCGATAAATATGTCAGCATTATTGACATAACTCAATCACCAAGATAATTTTTGGAAAGTACAGAGTGCTTTTTTAGAACAAAAATTATGCTGCTATGGGTGAGAGGAGAAATAATTGCGCTATCGGCCATGATACGCCATCCAATAAGGGGGACGACGCATTATGGCGAGTGTTATTTTCCGTTTATGGCGGAAATATTCTTGCTTTGCATGTACTCCACGCTTGAGACTTGTGCCGGGGACGGGCGCTGACCTCGGTGTATTTGTTCTAAAAAGCTGAAATCGGCGAGAATATCTGTCTGACCGGCGTTTAAATTTCAATTGCACCGGGCAGAAAGATGAAGAACACTCATATGAGTAAACGGCTTGAGAACAAAGCCGCAGGGATTATTTTTGAGGAAGACTAAAATGGCTGAGATTCCATTTGATCAACGGGACGGATTTATCTGGCAGGATGGGGAGTTCATTGCCTGGAAAGACGCGAAAGTTCATGTGCTGACCCATGGCCTGCACTATGCGAGTGCCGTATTCGAGGGAGAGCGGGCCTATGGCGGGGAGATATTCAAGCTCACCGAACATACCGAGCGCCTGCATGAATCCGCGCATATTCTGGGTTTCGAGATTCCATATAGCGTCGATGAGATCAACGAGGCTTGCCGGGGATTGCTCAAGAAGCAGGGCTTTGAGGATGCTTATGTCCGCCCGATTGCCTGGCGCGGCTCGGATTCGCTGGGTGTATCGGCACAAAACAACCGTATCCACCTCGCAATCGCGATCTGGCAGTGGCCGAGCTATTTCTCGCCGGAAGAGAAAATGAAGGGTATCCGGCTGGATATTGCCGAATATCGCCGCCCGGACCCGCGCACCGCGCCGTCGCGCTCCAAGGCTGCGGGTCTTTATATGATCTGTACAATTTCCAAGCATGCGGCGGAAGCCAAGGGCTATGCCGATGCGCTGATGCTCGACTGGCGCGGGCAGGTAGCGGAGGCGACTGGCGCGAATGTATTTTTCGTCAAGGACGGCGCGCTTCATACGCCGATCCCTGATTGCTTCCTGGACGGTATTACGCGGCGGACTATTATCGATCTTGCAAAGCGCCGCGGTCTGGAAGTCATCGAACGCGTCATCATGCCGGAAGAAATGGCGGATTTCACTGAATGCTTCCTTTGTGGAACCGCAGCCGAAGTGACCCCGGTTTCCGTGGTCGGGCCTTATCATTTTCAGCCTGGCGAAATTACAAATATTCTAATGAACGACTACACTGCCGAAGTTCAACCCAAGCGAATAGCGGCAGAATAATAGCTTTTAAACAGAAAAGAGCGGCTTTTGAGCCGCTTTTTGACTGATTTTCTGCTTATTGTTTGACATTGGCCAGTTTCAGTTCAAGGTTTTTCATGTCGGATTCGCGTTATTCCGGCTTTTAACTCGAATTGGGGTGACGATCATGGAATCTCTATTGCCTATCATTCTCCAGCTTGTTGCAGGTGTAGTCGGCGGTAATGTCGCCGGCGCTGCCAAGAATATCAACCTCGGAACCACGGGCAACACGGTTGCCGGCGGCATCGGCGGCGTCATTCTTGGCCAGCTTCTCCCATTGCTGTCCAACGGTGGACTGGACTCCGTGCTTAACGGCGTGGTCGGTCAATTGGCTGGTGGCGGCGTGGGCGGTCTTGTTCTGACGGCGATTGTCGGACTGATCAAGAATTCAATGGCAAACAAGGCTTGAATATAAGCCGATAACGCGGTTGTGGGGACGACAACCGACGACAGACTCTCGAGAGAGGGGATACGGGTGGCCTTGTGCCACCCGTTTATCTGATGAAGCAAGCCTTTTGTGCTGGCGCAGCGTATTATGTGAGACCTATAAAGCTTGCACTGGACTCAACTTGCCGCGCAGCTTGGCAAACATGCAGACTGAATGGAGTATTTCTATGGGACAATTGCAGGCCATTATCGTTCCGGTTACGCCATTTCAGCAGAATTGCACGGTTCTTTTCGATAGCGAGACGAAAAAGGGTGTCGTTGTTGATCCGGGTGGCGACCTTGCACGGATCAAGGAAGCAATCGCATCACAGAATATCGAGGTTGAAGCGATTTGGCTTACGCATGGCCATATAGATCACGCCGCTGGCGCGATGGATATGAAGGAGGAGTTCGGCGTCGATATTGTCGGCCCCCACAGGGACGACAAGTTTCTGCTCGATAATCTGGCGACGACCGGCCTCAAATACGGTCTGACCGAAGGTGTGCGCAATGTCGTGCCTGACTGCTGGCTGGAAGAAGGCGACACAGTCTCCTTCTCTGGTCATGATTTCGATGTTTTCCATTGTCCTGGCCATGCGCCGGGCCATGTCGTTTTCTTCAATCCTGAAGCACACTTTGCGATTGTCGGCGATGTGCTGTTCAATGGATCGATCGGCCGCACCGATCTGCCGGGCGGCGACCATGCGGCGCTTATCCGTTCGATCAAGGAGAAGTTGCTTCCACTGGGCGATGATATCGGATTTATCTGTGGTCACGGTCCGGGAGGCCGCTTCGGAGAGGAAAGGCGCACCAATCCTTTTCTTACGAAAACAGATCATGCCTGACGGCAGTATGTAAAAAGCCGCCCTTGGGGCGGCTTTCTCATTCGATCAATTGGCTGAGCAGAAATGGTCCTGCCCGTCATAGCCTCGATAGGTTCCGGTGTTCGGGTTGAACGATCGATAGCGATCAGAGCAATAATCATACCAACTGCGGCTCCACGGTTCGTAGTCGCTCCGATATTGGATGCTTTGCGCAGGCGGTGCCGGGTAGTAGACCGGAGGCGGCGGTGGTGCATAGACCGGGGCTGGCTGGACATAGACCGGCTGCGGCTGGCTTAAAGCGCTGCCGATCAGCGCGCCTGCTGCAAGCCCGATCACGCCAGCGGCGACGGCGTCGCCATTCCTATGGTGGCGATGATAGGAACGATCCCAACCGCCTCGATTCCAGCCATGTCGGCCCCAGGAATCGGCGGAAGCCGCTGCCAGCGGGGCAGAAACCGCAGCCACAGAGGCAACTGCCAGGATAGTCATTTTTACAAATTTGTTCATTGTTTGCTCCTTCAGAAGCATAAATACCGATGCCGATACGAAAAATGGTCAGACGTTTCGTATCGAGTATGAACAGGAAGTTAATCTCTTCGACATGAATGAAGGCTGAACGATGGTGGGGCTCAGAAAAACGAGCGTCCCCGAGGTAAAATAAAAGCAGTCTACGTAATATTTCGCGTGCTCTTGCCGTCTCGTACACCATGGACTTTTATGATGGCGGATGATTTTGCGGGGTCGAGGCAATAAAAAACCCCGGCGCTGGCCGGGGTGGATAATCTGTTCTATAAACGATTATTCAGTAATGGCGATGTTTACAGCTTTCGGGCCCTTACCGCGACGGTCCGGTTCCGTCTCGTAAGAAACTTTCTGATTGTCAGCAAGCCCTGCCAGACCCGAAGCCTGCACAGCAGAGATATGTACGAAGATATCTGCGCCGCCATCATCGGGCTTGATAAAACCGAAGCCTTTTTCGGAGTTGAAGAATTTGACCTGACCGGTCTGTGCCATGGGATCCGTTCCTTTTCCTTGGCGCCACTGCCTTTTCTAAAAACAGTGGAATTGTATCTTCCACCGAGCGCACCACACACCCGGCAGAGGGTCATGCAGGCAGTTCTCGACATTGGAAAGGAACCGATCATTGCCAGAGATTACTCTAACCCGGAACTTCTAGCGGTTCCGGCGCGCCGTTCTTCCAGTCTTCCATTTGTTCGCAACATGCCCGGACAGCGGAAGACTGATCTATGATGCGAAGTTTGGCAAGCAAATTCTTTGTGTCACAGATAATTGGTCGTCTTTGAACCGGCATTGAGACAAATCTTTACAAAAATTCCAGAATATCGCTTTATCAATTCCAAAATAGAACGGTTTAGCCGCACTATATCTGCCGGTACGATGGTATAGCATAGCGGGTTGCTTATTTATTGCGCAGAACTATGCATGCGCCGCCCGCTGCCCGCAGTCTATCGCAGATAGTGTTGGCTTCCTTGCGGCTATCTGCGCCGATCCGAACCGCGTAAACGCCGCGCCGCGCCATCGGTGTGCGAACCCGACTAATGACGGGATTATGGCCCGCCAATACGGACGAAAACCGCTTGCGAAGCCGATTCCACTGATTGACGGCTATGTTGCGGCGAAAATTACCCGCGACCTGAATTCCCCACGGTTTTGGCTTGATGCGCGCCATGGGGATTGTGGCTGTGCGAATGATAGGCAGGCGCTGGCAGGCTTCGGAAAATGCCAGTTTGGGGTCGAGCGGACTGTTGGCGATTTCGGCGCCGGATGCAAAATTATCCGCAGATACGCCGGTGAGATCGAGGACATAATCCTCCGTTTCGAGCGGAAGAAAACCACCCGATTGTATCCAACGAGAAACGCGCCCCGATCCTGCATTATAGGCGGCAGCTGCAAGTCCCCAGTTCCCAAAATCGCGCTTCAGATCACTCAGGAAACTGGCCGATGCCGGAATTGCCTGTTCGACATCGAAAGGATCCGACAGGCCGCGCTCCCTGGCGGTATAGGGCATGAACTGTGCTATACCCTGCGCACCAACCGGACTGATGGCGCGATGGTCAAAACGGCTTTCTTTCCAGATCAGACGGGCGAAGAAGTCTCTGGGAATGCCGTGGGTGTCAGCGCTCGTTTCAATCAATTGGCAGATGCGGCTAATTTTCGGCCCAGCCCTTTTATCGGGCATTGGTGGTCCGAAAATGAAAGAAACGGAATTGCCGCTGCTGGCATAGGCGGGGCCAATATGTTCTGGCCAGAAGAGCAGGTGCATGATAGCCAATACTGCTATTATTCTGTTAAATCGCTGCATATTGCCTGTTCCCATTATCTGCTCCGTCGGGAGGCAGAGTAAAGCATGTGCGGTGCTTGTCGATATGGCGATCTGGATGTGAATGTTTGAAACTTGCTGACCCGGTCTTGTTCTTATCGGCTACTGTTCCATCTTAGCTTGCGGATCAAAAAATGGAGAGAGCGATGCTATTGCAGAAGATCAGCCGTTTGGGGGTGCTCGCAGGTGCGGTGTTTCTTGCAGGCTGCGTAGCCGAAGGCGGTCCGGATTATCGGCCACCTATGCGGCCAGGCCCGTCGCAGCCGCAGATGTGCCCGATGATCTATGCGCCGGTTTGTGGGGAGCGGCGGGGAGAACGCAAGACATTGTCCAGTAGTTGCGTGGCGCGGGCCGAAGGCTATCGTGTCGTTTCCAATGGCCGGTGCACCTCATCAAGACCAGGAGGTGGATGGGGCGGCGAGGGAACACGGCCCACACGCCCGCCACAGCAATCCCATCGACCAGGGAGACCGGGCGGTTCGTCCGGAGCGTGCACGCGTGAATATCGCCCTGTGTGCGCCCAGCGTGGCGGGGACCGGCAGACGTTCTCCAATTCCTGCACTGCTGAAAAAGCAGGCTATCGCATTATCAGAAGTGGCCAGTGCCGCTGAGGAAAGCCGATATGCCGGGCGGCGGACTGCCGCCCTTTATTGTTCTCTGAAACACCATATGGCTTTGATCTATATCACAGCGTCTTTATCTGGCAGGAAAAGCCATTCAAACCCTGCGAAGCTGATCGGGAAGGGGATAATAGGGAGGGGTATACTCGTCGGCCAGAGAGCCGGATCGGTATAAGCGCCATTAACAAATAGGATCACTTCTACACCATCAGTTCCCAAACGTAAAAGGGCCATGTATCTTTCATAAGAACTATCTGCTATGCAGGTGCTGCTTGTTTTC
Organism: Falsochrobactrum tianjinense; assembly: GCF_019100495.1. Classification (GTDB taxonomy): domain Bacteria; phylum Pseudomonadota; class Alphaproteobacteria; order Rhizobiales; family Rhizobiaceae; genus Brucella; species Brucella tianjinense. The sequence continues at coordinate 204,036 of NZ_JAHRVA010000004.1, read as the reverse complement.
CAGCATGGTGCAATTTTAAATTTATTCTCCGCATAGGAGCCGTAAAAGCTAATAATTCCAAATGGACCTATTAATGCTTTGGCTCCTGTTGTAGTAGACGATTCCAAGTAAAATGAATCTATTTCATTTTCATCATATTTTTGTGGCTCAATTTTAAATAAAACTTCAGTTTCAAAGTAGTCATATGTGGATCCTTTGCGCGCAGTAATTACGGTTGGTTCACCTCTTTGTATCTCAGTAGTTGCATTTCGTGGGTACTGTTTAGATGAATTTTGGATGTAAACATAATATTCTTTTTGCTCATGTGAAGGCTGTTTTTCTTCATTATTAGTAAAGAATTTTAGCGTCTGCAATCCGTTGTTTTGTGAACTGGAAATATACTTATCTGGCAAGAGATCAGGATTAACGCAGATAACGCCATAATTGCCGTACTGATCATAGACGCCCACTGATAATGGTATTTTTATATAACCAAATTTAAAGCTTGTCCCAAATGCGCACAATAAAGACAGAAGCAGTGTTCCTTGCGCATTATGTACTGTTGTCTTTCTCTCCGGTGCGCCATCTATTTTCATGGCGTATTCATTACATTCTCCACGAACTAATGGTGTCCCGTTGGGGAGTTTGACATTATTTTCATCATATAGATTATTTGGCCATAAATAACCAGAAAATGTATAGAACCCATTATTAATTAGTCCAAATGAATATTCTTTTTGATACACACTATCATCTATCACGAACCCTCTGTAGATATGGTTGTTATTGTCAGCATATTTTCTATCATCTAACGTTACGCTATATGCATATTCCCGCCACAGATTGTTGTCGGACGGACGGCCCATTTGTAGTCCGTCGTCAGTATCGCCTCCATGAAATTTCTGAATTCCGCTCCATTGAAAATCGCTCGACTGAAATATTATTTCTGAAATGCTTCTAATTTCAACGCTGGAATGAAACTTGCCATCAGAGGTGGATTCTACTCTTCTAACTAAAAATCCATTTTTGTCTCTAATTTCAACGCAAAACCCGATGGTAGCCAAAGAATTTCTTTGCTCTGTTTGTATATAAAAGTGTAAGTAGGCACAACTCTCGAAAATATAATCATCACGAATGTTAATTTCTTTAACAGGATTGCTTGTACTTTGTATTGGGTTTAAAAATGCATTTTGTTCACCAGAATAGCTCCACCCAACTGAAATGCCTGTTCCTAATGATAAGCCATCATCGTAATTTACAGGCTCGGAAAGCCTTCTAATATCTGAAGGAGATGGGCAATACTGGTCTGGAACGGGATTGCCGTTACTATCGATCAACTTTATTTTCGCTATAAGGAGAACCTGATGTCGGTCATTTCCGTAAATAAGGTCTGATCGCTCGGCTCTGGACAGGTTCCATAGCTTCAGCTCTATATTCCCGACATCGTGCCACCCCGCATCAGTGCCGTATATATTTGAAGACGGATCCAACTGGTTTGACTGCATTGCTTGTCCTAAAATTTATTATTCTGCTGGACCCAAGCGTACGCCAAGAGAAGGTCATGATCGCCTCGTAATCGATACAGGGTGCCTTACGGCCTGATGGATGGAAGTTGTTCATGAGGTATAGATGTTCTGCGCTGCCGAACAAACTGCGAGGAATAGCTTTATTCAGCGCCCCGGTTTTCCGGTCTTGCCTGGGCGACGCTTTTTGCGCGCTGTTTCTGCCGGGTCTTCATAGGAACCGATGCCTGTACGCTCGCGGCGAATGGCAGGCTCGTGATCGCCAGCGGGTACTTCCGTCCGTTTCACTGTCATTTCGTCAAGCGTATTCTTGCGGAACAGCGGCTTTGCCATATCCGTACCCGGCCCCATATTGTCGAGTGATGGCTTTTGGAACAGAGATTTACCGCCTGGTTTTCCTGAAGCTTTGCCCTTGCCGCGGCCCGAGCCGGAGATCGCTACTTCCATCTCGCGGGCGAGCGGATCGTCGGCAATGGCGAGTTCGGTTTCGCGCAGGCGCTTGATTTCGTCGCGCAGGCGTGCTGCCTTCTCAAAGTCGAGATCGGCGGCAGCATCGCGCATCTGTTTTTCTAGATGCTCCAGATGCGAGGCGAGATTGTTGCCCATCATCGCACCTTCTTCGGCAAAACCGGAAATGTCGGCGCGGACGTGGTCTTGTTCGTAGACCGAGTTCAGAATATCCGAGATATTCTTCTTCACGGAAGCGGGCGTGATACCGTGTTCTGTATTGTAGGCTTCCTGCTTTTCGCGGCGGCGGCTGGTTTCATCCATTGCGCGCTGCATCGAACCGGTAATCCTGTCGGCATAAAGGATAACCTTGCCATCGACATTACGCGCAGCACGGCCAATCGTCTGGACGAGAGAAGTTTCTGAACGCAGAAAGCCTTCCTTGTCGGCGTCGAGAATAGCGACAAAGCCACATTCGGGAATATCGAGTCCCTCGCGCAGCAGATTGATGCCCACCAGCACGTCAAATGCGCCAAGCCGCAGGTCACGGATGATCTCGATGCGTTCCAGCGTGTCGATGTCCGAGTGCATATAGCGCACCCGCACACCCTGTTCGTGCAGATATTCGGTCAGGTCTTCGGCCATGCGCTTGGTCAGCACGGTGCAGAGCGTGCGATAGCCTTTTTTCGCCGTCTCGCGGATTTCGCCCAGCACGTCGTCTACCTGATTCTTGGCGGGGCGTATTTCGACCGGCGGATCGATCAGGCCGGTGGGGCGGATGACCTGTTCGGCGAAGACGCCGCCGGTCTCTTCCATCTCCCATTTGCCCGGCGTCGCGGAAACGGCGATGGTTTGCGGACGCATGGCGTCCCATTCCTCAAAACGCAGCGGCCTGTTGTCCATGCAGGAGGGCAGACGGAAGCCATATTCGGCCAGCGTCGCCTTGCGGCGGAAGTCGCCCCGATACATGCCGCCGATCTGCGGAACCGTAACATGGCTTTCGTCGAGGAAAACCAGCGCATTATCCGGAATATACTCAAACAATGTCGGCGGCGGCTCACCCGGCTGCCGTCCGGTGAGGTAGCGTGAGTAATTTTCAATGCCGTTGCAGACGCCGGTTGCTTCGAGCATTTCGAGATCGAAATTGGTGCGCTGCTCAAGGCGTTGGGCCTCAAGCAGGCGCCCGGCACGGGTGAGTTCTGCAAGACGGTGCTGCAACTCTTCCTGTATCGATTTGATCGCCTGATTGAGCGTCGGGCGTGGCGTCACATAGTGCGAGTTTGCGTAGATCTTGACCGATTGCAGATCGCCGGTCTTCTGACCGGTGAGAGGGTCGAATTCGGTGATGGTTTCGATCTCGTCGCCAAACAGCGAAATGCGCCAGGCCCTGTCTTCGAGGTGGGCCGGGAAAATCTCGATGGTGTCGCCGCGCACCCGGAACGAGCCGCGCACGAAATTTATGTCCTGCCGCTTATATTGCTGCGCCACGAGATCAGCGAGAAGCTGGCGCTGGTCGAGCCGGTCGCCGATCTTCATTTCAAAGGTCATGGCGGTATAGGTTTCGACCGAGCCAATACCATAGATACAGGACACGGAAGCGACGATGATCACATCATCGCGTTCGAGCAGCGCACGCGTTGCAGAGTGCCGCATACGGTCGATCTGTTCGTTTACCGTCGATTCCTTTTCGATATAGGTGTCCGAGCGCGGCACATAGGCTTCCGGCTGGTAATAATCGTAGTAGGAAACGAAATACTCGACGGCGTTGTTGGGGAAGAAGCTCTTGAACTCGCCATAAAGCTGCGCGGCCAGCGTCTTGTTGGGCGCGAGAATAAGGGCGGGGCGTTGTGTGTGCTGAATGACCTTCGCCATGGTGAAGGTCTTGCCGGAGCCGGTGACGCCCAGCAACACCTGCGTGCGCTCACTGTCATCCAGGCCTGCGATCAGATCGCGGATTGCTGTCGGCTGATCACCTGCTGGCTCGAAGTCCGATTCTATCTGGATCGGAATGCCGCCTTCAGATTTTTCCGGACGGGCAGGGCGGTGCGGGGTCCAGAGCTGACCATTCTTGAACAGCGGATTACCCGATTCGATCAGGTCGGAAAGCGCTTTCACCGTTGCCGTCGCGCCCGATGGATCGAGCGTTGCCGCATCTTCAAGGCTTATATCCAGGCCAGCCACGGGGTTGAGGCCGGCAGCAGCGCGCTCCTTGGCTGACGCTGCGCCACCAATCGACGTGCCACGTGCGCTGCGTGATGCTTCCTTGCTGCGCTCGGGTATTTTCTTGGGGGGCTTTGTCTTTTCCTTTGGCTTGTCGGCCTGCTTCCCGATCTGTTCGGCCCAATCGGCGATGGAGCCGGAAAGCGGCGCGCCGGAAAACTCAGACTGGGATGCTTCACCGAAGCCGCCAGTATGATCGCGCGAATCCTGAGGATATTTGTCTTTTGAGGAAGCCATGGCCTCAATATGGAATTTCATAACACAAATGAAAAGACCGCATGGATGAAAACTGTCGCATCTCGCTGGAAATATACGAAAGCCTGCCTCATAATCGGTTGCGATTCTTCAAGATACTTACAGGATAAATTCATGAGCGAAGAAGCGAGGCCCAAAGGCATGCTGACCCTGCGGGTTCCGGCCATGCCGAAGGACGCCAATGCCGCATTCGATATTTTTGGCGGCTGGGTGATGGCGCAGATGGACTCTGCTTGTGGCATTCGCGCCGCCGAGCGTGCCAAAGGGCGTGTGGTGACGGCCGCAGTGCGGGAAATGTCTTTCGCAAAGCCGGTCAAGATCGGTGACACGCTCTGCGTCTATACCGAGGTCGTGCGCGTGGGGCGTACATCGATTACTCTGAAGGTCGAGGCTTGGGCGCAGCGCTATCTGACCCAGCAGATGGATCTCGTCACCCACGGCGAATTCGTGATGGTGGCGCTGGACGAAAACGGCAAGCCCACGCCACTGCCCGCCGAATAGCTACTATCGGTCTATTTACAGGTGCGATAACCGTTGCGCCGTGGCATCAAGTCGAAATGGAAATGATCGGCATGTTCGCGGTTATAACCGGGGCCCAGTACGGTGGTGAAATAATCGCAGGCATCCGACCGCACGCTGTTAAGCAGACCTTTCTCGCGAAAAGCGAAAAAGCCCGGCTTGCGCACTGAAATATTTTTGCCGTTATTGAGGGTGATTTTTGTTACGTCGATGGCGTTGCCGCGTGAGTGTTCGGACATTTTGGCACCACGACGATGGTTCATCGTGCGGCAGGAATAGCCGCCTGCATTATAGATCGTATTGACGCCGGAAAGATAACGCAGGCGGGCCGAGGGTTGCAGGTCACCTTTGATCCAGCGCGCGAAGGCTTCCGTCACCTGACAATTGAGTGTTGCCGCCGGTTTGAAGGCGATTGAGCCGCTGGCAAAGGCGCTTACCTCAATCGGGTTGTCGATATGGCAGCTATTGCTGCGATAGATGGAGGGCTTTTCGGTAAAGACTACTCCAAGCCGCTTCAGGCGGGTCCGGCAGGCGGCATCCGCATTGGACATGGTATAGACATTTTCGGCAGCCGAAACAGGATTCTGGATCGGTGAGGTAAAGCCGTAATCGCTGGAATATTCGGGCTGATCCTGGACCGGGCTGATGGCGTGGCTTTCTTCCTCTTCAGCCAGGCCGATAATGCGGTCTTCCTGCGGAGCAGCGGTCGCAACCGGCGCACCGGGAGCAATAATATCGTCCACATTGCCAATCTCCGCCTGAGGTCGCGGCGGGCGCTCGCCTGAACATCCCGATGCCACTGCGAGCAGTATCAGGGAGGCAGGCAATGAAGGATGGCGAAAGCGGTTGGACAACGCAACACTCATGTCCATGCCTTTCCTGTGCTCAAATCTGAGCGGGAATCTATCGGTTCCTCGTAATATTAGAAGAGAAGCGTAAACGAAGAGTCAGTGCGGCCATTAAGCTGTGTGGCGCAAAAGCGGCGATATATCCAATGTCCCTATTCGGCAGGTTCCGTTGCAGGGATTGATATGGGTTTGCGGTTCCAGAACATGGGAACCAGTTCCACCGCAAGCATGGCGGCAAAGAGCAGGCCGCAGCCGATAAAGCCGACGAAAGTGAGCCGGTCACCAAGGAACAGCGCGCCAAAAAAAGCCGCAAACAGGGCTTCTGAAGACAGAAAAATCGCAGCTTGCGCGGAAGTGGTATAGCGCTGCCCGATGGCTTGCAAGGTGAAGGCAAGGCCGGATGAAAATACGCCTGTGAACAGGAGCTCTTTCCAGGTGAGGGCAATGGCGCTCCAGTTGAAGTCTTCAATTACCCCGGCGATTGCAAAGCCGGCAATTGCGGCAGTTGCGAACTGGACGCAGCTTAGCATGATGGGGCGACCAGTGCGACCAGCCCGGCTTATGAGAATGACCTGCATGGCCCAGAATAACGCGCCGCTGATGATCAGCCAGTCGCCTTGTTTCAAGGCGTTGAGTTCGCCGCCCGAAAGAAGGAAAATACCTGCAAGGCAAGCCGCAGCGGCGGGCCAGACGACCGGATGCGGCCAAGTACGGAAGATCAGCACGCCAAGCACGGGGACCATCACGACGTAAAGGCCGGTCAGGAATCCTGCATTGGTGACGGAGGTCGTGATAAGCCCGATCTGTTGCAGGGCGAGGCCGATAAACAGCACCGCGCCGACCAGCATGAAGAAGAAATAGTTGGAAGGCTGCAATTTTTGCGCAGCACGCTTCCCCTCGGAGATGGCGAGCGGCAATATGGACAGAGATGCGATTGCTGAACGTATGGCAATGAACAGAAACGGACCGATGCTGGCCATGGCAGTGGATTGCGCCACAAACCCCATACCCCAAATGACGCCCGCCAGAAGAAGCAGTAAATTGGCCTGTACGCGCGTCATCGTCGCCTCTCGGAATGAATAAAGCCCGGCAAGCTGATTTCGCTTCGCGGAGCCATCCGAGCTATAGGCAATATAGCAGGAGGGAAGCAAGGGGACCTTCCACGATGCGACACTGATGCCGGCATGGCCATTTGGAGTCCAATTGACAGATTGCGATTTTCTTCGTGAAATAATCAGCGGAAATGCTATAGTCAAAGCGATAGCAATTTGAACGGTTCCGAAATACGTGTTTCGGTGACCGTTTTCTTTTTGTGTACCGGGGGTGTTTCCACCTTCCGGCGGGTTGTTTTGTGCCAAATTGAAGGCATGAGATAAGGTGGGCAATCAAACTGCCGCTGCGTCTGATCCTGAGGGAAGCGCGGCGGGCGACGGAAAGGACTGTATCGGGTATGGAAAAATTCCCTATGACCCCTCGCGGTTTCGAAAACCTCAAGGAAGAACTTCGCTGGCGCCAACAAAACGAACGGCCGCGGATCATTGAGGCTATCGCCGAAGCACGCGCGCATGGTGATCTCTCAGAGAACGCCGAGTATCACGCCGCGAAGGAAGCTCAGAGCCTGAACGAAGGCCGTATCAATGAGCTGGAAGATCTGGTCGCACGCGCCGAAGTGATTGATGTAACCAAGCTCTCCGGCGACAAGATCAAGTTTGGCGCTACCGTCACCATGATTGACGAAGACACCGAGGAAGAGAAAATCTACCAGATCGTGGGTGATCAGGAAGCCGATGTGAAGGAAGGCCGTATCTCGATTTCTTCGCCCATCGCGCGCGCACTGATCGGCAAGGGCGAAGGCGACACCATTGAGGTCAACGCTCCCGGCGGTTCACGCTCCTATGAAATTCTCGCGCTCAAATTCGTCTGAGACAGCCAGTGCAGGTTCCAGTTGAGGACGTCGAGGTCATCGCGCCTAATCTCAAGCGCCGCCTTTCCGGCGTGACCTCGACCATCGTGCAACTCATTCCTTTGCAGCGCGCGAAGGGATTGGGCATTGCAACCATGGGGCCGGGACTGCCCGACAGCCTGCCGCATCTTGGATGGGGCGCGGTTTTCTCTTTCTGGGCGGAACCGGTCAAACGCCGGTTTCGCATCTGGCATGCGCGGCGCAATATCGAGATGCTGGCGGGTATTTTCATGCGCGACGTGCTGTGCATGAAGTTACGGCTGGTTTTTACCTCCGCAGCCCAGCGTCATCACAAGCCCTTCACCAAATGGCTCATCCGCCGCATGAATGCAGTGATCGCGACAAGCGAACGCTCGGGCCGTTTTCTTAGAGTGCCGCATCAGGTTATCATGCATGGCGTGGACCTCGAGCGTTTCCATCCGCCGATGGGCGAAGAGGACAGTTTTACTGCTTCGGGCTTACCGGGGAAATATGCGATAGGCTGTTTTGGCCGTGTGCGACATTCCAAGGGAACCGATCTTTTCGTTGACGCGATGGTTGCGCTTCTGCCGCAATATCCCGAATGGACGGCTATCATTACTGGGCGCACGACCGCCGAGCATCAGCTATTTGAGGACCGCTTGAAAGCGCGCATTGCCGCCGCTGGCTTGCAGGATCGCATTCTTATTCTGGGTGAGGTGCCGGATGTGCGCGTCTGGTATCGCCGCTTGACGCTCTATGTCGCGCCGTCGCGCAATGAGGGGTTTGGCCTCACGCCGCTTGAAGCCATGGCCTCGCAGACGGCTGTGGTTGCAAGCGATGCGGGTGCTTATGCAGAAATGATTGTCGAAGGCACCGGCAGTTTTGTTCCAGCCGGTGATGGCGATGCGCTTCGCGATGCGATTGCGCCGTACCTCGCCAACCCCGCGATGGCCATGCATGATGGGAAAAATGCGCTGGCCCATGTGCGCGTAGCCTTCCCGCTCGAGCGGGAAGCTGATGCCATCAGCCAAGTCTATGAGCGGGTCTTCGCGGGATCACATAATTAGAGAATCATCAATGGCTCGTCCTTGACCGGACGGATGGTCAGTGCGGTGCGTACCGAATCCACATTGGGGGTAGCGGTCAATTCCTCAATCACGAATGTCTGGAACGAGTTGAGATCGCGTGCGACGCAATGGAGCAGGAAATCGGATTCGCCCGATACCATCCATGCGCGGCGAACCAGCGGCCATTGCTTGGTCTTTTCGGCGAAAGCCTTCAGATCTGCATCGGCCTGTCGATGCAGCCCAACCGAGCAGAAGGCCACCAGATCTTGCCCCAGAGCATTGCCGTTCAATATTGCGCGATAGCCGCGAATGATGCCGCTCTCTTCGAGCTTGCGCACACGCCGCAGGCAAGGCGGAGCCGAAATGCCAACCCGTTCAGCGAGTTCGACATTGGTGATACGCCCGTTATTCTGGAGCTCCCGGAGGATTTTCCAATCGATTTCATCCAGATCAGCCTTGATCGGCATGCAAAACTCCGCGCGCAAGGAAATTTCATTTCAGGGTAATTATAAAACATTCGGCGCCACAATAGCGCAATCTAACCTTGCTCATAACAAAAGATACAGCCGGATGTAAACCGTTCATGGTCCAGTCAACGCACCCAGAAAGTGCGTGTGAACAGAATAAATACAGTTACCAGCTCAAGACGGCCTGCCAGCATCAGGAATGACAGTACCCACAAGGCGGAATCGCCGATGGTCGAATAATTACCGACAGGGCCTATCGTGTCGCCAAGTCCCGGCCCAATGTTGGATAGCGCCGTCAATGCACCTGTGAAAGCTGAAACGAAATCGAGGCCCAGTGAGGCCAGCAGAACGGTGCCGATTATGAGCGAGGCGATGTAAAGGAACAGGTAGAGCAAAACGTTCTGGGCGATTTCGCCGGAAACTTCCGAAGAGCCGTAGCGGATTTTAATCACGGCATGGGGCATGATGAGACGCACCAGATTGGCCCGTGTCAGGCTCCACAGGATGATGAGGCGGTTCATCTTGATGCCGCCGGAGGTCGAACCGGCACAGCCGCCAAGGAAGGAGGCCAGAAAGAAAATGCCGATGGCTGGCGGACCCCAGAGGGAATAGTCCTCGGTCGCATAGCCTGTGGTGGTAATAACCGAGACGAAGTGAAAGGAGGCGGAAACGAGCGCGTCGCCGAAAGGAATATGCGATCCGGTCCGCAGCACGATCGCGAGAAGAAAGCTGAAGCCGATGACCAGCGTGAGAAAAAGCTTCATCTGCGGATCACTCAGCAGTTCGAGCCTGCGCGGCATGAACGCCTTGATATAAAGTACGAAAGGCAGTGCCGACAGCGCCATGAATATGGTCGCGACCACCAAGAGCAGTTGATTGTCTTCGTAAAAGCCCAGTGAGCTGTCATGGGTCGAAAAGCCCGCAGTCGCAATCGTGGTGAAGCTATGATTGACTGCGTCGAAAATGCTCATGCCCACGGCGAAATAGGCGACGATGCAGGCCGCCGTCAGGCTCAGATAGGCGCTGACGATGCCCAGTGCGATCTGGTTCATGCGCGGCAGGATTTTTTCCGATTTGTCGGAGTTTTCCATGTGAAAAAGCGCAAGCCCTCCGGCGCGCAGTGATGGCAGCATGAGCAGTGCCAGGCCGATGAAGCCGATGCCGCCGATCCAGCATAGCAAGGAGCGCCACAGCAATATTCCGCGCTGCATGTCGTCGAGGTTGAAAAGGGCCGTTGCGCCGGTAGACGTCACACCGGACATGGCCTCGAAAAAGGCGGTGGCATAGCTGATGGGCAGATGTGAAAAATAAAGCGGTATCGAGCCGAGGAAACTCGCGGTCAGCCAGAGACAGGCGGTCAACAGAAAACCCAGACGCGGGGTGAAACGAGCCGTACGGTTTTGTGTTGCCAGGAATATCAGCATGGAGAGCGCGCCGGTCGCCGCAGCCGAACGCACGAAGATCAGCCAGTCATCGCTGCCATCGCGTAAGTCGATGGCGGCAGGCAACAGCATGGCGACAGCCATGAAAAGGCCGAAACGCGCGCAGATATTGGCAACAGTCTGGTAAATGGCGATCGGCTCCGGCGGGTGGCGAGGCTTGTTTACGTTCTGCTTGTTTAATGCGGGATCGGCTCATCTGCAATGTGGCTGTGTTCCCTCATCGTGATTGATGGCGACAAGCTGTGGCTAAAGCACAGCAAATGCCTGTCAAACCTTGCAAAGAATCTGTGGCGGACCTACCTTGGCCACAATATCCGGGCATTGGCGAAAGTGGAGCGCGCGCAGGCGATTCTGATGAGCTGGCAGTCCGTGACCTTCTATTCTACGATCGGAGAAGCATCCCATGTCACAACGCCATGCGCCCGTTATAGTCATCGGCTCTGGACCGGCGGGCTATACGGCGGCGATCTATGCCGCGCGCGCTATGCTCAAGCCAATCGTCATTGCCGGATTGCAGCAGGGTGGTCAATTGATGATCACGACTGACGTGGAAAACTATCCGGGCTATGCCGAAGCGGTGCAGGGGCCGTGGATGATGGATCAGATGGCCAAGCAGGCCGAAAATGTCGGCGCGGAGATCGTGCATGACATCATCACCGAAGTCGAAACTACACAGCGCCCATTCCGCCTTAAGGGCGATTCCGGTACGGTCTATACCTGTGACGCTTTGATCATTGCGACTGGCGCGCAGGCTAAATGGCTGGGCCTCGAAAGCGAGCAGGCATTCATGGGCGGCGGCGTTTCCGCCTGTGCGACCTGTGATGGTTTTTTCTATCGCGGTAAGGACGTGGTGGTGGTCGGAGGCGGCAATACGGCGGTTGAAGAAGCGCTCTATCTGTCGCATATAGCCAAAAGCGTGACCGTTGTGCACCGCCGCGATGGTTTTCGCGCGGAAAAAATCCTGCAAGACCGGCTGCTTTCTCGTGAAAATGTGAAGATCGTCTGGAATAGCGTCATTGATGAGATTCTGGGTACGGAAGCTCGGCCCCCGATGGGGGCGACGGTAAGTGGCGTCCGCCTGAAAGATATCGTAACCGGCGAGACGCACGAACTGGATACGCATGGGGTGTTCATCGCTATCGGTCATGCCCCGGCGGTCGCGCTGTTCGAAGGCAAACTCAAGCAAAAGCCGAACGGCTATTTGTGGACGGCACCCGATTCAACCGCCACAGATGTACCGGGAATTTTTGCCGCCGGAGATGTTACGGACGATATTTACCGGCAGGCTGTCACGGCTGCCGGTATGGGTTGCATGGCCGCTCTCGAAGCCGAGCGCTGGCTGGCGGCACAGGAACCGCTGCATGAAGCTGCGGAGTGATGAGGGGAGAAAAACGTGGCCGCACCGCTGGACTGGGACAAACTGCGCATATTCCATGCGGCGGCTGAGGCCGGGTCGTTCACTCATGCCGCGCAGACATTGCGTTTGTCGCAATCGGCCATTTCGCGCCAGGTCAGCGCGCTCGAACAGGATGTCGGCGTTCCCCTGTTCCATCGCCATGCGCGCGGACTTATCCTGACCGAGCAGGGAGAGATACTTTATCGCACGGCGCATGATGTGCTGATGAAGCTTGAGAATGTTCGCTCCAAACTGTCGGAAAGCCGCGAAAAGCCTTCGGGACGTCTGCGCGTGACGACGACTGTCGGGCTTGGTTCCGGCTGGCTGGTCGAGCGTATTCAGGAATTTGTCGACCTGTATCAGGACGTGCAACTACAGCTCATTCTCGACAATGAGGAGCTCGACCTCACCATGCGGCACGCGGATTGCGCGATTCGCCTGCGCCAGCCGCAACAGCCCGATCTTATCCAGCGGCGTCTTTTCACCGTGCATATGCACGTCTATGCCTCTGCCGGATATGTCTCCAAATATGGCAAGCTCAATTCTATCGATGAGATCGACCAGCACCGCATCGTAACTTTTGGCGAGCCTGCGCCGAGCTATTTAACCGGGCTGAATTGGCTGGAGATTGCTGGGCGCTCTGATGCAAGCACACGCATTCCCGTGCTTCAGGTCAATAATCTTCTTTCTATCCGCCGGGCTGTGCAGCGCGGTGTCGGTATTGCCGTCTTGCCCGACTATATGGCGGACAAGGAGGCCGGATTGGTGAAGCTTCTGCCTGAGCTTGAAGAAATACCGTCCTTCGATACGTTCTTCTGTTATCCTGAAGCGTTGAAGAACTCCGCAAAGCTACATGCCTTCCGTGACTTCCTGTTCTCGAAGGCGCGCAACTGGACATTCTGATCCAGCGCGTCTTTTCCCGACGGCTTATCTTTTTCAACGATTCACGAAGTGATTCGCAGGTTGATTATTTGCCGGCTTCTTAATTGCGAAGGTCGAAATGTTGTTGTCTATGACGGGTGATAGTTGCCATCTTTCGATAAGGTATTGATTTTAAATAATATTATGCACGAAATAAGCCATGCGTAAAATGCATGGCTGCATTGCGCTAAATTCGTATTGCCAAAACAGTATGCAAGGAGCATATAAGGATCATCTCAGCGCTGCGTTTCCTCCTCCCATTTGCGCAGGCTGAGTGTTCCCCTCTGGAGGTTTGCCTCAAAGGCACCTTCAAAACTCAAAGCCAGACATTTGTCTGGCTTTTTTTTTGGCTTCGCCACCACCAATTCTGCAAGCCGGGCAAAGAAAAGGGGCCTTGCGGCCCCTTGGAAGTTTTCGTTTCGACGATTGAAATCAGCGCAGGCTGGCGCAGAAGCGTTGGATGCGGGTGCAGGCTTCTTCCAGCAGGGCTTCCGAGGTCGCATAGGAAATGCGGAAGTTTGGGCCAAGGCCGAAAGCCGAGCCATGGACCACGGCGACGCCTTCTGCTTCCAGAAGTGCCGTGACGAAATCTTCGTCAGTCTCGATGACCTTGCCGTCCTCGGTCTTCTTGCCGATCAATCCTGCGCAGGACGGATAGACATAGAAAGCGCCTTCCGGCGTCGGGCAATTGATGCCGGTTGCCTGATTGAGCATGGACACCACCAGATCGCGGCGAGCCTGGAATATCTTCTTGTTGGTAGAAATGAATTCCTGTGGGCCGTTTAGCGCTTCGACCGCTGCCCATTGTGCGATCGAACATGCGCCGGAGGTCTGCTGACCCTGAACCATGTCCATCGCCTTGATGAGCTGGAGCGGACCCGCGGCATAACCGATACGCCAGCCGGTCATGGCATAGGCCTTCGACACGCCATTCATGGTGAGCGTGCGCTCATAAAGCGATGGCTCGATCTGAGCGGGCGTGGTGAAGACGAACTCGCCATAGACCAGATGCTCATACATATCGTCGGTGAGAATCCAGACATGCGGATGGCGGACGAGAACGTCAGTGAGCGCCTTGAGTTCGGCTTCCGTATAAGCGGCGCCGGTCGGGTTCGACGGCGAGTTGAAGATGAGCCACTTGGTCTTCGGTGTGATTGCCTTTTCAAGATCGGCTGCGGTGAGCTTGAAATTATCTTCCAGCCTGGTGTTAACGAAAACCGGTGTTCCGCCGTTGATGGCGACCATTTCGGGATAGCTGACCCAGTAAGGAGCCGGAACGATAACCTCATCACCAGGGTTCAGAGTGGCCATGAAAGCGTTGAACAGGATCTGCTTGCCGCCTGTGCCGACAATGACCTGTTCCGGCTTATAGTCGAGGCCGTTTTCACGTTTGAATTTGGCGACGATGGCCTGACGCAGTTCGGGAATACCGGCCACAGGCGTATACTTTGTCTCACCGCGATTGATTGCGTCGATGGCGGCTTGCTTGATATTATCCGGCGTATCGAAATCGGGTTCGCCTGCTCCCAGGCCAATCACGTCCTTGCCCTTGGCTTTCAGTTCGCGCGCTTTCTGGCTGACGGCGATGGTCGCAGAGGGCTTCACACGTGAAAGGGCGTCGGCGAGAAATGCCATGATCGTTCTCCATGAATGGCAGGATCAGATAACCGGCACCGGGCATGGTCCGGTCTTGCGCCATTCCTATGTCTCATTGGCGCACAAATCGCAACAAAAGCTTTATCGTTTCGCAATTAATTCGCCTTTCTCGCGCTACTGCGTGGCTAGAACGGTCGAATTCATCAATCTGGCGACACTGTCGTTTCAATGAAACGGATTGGACAAGCCGCAATCGGGAAGACATGTTATAGCAGCACAGGAGAAGCAGATGCTGACACTCTATTCACAGCCCGATTCAGGAAACTGTTACAAGCCGCGGCTTTTACTGGCCAAACTGGGCAAGCCCTTTCGTCATGTGGTGATTTCCGCGCTGGACGGTTCCACGCGCAAGTTGGAATATCTGGCCAAAAATCCCAATGGCAAGGTACCGCTGCTGGAGTTGGAGGATGGGCGGTTTATTGCCGAATCAAACGCGATCCTTCTCCATCTTGCCGAGAATACGCGTTATTTGCCCAAGGATGCTTATGAACGCGCGCTGGCTTATCAATGGCTGTTCTTCGAGCAATATAGCCATGAGCCCTATATTGCGGTTCGCCGTGCCTTGATGTTCTATCCCGAACGCGCGCGGGAGGCGACGCCTGAACGTTTGGCCGCGACACTTGCGGGTGGCGAAAAGGCTCTGGGCGTAATGGAAACGCAGCTGCAAAAGGCGCCATTTCTGGCCGGACAGGGGTTGAGCGTGGCGGATATTGCGCTTTATGCCTATTCGCATGACGCTCATCGCTCCGGCTTCGATATGAAACGCTATCCGGCAGTGGAGGGGTGGCTTGGTCGCGTGGCGGCAGATGAGGGGCATGTGCCACTCGAATGGCTGCCTGCCTGATATGAAAAAGGCGGGGTGTTTGCCCCGCCTTTTCAATTCTACCCGTTATGCGCCGATTAGGCTGCAACGAGGTTGTCGGCAGACGAACGGCCCGAACGGCGATCCTGTACGATTTCGTACGAAACCTTCTGGCCTTCATCAAGCGTGGCAAGACCAGCGCGCTGAACGGCGGAGATGTGGACGAAAACGTCCGCGCCGCCCTGATCCGGCTGAATGAAGCCGAAGCCCTTGGTCGTGTTGAACCACTTTACTGTTCCCGTAGCCATGGGAAATTCCTTTGTAACGTTAGTAGTCGTGTAGTCCGCATGGTTCGCATACGTCCCTGTGAATCGAATTTATGGACAGGAGATCGTCAGGAAGCACGGACTGGCCGTACGGGTCGCAAAGTCACTTGACCGAAAAATCGATGGCGCCACTATATGTGACAAATTTGACCAATACAAGACAGCGCGATTTGCATTGTTCATTCATTTCGTTGCCGCATTTTTCGTGAGACAGTACTACGGAAACCGCTCCCCATGGAGCTTTTTCGCATGCCGGTACAGCGAGGTCGGACCATGAATGAAAGAAAGACCGCCAAAGCAGGGAAAAGCGACTCGCATCAATCCGACCATTCGCGTGCCGATGGCAGCGATCTTTTCTCGCAAGCCGGTATGATGGTGGGGGCGTTCTGGGCATCGCCTGTACGCAATGCGATTATCGCAATCGGCACTGGTATATTCGTGCTGATCGTTTTGATTGCAATTGGCCAAATTGCGGTCAATCGCTGGAATGTGCCTTTTTATGATGCGTTATCGCGGCGCGATCTGAACGAATTTTTTCACCAGCTTCTGGTGTTCTTCGCGATAGCGGGCACGGTCCTTATCCTCAATGTCTCGCAAACATGGCTGAACCTGATGCTCAAGCTCAAGCTGAGAGAGGGGCTTGCACGGGATCTGGTGGGGCAATGGCTGCAACCGGGACGGGCTTTCCGTCTCGCCAAGGCGGGAGAGATCGGCGTCAACCCCGATCAGCGCTTGCATGAAGACGCGCGCCATCTTGCCGAAATGACCTGTGATCTTGGCATCAACCTGCTGCAATCGACCGTTATTCTCGTCAGCTTCGTGGGTGTGTTGTGGTCGCTTTCAAGCGGCTTTGTCTTTCATATGCAGGGTTACAGTTTCTCGATCCCCGGCTATATGGTCTGGGCGGCTGTTATTTATGCGGGTTCGGCTTCGCTGCTCACCTGGGTCGTGGGGCGCAGCCTCGTCAATTACAATGCCAATCGCTACGCGCGCGAAGCGGATTTCCGCTTTTCGCTGATGCGGGTGAACGAACATATCGATGCGGTCACACTAGCGCGCGGCGAAGCTGACGAGCAACGCCGGATCAACCGCGATATCGATGCGGTACTGGCCGCAATCAAGCGCATCGTCACGGCAACGACCAGCTTGACATGGGTAACGGCAGGCTATGGCTGGATCACTATCATTGCGCCGATTCTGGTGGCCGCCCCGGTCTATTTTGCTGGCAACCTTACATTTGGCGGACTGATGATGGCCGTGGGAGCTTTCACGCAAGTCCATAATTCCTTGCGCTGGTTCGTCAATAATTTTGGCGCGATCGCTGACTGGCGCGCTACTTTGTTGCGCGTGGCAAGCTTTCGGCATGCAATTTTGCGCATGGACGAAATCGGCCATCTCGATCGCCAGATTGCAATGGATATCAATGGTGACGAACGTCTGACTATTGATAGCCTGTCGATTGCAGCGCCCGACGGCTGTCTCAATCTGGTGGAAAAAACCGCTGCTATTGAACCCGGCGAATATGTGCTGGTGACAGGCGCGACGGAAGGGGAACGCAGTCTGTTTTTTCGAGCGCTCGGCGGCCTGTGGCCGTGGGGCAGCGGCCGGATCGGCATGCCTGCGGGCGATCAGGTGATTTTTATTCCACGCGCGCCCTATATCCCACCCGGCGATCTGCATGAGGTTGTGGTCTACCCGCTCGATCGCAAGGGTTTCTCGCACAATCAGGTGGCTGAGGTGCTGAAGCTTGCGGGGCTGGAGCGACTCGTACCGCAAATTGACGACATCCTGCGCTGGGACCGGGCGCTGGTCGAGGAT
Organism: Falsochrobactrum tianjinense; assembly: GCF_019100495.1. Taxonomy (GTDB): domain Bacteria; phylum Pseudomonadota; class Alphaproteobacteria; order Rhizobiales; family Rhizobiaceae; genus Brucella; species Brucella tianjinense. The sequence goes on along the minus strand of NZ_JAHRVA010000004.1, from coordinate 186,426 downwards.
GAACAGCAATGTCTCGCTCTTGCCCGGCTTGTGCTGCAAAATCCACGCTGGATCGTTATTGATGGAGTGCTGGATGGCATGGATGAAGAAGCGAGGCAGCGCGCCTATGCCATTCTGACGGGTCATTTGAAGGATGCGGCCGTCATTCACATCGGCAAGACCCTTGGTCACGATGGTTTACTGAAACGGCAATTGCATCTGGAAATGGATCGGGATGCCGATCCGCTTCATGTGCCGCATCATAAAAGGCAAACGGAAATGGCCGGAGGTTTTCACCCCCGGCCATGATGCGTGTTCCGGAAAAAATTATGTCCGGAAATAGTCTTGCAAAGGGCGCACTTCCAGGGAACCGGCCTTGAGGGCTGCAATAGCTTCGGCGGCGGAGTCCGCACCGGCCATGGTCGTGTAGTAAGGCAGCTTCTGCATCAGTGTTGCGCGGCGGATCGACTTGGAGTCGGAAACCGCGCTTGCGCTATCCGTGGTGTTGAAGACCAGATGGATCTGGCGATTGCGGATCGCGTCTTCCACATGGGGGCGACCTTCGATCACCTTGTTGACCTTGGTGGCTTCGACGCCATTGGCTGCGAGGAACTGCTGCGTACCGCCTGTCGCCATGACCTTGAAGCCGATATCCACCAGTTTGCGCACTGGACCGAGCACACGCTCCTTGTCCTCGTCGCGTACCGAAACGAAGACCGTGCCTTCGCGCGGCAGTTCGACGCCGGCGCCAAGCTGCGCCTTGGCGAATGCCAGCGCGTAGTCGTAGTCCAGTCCCATGACCTCGCCGGTCGAGCGCATTTCCGGGCCGAGCAGCGTGTCTACGCCGAGGAAGCGGGCGAATGGGAAGACCGCTTCCTTGACGGCGATGTGCGGACGTGCGGGCGGCTGCGGCTTGCCGCCATAGGCGTTGAGCGCTGTATCCAGACTTTCACCCGCCATGACGCGGGCTGCAATCTTTGCGATGGGCGTGCCGATGGTCTTTGCGACAAATGGAACCGTACGTGATGCACGCGGATTGACCTCAAGGATGAAAATCTCTTCGCCCTTGATTGCAAACTGCACATTCATCAATCCGCCGACATTCAGCGCTTTTGCGAGTGCAGCCGACTGGCGTTCCAGTTCGGTAATGATCTGCGGCGAGAGCGTATGAACCGGCAGGGAACAGGCCGAATCACCGGAGTGAATGCCAGCTTCCTCGATATGCTCCATGATGCCGGCGACGAAGCTGTCCTTGCCATCACAAAGGCAATCCACGTCCACCTCGATGGCTTCGGTGAGATAGGTGTCGAACAGAAGCGGATTCTTGCCCAGCAGCGTATTGATCTGGCCCGTCTTGTCGTTGGGATATTTGGCCTTGATGTCTTCCGGCACCAGCTCCGGCACGGTATCGAGCAGATAGGATTGCAACCCGCGCTCGTCATGAATGATCTGCATGGCGCGGCCGCCCAGCACATAGGACGGGCGCACGACCAACGGGAAGCCGAGGTCGGCTGCGACCAGACGCGCCTGTTCGACCGAATAGGCGATGCCATTTTTCGGCTGGTTGAGATCGAGCTTGATGAGCAATTTCTGGAAACGGTCGCGATCTTCGGCGAGATCGATTGCGTCAGGCGAGGTTCCGAGGATCGAAATACCAGCCTTTTCCAGCGCGTCTGCGAGCTTGAGCGGCGTCTGGCCGCCAAACTGCACAATGACGCCGTGCAATGTGCCTTTCTGCTGCTCGACACGCAGAATTTCTAATACGTCTTCCGCCGTCAGCGGTTCGAAATAGAGGCGGTCGGAGGTGTCGTAGTCGGTCGAAACTGTTTCTGGATTGCAGTTGATCATGATGGCTTCATAATCAGCATCGCCAAGCGCAAAGGCCGCGTGGCAGCAGCAATAGTCGAACTCGATGCCCTGGCCGATACGGTTCGGACCGCCGCCAAGGATGACAACCTTCTTGCGATCCGACACCTGAGCTTCGGAGCGCGGCTGGCCGGCGAAGGGCGTTTCATAGGTCGAGTACATGTAGGCGGTCGGCGAGGCGAACTCGGCGGCGCAGGTATCAATGCGCTTATAGACCGGATGTACGGTAAGTTCAGCGCGCAGTCTGGCAACGTCTTCGGCGTCCTTGCCGGTGAGGCTTGCAAGGCGGGCATCGGAAAAGCCCATGGCTTTCAGCATGCGCAGATTTTCCGCATCCTGCGGCAGACCGTGCTCGCGAATGCGCGCTTCCGTCAGAACGATATCCTCGATCTGCTCCAGGAACCACGGATCTATCTTCGATGCGTCATGCACCTGTTCGGTGGTCAGGCCAAGGCGCATGGCCTGCGCCACCATGCGCAGGCGATCCGGCGTCGGCGTTCCGATGGCAGCACGGATGGCATTCTTTTCGTCGCCTTCCTCGATATTGGGAATGATAATTTCATCAAGGCCGGTCAGGCCGGTTTCAAGGCCGCGCAGAGCTTTCTGCAACGATTCCTGGAAGGTGCGGCCAATGGCCATTACTTCACCGACCGATTTCATGGCGGTCGTCAGAATTGGTGAGGAGCCGGGGAATTTTTCAAAGGCGAAGCGCGGGATCTTGGTGACGACATAATCGATTGATGGTTCGAACGAGGCAGGCGTCGCGCCGCCGGTAATGTCGTTGTCGAGCTCATCCAGCGTGTAACCGACAGCCAGCTTGGCTGCGACCTTGGCGATCGGGAAGCCGGTCGCCTTTGATGCAAGCGCGGAGGAGCGCGATACGCGTGGGTTCATTTCAATGACGATCATGCGGCCATTGGCCGGGTTGATCGCGAACTGCACGTTCGAACCGCCGGTCTCGACACCGATCTCGCGCAGCACCGCAAGCGATGCGTTACGCATGATCTGGTATTCCTTGTCGGTCAGCGTCAGCGCTGGCGCAACGGTGATGCTATCGCCAGTGTGAACGCCCATCGGATCAAGGTTCTCGATGGAGCAGATGATAATGCAGTTATCCGCGTGATCGCGGACGACTTCCATTTCATATTCCTTCCAGCCCAGAACCGATTCTTCGATCAGCACTTCGGTGGTCGGTGAGGCATCAAGGCCGCGCTCGATGATCTCGAAGAATTCCTGACGGTTATAGGCAATGCCGCCGCCGGTGCCGCCCAGCGTGAATGAGGGACGGATGATGGCGGGAAGACCGACGACATCCATCGCCTGCGCGGCCTTGCCGAGCGCATGGCTCATATAGCGCTGCTTGCGTTCGACTTCGCCCAGCTGCCATTCGGTTTCGAGCTTGTCGAGCGCCTTGTCCAGATCGTCACCGGCATATTGCGCCTTGATTTCCGCGCGCCTGGCTTCGTGGCGCTTGCGGTCTTCTTCCTTGATTTCGGTCGCATTGGCGAGCATGGATGTCGGGGTGTCGAGGCCGATCTTCTGCATGGCCTCGCGGAAGAGCGCGCGGTCTTCGGCCTTGTCGATGGCTTCGGCATTGGCACCGATCATTTCGACATTATAGCGCTCAAGCACCCCCATGCGGCGCAGGGACAGTGCAGTATTGAGCGCGGTCTGGCCGCCCATGGTCGGCAGGAGCGCATCGGGGCGTTCCTTGGCGATGATCTTGGCAACGACTTCCGGGGTGATTGGCTCGATATAGGTCGCGTCCGCCAAATCGGGATCGGTCATGATCGTGGCAGGATTGGAGTTGACGAGGATGATGCGGTAGCCTTCCTCTTTCAACGCCTTGCATGCCTGCGTGCCTGAATAGTCGAATTCGCAAGCCTGGCCGATGATAATAGGCCCCGCGCCGATAATCAGGATCGATTTGATATCTGTACGTTTCGGCATGGGCGCGTCCTGTTCTCTCTATTTTCACATGGCTTCGTCCCAAAACCGGATTCCGATTCTGGGGTATATGCTGTTTAGCCTGCCCAAAAAGCCCGCACGGTTTTCCGGCGGGTTGGCAGTATATGAATTCTGTGGGCTAAGCGGGCCTTATAGGCAATGATAACGCAAAGCGGAACCCCACAAATGCCCTTATTTCAAAGAAATTAGGAGCATTCACGAAAATATCACCCCTGAGCGATTTTCCCAGACATATGTTGCGCACTCGTTTTCGTTTGTGATCCAGAGTACCATTTACTTTTTATGTTGCCGTGCCAACTCTTTATGCGACAATCGGCAGCATGAATTGGGCGCCATTCCTTCGGATGGCATGGTGAAGGGAGAGGCGCGATGCGCTGGCAAGGCCGTAGACAAAGCGACAATGTGGAAGACCTGCGCGGACAGCAGGGCGGGGGTATTGGCCGTGGCGGCGGAATGGGAGGGCCGGGCTTCCGGATTGTGCGGGGCGGCGGCATTTCCGGCATACTCATTCTTGTAGTGATGTTCTTTGTATTGAGAGCCGTAGGCATCGATCCATTGCCGATTCTGTTCGGTGACGGCAGTGTCGGCTCTGGCGTCCAGACGCAGCAGGGTGGTGGCCGTACGGCGACCGAAGGCGGCACGGTTTCCAATGACGAGACGACGCAATTCGCCCGGACCGTGCTGGCGGAAACCGAGGATGTGTGGAGCGGCATTTTCCAGTCGCGCGGGCAGACCTATACGGTGCCGACCATGGTTCTCTTTTCCGGTTCAGTGCGTTCTGCCTGCGGCCTCGCTTCGGCGGCGTCGGGGCCGTTCTACTGCCCCGGCGACCGCAAGCTCTATATCGACCTGACATTCTTCAACGAGCTTGCCAATCGTTTCGACGCCTCGGGTGATTTCGCGCAGGCCTATGTGCTGGCGCATGAAGTCGGCCACCACGTCCAGAACCTTCTTGGTATCCTGCCAAAATTCAATGAGATGCGTCAGTCAATGAGCGAGACGCAGGCAAACCAGATGTCCGTGCGGGTCGAGCTTCAGGCCGACTGCTTTGCAGGTGTCTGGGGTTACTACACCGAGCAGAAGGGTATTCTCGAAAGCGGTGACCTAGAGGAAGCGCTGAATGCGGCGCACCAGATCGGCGATGATACACTGCAACGCCGCAGTCAGGGTTATGTCGTGCCGGATAGTTTCAACCACGGCACCTCCGCTCAGCGTGCCAAGTGGTTCCAGCGCGGTTTCGAGAGCGGCAAACTGGATGCATGCGATACGTTCAGCGGCGATGTTTAAACAAAAAGCCGGGGCGAATGCTCCGGCTTTTTTTGTTAACAGTGGGTTAACGAAAGATTTTCAGTATTTGATTCAGGCAGCTTCTTCACGTTCAGGAAGCGGGGCTTTGCCTTTCTTCTCACGGATCAGGTTGATGAAGCGGCGGAAGAGATAATGCGAATCCTGCGGTCCGGGCGATGCTTCCGGGTGGTGCTGTACGGAGAAGATCGGCTTTCCGACGACGCTCAGACCGCAATTGGTACCGTCGAAAAGCGAGACGTGGGTTTCTTCCACATGTTCGGGCAGGCTGTCGGAATCAACCGCAAAGCCGTGATTCATCGAGACGATTTCGACCTTGCCGGTCGTGTAGTCCTTAACGGGATGGTTTGCACCATGATGGCCCTGATGCATTTTCTCGGTCTTTGCGCCAAGCGCGAGCGCCAATATTTGATGGCCGAGGCAAATGCCAAAAATCGGCAGGCCAGTATCAATAAGTTTCTGGATTTCAGGAACTGCATATTCTCCGGTCGCCGCCGGATCGCCGGGACCGTTTGAAAGGAAGACGCCGTCGGGATTATAGGCCAGAATGTCTTCCGCCGTGGCGGTTGCGGGTAGTACCGTGACTTTCGCGCCCAGACCTGTGAGCAGGCGCAGGATATTACGCTTTACGCCGAAATCGAGCGCTACGATATTATATTCCGGTGCGGTTTGCTCGCCATGACCATTATCGATGGTCCAAGGGGTTTCCTTCCAGACGAGGCTTTGGCCGACGGTGACTTCCTTTGCAAGATCGACCTTTTCAAGTCCACTCCAGTTTGCGGCGCGAGCTTTCAGCCCCTTGATGTCGAAATTGCCATCCGGGTCATGGGCGATAATAGCATTTTGCGCGCCACGCTCGCGAATAAGTGCTGTGAGGGCGCGGGTGTCGATTCCGGCAAGCGCAACGACTCCGCGGCTTTTCAGCCAATTATCGAGATTCTGGGTGGAACGAAAATTGGATGGCGAGGTAATGTCAGCCTTGAAAATCGCGCCCACCGGGCCGTAGCGGTTGGCGGGAGTCAGGTCTTCGATATCCTCGGCATTGGTTCCGACATTGCCGATATGGGGGAAGGTGAAGGTGACGATCTGGCTGGCATAAGACGGATCGGTCAGGATTTCCTGATAGCCGGTGAGGGCGGTATTGAAGACCACTTCAGCTTCGATCGCGCCCGCCGCTCCGAGGCCCATGCCTTCGATCACGGTTCCATCAGCGAGGACAAGAACGCCAGTTCGCTTTGCAACCGTCCAGGGTGCGGTCTTGGATGGGACTTCGGTCATGGCGTGCACTCCTGCTTGGTTTCGCGCTTGCCTTCAGGCGCGCATTCTAAGATGTTCCAGTCACGCGGCACGCATCCGATTTCAATTGCCTGTAAAGGGCACCTTGAAAAGAGGGAGCTTTTAGAGCCATATACGCGCCAAAAAGCAGCGGGGTTAAACTTTCCCGCCGCGAGCGCGTGCCGATGTCCTGCTAAGCCTCAAGCAATAGAGAAACTTGGTGGCCAGGTCAATCGCCAGAGAGCATGGTTTTAGAAAATAATGGCACTAAACATTGTGCATTTGTTTTGCGAATGGTGTCGACAATTGCTTTATGGGCCAGCTTGCGCATAGAAGATATCGATAACGAGACCGTCATGTATCCGTCCGAATGCACCAAGACGCTATAACACTCTCAGGAGAGACCTATGCTTCGCCAGGAGATTTCTCAGGCACTCACTATCGCATTGAAGGCGCAGGAGAAGCGCCGCGTGTCGACGCTCCGCCTTATTATGGCTGCCGTCAAGGACCGCGATATCGCCAATCGCACGGCGGGTAAGGACCCGGTGGAAGACGAAGAACTGTTGGGCATCCTAGGTAAAATGGTCAAGCAGCGTGAGGAATCTGCGCGCATTTACGAGGAAGGCAATCGCCTCGAACTCGCTGAAGCCGAGCGCGAAGAAATTGTGATTATCAATGATTTCCTGCCCGCGCAAATGAGCGAAGGCGAGATCAAGACGGCTTGCGAAGCGGTGATTGCGGAAATCGGCGCGCAGGGTCTACGCGATATGGGAAAATGCATGGCGGCTCTCAAGGAGCGCTATGCGGGCCAGATGGATTTCAGCAAAGCGAGTGCGCTGATCAAGACGCTTCTGCAATAGGATATTCCAGTAATTCCGGCAAAAGCGTGAGACGCTTTGCCGGAATCGCTTAGCTCTGCTTTGCGGCCTTGAGGCGGGTTTCGCCGAGCAATCCCTGTTCTTCGAGAACCGGATAGGCCATTGAGGCCAGTAGTGAATTGATCTGCTTGAGATCGCGGATCGTATCGAGATGAATGGCGCTTGTTTCAATGCTGCGTGTCGTTCCTTCGCGCAGGCGCGAGAAATGGCGCAGGCTGGTCTGTTTTTCAAGCTCGCGCAGGCGGTCTTTTTCTTGCACCAGTTGGCGCGCGGTGCGCCCGTCGCGCGAGACCACGACATTGAAAGCCATATGCGCATTGGCAAGCACCATTGCGTGAAAATGGCTCAGTTCTTCCCAGCCGTCGTCGGTGAATTCAAGCTGATGGTCCATCTTCTTTTGCACATGCACGAGCATGTTGCGCACGATGATGTCGCCGACCTGTTCGAGCTTGATGCAGGCGCCCATCAACTCCTGCATGCGCAGGGATTCGAAATCATTGAGTTCATGGGTCGCCAGTCTGGAGAGATAGAGTTTGATGGCGGCATGTTTATTGTCTACCCGGTCGTCGAGCGCAGCAAGCTCATCGATGTGCTGCTGATCGGGCTTTTCGTAAAGCTCGATAATGCGCCGCAGCATGACGTCGATGGTATCGCAAACGCCGATTACTTCGCGCGTCGCATTGGCAAGGGCTTGTGAGGGCCGGTCGAGAACCCCGGTATCGAGCGCACTGTATTCTTCTAGATCAATGGGCTGGGCGGGCGCATTCTTGTTTGCATTGAGATGGACGAGGGCTTCGGTCGTGCGTAAAACAAGCCGCGACAGCGGAATGCCCGCAATCATGACGATGGCATTAAACAGAATATGGGCATTGACCACCTGCGTCACTGGATCGCTGCCCAGGAAAGCAACTGGCGGATGGAAAGTTTCCAGTAGAATCAGGATGATGAGTGAGCCAACACCGCGCATCAGCAGATTGCCAAGCGGAACCACACGGGTTTCCGGTGGCGCGTTGCGTGTCAGGATGGGGGCGATGATGGACGAACCGAGATTGACGCCCAGCACCATCACCACGGCAAGTTCAGGCTGGATCAATCCGCGCGAAGCGAAAGTCGTGAGCAGAATGACCGCGGCAATACTCGAATGAAACAGCCATGTCATCAGTGCCGCAAGAAGATAGGCGGTGACTGGATCGCCGGAAAGATAATCCACGATGACAGGGAGAAGCGCGCTCTGGCGCAGCGGTTCGGTCGCTTGTCCCGTCATTTCCAGCGAGAGGATGAGCAGGCCGACACCAATCAGAACGCGCCCGATCTGTCGCCAGTCGCGCCGTTCGGTGGTCATGAAAATAGTCGTTCCCGCGACAAGGCAGATCGGCACCAGCAGGGTTAGATCGTAGCTGAGGATTTTGACGACAAGGGCGGAACCGAGTTCGCCGCCGCGAACGGCCATCAGGCCCACAACGCCGCTGACGAAGCCCGACCCGACAAATGAGCCGACAAGAAGCGTGACCGCGGTTGAACTTTGCAGGGCGATTGCAAGAAACAGACCGAAGGCAATTGCCAGTAGCGGGTTTTGCATCTGGTTGCGCAAGCGTCTGCGCAAGCGATCGCCATAGGCGCGCTCCACGCCGGTGCGCACCATACGGGTAGCCCACAACAGGAGGGCGACAGCGCCGGCCAGATGCAGAAGGACCAGAGAACCGTTCACGAAAAATCCTTTCTGACTGGAGGGAGCAGAACTTGCTCTGGTAAGTCTACGCTATAAAAGAGAAAAATACGTTCCGTCTGATCAGATCGCGCAAGAAATATGGACTTGAAGTATCTGTAGATCAAGCGTTGCAGCGTCATTGTGACAATTACATGACAGTTTTATGATAGCCCTGCCGAGGCTCATGACCATGTGATTAGCGGGGACGCGGCTTATGCGCGATGGACTGTATGCTCCATCATGCCTATATTCTGGTGCAGCTATATAATCTGGATTGGCGACCGTGATGCGGCGGGGCAAGTGCTGGCCCTCTGCCGAGCAGTTACCATGCCTGCCTGACCTGAAAGTGACAATCACAATGCGTTTCCCGCCCTCTTTTCTCGATGAGCTCAGAGACCGCGTTCCCATCTCGACGCTGGTCGGGACGCGCGTTACGTTCGATCGCAAAAAGAGTAATCCCCAAAAGGGTGATTTCTGGGCTTGCTGCCCGTTTCATGGCGAGAAAACGCCGAGCTTTCACTGTGAGGATCGCAAGGGACGCTACCATTGTTTCGGTTGCGGCGTGACCGGCGACCATTTCAAGTTCCTGACCGATCTGGAAGGGCTGAGTTTTCCGGAAGCGGTCCAGCGCGTTGCCGATATGGCAGGCGTACCGATGCCCGCGCGCGATCCGGAAATGGAAAAGCGAGAGGCGCAGCGTGCGACGCTCTACGATGCGATGGAGCTGGCCGCGCAGTTCTTTGAAAGCCAGTTGCAGAGTGCGGCGGGCGCAAAGGCGCGCGCCTATTTGCGCGATCGCGGGCTTTCGAGCGCCACGCAGCAGAGTTTCCGCATCGGCTATGCGCCGGAATCACGCAATGCGCTCAAGGAGTTTCTGGCGGGCAAAGGTATTTCCCGCGAGCAGATTGAAGCTTGTGGTCTTGTGGTTCACGGTGAAGGCATTGCAGTTTCCTATGATCGCTTCCGCGACCGCATCATGTTTCCGATCGAGGATTTGCGCGGGCGAATTATCGCCTTTGGCGGGCGCGCGCTTTCTGCCGACGCACCGGCAAAATATCTTAATTCTCCCGAAACCGAACTCTTTCACAAGGGGCGGGTGCTTTATAATGCCCTGCGCGCGCGCAAAGCCTGCCAGCCGCAGGGCGGCGAGGCGGCAAAGCCCATCGTCGCGGTCGAAGGCTATATGGATGTGATCGCGCTGGCACAGGCGGGTATCAATCAGGCGGTTGCCCCGCTCGGTACGGCCTTGACGGAAGAGCAGCTTGAGCTTTTGTGGCGCATCAGTCCCGAGCCGATTCTGTGCTTCGATGGCGACGGCGCAGGTCTTCGCGCGGCATATCGTGCCGCCGATCTGGCTTTGCCTACCTTGCAGCCGGGGAAATCCTTGCGTTTCGCACTGCTGCCGGAAGGCCAGGATCCTGACGATCTGGTGCGGGCGGAAGGCTCTTCGGCGTTTCATTCCGTATTACAGGACGCCAGAGCGCTGGTGGACATGATCTGGAATCGTGAAACGACGGCGGGTGTGTTCGACACGCCAGAACGGCGTGCGGAATTGGAAGCGCGGCTGCGCGAGATTACCAGCCGCATTGCGCATGAGGATATTCGTCGCCACTATGGCCAGGAAATGCGTGATCGCGCGCAGGTATTTTTCGGGCAAAGAAGGCAGAATGCCCAGCATGGCGGCACATTCAATCGCGGTCAGGACAAGGGGCGCGGCCAAGACAGAGGGCGCGGGCAGGGCGGCAGAGGCGCAGGCTTTGCCGCAGGCGGGCGGCTTGCATATTCGGATAGCCTCGTCCGCTCGACCCTTGTGAAGGGGCGAAAGACCGGAGCAGGCGCTCACGCGCCTTTGCGTGAGACAGTTATCATTCTCATCCTCATCAATCACCCACGGCTGATTGATGAGGATTTCGAAACGCTGGCAAGCCTCGATCTTGGGCATGATGCGTTGAAATCCCTGCATGTCTCCCTGCTCGACATTCTTGCTTCGAATCATGTCGAAGATGGGGTCGCCATGCGCCGGGCCCTGGCCGATATGGGGCATGGCGAGTCGATTGAAGCGCTGGAACAATCGGTCAAGGGGGCGCGCTTATGGCCAGCTACCTCGCGGGCTGCGGAAGACGATGCCCGTGAGGCACTGCGTCAGGCGCTTCACTTGCATCAGCGTACGCGCGCACTACATAAGGAATTGCGCGCGGTAGAAGCGGCATTTGAAACGGATGAGACAGGCGAGCTTTTCGGGAGGCTTATAGATATTCGCAACCAGCTCATGAAGGCCGAAGCAACCGAGGCGCTTATTGAAGGTTTTGGCCTGTCATCCGGTCGGCCGCCGGGTGGTTTTTGATTCGAATTACCGAATCACTGAAATGGTGCAAGTACCGAAGAGCGCCGGAAATGCGGACCGGAAATGCGGGATTGAGGCCGTTTAATGATTGCGAGACCGCCCTCTAGCGGCTTGCGACAATAAATGATTCGCTTTTTAAGGCCGAATCAGGTGAGTCGCTCTTGATGTGTGGCATAAATGACGGAATCACGACAGTTCGAGCAAGGATTACAGAACTGATATCGATAGATGTTCCCGAAGTGGACTCCTGATCCGTTCTTCTGGCCAACGCGTGTGAATTCCGGGTCTACCCACAGAAACTGGAGACGATGAAGTCCGCTGATGACGGTAGAGTTAATTCGGCATTAACGGGAACTGGCTACTACCGTAATAGGTCTGGAAATCGTTTGCGATTTTCTGAAAGAACGGCGCGGAAGTCTCAAAATACCGGAGCAGTGCGAAGCGTCCAGGGAGACGCATGGCGCTCCGGAAGAATTAACCGGCGGATTGCAATCTCGCAAAACCGCGTGACCACTCTATATATATCTTAGACGCGACCGGTGTCGCCTGGAGACGAGCAATATGGCAACGAAGGTTAAGGAAAACGAAGAAGTCGAAGTCGAGCGCGAAGGTGCCACCGACGGACCACTTCTCGACCTTTCTGACGATGCTGTCAAGAAGATGATCAAACTTGCGAAGAAGCGCGGCTACGTCACCATGGACGAGCTGAATGCCGTGCTGCCTTCCGAGGAAGTGACATCCGAGCAGATCGAAGACACGATGTCCATGCTATCCGATATGGGTATTAACGTCGTTGAAGACGACGAGCAGGACAACGATCGCGACGACAACGAGGAAGAAAGCGAAGAAGGCGGTGAACTGGTCGAAGCAACGGGCACTGCCGTTGCGGCCACGACCACCAAGAAAGAGCCGACCGACCGCACGGACGATCCGGTACGCATGTATCTGCGCGAAATGGGGACAGTTGAGCTCCTGTCGCGCGAAGGCGAAATCGCTATTGCCAAGCGCATCGAGGCTGGCCGCGAAACGATGATTGCCGGGTTGTGCGAAAGCCCGCTGACCTTTCAGGCCATCATCATCTGGCGCGACCAGTTGAACGAAGCCAATATTCTTCTGCGCGAGATCATCGATCTTGAAACCACTTATGCCGGTCCCGAGGCCAAGCAGGCCCCTGCCATCGAGCGGGTGGAAGAAGAAAAGCCGCGTGATGACAAATCTGCGCGCCGTTCGCGCGATGATGACGACATCACTAATGTCGGCGGCGACGCAGCTGCGGAAGAAGAGGACGACGACGAGGACGAAGCCAACCTGTCGCTGGCGGCCATGGAAGCCGAACTGCGTCCGCAGGTCATGGAGACGCTCGACCTGATTGCCGATACCTATCGCAAGCTGCGCAAGCTTCAGGACCAGCAGGTGGAAAGCCGTCTTGCTGCCACGGGCGAACTTTCGTCCAGCCAGGAGCGCCGCTACAAGGAACTCAAGGACCAGCTTATCAAGGCTGTTAAGTCGCTGTCGCTGAACCAGAATCGTATCGAGCAACTGGTCGAACAGCTTTACGACATCAACAAGCGCCTCGTGCAGAACGAAGGCAGGCTGTTGCGGCTTGCCGAATCCTTTGGCGTTCGCCGCGAGGAGTTTCTCAGGGAATATCAGGGCCATGAACTCGACCCCAACTGGGTTGACCGTATTGCGACCTTGACTACCCGCGGCTGGAAGGAATTCGCATCCAGAGAAGAAAATGCGATTGCGCGTCTGCGCAGCGAGATTCAGAATCTGGCGACCGAAACCGCGATTTCGATCGGCGAATTCCGCCGCATCGTCAATCAGGTGCAAAAAGGTGAGCGCGAAGCCAGCATTGCCAAGAAAGAAATGGTGGAGGCTAACCTGCGTCTCGTCATTTCCATCGCCAAGAAGTACACCAACCGCGGACTTCAGTTCCTTGATCTTATTCAGGAAGGCAATATCGGCCTGATGAAAGCGGTCGATAAGTTTGAGTATCGCCGGGGTTACAAGTTCTCGACCTATGCGACGTGGTGGATCAGGCAAGCGATCACCCGTTCGATTGCCGATCAGGCGCGCACCATTCGTATTCCGGTGCATATGATCGAAACGATCAACAAGATCGTTCGCACATCGCGCCAGATGCTGCATGAGATCGGGCGGGAGCCGACACCGGAAGAACTGGCGGAAAAGCTTGCCATGCCGCTCGAAAAAGTGCGCAAGGTTCTGAAAATCGCCAAGGAGCCGATCTCGCTCGAAACGCCAGTCGGCGACGAGGAAGATTCACATCTGGGCGATTTCATCGAAGATAAGAACGCGCTTCTGCCGATCGATGCGGCCATTCAGGCCAACCTACGCGATACCACGACCCGCGTTCTGGCATCGCTGACGCCGCGTGAGGAGCGTGTCCTGCGCATGCGCTTTGGTATCGGCATGAACACCGACCACACGCTGGAAGAAGTCGGTCAGCAGTTCTCGGTGACGCGCGAACGTATCCGTCAGATTGAGGCGAAGGCGCTGCGCAAGCTCAAGCATCCGAGCCGTTCGCGCAAGCTGCGTTCGTTCCTCGACAGTTAAAAGCATTCGTTCGAAGCTGTTTTCGGTTTCGGACGATATGCATGAAGGGAAGAGAGGGAGCGACATGTCCTTTTTGAAGCGACTTTTCGGTGGCGGGTCTGCTACCGAGACAGAAACAACCGCAGAACCGAAGGAAGCGGGACGTCTCGAGCACAAGGATTTCCTGATTATCGCGACGCCTTATAGCGAAGGCGGTCAATATCAGGTTTGCGGTGTGATCTCCAAGACGGTCGATGGTGAACTGAAAGAGCATCGCTTCGTGCGGGCAGATCGTTGCCCAGGTATCGAAGACGCAGCCAGCATTACCCTTAACAAGGGGCGGCAGATTATTGACGAGCGGGGCGAGCACATTTTCGGCTGATCGTCTCGGCATGGAAAGAGGCCGCGCATTCGATGAGGATGCGCGGCGTTTTTTTGACCCATGGCAGCGCTGGTTACGGCGCTATATAGGCACTATGAACAAAGAACCCTTTTGGCGGACCAAATCTCTCGAACAGCTTACCCGTGGCGAATGGGAAAGTCTGTGCGACGGCTGCGGCCAATGTTGCCTGCATAAATTGCAGGATGACGACACCAATGAGATTTACTGGACGAGCGTGGCCTGCACATTGCTTGATCCGCAAAGCTGTCAATGCAGCGACTATCCCAATCGCCGCAAGTCAGTACCCGATTGCGTTTTCCTAACCCCGGAGATCGTTTATGAGGTCCCCTGGCTGCCAGCGACCTGCGCTTATCGTCTCGTGGCTGAAGGCTCAGACCTTTACTGGTGGCATCCGCTTGTATCCGGCTCTTCCGATACCGTTCATCAGGCTGGCGTGTCCGTTCGCGGCAAGGTGGCGGCCTTTGATCATGAGCTGGAGAACGACAGCGATTATCTCGATTACATGATTGGCTCGGAAGTCTTTCAGCGGTAAGACGATACTGAACGCCATATGAATGGCAGCTTCGCCCTGTGTTCATCTGTGATGGGTTAGCTATTGGATGTCTCGGGCGAAAATCGCCTGATCCCAGATCGAAAGGGTTCCAAGATGTCCGTAATTTCGTTCAAGTCATTTGCCGTAACAGCCGCCCTGGGTTTTGCCGCCGTTTTTAGCGCTGGTGCCGCCCCGGCCAATGCCGCATCGCCGATGGCAGTCCCTGCGATTGCCTCCGCGTCCCATTCGCTGGCGACAAATGTCGATTATCGCGGTCGCCGTCACCAAGCCCGTCCAAAGCATCGCCGCTCGGCATGTTCGGTACAGAGCGCGAGGAGCAAGGCAAGTCGCATGGGTATCCGTAATGCGCGCGTTATCCATCGCAGCAAATCGGTTCAGGTTCGTGGCTTTCGTCATGGGCGACAGACAAGCGTGACTTTTTCTGATCGTCGCGGCTGTCCGATCATCCGCTAGATTTCAATATAAGCCAAAGAAAAGCCCCGGTCCGCGTAATGCGGCCGGGGCTTTAATTTATGCCGGGTCAATGGAACACTGTTTGGTGTTCCATATTATTACTGATTGATCTCAAACGTAATATTGACAGAAACATTATAAGTATTTTCGCCGGCCGCGAGGGGAACGGAATCCTCGGGCGCTGCTGCGGCCATCGTCTTGAACTGCCGGGCAATGGGCACAGGCATGGCCGAACGGCTTTGCTCATTGATTTCGATAACACGGCCAAGCCCGACACCCGCCGCATCGGCAAGGGTTTTCGCCTTGGCGATGGCATCGGCGACGGCGCGTTTGCGGGCTTCGTTGATGGTCGCTGCCGGATTGTCATTGACGAAGGTGAGATCTCCGCCCTGGTTGACGCCAAGCGTTACGGATTCGTCCAGAATAGTGCCAAGCTTTGTAAGATCGCGCACACGCACGACGAGGCTGTTGGAAACCGTATAGCTGGTGATTCTGGGTTCTTTCAGGTCGTTCTTGTCGTCGGGGTAGATATAGCGCGGTTGAATATTGATGCCGCCGGTCTGGAGATCGCGATCTTCTATTCCGCCACTTTTCATGGCGTCGAGAACCTTGGACATTGCTTCATTATTGGCTGACATGGCTTCGCGCGCGGTTTTTGCTTCGCGCAGTACGGTCAGATTGAGAATGGCCATGTCTGGCGAAGCATTCATCTTGCCTTCGCCAGTCACTGCAATACGTGCAGATTGCTTCATCGTCTGATTCTCCTGTGCCGCAGCAGGCAAGGCGAACGCGGCTGCGATCATGAGCGCTGAAAGCGACGGGGCCATAAGCCTTATAGCGCGGTTGTTCATGAAATCTCCTGTTATGAATGTTGATAAGCTTGTGTGAGCAAATCCGTTGAAGATCAATTTCTATATGACATCAATGCCTTATATTCTCTTGGATTCAGATGGACAGCCTATCTGACCGGACGAAGGCCGAATATGCAATCAAGCATTTCAGGATCGGACTTGGTCTGTATTTGTCCAAGCATGCATGGCAATCGAATATGTGCGCATTAGGGCAACTTGTGTAATTGACGGCTTGTATCCTGTCTTTCTTTAGGGTAGGGCAGGGATGCGTGGGGCCTGTAGCTCAATTGGTTAGAGCCGGCGGCTCATAACCGCTTGGTTGGGGGTTCGAGTCCCTCCGGGCCCACCATTTTTCTACATTCAGCAAGCTTCTTGCAGTCCGATTTTTGATCGAGACCCGTTTTGCCGGTAAAAGCAATTCCATCATTCATAGCCTGTTTTCGGCCTGAAAATCAGCCTGGAACTGATTTCTTTTTATACATTCATATGGCCTTTGAACGGAAAGGTTACAAAGTTTTAATGTGCTTTTAGGGGTTCATTAAGCAAATCATAACGAATTGAAACAATTTTTTATGGCGCGTGAACAAACAAAAGGAGATTTCAAGCAATGAGGAAGAAGGCAACCACCGTTGCGCTGGCACTTGCAGGGTTGGTGGCGAGTCCTCTCGCGGTTTCGGCTAAAACAAGTTACATTGGTGAATTCAGGGACTGGGGCGTTTATCAAAACACGCAACTGTCTGGGAATAAATGCTATGCTTTGACCGTGCCGTCGAGTTTCCATCCCGCAGGAGTCCGGCATGGCGATAATTTCGTTATTATTTCCAAGTCGGGCGGACACTATAGCCCCCAATTGGTCATGGGATATCAGCTGAAGTCTAATAGCCCCGTCACGGTGCTTATCGATGGGGCGAAATTTCCCTTTTTTAGCGAGGGCAATCGGGCCTGGGCGCAAAATGAAGGCGATGAAGCGCAGATACTCAAGGCGATGCGTTCGGGGCGCACGCTCAAGGTTCAGGCTACTTCCGCACGCGGAACGAATACGCGCTATACATTCTCGCTCATGGGGCTGACGGCATCGCTTCGGCGTGCCGATCGCTGCTGAATAAATAGGCAGAATATATCGAAACCCCGCCAGAAGGCGGGGCTTTGATAGAAATGGTTCATATTATGTGGGTTCCGAAATCCGTGCAAAGGCTCATGGCAGCCATTGCTGGCGATTGTACCACTCGTCCACGTCGGAACGGACGTGATCTTTCTCAATGCCATAGCGCTCCTGAATCTTTCCTTCGAGCTGCTCGCGGCGTCCGTTGATCTGGTCGAGGTCGTCGTCTGTGAGTTTACCCCACTGCTCCTTCACCTTGCCCCTGATTTGTTTCCAATTGCCTTCTACGCTGTTCCAATCCATTGGTCTTCCTCCGTTCTGGTGGTTGTGACGGATTAACGCGCAGAAGCTGGAATTGTTCAGATTTTTATTGTCTGGCCTTTCTGGGGAGCCTATCTTTGCCCGCCGTATCCACGGCGCTTCCATTCATTCAAAAGCATGATATCGGGCGGACCACCACCAGCTTCGTACCATGAATCCACAGCCCAGAGTTCCGCGCCATTTTCCTCTATGACGGCAGTCCAATGCGGATAGCGTCCGTCAATGAAGCTGCCGCGCGCGGCTTTGCGCGCGGGCGAATGATATTTGAGCCAATGCCGGGATTGCAAATAGCGAAGAAAACTATCCGTATTGGTGGATTCATCGATGCAGTCCATCTGCCCTTTGATACGGCTTTTGCCGAATTGCATGCGAGGCTTGTCACGTATGCCAATAGCTGCAGTGCCACGCTGCTCGAAAATAGCGATAGCAGCGCGCAGCGCCTTACGTTCCGATGCGGCTGACCAGGAACCCTTTGCTAGAAGGTTGCGAATACGGCGCTCGTCCTGTTTCGTGAGCGTGACGCTGGTTCGGTAATAGCAGTCGTAACCGTGGCAAACGCGGAAAACAGCAGCATCCGCCGGTGACGTCGTTACGAACCCGGTAAGTGCGGTAATGGCCACGATGAGAATCCACATACACTTCGCCTTGCCCAGGTTGGATATATTATGACAAGCTGTCATAGCCGATGATGCCGCCTTCATTTTCCAGATCAGCGATACGCTTTGTTTCGGAGTGGTGCTCGATCGCTTCGCTATCTATGCCAGACAATTGCGCGAGCCTGTCGCGCGAGAACTGAACCAAAGCCCGTGCTGCACGGCATTGCGGTCCTATTATCATGATCTCCTCCTCTAGCTAGGCGAATATAACGCATGTTGCTGGTCAGATCAGGAGCTTCCGAAATGGCCACGCGACATTTCGCGAGCGTGCCTAGGGCTTTATGCCGGAGGCACACCGTCAGGACTGAGGCCTGACGGTTGCGCATATGTGTACAAGACACTTTATAATGAACAAAATATTGCCATTGTTTCTCTTGTTTGCGATCAAATCGCTCCTTACATAACTTTCTGCACCGCAGGATGAGCATTATTGGCTTCACTTATTGAGCCAATGTTTTCGCCTGCCTTTATAAAGCACAATAATCAGATGGTTGGTGATGACCACGTATCGCTATTTCCTTTGGCCCGCGTTTTTTACGATCCTTGGACTCATCTGCGCCCTCTGGCTTGGATATTCGACGACCGGCACAGTGGGAGGCATGATCTCCATTTTCATCATATGTGCTGTATTAAGTGTCTTGGAAATTTCCCTTTCGTTCGATAATGCCATCGTCAATGCGCGTATTCTGCGTGATATGACACCGCAATGGCAGCATCGTTTTTTGACTTGGGGTATCGTCATTGCCGTTTTCGGCATGCGTATCATATTCCCGCTGGCCATCGTGGCCGTGGCCATGTGGACCGACCCCTTATCGGCGTTGAAACTGGCAATTTGGCAACCGGATGAATACGCCCGGGTGATTGCTGAAGCCCATACCGGCATTGCTGCCTTTGGCGGTACATTCCTTCTTATGGTGGGCATGAAATACTTCTTTGATGTCGAAAAAGATGTGCACTGGATTCGGGTTCTGGAAAGCCGCATGTCGAAATTCGCCTCCGTGCAGGGCGTCGAAGTCGGGGTGGCGATTGCACTGATCCTGTTCTTTTCCTACCAGCTTGAAGCTGGAGACTCGCATACTTTCCTCGTGGCGGCGCTGTTCGGTCTTCTCACCTTCCTCGCAGTTGAAGGCCTGGGTGAGGTGCTTGATGCTTCACAGGAACAGATCGATATGGTCCATCGCGGCGGACTGGGTGCTTTCATTTATCTCGAAGTGCTCGACGCAAGCTTTTCGTTCGATGGCGTCATCGGCGCGTTTGCGCTGACGACCAATCTTTTCGTAATCGCCATCGGTCTTGGTATCGGCGCTTTCTATGTGCGTTCGCTAACCATCATGCTGGTGGAACGCAAGACGCTCGGCCAATATCGTTATCTTGAACATGGTGCGTTCTATGCGATCCTCGTGCTTGCCGTCATCATGTATGTACAGACACTTGTTCATATTCCAGAAGTCATCACCGGTCTTATCGGCGCTGTGCTGATCGGTCTCTCGCTGCTATCTTCGATGCGCTATAACCGGCTCAACCCGCGGTGGCAGAAAGAGGCTGACGAAGCGGCCTTGCACTGACGCTATAAAGCTTAGATCCGGCAAAGGGGCGGTTTTAAGCCGCCCTTTTTGCTGTTTCTTGACCAAATCGAAAGAGTTCGTGTGCATTATTGCCCGCTCGCAACGCGCCGCAAACCTCCGGGACGGCAGAACGCGGCTTTTATGGAGAGGGAATGCCATGATGGTTACACGCTTGAGCAAGACTGCCTTTGTTGCAGCGATGGCTTTTTTCGCGACACTGGTTTCATTTGGTAATATCACGGATTACGGCAGTAATTTCGCATTTGTGCAGCATGTATTGCTGATGGATACTATCTTCCCGGATGCGACGATCAAATATCGCGCCATCGAAAGCAACTTCCTGCACAATGCAGCCTATATTTTCATTATCGCATTGGAAACACTGACGGCTATTCTTTGCTGGATTGGTGCTGTTGTCATGTTGCGCCAGACCGGGGGCAATGCAGCGGGCTTCAATCGCGCCAAGAAATGGGCGATTGTCGGCCTGTCTCTGGGCTTTCTCGTCTGGCAGGTCGGTTTCATATCGATCGGCGGCGAATGGTTCGGCATGTGGATGTCATCGACGTGGAATGGTATCGAATCCGCTTTCCGCTTCTTCATTACGATCATCGCTGTGCTGATCTATGTCGCCCTGCCGGATGGCGAACTCGAACGCTGATTACGAAAGATAGGAAGCTGAGGCAGGTTCGTCGATGATTTCGACGCCAGCCTGTTTCAGCTTTCTGAGCATGGCAGACATGGAACCGCCGAGATCTATGGCATGGCAGGCATCGAGGCGCACCCGTGCCTGAAAACCTTGCGCAATGGCGTCCAGAGCCGAATAGGCGACACAGAAATCCATTGCAAGGCCGACCAGCGTCAGTGACCCGATATTGCGCTCGCGCAGATAGCCAGCAAGGCCGGTCGGCGTCTGGTGGTCATTTTCAAAAAACGCCGAATAGCTATCCACACCGACGCGAAAACCCTTGCGGATGACAAGCTGTGCGCGGGTCCATTGCAGGTCGGGATGAAAATCTGCGCCATTTGTTCCTTGTATGCAATGATCCGGCCATAAGGTTTGCGGCCCGTAGGTCATCTCGACGGTATCGAAAGGGTTTTTGCCCGGATGGCTCGATGCGAAGCTCGAATGACCGGCAGGATGCCAGTCCTGCGTCAGAATGACATGCTCGCTCTCATCGATCAGCCGGTTGACGGCTGGCAGAATTTCATCGCCGCCTTCGACGGCGAGTGCGCCGCCGGGGCAGAAATCATTCTGAATATCGACGGCGATAAGGGCATGCCCGATCATGAAGCGCTCCATTTCACTCAACATGGACAGTGGTGCGCCATCTGGGTTGGGACGTCAAGCGGTCAGGCGTCTATCTCGACGCGACCGCGCGGGCGGCTGCAACAGGCCAGAATGTAGCCATCGGCGATTTCATCATCGCGAATGCCGCCATTATGGTTCATTTCGGTCTCGCCCCCGATGCATTTGACCTTGCAGGTGCCGCAAATGCCGAATTCGCAGGCGCTGGGAATTTTCAGGCCGCCATTGCGGGCCGCAAGCAGGATAGTGTCGTTTTCCGTACATTCGACTTCAATGCCAGATTGGCTGAAAATGACGGTTGCTGAGGCAATGGCAGGCGCGGTTGGCGCAGTATGCGCTCCCGGAATAACGGTAAGTTCGGCGGGCAAGGGAAGCGCGGAAATTTCGCTCGCGGGCTGGAAGCTCTCCTGATGATAATTGGCCATGTCGAAGCCGGATTGCTCCAGCAGCCCACGTACGCCGTTCATGAACGGTTCAGGTCCGCAGCAAAAAACCTTGCGGTGCATGAAATCTGGGGCAAGCAGTTCCAGCCTTGCGCGATCGATACGGCCATGAAGACCTGGCCAGACATGGCGAGCAGAGGATTGCTCGACGATGAAGGCAAGGCGCATGGCTTCCATGCGGCCTGACAATAGTTCCAGTTCCTTTCGAAAAATAATGTCATCGGGCGTGCGCGCGCAATTGATGAAAGCTACATCGGTTTCCGGTGCGCAGTCGAACAGCCAGCGAGTCATGGAGACCATCGGCGTAATGCCGGAACCCGCCGAGATGAAGAGGTATTTTTCGCCTGGATGATCGGTGAGCGAGAAATCGCCATTTGGCCCATAGGCTTTGATCGTCATGGGCGGGCGCAGATTGTCGAGCATCCAGCGGGTGCCGATACTGTCTTTTTGCGCCTTGACCGTGACCGAGACGTGATAAGGCCGGGAAGGGGTGGAAGACAGCGTATAGGTGCGCAGGACCGGTCCAAGCCCATCGGCGCGTTCGATTGGCAGTTCGAGAGTGACAAACTGGCCGGGCGCGTAGCGGAACCAGTTATCGTCGGTCGCCCTGAAGGAGAAGGTCATCACGTCCGGCGCTTCCTCGATGGCCGAGATGCATTGGAGCATCTGCAACCGGTCGTTCCACGGCAGCATCTCATCCAGATATTTCAGAGGCTGCATCGCCTTCTCGCTTCTTGCAAAATTACTATCTTCAGGGGCGTAATTGACTTGCGCCCCTTGTTTTCTTACGCCATGGCCTGACGCGGCCCGGTTCAGGCTGCCTGACTGAGCTTTCCGGCTTCTCCACGCAGGCGCGGGGTGATGGTGCTGGCATACCAATCCAGGAATTGCATCACGCCGCCTTCATGCTCCACCGAATAGGGGCCGGGCTGATAGGCTGGCGAATGGATGCCGATGGAATTTTCCTCCACGATCTGGCGGTCCTGAGCATTGGTCTGTATCCAGACATGGGCCAGTTCTTCCAGATCGTAGTCAACACCTTCCACAGCATCCTTGTTGACAAGCCATTTGGTCGTGACTTGCGTTTCGCCGGGGCCAATGGGCAGCACACGGAAAGAAATGGCGTGGTCGGCCATCAGGTGGTTCCATGTCGATGGATAATTGAAAAGAAGCATGGCACCGATATTGGTGCCGCCTGCCACCTGCTGGCCCAGAGGCTTCTGGACGGCGGGCTTGCCCGACATCGTGTAGCTGACCGCCCCGCGCAACAGCGGAATGCGGGCAATGCGATAACGGCCGTCTTCGGAAATATTGAACCGGGCAGGCAAGCCTGCGGCCTCGCAATTTTTCCACAGTTCGTTGATTTCCGGGTCGTCCATCATGCCCTGCACGCCGGTAGCGGTGGGCGCTTCGGGATAGGTGCGGCAGAGTTCGGGATGATTGGCCGCGCAGTGATAGCATTCGCGGTTGTTCTCCCAGACAAGTTTCCAGTTGCCCTTTTCGACGATGGTGCTCTCAAATGCCACCTTGGCGTCGCGAATATTATGCGGGGCGAGATAAGGTTCGATCATTGTGCGGAAAGCCGCGAAATCCGGTGCTTCTTCGGCGAGGCATATATAGATGTAACCGGCGATGCTTTCGCAATGAAGCTGTTTCAAGCCATATTCAGCGGGTTTGAAATCCGGCCCTACCTGACGCGCAAAGAGCAGGCGGCCATCGAGTTCATAGGTCCATTGGTGATAGGGACAGACGAGCTTTGCCGCTGTGCCTTTTTCGGCCGCGCAGATACGCGAGCCCCGGTGACGGCAGGAATTGTGGAAGGCGCGGATGCCGCCCTGCGCATCACGCACGATAACCACCGGATAGGCGCCGATCTGGACGGTCATGTAAGAGCCGGTTTTCGGCAATTCGCAGTCATGGCCCATAAACAGCCAGTCGCGATAAAATATGTTCTCCAGATCCAGCTTGTAATAATCCGGATCAGTATAAAACTTCTGTTCCAGGCTGAAATTGGGGTCGCGCCCGGTCAAATGTCCCAGCATTTCATTGCGAATGTTCATAGTCACGAACCCTTTGTGTCGTCAGGATAGCGCCGTTTGCTGTTCTCCCAGCGACCAGAGCTTGATCCGGTATTCACTCAATCTTCCGAAAGGACCTTTTGTTCCATTTTCCCAACAGCTTGACCGGCTGGTTTTCGAATGGAACGCTTTCGTTGTCATGATTCAATCACCGAAATGTTCTAAACGCGCATTGGGATGCGACATGGTTTTCGCGTAAAGACGACACGCCAAAATGACGCGACCGGCCAAGCAGTGAGGCTTTGCAAATGTGTGAGACAATATTTTGCGGGATTGCCAAGGTGCCAGAAAGGCAGCTACCACACAGCGAGAGATAAACTGTGCCATGTCATGGGAGGCCCGACGGTCATGAAACGCTCCGAAATCAACGAAATCATCCGCGAAAGTGACGCGTTCATCCGCTCATTCGGCTATATTATGCCTCCATTCGCTTACTGGTCGCCCGAAGAACTCAAACAGCGCACTTCAAGCGATGCCATTTCCATTCGCGATGCGCGCCTTGGCTGGGACATTACGGATTACGGTCAGGGCAGATTTGCTGATCTGGGCCTGTTTCTTTTCACCGTGCGTAATGGCAATGCGGCGGACCTCAAGCGCGGCACCGGTATGCTCTATGCCGAAAAGATCATGATTTCGCGCGAGAAGCAGCTTTCGCCTATGCATCGCCATGTGGTCAAGGCGGAAGACATCATCAATCGCGGCGGCGGCACTCTGGTGCTCGAACTGTTCAATTCGCTGCCTGACGGCAGTGTTGACGAGGAAAGCGATGTAAGCGTGGCAAGCGACGGGCGGCTGGTGACGCAGAAAGCCGGAGCGCATCTTAAATTGCAGCCCGGCGAAAGTGTCACTCTTCTGCCCGGTAACTGGCATGCATTCTGGGGTGAGGGCGGCGACGTATTGATCGGGGAGGTATCGACGGTCAACGACGATCTCACCGACAATATTTTTCGCGAACCTATCGGACGTTTTTCCGATATTGAAGAGAACGAGCAGCCATTGCATCTGCTCGTCTCCGATTACGATAAGTGGCTGTAAAACAGATCGAGGACTGTGCATATGAAGCTGGCGATGATCGGAACGGGCTATGTTGGTCTGGTTTCAGGCGTGTGTTTTGCCGAATTTGGCTTTCACGTCACTTGTGTCGACAAGAATCCATCGATCATCGAGCGGTTGCGGGCGGGCCAGGTGACGATTTTCGAGCCGGGGCTGGACGAGGTGATGGCCCGCAATATCCGTGACGGGCGCCTGACATTCAGTACGGAACTGGCCGCAAGCGTGGCTGATGCGGATGTGATCCTCATTGCCGTGGGAACGCCATCGCGGCGCGGCGATGGCGAGGCGGATCTGCAATATATCGAGGCTGCCGCCGATGAAATAGCTGCGGCGATGAAGCCGGGCGCAGTGGTCGTCATCAAGTCGACCGTTGTTGTCGGTACCAATGCGCGTATTCGGGATCGTATCGCCGCGGCGCGTCCGGGCGTAGGATTCTCCATGGTTTCCAATCCCGAATTCCTGCGCGAAGGCTCGGCCATCGAAGATTTCATGCGGCCCGACCGCGTGGTGGTCGGTGTCGAAGATGAGCGCGGCAAGACCGCCATGCAGCGGCTCTATCGTCCGCTTTATCTGCGCGAGACGCCGATGGTGATCACGTCGCTCGAAAATGCCGAAATCATCAAATATGCGGCCAATGCGTTCCTAGCCATGAAGGTGACTTTCATTAATCAGGTGGCCGATCTTTGCGAAAAGACTGGCGGCAATGTGCAGGAAGTCGCGCGCGCCATAGGTATGGATAATCGTATCGGCCCCAAATTCCTTCATGCCGGCCCCGGTTTCGGCGGCTCGTGTTTCCCAAAGGACACGCGCGCTTTCGCAGCGACCGGCAAGCATTACGATGCCCGCCAGTCGCTGATCGAAGAGGTGATCTCGGTCAATGAAGCGCGCAAGCAGTCGATGGCGGAGCGCATCGTTGCCGCTGCACGGGAAAATGATGCGAACAGCGTCGCGGTGCTTGGAGTCGCGTTCAAACCCAATACGGACGATATTCGTGAATCGCCATCGCTCGACATCATTGCGGCAATCCAGAAAGCCGGGATTTCCGTGCGCGCACATGATCCGGAGGCAATGGAGGGGGCAAAAGCCCTTCTGCCCGGTGTGATCTGGTGCAATTCAGCCTATGAAGCGGCAACAGGCGCAGGGGTCGTGGCGCTTCTGACCGAATGGAACGCTTATCGCGCGCTTAATCTCAAGCGGATCGCAGAAGCCATGGATGGCAATGTGCTGATTGACCTGCGCAATGTTTACAAGCCCGAAGATGTTGCCGGTACTGGCCTCGATTATCGTTCGGTGGGGCGCTCTTTCAGTCTCTGACTGGGAAGATAATTACTTCTCCGCTGCCTGTCGCTTCTTTTCATTGGCGATCAGCCACAGGTTGCGGATATAAACAAACAGGCCCAGACCCTGTCCGGCAATAAAAACCGGGTCTTTGCGCTGTATTGCATAAAGTAGCAGCAGGAAACCGCCGCCAATCGAGAAAAACCAGAAGGCGACCGGCATGACGCTGCGCCTGGCTTTTTCTGAAGCCAGCCATTGCACGACGAAGCGCATGGTGAAACAGCCCTGGGCAATGAAACCCAGTACAATCCAGCCATCCCATTGTGCGACGAAGACTTCATGCAGCCATTGCGACAGGCTGGCGAACATATCAGCCATGAGTGATCTCCGTCACTTGCGGCACAACCTTGCGGCGTTTTCGCAGCCACCATACGCCATAAAGATCAAGAATGCCGCGCAGGCCGCGGTCGAGAATACCGTAGTTGGATTTGCCGTGCCGGCGCTCGCGATCAACGACATCGACATGCACGACATCATAGCCTTCGCGGATGACCAATGAGGGCAGATAGCGATGCCAGCCATCGAAGAAGGGCAATTGCCGAAACAGATCGGTGCGTACAGCCTTCAGTCCACAGCCGGAATCACGCGTTTTGTCCTTGAGGATAGCGCCGCGCAGATTATTGGCAAAGCGTGATGAAAGTTGCTTCAATTTGGTGTCAGTGCGCTTGAGGCGCTGCCCGGCAGCAATGCCGTAATCGGGGCCTGCTTCGCTAAGCGCATCGGCCAGCACAGGCAAATAGGCGGGGTTGTTCTGGCCGTCGCCGTCCATTGTAACCACAATCTGGCCGCGCGCGGCGAAAACGCCCGAACGCACAGCCGCACTTTGCCCCGACGAGCGATCATGGCGAATGTGGCGAAGCGGTTTTCCCATCTGAATGCGGTTGGCCAGAACATCCCCGGTTGAATCGGTCGAGCCATCGTCTACGACGATGACTTCATATGCGCGGCCCTCCATGGCGTCATCGACTTCATCCAGGAGAAAAGCGAGATTGTCGGCTTCATTGCGGCAGGGGATGACCACAGAAATCGTTGGTGTTTCCAAGCGGAGCTTCCTTCATTCCTTGCGCTTTTGCCGTCACATTGGGACAATCAGGTTTATGTATGGCGGCCCCGTACTGCGCAAGGCGGGGTCCATAGCATTTATTGCAGAGCAAAGCCAAGGTCGCTCAAGAAATCGTGAGCATACTGGCGAGCTTTAACTGCTGCTTTTAACTGGAGATGACGACAGACGGAAGCACCTCATCGAGCCAATCCAGAAAATTCTGCGTCACTTCATCCCTGTTTAACTCATTGAGGCCCTCGTGGCGTGTTGCTGCATATACAGTGCAATGCAAATTATCGAAACCCATGCCTCGTATTCTGTCAGCCAGTTTGCGGATTGCTGCGGCCTTATCGGTGGCGGGATCGTCTGCGCCACCCACGAGATTGAAGGGCAGCTTTTTGCGGATGCCGGCGAAGCCGGAGTTGGTTGCGCCATTCTTCATCATGTGAAAAATGTCGATCCAAAGTGCCACGCTGGCATCGAAGCCGCATAATGGGTCGGCAATATAGGCGTCGACTTCTGTGGCATCGTGCGAGAGCCAGTCAAAGGATGTGCGGCTGTTTGCGATTGCATCGCCCCATGCCCGAAAAGTAAGTCGAGGCAAGATTGAACTGGGCACATCAGACCCCTTGAGCATCCGCTCGGCATAAAGGAGTGCGAGAGCCAGCCTGTTTTGCATGGGATCGCCGAAATTGGCATTCCAGATGGCGGCGGCATTGATCGTTTCGGAATGAGCCAGTGCATAATTGATGGCAATCAACCCGCCCATGGAATGGCCGAATATGATTACGGGTAAACTGGGATGGGTTTCATGGATATGCCGGTTGAGGGCCAGAACATCGCTAATCACCAATTTATAGCCATCGCGCGGTGCGAACATTCCCTTGGGCGCGTGCGCGCCGATATTGACGCCATGGCCGCGGTGATCCTGTGCATAGACATGATAACCGGCGCGGTTTAACGCCAGCGCAAAGCGGGCATAGCGGGCGGAATGCTCGGCGAGCCCATGGCAGATATGTATGACTGCCTTTTGCGTGACGGCCAGCGACTGCCGGAAAGGCAGACGCGTTGCATCCGGGAGAGGCAGTTGGCAGATAGTTTCAAAGGACATTCGGGCATCAGAGTTTATGCCAGTCAAATAGTCAAACCCTGGTTTAAAACGGCGATTTGGAAGGCAATCGAAGATTGAGTGAGCTAATTTTAGGCAATTGCAAATTTCGAGCAAATATTTCTTGAAAAGTACGAAATCCTGCGCAACTCTGCATATGTCAGGGGGATATGAATGGGGTTTTGAAAGGCATAACGACGGCGACTTCACGTTTCATGCCACAACTTGCAGGCCATCTGATGAAAGAGAGGACACTTTCGCGGATGGTGGCCAGAGGGGAAACCGGGTGACGGAAATATCCGCGCCCGGTTTCATAAATTTTGCAGAACATTTCATGCTTGAATATGCCTTGCAGGCAGTTTGTCGATTCATACGATGGCTGTTTGCTTCCGCGCAGCAATTGCCCTAAATACGCAGCAGCAATTTCCCTGCGGTTCGGCTCTTTGGCCGCTCGCGCTATTTAACTTGTGGAGACGACGCGCTTTATGGCACGCCAATTCATCTATCATATGTCCGGGCTTAATAAAGCCTATGGCGCTAAGAAGGTTATCGAAAACCTTCATCTTTCGTTTTATCCGGATGCGAAGATCGGTATTCTTGGTCCAAACGGTGCCGGTAAATCGACAATTCTCAAAATCATGGCCGGTCTCGATAAAGAATATACCGGTGAGGCATGGCTCGCTGACGGTGCGACTTGCGGCTATCTTGCTCAGGAACCGCACCTGGACCCTGAAAAGACCGTGCTCGGGAATGTGATGGAAGGTGTAGCCGCGAAAACGGCTATTCTCGACCGTTATAACGAGTTGATGATGAACTATTCTGATGAAACCGCAGATGAAGGTGCGGCGCTTCAGGATGTCATCGACAGCCAGAACCTCTGGGATCTGGACAGCCAGGTCGAAATGGCGATGGAGGCACTGCGCTGCCCGCCAGCAGATGCTGACGTAACCACGCTTTCGGGCGGTGAGCGTCGCCGCGTAGCGCTGTGCAAGTTGCTGCTGTCGAAACCAGACCTTCTCCTGCTCGATGAACCGACGAACCATCTTGACGCTGAAACCACTGCATGGCTGGAAAAGCATCTGCGTGAATATCAGGGCGCTGTCCTGCTCATCACGCATGATCGTTACTTCCTCGACAATGTAACGGGCTGGATTCTCGAACTCGATCGTGGCCGTGGTATTCCTTACGAAGGGAACTACTCGGCCTATCTCGCTGCCAAGTCCAAGCGTATGATTCAGGAAGGCCGTGAAGAAGATTCCCGCCAGAAGGCACTTGAGCGCGAACGTGAGTGGATTTCGGCGAGCCCCAAAGCCCGTCAATCCAAGTCGAAGGCGCGTATCAAGGCTTATGACCAACTGGTTGAAGCTGCCAACAATCAACGTCCAGGCGACGCCCAGATTCTGATTCCGGCTGGTGAACGTCTTGGCCAGGTGGTCATTGAAGCCGAAGGTCTGACCAAATCCTTTGGCGACCGTATGCTGATCGAAAACCTGACTTTCAAGCTGCCTCCAGGTGGTATCGTTGGTGTTATCGGCCCGAACGGCGCGGGCAAGTCGACGCTGTTCAAGATGATTACCGGTCAGGAAAAGCCGGATTCCGGTTCCATCCGTATCGGTGATACGGTGCATCTTGGTTATGTCGATCAGAGCCGCGATCATCTCGACCCGGACAAGAATGTCTGGGAAGAAATTTCCGGTGGCAACGACATTATCAAGCTTGGCAAGTTCGAGATGAATTCACGCGCTTATTGCGGTGCGTTCAACTTCAAGGGCGGCGACCAACAAGCCAAGGTCGGCAATCTGTCCGGCGGCCAGCGCAATCGCGTGCATCTTGCCAAGATGTTGCAGGCAGGCGGCAACGTCCTGCTCCTCGACGAGCCGACCAACGATCTTGATACGGAAACGTTGGCAGCGCTCGAAGATGCGCTTGAAAAATATGCTGGCTGCGCTGTTATCATCTCCCATGATCGTATGTTCCTTGATCGTCTGGCGACGCATATTCTTGCCTTCGAAGGCGATAGCCATGTCGAGTGGTTCGAAGGAAATTTCGAGGATTACGAGGCGGATAAAATCCGCCGTCTCGGACCCGATAGCGTCAACCCGAAGCGGGTCACTTACAAGCCGCTGACGCGGTAGCGAAAAACAAGGCCGGTGTGAAAACGCCGGCCTTTTTATTTGATGGATGGAAACGAGATGAAAGACTGGTCCGCAAAACAATATCTGAAGTTTGAGGACGAACGTAGCCGCCCCGCAGCCGATCTTGTTACGCAGATACGGTTGAATGAACCACGCAAGGTCGTAGACATTGGCTGTGGCCCCGGAAATTCTACCGAGTTATTGCTTGAGCGCTGGCCTCATGCACGAGTTTCGGGTTTCGACGCATCGCCCGATATGATCGAACAGGCGAAGCAGCGCCTGCCGCAAGTGGATCTTTCAATCCGCGATCTAACCAACTATGAGCCGGATGCGGAGACGGACGTGCTGTTTTCAAACGCCGTGTTCCAATGGCTTCCAGATCATCTGGCTCAAATGCAACGTCTTTTGCGTGCATTAAAGCCGGATGGGATTCTGGCTGTGCAAATGCCTGACAATATGAACGAGCCGACACATCGCGCAATGCGGAGCGTGGCCCAAAGTGCGTCTTTCGTCGATAAGATCGGGGCTGTTGGCAGGAAGCCTTTGCCTCCCGTCTCGACCTATTACGAGGCGCTTGCCAGCCTGGCCTCGCATGTCGACATCTGGCACACGATTTACAATCACCCACTCGGCAGCGTGAAAGCTATCATTGAATGGGTCAAGGGGACTGGCTTGCGCCCATTTCTCGATCTGCTCTGTGAGAAAGAGCAGGCGGAATATCTTTTCGCTTATGAAAAGCTTTTGATAAAGAGCTATCCAGAAATGAGCGATGGGCGCGTCCTTTTGCGTTTTCCAAGAATTTTCATTGTTGCGCGCAAGTAGCATTATATAGACGCCTTCGGGCGACTCACATTTCCCTGGCTTCCTCGTCATCAGCGGTGACGAGACGCGTGGCGCGCCATTCGGTCAGCTTGGAATTGATGGCGTCCATCACGAAAAAGCGTGCCGAATCCTTGTCATATCCCTCGTCACGCAAGGCGTCGTAATCCGTGTGAACGTGGCGGACATAAGCTACCGTTGCCAGCCAGACCGCCACGGACGGCGGCAGCGCTTTCATGTGCGGCGCGAGAGCCGCAGCCCGGATCGGTTCGGAATCCGAATAGGGAACCGCAGGAAGCAGAAGCGTGAGGGATTTAGCGACCGCTTTCTGGCGCACAGTACCTGCACCCATGGCTGTACTACCTTTCCACTGTTTACTATCGAATCTCTGGCTTATCGTGCCATGAAAACTGCTTGCGCAAGAGGTGTAATTCATATAAACATATCTTTATATCTTTTAAGAGTATGGAGATTGCTGAATTGCGCTTGCAGCTTGATCGGATGGTGGATGTATTGAAGGCGGTGGCCGAACCGAGCCGCCTGCGTATTCTCGTGCTTCTGTCCCGCGGCGATCTTACCGTGTCGGACTTGACGACGATTCTCGGCCAGTCACAGCCGCGCGTTTCGCGGCATCTCAAGCTATTGGGCGAAGCCGATCTGATCGACCGTTATCAGGAAGGGGCCTGGGCATTTTTCCGGCTTTCGGACAATGCGCTTAGCGGGGAAGTGGCGCGCGGCCTGCTTGCACGTCTCAATGTAAAGGATCCGCTGGTCGAGCGCGATATGGAGCGGCTTTCGCAGGTCAAATCCAGCCGCCAGGAGAAGGCTGCGGCTTATTTCAGTGCCAATGCCGGAAGTTGGGACGAAATACGAAAGCTGCATGTCTCGGAAAATGCCGTGGAAGCGGCGCTCAGGAGAATCGTCGGCGAGCGGCCGTTTCAGGCCATGCTGGACGTTGGAACGGGAACCGGCAGGCTGCTGGAGCTGTTTTCGCCGCTTTATGTGCGCGGCCTGGGGATCGACATCAATCGCGACATGCTGGCCGTGGCGCGCGCCAATCTCGATCTCGCTTCGGTCGGCAATGCGCAGGTCCGGCAGGGTGACGTCTATGCGCTGCCGGTGGAGCGCGAGAATTTCGATCTGGTGACTATTCATCAGGTTCTGCATTTCCTTGACGATCCGCAAGCGGCGATCCGCGAGGCTGCCCGTGCCTTGCGGCCCGACGGGCGCTTGCTGATCGTTGATTTTGCCCCGCACAGGCTCGAATTCCTGCGTGAGGAACACGCGCATCTACGGCTGGGGTTCAGCGACGAACAAATGCTGGGATGGATGAAGGATGCGGGTCTGAAACCCGAAAAGACGACCGAATTGGGCCCGAAGGCGGCAAATGGTGATGAGGGGCTGACGGTCAAGCTTTGGTTGGCGCGTGACCCGCGTTTGCTGATTGCCGATCCAGTGACCCGCAATGAAAGCATGACGGAGACAGTTTGATGGGTTTTTATGGTCTTTCCCGCCGACCAGATGTCGGCCAGACCACCCGGGTATCGTTCGAATTCTTCCCGCCCAAAACGGAAGAAATGGAACAGCGCCTGTGGGAGACGGTTACGCGGCTTGCGCCGCTGAAGCCGGAATTCGTCTCCGTGACTTATGGGGCGGGTGGTTCCACGCGTGAGCGTACCATGAGAACGGTGGCGCGTATCCTCAAGGAAACGGACATCAAGCCAGCGGCGCATCTGACTTGCGTGGATGCCACGCGCGAGGAAGTTGACCATGTTGCGCAGGAATTCGCGGTGCTTGGCGTCAATCGCTTTGTGGCGTTGCGTGGCGACCCGGCCAATGGAATTGGCACGAAATATGTGCCAACGCCGGGTGGCTATCAGAACGGGGCCGAGTTGGTCAGTGGTTTGCGCAAGCTTTCCGATTTTGATGTTTCGGTGTCCGCCTATCCGGAAAAGCACCCTGAAAGCCCGGATTTCGCGACCGACATCGATATGCTGAAGCGCAAGGTGGATAATGGCGCAACGCGGGCCATTACACAGTTTTTCTTCGAGAATGACCTTTATGAACGCTATGTCGAGCGTGTTCGCCGCGCGGGCATTTATATTCCTATCGTGCCGGGTGTTTTGCCGGTGCATAATTTCAAGCAGGTCAGCAATTTCTGCGCCCGTTCGGCGACGCATATTCCGGCGTGGCTGGCCGAACGTTTCGACGGGCTGGACAATGACGCACAGACGCATCAGCTTGTTGCTGCCGCTATTGCTGCGGAACAGGTCATGGACCTGATTGAGCGCGGCGTGCAGGATTTCCATTTCTACACCATGAATCGCGCCGATTTGCCCTTTGCCATCTGCCATATGCTTGGCATCCGGCCTAAGGCCGAAGCTGCCGTAGAGGCTGCCTGAAATGATAAAAGCCCGGTCCAATGAACCGGGCTTTCATTTTCTGCAATTTGCTTCGGCTTGCCTGCTCGTCCTCAAAACCAAGGCTGCCGCAAAAGTTCAGGTCGCTCCCTTTAAGGGATGATGCCTGCTATCAACGCTGCAACAAATGCAAATGCCACACAGATCATGAGGACATTCAAAGATCGCGTCAGTCCCATTGGTCTGTCTCCTTTTATGCATCCGACCAGAGCCAGATGCGCGTTGGTAGAGAAGCAGAATCTAAGCATAAATTGACATAAACAAAAGAAGATTTCGTATTGTAATAACGGGTGATAGTAGAAAGAACCTTTCATTTACCAGTTAAGTTATTGAAATATATATTGATTAAATCCTGTTCACATTTCATGAAAAAGTCATGAATTTGCCGGTTTTGAGTAAGGCTCTTGCGACGGATTACCCGTTTGCGCAGCGATTTTGACATTGAGTGAGGCTATCCAGTTAACCTACCAAAGCGAGAAAAGCGGATAGGGTGAGCACGGAAATTACCGTGGAATAGAGGATCACATTGGAGGTGACGGTCGCCTCGCGGCGATAATGTTCAGCCAGCATGAAGGGCCCGGTCCCAGCCGGAAGGGCCGCGAGCAATGTGGCGCTTTCCGCCAGAAGCGGCGGCAGGCGGAAGACATGGACCGCCAGCAGCCATGTCGCGAGCGGATGTACGATCAGCTTGACGAAGACGAGGAAGCTGATGGCATTTACGCTGTCGCGTTCCAGATTGCGGGGCAAGGCCAGAAACAGGCCTAGCGTCACCAAGGCACAGGGAGACGCGGCGCTGCCAAGCATTTTCAGGAAGGTTTCGGCGGGACCGGGGATGGTCCAGCCGGAAAAGGAGAAAGCCGCGCCGAGCGCTGGCGCTGCCAGCAGCGGATTGCGGATCAGCGAGCGAACGACTTTCCAGATAAGGCGCAGAGGCTTCTTTTCGGTCTGTAAGCCGATTTCGATCAGAATGATGGCGGCGGCAAAAGTTATGCAAACCGTGATGATGATGGAAATCGTCGTCGCAGGAAGAACAGCAGGGCCAAAGGCAACCAGCGAGAGCGGGATTCCCATGTAACCGGTATTGGAGTAGGCCGCGTTCAGACCGTCCAGCGCATTGTCCGCCAGCGGTAGCCTGCCGCGCAGGCGGACGAGAAAGGGCAGAGCGAAAGCTATGGCGCTGCTCAGCAGATAGGCACCGATAAAGCCCGGTTGCCAGAGTTCGCTGCCCTGGGTGTTGGCCATGATGTCGAAAAGCAGGGCAGGGAGTGCGAGATAGACCACGAACCGATTGAGTTCCGTGATGGCGTGTTCGCCCAGTACTTTCAGCTTGAATGCGCCCCAGCCCGAAAAAATAAGCGCGAATACCGGCAGGACGACAATGAGTGTGGAAAGCATGGCAAATCAATGGCTGGTAATGAAAGCGAAAAGGCGCAGAGGCGCTCCGTACAGCCCCATCATGTCTAGAAATCTATTGCCCATTCCGAATCGGAAATGAAGCAAAACATGGCGCCTGCACTCAAGACTTAACGGGCTTTGTTGCTTTCCAGCCACTTTTTCCATGTTTTCGTGCCGCCGGCAAAGACATTGATATCCGCATCGCCCTTGATGCCGGGAATGCTGCCGGTGCCGGTATATTGCCAGAACGTCCATGGATGCGGCCCGTATTTTTCATCCGGATGACCTGCCGTCGAGCGCAGCCAGAACGGGTAGTTCGCAAACTGGCGCAAATTGTTGTCGTCGAAGAAATCGACGGTCGTATAGATAATTGGCCGCTTGCCGTAATGTTTTTCTATCGCTTGCAGGAAGATACGCATTTCCTTGCGAACGATGGCGGCATCGGGCCTTAATTTGCATGTGGGCGAATGAGCGTTCCATTCCATATCGAGGACGGGCGGCAAGGCGCCGGGATCGCGAGGTACGTTGCGGATATACCAGCGCGCCTGCTCGATAGCCGGGCGGCAGAAATAGTAGAAATGATAGGCGCTACGCGGGATGCCCGCCTGTTTCGCGCCATTCCAGTGTTCTGTGAAGCGTTCGTCGAAGCGGTCGCCGCCTTCGGTTGCCTTGATGAAGACAAAGGAAATACCGCTGGCGCGTACTGCGCGCCAATCCACATCGGTCTGGTATTTGGAAACGTCCGTGCCATGGACCGGGTAATGCCAAGGCGTTCTGCCGGTCCATTCATGCGGCTTACGATCGTCAAAGCGCGGGGCCTTGACGGGGCCGGAGGGCGGCGCGATGCGCTGCACTGCACTATGGGACTTTTTCACATCGGAAAAGTCGTAATCTACTGTCGTGCAGGCGGACAGAAGAAAAACGCCAAGGGCAAGAAGGCTGCGGTTGGCCAGAGATTTCATGAAATGGTTCCGGTATCGCGAATCAATCCCTACAACGGTTACGCGATCCGCGACGGCGCGTCATTAGTTGCGATAAAGAAATAGGGATTGCGAATGCTTATTCACCAGCGCGAATGACTGCGATCCAGACAAAGCCGCGATGGAGAATCTGCTGGTTT
Organism: Falsochrobactrum tianjinense; assembly: GCF_019100495.1. Lineage (GTDB taxonomy): Bacteria > Pseudomonadota > Alphaproteobacteria > Rhizobiales > Rhizobiaceae > Brucella > Brucella tianjinense. The sequence continues at coordinate 150,386 of NZ_JAHRVA010000004.1, read as the reverse complement.
GCGCTCGCTCCCTGTTCGGCAGCGAGGTCTTTACAGACGGTAAAGAGTTCCTCGTGCGGCGTTACGTGATACCAGCGCAGCCATGTGAACAGGGCTTTCCTGAACCAGCCGGGAAGGCGGGCCTGATCGCCGAAATCAACGATGTGAAGCTCGCCGCCCGGCGCAAGGTGACGGATGCTCTCACGAATGACCGATTGCCATTGCGGGATCATCGATACGGCATAGGAAATGAAAATACGGTCGAAGCCGGATTTCTGGAAAAGCTGGTGAGGGTCGAATTGTGCGGCGTCGGCGCGTTCCAGCCAAGTGCGGTTTTCTATGCCTGCGCGTTGCGCAGCCCGCTGGGCGGTATCGAGCATTTCAGCGGAGATGTCGATGCCGAAAAGATTGGCGTGAGGGTAAAGTCTGGCCGTTTTGACGAGATTGCGCCCTGTGCCGCAGCCGATCTCCAATATGCTGCCGTCTTGCGGCGCGACGAGACCCGCAATCATGGTGTCGCGGCCCAGAAGGTAATATTTGCGCGTGGCGTCGTAGAAATGGCGCTGATGGCGATAGACGCGGTCCATCAGGCTTGCATGGTCAACGCCTTGACCGCTCCACGGTCGGTGCTGCATTTTATGCGTCCTTTAAGACATAAAGGTGAAATCCGCCATAAATGGACGAGCGGTCGCGCTCATGCAGGATGCGCGATTCCTCTTCCTGATAATCCCAACGATCAAGAATGGCTGTTACGACACGACCGGGAAGCAGGCTTGGCTCGGCAGCGGTGCGGAATATGACGCGTGCGCCGGGGGCGGCGGTACGGGTTATCTCACTCCAGAGCATGTTGAGCTGTGGGTCGTTCATCCAGTCCTGCGCATCGAGCAGGATATAGCGATCCACGGAGGCAGCGGGCTTTTCAGCAAGGAAATCGGTGTAATTTGCGTTTTGCACGGTCATACGGTCGGCCCGCGCGCGCACCGTTTCAAAGTTTGAACGGGAAAGATAGGGCGGCAATGGGCCAGTTTCCTCATTGCCGCTATAGCTGCGCCCGAATGCCTGCCAAGCGAAATAGTTTTCGGTCAAGGGAAAGGCGCAGGCAAGCTTTTCAAGGCGGGCACGCAGGACAACGGCCATGTCGCCATTTCCCGCCGTTGCTAATGCGTCATATTGCTGTGGCGGGATGCCCAGACCGAACAGTGAGGATTTACGCGCTGTTGCCCAGCGCACCATGCGCTTTTCAAACAGGGGCGCGAGAGCGGTATCGAAAAAATTGCGCTGTTCTTCCATCGTGCGCGCTTTGAGAATATCGCGCGGGTCTATGCCGTAAAGGCGTGCCACGCGATGACCCATGCCAATGAAAACACCCAGCAGACCGTGCCGGTAGAGAGCACGGGAGAAAATCGAAATGCGCTGACGGCCATTCCATTTGCGCTTTTCCCAATAGGCACGGCTTTCGACATCGAGATGAGGGCTGATGAAGCGTTTATATGCTGCGAGATTGGCAGCATCGTCCGCCTTGCCGTAAAAGCGGTAAAAGGCGTTATAATCGGGTAGGTGCTTGAGAGCCGCCAGTTTCAGGCGGTTGAAGGCGACATGGGCCCGATTGAGATCGACGGCCTCGACGCGGGCGGGATTGGCCGTCAGATAAGACAGCGCATTGCAGCCGCCAGAGGCTATGGTCACGATACGGTGGCCGGGGCCTATGGCGAGGGCCGACATATCGACTTCTGGATCTTCCCATATCTGCGGATAGACGAGCCCCTTGAAAAGCCAGGCAAACAATCGTTCGGAAAAGCCTTTGCGCGTAAGCGCGTGGTTTTGTGTCACCGCACGCTGGAGGATCGTACCGTCTGCATTCCGGTTTGCCATCAAACTTCCCTTTGAGACGAATCTCAACTTCGATCAGGGGAGTTAAACATGGTCGAGTGACAGATACGTGACGAGGAATGCAGGCATGATACCTGACTACAGCTTTGTAATTATGGCGGTTTATTACCGTTGGTAAGACTAATTGAGAGAACCTTTCCCCAAGCCAGCCGTTTTCCTATGCGATGTTGACACGAAGGCAATGGATTCCCTCGTAAAACGGACTAGCCGGACACATGGGAAACTGGAAAAGATGTTCAGATCGACACGCGCAATATTAGGTTTCATGGAAGGAGAGCCATTATGAAGAAGTTTCTGATTGCATCGATAGCCGCTGCGTCTTTTCTTGGGTTGGCAGCCTGCAATGACAATTCAAACGAGAACGCCACACCCCCGGCGTCGCCCGCACCGGAAACGCCTGCTGCGCCTTCAAACAATGATACGATGCCGCCAGCAACTACGAACCCAGCGCCATCGACACCTGATACCGGAACGCCGCCTGCAAACTGATAGCGGCGTCCGGATGCCGGTGATTGGCTCAGGGATTGGCAACTAGAATAATGGCGGTCCGGTTTTTCCGGGCCGCTATTTGCCCCGAAAGGAGGCGAGTACATGAATAATCCGGCAGCAATCGGGGAGAAAGACGCAGCGAAAACATTTTCCGTGTTCAAACGCAGGCTTTCTTCGGTTATGGCTTTCATCATGAGCCGCCATTTTCTGTTTCTGATTTCCGCATTCGTTCTCATTGCACTTGCCGCTTGCAGCAAGGGTGAGGAAGAGCAGGCTGCCGTTCCCTCCGGACAGGAAGAGGAGCAGGTGTCGGAACAACTTGGTGCCGACAAAGCAGCCGGGCCTGATCTGATGCAGGCACTGCGGGAAAATTCCGGTGTGATGACTTCGGAAGAAAAGGCTGCCGCCGTGGACCGCGCGCGCAACAACGCTCAGGATGCGGCCAGAGCAGTGGGGCAGAACGCTCAACAGATTGAGGTTGCGGGAGATGCCGCCGCCACTGCCGCCCAGCGTTCGCTGGAAGCACGTCAAACGCCCTGATCCCAAACGCAACTTAAATTATTGTTGTATTGCAGCCAGTTCGGAATTCTATAAAAACGACTCATGTCGATTTGGGTCCGCATTGGTGAGTTCGTTACATCCGTAACGCTGAACGCTATTTCAAGCGTGATCGAAGCCGTGCAGACGGTTTTCGAGGGCGATGCTGACACCCGCAGGCGGGTTGCGTTTTCCATCGCGATGATTGCGCTATCGGCCAAAATGGCCAAGGCGGACGGTGTGGTCACGCAGGATGAAATCCGCGCTTTTCAGAATATTTTCTCGGTGCCGCAGGAAGAGCGCGCACATGTGGCGCGGCTTTACGATCTGGCCAGGCAGGATGTCGCCGGGTTTGAAAGCTATGCGCGCCAACTCGCGAGACTGTGCAGTGAGGGGCAATCCAATTGCCACTTGCTGGAGGATATTCTCGACGGGCTTTTCCATATCGCGACCGCTGACGGTTACGTGCACGACAAGGAAATGGCCTTTTTGTCGAGGGTTGCCGAAATTTTCGGCTTTGACGAGGCAGAGTTTGAGCGCATAGCCTTGCGCTATGTCGAAGGCGGCGAGGGGGATCCCTATGCCATTCTGGGGCTGGTCCGGGGCGTAACCTTCGAGGAAGCGCGCAAGCGGTATCGTGCGCTGGTGAAGGAACATCATCCCGACCGGCTTATCGCGGAAGGCTTACCGCTGGAGTTCATCACCATTGCCAATGCCCGCCTTGCGGCTATAAATGCGGCGTGGGCAAGCGTCGAAAAACAGTTGGAGGCGGCATGAGCGGTGCGGCGAGCGCAGACGAGAACCTGTTTGCGGAACTGGCGTTGACAGCGCCGGATTATCCCGGCGCTACTCTCGATCCATCGCCGAATTTCGGGCCGCGACGCGATGGAAAGACTCCGGCCTTTCTTATTTTGCATTATACAGGCCTGCCCACTGCCGAAGAAGCTCTGGAGATTCTCAAATCACCCGAACGAGAGGTTTCCGCCCACTATCTTGTCCATGAGGATGGGGAAGTGGTGCAGATGGTGTCGGAAAAGGCGAGGGCCTGGCACGCGGGCAAAAGCTTCTGGAAAGGCGAAATTGATCTCAACTCGGCATCGATCGGCATTGAGATCGTCAATCCGGGCGAGCTGGAAAACTATCCCCCCTTCAAGGAACCTCAGATCGAGGCCGTTATTTGTCTTTGCCGCAGTATTTGCGAGCGTTACGAAATTCGTTCCGAGAATGTGCTGGCGCATTCCGATATTGCGCCTGTGCGCAAAAACGATCCGGGGCATAATTTCCCATGGAAACGCCTGCATGATGCAGGTATCGGCCACTTTATCGAGCCGACGCCAATCCGCGGCGGACGCTTTCTGGCGCGCGGCGAACAAGGCCAGCCGGTGGAGGCGCTACAGTCCATGCTCGCGCTTTATGGCTATGAAATCCAGATCAATGGCCTGTTTGACGAGCAGACGGAAATCGTCATAAAGGCGTTCCAGCGTCATTTTCGGCCACAAAATGTGGACGGTGTTGCTGATGTTTCGACCATAGATACACTCTACAGGCTACTTTTTTCCCTTCAAAATGTTACCGCATAAAAAGAGCACGCTAGATTTGTGCATCGACTGCCTACAGTTCATATTACTGTAACAATTTCATCAAATTAGCGATATTACACCTTTAGGTGGTATTCGTCTGGCAGGCCAGGTGCCAGGCGTCGGACTGGCAAGCTTTGTTACAACCCGAAAGACTAATTTACTTCCCTAACCAATCTTCGGCTGCATTTGCCCACCAAATGATCGTCATTCCCGCCGAATACGGGGCAGAGAATGGCTCGTCCAGCGGGATCATCAATCAGAGTGCATCCGCCCGTTAACTGTGGAAACAGTTTTCGGGAAAAATGCGCCACAACCAGAAGTTTGAGGCGTGTGATGTGAGGAAATCAGATCGCACGGCGCTCTAGGAAGACATCGTTGCCCCCAAGACCGGCGATGTCCAGTAAACGGTTCAAGACGGTAGGTTATGAAAGTTAAATTTGTTGTTGTATGCGCCCTCATTGGCGCGATGAGTTCGTTCGGTCTAAGTTCTGCATTGAGTGCTCCAGTGAACGAGCCGACCAATCTGAGCGAGCTTCTCAAGGCGCGGGCCCAAAAGAAAGCCACTGAGGAAAAACAGGGCGCCAAAACAGCTTCGGTCATCTCCAAGCCTGCCGCTCCGGCGGGCAAGGGTTCCAAGCAGGGTTCCGCTGCCAAAGGAAAGAAGCCCTTTTCCAAGATCATCAATCATTTTGCCAGTTCTTATGGCGTCCCCTCCGCGCTTGCTCATGCCGTTGTGCGCCATGAAAGCAATTATCGACCGAATGTGCGCGGCAAGGCCGGTGAGATCGGCCTGATGCAGATCAAGCTTTCGACCGCCCGCGGCCTTGGATATTCGGGTTCGGCCAAGGGTCTTTATGAGCCTTCGACCAATATCCAGTACGGCATGAAATATCTCGCTATGGCGCAGAAGCTTGGCGGCGGCACCACTTGCGGCACGATCCTCAAATATAATGCTGGTCACGGCGCAAAGCGCATGAACCCGACTTCCGCGAAATATTGCAACTCGGTCAAAACCTATATGCGTTCTTTCTAAAGTATATATTTACGTCGGCGGCGGCGTAGTGTTTATGCCGTTCGATGTGAACGAAAAGCCGGTAGCGGTTTTGCTACCGGCTTTTCTGTTGCGCATAATCTTTTTTGTGAATGCTGGTTCCCACTTTTGCCGATCATGCTATATACGCGCGGTCAGTCGGTCGGGTAGCCGCGCTTGTCATATGCCGAAAGGCGGCAGGTGAGGAAAGTCCGGGCTCCACGGAAATACGGTGCCGGGTAATGCCCGGCGGGGGCGACCCCAGGGATAGTGCCACAGAAAGCAGACCGCCCCGTCTTCCGTTTCGTTGCCAAAGCGCGATCCCCGTAAGCGGATCACGCTTTGGCAACGGCAGGGATGACGGGGTAAGGGTGAAAGGGTGGGGTAAGAGCCCACCGCGCCGGTGGCAACACAGGCGGCACGGTAAACCCCACCGGGAGCAAGACCGAATAGGGACGGCGCGCCGACTCGCAGGAGCCGGCAATCGATTTCCGGATCAGCCGTCCGGGTGGGTTGCAAGAGGCGGGTGGCGACATCCGTCCCAGATGAATGGCTACCACGCCGGGCCAAAGCCCGGCCATACAGAACCCGGCTTACAGACCGGCTGACAATCTAAATTCCTAAATGGGCGCCCCACTGAAGAAGTCATAAATCAGCTTCATATTGAGTATGACAATAATAGCGGCTGTGATCGCGGCAAGCAGTGTCATCCAGCGCGGGGCTACCAGCGCGCCCATTTTCTTTTTTTCCGCAGTGAACATTACCAGGGGGATGACGGCGAAGGGCAGTTGCAGGCTCAACACCACCTGCGACAGGATCAGTAGCTCTGTGGTCCCTTTCGAACCATAAAGAAGGGTGACGATGGCCGCCGGGATTATAGCGACAAAACGGGTGATGGCGCGGCGCAGCCATGGTTTGAGGTGGATATCGATAAAGCCCTCCATGACTATCTGCCCCGCCATGGTTGCCGTGATAGTGGAATTGAGGCCGCAGCAAAGTAGCGCGATGGCAAAGAGACTTGGGGCCATTGCGGAACCCAGCAGCGGGCTGAGCAGGGCATGGGCTTTGTCGAGATCTTCGACGCCCGTATGTCCGGTGGCGTTGAAGCTTGCGCCGGCGAGGATCAGGATGGAGGCGTTGACGAGAAGGGCAAAGGTCAGCGCGATGGTTGAATCAAGCGTTGCAAAGTGGATCGCTTCCCGTTTTTCGGCAACGGTGTTGCCGTAATCGCGGGTCTGTATCACACCTGAATGTAGATAGAGATTATGTGGCATTACGGTTGCACCGATAATGCCGAGCGCTATGTAAAGCATGTCCGGGTTGCGGGCGATTTCGGCGGTGGGGGCGAAACCACGAATTACCGCATCCCAATGGGGTTGTGCCATCAATATCTGGATCAGGAAACATAACGCGATAACGCCAAGCAGGGTGATGATGAGCGACTCGACGCGGCGGAATCCTTTGTTTTGCAAATAGAGAACCAGAAGAACGTCAACCGCGGTTATGATGACGCCGATTTCAAGCGGGATACCGAACAGAAGATTAAGGCCAATGGCCGTACCGATCACTTCGGCTAGATCGGTGGCGCAAATAGCCAGTTCCGCCAGAAGCCAGAGGGGCCAGGCAAGAAAGCGCGGATAGGCATCGCGGCAGGCCTGTGCCAGATCGCGGTCGGTTGCGACAGCCAGACGTGCACAGAGCGCTTGCAACAGCACGGCCATTAGATTTGAAATCAGCACGACCGAAAGTAATGTATAGCCAAAACGCGAGCCGCCGGCCAGAGAGGTTGCCCAGTTGCCGGGGTCCATATAGCCCACAGCAACAAGATAGCCGGGGCCGAAAAAAGCCATTGCGCGGCGGAGTTTCGAGCCGGAGCGGTGGACCGCTATAGAACGGTAGACATCCGACATCGATGCTTCACCGCGGTTTCGGCGCCAACCCTCAAATGTGTAGGCTTTATCGGCCAAAGGCATATTTTCATGCGGAGACATGTGCTGAAAAGACCTTATTAAATGCATTTGCAAACTATTTGCATTAGAGTAGGCAGGCGGGAATTCATCCGTCAATGCAACAAATAGGTGGGGGCCTTCATAAATATGTGACAGGGCTTCCCCCAAGACGGGAAATTCCTATTCCATGCCCTGTGCATGCCGCAAGAGTGATAGCGTTGAAAATTCATGGACAGCACAGGGTTTGAAGGCGTGCAGCAAGAAAGAATAACGGTTCATTAAGCTTAATATCCGATAACGGTTTGAACGAATCCGCCATGACGACAACTGGCAGGAAACCGCAGAAAAAATCAGGATAGCGGGATTTGAACCCGGGAAAGGATCGGAATGATGGCTAGCCTCGGCGGAGACCGTTCTCAAGCCGGAGATGTCCAGCTTCGTCACGTTCCGGTGCTTATTTCCGAGGTAATTGATGCGCTGAAACCTGAGTCCGGTAAAGTGATTGTCGACGGTACATTCGGTGCCGGCGGTTATACACGGCACGTTCTTGAAGCGGGTGCGAATGTTATCGCCATTGATCGCGACCCCTCTGCCATCGCGGCCGGGCGGACAATGGAAAATCTTTTTGAGGGTAGGCTGCATCTGGTGGAAAGCCGGTTTTCGGCACTGGATAGAGCCGTTGCGCAGGTGCAGGGAGAAGGTGCCCAGGTGGATGGCGTCGTGCTCGATATCGGCGTGTCGTCGATGCAGATCGATGAGGCTGAGCGCGGTTTTTCCTTTCAGAAGGATGGGCCGCTCGATATGCGCATGTCCGGCAGCGGGCCAAGTGCCGCCGATGTTGTCAACGGGCTGAAGACGGGCGACCTGGCGCGTATTTTCAATTTTCTGGGCGAGGAGCGCCATGCGGGCCGCATTGCGCGCATGATTGACAAGCGCCGCGTGGCACAGCCCTTTACTCGTACGCTTGATCTTGCCAATGCGATTGAAACGCTGGTCGGGCGCAATCCGAAGGATCGCATCCATCCGGCGACGCGTGTTTTTCAGGCGCTGCGCGTTTATGTGAATGATGAGTTGGGCGAACTGGCGCGGGCGTTGCTTGCTGCTGAGCGTGTTCTTAAACCGGGCGGACGTCTGGTAGTGGTGACGTTCCATTCGCTCGAAGATCGTATGGTGAAGCGGTTTTTCGCCGACCGTGCGGGCGGAAGTGCCGGCTCGCGGCATCTGCCAGAAATGCATGTGCGCCATCCCAGCTTTATCCCTGCCGTCAAGGGGGCTATTGGTCCGTCTATGGAAGAAGAAGAGCGCAACCCGCGCGCCAGATCCGCGAAACTGCGTGCAGGTCTGAGGACCGAAAATCCGCCTCTTGAAGATGATCTTTTGCTTTTCGGGCTGCCGAAGCTGCCCGACACGCATGAACTGGCCCGGAGTTGAACGAGTGCTGCGTACTTTCGAACTCATCATGATAGCGGCGATGCTGGTGGCGGCGACGATCACCTATACGATCAAGTATGATGCAGAACGGCAGATCGCCGTCATAGCCAAGATGAAACGCCAGATCGGTTCCGAAAGGGATACGATCACGCTGTTGCGCGCGGACTGGGCATTGATGACGCAGCCGGGACGCTTGCAGAGTCTGGTCGGTGTCTATTCGCAGGAATTGAACCTTGAGCCTATTGAAGCCGAACAGCTTGCGAAAGGCGTCGAAGATATTCCGGAGCGTGAACCGGACGACATTGAGAAACTTATCTCCGGCAGCGATGAACTGGTGGCAAGCGGGGTTCTGGAGCCGGACGCAGTCACTACCGGCAGCATCAGGAAGAATGGGGCGAGGTAGTGATCATGCGGCTGAAGCTCGGATTACCCCGAAAGAAAAAACAGGATTTGAATGATGGCATCGAGCCGGCCGACAGTGGAAAGTTGGCCGGCAAAATGGCTTTCGTGGGTTCGCGCAAAAAGCATGGCAACCGTGCGCGCAACCGCCTCTGGATGGCCATTGCGTGTTTCGTCGGTATTTACGGCGTGATCGGCGGCAAGCTGATCTATTTTGGCGTGATCGGCGGCGAGGAAGAGGATTCCAGCGGCCCCGCCGTGCATCAGCTCGCCTCGCGCCCGGATATTCTCGACCGTAACGGCGAGATTCTCGCAACGGATATCAAGACGGCCTCGCTCTTTGCCGAGCCGCGCAAGATCGTCGATCCGGACGAAACCATCGAGCTGCTTTCGACCGTCATTCCCGATCTCGACTGGGAGACAACCTATCGTCGCCTCAAGAGCGGTGCGGGCTTCGTCTGGGTCAAGCGCGGCCTGACGCCGAAGCAGCAGAGCCAGATCATGGCGCTTGGCGTGCCGGGCACTGGTTTCCGCACGGAAAAGCGCCGCTTCTATCCGGGTGGACCAACGGCCTCCCACATTCTGGGCCTCGTTAATATCGACAATCAGGGTATTGCTGGAATGGAGAAATATGTCGATTCGCAAGGCTTGAGCGATCTGCGCTCGGTCGGTCTTGCAACCGGTCAGTCGCTCGAACCGGTCAAGCTTTCAATCGATATTCGCGTGCAGCATATCGTGCGTGACGTGCTGGTGAAAGCGATCGAACGCTATCGTGCGATTGCGGCTGGCGCCGTAGTTCTGAATGTCAAAACGGGTGAAGTTCTCGCCATGGCTTCAGTGCCGGATTTCGATCCGAACAATCCGGTGCATGCGCTGGACAAGGATCGGCTCAACCGCATGTCGGCAGGCACCTACGAGATGGGTTCGACGATCAAGAGTTTCACGACCGCGATGGCACTCGATTCTGGCAAGTTCAATTTGCAATCCACGCTCGATGCCTCCCGCCCGCTGGTGATTGGCCGCCAGGTCATTCGGGATTTCCACGGCAAGGGCCGTGTGCTGACCTTGCCGGAGGTTTTCATCTATTCCTCCAATATTGGTTCGGGTCGCGAGGCGGATGCAGTAGGTATCGAGGGCCATCGCGCCTTCCTCAAGAAGATGGGTCTGCTCGACCGCATGCAGACGGAACTGCCGGAAGTGGCGCGGCCTGTCGAGCCGCGCGTGTGGAAGAAGGTTCATTCGATGACCATTTCGTTCGGTCACGGTATGATGACCACGCCGCTCCAGACGGCTGTCGGCGCAGCAGCGCTGGTGAATGGCGGCAAATTGATACAGCCGACTTTCCTTACGCGTAGCCAGGCGGAGGCCAGTGAAGTGGCGAAGCAGGTACTGACGCCGCAGGTTTCCGCAGACATGCGTTATCTTTATCGCCTGAACGGAAAAACCGGCTCGGGTCGCCGCGCACAGGTCGATGGCTACCGTGTCGGCGGCAAGACGGGTACGGCTGAAAAGGTCGTCAATGGCCGCTATTCCAGTGATGTGCGCTTCAACGCCTTCCTTGCCGCCTTCCCGATGGACGACCCTGCCTACGTGGTTCTGACGATTATTGACGAGCCAAAACCTGAGGAAGGAAAGTTTAGCGCCACTGCCGGCCTCAATGCTGCCCCGATGGTTTCGGAAATCATACGCCGTTCCGCTTCTTTCCTCGGGGTCAGACCTGATTTTGAAGAGGAAGCGATGCCAGCAATGGTGTCTTCGATTAATTAGGAATGATTCGTGCCATGCCACCTGCCCGGTGGTAATCACGCAACTGAACCTGGATCTGGTATGACGATGAAGCTCAAGGAAATCGCTCTTTTCAAAGAACTGACCTCCGGCGCTGCCGGTGAAGTGGAAATTACGGGTATCACGTCCGATTCCCGTAATGTCGAATGCGGTTTTCTTTTTGCAGCGCTTAAAGGCGTCAAGGCGGATGGAGCGGCATTCGCAGCCGATGCTGTCAAACGTGGCGCTGTCGCGATAATTGCTGGCAAGGATACGCCTATCAATAATACGGGTGTACCTGTACTGCATGTGGACGATCCACGGCATGCGCTGGCGGTTGCCTCCGCACAATTTTACGGCAAGCAACCGGAGGTCATGGTGGCGGTCACAGGCACCAGCGGCAAGACGTCTGTGGCCTCATTCACACGGCAGATTTGGGCCGATGCCGGGTTTCCTGCAGCTAATATCGGGACCACCGGTGTCTTTTCGCCGACGCGAAGCGACTATAATTCACTCACCACGCCCGATCCGGTCGAATTACACCGCGTTCTGGCCGAGCTTGCCGATGAGGGCGTTACCCATGCGGCGATGGAAGCTTCTTCGCACGGCCTCGATCAGCGCCGCCTTGATGGCGTGAAGCTCGCTGCCGGGGCTTTCACCAATCTTGGCCGCGATCATATGGATTATCATGCGACCATAGAGGAATATCTGGGTGCCAAGATGCGCCTGTTCGACACGCTGCTACCGAAGGGCGCGCCGGTTATTATCTTCTCGGACGATCATTATTCGCCGCAGGCTGTCGAGGCGGCTACCGCTGCGGGGTGCAATGTGAAAACAGTTGGGCGCAAGGGCGATTTTATTGCGCTTAAACGCGTAGAGCACGAGCGTTTTCGACAGCATGTCGAAGTGCGGATAAATGACGAGATTTTTGAAATCGAACTGCCACTGGCGGGTGATTTTCAGGTTGCCAATGCGCTGGTTGCCGCAGGGCTTGCCATGGTGACGGGGGTTCCTGCTGCTGCTGCCATGCGCGCGCTCGAACGCCTTAAGGGCGCGCCGGGGCGTCTCGATCTGGTTGGAGCGACCGAAGAGGGTGCACCGGTCTATGTCGATTATGCCCACAAGCCGGAAGCGTTGGAAAATGTCCTGACCTCCGTGCGTCCGTTCACGACAGGCCGTGTCATCGTGGTCTTCGGCTGCGGCGGCGACCGCGACAAGGGCAAACGGCCGATCATGGGCGAGATTGCCTCCCGTTTGGCCGATGTGACCATCGTCACCGATGATAATCCGCGTTCGGAAACGCCTGCGCAGATTCGTTCGGAAATCATGGCCGCCGCACCCCGCGCGATGGAAATCGGTGATCGCCGCGAAGCGATTGTTACCGCCGTGGCAATGATGATGCCTGGCGATACACTGGTTGTTGCGGGTAAGGGGCATGAGGAAGGCCAGACAGTGGGCGACATAACGCTGCCTTTCTCCGACCATACGGAGATTGCGGCAGCTCTTGCCGCGCGTCTTGGGGAGCATAAGGAATGAGCGACTGGCTCTGGACATCCGCCGATATGGTCGAGGCCATGGAAGGCCGCCCTTTCGGGACGCTTCCGGCTGGCATTACCGGCATTTCCATCGACAGCCGCACGCTGAAGGAAGGCGAAGCTTTTTTTGCGATCAAGGGCGATCAGTTCGACGGACACGATTTCGCAACCGCTGCAATGGCGGCAGGTGCGGGAATGCTGGTGGTCAATGAATCGCGGCTTCCCGCCTTCGGCAATCTCAAAGTGCCGATGATTGTGGTCGAGGATGTGCTCGAAGCGCTGGTCAGGCTTGGCATTGCCTCGCGGGCACGCTCAAAAGCACAGATCATTGCGGTGACTGGTTCCGTCGGCAAGACGACGACCAAGGAAGCCTTGCGTCATGTCCTGTCCGATTCAGGCAAGGTTCACGCTTCGGCTGCATCTTTCAATAATCATTGGGGCGTGCCGCTGACGCTCGCTCGTATGCCTGCGGATACCGATTACGGCATCTTTGAAATAGGTATGAACCATCATGGCGAGATCCGTCCGCTGGTGAAGATGGTGCGGCCGCATATCGCGCTGATTACGCTGGTCGCTCCTGCCCATCTTGGACATTTTGCCAATCTGGAAGAGATAGCAACGGCAAAAGCCGAGATTTTCGAAGGAGTAGTTCCTGGCGGCTATGTTCTTCTCAATCGTGACGACAAGCGTTTCAGGCAGCTCGAAGAATTAGCGCAGAAGGCCGGTATTGAGCACATTACGCCTTTCGGCGCGAATGCGCGATCAGACTATCGCCTGCGTGAAGTAAAACTGCTTCCGAACTGCTCGTGCATGACAGTCAGGATTGGCGGCGAGGAGGCGGTGGTCAAGGTCGGGATGCCGGGACGTCATGTCGTGCAGAATATGCTTGCCGTTCTGGGTGCCGCGCATCTGGCCGGCGCGGATATGGCCAAGGTTGCGATAGCGATGGCGGCGCTGGTTGCGGAAGGCGGACGTGGCGCGCGGCATGTACTTGAGCATCCTGATGGGGGGTCGTTCACGCTGATCGATGAAAGCTATAATGCTAATCCAACTTCGGTGCGGGCGTCGCTGTCGTTGTTGCAGGCGACGCCGCCGGAAGGGCCGCGCGGACGCCGCATCGCGGTTCTGGGAGATATGCTCGAACTCGGACGTCAGTCCGGTAAGCTTCATGCCGATCTTGCCCGCCCTATTGTCGATGCGCAGGTGAACGCACTTTATATCGGCGGACGTGAAATGTCGGTGCTTAAAAACGCATTGCCAGTTGAAATTCATGTCGAGTACAGGCAGAGCACCGATGAATTGCTGCCGCTGGTGGTGAAAGCGATCCACCCCGGCGATGTCATTATGGTGAAGTCATCCAAAGGGGTCGGCTTCTCCAGGATCGTCAAGGCGCTGACGAGACGTTTTCCGTCAGTGACGCCCGCCGAATAGGCAGTTTTTGAGGGATATTTTTCCGTATGTTGATGCTTCTTACAGTTTTTGCCGAGCATGTGACGCCGTTCAACGTGTTCCGCTATATCACGTTCCGCACTGGCGGAGCGATGATTACCTCGGCCCTCATCGTTTTTCTGTTCGGTCCGGCAATTATTAATTCGTTACGCGCGCGGCAGGGCAAGGGACAGCCGATCCGCGCCGACGGCCCGCAGACCCATTTCAAGAAGGCCGGAACACCCACTATGGGCGGACTGATGATTATGACAGGCATTCTTGCCTCATGCTTGCTGTGGGCCAATCTCTCCAGCATCTATGTCTGGGTGGTTCTCATCGTCACGGTCGGCTTTGGAGCCATCGGTTTTTATGACGATTATCTCAAGGTCACGAAGCAATCCGACAAGGGATTTTCAGGCAAGATACGTCTGGCCATCGAGTTCCTGATAGCTGCGATCGCCGCTTTCATCATCATGCGCGCGGGGCAGGAGCCTTTCTCCTCGTCGCTGACGTTCCCCTTCGTCAAGCAGTTCGTCCTCAATCTTGGCTGGTTCTTCATCCCCTTTGCCGCTTTCGTGATGGTCGGCGCGGGCAATGCGGTGAACCTTACCGACGGCCTCGACGGCCTTGCTATCGTGCCGGTGATGGTTGCGGCTGCGTCCTTTGGCTTTATCGCCTATCTTTCGGGCAATGCGATCTTCGCAGATTATCTGCAAATCCATTTCGTGCCGGGCACCGGCGAACTGGCGGTGGTGCTGGGTGCGGTCATCGGGGCAGGGCTTGGTTTTCTGTGGTTTAATGCGCCGCCCGCTGCAATCTTCATGGGTGATACGGGTTCTCTGGCCCTGGGGGGGATGCTCGGCACCGTTGCGGTCGCTACCAAGCACGAAATCGTTCTGGCCATCATCGGCGGCCTGTTCGTGGTCGAAGCTCTTTCCGTCATAATTCAGGTGGGTTCGTTCAAGCTGACCGGCAAGCGCGTCTTCCTGATGGCGCCGATCCATCACCATTTTGAAAAGAAAGGCTGGACGGAAAGTCAGGTCGTGATCCGGTTCTGGATCGTCGCGATCATCCTCGCCATGATCGGTCTTTCCACCTTGAAGCTCAGGTAACAGGCAAGAGAATGATCCCGATCACCGCCCTCAAAGACCAGACAGTCGCCCTCTTCGGATTGGGCGGGTCGGGTATTGCAACCGCCAAAGCCATTGTGGCGGGCGGGGCGAAGATTGTTGCGTGGGATGATAATCCCGACAGTGTTGCCCGCGCGCAAGGCGCAGGCATTGCGACCGGCGATCTGAGGCAGGCCGATTGGTCGCAGTTCGCCGCCTTCGTGCTTTCGCCGGGCGTACCGCTTACGCATCCCAAGCCGCATTGGAGCGTTGAAATGGCGCATGCGGCAGGCGTGGAAATCATTGGCGATGTGGAACTGTTTGTGCGGGAGCGCAACCATATCGCGCCTGACTGCCCGTTTATCGCCATCACCGGAACCAATGGCAAATCGACCACCACCGCGCTGATTGCCCATATCATCAAGGCATCAGGCCGTGACATGCAGCTTGGCGGCAATATCGGCACGGCGATCCTGACGCTGGAGCCGCCAGCGCAGGGCCGTTTTTATGTGGTCGAATGCTCGTCCTACCAGATCGACCTTGCTCCTTCGCTGAATCCTACTGCCGGTATCCTGCTGAACCTGACGCCGGATCACCTCGATCGCCATGGCGCAATGGAGAATTATGCCGCGATCAAAGCGCGGCTGGTTGAGGCAAGCGGTATGGCCATTATCGGCGTGGATGACACTTATTGCACTGACATTGCCGAACGTCTTGGCCGCAAGGGCGTGAAGGTTACGCGTATCTCCAAAGACAGCCGCCTCGAAAACGGTTATTTTGCCGATGGTCCGATGCTGTTTGTGGCAAAGGGCGGCGAGGCGGAACAATTGGCATCGCTGGAAGGTATCGGTTCTCTACGCGGCGCGCACAACATGCAGAATGCGCTCGCCGCCATCGCGGCCTGTCTTTCGGTCGGGCTCTCAATCGAAGAAATTCGTACCGGCCTAAGCAGTTTTCCTGGTCTTGCCCATCGCATGGAGCAGGTGGGAAATCGTGGCAAAGTATTGTTCGTCAATGATTCCAAGGCGACCAATGCCGAGGCGACAGCCCCGGCGCTAGCGTCATTTCCGCAGAATATCTACTGGATCGCCGGAGGCGTTCCGAAGGCCGGAGGTATTGCATCGCTCACGGACTTCTTTCCGCGCATCGCGAAAGCCTATCTGATCGGCGAAGCTGCGGCACAATTTGCGGCAACGCTCGGCGATGCTGTGCCGTTCGAGATTTCCGACACGCTTGGCGTGGCCGTCGAACATGCGGCGCGCGATGCAGGCAACGATGCCGCGTCAGAGCCTGTGGTGCTGCTTTCGCCAGCCTGCGCAAGCTTTGATCAGTTTCCGAATTTTGAGAAACGCGGGGATACTTTCCGAAGTGCCGTTCTCGCGCTTCCGGGCACCAATCCGATGAGAGGAGAAAGCTGATGGTAAGTCGCGTTGATCGCGGTCCTGTCGCCAATTGGTGGTGGACAATCGACCGTTACTTTCTTGCCGCATGTCTGGGCCTGATGGGGCTTGGTGTGCTCTTGTCTTTTGCCGCCAGTCCTGCTGTGGCAGAGCGCATCGGACTTGATAGTTTTCATTTTGTCGAGCGTCAGGTCATTTTCATGGTGCCTGCCGTGGCGGTGATGATTGGCGTCTCGTTCTTTTCTCCGCGCCAGATCAGGCGATTTGCGCTGGCTTTGCTGGGGTGCGCATTGGTCCTTATGGTTCTGGCGCTGTTTTTCGGTATCGAGGTTAAAGGTGCGCGGCGCTGGGTCAATCTGGTCGGTATTTCTATCCAGCCATCGGAATTCATGAAGCCCGCTTTCGTGGTCATTTGCGCATGGCTGTTTTCCGAGCGCGAGCGCGGCGGCGAAATGCCGGGTAATCTTCTCGCAATGATGCTTTTCGGCCTTGTGGCTGTGCTTCTCGTTCTCCAGCCCGATCTCGGTCAGACCATTCTGACAGCGGGCACATGGGGCGCGATGTTCTTTCTGGCTGGGCTACCAATGCTCTGGATCATCATGCTGGGCGGTCTTGCCATAGTCGGTGGTTTTAGCGCCTATATGGTGTTCCCGCATGTGGAAGGCCGTATCAACCGCTTTCTCACCGGTGAGGGCGATACGTTCCAGGTCGATGTGGGGCGTGAGGCGATCCTCCGCGGAGGCTGGTTCGGGCAGGGGCCGGGAGAAGGTACGGTCAAGCGGATCATCCCCGATAGCCACACAGATTTCATCTTTTCGGTCGCAGCCGAAGAATACGGCATTGTGCTTTGCATCATCATCATGCTGCTCTTTGCCTTTATCGTGGTGCGTGGCCTTTCCATTGCGATGCGCGAGCGTGATGCGTTCACGCGCCTTGCGATGTCCGGTATTGTTATCCTGTTTGGGTTCCAGTCGATCATCAATATGGCGGTGAACCTCCATCTGATGCCTGCAAAGGGCATGACGCTACCGTTCATTTCCTATGGCGGCTCGTCGCTGATCGCAATCGCAATCACCATGGGTATTCTTTTGGCGCTCACGCGCCGCCGACCGGAAGCCCGAATGACGCATACGGTGGGAATGGGCGAGCGCTTGCCGGTGTTGTGAGGGGCCGCTCTGAGAGGGAATGATGAGCAAAGGTGTAATCGTATTGGCTGCCGGAGGCACGGGCGGTCATCTTTTTCCGGCGGAAGCGCTGGCTCATGAATTACGGGCGCGCGGCTGGGACGTGCATCTGGCGACGGATGCGCGGGCACAACGCTTTGCGGGTGCCTTTGCGGAAGACCATGTGCATGTCATCCGATCGGCGACGATTGCAGGCCGTAACCCGATCGCTCTGCTCAGGACCTTCTGGTCGCTGTGGCAGGGCAATCTCGATTCGCGCAAATTGTTCCGGCGTCTGAAACCCAAGCTTGTTGCAGGCTTTGGTGGGTATCCAACCCTGCCGCCGCTTTATGCAGCAAGCAATATGGGTATCCCGACGCTGGTGCATGAACAGAACGCCGTCATGGGGCGTGCCAATAAGGGGCTTGCCGGACGCGTGAAAGCGATTGCAGGCGGCTTTTTGCCCGAAACAGGCGGAACTTATGCCGCAAAGACCATTACGACCGGTAATCCGGTGCGTCCGCCGGTTCTGGCCGCGGCCGCGACGCCTTACCGCTCGGCAAAAGCGGATGAGCGCTTTCGCCTGCTGGTGTTCGGCGGCAGTCAGGGCGCGCAGTTCTTTTCCGCCGCCATTCCAGCGGCTGTGGCGCTTTTGCCGGAGAAGGATCGTGCGCGGCTTCTGGTCACCCAGCAGGCGCGCAAGGAGGATGAAGCCTCGGTTCGCGACGCTTACAAGAAGCTGGATGTTCCCGCAGATGTTGCTCCGTTCTTCAACGACATGCCGGCGCGCATGGCGGATGCTCATTTCGTGATTTCACGTTCGGGTGCTTCAACGGTTTCAGAAATCGCCGCCATTGGCCGCCCGGCGATGCTGGTGCCGTTTCCGCATGCGCTCGATCATGACCAGGCCGCCAATGCGGCGGCACTTGCAGCTGCGGGCGGCTGTGATGTGGTGCGCCAGTCGGAACTTGCGCCCGAGCGACTTGCCGAAATACTACAATCGGCGATGAATGAGCCTGAAAGGCTTGCCCAACAGGCAAAAGCTGCGCAAAGCGTGGGCAAGCCGGATGCCGCGCAGTTGCTTGCCGACCTGGCAGAGGCTATTGCAGCAGGAAAATCGGTCCAGGAATTGAAAGAAGGAAATCGGCCATGAAAATGCCGCTGAATATCGGGCTTGTCCATTTTATCGGGATCGGCGGCATCGGCATGAGCGGCATTGCCGAGGTGCTGCACAATCTTGGCTACAAGGTTCAGGGTTCCGATCAGTCGGACAGCGCCAATGTGCAACGCCTGCGCGAGAAGGGCATTGAGGTCTTTGTCGGCCACAAGGCCGAGAATCTCGGCGACGCCGAGGTGGTTGTCGTTTCGACGGCGATCAAGAAGAGCAATCCTGAAATGGCTGCTGCGCGCGAAAAGCTTTTGCCTATCGTGCGCCGCGCCGAAATGCTGGCCGAACTCATGCGCTTCCGGCATGCGGTCGCCATTGGCGGCACGCATGGAAAGACCACCACCACCTCCATGGTGGCGGCGTTGCTTGATGCCGGGCATCTCGATCCGACCGTAATCAATGGCGGTATCATCAACGCTTATGGCACCAATGCCCGCATGGGCGACGGCGACTGGATGGTGGTGGAAGCCGACGAAAGCGACGGCACCTTTCTGAAGCTGCCGGCGGATATTGCGGTCATCACCAATATCGATCCGGAGCATCTCGACCATTACGGCAGCTTCGACAATGTGCGCGCTGCATTTCGCCAGTTCGTTGAAAACGTGCCGTTCTACGGTTTCGGCGTGATGTGTCTCGATCATCCGGAAGTGCAGGCGCTGGTTAGCCGCATTGAGGACCGCCGCATCATCACCTACGGGCAGAACCCACAGGCAGACGTGCGCTTCCTCAATCACCGTATGGACGGCGCAACGAGCCTGTTTGACGTACTGATCCGCTCCCGCAAGGGCGATACGACCGAGATCAAGGATCTACGCCTGCCGATGCCTGGGCTGCACAATGTATCCAACGCGACAGCCGCCATCACGGTCGCGCATGAACTCGGTATCTCCGCTGATGACATTCGGCGCGGCCTTGGCGCATTCGGCGGCGTGAAGCGCCGCTTCACCCATACGGGTTCGTGGAACGGCGTCGAGATATTCGATGATTATGGCCACCATCCGGTGGAAATCCGGGCCGTGCTGAAGGCGGCGCGAGAAGCCGCGAAGGGCCGCGTCATCGGCATCGTGCAGCCGCATCGCTATACGCGCCTCCACAGCCTGTTTGATGAGTTTTCTGCCTGTTTCAACGATGCCGACACCGTGATTGTTACGCCGGTCTACACGGCTGGCGAAGAGCCGATCGATGGCGTCAATTCGGAAGCGCTCGTATCGCGCATCAAAACCGCGGGCCACCGCGATGCCCGTTACGCGAGCGGACCGGAAACACTGGCACCGCTTGTTGCTTCCATTGCCGGGCCGGGCGATTTCGTTGTCTGCCTTGGGGCGGGCAACATCACGCAATGGGCCTATACGCTTCCGAAAGAACTGGCTGAACAGGGAAGCAAATGATGGAAAGCGGCGAGACGCTCCTGAAGAAGCTCGATGGCAAGCTGTCTGGTCTGCGCGGCAGACTGACGCCGGATGCGGGCATGGACAAGATCACATGGTTTCGTACTGGCGGGCCGGCGCAGGTTCTCTTCCAGCCAGCCGACGAGGAAGATCTGTCGAAATTCCTTGAAACCTTGCCGGAAGAGATACCCGTTATGGTTGTAGGTATCGGCTCCAACCTTCTGGTGCGCGACGGTGGTATTCCGGGCTTCGTGGTACGGCTTTCTGCGAAGGGATTTGGTGAGGTCGAGCAGGTTTCTGACACGCGGTTGCGTGCAGGAACGGCGGTGCCGGACAAGCGTGTGGCAGCGGCGGCGCTCGATGTGGGCCTTGCGGGTTTTCATTTCTATCACGGTATTCCGGGCGGCATTGGAGGCGCATTGCGCATGAATGCGGGCGCAAATGGCGTGGAAACACGCGAACGGGTGGTCGAAGTGCGTGCGCTCGATCGCAAGGGCAGGCTTCATGTGCTCTCCAATGCGGATATGGGGTATGCCTATCGCCATTCCTCTGCTTCGCCCGCCCTGATTTTTACCTCTGTTTTGTTCGAGGGTGTTCCGGGTGAGCGGGAAGAAATCCAGAAAGCTATGGACGAGGTGCAGAATCACCGCGAGACGGTGCAACCAGTGCGAGAGAAAACGGGCGGTTCGACCTTTAAGAACCCTGAAGGCTCTTCGTCCTGGAAGGAAATCGATAAGGCAGGCTGCCGGGGCTTAAGCGTGGGGGGCGCGCAGATGTCGGAACTGCATTGCAATTTCATGATCAATACCGGCACGGCCACTGGCCATGATCTGGAAACATTGGGCGAAACAGTTCGCGCCAAAGTTTATGAGAATTCTGGTGTTCGCCTTCATTGGGAGATCAAACGACTCGGATTGTTCCGGGAAGGTGAGCACGTCGAAGAATTCTTAGGAAAAGTATAATTTTAAAACGTCGAGGCTTCTTCCTGAAATTCCGGGCTTTTTCAGGCTTTGGGAGGGGCGCGTGCTGGCTCCCTCTTTTGATAGGGTCTTGCCACGGAATCAATCCTCTGATTCTTTATGGTTAACCGTACAGTGATTTGATTCGGCAGGATTTTCCTGCTGTGGGCGTCTGCGGCTTCCACCGCCGGGCTGTCCCGACTCTGTTTTTGATGCAAGCGCAGGGGATGCGCAGAGGGGATGACTGACATGGCTGGAAAGCATGTTGCCGTTTTGATGGGAGGATTCTCTGCGGAGCGCCCTGTCAGTCTCTCGTCCGGTAACGCCTGTGCGGAGACTCTCGAAGATCTTGGCTATCGCATCACGCGCATCGATGTGAACCGCGATGTGGCAAGCGTGCTGGCGGAGCTGAAGCCGGACGTGGCTTTCAATGCGTTGCATGGGCCGTTCGGTGAGGATGGGGCCATCCAGGGCGTTCTCGAATATCTCCAGATTCCCTACACCCATTCGGGTGTGCTGGCTTCAGCACTGGCCATGGACAAGGATCGCGCCAAGAAGGTCGCCGCTGCGGCTGGCGTGATTGTCGCGCCGTCGCGGATCATGAACCGCTTTGATGTCGGTTCCGAACATCCGATGGAGCCGCCCTATGTGGTCAAGCCGGTGCGTGAGGGGTCCAGTTTCGGCGTGGTGATCGTCAAGGAAGATCAGTCGCATCCGCCGCAGGTGATTGGCTCCGCCGACTGGAAATATGGCGATGAGGTCATGGTCGAGCGCTATGTTGCCGGTCGCGAACTGACCTGTGCGGTGATGGATGGGCGCGCGATGGACGTCTGCGAGATCATCCCGGTGGGGCATCAGTTCTACGATTATGATTCAAAATATGTGGCTGGAGCATCAAGACACGAGTGTCCGGCGAAAATTTCACCAAATATTTACCAAAAAATACAAACAATGGCCCTTACGGCGCATCGGGCAATCGGGTGTCGGGGCGTCAGTCGGTCGGACTTTCGTTTCGATGACCGTTTTTCCGAAGAAGGCGAAGTCATCTGGCTCGAAGTCAATACGCAGCCGGGAATGACCCCTACATCGCTCGTGCCTGATATCGCCAAGGCGGCAGGTATCTCTTTTGGTGAATTGTTGAGTTGGATGGTGGAGGACGCGTCTTGTTTGCGTTGAACGGCAGAACAGATGGATACAAGCGTGCGGACGCGATGCGAGATGCATCAGGCGCAGCCCTTGTTCTGCCGCGCTATCTGCGCAAGCCGTTCCGTTTTGCTGCCCGCCTGTTTCAGGGCAATGTCAATATTCCGCGTTATGCAGGCACCCTCGGCATGCTGGGCTTTCTTGGTGTGACCGGCATCTATGGCATGATCCTCGGCGGCCATTCGCAGGAAATGCTCAAGGCGACTGCTTCGACGCTGGGTTTTGCCATTGAAAACGTCAAGGTCGTCGGTAATCACGAAACGTCCGATATCGATATTCTGGGACAACTCGATCTGGATGGTGAAACGTCGCTGGTTGGTTTGAGTGCGGAAGCAGCGCGCCAGTCTATCGCCAAGCTGCCATGGGTGGAAAGCGCGGAAGTGCGCAAGATCTATCCGGGTACGGTTCTGGTGGTGCTTAATGAGCGCAAGGCATTTGCCGTCTGGCAGAATGACAAGGAACTGTCGCTGATCGACGCGGCTGGCGATACAATTGCGCCGTTCCGGCCCGGCCGTTACAATTCGCTGCCGCTGGTGGTGGGCGAGGGTGCCGAAAAGCGCGTCAAGGGTTTCGTCGATAAAGTCGCTGCCTATCCGGTGCTTGCCGAAAAAGTGCGCGCTTATATCCGCGTTTCGGACCGCCGTTGGGACGTTCTGCTGGAAAACGGCGTGCGCATCATGCTGCCGGAGAACGACCCGATGAAGGCGCTGGCCGAAGTCGAGCGTCTCGACAAGGAAAAACATCTCCTGTCACGCGATATCGCCTCAGTCGATCTGCGTCTTGAAGATCGGGTGACGGTCCAGTTGACGGCAAGCGGGATGGAGCAGCGCAAGAAGTTTCTGGCCGAGCGTAAAAAAACATTATCCCGCATGGGGAAGCGCGTATGAGTATTTTAGGCGGCAAGGGATCATCACAGGGCGGAGCTTCCGGGCGCAAGGTGCGCCTGCTGACGGTTCTGGATGTCGGCTCAAGCAAGGTTTCCTGCGTGATTGCGCGACTGCGCCCGCATGAAGGCGGGGTGCTGCTGCCGGGGCGCACGCATCGCATGGAAGTGCTTGGCATCGGGCATCAGCGCTCGCGTGGCGTCAAATCCGGCGTCATCATCGATCTCGATGCCGCCGAACAGTCGATTCGTCTGGCAGTCGATGCCGCAGAGCGCATGGCGGGTCTCACCGTTGACAGCCTGATCGTCAATATTTCGGCAGGACGTCTCAAGAGCGAGACTTTCACTGCGAGCGTCAATCTTGGCGGTCACGAAGTTGAGCAGGCGGATATTCGCCGCGTATTGTCCGCAGGTGCCAAGCAGGCGCTGGCGGCGGAGCGCCATCTCGTTCACTCCCTGCCGGTTGGTTATACGCTGGACGGCGAGCGTGGCATTCGCGATCCGCTTGGCATGCTGGGCGACAGTCTTGGCGTCGATATGCATGTGTTGACGGCCGATAGCGCTCCGTTGCGCAACCTGGAGCTTTGCATCAATCGCTGCCATCTTTCGGTAGAAGCAATCGTCGCAACCCCCTATGCGAGCGGCCTTGCGGCACTTGTGGGGGATGAAGCGGAAATGGGTGCAGCCTGCATCGACATGGGCGGTGGCACCACGACGATTTCTGTTTTCTCGGAAGGCAAGTTCATTCATGCCGATGCAGTGGCCATCGGCGGCAACCACGTTACGATGGATGTGGCGCGCGGTTTCTCCACTCGAATGGAAGATGCCGAGCGCCTGAAGGTCATGTACGGCTCTGCGCTGCCAAGTGCTGCCGATGACCGCGATCTCATCAGCGTTCCGCCAATCGGCGATGACGAGCGCGATGTACCCAATCAATATCCGCGTTCGGTACTGACGCGGATCATCCGCGCAAGAGTGGAAGAGACGCTGGAGCTGGTTCGCGACAGGCTGAACCAGTCGGGTCTCGGACACATTGTCGGCAAGCGCGTCGTGCTGACAGGCGGTGCAAGCCAGCTTCCGGGAATGCCGGAAGCGGGCCGGCGAATTCTTGCAAGAAATGTACGCATCGGGCGTCCGCTGGGCATAGCGGGACTGCCCGACGCGGCCAAGGGGGCAGCTTTTTCTGCGACTGTTGGACTACTGATCTACCCGCAGGTGGCCGGGATAGAAGAGCGGTCCGTCAGAGCAGCTTCCTCCGGTCTTCTGACCGGGACGGGAGGGCGTATCCAGCGTGTCAGCCAATGGCTGAGAGAGAGTTTTTGAGTACACACTGTAACCCGATTGCGTGATTTGGGGCGTAAACATCAGGGTATAACCAATCAGCACCGCGGCGGCGAAGCGGTGGAGAGGCTTAAGAGGAACGAGAACCATGACCATTAATCTGCAAAAGCCGGATATCACCGAGCTGAAGCCCCGCATCACCGTTTTCGGTGTCGGCGGCGGCGGCGGCAATGCGGTCAACAATATGATCAATGCCGGTTTGCGCGGCGTGGATTTTGTTGTCGCGAATACCGACGCCCAGGCTTTGACCATGTCGAAGTCCGAACGCATCATCCAGCTTGGCGCCGCGGTCACGGAAGGGCTTGGCGCGGGTTCACAGCCTGAAGTCGGCCGGGCGGCAGCGGAAGAGTGCATCGATGAAATCGTCGATCACCTCACCAATACGCATATGTGCTTCGTAACCGCAGGTATGGGCGGCGGTACGGGGACGGGTGCTGCTCCGGTCGTGGCGCGTGCTGCGCGCGAACGCGGCATTCTCACCGTCGGTGTTGTTACCAAGCCTTTCCATTTTGAAGGCGTGCGCCGTATGAAGACGGCGGATCTGGGCATCGAGGAATTGCAGAAGAACGTCGATACGCTGATTGTCATTCCCAATCAGAATCTCTTCCGCATCGCCAACGACAAGACAACCTTTGCGGATGCTTTCGCAATGGCCGATCAGGTACTCTATTCGGGCGTTGCCTGCATTACCGACCTGATGGTCAAGGAAGGTCTCATCAATCTCGATTTCGCCGACGTCCGCTCGGTGATGCGCGAAATGGGCAAGGCCATGATGGGCACGGGCGAAGCTTCGGGCGAAGGCCGCGCAATGGCTGCGGCAGAAGCGGCTATCGCCAATCCGCTGCTCGACGAAACGTCGATGCGTGGTGCAAGGGGCCTTCTGATCTCCATCACTGGCGGTCGCGACATGACCCTCTTTGAAGTCGATGAAGCTGCAACCCGCATCCGTGAAGAAGTCGATCCGGAAGCCAACATCATTCTCGGTGCGACCTTCGATGAAGGTCTGGAAGGCGTCATTCGCGTATCCGTTGTTGCGACCGGCATCGACAAACAGATTGGAGATGCGGCGCCTGCGCCGCTGGAATTTCGCCAGCCAGTAAAGCCCGCAGCCCAGACCAAGCCGATGGCTCCGCATGGCGCATTGCGTCCTCCGGTCGCCGAACAGCCGCGTCAGGCCGCTCCGGCTGCTCAGACCCAGTCCGTCGAAGCTGAAACTGCTGCTCCTGCACCAGCCGCATCGGTTGAACCGGATTTCCGCCCGCAGAGCCGCATTTTCCAGGCGCCAGCCGCTGAAAGTTTCGAGCGCGCTCCTGCTACCCGTCCGGTCATGCAGCAGCCGCAGGCTGTTCATAATCAGGCGACCGCTCATGCAACACAGCAGCAGCCTTACCAGCAGCCGCAGCAAATGCATGCGGAACCTGCACCGCAGCCGCGTCCTGCCCCGCGCATGCCTGCCGTTTCGGATTTTCCGCCGGTAGCGCAGGCCGAGATCAATGCGCGCCGTGCCGCCCCGCAGCAGCAGCCCGTGCATGAAGAACGCGGCCCGATGAGCCTTCTGCGTCGTCTGACCAACGGTCTGTCGCGCCGCGAAGAAGAGCAGCCTGCCGCACGCCTTGAGCCTGCGCAGCATCGCGAGCCATCACTGCGTCCGGCAGAGCAGCGCCGTCCGTCGCAGGACAGCTCGATCTATGCACCGCGCCGAGGCCAGCTTGATGATCAGGGCCGTCCGCAGCCGCGAGCAGCTTCCGAAGAAGATCAGCTCGAAATCCCGGCTTTCCTGCGCCGCCAGTCGAACTGAGTATTCTTAAAGGTTACAATCGAGATGCCGTGGGTTTGCGCCCACGGCATTTTTCATTGGGATTTCATATTATCCTGCCGCAAAACCGTTTCACACTTTTGCTGGGAATGCTCTATTCTCGCCATATCTATCCTGTTATGAAGCGACAGCTGCCGCAATCATGAAGGATGAACGTTTTGAGCGCTTATCAAAAAACAATCGGTCGCGCCGTTACGCTGGAAGGTTTCGGCGTTCATGGTGGGGCAGCGGCGTCCGTGACCTTTATTCCGGCGCAAGCCGATAGCGGCATCATATTTCGGCGTTCGGATATCAAACAGGGTTCTCGCGACATCCGGGCTCATGTTTCGCAGGTCGGCGCGACTGATCTCTGCACGGCGCTGGGGCCTGAGGACGCCAGAATTAACACGGTCGAACATCTTATGGCGGCGATAGCAGCTCTTGGTATCGGCAATCTGCTGGTGGAGGTGGATGGTCCTGAAATTCCAATCCTCGATGGCGCTTCGGCCCGTTTCATCGTGGCGCTTGACGAGGCCGGTATCGTTACACAACCGGCCAAACGCCGCTTTATTCGCATACTCAAGGCTGTGCGCGCGGAGGTAGGCAGTTCATGGGCCGAGTTTCAGCCTTATGCAGGTACACGGTATGAGGTGGGGATCGATTTCGAATGCCCGTTGATCGGGCAGCAGAAATTTACAGGCGATATGAGCGAGACTGTATTCCGCAAGGAGATTTCGACCGCGCGCACTTTCGGTTTCATGAGGGATGTCGAGCGTCTTTGGGCGGCGGGATTAGCGCTTGGCTCGTCCCTAGAGAATTCCCTGGTGATCGGAGACGATAACTCGGTAATCAACCCGGGTGGGTTACGTTTCAAGGACGAATTCGTCCGCCACAAGACGCTGGATGCAGTGGGCGATCTAGCACTTGCGGGCATGCCGTTCATCGGCTGCTTCCGCTCGTGCCGCGGCGGTCACAGGCTCAATTCGGAAGCGGTCAAGGCGCTGTTGTCGGATGAGGCGAATTTCGAGATCATCGAGGCGGCCAATGAAAATTCGCATGTTGGAACGGGCGTGGTTCCACAGGCGCGGTAAAACTTGATGGTTGCGTTTGTCCATGGCCTTAATTGAGCCGCGTTCGCTGGTTCTGCTCGAGCCTGAGTCGGTGCAGATTAATTTGCAACCATAATGTTTCAGACCGGATTATTCATGCCATATGCGGATCAAATTCCGATGATTGATCAGCTAGACGATTGCCGATTTCGATCGCATGTGGTTTATGGACGGCCAAAACAGCCTCGGCTATGTTTACCTGTGCGCTGATGTTGATGTATTGAAAAATATGGAAGAGCAGTGAAAGCAGGGCTTCACTCTGCTCCAGACAGAAAAGATGCTGCCAGATGGCCGGAGACCGCATGACGAGTTCTAAATTCCCGGTGAAAACGAAAACCGCGCTGCTGACCGGCGCTCTTGCCGTTTTTATTCCGCTTGCCGGATGCGCCAGCAAGAATGACGATATCGATCTGACCAAATATGTCGAGACGATCGATCCCGCTGATCAGCTTTACAATGAAGGACTCGCCAATCTCGATGCGGGTCGTCTGGGCGAAGCCGCCAAGAAATTCGAGGCGATCGACCGTCAGCATCCTTATACCGAATGGGCGCGCAAGGCGCTTGTGATGGCTGCCTTCACCAATTACCGCCAGGGTAATTATGAAGAGGCCATCAATATGGCCAAGCGTTACAATACGCTTTATCCGACCTCGCCCGAATCGGCCTATGCCTATTACATCATCGGCCTCAGCTATTTCCGCCAGATTCCGGACGTGACACGCGATCAGGCCGCAAGCCGCCGCGCGATTGCCGCGATGCAGGAAGTGGTCGATCGTTTTCCGGATTCCGAATATACGGACGATGCGAAAACCAAGATCCGCTTTGCCCGCGACCAACTGGCCGGCAAGGAAATGCAAATCGGTCGCTATTATCTGGAGCGCAAGGAGTATCTTGCCGCGATCAAGCGCTTCCGCGGCGTTGTTGAAGAATATTCCAATACCCGCCAGGTGGAAGAAGCACTGGCCCGTCTGGTCGAAGCCTACTATGCGCTTGGCTTGACATCGGAAGCCCAGATGGCCGCCTCGGTCCTCGGCAAGAATTTTCCGGGTAGCCGCTGGTACAAGGATTCCTACAAGCTTCTTCAGAGTGGGGGACTTGAACCGCGCGATAACGGAAACTCGTGGCTGGCCAAGGCTTCGTCGCTTATCACGGGCGGCGACTCGTAAGCCGGTATTCCTATGCTGTCGCACCTGTCGATCCGCGATATTGTTCTGATTGAAAGGCTCGACATCGAGTTCAAGACCGGCTTGTCCGTGCTCACCGGCGAGACCGGGGCGGGCAAGTCGATCCTTCTCGATTCGCTGTCGCTGGCGCTGGGCGCGCGCGGCGATGCGTCGCTTGTGCGTCATGGGGCCGATCAGGGACAGGTGACGGCGGTGTTCGATGTGCCGGGCAGTCATCCGGCCCGGCTTTTCCTGCGCGATAACGGTTTTGATGATGATGGCGATGTAATCCTGCGCCGCCTTCAGATGGGCGACGGGCGCACGCGCGTTTTCATCAACGATCAGGCGGCAAGCGTCGCGCTTTTGCGTGACCTGGGGCGACGGCTGGTGGAAATTCATGGCCAGCATGATGATCGCGCCCTTATCGACACGGATCTCCATCGTACGCTACTGGACGCTTTCGGCGGGCTCGACGGTGAAGCAACATTGGTGCGCGAGTGCCACAAGGCATGGCGCGATGCGGAAAGTACGCTGGCGCGGCATCGTGCAAAAGTCGAGGCGGCGGAGCGTGAAGGCGACTATCTGCGGTCTTCGGTTGAAGAACTCACCAAGCTCGATCCGCAACCGGGCGAGGAAGAAGACCTCGCCGAGCGTCGTGCTACCATGATGAAATCGGAAAAGATCGCCGGTGATGTGAACGAGGCCGGTGAACTTTTGTCGGGTCAGGGGTCGCCCGTGCCGTCGCTGGCAAGTCTCGTGCGGCGGCTGGAGCGCAAGGCGGGTGAGGCTCCGCATCTGCTGGAGCCGGTCATCAAGGCGATAGACGAAGCGCTGAACAGTCTTGCCGTCGCGCAGGACGGCATTGACCACGCCATGCGTGAAATCGATTTCGATCCGCGCGTACTGGAGCAGGTGGAAGAGCGCCTGTTCGCTCTGCGCGCCGCCGCCCGCAAATATTCGGTCGCGGTGGAGGGATTGGCGACGTTACGCGACAAGATGGATGCGGATCTGGCCGACCTCGATGCCGGGGCGGAACGATTGATACAGCTCGAAGCGCAGGCCACGGAGACCCGCGCTGCCTATGACGAGGCGGCGAAACGCCTTTCGGCACAGCGCAAGGACACGGCGGAACATCTGAAGGCGGCTGTCATGGCCGAACTTCCCGCCCTGAAGCTGGAACGCGCAGAATTCATCGTCGAAATGACGACGGACCCGGAAGCCCGTGCGGCTGAAGGCATCGACACGGTGGAATATTGGGTACGCACCAATCCGGGCACGCGCGCCGGGCCGATGATGAAGGTCGCTTCGGGCGGCGAGCTTTCCCGTTTCCTTCTGGCGCTGAAAGTGGCGCTTGCCGACCGTGGCTCCGCGCCGACACTGGTATTCGATGAAATCGATACGGGTGTGGGCGGCGCGGTGGCGGATGCCATCGGGCAGCGGCTGGCGCGGCTCTCTGCGCGTGTGCAGGTGCTCTCCGTCACCCATGCGCCGCAAGTGGCGGCGCGGGCATCGACACATTTCCTGATTGCCAAATCGGCCACTGATGAAGATCGTATGGCGACATCCATCCGCTCCATCGGGGTCGACGAGAGGCAGGAAGAGATCGCCCGGATGCTGGCGGGCGCCAGCATCACCGATGAGGCGCGCGCGGCGGCGGAACGCCTTCTGGCTGAAAATAGCGCTCTGGTTTCCTGACAGCACGGTGGCAGCACAAACCCATGTTGGTATTGCCCGGCCTCTGTAGGCGTGGCGGCAATTCTTAGGTATGTTGGGCGAAACTGAATCAACAGGTTTTGCCCAACATATGTCCGATACCCCCGTCGAAAAACTCACCGAACTTGAAGCCGCAACCGAACTGGAGCGGCTGGCGCACGCGCTCGCTCATCATGATGAGCTTTATCATGCGAAGGACAGGCCCGAGATTTCCGACGCGGATTACGATGCGCTGAAGCGGCGTAATGAAGCCATCGAAGCGCGCTTTCCGGCATTGATGCGCGAGGACAGCCCGTCGCGGCGCGTCGGCGCGGCGCCACTGCTGGATACATTCGCCCCAGTCGTTCATGCGCGGCCCATGCTGTCGCTCGGCAATGCCTTTTCGGATGAGGACGTGCGCGACTTCGTGGGCAGCGTCTACCGGTTTCTGGGCAAGTTGCCGGATAATTCCATCGCCTTCACAGCTGAGCCGAAGATCGACGGGCTTTCCATGTCGATCCGCTATGAAAACGGGATATTGGTGAATGGCGCGACGCGTGGCGACGGCACGACGGGCGAAAACGTCACCGCCAATATCCGCACCATTGCCGAAATTCCGAATCGGCTTCCGGCGGGCGCACCATCGGTCGTGGAAGTACGCGGGGAGGTCTATATGGCCAAGAGCGACTTTCTTGCACTCAACGCGCAGATGGAGGCGGAAGGCAAGCAGACCTATGTGAACCCGCGCAACACGGCTGCAGGATCGCTACGCCAGCTCGACGCCAGGGTGACGGCGAGCCGCAAATTGCGTTTCTTCGCCTATGCATGGGGCGAGATGTCGGACATGCCTGCCGATACGCAGCTCGGCATGGTCGAGGCGTTCGGCGAATGGGGGTTCCCGGTCAATCCGCTGATGAAGCGCCTCGACACCGTGGAAGCGCTTGTGGGCCATTATCGCGCGATCGGTCTTGAGCGCGCCAAGCTCGATTACGACATCGACGGCGTGGTCTATAAGGTAGACCGGCTGGATTTGCAGACACGGCTTGGCTTTCGCTCACGCAGCCCACGCTGGGCCATTGCGCATAAATTCCCTGCGGAACAGGCGACAACCATCTTGCGCGGCATCGACATTCAGGTTGGCCGCACGGGCGCGCTGACGCCGGTGGCGCGTCTGGAGCCGATCACAGTTGGCGGTGTGGTGGTGACCAATGCCACACTGCACAATGAGGATTACATCAAGGGCATCGGCCTCAAGGGTGAACGCATCCGCGAGGAAGAGCATGATATTCGTATCGGCGATACGGTGATCGTGCAGCGCGCAGGTGACGTGATCCCGCAGATTGTAGATGTGGTGCTGGAAAAGCGCCCGGCTGATGCCGTGCCTTTCAATTTCCCGCATGAATGCCCGGTCTGTGGCAGCCATGCGGTGCGCGAGGAAGGCGAGGCCGTCTATCGCTGCACCGGGGGGCTGACCTGTGCCGCACAAGCGGTGGAGCGTATCCGCCATTTCGTCTCGCGCAACGCCTTTGATATCGAAGGTCTGGGCGAAAAGCAGGTCGAGTTTTTCTTCCATGCGGAAGATCCGTCGCTTGCCATCCGCTCGCCCGCCGACATCTTCACGCTGAAGAAGCGGCAGGAGGGTTCGCTTAAAAAGCTGGAGAATATCGAGGGTTTCGGTGCTGTCTCGGTCAAGAAGCTCTATGAGGCCATCGATGCACGGCGCGACATCGCCCTGAGCCGCTTTCTGTTCGGGTTGGGCATCCGTCATGTGGGTGAGGTGAATGCCAAGCGTTTTGCACGCGCCTATCTTTCCTATGCGGCTTTCGAAAAGGCCGCCCTTGAGGCCGTACCACCGAAAGAAGGCGACCGTTCCGACAAGGGCAATGAAGCCTGGCAGGACCTGATCGCCGTCGAAGGCATCGGCTCTATCGTGGCCGAAGCGGTTGTCGATTTTTATGGCGAGCCGCACAATCGCGAGGTGCTGGCAGCGTTGCTGGCCGAGGTGACGCCGCAGAACGAGGCAGCGCGTGCCTCCACCGGCTCGCCGGTGGAGGGTAAGACGGTGGTGTTCACCGGCAGTCTGGAACGCATGTCACGCGATGAAGCCAAGGCGATGGCCGAGCGCTATGGCGCGAAGACGGCTGGTTCTGTTTCCAAGAAAACCGATCTGGTGGTGGCCGGGCCGGGCGCGGGTTCCAAGCTTGCCAAGGCGACGGAATTGGGCATCGAGGTTATCGACGAAGATGCATGGTTCACGCTGGTCGGGGAGGAATGATGGCGCAGTTCAACGGTTTCGGCGAAAAGGCCATTCCCTTCCTTAAAGCGCTGGATTTTCATCAGAACCGGGAATGGTTTCTGGAAAACAAGGACTTGTTCGAGCAGCACCTGAAAGAGCCGCTCGGCGATCTTGTGGAAAATCTGACGAGGCGTTTTGAAAAAGCGGGGCTGCCGTTCAAGGGCGATCGGGTGAAATCGCAGTTCCGTATCAAGCGGGACACGCGCTTTTCCAAGGATAAGGCACCGTATAACCGTCATCTGTCCGCACTGCTTTCGCAATCTGGCACCAAATGGGACGAGAGCGGCTGCTTCTATGTTTGCATCGGTTTGCCGGGCGTGCGCGATTGTTACGCCTGTGTGGCCTGGTGGGGGCCGCGAAAAGAACTCCTTCTGGCAATGCGCAAGGCCATTGCCGAAAACCCGGAGGCGTTTCGGGCGATGGTTGCGAAACTTGAAAAAAATGGTCTGAAACTCAGTGATTATGATCGGCTGAAGCGAACGCCGCGCGGTTTTGAGGCCGTGACCGAGCCCGATCTTCTGGATGCGATTCGCAATCGGCACTTTGCAGTCCGGATCGAAATCGAGCCTGAAAGCATAACCCGTCCCGATCTGGCTGACCGGCTTGTCGATTTTACCGAGCACGCGCGTCCATTACTGGATTGGGTAACGAAAATCGAAAAGACCGTGCCGCAACAATCATGATTATTCATGAATGCATCAGTTGATTGCATAGGTGGTGCATAAATGCTTCTGCGCGCAAGTAAAAATTTGGCGAATGTCAGCTGATCGTCTCTATTTGTATGATTTTTTTAGAAAACATATTCCAACCGGCATCAGAATTTCCTAATCACTTTCCGTTCGGAGGAGTGAATATCCGTGGATCAGAGTTTCCGGCCTGTTCGGGCCTCGGCACGTGCCGACATTATCGATGGTGTTCGGCGCGGACTTCCGCTTGTCGTCGCCGGTGCGCCTTTCGGGTTGCTTTTCGGTGCGCTTGCTATCGATAACGGTCTGTCGCTCGGCGAGGCGGTGTTGATGAGCACCATGGTCTATGCCGGGGCGAGCCAGATGGTGGGGCTGGATCTTTTCGGCCAGAACATTGCGCCCTGGATGATCGTCATGTCGATCTTCGCGGTCAATTTTCGACATGTGCTCTATTCGGCAACGGTTGGCCGGCGCATCAGGCATTTCAAGCTGTGGCAGAAGGCGATCGCATTCTTCGTTCTGGTGGATATCCAGTATGCGGAGGTTGAACAGCGCGCCGAGGCGGGCAGGCCGATCACCTTCATCTGGTATATGGCCATCGGTCTCACATTCTACCTGACCTGGATTCTGGAAGCGCTTATCGGCGGCCTGTTCGGCAATCTGATCACCAATCCCTATGCGCTTGGTATCGATTTTCTGTTGCCGATTTATTTTCTGGGAATGGTGATGAGCTTTCGCCATCGCCAGAACTGGCTTCCTGTGGTGATCGTCAGCGCCATTTCGGCGGTCGCAGCGTATAAGTTCGTCGGCTCGCCGTGGCATGTGACGCTGGGTGCGCTTGGCGGCATCGTGCTGGCGGCGATCATCGCCAAGCCGCAGGAAGGGAAGGCATAAATGTCCACGACGCTTTGGATCATCCTGGCCGGCGCGCTCTTCACTTATCTCACCCGCATCGGGGGACATCTGGTGCTGTCACGCTTCAGCCGCGTGCATTATCGCGTCGAGGCCGCGCTGAATGCGGTGCCAGCAGCCGTATTGACGGCCATCGTGGCCGCGCCTGCATCCGACCATGGCTGGCGGGAAATTCTGGTGCTGGTGATTTGCATCGTGCTGTCGCTACGCCTCAGCATGATGACGATGTTTTTTGCGGGCGTAGCGCTGTTGATCGCGCTACGCCATTTTACGACCTGAATCAAAGGGGTGCGGTTGCTGCCTCAAGCCACTTTTGTTCAGCGTCTTTCAGGTGGCCGGACAGCTTCCTGCGCACACATGCGTGGTAGTTGTCCAGCCAGTCGATTTCTTCCTGCGTCAGAAGCGATTTGTCGATCAGGCGACGGTCGATAGGACAAAACGTCAGCGTTTCGAATCCCATCATCGGAATGTCACCGCCTTCCGGCACTTCCGGTTCGGTGACGATGATGAGGTTTTCGATGCGGATGCCGAAAGAACCCGGCTTGTAGTAGCCCGGCTCGTTGGAAAGGATCATGCCGGGCAGAAGTTCCTGCACGCCTCTGCGTGACAGGTTCTGCGGACCTTCATGCACGGAAAGGTAGGAGCCTACGCCGTGGCCTGTGCCGTGTGCATAATCGAAGCCCTGTTTCCAGAGTGCGATGCGCGCGAGCACATCGATATCCTGTCCGCGCGTACCTTTTGGAAAGCGGGCAGTGCTGATCGCGATCATGCCCTTGAGCACGAGCGTGAAGGAGCGGATTGTCTCCGGTGCAATATGCCCCACGGGAATCGTGCGGGTAATATCTGTGGTGCCGTCGCGATATTGTGCGCCTGAATCGATCAGAAAGAGTTCGCCATCCGCAAGCGTGCGGTTGGTGGCGGTGTTGGCGCGGTAATGGATGATCGCGCCATTCGGCCCGGCCCCGGAAATCGTGTCGAAGGAAATATCCTCCAGCGGCATCTGGAAATCGCGGCCCGCTTTGTCACGCGATTCTTCAAGCTGTTGCGCAGCTTTGATTTCATCGACAGTGCCGGGCTTCTGCGCGTCAATCCAGGACAGGAAATTGACCATCGCAACGCCGTCGCGCTCATGGGCGGCGCGGGAGCCGTCGAGTTCGGCCTTGTTCTTGATTGCGCGGGGAAGACGGGCTGGGTCTTTGCCCTCAACCAGGCGGCCACCGGCATCTTCGACTATGAGGCGCAGCTTCTCGGCGGCGAGGGCCGGATCGAGCAGGATGGTTTCACCGGCTGCAGCGCGCTCCTTGAGATGGTTTTCAAGACTTGAAGGCTGCGATAGGCTGGCCAGTTGCGTGAGATAGGCGCGAGGCTCGATGGCAAGCTTGCGCTCATCAATGAAAAGCTCCGGCTCGCCCTTGGCCGCAATAATGGCAAAGCTCAGGGGCAAAGGCGTGTTGGAGACATCCTTGCCGCGAATATTGAAAATCCATGCTACCGAAGAAGGATCGGTCAGAACGGTCGTATCAGCACCTGTAGCCGCGATAGCTTTGCGCATTTCCTCGATCTTGTCTTCGGCCTCCTGCCCGGAGAAGCGGGCTGGCTGGATGGTGACGGGAGCCAGAGGTGCTTCGGGCTGATCATCCCAGATCATATCCACCAGATTTTGAGCAACGGGGACGAGTTTACCGCCCTGCTTTTCCAGCGCATCGCGCAAGGCGCGCGCTTCGGTGATTGTATGCAGCCATGGATCGAAGCCGATGGTCAGGCCGCGGCCATGTTCTTCAAGCCAGCTTGCGGGCGGATTGCTGATAAGGCTTTCATAGGAAAAGATGGCTGGATCGGTCTGGTTGCGGACCTGTAATTCATAGCGGCCGTCGACGAAAATATAAGCGCGATCGCGGAGGATCAGGGCCGCGCCTGCTGAGCCGGTAAAGCCGGTGAGCCAGCCAAGGCGCTGGGCACGGGGCGGCACGTATTCGCCCTGATGCTCATCTGCGCGAGGAACGAGAAAGCCATCGAGGCCTTGTTCGGTCAATTTCTCGCGGAGTTTCGCCACGCGCGGAGCGCCATTGGCAGGGTCGGTGGTTACGTCAAATGTTTGAAAAGCCATGAATGGAACTCGCGCAAAACTGGTGTCGACATTATTTCAGGTGAATTGTCACCCATCCTTCGCGGTGAAGCGTCTTTTGATGGATGAGTCCCTGAGCCTGATAGGCAGCGAGCACCGCATCGTGCTGGCTGTCAAGTATGCCTGAAAGGACAATCGAGCCATTCGAAGCCAGATGAGAGGCCAGCGAGGGAGCGAGTTCCACCAGCGGATTGGCGAGAATATTGGCGACGATCAGATCGAAGGGTGTGTAAGAGCGGAAGATCGGATGGTCGAAGCCTTCCGCCGTGGCTGTGATCACATGCTCGCCGACATGGTTTTTGACCGTATTTTCGGCGGCGACCGTAACGGCTATTGGATCTATATCGGTGGCAAGCACGGGGATTGGCGCGAGCTTGGCGATGGCAATTGCCAGTACGGCGCTGCCGGTGCCAAGGTCGAGCGCATTGGTCGGATGCTCGCTATTGACGATTTCCTCGATCATTTCGAGACAGCCCGCCGTGGTGCCGTGATGGCCGGTTCCGAAAGCTAGTCCAGCATCGATCTCAATGGGAATTTCGTCGGGCTCAATCTTATCGCGATCGTGCGAACCATGCACGAAGAAATGACCAGCTCGCACGGGCTTCAAGCCTTCGAGCGAATGCGTGACCCAATCGATATCCGGCAGTTCCTCGCTCTCGAATTTGCCCGTACCGACCAACGCATCAATACGACCAGCAAGTTCTGCGACGCCATCCTCGACATAGACGGAAACCTCGAAAATCTGCCGGCCTTCATCAATCTCGGTTATCGCGATAGGAAAGCCGTCTTCCTCGAATTCACGTTCGAGAATGTCATAAATTCGTTTGGCTTCCGTCGTGTCCGTCGAAAAGAATAGTCGTGATTGGGCCATGGGATAAAAAGCTCTCAAATAGATACGGAAGCTTTGCTTACCCGTTTGTGCGGCCTTTTGCCAGATTCTTCAGTTTTTCCAGAGCGGTATCGGGGTTCTCCTGATAGGCGATAGTACCGCGAAAATGCCCGCCCTGATCGAGAAGAAAAACCGAGGCCGTATGGTCAACCGTATAGTCGCCGCCTTCGAGTGGAACCTTCTTGGCATAGACATGGTAGGACTTGACGACATCGGCGACATTCTGTGGCGTTCCGGTGACGCCGATGATGCGATCTGAAACATTGCTGACATAGGTTTTCATGATTTCCTGCGTGTCGCGTTCGGGATCGACTGAAATGAAATAAGCCTTGATATTGCCAGCCTCGGGGCCAAGCTGCTTCAGCCAGCCGTCAAGCTCATAAAGCGTGGTGGGACACACATCCGGGCAATGGGTAAAGCCGAAGAAAATGGCAGCAGGCGTGGCGCGCAGTTCTTCTTCGGTGAAGGGCTGACCGTCCATCGCAATCAGGTTAAACGATCCGCCGAAAGGCTCTCTTGCAGCTTCGCGGTCGCGGATGAGATTGAAGCCCGCAGCGCCGACGATCACGACGATGAAGGCAACGATGAAGATGGGCAGGAACTTTTTCATGTCCAGTCAACCTTGAGTTTTGCACCGCATATTATTGCATAAGCGAATGCGAATCTGAATTACATCGATCTGCGGCCAGAAAGCACATATATGCAAGCGCATAGCTACCGTAGTCCAGATTCGAACGATAAGAGCAGTTTAGCATAATACAAAATTTTCAGAAAGTTTTGAAATGACGCAGGGCGACGATCTTCGTTTCCAGAACAGCGAGCCGCGCATTCACTCCACGGCACAGCTTAAATCGGTCAAGCTGGGACGCTATGCCGATATTGGCGAACGGGTGATCCTGCGCGAGGTGACGGTTGGCGACTTCACCTATTTCGAGCGCCACGGCGAAGGGATTTATGCCGAGATCGGCAAGTTCTGCTCCATTGCCGCCAATGTCCGCATCAATGCGCTGGAACATCCGATGGAGCGGCTGACCACACATAAGGTCAGTTATCGCCCGAACGAATATTTCCGCTATCTGGGTGTGGACGACGATTTTCGCGCAAGACGGCAGGCCCGGCGCGTCGTCATCGGCAATGATGTGTGGGTCGGCCATGGAGTGGTGATTACGCCCGGCGTGACCATCGGCCATGGAGCGGTGATCGGCGCCAATGCGGTCGTGACGAAGGATGTCGCGCCTTATCGTATCGTGGGCGGGGTGCCAGCGCGCGGTATCCGCAAACGGTTTGATGAAGCGGTTATCGAAAGGCTGTTGCAGCTATGCTGGTGGGACTGGCCGGTAGAAAAGCTTTACGAAGCCGTTCCCGATATCCAGAGCCTTGAGATTGAAGCATTTCTCGAAAAATGGGGCGACTGAGCCTGTTCGACTTGCAAAGCTGCAATTGCTCCCCCAATTTCGGGCATGATGTTTTCTGCGTTGGAGATAGCTGATGCCTGTACTGAAATTTGCTGCCGGACTGCTGGTTGCTCCGATGATCGTGCTTGGCGCGGCGGCTGCGTCCGCTGAAGAAGTCGGCAAGGTCGGCGTGGACTGGCTTGGTAATGACATTGTCATCGATGCGGTGTCGGACCCCAAGGTGCAGGGCGTCACATGCCATCTTGCGTCGTTCTCGCGCGGGATTATCGACCGGTTGCAGAAAGGCAAGTGGTTCGAGGATCCTTCGAATGCCTCCATTTCCTGTGAGCAGACGGGGCCGATCACCATTGGCGATATCGATCTGCGTAAAGGCGGAGAGAGAGTTTTCTCGGAGCGCACCAGTCTGATCTGGAAGAAGCTTGTCATCACCCGCATTTACGACAAGCCGAATAATACGCTGCTTTATCTCGCCCATGCGGCGCAGGTGCAGGACGGTTCGGCCAAAACCTCGCTTTCGACCGTGCCGCTCTACAAGGGCGATGTGATGTGGGAGAAGGGGAAGCCGGAATAAACCGGCTTACCCATTTGTTTTAACCGCTGAGGACCGAGACTTTATGCAGGCTGAACGAAGCTATCGAGGACGCGCTTCTGTCCGGCCTTGTCAAAGTCGATGGTGAGCTTGTTGCCATCAACCAGCGAAACGGTGCCATTGCCGAACTTCATGTGAAAGACGCGGTCGCCGGCAGCAAAGGCGGAAGGCTTGTCGGCAACGGATTTGGCGATCAGCTCGCCGTCAATGGTGCGGCCTTTGACCGATCCGCGCCCGGCACCGAACCCGGAATCGGTTTCGCCATAGCCGATACGCTCTACGCGCGCGCCCGAACGGGAGCCCCAGTTGTTACGGGTTGCCTCGGAGCGGTTTTGCTGCGCACGCTGCCAGCCCGGCGTCGAATAGGAATTCTGAAACGGATCTGCCTTGTCGAAGCGGGATTGGCCATAGCCACCGCCGTAACCGCCATAATTGCCTTCCATTTCGGCCACTTCCACATGCGCTTCGGGAAGTTCTTCCAGAAAACGCGAAGGGATGGTCGATTGCCACATGCCATGGATGCGGCGGTTGGAAACAAACCAGATATGCAGGTTCTTTTTGGCGCGTGTGAGGCCGACATAGGCAAGGCGTCGCTCTTCTTCCAGTCCTGACCGCCCGCCTTCATCCAGTGCGCGCTGGTGCGGAAAAAGACCTTCTTCCCAGCCCGGCAGGAAGACGGTTTCGAATTCGAGCCCCTTGGCGGAGTGGAGCGTCATGATATTGACAGCATCCATATCCTCGTTCTTCTCGGCATCCATGACCAGCGCGACGTGTTCGAGGAAACCGCGCAGGCTTTCATATTCCTCCATGGAACGAATGAGTTCCTTGAGGTTTTCAAGCCGTCCGGGGGCCTCAGCCGATTTATCGTTCTGCCACATGGCCGTATAGCCGGATTCGTCGAGAATCATTTCGGCCAGTTCCGTATGCGGCGTGGTGTCGATCAGCGACTGCCAGCGGTGGAAATTTTCCACGACTTCGCGCAGCGCCGAGCGGGGCTTCGGCTTCAGTTCTTCCGTGCCGATCAGGTCGGATGCTGCCGCAAACATCGAAATATCGCGGGCGCGTGCATAGTCATGGATCTGGCGGATCGCGGCTTCGCCAAGGCCGCGCTTCGGTGTGTTGATGATGCGCTCCAGCGCCAGATCATCGGCCGGTTGGGCGACAACGCGCAAATACGCCATCGCATCGCGGATTTCGAGGCGCTCATAAAAGCGCGGGCCGCCGATCACGCGATAATTGAGACCCAGCGTGACGAAACGGTCTTCAAATTCGCGCATCTGAAACGAAGCGCGTACGAGGATCGCCATGTTATTGAGCAGATGCCCCTGGCGTTGTGACTGTTCGATGGCTTCGCCGACAGCGCGCGCTTCTTCTTCTGAATCCCATGCCGCATGAACCTGCACGCGTGGATCGTCGGGATTGGGCGCTTCCGTGAAAAGCGTTTTGCCGAGGCGCCCTTCATTATGTGCAATCAGATGAGCGGCAGCGCCCAGAATATGGGCGGTCGAACGATAGTTGCGTTCAAGCTTGATGACGACCGCGCCCGGAAAATCCTTCTCGAAACGCAGGATGTTATCGACTTCCGCACCGCGCCAGCCATAGATCGACTGGTCGTCATCGCCAACACAACACAAGTTCACTTGTGTTGTGTTGTTGTTTTCGCTCATGCCAAGTCCGCTCCGCTCAGCAGCTCCGCGAGGGCTTGGCATCGGTTCGGGCGCCCTGGCGGGCTGTATAGGCGCATTTCCGCCTTGTGTCGCAGGAGCTGTGGTTCGCGCTTGCGGTCTTTGGGCCAGCAGACGCAGCCACATATATTGCGCGGTGTTGGTGTCCTGGTATTCGTCCACCAGAATATAACGGAATCGGGCGTGATATTCGCGCAAGATGTCCGGGTGGCTGCGCAGAATACGGATCGGATGCAGCAGCAGATCGCCGAAGTCACAGGCGTTCAACGTGCGCAGGCGCTCCTGATAGGCCTGATAAAGTTCACGTCCCCGGCCATTGCCGAACGAGCGCGCATCGCCCTCCGGAATATCGGATGGGCCGAAGCCCTTGTTCTTCCAGCCGTCGATCATATTGGCAAAGGTGCGGGCGGGCCAGCGCTTGTCATCCAGACCTTCCGCCTGAATGAGCTGCTTGATGAGGCGGATCACATCGTCGGTGTCGAGGATGGTGAAATCGGAAGTGAGGTTCACCAGTTCCGCATGACGGCGCAGCAGCTTGACGCCGATGGAGTGGAACGTGCCGAGCCACGGCATGCCTTCCACCGCGCCGCCGACCAGATGGCCGATGCGCTCCTTCATCTCGCGCGCGGCCTTGTTGGTGAAGGTCACGGCGAGAATCTGGCTTGGATAGGCAAGGCCGGTCGTCAGAATATGCGCGATGCGGGTGGTCAGCACCCGTGTCTTGCCGGTGCCTGCGCCCGCGAGAACAAGGACCGGACCTTCGGTGGTGAGAACCGCCTGCTTCTGCTCCGGGTTCAGCCCTTTGAGATAGTCGGGGTCGCCTCGCTGCTGGTTGCGCGCAGCCATGGCGCGCGCGGCAATACCCCCGGTCGCCGACGCGCGGTCAGCCGGGGCCTTATCGCCGAAGAACGGCATATCGTCGGGAAAATGGGACATTTGTATCGAATGTAGTGATTCGCCGGGGAAAGACCAGCGAAAGCGTTAAATTACTCAAGCTGGGTGACACGCCGGTCGGTAAAATTCAGCCGGTGGGCGGCCAGCGCCTCGACCAGGCCGCGCAGATTCGGCTCGCGGTTCAGAAGATCGTCGAGTTCGGTCATCTGGTTCATGGCGATCAACCGCAGAACATCGTCGCGGATCGTACCATCCGCCCGGCGCGGGAGATGCGCTACCGGCTGGATGAGCTCCACCTTCTGGCCTTTCAGGCGTGCGCGCAGGCTTTTTTCATCGGCGTTGAGCGTTTCCACGAAAGCATAGATACCCACGCCCTTTGCGGGCAGGGAATAGAGCATCAGGGCCACATCCTTCACGCGCGGATCGGATTTGAGGGCTGCGAGAATTGCAGGGCCTTCATTATCCATACGGTCGCCGGTGCCTTCGCCGTCGGACCAGTTGAAGATGCCGCGTGTGACGAAGTTATACACCTTCTTGCCAGTGGCAAGCCAGATGCGGGAAGGCAGCGAACGACGCGCCAGAATGCGCTTTTCGGTCGGCGTCATCAGATGGTTGGCGAAGGCGCGCTTCTGCTTGATGAGATGCCGGAAATCCTCGTAGGCCATCAGGCGGTAGAAAGCGCCGCGACGGCGATGGGCGCTTGCCAGCTGGAAATCGATAACAGCGGCTTCGCCTTCCGGCGTCATCAGCCAGTTCTGCGGTTTGGCGAGGTCGTTGTGCGTGACTCCGAGGCGGCGCATGTCGCGCAGGATACGGTGCGCCGTGCGATACCATTTCGGATCGGCGGGGCGGGCCAGATGAAGCGGCGTGCCTTCCGTCCACGAGCGGTAAAGTCCGTCGCGGTCGGTTGCTATCAGCTGCGGAACGCCTTCGATGCCGCGAACGAGCTTGAGGCCGCGGATTTCACGCCGCGCGAGAACCCAGGCCAGAGGCCTGGACCACCATGGTGCGGCGCTGACCACACGGCGGATAATGCGCGTGTCGGGAGCGCCTGCGAAATAGCCCGCACGCGTTTCGGAAAACACGTCGCGCTTGAACACGGCGGTTTCCACAAAATCCGGTATTTTTTCGCCCGTCAGGGGCGTATCCATATTGGGAGTCTGAACCATAAGGCTCCACTAGCCGCTTGTGTTCCATCAATCAAGTTTGATGGCGTCCATCCTTTATTGCAATCGCGTGAAGGACGGCGCACAAGAAGTGTAAATGCGTTTTTTCGGGGAGAACCGGGCGTGGCACAAAGTGATGATATCAAGCAGATCATTCGGCAGGAGCAGGCGCTGATTTTCCCGTCTTTCGATGAGAACGAGGCGTTTGCGCTGGGGCAACTTATTCGTGATGCCGCCTTGAAAGAAAAGCTCGTTATTGCGGTCGATATTTCGCTTTGGGACCGGCGGCTATTTTACACCTCCACGGCTGGCGCTACCGCTGATAATCAGGAATGGCTGCGCCGCAAGTTCAATGTCGTGCGCCGGTTTCACGCTTCCAGCTACCGGCTTGTTCTGGAACAGGATCGCGATGACCGCATGTTCGCACCGCACAAGGCGCTCGATGTCGCCGATTATGCGCTTGCCGGCGGGGGCTTTCCTATCCGCGTATCCGGTGCCGGTGTGATCGGTGCGGCTATCGTTTCAGGATTGCCGCAGCGCGAGGACCATAATCTGGTGGTGCGGGCGGTAGCCGAGCATTTGCGACAGGATGCGGCGGCACTGGCTCTGGCGAAAGCCTGACTGGAGCAGCGACCGGAAAGCAGAATTTGCGATTCAAATCAGCCCCTTGAGCCATATTTATCAGAATGTGATTCAGGATGGCCGTGATTCCGTACGGTAAAGTGGTGTTTTGCCTTGTTGTCGCCGAACCGATGCCTTTATGTTGCGGTGCTACAAACAGCGTGATTCAGCGCCCGTTTCGTGGGATGTAAATTTACTTTTGACCGGAGCTCTTCCTTGGGCCGCATATTCGTCATTGTCGGCGGACTGCTCGTGCTGCTTTTGACAGCAGCGCTCGTAGTGCCACCTTTCGTCGATTGGAGCGGCTATCGAGCCGAATTCGAGCGTGAGGCGGGCCATATTCTGGGCCGTCCCGTTCAGGTGACGGGCGATGTCAGCGTGCGCCTGCTGCCCTTTCCGTCGCTAGCTTTCTCCGATGTGCGGGTGGGCGCGGATGCAGAACATCCGGTGATGAGCGTTGATACGTTTTCCATGGATGCGGAACTGATGCCGTTTTTGCGCGGGCAATTGCTCATTTACGATATGCGTATGGAGCGTCCGCGCGTCAATATTTCGCTTGATAAGGACGGCAGGGTCGACTGGGCCTTCCGTCCGTCGACGCCAATTGATCCCGCCCAGATCAAGGTGGAACGCCTTTCGATCGATAATGGCACGGTGACGCTTCGCGATGAAGCAAGCGGACGCATTCATACCGCTTCGGCACTCAATGCGGTTCTTTCCGCAAGCAGGCTGTCAGGCCCG
This sequence comes from Falsochrobactrum tianjinense, assembly GCF_019100495.1. GTDB lineage: Bacteria > Pseudomonadota > Alphaproteobacteria > Rhizobiales > Rhizobiaceae > Brucella > Brucella tianjinense. The sequence continues at coordinate 105,983 of NZ_JAHRVA010000004.1, read as the reverse complement.
TGGAAGGCCAAGGGAACGGTGAATGTCTCCGGGCGCGGGCTGGCACTCGATTTAAGCAGTGGTGAAGCCAAGCCGGATGGCTCGTTACGTCTTCGGTTGCGCATTTCACCCGATGCGATTCCCGCTGCCTTCGAGACCGATGGCGACGTAAAGCTGGAAGATGGACGTCTGCATTATGCGGGCGATTTTTCGCTTCGCTCGGCGGATACGCTCAATGACAAAAGCCAGGAAGCTGCAGCCGAAAAGCCCTTTTTCAGTGATGTGCGCGTGGCCGGGAAATTCAACGCCGACAAGGATCACTTTGAAGCAAGCGAGTTCCGTATGGAACAGGGGCCGGCGGATAATCCCTACGTGGTGAACGGCAAGGCGTTGATAGACTATGGCGATACGCCACGTTTTGAGATCAGCGCGGATGGGCAGCAGATTTTCTGGGGGCCGGTCGAGAGCCCGAAAGACCAGCAGACAGTTGCGCCGATGCCACTCGGCGATCGTTTTGCGCTGGTGCACAGCATGCTCGAACAATTGCCGATACCGGCTATTCCCGGTAGAGTGAACTTGCGTCTGCCCGCGGTGATTGCCGGGGGTACCACGATCCGCGAGGTCACGGTTCGCGCTGAGCCGGATGGAAATGGCTGGAATATCCGTCAATTTGCTGCCGATCTGCCGGGGCGCACGAAAGTAGAAGCCAAGGGCAGGCTGTCGGTGGGCCGCGATTTCGGCTTCGCTGGTGAGATGCTGGTCGCCTCGCGCCAGCCTTCGGGGCTTGCCTCTTGGCTCAATGAGACGGTTGATGAATCGATCCGCAAGCTCGATAGCGCCGGTTTTTCGGGCAAGGTTGATCTGCGCAAGGGCATGCAGCGGATTGATAATCTGGAAATCGGGCTTGGTACAACTTCACTCAAGGGAAGCTTTCTCCGGGAAGTTGCTGGCGCAGCGGAGCCCGTGATCACGCTTGACCTCAATAGCGGTGCGGTGAACAGTGATGCGCTGAAGGCATTTACCGGCTTTTTCATGCGCGGTCAGGGCGTGTCCTTGCTGGAAGGGCAGGCGCTCGGCATCGCTTTCAAAGGGGGGCCGGTGCAATATGAGGATATGGAAGCGCAGAATGTGGATCTGGCTGTCCGTGTGAGTAACGGCCGTTTCGATTTTGACCGTCTGATGATCAGCGATGTCGCAGGCGCGACGTTGACGGCGACGGGCGCTTATGAACCATTTGCCGCAGCCCCTTCCGGCACTCTCGATGCGACGGTACTTTCCGGCGATCTCGCGCATTTCATAACTCTGATGGCACATCGCCACCCACAGGTTCCGTTCTTTCGCACGCTTTCGGCGCGAGCAGACAACTATCCGGGCCTGTTCGAAGACAGTCAAATCAATATCATCGCCAATGCCGTTGCTGCGCCCAAAGCTGGGGCCGATAATGGCGTGGTGGATAGCGTTAACGGCAATAAAAGCCCACGTCGTAACGGTTCGGCAAAGTCTGCGGCCAATGGCGGCGAGTTTTCATTCAGTATATCGGGCCACACCGGTGGCATGAAGCTCGACCTGTCGGGAACCTCAAGCGGCGGCAGCACTGAAAACGACCCGATGCAGATGCAGCTCAATGGCACCGCGACATCGGATAATGGCGAAACAGTGTTGGCTTTGCTTGGCCTGCCAGCTTTGCCGCTCGGTCTTGCCGGCGAATTGACGGCCGATCTGACCATGCAGGGCGCGCCGAGCGCGGGCATGCGCACGCAGCTTACACTTACGGCGCCTGACGGCACGGCTGTTGCTGATGGCATTCTGTCGTTGGTCGGGGGTGATGTGGCTGCCAGCGGCAAGGCGCAGCTGAAAGCCGCCGATTTACAGCCTTTCATTGCCACGGTCGGTTATGTCTTGCCCGGCTTCGGTGAAGGGCTGTCGGCCGAACTTTCGAGTGACTTCCAGTTCGCCAAGGGTTTTCTCCGCTTTCCGAATTTTTCCGGCAAGCTTGGCGGCGAGAGTGTCACGGCCCGTATTGAAGCCAATTTTACCGATAGCGGCCTGCCGCAGTTGAAAGGTGAGGCGAAGCTTGAAACACTCGACATGGACAGTCTTGTTGCGATCATGCTGGGGCAGGATGCCCTTGCGCCTGTAAAGAGCAACGCGCGGTCGATCTGGCCGGGGGGCACATTTGCCGTGCGACCGTCATTGCCGCTGCTCATCGACATGAAGCTTAATGTGGCGCAGGCGCATATGGACGAGTTTGGAACGATTTCCGACTTTTCCACCCGACTCCAGAAAGGCATGGACAGCCTGAGCCTGAGCGAATTGACGGGCAATTGGGCCGGAGGCTATCTGGTAGGTAGTGTTTCTCTACGCAATAATGAGAAGGTGGCCTTGCTGACTTCGGATATGAAATGGAGCGGTGCGGATCTGGCGAATGTTTACCGGCTGCCTGATGGTACCAGCCCCTTTGCAGGAACGATCAAGGCGGCGCTGACGCTCAATGGCAGCGGCGGAAGCCTTGCTGATCTGGTTTCCTCTCTTACCGGTTCGGGCAGCATCGATGTGGAAAACTTTGTCGTCAACGGGTTTGACGGGACGGCCTATCCGGCCATGATCACGGCTGCTGACGCATTGGGTGACCGGCTTGATGGAGCCGCTGCGCCGGATGCCAGGCAATTTGCTGCCATTGCCAGCAAAGCGACGGGTCAGGGACGTTTCAACGGAGGAAATATCCGGTTTGATTTTACTATGGCTGGTGGCGTCGCCCGGATGGCTCCCTTCGAACTCAATGGCGCCAGCGTTTCGCTTGCGGGCGATATGCAGCTTGATCTTGCCAAGATGGGCTTGAGCGGCGGCGGCATTTTTTCTTTCAGGGAAAGTGCGGAGTCCGGTAATGCCCCCTATCTGCGTTATTCGATAGCTGGCACTTATGAGCAGCCGCAAATCGAGTTCGATCATCAGCCGTTGGTGCAATACTTGACGCAGCGCGCGCTGGAGCGCGAGCAGGAGCGAGTCGAAGCCATGCAGGCAAGTATCATGGAAAAGCAGAATTTGCGGCGCCAACTCGATCTGTTTTTGGCTGATGCCGCCGAACGGGAGCGCTCGTTGCAGCAAGAAGAGGCGCGCCGTCGGGCTGAAGCGCACGCGCAGGCCGCGCGAAAAGCACAGGAAGAAGAGGAGCGGCGCGCCCTGGAATTGCAACAATCCACCGCACCGCAAGAGCAACCGCTGCTCGGACAAGAGGGGCAATCCCTGACTGATTTTTTGAAAAGCCTTGATCAGCCGCTGGAGCCTTTGCCTGATTTACAGTAGCCGTGAAGGCGAAATCAATCCTCATCCGGGAGTTTCGATTTCAGCCATTCGAGCACCTGCAGACGCAGGGCGGAGGAAAGATTTATCGCCCGATCACGCTGCCCGTCGACTTCCGCCACAAGGGCTGAAACAGATAATTCTCGATCGCGGGCAATCTCTTCGATAATTTCATAAAAGGGGTCTTCAAGCGTGTAGCTTGTGGCGTGGCCGTGAATGCTTACAGAACGCTTGCGCAAGCGAGCAGCAGCGCTCACTTGCCTTCATCCGGTTTATCGTCGGGGTCCAGCCGGTTGGATGTAAGAAACTGCTCAGTTTTGCGCATTTCTTTGCAGGCAAACTCTTTTTCGGCTTTGGTTCTGCCGAACAGGACGCGGTTTTGCTCGGCCTGCTGTTCCTTGGAAGCGCGGGCCTTTTTCTTCTTGAATTGCTGCAGATTGACGATTTCACTCATGAATGCCTGCCGCTACTTCAAAGGCGTAAATCCTGCTTTGCTTTGCGAAAATTGCGTTATTTTTTGCGAAATGCATCCAGCGAAACAACATCGGCGGAAGATTTTGGCGTCTTTTCCTGCTCGCCCGTCGTTTCCTTGGCCTTTTTGGCCGCATTTTCCTTTTCGGCAGCGGTCTTGCGTGGCCGGGATTTCGATTTCTGCGGCTTTTCGGGTGTTTCCTCGGATGGAATAAGCTCGATCGAGGAGACTTCGTCGCCCTCGTCATTGTCACTGGTCGGTTGGATGACGGACACGTCGAATTCCAGTTCGAAATTCACCGATGGGTCATAGAAGCCGCGAATGGCCGAAAAGGGAACGGTGAGTTTTTCAGGGATATCTCCAAAAGACAGACCGACTTCAAAAAGCTGATCCGTAACCAGCATGTCCCAGAATTGATGCTGCAACACTACTGTCATCTGCTCAGGGTATTTCTCCTTGAGGCGCGATGAAATCCGTACACCAGGCGCTCCCGTCAGGAACGTGATGAAGAAATGATGGTTTCCCGGCAAGCCGGTCGTCGCCACTTCCGCAAGTACCTTGCGAATGACGCCGCGCAGGGCTTCCTGAGCTAAAATATCGTAACGGATAAGATCCTGTACCATGGTTTGCTTATCCCACGGATTCGTAGGTTGATGTCAAGTTGGTTCTGACAGGAAGCAACAATTATGTCATGAAAATATTGCCAATGTTGGCTGTTACAGAGAGCTGGGGCGACATTTTCCAAAAGCCATCAGAAAAGTCCGCACGCCATTGATCGAACTTTTTTCGATGATAGCGTCGTCGATGCCCTGTCCTGTCAGCAGATGGTGATGAATATCGGCATTGATAAGCGCCAGATAATGACGGGCTGCAAGATCGGGGTCGTCGATATTCAATTTGCCGGCAAGGGCGAGGCGCGACAGATGCGCTGCAATAGCAGGCATTGCCTGAGCCGGACCCTTGTTGCGGCAGATATTGGCGTTCAATGGCAGCGCCTCATGGGCCGATTGCATGAGTTTGCGAAGAAAGGTGCTCGATGAATCAAAAACGCAATGACGATTCATTTTTATCGCAAAGTCGATGAGGTCTGCTTCGAGGTTTTCGCCCGACTGAGGGAAAGTTGCGAGTACTTCAAACAGGCTCGCTGTCATCCTGTCCAGCGCATCATCAACAACAGCCGCCAGAAGAATTTCCTTGTCGCGGTAGTGATTGTAAATTGTTTGCCGCGAGACGCTGGCCTCGCTTGCAATAAGGTCAATACTTGCTCCCTGAAAACCATCACGATAAAAAATACGGGCTGCAGCGCAAAGGATGAAGTCGCGCTTCGTGCACTGTCCCGGTCGTGCCGGGGCGGCTTTTGCGCCCTTGGCGGGAGTGATATTCGTGCCGGGCAGGGCGGCTATATCGATCATGTCAGTAGGTTTCATAAATACAGCATACGATGGCTTGACGATTTGGACAACAGTGTCTAATTTGACAAATGTGTCAAATCAGCTTTGACATTCTGTCCATAATGAGATCCTGCTTCAGGTTTTTGAATTGCGACCAACGGGTGAGTATTGCCCATCGATTTGAAATCAGGCAGCGATAACATGAGGATAGTAAGTCTCATTGCAGTATAGGCTCTTCGGCTTTTCCATCCTCCCAAGTGATGCCGGGACCCAGATTGTAACGAGCGACTCACGAAACATTGATGAAAGCGCTCCCCTATGGCTCCCGGTCTTGTGCGCAATGCAGCTATTCTTGGACTTTTGTCCGCTATTGGCCCTTTCGCCATCGACATGTATTTGCCGGCGTTGCCGACGATCGCGCTAGATTTGCGCGCAGAAACCAGCGCGGTTCAGATGAGCTTGCTGGTTTTCTTCCTTGCGCTGGCGATTGCGCAGCTTTTCTGCGGCCCACTCTCCGATATGGTTGGGCGCAAGCTCCCACTTTATGGTGGCTTAGGTCTTTTTGCTATTGGCAGCGTCGGTTCCGCCCTTGCAACGGATATAGATATATTGGTGCTGTTTCGGTTGCTGCAAGGTGTGGGAGCTGCGGCGGGAGCGGTCATTCCGCGTGCTATCGTGCGCGATCTACACCGGGGAGTGGATGCGGCGCGGTTGATGTCGCTGCTGATGCTCGTCTTCTCGATTTCGCCAATTCTTGCGCCATTGACGGGATCGGTGCTAATCGGTTTTGTCGGCTGGCGCGGCGTCTTCTGGGCAATTCTGGTCGCAGCACTGGTTGGCCTTGTTCTGGTCGCTACGTCGCTCAAGGAAACGCGTGGTGCCGAAGCCCGGCTCGAAAGCAGTATCAGCAGTGCGCTGCGCGGTTACGGTCGTCTGCTGAAAGATCGTTATTTCATCGGTCTTATCTGCATTGGCGGGTTTGGCGTGGCGTCATTCTTCGTCTATCTGGCGAACTCATCCTTCGTGTTGATTAACCATTACGGCCTGACGCCGGAGCAGTACGCGCTGGCGTTCTCGGCTAATGCGGTGTCGTTCTTCGGTGCGTCGCAGCTGAATGGATGGCTCGGTGCGCGCTTCGGATTGAAGCGGGTGGTTCGCGTGGCGGTGTCAGGCTTTGCGGCAACGATGCTGGCTATGTTTACAGCCGTACTCATGGGGCACCAGTCATTGTGGCTAATCGCGGGGTTTCTGTTTGTAGGCTATGGTTTTCTCGGCCTTGTGATACCGACGACGGCAGTGTTGGCCCTTGAGGAATATGGTGAAATCGCCGGTACGGCTTCGGCGCTTCTGGGAACGTTGCATTTTGTGATCGGGGGTGTTGCGATCGGCATTACTGGGGCGTTTTTCGACGGCTCGGCCCTGCCGATGATCGGAGGAATCGCAACCTGTGCGTTGATGGCTTTCGTGCTCACGCTGATCGTTTTTTCAAGCGGAGAAGAGCGAGGTATCGAAGAAACAGCAACCGTATGAAGTGAGGGAATGGAAAAGTGGAGGCTTCTGTTGCCAGGTGCCTCCGAACCCCGCCTTAAGGTGCTAACCCTAAGGACTTAGAGCGGGTTTCCCGCACCGCCATTAGGCAGCGAGAGCGTAACCCTGAGCTTTGTTGTCATTTGCAACTACTCAATTGACCCGATAACGGTGGTATCATGCCGAGCAAAAGATCGATCTTTACACCCTTGTCGATCCTGTTTCGCCCCCGCCGCAGCACAACCCACTTTTACAAGTGACTTGTGTTGTGGTGGAGGCGCCGGGTACCGCCCCCGGGTCCAATGGGTTTATTACATCGTCCATTTATCGCCATATCTGGCTTGCGCCAGCACTGCTTATATAGGCGTGCCTTGCCGCGAATGGAAGAGGGTGGATATATTTTAACAGCCCATAAGGAGAGAGGGACGATCGCCTTGTGCGTTCATTTTTCATTGACAGCCCGTGCAGGGTGGTCAATCCTCACCACATTATCAAAACAGGCTGGCAGTGATTGAAAATCGCGCGGCTGTGGCGAAGGCTGAAACGGGGCAGATCCCCCAATCGAAGGAGAGTGGATATATGAGTGAATACCTCGCGGATGTCCGTCGTTACGATGCTGGCGCTGATGAAGCTGTCGTCGAAAAGATTGTCAAGCATCTCGGCATTGCGTTGCGCAATCGCGACTCCTCGCTCGTTTCGGCATCCGACCCGGAAGAATTGAAGCGTGTTCGCACGAACTGGGTGGCCAAGAAGCTCGGCATTGCCGACGAAGCCAAGGGTGATGAAGTGGTCGCGCATGTGGCGGAAGTCATGAAGGGCGACCGCAACAAGCATCGCGTCACCTTCTATTATCTGGTTGCGAAGCAACTCGGCAAACTCGGCGATCTCTGATCGCAAGCCATAAGTTGGCTGTTGAATTCGGAACCCCGGCGCATCGTGCCGGGGTTTTTCCTATATTGTGGATGAAACGAATCGATACTGGGAAAATTATGCGCAGCTATCTCGATCTTCTCCAGCATGTGCTCGATAATGGCGCCGACCGCAGCGACCGGACCGGAACCGGCACGCGTTCGGTATTCGGCTATCAGATGCGTTTCGATCTTGCGGAAGGCTTCCCAGCCCTGACCACCAAGAAACTGCATCTGCGCTCGATCATCCACGAATTGCTGTGGTTCCTGAAAGGCGATACCAATATCGGCTATCTCAAGGAGAACGGCATTTCGATCTGGGATGAATGGGCCGATGAAAATGGCGATCTCGGCCCGGTCTACGGCTATCAGTGGCGCTCATGGCCAGCGCCGAACGGACGCCATATCGACCAGATTGCTTCACTTTTGAATATGTTGCGCGAAAACCCTAATTCGCGACGTCTGATCGTTTCAGCATGGAACCCGGCTTTGGTCGATGAGATGGCGCTGCCGCCATGCCATTGCCTGTTTCAGTTCTATGTGTCTGAAGACAGGTTATCCTGCCAGCTTTATCAGCGATCAGCCGATATTTTTCTCGGTGTGCCATTCAATATCGCCTCCTATGCGCTGCTGACGATGATGATTGCGCAAGTGGCAGGTTTGAAGCCGGGCGACTTTGTTCATACGTTTGGTGACGCGCATATTTATTCCAATCATTTCGAGCAGGCGCGGCTGCAACTGACCCGCACGCCGAAAAAACTGCCCGTAATGCGCATCAATCCGGATGTGAAAGACCTCTTTGCCTTCCGCTTTGAGGATTTTCAGCTTGAAGGCTATGAGGCCGATCCGACAATCAAGGCCCCCATCGCGGTATGATCTCATGACTTCTGATAAGCCGACCATATCCATCATCGTGGCTGCTTCCGAAAATAACGTTATCGGGCGTGACAATGATATGCCGTGGCGTCTGTCCACCGATCTGAAACGGTTCAAGGCGCTCACGCTTGGCAAGCCGGTGATCATGGGGCGCAGGACGTGGGAATCCATCGGCCGGCCCTTGCCGGGGCGCCCCAATATCGTGGTGACGCGAGATGCAGCTTTTGTGGCAAACGGCGCAGGGGTTGCGCGATCTCTTGAAGATGCGGTCGATCTTGGAAGCAGGCTCGCGCAAGAAGCGAGCACCGATGAAATCTTCATTATTGGCGGCGGCAAGATCTATGCGCAGGCGCTGCCTCTGGCGGACCGGGTGCATCTCACGCGCGTTCTGGCGCATATTGAGGGGGACACGTATTTCCCGCAAATCGATTCGGTGCAATGGCGGATTGTGTCGAGCGAAGACGTGCCAAGCGGTGAAAAGGATAGCCACTCAACGCGCTATATTCTGTATGAACGACAAGCCGGGTAAATTATTACGCATGAAATTCGCCGTCTTGCGTTGAAAGCGACCCTCGCGATGCCTATAAAACGGAAACATTAATTGATGATGGGAGGTGGCCCTTGCTTTCCGTCTCCCGGACGAGAGGTGAGGATGCCCTGGAGTAATCAGAATGGCGGCGGCGGCCCGTGGGGCGGCGGCGGCGACAACAATAATAATGGCGGCCCTTGGGGGCAGGGACCGAAGGGGCCTCGTGGCGGTGGGCAGAACACCCCACCTGACCTTGAGGATATTCTTCGCAAAGGCCAGGATCGTCTGAAGCGGGTTTTCCCCGGCGGCGGTGGCGGAAAGGGCGGCAGTAATAAGCCGGTCTATTTCCTGATCGGCGCTGCTGTGCTGGGTCTGTGGCTTTTCCAGTCCATATATACCGTGCAGCCCGACGAACTGGCAGTCGAGCTGCGTTTCGGCAAACCCAAGGAGGAGGTCTCGGAGCCGGGACTACACTTCCATTGGTGGCCAATCGAAACCTATGAAAAGGCGCAGATCGTCGAAAAGCAGACCAATATCGGTGGGCAGGGTTCGCGTACTGACACGCAGGGTCTTATGCTCACTGGCGATCAGAACATCGTCAATGTTCAGTTCTCGGTGCTTTATCGTGTTTCGGACCCGCGAGCATATCTGTTCAATGTCGATAATCCCGACGCCATGGTGCAGCAGGTTTCAGAAAGCGCGATCCGTGAAATCGTCGGCCGCAGGCCAGCGCAGGATGTGTTCCGCGATAATCGTGCAGCGATTGCTGCAAGCGTGAAGGACATCGTTCAGGCAACCCTCGACACTTACGGTGCTGGTATCCAGGTCAATGCCGTTTCCATCGAAGATGCTGCACCGCCGCGCGAAGTGGCGGACGCGTTTGACGAAGTGCAGCGTGCCGAACAGGACGAAGACCGCTTCGTAGAAGAAGCCAACCAGTATTCCAATCAGCGGCTCGGTCAGGCACGCGGTGAGGCGGCCCAGCTTCGTGAAGAGGCTGCGGCATACAAGAATCGTGTCGTACAGGAAGCTGAAGGTGAAGCGCAGCGTTTCGATTCGGTTCGCGGCGAATATCAAAAGGCGCCGGAAGTTACCCGTAATCGTCTCTTCCTGGAGACCATGGAAGAGGTACTCAAAAGTACCAAGAAGGTTATCGTGGAACCCGGAAAGGATATTGTGCCTTATTTGCCTCTCAATGAACTCATGCGCCAGCAACCGCCGCGTACGGGTACGAATACAGGTACGGGCGCGACGACAACGACGACAACTGGCGGAGGTAATCAATAATGGCCCAGAACAGGCTTCCGATCATTGGCGGTATCGTCGCCCTCGTCATCCTTCTGGTTTACTCTTCGATTTTCGTTGTTAACGAACGCCAGCAGGCCATCGTGATGCGCTTTGGTCAGATCGTGGATGTAGAAACTGAGCCAGGCATTTATTTCAAACTGCCTTTCGGTTTTCTTGATGCCGACACGGTGCAGATGGTCGATGATCGCCTGCGGCGTTTCGATCTCGATGATATTCGCGTGCAGGTTTCGGGCGGTAAATTCTACGATGTGGATGCATTTCTTGTCTATCGCATCACCGATGCGCGCAAGTTCCGCCGTACGGTTTCCGGTAGCACGCTTCTGGCCGAACAGCGCCTGCGCACACGCCTTGATGCCTCGCTGCGTAGCGTCTACGGTCAGCGTGGCTTTGAAGCCGCTCTTTCCGAAGAGCGCGGCGACATGATGCGTGAAGTGGCCAACCAGCTTCGTCCGGATGCGACGTCGCTTGGCCTGACCATCGCTGATGTCCGCATTCGCCGTACGGATTTGACAGCGGAAGTTTCGCAGCAGACTTACGACCGCATGAAGGCGGAACGTCTGGCGGAAGCAGAGCGTCTGCGCGCGCGTGGTCGTGAAGCAGCACAGCGTATTCGCGCGGTTGCCGATCGCCAGGTTGTCGAAACGCTTGCCGAAGCGCGCAGGGAATCAGAAATCCTTCGCGGTGAAGGTGAAGCCCAGCGCAGTGAAATCTTCGCGCAGTCTGCCTCGAAAGATCCAGGCTTCTTTGCCTTTTATCGTTCGATGGCGGCTTATCGTGAGGCGCTGGAAACGCCCGACACGACGCTGGTTCTTTCGCCTGATTCGGAGTTCTTCAAGTTCTTCCGCGATGCGGGGGGCAGGCTTGCGACGCCTTCCCAGTAAAGGAGATTATCGCGCATGAGCGATTTTCTGGCCGCCGTAGGACTTCTCTTCGTCTTTGAAGGGCTTCTCTACGGCGGCTTTCCTCTTTTTGCCAAGAAGCTTGCGCGCGATGCAAGCGAGGCACCCGAAAATATACTGCGGATCGTAGGGCTTGCAGCGCTCGCAATTGGGGTGGGCCTTGTCTGGCTTGTCAGGGGATAAGAGCGGATTTCCGTTATATTTTCGCCTGTAGCCTATGCGGAGCCGCAAACAGGCCGTATTTTGCAGCAATCCAGTGTTCTGGCTTTTAAAGCACTTTCGGTAAAAGTGCGAAGCGGTTTCGGCGATTTGGTCACAACCGGAGCCACTCCAGAGCAGGTAGACAGAACGGAGCAGAGCTTCATGGCAATTGCACCCAAGGCGAGATTTGCTCGCACCCTATTGGCAACCGTGGCTTTGGGAGCGGCAAGCATTGGCGGCGCGGTTTCGATAGGCGCGCCTTCTGCCATGGCGCAAACGGCCTTGCAGGGACCGAAAGGGCCTGCCTCCGTAGCCGATCTTGCGGAGGGATTGCTCGATTCGGTGGTTAATATTTCCACTTCGCAAACCGTTAACGAAGATGAGAGCGATGATGGTGCGGTACAGATTCCGCAAGTGCCGGAAGGCTCGCCCTTTCAGGAATTCTTCAACGACTTTTATAACGACAAGGACGGCGGCCAGGGTGGTGAATCGCGGAAAGTGCAGTCTCTTGGTTCCGGGTTTGTAATCGACGCCGAAAAAGGCTTTCTCGTTACCAATAATCACGTCATTGCGGATGCTGACGAGATAGAAGTCAACTTCGTTGATGGTTCCAAGTTAAAAGCGGAACTGGTCGGCAAGGATATCAAGACCGATCTTGCCGTGCTGAAGGTCGATCCCAGCAGGCACAAGCTTAAGGCTGTGCAGTTCGGCAATTCCGAGAAGGCGCGCATCGGTGACTGGGTGTTGGCCATCGGCAATCCGTTCGGCCTCGGCGGTACGGTGACAGCGGGCATTATTTCGGCGCGCAAGCGCGACATTCAATCCGGCCCCTATGACGATTTCATCCAGACGGATGCCGCAATCAACCGCGGCAATTCTGGCGGTCCGCTATTCGATATGGATGGCAAGGTGATTGGGATTAACACAGCGATCTATTCGCCGTCGGGAGGGTCGATCGGCATCGGCTTTGCCATTCCCGCCGAAATGGCGGTCGGCGTGATCGACCAGCTCAAGGAGTTCGGTGAAGTGCGCCGGGGCTGGCTTGGCGTGCGCATCCAGCCGGTTACGGAGGATATTGCGCAAAGTCTTGGTCTGAAAGAGGCTAAAGGCGCATTGATTTCCGGGCTGATCCAAAATTCAGGGATAGAGAACAAGGCAATTGAAGCTGGTGATGTCGTGATCCGTTATGACGGCAAGCCGGTCGAGCGTGCCCGCGATCTGCCGCGCCTTGTGGCGGAAAGCGCTGTCGGCGACGAAGTGGAAATTGTCATCATTCGAAAGGGCAAGGAAAAGACCGTAAAGGTCAAGCTCGGCCGTCTCGTAGAAGATGACAAGAGCGGCGAGCAAGCTACAGAGAATCATGTACCTGCACCCGGTACGCCAGAGGGTGAGGAAGGGCAGGAAGTACCCGACACACCCGGAAAAGAGCAGCCGGATCAGGCCGGCACTACTGTGCTCGGCATGCGCCTGGCCACAATTGATGATGATGTTCGCGGTGAGTTCGGCATTGCCGAAGATGTTGAGGGGGTAGCGGTGCTTTATGTTTCGCCCAGTTCGGCAGCAGGCGAAAAGCGGATCGAAATCGGCGATGTAATCGTCGACATCGATCAGGTCATGGTCAAGACGCCGGACGATGTGAATAAGCGTATCGATGCGTTGCGCCGCGAAGGGCGCAAGAATGCGCTTCTGATGCTGGCTTCACGCTCCGGCGAGTTGCGCTTCGTGACTATCCGGATCGATTAAGGTTTTTCTCATCAAAAAACCAAAGGCGTTGCAAAGTATTGCAACGCTTTTTTTGTTTGTGTTCTGAATAGCTTGCAATGTTCTTCTATGAATGTGATTCAGTCTCTCGCAGGTTTGGAGATCCGATAAACAACGTGGCGTTTGAGGTGCGGTGTCGCGTCTGGCACACGCGGATGATCGAAGTCCCTGGCTTCATTGCGCACCATGCCGATGCGCTGCATGACAGACGTTGAGCGGTCGTTGTTAAAGACCGCGAAGGACACGACTTCTGGAAGATCCAGCGTTTCGAAGGCATAGGCAAGAAGCGCTCTGCCTGCTTCCGTCACATAGCCGTTGCCCCAATATGGACGGGTAAGACGCCAGCCTATTTCGACAGTGCCGGTTGGAAAATGGGGCTCAAGATCGGTACGAGCAAGACCGGCAAAGCCAATGCATTGTTCGTTTTGCTTTTCTTCGAGTGCGTAAAAGCCAAGACCGGTTTCGGCGATCATTGTCTGTAGGCGTTCGAATAGAGCATCCGACTCCGCACGGTTGCGACGGAACGGAAAAAAATGCATCACTTCATCATCGGAATTGATCACATGAAGCAGTTCCCGGTCACGATCTTCCCAGTTGCGGATAATAAGGCGGGGCGTTTCCAGAATAATCATTCGACAAAATCCGACTTGCGATAGCCCTGAATATAAAGAAGGGCGGTCAGATCGCCATGGTCGATACGCACTTTGGCCTGAGCGGCTACAGCGGGTTTGGCATGTAGCGCCACGCCGGTTCCGGCGAGCTGGATCATGCCAAGATCATTGGCCCCATCGCCAACGGCGATTGCATCCTGTGTCGTCAGCCCGAGACGTTCGGCTATTTCAATCAGTTTTTCAACCTTTGCTTCGCGCCCGAGAATCGGTTCGGCAACCTGACCTGTCAAATAGGTTCCATCATCGAGAAGGTCGTTGGCGCGGTCTTCATTGAAGCCGATCATGTTTGCGATGCGTTGCGTGAAGGAGGTGAAGCCACCGGAAACAAGCGCTGTATAAGCGCCATATTTGCGCATAGTGCGGACGAGTTCCGGTCCGCCTGGCATCAGGGAAATCCGGGTCGAAATAACCTTGTCGATCACCGAAAGCGGCAAGCCCTTCAACAAAGCCACCCGTTCGCGCAAGGCGGGCTCGAAAGCGATCTCGCCATTCATGGCGCGTGCTGTAATCTCCGAGACCAGTTCGCGCAGCCCGGCTTCCTCGGCCAGTTCATCGATGCATTCCTGCTGGATCATGGTGGAATCCATGTCAGCGATCAGAATCTTCTTGCGCCGGTTGTCCTGCTCCTGCACCACGATATCGACTGGCGCGCTATCAAGAGCGGCACGCAATGCACTCTCTGCTTCTTGCGCAAGGATGGACGAAGGGAGTGGTATATCGCATGCGATACCATCGGCCAGCCAATAAAGTCCGGTTGCATTCACTGCTGCCGAGGCTTTAATCCCAAGTGACGGAACCAGCGCGGCCTTGGCTGGATTGGCGATCAATGTGGCAATCAGGGGAACAGATCGGGACATGAGGAGCATTTCCTGCAATGAGTGATTATGCGGTGAAGAGTGCAATCCTGATAGCTGGCCCAACGGCCAGCGGCAAGTCGGCTCTTGCTGTTCATATGGCACAGGAGACCGGCGGCTTCATCGTGAACAGTGATTCCATGCAAGTCTATGATGTGCTCAATCTCCTGACGGCACGGCCGTCGGTGGACGATCTGCGTGAGGCAGAGCATTATCTCTATGGTCATGTGCCGCCTTCGATCTCCTATTCCACCGGAAAGTGGTTTGCCGATGTGGAAGCACTGGTGTCTCGTCCCGATCTTGAAGGCCGAGTGCCGATCTTTGTCGGCGGAACCGGGCTTTATTTCCGTGCGCTTCTGGGTGGCCTGTCGCAGATGCCGGAAGTGCCTGCCAATCTGCGTCAGTACTGGCGGCAGCGGATGGAGAGGGAGGGTGCCGAAACGCTTCATGCTGCATTGCAACGGCGCGATCCGGTAATTGCGGCAACGCTGCGCCCCACCGACAGCCAGCGCATCGTGCGTGCTCTTGAAGTTTTCGAGGCGACGGGGAAATCCCTGCTCGACTGGCAACAGGAGAAGGGCAGGGCGTTGGTCGATGACCAGACGGCGCGCAAAATTGTGCTTCTGCCGGATCGCGGCTGGCTTGGACAGCGTATCGCCCAGCGGTTCAATCTCATGTGGGACCGCGGTGCGATTGACGAGGTTCGTGCCTTGCTGGCGCTCAATCTTGATCCGGCGCTGCCTGCCATGAAGGCAATCGGCGTGCGTGAGATTTCGGCTTTTCTGGACGGAGCCATGTCGCGTGAAGAAGCAATCGAGCGTTCCATCATTGCAACGCGCCAATATGCCAAACGCCAGTCAACATGGTTTCGCAACCAGCTCGATGAGAGCTGGAAAATACTTTCTTCCGGTGAGGACGCGCTGTCTGGGCAATAAAGTTGTCGCAGAAGGCTTGTCTGTAAAAGAAAATATCGCGATGGGCGCAATTATGCGTTGACGATATGATCTGGGGTGATTAGTCTTCCGCCTATGAACAAAACAGCTCTTATTCTTGTGGTACGAATGCGCATGGGCAGGATGGTGTAACCATCCGGCGAAAGCTCCCATGCGCGAAAGACAGGCTCCCTCGGGGGCCTTTTTTGTTATCAGAACGCCAACGACATTGAATATGTAAAGCAGACGGGAAGTGACGACGATGACGGCAGCAAAAGGCGAGGCGGCGATAATGTCCGCGGGGCAACGCGAAATGACTGGCGCGGAAATGGTGGTCCAGGCCATGATCGATCATGGCGTGGAACATATATTCGGTTATCCGGGCGGAGCCGTGCTGCCGATCTATGACGAGCTTTTCCAGCAGGACAAGGTTCAGCATATTCTGGTTCGTCATGAACAGGGCGCGGGACATGCAGCGGAGGGTTATGCACGTTCGACCGGTAAGGTCGGGGTCATGCTGGTCACATCCGGTCCCGGCGCCACCAATGCAGTGACGCCCTTGCAGGATGCATTGATGGATTCCATCCCGCTGGTTTGCATTTCCGGTCAGGTTCCGACGACGCTGATCGGCTCGGACGGTTTTCAGGAGGCAGATACGGTTGGGATCACGCGCCCCTGCACCAAGCATAACTGGCTGGTTCGCAGCATCGACGATCTGTCCCGTATCCTGCATGAGGCCTTCCATATCGCCTCAACGGGTCGTCCGGGACCGGTTCTGGTCGATATCCCCAAGGATATCCAGTTTGCCAGTGGCATTTACACGCCGCCACAGACCGCGCCGCGGACCAGCTATCGTCCGACACTGGAAGGGGATAAAAATGCGATTTCTCAAGCGCTCGAATTGCTGCTGACGGCGAGGAAGCCTGTCATCTATTCAGGCGGCGGCGTTATCAACTCCGGCCCTGCGGCAACGAAACTGCTGCGCGAACTGGTTGAAATCAGCAATTTCCCGATCACTTCGACACTGATGGGACTGGGCGCCTATCCGGCATCGGGCAAGAACTGGCTCGGTATGCTGGGCATGCACGGCACTTACGAAGCCAATATGACCATGCATGATTGTGATGTCATGCTGTGCATCGGCGCACGTTTCGATGACCGCATTACGGGTCGTCTCAATGCGTTTTCGCCGCATTCGCGCAAAATCCATATCGATATCGATCCTTCATCGATCAACAAGAATGTTCGTGTGGACGTTCCGATCGTCGGCGATGTTGCCCATGTGCTGGAAGATATTGTTCGCCAGTTTCGCGCAGCCGAAAAGAAGCCGGAAAAAAAGGCGATTGCCGCATGGTGGGAGCAGATCGATCGCTGGCGCTCGCGCAATTCTCTCGCCTATGCGCCAAACAAGGACGTCATCATGCCGCAATATGCTTTGCAGCGGCTCAATGAACTGACCAAGGGCCACGATACCTATATCACAACCGAAGTCGGACAGCATCAGATGTGGGCAGCGCAGTTCCTGGATTTCGAGGCGCCGAACCGCTGGATGACGTCGGGCGGTCTGGGCACAATGGGCTATGGCCTGCCGGCGGCGCTCGGCGTGCAGATTGCACATCCCGATGCGCTGGTCATCGATGTTGCGGGCGATGCCTCGATCCAGATGTGTATTCAGGAAATGTCGGCGGCTATCCAGTATAATGCGCCGATCAAGATTTTCATCCTTAACAATCAGTATATGGGCATGGTTCGGCAGTGGCAGCAATTGCTGCATGGCAATCGCCTGTCGCATTCCTATACCGAAGCCATGCCGGATTTCGTCAAGCTGGCGGAAGCCTACGGCGCGCATGGTATTCGTTGCGACAAGCCCGCCCGGCTCGACGACGCCATCATGGAAATGATCGAGGTGAAAAAGCCGGTGATCTTCGATTGCCGTGTCGCCAATCTCGCCAATTGCTTCCCGATGATCCCGTCCGGCAAGGCGCATAATGAAATGTTGCTGCCCGACGAGGCGACAGATGAAGCGGTCGCCAATGCAATCGACGCCAAGGGCCGCGCGCTCGTCTGATCCGGAGAAAAGAAAATGAACGCACAAAATCTAGCATCCGGTTCGGCATATTTTATCGCAGCCGATACACAAACGCCGGAAACGCATACGCTTTCCGTTCTCGTAGACAATGAGCCGGGTGTTCTTGCCCGCGTCATCGGGCTGTTTTCAGGCCGTGGTTACAATATTGAAAGCCTGACGGTTTCTGAAACCGAGCATGAACAGCACCTTTCGCGCATCACAATTGTAACGCGCGGGACGCCCAACGTCCTCGACCAGATACGTCACCAGCTTGAGCGTATCGTGCCGGTGCACCGCGTGGTTGATATGACCCATCGCGCTATCGAGCTGGGTCACGAGCGCCCGATTGAACGCGAACTCGCCTTGATCAAGGTCGCGGGCAAGGGCGAGGCGCGCGCGGAAACCTTGCGGCTGGCCGACGCCTTCAACGCCAAGATCGTGGATGCAACAACCGAGCATTTCATTATCGAATTTACTGGCAAGACGACCAAGATTGACCAGTTCATCACCTTGATGAAGCCGCTCGGCCTGGTTGAGGTCTGCCGTACCGGTGTGGCTGCGATGAACCGCGGTCCTCAGGGCCTGTAATCTGTTTCGGACCGGCTCAACTTGTCGTTGGTCGGTCCCTCACCCCTTTTGGTTTTGCTGTGCTATGCCGCTTGATATATTTGTGGCGTTGATCGTCTTTGCGTTTGTATCGTCGATCACGCCAGGCCCAAACAATCTGATGCTGCTTGCTTCTGGTGTGAATTTTGGCTTCTGGCGCACCATTCCGCATATGCTTGGTATTGGAATCGGATTCTTTTCGCTTTTACTTGGCGTGGGGCTTGGGCTGGGCGCGCTACTCGAAACTTTGCCGATGCTTTATGTTTTGCTGAAATTCGCGGGTGGCACCTATATGCTTTACCTTGCATGGAAGATCGCAACATCGCGCTTGATCGGCGAAAGCAAGGGCGGTAAAACTCGCCCTATGAAGTTCACCGAAGCAGCAGCCTTTCAATGGGTAAATCCCAAGGCATGGGTGATGGCTGTCACTGGTGTCGCGACCTACGCGAGCCAGGAAAATTACACTGGGTCCGTTTTGCTTGTGAGCGTAATCTACTCGATCGTCAATTTGCCAAGCGTGTCGAGCTGGGCGGGGTTCGGCACTTTGCTGCGAAATTGGTTGTCGGATTCGGTGCGGCTCAAATGGTTCAATATTGTAATGGCGCTGCTTCTGGTCGTGAGCCTATGGCCAATGCTGACATAACGAAAGAAGCGGCTCCATCTGAAGCCGCTTCTCATGGTTTCGAGACTATTTAAGCAGGGCGTAGCCAAAAGTGTGGCACTCACCCACACCACATTGCACCCCAACAGAGACAAAATTAACGACACCTATGGCTATGACGTAAAGACTGAGGATGGTCGCGAGCACGCGTAACAGTGGAAGACGCGAGATGGGTTTTTCGCACCATTGGACCTGGTTACCCCACACAATCAGCTGAATTGCGAAGGCGGTCAGAAGTGCTACGGCGATCAGTACTGACCATACCGGCATATGCATGCCGAACACGGCGCTGCCGATATATTCATGTCCCGGTCGAGGGTAGATATCGAGCAAGGTCTGACGGACCGAGACGATAAGCAGGAAAAGCGAAAAAACCATGCTCAATCCCGTGTTGCGATAAGAAAAACCATGACGGAATTGTAAAATGATACCGAAGCAGACCCCAAACATTGCGACGCGCTGGAGAAGGCATAGCGGGCAGGGTATTTCGCCCCAAGCGTACTGGAGTGTCATAGCGGTCGTGAGAATACCAGCGATGACAGTCATCATTCCTAGAAGGTAGATATCAAGGAGAATGGCAGACAAGGATTGTTCTGCTGCATCATGCCGGGTGGAGGCGGTCATATGAGGTCTCCATGTACTATTTCCGGGTTGAACATGAATGCGATGGTCGAGTGCCTTTGTTGAGGCGGGTTGATCACCTGGGTCTGAATCCATGGCATGCGGTAGCCATATTCAGGACTGTGGATTTCCCACAAAAACTGTTTAACTGCCAATGCCAGACAAATGACGATCAGCACAAGCGCAATGGATTTTCGCCCGAACCAACCGAGGAGCAATGCAAGCCCCAACGTTGCGAAAATGACAAGCATCATGGAAACGCTCCTTTTTAGAATTATACAATCTAAAAACATTTGAATAATAGTTAAATTCCCATCGAAATTATTGTTGATTATATTATATATTTCAGATGTGCAGGCTAGTTTATTATATTATTTTAAGAGTAATTATTAAATATACTTGTTTGGCATAAGCGCTGGCGAGGCACATTTTGGTGCTGGTTTGTTCTCCTATGCCCTTGCTCTTGTGCGGCGAATCCTGTCTGAACAGGGCATGCAGTTTTCACCGGAGCAGGAACAGGCTTTAAAAGCCGTCGGAAAATGGCTGAAGGAAGGGCGCTCCCCGATCTTCAGGTTGTTTGGCTATGCAGGAACGGGGAAGACGACGCTAGCGCGCTATTTCGCCGAACATGTCGATGGCGATGTGCAGTTTGCAGCCTTTACAGGCAAGGCGGCGCAAGTTTTGCGCTCAAAAGGCGCAAATAATGCCCGCACCTTGCATTCGTTGATCTATCGCCCGCGCGGCGAGGAAGCGATTGAGGACGAAACTACCGGCAAGACCTCTATTGCGCCGACATTTTCGCTCAACCGCCAAAGCCCTGTCGCCAAGGCTGCACTGATCGTCGTTGATGAGTGTTCCATGGTTGACGAGCAACTGGGCCGCGATCTGATGACATTTGGCACGCCTATTCTGGTGCTGGGCGATCCGGGACAGTTGCCGCCGATTTCCGGCGGCGGGTTCTTTACCGAGCATGAGCCTGATTTTCTGCTGACTGAAATCCACCGGCAGGCGCGCGACAATCCAATCATCCGCATGGCGCTGGATGTGCGCGAGGGGCGCGAGCTTGGCTATGGTGATGAGGGCCGGGCCAAGGTTATTTCGCGCCATGAGGTGACGCAGGAACTGGTTCTGGCGGCGGATCAGGTGCTGGTTGGCACCAACCGGACGCGCAAGCGCTATAATCAGCGCCTGCGCGAGCTCAAAGGTTTTACCGCTGATTATCCGCAAGCGGGCGACAAGCTTGTCTGCCTGCGTAACGACCCGGCCAAAGGGTTGCTCAACGGTTCGCTCTGGAAAGTAATGACGTCATCGAAGGAAACGGTGAAGCCCGGTATCAATCTTCTGGTCTCGCCCGAAGACGAAGATCGTGGCGTCGCCAAAATCAAGCTGCTCAAGGCGCAGTTTGAAAACCCCGATGCCGAAATTCCATGGCAAACCAAGAAGCGTTTCGACGATTTCGATTATGGGTATGCCTTGACCGTGCATAAGGCCCAGGGCTCGCAGTGGGACAATGTGGTTCTGTTCGATGAAAGCTATGCCTTTCGCGATACGCGTGAGCGTTGGCTTTACACAGCCATTACCCGTGCCGCCGAACACTTGACGATCGTGAGATAATCACCCCCGGTCGGGCGTTGCATCGAGCCAGACCCATGCCCTTTCTTCTTCACTGACTTCGAATGTGCGCATTTCAATCGAGAGAAACGGCTGCATGAGGGTGACGCTCATCTGAATCCAGAAAGGCCCGCCGACAATTGCATAACGGCGTAGATGCTTGAGCGATTTTGTGCGCATGGCCAGCATATTATCGGAAAAAGCAGCACTCCAGTCCATGCCCTCATAGCCGGTCAAGCGGATCAGCAGGTCGATCTGCTCGTGGTCGTCATAGGCGGCATCGAGCAGGCCATAAAGATTCTCCAAAGATGCATCATCAAGACGCCCTTCGATTGCAAAAGCAAATACATCATCCCGGTTGGTAGGAATGCGGCGGATGACAGGAACGTTCTCATTTCGCATAGAGACCTCCAGTTTCTGAACGCCTTGTCTGGCTTGGTAAAACGTCTGGGGCGGTGCAAAAGTTGCGAAAAGTCTGGATAAATTTGCAGCTATGACAGCTTCTGGGGATTGAGTCTCCGGTGTGACCGGAAAACACTCACATTTTTTTTCGGCGGGCGATATAAAGCCTGGAGCGGTTTCTGTTTAAACGGAATCATAGACCCGCTCTATCGACTTGTTTTTACGCATTGTCCCGCGCAAAACCGCTACGCACTTTTGCTGGAAATGCTCTAGGCTGATTTTGGGGAGCGAAGCTTCATGCCTGCAAAACTGTCCGTCAATCTGAACGCCATCGCTATGTTGCGCAATCGGCGGGATCTTCCTTGGCCAAGCGTCACCGGATTAGGACGAGCCGCGCTTATAGCAGGTGCGTCTGGCTTGACGGTGCATCCGCGCCCCGATCAGCGACATATCCGTTTTTCGGATCTTGGCGATATTCGCGCATTGATCGATGACGAATATCCGCAAGCCGAATTTAACATTGAGGGTTTCCCGACTGAAGCTTTTCTCGATCTTGTCGAAAAGCACCAGCCCGAACAGGTGACGCTGGTTCCCGACGACCCACTTCAGGCGACATCCGATCATGGCTGGGATTTCGAAAGCAAAGCCGATTTTCTGGCGCCTGTTGTCCAGCGTCTGAAATCACGCGGCATGCGTGTTTCGCTGTTTGCCGATCCCGACCCTCTTGGCTACGACAAGGCGAAGGCTATCGGTGCTGACCGGATCGAGCTTTATACCGGACCTTATGGGGCGACCTATGACGATCCGGTTGCGGCAGCGCGGGAAATAAACCGTCTTGGCAAGGCGGCAGATGCCGCGCTGGCGCTCGGCCTTGAGGTCAATGCGGGACACGACTTGACGGTGGAGAACCTGCCTGCGCTGGTCGGGCGCGTGACGGAGTTGAGCGAAGTTTCCATCGGTCACGGCCTGGCGGCGGATGCGCTAATGTATGGCATGCCCGTTACGGTGAGCCGTTTTATCGCTGCTTTGGCTGGCGCAAGCGGGTAAATATTTTCAAGGCGTGATGCGTAAGTATCTTAGCGCCTTGGTATAAGGCAATGCACGCAGCGCATGACTGGCGGTCGAGCTTTGCGAAATCTGCATTTGTACGAGGAAATAGCAAGGTATAGACCGCCCGCCACAACTGTTTCGTGTATGTGAGCTTGGAATTCATAATCAGGAAAGCAGGGATGTTTTCCGAAGGATCTGTCATAAGGCTGTATTTCGAGCCGTTGATGGATCGTTTGGCCTTTTTTCTCCGATTTTTCATATAAATAATTACGGCCTTGCGAGGTATCTGCAAATGAGCAGCGAGCAAACAGGTAAGGGTGCACCGGCTTCCGGCGATGCGCAAACGAGCGCACAAAATATGCAGCCATTGGGGGCTGCTTCCGAAAATGGCTCTGTTGCTGACGAGAACGATCATCAGAGCGAAAGCATGAAAATGCTAGTGCTCGGTGCGCTTGGCGTTGTCTATGGCGATATTGGTACAAGCCCGATTTACGCTTTTCGCGAAGCCCTGCACGCTGCTACGTCTGATGGGGTTCTCGTCCGAAGCGATATTCTGGGCGTTGTTTCGCTCATCTTCTGGGCGCTTTTGCTGGTTGTTACGATCAAATATGTGCTGTTCGTGCTGCGCGCTGACAATAATGGCGAAGGCGGCATCCTGTCTTTAATGGCTTTGGTGCAGGCTGCCCTGAAAAGGCGACCTGACGTCATTTTAGGAGTGGGGATTTGCGGTGCAGCACTATTCTTTGGCGATGCCGTTATCACGCCCGCCATTTCCGTGCTGTCAGCGGTGGAAGGGTTGCATATCGTTGCGCCACAAATGACGCCCTTTGTCGTTCCCATCACGGTCATCATTCTGGTCATGCTGTTTTCCATCCAGAAATACGGAACGGGAAAGGTGGCAATCGTTTTTGGGCCGGTCATGGCGCTGTGGTTTTTGGCATTAGGTGCGTTGGGCCTTTGGCATATTTTCGATGACCCGACAGTGCTTGCCGCGCTCAATCCCTTTTATGCGGTGCGCTTCCTGACGATCAGTCCTGGCATTGCTTTCATCACGGTTGGCGCGGTTTTTCTTGCCATGACGGGTGCCGAAGCGCTTTATGCCGATCTTGGCCATTTCGGGCGCAAGCCGATCGTGCGCGCCTGGCTTTGGATCGTGTTTCCTTGCCTTGTGCTGAATTATTTCGGGCAAGCAGCCTTTGTTCTGTCACATGGCGAGGCGGCGGCTCTGCCGTTTTTCCAGATGATGCCGGATTTTGCTTTATGGCCTATGGTGCTGCTTGCAACGGCTGCGACGGTGATCGCCAGCCAGGCGGTGATCAGCGGAGCGTTTTCGGTGGCGCGACAGGCTGTGCAAATGAATATTCTGCCGCGGCTGGAAATTATGCATACATCCGAAAAGCTTCACGGGCAGATTTATATTCCGCGCGTTAATATGCTTTTAGGGCTGACAGTCATCATCCTCGTTCTGGGATTTGAAAAGTCTAGCAATCTGGCAGCCGCTTACGGCATTGCGGTGACTGGCAATATGCTTGTTACAACGATTTTGCTCTATATCGTTATGACCCGCATATGGAACTGGAGCACGGTACACGCCTTGCCGCTGATTACCGTTTTTTTGATTATCGATGTACTTTTCTTCAGCGCCAATATCATCAAGGTGCATGATGGAGGTTGGGCGTCGATAGGCTTTGCCGCAATTCTGGTCATCATCATGTGGACATGGGTCCGCGGCACGAGGCACCTGTTCCGCAAAACCCGGAAAGCAGAAGTGCCGCTCGATCTGATCGTCGAGCAGATGCACAAGCGGCCTCCGACCATCGTGCCGGGAACGGCTGTGTTCCTGACGGGTGACTCCAAGAGTGCACCGACCGCGCTGATGCACAGTCTCAAACATTACAAGGTGTTGCATGAAAACAATGTAATTCTGACGGTTGTGACCGCGTCGAAGCCATGGGTTTTCAGTGCGGACCGTGCGCGTGTTTCGCAATATAATGAACGTTTCATGCAGGTGACGCTGACTTTTGGCTATATGCAACAGCCGAATATCCCGCGCGCGCTTGGACTGTGCCGCAAGCTCGGCTGGAAGTTCGATATTATGACAACGTCGTTTTTCCTGTCACGTCGCTCGCTCAAAGCATCGACCCATTCGGGCATGCCAATCTGGCAGGACAAGCTGTTTATCCTGCTTGCACGAACCGCATCGGATGCGACGGAATATTTCCAGATACCCACGGGACGGGTGGTTGAAATTGGTACGCAGGTCAATATCTGATCCGTTCATTGAGCGGCCTGTGGTCTCAAGAGAGCACCTTCTGAGAAACTGATTCCAGAAGGTGCTCTTTCCTTTTGATTTATATCGCTTTTGGCACCGGTTCTTCCGTCACCGATTTTGAGTGATGGGTTTTCCAATTAGCCGAAAAATCCTGCTTGACGGATAGTGTATGTGCAATTATTAAATAGAACCGTACCGTACGGTACAAACAAGGAGGCAATCCGTGACTGATACAAGCGAGGAAATTCTGGCTCAGAAGCAGCCGTCTTTTTCGCCGCGTCAGAACGATGTTCTGGAGCAGGCGCTGCGCCTTCTTGTCGAGGGCGGAGACCGTGCCTTGACAACGGCCGGCATTGCCCGCGCTGCCAATTGCTCCAAGGAAAGCCTTTATAAATGGTTCGGTGATCGTGATGGCCTGCTGACGGCGATGGTGCGCTGGCAGGCATCGAAGGTGCGGGTCGTTCCGGTCGCGCGTGAAAAGCTCGATGCGGAATCGTTGTTTTCCAGTCTTGAGCATTTTGCGCGCGATTGGCTGTTGGTACTTTCAGGCCCGACGTCGATCGCGCTCAACCGTCTGGCCGTCAGTCATGCGGCGTCGGGAAAATCAGCCTTGGGGGGAATCGTCCTCGCCAACGGGCCGGTGGCCATGGCCGACCGACTGAAGCCGATCCTGCAAATGGGGCTGGATGCGAAGCTCTTGGCTTTTGACGATATTGACGAAGCATTCCGCGCGTTTTTCGGGCTTGTGGTCCGGGATATGCAGATCCGGTTGCTGCTTGGCGACCGGCTGGAACTGACTGATGCGGTGGTTATCCGGGACGCCCGGCGCGCCACCAAGCAGTTTTTCGCTCTTTACGGGGCATAATCATCGGCAGACGCAAGGAAGCCGCAGACAATCTGAATGAAGGGAATAGAAAATGCGCGTTTATTATGATCGCGATGCGGATGTAAATCTCATCAAAGCAAAGAATGTCGTCATTGTCGGTTACGGTAGCCAGGGCCGTGCTCATGCGCTGAACCTCAAAGACTCCGGCGCAGCCAATGTGCGCGTTGCTCTTCGTGAAGGGTCCGCCACCAAAGCCAAGGCCGAAGCTGATGGCTTTGAAGTTCTGAATGTTGCTGATGCCGCCAAATGGGCCGATCTCATGATGATGGCGACGCCGGATGAGCTTCAGGCAGATATTTACAAGGACCATATCCACGACAATCTGCGCGACGGCGCTGCAATCGCTTTCGCGCACGGCCTCAATGTGCATTTCGGCCTCATCGAGCCGAAGAAGACTGTCGATGTCGTCATGATCGCGCCGAAGGGTCCGGGTCATACGGTGCGCGGCGAGTATCAGAAGGGCGGCGGCGTTCCCTGCCTTATCGCCATTCATCAGGATGCTTCGGGCAATGCGCATGATCTGGCTCTATCCTATGCTTCGGGCGTTGGTGGCGGCCGTTCGGGCGTTATCGAAACCACGTTCAAGGAAGAGTGCGAAACTGATCTGTTTGGCGAGCAAGCTGTTCTGTGTGGCGGTCTGGTCGAACTGATCCGCGCGGGCTTCGAAACGCTGGTCGAGGCTGGCTACGCGCCGGAAATGGCTTATTTCGAGTGCCTGCACGAAGTGAAGCTGATCGTGGACTTGATCTATGAAGGCGGCATCGCCAACATGAACTACTCGATCTCGAACACGGCGGAATGGGGCGAATATGCCACCGGCCCGCGCATCATCACTGCCGAAACCAAGGCTGAGATGAAGCGCGTTCTGAAAGATATCCAGACCGGCAAGTTCACCTCCGAGTGGATGCAGGAATGGCATTCGGGTGCAGCCCGCTTCAAGGGCATTCGCCGTATGAACGACAGCCACCAGATTGAGGAAGTCGGTGAGAAGCTGCGCGCCATGATGCCATGGATTTCCAAGAACAAGCTGGTCGACAAGGCCCGCAACTAGAACCTTCGAATTCTTTTTCGAGGTATGCTTTTAGGGGGCGTTTCTGCGCCCCCTAAATTGTTGAGAAGAACGGGCCCTAGAACAATTCCGAATAGCTTAATTCCATACAAGCATCGGAAGAGGTGTTCTCGCGGGGTGGAAATTGCGCTATCGCTTCATTTTACGTCGTAAAATTTGAGGAGACTTCCCGTGCTGGACTGGGAAAGTGTATTTGCAACGCGCTCGAAACGCATGCGCGCTTCGGAAATTCGTGAGCTTCTGAAGCTGCTTGAACGCCCGGATATTATTTCATTTGCTGGCGGCATTCCCGATCCGGCGCTTTTCCCGCACGATGAATTCCAGAGTGCCTATAAGGACATTCTCACCGGTCCTGAAGCCAATGCAGCTCTGCAGTACTCCGTCTCGGAAGGTTACAAGCCGCTGCGTAGCTGGCTGGTGGGCGAGCTTGCCAAGCTCGGCATTTCCTGCACCGAAGATAATGTTTTCATCACTTCCGGCTCGCAACAGGCGCTAGACTATCTGGGCAAATTGTTCCTCTCGCCCAACGACACGGCGCTGGTGACGGCGCCGACCTATCTTGGCGCATTGCAGGCGTTCAATGCCTATGAGCCGACCTATGATATTCTGACGCTCAATGGCAACCGCACGCCGGAATCTTATAGCCAAGTTGCGGAAAAGGCCGGCGGCGAAGTCAAGTTTGCCTATCTTTCGGCAGACTTCAGTAATCCGACCGGCGAGACCGTGGACCTTGCCGGACGCGAAAAGATGCTGGCAGATGCAGAGGAACTCGATATTCCGATCATCGAAGACGCGGCCTATCAATATTTGCGATATGATGGCGCGGCCATTCCTCCCATTTTAGCCCTCGATATTGCGCGCCATGGTGGCGATATAGAGAAGGTGCGGACCATTTATTGCGGCTCGTTTTCCAAGACGCTCGCACCTGGATTGCGCGTGGGTTATGTCGTAGCTTCGCAAAATGTCATTCGCAAGCTGGTGCTCATCAAGCAGGCATCCGATCTGCATTCACCCACGATCAACCAGCTCGCCATTCAGCGCGTGGCCACCGGTGGTTTCGACGCGCAGCTTGCCAAACTGCACCGCGTTTACAAGCATCGCCGCGACAGGATGCTGGAAGCGCTGGCTGAATATATGCCCGAAGGCACGGATTGGACGAAGCCTGAAGGCGGCATGTTCATCTGGGTGACATTGCCGGAAGGCATGGATGGCGCGGCTTTGCTGGCCGCCTCGATTGAGAGCGAAAAAGTGGCTTTCGTGCCGGGCAAGGCATTCTTTGCCGATGGCACGGGTGCCAATACGCTGCGTCTGAGCTATTCATGTGCCAATGACGAAATGATCGATGAGGGCATCAAGCGGCTTGGGCGCCTGATCCGCACACATGCGAAATTGGCTGCTGCCTGATATAAAAAGCCGGGGTCTCCCCGGCTTTTTACTGGAATGGTGAATTGCAACCTGTGCGCGGTCCCGCCAAAGGCTGATAGGTGTCGTCCGATGTGCGATAACTGCGATACTGGTTCGAGCACCATCGAATATGATTGCTGCTCGGTCCCCGCGTCGTGACGGGCGGACGCGTCGAGGGGCGGATTTGCAGAGGGGCGCCATTTTTGTATCTGAGTACGCCTTCGCCGGAAATATAGTTTCCGCTATCGTCGCAGCCTACCGAACCATAGCATTTGCTGGAGCCGGATTTGGGGCCGGTGGAACCGATGTCGCCATTGGGAATGGCCGGTTTGCTGGGCTGCAATGAAGGTAGATAAGGCGTTTTTCGCAATTCGACCGCTGCTGCGGTGCCGGCCAGACCGGTTAAGAGCAGGCATGAACTCAGTGCTACACGCAATATGTTGCCCGGCATTTCAACTATGCTCCTGATTGCTTCTTTTTATATAGGTATTCTCTGGCGGGAAATCAGCATGGGGGAGCCCGCATGACTGTGTATTGTCGAAAAGAAGTTCTTGCCAATCATGCGGTGAACCGCAAGATTGCGAGGGAATGTTTACAATAGCTACATTTAATGTCGAAAATCTGATGCGCCGGTTTGACTTTTCCGGCTTTCGCAATGAATTGCATCAGGATCGCACGCTCAAACTGTTTGAAATCGGCGATGAAACGCAATATCGCCTGCTGGAGCAGGCGCGCGCCATCGCCCATGCGGACGATACGCGCCAGATGACCGCACTGGCTATTGCGGAAAGCCGCGCTGATATTCTTTGTTTGCAGGAAGTTGATAATCTCGCGGCGCTGAATGCTTTTGAATATGGCTATCTTTTCAAGATGATCGGCCATGGCTATCGCAATAAATATCTTGTCGACGGCAATGATAGCCGGGGCATCGATGTGGCAGTGATGGTGCGCGACACGACGCGCGACGGCCAGCCGATCGAAGTGCTGGAGGTGACGAGCCACGCTCATCTGACCTATAGCGATCTCGACCTCTATGAGCCGGTGCTGGCCGAGCTTGGGCTGGAGCCGCATGACCGCATTTTCAAGCGAGATTGTCTGGAGCTGGATCTGCGCGTTGCGGGCAAGCGCCTATCGCTCTTTGTGGTCCATCTGAAATCGATGACCGGCGCGCGTAACGGTTTTGACGGGCGAACCTCATCATTGCCGGTTCGACAAGCGGAAACCCGTGCAATTCGGCGCATTATCGAAGACAGGTTCGGGGCAGGGCGTACCGCCGGAAAACGCTGGCTTATCTGTGGAGATTTCAACGATTATCGAGAGCGGCTCGTTATCGATGGCGATGAGTGGAACGGCTACACGTTCACGCCTGTCACCGAAGAAACAAGTGCGCTCGACACCTTGCTTGCGGACGGTTTCGCCGTCAACCTCGTGGACCGCCGCCCGGTTATGGATCGCTGGACGCTTTATCACACGCGCGGGCCGCAGGAGCGGCATCTTTGCCAGCTCGACTATGTTCTGGCATCGCCTTCTTTTGCGGACAGGAATGAAAAAGCCATTCCGCAGATTATTCGCCGTGGTCAGCCATGGCGCACTATTTTTCCTCCCGGACAGGAGGTGGACCGCTATCCGCGCACTGGCTGGGATCGGCCAAAGGCCAGCGATCATTGCCCGGTGGCGGTGACGTTGAATATTGTGTGAGAACAGTTTTCTGACGATTCTCCAAGGGAAGCGACCAATGCGGCATGTGAAAGAAAACACTGTTTACGTGGTCGACCGCGTGGATGTCAGGGTTCGGCCCGGCGCTCTGGCCTATGCCCACAACAACAGAAAGGATATCGCGCAGAACTGGGACAGGGAATGCACCGCCAATCCGACGCTGTTCGATGGCGAAATATATCTGGCGCCCGAGGCTGAGCTTGAAGGAGGCGTGTTTCGTGCGGGGTTCCAGCGCACCAGCTTTGCTACCTTGATGTATTGGCGGCGTGACCCGGTGCAGGAAAGACCATGGCATATATTTGGCGCGGGTGTCATCGTTTCGGCGGAAGGGCATCTGATTGCCGCGCGTATGGCCGATCATAATGCAGTGGGGGGCCGCGTTTATTTTCCTGCCGGTTCCATCGATGATAACGATATTTTGGGCGATCGTGCCGATTACGAGGTCAATATGCGCCGTGAAGTGCGTGAAGAAACGGGGCTGGATCTTGGCGAGGCGCAGGCGGAAAGCTGCACCAATCTGGTGACAGCCAATCGCAGCATCGCGCTTTTTCGGCGGTATCGTTTCGATCTATCGACTGTGGAATTACTCAAGCGCATCCGGGCATATCTTTCATCGCAGGTACAGCCTGAGCTTGCTGACATCATTCCTTTTACCCAAGCTCGCGATCTGGGAGAAGCGGCTCCTTCCTATGTCCGCGCTTTTGCCGAATGGCATTTTTCATAATCGCTCCGACAAACTGCACTGACAGATGACAGCGCGACGAAATTGACTATGCTCATCATCGAACAGGCACGCGGAGACAATCGATATTCAGGGAGAACTGGAATATGAGCGAAGCTGGTGTATCCGGCCGATTTTATGAGATTTTCGACGTTTTTGCCGATAACCCTCTGGCTGGAAATCCACTGGCTGTCGTTCATGACAGTGAGGGGCTGACGGATACGCGTATGCAAGCCATCGCGCGCGAGTTCAATCTATCCGAAACGGTTTTCATTTTTCCACCGTCCAATCCCATGCACGAGGCCATGGTCCGCATTTTTACGCCCGACTATGAACTGCCATTTGCCGGTCATCCGACGGTCGGCGCTGCCGTTTCTCTGGCCCGCCAGCGCAAGACAGGCGACGAGGCGGATCGGCTGGTGACGCTGGAGGAAAAAGTCGGCATCGTGCGGTGCGGCGTCATTCTGGGCAATAACAGCAGCGCTTTTGCGGAATTCGACCTGCCGCGATTGCCGGAAAAGCTGGATATCAAGGTTGAAAAGGAAGAGGCCGCAGCCGCAATCGGGCTAGGGACACATGAGATCGGCTTCGAGAACCATGTGCCGACAGTGTGGAGCGCGGGGACGCCCTATCTGCTGGTGCCGGTGCATAATCTGATCGCTGCGGCCAAGGTTTCTATCGACCCGGTCTATGTGAGCGAAAGCCTGCCCAATGTTAGCGAGCGACCGTTGCCGATATACGTCTATTGCCGGGAAACGATCCTGTTCGACAGTAATTATCATGCGCGCATGTTCGTAACAGGTGCGAATGTCTATGAAGACCCGGCGACGGGCTCGGCTGCTGCTGCTTTTGCCGGTGTCATCCAGCAAAATGACAAGCCGATGGACGGCAGTTCGCAATGGTGGATCGAACAGGGCATGGAGATGGGGCGTCCGTCGCGAATCCGCCTCGAACTTGATGTATTCAGGCAGGTGCTTTCGGGTGCACGCATAGGCGGGACGGCAGTAAAGATCGCAGAGGGCCGTCTGTTTGTCTGAAGATAATCAGGCTGTTGTTGAACGAGGACGCAGTAATGATAATCAAGGAAATGTCGGAATACGATGTCCGCGATATGATCCAGAATACGCAGGTGGGGCGGTTGGCATATATTTACGAAGGCCGCCCCTATGTAGTGCCATTAAGCTTTCGTTTCAGCGGCGGCTCGCTTTATTCGTTTACGACCGAGGGGCAGAAGACAGATGGTATGCGTGAGAATGATGCGGTTTGCATTCTGTTTGACGATATCATCTCGCCTACGCAATGGCGAAGCGTCGTCGTTAATGGCCAGTATCGTGAAATCGTTCGTGAAGAAGAGCAGAACGCCATCGTCAATCTGATGGAGAGTGATCCAATATGGTGGGAGCCAGCCTACACGAAGACCATCACCAGCGGTGGCGAGCAGCGTAAACTGGCCCCTGTCTTCTTCCGTGTCGATATTGAAAGCACCACGGGTCACGAAACAGGCTGATATGGCTTATCTATTTGTCCTTACACATTTCCAGATGCCAAACCGTTTTATATTTTCGCTGGAAATGCTCTACCGGACGACAAGTACCGGAACGGAGCTGCGCGTCACGACCTCATAGGTCTGACTGCCCAGCAACATGCCTTTCAGCCCACGTCGGCCATGGGAGGCCATAACGATCAGGTCGCTGTGCAATTCCTTTGCCTTTTCGATAATGGCGGCGGCGGGATGGGGAGCAATGACGTGTTGTGTGTCGATTTCGATGGCCGCGTGGCTTGCGAGTGCGCGTGAACGTGCAAGAGCGTTATCCGCATACTCCTTCCATTCCTGCTCGAAACGCTCGATGAAAGACGGGCTATCGGTCCAGCCGCCGGGAAGGCCGGAAACGGAATAAGGAGTAGTTACCGTCATTACAGTCGCCTTGCTACTCATGGCTTTGGCCATATCAAAACCATGTACAAGGCCGCGTTCCGCGAATTCTGAACCATCGGTGGTGAGAAGAATATTCTTATACATGGTATCCTCACTTTAATTTTGCCCCCTTAAAGTATGAGGCAGGACAGCTACTTCAAATCCATCTGGACGATAGAGCATGTCGCTGGAAAACGGGAGCCGCTTTCTTTGATTTATGGAGCAGGATTGGAAATTCATGCCACTTGATTGCGATATGTTTCATGCAAGCTGGATTGCGACGGTTCTTAATCTCGATTGGCCGTCAAAATTATCTTCAGGCATTGAAGATGATGAGGAGCGGGTGAAGCGCCAGAAGCAGGAACTGATGCGATTGTTCGATGAAGCTTCGGAACATGGTATCAATGCGGTCATTTTTCAGGTTTCCCCCGCAGCCGATGCTTTCTACAAATCGGATTATTTGCCGTGGTCGTCCTATTTGACGGGAAGGCTTGGCAAGTATCCGGGCTTCGATCCGCTGCAGTTTGCAATTACCGAGGCACGCAAGCGGGACATTGAATTGCATGCCTGGCTTAATCCCTATCGCGTTTCGATGGACGATAAGCCAGTCACGGCCAAAGCGTTGAAAAACTCTTCTTCTGATTCCCCACTAAGCATTTTCAAGACAAGGCCCGAGTGGATCGGCGTGTCCGCCGGCCGTTATGTGCTTGATCCGGGAATTCCGGCTGTGCGGGAATGGGTGACGAATATTACCGCTGAGGTCGTGCGAAAATACGATATCGACGGCATTCAGTTCGATGATTATTTTTATTACGAGACGTCCGGGTCGCCGCTTGAAGACGATACGACCTTCGCCCGCTTCGGAACCAGCTTCACTAGTAAATATGACTGGCGGCGCTACAATACCTATACGCTGGTGCAGGAAATTTCGCAGAAAATCCGCTCGATCAAGCCGAATGTGCGGTTCGGTATCAGTCCTGGCGGTGTATGGCGTAACGGGACGGACGATCCGCTCGGCTCGCCGACACAGGCGGGAAAGACCAATTATGACGGGGATTTCGCAGACACCCGCCGCTGGGTCAAGGACGGTCTGATCGATTATATCGCGCCGCAGGTCTATTGGTCGTTTGGTCGCAAGCAAGTGCCTTACGGCCCCATCGTTCGATGGTGGGCGGACACGGTTCGCGGCACGAAGACCGATCTTTATATCGGTATGGCGCTTTATCGTGCCGGAACCAAAAGCAGGGCAGAGCCAGATTGGCAAGCGGGCGGTGGCGTCGACGAGATCAGGCGGCAACTTGAGTTCAATGCCTCTGTGCCTGAGGTGAAGGGCAGTATTTTGTTTCGCCAGGGGTTCCTTTCGGACCCAGGATTAAAAAAGGTTTCGCAATATCTTAAAAGAAGCTGGGGCAAGTGCATCCCGCCACAATAGGCCCTGTGACGCAAGGCAACATGCTTTCTTATAAATGTTTCATGAACCCGGCCGTGACGGTTGCGAATCCCTCGGCGGCTTGCTATCGCTCGCTGAGGAAATGGTTCCACATGCAAGTGGATGAAAAGGGAACACGGTGAGGTCTTTCAAGACCGATACCGCGACTGCCCCCGCAACTGTGACCGGAGAGTCAACCTCCAGCGATCGCAAAACGATCGAAGCCACTGAAAGCACCAATGCTGACGGGAAGGCGGAGGACTGATTAAGACCCGGAAGTCAGGAGACCTGCCGTATCCTGTCACCTATGCCTGACACGGGGTGTGTTCAGGCGCGGCCGTCCGTAGCGGTGACATTGACAAATGTTGCCGCCGGACAAGGAAGGGCTTGCGCCCATTTCCTGATCCTGCGGTGAAGCAATATATGCGCGCAGGAGAGGAATAAATGCAAAGTTTCAAATTATCCGTTTTGGCGGCTTCGACAGTTCTGGCGGCGATTCCGTTTGGGAGCATGGCGCAGAGCCTGGCGGGCGAACAGGATGGCGTTGTTCTGGACACGATTGTCGTGACGCCGCTTCGCCGCGCGACTTCATTGCAGCGTTCTACATCGTCGGTGACGGTGATCGACCATGCGGAAATCGAGCGCTCCGCTGCCCCGGACCTGCAATCGCTGCTGCAACATTATAGCGGCATCAGCATCACGGCGAATGGCGGTCAGGGCTCGTCTTCCAATCTTTATATGCGCGGAATGTCGTCGAAGCAGACGGTGGTCCTGATTAATGGCGTGCGCACGGCCTCGGCAACCTCCGGCGCAACCGCGCTTTCCGGTATTCCCATGAGTGCTATCGACCGTATTGAAATTGCCAAGGGCGTGCATTCGTCGCAATATGGCGCTGACGCGATGGGCGGGGTCATCAATATCATCACCAAACAGGGTGGCGCCTGCGGCGATCGCCCGTGGTGTGGGAGCGTGACAACAGGCGTCACCCACCCGTGGGGCGGTTATACTTCCGGTTCCATACAGGGAAGCAGCGATGCCGGGGTTGATTATGCCTTTGGCGCAGCTGTAACGGGCACACAGGGTTATAATTTTACGATGCCGGACAAATCCGGCCACGATCCCGACCGCGACGGCTTCCTGCAAGGCTCATTCAACTTCGCGTTGGGCAAGGATTTCGAATGGGGTCGGATTTATGCTGATGGACTTCTAAGCCGTGGGCATAACCAATATGATGGTTTTTCGACCAATGAAGGCTATAGCACGAATTTTACCGGCAAGATCGGCACGCGCGTCGATCATACGGCGGATTGGTCCTCTACCATCGAATTGAGCAGCGGTATTGACAGCAGTCGTGACTATCAGAAAGGCAAATCCGGCTCCGACCGTTTTGAAACCAAGCGCTTTGGCGTTTTCGCGTCCACGCAAAAACAATTCGATACCGGCAAGCTATCACATATTCTGACCGGTGGGATGGAAGCCTATCGTGAAAAGGTGAATTCGACCGTCATTTATGACGAGACGAAGCGCGATCTGGCCGCTATGTTCGGGCAGTATTCGCTGGAATATGAGGCGCTGCGCTTTGATGGCGGGGTCCGCTACGATTATAATGAGCAATTCGGCGATGTCGTGACCTATAACCTCGGCGCGAGCTATGAAATCCTGCCGGATCTGGTGCTGCGGTCTTCTTTCGGTACGGGTTTCCGCGCGCCTACGTTCAACGAGCTTTATTATCCCGGCTTTGCCAATCCTGATCTGCAGCCGGAAAAGTCGCGTTCCTATGAAGTGGGGATCAACTGGCAGGCCAGTGCCGACACGAGCCTTGATGTGGCTTTTTATCAGACATGGTTGCGCGATGCGATCGCGAATGCCACGGGTGCAGACGGCCTCATGCGGCCATATAATATAGCGCACGCCCAAGTGAGAGGACTTGAAGCGACGCTTTCCCATCGTTTCAGTGAGCGGTGGGGCGCAAAAGGTTCCATCGATCTCAAGCGCCCGATAGATGAAGATACGGACAATGATCTTCCTTATCGCGAACGATTCAAGGCGAGCGCGGAAGTCAATTTCTCTCCGATCGACAAGCTCGACCTGACCGCAAGGGTGCTTTACGGCGGCTCGCGCTATACCAATGCGGCTAATTCGATCAAGCTTGAAAGCTATGTGACCGCCGATGTCATTGCGCTGTACAAGATCGACCAGCAGTCGCAGTTGAAGTTCTCGGTAGAGAATATTTTCGACAAGGAATACGAGACGACGTTGGGCTATATCGCGCCGGGGCGCAGCTTCAATATCGGGCTGACACGTAATTTCTGATTTGTATAGGCCACAGGAATGAAGAAACGGTCGGCAAAATGGAAAGTCAGGCTCGCCCTTGCAGCGGGCCTGATGCTGCATGGGCTACCGGCCGTTTACGCACAGGAGGCTCCCAAACGGGTCGTTTCGATCAATGTCTGTACCGATCAACTTGCGATCCTGCTCGCGCAAGATGGACAATTGCGTTCCGTATCGCGTCTGTCGCGCGATCCGCTTGTGTCGGTCCTGGCTGACAGGGCGGCGCTCTTGCCGTTCAATCATGCGCAGGCGGAAGAGGTTTTTCTGATGAAACCCGATCTGGTGTTTGCAGGGACATTCTCCTCACGCGCTACGGTCGGGCTTTTGCGCAAACTGGGTCTGCGTGTCGAGGAATTCGCGCCAGCGCGCACTTTCGAGGATATTTATGCACATATGGAACGAATGGGCGCGCTGCTGGGGCGAGAAGCGGAAGCTCGTGCGCAGATAACTTCGATGAAAGCAGCCCTTGCGGCAATAAAGAGGCCCGTCCATCGGCGCACCGTCGCTCTTTATTATGCCAACAGCTATACGGCAGGGCGTGGAACCCTGATCGATGAAGCGGTGCGGCTTGCCGGGCTTGATAATCTTGCGGACCGGGCCGGCATTCGCGGCTCGGCGATGCTGCCGCTGGAAATGCTGGTAATGGGAAAGCCCAACATGATCGTGCGCAGTTCGCGCGGACAGGCACCATCGCTGGCTTTCGAGAATTTCGAGCATCCGGCATTGCGGGCTCTTATACAAAAGGGGAAAGCTGTGGCGCTGAACGATAATCTTACGGTTTGCGGCGGCCCTTTCAGCGTTGAGGCTGTGGCCCAGCTTGCGGAGGCTGCGCGTGACT
This sequence comes from Falsochrobactrum tianjinense, assembly GCF_019100495.1. GTDB lineage: Bacteria > Pseudomonadota > Alphaproteobacteria > Rhizobiales > Rhizobiaceae > Brucella > Brucella tianjinense. The sequence goes on along the minus strand of NZ_JAHRVA010000004.1, from coordinate 68,775 downwards.
GAAACCGCCCGGTTCTATGCGTTGCTATCCGGACTCGTGCTGTTGGTGACCGCGCTTTTTGCATTATCGCTTTTGGTAGGCCCGGCTTCCATCACACCCACCCAAAGCATCAAGGCGCTGTTTACCGGACAGGGGGACGTGCTGGTTCTGGTGATGCGGGAAATCCGCTTGCCGCGTGCGCTGCTGGCGCTGATGATTGGCGCTTCGCTTGGGCTGTCGGGGGCAGCGCTGCAAGGCTATCTGCGCAATCCGCTGGCGGAGCCGGGCCTGCTCGGCGTCAGCGCGTCGGCTTCCTTCGGAGCGGTGATCGCCATCTATTCAGGGCTGTCGGTGCTGTTTCCTCTCGCCTTGCCATTGCTGGCTCTCATAGGCGCTTTGATATCGGTCTTCCTGGTCAAAATGCTGGCCGGGCAACATGCCGGTACATTGGCGGTTATTCTGGCGGGTGTCGCAGTTACCAGTCTTGCGGGAGCGATGACCGCGCTGGCGCTCAATCTTTCGCCCAACCCTTTTGCCGCCATGGAAATCGTATTCTGGATGCTCGGCTCGCTCGCCGACCGCTCGATGACCCATGTTATGCTGGCCGCGCCTTTTATCGTGGTTGGCTGGATAATGCTTTTCTCGCTTGGACGCTCGCTTGACAGTCTGACATTGGGTGCAGATGCCGCAGCGAGCATGGGCGTCAATCTTTCGCGCGTGCAGATGCTGGCAATTGTGGGCACGGCGGCATGTGTGGGTGCATCGACGGCGGTGGCAGGCGCTATCGGTTTCGTAGGGCTTGTCGTGCCGCATCTGTTGCGCCCGCTTGTCGGCGCGCGTCCCTCCCGGCTGCTTCTCGCCAGTGCACTTGGTGGGGCCACACTTTTGCTTGCGGCGGATGTTTCGGTGCGGGTTCTCATGCCGGGACGTGAATTGAAACTCGGCGTTCTGACAGCCATTGTCGGCGCTCCGTTCTTTCTGTGGCTCGTTTTTAAATTTCGCAGGCGGCTTGTATGAGTGTGCTTTCCGTAAATGGGCTCAATGTATCGCTGGGCCGGAAGCTGGTCCTGTCCGGTATTCGCTTTGAAGCGAGGCCAGGCGATTTTATCGGGCTGATCGGCCCTAACGGGGCCGGAAAGACCACCTTGCTGCGGGCTCTTCTCGGCCGTATCCAGGCCGAGGGTGAGTTCTCTCTCAATGGGCATGATCTGCATCGCATAAGCAGCAGCGACAGGGCGCGGGCTATTGCCTATCTGCCGCAGGAGCGCGATGTCGCCTGGCCGGTCTCCGTGAGGACACTGGTTTCTTTCGGACGTTCCGCTCTCAAGCCGGTCTTTGCCGGGGAGGATCCGGCAGATGCGGCATTGGTCGAGGCGGCCATGGAACGTATGGATATTGGCGGCTTTCGCGACCGTCCGGTCAATGAATTGTCGGGTGGCGAGAAAGCGCGGGTTCTGATTGCCCGCGTGCTGGCGCAGGATACGCCGGTCATTCTTGCCGACGAGCCGATTGCCGGGCTTGATCCGGCGCATCAATTGGCCCTCATGGATAGTTTCGCCCGACTAGCGAAAGAAGGGCGAACGGTCATTGCATCCCTGCATGAGCTTGGTCTCGCGGCACAATATTGCACACGGCTGATCGTTCTCGATCAGGGCAGGATAGTGGCCGACGGCGTGCCGGAAAGCGTGCTGACTTCCGAACTGCTGGAAAAGGTCTATGATATTCATGCCCATCTTATGAATATCGATGGCGAATTTATCGTGCACCCGAAGGCGCGCATCAGCAAATAGTTGAAGAGCAGTTTATCTGTCACGGTCTTTCCGCCCGGAGAGGCCGCTTTGGCTATTTCCGCGAAACCACAGCCAATTCCGGGCTATGCTTATATGATTGACAGAAGTGAGCATAAATGGAATTATAATTCTATGAAAATTTTCTAATGATTGTTTCGTTCTATTGAAGAGGATGACCAGGTTCAATTGCCGGGCCAAGCGACGGGAGGTCGCACCGGACAGGATCTGGCCATTGATGGGGGCACATCAATGAAACCGGCGGGGAGTGCCGGGCAGGGAGGAATGCATGAAACTTCTATTGAAATCGGCTATTGCCGGAGTTGCCCTGATGGTCGCACCATTTGCGACACATGCGGCGGATATCAATATTATTGTCGTCAGCCATGGTCAGGCGTCGGACCCGTTCTGGTCTGTGGTGAAGAACGGTGTGGCGGAGGCTGCGAAGGATACGGGTGTGCAGGTCGATTATCGCGCTCCTGAAACCTTCGACATGGTGCAGATGGCGCAGTTGATCGATGCGGCAATCAATCAGAGTCCGCAGGGCCTCGTTGTCTCCATCCCAGATGCCGATGCGCTGGGGCCGTCTATCGAACGGGCTGTCGCGGCTGGTATCCCGGTCATTTCGATGAACTCCGGTTCAGATGCATCCAAAAAACTCGGTGCCCTGCTGCATGTGGGTCAGGACGAGTTCGATGCGGGTAAGATAGCTGGGGAAGCGCTAAAGAAAGCGGGTGGCAAGAAGGGTATCTGCGTCAATCATGAGGTAGGGAACGTGTCCCTCGATCAGCGTTGCGCAGGCTTCAAGGAAGGGTTTGGCGATGTCAGCGTTCTGCCGACATCTACCGATCCGGCTGAAAACGAATCCAAAGTTCGCGCGGCGCTCGCTTCTGATGAGACAATCGATACGCTTCTAGCGCTCAACGCTACACTTGCAGGTGAGCCGGTGGTGAAAGCGGCTGCGGAAAGCGGCCGTGAAGGCATTCACGTTGCCACTTTCGACATGTCTGCCGGTTTCCTCGAGGCGGTGGAAAAGGGGCAGGCGGATTTCGCAATTGATCAACAGCAGTTTTTGCAAGGCTATTTGCCGGTGGCCTTTCTTGCGCTCAATGCAAAATATGGCCTGATGCCGGGTGGAAACGTGCCTTCGGGTCCGAATCTGATCACCAAGGACAAAGCAAAACAGGTGGTCGAGCTGGCTGCGAAGGGTATTCGCTAAACTCGATTTCAAATCTTTGGAATACAGTCCCGCCCATATGAATGGGCGGGCAGGGCAGCAATTTCCGTGCAGCACTGTGGGAGCACGGCAGAATCAAGTGCTGCATCCGTTTGAGGAGGATAAAATGAGCGAGCCGGTTTTTCCGCGTCCATCTGCCCCGGCATCTGCCAGTGAATCGCCTCGAAAAGCGGATCAGCAAGGGGCAGGTCTGCGGGATGAACGGCTCAGAAGCGCAAATCTTTTGCAACGCCTGTTGAGTCGTCCGGAACTGGGTGCAGTGTCGGGCCTTGTTCTCATAACGATTTTCTTCATTTCGACGGCTAATCCGGCCATGTTTACAGCGGCAGGCATCATGAATTTCATGGCGCCGGCGGCGCAGCTCGGCATTCTGGCGGTCGCCGCAGCCATGCTTATGATTGGCGGCGAATTCGATCTGTCCATCGGCTCAATGGTGGCGTTTTCCGGACTTATCTTTGCCGCTGCGCTTGTCGTCTGGCAGGTGCCTCTGGCTGTCGCCATCATTCTCACACTGGTTTTTGCCGCTCTCGTTGGCGCGGTCAATGCGCAGATCGTGTTGAGAACTGGACTGCCGTCCTTTATTGTCACTTTGGCCTTTCTGTTTATTTTGCGGGGCCTGTCTCTGGTGGGGCTGAAATGGGCGACAGGTGGCGCCACACAATTGCGCGGCGTCAAGGAAGCGGTCAGCGGAAGTTACCTTGCAGGGCTGTTTTCCGGCGATGCCTTTCAGAACCTCTTCGGCTGGCTGGCTGAAAAAGACCTGATTGGCAAATTTCCGAGTGGCCTGCCGACCGTAACGGGCGTTCCGGTCGAGGTTTTATGGTTCATCGCCATCGCGCTTTTTGCGACCTTCGTTTTGATGCGCACGCGTTTTGGCAACTGGATTTTTGCTTCCGGCGGCGATGCTCTGGCGGCAAGAAACTCCGGCGTTCCAGTGCGCCGGGTTAAGACGATTCTGTTCATGTGTACCGCGATGGCAGCTGCCCTCGTGGCGATTCTTACCGTACTGGATGCCGGTTCCACCGATGCGAGGCGAGGCTTTCAGAAAGAATTCGAGGCGATTATTGCCGCTGTCATTGGCGGCTGCTTGCTGACTGGCGGCTATGGTTCCGCCATCGGCGCGTTCATTGGCTCGATCATTTTTGGCATGGTGTTGATCGGGCTGACCTATACCCAGATCGATCAGGACTGGTATCTCGTTTTCCTCGGTGGAATGCTGCTGATCGCGGTTCTTTTCAATAATTTTATTCGCAGGCGCGCCACTGGCGAGCGGTGACAGGGAAGGATTGCCATGAGGACACCGATCATCGAAGTTCGTGATCTCGTCAAGCATTTTGGGCCAGTGATCGCGCTTAATGGCGTGTCTCTGACGGTCGAGGCTGGGCAGGTGCATTGCCTGTTGGGCGATAATGGGGCAGGAAAATCGACACTCATCAAGACCCTTTCGGGCGTGCACAAACCGACCAGCGGCGCATTTTTTGTTGAAGGCAAACCGGTTGCCTTCAACAGCCCGCGCGATGCGCTGGATCATGGCATTGCCACGGTCTATCAGGACCTAGCGATGATCCCGCTTATGTCGGTCATGCGCAATTTCTTCCTTGGGCGCGAACCAACAAAGGGCATTGGGCCATTGCGCTGGTTCGATGCACAATTTGCCGAAGATGTGACGCGCGAGGAAATGAAAAGGATCGGAATTGACGTGCGTGATCCGCAACAGGCCGTAGGGACGCTTTCAGGCGGGGAGAGGCAATGCGTGGCCATCGCGCGCGCGGTCTATTTCGGGGCCAAAGTGCTCATTCTCGATGAGCCGACATCCGCGCTCGGTGTGCGTCAGACCGCTATGGTACTCAAATATATCAATCTTGTGCGTGAGCGAGGTCTGGGTGTGATTTTCATCACCCATAATGTCCGTCACGCTCATGCGGTGGGTGACAAGTTTACCGTACTTAACCGGGGTGTGACGCTCGGAACGCGTATGAAGGATGATGTCGATATAGACGAATTGCAGAGCCTGATGGCAGGAGGGCAGGAGCTTGCCGATCTGACTTCGGAACTGGGCGGGCGCGTTTGACTGTATTTCAAGGCTTGGTTGAAAGTGAGCCTGCGTAACTGACAAAGAAAATGACCCCGGAGTATTCCGGGGTCATTATTGAAATCAGATTATTTTTGCATTTTGTGGTGATGGTTTTCCATCTTGCCCTTGCCGTGGCGGTCGTGTGCACCTTTGTGATGGAACTTGCCGCCAGCCCGCATTTCGCGCCGATCAAGCTTGCCATCCTCATTGCGATCAAGAGCGGCGAATTCCTTCTGGCGCTGCTTTTCAATCTCTTCCAGCGTTACCTTGCCGTCGCCATTGATATCGAGACGACGTTCCATCCGGTCGGCTGCGCGGCTGACAATGCGCTTGAGCGCCAATGCCTCGATTTCTTCGCGAGAGAGCGAACCGTCGCCATCGGTGTCGGCTGCCTTGATCTGTTCCATACGGGAGAATTTCTCAAGGTCGACGGGGCCGCGTTTGCCTTTTACACCGTCTGCCTGTGTAATGGATGCTTTTGTTGTAGAAGTTTCAGCGGTTTCCCCATTTTTCTCCTGAGCAAAAGCGGAAGTGGAAAGAAGAGCAGAAGCGATTGCAACAATATAAAATGTTTTCGATTGCATGATTATTGATCTCCATTACTCTATACAGGATTACCGTCAAATGACGTGAAGGTAACTTCAGCCATTTTAGGTGAACCTGATATGAACGGGCCGATTAATTATTCGTAATGTTAAAGTTGGCCCGTTTGGACTCGATCGGCGCTGCGTGCCAGTTGCCGCTCGCGCAATATGGAAAATAGCCCCGCGCCGACCACGACGATGGCGCCAAGAATGATGTTCCATGTAAGCCGTTCCTGAAAAATCAACATCGCGATGAAAGCGCCGATGACGAGTTGTAGATAGCTCAAGGGCTGCACTTCGCCTGCTTCGAGAATGTCGTAGGCCTGAATGAGGCAGTAATGGCTTGCTATGCCGCAGGCGCAAAGCGCGGCCATCCAGAACCAGTCGGCCGAGGCGATGGGAACCATATAGAAAATGCCAACGATGGTCAGCACTATGGCCCCGCCAATTCCGGTATAAAAGAAACTTGTCATCGCCGTATCGGATTTGCTGACAGCGCGGGTTGCAATGGCATAGACGGCAAACATAATTGTCGCGCTGAGCGGGAAAAGCAGGTTCAAGTCAAACTGGACTTCGACTGGATTGATAATCAGAAGCACGCCGAGCAGGCCGACAAATATCGCCGTCCATCGCCGCCAGCCGACTTTTTCACCGAGAAACGGCACGGAAAGCATGGTTATCAGCAGTGGACCGACCTGAAAAATCGATTGCGCCATTGCCAGGCCAACCCGGGTGAGACCGAAAATGAAAATCACAATTTCAGCCGCCAGAACGATGCCGCGAAAAATCTGCAAGAACGGGCGTTTTGTTGAAGCGGCTTTGGCAATTCCGCCCGAACGCATGGCGAGCAGAATTACGAAGGCCGCGAAAGCCCAATATCGTACCATTGTGATGAACACTGGCGAATAATGGGTGCCGAGATATTTCGATACGCCATCTTGGGCGGCGAAGATTGTAACTGCAAGAAGAGCGAATGTGTAACCACGGCTTTTGGACATCATTAAGCACTCATAGTCCTACCGCAGTGGTTACGCTATATCGATTTTAGATAGGAGCCTTATTAACTGCTAAATCCTTATGATTGCTTACATGCCTGACGCATGGCCTTGGTCAGTTTTTCTTGTGTGCCAGACGTTCCAAGCAAGGCAGTCACGTCAAGCGACCTTGTGGATGCCTGTCTCGATCCATCATATTGTGGGGTAGAGGATTTTTATGGCAAAGAACTGTTTGGTTGGAATCAATACGAAGTCATGGCCGAGCATCTTGGCCAAGCTGTCAGGCCGCTTCATTCTCTTGATTTTGCCGTGCCAGAAGGTGCCGCCGCGCCGCGCATCATCGAGACGGCCTTGCGGAAATCAGCGGAAATTTTTTAATTAAAAGGAGAAAGTGGTGGGTGATGTAGGGATCGAACCTACGACCCGCTGATTAAGAGTCAGCTGCTCTACCAACTGAGCTAATCACCCACTCACTTGACCAAGGCAGCGGCCCCGGTGAAGTGAGCGGTTCTATACCGGCCTCTTTCCGGCCTGTCCAGCCTGCAACCGCAAAAAATACAAAAAAAGTGCATAAGCCTTTATATCAGCCGTGAAATGCGCTCGCAGGCAATGCGATAGGGCGTTGTATCTGTTCTTTTCATGCAGATCATTCGGAGAACAATGGCATTTTGATTCTTTAATGAAGTATTTTTTGCACGACCGCATTGTAAGTCGTGGACTCAGCTTCCATATTCTCAAAGGCCGGTTTTAACGTGTATCAGATGATGCAATAGGGGAATCAGCGGCTTTTCTTTGATCGGAATCATCAGCGCCGCAAATGTCGCAGCCCTGTCATCAATTATTGATGCTTGTCTGGGATGCTTGAGCATATAAAAGACTTGATCGGCAATTATGTTAATCGCCAATCATGAACATGTTGTAAGCGCTTGTAGAACGCATACAGACGGGGGGCATGCACCGGATTGTCCTCGTTTCCGAAAATCTGAAGTGGGCTAAGGTGACAAGGCGACTTCGTAATCCGGGTTGCGGCATTTTGAGGACGGAATGGAAAGCATAATCAGCGATCTCGGACAGTTCATTTCCGATCATCGGGCATGGGCGGGGCCCATCGTAGGCGTGATAGCCTTTGGCGAATCTCTCGCTATCATTGGAATGTTCATTCCCGCAACTCCCATCATGATTGCCATTGGCGGCCTGGTCGGTGCAGGTATCGTCGAACCTATTCCGGTCATTATAGGTGCGATTATCGGTGCCGTGATCGGGGATATTATTTCCTATTTCATCGGCTGGTGGCTGGGCCGCAACATCATCCACAAATGGCCACTCAATAAGCACCGAAGCGGTGTGGCGCGTGCTCGCCTGCTGTTTCGTCGGTACGGTTTCATGGCTGTGTTTCTCGGGCGATTTTTCGGGCCCGTGCGATGTACGGTGCCAATGGTGGCCGGCATGATGTCGATGGACCAGACGCGGTTCCAGACGGCCAATGTGCTGTCCGCCGTTGTCTGGGCACCGGTCATGTTCCTGCCGGGCTGGCTTGCCGGGCGCGGCGCTGGCGTTTTTGCCAGAATGGATGGCGACCATATGTTCTGGTTTGCCATCGGCATCACTATCGCGACTATCATTATCACAGTCATTGGGATGCGGTTCTTCAAGGCGCGACCCCGTCGCGAGCGTAAGCGGCGCATTCACATTTCTCCGGCTGAATAGCATATGTTCTTGCGCGGGAGCGGCGTGTCTGCAAATAATAAAGAAGAACCAAGTGTTTCATCGAAGCTCGGCACCCGATGCAGGTTAAAGGCTTCCTGCGTGCCATTTTAGAAGGTTGATCGCGCTTTATGCCCGACGACAGTTCTGACGATTCATCTTCGCGAAGTCCCACTCCCTCTCCGGGAGCCTTGGGCCTGATTGATCTTACGTGCTTTTCCGCCGAGCGCCGTTTCTTTTGGCCGGACCGTATCGATTCGGCCCGGAACGAAGCCGTTTGCGGCGGATTTGCCATTTTTATTTTTTCTCACCTATAGGAGCCGACATATCATGGATTGGTCCATGGACTGGATTGCCGACCCCAATGCCTGGATAGGACTGGTGACATTGGTGGTGCTTGAGATCGTTCTCGGCATCGACAATCTTGTCTTCATTGCGATTCTGGCCGATAAACTTCCTCCGCATGAGCGCAATCGTGCACGCATAGTCGGTTTGTCGCTGGCGCTCCTGATGCGTCTTGTGCTGCTTGCTTCGATCTCCTGGATTGTGACCCTGCGCGAGCCGCTGGTGACAATATTGGAGCTTTCCTTCTCTGGACGCGACATCATCATGTTGATCGGCGGTCTCTTTCTGCTCGCCAAGGGCACGATGGAGCTGCATGAGCGCCTCGAAGGAGAGAATGGCCCGAAAAGCTCCCGTGTTGTGCATGCCGTCTTCTGGCAGGTCATTGTGCAGATTGTGGTTCTCGACGCGGTCTTCTCGCTCGATAGCGTGATTACCGCCGTGGGCATGGTTCAGCATCTTCCGGTCATGATGATCGCCGTCATTATCGCGATCGCCGTGATGATGCTTGCTTCAAGGCCACTGATGGATTTCGTGAACAAACATCCAACAGTGGTGATTCTCTGCCTCGGCTTCCTGATGATGATCGGTTTCAGCCTGATCGTGGAGGGTTTCGGGTTCCATATTCCAAAGGGTTATCTCTATGCCGCGATCGGCTTCTCGGTACTTATCGAGGCTGCCAATCAGGTGGGACGACGCAATCGCGAAAAACTGGTCACGACGAATGATCTGCGTGAACGCACAGCAGGCGCGGTTCTGCGCCTGCTGGGCGGCAGCCGCGATGAGAAACCGCTTTCGGATACGGTCGATGTAATTGCCCAGCAGACGGCGGCGAATGACGTCTTTTTGCCGGAAGAAAAGGAGATGATCCGTGGCGTCCTGGATCTGGCGGAGCGTCCCGTACGCTCGATCATGTCGCCACGCAATGAAATCGAGTGGCTGGATCTTGATGAGGACGAAAGCGAAATTCATCAGGCAATCCGGGAACTGACACATTCACGCGTTGTCGTGGCGCGACGTCAGGTGGACGAGTTTACCGGCATTGCGCATGTCAAGGATCTGTTACTCTATATGAGCGACAAGAAGCTGATCGACTGGGACGGCGTGGTCAAGCAGCCGCTGGTCGTGCATGAAAACGCCAATGTGCTGCGGGTCATGGAGCAACTGCGCGTATCGCCGGTACAACTGGCTGTGGTCGTGGACGAACATGGTTCGTTTGAGGGCATCGTGACACCTACAGACGTTCTCGAAGCCATCGCTGGTGAGTTCCCCGATGAGGATGAAGAGGCTGCGGTAGCCGAATCTGACGGTCAGGGTGGCTATCTTGTTGATGGCTTTGCCGATATTCGCCGCCTGAGCGGGCTTTTACGTCGTGATCTGGTGGATGACGGCGACCGCTACACCACGCTTGCCGGTTACGTGCTCTGGCATCTGGGCCATTTGCCGCTTGGCGGTGAAAGCTTCGTTGCGGACGGCTTTGAATTCAAGATCGAAGCCATGAATGGCCGCCATATTGAGAAGGTCCGCATTACGCCTGTATCCGATTACGAGGTGTAGGCGATATGGTTTTGCGAGCATCTACCCGGTGCTCGCAAAATATTTCACCCTGCAATCTTCGATAAACTATGTCGGATATTGACTTTGGAGCAGAAGCCTTCAAAATTAACCTGTCGTTCACTATTGCGGCAAAACGCGATAATGGAATGGCGGTGCGAACAGGAGGCGGTGCATGCATAGTTTGCGTTTCTTTGCTCAAAGCATGAAAAAGGCCGTGCTATCAGCTACAGCTTGGCTTGAGAAGCCCTGGACGGGGATGAAACTCAATGCTGAGGAAATCGCAGAGCGGCGCCGCAACAGGCTGGAGCGAGGTGAGCATAACTTTCTCTGGTGCTGGCAGCACCGCGGTTTCTGGTAGAACTGGAGCGCCGCGCCTTTCCTGAAATATCGAATTATCAATCCTGATCCGGAAGCTAGGAGTGAAAGCTTCCGGCGTCCGTTTCCTGATTCACGCTTCCCCCAAAGAGCTTTTTCCTGTTTGCGTTAGTGGCTCCCGACTGAGGGACGATGTAAAGATGCTACCTTCGGGCCAGTGAGTAAAGCCACTCGCGACATTGATATGACCGGCGTGACCGATATCTACAAAACCGGATCCCCATATATGCGCAAGCGCTTGCGCCTTGGCAAAGCTCATATATTCATCGTCGCGGCTTGCCACCACGATAGAGGGAAAGCCCAGTTCTAGACGCGACAGCGGCGCGAAGCTTATGAAGCGCTCATCTCTGCGAGCCATCGTTTCGGCATCCGCCGGGGCTACCAGCAGCGCGCCTGCGACATGGGCCGCAGCAGGGCGGCTGGCCAGATGCGAAACGAGAGCGCAGCCAAGACTATGGGCGACCAGAACTGCACCGGGGCTTTCGGCGAGTTTTGCTTCCAGCGCATGCATCCAGTTGGACAATACCGGATAGTGCCAGTCGTCCTGTTCGACAAGAATCGCTGATGGGTCGTCGTGCAGCCATTGACGCTGCCAGTGGCCTGCTTCCGACCCCTTGTAACCGGGGATAATCAATGTTGCAGGCATTCGTTAGTTCCTCTTGGAATAAGCCTTGGGAGGTATATTCCAAGATAATGGTTCAAGTGCACGTTATAAGAAAAATAAATTCAAATATTGCTGATATAGTGAAAATTATACCTCGTCGGGTGCGGTTCATTTTTGCTGCTTTTCATTCCAGCGCAGGACGAATTGTGATTTCTCGAAGATAAGAACCACGATCAGCGAAATGGCAAAGGGTATCAGAAGATAGAGCAGGCGAAAAACAATCAGTGCAGCCAGCACATCGGCCTGATCCATATCCGGCAATCCGGTGAGGAAGACCAGTTCGAGCACGCCTAGTCCCCCTGGCGCGTGTGAGATCAGTGCCGCTGAAAAAGAGACAAGGAAAATTCCGAGAATGATCAGAAAACCCGGATTACCAGCCTCTGGCAGCGCAAAGTATATGATGCCGGCTGCGCCGATCAGTTCCAGTGGGGCGACGATCAGTTGCTGGGTGACGACTGATAAGCGCGGATATTCCAGGCGGAATTTTCCAATTTGTAGCGGGCGCAATTGCAGCCAGCTTCCGAATATATAAAGCAATATGAAAGCCAGCATGACCAGCGCGATGGCGATGGAAACCGCTGGCGTTAGCTCCTCATTGAAGCGCATGAGAATATGCGGCTCCAGAAGCAGAACGATACTGGATGTGATGATGACGCCTAGCACGAAGGTAAATGAGCAGAAGGCTATCAGGACTGCAATTTCACTGCCGGGCATGCCTTGCGATGAATAGGCGCGGTATCGTACGACAGCACCCGAGACCACAGAGGCACCGATATTGTGCGAAAGGGCATAGGTGGTGAAGGAGCAAAGAGCGATAAAAAGCCAGGAGATTTTGCGGCGCAGATGAAGCAGCGCGATACGATCATAGCCTGCAAGCGAACTATAGGCGAGCAAAGCGGCGGCTGATGCCAGCAGCCAGTGATGCGCGCGGATCGCATAAAGACTATCTATGACATCATCAAGTGAAATGCTGCGCAGCTCGCGATAGAGAAGCCATGCGGAAACAGCGACTGCGCCCAAGCCTATGACCGGCCAGATATAATCCTTGATTTTCATTAATCGGCCACCGCACCTTTATAAATAGCCGGGCATGAGGTCATCATGCCCGGCTTGAGGGTCACTTCTGCGTAATAGCCGTCTCCTCGGCGGCTTTGTGGGCGTCCTTGTGACGCTGCCACCAGTCGCCGAGCAGAAGAAGGATCGGAGCCGCGATGAAGATCGATGAGGAGGTCGCGATCACGATGCCGAACAGCATGGGCACGGCAAAATTGTGAACGGCGCTACCGCCCCAGATCGCCATGGGCAGCATGCACAGGAAAGTCGTGAGCGATGTATACACACAACGCACGAGCACCTGATTGATACTTATATCGATGATTTCACGCAGCGGTTTGGACTTGTAGAGCCGCATGTTTTCACGCATGCGGTCATAGACCACCACCTTGTCATTGACCGAATAGCCGATGCTGGTGAGTAGGGCTGCAATGGCAGTCAGGTTGAAATCGAGCTGCATGAGCGCGAAAAAGCCTACCATTTTGGTTGTATCGAGAATGAGTGTCACAATTGCGCCCATCGCGAAGAACCATTCGAACCGCCACCACAAATAGACCAGCATGCCGAGAGCCGAAAGCACGACGGCGATAAAGCCGGAGCGCGCCAACTCGCCCGAAACCTTCGGCCCGACAACTTCGGTACGCTCGATCTTCACGCCCGGATCGAGTTCAGTTACGGCTTCGCGCATCTTGTTGACGGCAATCGTCTGCGCTTCCTCGCCCCCTTCCTGGCGCTGGATACGGATCAGCACCTGACTGGGGCTACCTGCTGTCTGAAGCGCTACTTCTCCCAGTTCTAGCGAGCCGAGTTTCTGGCGCAATTGCGCCAGATCGGCTGGTTGGGAGGTGGTGATTTCCGCCTGAATGCCGCCCATAAAGTCGATGCCGTAATTAAGGCCGGGCTTGAGAAACAGGAAAATCGACGCGACCGACAGCACGATGGAAACACCGATGCCGAAGAAGCGCGCATTCATGAAGCTGATGCTCGTCTTTTCCGGCACGAATTTCAGGAAAGGCTCGATACGGAGCACCTTGAGCTTACGCTTGCGCACAAACCAGGCCATCGCCATACGAACCAACGTCACATCCGTGAACATGGAAATAGCGATACCCAGCATCATGGTGATCGCGAAACCGCGAACCGGCCCCGTGCCGAACATGAAGAGCAGCAATGTCGAGATCAGTGAGGTAACATTGGCGTCTACGATTGTCGCAAAAGCGGCATGGAAGCCTTTATCGAGCGCTGCCATTGCGCCCAGGCCTTTGCGCGTTTCTTCACGGATACGCTCATTGATGAGAATATTCGCGTCGACCGCGATGCCGATACCCAGAATAATACCCGCTATGCCGGGCAAAGTCAGCGTTGCTCCAATAAGGCTCAATGCTGAAAAGGTCAGCAATGTATGCAGCAGCAACGCCACATTGGCAATCGTTCCCCAGACGCCATAAAGCAGCTGGATGAAGACGGCTACGAGAACAAAGCCGATGATACCGGTTATCAGGCCCATTCTGATGGCGTCGCCGCCCAGATCGGGACCGACAGTGCGTTCTTCGATAACGGTCAGCGGTGCAGGCAGGGCGCCTGCACGCAAGAGGGCAGAGAGAACGACCGTGTCCTGAACCGTGAAGCTGCCGCTGATCTGACCGGAGCCACCAGTGATCGGCTCGCGGATGACCGGTGCACTCAAGACCTTACCATCGAGGACAATGGCGAAGGGACGGTTTACATTCTTGGTGGTGATATCCGCAAACTGACGCGCACCGAGGCTGTCAAAGCGGAAGGAAACGATCGGCTCATTGGTGCGCTGGTCGAAGCCGGCGCGCGCATCGGTGAGGCGCTCGCCGGAAAGCGCGACCTGATCCTCGATCGGATACTTGATATTCGGATCCTTGGAATCAGGCAGAATGCTCACACCGGGCGGCGGAGTATCGTTGGGGTTGGCGTCCGCGACCATGTGGAAGCTCATCTTCGCAGTACTGCCAAGAAGCTGGCGAAGCTCGGCCGGGTTCTGAAGACCGGGAAGTTGAACCACGATGCGGTCGGAACCGACGCGCTGGATCGACGGTTCGGCAACACCGACCTGGTCGACGCGCTGCCGGATGATTTCAAGGCTTTGCTGAAGCGCGGAATCGAGACGGTAATTGAAGCCAGCCTCGGTCAGTGTCAGGCGAACCTGATTGTCGTTCGACGTTACGTCGATATCATTGATCGCGGTTCCGAATCCGCTGGTATTGACCTGCGAGATCAGCGTACGCAGGGCCGCATCGGCTTTTGCGCGCTGCTCGGCATCGGGGATCGTAACAATAACGGAATCGCCTACGGCGCGGATCGACTGCGGCTGGATGCGTTCCGCGCGCAACTTGCTGCGGGCGTCATCAAGCACTGCCCGCATGCGGTCCTTCTTGAGACTTGCCGCATCTACTTCCAGAACGAGATGGGAGCCGCCGCGCAAGTCGAGACCAAGCGTAACCTGCCGTTTGGGGAACCAAGAGGGCAGCGCGTCGAGATGCTGTTGAGTGAAAAAGTTGGGCAAGGCGATAATGACGCCAATCAGAACGATCAGGCCATATAGCACGGCGACCCATTTTGAAGTACGCATGAGTTCAGGTTCCGGAGCTTGCGCGTCTATAAATTTCCATTAAAAAACAGGGTTTTATGACGCAATTCTTGTGAAATGATTCAGGATTGGTTCCGGCCAATCACATTGAAATGATTCAGATGGCCGGAGGCGGCGCCCGCGCGCTCGCATGGTAGCTAGCCGTGATTTTCAAGGGGCGGAGAATGGCTGCCGTTTCGACGGGCCCCGAATCGTAAAATGCCATATCCGCAGACCGGGCGAGGAGACCGTTGCTGTTTCCGCCCGGATAGGCCACTTTGATTTTTGTCGAGGCAGCTTCCACGAGGATTGCCCGTATGGTCTGCGAGAGGGATGCGGATTGCTGGCGCGGGGGGATTGCAGATGTGTCTTCAACCTGCTGTGCCGTGTTATTCCGGGGAATGTTACGAGACGACTCATCGCTTAACGCTGCGAAATCCACGGCGAATATAACGGCTGCAAGCGAAAGGACGCATGTCACAAACAGCATGAAGCCATGCTGTCGGTAACGGTCGGCGTGCCAATGCCTTGTGTTGATGCCGTTAATCAAACGCCCGGACTTCCCTTTGTCATTGCGTAGTAATGAGCTGATTATAACACTCTTTGCGAATCCTCATTAACCATTTGTGTCCACACGAACAAGGAAATACTGGTGAAGAGGTCTATCGTGGCATTATTCGTATGGTTGGTGGAAACAGATATTTCCAGGTGGAAGCGGCTTTGTCGCTTCTGGGACCTGCCTTATGTTGGAGCATCGGACTTGAAACTGGCAGAGTTCAAATTGGCGTATACTTCAAGCTTGCGCATTCTCGCATTTGTCGTGCTTTCTGCATTTTTCAGCGGCCTTGCAGACGTACAGGCTCGGGACGCTCCGGCGCAAGGGGTCGTGCAGCAGCAAGGGCCTCAACTCGACGATCTCAAGCAGCAAGCGAAAGCCATCGCTGATCAACTGCAACAGCCAGCAAGCAGCGACGAGACGCTGGTCAATTTCAGATTGCAACTGGACGGGCTTTCCAAGAGACTGCTGGATACGAGCGATACTCTTCGCCACCGGCTGGCGGAAATCAACCGCCGGATGGAGCAACTCGGCGCGGTTCCTTCCTCCGATACGTCTGCGGAGCCAGCTATTGTTACGGAGGAACGTTCTCGCCTGAGTGCTGAAAAAGCGGAAATCAATGCGGTATTGGGCGACACGGAAGACACATCGCTTCTTGTAAAACAAATGTTTGCCAAGGTGAGCAATTTGCGCCGTGAGTTATTTACCGGCACATTGTCGCAGCGCGTAGATCTCGATTCCGCACTTGGTTCGCGGGTTGTTACGGCCGCAAGAGACCAGTTTGCCGAGCTTGGTGCCATCCTGGGTTCATGGTGGCGCTTTGTTATTACTTTCAAGCTCAATTCATTTCTGGCCGCAACCTTTTTCGCTTTCGCAGCCGCGCTAATTATACAGCGTGGCGCGCGGCGGGTTTTGGGGCCGCTTTATAAGCGGGATTCAGCGATTGAAGCGCCGCCCTATCTGAGCCGTCTGTCAGTCGCCTTCTGGTCCACCGCGATTCCGTCCGGCGCGGTCGGTGCCTTTTTCGCGACAACATACTTTTTCTTCAGTTATTTCAATATATTGAGGCCTGATATTGCAGATCTGCTGCGATCGCTTTTTATCGTTCTCGGTATTGTCTTTTTTATCAGCCGACTGGCTTTCGCCTGTATCAGCCCTTATATGCCAGCATGGCGACTTGTACCCATTGCACCACGACCGGGCCATTTTCTCGTTTGGCTGATAATAGCGATAGCGCTGGTGAATGGAGCCGATTCCTTCTTTGGCGAAATCAATCGGGTGCTTACCGCGCCACTCTCGCTGACCATGGCGAAAAGCCTGATCCTGACGCTGGTGGTCAGTCTTCTCATTCTCATTGTGGCTTTTCTCAAGCCGGTCGAGAAGGAGGACGGCGGCGTGCGACCATGGTCGCATGTGTTCCGAGCGTTTCTTGTTCTATTGGGGTTGCTACCGATTATGGCAGCCTTGCTGGGTTTTATCGGGCTGGCACGTTTCATTTCGCAACAAATCGTCGTTACAGGTGCATTTCTGGTGGTCATGTATCTGGGCTTACTGACCGGGCGCGCCATTTCAGAAGAGCAGGCTTTCGCCTCCAGCCCGGTCGGGCGCATGATGCGGGAGCGTTTTCATTGCGATGAAGCGACACTTGACCAGCTCGGCTTGATCGTTGGCATCTTCATCAATTTTGCAGTCGCATTGATCGGCATACCGCTGGTGCTCATGCAGTTTGGCTTCCAGTGGGCCGAACTCAAGAACAGTTTTTATCATCTGCTGACGGGTTTCCAGATCGGCAGCATTTCCATTTCGCTGATGGGATTGCTGACTGGTCTGGCGCTATTCGTTATCGGTTATCTTCTCACGCGCTGGTTTCAGAATTGGCTCGATAGCAATGTTATGGCACGCGGACGGGTCGATGCGGGCGTACGCAATTCGATCCGCACGGTGATCGGTTATGTCGGTCTGGTGCTGGCCGCGCTGGTCGCGGTGTCTGCTGCGGGGTTCAATCTTTCCAGTCTGGCGCTGATCGCGGGCGGACTTTCCCTCGGTATCGGTTTTGGCCTGCAAAACATCGTCCAGAATTTCGTTTCCGGCCTTATTTTGCTGGCAGAGCGCCCGTTCAGGGTCGGCGACTGGATTGAAGCCGGAGGCGTCAGCGGCATTGTCAAGAAGATCAGCGTCCGCGCGACGGAGGTGGAAACCTTCCAGAAACAGTCGATCGTGGTGCCCAATTCCAGTCTGATCAATGGTAATGTCGGGAACTGGACCCTGCGCAACAAGCTTGGGCGTATCGATATCAATGTGCAGACCGGTTATACGGAAGACCCCCGGCGCGTCCATATGCTGCTTATGGAGATTATACGCAGCCATCCTTCGATCCTGAAAAACCCGGAACCGTTTGTAGCGTTCCAGAATATGACGGATTCGCTGCTGGTGTTCGATATTTATGCCTTTGTTGCAGATATCACCGCAACCGGGGGCATCAAGAATGAACTGCGTTTCCAGATTGTCGAGCGGTTCCACGCCGAGAATATCCATCTGGCATCGTCATCGACGACATTGGTTCTCGATGCTCGCGAGATCGAGAAGCTGCCGGAGCCGCCTGAAAAGGAAAGCGCCCCTTCTGCCAAGGCGCGTCGCGTTGAATAGCAGTCACGCGACACGCTTTAGAGCGCGTTTCGATCTGACTCAATCAGATCGGCGCTCTAACTATTTGTTTTGACCGCGCATCTTGTCCGAAAGCCGCTTCACACTTTTCGGGATGCGCTTTATTATTATTCCAGCGGTTCTTCAGCTTCGCGGCTTGAGGTTCTCCGGGTCGTAAAGCGGCTTATAGCCGATGGAGACCACTTCGACCGGATAGGTTTCTCCAAAATATTCCACGCTGAGCTTGCGGCCTTCCTGACAATAGGCGCAGGGCAGATAGGCGAGCGCGATATTTTTGCCGATGCTTGGACCATAGGCAATCGAGGAAGTGTAGGAGCGGCGACCGAGTTTATCGACCAGCGTTTCTCCCGTTTCCGGATCCATCACTGGCAAAATGCCGACCGGATAGCGGGCAACGCCATTGGAATCCACATTTTCGGTCATCACCAATGTACACAGCATGGCCGGCTGGTGATCGCGCGCCTTGTATTCGAGGTGCTTTGCCTTGCCCCGGAAGTCGGCTTCCTTGACCTTGGGGCGAGCGAGATCAGCTTCGAGCAGATTATATTCGGTGCGCAGATCAGCATTCTGGAGGCGCAGGCTTTTTTCCATGCGGCGGGTATTGGCGTAGGTTTCGACGCCAACCGCAATCACGCCCGTCGAGCGCAATGCATCCCAGACGGCAAGGCCGTCCTCGTAGCGCATATGCAGCTCCCAGCCCTGTTCACCCACATAGGAAATGCGGAAAGCAGTGACATCCTTGCCCGCGATGCGGATCGGCTTGATCGCCGCAAAGGGGAAGTTTTCGATATTCAGACCGTCCGGCTCTTCGACGACTTTTTTGAGGTTCTCGCGGGCATTCGGCCCCCAGATGCCGATGGTTACATATTTTTCTGTCACATCGGTAATGGTGACGTCAAAGTCCTTATCCTGCGCCACGCGCCGCATATAGTGGTAATCGCGCGGGCCTGCATCGGCACCATTGATCATGCGAATACGATCGGTCATGCGAATAGCGGTGAAGTCGGCGCGCACCATACCCTCATCATCGAGGAAATGCGTATAGATGCCCTTGCCGATATTGGCGTCGCCGCCGATTTTTGCGGCGCAAAGCCATTCCATCAGTTCGACATGGTCGGGACCTTCAATGTCATACATAGCGAAATGCGAGAGGTTGATGATGCCGCAATCCTCGCTCAGCGCCAGATGCTCGGCATTGGATACGCGCCAGAAGTGGCGGTTATCCCATTCATCCTTGCGAAGGGGAACGCGGTCGCCATATTTTTCCAGCAGATGTTCATTGGCGGCGTAGCCATGCGCGCGCTCCCAACCGCCCAATTCCATGAAATAGCCGCCAAGCTCTTTTTCCCGCTCATAAAAGGGGGAACGGCGAATGTTGCGACCCCGTGAGAAAGGCTCGCGCGGGTGTACAGCCGGATTGTAGACCTTCATCGCGGTTTCAGTGCAGCGCTCCTCGATATATTGCTCTTGCATCTGGTGAGGATAGAAGCGTGAATAGTCGATGGCATTATGGTCGATCGCCGTGCGACCGTCCGTCATCCAGTCGGCAAGCAGCTTGCCCATGCCGGGCGCGTCCTTGACCCAGATCGCAACCGCATACCAGAGACCGCGCACTTTCTGGCTTTCGCCGATAGAGGGGCCGCCATCGGTCGTGACCTGAAGGAAGCCGTTGAAGGAATGGCTTTCATTATAGCCAAGCTCACCGAGGATGGGCGTCAGTTCGATAGCGCGTTCCAGCGGCTCGATAACCTGCTCCATGTCGAGATCGCGCTGCGACGGCGAAAGACGGGCTTCGTGCTTTTCCTGAAGCTCGCGCGGATGGCACAGGCGCGGATTGGTTTCTTCATAATAGCCCCACTCGATCTGCCCGCCTTCGGCGCTTTTGGGATCGCCAGTGTCGCGCATATAGGCCGAATTGCCCTGATCGCGCAGAAGCGGCCAGCCGATTTCCTTGCCGGTGCCTGCAAATTCATTATAGGGGCCGAAGAAGGTCAGCGGATGATCAATGGGCATGACGGGCAGATCTTCGCCCACCATTTCAGCGATCAGACGTCCCCAAAGCCCCGCACAGACGATAACATGATCCGCCTTGATGGTTCCGCGATGGGTGACGACGCCCGTGATGCGGCCATTCTCAACGAGGAGAGACTGCGCGGGGGTATTGGCGAAGCTCGTGAGCTTTCCCGCAGTTTCGGCCTGATCAATGAGCTTGCCTGCGACGGTCTGGGACCGCGGAATAACAAGTCCCGCATCGGGATCCCACATGCCGCCCTGAACCATGCTTTCTTCGACGAGCGGGAATTTTTCCTTGACCTCGGCTGGTTCCATCAGGCGGGCGCGGGTGCCGAATGCCTTACCCGACACGACCTTGCGCTTGAGTTCATTCATGCGCGCATCGTCGCCAACACGCGCCACCTCGATGCCGCCAATGCGCGCATAGTGGCCCATTTTTTCAAAGAAATTGATCGAGTAGAGCGAGGTCCAGCACGAAAGGAAGTCGTGACTGGTTGCATAGCAGAAATCGGAGGCATGGGCAGTCGACCCGATATCGGTCGGAATACCGGACTTGTCTATGCCGACAATATCGTCCCAGCCTCGTTCGACGAGATGATGGGCGACCGATGCGCCGACAATCCCGCCCAATCCGATGATGACGACTTTTGCCTTCTCAGGAAATACTGCCATTAGATGCGACCTTAGTTTGCAAGGAACAAAACTGACGAGACCATAGTGGCTGGCAAGGGGCGACAATTGTCTTTCTACGACATAATCGCACCCATGGGGCGACCGGGCATGACGCGATCAGTCCGGTTTGAGGGTCTATGCGGCGGCGAGCATTTTGCGTTCGGCGCGCTCTTGCTGTGGAGAGCGCCCGTATAATTCGCGATAGCATTTGGAAAAATGCGACGCGGAAACAAAACCGCAGGCAACAGCCACCTCCACAACCGGCATGGAAGATTGCAGCAGCAGATGGCGGGCGCGGTCAAGGCGGATTTCCAGATAATAGCGGGCAGGGGAGCGCCCCATTTCCTGTCGGAAAAGTCGCTCGACCTGGCGGCGAGACAGACCGATATTATGCGCTACATTGATGAGCGCTTCCGGTTCGGAAAGATTGGCTTCCATCATTTCGATGATGGTCAGGATTTTCGAGTTCTGGATGCCAAGGCGCGCGCGCAGGGGCAGGCGTTGACGATCATGCGGATTGCGTACGCGGTCGGTGAGGGCCTGCTCGCAAATCCTGTTGACCAGATTGCTGTCGAAATCGTCGCCGATGAGCTTGAGCATCATATCCAGCGAAGCTGTGCCGCCCGCGCAGGTATATATATTTCCGTCGACTTCAAAAAGATCGGCATAGACCTCGGCTTTGGGAAAAGCTTCGGAAAAGCCGGGCAGGTTCTCCCAGTGGATTGCGCAGCGTTTACCGGAAAGCAGACCTGCTGCGGCAAGAATATGAGCGCCGGTACAAAGGCCGCCTACCGCCACTCCGCGATTGAACTCCTCACGAAGCCAGGCAAAGACCGATTTGTTACGGAATTCTTCGACATAGACGCCGGAACAGACAAAGACCATGGATGGTCGCTGCTCGCGCGGGAGGAATCGGCGCTCTTCCTCCAGCGAGGCATTGACTGCACATTCCACACCGTTGGATGCGGTGACGGGCTTGCCGTCAACAGATGTCAGTCGCCAGCGATAGGCTTCATAGCCGAGCATTCGATTGGCGATGCGCAGCGGTTCAATTGCTGTCGCAAATGCAATCATCGAAAAATTTGGAACAAGAAAAAAAACAATAGACCGCTTAATCGATGAAGCTTGATTCATAGCCTGATCGTTCCCATTCTCAAAAGCTTTCACCGCGGTTCCCGACGCGGTTTCAGCCTTGTGCCTCCGTCATGACACGGGGACCAGATTGCGGCCCCGTTCCGGTCGTTCTTTGACCGGCTATCCGTCTGCGTCCTGCCCAACTCTACAGGGGATAGAGCATGGCGCAAACAGAATAGGCATGTATTGAGACATAGAACTTTCAGGTTGCATAGTGCGGCTAAATGCCTGCCGTATAATAGTATATGAGTGTCGGAAAATTGAGGGCAGATTGCAGCTGCCCTCAATTGATTTCAGCATCTTTTATCAAGGGATCTGTTGGGCGCATCCGGCAGGCGGTCGCTGAGATTGGGCCAGCCGATATCGTGCAAGACTTGCTCCGGTAGGGATTCGAGCACGCGAAGGCTGCGCTTTACTCGTCTTTGACGAATCCATGCCGCACGCCCTCGTGCAATAGAAACACGCGCGCGATGAAGCCAGTTGGCTGACCGGAGCGGCGGGGCCCTGTGAGCGGATAATGTTTCACACTGAATGCTCATTTTCATTCTCCTGATGAAAAGCAATAGAACGCGTTATTGCAGTTGGTGGATCTCAATCGTCGCCGACTGTGCTCCCGTCTTGACGTTCAATCAAATGAAATATAGAAAGGCTTTGGATCAGAAAAATTGAACCTCAACCAGACCGCGAGGCCACTATGACTGCACCCGTTCAGCATCCATTGCCTATGCTCGATATTGAGGTGCTACGGACGTTTGCAGCGATCTCCGATACGGGTAGTTTTTCCGCCGCAGCCAATGTGGTTTTCCGCACGCCTTCGGCGGTGTCGATGCAGATCAAGAGGCTTGAAGAACAGTTGGGCGTAGCCGTATTCGCTCGCGATGCGCGTTCGGTCACGCTGACCGTTGATGGGGAAGTGCTGCTTGGCTATGCCCGACGCCTGCTGGCGCTGAATCGTGAGGCAGTGTCGAAATTTATCGCGCCGAGCGTGACAGGCGTCGTGCGGCTTGGTTCGCCGGATGATATAGGTCAATGCGTTCTGCCGCTTGTTCTCAAGCGATTTTCCGAGACCCATCCTGGCGTAACCGTTGATGTCGTCATAGATCAAAGTGTCAATCTGCGAAAACGCCTCGATGAACGGCGCCTGGATGTAGCATTGGTCAATATTTCACACACTGTCCCCGGTAAGGGCGATACCGAGATTTTACTGGATGAGGATTTGGTCTGGGCAGGGGCCAAATGCGGCGCGGCCTATCGCCGTGATCCACTGCCGCTTTCCATATGGGAAGAGGGATGTGCATGGCGCGGTAATGCGCTGGAAGCGCTTGAGAAGGCAGGCCGGGCCTATCGGATTGCCTATATGAGTTCGCATTCGACCGGACAGCGCTCGGCGATCATGGCTGATCTTGCGGTCGCTCCGTTTGGCAAGACGTTGCTTGGTGAGGGAATCGTCGCACTTGGAGCCGAACACGGATTGCCGCAACTGGGCCGCTATCAGCTCGGCATGGCCATCAAGCCCGATGCCGCACAACATATTCAGGTTGTGGCGGATCATCTGCGCAGTGTATTCGAGGCTTACCGGCTCAGTGGGCGATTTGAGACTTTCCGCATCTGCTGACAAGCAAATAAATAGCTGCATAAACAGCGAGTTCGTTCCCTTGCCGGCGAAAAGTCCTGCGCTAGTTCTCTATATGATAGCCGGGAAACGGCTTTACCGCCAAAATACCGGGCCGGGTGCTTGAGGTAGTTTGGGAGGCATATTAGTTTGAAACGCGCGTCGCAATGGAGAGATTATCATGAAGTTATCCCGCATCGTTCCGGTTGCCGTCATTCTGTGTGCTTTCACACTTGTATCTTGTGCCAATACCGTGCGCGGCGTTGGGCGCGACGTTAAAAGCACAGCGAATGCCGTGCAGGAAACAGTAGAATAGCCGATTTTATGAGGGTCCGGACAGTTCAGTCCGGGCCTTTTATTTCAGTAGAAAGTAGCTGACGGTGAAGTGCATATCCGGGGCAGTTTTATAGGCTATTGTTGTTGTATTGATGTCCGCTGCCGGGGCCGCAACTTGCGCTTCAGCCATGAGCGCTGAAATCCGCTCATTGGGGATTGCATCACCGAACCACATTACCAGAACCGGCTTTGACACCCTGGAGGCTCCGGCTGGGGTTTCGGGATGAATAACCTGAATTGCGGGATCGAAAAGCCTGAAATTGCCAGCTATTTGCGTATTATCGGTTAGGATCGTTCTGAACTGGCCGTGTGTCTGCACTTCGGCATATAGACGCTGATAGTCCAGCTGCCCGTAAGGCGGTGTGCCAGAGCCGTATGTCAAATAGTAGCTCAGGATCGGTGGAACTATGAGCGCTGCTACGATGCCCGCCGCCGTGAAATCCGCCAAGGCACGGCTGCCGCTTCGGTAGCGGGCAAACAGGCCGGCGATGGTTGCGGGGGCGAGGAAGAGAACCGGTTGCAACCAGCGGTCCTTGATATTATTGATACCAATTATCACAACGCCCGCCAGAACGATCAGCATGCCAATGACGATGATGTGGCGCATGAATCTTTCGCCCGGCGTGAAGGCTCGTTCAGGTGCTGTGCGTTTGCCCATGTGAATTAGAGCAATGATACCGGCAATTGCCGCCACCAGAATCGAGAACAGGAACGCCGCCTCGATATAGCTCTCGATGCCGTTGATACGGTCAAGGAACAGATTTCCCGATACGCCGATTTGCAGCTTTTCCGCGCGGGCGATGACGCTTGATTTATGCTGGAGCATCCACAGACCGGTGGGGGCAATGCAGATCGTAAAGGCAAGAGCAGTGACGATAGAGAGCTTTGAGAGCAGGATCTTGCGATATTCCGGGATCGACAGGCCGGTTAGGATCAGCGTGACGACGAAAAGCGAGGCATTAAACTTACCCAGAATGGCTGCAACCATTGTGATGCCCAGAGCGGCTGCGGAAACGGGGTGGCGCGCGCGCATATGCCAGGCGAAGGCGCAGAATGCCCAACCGCAACCGGCGGTTCCAGCTACAGAATGGGTAAGTGCGCGTTGCGATTCCCAGCCGATCTGCGGAATAAGGAACAGTCCCAGCATGCCTGCCGACGCGACCGCGCGCGAAAAACCCAAGAGCCGCATGGCAGCGAAAATGCTCAGAAACAGGCTGGCGAGGATGCTGAATTTGACGATTTGCAGCGTCAGCATCGATGTGCCGAGTATGGACGTGGCAAGGCTGGCTATCCATGTATAGAGCGGCGGCTGCGAGCCGCCATAACCCCAGTCGAGATAGCTGATATTTGCGAGTTGTTCTGCATCGTCAAGCCCCGCGCCATTGGATGCGAAGGTAACGAGAAGGGCCTGAAAAGCAAAATAGCACAATATAAAAATGACCGCCAATGGCAGCCCGAAAATGGTTTTATGGGCGAGGGATGTGGCGGATGATTTGCTTATGGTCAAATTTCATATGCCCTGATAATGGCTGCGCTGTAATTGGCTGTAGTTGCGCGTAGCTTTCACAAGAAAATGGCGGTAGTTCAATCGCCATTATCAAATGTCACCTCAAAATCACGTATATTTTATGATTCGGCAGCAACGGCAAAAACCGCACTGCCTTGTGGCGCACGGTTTTGCCAAATACGCATGGCATCCCGCCAAACGATACACAGGCGGGAGAGACTAGAAGCTCCGGTACGCAATACCTGATCCGGAGCGTCGAGAGGGTGTACCCCGTCTCTCACTCCTTTCTAGCTCAACATTGTTACCGGACGGTTATCAGAGACTTAAGCAAATCTAAACAAGGCAAGTTTTTTCGTGGCTCAGAGAAATTTCCATCAAGGGCCTTTTACGCCGCTGCGCAGGAAATTGATGATAGCTGAAAAATCTTCCGTGCCATGCCCGCCGTGTTCAAAACGGCTGTAAAGTTCTTCGGCATGAGCACCGAGCGGCGTTTGTGCGCCGGTACTTTTTGCTGCTTCCTGCGAAAGTCGCAAATCCTTGAGCATGAGGGCGGCGGCGAAGCCGGGCTTGTAGGTTTTATTGGCAGGGGAGGTTGGAACCGGGCCCGGGACCGGGCAATAGGTGGTCAAGGACCAGCACTGGCCCGACGATGTGGATGCTACATCGAATAATGCCTGATGTGAAAGCCCCAGCTTTTCTGCCAGAACGAAAGCTTCACTAACGCCGATCATGGAAATGCCGAGAATCATATTATTGCAGATTTTTGCAGCCTGCCCGGCACCATCGCCACCGCAATGAACGATCTTGCCAGCCATCGGCTTCAAAAGAAGTTCGGCGCGACTGAACGCATCGTCGCTGCCGCCTGCCATAAAGGTAAGCGTACCTGCCGCAGCCCCGCCTGTGCCGCCCGAAACGGGAGCATCAACTGACAAGTGGCCGTGTTTGGCTGCAACTTCGTGGGCCTTGCGGGCCGAATCGACATCAATGGTCGAGCAGTCGATGAAAAGTGAATCTTTTCGGGCCTTCGCGGCTATGTCCTCATAAACTGAAAGAACGTGCTTACCTGCGGGCAGCATGGTGATGACCGCATCGACATCGCTTACGGCTTTGCTGGCGCTGGTTGTAATTTCAAGCCCGTTCGCCCTTGCTTCATCCAGATGCTGCGGCAGCAGATCGAAACCGATCACCTTGTGCCCTGCCTTGACCAGATTGGCGGCCATCGGCCCACCCATATTGCCCAGACCTATGAATGCGATAGTGGCCATGATGAAATCCTCCCGGAAGATGCGAAATTTCAGCGTCCGATCATGTGGCGAGCAATAATGACGCGCATGATTTCATTGGTGCCTTCGAGTATCTGATGCACACGCAAATCACGAACCAGCTTTTCCACACCGTAATCATGCAGATAGCCA
Source organism: Falsochrobactrum tianjinense (assembly GCF_019100495.1). Lineage (GTDB taxonomy): Bacteria > Pseudomonadota > Alphaproteobacteria > Rhizobiales > Rhizobiaceae > Brucella > Brucella tianjinense. Next base: position 41,919 of record NZ_JAHRVA010000004.1, on the reverse strand, counting down.
TAGCCGCCAAAAAGTTGCAGTGCGTCATTGGCGACATTGAAGCCCGTATCGGTAACGAACCGCTTGGCCATGGCGGACCATTTGCCTGCATCATGCGCCTTGCGATCAAGCTTGCTCGCTGCGGTGTAGAGAAGCTGGCGCGCGGCGGCGAGTTCAGTTTCCATATCGGCAAGGCGGAATTGCAATGCCTGGAAGCGGTCGATCGTCTGGCCGAAGGCTTTGCGCTGGCTGCAATATTCCAGTGCCTTGTCGATGGCCGACTGGGCACCGCCCAGCGAACAGGCAGCTATGTTGAGTCGCCCGCCATCCAGTCCCGCCATGGCGATTTTAAAACCCGAACCTTCCTCACCCAGCCGGTTTTCGACTGGCACGCGGCAATTGTCGAAGATTACTGTTCGGGTCGGCTGGGCATTCCAGCCCATTTTATGCTCGTTTGAGCCAAATGACAGGCCAGGGGCATCTTTGGGTACGATAAGCGCTGAAATTCCTTTAGGACCGTCCTCGCTGGTACGCACCATAGTTACATAAATATCCGAGGCTCCCGCGCCGGATATGAATTGCTTGGTTCCAGAGAGGATATAATCATTGCCATCGCGCACTGCCCGGGTGCGAAGCGCTGCGGCGTCGGAACCGGAGCCGGGTTCGGTCAGGCAATAGCTGCCGAGCCATTCCATAGAGGCGAGTTTTGGCAAAAACTTCCGGCGCTGTATGTCATTGCCGAAATTGTCGATCATCCAGGCGGTCATATTGTGAATGGAAATGAAAGCTGAAAAGGCGGGGCAGGCCTTGGCGAGAGCTTCGAAGATCAGCACGGCATCGAAGCGTTTGAGCGCCGAGCCACCGACATCGTCACGCACATAAATGCCACCCATACCGAGCGGTCCGGTATCGCGAATAACATCGACGGGAAAATGCTTGTCGCGATCCCATTGCAGTGCAAGGGGTGCAACACGGTCGGCAGCGAAGTCGGATGCCACTTGCTGGATGGCGATCTGATCGTCGTTGAGCTCAAACTGATTCTGGTCGACCGTATCCATGGTTTCCTCCCTATGAGTACCGCGCCTCCTCACTTGACTAGATCACAAGAGCCGAAAACTGCCAACGCTCCGCTGGAATAATATTGCTCACATTTGCAATAAACCGATGCGCATTTTTGCATATAAGATTGCGCGGCAAACCCTCATTGCCAGCACTTGAAACTTCGGATAGGCACGGTAGCATGACGCGAGCAATCATGTTTCAGGGAACGGGTTCAGATGTCGGCAAGAGCGTACTTGTCGCCGGGCTTTGCCGCGCGGCGCGGAATCGCGGCCTAAAGGTTCGCCCGTTCAAGCCGCAGAATATGTCGAACAATGCTGCCGTCAGCGATGACGGCGGCGAGATTGGCCGTGCGCAATGGCTTCAGGCACTGGCCTGCGGCGTTCCATCCTCGATTCATATGAATCCGGTGCTTCTCAAGCCGCAGACCGATATGGGCAGTCAAGTGGTCGTGCAGGGTCAGGTGCGCGGCGAAGCTCGCGGGCGTTATTATCAGCAATTGAAGCCGCAATTAATGGCGGCGGTGATGGAATCCTTTGCTCGAGTCAGTGATGGTGCCGACCTCGTATTGGTGGAAGGGGCCGGGTCTCCTGCGGAAATCAATCTGCGCGCAGGCGACATCGCCAATATGGGCTTTGCCACCCATGCGGATGTTCCGGTGGTGTTGATTGGCGATATCGACCGGGGCGGGGTGATCGCGTCTCTGGTAGGGACCCATGTCATTTTATCGGAAGAAGACCGCGCGATGGTGCGCGGCTTTCTGATCAACAAGTTTCGCGGCGACATTTCGCTTTTCGATGACGGCTTGACTGCCATAACCGGCTTTACCAACTGGCGCTCGTTCGGCGTTGTGCCATGGCTGAAAGCAGTCTCGCGTCTTCCGGCTGAAGATTCCGTCGTGCTGGAGCGTGCCATAAGTGCGCATGAAAAGGCGTTTCGGATTGTCGTTCCGATGCTGCCGCGAATCGCCAATTTCGATGATCTGGACCCGCTCAGAGCAGAGCTGGGGGTAGAAGTCGTCATGGTTCCCCCAGGATCTAAGCTTCCCGCCGATGCGGGGCTGGTGATTCTGCCGGGAACCAAATCTACGATAGCCGATATGTTTGCCTTGCGGGAAAATGGCTGGGATGTGGATATTCAGGCTCATGTCAGACGAGGGGGACATGTGTTCGGCATTTGCGGCGGTTATCAAATGCTCGGCATGTCCATCCGCGATCCCGATGGCGTGGAAGGAGAAATCCGCGAGACTGCGGGGCTGGGATTGCTCAATGTCGATACCATCATGGAGCCTGAAAAATGCGTGCGCAATGTTACGGGCCGGTCGGTGCCCCATGACGCGCCGCTTGAGGGTTATGAAATTCATGTCGGGCGCACCGAGGGAGCGGATTCAGAGCGCCCGTTTGCGATGATCGGTGCGCGACCTGATGGCGCAATATCCGCGGATGGGCGCATAATCGGCACGTATCTGCATGGCGTTTTCGGGGCGGATAGGTTTCGGCGCAGTTTTCTTGCTGCTTTGGGTATCGAACCTCATGGTGAAGGCAATTATCGTGCGGGCGTCGAGGCGGCTCTCGATGAGTTGGCGCAGGGGCTGGAAGCCAGTCTGGATATCGAGGGGCTTTTCGCAGTGGCCCGAACTGTGCAGTTGGACTGACGTGCTTTAGGGAGTTGGTGCAAACAATGGCTCTGTCCGCAAAAGTCATCTTCGTTCTTGGCGGGGCACGCTCAGGTAAGTCTTCCTATGCCGAAAAGCTGGTCGAAGCTTCCGGGTTCAAGCCAGTTTACCTAGCGACAGGACGCGCATTCGATTGCGAGATGGAAAGCCGCATCGCTACTCATCGCGACAGGCGCGGTCCACAATGGCGAACGCTGGAAGAGCCGCTCGATCTTGTGACCATGCTAAAAGACAACGCGGCTGCGGATAGTTTCGTGCTGGTCGATTGCCTGACGCTATGGCTTACCAATCTGATGATGGCGGAGCGCGATATAACGGCTGAAAGTGCTGCGCTCGTTACAGTGCTGCCAGAGCTGCATGGTCCGGTGGTTTTCGTTTCCAATGAGGTCGGGTTGGGCATTGTACCTGAAAATCGCATGGCGCGAGCATTTCGCGATTCGGCTGGCTTCCTGCATCAGTCTGTGGCGTCTGTGGCGGACGAAGTTTATTTCATGGCGGCAGGCCTGCCGCTGAGAATGAAGGGATAGTGCGAGGCGCTTGCTGATGCGATTGTAAAGAAAACAATTGAACATCCTCAAAAAATGAATCCGGAAAGGGCGTCAAATGACTGAGAAATCAGAAAAAATTCTATCCATGACGGAAGAGGAACTGAATGCGCGCCATGCGGAGAAAATGCGTAAGGTGAAAGCTGCGCGCGACAAGATTCAGGCCACCAAGACCGAAGAAAAAGGGCTGGTTATTGTCCATACCGGCAAAGGCAAGGGCAAATCGACAGCCGGTTTTGGTATGGTCTTCCGGGGGATCGGCCATGGCATGAAGATCGGTGTCGTCCAGTTCATCAAGGGCGCATGGAATACGGGCGAACGCTGGGTGCTGGAGAAGTTTCCCGAACAGGTGACGATTTCCGCATTTGGCGAGGGCTTTACCTGGGAAACGCAAGACCGCGCCCGCGACATAGCCATGGCGCGCGCCGCATGGGAACAGGCCAAGGCCATGATTATGGATGAGAGCTATGACATGGTGCTCTGCGACGAACTCAATATCGTCTTGCGCTATGATTATCTGCCGGTAGAGGAAGTGATTGAGGTGCTTGCGGCCAAGCCGGAAATGAAACACGTCATCATTACCGGGCGCAATGCGAAGGAAGAATTGATGGAAGCTGCCGATCTCGTCACCGAGATGGAAATGGTCAAACATCCGTTCCGTTCGGGGGTCAAGGCGCAGAAGGGCATTGAATTCTGATTATGCTCGATGGGTCGCAATGCGGCCTGTTACATATTTAAAAGCCAATCCATTGCCGCAAGGGATTGGTCTGATCCATCAGAAGGCGTGCCGCCAGAGCAAGACTGACAACGATCAATAGCGGCTTGATGATGCGTGAGCCGACTTTCATCGCGAGGCTCGCGCCGATTTGCGCGCCGATGAACTGGGCAATGCCCATACAGATGCCGATCTTCCAATTGATGACGCCAAAGGCGGCGAAGGTGGCAAAAGCGCCAACATTGGAGGCGCAATTGAGAAGCTTGGTGTGTGCTGTCGCCTTCAGGACGCCGTAACCAGCAAGAGCTACGAAAGCCAGCATGAAAAACGAGCCGGTGCCGGGGCCGAACAGGCCATCGTAAAAGCCGATCAGCGGAACGATCGTCATGCCAAAGAGGAAAGGTCCGATGCGACGTGAGCGGTCCAGATCGCCAATATTGGGCTTGATGGCAAAGTAGATCGCAATCGCCACCAACAGCGCAGGCAAAGCCGCGCGCATGATCTCAACGGGCAGAATGGTTGCCAGAAAAGCGCCCAGAACGGAACCGGCAAGCGAAGCAATCGCCTCCGGCCATTGCTCCTTGATATTGACATACCCTTTTCGTGCATAGGCGATTGTTGCCGATGACGAGCCGAACAGTCCCTGTAATTTATTTGTGCCGAGTGCTTCTACCGGGGGAATGCCGGCCAGAAGCAAGGCGGGAATGGTAATCATTCCGCCGCCGCCCGCGATGGAATCGATAATGCCTGCGATAAAGGCAGCCAAAATCAGAAGTAAAGTCAACGTATCGAAGAATTCGAGCATGGAGGGGTCCAGAAATTGATAGCGCACCATAGAGCAGGCAATCTTCTTGCGCCAGACGTCCTGTTGGATGTTTTTATTCGCAAAATTCATGCAAAAAGCGTCATTGTACTTGCGTTGCCCTATCGTTCCGGCAACATTAAAATGCAGAACCGGCCTACATAGGAGAAGGATGCCCATGAGCGAGAGCATCTTCGAACGCATCACAACGTTTCTGGGTAAAAAGAGCGCTGTGCAGCGCGTAGCCGAAGATCCGGCGCTGGCGGCGGAATTGCTTCTTTTGCTGCATGTGGTGTTTGCGGATGGTGATCGCCATCCGGCAGAAATCACCATCTTCAAAGAGATCATTCTCGAGAATTTCGGCATTCCTCCGGAAGAAATCCCGGAAGTTGCGGAATACCTCAAGGACTTTGCCTATGAGACCACGACCAAACAGGCAGCCAGCATGCTGGCGGAAATGGCCCCGGAACGGCGTTTGTCACTTTTAAACGATCTGATGAAGATCGCCTGCGCCGATAGCCGGATTGATCAGTCGGAGACGGCGATGATCCAACACATTGCCGAAGTGCTGGGCGTGACTGCGGAGGAATTGCGTGAGGCGCGGCAGGCCTCGCCCTGCGGCAGCTAGATGTGTCACCAGACAGGCAATTAACTAGTGTGGCGCTTCGCTTTGCGGAATTGAAATGGTGACGACGAGGTCAGCGGGCAGATCGTATTCGGCGCAGATATGTTCGCAGATTTCCATCGTCAGGCGGCGGGAAAGCGGATCGAGCGCCGTTTCATCAACTCCTTCACCGGCTTGAAAAATAATGCCGCTGCCGGGCGGGGCGGGAAAGACGGTGGATATGATGGTTGTGCCTTCGCTGTCGCCCGGTTCATCCTGCATATGGTCCTCATGGCGGATTATGCCTGCCATGGCATAGCCTTCGCCCAGACCTTCATAAGCGAGTTGAAAATACGGCACTTCGCCATCGGGTAGGATAATGCCGACAGGATCGGGAAAATTGCCTGTTATGAGCGCGGTCAATGCGGCCTTGGCGGCTGCGGTCGCATAGGTTCCGATGGCCTCTTCAGGTGTTTCGGTGGATGTTTTATTTTCTGGGAGGGTTTCATCATTCATGGACGGTTTATAACCTATCTGGTAGCTCTGACGCCAGTGCTGTGGGTCTGAAACCAGAATGCGCTCACAGTTTTCGCAGATGCACGATCTGCCGCATTCTTGTTGGAGGAGCGTGGAGTGTTTTACGCATGAACGGTTTCATGATTGCAGCACCGGCATCGGGTTCGGGCAAAACCACGGTAGCGCTGGGATTGCTGCGCGCGTTGAAGCGGATGGATGTAGCGCTGGCGCCGGTCAAGGCAGGTCCCGATTATATCGACCCTGCCTATCATCGGGCCGCAAGCGGCGCAGAATGCTTCAATCTCGACCCATGGGGCATGCGGGCTGAACTCATCAGTGCGCTTTCCTCGCGCATGACCGAGGGTGGAAAATTGCTTGTCGCGGAAGCCATGATGGGCCTTTTCGACGGCGCGTCGAACAATAAGGGATCGTCTGCCGATCTGGCGCGAATGCTCGGCCTGCCGGTCGTTCTGGTGGTGGATTGCGCCAGACTATCGCATTCGGTCGCCGCAATCGTTTCCGGGTTCAGCCAGTTTCGCAAGAATGTGCTGATTGCAGGGGTGATTCTTAATCGGGTCGGTGGTGCGCGCCACGAAGCCATGCTTCGGGAAGCCTTGGCACCACTCGGTATTCCAGTGCTTGGCGCTCTGCCGCGTGACGAGGCGCTGCTGTTGCCCGAGCGCCACCTGGGACTGGTGCAGGCGGGCGAGCACGCCGATCTCGAACGATTTCTTGACCACGCAGCGGACGTGATGGAGGCGCATATCGACTTCAAGACGCTTCGCCATATATGGCTTGGCTCCCAACGCCCGCCCGCAATGGCCAATGTGCCGCGGATTGAGCCATTGGGCAGCCGCATTGCGGTTGCACGCGATGATGCTTTTGCCTTTGCTTATGCGCATCTTTTTGAAGGGTGGCACAGGAGAGGGGTCGAAATATCCTTCTTCTCACCGCTGGCAGACGAGGGCCCTGCGCTGGACGCCGATGCTATCTATCTGCCTGGCGGCTATCCCGAAATTTTTGCCGGAAAGCTTGCAGAGGCCAAGCGATTTCAAGTGGGAACCAAGGCTGCTGCGGCGCGCGGCGTTACGATCTATGGCGAGTGCGGCGGCTATATGGTGCTGGGCGAGGCTCTGGAAGACGTCAATGGTGTGCGTCATGGGATGCTGGGCCTGTTGCCGGTGGAGACCTCCTTTGCTCGGCGAAAGCTGCATCTTGGCTATCGCACGCTGGAACCGCTTGAAGGTGCGCCGTGGAGAACGCCGCTCAGTGCCCATGAATTCCATTATGCAAGCATTGTGCGCGAAGGAGCAGCACAGCGGCTTTTCAAAGTGCGCGATGCGCTGGAAAAAAATATGGGTGAAGCCGGGCAGCGCGTTGGTTCTGTTTCAGGTTCGTTCATGCATATCATCGATTTTAATGGAGATAGTGCGTGACTATGCCTATCGAACATGGCGGGGCGCTGGATCGGGCGACTGCACGTTTTGGCGGCAGCGCCCAAGAGTGGCTCGATCTTTCGACCGGGATCAATCCCGAGCACTTTCCGCTGCCCACGCTGGGCGCGGCTATCTGGAACCGCCTGCCCGACGAGGGTCTTTTGCGGCGCACGCTTGCAGCGGCGCGGCGCTATTATGGCATTGTGGACAATGCACCGATCGTTGCTACACCCGGAACGCAGGCGCTTATCCAGCTTCTTCCCACGCTTTTGCCACCCACCACGGTGGCCATTCTGGGGCCGACCTATCAGGAGCACGGGGCGTCTTTCGCGGCGTCCGGCTGGAATGTGGTGGAATGTGCAGGGCTTGAAGATATTCCAGGCACTGCGAGTGTTGGAGTGATCGTTAATCCAAACAATCCGGACGGGCGCGTGATTGCGCGGCAGGATTTGATACGCCTTGCACAAATACTGGGCGAGCGAGGTGGCTTTCTCGTTGTTGATGAAGCTTTCGCCGATGCGCATCATCAAATTAGCGTCGCGGCGGATGTTACAAGCGTACCTATGATTGTGCTTAAATCTTTCGGCAAGTTCTTTGGGCTGGGGGGACTGCGGTTGGGTTTCATGCTTTCGGGCGCTGCCATCGCGGCGAAGGTTACGCAGCGTCTTGGCCCTTGGGCGGTATCGGGGCCGGCACTGACTATAGCCAGCCATGCTTTTGAAAACCGTTCCGAACTATCCGATTTTCGTGCAAGGATCGATTTGCGGCGTCTTGGCCTGTCTGGTGTTCTGGAGCGTTCGGGCCTCAGCGAGATTGGCGGTACGGCTTTGTTTTCGCTTGTGCAACACCCTGGCGCACATGCCCTTTATGACGCGCTTTGCAAAAGACATATTCTGGTGCGCAAGTTTTCCTATGCGCCGGAGTGGTTGCGCATCGGGCTTGCCCTGGATGATGCCGATTTGATGCGGCTGGAGCAAGCCCTGCAAGATATTCTACGCTTGAAAAACTGATTCAGGGAAACTGGCCAAGCTAATGGAAATTAAACTGATTATCCTTTCGCTGGCGCTTGTTCTGGATCGGCTGGTCGGCGATCCACCGGTCCTTTGGCAAAAAATTCCACATCCAGTGGTGCTGTTCGGCAGGGCAATCGGCTGGGGCGAGCGGCGCTGGAACCATTCCACTTCACCGGATGACAAGCTGCATCGCAGCGGCATGTGGCTGACCATCGGGTTGGTTACTTTCTGCATCCTTCTTGGACTTCTTATCGAAGCCCTGCTGCCATTGCTTGGAACTGCGGGTGCACTTGTCGAGATTATTATCGTTGCGGTTCTGCTGGCGCAAAAGAGCCTTGCTGATCATGTTCATGCCGTCGCGCAAGGCTTGAGGAAAGAGGGCATAGAGGGCGGGCGCAGGGCCGTATCCATGATTGTCGGGCGCAATCCCGAACAACTGGATGAAGGCGAGGTGAGCCGCGCTGCCATCGAAAGTCTTGCCGAAAACGCTTCTGATGGCATTGTCGCACCGGTTTTCTGGTTTATTATCGGCGGCTTGCCGGGACTTTTTGCCTATAAGTTGATTAATACTGCCGATTCCATGATCGGGCATCTGAATGATCGCTATCGCCACTTCGGGCGTTTTGCCGCCCGGCTCGACGATGTGATCAATTATATCCCTGCACGTCTGACGGGATTGCTTGCAGTTCTCGCGGCACTATTCAATATAAGCAAAGAAAGCGGGCGCGCAGCATTTTCCGTCATGTGCGCCGATGCGCGTCTGCATCGCTCACCCAATGCAGGCTGGCCTGAATCGGCCTTTGCCGGTGCATTGGGGCTGGCTCTTGCTGGTCCGCGCCAATATGGCGAGGAGAAGGTTGCCGGACCGATGCTCAATGCACAAGGCAAGCGCGATGCCGGTGCCGATGATATTGATGCGGCGCTGGCGCTGTTCTGGTCGTCCATGAGTTTGCTGACGGGGCTGATGATTGCCGCCAGCCTCATGAGGCTTATCTATCGGCTGGTATGAAATGCTTGCCTTCATAGCGCTGCAAACGGTTTGGATTGTCAGTCCTCATACCGTTCGCATCGAACTTGATGGTGCCCAACACGGTTTCAAAGGAACTGTCACTCAGAATATTCTGGACCGTGCGGTTTTGTTCCTGTGCCTGTTTGAGGGCCTCCGCCGCCAGTTCGACTGTTGCATAGCCGGTGATGGAATAGGCTCCAACCAGCGAGTCTGCCTTACGAAGCGCGTCGATGGCGGGTTTGGCCGTCGGTAGATCCTGCGGGTTCAATGGCGCAATCATGAGCGTTCCCTCGCTCAAGGGCTGCGGGCTGGGAGCAGCTTTTAAAACGCTTCCGCCTGCAATTACCAGCGAATATTTGAGGGTATGAGCACTAGCGCCGATGGCTGCAATATCATCGCGCTCGCCGCCGACATAGACATGCGTGGCGCCGGCGCGGCGTAGGCGCGCTACAAGAGCATTTTGGTTTTCAAGTCCGGGACGGTAAGTGTCAGTGAAGACGGGCTGGAGCTGTTGCTCTTTGAGTTGGGCTACAAGGCGCGCGGCGCGTTCGCGACCTTCGATGGTGCCGTCATCGATGATGGCGAAGGGCTGCGAGCGCCAGAGGCTTGCAAGAAAACTGCCGGTGGCGTGCATTTCCTTTTCGAGCCCGGTCGTCAGGTGAAAGATGGGCATGGGTGCGGTCGAGCGCCGCTCGGTGAGGGTAAGGTTGCTGATACCTGAGGCGATGACGGGAATATTGTTCTGGTTCAATACTGGCAAGGCTGCTTCCAGTGCTTCGGAACACAGAAACCCTGCCGCTATCTGGACGCCTTCCCGGATGAAGTTTTCGGCAACGGCCTTGCCGCCTTCCGCATTGCATTGATCGTCGGCTATCGTGAGGGATACATTTTTTACACTGGCGGCGACTTGCGCACCATCGCCTAATTGCTTGCCGAGGAGCGCGAAGCCGCCACTCAAGGGTGCCGCAAACCCGATGCGGATATCTTGTGAACGGGCTGGCGTTGCAATTGCCAGGCACAGGAGGGCCAAGGCCGAGAAGCTGGCAGAAAAATACTTCAGATAATTGTTGCCACGTAGTTTCGGGCGAAAAAACGCTCCATATGGCTTCAGAAACTGTTCAGGCTCAATCACGCGACCGGTCTTCTTTAAACATTTCATGGCAATTTGAACGAAAATTGGGTAGCGGTTTCCTCGCCATTGTGCAATGCCCCTAATCTGTGCAGGCAATCAGGATACAGTTCCGGGGTGGCCCGCAAGACAATACGGATGCTTATTGACGTGCAAATGGTAAAAAATATTATTTCAGATGCAGTGCCCATCGAGCCGAAGGCTTATCGCGACGCAATGAGCCATTACGCAGGGGCGGTGCAGGTTGTCACCACGGCTGGGGCCGCCGGGCGGCGCGGGCTTACGCTGACAGCATCCTGTTCAGTTTCGGATAACCCCCCGACAATTTTGGTTTGTCTGCAAAAGGTGCATGAGGAAAACCGGATTTTCATCAAAAACCGTGTTTTCGCCGTCAATACGCTGGCGGGTTCGCATGAACAATTGGCGGACGCGTTTTCCGGGCGCATCGGGCTTACACAAGACGAACGTTTCGAGCTGTCGGAATGGGATGTTCTCGCCACGGGGGCGCCGACCCTGAAGGGCGCTCTGGCGGCATTCGATTGCCATGTGACGAGTGTTCAGGAACATTCGACCCATTATGTCCTTTTCGGTGAAGTGGCGGCCTTGCGTTCGAGCGAGGACGAGGAGGCGCTGATTTACCTCAATCGCCGTTATCACAAGCTGGAGCTATAGAGGGCTGATCGGAGGCGTGATGCGCAAGCGGACCGGATTATTCGCAGGATTGTTTCTCTTATCTGCCGTTTCCGCCTTTGCGCAAGGGCCGCTTCCGCCATACAAGGACGATTATTTCTCCTATCCCGGTATTTTGGGTGCTGCCGATAATGGCGATTATAAAATCGTCGATTACAATGAAATGCGCGATATCAACGGACGCGACGCCGTGCCGGAAAAGCGAGCCAGGGACGCCTATGTCTCGCTGAAAGCTCGCGCCTACCAGAAAGATGCGGTTTTTCAAACCAGTGTCGGCTCCGTCAAGGCCATGGCGGTGGGCAAGCGGGAAGGGGCATCCTTCATCGTTATTTACCTGCATGGGCGCGGGGGAAACCGTTTGCAGGGTGTGAACGATTTCACATTTGGCGGCAATTTCAACCGTGTGAAAAATCTCGCAAGCCGCAATGGCGGGCTTTATCTTACACCAGATTTCAAGGATTTTGCGGCGGCAGGCGAAGCACAGATCGCCGGACTGATCGAGACGGTGAAAATATCCGCACCATCCGCGCCACTCATTCTGGCTTGCGGGTCACAGGGCGGGGCATTGTGCTGGCGGATTGCTTCCAACAAGAAGGCAGGGGGGCAGCTTGCCGGGCTGATCCTGATGGGATCACTTTGGGACGAGAGCTTTTTTAAATCGCTTGCTTTCAAAAGGCGCGTGCCGATATTTTTCACGCATGGAAGCCGCGATCCAGTTTTTGCCATCGACAGGCAGGAAGGCTTCTATCGCGAGATACGCAGGCGTGCACCCGGTTATCCGGTGCAGTTTCGCCGCTTTGAGAGCGGTAATCACGGCACGCCGATCCGCATGAGTGACTGGCGCGAAATGCTGAACTGGATTTTCGCGAAACAGGAATGATACGACTGTGGATGCGAAGCGAAAAATCGGTAATGTGACTTTCCTGCCACTCGACAATGGGTTGAGAGCGGTACAATGGAAGATAAATCACTCTATCGCGCAAATCCTGTGAGGTTGACCATGCACAGACCTGTCCATATCGGAGCCCGTTTCCTTGTTATTGCGATGCTGGCTCCTTTGGCTGCCGCCTGTACGACAAGCGCCCGAACCCCGACGCCTCCGGGACTATCCGAAGCACCTGTGACCGCGCCAACCATATCTGCTCGGCGCTTCATTCCAACCTCGACGGTGGCCCCGGCATTGGCGCAGCCCTGCATTACCTCTGCTGCTAATAAATATTTCTTGCCTGAACGTGCAATCAGCGCTGTCAATTCGCGCCCGCGCGCAGGCGGCGGAACGGATGTCGATCTGCAAGTTGATCTGCGTACGGCAGTCTGTCAGGTTTCTTCCAATGGTTTGGTGCGAGCGGTTATCGACACTTCGCCCAAAAGTGCTGACCAAATCGCTGCCGAAGCTGCTGCCGCGAAGGCGAAATCGGAAGCGCCGGTAACATTACCTAAAAAGCCGCGGAAGAAATGATTCAATAAATTTTCCTAACCTGTTAAAAAGGCAGGGATTCCTCTGCCTTTTTAAAGCGTATTACCGGCGGAATCCTTCACTCGCGCGCATCAGGTTTTTCGTATAATCGGCGTCTATATCGCCGCTGATGAGCGCGCCTGATTCCAATTTTTCGATCACTTCCCCATTGCGCATGACGGCAAGCCGTTCGCACATATGGGTGATGACAGCCAGATCATGGCTTACCATCACAAAGGTAAGGTTGCGATCTTGCCGTACCTGCTCCAGAAGATTAAGCACTTCTGCTTGCACGGAAGCGTCGAGCGCAGATGTGGGTTCGTCCAGCAGCAGGATACTCGGCTCTATGATGAGGGCGCGGGCAATCGCGATACGCTGACGCTGGCCGCCGGAAAGCTGGTGTGGATAGCGGAAGCGGAAACCAGACCCCAGCCCCACCTCGTCCAGCGCGCGGACGATACGCTTTTCACTGTCACCGATGCTGTGAACCGCAAGCGGCTCAAGCAAGAGACGGTCGACAGTCTGGCGCGGATGAAGCGAGCCGTAGGGATCCTGAAAGACCATCTGAACGTCACGGTAAAATGCCTTGTCGCGCGGGTTCTTGAGCTGCTTCCCGTCAATGCGGATATCGCCGCTGTCAATGGGCGCAAGCCCGGCCACCGCACGCAGCAGGGTGGATTTTCCGGAACCGGACTCACCAACCAGTCCGAAGGATTCACCATGGGCCACATCTATGTTGACTGATTTCAATGCGTGGAAATGGTCGAAATAGACGTCGATCTTATCGACGCTCAATGCCGTATTCATAGCTGCCATTCCTCCTGACGCTGCAAGGTGGGCAGGGGATGCTGATCGGCTCCGATTTTGGGCATGCAGTTGAGCAGTCCTTGCGTATAGGGATGTTTGGCGCTGGCGAGATCGCTGGCAGCAATCTCCTCAACGATACGGCCCGCATACATGACGATGACCCGATCACAGAAGGATGAGACGAGACGCAGGTCATGGCTGATGAAGATTAGGCCCATGCCGCGTTCGGCCACCAGCTTGTCGAGAATACCAAGCACTTCAAGCTGAACAGTTACATCGAGTGCTGATGTCGGCTCGTCCGCGATCAGCAATTCCGGTTCGGCCACCAGCATCATGGCGATCATGACACGCTGGCCCATGCCGCCGGAAACCTCGTGTGGATAAAGCTTCATGACCCGTTCGGCATCGCGGATTTGCACCGCTTCCAGCATGGAGATCGAGCGCTTGCGGATTTCGTCATTGCTATACTTGCCGTGGGCCTTGAGCGTTTCGGCAATCTGTCTACCGATGGACATGACCGGGTTGAGCGAATATTTCGGATCTTGCAGCACCATTGCGATGCGGCTACCGCGCAGAGCGCGGCGCTCCCGGGCCGAAATATTCAACAGGTCGATGCCGTCGAACTGGAGCGTTTTGGCCGAAATTTGCGCATGAGGCGGGGTAAGTCCCATGATCGCGCGACCAGTCTGGGATTTGCCCGAGCCCGATTCGCCGACAATTCCAAGCCGTTCGCGGCCAAGCGTGAAGCTTACACCGCGCACCGCCTCGATCACGCCCGTTCGGGTCGGAAAAGTGACGCGCAACTCGTCTACCGTCAGGAGTGGTGTCACTGGTTACTACCCCGCGGATCAAGCGCATCGCGCAGGCCATCGCCGAGAAAGTTAAAGCCAAGGCTGACGATAAGGATAGCAATGCCGGGCATGGCTGCAACCCACCATTGGTCGAGGATGAAACGGCGGCCCGATGCAATCATCGCACCCCATTCGGGCAGCGGCGGCTGTGCGCCCAGGCCAAGGAAACCCAGGCCTGCGGCTGTGAGAATAATGCCAGCCATATCGAGCGTGACACGCACGATCAGCGAGGAAGTGCAGAGCGGCATGATATGGCGTAGGACGATGCGGAAGGGCGAAGCGCCCATCAGGCGAACAGCGGAAATATAATCGGAATTGCACACTGTAAGTGTCTCGGCGCGAGCAATGCGCGCATAGGGCGGCCATGAGGTAATGGCAATCGCAATGATCGCGTTTTCAATGCCGGGGCCAAGCGCCGCGACAAAGGCAAGTGCCAGAATGAGCTTTGGAAAAGCGAGGAAAATATCGGTGATGCGCATGAGCACTGCGTCGACCCAGCCACCAGCGTAGCCTGCAACCGTGCCGACCAACAGACCGATGGGAGCTGCGATGATGGCGACCAGCAACACTACATAGAGCGTGAGACGCGAGCCGTAGATCAGGCGTGAGAGAATATCACGCCCCTGGCCATCGGTGCCAAGCAGATAGCCGGGTGTGCCTGGAGGCAAAAGGCGGGCATTGGCAAGATCACCAGAGAATGGCGAGTGGGGTGCCAGTAACGGAGCAAAGGCCGCGACCAACAACAGGGCAATGATAACGAAAAGGCCGATCACCGCCAGCTTGTTGGCTGTAAAGCGGCGCCAGACCATATAGGACCGACCGAGACGGGCCTGCATGCGCGACTGCGGGCGCTCGGAAAGCAACCAGTCGCGCCATGAGAGATTATTTGAAGCGTCTGTCATTTGGCTCATTTTGTGCGCGTCCTCGGATCGAGAAACCGATACAGAAGATCGGACAGAAGATTGAGCGCGATGAAAACCGAACCGATGATGATCGTACCACCCAGAACGGCATTCATATCAGCGTTTTGTAGCGAATTGGTGATATAGAGACCAAGGCCTGGCCAGGCGAAAATGGTCTCGGTAAGAACCGACCCTTCGAGCAGTCCAGCATAGGAAAGCACAACTACGGTGACAAGCGGCACAGCGGCATTGCGCAGCGCATGGCCCCAGATGATCCGGGTTTCTGATATGCCTTTGGCGCGGGCGGCGATGATGTATTCCTGCCCAAGCTCATTGAGCATGAAAGAACGCGTCATGCGGCTGATATAGGCCAGTGAGAAATAGCCCAGCAACGCTGAAGGCAAAACGAGATGAGAGACGATATTGCGAAAGGCCGGCCAGTCGCGCTGCATGATCGCGTCGATAAGATAAAAGCCAGTAATTGGCGTGAACGTATATTCGAAAGTGATATCGAGGCGTCCGGGGCCGGAAGTCCAGCCGAGGCGGGCATAGAAGACAAGGAGCGCCAAAAGGCCAAGCCAGAATATCGGAACGGAATAGCCGATAAGACCGATTACGCGCACGATCTGGTCGATGATGCTGCCGCGCTTTACCGCCGCCAGCACGCCCAAAGGAATGCCAAACAGTGCACCGATCAACGTGCCGATAGTGGCAAGCTCCATGGTCGCGGGAAAGACGCGGCGAATGTCGGTCATGACGGGATTGGTGGTCAGGACGGATGTTCCGAAGTCGCCTTGCAGTACGCCTTTTACATAAATGAAAAACTGCTGGTAATAGGGTAGATTAAGACCCATTTCCTCGCGCACTCGCTCAACTACGTGCGAAGGAGCACGGTCGCCGACGATGGCCAGGACAGGGTCGATCGGCACGATGCGGCCAATGAAGAAGGTGACGGCCAGAAGGCCGAGATAAGTAGTCGCGACGATGACCAGAAAGCTGGCTATCGCTGTAAGGATTGACGAGGAGCGCCGTCGGGCGCTCCTCTTGGTTGGCAGGTTCTCTGTGGTGCTCAATTGTCCGGTCGCTCTTTAAATCAATCCTTGCTGACGGGGGCGAGGAAGTTCGAATCGAAAGTCGGTCCGAGCTTGAAGTCCTTCACATTACCGCGCACGCCGGCGACTTCCGTCTGCTGGAAAATCATGACGAAGGGGCTTTGATCGAGTGCTTCCTGCTGTAGCTTCCGATAGATTTCAGCGCGCTTTTCATTGTCACGCTCCAGAAGGGCGGCTTGAGTCTGTTTGGTCAGCTCCGGAATATCCCAGGCGTTGCGCCAGGCAAGCGTCTTGTTGGCGGCATCGTCGCCATTGTCGGGATTGCTGGTGAATGCTTCCGCATTGGAATTGGGGTCCCAATAATCCATGCCCCACTGGCCGATATAAAGATCGTGATTGCGTGCGCGATATTTGGTCAGCGTCTGCTTGCCGTCGCCGGGAATGATCTCGATCTTGATGCCTGCCTGAGCAGCGTTTTGCTGGAAGGATTCGGCAATGCCAGTGACGGGCTGAGTATTGCGCACGTCGAAAGTAATGGAAAGACCATCCTTGAGGCCTGCCTTTTCAAGCAGTTCCTTGGCTTTTTCGATGTCCATCTTGTATGGATTGGAGTCTAGTGCGCCCAGAACGCCCTTGGGCTGATGGGTTTGGCGGATTTCGCCAATGCCTTTGATCAGCGTCGCGCCAATAGCGTCATAATCGATCAGATACTTGAACGCTTCGCGGACTTCCGGTTTGGCAAGGTTTTCATTCTTCTGATTGAGGCTGATGTAATAGACGGTACCCTTCGGAGCACTGACGGTGGTCAGGTCGGAATTCTTCTGAACCGCTTCATAATCGCCAGGTTCCAGGTTACGCGCCACGTCAACATCACCGGATTCGAGCATCAGGCGCTGTGTGGCGCTTTCCTTGACGTGACGGTAGAAAACACGAGCCAGCTTGGCCTTTTCGCCATAATAGTTGTCGTTGCGCTCCATGACGACGACTTCATTGGCGCGCCAGTCGCGAATCTTGAACGGGCCCGAACCGGCATAACCGGTCTTGAGCCAAGCATTGCCGTAATCGGTGTCATATTTATAGTCGTCGGTTGCCGTAACTTTTTGCGCGTGTTCTTCGAGAAGCTTCTTGTCGACGATCGCGCCCACCGTTGCGGTGAGGCAGTTGAGCACGAAGCTTGGCGCATAGGGCTTGTCGACGGTGAGAACGAAAGTGCTTTCGTCGGCGGCCTTTGCTTTTTCAGTGACGTTCTCGCCGGTCAGGCCGAACTGGGTGAGAATGAAGGCCGGGCTTTTGTCGAGGCGTACGACGCGCTCGAAGGAATAGGCCACATCTGCAGCGGTGATCGGGTTGCCGGAAGCAAATTTGGCGTCCTGCCTGAGCTTGAACGTATAGGTAAGGCCGTCATCGGATATGGTCCAGCTTTCGGCGATGCCTGGCACGACGTTTGACGTATCGCTGGGATCGAGGCGCACCAGCATGTCATAGGCGTTGCCGAGGATTTCCGCGGGACTGATTTCGAAGGACTCAGCCGGATCGAGCGTGATGATGTCATCGATGGCCCATGCTTCGACCAGCGTGTCGGCGGGCGTTGCCGTCCAGGCCGGACTTGCGGCCAGAAGGGCTGACACTGCTGCGCCCGCAGCGAGAATGCGAAAACGTCCAAAATGCATCATCTTGAGTTCCCTTTCGTGTTTTATGTAAGTTGTAGACCAGTCAGACTGCTTCGTGCCAGGCTTCTTTGAGAACTCTTATCCAGTTCTGTCTGCAAAGTTTGGCAAGCTCGTTTTCACCATATCCGGCTTTTTGCAAAGCGGCGACAAGGTTCTGCGTTCCGGCAGCATCACTTATCTCTGAAGGTATGGTCGCGCCGTCATAATCCGACCCGAGCGCCACGCAGTCTATGCCCATGCGTTCAACCATATAGTCGATGTGACGCACCATGTCGGAAAGCGGCGTAGCCGCATTTTCTTGCCCGTCAGATCGCAGCATGGTGGTTGCAAAATTGAGACCTGCAACGCCTTTGCGTTCGCGGATCGCATCAAGCTGGCGATCAGTCAGGTTACGGGCGACTGGTGTGAGGGTATAAACGTTGGAGTGGCTCGCGATCAGCGGCTGATCGCTGAGTTCCGCCACATCCCAGAAACCTTTTTCGGTAATATGGGCTAGATCAATGAGGATGCCTTTGCGATTGCATTCTCTTACGAGGCGTTTGCCTGCATCTGTCAATCCGGCGCCGGTATCAGGAGACATGGGATAGGCAAAAGGCACGCCATGACCGAATATGTTGTTGCGGCTCCAGACTGGCCCCAGTGAACGCAGGCCCGCAGCATAAAAGACGTCGAGCGCTGCCAGGTCTGCATCAAGGGCCTCACAGCCTTCCATATGGAGGACGGCAGCGAATTTATCAGTTGCAAGTGTTTCGTCGAGGTCCTTGCCGCTGCGGCAGATTTTCCAGCCTCCGGCCTCTTCCAGGCACAGGGCGATGGAAGCAATCTCCAGCGCGATCTCGAGAGAGGGGCTGCGTTCGAGCGGCGGGGCCAGCGGCGTTTCATAGGCGCCGTCAGCATTCGTTCTAGCCAGTTCAATATGGTGGCTTGAAGGAATGTAAATGGCGCAAATGCCACCTGCCATTCCGCCTGCTTTGGCGCGGGGCAGGTCAAGATGGCCAGCCTTGGTGCCGTCGATGAATTCCTTGACAGGGTTCCCGCCGTTTCGGCGGTTTTCCCATAGGCGCAGGAGGACATCATTATGTCCGTCGAAAACACGTTGCATTTATCATTCCTAGCTGAACGGCCGGATAGCGGATGAAGAAAGCCCCATTTAAATCGATGTTATTAAGATGTTGGGGCATGGAAGTGTCAAGCTCGTACGAGTGGCGGGCATCCGGTTTCGGATTGACAAAAGGTCTAATAGAAAAGGCTGCGCGGGTAAGCGCAGCCTTTGTTGCAAAGAGCGGATCGGTTCATGCGCAATCGGCATGACCTGCGTGGTAACTGGAATCAGAAACGATAGTTCAGGCCGGCCTTGATAGAGTGATTCTTCAGGTCGTTACGCTGGCTCACACCATTCACCTTCGATTTCACATTGTTGAAACGCTGGAAGTCATATTCAGCCTTTAGGGAAAGCGGGCCGGAAATGGCTTGCTCCACGCCTGCGCCAATCAATACACCACCTTCCCAGCCAGGTGCGGAAGTGGTTGCGTCCTTGGCCTTGAAGCGCGTTACGCCATAACCGGCAGTGCCATAAACCAGCGTTTTGTCGAAAGCATAGCCGACCTTGGCTTTTGCATTACCGTTCCAGGATTGCTGGAGGCTGCCGCCATTGCCGATGCGATGTTCGGCTTCGGCAAAATTGCCCTCCAGTTCACCACCGAAAACGATATTGCCGCTCTGCATGTTCTTGCCTACGACTGCGCCGCCGAGCAGGCCGGTGCGATTTGTGAACGGGCTGGGAACTCTGGACGAGGAAGCGCCGATCTGCGCGCCGACATAATTGCCGGACCAGTCATGCGGCCCTGCGGCGACGGGGTCATTGTAGCTGTAATCCGTATCGCCGAATGCATCGGCTGCGAAAGACGGGCTTGCAAAGGCGATAATTGCGGCACCGAGCGCCGCAGCAACGTTGGAACGCTTAAACATTTATTACTCCGGTTTTCCCGCCCGAAACGCTGGCGGAAAGTATGCTTGCATGGCTGAAGGGCTGATGCCGCCATCTTCAAACTATGGCTCTGGTCGCTTGCGATTGTGTCCAAATTTAAGAAAAACGGCGAACGCGCAAGGGTTTGCGCATCGTTTTGCCGATTATACTTAACGAGAAGTAACGCTGCAACGCAGGCGGTGAGACGAAATCAGATAAGCTTCAGCCCACGCATGCTCACATGGCCATGCTTGCCGACGATAATGTGATCATGCACTGTGATATTGAGCGCCTTGGCCGCCTCAATCAGGAGTTTGGTCATGTCTATATCCGCGCGCGAGGGGGTCGGGTCCCCGGAAGGATGATTGTGGACCAATATGATGGCGGTGGCGGAGAGTTCCAGCGCGCGCTTTACCACTTCGCGCGGATAGACGGGCGTATGATCGACGGTTCCCTGCTGCTGTACTTCGTCGGTTATCAGGCGGTTTTTCTTGTCGAGAAACAGAATGCGGAATTGTTCGCGCGGCTCAAAGGCCATGGCGGCGGTGCAATATTCGACGACTTTGCTCCATGAGCCCAGCACCTCACGTTCCATGACCGTGCTTCGTGCCGAGCGCTTGGCTACGGCTTCAATGATTTTCAGATCAAGGGCTATGGAAGGGCCGACGCCCGGTGTTTCCGCAATCAGTTGTTCGGAGGCTCCCAGAACTTCTGCGAGCGAACCGAAGCGGCTCAGCAGGGCTTTGGCGCGCGGTTTTGTATCTGCGCGCGGGATGACCCGGAAAAGCAGAAGTTCAAGCAGTTCATAGTCGGCCAATGTGTCGGGCGCCGCCTTGAAGCGCTGGCGCAGCCGCTCACGGTGGCCCATATGGTGCGGCTTTTCCAGAGGGGCCGCCATCTGGATTCCATCATTAAAGCCGGGGAAGTCAGGGTTTCCCGACTTTTTCCTGTCTTGTGCCATTCTGTTCTAACCCCCACCGAAACAGACAGACAATCTTATTCCATTCTTATCGCATGGTGGGCGGGCCGAAGACATTCTCTGGTGAAAGGGTAAAGATTTCACAACCATTGCTGGTGACGCCAACTGTATGCTCATATTGTGCGGTCAGCGAGCGGTCGCGTGTTACCGCAGTCCAGCCATCCGACAGAACCTTGACGCCGGGCTTGCCGAGATTGATCATCGGTTCGATCGTAAAGATCATGCCTTCCTTGATCTCCACGCCGTCATTGGGCGTGCCATAGTGCAGGATATTGGGCGCGTCGTGAAAAAGCTGGCCGACGCCATGGCCGCAGAAATCGCGCACCACCGAGCAGCGTTCATCCTCGGCATAGGACTGGATTACAGCGCCGATCGCTCCAGTCTTCACGCCCGGCTTGACGACAGAAATGCCGCGCAAAAGGCTTTCATAGGTCACTTCCAGCAGGCGTTCAGCGGAACGCTTGATTTCGCCCACTGCATACATGCGGCTTGAATCGCCGTGCCAGCCATCCAGCAGGTATGTCACGTCGATATTGACGATCTCGCCCTCGCGCAGCGGCTTGTCATTGGGAATGCCATGGCAGACGACATGATTGATCGAGGTGCAGGTAGACTTCGTATAGCCGCGATAGTTCAGCGTCGCGGGAAACGCGCCGTTATCCATGCCGAACTCAAAGACGAAACGGTCAATTTCATTGGTCGTAACGCCGGGCTTTACGACATCGTTCAGCGCGTCGAGACAGCGCGCGGTGATATTGCAAACCTTGCGCATGGCCTCAAAAGCTTCCGGCCCATAAAGCCTGATCTGGCCCGTATATTTCAGGGGCGCGCTTGTCGCTTCAATATAAGTCACCATTTCTCGACCTGTCTTTCTATTCTATCGGCACCACCTGCGTGGCATGAATGCCTTTATCTGTTATTTGGCACCGAACTGCCCAAGCCTCAACCCCGGATGCGAGGGCGCGCTCAAAAGCACGCGCATAAGTGGGGTCAAGATCGCCTGAAATGCTGAATCTGTCGCAATCACTACGCTGAATAATAAACAGCATCACGCCCCGATGACCAGCGGCAACGACATCAACTAGTTCATCGAGGTGTTTGGCCCCGCGTGCGGTGACAGTGTCGGGAAATTCGGCAAGCTTTAGCGTACGGGTGAAGTGCACATTCTTCACTTCCACATAAACGCGCGGGTCTTCGCCGTCATCAAGCAGAATGTCTATACGCGAATTGCGTCCGTATTTTTGCTCGCGTTTGAGGCTGCGATAATTGCTCAATCCCGGGAGGAGGCCGGAAAGGATTGCTTCCTCGGCGATTCGATTGGGCAGGCCAGTGTTAACGCCGACAAGCGTATTGTCAGCCTCTACGATCTGGAGCGTGTGGGCATATTTGCGATGCGGGGCATCAGAGACACTTAGCCAGACGCGGGAGCCGGGCGTTGTCAGCCCCAGCATGGAGCCGGTATTGGGAACCGAAGCCGTGATAGGCTGGCCGTCATCAAGGGTGACGTCGGCCAGAAACCTCTTGTAGCGACGCTCAAGGCGACCGGTAACGAGGGGTGAGGGAAAAAGCATGGAAAGAAACCCCTATTTAGATTCGGAAAAGGGTTGTCGCAAGCCTCGGCTGTCGTTCCTATTGCCTGACCCAGTTGAAGATGAGTTCCTCGCGGAAGGCAAAGCGCACGATATGGCTTGCAACGACACCTTCCATCTGGGGCAGGGCATCGTCGGGAGCGTCAACTTCAACGACAAGTTGCTCCGGCTCGACTTTGAGAATCACGATGCGATTTTCGCCCAGATCGATGTGTCCGTGCTCCGGCGTAAATTCCGTGGTAAATTTATGCGCCCAGTGTTTGCAGAGTTGCTGCAAGTAGCGGCTGGCATGGGCGGTGGGAACGATTGCAGTGCTTTGAGGCATGAGGTGAATCCCGTTTCACTATATGGCACAAAGGTGCCTACAGTACCGGACAGGCGATGTCATCTATTGCTGGATCAATTCTAAGCGAGAAGCACGCTGGCAAATGGTACGCCCAAGGGGAATCGAACCCCTGTTTCCGCCGTGAAAGGGCGGCGTCCTAACCGCTAGACGATGGGCGCCCGTTGCTGGTGCGAGTGGGCTTATATGCAGGAAAATTCCTATGCGCAAGTGCTTTTGTGCAAATTTCAATAAGAAAAACAATGTGAAGGACCGAAAGATCATCCACGCCGTATTTAGTTTTTAAGGAGAGGTCAGCAAGTGGTACGCCCAAGGGGAATCGAACCCCTGTTTCCGCCGTGAAAGGGCGGCGTCCTAACCGCTAGACGATGGGCGCCCGTTGCTGGTGTGTGTGGGCTTATATGCAGGAAGCCCCTGACTCGCAAGCCCTTAATACAAGTTTTCCGGAAAAATATTGCTTCAGGGGCATATTAATGACGGAGCTGCTGTGGGTGATTTGTCTATCTTATTGAAATAAAAGAAAACTCTTGCGTAGTCATTTCCGGCAGCGCCAGTTCCAGTCGCGTTCGGGGCCAACATCCACATGGACCGACTTTGTGTGGCAATAAGTGCCAACGCCACCACGGCCCGGCATGGAGCGGGCATACCGGGCAAGTTCCCGTTTGGAAACACCATCGATCTGGATATCGGCCGCCGCGCAAATCATATGTAGCGACCTGCGTGCGCCATTGACCTTGCGATTATAAGAGGGGCTGCGGTAGCCAGACGTCACCATGACAGGGCGGCGGAAATGCCGCTCCATCGTTTTCAGCATCGTGACGAGTTGCGGCTTGAGGCATGCCACGTCAACCGTTTCGCGCTGTACTTTCAGGCCGTTTGGTGCAAGGCGCGCAAGCCCGGGTGCCGATGCAAGCTGTATGCCTGAGTAATAGTCATATTCATTGGCATCGATATCACTGTCGTCATAGATGCTCTTGCGATGCTTGATCTCAATGCCGCCATTGGGGCGGACGCCGGGGAGAGAGTAATCATAGTCTTTTGCGGACGAGGAAGCCGGCTTTACGACAGCTCGTTCTTTGTTATCCGATTTGCCGGAGCTGCTTGCCACTTCATCGTTGAACAATCTTGCAATGCTGCCTTGGGAGGCAGCAGGTCGTTGCGGCGACACAAAAGCACTGGCATTTTTAGCGGAGCCAAAAAGAGAGGTGACTTCGGTAGGCTTTTCCTGTTCGGCTGGTTTTTCCGCCGCAGTTTGTGGCGGTTCTTCTGCCGGGGCAACGGTGGCGACAGACGCAGGTTCGTCAGTTGACGGTGTTTCAGCCGTATCGGGGGAAGGAGGGGGCAGGGTTTTGCCGGATTTACTACCAAACAGGCTAAATAGAGAGTTGGGTTTTGTCGGGGAGGCAAGGGCAGCAACCTGAGCGGGTTCTTCTTCAGAAGGTTCGCTTGCGCTGATCGCTGCTTGCTGTGGCTTTCCCGGATCGGCTGCTTCGGCGATTGTTGCCTGCTTTGGCGTTTCGGATCGCGTCTCCACTTTCTCTGCTTCAGTGTCGGTTTCTGCCGCTGTTTTGGCGGTTGCGCTCTGGTCCGCTGCGCTTTGAAGCGCTTCTGCAACCATTGAGCCATCGGTGCTGGCGCTCATCTGCATCGGTATCGTACCATCGCCGGTGGAGGTGCAGGACGACAGAACGAGCGCGAGAAAGGCGACGCTGCCGGAAAGAAGCCTTCTGGTCGTCTGACGTGAAGATTCTACATATTTCAAGAGTCTGCTCCGGCTCGATTTCTCCGACCAGCCTGGCGAACCGGAGACATCCGGGCCTGCCTGATTTCGGGAGGGCGGTTCTCCCGTGTTGTCTCGCCACTTGTGCTAGACGAACTTCCTTACAAGGCCCGGTTTTTTACCGGGTAGATAAACCAATCTCGTCAATGCGCTATCGCAAATACACATAGGATATATTCAGACAGATGCATGAAGGCGCAAACCACCTATTGGTAATCAGGACCAATATTTATGCTTTTTAATTGGTAAACGCAACTATGGAAAGCATGGAGCGCCTTATTCTGGTCAAAAGGATCGCAAGATATAGTAATATAACGTTATATTACTATATGTAACTTTAGGTTATATTGAGTTAATGCATGAAGCAGACGGCAAGGGAATAGGCGCGGTCCGAAACTCGCTTATTGACAGGGAGTGTCGAGTTGGTGCTATCCCTTTTACCGTGAAATATTTGCTGTGCGCAGAGTGCGCAGGTGTTCAAGAGACGAATCGGGAAACGGAACTATGATCAAGCGCGCGCGGCAGATTGCCAATCTCATGCTGGCAGCGACAGCCGCAGCTTTCCTTGCCGGTTGTGCGGGCGGGCCGGAATTTCAGGGCGTGCCGCAGGAGGGAGCGGCGAAGACAGGTACTTATCCGACCTTTGGTCGCATGCCCAAGGCTGCGACTGTGCAGATTACGGCGGAAGAAAAAGAGCAGATCACATCGACGCTTGATTCCGACCGCACTCGTCTGGCAGCCACGCGCTCTGCGAATGCAGGCGTGACGCCTGCTCAAGCTGCCGCGCTGCGCAAGCAGGCGCAGGAAGAAACGGATGCAACGCTCCGAGAGATCGAAGCCGGACAAGAATAAGCTTTTTCTGATAAAAAAAGCCTCATTTCAAGACTGCAACAAGTCTCGACCCGATTCGATAACCGGTGTATAGCTCCTTTGCGGCGCGTATGCGCTCTTACTTTTAACCCTCCTTTGGAATAGGATCATGTCGGAAGAGTTTCATAAAGTCCGTCGTTTGCCACCCTATGTCTTTGAACAGGTCAATCGCCTGAAGGCATCGGCGCGAGCGGCGGGAGCCGACATTATCGATTTAGGCATGGGTAACCCCGATCTGCCTACGCCGCAGAACATTGTCGACAAGCTTTGCGAGGCGGTGCAGGATCCGCGCGCGCATCGTTATTCGGCATCCAAGGGCATCCCGGGCCTTCGCCGCGCTCAGGCGCAATATTATGCGCGCCGCTTCGGCGTGAAGCTCGATCCGGATACGCAGGTTGTGGCGACGCTCGGCTCCAAAGAAGGCTTCGCCAATATGGCCCAGGCGATCACTGCTCCCGGCGATGTCGTGCTTTGCCCTGATCCCACCTATCCGATCCATTCGTTTGGCTTCATCATGTCGGGCGGAGTGATCCGCTCGATTCAGGCCAAGCCGAATGACCAGTTCATTCCGGCGCTGGAACGCGCGGTCAAGCATTCGATCCCCAAGCCACTGGCGCTCATTCTCAATTTCCCATCCAATCCGACGGCCTATGTGGCGACGCTGGACTTCTACAAGGATGTGGTGGCTTTCGCGCGCAAGAATGATCTCATCATCCTTTCGGATCTGGCTTATTCGGAAATCTATTTTGATGGCAATCCGCCGCCGTCGGTGCTGGAAGTTCCCGGAGCGATGGATGTGACGGTGGAGTTTACCTCCATGTCAAAGACGTATTCTATGCCCGGCTGGCGCATGGGATTTGCGGTCGGCAACGAACGCCTGATTGCCGCGCTGACGCGGGTGAAATCCTATCTCGATTACGGTGCGTTTACGCCTATTCAGGTTGCTGCCACGGCAGCGCTCAATGGCGACGGGTCGGACATCACCTATGTGCGCAATATCTACAAACAGCGCCGCGATGTGCTGGTCGAAAGCTTTGGCCGCGCTGGCTGGGATGTACCGCCACCGGCTGCGACGATGTTTGCCTGGGTTCCGATTCCCGAACGCTTCCGGGCCATGGGTTCGCTTGAGTTCTCCAAGCTTCTGGTCGAGATGGCCGATGTCGCGGTCGCGCCGGGTATCGGCTTTGGCGAGCATGGTGATGAGTATGTCCGCATCGCGCTGGTCGAGAACGAGCACCGCATCCGCCAGGCAGCGCGCAATATCAAGCGCTTCCTGTCCACCAAGGATGAGAACCTGCACAATATCATTCCGCTTGAAGGTCGCCGTTGACGGATGGCCCTCAGCATGCAAGAGCCGCCATATGGTCGGCTCTTGCTGCTTCTTGCCCCTTTACAGCCAATAATTCAGCCAATAATTCAGAAGGTCGAAATAATGAGTGATGCATTGCGGATCGGCGTTGCCGGACTGGGCACCGTTGGTGCTTCGGTGTTGCGTATTCTATGTGACAATGCCGACATGCTCACTCGCCAATGCGGCAAGCAATTGACAATTACAGCCGTGAGCGCGCGCGACAGGACGCGTGATCGCGGTGCTGATCTTTCCGGCATGATGTGGTTCGACGATCCGGTAGAACTCGCCAAGAGTGATGAAATCGACGTTTTCGTCGAACTGATCGGTGGCGACAACGGGCCTGCCGAGGCGGCTGTCGAGGCTGCGTTGCGCACGGGCCATCATGTCGTGACGGCCAACAAGGCGCTGCTGGCCCGCCATGGTGTCAAGCTTGCAAAAATCGCCGAAGAAAAGGGCGTGCTGCTGAATTTCGAAGCGGCGGTGGCAGGCGGTATTCCGGTCATCAAGGCGATGCGTGAATCGCTTACTGGCAATACGGTTTCACGCGTCTATGGCATTCTCAACGGCACCTGCAATTATATTCTCACCCGTATGGGGGAAGAGGGCATCTCCTTCAAGGACTGCCTCAAGGACGCGCAGCGCCTTGGCTATGCGGAAGCCGATCCGACTTTCGATATCGAGGGCAACGATACAGCGCACAAGCTTGCGTTGCTGACCAGCCTTGCCTTCGGCACGCAGATCGCCGCTGACGATATTTATCTGGAAGGCATCAGCAACATTTCGCTGGCCGACATTCGTGCGGCGGACGAGTTGGGCTATCGCATCAAGCTTCTAGGCGTAGCGCAGCAGACCGAATCCGGTATCGAGCAACGCGTGCATCCGACCATGGTGCCAGTGTCATCGGTCATTGCGCAGGTGCATGGCGTAACCAACGCTGTGGCGATCGAAACCGATCTTTTAGGCGAACTTCTGCTGTCAGGCCCCGGTGCAGGCGGCAATGCGACCGCTTCCGCTGTGATCGGTGATCTGGCTGATATCGCCAAGAGCCGCCCGGGCTTCCAGCATGGACCGGTATTCGGCACGCCTGCCAAGGCGTTGCAGCCATATAAGCGTGCCAAGATGCGCAAACATGCGGGCGGCTATTTCATCCGCCTTACGGTTCATGACCGGATCGGCGCATTCGCCGCGATCGCCAAGCGCATGGCCGAAAATGACATCTCGCTTGAATCCATCGTTCAGCGTCCGCGGATGGACAGCGACGTGCAGGACGGTATCAAGACGGTGATTCTCGTCACCCATGAGACAACGGAATCCGCGGTTCGCAAGTCGCTCGAAGCGATTCTGAAAGACGATCACCTGGTGAACAAGCCGCAGATGATACGGATTGAACGGGCGGGCTGAGGCCGTTACAAACTTTGCACGATTAAAAGGCCGCGCTTGGGAGTTTTGATCTTAAATCGATTAAGTCTTTGAGCGCACACTGTTTTCAGGTTTCGCCTCTTGCGAGCGGCGGGGGAGTTTGACAAAAGGTTTGCACGATATCGCTATAATGGCTGTGTGGGTTGCTATAGTGATGGTTGAGCGGCCTTCTGCCGCATTTGATGTAATTCGAATTCGGGACTTGTTCACATGGCCAAGACTGTAGAGCAGCAACCTCAGGGGCTGGATCGTATCCTTACGCTGGAACTGGTCCGCGTGGCGGAGCGTGCAGCCGTAGCAGCGGCGAGATTGCGTGGGCGCGGCGATGAAATGGCCGCCGATCAAGCTGCTGTCGACGCAATGCGCCAGGAACTCAACCGCCTGCCGATTGCCGGTACGGTCGTCATCGGTGAAGGCGAGCGCGACGAAGCGCCGATGCTTTATATCGGTGAGGAAGTCGGCACCAAGCAGGGACCGGACGTCGATATCGCGCTCGATCCGCTGGAAGGCACCACCATCTGCGCCAAGAACCTGCCCAATTCGCTGGCCGTCATTGCCATTGCAGAGAAGGGAAATCTTCTCTACGCACCGGACGTTTACATGGAAAAGATCGCGGTTGGCCCCGGTTACCCCGCAGGCGTCGTCAATCTCGATGCGACGCCGACCGACAACATCATGTCGGTCTCCAAGGCAAAGGGCGTGAAGCCGCACGAAATCACAGCCTGCATCATGGACCGTCCGCGCCATGCCCGCCTCATCGAGGAAGTGCGCGCAACGGGCGCTGCGATCCGCCTGATCGGGGATGGCGATGTGGCGGGTGTGATGCATACGACTGACCCGGACGAAACCGGCATCGATATTTACATCGGCATTGGCGGTGCCCCGGAAGGTGTTCTGGCGGCGGCGGCTCTTCGCTGCATTGGCGGCCAGATGCAGGGTCGGCTCCAGCTCAATAGCGAGGAGAAAATCGTACGCGCAGCCAAAATGGGGATCGCGGATCCCAAAAAGATCTATACGATGGAAGAAATGGCCAAGGGCGATGTGCTGTTCGCCGCGACCGGCGTAACAGATGGCAATATGCTTTCAGGCGTCAAATTCGCCCGCGACTATATCCAGACCCATACGATCGTCATGCGTTCAAGTTCGCAGACGATCCGCGAAATCAAGGCGCGACATCAGGATCTCTCCAAATTCTGACAGGACGCTATTGTGATTGGCAAAGGCGGCATTGCAAAAATGCCGCCTTTTGTGTCTTAACAGGGATATGACAACAGAACGCCTCTTCCTCGGAATCCGCCAATCCGTAACTGGCCAGAAATGGATTGACCGACTCGGCCTGCGTGAAGCCAACACGGCACTCGCCATTGCGCAGCATCATGGCATTTCCGATCTTGTATCGCGCGTTCTTGCCGGGCGCGGCGTCACCGTGGAGGGCGCGCCGGAATTCATCGATCCGAGCCTGCGCAATCTCATGCCCGATCCCTCATCGTTGACCGATATGGAAAAAGCCGCAGGCCGTATCGCCGATGCCATAGAGCGACGTGAGACTGTCGCGATCTTTGGCGATTACGATGTGGATGGAGCCTGTTCATCGGCGCTGATGGCGCGCTTCCTCAAGCATTATGGCATTGCGCATTCGATCTATATTCCCGACCGTATTTTTGAGGGATATGGCCCCAATCCCGACGCGATGTGCGAACTGGTCGCCAAGGGCGCGTCGCTGATCGTCACCGTCGATTGCGGCACCAACAGCGCGCCATCGATCACGGCGGCAAAACAGGCGGGGGCCGATGTGGTCGTGCTCGATCATCACCAGCTTGCCGGCGATCTGCCCGAAGATGCGGCGGCGATCGTCAATCCGAATCGCGAAGACGATATTTCGCAGCAGGAACATCTCTGCGCTGCGGGTGTGGTCTTTCTGGCGTTGGTGCTGGTTGTCAAAATTCTGCGAGAGCGGGGCAGGGGGGCGGGGCCGGATTTGCTGGGCATGCTGGATCTGGTGGCGCTGGCAACGGTTTGCGATGTGGTGCCGCTTAAGGGGGTCAACCGTGCCTTTGTGGTCAAGGGGCTGCTGGTCGCCCGCAGCCAGAGCAATGCCGGGCTTGCGGCCCTTGGGCGCGTCGCGCGGATTGGCGAGCCGCTCAATGTGTTCCATCTGGGCTTCCTGATCGGCCCACGCATCAATGCGGGCGGGCGTATCGGCGATGCGGGGCTTGGCGCGCGGCTGCTCACTTTGGACGATCCGGGGCTGGCGCAGCCCATCGCCATTGAGCTTGATCGGCTTAATCAGGAACGGCAGGCCATGGAAGCCGAGATGTTGATGGAAGCAGAAGCCGAGGCAGCGCTTGAGCTATCCGGCGGCGGCGGCGCGTCCGTGATCGTGACCGCCAACGACCATTGGCATCCGGGCATTGTCGGACTTCTTGCCTCCCGTCTGAAAGAAAAAGCGCGCCGTCCGGCTTTCGCCATTGCCTTCAACGCCAATGGTATTGGCTCCGGGTCGGGGCGCTCAATCGCTGGACTTGATCTTGGCAGGTTGGTGCGCAAAGCGGTGGAAAAAGGGCTTCTGGTGAAGGGCGGTGGTCATGCCATGGCTGCGGGCATCACCATTGAGCGCAGCAAGCTTGGAGCGTTACGGGCGTTTTTCGAGGAAGAATCGGCGGCGACCGTCGCCGGCTTGCGCGAAAGGCAAAGCCTCTCCATCGATGGAGCGGTGGCAGCTTCCGGCGCGACGGTAGCCCTTTATGAAGCCTTGCAGAAGGCCGGGCCTTATGGTTCGGCGTATCCGCAGCCCGTTCTGGCGCTCCCGCATCATATATTGGCCGATGTTCGTGGTGTTGGTCGCGACCATGTACGCGTGGCACTGCGCGGTGCGGACGGCAAGCGGATCAATGCCATCGCATTCCGCGCGGCAGAGAGTGATCTAGGCCGGTTTCTTTTCAATAATATAGGCCAGAATGTACATGTGGTGGGCAATCTTTCTCTCAATCACTGGAATGGTTCGGTTACGCCGCAGATTCAGATTCTCGATGCGGCATTGCCGCTTTGAAAAATCAGGATTTATTTGCTTCATGCACTTGTGAAATGCAGGGTTTCATTCCCATATGCGTGCGGACTTTAAATTCCAATCGGGAGAAATTTATGCCGGGTTCTGCAAAACGCCTGACTAAACTGACAGCTGCACTTATATTGGGGCTTGCCGCCTCCTTTGCCGCTGTCGATTTCGCCGAGGCGCGCCGTGGCGGCGGCGGTTTTGGCAGCCGGGGCGCACGCACCTATCAGGCACCCGCGCCCACACGCACCGCGCCGAATAATGCGGCGCCGATCCAGCGTTCGATGACGCCCAATACCGGCACGAACACACAGACCAATCGCCCTGCCGCAGGTGCGCAGAATGCGGCAGCGCAACGTTCGGGCGGCATGTTCGGCAATTTCGGGCGCTCCATGCTGGGCGGCCTGCTGGTCGGTGGTCTCATTGGCATGCTGCTTGGGAACGGACTTGGCGGACTTGCAGGCATGTTCGGCCTGCTGCTTCAGGTGGCAGTCATTGCTTTGATCGCCATGTTCGTCATGCGCATGTTCGCCAATCGCCGCCAGACGGCAGCAGCCGGCGCAGGCAATGCAGGCGCCCAGGGCTTCGGCGTGGCGAAAACCGCAGCACCACAGCCAGGTTTTGGCGCTCGGGCTCCATCGGTTAATCCTTTTGAGCAAAAGCAGCCAGAAGCCCCTGAGGTAGCAGCAGCGGGGGCGGCGGAAGATGAGCCAATTGAAATCGGCCAGAGCGATCTCGACCGATTTGAAGAAATGCTGACAGAAATTCAGGGCGCTTATAGCCGCGAGGACTATGCGGCGCTGCGGGCGCTCACCACGCCGGAAGCCATGTCCTATCTGGCGGAAGAACTGGGCGAAATCGCTTCGGGCGGCATGCGCAATGAAGTGAAGGATGTAAAGCTGCTTCAGGGCGATATTTCCGAAGCCTGGCGCGAAGGCGACACTGATTACGCCACCGTCGCAATTCGCTATTCGGCAATCGACATTATGCGGGATCGCAATACGGGCGCGGTCGTGCAGGGCGATCTTGAAAATCCGGAGGAAAGCGTCGAAGTCTGGACCTATACCCGCAAGGATGGCGGCGAGTGGAAACTTGCCGCAATTCAGGGAACGGAGTGATCTAACCTCAGGAAAAGCCCGGTCGTGTGACCGGGCTTTTTTGTCTTACCAGCTTCCGATATTTTCAGCCGAAGCCCATGGCTCCTGCGGTGCAAGGCTTTCGCCCTTCTGGATCAATTCAATGGAAATACCGTCCGGCGATTTGATGAAAGCCATATGGCCGTCGCGCGGCGGGCGATTGATGGTGACGCCCTTATCCTGCAATTTCTGGCAGGTCGCGTAAATATCATCGACCATATAGGCGAGATGGCCGAAATTACGTCCGCCGGTATAGGTTTCGGCGTCCCAATTATAGGTCAGTTCCAGTTCAGGCGCGCGTTCCGCCTTGGCGCGGTCCTTGTCCGAAGGCGCGGCAAGGAAGATCAACGTAAAGCGGCCTTTCTCGTTCTCCGTGCGGCGGATTTCCTCAAGCCCAAACTTGTTCACATAAAAATCTAGCGATTCGTCGATATCGCGAATTCTGACCATTGTATGCAGATAGCGCATAATCTTCTCCTGATTCGTGGGATGGTGGATGATGGAAGTTAACCTATTCCCGCGCGTTTGGTTCAGCTTCCGGCCGGATTTATTGGCAGGCTGACAGAATAAAAAGGCAAGCGGCGAAGTTGCCGAATTGGCGATCTGCCATATGTTCCGCCACAGCCAGAATTGGACGATAAAGGCATAAAGCCTGTGGTCATCCTAGAAACTGTCAAAGATTAGGCTTGCCGCCTCCGGTTAAGGAAGTGTTATTCTTTGGGCAAGAATCAGGTCAGAATTGCAACGGGACAGTAGAGGAGGGGTGAGCGTATGGCGGAAAAATCTGTGTCGGACGACCAGTTTCGCAATCAGAACTCCTCGGAAGAGCTTGGCGAACTCAAGGAAGTTTCAGGTCACATCAAATGGTTCGATGTGGCCAAAGGATATGGCTTCATCGTTCCAGACGAGTCGGGGCTGTCGGATATTCTGCTTCACGTCACTTCGCTGCGCCGCGACGGTTTCCAGACTGCGCTGGAAGGCGCCCGTATCGTCTGCGAAGTGCGGCAGGGCGAACGCGGTATGCAATGTTTCCGAGTTCTTTCGATGGACACGTCAACGGCTGTCCATCCGGCGCAGATGCCGCCGCAGCGCACGCATGTCACCGTAACGCCGTCGAGCGGGCTGGAGCGGGTTATCGTTAAATGGTTCAATCGCACCAAGGGTTTTGGCTTTCTGACGCGCGGTGAAGGTACGGAAGATATTTTCATCCATATGGAAACCCTGCGCCGTTTCGGCATGATGGAACTGCGTCCCGGCCAGGTGGTCCTGATTCGCTTTGGTACCGGCGATAAGGGGCTGATGGCTGCGGAAATCCATCCTGACATTGGAACGGCTGTCCCTGTTTCCCATTGATTTTGAACTATCCCGGATTACAGCGAGCGTGCGGGAACTGAGGTCTTGCTGCTGTCAAGACTGATTGGTAGTCTTTGAGACTCAACCGTATTGTGCGGTCAATCTGGATAAAGCACCCATGGGCCGCATTCTTCTCGCACTCGTATTCATGTTTTTTGCCGTTGGAGCGCAGGCGCAGGAAACGAAGCCAATGCAACTGCCAGTGGACCCGCAGTTGCTGGTTTTCAATACCCAAAATGGCAAGGTTGCCTTCGGCGTCGAGATTGCGAACACGGATGCCGCGCGTGTGCGCGGTCTTATGTGGCGAACCGATTTTCCAAAAGATCGCGCGATGCTTTTCGTCTTTGGCGAGATGCGTAGAATCATGATGTGGATGCAAAACACGCCATCACCGCTCGACATGGTATTTCTTGACGATACCGGACACGTATCGTCCATTTATGAAAACGCCGTACCTTTTTCGGAAGATATTATTTCATCCGAAACGCCTGCGGCTTATGTCGTTGAACTTCTAGCCGGTACTGTTAAAAAGACCGGTATCAAGCGTGGTGACAGGGCGATCCACCGGATCATTTGCGGCGAATGCCGAAATTGAGCATACAGCTGCGAGAATTAAAGGAAATAACAGGTGAGTGCGCTCGATATCGAATATTTCGAACATGACGGCATGCGGCTTGCGTACCGTCAGGATGGGGAAGGCGACCCCATCCTGCTCATTCATGGCTTCGCTTCTTCCAGTCTAGTCAACTGGGTCTCGCCGGGCTGGTTCCGTACATTGATGGAAGCGGGCTATCGCGTGATCGCCATCGACAACCGCGGACACGGGTTTTCTACAAAAAGCCACGACGCGCAGGATTATACGCCAAGCAAAATGGCGGGAGATGCGGCTGCGTTGCTCGATCATCTGGGCATCGAAAAGGCCCATGTGATGGGCTATTCCATGGGCGCGCGCATCAGTGCATTTCTAGCCATCGAGCACCCGCAGCGCGTGCACAGCGCCGTATTTGGCGGGCTTGGCATCGGAATGGTGACGGGAGCAGGTGACTGGGAAACCATTGGCGAGGCGCTGCTGGCGGAAGATCCGCAGACCATCACGCTGCCACGCGGACAGATGTTCCGCAAATTTGCCGACCAGACCAAAAGCGACCGCATTGCGCTTGCTGCTTGTGTTGTCACTTCCAAGGAACTGGTGTCCGCAGCCGCGATTGCGCGCATCATGCAGCCCGTTCTGGTTGCGGTCGGAACCACCGACGATATAGCCGGAAACCCACAGGAACTGGCCGATATGCTGCCCAATGGGCAGGCGCTGGATATTCCGGGGCGAGATCATATGTTGGCAGTGGGCGACAAGGTTTATAAAAAAGGCGTATTGGCGTTCCTTGAAGAGAACGCTCTTTGACGTGATGCGATGCATATATCACTTGTATGTTTGCAGGGCGGCACCGATATGTGCGGGTGTCAAGGCACCGTATTTTGCGATATGGTATACGCTCAATTCGCATCGTAGATCACAGGTGAGAAACCGGAGTAATGCATGATGTCGGCTTCTACGACGGCAAAAGCGCCCTCTAAGTTGGGGCAGCTCGATCCTATATGGCATTCCATTCGTGCTGAAGCGGCAGACGCTGCCAGCAGCGATCCGATTCTGGCGTCGTTTTTATATGCTACAATTCTCAACCAGCCGACGCTGGAAGATGCGGTGATGCATCGTATCGCGGAACGTCTCGGCCATGCGGACGTGAGTGCGGATATTTTGCGGCAGACCTTCGAGAAGATGCTGGACGCGAATCCAGGATGGTCGCAGATTTTGCGCGTCGATATTCAGGCGGTATATGATCGCGATCCCGCCTATAATCGTTTCATGGACCCGGTTCTTTATCTGAAAGGCTTTCACGCCATCCAGACGCACCGGCTGGCGCACTGGCTCTATCAGGAAGGCCGTAAGGACTTTGCTTATTATCTGCAAAGCCGGTCATCATCGATGTTCCAGACCGATATCCACCCGGCGGCAAAATTTGGCAGTGGACTGTTTCTGGATCACGCTACCGGATTGGTGGTCGGCGAAACAGCCCTGATCGAAGATAATGTGTCCATCCTGCATGGGGTGACGCTTGGCGGGACGGGCAAAGCTGGCGGCGACCGCCATCCGAAAATCCGCCACGGTGTGCTGATCGGTGCGGGCGCAAAAATTCTCGGCAATATCGAGGTCGGCCATTGCTCGAAAATTGCCGCTGGTTCGGTCGTGCTCAAACCCGTTCCTCAAAACAGCACCGTTGCAGGCGTTCCAGCCAAGGTCGTGGGCGAAAGCGGCTGCGCCGAGCCTTCGCGCATTATGGATCAGACGTTGGGCGAACGGGCTTTTGACGAGCATATGCTGGGCGACGGCATCTGATTTTCTGACAATTACCGGATATGCCCGCTGTCTTTTTGCAGCGGGCGTCCTATATGCTGCATGTGGCCATGAACTATCCGTGCATGGGCTTTTCCACTTTCGGATAGGTCTTTACATCGTATAATGCCGGGTGCATTAAACCGGCTCCAAATCATTATCAGGAGAAGCCGGTTGAAACCCGAAGAACTCAAGAAACTGGATGCTTATTTCAAACGGACCTTCAACAATCCTAGCTTGCAGGTGAAGGCGCGTCCGCGCAAGAACGATTCGGCTGAACTTTATCTCGGCGATGAATTTCTGGGCCTCGTCTATAAGGACGAGGACGAGGGCGAATTGTCCTACAATTTCTCGATGGCGATCCTCGACGTCGATCTGTAATATCGAAGCTTGCACGAGCAGTTTGCCGCGCCCTCTCCGCCAACGGGGAGGGCGTTTTTATTGGTTTCGCTTTACGGGCTTTGCTACTAAACAGACTTACCACGGAGGAAAGCCATGCCCATCTACGCGTATAATGGACACAGACCGCAGTTTGCCGACCAGAACAGCAACTGGATTGCACCGGATGCAAGCCTTGTCGGCAAGGTCGTGGCGGGGGAAAATGCCAGTTTCTGGTTTGGCGCCGTGCTACGCGGCGACAATGAGTTGATCGCCATCGGCGAAGACAGCAATATTCAGGAACATTGCGTCCTGCATACGGATATAGGCTTTCCGCTTACAGTCGGAAAAGGTTGCACCATCGGTCATCGTGCCATTCTGCATGGCTGCACGATTGGTGACAATACATTAATCGGCATGGGGGCGATTGTGCTCAATGGCGCAAAGATCGGCAAGAACTGCCTGATCGGAGCAGGGGCACTGGTCACTGAAGGCAAGGAGTTTCCCGATAATTCTCTGATCGTTGGGTCGCCTGCGCGCGTGATCCGCGAGCTTGATGCGACCGCCATTGATCGGCTGAGAGATTCCGCACAACACTATGTAGAGAAGGGGCGGTCTTTCATGCGAGGATTGGAGCCTGCATAGATCAGTTGCGGATGCTGCCGACCAGCAGATCGCGATCACTTCGGATCGAAACCCATACGCCAGTGTTGGCTGTGGATTGGCGCTTGAGGTACGTATAGTCGGTTTCGTTCCAGGCCAGAACACGCTGGTCGAGATTGTCGAGAATGAAATCGCCGCGGTCGGTACGAACCGTCAATACGGCATGACCTTCGCCGTTGGACTGACGCACCACCGTGAACAGCAAGGTATGGGCCGGAATGCCAAGGGCCATCAGTTCACGGCGCTTCAACAGCATGTAGTCGTCGCAATCACCAGCGGTCGTGGGATATTCCCAATATTCCTCGCGGCCCCAAACCTCCATATCTGTGCGCGGGGCAATTTTTTCGTTGACGCTCGCGTTTACTGCAATGATTTGCTGCCAGAGCTTCATTGTGAGCGTGACCGGAGCATTTGCTAGGCTGCGGATATTGCACTCCGCTGGATGGCGTTCGCAAAATTCATAATGGCCGATAGGTTGCGAGGTGCGCTCTCCGGTCGGCATCCAAGGCGAGTTGGAAGCAGGGTTGGCAGCTTGTGCCAAAACCGTTCCCGACAGCATCAGGATTGCTGCGATGATTGCCGTAAAGCTCGTTTGCCTTGCCATTCTTCGTCTCCGTGTTGGAAACAAAATGACGGCAAGAATTTGAGGGCGGGCAAACTTGAGCGTGAAAATGCGAGTCTAATTTGACTAAAACTGCTCATAATCCGGCAATAATTTGTTCAGAATTGCCAGATTTAGTCCTTTTATTGCTGGTTTTTGACCTGTTTTATGCGTTTCGGGTCGATATTTGGGTTTGCCAATCCGTAACCTTAGTTTGCGTTTACTTTTGGGAACCTGCCGGATTCAGGCTTTTCCGCCTGCGATGACGCGCAATAGCGGCGTTTGAGGCCGAGGGTGAATACGGCTCCGGCTTGGGGTGCGGATTGGTGCATTAACGGTCATGACCGACGGACGGCTAGTTTCTTGCGTGAATGCCAGATCGGGCGCCAGTGGCTCGATCGCATTGAGACTGGCCAGTACAAGCGGATCGGCTCCAGCCCATGTGACGTCATCAAGCAGCGATATGGCGCCGAGAAGGTTCGTTTTCTGTCCCTTATGCGATTCGAGCGGAGCGAGCAGCATTTCAAATGCGAGGCTGCGCCCTGCAAGGCTGATGCCATCATGATAACTTATAGCGGGAACCAGCAGGTCATTTATTTCCAGGATCAGTTCATCCAGGGCAGAGTGGTTGCGTCCGGGCCAGAGGGAAAGAAAACGTGTGGCTTTGAGTTCGCGCCCGAAGAGAGCGCAAACGCGTGTCCCGGCGAGGCGGAAGATCAGTTCGCCGCTTTCGTCCTCTTCAAGGAAAAACAGATCTGAGAGATGCCGCCCCAATTTGCGCGGTGCGATAGATTCTCGCGAGGGTGCATGCAGGCTGCCGTCCCAGCTGAAAGCCAGTCGCTGCCATTCGCTGAAAATTGCGATCGTGCTACGGTGTTTCATCATATGCTGGTTGCCCTGAATCTGGACTTTTGCGGGCCGGCCCCGACAATCAGCACATTAAAATAGTATTAACGCAGGCGAGACCAGCTTAACGCTTCATTCATCCACCGAGCGCGTCTATTAAGGTTAACAATAAGTAATAGTTGCAAAGCTCCGATTACAGCGGTTTGATGACATGTCGGGAGAAGCCATTGGGTTAATTGAGCTTTTTTCTGATCTCCAGACTGCATCTCGCAAGTGCTTAACATTTGCGACAAGGCCGACCGGGATACTTCGGCGGCCTTTATTTTTGACAGATTGTCACTTATCAAGAATCAGTATTCTCCAGGCGCGCGGTCGGCTTGCGTCGCGTCAGTTCTCTTGCAGATGAAAGCGGCCACTCATGAGCATGCCCCAGCCTCAAATGCGCAATAATGGAAATCGACCGGCGGGCAGCGAGCCGATATTCAACATCCCCGGCGTCGTCCTTGCATTTATCGGTATTTGCGCCGCTGTTTATATTTTTCAGACCTATATAATAAGCGAGCAAGAGAATTACGGGTTCATGCTGAACTTCGCGCTCATACCGGCACGTTTCTCATTAGCAGGTGGTTTTTTCGATCCTGCGGCGCTATTCACCCTTATCAGCTATTCGTTCATGCATGGAGGAACCGCGCATATCGCCGTCAATATGATCTGGCTTGCAGCGTTCGGTTCGCCGCTTGCGGGGCGCATTGGCACAGGGCGAATGCTGGTGTTCTGGGGCTTCACCTCAATCATCGCCGGGCTGACGCATTATGCGCTTTACCCTGAAAGCGTAACACCGCTTGTCGGCGCCTCCGGGGCTATTTCCGGCATGATGGGGGCTGCGGCCCGTTATGGTTTCCGCCGTGTTGGGCATGGACGGCGCTCGGAATTTGCCGGGCCGGTTCTGCCGGTGGGGCTGACGCTGACATTGAAACCGGTGCTGACTTTCGTTGGAGTCTGGTTTCTTATCAATATCCTCACGGGGCTTTATTCGACTGGCGGGGCCGATCTCTCCGGCATTGCATGGGAAGCGCATATCGGGGGATTCGTGGCTGGTTTCTTTGGCATTTCATTGCTCGATCGGCCACGCGGTTATGATGCCGTTCTAAGGCGTTAGAATTATTCGACATCCCATTTTAGTGCGCTTGCAAAAGCCGCATTGCAGGTGCACCATCACGGAACGTAGCAGGAGGAGTTGCGTTATCCTGTAGCGGTGTTTCCGTATAGTGGATTTTCAGACCTTGGGAGGGACTTTGGCATGACTGTTAGATCCATTCTCGAATTGAAAGGCCGAGACGTCGTGGTGATTGCACCCGACGAGACGCTCGCGCACGCCATCGCCGTTTTGAACCAGCGCAAGATCGGCGCGCTTGTGGTTTGCGATGCGACCGGGCAAATCAGG
Source organism: Falsochrobactrum tianjinense (assembly GCF_019100495.1). Lineage (GTDB taxonomy): Bacteria > Pseudomonadota > Alphaproteobacteria > Rhizobiales > Rhizobiaceae > Brucella > Brucella tianjinense. The sequence goes on along the minus strand of NZ_JAHRVA010000004.1, from coordinate 1,850 downwards.
GGAATCCTTTCGGAACGGGATGTCGTACGCGCTATCGCGTTAATGCAGGACAAGGCAGTTGGGCAGCCGGTGTCTGAATTCATGTCCGCCAATGTTCAGAAATGCCGCGAACATCACACGATCAACCAGGTCATGGAAGTCATGACACGCAGCCGTTTTCGGCATATGCCCGTTGAAGAAAATGGCAAACTGGTGGGAATCATCTCCATCGGCGACGTTGTGAAACGGCGCATTGAGGACGTGGAGCGCGAGGCGGAAGATATTCGCACTTACATCGCCACCGCCTGATGGTCGAGCCGGTCCGCGTGAAACACGCGGCCCGCTTTCAGACTGCGGCGCGGGCGCGCAGATAGCGCTCGGCAGCATAGAGGGAAATTGCCGCCGCATTTGATACATTGAGCGACTTGATCTCGCCTGGCATATCGAGCCGTGCCAAAGCTGTGACGGTTTCGCGGGTTTTTTGTCTCAGGCCCTTGCCTTCAGCGCCCAGAACGAGGGCGATTCGGTCCCCATTCAGCGTGGCTTCCATTTCCAACGGGCCTTCCGAATCAAGGCCGATGGTTATGAAGCCGAGTGTATGAAGCTCTTCGATGGCTTCTGCAAGGTTACGCACTTCAATATGAGGGATCAGTTCCAGAGCACCGGATGCTGCCTTGGCCAGAACGCCGCTTTCCTGCGGACTATGGCGGCTTGTCGTAATGAGGGCATCCGCGCCGAAAGCTACCGCGGAACGCATGATTGCGCCCACATTATGCGGGTCCGTTACCTGATCGAGAACCAACAAAAGTACACTTTCCTTGAGTTCCGACAGCTTTTTTGGACGCAGCGGCTCCGCTTCGATCATCACGCCCTGATGGACGGCCTCCGACCCGGTTTCCTTGTCTATGTCGCGCGGTTCAACGATTTCAACAGGGAAGGGTAGATTCTGCGCCTCGCCGATTTCTAGGCGCGCGAAGCCGTTGCGGGTTGCGCGCATGCGCAGAATCTTGCGTGCGGGATTCTCTGCCGCCGCACGCACTGTATGCAGGCCATAAAGCCGTACCGTGCCTTCCGTGATCTTATTGGCGCTAAAGACCGGGCGTTGCGGCTTACGCGCAGGCTTACCTTCAGTGTCGGCTTTTTGGTCGCGGTACTGACGACGCAGGCGCGCATAGTGAGAATCTTTTGGTGTGCGAGGGGAGTTTTCATCGTTCATGGTGCTGCTTATATCGTGTTCACCATGTAGAAGATAGCAGGTCGTGCGATTAAAAGCACGCGTGGATGGTGTTTGTTTGTTCGCGCAAAAGCGCGGATTTTTCGGGGGTGTAGCCCCATGCGCGGACGCGACTTTCGCGAGGCTGTGGAAGGACATGCATTCTTTTCGCTTTTATCCTGTTGACAGGCGGAAAGCTTATCTGCATAAGGCCCCTCGCGGATCGATGGCTGGCTCGCAAGTCAGTCGGAAGCCCGCGAAATGCCTAGTCGCTCGACTCTGCTGATAGTGTTATCCGGAGGAATGCCCGAGTGGTTAAAGGGGACGGACTGTAAATCCGTTGGCTATGCCTACGTTGGTTCAAATCCAACTTCCTCCACCACTATTGGACCGAGTCAGAGTGCGCGGGTATAGCTCAATGGTAGAGCAGCAGCCTTCCAAGCTGAATACGCGGGTTCGATTCCCGCTACCCGCTCCAGATTTATCGACGGCGGATAGGCGCGTAAGGAATCATCGACGGGCGGTTCGCCGTTCCGTTTTGGCATAAATGCCGGTCCAGAAGTCGAACGGCTTTCGGGCTGGCGCTCGAGCGGTTCTAGAACAAAGAGAACAACGGCGATGGCAAAGAGCAAATTCGAACGTAACAAGCCCCACGTTA
>NZ_JAHRVA010000003.1 GCF_019100495.1 Falsochrobactrum tianjinense | reverse complement strand
AGACCCCAACATCCAAAACTGTCAACGACAAAAAAACAAAAGAATGAATTTATTTCCTTCTGTGGATATGGGGCTTTCTAACCCAGTTTCAACCATTAGACTGAAGCCTGGCCCCAAACAGTCAGCGAACCTGGCCTGCGGGAAAAATAGTGTGACGTGAAGGCGGCTTACCGCCGGAAGTTTTACTGCATACTTTTAACACCAGCCGTTTATTGAATAGAGCAACAGAGGCGCCATGCTGACCAAGAAAGGCAAATACGGCCTGAAAGCCATGATGCATCTTGCTGGCGTGGCGGACGGCCACCTGGTTTCGGCGGGCGAAATCGCACAAAGGCACCAGATCCCACGAAAATTTCTCGATAATATTTTCATTGAACTGCGTAATGCGGGCTTCGTACTAAGCCGTAAGGGTAAAGGGGGCGGTTTTTGTCTGGCACGGGCAGCCGATGACATCCATATTGGCAATATCATCCGTACTCTTGATGGCGCTCTAGCGCCTATCGCCTGCGCCAGCAAAACGGATTATCAGGCTTGTGAAGACTGCAACGAAACCGAATGCGAAGTGCGCCGCATGATGCTGGAAGTGCGAGAAGCGATCGCCAATGTGCTCGACCATCGCACGCTCGCCGATAGTATGGTAGCAGATGAACTTATGCTTTCGAGCGACTGAAGTGATATGCAGGTTTCGTTGCTAGACGTAAATACGCACTGTCAGTACAAGAATACAGAAATTATTTCCGACTTCGTCAACGCCATCGCCCTTCCCTTCAGACGATGTCAGAGTGGATGTAGACCTGTGTCGTCTCAATCGATTCATGGCCCAGCCAAAGGGCTATGATTGTTCGGCCCACACCGCTCTGGAGAAGCTGCATTGCAGCAGTGTAGCGCAAGACATGCGGTGTGGCGCGCTTCAATCTAAACGTCGAACTGTTCGAGGCCGCCGTGGCGCATGTTTCCGAACAATTTGTTCAACCGTATTTCGGCTTAGAGGCGTGCCACGGATTGTTGCGAACAGGGGATCGTTGGGGCCAGCTCCGATGCCCGCAAGCCTGTCTGCTGCATTGTGGGGAGCAGCATCCGATCGCACCGGCCGAACCAGCTCGACTGATCGAGTGCTTTCAGCAACGCCTCCATCTCGTCGCGGGGCAGGAACTGCCCGATGATGCCGGCGTCTACATGAGCCACATGCAACTCAGTCGGCAGTAGCCTGGTTTGCGTTTCCGGGTATTGCAACAGAAGCCGGAAAGTGTCGCGATAGCTGGCAATCGTGTTTGGGCTTCGCCGTGTGATCTGATCGTGTGTCATTTTCCATAAGTATTCCCTTCCGTTGGTTGAAGGGATTACTTATGACAGATCACGAAAGCGGACGCTCTTCGCGCGGCCTCGCAGGTTCACACTGCGGACTGAGCGGGCATTTGCAGCGCGAAGCCCGAAGATCTGTTTCGACCGGGCATGACTGACGGAATACCGCGGATATGTCGGTTCCGGTAAGTCCACTTGCTATACATACCGACTGTATGGTATATATTTCACATGCCCCGCCCCACCAAAATATCCCCCGAGCGCGGCGATGCCCGCACCCGCCTGCTGGACGCGGCCCTTGACGTGATCCGGCGCAAAGGGTTTGCGGCCACCACCGTGGAAGACCTCTGCCAGGAGGCGGGAGTGACGAAGGGGGCATTCTTTCATCACTTCCGGGGCAAGGACGCGCTCGGCGTGGCAGTGGCCGAACATTGGTCGGAAACGACAGACGCCCTCTTCGAGGGTGCCCCCTATCACACGGCGGATGATCCGCTGGATCGGGTACTTGCCTACCTCGCCTTCCGCCGGGCTATCGTGTCCGACGAAATCCCCGCCTTCACCTGCCTTGTCGGCACTCTGGCGCAGGAGGTCCACCAGACTGCGCCTGCGATCCGCGATGCCGCCGCTTCCAGCATCTTCGGCCATGCCGAGACACTGGAGGCCGACATCCAGGCCGCTATCGATGCGCACGGGATCGCACCAGACGGTTGGGGCGCGGCCTCGCTCGCCCGCCACTTCCAAGCCGTGCTGCAGGGCGGTTTCATCCTCGCCAAGGCGGGGAACGACCCCGACCTCGCGCGCGAGGCCATCGACCATCTCGACCGCTACGTGCGCCGGCTATTCGGCGCATCTCAACCACAAGAGGACTGACCATGACCGATCCCATCGCCATTGAAGCCCATGTACCCGCTGAACCCGAAGCTGCGTGGAGCGCCTATACCGACCCGGACGCGATCACGCAATGGAACTTCGCCACACCCGAATGGTGCTGCCCCCGCGCAGAGGTGGATCTGCGTCCCGGCGGGCGGCACATGGCCCGCATGGAGGCGCGAGACGGCTCTATAGGCTTCGATTTCGAGGGCACTTACGAGGAGGTGGACGCGCCCTGCACTCTTGTCCTCAAGCTCGATGACGGGCGGATGTCCCGCACCACCTTTGAGGCCGAAGGCGACGGCACCCGCGTGAGAACAGTGTTCGATCCGGAGGCAAGCAATCCCGCCGAGATGCAACGCAGCGGCTGGCAGGCGATCTTAGACAACTACGCGGGATACCTACGAGGGAAGGCGTCGGCATAGGATGCGCTCTCGGCTGAGCCTATGCCCAGATGAAATACCACGTTGTATCCGCAGCGCGGTCCGCCAAAGCCGCCGTTCCTGACCACTACAGCCTTATGCCGATAGAAGTTGCCGACATCCCAGCAAAGTATGTGCATTCAGATATGAGAGCGGCATAATCCGAAGCTCGGCATTATGCGTAATCCCAGCGGGCATTAGAAATAATGTAGAAACCGGCTAGCTCAGATTTTCGATCATATGGTGTTGACGTTCAGGCCAGATGCAACCTGCGGCAAAACCTTTGGCCAGTTCGTCTATGAATGCACCATAAGCCAGTGCATCTGCCACTTGTGTGGCATCTATTAACTTTACTTGAGTCATGACAGCATTTTTCATCGCGGGTTATTTATGAGCCGAGGTTTGCATATTGAACATTTGCTGAATGGTGCGCCCGTTGCGAATACCATCCATCCAGGCTTTTTCCTTGGTCAAATGGTCTTGAGCAGCCGCAAGAACTTCCTGCGCACGCTCCAAAGGCACAATCACGACGCCATCATCATTACCTAGAACGATGTCTCCGGGACGCACCACCGCACCGGCCATGGAAATCGTACCATCTATGATACCGCCAAAACCGTGATGAGGGCCGCGCGGGACCACAGATTTACAAAACATATTGAAACGCAGCTGACGCACCTCATCTACGTCGCGGATAGCACCGAACACCACGGCACCGCCAAGTTTTCTATATGCGGATTCGGCAGTCATGATGCCGCCCCATACGGCCGTGTCATCAACGCCACCGGCATCAACAACAATGACTTCGCCGGCTTCAGCAATGCCAATTAGTTCGCAAATACTGCCGCAATCACCGGCCATGGATGTGACTGTTCGCGCCTGCCCGCACAGTGTAAGGCCAATTGAAACCGGCTTGATTATTGCACTCATTGCCTGCGTGCGATTCAGACAGTCCGAGGCCACTGCAGGCGGGATTGCACGCCATACGTTCAGAGCTTCGTCAGACAGTTTAGTGAATGGGGCGTTTAATTTTTGAAATGCCATTGTGGCATACTCCTTGACACATGGGATTTCAGCGGCTGTGTTTTTCCCAGCCGGGATTTACATTATTGCGGACTTTGTCACGCAGGAGAAAATCAAGCATAATCTCCACTGAGAAGGTTCGCATATCGACATAGCCAGCTTCGGAATAAAACGCGGCGTGCGGTGAGACTATAAACCGGCCAGCGATCCACTCTTCCTCATTACGCCATGCCTCAATCAAGGAGGGGACTGATAAAGGCGGCTCGGCTGGCAAAACATCCAGTCCGGCAGCGGCCAGTTTTCCAGATTTCAACGCTCTGAAAAGCGCATCAATATCGACCAGACCGCCTCGTGCAATATTGATGAAGATGCTGTTATCCTGGAATTTCGACAGCAGATCGTCATTGATCATGGCGCGAGTTTCGTTGGAAAGCGGTACATGCAGGCTCACGACATCGGATGCCGCAAGCAGCTCTTCCAGTGAATGTTTGCGCTCGAAACCTATACCTAATTCATGGCCTTCAGATAGATAAGGATCATAATAGACAACATTCATATCAAATGCTGCGGCACGCCGCGCAACTGCGGTACCGATACGGCCAAGACCAATAGCCCCGAATGTCAACCCGCGCAGCCGCCGCACAACCGGCGCACCTTCCGCAACAAAGCCTTTGACCGGATCTGTCTTGAGACGCTTTTCGTAGGTGCCAAGGCCGCGCGCGAGATAAAGCAGCATTGCTAATGCGTGATCTGCGACCTCTGTGGTTCCGTAATTAGGTACGTTGGAAACCGCGATTCCTGCTTGACGGCAAGCATCAACATTCACATTATCAAAGCCGACACCAACACGGACGATCAGTTTGCAATTGTCGAGTATGGCGACTGTTTCTGGCGTAATACGCATGCGGTGCCAGACCAGAATGCCGTCGCACTCTCTCCAATGCTTCTCCGGGATGCCTGCTGGATCGGTCTCATCATAAATGAGATATTCAAACTGGTTTCCGGAAATCGCGCTTTCAACAGCAAGATCACGCAGGTGTGCATCCGGCACGAGTATTTTATAAGTTTGCATAAATCCCTCCCGTTAAGGAAATTCCAAATAAAATCAAAGAACCTTGGACAAGAACGATTTGAGACGCGGATCATTCGGTTCACCGAAGAACGACTCCGGTGCCGCATGTTCAACCATCACGCCGCCATCGGTGAAAAACACCTGATCCGCAACCTCCTGCGCAAAGCGCATTTCATGGGTCACGAGAACACAGGTCATGCCTTCACCGGCCAGATCGCGGATAACATTCAGCACTTCCTGCACCATTTCCGGATCAAGGGCGGCTGTCACCTCATCAAACAGGATGATTTCCGGCTGCATCGCCAGTGCGCGGGCAATCGCTACACGCTGCTGTTGTCCACCGGACAGTTCGCCCGGATAGGCGTTTTCCTTGCCTGATAGCTGTACTTTGGCGAGAAGTTTTACAGCGCGTTCACGCACATCTTCCTTGTTGTGCCGCAACACCTGTATCGGTGCCATCATGATATTTTGCAGCACGGTTTTATGAGGGAACAAGTTGTATTGCTGGAACACCATTGAAACTTTATGGCGCAGCGGAACGCGCTCTTTCTCCGAACGCAACCGCTCCACTTGAAAGTTTTCGACTCGAATTGTGCCGCGTTCAACTGACACAAGACCGTTCAAACAGCGCAGTAATGTCGATTTTCCGGAGCCGGAAGGTCCGATGATGCAGGCAACATCACCTTTCTTAATGTCCATTGAAATACCTTTCAGTACTGCAACAGAACCGAAATTCTTATAAATATCTGCAACTTCAATGATCGGTTTTTCGGGTATTGTGTTCATATCATTTGCCTTTAATCAGGCGGCGCTCAAGGGCACGCGTCCAGGTCGCCAGTGGGTAGGCGAAAAGAAAAAACAGCAGGAGGATGTAGAGATAGATTGCGGTCGCATATTCGTCGCCATCACTGGCAATAACTGTTTTGCCAATGGAGAGCACATCGGATGTCCCTGTAACCACCACAAGGCTTGTGCCAATAAACAGCATCGCATAGGTCGTCATCAGGTTTGGCAACATCATTGGCAATGCCTGAGGCAGGATAATCAGACGCAAAATCTGGCCGCGGCGATAGCCAAGTGCGCGGGCAGATTCCCACTGACCATCAGGCACGGCGCGGATGCCATTTCTGAAACCCTCCGCAATATAAGCAGTCACCGGAAAAGACAGACCAATAACGGCCTTAAGAAAGGGCGATATGAAGATACTGGTACCGAGGATTGTCATCCGGAATGGCAGCAAATACAGCATAGCATAGAGCACAACCAGCCAAGGCGAACTGCGCAACAGGTTCATGATTAGCACAGCGGCATTTCGGAGCAGGCTATTGGGTGAGACCATGGCACCGCCGAGAAAAAAACCGGCGATGAGAGAAATCACCATAGAGAATATGCTGATAATGACATTCGCAGAAAACCCGCCGCCAAAACTGGAAAAACCTGAACTGCCTGTAAGAAGCTGAGATGAGCGGCTGATAAGGACGTCGATAGCATTGCCGCTGGCTTGACCGTAGGTGATGAAGAGAATGGTGAACAAAGCTGCGATAACGCCAAAAAAGCCAAGTAAAGCTGAAGTGGTGTCTTTATTCATTTCATTGTTCCTGCACCAAATCCCGGGATAGTCAGAGCCTTCGCAATTTGCTTGGCGAGCAAAACCACTGCGGTGGTAATGACCAGATAAATCAGCCACAACACGATCATCACTTCGAGATTACGGAATGTCTCCAGAGTGATCTGCGTCGCGAAGAACATGATGTCAGTTACCGCGACAAGTGCAGCCTGTGCTGATGTTTTGATCAGGCTAACCACATTGCTGGTCATGTTCGGAATAGTCAGGCGCAAGGCAATCGGCAGCTCTATCCAGCGGAAAATCTGCAAGCGACTGTAACCCATACTCTGAGCACCTTCGACAGTCTGACGCGGCACAGAGTTGATACCTGAGCGGATAATCTCAATGGCTATCGAGCCATTATACAGGGCCAGCGATAACACCACACAGGCAAAACCTGACAGCAACGGAATGCGCTCTCCGGTCGTTGCATCCGTATAGGTCATGCCTAAATCAGACAGCATGAAATACAGGAAAAACAGCTGCACCAAAGGCGGTGTATTTCTGAATAGATCGATCATGATGATCGTAAACGGCTTGGCAACAGCTATGTTAAAATGGATAATCGCAGCACCGGCAATGCCAATAACCAGCATCAGTACTGTGCCCAGCGCAGCGATTGCCAGTGTCGTTCCAAGCCCATCCAGCAACCAGCGTTGATATAGCGGGTCTGACAGCCATTCAAAGTCAAGGCCGAATAACATCGTTTACTTACCGTATATTACGCACACTCTATGCATAGGCAGAAAGGCGTATCTGAGAGGGGCATTACCGATTGCCAGTGGGGCTGTTATGCGCGGGCACCACTAACAACCAGTGTTTTTCTATTTGCGGATCAGTGTCCCGCAGCTTTTGCTTCTGCTGCGCGCTTGGCGACATAGTCGCTCTCGCCCATATTGTAGGCTTTTTCTGCATTGATCAGCAGACCTGTGGCTTCGGCAGCAAGAATGGCCTTGTTCACTTCTTCCAGAAAGCGCGGCTCATCTTTACGCACGCCGCCTGCAATCGGAATATAGTTAAAAGTCTCAAGGGCGATTTTGTATTTTTCAGCCCATTCAGGGTCAGTCAGTTTCTGCTGAAGAATAGGGCCATCAAAGGCGACAGCAGCACAGCGGCCATTCTGGAAGGCTTTGAACATATCTGCGGTTCCGGTGAGCAGAACTGTTTGTGCGCCATAGGTTTCGGTCAATGTGCGGTTATAAAGATTACCCTGCATGCCACACAGTTTTTGGCCGCGGACTTCTTCCCATGTGGAAATGGCCATATCCTTTGGCGCGAGCAGCACAATGCCTGCCATATTGTAATATTCTTCGGTGAAATCGATGACTTTAGCGCGCTTTTTATTGACGCCGAGCGTTGCCAGGATCAGATCAATGCGTCCGGCATTCAGCAATTCGATACGGTTGGAAGCCACAACCGGCACCAGCTCGATTTCCGTTTCCGAGCCGACAATTTTGCTGGCAACAAATTTCGCGAGATCAATTTCAAAGCCTTTCAGCTCATCATCCTTGGACAGGAATCCAAAAGGCACATAATCATTTTTGATGCCGACGATTAGCTTGCCTCTGGCTTTCACATCATCCAGCAGGTCAGCCTGAGCCACCGCGCAAAGTGTCATGCTGGAAAAAACAGTTGCCAGCGAGAGTTTTACAAGTGAATGCGCGATCATACAATTTCCCCTTTTTGTTATAGGAGAAAACCTATAGACAAATTTCATATAATTAATAATACTATTTTCTTACAAAATTATAAGTTAACCTTATAAGCGGAATTCATAATGTACGTAAGACAGCTTGAAGCATTTAAGGCCGTTATGGCGATGGGAAGCGTCAGCCGGGCGGCGGAATTGTTGTGCGTTTCGCAGCCGGCTGTGAGCCAGTTGATTAATCAGTTGGAGCTTTACTGCGGCTTCTCACTCTTCGAGCGCAAGGGCAAGCGTTTACATCACACAAGAGAGGCTGAAGCTCTGCTTGTTGAGGTTGAGGCGATGTTTGCAGGCGTCAACCGGGTGGCTCGCGTGGCAACAGCCTTGAGGGAGCAAAAATGGGGGGCCCTAACAATCGGTGCATTTCCGGCGATCGCGCGGCGTTTACTCCCACAGATTGTTTCGCAATTCGCTGTTGAACGCCCCAATGTAGTGTTTCACTTGCAAAGCATGCGCTCCCGAAGCCTGATTGATGCTGTTGCTAGTCATCAATTGGATTTTGGAATCAGCTTCATTCCGGGCGACCGAGATGAAATTGAAAGCATTCCATTGCAGACTTTAAAAGCCGTTTGCATTCTTCCTGTCGGCCATCACTTGTCAGAAAAACAGATTATCACAGCGCAAGATCTTGCCAATGAAGCTTTCATTTCTCTGGGGCCGCAGGACCAATCCCGCATACTGATTGATAAGATTTTTGATGATCTTCAGGTGCCGCGCAAAATGCAGATTGAAACAGGGCAATCTGAAACGGCTTGCTCCTTCGTTGCACTGGATGCAGGAGTGTCTGTTGTCGATCCGATCAGCGCTGCCGGTTGCCATGAGGGGGATTTGGTTGTCAGAGCATTTGAGCCGGATATCACTTTCAGGATTTGGCTGATACGACCGCGAATGACTGTAAAGTCTGGCGTCGTTGATAGTTTCATTGAATTTATGCAAAGTGAACTATCCGTTCACTTATTTGAGCCGTAAGCATTGGACATCACCAAAGGACTGGACACCCGACCCGCCCAGAACCATAGGCCGCAAAATCCTTCAGCCGCCTCCCCCTAGAAACCCCACTGATCCTCGCTCTTGACGTTTCCCAAGTCACTTTTCTTCAATCTGTAAAAATTTGAAGATGGTCAGCCTCTCAGTTTAAGCTGGTTCTTTTCGGTCAATAAATGACTAGCCGATAAATCGAAAAGCGCGCATCACTTCAAAAAAATCCCTGTGCCGAAAGCCTATCCTACAATCAGACAGCAACTCGGCCCCGGGATACCAGCTGCACCGATATGCTTCTGTCGGATTGGCATATTCAATTTGCATGTCAATTTCATCCGGCAGACTAAATAAAAGCGCGCTTAAATCTCCGGTCAATGCCTCCTCAACACCCGTTCGTATTTGAGTGCGAGCGCGAACCGGAGACATCGATACGGATGCAGGGCCAATCCCTTGTGAAACGGCAACCGTTTTAATTCCGGGCACGGCCTGCGCCGCATCCCCGCAGATCCCCGCATCGCCTGAAATGAAGACGCACGGCACTTTATGATAGGCTGCAATATGCGAATTGTGCGTAAACTCGGATGACAATACACCGTTAAAGTAGAAGCGCGATATACGGTTATTAAAACTGTGTGCCAGTGGATTAGCGGAGCTGCCAGCCTTGGCGTGATATCCCGTAAAAACCACAGCATCAAAACTATCATCCAGGCCGCACATCATCGAATGTGGGTTACCTGGCCATCCATGAATAACCGTTACATATTCAGGCAAGCGACCTGAAATGATATTGCGTGCAGTCTCATGACCATCTTTGACGACAACTTCTTGCGCCCCGGCATTCCTGGCACCTTCACAGGCTGCGACTACTTCCGCAGTCATATATTCACGGAACTCTGCATAATCAGGCCCCGATTTTCGGGCTTCATCCCAACTGGCAATTCCCGCAGTTCCTTCGATATCAGCGCTAATGAAGACTTTCATGGCTCTCCCTTCCCATCATTTCCCCAGACGTCACTGTGCTTCACCCGCACGGAGCACAATTAATGGAATTGTGCTGTTTTCAAATTCAATGCTGAGCTGATCAATGTTTTGGTATAGTCATGCTGGGGCTGCCGAAAGACCATTTCGGTATCGCCTTGCTCGACGACCTGCCCTTGCTTCATGACCATCACATAATCCGCTAAAGCCCTGATGACGGTCAAATCGTGGCTGATAAAAATATACGACAAATTATGCTCGCACTGTATTCGCCGTAACAGATCGATCACCTGTCTTTGCACTGTGCGATCAAGCGCTGACGTTGGCTCATCCAGTATAACAACGCTTGGTTTTATGATGATGGCTCTGGCAATGGCGATGCGCTGTCGCTGCCCGCCTGAAAACTCGTGAGGGTAGCGATTAATCAGCGTTTCATCCATACCGACCTCACGCAGCGCCTCGCCAACACGCGCATAGCGGGCCGCCTTGGTTAATGCCGGGTCATGTATTTTCAAACCTTCACCGATAATCTCTCCAATTGTCAGGCGCGGTGAAAGTGAGCCATACGGATCTTGAAATACCATCTGCAAGTTTTTTCTCACCGGTAACATCGCGCATTTATTCAGTTGGGATATATCCTGGCCATTGAACAGGATTTCTCCTTCACTTCGTATCAAGCGTGCCAATGCGCGGGCGATTGTCGACTTCCCCGATCCTGACTCTCCGACAATGCCAATGGTTTGCCCTTGCCGCAATTGTATGGACACATCATCCACTGCACGAAATATTTTATTAAACCCGCCCAGAAAGCTTTTTTGACGGCTTCCGTAATCGACAAAAATATTACGGGCATCCACGATAACAGGTGAAGACAAAGGCTGCGGTTCTTTGTGACCACTGGGCTCAGAGTCCACAAGCATTTTCGTATAGGCAGTCTGCGGCCTGACAAAAACCTCCTCGGTCGCCCCCTCCTCTACAATCTTGCCGCTTTTCATAACCACAACCCGTTCAGCAAAATGGCGCACAACCGCTAAATCATGGGTTATCAAAATAATTGCCATCCCAAAGCGACGTTGCAGCGACAACAACAATTCTAGAATTGCGGCCTGTACGGTAACATCCAGTGCAGTTGTCGGTTCGTCCGCAATCAAAATGTCCGGGTTATTTGCCAGTGCCATGGCGATCATCACCCGCTGCCTCTGCCCGCCAGAAAGCTCGTGGGGATAGCTGTCAATACGGCGCTCCGGTTCAGGAATGCCAACCATCTCGAGTAAATCCAAGACCTGACGGTGTGTATTCTTGATTTTGCTGCCCTTATGATAGGCGATCACTTCTGCAATCTGATAGCCTATCCTATAAAGCGGATCCAAAGACGTCATTGGCTCCTGAAAGATCATTGATATCTTGGCGCCTCTTATTTTGTTGAGCTGAAGATCGCTTGCTCCGATCAATTCATCCCCTCTATATATCGCCGAGCCTGTGATGCGGCCATTACTGGCAAGCAGCCCCATAATTCCCATCATGGTCTGGCTTTTGCCGGAGCCGGATTCACCAACGATTGCCAGTGTTTCCCCCTGCTGAACGCTGATATTTATCCCCCTGACAGCCTGCACAACACCATCATGTGTTTGAAAATTAATATTGAGATCTTTGACATCCAATATCTTTTCCAGAACGTCCGCGGCCTGTGCAGCCGTTATCGTGTTGCGCATCGCCATGTCATTTCTCCTTCGGATCCAAAGCATCACGCAAACCGTCGCCAATGAAGTTCAAGGAATAGAGGGCCAGAACAAAAAAGATTGCAGGAAATAGCAGCAGCCATGGTGATGACTGCATTGCAGCAGCACCGTCAGCAATCAGCGCACCCCAGCTCGTCAGCGGCGCCTGAACCCCCAACCCCAAGAAAGATAGAAAACTTTCCAACAGTATGACTTTAGGGACAACGACTGTCAGGAAAATGATGACAGCGCTAAGGGTATTGGGGATGATATGCACCCGGATAATTTGCCAGTCCGTCAAACCGAGCGATTCAGCGGCGCTTATAAAGTCCCTGCGCTTCAAGGCAAGTGTCTGACCACGCACGATACGCGCCATATCGAGCCATTCAACCGCTCCGATCACCAAGAAGATCAAAATAAAACTGCGGCCAAAAAAGACAACCAGTACCACAACCAGAAAGACAAATGGCAAAGAATAGAGAACCTCGATAACTCGCATCATTATTTCATCTGTCCGCCCCCCCAGATAGCCGGCTGTCGCACCATAAAGCACACCAATCCCCAGCGAGACCAGACTGGCCAACAGTCCCACGGTCAGCGACACCTGCCCGCCTAACATGATCCGTGTCATGAGATCACGACCATTGGCATCGGTGCCAAAAAGGAAATAATATGACGGCACGCTGCCTGATAGGTTTACTGTTTTGCCATCGTCACTTCTACTGACGATCTTTGTGTCAATGAACTCACTGGCACGATCAAAGTAGCGCGTAATATTCTCTGATACCGGTTGGTCAGAGCTGAGCTGAGCATGAAAGCTTCTTCCCTCGGTCGTGAAGTCTGTAAGCTGGATGCGGGCACGCTTTGCTATTTTTTCTGCCACTTGCGGCAGTGACCCGACTTTGGGGTGAGCCTCCACACTTGGCGGCAAGCTCACAAATGATGTGTAAATCTGATCATATTTATGCTGCGTCAACAGCGGTCCAAAGAAAGAGAACAGCGTAATTGCCAGGAGAATAAAAGAGCCGACCATTGCAGTTTTATTCTTGCGAAACCGGAGAATAGCCAACTGAAACAAGCTACGACCGGTATACTCGCGTGGAGTGATTTTTATAAACTCAGTCATAACGCACTCTCGGGTCCAGAACGCCGTACAAAACATCAATCAACAGATTGAAAATGATGACCAATGTGGCGATCAGTATGACTGTCCCCATCACCAGTGTATAATCCCGGTTCAATGCGCCGATAACGAAATAACGACCAATACCCGGCACTGAATAAATCGTTTCCACCACGACGGACCCGGTTAATAATGCAGCCGCACTTGGCCCCATATAAGAGACAGCGGGTAACATCGCACCACGCAGCGCATGCACCACGACAATAATGAATTTGGGTAGCCCATAGGCTTTGAGCGTGCGGATATGATCTGAATGCAGCGCTTCAATCATTGCCCCGCGTACCAGCCGCGCATAAATTGCAATCTGCGGCAAAGCCAAAGTAATTATCGGTAGAAGAAGATTGGCTGCGCCACCTGACCCCCATCCGCCTGCCGGCAGCCAACCAAGGTAAATACTGAATAGTAATATTAATAACGGGCCAATAACAAAATTAGGTATAGTGATACCAATAGTTGACACGGTCATCGCCCCGTAATCCGGTAGCTTGTTATGGTTTAAGGCAGCAACTATTCCAATGGCAACGCCCGCCAAAACGCCTATGAGCAATGCCCATATGCCCAGTATAAAAGAATAGAACAGACCACTGGTGAGCAACTCGAAGACACTCTGCCCTTTATATACAAAGCTTGGACCAAAATCTCCCTTCAGTGCATTGCCGACATAATGGATATACTGATGCCATAGAGGCTGATCGAGATTATAGGTCTTCATAAGATTTGCCATGACCTCTGGAGGTAATGGACGTTCAAGAGAAAATGGCCCGCCAGGCGCAAAGCGCATTAAGAAAAAAGACGCTGTGACAACTACAAATAATGTCGGTGCCGCGCTTATCAATCGACGCAAAACAAAATACACCATACAATAACCCCTTGCAGTTATTACTTAATCTATACATATTTAACGGGCCATATAACCAACAGCTATTTAACACTCAAATATTTGCTGGGGTGTTCATTCAGTGCATTGCTATGAAAACCATCAACCTTAGGCGATACCAGCCAGATATGTGTAGTGTTCACGAGTGGCATGATAGTTTGGCTTTCCATCAGTATAGATTCCGCATCATGCAGCAACTTTGATCGGGCTTGGGGATTAAGCTCTTTGTAGGAGCGAGCCAATAAATCATCATATTCAGGACTATTGAAGCGCCCGTAATTATAAGTTTTCTGGGTGCTGAGATCGAGCGACAGCGTTGCAACTGCATCGGCATATTCAGGCGTTCTGGAAGCACGCGCCACCTGGAATTCTCCGCCCTGCTGCAAATAACCATAATGGGAAGCAAGATCGAGATTATGTAGCTTTACATTAATTCCGAACGCTTCCTTCCACATATTCGCGATGGCCGTTGCAACCTGTTCATTTGCAACATTGGTATTGTATCGTATGGTGATTTCTAATGGTTTTCCTTCAGGGCCATAACCGGCCTCTTTCATCAGAAGCTGAGCCTTATCTTCCCTGTCAATCATCGACAGATTTGCGAAATCCACATCCGAGGGCTTGCCATAGGATGGTATTCCCGGTGCCATCATTGAATAAGACGGTGTAGCGGCTCCTGAAAAAATCTCATCGGCGATGAAATCGCGGTCGACAACCATCGACAAGGCGCGCCGGAGATTTTTGTCATCAAAAGGCTTTTGCCGCGTATCGAAGACATAATATTCGACAGTAAGGCTGGGGAAAACATTGACCTGTTCCTTGAATATATCTTTCAGACGCTGCAACTCTGATGTTGGAACACCGCTGAGCATATCCAGCTCACCTGCCTCATAACGCCTGACAGAAGCCGCTTGATCAAGCGTGGGGATGAACTCAACCTTGTCTAGCTTGACATTGTTCGCATCCCAGTAATTTTCATTTTTTATCAGCGTGATATGATCATTAGGCACATGTTCCTGCAATATGAACGGGCCATTTGATACCATCACACCGGGACGGGCGAACTGATCCCCAAGAGCATCGATATTCGCTTTATTGACCGGCAACATTGTGCCATGCGCCGCCAGCTCAAGAAAATATGGCGCTGGCCCTTCGAGGGTCACTTCTAATGTCTGATCATCCAAAGCAGCAACACCGAGCTGATCAGGCTTCATCTCGCCCTTATTAATAGGCTTGGCGTTTTTAATTGGATACAGCAAACGTGGATCCATTGCCGCCGTTGCCGGATTGACTTCACGCTGCCATGAGTAAACAAAATCATGCGCGGTTACCGGCGTGCCGTCAGACCATTTTGCAGTGTCACGTAGCTTGAATGTATAGACAGTACCATCAGCATTAACCTCCCACGATTGTGCAACACCGGGCGCAATTTCTCCCTTGTCGTTATAAGTGACCAGACCTTCAAACATGTCCTTCATCAGATAGTATTCGTGCCAGAGCGATGCCTTGACCGGGTCGAATGCATTCGGCTCCCCGATGATACCTCTGCGTATTAAGGTTTCCGCGTAACTGGCAGAATTTGCAGATATTGCCAATGATGTACCAAGCATAAGCAAACCAAACAACGCAGGCTTTCTTAGTGATTTCATAAACATAGCTATCCCTCCTCATTTATTTTTATGTCACCGCGATCTGTTCGTTATTTTTATTCTTAGTATGTTGGTGTCAGAGAAAATCTGTCTATCTTGAAAGGCGTATTATTCATCACAGGCTCCCGTCCCCCTGCTAATGCACTAATGATCGCCCCACTGAGACCTGCCTGCGTCAAACCCAGATGGCTATGACCGAAAGCATAGAATACCCCTTTATGAACCGGGGATTCATCGATGACAGGCAACCCGTCAGGCACAGTTGAGCGCCAACCCGACCAGCGCGTGACTGTCTTGCCCACCAGTTCAGGATACAAATCCTGTGCGATTGAAATTAGTCTATCCTGATGCCGTTCATCCGGCTGTGTATCAATTGGCGCAAATTCACCACTTGAGATCACATGCAGGCCGGCCTCCATAGGCGCAATCACACATTTATTCTGCGCCAAGGTTACTGGCGTGTTCAGTCCGACGTCTGCATTCTCAAAGGTAACGCCATAGCCACGCTCAGCGCAATGCAGGACAGGACTGCCAAGTTCAGCAGCCAATTTGGCAGAATATGCCCCCGCAGCGATCACAACAACATCTACATGCACAATCTCACCACCCGCATGCACGTGGAATGTCCCGTCGTCCTGCGGCTCAATGTGATCAACAGATCGTTGTTTTAAAACTGCACCGTTGCGCAACGCCACATCACCAATTGCAGCGATAAACTTGTTCACGTTGGCAGTATGATATTCGCGCGGAAACAGGGTGGCGAATTTCAACTTTTCTGGCAAGGACGGCTCAATGGATTTAAGCTGTTTCTCATCGAGTTCCTCTACCGCAATGCCGTGCTGTTTACGCACGTCCCGGTCAGCTTTCCCAGCCTTAAAACTCGCCTCGCTTTCATAGGCAGATATCCATCCCCGCTCCTTCACATGCTCATCAAAAACATCCTTATCAAGAATTGCCCGTAAAGCAGGGATCGACAATCTTTGCGCTTCTTTCAGCGCCTCTCTGCCCAATGCAAATGACAGGGGGCCGGAAGTCGCGACAAATGACGCCATCCATGGAAGAAACTCTGACAAGAATTCCTTGTTAATCATCAGCGTATCCAGATCCGGATTTTGCGCGGCGGTCAGCATTGCCTTTACGCCTCCAGCAGAACTGGCCGGTGCGATGATATTTGTGGCAAATATCCCTACCGTTCCTTCTGAACACCCACGCCCGAAACCATCTGGATCTAGCACAACCACGTCATGACCGTCGCGTTGAAGATAAGCCGCACAACAAGCCCCGACTGCCCCAGCCCCAACAACAGCTGCCCGTTTTTTATCTATTTTTGAACCCGACATTCCCATTTTCTCCACCTGCTCAATTTAGATATTCGTTTTCAAACACCGAGAGGATAACAACCACTGTAAGCAGTGCTTATTTTGCCAATCGTCTTTCCACTAATCTTGAAAAAATACTTGCGCCGACTGGGATGATATCTTCGTCGAGTATGAAGCCCGAATTGTGCACCGGCGTGGTTCCGCCATGACCCAAATGGAGGTAAACACCCCGTTTGATCCTCAACATATCGGCAAAATCTTCACTGCCCATGACAGGCTCATCACGCATGGCAACATTCTCTCGCCCGACCACATCGGCAGCCGCCAGCGCGCACTCTTCGATTAAATCTGCATCATTGATTAAAACATCAAAAACATTACGCAAATCAACCGTGACTTCGACACCAAAACTCGCTTCAATACCGGCCGCTATAGCGGTCATGCGCTGCCGGATAGTCTGTGCAACATTACGGTCCAGATATCTGATTGTGCCAGATATTTTACAATCTTCAGGGATGATATTATAGGCTGTGCCTGCCTGTATCTGCGTGACAGAGAGAACCGCAGCTTTCATCGGATCAATGTTGCGACTAACGATCGAATGAAGCATTTGCACTATATTGGACGCAATCAGGATCGGATCCTTCGAAGCCTCGGGTTTGGCAGCATGGCTGCCCTGACCTTTAATATGAATATCAAAAAAATCCGCCCCGGCCATTGTGGGACCAGCTTTCAGCAACACCCGGTTGGGCATCCCGTTAGGCGAGTTATGCAGGCCATAAATTTCATCACAAGGAAATCGCGTAAACAATTCGTCCTTGATCATTGCCCGCGCACCACCCAGCCCTTCTTCAGCTGGCTGGAAGATAAAAACAGCTGTGCCGGCAAAATTACGTGTCTCAGCCAGATATCGCGCCGCACCCAATAAAATCGCCGTATGGCCATCATGACCGCAACCATGAAACTGACCTGGAATGGCCGAGGCATAAGGTAAATTTGTTTTCTCCTCCATAGGCAACGCATCCATATCTGCACGCAACCCGACCATTTTCTTTCCCGGGTAATTACCCTGTAGAACCCCCACAACACCGGTTTTTCCAATGCCGGTATGAACAGTGACACCCCAGCTGGTTAAACTATCGACGACCAGCTTAGATGTTCGTTTTTCTTCAAACCCAATTTCTGGATAGCGATGTATTTCCCTGCGAATAGATACAAGATCATCCTTAAACTCAAAAATTCGACACAATACATTCACCACGCACCTCCAATACAGCACGTTTGCATTCAACCAAAAACAAGGTGGATTATTTACTGAATAAACTCAGATTACCTGTAACTATGTACAGGTAATACTTATTGATTAGATGATCACACACCGTATAACCAACATCAATCGTTTTTATGTAACCGTACATTTATAATATGCTGCCATACTCACCAGCACGCCAAAACTGACGACTGCATCAATCGTAAAAGAATCAAATCAATTGATTTTCAGCGTCCTGAGTGCCGGAACGAACGTTCCGATATTGAGCTATATTCAAGCCAGTGCGATTGATGCCCGTCAGTAAGGCACCTGTGCAAATGATACACAGCGCACGACTTCGCATCACACGCGACCCATATGCCAAGTCGCGATTGCAGTTCGCCATAACGCCCGACATTCCAGCAAATCAGTGGAAACCAAAACAGCGGCAAACCGGCGGCTGTATAATATCAACCCCAACTTATTTATTGAGAAATAATACGTAGCATTCCAGGACAAAGCTTATAAGCTACAAGATCCATATCATGGAGAGCGGGGATGCACGTAAGCGGCGTGAATATTCACTCGGACGAACAATGTTCAGCAAAATGGTTGGCAGAACAATTAACAACGCGAACCAAAAGAGGGATCACGGTTGAGACAAGCACGCTCATTCGATCAGGCGTCTTGGAAATTGGCGTTCGTCTCCCCGCCATACGCGACTTAGCCTATATCCTTGGCGTCAGCCCAACAACAGTTGCAGACGCATGGCGAGAACTGCGCAAACAAAAACTCATTACCGGCCTTGGAAGAAATGGAAGCTGGGTCAGTGGCGATTATATAGCCACACAGCCCAAACGCCTGATCGGAATAGATGTCGTTGATAAAAGCAGTTTAAATTTATCAAAGGCAGTTCCCGATCCGCTTTTATTTCCACCTTTAAAACAGGCACTGATTTATGCTTCATCCACAGAAGGCCTGAATAGCTATGACCGCATCAATATTATACCCGAGTTAAAATCCGTCATTCAACAGACTTGGCCTTATGATGCAGAGGCGTTCATTGCAACAAATGGCGGTTATGATGCGATTTATTCTATACTTCAAGCATTTATAACGCCGGGCTCATATATTGCGATTGAAGACCCAACGTCGGTTCGCTTTATTGATATGTTTGAAACGTTAAATGTACAGCCATTACCGGTTTCTTGCGACCTCATGGGGCCCCTGCCAGATGCACTGTCCGAAGCTATAAAACTAAAACCTGCTATTTTTCTCTTCCAACCGCGCCTTCATGCCATTACGGGTCAAACAATTCCTCCAGGCCGACTGAAAGAGCTTGCAGGCGTCCTAGAAAATAGCCACACTCTGATTATTGAAGACGATGGGATGAATGACATCTCCTCATCCCCCTCCATGTCTTTGGGACAATATTTGCCTGATCGAGTTATGCACATTCGCTCGTTCTCAAAAACGATGGGTCCTGATTTGCGGACTGCCGTGCTTTCAGGCACAGCTAAAATGATTGAGCAGATACATTCTTCCCGCAGTTTCGGCTCGGGCTGGACAAGCCGCCTTTTACAATCAGCAACAGCGTGGTTGCTGAAACAGCCCGATACTGCAAATTATATTGAGAACGCTCGAAATATATATGAGGCAAGACGAAACAAGCTTTCTGACTACATGGCCGATTATGGCGTTCACTTACCGCAAGGCAATGGTCTATGCCTATGGATTCCAGTACAATGCGACGTAACAGCAACCAAGGTACTTGCATCAAATGGCATTACGGTTCAGCCTGGCTCAAAATTCAGCGTTCAAAATAAAAAACATATACGAGTAGCAACTAGCAACATCAAAAGTAACTATCAGTACATCGCCAAACACCTTAATCATGCTCTAAATTCAAGCCCTGATTAAACCTGATAGCACTGCCCCCATTCACTCGAATTTTTTTCAACTGGAGTTTTGATCTTTACGCCCCGGAATGCCCACCCAACCGTTACACTAATTAACTTCAAGCAATGGTCATTCCTGGTATGGTAGACTAAGAATAGCAGTCAACTTATGGAAGTTATGCGGATATGTGCATACGAACCAAACATCTTAAAATGTCGCCCCGTTAAATCGGACTATTCTCTGCTAAAATCTTCAATTTACGGCTCCTGGGATGCCTGGATTCCCAGCCAAGCCAAATTCCTCAATGATTTCAATAAATCATTTTTTCGCATTCGCCAAATGTGTCATAGGTTTGTGCTACAGTTAGCGCACGGCGTCAAGGGGCAGGCAGAGGCGAAAATTATTTCCGCTCGACACAAAAACGTGGCACCGCCCGTTGAGCGATGCCACCTTTGCCATAACTGTTCGATGCCGTAAGATTGACGGCTATTCCACCGTCACAGACTTCGCGAGATTACGTGGTTGATCAACGTCTGTACCCATAAGAATAGCGGTGTGATACGCGAACATCTGGATCGGCAATGCATAAACAAGCGGCGTGATGAATTCCGGCACGTCCGGCATCACAATGGTCGCCATCGTGTCGATGCTTGCAGACGCTGCGCCCTTTTCATCGGTAATCAGGATGATGCGTCCGCCGCGTGCCGCCACTTCCTGCATATTGGAAACAGTCTTTTCATAAAGACGGTCCGATGGTGCGATCACGATAACCGGCATGGCTTCATCGATCAGCGCAATCGGGCCATGCTTGAGTTCACCAGCCGCATAGCCTTCGGCATGGATGTAGGAGATTTCCTTGAGCTTGAGTGCCCCTTCCATCGCAAGCGGGAAAGACGTGCCGCGACCCAGATAAAGCACATGATTGACCTTCGCCAGTTCATGACAAACAGCCGCGATTTCCTCTTCCAGCTTGAGCACCTGATTGATGAAACGCGGTGCTTCGGAAAGCTCGCGCACCAGTTCCTGTTCACGCTTGTCGTCAATGACGCCACGCGCCTTGGCAGCAGCGATAGCAAGCGAAGCCAGCGCCGAAAGCTGGCAGGTGAAAGCCTTGGTCGATGCAACACCGATTTCAGGCCCCGCCAGTGTCGGGAAGACGGCATCGGATTCGCGCGCAATGGTCGAGCCGGTGACATTGACCACCGAGGCGATCTTCAGCCCTTGCGATTTGCAATAGCGCAATGAGGCCAGCGTATCGGCCGTTTCACCCGATTGCGAGATGAACATGGCCAGCGTATCTTTCGACAGCGGCATTTCGCGGTAGCGGAATTCGGAAGCAATGTCGCAATCGACGGGCAGGCGTGCGATCTGCTCAAACCAGTATTTACCGACCGAAGCCGCATAAAAAGCCGTGCCGCAGGAGGCAATCGTCAGGCGGTCGATTGTGCTGAAATCAATACTAACCGCTTCCTGACGCACCGTGCCTTTGGTGAAATCAAGATAATTGGCGAGCGTGTGGGAGATGACTTCCGGCTGCTCGAACATCTCTTTCTGCATGAAGTGGCGATGATTGCCCTTCGAGACCAGCATATTGGCGGCCTGCGACCTCTGCACCGGACGTTCGACTTGGCTGTTGGTCTCGTCATAAACGGTGACGCCCTTGCGCGTCAGCACCGCCCAGTCGCCATCTTCCAGATAGGCGATGGAATCGGTAAAGGGCNCGGTGACGCCCTTGCGCGTCAGCACCGCCCAGTCGCCATCTTCCAGATAGGCGATGGAATCGGTAAAGGGCGCCAGCGCAATCGCGTCGGAACCAAGATACATTTCGCCTTCGCCATAACCGACCGCGAGCGGTGGCCCCTGACGCGCGCCGATCAGCAGTTCTTCGTCGCCATCGAAGAGAAAGGCGAGCGCAAAAGCACCGCGCAATTGCGGCAGGCAATCGCGCACGGCTTCAATCGGCGACTTGCCCTTGTCGAGTTCGCGCGTCACCAGATGCGCAACGGCTTCCGTGTCGGTTTCGGTCTCGAATGTGTAACCATCGGCTTCCAGCGCAGAGCGCAATTCGGCAAAATTTTCGATAATGCCATTGTGAACAACCGCAAGGCGCTTGGTGAGATGCGGATGGGCGTTGCGCTCCACCGGCTTGCCGTGCGTCGCCCAGCGCGTATGACCAATGCCGATGGTGCCGGGCAACGGCTCTCCGCCAAGACGCTTCTCGAGGTTCACAAGCTTGCCTTCGGCGCGGCGGCGGTCCAGCCTGCCATTTTGCAGCGTGGCGATACCGGCGGAATCATAGCCGCGATATTCGAGCCTCTTCAGGGCATCCACCAGAAGCGGCGCTACTTCGTCTTTTCCGATGATGCCAATGATTCCACACATGGACTGCTCCGATAAATGCAACCGTTTTTAATTATTTGACTGGGTTTAGTTCCAATCACTCATAGTTGCAATTAGTTGTCGTGCGCATCATCGAATTCTTACGTTCAAAGCGCCTTTTTTGGGCATCAACATAATCCTAAAACGCAAGCAAAACTGACCATCTTCGCGTTAAGAAATTAGTCTAGCCAACACATCCCGTAATGACGTTTGCCAATGTGGTGCCGACCAGTTGAACATCTGTTGGAATTTGGCAGTCGACAGGCGCGAATTCGCAGGACGTGCAGCCTTGGTCGGATAATCGGCCGTCGCAATATCCGTGACAGTCACAGTTGGTCCACCAAGCTTGGCACTTTCACCGAATATGGCGCGTGCAAAGCCGCTCCAGTTTGTATCGCCCGTACCGACCAGATGATAAATACCATAAGCGGAGAAGTCTGGCGTTGCCGCTAAATGATCCGCCACCTGGATGACTGCATCAGCGATATCTAGCGCACTGGTCGGGTTGCCCCATTGGTCAGAAACGACAGAGAGTGCATCGCGCGTCTCTGCAAGCCTCAGCATCGTCTTGACGAAATTCTTGCCAAACGGGCTATAGACCCACGCCGTTCGCAAAATGATGTGTCGTGGATTGGCTAGCGCAACCAGACGCTCGCCTTCAAGCTTGGAACTCCCATAGATACTACGAGGTCCAGTGACATTCGTTTCATCATAGGGTTCATCAGCGTCGCCCGCAAAAACATAATCGGTCGACAAATGAATGACAGGAACGCCACAGATTTTCGCCGCTTCGGCAACTGCTTGCGCACCAGTGGCATTCACTGCAAAGGCAAGTTCCTGCTCATCCTCGGCCATATCCACCGCCGTGTAGGCGGCGGCGGAGACAACGAGGTCTGGCTTGACTGCCTCAATGGCACTGCGCACAGTGTCCGGCTTTTTCAAATCCAACTCCGGGCGACCCAGTGCAATCACCTCCAGGTCGGGGCGTTGATCTGCCTTCTCAAGAAGGCTCTGGACAACCTGCCCTTCCCGCCCGGTGACGAGGATTTTCATACCTTAACCTCTTTTGCTGACGCACTGCCCAGACGCTCACCGGCATAGGTTCCGCTGCGGATCGGTTCCCACCACCATGCGTTATCGAGATACCATTGAATGGTTTTTTCCAATCCCGTCTCGAAGGTTTCCTGCGGCTTCCAGCCCAATTCGCGCTCGATCTTCGAAGCGTCAATCGCATAGCGGCGGTCGTGGCCGGGACGATCTGTCACGAAAGTTATCAGATCGGCGTAGCTCTTGCCGTTTGCGCGAGGTCGCTTCTTGTCGAGAATGGAGCAGATCGTTTCTACGACATTCAGATTGGTGCGCTCTGCACGCCCGCCGATATTGTAGCTTTCGCCCAGCTTGCCCGTGGTCGCGACCAATGTCAGAGCGCGCGCATGATCCTCGACATAGAGCCAGTCTCGCACATTTGCCCCCGCCCCATAAACCGGCAGTGGTTTTTCATCGAGCGCATTGAGAATGACGAGCGGGATCAACTTCTCTGGGAAATGGAATGGTCCATAATTGTTCGAGCAATTGGACAGCACAACTGGCAGTCCATAGGTCTCATGCCAGGCACGCACCAGATGATCGGACGCTGCTTTCGAAGCCGAATATGGCGACGACGGTTTATAAGAAGTTTCTTCAGTGAAAATACCGCTATCGAACGGCAAATCGCCAAACACTTCATCCGTCGAAATATGATGGAAACGGAAGCTCGATTTGCGAGGCTCCGGTAGTTCCCGCCAGTAAGCCAGCGCCGCATTAAGCAAACGGAACGTTCCGACGATATTCGTTTCGATGAATGCACCCGGACCATCGATTGAACGGTCGACGTGGCTTTCCGCCGCCAAATGCATGATCACATCGATTTCGTGGGCACGTAAAGCATCCAGAACGCTGGTGTCGTTACAAATATCAGCTTGGAGAAAGCTGTAATTCTGACGGTTTTCAATCTGGCGCAGTGAGGCCAGATTCCCCGCATAGGTCAGCTTGTCGAGATTGATTACATTGACCTTGGGATCAGTAGCCAGATGGCGGCAGACAGCTGAACCAATGAACCCTGCTCCACCTGTAACAAGAATATTCATATCATTTCCTCAAGCAAAAACTTCTGCGTCAGCAAAAAGCGGGGCCTTCTGATCCTTATCCGAAAGCTGAACGCCTGAAGATGCCATTGGCCAATCAATACCAATGGTCGGATCGTCAAACCGGATCGAGCGGTCATGCTCAGGAGAATAATAATTCGTTACCTTGTAGATAACTTCAGTGTTCTCCACCAGCGTCATGAAGCCATGTGCGAAGCCCTTCGGCACCAGAATCTGGTTCCATTTTTCAGCGGAGACTTCCAACGCAACCCACTTCCCGAACGTAGGCGAGCTTTTGCGGATATCGACCGCAACATCCAGAATTGCCCCGCGCGTAACGCGCACCAGCTTATCCTGCGCAAATGGTGGTAACTGGTAATGAAGCCCGCGCACAACGCCCTTTGCGGCCGAAAAAGAATGATTGTCCTGAACGAAAGTCAGGTCGATACCGGCTTCAGTGAATGAGTTCGCATTATAGGTTTCGGAGAAAAAGCCACGGTCATCGCCGAATTTACGCGGGCTAATTTCAAAAACACCATCTAAACCTAACGGACGAACCTGCATCAATCTTTTCCTAATTCGGCAACACGGCGACGAAGATACGCAGCATATTCTGTTTTTCCAAGCTTGGCCGCGCGTTCGAGAACTGCTTCACTGCTCAGCCAACCTTTATCCAAGCCAATTTCTTCTGGGCAGGCAATCTTGATGCCCTGACGCTTTTCAATGGTTTGGACAAAAGAGGACGCTTCGTGAAGGCTGTCATGCGTTCCCGTATCGAGCCACGCGTATCCCCGCCCGAAACGCTGAACATTCAATTCACCACGCTCGAGATAGACATTATTGACTGTGGTAATTTCAAGCTCACCACGGGCCGACGGCTTGATCGAGCGTGCAATATCGACAACTTGGTTGTCGTAAAAATATAGGCCTGTGACAGCCCAATGCGACTTCGGCTTTTCCGGCTTCTCTTCAATGGAAATCGCCTGACCTGTCTCTGTATCAAACTCCACAACGCCATAGCGCTGCGGATCATCCACGCGATAGGCAAAAACAGTTCCGCCTTTCATCGGCTGCGAAGAGAGTTGCGACAGATTGGAAAGGCCGTCACCAAAATAGATGTTGTCACCGAGAATCATGGCCACACTATCGTTGCCGATGAACTCTCTGCCGATAATGAAAGCTTCGGCGAGACCATTGGGATGCGCTTGTTCAGCATATGAGAAATTCACTCCAAACTCGTGGCCATCACCAAGCAACTTCTGAAATAGAGGTAAGTCATGCGGAGTCGAAATGATTAGGACATCCTGAATACCTGCGAGCATGAGCACGCTCAAGGGATAATAGATCATTGGCTTATCATAGATTGGTAGAATCTGTTTTGAGACCGCGATTGTTAAAGGGTACAATCTCGTTCCACTGCCACCTGCAAGAATAATCCCCTTCATACGGTTTCACATCCTATCATCTTACTTCTTCCGTTTCGTTCATATATGCACGTAATATGGCTAAGTTGATGGCCTCGATTTGACAACGACCGGGCCTGCCTGAGAACCGAGAATTCAAAGAATGACCTATAGTGTTTCACTTGCCGATCCTCAAATCAATAAGCAGCTATTGCTAACGATTTCAATCGTTACATTTAATCCTGATTTTGATGAACTTAGAAAAACGTTGGACAGCCTGAAAAATGCGCTCAAGACATTTGGGCCCAGAACTTTCTTAATAACGATTGTAGACAACTCCTCTAGTAAAGAAGTTGCTTCTTTTTTGCTACGTTTCTATCCCAAATTGCCAATTAAGCTAATTAAAGGTCAAGGAAATATCGGCTTTGGCCGGGCACATAACCTCGCAATGCAGCAAATGGGAGAATTTCATCTCATTCTCAATCCAGACGTTCAATTACATTCTAACGCGCTCACAACAGCTATCGCTTTTATGGAAACCAATCCGGAATGCGGCCTAATTAGCCCCTATGCTGAATGGCCAAACGGCGAACGTCAGTACCTATGCAAAAGATACCCAGCACTCCTAGATCTTCTCTTAAGAGGCTTCGCCTCAGATACAATCCGTATGTGGTTCAAGGGGCGGTTGCAACGTTACGAAATGCGAGCAGAAACTCAACACAACGTTTGGTGGAACCCTCCGATTGTGAGTGGTTGCCTAATGTTCTTCAGAACCACAATTTTGTTAAAGGCGGGAGGCTTCTCCGAAGATTACTTTCTATATTTCGAAGATTTTGATCTATCACTAAGAGTAGCAAAGTTCTCTACCGTCGCATATGTGCCGACAGTTCGTATAATTCACTCCGGTGGACACACATCAAAGAAGGGGCTATGGCATATTCGCACCTTTATTCACTCTTCCATAATCTTCTATAGAAATCACGGTTTAAAAATCATGTAAACACACGCATTCAGGATGTCCGCTATGCTGCTTTCATCCTGAATGCTCGACGCTCTAAAAAAAGTTTATTATTATAATTCCTATAACAACCAGAAACATGCCAATAAAGAAAGATATGCTGAGAGATTCCCCTAAGACAAAATAGGATAGAATCGGTACAAAGGCTGCCCCTAGCAAGGCAAATGGATAAGCTTTGCTAAGTTCAGACTGAGACAGAACCCATATCCATAACAATGTTGTCAAGCTATATAAAAGAAGAGCTGATATGAGCCAAGGTGATACCAAAGCATGCAGCCAAGAAACGGAAAGGCGAAGCTTTATATCTTCTGCAGCGAACTTAAAGAAAAGCTGTCCAACTCCAAGCGATACGGCAAAAATCATGCTTGCGAATAGAACAAGCGGGTTCACTGGTTTTGTGTCCTGTTAGGCTTTTGTACATCCATGAGAGCAATTTTTCGCACCAACTCAGTATGTATTTCTTGTGCTTTACGCATTTTAAGATGTAAATTGAATATCCCCGCAAGTGAAATGAGAGATATAATATAAATAACTAAGTCAGCTCCTCGGCCGACGCCCACCATGTTTGCCGCTTTGGTACTTAAGTTCGGTGAAATAACAAAAATCATGCCAATTATGCAACAAAAGGATATAAAAGTAGCGACAATTCTGGATTTATTAAATTGAGAGAATGAATAAAAAAGCATTATTGATAATATAATTATGAGTATTGGCTTGATCATTTGTATAGCTTTCCAATAGACAGATCATAGACGATTTTAAATGCACCGGACAGGCGCTGGCCCTTAGCTTTAGAATAATCGGTATATGTAATAACGCACGGACACTCCGTATATTTAAGCTGCAGACTTCCGATCTGGTTTAATAATTCTGAAGCGTGTGCCATTCTGTTTTGCCTTATTTTTATTTTTCTAGCGGCTTTAGCTGAAAAACATCTCAGGCCATTGTGAGTATCTGTCACAGTCAAGCCAGAGGTAATACGAGTAAAATACGTTGCCGCAGCTAGAAGAATTCTTTTGCTTCGAGTCATGCCTATAGCCTTATTCCCAAGAAAACGAGAGCCTAAGACAACGTCAACATTCTCCCTATCCAGCACCTCAACCATTTCCAATGCGTCGCGTATGGAGTGCTGACCATCTGCATCGAAGGTAACGAGATGTGTCGCGCCTTTCGATAAGGAATAGGTAATACCCGTTTGAAGAGCGGCTCCTTGACCTAAGTTAATAGGGTGCCGACATACATGCGCTCCTGCTGCCTTGGCAATTCCGGCGCTTTCATCGGAAGAGCAATCGTCGACCACGATAATATTAGAAAAAACACTAAGTGCATCTATGACCGTGGAATGTATAACAGTGCCTTCGTTATAAGCCGGAATGATAATCCAAACGCTCCTGTTTGTCATCTATTTTACCTTAGAGAGAGTAGGAGTTTTCTTTTTGTTCAGTTTTTTCATTATTAGGTAAGAAAATTACAAGTAATAATGAAAGGACTGTTGTAGTGATCATCCAAATTGCATACCGATAATCCGCAGCGGGAGATAAGAAAAATAATGATATCGTCATCATTATGCCACTAGAAGACATTGTACAGGTGGCAAACCACTTGAAACTTCTAACGTCTCTTGCCAATTTAAACGCCGAATAAATTGCGAGAATGCAAGATAATGCAAGATATAGAATAGGTTTATATATAAATAAATGAGAAAGTGTGTCAAAAAACCACCGCCAGTCCCATGATTTTTCTTGCTCCAGATAGCTAAATTTTATTCCATATTCGTTTTGATCAATGCCTGGGTGGTAGGGGTAATAAGGATCAGGACCTCTAATCCACATCATTTTTGAGAAAACATAATACCGATGCTGCAAGTATGTTTGTAAATTATTCCTTATTGTATGAAGCCAATATACTGGCAGCGATTCACCGAAGTCGATATTACTCAAAACAGGTCCTACAGGAGAGTTTACTTCTGGCTTGAAGGCACCTTTTAAACGCTGAAAAAAATCAGTTCCTGAGCGAGATTCACTGTTTGGAAACATATCCGCATTTTTCGAAACAGAGATTGCGGCCAAATCGAAAAGAATTATTGAGTTGAGACCGCCATTACTTGAAGGGCCGTCAATCCATTTTGTTAAACCATATATTGAGAGTGTGAAGACGGGTGCTATTAAGCATAGTGCGATAACCTGTTTCTTAGCTGTGGGATATCTGCTTGCAAGTCTGTGTGCCCATAGAAGTGCCAAAAATGGCACTCCAATGATGGCATTGTGACGCACTGCCAAAGCATAAAAAATTGCTACTGCGGATACTACCATCCAGATCCAAGAAGGACGTCGATAGTCTGCCAACAGTGTCGCACCAGCCAATAAAACAGTGACAAACATGCCCACGTCTTTCCACAAATGAACAGAATTTACTAAAAGAGGTGGCCACAAACCCACTATAAAAAATATCCCCAGTCGTAAAATTGTATTTGATGCAAGTGACCAAGCTAAGATAGCTACCGCTGACCAATATATTGCCTGATGGAATAATAATAATGATCCAGGAGATGGTATAATTTCATAAAGTATCTTCCATAAATAAACCATTATTGGTGGGTGCGCACTGTTAACGGGTATTAAACCTAAAACCTGTGAATACTGATTAAAGGAATCATATGACATTAAACCAGGAAAAAATAATATCGTTATGGCTGAAGCCATAACAAGGGCAAGGGAGCCATACCATAACCCCGAGAATTTTTCTGAGCTCAACACACTCTCCACTATATTATGTAAACACGAAATAGCTGATCATTCAATGATGTGCAATGGTTGGTTAGTGGAGTGCTCCCCATTTCACCGGGCAAGTCCACTCTAATCCATTCTGGAGGAAATTCTCAGTGGCAGGTCAAGACAAACCAAGCCACTTCTCCCTGACGGACGACGACCTCGATGAACTCAGACAGATGCTGGCCGACGCACGTCAATCGTAACGGCCCGATTGTTACCGTGGGGAATATGTCTTGACACGTTCGACGACTTCTTGGTCATCGACAAAGCAGTCGAGGAATTCTTGCCATTTTGCGGCTGATTTGCGCGCGTCGGCGAGCATCTGTCTGAGCTCATCAATGCCGTCGTCCGTCAGGGCGCTTGTAGTCTGATCGTCGCCGGTTACGATGGTGATGATATTGCCATAGGTCAGGTTGTCGTCATTGTAGATGATCGCTTGAAGAAGATCGACATCCTCTTCGAGCATTTCGGCGACATATTCGAGCGTGTAGACAAACGTGACCGTGGCCATCAGGCTGCCTCAGCATGTTCTGCTGCGAGAAGCTTCCAGTTCCAAGGGAGCAACTCATCGAGCCGATTGATTTTGTGATCATGAATGCGGTCGAGCACATCGGCCAGATAGGCTTGCGGGTTGATGCCGTTCATCTTCGCCGTTTCAATGATCGTCATCGCGCGTGCCAGAGTTTCCGCGCCGGTGTCAGCGCCTGCGAATAACCAATTCCGGCGTCCTACTCCTATTGGCCTCAGGGCTCGCTCCGCAGCATTGTTGTCCATGGCCACACGCCCGTCCTCCAGGAACAGGCAGAGTGACGGCCATCTGCTCAGCCCATAGCGCAAAGCCTTCGCCAATTCGCTTTTACCCGGAATGCGAAGCAACTGCTTTTCTGCCCATGCGCGCAGTTCCTCGACCTTCGGCTTGCTGTGCTTTTGACGCGCGGCAAACCGCACATCGGCGGGGTGGCCTGCAATACCCCGTTCGATATCATACAGCGCACCGATCCGATCAAGCGCCTCGCGCGCAATCCCGGATTTGTTCGCGGTCCAGATGTCATGAAAGTCACGCCGCCAATGCGCCCAGCAGGAAGCCTCGCGGAAGCGGCAGTTCCCGTCCGATCCCGGCTCATATAACTTCGCGTAGCCTTTATAACCATCGGCCTGGAGGATGCCGCTCGCTTCTCGCAGATGATGGTGGACGTGCTCTTCCTTCCAGTCGGGAGCGAAGTAATAAACCGCACCCGGCGGTGCGCCGCCTGCCCATGGACGCTGATCGCGGACATATGTCCAGATCCTGCCCTTCTTCACACCTTTGCCCAGTCCCTTGTCGCGCAGCGACCGATCCAGCACCCGGATCGGCGTATCATCAGCATGGAGGAGATCGCTTTTCATGATCTCCTTCTCAATGCGCTCGATCAGCGGACGGAGCACCTGCATGGCACGACCGCACCAGTCCACCAGTGTGCTGTCAGGTATATCGGCCCCCATCCGCGCGAAGATCTCGTTGAGGCGATAGAGCGGCAGATGATCGTCGAACTTCGAGACCAGAATATAGGCCAGAAGACCGGCACCAGCCATACTGCCGGGTATTGGGCGGCTGGGCGCAGGAACCTGCACCATCTTCTCGCAACAACGGCACGACTTCTTTGGTCGGGCAATCTCGATGACCTTCATCGTCGCTGCGATCATGTCGAGGATTTCGCTGACATCCTCTCCGACAAGGCGCAATTCTCCGCCGCAGGCAGGACAACAATGACCGGGATCCAGTTCCCGGTGTTCGCGAACGGCATTTTCCGACACGCGCGGACGCCGACGCAGTGGCCGGGACTGTGAAGTTTCCTCCGAAACGCAAGCCGTCTCGTCTTCAAGCTCTTCGACGGGCGCGGTCTCGTGTTCGGCACTGGCAATCAACAGATCCTCCAGCGCCAGTTCCAGTTGCGCGATTTCCCGCTCGATCTTTTCAGAAGACTTGCCGAAGACCTGTTTCTTCAGCCGGGCAATGCGTAGCCTCAGACCCTGAATGAGGTGGTCATGCGCCTTCAACGCCGCCAACATCTTCGCATTCTCCGCCTGCAAGGCGGTGATCATCGCCTTCAGAAAGGCTGGATCATCAGAAAGAGTTGAGCGCGCATTCGACATGATCCTGACTAGCATAAGTCAGGACAGAACGCCATAAAAACAAGTAGTTTCAGTAGGATAAAATCAACCGACACGTGCCGGCGGAGCACCCCAGTCCGGACGTCTCCAGTCTATTCCTTCCCATAGCATCGCCAGTTGCGCTGCTGTCAGTCGAGCCGTCCCATCGGCCGCTGAAGGCCAGGGGAAACGACCTTTCTGCAGAATTTTATAGTAAAGGCAAAATCCCTGGCCATCAAAATACAGCAGCTTCACCCGATCGCCACGTCGCCCGCGAAAGGCGAAGACAGCTCCACCTGTCGGCTTCTGGCGCAAGACATCCTGCGCCAACATCGAAAGGCCCTCAATGCCCTTCCTCATATCTGTGACGCCGCAGGCAAGGTAAACCCGAACGCCGGTGCCCGGTCCAATCATGCCTGTTCCACCGCCCGGATGAGCCGCGTCAGCACTGCGCCTTCCACTCGGCTGCCAAAACAAAGACGGCGGCCGCAGCGCAAGTGCAATTCAATCATGGAGGGCGAAGCATCAAGGGTATCGTTCCCCGCGCCACCGATCTGCTCGCTACTCATCTCAATAGGAAGAAATACGGCTTCCTGTGAGGAGAGCAGAAGCCCCTTCTTCTTCAGTTCCCGTCGCCAGGAGTAAATCTGCTGGCGGGTCACATCGTACTTCTGCGCCACATCCGTCACTGTCGCGCCGTCGATCCCAATCGACATCACGATGTCCAGTTTCTTCTGATCTCCCCAGCGACGACGCCGTTCCGCGCCAAGAACTTCAACTCGCATCCAATCCTCGCATAAGACACGTCGCTAACGACGTCGTTAAACACGTGTCTTATGCCAAAATCACGAACTCAGGCAGGCGGTAGCAATCGGGCCGTTACCGTCAATCAGCCGAAAAATGCAAGAATTCCTCGAATGCCTTGTCGAAGACCAAGAAGCCGTCGAACAGGTCAAGCAATACTCCCTACGGTAACAATCGGGACGCTACGGTAAATATCATAGCAGCGGGCGACATCCCCAATATGCACTCCTAGCTGATCCGCTTCGGCCAATATCTCCAGCTTGACTGCTTTAGATCACCGCCGCCTTCGTTCAATGCCCGGTAGTATCTCCATGCGAGCCATGCCAACCTCTAAATTCTGATATTAATGCCAGCACTAATGCTGGTTCTAATGTCAGAATATCGTCAAAAGAGGCTCTATCTGCAAAATCCGTTCATTTATCAATTTGATATCTTAACTCATGAATGCGTTGTTCGCATACCAAATATTCTTCACTCTTTGATATCCTTGATTTTTCATCATCTCCTAATACAGCCAACGTATGCTCTCGATCAATCGCATGTATGTAATCACCTACATAATGATTTAACTTCAACCCCTCCCAATCCGCATTGTCCTTAGTGACTAATTGCAGCATAAGATAATAATCCTCCATATATTTATGATCATCAAAATACTTTGTATTTTCGACGTTCAAAAAACTTAAATCGAGTAAAAAACTATGAATTGGCGCATGATTATTGCTTACAAATTCCTCATAGGAATAACCATATTCATAAACCTTTGATCTATCGACCAAAATATTTTTCCCAGAAAAATAATGAGCTACAAAGGTACGACCAAATGATATTGCTGTATTGGTGACCTTTAAACGGCTGACAAGCCATTCATAAGCTGTCGGCAATAAAAGGTCATCGTAATCAAGAAACCCAGCATATCTGGTTTTAACGGCGCGAAGAGCCTCATTAAGCATCTTGGAGCGGATATCGTTTTTTCTATCAGACGATACAAAATGCATTATATGCGGTCGAAAATATTCGCTTGTTCCAAACTCAGCGAGTAGATGATCTAACTCAGACTTCTTTTTCTCGCTCAAATCCTGTGCTGCGATAAGCGGAACTATATTACAGCCAATCATTGCAAATAGTGAATAAAGGGCATTCCGCAGTTCGGTAAAATCAGCCGCATCATGAATTCGAATAACCGTGGTGATGAATGGGCGATCAGCAGGCTTAACAATACTGGGATTTGAAAGAAAACACCGTGCATCCGTACGCATTCGGACGTTAGCGAAACCATCCATTTTGGCTTCATGTGAAAAAACAATGACAGGACTTGTATATAAGGAACTTGCTTCCACAGATCCATTTTCCGTCACATTTAAAAATGACTTATCATGTCCGTAAAAATTTGGAATTACTGCCGCACCCGTTCTGGCGGCAGTCCGCACCATCTGCTCTAAGACCGTCGGCGTGAATACGCATGGAGAATGAAATTCAATTGTGAAATCCGTTGGTTCAGTATCCTGTGGCACGCTATCCGTTAGCCGTTCGGCCAAACGAGAGGATGAAACTGAAACCCGGGCTTTCTTGAATATCGTAGAATTTTTCAGGCACCAGACGAATTTTTCAGACAATACCGGGTCGCCCTTTAATCCATCTATAATAAAATCAGGCACCGATAGCAGAACTGTGGTTTCGGGAGCGATCTCCATTTCATCATTCAATGCGCATGCATATTCCTTGCCGGTTAATGCCCTCCCAATGGAGTTTAGATAAGCATAGCCATGCCGCGTATCAGGCTCCAGATGTGCACCTTCAGCCCATTCATTCCATGCGTTGACCACGATAAATCGTTCTGATTCAGATAGGTGCTTACGGCTATAATCTATTGAGTTTTCCAACCACTCTTGGAAGACTTGAGGCGTACCACCGTGAAGCATAATCCCGGCATCGTTATAGCGCGGGGTATTGTCCCACATCGGCACAACGGAGCGCAGATAAGTAAAGTCTTTCGGCTCCGTTTGTGAACCATAAAATTCAGCCACTTTTGGATAAGAGAGAACGCTCCCCTGCATAGGAACATATTGTTTCAATTCATCCTTCATCTCAGGGACAGCTCCAGCTGTCCAGTCATGAAGCACCCGTTCGACACCCGCATCCATATCGAATTCTTGCGGGTTAGCCGCACCACGTGTCAGAACCGCAACAATATAAGGCTCCTGTAACCCTTCTTCTTTACAAACCTCACGCCATACAGCGACATATTCACGGGCCGTCACAATGTGGGACGGCCGATATACAAACAATACCGGACGTCCATCAACTTTGATATATCGTTCATCCTTGAAGAAGGGGATCAGGTAGCGAATAAAGGCTTGTGCATCTTCGGCAGAGTATTTTTGGCCAAGAAGAACTTCACTTTCATTCCCGTCCCAGCGCTTTGTCCAGTTCTCATTGGCCCAGCAAAAGCAGAATGGCATAGGAATGTCTTTATTTGCCAGTAGCATTTGTGCTGGCTCTTCCAGAATTAGCCGCCCACCAAACCAGTAATGATAGAAAACCTGGCCATAAACACCAGATTTTTTCATCTGATCTGCCTGCAAACGCAGTACGTTTGGACTATCGAGCAAATAATATCCGGTATCACTATGTGGAATGTGTTGTTGATAGTGACCTTCAAAAAGCGGATTAGTCGCGCGTACTTTAGTCCACTCTGTAAACCCCTTGCCATGCCACTCGTCGTTCTCTGGAGTAGGATGAAATTGAGGCAAATAATAAGACAATATTTTTACATCGGAATTTTTCGTGTCTGACGAAAAATCCTCCTGATTTTCGTAATAACGATAATCCTTTATGGAATCGGTTATATACAGCCTAAATATCTCTCCCTCAGACCGGTCTGCGAACAAAAGGATAAGACGCTCCAAAGCGTGAGCTATTGTTCCATCGCTGGCAATTGGCTCCAACGGAAAATCATTAACTGTGAGTGGAAGCTTTAAGAACTCAGTTAGTGCATTTCCCCGCGCCCAAAACATAGAGCCTTCTGGAAAATCTACATCTATATCTTTATCAATCGAATACTTTGTATAGCGCTCAACAATTTCACGAGCCAATTCAAAATTTTCGCTCCAGCCTTTTGGATCTCTTATAATATGTGTCAATTCCTGTGGAACAATAACCTTAGCGCGATTTTGTAAAAGTTCAAAAATCTGATCTACGGTTTGTGTATCATCACCTTTTTTCCCTAAAAGTATGTCGAATATCTCAGAGGACCATTGAGAGAGTGATGCATTATGAGGGCTCTTCTTCGTGTGGAAGTGACCGAAGATATCGTACTTCGCCAATTTCGCACCGAATTGAACGATCATCGGTGCAATATCTCGGCCCCGATTTGGAACGTCTTGAACATAAACTTTGGAGACGCGTGAGAGCGCCTCCATACAGCGCTTGCGGATATCCGATTTGTTCGCATCCAAATTAACAGAAACGAACAGATCGAATTTCACCGGAATGTTCTTCAATCGTTCAAGAATACCATCAAGCATATCTTCATAATGTAAATGAAGATGAACTGCGACGCTAAAATCGCCCCTCAATATTGGCAGGTTTTTTTTAAAGGGATTAGGGTCCAAATAATGTGGGATTATACGTAACTTCGAACCGGTAGTAAGCAGCCTTTGCGATCCATTAGCCGCATTAAGAAAGGCTCTTCTTGCACGTAATCGCGCTGGCAATTGCCCAGTAAGCGTCCACCATGTTCCTTTTATCGCTACACGTCCCAACCGGGCAAGCTTAGGAAAACGCAACAATCCCTTGCGAACTGGGGCCGTTAGTATCCACGAAGTACTACCGGTCACCTCTGAAAGTGCGCGCTCGACATTTATACGAGCGTCGCTCTCGCGGGCGATGTGTTGTCTTAATTCTTCGATTTCCCTACGCTGAGACTCTATATTTTTATTTTGAAGATCAATCTTGTTTGCCTGCAACTGAGCATCACTTAGCAAACTGCTGTTATTTTTTGACAGTTCTTCGCTTGCATTCCTTAGCTCTATCAAACTCGAGTGAACTTCATGCAATTCATTTTTCAATGAACCAATATGGTCTTCCAATGCAGTCTTGGTCCTGAACAATACCAACTGGTTAACCAGAGCTGCGCCTCTGCTGGAAAAGAGCGTTCGTATTCTCGCCTTTTTGGCTGGATCTTTTGCTAGTTCAAAAAGTGCAGCAACCTCTGGCGGTTGATCTGCTCCGACAGCAATTACACCCAAGCCATGACTATGTTTGAAGCCGATGGAAGGGTATTGATCTCGCAACTCTTCCCATAGTTTCCATACTCCGAAATCGTCTCTACGCACCTCAATATCATGGAATAACACTATCCCACGATCGGACATCGCTGACTTCCAGGTTTCGAAGTCGTGCCGAACCGCCTCATATGTGTGCGTTCCGTCGATATGCAGCAAATCTATAGAACGATCTGAAAAGTAAGGGCGAGCCTGATCAAAAATCGCCCGCAACAATGTAGAAAAGGCGGAATATTTCGGATCGTGGTATGCGCTGACTTCTTCAAATAAGCCACCCTCGCGCTCCATGTGAACATCGCCCTGCCAAGTATCCACTGCCGTCCCGGTCGAGCCAAGTTGCAGGGTTGCCACCGCCTGGCACATCGCGCAGTAAGAATTTCCTCGATGGGTCCCCAACTCCACAAAACGTACAGGCTTGGAAACCTTCATCAACCAGAAAATGAACGGGATATGTCCAACCCAGTGCTCAAAAGGGACCAGCCGATCCGGCATCCAGAAAAATTCATCTCCAATATTCAGTTCGGAGATGATGTCCAGAAGAATTTTTGTGTCGTCATTTTGGCGCATAATTGGACCCGTCATGATATCGCGATTGGCATATGAAACTGTTCTAAAGTCTGGAATTTTCCGAAACCTCTTACGCACACATTCCATCAAGCGAAGCTTCTAAACTCACGTTTTAACCATAGCCTACTATGAGGCTATGATTCATCCTAGTAGTCGAATAACGGCAGCAGGATCGAATCCAGGAACTTCGACTGGTATATCTTCGATTTTATTTCTGATCGGTGTTATCCGACCGATCATTTCTTTCTCAGCACGATTGACCTCATCCTCCAGCGCCTGTGCAATTAACTCAGGCGTAGGCAAATCGATGCTTGTTATGAAACTGCTTCTGCGGGAAAGATCTTTATTCATATATTTGTTGGTTATTGTCCTGATGCCAGAATAGGCCATTTCCAGAGGAGGATAACTTGGATGAGGCGAGATCATAAGCGAGAGGCCAATAGAGGCCTGGCTTAACAGACGGGCATATTCATCAAGCGACATTTTACCAGTGACAGTGCAATTTGGTACTGATCGCGCAAGAGAGGAATCAAATTCTTCGCCAATGCAGTATACCTTCCATTTGTTAGCCAGAACAGGGTTCCTTCGTGCCCAAAGGGCTAAGCCGTCAACTCCCGATTCAAAACAATTCCGCAACGCAGCAGGCCTCGAATAGAACAGAATAATTCTTTCCCGCAGCAAGCGAATGAGCGTGGCATCAACCTTTGCATTCGGCGTATAGCTTATGAGCATCTTGGTAGGGTGATTATATTTCGTTTCAAAATAGTGCAGAAGTTCCTCCGTATTGATGAGCGCTATAGTATCATCGCCTCGCATATAGGTCGATTCCGCCAAGGCATAACGGGTTGACCAGCCATAAAAATCGGGTTCAAAGTCCTGTATCAGGTAGACAACTTTTGGCGCATTGCCAAACAAGCTTTTCTGAAGGTCGTGCAACCGAAATGCGTTCAATGCGGTCCACCAAGCCGTAGCGATAAAAACGTCATCGGGACGGATATCCAGATATTTCTGTCTTCTCTGCGTCGCATCAACAATAACCCGTTTTGCGGGAGCCTCATCGCCTATCTGCTGAACAATATAGTCTTTCAAATTATCTGGGACATCTCCCACACGAGCTTCTGTTACGATAACGCGGACATCTACATCTTCGCCAGCTGTAGCCACTATCTGATCAAATATTTTAAGCGCAGTATCGATCCCCCCGAAGATCGAAGCTGGATCAACGATGGGCAACATGAGATTTAATCGCCGCCTCTCAATCCGCTGGGGAGCAGCGAGTATGCGGAGTGTTTCTCCTATTTTCATAGAAGCCACTCCAACCGCACCCTGCTCCGAACCCAAGAGCGGTATGAATTTACGATTGACGCCAAGTCGGTTTTTCTTGGGTGCCTGCGTATTTATGCGCGCCCAACTATGCCCTGATCTCTCGACAAAAAGTAATAATGACCTCTCTATTGCGTGTGCGAGAGTGCCATCGATTTGAGCATTTTCTTCTGGAAAATCGTCAAAAGATAAATCGAGATCGAGAAGCTGTTTAATAGCCGCCGAACGCCCCCAGAACATCGATCCCGAAGGAAACTCAAGGATCGTATTCGAATCCAGAACGACGCCAATTCTTGCCAACAGCTCTTTGGCAATTGGGAAATCAAAACCCCAATTTATATGCTGTTTTACTGGCTTGGCATGCTCTGGGTAAACGACGCCAATATTTTCAGACGAAAGTATCTCTAAATTGGATCTAGCGATGTCTTTGCTACCTGCCAAATTGTCGAACAAATAGCTGCGCCAGACGTTTCCAAGCCCATCGGCGTGCAAGGATTTTTTTGAATGAACATGTAAAAATGCTTCATACCGCTCATAAACATCACGAAAAGCAATATATTTAGGTGCAATATCGCGACCCTTGTTTGGTGTCACACGAATTTCAATCTCAATCGCCTCGACATCTGCCCGGTCGATTGTTTCACGAATCCTGTTTTTCTTTTCTTCTGTATCTGTCGTAATAAAAAACCCGAAAGGCAGAGGAATATTTTTAATATAACCGATCATTTCCTCTGTTAATTCAGGATAAAAAATATGTGCGACGACAGCTACCCTGTCGAAGACAATTTCATTTTCCGATTGTTTAAAAGGAATATTTAAAGATGGGTTGACATCATCAGGCAATGTTCGTGCCGTGACAGCACCAATGTTATTCAACTTCCCACCTTGGAGTTTTTGGTCAGTAATGTAGGAGGAAATTTCGTACGTACCCAATTTAAAATTAATAAACTTCAAACTGTGCGCTACTAAGCCCTTTACGCCTCTCGTTTTTAAAACATGGCTAGCTCGACGTACGTAATACATATAAATGTTCCAAAAATTCACAAGTTGAGGCAGTTTCACATCGTTCGAGCGTTATACGGATATCAGGCACATCGGACGATTTTTCGATCTGGCAACCATATCCATTATTTTGCACTATCAATAAATAAGGGATAGCTGAAACAGAGCTGCAAAAACAGCCTTATAAGAGCAATTCTAGAAATAGGCGTTAACCATTTTTTATCTGCCAAGCGCGAGCCATCGCCTCAATTTTTTTCTCCGCTTTTGCGATCATCGGCGTATAACGGCTATTGTCAAAACCCCACAGAGTGGAAGTGACGTCTTCATTATATCCAACCACAAATGGGATACAAACAACCACCCGGAGTCCTTTCTGCCTTTCCAAATATCTATCCACCGTGTTCGTGACTGCATCCGTATCAAGCGGATTCCATTTTGATAATAATTCCAAAGCACTCCGATTATATATGTTGAATACCATACTGGTCATTTTATCGATTATGACGTAGGTGCGATTACCAACCGTCTCTACGGACAGCACTTCCGCTTCAGGATTAATATCAGCCATTAAACCCGAAAAAATATCCCAGTTATTTCTTCTGGTATCTAGATATTGGTTAACCTGTTGCAGAACTTCATCAAAATTTTGTGGAAGAAGGGCATCATCTTCCATAACTGTCAGTCTCTCAATCTTATTGGAGAGTGCATATCGTGACAGAGCATTGAAGCTGCTACCGCATCCAATCCAGCCGATCCTGTGGCGAATTCCATCGAACAATTGGCAAGTTTCAGGCCGCGTACGGGCTATTGTTTTTCGCCGTTCAATTGTCTCAGGCAACGAGAGAGCAAAAAAATTGCTACTATCGGCAATGCAGACAGAATTCTCGAGAATAGCATTCGCGGGAATTGCCCCTAAGACCACTAGGAAGCGATCCAACATAAATTCGAAACGTTTGGAACTCGTAGAAACGGCATGTTGAACAGCTTGTTTCAGGGAACTTATATCGTCAAGCATCTGGGCGGCGGCGCTCATCATGCCCTCTACTGACCCCTCGTCGAAAAAGCGTACGGCCCCTTCAATTTCTGGATATTCGCTCTGATCTTGCGCTCCCTCGGAAAGGACCGGTACGCCCAAAGAGATGCACTCACAAATACGCGGCGTTTCCAGCAAAGCGCCATCATAATAATGAATATTTATAACAACCCGTGCCTGACGAATGATCTTATACATTTCATCGCCGAATACATCGTTGCATATTTTAACTTTATATTTTTGCTGAAGACGCGATAGGAATTTTCGCCTGCGTTCAGAACTCAGATTATCCCCGTAGAAAACAAAATCGTATTTTTTGAGCACTTCATCATCAATACCGCCCTGAACAGCGCCAATTGGCAAATAATGTACCTTAGGATACCCAACCCCTTTCCGAGCAAGAAAATCTATATTGCTAAGAGAATAATCAAGGACGCCAAGTGAATCCTTGAGGATCTTTATATATTCAGGCGTAAACCAACGAGAACTCACCGACTGCTCTAATTGAAATACGACACGTTTGTCGGTAGGGGGAAGTTGCGCAAACATCTGGGGGCAGAGAACGATGTAAAACTCATGGCTGAAATCCTCCAGAGGACCTGTCAGAACTTCACTTGAGATACCATGTGTGGACAAACGACGGGATATTGCATTTGCTATAAAAAGAGTATGCTGCGTGCACATAATTCCCCATGCACGTGTATTCCCGCTCGTCAGTCGACGATGCAACTTCACTTGTGTCTGTTCATCCCGATACCATCTTAGCCGACGTGCCAGACCGGAAAAATCTCCGCGAGCCAGATAACGTAACCCATTAGTTAATTGGCGAAAACGGCTTCGCAACTGTTTCATGGTGGTAAGCCCTCACTATCGCGCCAAGTGGCTTATCCCAATATCTTGTAGCTTAAGCCTTGAAATTGGGCGCACAAGTTGGGATCCAAAACCACTACCAAGTTTATGTATCGATTGGATATTTCAAATCTAGCATTTAAACGTATATGGCGTGGCACATGATACAAATATCAGATTTTTTCCTCTGGAACATTTCCTGCATAAGCGCATAACAGCGTTATGCCGGACACAGCCACAAAATGAAGAGCTAAAGTTGCTCATCAACTTTGTTGAGTGGAACAATTCTTGCGTGTCAGGCTCCAAAATAAGCTGGCAGAATGTCCGCAGGATTACCGTCCATCTTCACACGCCCATGTTCAAGCCAGATTACTCTGTTGCAATTTTTTTCCATCAATTCTTTCGAATGGCTGGCAAGAACCAGAATTTTCGTAGAATCTACCAATTCACGCATACGAGTGTTGGCCCGATCCTTGAAATCTTCATCCCCGGTCGAAAGCCACTCATCCATAATCAATATTTCCGGCCGAACAGCCGTCGATGTGGCGAAAGCCAACCGCAACTGCATACCTGATGAATAGGTACGGAAGGGCACATCGAGAAACTCTCCAAGTCCCGAAAA
Source organism: Falsochrobactrum tianjinense (assembly GCF_019100495.1). Classification (GTDB taxonomy): domain Bacteria; phylum Pseudomonadota; class Alphaproteobacteria; order Rhizobiales; family Rhizobiaceae; genus Brucella; species Brucella tianjinense. The sequence goes on along the minus strand of NZ_JAHRVA010000003.1, from coordinate 419,942 downwards.
ATCGGCAATTTGATCGAATTTCTCTGCAATTTCTTCTGGCGGCATTCCCATCATCGCCGAACGAAGGCGAATATTCTCACGCCCCGTTGCATCCGGATCGATACCCAAGTTGATGTTAATCAACGAGACACAATGTCCATCAATAACAGCACTTCCATGCGTTGGCGTGTAAATACCCGATAGCACTCGTAATAAGGTGGTTTTACCGGAGCCATTATGCCCAATCAGCCCTACCCGATCCCCATCCCTAAAGGTCAGAGACACATTATCAAGACCACGCACAATCACAAGGCGGTCTGTACGTCTTTCAATCTTTCCGCCTGTTGCGATACTGAGAACACGATTTTTTAGCGAACGGCTCGATGAATTATAAATAGGAAATTCAACGCTTACATTTTGAAGCTTAATTGCACTCATTGCCTACAACCAATACGCTACACGCCAACGATACCGCCCGAAAAACACGATTGCGACAATCCAACCGACAATCGCAAGAGCAATTGTAAAGCTCCAGTCGAGCATTGTTGGAGCCGCCCCGAGCAGAGGAGCTCTGACAAGTTCTATCAAGTGAAAGAATGGATTCCATTCTATAAAGGCGCGCGAAACATGATCGGGAAGAATTTTCACCATCCACATGATAGGCGTCGCATAAAACATCACTTGCAACACGTTTGTCACGACCTGCGTCATATCGCGAAATCTGGCGCACAAAACCGCCAAGATCAGTGTCATCCACGCAAGATTGACACATATCACCAAAAACCCAGGAAGCGCCCACAGCACATTGAAACTCAGCATTCTGCCAAGGATGATGAACAAAATGGGAAAAATAACGATGTTATGAGCAAATATTACAACGTTACGCCAGATTGTACGCAATATATGCGTAAACAATGGCATACGGACTTGCAGAATTATACCTTCAGACGAGGTAAAAGTTGTGCAGCCCTCGCCAATAACCGTTGAGATAAATCCCCAAGTAATGATTCCTGCGCAGAGATACGGCAGAAACTCGCGCATTTCGCTTTGGAAAAGTGTGCCAAAAATCAAACCAAGCGCACCAATAAAAACCGCCATGTTGAGCGTGAGCCAAAAAGCCCCCACTCTAGAGCGACGATATCGTTGAGCGACATCCTGCCATCCGAAAATTAACGCTAAGCGATATTTCGATAAAGCCTCCGAAATGTCCCCTATGGCCACCTTAGCTCCTTTGGTTGGCTCTGCCATTCCAACCTCATGAGGCACTTCCGCTCTAGATATCTCGATACTCATGATTTTTCCGGGCCAATCTGCTATTTGTCACGACAGCCATCTTCTCGAATAAATTTACTCAGTCCGCCGTAGCGTAATTGAAGAAATGTAACTGTAAAGTCAACTCCGTCGTTGCTGGCGAATGCGGCACATTTAGGACTCTGAACTGCACCCATTTCGACGGGACAGTCGGCATAAGCAGAAAGGCTCAAGCACAGGTGTGAGTGAAACAATTTGTAGCGGTTTGCTGGACCGAAACATTATCGATTGAAATCTGTGCTAACAGAAAACCGCAACTGCATAAATTCATGCGGAATTTACAGCCGATTAGAAAATAGACAAGATTATTATGCGGCGATGCACAGCCCTTTTGAGGGAGCCTCATCTACAGACGAGGGCCTTGCGGAACTTCGAAGCCGTGGACTTCGCAACATTGGAATGGGAAGATTGGTTCAACAGCCGCCGCCTTCTGGAGCCCATCCGCAACATACTGCCAGCCGACGCAGAAGAACGATACTAAACCATGCTGACCGCGCCAGCCTTAACTGGCCAACTTGAACGTGTTAACGCTTGTCGCCTCGAAACCGGGCCGATTTACCGAGCCTGTAGAAGCGGCTGAATGTACGGGCATATCCTGCGTCCGGGTTTATGTACCAAAGTTCGGAGGTCATGCCGTTAGGAACGATACGCCCCAGACGCGGATGACCCAGGAATGTGCCGACAAGGCATACGGCGTCCCGACGATCAAAATCCCAGTTGTCGATCAATGGCGCATCCGCCAGCTCCTTGGGATCTGGATGCTCACCATTGAGCAGGCGTTCGAGATCATGAACAAGCGCTTTCAGGGTCTTGATTTCTGCTGCAAGTCTTTCCCGGTTGAATGCGCCATCGTTTGCGATAATTGCCATGAGATATTCCTTTCATTGAATATGCGGGATCGTTCGCGTTCGAGCAGACGAGCACGTTTTGGAATGAACCCGGATTGTTGGTTGAGTTGGGCGCCAGCCGGGGCGACCGCTCAGGTCGGGCCGGGTGTGTTCGTCTCCTGAGACCTGCTATCCACTGCGCTCACCGAAGCATGACTGCCTTGCTGATCCTGTCGCTGGACGGCATCGTTGAGAATAGCGGTGACGGTTTCACCCTCCAGAACGCCATGTTCGAGCAATGCCTCGGCAAGCGTTCTGTGTGCTGCCGCGTAACGGACAAGTCCGTGACGGGCGGCGTCATAGGCTTTTTGCAGCCGCTCATTGACACGGTTCGTTACAGGATGGTCCGCATGGAGCAGTTCCCCTCGTGCCACGCCGTCGCAAAACAGCAATGGCCGCTCTCTGGCAAAGCCGTATGTCGTTTCCATTGCCAGCGTCAGATCAGTTGCATTGGCGAGATCACTTCCCGGTCGCATCCCGGAGCCGACAGAGACATCTCCAAGAACAAGCTCTTCCGCCGCCCTTCCCGCCAGCATCACGGCAAGATTGTCTTCGCAATCCTTTTCCAGCGGAATAAGCTTGCGACGCTCCATTGCAAAACCGAACCCCACCTGTTCTTCAATGCTGAGCGTCAGCGGATGGCCGACTTGTAGCACATGACGGATGAGAGCATGGCCTGCCATGCGCCAGCGCTCTTCCGGCAGGATCGCCCGGCGATTGCCGGTAATGCCGTTTTCAATATCCTTCCATGTAAGCTGGCGCTTCTTTCGGCGTGCCTGCTGGCGGGCCTGACGCACAATCCGCTCAATATCGGCCCCGGTCATGCCCTGTGCCTTTAACGCCAGAGGGCGCAGATCGTGCAAACGCCTGAGACGTTCATCTGATTTGCAAGCCGTCATCGCTGTTGCTCCGCTTGTCGTGTTTCCAGCACAGCATCGAGATCAGCGCCCAGATGATGCGCGAGAATGCCGACCAATGCATCCGTGTCAGGTTTTGGTATCCGGACATGGGTTTCCAGCCGTCCTGACCGTAACAATGCTTCATCAATATCGTCAGGCCGGTTGGTCGCACCCACAATGACGATGCCTTCCTGTCTAACTGCGCCATCCATCAATTCCAGCAGTTGATTGACGACAGCGTTCCAGTAATCCGCATAATCGCGCGACGGATCCTGTCGCCGCCCGATGCTGTCGATCTCATCAATAAACAGAATGACCGGGGCATGAGACGCCGCTTCTTCAAAAGCACTCTTCATGCGTAGCAACACATCACCAAGATGGCTCATCCGAAGCCATGTTGCGATAGACGTTGCAAGGACAGGAATGCACAGGCTGTTACACAGCGCCCGTGCAAAAGTGGTCTTGCCGGTGCCAGGCGGGCCGGACAGAAGCAGCCGTGTGCTCATGTCAGACCAGACGAGCGATCCTGATGTCCACAATGCAAGGTCTTCCTTGAGCGCCAGCGCCCAATCCACCGCCTCGCCATAGCCTGACAGGTTTTCCACGCACAGAGTTGGTGTTCGACGCATGGCGCTCTCTGCGGAACCGACGTCACTGAAGCCATCATCGAGCAGTTCTGGTTCAATCAATCGGCTGTCGGAAACAATCTTTCTGCCATGCCGACCGCGTTCTCCTGTCGAGAACGGGTTTTTGTCATCGGTGTTATCCTTCTTTTTATCTGCCTCTTTCTGCTTTTGCTTCTCTACCGGGCATGCCTGCTTTCTTCCCTCCAGTTCCCATTGGGCCAGCAAATAGGCAAAAGTTTCCTGGCGTGTGTCTGCGTCCCGGAACGAGTGTCTCAACTCTCGTAATGAACCGAGCGTGAACTCCTCGGGAAAAACGGTGTCGGCATCGTGTGCAGTCACCGCATCGAGCAGCCGGTTGAGAAGAGCACCGTCAAGCACACCGGTATCAAGGACAATATCTGCTACCACCTTGAGTTTGGCTGGAATCTCGTATCGCATATCAACGATACCGAGAAGCCATTCGCCGCGTGACAGTGCATCTCCAATGCTGTCTTCATCGATCAGCGCCAGTTTCTCAAATCCATCAGCATCGATAGTATTGATAATGACATCAGCCGGACGGAGGCGGCCCCTTGTGCGCTTTAACTGCCGGATCGTTGTCGTTCCCCAATGTTCAAGGGGTCGCACCACAACGTGCCCGCGATAAAGCCGCTGTTCATTCAACATCCGGAGCAGGATATCTTCGAAGCCTTCGATATTGGTGCGTATAATGACAAGTCCGGATCGTCTGCGTGAAAGCTCCATCAAGCGGTTTTGCCCGAAACTCCCCTCCTCCAGAGCGCGTGCCAGCAGATGACACACTGCGATATCGCCAATATCCGGCTCGACATGAAAGCAGCGCAGGAATTTCAAAAGATATGTTCGCTCGACGGGAGCGTGGGGCATGTCGCTCAGGAACATTGGAAATGGCAGCGAAAGGGCAAACTGATCTTGCACGCTGGAAGCACTCAGATTGAAGCTGGCACCGAGATAAGCGTTCAAGGCGCGCAGGTCATGAACCGGATGACCGGTCAGAAGCATGGCCGGTCTATATTCGTCACCGGGGTCGGACGCCGGGTCCGGCATATCGAAGCGCATCGCGAAAAATCCGTCGATGTCGACTTCAGTGTGAGACAATAGATCGAGTTCACAAAACACCTGTCGCACGTCGCGATACAAAGCATGTTTCAGGCGGGCAAGCAGATGCCGCCCAAGCCGGCTTGCGCCGGGTGGTGAAATGGTCATGAAGCGACCTCATGGATAGAAGAGTGAATTCCTAAGCATATCCCGAAAAGCGGCAACCGGTTCTGGGATCGAGACATGCATACAGCAAGGAAACAGTGCGGCTTCAGCGACTCCGTTTTAGCCAGAACCGCTCCAGCGGCATCTCGTCAACGCGACGCGTGATCAGGCATCAGGATTTGAACTTGCGGTAAAGACGCACTATCGATGGCTTCGACCGCAATCTTCGCAATCTCTTTATTGATCAGCCGTGCTTGCTCTGCTTCCGTTTTTGCAAATGTGTCGCCAATCCAGATGATAAGCTCTTCCCTAAGCGCTTCCTGTACATTGAGGGCTTTCTTTGCGACCCCCGGTACGCCGATCAGCCGATCAAGATCAGCCAGTGCCCAGATCCCTTCCTCGGCCTGGCTTTCATTGAGCAACGGATCAATCAGCGCGAATTCATATTGTTCGATGTCGATGCCATAATATTGTGACGCCAGACGTCCCCACATGGATGGTGTGTTCGATGCTGCAGTGCGCCACTGACACAAGGTGTCTTTGTGCACACTGACGCCGTAAACCATGCTCAATACGCGGAGTTGTTTCTGTTTCGCATCATAATGCAGCAAATCAAAAGCATAGGGTCTTGCCGGAAGCGCTGAAGCGGCAATCTCGATGTCAGTTTTGGCCGGAGCTGATTTGGACGCAACAGACTCGATCACATGATTAAGCGTATCACGCGTAATCGGCATTGAGCGTGTCGGTGCCGTATCACCAGAAACCTTTGCCCGCGCTGATGCTTCTTCGATCAATCCCAGCAGCTTCTCGCCCTCGTTCCAGATCGCCCATCGTAGCAGTGTATCGCGAGCCGCAAGCTTCTGGCTTTGCCGGTCATCGGCACGGTCAATCCCATGAAAAAGCCAGGACAAGTATAGTGAGGCGTTTAATTCGCGTCTGAAGTTGCGAACAGGCATCTTGTGTTCGATAAGATCGATATAACCGACGACCGTTTCTGCAAACATAGTTTCTCCTTCCCCGAAGCGATGCAATCGCCGGAGCAAAATGGGTGTGAAAGGACGGCCGCGCTTGCCCATGCAAGCAGCGTCAGATTTTGAAGACAGCAAAGACCGTGACGTTGCGCGCGAACGCACACGACCAGAGCGCCAGAATGAAAGTTGGGAGTTCGGGCTTTAAAGAGCGCCGAACGCGTTAGGGGTGGAAATTATTTCCGCTGTCGAGCCGCCATGCCGACGAGGAATTCAGGCCATAGATCTTTTAATCCGGGACAAATGTCGATAATAACCAGCATAAGCTTGGCTCCTGTTCTTGGCAGGCTAAGTTAGTCTCCATTCTGGTGTTCCAGCACCGGAATGGAGGCGTCTGATCAATCAGACAAAGTGACTATTGCAGGATCTCAAACGCGCCGCAAGGATCCAAATGAAAAAAGATCCCAAGACAGCATTTTTACCTAAGTCCCGGATATCACCGGCTTTTTCGTTTTTGTGCCTACGGTTTAAAAAGCCAGTGGCTGCAAGGCTTTTGTGTCTGTCAACGACAAATCAGCACAATTAAATAAGGTGAAAGTTATCCACAGGCAGGGTCCAGAAGAGGTGGTTCGGGAAATCTGGACAGCGGAGATAAGTGGAATTTCTGCCTGACTTCGGCTTAGATGCCGAGAACAGGAGATACCATGACGAGACGACCACGCCGGAACCACAGCCCGGCTTTCAAGGCAAAGGTGGCGCTTGCCGCCATTCGAGGCGAGCAGACACTGGTGGAATTGTCCCAGCAGTTCGACGTGCATGCCAACCAGATTAAGCAGTGGAAAGACCAGCTCCTTGAGGGGGCGACCGGCGTTTTCGGTGATGAGAACAAGGCGGAACCGACAGGGCCAACCGTTGATGTCAAAACGCTTCATGCCAAAATCGGCGAACTGACGCTGGAGAACGATTTTTTGTCCGGTGCGCTCGGCAAGGCGGGATTGCTGGGCGGAAAAAAATGATTGACCGCGCGCACAAGCTGTCGGTTGCAAGGCAGGCCCGGCTTCTCGGCTTCAGCCGTAGCAGCGTCTACTATTCTCCACGATCAGTGTCGGACAGCGATCTGGCTTTGATGCGGCGGATCGACGAACTGCATCTCGACTACCCTTTTGCCGGAAGTCGGATGTTGCAAGGGCTTTTGAGAGGAGAAGGGCTGGAAACTGGGCGGCTTCATATCGCAACGCTGATGAAAAAGATGGGCATTGAGGCAATCTATCGCCGCCCGAACACCTCGAAGCCAGCGCCAGGTCACAAAATCTATCCCTATCTCCTGCGCAAGCTGGCGGTCACCCGGCCCAACCAGGTGTGGGCAATGGATCTGACCTATATCCCCATGGCGCGTGGTTTTGTCTATCTCTGCGCCGTCGTGGACTGGTTCAGCCGCAAGGTTTTATCGTGGCGACTGTCGATCACGATGGAAGCGGCCTTCTGCATCGAAGCGGTTGAGGAAGCGCTGGCCCGCTATGGCAAGCCGGATATCTTCAACACAGATAGTCAGAAGATGATAGCCAGTTCCCGGGCGGTTTGTCTCAAACACCGATCGATCGCTTGGTAGGCTGGCGCTGCAAGGCGTCCAGGTGTGGCTTGACCCACACTCCGATCGACCAGCGTGTCTTTCCCTGGACCTGTCAGCCGCCGGATCAGGTCTACTTCAACGCGCTGACACCAATGATGGTGGCGGCATAATCGCGGCGGAAATCCACTTAGCGAAACGCCCGAAACTGTTCAGACAAACCGAGCCACCTCTAACTAAAAATGCCGCCCCGTTTATGGCAGGGCGGCATGATTAAGTGCGAAGTTATCTCAAACTATTCATAGAGATCGCATATTTGGGCGCAATTTCTATATCAATTAGAACTTCACGTTAAACGAAGCATTGAAGCCATTCTGGGTGGTTCCATTGCCGAACTGACCAACATAGCTCACACCCAAGGTCGAAGCTTTGGTAATGGCAACATCAAAGCCTGCCTCCAGAAGGGCTGCATCCTTGGCGATTGGCGCGCCCTGCACGGTGAATGCACTGCCTCCAATAAAGGCTTGCGTGGATTCTGGCGTGATATCGCCGTATGCGTGCCTCCAGCCGATAGTGCCTTTTAGATTGGCAGTGGTTGCGCCGAGCTGGAGAGGCGTAGACGCACGCACACCCAGAGTCGTGAATGTCGTATTGGTCGTTTCGCTTTCAACCGTAAGTGCGGACGCCCCACCCTTTTCGGTATAGCCATCTGTGCGCAGTCTGATGTGCGACAGGTTCGCGAATGGTTCAAGTGAAGCGGGAGCGACATCGATTCGATAGCCGACTTCGCCAAATGCCTGAAGTGTCCGGGCATCATAATCCGCAGCCAGACTATCGCCATAGCCCACATAGGACGTCGAACGGGAAGAATCCACGCCATGCCATGTGTGAATAAGTCCAGCCCTCAGGCCGAGCGCCCCCCATTGGTTGCCGCCATAGACACCCAGATGCCAATTGTCGCTTGTAGCCGAAGCATAACGGCCCTTGGCATCAATATCCGTCTCACTGTAGCCTCCGACAAACCCGACGCGCCAGCCTGATGCAAACCCGACATCCAGACCAGATAGGAAGCCACCTGTCGAGGTCTTAAGACCACCTGCATTCGAGTTCCCGTCATGGTCGATCCACGAACCGAACCCAGTTGCCCAAAATGCGTAATTATAAGAAGGCTGGGCAATGCTAGCATCATCAATGGCAGCACCCGCACCCGTTTTCGCTGATTGAGCGAATGAAAGCACAGGCATTGCTTTCGCGCCAACACCTTCAAATGCCGACCGCAAGCGGTTGTTGACCGCATCCGCTGTAAGATGGGCAGTTTCAATCAGACCGGTCTTGACCGATGCGTTCGCATCGCCGGAAAGATGATGGAAGGCTTCACGTGCATCTTCAACCGAAGACAGTGCAATAGCCCCTGCAACGCCATGAGAAAGCGGCAGTTGGTCGATTGCATTGGCGACGGCCACCTGGTTGGCAGTCTGAGCAATCGAACTGAAACTGGTGCTGTTCCGTTCAACCGTAAGGGTAACGTCTGTTGCACTTTGAGCAAGACTGGTATCAAGGAATGCGCTTGGCTCGGCCAAACTTGCGGACTGGAACTGCCCGTCAATAGCGCCTGCGGTAAGGATCGTATAAGGCGAAGCCAGCTTGAAACCGTCCATCGGACTTACGGTAACAATACCATCGAGATAAGCGGTTCCAGCCACCGTTACCAGATCGGCGTCACCACTGAGATCGACGTCTACCTGATAGACTGACGAAGGCGTCAGATTAAGATCGCCACCTATATCGACGCGACCAATGGAATTGCCCGGCGCCAAGGTGCCGCCGTTATTAAGATCGCCGCCAACACGCCAGTTACCGCCAAGAATGGATGTATCATCTACATTCACATCGCCGCCGACGACGATACGATTGTCAATCGAACCACCCGTGGTCGATGAACCATCAGCGAGATTGACATTGCCGCCAATCGTACCGCCCTGGCTACTGAAAGAATAGCTGGTGCCAGTACCATTAAGATTACCAGCAACATTGGCCTCACCCTCAAAGTCGACGCTACCGCCCTGAAAGCCGAAGAAGTTGCGAACGCCATGCAGAAGACCTGCCCAGTTTGCACCTTCTTCCAGCGTCACATCCGTGCCACCGGTGGTTTTGGCGTCCTCATCGATAATATCGCCCTGGGATGTGGAGCCAGCTCCGAGAGTCAGCTGAACAACACCATCAGCACCATTCGTGCTTCTATTGACACGCAGGAGCGTACCATTGTTCTGCGTGGCAACGGTTCCTTGACCAAGCGTGATGCTCTGGGTTTGTCCTGCTTTATTCAAAGAGGCTACGAACGTTTCTTGGGCTGTAGCTATTGTCGTGTTGTCAAGCGTGACAACCGCATTGTCCGTCAACCCAATACCATGGCCTTTCTCCGAGGTGAGAATAGAATCTGTGGCGGAAAATACACTGCCATACTGGACCCAACCTATATGAGAATTTTCGCCAGAAACTGCGATTGAGCTATTAACCAAGCTGATCTCACCTGACGTATGCCCGTAGGTCGCCCCCTCATCGGCACCGGCCTGAAAACCGACGCTGTTATCACCGTAAGTGACGACAGTCAGATTTTCCGCATTAATGCGACCAGAAGCTAAACCAAAGTTTCCGCCGCCACCAACAGCAACCAGTCCGGTTGGCGCTTCATGTGGACTATTTTCATTCGCCCCACCGTGAACGCTGAATGTTCCACCCTTGATATTTAGCGTACCACCTTCTACGGCCCACGCAGCATTACCTACATCGCCATATGTGGTAATATTGACATTCTCGGCATTCAGTACCGATCCAGCACTCAACGCATAAACACCATAGGCCATGAAGCCTTCCGTGGTGATTGCCAGATCGTTCAATGAAACCGTACCGCCGTCAATTGCGTAAGCACCATAAGCTCGCTGTCCGACGGTATGGATTGTGGTTCCTGTTGCTGAAACACTTGCTCCTGCTCCCTCTGAAAGGATCGCATATCCCCGCGACCCGTCACCGTCCTGCGTGCCCTGTCCTTTGGCACTTGCAGTCGTAATGGAGCCACCAATAAGAGAAATATTAGCAGTTTCCGGTCCAGCGGCTTTGGCATAGACACCATATGCATGCTTATCGCTATGCGTGGTGATATTAACATCAGTAGCGATAACCGAGGTATTCGCTTGATCGGCAACGATGCCCCAAGCCCGATCTCCGGAAGTGCCGATGGTAGTTCCGGTCAGTATAATATTGGTATCTTGACCCGCAACAACACCATGCCCTTTCTCACCAATTGTCGTTATAGAACTGCCAACCAGTTCAAGAAAGCTGTTATTACCATAGGTGAAAACACCAAAACCGTTGACCCCACTAGTTGCAATCGTGACATCGTGGGCTGTCAGGCTGGAACCCTTCTGTGAATAAAGAGCGAAGGAATCGTTGCCCTGTGTGGAAATGAGGCCGCCCTGAATGCTGGCTGTCGCGTTAGTTTCGACATGCACACCGTGAGAGTTGTTGCCAGTTGTAGAAATATCGGTGCCAATAGTGGCGATATGCGCGCCGCTACTACCCAATATACCGCGTGTATATTGTGAACCAGTCGCGCTAACCGAACCACCCGTAAGATTTACGATTGAGTTTGCGCCAGCACGAATGCCTGCAGCGAGGCTGTGTCCTGCAGGACCAACACCATTTGACGAAATAGTGGCATTGGTGCCTGTCAGGCTACCGCCCGCTCCGACAGTAATCGCACTAACTCCCGATCCGCCACCAATATAGTTAACCACCTGACCATCCGGCAATTCTAGATTCCCGTTCGGCGCTACCGTTATAGGTGGAACAAGAGGATCGTCCGCAGCTATCCCGTGACTGATTGCAACAAACGACATCCCTGTTGCCAGCGATAGAGAAAGTGCCGTGGAACCCAAAACGCGAGCCAGATCTCTGGATATTATAGACATAGGCTATCCTTCAGTACTTGTCCGCGTTGCGGACACATATGATTGCATGATTACAGGTTGAGATAAGAGAAAGCCCTGTGCGTGCGTGGCACGGGACATCACAGCAGCGACAAGCTGCGGACTGGTTTCGACCCCTTCCACCACGACTATTGGAGCTGCGCATCTTGCGAGCCCAACCATATGATGGAGACTGGTCCCAGCCTCTTTGGATTCCTTGATGTTCTGAACAAACAGAGCATCAATTTTGACAATATCGACCTCTAGGCTCAGCAATTGTCCCGGCGTAATATGCCCCCGCCCGAAATCATCTATTGCAATTCGACAGCCAAGCTGGCGCGCTTGACGAAATGCCTTGTTTGCACTTGTCACATCACGCAGAGGGCGAGTTTCTGTGACCTCGAGAATTAACCGGTCGGCGAGATAAGAACGATTTTTGAGCTGAACTTCGATTGGAAGCCACGCGGCTTCATCCGCAACACTATCAGCGGAAATATTGCACCCCAGAACCGCTCGGGAATCTGCGGCAAGCTCATCCAAGACAAGCTTGACCATGTGGCGATCCAAGACAGGCGTACTACCGCGACTATCCAGTACAGGAATAAAATCGCCTGCATTATGGACACACCCATCACGCGCCAACAAGCGCGCGAGACATTCGCCATATAACATATGGTCAACATTTGTGACCGAATGAACGCCCTGAATAGCGACACAGATGCGATTATCACAAATCGCATCTATTACCGCTGATTCTAAGCAATCACAAAGTATTCCATGCTGATCAATCAATAACGCCCCCCTACAATGGGACGTTGAACAATAATGAATCCAGAGGAAGCGGCACCCGTGAAAAGGGAACCCTTATTCGGAGAGACTCCATCTATTAAATTGCGCATGCGAATGCCCCCATCGCCCCCAAATTCACCACATTTTGGTAGGTGAATCTGCCAAGAACAGCGCTCACAGATATTCAACTAACTCCTACAATAAGGGTTCCCTTTCTGTCAACCCAATAAAGAAAGCTCTAAGCCAAATAAAATAAATAAAAGCAAGGAATACCGATTAACTCCACGGACAGACGGCAGCTTTCTTGGCGTTACGCAAGAAGAGAACCAAGCCAGCGAGAGAATAAAAATAGGGTATGCTCGCGTGTCTACCGATGACCAGAAGATGGACATGCAAATTAATGCCCTGAAAAGAGCAGGATGTAGGCATATATATACCGATCAGGGGATTTCCGGCGCTACACCTGAAAGACCAGGCTTGCAGCAGGCACTAAAAAGTTTGACTGATGGTAACATGCTGGTCGTGTGGAGACTTGATCGACTCGGGCGGTCACTGATCCAGCTCGTTGAACTTGTAAACTCTTTGGGGAATCGCGGAGTTGAGTTTCGATCACTTTCTGAAAGTATCGATACCAGTTCGTCGGGCGGGAGACTTGTTTTTCACATAATGGCAGCTCTCGCAGAGTTTGAACGCACATTAATAAGCGAGCGCACGCGCGCTGGTATGGAGGCAGCCAGACTTAAAGGAATACATGTCGGTCGCCCACGCAAGATTAAACAAAAAGACAATAATATGATAATTGAACCCTGAAATGAGATTACAAATGGCGTCATCTAATCGAGAACTTCTTCTGCAAGCTCAAGGAGTTCAAGCGCATTGCCATGTGTGCCGACAAAACCGACCAGAGCTTCAACGCAATCATCCAGATTAGCTTGCGGTCTTCCTGTGATTTTGCTTAGTGCAAATACGATTGAGTGTGGAATATTGAATTCGTGGATACCGGAAAATGACAATTCTCGTGACAGGCGGAGCTGGCTATATCGGCTCGCATACTTGTGTTCAGCTGATTGAAGCTGGTTATAGCATCGTGATCGTTGATAATTTTGCCAATAGCCATCCGGAATCCTTGCATCGCATAGAAAAAATCACCGGACGCGCACCACGCCGCGAGACGGGCGATATTCGTGATCGCGCATTTCTGGAACAGGTTATACGACAGAATAAATGCACCGCAGTTATTCACTTTGCGGGTCTCAAGGCCGTCGGCGAGTCGACCGAGAAGCCATTGTTTTACTACGACTGTAATGTCGTGGGTACCTTACGCCTGTTGCAGGCCATGGAAGCCACTGGTGTCAAGACATTGGTGTTCAGTTCGTCGGCAACGGTATACGGCGATCCGCAAAGGTTACCGATTGTCGAAAACGAACCCCTTACTGCAACCAATCCGTATGGCCGAACCAAGCTGGTCATCGAAGACATGCTGCGCGATCTCTATAATAGCGACAATAGCTGGAAAATTGCCATTCTGCGCTATTTTAATCCGGTCGGTGCGCATGAAAGCGGCTTGATTGGCGAAGATCCCAAAGGTATTCCGAACAATCTCATGCCCATTATTGCGCAGGTTGCGACCGGACGCCGCGAAAAGCTCAGTGTATGGGGCAACGATTACGCGACGCCCGACGGTACCGGGATTCGCGACTATATTCATGTGGTCGATCTGGCGGCGGGCCATCTCAAGGCGCTTGAAAAACTTGATGAACCACAATGTTTTTCGGTCAATCTGGGTACCGGGCAAGGCCATAGTGTTCTGGAAGTCATTAAGGCGTTCGAACATGCCTCAAATCGTGAAATAAAATATGAGATAGCCCCTCGCCGTCCCGGTGACGTGGCTACATGCTATGCGGACCCAGGTTTCGCGCGCAATTTCTTGGGCTGGTCAGCTGAAAAGAACCTGCGCGAGATGTGTCAGGATATGTGGAACTGGCAATCAAAGAATCCGAACGGGTATGAGTGAGCCCCCTTTAAGATCGCATCCGTCGTCCCGGCTTCTCTTTTTCTTTTTTAAACCAGGGCGCAGGTTCTTTTGCCTCGACATACGGCAGCAAGCGTAAGGGCTGCGGTTGCAGATGGCCCGTAATGACCGGATACACGGAGATTGCTTTTTTCATCACCTGCAAGCTGGCAATATTCGTATAACGTGTCTCTCCCTCCGTTCGGCCCAGATGCCCGGTAATGTCTTCCATGATCGACATTTCTATCCCCTTCTGTTTCAGCGTGTTGCTGAAACCATGCCGCAACGCATGGATTGCGCTACCCCAAAGCTGATCACCAAGCCCCGTTTCCGCTTTCAGCAAAGGGACAAAGCTCTTGTAGAAACGATCACCGGTATCGTTTTTGCGTCTTGGAGCGACCAATTCCGGAAATAAATATCTGTGTCCGAGTTCCTTCAAACGCTTTGCGTAGTCGATAAAACCCAGTCGGATAAGCTCATCTGGTACGGGGAGATCGCGGACTGATTGGAGGTTCTTCAGTCCTCGGAGCTCATTTTCCTGAATTTTGATGGACCAGATACCTTCATCCTTTGCATAAACCACCTCATCGACCATGAGGCCCGTAAATTCGGCGCGTCTTGCGCCCAGATATGCGTAAAGCATTGGCACATAATAAAGGGACGAATGATATACGGCCTGCCCAAACTCCCGCATTTCCTGCGACATGGGCCCGGCACAACCGGCGAACACCGGAATCTGGAAGATCGGTTCAACCTGCTCAGGACCGGGTTTAGCAGTCAGCGCCCGAACGGATGCGAGGCTGCGTTTCTTCGGCTTGATTCCTTTGAACGTAAATGCCCGTAACATGAAACCTGAGGCGACAAGATGGTTCAGGAACTGTTCGAGATTACCGAGGTGGCGTCTGATGGTCCCGCTAGACAAGCCGACCTTGGGTGCTGGCAAATTAAGTTTTTGTGCGCGGATTACTTCCCGTTCTGTCGCCTCACGTAATTGCACGGTCGTCATTGCCACGTAACGCGAACTGCTTCCCCATCTCGCAAGGATGTTATTGAAATGCTGACGCAACGCCGCCAAGTGGGTCTGATTAATGGCACTGCTCGTGAGAACATTGTGCTCGCCCAGAATACCACAAAAAATGCGAACAACTGTCTTGACGTCCTTTGCCGTGCCTTCGTTCCAGTTCTCACGGTTGTTGGCGATCAGAAGATCGCACTGCTTCATGAATTGCTTCACTGGCAGGTCCTCCCCAGCAAGCCCCAGCATGTCAGATGCTGATACAGGAACAGGATTTTCCACGACCGGCTGTGGCTGTGGCTGTGGCTGTGGCTGTGGCTGTGGCTGTGGCTGTGGAATGAAATCCGGCACAGGTTCCACATTTACAACCGGAACAATTGGTGCTGGCCGGGCAGGTTCTGGTTCAGCCTGCTCGTCAGGATAATCAATGAGATAGCGATCATCGGTATCGAGAAGAACGTCTGCACGCGCTTTGAAATATTCAGCCTTGGCCTTTTCGAAATTAAGGATCGAATAAGACAGACCATGCTCTTGCATGAGCGCACGCATTTCGTCGACGAAGCGCGAAGATTCTGCGTCCTCGCGCTCGCCGCGATAGGTTGCGGCGATCCCCTGATACAGGCTCTGCGGGACCTTCGATTGCTCCAGAAAGCGCCAACCCTGGCAGCTTTCCTCTTCAAACAAGACACGACGGGTGCCAAATTTTTCCAGAAGCCTGTATGCCCACCCGACTTCCAGATCGGCGGCCAGATTATCGATCTGATGGAAACCTGTCGGGGTGCGCTGGCCTGCAAATTGCAGGTTCTCCATATGATCATTCATCCGCGCGATTTCGGACTGAAACAATCGTTCGAGGGCTTCTTTCGACATCAATGCACTTCGCGGATTTTCTGCTATTTCAAACAGCATCAGATTAAGCTTGCGGGCCATACGACCCGCCTGGCGATGATCTGATTGTTTAAGGCTGAATGCAAGATGACGCGCGCCGATATGCGCGCTCATCCGTGCTGGAAGACGCGGACGCCAGTAAAAAATATTTCCGCGCCGCTGAAGGTTTTGGACCTGATGTCTGACTGCCATAAGAAGCTCGCCGTTTGGAGCCACGAGACAAGCCGACCAAGGCGAATCGGCATGTGTCATAGCTCTGTGTCACAGTTTCGTGCACATTCGGCGAAATGGAGAAAAGCTTGAGGATTCCCAGCCGGGAAACATTAAGTAAAATCAATAAGTCATTGATTTTACGCATGATTCATGGCTGGGGCGCCTGGATTCGAACCAGGGAATGCCGGTACCAAAAACCGGTGCCTTACCGCTTGGCTACGCCCCAAGAATCAGTGGCTTATGAAGCAACCGCCTTATATCCACTTCACAAACAGAGCGCAATCGCCAAACTTAGTCGAAAATCGGGACCAATGACCACAATAACTTTGACTGCCCTCTCCGCGATCATTCAAAAAAGCAAGAGAGCCATCAATTATACCGTCAACTCAAATCGACCTCCCTAAACGGAAATTTTTTCTTTGTTCTCAACGGAATAATGTCAAAAAAATACCGCCACAAGTCCTCTTGCCCATGACGACATATCTGGTCTTCTGACGTGACAAGAGTCGCCATGCTGTCATTCCCACGGCTCATCGAGCAGGCTCGGGCAAGCGACACGAAAGCGCCGGAGAAAGGCCAAGAAGGTAGCCCGTCGCGCATCTTAGGATTTACGCGACATCTCATTGATATATCGACATCATGATGTCATAATGATTGATATGAACATCAATCATGACTATAGGCCCCTTTATGCAAAAATCGAAGCGGCGCTGGCTTCCGACATTTCGGACGGCATCCTCCTTCCCGGTAGCCAGCTTCCGCCGGAAGACCGCCTAATCGAGCGGTTTAGTGCCAGCCGCACAACAGTGCGCAAGGCGGTTGAGAATCTTGTATTGCGCGGACAGGTCGAAATCCGACGCGGCAAAGGCACCTTTGTCACGAAGCCCAGGATCAGTCAGGAACTGACCGAGTTGACCGGTTTCGTCGAGGACATGCAGGCACTCGGCCGCACTCCAACCGCCCGGCTATTGGACAAGCAAATTGTGCCCGCGGATACGAACGTTGCTCGGCAACTGGCAGTGCCACCAGGCAGCTTGGTGATGCGGATTCAGCGCGTCCGTCTTGCCGATGGCGTCGCCATATCGTTCGATGAAACCTATCTGCCTCGCAAGATCGGAGAAAAGATTGTCACGCACGATCTGGATGCGGAGCCGATCTTTTCGTTGCTCGAAGGCAAATACGATTTGCCGTTGACTGAAGCGGAATATCGACTTGAAGCCGTTACCGCCACTCCCAATGTAGCACAGGCTCTCGCCGTCGATTCCGGCAGCGCCGTCTTTCTGATCGAGCGCACGTCCTACACCGAAGGCCATCGGCCAATCGATTATGAAAAGCTTCACTATCGCGGCGATCTGATTAGCTTCGTCACTCGCTTGGCCCGTCGCTCACATGACCGTCCGTGACCCGGAGTCCAAGAAATGACCCCCCTATTGCTGTTCGTGGCCGCTTTCGGTGCAAGTGCTCTTGGCGGAGTGCTCGGCATGGCGAGTGGCATCTTCATCGTGCCGATCCTCACGCTGCTTTTTGGTGTGGACATCCATATCGCCATTGGAGCGAGCATCGTTTCGGTCATTGCCTGCTCATGCGGCAGCGCGGCCCCGTTCCTCAAAAGTCGCCTGACCAATGTGCGTCTTGCCATCGTCCTTGAGACAGCCACCACATTCGGCGCGCTAACAGGGGTGCTTCTCATTGGGATCATCTCCACGTCAGTTCTGTATGGCCTCTTTGCGGCCATCCTCGCAGTTTCGGCTAAACAGATGCTCGCACGGCGGCACGAGGTGATCGACGCGAGCACCCCGAACGTGAAGAGCTGGGCCACGATTCTACGCCTGCATTCCAGCTTTCCTGACCGCGTGTCTGAACAGGAAGTGTCCTATCAAGTCGGTCGTATTCCGCTCGGCATGGTGCTGATGTATGGAGCAGGCTTGATTTCCGCATTGCTGGGAATCGGCTCCGGCGTCCTGAAAATTCCAGCGATGGACACCGCCTTGCGGCTTCCCATCAAGGTCTCAACCGCCACGTCAAATTTCATGATCGGGGTGACGGCTACCGCCAGCGCGGGTGCCTACTTCGTGCGGGGCGATATAGACATTGGCATTGCGGGCCCAATCGCCCTCGGTTCGGTTGTCGGCGCGCTCGTCGGCGCACGCCTGCTGATGGGGCTACCTACCGACAAGCTGCGCGTCTTCTTCGTGATTATTCTGGCGCTGCTGGCGGTTCAGATGCTCATGAGCGCCTTTGGCATACAAATTTTCGGAGGGGTAGCATGAAACCTGGGGCAGACAATTTTGAACAGCGGAATCAGGTCATCGCTGGGCTACTCTGGTACGGAACATGGTTCGCGACCGCACTGATTGCCGCCGGTGTTCTCTTGTCCGCTGCCGAGCCATTCCTAGGCTCACTCGCGCTTCCGCTAAGCGGTTATGACGCTGTGAAGGCTGGCGTTGCAGTGTTTATTCTCTTGCCAGTAGCACGGGTCATGCTAATGCTGACCATCTTCTTACGAGAGCGTGACTACGCCTACACTGCGATTGCGGCGCTTGTACTGGCGATCGTCGCGACCAGCGTCCTCATTGAGCTGTGAACGGTTCTTGAGACGTGACGGCCTAGGACTTATGCGTGACCTTGCCCCGTTGAAATAATCCATGCTGAAGTAAGCTCTGGCCCATTGTGAGGACGAGTGAATGAAGCGCAACCGTTTACGGACCGAACAGATCATCGGCATTCTGAAAGAACACGAGACGGGCATTCGTGAGGCTTCCTCCACAATAGACGACGATAGGCTCCGGAGACGACGATAGGCTCCGGCAGTATTTTGTTTTTTCAGCAATTGATGTCGGGGTATGGTGTAAGGTCGGCGGCGTTCGGCGGCACCAAAATCATTCCCACTCGATTATCAACAAAAGAAATTAATCGTTTAAAAACAATTGATTATAATATCAACCTCGTACGATGCCATGAGAAATACCACATGCCACTCAATGACACGCAGGGAACCTCTTGCACCTCGTTAAGTCACGCATTGTCTCCCACTAGACCCTATAAGAAGTGCTGGAGCAGCTCAAAGCAACCGCGTTCCGATGCTTGCGCAAGCTTGAGACCGCCTGCATCTCGATGCGCTCCAGCCGGAGCCGGATATCATTCCGATCCCGCTTGATGGGGCAACGCGCCCAGCCTCAATTGGGCCTCGGTGATCTGCACCCGCACGGGAACTCCTAGAAGCCGCTCGGCTTCCTTCTGGTGTTCCATCACATCGCCTTCGACTGGCAGGCTGGTTAGAACCACCTCGCCGGTTCGTTCGTCCGCATGCGTACCCTGTAGGCCAGGAAAGAGGCCGGCCAGCTCAGCGGAGTTGTCTGTCAACGCCTGGCGCAGCTCGGCCTGGGTGTAGGGCACGCCGGTAATGAAGTTCACCACCAGGGTTTCTCCGCACACATCGTCGAAAACCTGCGATTCAACCGGGTCCACGCTGGTCAGCCGCACAACAATACGGTGTTCTGGGGTGTTGTCCCGATAGATGCCGGCGAGGTGCTCTCGGTGTGTGGTGCGCAGTTCCTCGATCAGGCCATCCGTGGCGAGCTGCACCCGGAGACGATCCCGCTCGGCCTCGGTGTCACCGTCCAGAAAATCGGCGCTGCAATCGAATGCCTGCCGGGCCTCGGCATGGGCCTCGATGGCCAGCGTTGAGAGAAGGGCGGTAAAAATAACGACGATTCTGCTTTTCATCATGTCTCCTCATCGGCAATGTATTGGCCAGAATTTTGACATCAAGGGCCCTTCTTTTGAGTGTTGTTGCCACATCCAGTTCGCCACGGCCAGGCTTCGGCCCGGTCCTCGTCGCTCTAGGGGCCATGCTGTGGGGCACGGTCGGCATCGCGTCCAAAACGCTCTACGGCATCGAGGACGTGCCACCGCTGGTGGTTGGGTTCTTCCGCCTGGCTCTGGCCGTGCCGCTGCTGGCCGCCTGGTGCTGGTGGCGGCTCGGGCCGGCCACCTTCCATTTTCCCGGCCGCGATCTGTTCCGCATCGCCACCCTGGGTGTGGCCATGGCGCTCTACCAGGTGTTCTATTTCCAGGCCGTCGCCCTGATTGGCGTGGCCTTGGCCACCCTCATCACCATTTGCTCGGCCCCGGTCTTGGTCGGCGCGGCCGCCGTGATCCTCCTGGACGAGCCGGTGACACGCCGGATCGTGACGGCGTTGCTGATCGGTCTGGTAGGGGCGGGCCTCTTGGTAGGCGTGCCGTCGGACGCCGGCGACCCGGTCGGCGTGCTGCTGGCCCTGGGGTCGGCGCTCTCCTATGCGGTGTTCGTGCTGTGCAGCCGGTCCCTGGCACACCATGACCCTGGCAAGATCATCGTCGTGGGGTTCGGGGCGGGGGCTTTGTTCCTAGCTCCGTTCGCTCTCACTACCGATGTCCCGTTCGGTACCTGGTCGGTGTCGGCATGGGCGGCGCTGCTGTATGTGGGCCTGGTGCCCACTGCCCTGGCGTACCTGCTGTATTTTCGAGGGATGCGGGACACGCCGGCAACGCCGGCCAGCATCCTGGCCCTGGCGGAACCGCTGACGGCCACCGTGCTGGCCTTCGTGCTGTTCGATGAACGTTTGAGCCTGCCGGCGATTATCGGGGCGGCGCTGCTCATGCTGACGATGGTTATCCTGCTGCGGGGATCTAGGCGGGGGAAGGGGACGCCAGAGGGGAATTGAAAAGGGCGGCTCTTGGCCGCCCTGGGTGTTACTGCTTTTCACGCTTCTCGCGCCTCCGGAGCCCTGCAAGGCGCTCTGCTTGAGATTGCCCCCACTTCCCGGCAGAAAAAAAATAGCGATCTCTGAAAGCGTCCAGACGCTCCCGCAGGCGTTCCATCTGAGGTCCGTAGCCTTTCGCGTCAAGCATTTGACCCAAGGCCCAGAACGCAAAAATTATGCAACACACCAAAGCCAGCACTAGCATCCATTCCGAGATGGTTTGCGGGGGAATGTTGAAGTCCATAACAACTCCTGGGTGATTAGTTTCGCAGTGCCCGCCGAATCTCGGCGCGGGCCTGTAGAAAATCCTCGCGGGTCGCGAGGCCCGTTTCGGCCTGGTAGAACAGGACCATGAACATGTTAGCCGTTGCCTCGGCCAGCGGCCCCAGCTCGCGGGCCGCGGCCTGGTCCAGCCAGTCGATGGTGTTCAGCCCCGCGGCCGCGTGCTGAATTGCTTGTGAAACATCAGTAGTATATTGCGTTGCCATGTCGATCACCTCTCGCACAGGTGGTCAATGGAAGTGCCGGCCGTGCACACCTGCCGCCGGCCGGCGCGTTTTCAGGTCCTAGAACCCTTCCTCACAAACTGAGCGACTTCGGATTTTGTATCGACGCTGGCGTCCGTGTTTTGCATCATGTCCATCGCCGCTTCTGCAAAGCCGGACTGTTCTTCCTGCATTCGCGTACCGCTGCCCACTCCTCCCGTAAGGCTATTGCCATCAAACCTGGGCGCGTCGTTGGCTCCCATAGCATTATCGACCTTCGCCGCCAGGCCTTCGGGACTTCCTGGTGTTGGAATTGGAGCCTGCTTTGTTTTGCCCGTTGCTAAGTTCGCCATGGTGTCAGCACCGAACCGAGTCATCTTAGCCGCTGCACCTGCAATGCCTCCCTGAACGCCGCCGAGAGGGCGAGCAAGCAGATCGCTGCCAGCGTTGATGTTCTGACCTGCCATAGAGGCGGCGGCCACGATCTTTCCGGCACCGGCCGTGGCAAGGCTTCCGACAGTCATTGCAGCAGCACCCGCCGTGGTGGCCGCACCGAACATGGCGCCGGCACCAAAGCTGCCCGCAGCACCCACACTGCCAACGGCGCTGCCCGTGACAATGCCGGCGAGCATTGGGGGAATCTTATTCACGAGGAACAGCAACATCACCCCAACCACTAGAATCACACTCAGATCGTGTTTCGACAAACCATCACTGATCTGCGCGTAATAGCCGTCGATAAAATCCTTGCCGATGGCGACGATAAGGACCATCCCCATTAACTGCGCCGCGATCCCGAGGATCGCGCGGTAGTAACCGATGGCCAGCTCGGAGGTCCAACGGCTGCCCCCCATACCCAAGAAGAACACTCCGCCATAGAGCAAAACCCAAGCGGACACCTGAACAATCAGCAGATTCACCGCGATAATGGCCATGATAATCAGCATCACGAGACCAAGAACTTGCATGATGAGCGAATCCGCCCAGCCACCCAATCCAATCCCCCTGACCGATTCGCGCGCCTTCTCATCCAGCTCGAAGCCCATATCCAGGATGGCGGAAGGGCCGAGTTTGGTGGACCCGAGACCTCCCGCCTCCCCGGCAAGCTGTTTCAACGAATCCACAATGGTGCCGGCGATGTTGTAGCCGGAAACCGCATTGGACAGGAAAAACCAAAAAATGCCGATGAACATGATAAAGCGGAAGAACTCGGCGAAGAACTCGCCAATATCGGCCTTCCGCAAAATCATGGTTCCGGCAGTCCAGACTAAAGAGATCGTCGCTAGGGACCAAAATAGCCGGGTTGCCGCACTGACGATGGTGCTGCTCCATTGCGAGGACGCACTTTCGAACCGGCTCAGTGCATCATCCATGACGTTGGCACCTTGAACGTCAGCAAGCGCCGGTTCGGCAACGAGCAGGATCACCGCGAGAGTCAATAACCCTTTCCAAACGTTGGATTTCATCAGTTCCACCACTTAGCGATTAATATTTGGATGGAGCGCTTGGCTTGAAACCAGGCCTGTTCAAAGCCTCGATCCTCTTGATCGTTTCGCACTCGTCGAGGAACGCGATCCGATCCGCTTCCCGGCTCATTTGGTCCAAAGCCTTCTGGATGTAATCGTCCGCGCAGGTGCTTGCTGTCGCCTCTACCTTGGAGTCGCCGCAGCCGGCCAAGCCGACCGCGATGACCAGTGCCGCGATGAAACGCATCGTTTTCATACGCCCTCCTCAATATTTTGACGGAGCACTGGGCTTGAACCCGGGCTCGTTTAGTGTCTCGATTATCGCGTCCGTCCTGGCTTTCTCGTTGGCCTCATCCTGCATTTTGGCGGTGACGGCCGCTTGTTGCGCTACGAGCGCCGTGCGCATCTGAAGGAGCTGATAGGCTTGTTGACCTGCGAGCTGATTGGCGTAGCCGATGGCTTCCATCTGACCGCGCGCGCCCTTCGCGGCGCCCTGAAGCCGTTTGAGCTGCCGGGCGTCATCCTTTAGGTCTTCGAGCTGACCGGCGGCAATTTCCGCGCTGGCTTTGTTGGCCTCGGTGCGCGCTTCTGATGCCACCGCCTTCGCCTCGTCCAGCTTGGCGCGTTCCGCTGCGGTACAGTTGCCGCCGTTGAAGCACGGACTGTTCCGGTAGAAATCCAGGTCCTGGAATTTCTCCAGGTAGCTATCCAGGCTGCCGAACTGGTTTTGCAGTTGGCTGAGCCGGTCGGTGGCGGCCACCAGGCCGTCGATGGTGCCCTGGGCCTGGTCCCAAATCTGCTGGGCCGGGGCGAGCGAGTTTTGCAGTTGGTTTTCATACTGCTGCAACTGCGTCTGGTACTGCTCGATCTGCTTGAGCGTCTGAGACGCGCTCTCGATCGCGGTCATGATGTTTTGCGTCAGGTTGGTGCCGTCCATTACAGGGATGCCGGCATGAGCTGGCGAAAACGGAATGGCGACCAAGCTCAGAACGGCGGCCGCACTGATGGCGATGATGGTTTTACGCATCGTCGGATTCCTCCGGTTTGATTGAATTTTTAGCGGCTAAATTGGCCGGGCCAGGAACGGGCTGGCTTAGCAGGTTGCCAGCCAGGAGATCAGCGACAGCCTCGGTCGGGTAATAGAATTTGCGCCCGACTTTAACGCGTCGTGCATGAAGAACTTTGGCCCACTCTTCCACACGAATTGATAACGCCGCCTTGACCGTGGCAGGGCGCCTGTTCAGAACTTCGCCTAATTCGTCCGAGTCAAGCGTGGGGCCATATTTCTCCAGAAGAAACTCAAGTGTTCGGCTCACAAAAAAGCACCTCGTAGAAATGAATCACAAGGTGCATATTGCCGAAACTTCGGCCATTATTTAGTGTATGTTTTGGGATTTTTTTCTACACCATATAGAACCAGGTATTATTTAGCTAAACACTTATGAAAAACCGCACTGAACTCGCACGGGAAATCACCCAATCAGTAGCCCTTTTGTATGAATTAGCACGGCGGGTAGCGATTCCAGAAAAGCCGGAAACGGCTTATAGCTGCTACCATTTTTCCAGCGTTTACGATGGCTATTCGCAGGAGGCCACGCAAACGAACACAACAAAAAAATGGCACCCGTTTTTCCGGGGTGATCGACCGCTAACAAAGCGGGCGTTGGATATGCTGGAATCGGTTCCAATGTGGGCGGATGCACGACAGGTCTACCACAGCGGCCCCGCTGGCCTCTGGCGGGCGCTGTGGGGCGATATGTGCGATCAAGTTGCCTGTGTTCGGACTCATCCGAACTGCACTCCTAAAACCTCCTTGCACGAAGCATGCCGTTTAGTTGAAATGTCAGTGCTGTGTGCCGGGAAAGGGGAGATCAGCCTCGTCGACCTTGTGCGGTCCGTGGCGCTCTACCGGTTGCGCTTGGAGATTGAACCAGCGGCTCGAATCGATGGCATCGGTTTGAACATGGCCGGTTGCGCATGGAGCCTGATACAAAGCTGTCTCGACGAAAGCGCCGTTTTGGGTGAGCTGGATGCACTCAGGGTCAAGGAACCGATCCACCGGGAGCTAGCCGCTCTTGAAACAACGCGGGCGGCCACCACCCCTCGATTAGCCCTTTGATTGAGGATGTCGTAGCTGGGGGTAAACAGAATCCATCGGAGTGTAGCTGGCAATCAATCAACAACATGCCACACCGTGGCCACGCTGAACGAGGTCGTTGATGAAGATGGCTTTTTCTCCACCTGATGAACGACAGGCACAGCATGACAATCATTCTCGTTGCGGGGAACGATACCAGTTGAGCGCCAGTCCATCTCGACAAGTAGGTGCTAGCAACCTAAGCACTGGTCAACCATTGGGCCTTGGCCGCTCCGCCACGCTGTGCGTAGTCCAATCCATAAACCATCAGGTCGGCGAGGTGCGCATCCACAGCCCCCTTCGATATACCCGGTTGCACACCAAAGATTTCAAACACCAGTCCCGTTGGCGGGGTGTTTTCAAGCGCCTGTTTCAGGATGTCGAGATTTCCTCGAATAAACTGCGACGGATTACGGTGACGACCTGGGTTGATCCGATGCTCAACGTGCTGAACAAGCAC
Source organism: Falsochrobactrum tianjinense (assembly GCF_019100495.1). Lineage (GTDB taxonomy): Bacteria > Pseudomonadota > Alphaproteobacteria > Rhizobiales > Rhizobiaceae > Brucella > Brucella tianjinense. The sequence continues at coordinate 394,310 of NZ_JAHRVA010000003.1, read as the reverse complement.
TGTAGCATCGCAATAGGCGATGGATTTCAACATTTGCCCCGACACTTCATAGACATCGCCTACGCGCCCACCTGAAGGTGCGCCACCCGCGCCTTTGCAGTGGTAAAGCCTGACCACGAGGGAGCCATCCGGATTTTGTACAACTGCTATATAGTCGGCCGCCTCTCCGCTACGGTGGTCATAAACTAGCACAATAAGGTCAGCCAGTTCACACAGATGCTTCTCCAACCACCCATGAACACTGAGCCTTCCATCTGGTTGGTTAGGCCCGAATTCCAGGTCAATCTTGCAGTTATCCCAGGCAAGAACTTCGGCATCGCCATCACGAAGCTGCGTGACGACATTGGCTGCTGCGGCAGTAAGATTGACACCTATGAATGACGACTTGTCCGCTGCGTAAAAGACCGGAGGATGGTAGGATAGCCATGATGCCAGGTCCGTCCATTCATCATATCCTGAGACGATCTCTATGTCGTTTGCCCCGACCTTTGTGAACAAAGCTCCGCCCCCAAGGTCGAAGCAAAAGCTACTGCTGAAAGTATCGGAGACGACATCGAAGGCCATGGCCGAACGCGCTGCGTTTACCTGGAAATTGGCGAGATCGAGGTCGGTGATAATCCCATAGGTCCAAGGAGCTTCAAGTCCGGCCCGCCACCGGACGCGTAGCGCCAGGCGATAAGCTTGCTTGTGCCAGCCGGCGGCGATGATATGTTCCGGAATTTGGCGCAAGGTGCGCGCGTGCTGAATGATGTCGAGTTGCGATGCCGAAATCCCGCCGCCACCACCAAGTCTTCCGTTCAGCACAGTAATCCACTCGATGTATTCGGCGACCGTAAGACGTTGGTTAGACCAGATGCGCGAACTGCTGCTGGCACCTATCGTCTCACGTACCTCATCACCACCCACGCCGCTTCCGAAAAAGTGGCCCTGCGAATAGGCGCGGGCATCTCCAGTTGTAATTGCGCGCTCCGCCGCCGGACCTGTCATAACACGGTAAGACTCAGCCTGGGAATTCACTGCCGTGTTCCTCAAGCCGACATTGTAGAACCTAAGGCTGTTAAGCCCACTCAAGGCACGGCGCGTGCGCTCGTAGCTGATCGGTCTATGCTGATCAGGCAGCGACGCCTGTATGAGATCCTGATAGATGCGAGCGGTACGACGGGTCGAGCCGATATAGCACAAGTGCGATGCTTGATTGTAAGCCAGTAGAAATGCATCATGCCGCACGTTCAACAGCACATCGGAAGTCGCCCAGTTGGGTGGCGATGTGTCTACGGTCAGAAGCAACGTCACCAGCCCGTCTTCTGATGTCCATTGCTTAGCCACCCTCAAGTTGCGGCCAATAATGGCTCCAAATTGTGAGAAATCCGGCTGAGCTTGGCACTCGAATATTTGAGCGTGCGCGTAGAGCTCCAGTAAGAGAGGAGTCACGGAATCGTAGTCAGAGTCGGCCTGCTTGCTTATTTTGAGGAAATCCAGGACCTCACGGTCAGCTTCCGCCTCCGCAATCTGTGCACGCGCAACCTCGTCTATCATCTCTGCGATGTCGACGCCTTCCTTGAACAGCTTGACCGAAGCGTCTTTAAGTCGTGAGAGCGGTGCAACGAGCGTTGCATCGCCAGTCGCGGCATCGTTCGTACGTGCGAAGCGGCCAATGAACTGCAAAGTAGGGACTAGGGAGCGGTGCGGAGCGTGCAGCGCCGCGATCTTCAGCTTGGGGAAGTCATAGCCCTCACCGAACATGTCGACGCAGACGACACCATCGATCTCACCCGCGAGCAGTTCAGCTTCAGCCTTGTCCTGGGTGCGCTTCGATGCATGACTGTTGATAGTTCTCACACGTGCCCCCGCCTCTTCGTAGAGCCCTACCAGCTGCCGCGCTGACGCTATCGTCGCGGCACGGGCAAAAATGCGATGATCATAGCCGTTTGCTTGGTCAGCGCGCAGCCGCGCGACTGCCGTTCGCGCAACTGACCGGTCAATTTCGTCATCATCGTTGGCATTCCGCACTGGTGCCGGCGTGAACGTGACGCGCCCGAAAGCAGATTCTTTCGCAGCTTTTGAAACCGGATACCAATAGGCCATTCTGCCTGGGATTACCTTTCTATCCCGACGGAAGGGTGTAGCGGTCAAGAATATAAACTTTGCTCTGGGGTAATGTGCGAGGAAAGCTACCCATGTTTCTGCAGGGGCATGATGTGCCTCATCGAAGATGATCAGGTCAAAAAGGTTCTTTGCAGCCTCTGGCGCAACAACCGGAGAGAAACTCTGCGGTGTCGAGATAACGACGTCTTGTTCTTCAATTTTTGTCCATGCCAAGGCGTCGGCGGGGGCACCCTTTTGACCGAGCACTGCGGGGTCAGGAGTAGTGGCGGCGATGACGCCGAGACGACGAAGGACAGAGAGCTCCTTAAAATGGCTAGTCGTTTGCTGCCGCAAAGCGTCAGATGGCTCTACGACCAGCATCCGACGAGCCCGCAACAAAAAGGGTAGGGCCATTAAGAGCGCCGTCTTCCCATAACCTGTCGGTAGGGACAGTATCGCTGGCTCATCATAAACCGAAAAATGCGCTAGCACGGAGTGCAATGCGCCCAATTGACCTGGACGAAAGCCCGTATTTGGCGCACCGATCAGATTTAATGCAAGATCATTGTCAGTAAAGTATGTCATATTGCCCCCCCTCCTTGATTGGACAAGATTCCGATACAATTCTCAAGTGCCGACGACTAGGTATCGTTTATGCTGTCGAGACAACCTTAGAGCAGCAAGGTTTTTCATTTAGGCTTGAGCTTGCTATCCAAGGAATTGATCGAAAATTTCAGCGACATCTTCCCGACGAAACGCCCACCATCGTGATCCAGACAGCCGAAATCAGCCGATCAACTCATGCCTCCACAGGAGAATCTCAGTGCAGCGATGGGTCGGTTTAAGCCATCTGGCCCGCTTCAGAACTTTACACTCTCTTCGGCTACCCTTGCAGAGCCCGGCTTTCTACAACACTGACCGCATCTAGGGACAACATGAGTTGCCGGCCGACCGCTCCTGTGTGCGCTTCGGCATCTCAAAAGATGCTTCGCTATTACTGGCACCACTCCGCAATTTTAGCCGCTAAAAAGGTTACTACTCAGCCCTCGGCCGAACCACGCCCGTCATCACCTCGCCAAGCTCGTCTTGCGTTTCTTCAATCTTCGAGAGGAGGGCGTAGATCGTCCCTTCACCAAACCGGGCAGCCCGGATGTCATCTGTGAGCCACAGCTTGAGCAAGCCGCCGAGCCGCCCAAGGTCGCCATTGATGCGGGCCATCTCGCGGACGTGCTCGTAGTCCACGATGTCGGTGATTTTGTATCCCATGCCGACTGTCAGCAGGAACGAAGACAGGCTCATTCCGGCCACAGCAGCATTCTGCTCAATCGCAACCCGCTCGTTGGGCAGACAGTAGACCTTGATAGGCGTGCTGCCTTTTCTCGTCGGCTTTTCGTCTTCCATCATCAGTTGTCCTCATCTGATATGCCGGCGGTAGCCGGCCAGCCTCGCAGAGCAGGATTCCCGTTGAGCACCCCCGGTGCGAATAAGGGAAAGTGAAGAAGGAACGCCCGCTTGCGGGTGGGCCTACTTCACCTATCCTGCCCGGCTTTAGCCGTTGAAAACTCCAAGGAAAGTCTATGCTAGAATCTCGGTAATTTCTTGCATCTCACTTGTAAAAACGGTGGCGCCTCAAGGGGCGCTAGGACCCGTGACAAATGCAGGTATTTCCCTGAGTTTTCATTGCCTAATACAGGCAAAAACAGAGAAATCCCAACTGGCAGATGATCGCCTTTCCTGGAGCGACTCCATGAAGTATTAGAGGCTGGAAGATGGTTTGCGGCCTATCCGGCCCTCATCTGTCACAACACGCCAAGATCGACACAAAAAAGCGAAACTCCGGAGCAGATCGGCGCATTTTCGCGGCTCATTTGACACTTGAAGGGCAGAATGGACGTTCTGATTGTTCTCTTTCTGGTTTTCGTGGCGGCGCCGTTCGCGCTGCTGATGTGGATGCCCGGCTGGAAGTCGTTCACGGTCGCGGCCGTGGTGATGCTCGGCCTGTGGATCAATTTTGCGCTCTCGCCGTCTCACACGATTGGGTTCGGGCAGGGCATGGCCAGGGCGTTTTCCGATCTGCTGACCTATGCCCTGGGGGCGTCGGTCCTGGGCGGGATTGGGATCAAGGCCGCCCTACTCTCTCGCCGGAAGCGCGGATGATGAATACGGCGGTCATGGTAGTGGGCTTATGGATGATGATCGGAATGATCGCCTTTCCTGCCATGGCAGAAACGACGTTGAATGATCCACGCCATCACTTTGAAATCCGCTTCCGCCACATGGTCGCAAGAGCGACACCAAGGTTGCAGGCTCAGTTTCCCGAGCTGACGCATGTCTCGCCGAACCTGTCCACCTTGGCCGAGGTCGGGCTGGTTATGAACACGACGGATTGGACGCCAGACAGGAAGCGAGAGGCGGTAGAAGCCGGCCAGGCTATCCTGGCAATGCCAGTGCGCATGTTTTTCCCCGACAGCAGCACTGTTTATGCTTCCGGCGGCAAAGGAGGCCGAACCATGTATTTCCCCAATCCCGATATTTTTGCGAAGGCCATCGGCAAACCGCATACATCCCGCGAAGGACAAATGCTCTTTGATGCTCTGGGGATCACTGAGGTGGATTTGGAGAAGCACCCCATGGGATTGGACGACCTACGCATATGGGACGATATGGACATGGGCCTTCAACTCGGGTTCGAAGATGCGGGCACCAGAGAGGAAATTAATAGCGACCCCAACCGGCAAGGCCCCTGGCTGGTCACTGAGGTGATCTTCTGGAATGTGCCAACCAGCGAGCGGCCCTATGCAGGGGCAAAGCCCTTCGGCCTTCAGTTCAGCATGACAAGGCAGGAAGTCCGGGAGCACGTGACTGCAAAGATGACGTTTGAAGATGCTTCGGCCGATGCCTGGGAACTGGAGGGCCTCGAACTGGTGGTCAACTACATTGAGGGCACGCAGGCTATACGGTGTGTCAGCTACAACACGCTACAAGAGATGGATTAGCGGCGGGGATCCCATGACGCTCAACATCGACAACGCCATCAAGCTGATCGGGCATTCATCGGACCAGCCGGACCTGGACACGCTACTGGACGACGCCGGCATCGTTCAGCGGCCGCACTACGATGGCCACGACGTGACCGCGACGCAGATCGAGGCGGACAACGGCGCGGTGGTGCTCCAGTTCACCGCTGTCTATCAGGACAGTTATGGCCTGCCCCGGAGTGAGGGGCCACTGATCCTGGAAGACGTGACGATTCAGAACCGGCGTTTTGAAGAGGGGATCGGCCCGTTTACCGGCACCCTCCCCCTAGGGCTTCGACTCGATATGACGCAACCCGAGATCATTGAGCGGTTGGGCGAGCCAACATCCAGCATGGAATTCCTGGGCGGGTTCTTCCTGACCTATGACGGGCTGTTTCCGGAGCTGACGGTGAATATCCGGTTGGACCTGGCAACCCGGATCATGCATTTCGTCCGCTTCATGCCGGTGGAACTACAGGAGGCTTGACGATGGCGGCCATCATCGGATTCGGAGCAGGGTATCTGGTTCCCCTTGGCGTTTTGATCTGGGCAATCGCGCGGACAGTATTGACCAGGCCGAGGGCACGCTATGCCTATTTAGTGGCGATCGTCGGGATGGTACTGCTCCTTCTGTTGCTGCTCGGGTTTGCCGGCGGCGGTGGATTGGTGGGATTGTTCGGCTTGGCCGCCACCATCATCGGCCTTGGCTTGGGTGGCTTGTGGGACCGGGCCGGCGCCCGGGTGGTAAGCTGGGGGTTTGTTCTATTGGTTGGAATGGTCGCTCTTGGCGGCATTGTCGCCTGAGTTGCCGGAGCGGTCCGGCCGCAATGCGGTCGCTCGCCGTTTGGCAAAATGAGTTTCTACTTGATCATGCGGAATGGCAGGGCGCGGATCGTCTAGCGCCTCCTGGACCTTGGAGCGAAACCAAGCGTCGTGTGTCAGTTTCTCAGCCATCGCCCTGCCCCAAGATTCGCAACTCAACACGCAGGCCGGCCGAGGCAGCCATGCTCACCAGCTCGTCGAGTTGAAAGCGGTCGATTTGATCGCGCAGCAGCTCGCGACCGCGAGGCAGTGTCACCCCGAATTGCCGGGCGGTTTCAGCCTCCGTCCAGCCCTTGCGGGCGGCATGGTCCTTTAGGGCCGCAACGAGCCGGCCGGCGTGCTGTTGCACTGCGGTGTCCATCACGAAGCGCCGCCCTCCCTGTTGAGCCTGTCCGCCAGTCGCGTCATGAGGTCCATGCGCTCATGCAGGATCGCCACGACCAACGCAGGTGCGCTCTCACGCGGCAGGCAAAAGACGTAATGATGTTCACAGCGCCCCATTCGCAGCGCCGGATAGAGTTCGCTCATATCCTTGAAAGAACCCCGGCCGGTCGCGAGGCTGGCAATTCCTTCCTCCAGCTTGGCGATATAGCGACGTACCTGCGCCGCGCCCCATTCCTTGCGCGTGTAACGGATGATGCCGCGCACATCGGCTTCTGCCTCCGCAGTGAGGACGAAAGCCGTCAAGCGCGGTCCCCGGCAAGTTCTTCATTCAGAATTTCGTTGATGCTCTTCGTGGACACCTTCCCCGCAAGCCCATCGTTGATGCGGTTTCCCAGCAGGGTTTTCAGTTCCTGCCATGCCTGGTCGGCATCAGCGTCGCCGGGGAACAAGCGTTCGAGGGCGTATTGCTTGATGGTCTTACCCTGCAAGGCGGCCAGCGCCTTCAGGCTTTGGTGCTGCTGGTCCGTTATATCGATTGTCAGGCGGCTCATTAGATAAGCTCCGTAGAATTACACAAACCCACATTAGCACATATGTAGGCGCTCGGTCACCTCCCTGCCGGCACCGTCGCAAAACTCCTACTTTGTGCAACATGGCTGGAAGCACCTGTTTCCTTAGCGTTCATACGTTGCAAAAGTTAGTCGCAATAGGTCTATAATCTGCGACGCAATTTGCAACATGATTGTGACGCCATGAGAGACAAACGCGACCCTGGCACGCTTGACCTAGAAACCAGCCGCTTGCTGATCGGCTATGCCAGGGTATCAACCGATGACCAGGATTTGAGAAATCAGCGCGACGAGCTGCAAGCGGCCGGCTGTTTGCGCATCTTTGCAGAGAAGATCACTGGCACCCATGCGAAGCGGCCGGAGTTGGCCCGGATGCTCGATCATCTGCGCGCGGGCGACGTGGTGATGGTCACACGCCTGGACAGGTTGGCCCGGAGCACCCGCGATTTGCTGGATATAGCCGAGCAGTTGCAGGCCAAGGGCGCGGGCCTTCGCAGCCTGGCCGAACCGTGGGCGGACACAACCAGCCCCGCCGGCCGCATGGTGTTGACCGTGTTTGCCGGCATTGCCGAGTTCGAGCGGAGCTTGATCGTTGACCGCACCCGGCGTGGCCGTGAGGCGGCGCGAAAGCGCGGTGTGCAATTCGGCCGCCGCCCTGCCCTCACGCCCGGCCAGGTTAAACATGCCCGTGAATTGCTGTCCAATGGCCGCACGGCGAACGAAACGGCCGAACTGCTAGGCGTGCACCGGGCAACGCTTTATCGCGCCCTGCGCAGCCAGGAGATGAGCCAGAGGGCCGCAACCAAACACGGTGCTTTCCACGAGGACACCTTGACCGAAAGCGCCGCCCTAGCGGCAGCAGGACAGGAGCACGACCAGTGACGGAGAGCAGCGAACCCCGCGTGCGCGAGCTGACGTCGGCCGAGATCGAAGCGCTACGCAAGGAGATGCATGAGGCTATCGAGTGGGCGCAGGCCGAACTGGCCCGCCAGAGGCGGCATATGGAAAACAAAGTAGTGAAAGCCTGACGCTTGTGTCAAAACAGAAAGTCAAATGCAGTGCGGCACACCACCTTTTGAAATATTGTTTTCAATTTAGTTTTGAAAATTTGAATTAATTCCATCTCGGCCTATTTCTAATGAGTGCAGCGGGGGGTCAAATGAAAAACTATTTCAACGATAGTCCAATCGAAAGCAGTGAAGACGACCAATACGGTGTTGCTCCGTTTGCCACTGCACTGGCAAAAAGCATCTTGAATATTGAAGAGCCGATCGGCACCACAATTGCCTTAAATGGACCGTGGGGCTCTGGGAAAAGTAGCGCGGTCAATCTGATACGATCAGCGCTGAACGATGCCAATGATCCTCGACTCGTTGTCGCCGAGTTCAAGTGTTGGTGGTACAGAGGCGAGGAGGCACTGGCCCTCGCATTCCTTCAAAACCTTAACGCCGTGTTGGGCTCAACGCTCAAAAACAAGGTCAAAGATCTAGTTCCGAGGCTGGGGCGTGGGATCTTGCAGGCAGGCCCCATAATCGGGCCAGCAATCGCTCTCACTCCAGCGGGACCGTTGGCCGGGTTGATCGGCGGCGCGTTCGATTTCGCAAAGCGTTTCTTTCCTGGGGGGGACACCTTAGAAACAACCTTTCAAAAGCTGGCCGAAGTGCTAGCTGAACAAGATCGGCGGTTTCTCGTCGTTATTGATGATTTGGATCGGTTGAGTCCGGACGAGGCCCTCGCAATTTTTCGACTGATCAAGTCGGTGGGTCGGTTACCCAACGTGATGTACCTTGTAGTGTTTGACAGGCAACTCGCCGAGAAGGCGGTTAGCGAGAGCTACCCGTCGGAAGGCCCTCACTTTCTCGAAAAGATCATACAAGCAGGATTTGAGCTTCCGGCCCCACTTCCTACGGACCTCAACAATGCCGTGCTGGCATCGATTTCCGAGATTTGTGGATCGCCCGACGAGGACCAGATCGTTCGCTTCATGAATGTCTTTTACGACGTCATTGCGCCGTTCGTCACTTCTCCTCGTCACGTAAGCCGCCTCCAAAATGCTATGAGCGTGACGTGGCCCGCAATTGCCGGCGATGTAAACTCGGCCGACTTTGTGGCTCTGGAAACTCTCAGACTTTATGAACCAGGTCTCTTCTCAGCTATAAAATCAAACAAGCAATTAGTATGCGGTACGCAAGGTCAGGGCGATGTAAACGGAAACGACCAAAGCCGATTTGATGTCTTCCTTAGGGTTGTGCCGGAAGATCGGCATGAGCTCGCAAGAACGGCTCTTCAGCGGCTTTTCCCTCGGCTAGAAAATATAGGCTACACCGGCGAATGGGTAAGCGAGTGGAGTTCAGAACGCCGAGTCTGCGTCGAAGCACATTTCGATACCTACTTTCGTCTTTCCCTCAGTGATGAGGTTTTGTCGGCGGCACAAATTGATGAAATCATCGATAAGGCTGAGGATCAGAACTTCATACAGTCAGCGTTTAGAGAGGCATCCAAAGTTGAACGCCGGACAGGGCAGTCAATGGTCCCAGTGTATCTCGACGAACTTACGACGAATGGGAGGCGGGTCGAAAAGGCAAAGGTTGAGCCCCTACTGAGTGCCCTGTTTGAAATCCATGACGAAATTGATCAGCAAAAGGATGACGAAAGAGGCTTCATGGCGATGGTGAACACGAGCCTTCGTTACCATTGGCTCATAAGGCGTCTTACGCGAGATCGTTTTACGATCCAAGAGCGAACGGAAGTCTACTTGGAGGCAACAAAAAATGCGGCACTGGGGTGGCTCGTGGATTTTGTCTCTTCTGCCAGAGGGGATTACCAGGAACGTGAAGGCCGGCAGCCCACAAGGGAGGAAGATTGCCTCACAACGGAAGCCGCCTTGCCCGAGCTTTCAGATCGTGCATTGAACGCAATTCGTTCTGCAGCCGGTGAAGGAACGCTCCTAGGTCATCCAGATTTGCTTTACATCCTTCATCGGTGGGTGGATTTTCTGGACAATGACCCATCTGAAGTTCGAGCTTGGACGGATGCTTTGCTAGCCGAGCCCAAGGGCCTAGTCACGCTCGCGCAAGCGATGACAGGGGAGTCGTGGTCCATGGGCATGGGTGGCTTCGGTTCACTCGGTGATCGTGTGTCGAAGCGTTCCGTTACCGCACAAATCAGGGATGACACGGACATTATTGACACCACGTCTTTTCATGAAGCGCTTGAAGCTGTTCGAGACAATGAGGCGCTTAACGATGAAGAGAGAGAAATTGTACGTGTTTTTCTTGAAGCATGGGATCGTCAAAGACGTGGAGGTGACGATTAATTTTCACCACGAACCACTTGCACGGAATAACTTCTCTGTCCGTCTAATGGAGACATTCATTCAAATCGCCGCAAAGTCCGCCCTCCAGTCTTTACAGACCTTCGCACATCGCGCAGCCAACGACTGCTTTCAGGAACGGCTTGAGAGCCAACGAACGTCCGAAATGGAGCCACGTTGCTAGCCAGAGTGCGGTCTTGGCCTGAATGTAGTGGTCAGCCGAAACCTGTCTGCCCTCTTTCCACCCCGACCAAGACCTTCCCACGGCCTACACTATACTTGTCTTCTGAGCGCTGCACTTCTCTGCTGAAATTGGCCGCTTGGCTCTGTAATTCTCAATAACGGATTCCATAGCGCCCGTTTTCCTCCAAACTTCGCCAGAGGATTTTAGCCGCTAAAATTTGGGCTTCAGCTTTCTGGCAATGACCACGGCCACGTCGAGGGCTGACACCATCTTCCTCCTGGCGTTCAACCATCGGCCTATGGCCGATCGATGAAGCCCGACAGGGCCTTATCGACCAATGTGCAAGCGCCCGCCTCAAGCGGGCGGTTACACCGCCTGGATATCCTAAAATATCCTGGACATCCTGCCAAAACCGCAAAAATTCGGGCCGCTGTGAGTTGTCGCCGGGCCGGTGTGAGATGCCATCGGGCCGCTGTGAGTCGCTACCGGGCCGCTGTGAGACGTTTCACCCGGTTTTCGGTATCTATCTCAATGCCCATCTCGCGCAAACGCTCGGCATCCTCCTTGAGCCTGTAGCGACAATTGCACATCATCTTGCTGCTGGCAGCAGCGCCGCATACAGCACGAATCAATGTATCCAGATACCATCCGCCGGCCGGATCATGTTTGTGTGTGAGCACATGCCGGGCGACCGCTTGGCTGATCCCATGCTGCAACCTGGCTATGGGTGCAGGCGGGTAGTACAGGGACAAGTCCCTTTCCAGCAGCATCACCAGGGCGACGCCCAGCCGGACGCGCCACAAATGACGCACGCCGCCAGTGAGCGGGTCGTGGCGTGTCATAGGTGATGGGATAACGTGGTCGATCAGGCCACCGATGATGCAGTCACCACTCCTCTCCAGTTCTGGCGTCACGATCTCTACTGTGGCGGCTCGCAGGTCGATCAGCAGCTTCTTGATGCGGCCGTGGCTGTACTGATGATCCGATAGCGTCCGGCGCAGATTTGCCGGGTCAACTAGCAGTTCGACGCCACCGTCTGAGATTTCGCGGCGCCGTTCGGCCACATACAGCATGGACTCCACGATATCGGCGTGACGCTGGCCAAGCCTGCCCGTTACTCGGCATCGACCAAATCCGGTTTCCATCCACTGTCCCATACGTTCTTGTGGACGCTGGCTAGGCTGATAGATCATCACTCGGGCCTGCAATGCCGTGCTGGTCGGGGCGACCTGGTTACCAGTTATCATTGCCGCCCCTCGCTACGGATTTCAGCTTGTTAGGCGACTGGCGTTTCTGCCGCTCAAGTACGGCCGGCTTGAGGACGCCGCCTTCGTGTCGCCTGAACCAACATTCCTGGAAAGGCGCACCGTAGTTTGCTTTGCTGACACCATAGCGAACGAAGTACCCACGCTGGCTTCCATCAACGCCCCACTCCTCGGCCTCGGCCTGCGTCATGCCGGACAGATACGATTGCCACCGGATATTGTCGACCAGTACAGATGACCCACGACTGGCCTGCTGTTGGTCGCCGCCTCCCATCATGCTCGCGCCCTTGTTGGCATGGTGCAAAAACACGATAGAGCAGCCAGTATCGGCAGCTATAGCCTCCATGCGGCCAACGACTTGCGCCATAGGCCCGCTGGCGTTCTCCTCCTCGATGTGGAAGCGGCGTAAGGTATCCAAGACCATCAGACGACGACCCTCAGCGACCCGCCTGAGAGCATCGAACCAGTCAAGGGCCATGAGGTTGGGGCATTTGCCAATCAGCGGTTCAATCAGCAGGCCATTAGCCACGGCTTGCCGCTGCTCAGCTGTGAGGTGTGCGCCAAGGGCATGCAATCGGTGATAGATAGCGATGGGAGGGTCTTCAGCAGGTAGGTAGACCACCGGGCCGGTGGGCAGCTCGCCGACTTCCAGCAGATCAGCGCCGCCCGCAATCTGTGCAGCCAATTGCAGGGCAAGCATGGATTTACCGGCCCCACCGGGCGATACAAGCGCGCCTACAGTGCCCACAACCATATTGGGTAAAACGTAATCAAGCGGCGGCGGCAATTCAGTGAAGGCCGCCATAAGGTCAAGGGCCATGCTAGCCCCTCACGTCGCCGGGTCGAGTAGCTTGGACACCCGACGACTTACGCGCCTCAATCCATTCCTCGACCTCTGACAAATCCCACGCGATGTTCCTACTGGTGAGAGCAATACGGCGAGGGAATTCCCCCCGCTGTTCCAAGTTATAAATCGTTCGCGCCGAGAGCGGGATCATCTTCAGGAGTTTCTTCCTGTTGATTAACGTCTTGCTTTGCGTTGCTTGCATGTCCTGGTCTCCAATTACTAACGAATGCCTTATGATGCCCAGTAATGCCTCTTGATTAAGCTTATTAATTGTATAAAATAGTTGACATGAAAAATGAGCCAACCATCGTTATCTGGGAAGGCTGTGACCCATCCGTCTCAAAAGCCATCCGGCAATTTGAGGAGCGCTGGCGGCCATACTCTGTGTCCTCGCGGCGCTACCCCATCATGCGATTGATACAGGAAGTGATTGATCCGGCCGTGGCCGCTTACATGGCGACCCTTCCAGAAAGCTATAGGGGCTATGTTCCTGGTGCTGGTCCAGGAGTGGGTTGCAGCGCTATCATTCGATTGGTGGGGCTTGAGGCGAGCGTTCGTATGCAGCGCCAGTTGCTACGCCAGTTCATCAAGACGGAGGACAGGCAGACCCCTAGAGACCAGAGTTTTGTCGCTACTCTGGAATCTTTAATCGGATTGGTTTGGGATTGCGCGTGCAAGCGCCCTAGAAGGTCAGCCCTCACAAAGGGTGTCAACCTAAACGCGCAACGAAAACATGGATTCTGCGAGCTATGCGGAGACCTGACGGAGTTCGCAGCCTTTATGGCGACGGTGACTGAAGAGCAGGTCAATAGTGTAGAGCTGGAAGATCATAAAAAACTCGAACTCAGTCACCAATACTGCACTCGGCATAGACCTAAACTGGCAAATGGCGAGTGGAACCCAGCATATAGGCAAGCAAAACGTTCCCTCGCGCAATTCGATCTCGAACTTGCCAGGCTCAGCCGTCAATGCGCGAAGCGATCTGCGCCGCAGGCAGCGTCCGGCGACTCGCTGATAGATAGCTATTTCTATCACTACTTGCTGGACCGAACCGTACAGCCGGCGGATAAAGCGGAGTTGCGCCATCAAGCGCGCTTGATGGTGGACTCGAAGCTGTCAGACCGTAAAAAGCAGATGCTGATGCTCCAGTGCTCTGGATTCAATCAGTCAGAGATTGCGCGGAGGCTAGGCATTCGACGCCAAGCCGTATCGAAGGCGCTAGCGTCAATCCCCGAAATATTCCATTTGAAGAAGCGAAAGCGCCAAGGATAATTTTAGCGGCTAAAAAAATCAGCGGGCGTTTCCCGCAGTCCATTCGTCAATCATGTCCGCCCAGTCCTGCAACATCGCCGCCCGCTGCTCACGGTACTCAGCCTTGTTATATACGGCCCTCACTCCCCTTTGCTCGTGCGCCAGGCACTTCTCAATCCAGTCGGTGTTATATCCAGCCTCATGCAGCAACGTGCTGGCTGTACGCCGCAAGTCGTGCGGCCCAAACTTGGCAAGTGACTTCCCATCTTTCTGCGCCGCTTTGTATGTCAGCGTTAGCACTTGGTTGATTGTGGCACTACTCATCGGCACGTCCGAGTCGTACCGCGAGGGCAGAATAAACTCAGAACCACCAGCAAAGGTTTTTAGCGCAATGAAAATATCTAGCGCCTGCCTGGACAGAAATACCAGGTGCGGATTGCGCCGCTTCATCCGCTCCTTCGGAATCGTCCAAAGCGCCTCACTGAAGTTGATCTCGCTCCAGGTCGCGTTGGTCAGTTCGCTTTTGCGTACCATCGTCAGAAGCAGCAGTTTGGCTGCCGCCCGATTTGTAGGGCTTGTACCAACCCTCTCCATGTACTGGTACATCAGCCCAATTTCTTCTGGCGTTAACGCTCGATCACGGGGCTCGAACCTCGCAATACTCGTTGGCCGCACCAGTTCCGCAGGATTCTCGACCTTCTGGCCACGCTCAGTTGCCCAGCGAAAAACCTGCAGCACGATTTCACGCACATGAACGGCGGTAGCCGGTGCGCCCCGTTCAACGATGGCATCAGTCAGTGCTCGCAAGTCCTCGTGGGTAATCTCTGTCAGCTTCCAAGTACCGAATTTTGGCTTCAGGTCGCGCTCGTAAACGGAACGGCGCATGTCGCGGGTTGAGTCCGCCATCTGATAGCCGCGCAACCATTTTTCAGCCCAAGCGCCAAAGGTCTCGGCGTCTTTGACCCGTGCCTTATCACGAGCCTTTTCCTTGGCGGGCGACTTGCCTGCCGCCACCATCTTCTTCGCTTCGTGAAGTCGCTCACGAGCTTCGGCCAGCGTGATACCACCAACGCCATAGCGGCCAAAGGTGATGGTCTCCTGCCGTCCGTTGATAGCGTAGTTGTAGCGGAATGAGATGGAACCGGCAGGTGTCACGGCCACATAGAGGCCATCTCGGTCATTCACCTTGTAGAGCTTGTCCCTGGGCTTGAGGTTGCGCAGCTTGGTATCGGTCAACACGAGTCTCGTCCTTCATCGGTCCTGATACCATACTGAAAATACAGGCGAAAATTGATAAATTAACCTTTGAAAACAATAGATTAATAAAATCTGATACCATGGACATCAACGGTAGCGTTGCATGGTATCGGGCACCTGACATGGCATCGCTGATTGATAGTACCAACATTGATGCCACGAAAAAACCTTGCTTGGAACCCCCAGCAGTTGCCAGACAGTGCCAGACAGAAATACAAAAAAGCCCGCACTTACGCGGGCTTAGGTGTTTCTTCGTGCCAATTGGTGCCTGCCTATGCCGGACGCGGGATCATTCCCACTCGATGGTGCCGGGCGGCTTCGAGGTCACGTCATAAACGACACGGTTGATGCCGCGCACTTCATTAATAATGCGAGTGGCGGCATTGCCGAGGAAGTTCATGTCATAGTGATAGAAATCCGCAGTCATGCCGTCAACAGACGTCACCGCGCGCAGCGCACAGACGAATTCATAGGTGCGGCCATCGCCCATTACGCCAACCGTCTGCACCGGCAGAAGCACCGCGAAAGCCTGCCAGATCGCGTCGTAAAGGCCCGCCTTGCGGATTTCATCAAGGTAGATCGCATCGGCCTCGCGCAGGATTTCCAGCTTCTCGCGCGTAATCCCGCCGGGACAGCGAATCGCAAGGCCCGGCCCTGGGAACGGATGACGGCCGATAAAGCTGTCAGGAAGCCCCAATTCCTTGCCCAGAACGCGAACCTCATCCTTGAAAAGTTCGCGCAGCGGCTCGACAAGCTGCATCTTCATGCGCTCCGGCAGGCCACCGACATTATGATGCGACTTGATCGTGGCGGAAGGCCCGCCGGTGAAGGAAACGCTTTCGATCACATCAGGATAAAGCGTACCCTGCACGAGGAAATCCGCGCCACCAAGTTTTTTTGCTTCTTCCTCGAACACTTCGATGAAGAGACGGCCAATCGTCTTGCGCTTCTTTTCGGGATCGCCCTCGCCTTCAAGCTGCGAGATAAAGCGGTCGGATGCATCAACGAGAATCAGCGGCAGATTATAATGTTCGCGGAACATTTCCACGACTTGGCTGGCCTCGTCCTTGCGCATCAGCCCATGGTCAACAAGAATGCAGGTAAGCTGATCGCCGATGGCTTCATGCGCCAGAAGAGCCGCGACCGAAGAATCGACGCCGCCCGAAAGCGCGCAGATGACCTTGCCCTTGCCGACCTGCTTGCGGATGGCTTCCACGGCTTGCTCGCGATAGGCGGACATGGTCCAGTCCGGCTTGATGCCCACAATATTATGAACAAAATTCTGCAACAGCTTCGCGCCATCCGGCGTATGCACTACTTCGGGGTGGAATTGCACCGCGAAATATTTGCGCTTCTCGTCCGAGATCGCAGCGAAAGGCGCATTGGGCGACGTGCCGATAACCTTGAAACCCTCCGGCAGAGCGGTAACGCGGTCGCCATGGCTCATCCAGACCTGATGGCGCGTACCCTTGGCCCAGACTCCGGCAAATAGTGCGCTCTCTTCCTCGACTTCAAGGAAAGCGCGCCCGAATTCGCGATCGTGACCGCTCTCGACCCTGCCACCAAGCTGCTCGCACATGGTCTGCTCGCCATAGCAGATGCCCAGCACCGGAATTTTGGCCTCGAAAATTGCCTGCGGTGCGCGCGGACTGCCAATATCGGTCGTCGAATGCGGACTGCCCGAAAGGATCACAGCCCTAGGATTGATGCGCTTGAAAGCATCTTCCGCAGACTGGAAAGGAACGATTTCAGAATAGACCCCAGCCTCGCGTACGCGGCGTGCAATCAGCTGCGTAACCTGGCTGCCAAAGTCGATGATAAGGATGGTGTCGGGATGTGCCGTGGTGCTCATGCGCAGCATCTAGATAAAAAGCACCGAAAAAGCAATGGAAGAAGTGTCGCGTTTCAACAATCGAACAGAAAATGCGATACCGGTTAAATCACCCCTGCAATCCCTCGCGGTCCTGAACCACCATCATGGTGCCGGTCATGGTGGCGATCAGGCGCACATTGGTATCGGTGACGGCAAAAGCCTGCCCGTCGCTGACCATGATGGTGCGCCCCGGTTTGGTGACTTCACCGCGAAACAGAAAGCGGTCGCCCTTGCCGGGCGCCAGCAGATTGACCTTGAATTCGATGGTCAACACGGCAGCTTCGGGCGGCATCAGGGTGAGCGCCGCATAACCGCAGGCGGAATCAAGCGCTGCGGAAATCATACCTGCATGAAGAATGCCATGTTGCTGGGTCAGCTCTTCGCGAAACGGCATTTCAATTTCGACAATGCCCGGTTCGCAGCGCGTCAGGTCCGCACCGATCAGCTTCATTGCAGCCTGTCGGCCAAAACTTTCCTCGACACGTTCCCTGAAGTCAGGCTCAGCTACTCTGTTTGCTGGCATAAATTTCCCCGGCTTAACTTTGCTTGCGCAAGATACTCACATAAAATCCGTCCGTCCCGGTGGACAGGGGCGACAATACGCTGCCATGGGACGGATAGACCGGCGCAAAAGGCCCGGCATCTGAAACCACGCCATTCCACAGTGTTTCCGGCGCGATTTCGGCGAAGTCCGCATTGTCCGCCAGAAAGCGCTTGATCTGCTGCGTATTTTCCTCGGCAAACAGCGAACAGGTCACATAGGCCAGCCTGCCGCCGGGCTTCACATAATGTCTGGCGGCTCGCAGCACCTCGTGCTGATCCTGCATACGGCGTTCAAGCTGCTGCTCATTGAGCCGCCATTTGGCGTCGGGCCTGCGCCGCCATGTGCCCGAGCCGGTGCATGGCGCATCGGTCAGCACAAGGTCCATCCGCCCGACAAGCGGTGCCAGTGCATCAAGATTTCCGTGTACCTGCGTATTGCGAACGCCTGCGCGCTGCAATCTTTCATGCATGGGAGAAAGCCGTGCACGCTCTGCATCATAGGCATGAATCTGGCCGCTATTGCCCATGGATGCGGCCAGCGCCAGGGTCTTGCCCCCCGCGCCCGCGCAATAATCGAGCACCTGTTCGCCCGGCTGTGCTGCCGCCATTCTTGCCGCAAGCTGCGACCCCAGATCCTGCACCTCGAACCCGCCATCAAGAAAAGCCTGATCGGTCTGGACATTGGGATGACGGCCAAGCGCCTCGATCGGCGCGATGCGCAAGGCCTGTTCGAGGAGCGCAACCCTGGCAGCTCCCGCCTTTTCAAGCGCAGCCAGAACGGCCTGCGGAGTGGATTTCAAGGCATTGACGCGCAGATCGACCGGCGGGCGCGTGGCGAGCGCTGCCGCCTCCTCTACCCAGCGCGTGCCGAACAAGGCCTCAAGCGAAGCCGCGCACCATTGCGGCACATCGGCCCGGATATGGGGCGGCGCCTGCTCAAGATCGCGGCCTTCCCACGCGGCGCGCCTTGGCTGCTCCAGCAAGGCGGGGGCAAAGCGGTCGCCGTCAAAAGCCGCATCGATTGCGGCAATGTCCATGCCGCCATCCGAGAGCAGCGCGCCATAGGCCAGCGCGCGCGCATCATCTGCATCCATGCGCCAGGCAATGGAGAGTTTGCGCCGCAAGGCATCATAGACGATATTGCCAATGACCGCGCGGTCGCCCGCTCCGGCAAAGCGGTGCGCAGCACCCCAATCCTTCAACGCATCGGAAGCCGGGCGCTTGCCCGTTTCAATATCGTCCAGAACTTCGATTGCCGCCTGTAGGCGTCCGCCAAGCCGCATTGTCACTCCTTTGCATCTGCTGTGTCGGGCATAGCCTTCCTTGCAGGGGAAAGGCAATCGCGAAAACGACAAAAGCCGGGGTGCGACACACGCACCCCGGCTTTGATCCGGTCAGAAATCGGGCTTATTCAGCCGCTTCTTCGCTCAGCGCCACCGTATCGGCTTCATAGCCATAGGCATCTTTGAGCGCCTTGCGCACACCGGCTTCATAGTCGGGATGGGCAAGCTTGAAATGGCCAAGCTGGCGCTCGATAATGAAGCCCGGCACACCCTTCATGGCAGCGGCGATATTGGCGAACAGGCGCTGCTTCTGCCCATCGTCGAACAGGTTGAACAAAGCGCGCGGCTGCACATAATCATCATTGCCGATGCGGTGATCATAACGGTCAGCATTGCCGCTGATGCGCAATGGCGGCTCCTTGGCCGAGGGCTGCTCAACCGGGCCGCCGAAGGAATTCGGCTCGTAATAGGCATCCGGATTACCGGTGGCGATGCCCCCATAGACATTCATCTGGCCATCGCGGTGATAGTGATGCACCGGGCATTTCGGGCGGTTGACCGGAATGCTTTCATAATGGGTGCCCAGGCGATGACGATGCGCGTCCGCATAGGAGAATATGCGCGCCTGCAACATCTTGTCGGGCGAAAAACCGATGCCCGGCACGATATTGGACGGCGAGAAAGCCGCATTTTCGATTTCCGCAAAGTAGTTTTCCGCGTTGCGGTTCAGCTCCATGATGCCGATATCGATCGGCGGATAATCCGCATGCGGCCAGACCTTGGTCAGGTCGAACGGATTATAAGGCGTCTTGTCCGCGTCCAGTTCAGGCATGATCTGCACCTGAACCTTCCACTTGGGGAATTCGCCCTTTTCAATGGCCGAGAACAGGTCTTCCTGCGTGGATTCGCGTGTCGCGCCAATCACCTTTTCAGCCTCTTCATTGGTCCAGTGGCGATGGCCCTGCATGGTCTTGAAATGGAACTTGACCCAATAGCGTTCGCCCGCATCGTTCCAGAGGGAGTAGGTGTGCGAGCCATAGCCATTGATATGGCGCACATCGGTCGGCAGGCCGCGATCCGACATCAGGATTGTCACCTGATGCAGGCTTTCGGGCGAAAGCGACCAGAAGTCCCACATGGCCGTGGCGGAGCGAAGGTTCGTCTTGGGATGACGCTTCTGCGTATGGATGAAATCGGGGAATTTAAGCGGATCGCGTACGAAAAAGACCGGCGTATTATTGCCGACCAGATCCCAATTGCCTTCTTCAGTGTAGAATTTGAGCGAAAAACCGCGCACGTCGCGTTCGGCATCGGCTGCGCCCAGTTCACCGGCAACGGTCGAAAAACGCGCCAGCATCGGGGTCGTCGCGCCGGGCTGCAAAGCCTTGGCCCTGGTATATCTGGAAATATCGCCGGTAATGGTCAGTGTGCCGTGAGCACCCCAGCCCTTGGCATGAACTGCGCGCTCGGGGATGCGCTCGCGGTTCTGATGGGTGAGCTTTTCGATCAACTGATAATCCTGCATCAGGATCGGACCGCGCTCGCCAGCGGTAATGGAATTCTGGTTATCCGAAATCGGCGCGCCTGCGCTCGTGGTCATGATCGGACGGTCTGTCATGAAATCTCCTTCCTGAAAAATGTCGAAACCCGCAGTTAACCGCTCCTGCAACGAGTTGCAGCGATGGGCATGGCAGGGCAATGGCCGCAGTTTAGACCGATTCTAATAATAATCTCCAATTGCTTTTATAATCATTATTGATAAGATAATCTTATCATGTTCACCACCCGCCAAATGCGTTATTTCGATGCGCTCGCCACCGCCCTTCATTTTCGCAAGGCTGCGGAAATGGTTCATATTTCACAGCCTGCGCTTTCCGCGCAGATCGCCGAGATGGAAACGCTTGCGGGCGGGCCGCTGTTTGAGCGCTCGCAGCGCCGGGTCATCATGACGGAGCTTGGGAAAAGCCTGCTTCCGGGCATCAAAACCATTCTGGATGAATTGCAGGCGCTGGAGGAGACAGCCGCGCAAAGCCGCGGTCTGTTGCAGTCGCAGCTTCGGCTGGGCATCATCCCCACCGTCGCACCCTATCTGGTGCCGGTGCTGCTGCCGCTACTGCGCGAGCGGCACCCTTCGCTGCATCTGCATTTACGCGAAAGCGTGACAGCAAAACTGATCGAGGAACTGCTGGAAGGCGATATAGACGCGGTGGTGGCCGCCATTCCCATCGAGGATAACCGGCTGGCTTCGCTCAAGCTTTTTGATGATCGCTTCCTCATCGCCACCTCCAGCAATGATCACACCGTGCTGGCATCCCCGATGACGCAGGATGATGTCGCGCTCGACCGTCTCCTGTTGCTCGAAGAAGGTCATTGCATGCGCGATCAGGCGCTGGAAATCTGCTCGCTGCCCTCAGAGCGCCAGCTTGTCAAATATGGCGCCACCAGCATGACCACTCTTTTGCAGATGGTCAGCCATGGGATGGGATTGACGCTGATCCCCGAAATCGCCGTGCGTGCCGAGGCCGGGCGCACCCAAATGCGCATCGTGCCGTTTGAAGGCAACCAGCCGCAGCGGGAGATCGGGCTGTTCTGGCGGCGGCAAAGCAGGCGCCGCAAGGATTTTCAGGCCCTTGCAGACTGCATTATCGAAAGTGCGGCAAGCTGGAAGCTCGATGGCCGCGAAATCGCAGCCCTTTCGACCGGTCAGACAGTGCCCGGATAATTCGGGCTTTCGCGGGTGATGGTCACGCCATGCGAATGGCTTTCGCGCAGGCCAGCATTGGAAATGCGCACGAAGGTCGCCTTCTGGCGGAATTCTTCGAGCGTTTTGGCACCGACATAGCCCATGGAGGCGCGCAGTCCGCCTGCAAGCTGATGCAGCACCGCCGCAATCGGTCCCTTGTAAGCCACCTGCCCTTCAATGCCTTCCGGCACAAGCTTGAGTTCGTCGCGTACCTCGGCCTGGAAATAACGATCCGCCGAGCCGCGCGCCATGGCGCCCACCGATCCCATGCCGCGATAGGATTTGAAAGAGCGTCCCTGATGCAGATAGACCTCGCCAGGGCTTTCTTCCGTCCCTGCCAGCAACGAGCCGACCATGGCGGCAACCGCACCGGCAGCTAGCGCCTTGGCGAAATCGCCGGAGAACTTGATGCCGCCATCGGCGATCACCGGAATATCGTTTTTATGCGCCGCTTCCACCGCCGCCATGATGGCCGAAAGCTGCGGCACGCCGACACCCGCAACAATGCGCGTAGTACAGATTGATCCGGGCCCGATACCGACCTTGACGGCATCTGCGCCCGAATCGATCAAGGCCTGCGTCCCGTCAGAGGTTGCCACATTGCCCGCGAGGATCGCCACATTGGGATAGGCTTTCTTGATGCGCGCAACCGCATCGAGCACGCGCTGCGAATGGCCATGCGCCGTATCGACGACCAGAAGATCAACGCCTGCATCGATCAGATGTTCGGCGCGCTCATAACCGTCATCACCGACACTGGTTGCCGCCGCTGCGCGCAAACTGCCCTGCGCATCCTTGGCGGCATTCGGGTTGAGCTGCGATTTTTCAATATCCTTGACAGTAATGAGGCCGACGCAGCGGCCCTTGTCGTCGGTCACCAGCAATTTTTCGATGCGATGGCGATGCAGAAGCAGCTTGGCTTCATCCTGATTGACATTCTCGCGCACCGTAATGAGGTTTTCGCGTGTCATCAGCTCATAAATGCGCTGCTTGGGATCGGATGCAAAGCGCACGTCACGATTGGTCAGGATGCCGACCAGACGCCCCGGTCCCTTGCCCGCATTCTCGACCACCGGAATGCCGGAAATGCCATGCACCTGCATGAGCGCCTGTGCATCGGCGAGCGTCGCATCCGGGCCGATCGTGACCGGATTGACCACCATGCCGGATTCAAATTTCTTCACCTGCCGCACTTCTTCGGCCTGACGCTCCGGCGTGAGATTGCGGTGAATGACGCCAATACCGCCCGCCTGTGCCATGGCGATGGCAACGCGCGATTCCGTCACCGTATCCATGGCGGCGGAGAGCAGGGGCAGATTGAGTTCAATATCTCTGGCAATACGGGTGCGCAGATCGACCTGGCCGGGCATCACCTCGGAATGGCCCGGCTGCAACAGCACATCGTCGAAAGTGAGAGCGAGAGCGCCGGTGGGAGATTCGACGATTTTAGCCATAGCCAATTCCTTTGAATGGGAAAAGCCGCTTCTCGGCACAGGATCCGGGAGCAGCGACTTGTCTTGGTTGCTTGGTTGAATTGGCACTGGCTGGTAACACGGTTATGACGGCTTGAAAAGCCTTTTACCGACAAGTTTCAGTTACCGGGCAGAGATTTACGTGATACACGCCGAAAACCAGCAGAGGATTATGAAATGCCTGAACTGATCGGCGGCAGCATAACCGATGTGCCGGGCATCAAGCTCGGTCATCACACGCTGACCAGGCGCCCCACCGGCTGTACGGTCCTGCTTTGCGAAGAAGGCGCGAGCGCTGGCGTCGATGTGCGCGGCTCCGCCCCCGGCACGCGAGAGACTGATCTTCTCGATCCCGTCAATCTGGTGGAAAAGGTACAGGCGGTCATGCTTTCGGGCGGCAGCGCCTATGGCCTTGCCGCCGCCACCGGTGTCATGCGCTATCTGGAAGAAAACCGGCTCGGCTTTGCGATCGGCAACGGGGTGGTGCCCATCGTGCCTGCTGCCGTTCTGATGGATCTGGGCGTTGGCGATTTCTCGATCCGCCCCGACGAGGAAGCGGGCTATCTCGCCTGCAAGGCGGCAACAACGCAGCCCTCAGCGCAAGGCAATATCGGCGCGGGCGCAGGCGCAAGTGTGGGCAAGATGTTCGGCATGGAATATGCGATGAAGGGCGGACTCGGCACGGCCAGCCACCGGATACCGGGAACGGAAATCGTGATCGGCGCAATCGTGGCCGTCAATGCGGTGGGCGATGTCTATGCTCCCGATTCGCGCCGGATTCTGGCGGGCGCTCGAACGCCCGACGGCAAGGGCTTGCGCAATAGCATGACCTCGCTCATGCAGGGCCATACGGTGGTCAAATCGGCCGGGGCCAACACCACGATTGGCGCAATCGCCACCAATGCAGACTTCAACAAGGTCCAGCTCAAAAAGATCGCGAGCATGGCGCATGATGGCTTTGCCCGCTCCATCAATCCGGTCCATACTATGTGGGACGGCGACACGATCTTCGCGCTTTCGACCGGCAAGGCCACAGGCGTTAGAGCCGATGTCACCGCCATCGGTGCAATCGCCGCCACCGTCATGGCGCATGCGGTCGCCCGCGCCGTGATCAAGGCGCAAAGCCTGCCCGATTTCGACCTGCCTGCACATTGCGATTATGCGGTTTCGGAAAGTTCTCGATAACCACGAGGGCAAGCAACGATTGAAACCAGCGTCGATATAGGCAATAGAGGATCCGCTTCTAATCCTTTTGTATTAGAGCATTTCGGCGCAAATCGTATAAAAATTCTGCGCCCGGATATGCATAGAACGAAAGAAACAGCACCGGCGGTTGCGGGAAACTGAAATCGCGCCAGCAAGAACATGATCTTCAGTCGGAAGATGACCAGAAGGCAGATTGGGACAAGGCATGGCAGGCAATTCCCTCAAATTCGGCACGAGTGGCCTGCGCGGGCTGGCGACCGAACTCAATGGACGACCAGCCTATGCCTATTCGCTGGCTTTCGTTCATATGCTGGCCCAAAAAGGCCAGATTGATGCAGGCGATCCGGTTTTTATCGGCCAGGACCTGCGCCCTTCCAGTCCCGATATCGCAGCGCTTGCCATGGCGGCAATAGAGGATGCGGGCTATGAGCCGGTCAATTGCGGCGTAGTGCCCACTCCGGCGCTGAGTTATTTCGCTATGGCACGGAACGCGCCTTGCATCATGGTCACTGGGAGCCACATCCCCGATGACCGCAACGGGCTGAAATTCTATCGAGGCACCGGCGAAATCGACAAGGCCGATGAAACCGCCATCAATATATCCTATGCGGCATTGCCCGGCGATCTCTCCGCGCGAAAGGCAGCCAGTCTGCCTGTAAACAGTGAAGCCGCCGACGCCTATGTCAACCGCTATACGAGCTTTCTGGGGGCAGACAGTCTTTCGGGACTGAAAGTCGGCGTCTATCAGCATTCCTCCGTGGCGCGCGACATTCTGATGAAGGTGCTTTCCGCTCTTGGCGCGCAAGTGACCGCCCTTGGCCGTTCCGATATATTCGTCCCCGTCGACACAGAGGCGCTGCGCGCGGAAGATATCCGTCTTCTTGCCGCATGGGCGAGGCAGGACAGGTTCGATGCTATCGTCTCCACCGATGGCGATGCCGATCGCCCGCTGATCGCGGACGAGCGAGGACAATTCGTGCGCGGCGATCTGGTGGGCGCCATTACGGCTGCATGGGCCGGGGCGGATACAGTCGTCACGCCGGTAACGTCGAATGCCGCGCTGGAAGAATGCGGAAAATTCGCACGCGTTCTGCGCACGCGGGTCGGTTCGCCCTACGTCATTGCCGGCATGGAACAGGCTTTGCGCGAGAACGCCAAGACCGTTGTCGGCTTCGAGGCCAATGGCGGCGTGCTGCTCGGCAGCGCGATCGAGAGAAATAGCCGCACGCTTTCTGCCCTGCCGACACGCGATGCGCTTTTGCCCATTCTCGCCTGCCTGGCCAGCGACAGGCAGATGGGCCGCCCGCTTTCGGCAATTGCGGACAGTTATGGTTTCCGGGTTGCATTGAGCGACCGACTACAAGATATTCCGCAGGATGCAAGCGCAGCCTTTCTCGCCGTGCTTGCGGATCGAGAGACGCAAGCGCAGTTTTTCCCGGCCAGCGATCCGGTTATGCGGATGGAGAACATCGACGGGGTCAAGCTGTTTTTTGCATCCGGCAATGCGTTGCATTACCGGGCATCGGGCAATGCGCCAGAGCTTCGCTGCTACGTGGAAGCAGCAACGCAAGAGCAGGCCCGCCAGTTTTTGACCATGGGCCTTGAAATTGCCCGCAACGCGACAGGGGACGCCGCGATAAAATGAGCTTCATTCCGGTTATCATCAGTGGCGGCTCCGGCTCCAGACTCTGGCCGCTTTCGCGCGACGCCCATCCCAAACCCTTCATCGAACTCCCCGATGGCGACACGCTGATCGGCAAGACCTATGCGCGCGCCTCGCGCCTTGAAGGGGCGGAACAGATACTCACGGTCACCAACCGCGATTTCCTGTTTCTCACGCTCGACGCCTATGCGGATGTGGATGCGCGCCCGATCGACAACACCTTTCTTCTCGAACCGCTGGGCCGCGACACCGCGCCCGCAATCGCCCTTGCCGCCCTGCAAGCGGCCTCGCTCTATGGCATGGAAGCCATACTGCTCATCATGCCCGCCGATCATCTGATCGAGAACGAAGCGGCTTTTGCACAAGCGGTCTCCCAGGCGCGCGCGCTCGCACAGACCGACCGCATCGTAACCTTTGGCATTCTGCCTGATCGCCCCGAAACCGGCTTCGGCTATATTGAGGTCGAGGGCAACGATGTTCTGCGTTTTGTGGAAAAACCTGATGCCGCAACGGCGCAGTCCTATATGCAAAGTGGGCATTATTATTGGAATTCGGGCATGTTCTGCTTCAAGGCAGGTACGATGATCGACGCGATGCAGACCCATGCGCCGAACGTTCTGGCAGGTGCGAAATCCGCGCTCGAACATTCACGGCGCGGCGTCAATGGCGAGACACGCACGCTTGAAATACCACGCGACCAGTTTGCGGCAACGCCTGCCATTTCCATCGACTATGCCGTCATGGAAAAGGCGCCGAACATTGCCTGCATCCCGGTTGCCTGCGGCTGGTCGGATATCGGTTCCTGGGCGGCTATGGCCGATCTGATCGAACCCGATGCCGATGGCAACCAGCTGCGCGGCGAAACCGTGATCGAGGACACCACCAACAGTTTCGTCCTGTCCGAAGACCGGCTGGTCAGCCTCGTCGGCGTGCACGATCTTCTGGTGGTGGATACGCCCGACGCGCTGCTCGTCGCCCATCGCGACAGGGCGCAGGATGTGCGCAAGGTCTTCAACCGGCTGCGCGATCAGGGGCATGAAGCGGCAAAGCTGCATCGAACCGCTCATCGCCCTTGGGGTACCTATACCGTGCTTGAGGAAGGCGACGGATTCAAGATCAAGCGTATCGAGGTCAAGCCCGGACGGCGGCTGAGCCTGCAAGCCCATCATCATCGTTCCGAACACTGGATCGTCGTTTCGGGTACCGCCAAGGTGACGAATGGCGAGCGCGAGATTTTGCTGACCAATAACCAGTCCACCTATATTCCCTGCGGCTTCAAGCATCGTCTGGAAAATCCCGGCATTCTGCCGCTTGTGCTCATCGAGGTACAGAGCGGGGAATATCTGGGCGAGGACGACATCGTGCGTTATGATGATATTTACGGGCGCGCCTGAAGCGGCAAATAGCCGGTTCTTTGCGTCCGCGAGTCCGCCTAAAACGCATCGCATTTAACGGCAATCATGCGATGCGCTTTAAATCTTTGTTTTCCGCATGTCTTTAACCCAAAACCGGTTCCCACTTTTGGGAGACATGCTTTATAGTCGCGCCATGACGATCCGGCACCTCAGCGAAACCATCATCAACCAGATTGCCGCCGGCGAGGTGATTGAACGCCCCGCCAGCGTGGTCAAGGAACTTGTCGAAAACGCCATCGATGCCGGGGCCACCCGCATTGAGGTGGTGACGGCAGGCGGCGGCAAGACGCTGTTGCGCGTCACCGATAATGGTTCGGGCATTCCCGCAGACGAATTGCCGCTGGCCGTTTCGCGCCATTGCACCTCCAAGCTTTCCGATGATGTGCATGATATCCGTGCGCTGGGCTTTCGCGGCGAGGCCCTGCCTTCCATCGGCTCGGTATCGAAGCTGACCCTCAAATCGCGGCCGCAGAATGCAGAATCGGGCTTCGAGGTTTCTGTCTCGGCGGGCCATATCGATGGCCCTCGTCCGGCAGCGCTCAATCGCGGCACCATCGTCGAGGTGCGCGATCTTTTCTATGCAACGCCCGCGCGGCTGAAATTCATGAAGACCGATCGCGCCGAAGCCACCGCCATTACCGATGTCGTCAAACGCATCGCCGTTGCTTTTCCGCATATCCGCTTTTCGCTGGCAGGCACCGATCGCACACCGCTCGAACTGCCCATAACCGGAACCGGCGCGGACGCCACGCTGGAGCGCATCGGGCAAATTCTGGGCCGTGAATTTTGCGATAATGCGCTGCATATTGATGCGGAACGCGACGGCGTGCGGCTGGCCGGTTTTGCCGGGATTCCCTCCTTCAATCGTGGCAACAGCCTGCATCAGTTCGCCTATGTGAATGGCCGGCCGGTGCGCGACAAGCAGATTTTCGGCGCGCTGCGCGGGGCATATTCCGATGTCATCGCCCGTGATCGCCATCCGGTGGCGGTGCTGTTTCTCACGCTCGACCCCGCCCTTGTCGATGTCAATGTGCACCCGGCCAAGGCCGATGTGCGCTTTCGCGATCCGGGTCTGGTGCGCGGCCTCATCGTGGGCGCGATCAAGCAGGCGCTGGCAGGCTCCGGCATCCGCCCCGCCACCAGCGGCGCGCAGGCCATGTTGCAGGCTTTCCGCGCGCAGGGGTTGCAACCGCGCCCTGCCCCGCGGAGCGAATGGTCGCCGCAGACCGCCCATCCTGCACATAGACCGCTTGATCTCGACAGCCTGCACGCCTTCCGCGAAGACGGACAGGCAACCATTGAAGCGGTCGCCGCTCCTGCGGCCGATGCGCGCGCAACCATTGCGCAAGCGCCTGCCGAACTGATGGAAAAGCCGCTGGGAGCCGCCCGCGCGCAAATCCACGAAAATTACATCGTCGCCCAGACCGATGACAGTCTGGTCATCGTCGACCAGCACGCCGCCCATGAACGTCTGGTCTATGAAGCACTTAAAAATGCGCTCCATTCGCGGCCCATAGCCGGGCAGATGCTGCTCATCCCCGAAATCGTCGACCTGCCGGAAGAAGACGCGCAGCGGCTGGCCGCGCATTCGCAGACGCTTGCACGCTTTGGCCTCGGCCTCGAACAATTCGGCCCCGGCGCCATCGCCGTGCGCGAAACGCCCGCCATGCTGGGCGAAATGAATGTGCAGCAGCTCATTCGCGACCTTGCCGACGAAGTGGCCGAACATGACACATCCGACGGCCTCAAGGCGATGCTCAACCATGTCGCCGCGACCATGGCCTGCCACGGGTCGGTGCGCTCCGGCCGCAGGCTCAAACCAGAAGAAATGAACGCCCTGCTGCGCGAAATGGAAGCCACGCCCGGCTCAGGCACATGCAATCACGGACGCCCGACCTATATTGAATTGAAACTTACCGATATTGAACGGCTGTTCGGAAGGCGTTAATTACCTATGTCGCGATGGACGGAACCGCTCCGACTTGATATGCTTTGAAATCAAGGATTTATACAATGAACAGATTTGAATCACCCCGCTCCTCCCAGGCCGTATTGCGCTATCTCGACGGCGATTTCGAGATCGTCAAGCATGGCTCCTATGTCGTCTGCGCGGTCAGCGCCGTACAGATACCGCTCGACGAACTCAAGTACTGGAGCGTGGCGCGGCAGGAACCCTATGCGACGGGCCTGATTTCTTTCGAGCGCGAGCT
Source organism: Falsochrobactrum tianjinense (assembly GCF_019100495.1). Classification (GTDB taxonomy): domain Bacteria; phylum Pseudomonadota; class Alphaproteobacteria; order Rhizobiales; family Rhizobiaceae; genus Brucella; species Brucella tianjinense. Next base: position 364,908 of record NZ_JAHRVA010000003.1, on the reverse strand, counting down.
TGAGTCCAACCCGGAACTGCGCAGCCGCAAGAAAGGCTGATCCGGACTCAAACGACTTGCCCCGCGCACCAGCCTGACGACCAGGCCCACTGGAAATTATAGCCGCCGAGCCAGCCGGTCACATCAACGACCTCGCCGATGAAATAAAGTCCCGGCACGTTTCGGGCTTCCATGGTTTTTGAATCAAGATCACGTGTATCGATCCCGCCCAATGTTACCTCGGCAGTGCGATATCCCTCGGAACCGGCGGGTTTGACGTGCCATTCGTTGACTGAAACCGCCACGCGCCGCAATGCGGCATCGGAGAAATCGGCAAGGTTCTGTGCTGTGGAAATATCGGCGGCGATCAGTTGCGCGAGCTTTTTGGGCAGATGCAGCGAAAGTGCTGTTTGCAAGGCCTGCCGCCCGTTGCGGGCACGCTCCTCGCGCAGCGTCTCAAACAGGTCCGTTCCGGGCAGCATGGAAATGACAATTTCATCCCCCTCGCGCCAATAAGATGAAATCTGGAGAATCGACGGCCCGCTGATGCCGCGATGCGTGAACAGCATGGCTTCCGCAAAGCGAGTTTTGCGGCACGCCACAACCGCATCGACCGCCACGCCCGCGAGCGGCTTCAAACGCTCCAGAAGGTTCGGCTCAAAAGTCAACGGCACCAGTCCCGGACGGGTTTCCACCAGCCGCAGGCCAAACCGCACGGCAATATCATAACCAAAGCCGGTCGCGCCCATTTTGGGGATCGACTTGCCGCCGGTGGCGATCACCAGCGAGCGGCAGGAGACCGTGCCGCCCGAATGGCGCACCATGAAACCGTCGGCGTTTTTCTCGACGCTTTCGACCGTTGCCGATACATGCAATTGCGCGCCATGGCGCTGCATCAGCCCAAGCAGCATATCGATGATCTGCGTGGCGGAGCCGTCGCAAAACAATTGCCCCAGCGTCTTTTCGTGCCAAGCAATGCTGTGACGCTCGACCAGAGCGAGAAAATCGCGCTGCGTATAGCGGCTTAGTGCCGAGATGCAGAAATGCGGATTGCGCGAGAGGAAATTCTTCGGGCTGGCATGGGTATTGGTGAAGTTGCAGCGACCGCCGCCGGAGATGCGGATTTTGTCGCCCGGCCTTTTGGCATGATCGAGCACCAGCACCGAACGACCGCGTTTAGCTGCCTCGATCGCGCACATCATGCCAGCCGCGCCAGCCCCAATCACCAAAACATCGATGCTCTGCAAAGCGCGCTCCGATCAGATCGTATAACCGCCATCGACGGCAAGCGCGGTTCCCGTCACCATGGACGCCTGATCCGAAGCAAGCCAGAGGGCTGCCTCCGCTATATCCTCGGGTCGCGAGAAACGGCCCATCGGAATGGATGCCTTCAGTTCCTTGCGTGCCTGCGGCGTGTCTTCCTCCAGAAACAGGCCCATCCCCTCACCATCGCTTTCCGCCGGGCAAATGCAGTTCACGCGGATTTTCTTCTCGGCCAGTTCCAGCGCCATTGCCTTGGTGGCGCTCACCACCCAGCCCTTGGACGCGCAATACCATGTCAGGCCCTTGCGCGGGCGCATCGCCGTCGCAGAGGCCGTATTGATGATGATGCCCCCGCCCTGATGCTCCATGATCGGCACGACGATCAGTGTGGAGTGGTAGATCGCCTTCATGTTAACGGCGTTGATGAGATCGAAATTGTCCTCGTCAACTTCGGTCAGCGCCATGTTGCGATGAGTAAAGCCGGCATTGTTGACCATGATGTCGATACGGCCGAAAGCTTCGAAAGCCTGGCGCGCAAGATCTTCCATGTCGTCCTTGCGCGAAACATCGGCCTGAACGGCAATGGCATCGGCCCCGATATCGGCAAGCTCATCATCCACGCGCTTTATATTGACATCCGCCAGAACAACCTTCGCGCCTTCGGCCGCAAAACGGCGCGCTATCGCGGAGCCGAATCCCGATCCGGCGCCAGTGATGATTGCAACCTTGCCCTCCAGCCTCTTCATGCCATTCTCCTTTAATTTTATTCCGTTCAGCTTGTCCTGGGTGAAATCACCTGTATGACGCGGCGCGCGGAATCTGTCTGCTGTCGCAATATTGCGTTATGATGAACATGTCACGCATGGATATGCGGTTAACGAGACGCGAAGATGGCGCAGTTTGTGAGATTTATGAGAATGTTACCGGGCGATGGTTGAATTTAAATCGATTAGATTATAGACACTACTCGCGCAAAAAAGAAAATTGCCGTTAAACTGTGCCGCGGCAGACTGATTTGCGTCAAAATGGAAGAGAGCGATAGATGACCAGCCAGATAATACCGGTAGAGCCCTTCGATTACATTGTTTTCGGCGGCTCGGGTGATCTTGCGGAACGCAAACTGATCCCCGCGCTTTATCAGCGCCAGCGCGCCGGTCAGCTCACCGACCCCACACGTATCATCGGCGCTTCGCGCAGTGCCATGACTGACGCGGAATATCGCAAATTCGCATATGACGCCATTCATGAGCACGTCAAGCCGGAGGAAGTCGATGCGAAGGAAGTGGAGATATTCCTCGACCGGCTGAGCTATGTCGCCGTCGACGCCAAATCCGATACCGGCTGGGACACGCTCAAGGCCGTGATTGGCAAGAAGCCCGAAAAAATCCGTGCTTTCTATCTGGCGGTCAGCCCCAGCCTGTTCGGCGATATCGCCACCCGCCTCAAGAGTAACGGCCTGATTACGCGCGACACGCGCATTATCGTTGAAAAGCCCATCGGCCGCGACCTGGAATCGGCCATGGAACTCAATGACACGCTGGGCAGCGTTTTCCGCGAAGACCAGATTTTCCGCATCGATCATTATCTGGGCAAGGAAACCGTACAAAACCTGATGGCGCTGCGGTTCGCCAATGCACTTTACGAGCCGCTGTGGAATTCCGCCCATATCGACCATGTGCAAATCACGGTTGCCGAATCCGTCGGCCTCGAAGGCCGCGCGGGTTATTACGACACCGCAGGCGCGCTGCGCGACATGGTGCAAAACCACATTCTCCAGCTTCTCTGCCTTGTGGCCATGGAGCCGCCTTCCTCGCTGGAAGCCAATGCCGTGCATGACGAAAAAGTCAAGGTTCTGCGTTCGCTCCAGCCTATCACCACCGCCAATGTCGAGGAGCTCACCGTGCGCGGGCAGTATCGCGCGGGGGCTTCGGCGGGTGGTCCGGTCAAGGGCTATCTGGAAGATCTCGGCAACGATATCAGCAACACTGAAACCTTCGTGGCCCTCAAGGCCGAAATCGCCAATTGGCGCTGGGCGGGCGTGCCGTTTTATCTGCGTACCGGCAAACGCCTTGCCACCCGCGTTTCGGAAATCGTCGTCACTTTCAAGCCGATCCCGCATTCGATCTTCGGCGAGGGCACGGGCAAGGTCATGGCCAATACGCTCGTCATTCGCCTGCAACCCGATGAGGGCGTGAAGCAATGGCTGATGATCAAGGACCCTGGTCCGGGCGGCATGCGCCTGCGCCATGTTCCGCTCGATATGAGCTTTGCCGAATCCTTCAGCGAGCGCAATCCAGATGCCTATGAACGCCTCATCATGGATGTTGTTCGCGGCAACCAGACCCTGTTCATGCGCCGCGACGAAGTTGAGGCGGCATGGCGCTGGGTTGATCCCATCCTTCAGGGATGGGAGTTGAACAACCAGCAGGTTCAGGGCTACACATCGGGAACATGGGGGCCTTCGTCATCCATTGCGCTTATCGAACGCGATGGGCGAACATGGCACGAACCCCCTGTGACGGAACGAATTTGAAAGGTATGGCATGAACATCGAACGGCATGATTTCACCAGCGGAACGGAACTGGCGCAGGCGCTTTCGGCAGCGATCGCAAGCAAGCTGGCTGCGGCTATCGCTGAGCGGGGACAGGCCACGCTTGCAGTTTCCGGCGGCATGACGCCGCTCAGGCTATTCGAGGTTCTCTCGCGCCAGATGATCGACTGGACGGCGGTGACGATCACGCTCGTCGATGAGCGTTTTGTCCCCACCACCAGCGAGCGCTCAAACGAAAAAATGGTGCGCGATCATCTTTTACGCGATCATGCGGGCGTGGCCCGGTTTGTCGGTCTTTTCAACCCGACCACCACGGCTGAAACCGCAGCACTTGCTGCCGCCAACCGCATCGACGCGCTGCGCCGCCCATTCGATGTGGTGGTGCTGGGTATGGGCAATGACGGGCATACCGCCTCGTTCTTCCCCAATGCCGACCGGCTCGATCAGGCTATTGATCCGGCGACGCGCGCCGTCGTCCTGCCGATCCATGCGGAAGGGGTTGGCGAAAAGCGCCTCACCCTTACTCTGCCGCTCATTGTGGAGGCAGAGATGCTGGTTCTGCACATTGAAGGCGCTGCCAAGCAAGAAACGCTCGAAAAAGCACTTGCCGGCAATGACGAAAATGAAATGCCCGTACGCGCGGTCTTCCACAATGCCCGCACTCCGGTGCACATCTACTGGTCCAGCTAGAGCATAATCCGACCGGAGTGAAACGAGGATCGATAAGATTATGCTTCAAATAGAAGACTTTAGAGCGCTGATCTGATTCCATCAGATCGAAACGCGCTCTAATATCAGGCGCAGGTGATACCCATGCCCACGCAGACTGCACATAAACGCATACAGGAAATCACCGGGCGCATTCGCGAACGCTCCAGGCCAACCCGCGAAACCTATCTCGACCGCGTGCGCGAGGCTGCTTCCAGCAAGCCGAAACGCGCGGTTCTGGGGTGTGCCAATCTCGCGCACGGGTTTGCAGCCTGCGGGCCGAACGACAAGGCGGCGCTCGCCGGCGACGAAGTGCCGAACCTGGGTATCATCACCGCCTATAACGATATGCTGTCGGCGCATCAGCCGTTCGAAACCTTTCCGCAGCTCATCAAGCAGGCCGCGCGCGAGGCGGGCGGCGTGGCGCAGGTGGCAGGCGGCGTGCCCGCCATGTGCGATGGCGTCACGCAGGGTTTTGCAGGTATGGAGCTTTCGCTCTTCTCGCGTGAAGTGATCGCCATGGCCACCGCCGTCGGCCTTTCGCACGATATGTTCGATGCTGCCGTCTATCTCGGCGTCTGCGACAAGATCGTACCCGGCCTGATTACCGGCGCGCTGACCTTCGGACACCTGCCTGCCGTGTTCATTCCCGCCGGACCAATGACCAGCGGCCTGCCGAACGACGAAAAAGTCCGAACCCGCCAGCTTTATGCGGAAGGCAAGGTTGGGCGCGCCGAACTGCTGGAGTCGGAATCGAAGTCCTATCACGGTCCCGGCACCTGCACCTTTTACGGGACCGCCAATTCCAACCAGATGCTGATGGAAATCATGGGCCTGCATCTGCCGGGCGCATCATTCGTCAATCCGGGTACGCCGCTGCGCGATGCACTGACGCGCGAAGCCGCAAAGCGTGCGCTGGCGATCACCGCCTGCGGCAATGAATATACGCCGGTCGGCGAGATGCTGGACGAACGGTCTTTCGTCAATGGCGTCATCGGTCTTAACGCCACCGGCGGCTCGACCAATCATACCATTCATCTCATAGCCATGGCCGCTGCCGCCGGTATCAAATTGACATGGCACGATATTTCCGAGATTTCGGACGTCGTGCCCCTGCTTGCACGCGTCTATCCGAACGGCCTTGCCGATGTGAACCATTTCCATGCAGCAGGCGGCATGGGCTTTCTGATCCGCGAGCTTCTCGACGGCGGCATTCTGCATGAAGATGTCCGTACTGTCTGGGGCGAAGGCTTGCGGCCCTACGCCATCGAGCCGAAGCTCGGACCAGACGGCAATGTCGTGCGCGAGCCGGTGCCGGAGAAAAGCGGCGACGACAAGGTTCTGGCGAAGGTCCACGCGCCCTTCCAGCCGACCGGCGGCCTCAAGGTGCTGGCCGGCAATATCGGCAATGCCATCATCAAGGTTTCCGCCGTGAAGCCCGAGCGCCATGTGATCGAAGCGCCTGCGAAAACATTCAACGACCAGTCCGAATTGCAGGCGGCCTTCAAGGCAGGCGACCTGACCGGCGATTTTATCGCAGTGGTCCGCTATCAGGGGCCGAAAGCCAACGGCATGCCGGAACTGCACAAGCTGATGACCGTACTCGGCATTTTGCAGGATCGCGGCCAACGCGTTGCCCTTGTAACCGATGGTCGCCTCTCGGGCGCTTCAGGCAAGGTTCCGTCCGCAATCCACGTCACCCCGGAAGCCCTCGACGGCGGCATGATCGGTAAAATCCACGATGGCGACATCGTTCGTCTCGATGCAGTGAACGGAACTCTGGAAGTTCTCGTCAACGATGCGCTGCTGCACGAACGCGATGACGTCCGGCCTGACCTTTCCGGCAATGAACACGGCATGGGACGTGAACTTTTCCGCGCCTTCCGCCAGATCGCCGGACGGGCCGATGAAGGCGCTTCGGTTTTCTAGAAAACCACGAAAAAACAAGGGCAAAATAGCGCAATTTTTGCGGCTTTACCCTCGATTTTTTGAATTTTAAGCGCATTTTGCGCAAATCGCCGCGCTCAATTGCGGCGAAACCATGGCTTTACCAATCAGAAGACCGGCTTCTTAAAACCGGCGCTACGGCAAGCCGCCGTCAATGTATTTGCCATCAGCATGGCAATCGTCATCGGGCCGACGCCGCCGGGAACCGGCGTAATGGCACTTGCAACCTTTTCGGCTTCGGCAAAATCGACATCGCCAATCAGCCGTGTCTTGCCTTCACCGCGTTCCGGCGCGGGAATGCGATTGATGCCCACATCGATGACGGTTGCGCCAGGCTTGATCCAGTCGCCCTTGACTATTTGCGCACGACCGACAGCCGCGACCAGAATATCCGCATTGCGGGCGATGGCTGGCAAATCCTTGGTGCGGCTATGCGCCACCGTCACCGTTGCATTGGCCGCAAGCAGCAGATTGAACATCGGTTTGCCGACAATATTGGATCGCCCGATCACCACTGCATTGAGGCCGGAGAGATCACGTCCATGAACCCGGTCGATCATGATCATCGCGCCGGCTGGCGTGCACGGAACGAATGCGGTTTCGACCTCGCCGGTGCCCAGCTTGCCGACATTGATGAAATGAAAGCCATCGACATCCTTGTCGGGCGAAATGGTCTGGATCACGCGGCCCTCATCGATATGTCTGGGCAGCGGAAGCTGCACCAGAATACCATGGATCGCCGGATCGTTATTGAGGCTTTCGATCAAGTCCAGCAGTTCCTTCTCGGATGCGTTTTCCGGCAGGTCATGCTGGACGGAATGAAAACCGCATTCCTTGGCCTTCCTGCTTTTCGATGCGACATAGACCTGACTTGCCGGGTCTTCGCCCACGATCACCACGGCAATTCCGGGTATGGTGCCGGTGGCGGCTACAAGCTTTTCGGTTTGGGTCTTCACCGTGGAAACGACATCCTCGGCGAGCTTCTTGCCATCGATCAATTGGGCCATTGCGCATGCTCCGTTTTCAGTCAGCGACGTATCAGATACATCGTGCTTTTTCCGCATACATGCCCATAAGCGTCATAAAGCGATATGACAATCGCCGAAAATGCAAGATCCGGGTTTTTCTACGCTGTCATGTCAGCGTTGCAAAATGCCGCAAGGTGAAAACGACTTCATAAATCAATGCCAACGTAACGAAGAGCGCATGAAAGCGCCGGTTATCGGTAAACATCGCAATCAGGCTGACGATAATGAAAACGGCGACGCGGATGGGATATTCGTTTCCATAAAGATGATAGCGCTCCATGCCTTTGATGAGCGTATCGACCACATCGGCCATGTAAACCACCGCCAGAATCCCGAAAAACCATTTGCGCCGCGACATGAAATAATCGCGATAGCCGGTATAGCCATCAAGCTTGTCAGGAAACAGCAATGTGCAAAGCAGAAAATAAAGTCCCGCATAGAAGATGATGAACAGATAGATCTCGAAACTCCACAGCGATATGGCGCGGAGATTGAATTCAAACCACCAGAAATGAATGACCGACAGCAGGATGAAGGCCACCCAGCCCAGATGCACCGGGTAGAGAAGCTGCTTTTCGGGATGCTGGATAAAACGGGCGACCCCGGTCAAAAGCCGCGACACGCACAGGCCGAGAATAATACCGATAATAATGCGCACATGGGTGAACGCTTCAGCCGGAGGCACGCCTGTCGTCAAAACCGGATTCATTCGCTCCCCCATTTCAGCAACGTGCCTGTCCTGAGGCGCATAGTGGTTCAATTTGAATGAGTGATCAATAATATACCGGCAATTATCTGGAGGGGGTTGCGGACTTGTTCATGATCGCTACGCTTGCGAATACATCGTGGGCAAGGCTATATCCGAGATCAAACCCCTCACAGACATAAGGTGGAACAGTTACATGCAAGATACGGTTATTCTGGTCGGTTGCGGAAATATGGGCTTTGCGATGCTCAAGGGCTGGCTCGAAAGCGGCAGCTTGCAGGCTGTGAACGTGCATGTCGTCGAACCGACGGAACCCCTGCTGGAACGCGCGGCAGGCGCAGGCGTCAACGCCTATGCGACGGCGCAATCGCTGGCGCCCGATCTCAAGCCGCGCATGGTCGTGTTTGCCGTCAAGCCGCAGGTGATGGCCGATGTGCTGCCGACCTATCGGCGCTTTGCCTCTGATGCGGCCCCCGGCACAACATTTGTGAGCGTTGCAGCCGGAACGCCTGTTTCGCTGTTCGAGGAACATCTGGGCAAGGACGCTGCCATTATCCGCTGCATGCCCAACACCCCCGCAGCCATCGGCAAGGGCATGTTGGTAACCTACAAGAACGCCAATGTTTCGGAAGAGAACGCGGCTTTTGTCAACCGCCTGCTCAAAACATCGGGCAAGGTCGCAAGCGTAGACGATGAAGCACTCATGGATGCCGTGACCGCCGTTTCCGGCTCCGGCCCGGCCTATGTTTTCCACTTCATCGAAGCGCTGACCGATGCCGGTGTCAGCGCCGGTCTGCCACAGGAAACCGCAGCACTTCTGGCCATGCAAACCGTGATGGGTGCAGGCGCGCTGGCGGCGTCCAGCTCTGACAGCCCCTCTCAACTGCGCGAGCAAGTAACCAGCCCGAACGGCACAACAGCGGCAGCGCTCAATGTACTGATGGGCGAAAACCGCCTCAAGATTCTTGTGGCAGAAGCAGTCGAAGCTGCCCGCAATCGTTCGGTAGAACTGGGGAAAGCCTAAACAATAAGCCGCGGCACCGCATCGATCAGCGCCTTTGTGACGAGCGCTTGCGGTGCCGCGATTAATTCGCGCGTCGGACGGCATTCGACAATCCGCCCGCCTTCCATAACGGCGATGCGTCCAGCAAGCTGGCTTGCCACGGCGAGATCATGGGTGATGAACAGATAGGCCGTATTCTCGCGTTTCTGGATATCACGCAGCAGATCGAGAATGGCCGCGCGCACCGTCGCATCGAGCGATGACACCGCTTCATCGAGCACGATCAGAGATGGCCGCGTGGCCAATGCGCGCGCAATGGCCACGCGCTGACGCTGCCCGCCGGAAATCTCATGCACCCCGCGCGATGCCAGTACCGGATCAAGCCCGACTTTTTGCAGAAGCTCATGAACATCGCGCCTGCGGCGATGAATGCGCAGCGGCTCGTCAACAAGCTCGCCCACGCGGCTGCGCGGATTGAAAGCCGATAGCGGGTCCTGAAACACCGTCTGCATTTTTGCGCGGCGCTGTCGCAGCGCCTTCCCCGTAAGAGACAGCCAGTCATGGCCCTCAAAGCGGATCGTGCCGGATGCAAGCGGGTGAAGGCGTAAAAGCGCCCGCGCAAGAGTGGACTTGCCGCTGCCCGACGGCCCCACCAGCGCCAGTGTCTCGCCGGGCATGATGTCGAGGCTCACGCCATCAAGCGCCAGCGTGGATCCATAATGCGTAATGATGTTTTGCGCCTGCAAAAGCGGTTCAGCCACAGCTTTACCCATAGGTTCAGCCATGGGCCGTCTCCAGCCTTGGCACCGCTGCAATCAGCGCTCTCGTATAATCGCTTTCGGGGCGAGCGAGCACGGTTTCTGTGCGGCCTGTTTCCACCAGCCTACCCTGCCTGAACACCGCGATACGGTCTGCCAGACCAGAGGCCAGCGCAATATCATGGGTGATGAAAAGCAGCGTCATGCCGTCTTCGCGCACCAGCTTTTGCAGCAAGGCGGCAATCTGCTTTTGCACGATCGTATCGAGCGCGCTTGTCGGCTCGTCGGCAATCAGCAGGCGCGGCGCGGCGGCAATCGCCAGCGCTATGGCAATGCGCTGTTTCTGCCCGCCGGAAAACTGATGCGGATAGCGCGCAAAGCTTTGCTGCGGCTGGGGGATATGAACCCGCTCAAGCAGTGCTGTCGCACGCTTTCGGGCGAGATCACGGTCGATCTTTTCATGGGTTCGGATGGTTTCGACAAGCTGCGCGCCGATGCTCATCAACGGATCGAAGCTCGACGCAGGATCCTGGAACACAAATCCGATATCGCATCCCGGCTTTGGAAGGCGGTCAAATCCCGGCCAGTCGATATGACCGGAAATGCGCGCATTGGCGGGCAAAAGCCGCCCCATAGCCTGCGCCAGCGTGGTTTTGCCCGAGCCGCTTTCGCCGATTATGGCAAGGGTTTCACCCGTCATCAGGTCGAGATCGACATGATCAAGCGCAAATGCTGCGCTATAACGCACGGACAGGCCACGGATTTGCGCAAGCCGCTTCATAATTGCACCACGCGCGGATTGGCGGCGCTGGTTGCGCCTTCGCCGACGAGATAGGTTGCAACAACCGTGAGCGCCAGCGCCAGACCGGGCAGGATGGACAGGAACGGCGCGGAGCGCAACACCGTGCGCCCTTCGGCGATCATGCCGCCCCATGTGACGCGATTGGGATCGCCAAGGCCGAGAAAAGACAGGGCCGCTTCGATCAATATGGCGGAAGCGACGATCACCGGAGCCAGCGCCAGCACCGGCGGCAGCGCATTGGGCAAAATCTGGCGAAAAGCGATTTCGAGCGGATGCATCCCGATTGCGCGCGCCGAGGCCACATAATCACGCTCGCGGATGGAAAGCACCTGTGCACGTGTCAGGCGCGCGGCCTGTGTCCAGCTTGAAAGCGCGATTGCCGCAATCAGCACCGGCAGCGAAGCCCCGGCAATGCTGACCAGCGCCAGTGCCAGCAGAAAGCCCGGCACCGTCTGGAAAGCTTCGGTGACGCGCATGAGCGTCTCATCAATCACACCCCCGGCAAAGCCCGCCAATGTGCCGATGATGCTGCCTGCAAGCAGAGACGCCAGCGCCGCCGCAAGCCCGACCAGCAGCGAGGTTCGCGCACCGTAAAATATCCCGGCAAGAACGTCGCGGCCCAAACGGTCGGTGCCAAATGGCAGGCCCGCTTCCTGAAAGGGCGCAATGAGGGGGGCTGCAACAATGCGCTGCGGATCGCCGGGAAACAGCGCCGGCGCGAAAAATGCGGCCAGCACAAGCAGTGCAAGAAGGAGCGTGCCTGTTATACCTTCACCCGTTCTGAAATAACGTCGCATGTGGCTCATGCTTCCCTCCCCGTAGCGATACGCGGGTCGAGCCACAGATAGACCAGATCCACAAGGAAATTGACGAGAATGACCATGATAGCGCTGGTCAGGATCACGCCGAGCAGCAGCGGCGTATCACGCGCAGCGACCGCCTCCTGCGCCAGCCGTCCCAGCCCCGGCACGGCAAAGACGCTCTCGATAACCACGCTGCCGCCGAGCATAGACGCCGCCTGTAGCCCCAGCATGGTGACAAGCGGCAAAAGCGCATTGCGCGCTACATGGCGCAGCGCGATACGGGGCCGCGAAATGCCGCGCGCGCGCAGCGCGCGTACGAAATCCATATGCCATATCTCGGCCATGGAAGCGCGCATCACCCGCAGGTAAAGCGCCAGATAGATCAGCGATAATGACACCACCGGCAGGACAAGATGGGCGGCAATATCGGCTGCGCGTGCAAGGCCATGTCTGCCCGAGGCGATTGTTTCGATACCGCTTGAGGGCAACCAGCGCAGCTTGATCGAAAAGGCGATGACGAGCACCAGCGCCAGCCAGAAACCTGGAATGGCATAGAGAACCAGCGAGGTGACGGACAGGAAACGGTCGCGAAAACTGCCCGGCCTTGCGCCTGCGACAATGCCCATGAGCGAACCGGCGGCAAAGGACAGTGCCGTGGCTGCGCCCATCAACAGCAGCGTATTGGGCAGGCGCTCCAGCACCACGCCGAGAATGGGCCGCGAAAAGCTGACCGACCAGCCCAGACTGCCCTGCGCCAATGCCGCCAGATAGGCGAAAAGCCGGTGCCAGATGGATTGATCCAGCCCCCAGCGCGCACGCAATTCTGCGATCTGTCCCGCATCACCGCCAAAACTCACCGCATAGGCATCGACTGCATCGCCCGGTGCTGTTTCCAGCATCAGGAAACAGCCAATGATGACGATCAGCAGCACCAGCAGGCTGCCGGTCAATCTTTTGCGCAAAAGGGTCAGAATCTGTTTCACATCAGAACGATACAATCAAATGCGATGGTTCGTCACTGCTCTATCCAGGTATCGGCCCAGTTGGAAACCGCCCAGCGCGGATTGTTCGCGACATTTTTCACCCGCTCGCTTGCAACCGTGATGAAACCCCATTCCGCGACATTGATGAGCGGCAGGTCGGCTTCTACCTCTTGCTGGAACTGACGGTAAAGCGCGCTGCGCTCCTGCTCGTCGATTGTGTGCGCGGCCTTTGCGATCAGCGCGTCGAGTTGCGCATTCGCATAACCGCCCTGATTGGAAAAAGGCACGCCTGCCGGAATGCCGCTTTCGACAAGAATGGTGGTCGAAATCGCCGGGTCGCCGCGATAGACAGTCGGGGCGATGGCAAGGTCGAAATCATGATCCGTATAGACCGCCTTCTGATGCGCCGCCGCATCATTGTTGACGAGACGCGCATCGATGCCGATCGCCGCCAGCGCCTGACGCAGATAATCGCCAAACTGCTTCGTCTCGTTGAAATAGGGCGCAGGCAGCAGTTTTAGGGCAAAGCGCGTGCCGTCGCTGCCGCGCTTGTAACCGGCCTCGTCCAGCAGCGCATTGGCTTTTTCGACATCGAAAGGATAGGCGGGAACATCGCCGGTATAAAACTGGCTGTCATAGCGCGGCACCGGGCCGGTCGAGGTCTTGGCATAGCCAAGAAAGATCGTCTTCACCACGAAATCGCGGTCGATGGCGTGGGCTATCGCCTGCCGCACTTTCAGATCGGCCAGTTCCTTGCGGCGGTGGTTGATCTCGACCACGAGCTGATAGGTCAGTGCCTCATAGCCTTTGGAAATCACTTTCAGCCCCGGCACTTTGGAAATACGGTCGAGATCGGCCAGAGGCACAGCGGAAAATGCTGCAAGATCAACCTCTTCCGCCTCCAGCGCACCGGCTGCGGCAGCGCGATCAGGCAGCACGCGATAGATGATTTCATCCAGATAAGGCTCGCCCTCGCCCCAATAATCCGCGTTTTTCACCAGCCGATAATATTCGCCATTCTTATGTTCGGCATATTTGAACGGGCCGGTGCCGATGAGTGTTTCATTGGCCGGATTGGCGGCAATATCGCTGCCTGCAAAAACATGCTCCGGCAGAACGGCGGTCAGCGCTGGCAGCGCGTTACGAATTAGCTGGAACGGGGTCGGCTCCGAAAAATGGAAAATCGCCGTGTGATCGTCGGGCGTCTCGACCTTTGCAAGCGCCTTGAACACCACGCGGCCAAGATTTTGCAGCGGTTTCCACACTTCCATCGCCGAGAAGGCCACATCGGCCGAGGTGAACGGCGTGCCGTCATGCCATTTGACGCCCTCACGCAGGCGGAACGTCACGGCAAGGCCGTCGCTTGCGCCTTCCCACGCAATGGCAAGGCGCGGCGCAAGCCCGTTCTCACCCTCAAAGGATGCTTCGGCCAAAGGCTCGATCACCTTGCTGGCGACGAAAAAAACGCCGTTCGAGGCGACAATGGCCGGATTGAGATTGCGCGGCTCGGAATCGGCTGCCACGATGAGACGTCCACCCTTTGAAGGGGGCGTACCTTGCGCCTCTGCCCATCGAGGCAGCGTGAAGGCCACAAGGGTACTTGAACCAGCCAGAAATGCCCTGCGCGATATAAGAATCCCGGCCATGTTCCTCCCCCATTTCCGCTTTACGGGTGCAAACCGATTTTCAGAGCTTGCGGAAACGCACGCGCGCGCTGCGCTCGATCGCTGCCACCGTCAACTCGTCCAGCGTCCAGCGGTCGCGCATCATTTGCAGGAATTCAAGTTCCTCCTGCTCAACATGCAGATCGGCTGCGGCAACCTCGACCGCCAGCGCATAGGCCGTATTATAAAGTCGGTCGGGCAATGCCTCATGGGCAAGATCGAGGATTTTCTCCAGCCCGTCCTCATCCGCCAGAAGCGCATAACACTCGCTGGCAAGTTTTGGCAGACGCTCCCGGTCGAAGCCCTGAAATACCGGCAGGCGCGACACCACATTGCCTATAGAGGCCAGTTCCGCATCGGTCATGGTCGTATCGGCTGCGGATATCGTCACCATGATGTAGACGAGCGCGTCCTGCGGCGAAATCTGTTTCATCAAATGCTCCTGCGCATGTACCCGGAATCAGGGCGGACAGTCGGTTGGCACGAAAAGTAGGAAGCCTGTTGCGCCAGCGCAAGGGAATTCGGCACCCTTGCCCCATGCAGAGATTGACGCGCGCATCAGAGCGCGCCATAGAGCAGGGGTGCATAGAAAATGCTGTTTTACCGAAAAAATCTCCACAGGATATCAAAACCATGACTTCGCATCGTCTTCCCGAAATTACGCTGACCCCGGAACTGACCGCGGCGGCTGCGGAGGCGAAATCATGGCCCTTTGAAGAAGCGCGGAAAATCCTCAAGCGCTATGCGAAGACCGGCCTGCCCGATACAGTGATTTTCGAGACCGGCTATGGCCCTTCCGGTCTGCCGCATATCGGCACTTTCGGCGAAGTGGCGCGCACGACCATGGTGCGCCAGGCCTTTCGCGTGCTGACCGAAGACAAGGTGAAGACGCGCCTCATCTGCTTCTCGGACGATCTTGACGGTATGCGCAAGATCCCCGACAGCGTGCCGGACAGGGCAGCACTTGAGCCTTATCTGCACATGCCGCTCTCTTCCGTGCCCAACCCGTTCGAGGGCAGCTACAAAAGCTTTGCCGAGCACAATAATGCAATGCTCTGCCGCTTCCTCGACACTTTCGGCTTCGACTATGAATTCGCCAGTGCGACCGAATATTACCAGTCGGGCAAGTTCGATGCGGTGCTGCTGCGCGCTGCCGAGCGCTATGACGACATCATGAAAGTGATGCTGCCCACCCTTGGCGAAGAGCGTCAGGCGACCTACAGCCCCTTTTTGCCGATTTCGCCCAAGTCCGGTCGCGTGCTTTATGTGCCGATGAAAAAGGTGGACGCCAAGGCCGGCACCATTACTTTCGATGATGAGGACGGCGTTGAAATGACCCTGCCCGTCACCGGCGGACATGTGAAGCTGCAATGGAAGCCCGATTTCGGCATGCGCTGGGCCGCTCTTGGCGTCGATTTTGAAATGTTTGGCAAGGACCACCAGACCAATGCGGGCATTTATGACCGCATCTGCGAAATCCTCGGAGGCCGCGCGCCGGAACATTTCGTCTATGAACTGTTCCTTGATCAGTTGGGCCAGAAGATTTCCAAGTCGAAGGGCAATGGCATTTCCATCGATGAATGGCTGGCCTATGCGCCGACCGAAAGCCTTGCGCTCTATAATTTCCAGAAGCCCAAGACTGCAAAGAAGCTTTATTTCGATGTGATCCCCAAGGCGGTGGATGAATATTTCACCTATCTTTCCGCTTATGAACGTCAGGAATGGAAGGATCGACTCAACAATCCGGTCTGGCACATCCATTATGGCAACCCGCCAAAGGTCAATCTGCCGGTGCCGTTCGCGCTGCTGCTCAATCTGGTCAGCGCATCGAATGCGGAAAATCCCGCCGTTCTTTGGGGCTTTATCACCCGCCATGCGCCGGGTGTTACGCCGGAAAACAACCCCGAACTCGACGCGCTGGTGGGCTATGCGATCCGTTACTTCAACGATTTCGTCAAGCCGACCAAGACCTTCCGCGCGCCCGACGATATTGAACGTGCAGCCCTTGAGGGGCTGGATGCCAAGCTTGCCACCCTGCCCGAAGGCACGGATGGCAACGCGATCCAGAACGCGATTCTCGACGTTGCGCGCGCTATTGAGCGCTATCAGGACCATAACAAGAAAAGCCCGGAAGGCGGCCCCGGCGTGTCGGTCTCCTTCTTCCAGATGCTTTATCAGGTGCTGATCGGGCAGGAACGCGGACCACGTTTTGGCTCCTTCGTTGCCCTTTATGGCATCGACGAAACCCGCGCCCTCATCAGACAGGCGCTGGCAGGCGAATTGTCCTGAACAGAACCCGCCAGATCATCATCTGGCGGATTTCATCATTGTGCCGGTGAAGGCGCTGGCGGGAAATCGCCGTCTGACGGCGCGGCGTCCGGTATCGGCTCCGGCTCCGGCTCAAGTTCCGGCAAATCCGTGTCAGGCTTGTCGCCATAAATGCCAAGCCTTGCAGCTTCTGCCTTTTGCCCCGCTTCTTCATAGGGACCGCCGGGTGCAGCCTTTGCCCAGCCATTGGTGACAAGCCAGAGTGCTGCATCATCAGCGCCGACATTGCATTGCGTTGCAACCGCGCCGCCACTGTCATTCTGCGGCAGGCGGCACATGATCGCGCGCGAACGCAGCCACTGGCGGAAAGCGGTGCGCGCCTGCATGCCGCAAGGCCAGCTTTCGCCCGATGCGGACTGGCATTTTTCTTCGGGTGGCATGGTGTCTATGCCCTGCAATTCGACAATACGGCCCTGGCTTTCCAGCTTTCCGGCAGCAATGGCTATGGGACGCTGGAGCAATTGCATCGGTTCGCCCTCATCGACGGGCGCGGCAGGCGTTGCAGGCTCCGGTGCAGAGGCGAGGCCAGAATCGCTCAATGGTGGACGCGGCGGTTCGCGCTCCAATGCGTCCTCGCTGGACGAAAGCGCAGCACCCTGCCCGGTCGTCCCGCTATCGGCCTCAGGTTCGGGCTTGGGTTCGGTATAATCGAACTGCTCGACCACAATGCCATTGCCGGAATTCTGGCTCGATTCATTTTGCGCCGCACCGCCTTCGATCACCGTCACCGGACGATCGAGCGCACCATAAAAGGGCGCGATAAAAGCCACCAGCAATACAGCGCCCGTCAGCCCGGCGAGAACACCGAAAACCGGGCGCGCATGGCTTTTATTCCGGGGCTGGGCCATTACTGGCTCGCCCAGAGAATACGGGCGATCCACTCGACATCTTTGGACTCAAAGATACGGTTCGGATGGTCCGGATTGAGCGAATGCAGTTCGATTGTTCGCGGTGTCTGGCGATGGAGTATCTTTGCCATGACTTCTCCGTCCTTGGTGCGCACCACCACACGGTCGCCGCGACGCACAGGCGCGTTGGGCGCAACGACCAGCGTATCGCCGTCGCGGTAAAGTGGCAACATGGACTCACCGGAAACTTCCAGTGCATAGACCCCTTCTCCCGGACCTGCGGGAAATTCCACAATGTCCCAGCCCTGACCGGCCGGAAAACCGGCATCGTCGAAAAAGCCGCCCGCTCCTGCCTCGGCCAGGCCAAGCAGCGGAATGGAATGGGACTCCTGCGTATATTCGCCAAATTGCGGCAGGAGGTCTTCGCCGCGAATGAGGCGGGTAAATTCGTCAAAACTTGCACCCGTCGCCTCCATCACCTTGGCAAGCGATTCCGTCGACGGCCAGCGCGCGCGCCCGTCAGCCGCGTAACGCTTGGACTTGTTGAAAGTCGTGGGATCAAGGCCAGCGCGCCGCGCAAGGCCGGACGCACTCAAGGAGTTGCGTTCAGCCAGAGCATCGATTGCAGCCCAGACGCTATCATGAGAAAACATTGTAACGATCCGCCAAAGAGGATTTTAAACCTAATTTTATCCCATCTTTTGCCATAACTTAGCGAAAAGTGCGGTTCTGTGCAAGGTGCACGATATTACAGGGAAAATTTTCTTATATCAATTGGCGCCATACAGGAAGACGGGCGCGGCATAAGACATACCGCGCCTCTCAAATGGCGGCAGGCCGCTTAGGCTGCTTTCTTCGTTTCGCCCTTGTACGGGTTGAAACGCTGATAGAAGCTTTCGCCGTTCTCTGCCATATCGAGCAACAGTTTCGGCGCCTTGAACTGCTGGCCGTATTTCTTCTGCATGCCCTTGGCGAGCTTGACGAATTTGCTTGCCCCCATGCCGTCGATATAGGACAGCGTGCCGCCCGTATAAGGTGCAAAGCCAAAGGCAAGGATTGAGCCGACATCCGCCTCACGCGGATCGGTCACTATGCCCTCTTCCATTACCCGGGCGGCTTCCAGAGCGATGGTGACAAGGAAACGTTCTTTCAACTCACCAACGTCGATCTTGTCGGGATTCTGCTGCGGGTAGAGGTCTTTTAGGCCCGGCCACAGGTGCTTCTTGGCAGGCTTTGCCGGATAATCGTAGAAGCCCTTCCCGTTCTTGCGGCCCTTGCGGTCGAATTCGTTGACGAGCCTGTCCACCAGTTCCACATGACGCGGATCGACAGCCTTCTCACCCAGATCAGCCAGTGTGGCTTTGAGAATTTTCTGCGACAGGTCGATCGCCGTTTCGTCGTTGAGCGCGAGCGGGCCGACCGGCATACCGGCCATGCGGGCAGCGTTTTCGATCATCGCCGCCGGGACGCCCTCGATGAGCATATTATAGGCTTCCGACATATAGCGCAGCACGCAGCGATTGACGTAGAAGCCGCGTGTGTCGTTGACGACGATCGGCGTCTTCTTGATCGCCCGGACATAATCAAGGGCTACGGCCAGAGCCTTGTCGGAGGTCTTCTTGCCCAGAATCACTTCCACCAGCATCATCTTGTCGACGGGCGAGAAGAAATGAATGCCGATGAAGTTCTTCGGGCGTTTCGACACTTTCGCAAGTCCGGTGATCGGCAGGGTCGAGGTGTTGGAAGCGAAAATGGCAGAAGTCTTGAGCACTTCCTCAGCCTTTTCGGTCGCGACGCGCTTGACGTCGCGGTCCTCAAACACGGCTTCAATCACCAGATCAGCGCCCTCAAGCAAAGCGTAATCAGGCGTTGCGGTGATGAGTGACAGCAGCTTTTCCTTGTCAGCTTCGGTGGCGCGTCCCTTCTGGATTTCCCTGGTCACCAGATCGGCGGTATGCGCCTTGCCCTTGTCGGCAGATTCCTGATCGCGGTCGATCAGCACCACCGGAATGCCGGCCTTCGCCGTCACATAGGCAATGCCCGCACCCATGAAGCCTGCGCCGATGACGCCGATCTTCCTGAATTTGTTTGGTTTTTCTTCCGCCGGGCGGCGTGCACCCTTGTTGAGTTCCTGCAACGACACGAACAACGAACGGATCATCATAGCCGCTTCGGTGGTTTGCAGGATTTCGGTGAAATAGCGCTGCTCGATCTTCAGCGCCGTATCGAAGGGCACCAGCAGCCCCTCATAAACCGATTTGAGAATGGCAAGAGCTGCCGGATAATTGCCCGATGTTTCGCGGCGCAGGATCGCAGTCGCCGCAGGCCAGAGATTGGCGCCCGCAGCGGAATAGATCGCGCCGCCCGGAAGCTTGAAGCCCTTTTCATCCCATGGCTGCACCGGCTTGAGGCCACCCTTGATGAGCTTCTTCGCCGTTTCGACCAGTTTTTTGGCCGGAGCAATCTCAGTGACGAGGCCCATCGCCCTGGCGCGTTGCGCCGTCAGGCTGGAGCCGGTCGTCATCATCTGAAGCGCGTCCTGCTGGTTGGCAAGGCGCGGAACGCGCTGCGTGCCGCCAGCACCGGGGAACAGGCCGACCTTCACTTCCGGCAAGGCCATTTTCACGCCCGGCGCATCCGACGCCACACGGGCATGGCAAGCGAGCGACATTTCAAACGCGCCGCCCATGCAGGTGCCATTGATGGCCGAGACCCAGGGCTTGCCGCAGGTCTCAAGCTTGCGGAACAGACCGCTCATCTTGCCGACATTATCAAACAGTGCCTGAACCGCGCCCTGCGCATCCTTGGCCTTGCCTTTGTGAAACTCCTTCAACATACCTTCAAGCATGGTCAGGTCCGCGCCGCCGGAGAAGCTTTCCTTGCCGGATGTTATAACAATACCCTTGACCTTCTCATCGGCTGTCGTCGCATCGATGATCGCGTCGAGTTCCTGCATCGCCTCGACGGTGAAGACATTCATCGACCTGTCGGGCATATCCCATGTTACGAGCGCGATGCCATCATTATCGGTTTCAACTTTGAAATTCTTGTAAGCCATTGATAATGTCTCCTTACACGCGCTCGATGATCGTGGCCGTTCCCATGCCGGCGCCAATGCATAAAGTCACCAGCGCCACATTGAGATCGCGGCGCTCCAGTTCATCCAGCACCGTACCGAGGATCATCGCGCCCGTCGCACCCAACGGATGGCCCATCGCGATAGCGCCGCCATTGACATTGATTTTGTCGTGCGGAATGTCGAAGGCCTGCATGTAACGCAGAACTACTGCGGCGAAGGCTTCGTTCAACTCGAACAGATCGATGTCCGAAAGCTTCATCCTGGCCTGTTTCAGAAGCTTTTGCGTCACATCGACCGGGCCGGTCAGCATCAGCGCCGGTTCCGAGCCGATATTGGCAAAAGCGCGAATGCGCGCGCGCGGCTTGATGCCGAACGTCTTGCCCGCCTTTTTGGACCCCACCAGCACGCCAGCCGCGCCATCAACGATGCCCGACGAATTGCCTGCGTGATGAACGTGGTCGATGGCTTCCACTTCCGGATGGGCCTGAATGCCGACAGCATTGAAGCCGCCCATCTCGCCCGGCATGACAAAGGATGGATTCAATTGCCCCAGCGCCTGCATGTCGGTGCCGGGACGCATATGTTCGTCACGGTCGAGAATGGTGAGGCCGTTCTGATCCTTGACCGGAATGACCGAGTTCTTGAAATAGCCCTTTTCCCACGATTTGGCGGCACGCTTCTGGCTTTCGACCGCATAGGCATCCACATCATCGCGGGAAAAGCCGTATTTGGTGGCGATCAGATCGGCGGAAACGCCCTGCGGCATGAAATAGCCAGGAAAGCCGACCGACGGATCCATGTACCAGGCCCCGCCCGACATGCCCATGCCGACGCGTGACATGCTTTCCACACCGCCCGCGATCACCAGATCATCCGCGCCGAAAGCAACCTTGGCCGCGGCCAGATTGACAGCATCCAGACCGGAAGCGCAAAAGCGCGAAATCTGTATGCCCGGAGCCTTGAAATCGTAACCCGCTTCAAACGCAGCCGAGCGCGGAATCACGGCTCCCGCCTCGCCGACCGGATCGACGCAGCCGAAAATAATATCATCGACCTTTGCCGTGTCGATGCCATTGCGATCACGCAAGGATTCCAGCACCTTCGCGCCCAGACGAACGGCAGGCACTTCGTGCAGGCTCCCGTCTTTCTTGCCGCGTCCGCGCGGCGTGCGGACATGATCGTAAATATAGGCTTCGGCCATTTTTTCCTCCGTCAAAATCAGAATGCGTCTGCAGGCAGCGCCAGCATCGAATCCGCGCCCGACTGGATGCGTGCGAGATGTGCAGCGCTTTCCGGCATGATACGCTCGAAATAGTAACGCGCGGTGACAATTTTAGCTTCAAGGAAATCCTTGTTGCCCCTGCCCGCGGCCAGCTTTTCTTCCGCCGCTTTCACCATCCGCCCCCACATATAGCCCAGCGCCACCAGACCGAAGAGATGCATGTAGTCGTTGGACGCGGCACCGGCATTGTCGGGTTTTGCCATTGCATTCTCCATCAGCCACATGGTTGCAGCCTGAAGGTCGCTGAGGCCCTTTTTGAGATGTTTGGTGAAGAAGGAAAGCTTTTCATTCTCGCGATTTTCTTCGCAGAATTCGCCCACTTCATTGAAAAAAGCCGTAACCGCACGACCGCCATTGAGCGCCAGCTTGCGCCCCACCAGATCGAGCGCCTGAATGCCGTTGGCACCTTCATAGATCATGGCGATACGAGCATCGCGCACATATTGGCTCATGCCGCTTTCTTCGATATAGCCGTGACCGCCGAAGACCTGCTGCGCCATGACAGCATGTTCAAATCCCTTGTCGGTCAGAACACCCTTGAGCACCGGCGTCAGCAGACCGACCAGATCGTCCGCCGCCTGCCGTTCGACCTCATCGCTTGAACGATGCGCGATGTCGGAATGAAGCGCGACCCATAAAAGCAGCGCCCGGCCAGCCTCATTGAAAGCGCGGATATTCATCAGATTGCGGCGGATATCCGGATGCACAATGATCGGATCGGCCTTCCTGTCAGGAGCTGCGGCTCCGGAAAGCGCACGGCCCTGAATGCGTTCGCGCGCATAGATTGCGGCATTCTGGTAGGCAGTTTCCGCAATCGAAAGTCCCTGCAAGGCAACGCCCAGCCGTGCTTCATTCATCATGGTGAACATGGCGCGCAGGCCCTTATGCGCCTCACCGATCAGATAGCCTGTCGCATCGTCATAATTCATGACGCAGGTGGCGTTGCCGTGAATACCCATCTTTTCTTCAATGGAGCCGCAGGAAACGCCGTTGCGTTCGCCGGGATTTCCATCGGCATCAAGAATGAATTTCGGCACGATGAAAAGCGAAATGCCTTTCACGCCTTCCGGCGCGCCGTCGATACGGGCCAGCACCAGATGGATGATGTTTTCCGCCATGTCATGTTCGCCAGCCGAGATAAAAATCTTCTGGCCGGAAATCCTGTAGCTGCCATCTTCCTGCGGTGTGGCACTGGTGCGCAACAGCCCAAGATCGGTACCGCAATGCGGTTCGGTCAGGTTCATCGTCCCGGTCCAGACACCCTCGACCATCTTCGGCAGATAAGTATCTTTCTGCTCATCGGTGCCATGCGCAAGCAATGCGGCAATCGCGCCCTGCGTCAGCCCCGGATACATAATGAGCGCCATATTGGCCGACGACATATATTCACCGACAGCGGTGTGCAGCAGATAGGGAAGCCCCTGCCCGCCATACTGTTCCAGAACGGCGAGGCCGATCCAGCCGCTTTCGCAGTAAAGATCATAGGCTTCCTTGAAACCTTCCGGCGTTTTCACCGAGCCGTCGGGCGCACGGATGCAGCCTTGCCTGTCGCCTGTGTGATTGATCGGGAACAGAGTGCCTTCGGCAAGCTTTGCACCTTCCGCGAGGATCGCCTCGACGACATCGGGCGACGCGTCGGCAAAGCCCGGCAGATTGTTGTAACGCTGATAATTCAGAACGTCGTTGAGAACGAAATTCGTATCTTCAACTGGCGCGCGATAGCTCGGCATCGATATCCTCCAATTCATCACCTGAGTATTTCCGCGTAAAACGAAATGCTGCCCAACACATCCCAAGCAGGCTACCACACCCCTCTCGGTGAAAATCGCAACGGCCTGCACGCAGCAACACAAGGCCATTCTTGTGCGAAACCTGTCATTTTTGCTGCTGTTTAGCCAATCATTTCCCCGGCTTGGGCCGTGATTGCCAGACTTCGGTATCAAGCTAATACATTTTGACGTTTCCGTAAACGTCAAAACTACAGTGCTTTAGATGTGGCTGAAAAACGGAATAGTGTGATCGCCGCACCGGTTTTGCGCCAAGCGGGATCGAAGCTTTATAGGGGGAATCGCCCAATCCAGCCAGTTACGGTGCCATCCGGAAACAGTGCACCCATGCCCGTTCAAGAAATCTATGTGGAATTGCCGCCTCCACGGCGGCTGCGCCAAACTGTACGATGTGCTACAATTGCGGCGCCTCAACAGTCTTGCGATATAAATGCCACGTAGCATGACCAAGCACAGGTATCACAATTGCCAGCCCGACCAGGAATGTCGCAAATCCCACCGCCAGCAATGCAACGACGATCGCTGCCCACAACAAGCATTCTGCGGGGTTGCGGAAGAATACCTTGACCGACGTGCAGACCGCAGCAACGGCTCCCACATCCCGGTCGAGTAATAATGGGAAAGCGACAATCGTCGTGCAAAGCGTGAACAACGCAAAACCTAAGCCGATGGCATTGCCTATCCAGAACAGACTATGCCCCTGCGGTGTGTTCAGGACTTGATCCATCAACGCCAACAGTGAGGCTGGCGCGAACGGGCCAAACATCTCAACATAAAGGGCTTGCGCCACGATCAGCCAAGCAATGAAAACCGCAACCAGCAATGCGCCAATTGCCAGAATGGCAGGAACGGACGGTGAGCGCCACACTTCAAGCGCATGACGCCAAGATGCGTCTTCATTCAACTCACGTCGGCGACTGATTTCATATAGACCAATAGCGGCAAATGGGCCGAGCAGTGCAAAGCCGGACATAAGTGGAAACAGTAAAGGCAGCGCATTCGCGTTAGCGCTCCAATAGGTAATAAACAAGCCAGCCAGCGGATAGATCAGGCAGAGAAACACATAATGCGATGGCTTTGCCCAAAAATCCTGAAATCCCTTACTCAATGCGGAGAACACATCACGATAGTGAATTCTCCTTACATGCGGATATTCAACCGCCGGCTTACTTCCAGCGAATACATGAAATTGGCTCATGACAATCCTCTCCATTGCATCGCGGCTATCATCAGGCCTGACAATAAAGAGGCGGTCAGGGTGATGACCGGAAATTTATTAAACTATACGCCCATTGAGCCAAATTGACCAGATTTGAGCCTCCAGCGTTTCCGGGGACCCGTGGATCAAGGATAAAGTGCGGCTTGCGAATAGCACCAACGGGTTATCAATCGCAGGGAAGCCCATTCAGCGGCCGCCGCAGCTTCGCCACTGACGACCAATCGGGGACGCGCCGCAGATATCGATGTCTGCTTTCGGCCCCAGCTCTGCCGCTTGGCGGAACAAAGCGAATGGCAAGTTTCGGGCAGCGGCGGCAGCACTCCGAACGGCGGCAATTGAAGTCGCGAGCGAGCGTCCGACACTACTCACCTCGATGGAGTGAATCAGCCGATGATGAACATGATCATGCTCATAGAGGGGCTGGACCTGCGTCTTGTTGGCTAAGCGGAGAAAAGGTGCCGAGAAGACAATCCGGTCGTGATCTTGAACAAAGATAGATCGACTAGTTCCCGGCTGGTAGTTTTTGTCACCTAGCCGCTCACTGCACAGCAGTTCGTTCCAGTTCATTAACGCCCTCCCCGAGATGATCCGGCACGCTTATTATGGCAAAGGCGATAGATCAAGCTTGTGCATGCGCTTGGAGGGTAATCGACGGTATTTGGCGCGCCCAGCAGAATTCGAACTATCCGATGGCTGCGGGCCTATCAGAGTAACATTCGTCCGCTTTTGGGGAGCGTTGATTAGGGCAGGAATGACCGATTTGGGGCGCGTAGCTGCTTAAAACTTGCCAGTCCGTTTCCCACCCCTTCACGGACGTTGAAAGCATGATAAGCAAAACGACCGCTTTGGAAGCGCGTGAATGCTACGCTAATGTCTGGAATAAAGCAAAGCGGACATCTGATGCCTGCGCGGCAGCGCCGCCACCCCTTGCCTGTTTTGTCGGGATATAGTTCTCATCACCATCCCACATGTCCCGCCAAACTCCGCCGATTGCCGCACAAATATTGCTGATCTATCTTTTATTATCGATAGATAGATTTTTGCTGAGCAGTTGCGCTTTGGGCCGAGGTCCTCGCACGCCCTGCCATGCAGGATAGCCCTTCATTACAACCGCCGGTCATTCTCCACTCGGTCGCGAATGAGGGGGCCAGAGTTTCGGCGGTTTGTGAACCCCAACCCCGACCATAACCAGGAGCACACCGATGACGTCCACAGAGCTCGGTATCTGCCTCAGGATGATCACTCCAATGGTGGTCGCCATGGCTGGCAGCAGTGCCAGCAGGAAGGCGAAACTGGCGCGCGGCAGCCGTGACATGGCGAACTGGTCGCACACGTAAGGAACCACAGAGGAACAGATACCGACGCCGATGCCAGCGAGAACCAAGAGTGGTGCACCGAATGCATCCAGGGCTTGCAGGAATCCGATTGGCATGACGAACAGAAAGGCCGCCGCCATCGCCGCGCCGAGCCGTTCCACCCCGCCTGAGGCGCCGCCTTCCGAAATCTTGTGCCCAAGGATGATGTAGAGGACGAAAAGCCCTCCGTTGAGAACCGCCCAGAGGAGGCCCAGCAGGTCCGATGCCAGCTCCGGTCCGCCTGCCGCGAGGAGCGACGGCACATCGACCAGCAACGCCACGCCGAGACTGGCCAGAACGAAGGCGAGATAATTGCGGCCGGTTCGCAGACCACAAAGCGCGATGCCAATGGTGCCGACGAACTCGATGGCGGCCACAAGCGCAATTGGCAGCCGGTCGAGCGCGAGGTAGAACGAGCTGTTCATCACCGCGAGACATCCGCCAAGGGCAAGCAGCAGCATACGCTCGCGCGGAGAGGAATTGCGGAACGTGTGCCAGGGCTGGGTGATCGGCGCGAGAATAAGCGCGGCCGAGGCGATCCGAAACCATGCCACCCCCAGAACCCCGACCACAGGAAACAGCAGCACCGCGAAGGACGGGCCGAGATAGTGGAACACCGCCGAAACGCCGAACCAGGCGTGCGGCGGAACGCTTTCGGCGACGCTTGACATCGTACCGGATGAAGGCGGAGGCGAGACAGCCGGGGTTTGTTTTGTCATGCTATGATGATGCAAGATCCAGGACACCTTTCATATGGATGATAGATATGCCAAATATAAAATCTTATGAAACATCAAAGGCTGGGGAGCCCGTCGGCCTTCGATCAGAAAAAACAGGTCTCGACCGGATAGATACAGCGATCGTGAAAGAGCTCTGCGCGGATTCGCGCATTTCGCGCGCTGAACTGGCACGCCGCGTCGGGCTTTCAGCGCCGAGCGTCGCGGATCGGGTGAGGCGTTTGGAAGATGTGGGCATCATCACCGGCTACGGCGCACGAATCGATCCTTCGCGCCTCGGCTTCGGCCTGACGATCCTGATCCGGGCACGGCCTTTGCCGGGCGAGATGAAGAACATGATCGAGGCGATCCGCAACACACCTCAGATTGTGGCTTGCGACAGGGTCTCCGGTGACGATTGCTTCGTAGCGCGGGCTCATGTGCGCGACGTGGCTGAAATGGAAGCCCTTGTCGATCGGATCGTGCCGTTCGGCGCGACCAATTCTTCGGTCGTGCAATCGACACCCGTAACAGATCGGCTGGTGGAACTCTGAGAGACAGCGCTGCATCATCACCGTAATGCACGGTGGACATTCAGCCAGCGGCTGCTTTGTTCGCGAAACGACCATAGCGGCTTTCCCAGCGCGAAAGTCCTGAGCGACAGACGCCATTGTTCAATAATGTCGGGCAATGTGAGCGATAGAAAAGAGTACTATCGCTCATGCCCTGGAACCGGACGCAACGGGACTGGCCAAACTTCCGCCAAGACGCTTCCGCGCTTGCGGCGCTGGAGCAGCAGTTCCTGCTGTCTTCCGGCGAGGTGATTGGTGCGGTGCGCCATATCAACCCGGAACAGCGCGATCAGTTACGCATCGAACTGCTGAGCGATCAAGACGAGCGGATCGAAGGGGAAACACTGGACCGGTTGAGTGTGCAATCAGCGCAGGTACCGGGCGAAATGCACCGGTTCATATCGTGGTTCAACAGAAGCGCTCCGACCGGTAATAGGCGTCTCGGCCGTGCGCTGGCCGAAAAATCACTCGCCCAATCACTAGGACAACCCAGTCTGACCCTGCTGAGTTTTGCCATCGAACAGAGCCGCAAAACCTATTACGCGCAGCTGGAACAGCATCAGGGGGTCGGTTCCGGCTGGGGGCGAAATGACACTCTAAGGTAACATCCACACGCTGAGTTTGGACCAAACGTCCGTCGGCACTTGCGACGAATCATACTGCTCGCTAATCTCTGGTTTACAGGCTTGGCCCACGCCTCCCCCTCCTTTCGGGAAGTATCGCACATGCAGGGTGACATCATCATTATCGAACCATCCATTCGAGCGTCGCATAAGGAGGGATTGCGGTCTTGGCTCGGAGTGGAGGTCCTTTGATGAAACTTTCTGCACCCTTATTTCAGTTGAAACGCCGGGCTAAGCTGATGGCTCGGAATAATAATGTCGCTTTGCACGAAGCATTGGACCAAATTGCGCGTGAAGAAGGATTTGCGAGATGGAGTTTACTCTCGTCACACGTCGCAGCGGTATCACTGTCCGAAACAATACTATCCCGGCTAAACGACGGTGACCTGCTGTTGGTGGCCGGTCGCCCCGGGCGTGGCAAGACCACACTTGGACTTCAACTTTTACTTGACGCAATTCGAGAGGCTCTGTTGCAAAAATTTTTCTCATGCCTGAAGGAAGGTGAGTAGTTTTCAGCGAGACCTGTCATGAACGATTTCAAGTGGCGCCATTTTAAAGGTGAGATTATCGGTGGTATTGTCGCTATGGTGTCAGCTACCGTAATCTCGAGCAGATGATGAGCGAACGGGGCGTGGCAGTCGATCATTCCACGATTTATCGCTGAGTTCAAAGGTACGCGCCCGAAATCGAAAAGCGGCAGCGGTGGCACTGGCGTCGGCCACAATCCACGAGCTGGCGCGTCGATGAAACCTACGTGAAGGTGAGAGGGCAATGGTCCTATTTGTATAGGGCGGTCGACAAATTCGGTAATACGATCGACTTCTATTTGTCCCCGACGCGCAATGCCAAGGTGGCAAAGCCCTTTCTGGGCAAGGCTCCGACCTACGGTATTGCGATTGCCCAGCTCAAGGCCGAAGGCAAATGCCCGGGGACCTTGCACACCGGTAGATCAAGTATTTGAATAATGTCGTAGAAGCCGATCATGGCAAGTTGAAGCAGTTGATTAGGCCGGCACGAAGGTTCAAGACGCTGAAAACCGCCTACGCTACAATCAAAAGTTTTGAAGTTATGCGGGCGCTACGTAAAGGGCAGGCAGCAATTTTCAACATGACCGGCGACGTCCGTGGAGAGGCACGTATTGTCGAACGAGCCTTCGGCATTGGGCCGAGCGCACTGACGGAAGCGGTAGCCTTGCTCGCCAAGAATATCCAAGGTCAGACCGCTTGACGTCCGCGGAACCAGCCTCTTTCTAACCAACCCGATTTTTTGCAACAGAGCCGAGGAAGTCGCCGACGAACTGCATCACCGCGAGCAGTGCTGAGAAGAATCACCCGGGATAAAGACCAAGGCTCTCGACGAAACCTGTCTGTGCGAAGGGGGCG
The DNA here is from genome assembly GCF_019100495.1 of Falsochrobactrum tianjinense. GTDB lineage: Bacteria > Pseudomonadota > Alphaproteobacteria > Rhizobiales > Rhizobiaceae > Brucella > Brucella tianjinense. Next base: position 335,521 of record NZ_JAHRVA010000003.1, on the reverse strand, counting down.
ATAATCTCCGGCCAACCTTCGACCATCAGCAGCCCACCAATGACAACGCGGAACACCAGCCAGCCGAAAGGTTGGGCGACCTGATAATAGAAAGGTGCCATGAACGGCAGGATCAACCGTTCAGCCCGCGACAGGCGCTGTCACTGAGCTGCATGAACAGCGCTACGCTGCCTTCAAGGCTTTGCAATCGCTCTATCGCGACATACGCGCCTGCTGAACGGGGGTGCCTCGGCATCCGCTTACGTTTTACAATTGGCCTTCAGACAAGACGTGGCGCCGAAGCTGTCGCGCTTTGAGGCAATGCTTCAGATTCGCGCCTCGATGAGGAACGGCCCTTTCCTTGTCAGCGCTGTCCCGAACAAATCGATAAACTGCTCGATCGTGTCGGCACGGGCAGCTTCCACACCCATACCGCGCGCTATCAGGCACCAGTCGAGGTCGGGGGAGTCCAGATCGAGCATGCGCCGCGCGTTGCGTCCAAAAGTGTTGACGCCGACATTGCGCATTTCGCCCTGCAGAATGGCATAGGCGCGGTTCGACAGGATGACGGTCACCACATCGAGATTTTCGCGTGCCTGCGTCCACAGGCCCTGCACGGTGTACATGCCGCTGCCGTCAGCCTGCATAGCAACGACCTTGCGCTCGGGACAGGCAATGGCCGCGCCAACCGCCAGCGGAATGCCTTCGCCAATCGCACCGCCGGTCAGCGGCACATGATCATGCGGAACGAGCCCCGGCGACAGCGCCGTCAGTCGCCCGCCCGAGGTGATCGCCTCATCGATCAAGATTGCGTCTTCGGGCAGAGCGCGCGCCACCGCAATCGAAATGCTGTCTGCATCGAGCACGCCATTTGGTGAAGCGATCTCGCGCTGGGTAAAGCGGTCGGCCACGAATGGAGCATCGTCACGCACGCCGATTTCGGCGGCAAGCGCCTCAAGCGCACCGGCCAGATCGTGCTCATGCTCTGCAAGCTGAATGACCTCGCAGTCGGGCGACAGCATCGTACCGGGCTTGCCAGGATAGGCAAAGAACCCGACCGGGGCATGTCCGCCCAGACAGATCGCCACTTCGAACTCGCGCAGTGTCTGCACCGCCTGATCGACGTTGTAAGGCACCGGACGGGCGGCAACCCTGCCAGCGCCCCGGGCAGTGCGATCGGAGGTCTGCGAGAACAGCGCCGCACCGGTGGCAGCCGCTATGCGGCCGGCGGTTTCGAGGGCACCGGCGCGCAGGGCACGGCCGGCCAGGATGATGGCCACGCGCCTGCCGCTACGCAGCGCCGCTCCGGCAGCGGAAAGCACATCTGCGGAAACGGAGGGCGGTTGCGGCAGGCTTACGGGGCCGAGCGTTTCGGGCTGAACCTCGCCCCATGCCGCATCCGCCGGAAGGATGAGCGTAGAGACACCCCGGCGCATCTGCGCCTCGCGATAAGCTTCTTCCGTGCGGGTCCGAACCTCTCCGGAGCTTTCGATACGGCCAACCCAGTGCGACATCGGACGGGCAAGGCCTTCGATATCACTGGTCAGCGGAGCGTCATGCTGAAGATGATAGGTAGCATGATCGCCCACCACATTGACCATGGGTGTGCGGGCGCGGCGGGCATTGTGCAGATTGGCCAGACCGTTGGCGAGCCCCGGCCCTGTGTGTAGCAGGGTGGCGGCAGGCCTGTCGGCCATGCGCGCGTAACCGTCGGCGGCGCCCGTCACCACCCCCTCGGCAAGCCCCAGTACACAGCGCATCTGCGGCTTGCGATCAAGCGCAGCCACGAAGTGCATTTCCGAGGTTCCGGGATTAGCGAAGCAAACGTCGATGTCATTTACCAGAAGCACATCGCAAAGCATGTCGGCGCCGTTCATATCTTCCCTTTCATCATTCATTTCGTCGGACGGGATTTCAGCCGAAGCAGACCCTCGTCGTTCCGCTGCCTCTCAGCTGTGGCTGACCGCATCGGCAAGCGCGTTCTTCATGAACGCTTCCATATCGGCAAGGAACAGCTCCGTCGCAGCAACTGCGCCAGCCTCATCACCACGGCTGATCGCCTCGATCGCCACCGCATGAGCACGGCCGATGGGCACGTTCGTTGTCTTCAGATGGGAGAAATAGAACCGCCGCGCATTGGCATGGATTGGCGTGAGCGCGGCCGCCAGATATTTGTTGCGCACCACCCTCAGCGACAGGTCCTTGAACTCACGGTCCACCTTCATCAGGCCGACCTTGTCACCGGCTTCAGCCACCGCCCGCATGCTGCGGGCAATTTCCGCGAAAGCTTCCCGATCCTGCGGGGTGGCCATACGCGCGGCCCGGCGCGCGACCATGCATTCCAGCGGCCAGCGCACTTCCATGACCAGAAACTGATCCCGGAAATTGACCTCGGTAACGAACACGCCCGAGCGGGCACGGATTTCCATAAGATGGTTCTCACGCAGCTTCTGCAGAGCTTCCCGGATAGGGGTGCGCCCCAGCGATAAAGCCTGTGAAAGCATGTGCTCGGAAAGACGCGTGCGTGGCTCAAGCTGGCCGAGAATGATCATCTCCTCAAGCCGCTCATAGGCAATGCGCGCCATAGTGGTGCCAGCATTTCCAGCTGCCGCCCCCATGTCCGCGAATTCGGCCACCTCTGCGCCTTCCATTGCCCCGTGCTCCATCCAGCCCTCTGTTTCCGGACAATTTGCAAGCATGCTTGCAATGTCAGTAACTCCAACTAACATATCAGATAATATCGCTATAGCCAGCATAAAATCCCTGAAATCAGCGCTATCTATGAATCTGAATTGACATGAGAGCTATTTTCTGAGAGCGTTTTAATAACTGACATATTAGTTTTGACGATCACATATCGGCTTTTGCAAACATAGGGAGGAGATTCGCATGAACGGACACGGCTATCTGACAGACACATTGCTGGTTGCGATGGAGCGTGCCCGCACGGGCGCTCTGAACCGTCGCCAGATGCTGAAGCTGGGCGCGCTCATCGGCGCTGCCGGCTTGCTGCCGGGTGCCGTCACAGCGCAGGCCAGGGAGATCGTCTTCGCCATGTGGGGCGGAGATGCGGAAGAAGGCTACAGCAAGGTCTGGGGTGAACCCTTCACCGCCAGGACGGGCATTCCCGTCGTCATGGATGGCACCGGCCCCTCTCCGGGGCGCGTCCGGGCCATGGTGGATGCCGGCAATGTCACCTGGGACATCATCGACGGCGGCGTAGGAACTCAGGCGTCTCTCGGCGCGCTCGATGCCGTCGAGGAGACCGACTACGCTATTTTCGACCGCGAAAAGGTCCTGCCCGGCATGGATTACCGCTGGGGCTCCACCGTGTTCGTCTACGGCTCGGTGATGACCTATGACAGCGCCGCCTTCAAGGGCGAGGAGCCGCAGAACTGGGCCGATTTCTGGGACGTCAAGCGCTTCCCCGGAAAGCGCGTCTTCTACAAATACATGGCGGGAGCTCTGGAGGCCGCCCTGCTGGCCGACGGCGTTCCGCTCGATCAGCTTTATCCGCTGGATGTCGACCGGGCACTCGCCAAGATCGAAGAAATCAAGGATCACATCGTTCTGTGGGATACCGGTGCGAGCAGCCAGCAGCTGTTCCGCGACGGTGAGGTCACCATGGGCCAGCTGTGGCATACGCGCGCAAACCTGCTTGCCGATGAATCCGCTGGTCGGTTCAGATACACCTTCAATCAGGGCATGTTGCAACCGGGCGTCATGTCGGTGGCGAAGAACAATCCGGCCGGTAAGCAGCTGGCGATGGAGTTCCTGGCCTCGATGCAGGACCCGAAATCGCAGCTTGAACTGTTCGATCTGCTTGGCAACGGCCCGGCAAATCCAGAAGCGGTTGCAATGCTGAGCGCCGAGCGGAACAAGGGCAATCCGGGTTCTCCGGAAAACATGAAGTCGATGGTGCTTCAGAACGCTGACTGGTATGGCGAGAACATCGTCCCCGTCACCAAGCGTTTCCTCGACCTTCTGTCGTCGTAATGCGGTAGCCCATATCGACGGATGGCGTGCGCGGCGAAGCGCGCGCCCTCTCGCCCCGCGCCCTTTCGTATCGGGCGTTATCCGGCGAAACCTCGCAAACACCTACCTCAACAGGATGAAAGCCTCATGCCTCTGTTTGCCGATACCGTGATCCGCAATTCCAAAATAGCAACCATGGACGAGCAGATGCCGTTCTGCGAGGCGGTCGCTGTTCGCGAAGGCCACATTATCGCCACCGGAACGGCAGCCGACATGGAGCCGTTTACCGGGCCCTCCACCGAAATGCTGGATGCCGGTGGTCGCACCATGTTGCCGGGTTTCATCGATTCACACTGCCATGCCGACGTCTATGGCGCGCGGGTGCATAAATGGGCCGATTTCAGCTGGCCGAATGTCGGCTCGAAAGAGGAGGTTCTGGACCGCATTGCAAAAGCCACGGCGCATCTGAGCGAAGGCGAATGGTTCGTCGGCTTCCGTTATGACGACAACAAGCTGGGCGGTTATCCCACGCTGGAGGAGCTGGACCTTGCTGGCAACGGCCATCCGGTCTTCGTGTATCGGACCGACTGCCATCTGGGTATAGTCAACACCATAGCCCTTCAGCGCGCCGGCCTGTGGACGATGACCGAGGACCCTCCCTTCGGCCGCATCGAGCGCGATCCGGCAACCGGTCTTCCAACCGGTCTGCTGAAAGAGAACGCTGCCTATATCGTCGTCGATGAGATCAGCAAGGATTACACCGCCACCGACTTTGCCGAGGGTCTCAAGGCGGTATTCTCCGAGTTTCTCGGCTACGGCATCACTTCGATTCACAATTCGCTCACCACCTCAAACGGCATCCGCGCTTTTCAGGATCTGCACCGCGCCGGCGAACTTCCCATACGCGTCGGCATCATGGTCAGCGGCAAAGAAAACGGCCTTGTCGAATCCTGCATCCGTGCTGGCATACGTTCCGGTTTCGGGGACGAATGGGTGCGCATCATCGGCGTTGAATGGTGCCCCGATTGCAGTACGGCGGGACGCACCGCCGCCTATTACGAACCCTATATCGGTGAAAAGGTTCTGGGTGAACCGGACCACAATACGGGCATGGTGCTTTACAGCGCAGACGATTTTCGCGAGCGCGTGACGTCTGCCCTTTCAGCAGGCCTCACCGTATTCGCCGACGGCATCGGCGATCGCGGCATCGACTTTGTCCTCGATGCCTTTGAGGCAGCCCTGAAGGCCTGCCCGCAGGACGACCATCGCCTGCGTGTCGAGCACACCTGCTATGCCACTCCTGCGATCCGCGAGCGCATGAAAAGGCTGGGCGTGATCCCCTCTTCCGCCAGCGCTTTCCTCTACGAATTCGGCGACGCTTACATTCGTGTGCGGGGGCAGGATGCGATGGATCACATGATGCCGCACCGCAGCTGGATCGAAATGGGCATGGTCGCGCCCGGCCATTCCGATGCACCTATCTGTCATCCGAACCCACTGCGCGGCATTTATTCGCTGGTCACCCGCAAGTCAGACAGCGGCCAGTCCGTTGGTCTCAACCAAGCGATCAGTGTGTGGGAAGCCGTGAAGGCCTATACGCTGCACGGCGCCTATGTCGGACGTGAGGAAGCGATCAAGGGCTCCATAGCCGCCGGTAAACTGGCCGATTTCGTCATCCTTGAAGAAGACATCTTCACGGTCGATCCCGAGCGCATCCCGCATATCGAGGTCAACCGCACCATCGTCCATGGAAAGACGGTTTATCAGTCATGACTTTGCCAAGTCATCGCACGCGCGTCGCTCTTATCATGATCGCTCCGGCGGTCCTGCTGATCGCGTTTTTGTACCTTCTGCCGCTCATCCGTATTCTGGCGCTGAGCGTAACCGAACAGCCCGGCGCGCTGGCCAATTACGGACAGCTGGTGACGTCTGACGTGATCGGCCGGGTGATATGGACCACGGTGAGGATCTGCATTCTCACCACCGCGATCACTTTAGCCGTTTCCTATGTGATGGCGGCAGCCCTCACACTAGCCGCCCCGAGAACCCGCAACCTCATGTTCGTGCTGATCCTGCTGCCCCTGTGGCTGTCGGTGCTCATCCGCGCCTTCGCCTGGGTAACGGTGCTCAGAGGCAATGGCGTGCTTAACAGTGCTCTGATGTCGACCGGGCTAATCGACACGCCGTTCAGCCTCGTCCGAAATGAGATCGGCGTCGTCATCGGCATGGTGCACTACATGCTGCCTTTTGGCATTCTGCCGCTTTATGCCAGCATGCGCTCGATCGATGCGCGTATCCTCAACGCCGCGCGCAGCCTTGGCGCGCCCGCCTTCACCGTATTCAGGCGCGTGTTCCTGCCGCTGACCATGCCCGGGCTGTTCTCGTCCTTCATTCTGATCTTCGTGTTCTCGCTCGGCTTCTACGTCACCCCGGCAATCCTCGGTGGCGGACGAGTGATGATGGTTGCCGAATATATCAGCGTGCAGGTTCACGAGACGCTGGAATGGGGCACAGCGACCATGCTTGCTTCGGTTCTGCTTGCCTCGGTGTTCGCGGTGATCGCGGCCCTCGGGCGCTTCGCCGACTGGGAAAGTATTTTCGGCAAGGGAGGCGAATGATGGAAGTTGCTGCCACCTCACGCCTTTCGAGAACGCTGATCCTCGCCTGCGGCTGGATCGGGCTTCTTTTCTTGCTCGCCCCTCTTTTGGTCACCTTCCCGGTTTCCGTCACCACGCAGCGCTATCTGTCGATGCCGGATGACGGGATTTCCTTCCAGCACTATGTCAAGCTGCTGACGGATGTGCGCTGGTCGCAAAGCATCATCACCAGCCTCATCATCGCGGGGCTGACGACACTTTGCGCCACGGTTCTCGGAACCGTCTGCGCCATCGGCCTGTGGCGGCTGAACTCAAGGTTCACACATTATCTGCGCATCATGATCCTGGCACCGCTGATTGTGCCGCCGATCGTCAATGCGCTGGCTTTCTACCGAAGCTGGATCGACCTCAAGTGGCTCGATTCCATCGGCGGCGTCGTGGTTGCCCACACCATTGTGTGCCTGCCGCTGGTTCTGATCACCGTATCCACCTCGCTCAGCGGTTTCGACCGCCGCATCGAGCAGGCCGCGCGCAGCCTCGGCGCCTCGCCGCTGACGGTGCTGCGACGCATCGTTGTTCCAAACGCCTTGCCCGGCATTTTGTCCGGTGCCGCGTTTTCCTTCGTCACGTCATGGGATGAAGTGGTTGTCGTGCTGTTCATCACCAGCCGCAAGGTCACCACCCTTCCCGTCATTATCTGGAAGACCCTGACCGAGCGGGTCGATCCGGCGGTGGCCGCGATTTCCGTGGTGATGATCGTAGCGACACTGGCTGCCGTTCTGGTGCGCCTCGCTTCATCGAGAAGCTGAACAGGAAAGAGATCATGACCGCAAGCCAAACCTCCGCTCCTTTCCTCTCCATCGACCGGCTGTCGAGACACTATGGCGATCTCAAAGCCATAGACAACATCTCGCTCGACCTGCCGCGCGGCGAGTTCCTGACGCTGCTTGGTCCCTCCGGTTCCGGCAAGACGACGCTGTTGATGGCAATTGCCGGTTTCGTCACCCCCACTTCGGGAGAAATCCGGCTAGAGGGACGCAATCTCGTCTCGTTTCCCCCTGAAAAGCGCGACCTCGGTGTCGTCTTTCAGGGCTATGCGCTGTTCCCTCACATGACCGTGGCCGAAAATGTCGCCTTTCCGCTTGAGGTCCGCGGCATGAGCCGGGCCGAAATCGGCAAGCGTGTCGCCACCGCGCTCGAAACAGTGCAGCTGAGCGCGCTGGGAGAACGCAAGCCATCACAGCTTTCCGGCGGCCAGCAACAGCGCGTGGCGCTGGCGCGCGCACTGGTGTTCTCGCCGCCCGTGATCCTTCTCGATGAACCGCTGAGCGCGCTCGACCGCCAGCTGCGCGCCGATCTTCAGGAGGAACTTAAAACCCTGCATCGCAAACTGGGTTCAACCTTCATCAACGTCACGCACGATCAGGACGAGGCGCTGTCCATGTCGACGCTGATCGCGGTGATCAATAATGGTCGCGTGGCTCAGTGCGGAACACCTGCGCAGATTTACGAGAAGCCGGAATCGACTTTCGTCGCCCATTTCGTGGGGCGCAGCAATGTGATCGATGCACAGGTTTTGAGCAGGGAAAGTGACGGTCGCATCCGCTTCACTGCTGGCGGGCATGAGATTGTCGGCCACAGCGACCTCGGGGAGGGCGCAGAAACAGAGATTGCCCTTTCTATTCGCCCGGAAAAACTTGAGCTTTCAAAAACACAGCGCGATGGCGTAAATTCCATATCCGGAACCGTTTCCGGTTGCGGCTATCATGGCAACAACTTGCAGATTTCCGTCGAAACCACCGCCGGTGTCATCCGGGTCGAGGCTCAGGCCTGGCGACTGGGCTTCACGCCGGCTCCCGGTGATGCCATCTATGTAACCTTCCCGGACGATGTGCCGGTCATGCTCCGGCGCGACGACTGAACCGCAAAGGCCATCCACTTCCCTTTACGGCGACGGCAGCAATACTGGAACTTTCCTGTGCAGACTTTCTTCCATCCGGGCCAGCGCCTCCATGATCCGCAGTAATTCATGCGGGTCGGTGGATTGCTCGTCCGACGGATGTCCCGTCTCGTTGCGACAAGCTGCTGTCTATACTGGAAGCAAGGAATCTGACGCCAAAACCTCCCGCTGCCGCAGGCACCGCGGCAGCCCTCGCCGTGCATTGTCCGAGCTACATCGAATTTCTGTGGGCCTGCTACGAGAAATGGAGCGCGTTGCCCGATGCCGGGATTGGCCCATTGCTGGGCGCATGCTAAAGGAGGTCTTCGACCGAGACGGCTCCGAAATAGCCGCCGAAGGCTTGCGCCGGATTGCCGAATTCTATGCCGCCGAGGCTGACATACGCGGCATCCCACCCGGCCAGCGCCTGTCCGCACGCCAGACCCGCACCACGCCTTTGGTAGCCGCCTTCGGTGAATGGCTTCAGACACAGCGTTGCAAGGTATCCGCCAAATCCCGTCTGGGAGAAAAGCTCACCTATATCCATAATCAATGGGACGGCCTGCAAACCTTCCTGACGGATGGTCGCGTAGAGATCGACTCCAACAGGGTTGAAAATCTCATCCGGCCTATCGCTCACAATCGCAAGAATGCGCTCTTTGCAGGTCACGACGAAGGCGGCATCGCTTGGGGCGGATCGCTTCGCTGATCGAAACCTGCAAAATTAACGATGTCGAACCCTTCGCCTATCTCAAGGCAACACTCACTGCTATCGCACTTGGACATCCCCAAAGCCGCCTCGATGACCTGCTGCCATGGAACTTCAAGACATCAAGCTAGGAAACAGGTGCTCTCCAGCGAACGCTTACGCAAGTGCGCGGGACTGATCTTATGCTACCCTAGGAAATACGCCAGCCTGACGAGAAAAAAATGGTTCTTTTCGTGGAAGGACAACGACCGATCTTCGGCGACAAAATCCGGTTCTTTGAAAGGGAACCTTTCAAATCTGCCGAAGCTTTTTCAAAAAGAAATAAACCGGTTATTCCTGCCATAGATTATCCGAAACCAAGACCTATTCCAGTCTTAACAGAGCGCTACTAATATACAAAGTAGCTCTATTTCAAAGCGCGTATAAATAAGCTATTGGAGCGCCGATCCGATTTAACCACATCGGCGCTCGCCATGGATTGAAAATGCTGGCTACGAAAAACTCACAAGTGAAGATACGGTAATCTCCAGTTCGTCCTCATTCCGGATTGGATTGCGCGGAGAGAACCCCGCGAAGTAGCAGCACCTTTCCACCTTCCAGAATATCTTTACGAATTGCGCCGCGCGCCGCCGTGCCGTCTGCGTTTTTTATTGCCTCGACGACCGAATAATGATGCTCGATCATCGTGCGTCCGCCTTCCCTGTATCCAGAAGAGATCAAAGGCCCCATTTGCAGCCAGAGGTTCTCAAGCAATTCCCTTAGTATCGGCATATTGCCGATTTCACAGAGCGCGAAATGAAACCGTTGGTTCATACGCAGGCATTGCTGATAATCACTCGCTTCCAGAGCCTTTTCATTCTCCTGTAGCAGAGCTTCAAGGAAGGCAATATCTTCTGTCGTCGCGTATATGGCTGCTTGTTCGGCAGCCAACCCCTCAAGCTCCATCCGGATAGAGCGAATTTCAAGATAACGCGCACGCTCAAGAACAGGCACACGAATATCACGCGGACTTTGAAAAAGAAGCCCGCCATTATTGACCAGACGCAAAACCGCATCTCGCACCGGCGTTACGCTTACGCCCATCTGATCCGCAAGATCACGGATTTTCAGCCTGCTACCCGGAGACAAAGCTCCGGACATCAGTGAATTTGCAAGCTGATTATATACGTCGACGGCGAGCCCGATTTTATCTCTTCCTGATCCAGTCAACAAAGCTGCCTCCTTAATCAGTTGAGCTCTGTCCGCCCACTTGTAATTCTCTCAGGAAACCTTCCAGACAATCGCCGATCACCGATATCTGATAGCCGCCCTCCTGAATGACGACAACGGGAATATCAAGCGACGCGACTATCTTCCCGGCTGCGCCAAATGCCTCTGTCGTCACCGCAACGAGGCTCAAAGGGTCCTCAATATGCGTGTCGTAGCCAAGGGCCAGTACCAGAACCTCGGCGCCATGGGCCTTGACGGCCTCAATGCCACGCTCGACGCCAGCCAGGAACGCGTCATTGCCGCTATGCGGAGCAAGCGGGATGTTGAGGTTGAACCCCTCTCCTTCGCCATAGCCGGTCTCGTGCGGGCGACCCGTAAAGAACGGGTTATAGAAATCGGTATCGACATGAACTGAAACAGTCATGACGTCCTTGCGGCGATAGAAAATCTCCTGCGTCCCATCGCCGTGATGGGCATCGATGTCCAGAACCGCTACCTTGCCGAATTTGCTACGAAGGCGCTGCGCTGTAATCGCTGCGTTGTTCATGTAGCAAAAGCCGGTCGCCCGGTCCGCCCGGCAGTGATGCCCCGAAGGACGGCACAGCGCATAGGCGATCTTTTCACCGTCGATGACGGCATCAGCTGCCGCCGCAGCGGTGTGAGTCGAGCGCAGGGCCGACTGATAGGTAAATTCGCTGATCGGAACCGCAAGGTCACCCAGATAGTAGCCCGTTTGCGCCAGCAACTGATCCGTCGGACACGGCGGGCGCCTGTCTTTCGATGGATCTCCGTTCCAGTAAGGGAACGTATTGGGCAAGACTTCCGGGCCATGTTCCGGCAACTCAAGCCAGCGCTGGTAGGCCGTTTCCAGATAGTCGAGATAATAGGTCGGATGAATCGCTTCGGCTGGCGCCCGCCCGAAATCGGACGGAGTTTCCACATTCACGCCGAGGCGCTCCAGCGCGCCCAGAAGCTTCTCAGTACGAACCGGAATATCGGTCGGGTCCGCAAGACGTCCATAACGCATGAACTGCTGCGGCGAATGGAGAGCCTGATCCGGATGATAAAATGCGCGCATGGGCTAATCCTCAATTAAGTTTAATGTCACAATTATGCGTTTGCGGCCTGCGCGGCGGCAGTGATTTCGCTCAAACGGGTATCGGGCGTTATATATTCCACATCGTAGCGCAATTCGATCAAAGCTGGGCGCTGGTTCTCCTTGGCAAATTGACGTGCTCGCTGGAACGCGGCGGCGAATTCTTCCGTCTTTTCGACGATTTCGCCCGAAGCACCATAGCTGCGGGCCAGCGCTGCAAAATCGGGGTTTTCCAAGGTCAGTGCGAATGGCCGCGCTGGATAATCTCGTGCCTGATGCGCGCGAATCGTACCCCACGCCTGATTGTTACATACCAGAATGACGATGCCCAGCCTGTGCTGGACGGCTGTGCCGATTTCCTGGATCGTCATCTGGAAACAGCCGTCACCGGCAAAAGCGATGGCCTCACGTTCCGGGAAGGCCAGCTTTGCAGCAATCGCCGCTGGCAATCCATAGCCCATTGAGCCACAGATTGGCGATGCTTGCGTGCCCAGATGTGAAAACTGCATGAAGCGATGCGGAAACAGGGCAAAATTACCTGCACCCACTGAAACGAAGGCATCATCGGGCAACACATCTGCCATATGCAGGCACACGCGCGACATATCGAGTGCGGAATCTGAACCGGGCGCTATGCGCGAGCGCTGATAATCCTCATTGGCCGACTTGGCCAGACCGGACCAGTTGAGAGGAGCTGCGGGGCGCATTTCGGCCAGAGCGGCGGCTGCACCCACGGGATCTGCATTGACCGCAAGCGCGGGACGATAGACGCGTCCCAACTCATTGCCATCGGGGTGGATATGAACCAGCGTCTGGCGCGGCAGCGGGCTTTCCACCAGTGTATAGCCTTCGGTAGTGGGTTCATCCAGACGCGAGCAGACAGAAATCAGCAAATCCGCCTCAGCTATACGCGCCGCCAGAGCGCGATCGGTGCCATAGCCTACATGACCTGCAAAATTCGGATGCCGATTGTCGAAAACTTCCTGACGGCGCCATGAGACGCCAACCGGCAAATCGAAACGTTCGGCAAAAGCGGCCAGATCGGCACGCGCGGCGTTAGTCCAGCCGGTCCCGCCTGCGATCACGAAGGGGCGTTTGGCTTTACCGAGCAAATCCGCCAGCCGATCCAATTCGTCCACAGCCGGACGCGGATGAGCGCGCTCGAACGGATGCACATCCGCAACCGCCGCATTGCCCCACAACGTATCTTCCGGGAGCGCCAGAACAACAGGTCCCGGACGACCGCTGCGGCTTTCCGCGAAAGCGCGCGCCACGAATTCAGGAATACGGTCCGTGCGGTCAATCTGGGCCACCCATTTTGCAACAGGGCCGAACATCTGCCGGTAATCCACTTCCTGAAAGCAAGCCCGCTCGGTCGTATCGGAGCCGATCTGCCCTACGAAAAGGATCATGGGCGTGCCGTCCTGATGCGCCACATGCAAGCCAATGGATGCGTTGGTGGCGCCCGGCCCACGGGTGACGAAGCAAACACCCGGCTTGCCGGTCAGTTTGCCATAGGCTTCAGCCGCATAAGCCGCGCCGCCTTCCTGCCGGCAGGTGACGGTGCGCACGCGCTCCTGACGGATGCCAAGTGCATCGATGCACGGCAAGAAGCTTTCGCCGGGAACCATGAATACGGTATCCACGCCATGCAGTTCGAGCTGACGGACGAGAATTTCGCCGCCACCGGCTTCGGCGGGAGTGGCACTGGCGTTGACATTGGCTGTCGGCATTATCGTACTTCCTCGTAAAATCCCTTGATGACTGCCTGCGGATCCCAGTCCAGACCGGGAATAGCCGCTATGAGGCGCTGGGTGTATTCATGCTGTGGTGAATCGAAAATTTGCGCCGGCGGCCCCATCTCCACCACTTCGCCCCGACGCATGACTGCAACCGTGTCGCAGATTTGCGTCGCGACACGCAGATCATGGGTGATGAAGATCATTCCGATTTTCAACTGCTCCTGAATTTCCTTCAAAAGCCGCAGCACCTGCTCCTGCACCGAAACATCCAGCGCTGAAACGCTTTCATCTGCGATCAGGATTTCCGGGTCCAGCATCAGCGCACGCGCGATACCGACGCGCTGGCGCTGACCACCGGAAAATTCGTGCGGAAAGCGACGATAGGCGGACTTGTCCAGCCCTACCCGGTCCAGCAACTCCTCGGCGCGCCGCCGCGCGGTATCATGCGCCACACCGTTGGCCAGCGGCCCGTCGATGAGGATGCGACCGATGGTCTGGCGCGGATTGAGCGAGGCGAACGGGTCCTGGAATATCATCTGGATTTTTCGCCGCATCGGGCGAAATGCTGCGGGAGAGAGCGGCGCAATATCCTTGCCGCGATATAATATCTGGCCGCCGTCATTGGGTGTCAGCTTCATGATGACACGGCCAAGCGTCGATTTTCCAGAACCGGATTCACCAACCACACCCAGCGTTTCGCCCTGATGCAAGGTGAGACTGATATCCTGCACTGCCGGTACAACACGCTGCTTGCTGAAAAGTCCGCCCTTGCTGCGATAGGTCTTGTTGAGATTACGCACTTCCAGCAGAACCTCACCGGAGGTGTCTGCTTCCGTCGCAAGCTGGTCCTCGGCCTTGCGGTGAGGAACTGCTGCAATCAGCCTGCGCGTATAAGGATGTTTCGGCGCATTCAGCACTTCCTTCGCAGGACCCGCCTCGACCACCAGCCCTTTTTCCATCACGACGACACGATCGGCAATATCCGCGACGACGCCGAAATCATGCGTGACGAAAATCACACCCATGCCCTTGGCGCGCTGGATGCGCTTGATGAGTTCGAGGATCTGTGCCTGCGTCGTCACATCCAGAGCAGTTGTCGGCTCATCCGCGATGAGGATAGAGGGTTCGAGTGCGAGCGCCATGGCGATCACGACGCGCTGGCGCTGGCCGCCCGACAAACGGAAAGGATAGGAATCCTTCAATGTGGCAGGGTCCGGCAGACCCACATATTCCAGAAGTTCCAGAACGCGTTTCGCACGCGCGGCGGCGCTGGTTTCACCATGGACCAGCATTACCTCGTCGATCTGCTCGCCTACCGTCATTAACGGATTGAGGGCCGAGAGCGGTTCCTGAAAAATCATCGCAATCTCGCGACCACGTAAATTACGCAAGACTTCTTCCGGCTGCGTCAGGAGATCAAGGCCCTTATATTCTATGCTGCCATTCGTGGGAATGAGATAGGAGGGCAGCAGCCCCATGATCGCATTCGCGGTCATAGATTTGCCAGAGCCGGATTCGCCCACGACGCAAAGGATTTCATCTGGGTGCAATTCATAGGTAATATCCTGAATTGCGTATTCGCGGTCGAAACCGGAGGGCAACGCAACGGAAACACCCTTTACGTTCAGGAGCGGTACATTGATGGAGCTCATTGTTTTCTCCCGCGCAGATGCGGATTCATTAGATCGTTAATGCCTTCGCCAATCAGGTTGATCGCCAGCACGGAGAGCAGAATGGCAAGGCCAGGGAAAAAGCTCATCCACCAGGCCTCGCGCAGCATGGTTCGCGCAGCCCCGATCATAAAGCCCCAGCTCATCATATTGCGGTCGCCAAGACCAAGAAACGACAAGGCGCTTTCGGTCAGGATGGCGGTAGCGACCATCAGCGAGGCCGTAACGATGATTGGTGAAATGGCGTTCGGCAGAACCTGCGTCAGAATGATGCGCGGCGCGCTCTGTCCGATCACCACAGCGGCCTGAACAAATTCACGTTCCCGCAGGCTAAGAAACTCCGCCCGTACCAGACGAGCAACGCCGGGCCATGACACGACCGCGATGGCAAGGGTGATCGACACGATGTTTGGGCTAAAGATGGCGACCAGAACGACGGCCATGGCAAAAGCGGGAATGATCTGGAAGAATTCAGTGAAGCGCATCAGAAGATCATCAACCCGCCCGCCATAGAAGCCGGCCAACGCCCCGATACTTACACCGATCAGCACAGCGACCACTGTCGAAACCACGCCGATCAGCAGGGAGACCTTTGCGCCATGGGCGATACCGGCGGCGATATCGCGCCCCAGCATATCTGTACCCAGAAGATATTGAGGATTTTCCATCGGACGCAGCAGCGGCATGGCGACCGTCCGCCATGGGTTCTCGGGAAAGAAAATCGGCGCGGTCAAAGCCATGGCGATAATAAGGCCGAGAATAATCACGCCGAAAACGGCACCATAATTCTGGGAGAATTGTTTCAAAGTTTGCATGGTCACACCTCAGGCGATGCCGATACGCGGATCAACAACGCGGTAGAGCAGATCGGCGATGAAATTGACGACGACAACGACGATAGCCGTGACGAGGAACACGCCCAGCAGCACGGGATAGTCACGCTGCATCAATGCATCGAACATCAATCTTCCAATGCCTGGCCATGCAAAGACGGTCTCGGTAAGGATCGCGCCACCGACCAATTGCCCCGCCTGCATACTGGCAAAAGTGAAGACCGGCAGAATGGCGTTGCGCAACACATGGCGGCGGATGATGCGCTTGTGCGGTACGCCCTTGGCGCGCGCGGTCTTGACGAAATCCAGCCCGGTGACTTCGAGCATGGATGCACGAGTGAGGCGCGTATAGATCGCGGTATAGAACAGGCCCAGCGTGATAGCAGGCAAAATGAGGTGGTGGGCGATATCGGCCATGCGCCGCCAGCCGGTATAATCCGCGCCGATCGTTTCCATGTCGAATGGCGGCAGCCATCCCAGATTGATGGAGAACAGCAGCACCGACATCAGTGCGATCCAGAACAGCGGCGTCGCGTAGAAAAGAAGTGCCAGCGTAGTTATGACGCTATCGAGCAGCTTGCCGCGATGGGTCGCGGCCAGAACACCGAACAGGATGCCCGTCGCAAGCGAAAACAGGAATGCAGCGCCCGTCAGAAGAAGTGTAGCCGGAAGACGGTCGAGTATCAGGTCGAGAACCGGCACCTGATTACGGTAGGAATACCCCAGATCGCCGGTCGCGACACTGGAAAGGTAATTCCAAAGCTGCACAAGAAGTGGGCGGTCCAGCCCAAACTGCGCACGCAGGGTTTCAACATATTTCGGATCGCCGGAGCCAGCTTCACCGGCAAGGATGGCAGCAGGGTCGCCGGGAGCGAGTTTGATGAGCAGAAAATTGAGAATGATGACCCCTATGATCACCATCAGCGCCTTCCCGATCCGCTGCAAGGTAAAAGCTAGCATAAATTCCGGGCTCCGTTTTCACAGGGTATTTCAAGAGGGGTTCATCCCGGAAGGTTTGACCTGCCGGGATGAAAAAGGTTGATTACTTTGCAATCCAGACATCATCCATCGGCTCATTCAATCCGATGGCCGTGCGGACGAGGTTCTTCACCTTGTCGCGATAGACGGTCGTGTTCTGCATGTCGAATGTCCACAGAAGCGGAACATCGTCAGCGAGAATCTTCTGGACTTCCGAATAGGCCGCAGCGGCATCCTTCTGGTCAACGGCGTCCGCCGCCTTGTTAAACAGTTCATCGACCTTCGGATTTTCATAGGCTTCATTATTGCCCGCATGCGTACCCTTGACGATGTTGTCGCTGTAGTAGATGCGTGCAACGCCCTGAGCCGGATGGCCAAACTGGTAAAGGTAATTAAAGGCAAGATCGAAATCGAAATTGCCCATATTCTGCAACCAGCCGCCAGCGTCAACGGCCTGAATGCTGACCGTGAAGCCCAGTTCTTCAAGTTGCTGCCTCACATACTCCGCCAGGCGATCCCAAGTCGCACCATAGGGCAGGCCCATGAGACGGATGGGATGCTTGCTCAGATCAATACCGGATTCGGCAACGAGCTTCTTCGCAAGTTCCATATCGAAGCCATATTGCGGAAGCTCCGGGTCGTGGAAAAGCGTTGTTGCAGCGAACGGTCCGCGTGCGACCTTGCCTTCACCAAAGAAGATCGCATTGACGATGAAATCACGATCAAGCGCATGATACATGGCCTTGCGGATATTCTTGTCCTTAAAAACTTCAAGGCGCAGATTCGGCTGGATGAACATCTGCGGCGAGAAATATTCCCAGCCTGCCGTCGTCGTTTCCACACCAGGCAGTGCCGCCAGCGAGCGAATGCTGAAGCCTTCGACGTCGCCGCCACGCAACACATCAACAGTCCCCTGCTCGAAAGCTACGCTACGGGAAGCAGCATCTGGAATGACGCGAAAATAAAGATCGTCCAGATAGGGCTTTCCGTCCTTCCAGTAATCCTCGTTGCGCACGAGGTGAATGTAGCTTCCGCGCTGCCATTCCTTGAACTTGAAAGGACCCGTGCCGATCGGCGTGCTGTTGGCCGGATTGGTACGATAATCGGTGCCTTCATAAATATGCTTGGGCATAATTGGGAATGAGCTCAGTTCGAAGCCATAGAGAAAGGCCGAAAACGGCTTTTTCAGCTTGAAGACAACCGTCAGATCGTCAGGTGCGTTCACCTCTTCGACATAGGATTCGGCAATCAGGCGCCAGCGCGGATGAGCGTTGATCAGAAATTCATTGGCGGTGAAGACTACGTCAGCGGCGCTGAAGGGCTCGCCGTCATGCCATTTCACACCTTCCTGAAGCTTGAAAGTATAGGTCAAGCCGTCGGAAGACATTTCCCAGCTCTTTGCGAGCTGTGGCAACGGGTTGAGGTTTGTGTCATAGGTCAGCAGGCTCTGATAGATCTGACCCGCCACATAAAGCGTCGGGCCTTGCGTATTGAGGCCGACCACCAGCATGGGCGGTTCGGGCTGAACGATCATGTTCAACGTGCCGCCCTTCGTCACTTCAGCGTCGGAAGCGCTCTGGGCCATGGCCGCGCCGCTTACGCAGGCACAGCTCAGGAATGCGGCTGTCGCCAGCCGGACCAAGGATTTTAGCATATAGGACTTCCCCTTTTATTTCACACGATTCTGAGTTTTAAGATCAGTAATATCTGTTTTCTGACAGTATGATGCATCTTAATTTCCTGTCAACAGACTATCTATTTATTTTTTAACTATTTGATATTAATCACTTATTTTAAGTATATTGATTGCCATCCTATAAACATAAGCACAATTTTTATATTTGAATATGTTTTGATGTATCATTTTTTCATAGCACAAGCGCAGAGAGCAGGCATAAGATAAAATCAGCCTGCTCATCCTCACGGAGCGGATTGAATATTTTGCGGGTATAGCTTCCAAGAATGCCTTTGAGCGGCTCACAGTGCACGCTGGCACCTTGCGGCAGAAGGGTGATGCCCCTTATTATCTGCCGCAAGTTCCATTGCATCAGTAGCAGACGCTCAGGCTTCGCGGCTCCAGCCGGAAATCTGTTTGGAGTCCATGAACTCCTCCAGTCCCATCAGTCCACCTTCGCGCGCGCGACCAGATGCTTTCACGCCGCCGAACGCCGATCCCGCGCCGCGAGATTCGCCATTCATCTCAATCATCCCCGCACGTAGCTGGCGCGCAAGCCGGTTGCGACGTGCACCGTCCTGCGACTGCACATAGTTCGTCAGTCCGTAAATCGTATCATTTGCGATCCCGACGGCCTCTTCCTCGCTATCAAAAGGAATGATCGACAAGACAGGACCAAAAATTTCCTGCCGGGCAATCGACATTTCATTGTTCACGTCCGCGAAAACGGTCGGGCGAACGAAATATCCGCGATTGACGCCCTCGGGAAGCCCAGGACCGCCAGCGACCAGACGCGCACCTTCATCTATGCCCTGCTGGATCAGGTCCTGAATCTTGTCCCACTGCAATTTGCTTACGACTGGACCGATATGCTTGCCGGACTGATGACCCGACGCAACGGCCGTTTCCTTCGCCACACGCGCAGCCGTATCAACAGCCTGGTCATATATCGAACGCTCGACCAGCATACGGGTCGGGGCGTTACAGGACTGGCCGCTATTGTTGAAGCAATGGCGTGCACCACGCGCGACCGCATCGGGATCGGCGTCGGCGAAAACCAGATTGGCACCCTTCCCGCCCAGTTCCAGCGTGACTTTTTTCAGACTGTCAGCCGCAGCTTTGGTGATCGCAATGCCGGCGCGTGTCGATCCGGTGAAGCTGATCATGTCAACGTCCGGATGGGTGGAAAGCTGGGTGCCTACACCGGTTCCGTCGCCGTTCACCAGATTGAGCACGCCCTTGGGAACACCTGCTTCATGTACGATTTCCATGAACAGCATGGAGGAAAGCGGCGCAATTTCAGAAGGCTTGAGAACTGCCGTATTACCTCCGAGCAGAGCTGGAAGCACCTTGAGCGTGACCTGATTCATCGGCCAGTTCCAGGGCGTGATCAGGCCGACGACGCCAATCGGCTCCCAGGCCACCATCGTGGTCGGGGCATGATCGCCCAGGGGAGCGATAAACTTGAAATTGCGGAATGCATTGAGGAAGTTTTCAATGTGATAGCTGCCAGCGCCGGTCTGGTCAGACAGTGCCATATCCTGCGGTGCGCCCATCTCCAGAGTAATGGCTTCGGCCATTTCCTTCGCGCGGCGCTTGTAGATTTCAAGGATTTTCTCGGCATAGGCCAGACGTTCAGCAGGTGAGGTCTGCGACCAGCTGGCAAAAGCGGCTTTCGCAGCGGCTACCGCACGGTTTGTATCCGCTTCGCTGCCGATGGTTATGACAGCGACTGCTTCTTCAATCGAGGGATCGATCACTTCCAGATCGTTCGGCTTGGCGGGGTCCACCCAAGCACCGTCAATGTAAAACTTACGCTTATCCAATATTGCGGCCATAATGTCCTCCTTCTGGTCGCTGCAAGCACCCGTGCGGGCCGGTCGTCATCGACAACCGGCCCTGTACAAGCGCACATGTATCATACGTCTCTGCCAGGAATATGTGAAACCTCTGCGTTTCTTATGCCCTGTCAAATGGGATTCGTATAGGCCGTCTTCGATACGGTGTAGAATTCCCGCGCAGCGCGGCCCTGTTCACGCGGGCCGTAGCTGGAGCCTTTCCGCCCGCCAAACGGAACATGGTAGTCAACGCCGGCAGTCGGCAGATTAACGAATACCATGCCCGAATTCGACCGGGTTTTGAAATCCTCGGAATATTTGAGCGAAGTCGTACAGATGCCCGAGGAAAGTCCAAGATCAGAATCATTGGCGATGGAAAGGGCTTCCTCATAATCCGCCGCTTTCAGCACGCTGACCACCGGACCGAAAATCTCCTCACGGACATGCACCATGCTGTTGGTGCAATTGGCGTAAACGGCAGGCGACATGTAGAACCCGCGCTCCGGTCTCTCGAGCACTTCACCGCCGCAAAGCCGCTGCGCGCCTTCGCCATCGGCGATACCGATATAGCGCAGATTGGTGTCGAGCTGGCGCTGATCCACTACCGGTCCGATCTGGGTGGATGGATCAAGTGCGTTGCCGACAACCAGACTACGCGCCCGTTCGGCCATCCCCTCGGCCAGTGCATCGTAAATGCCCGGCGTAGCGATGATACGGGTATTCGACGTGCAGCGCTGTCCGGTCGAGATGACCGAGCCGCCAATCGCGCAATCGATTGCATTGGCGAGGTTGGCGTCGTCGAGCACCACCAGTGGGCTTTTACCGCCCATTTCCTGCTGGATCTTTCCGCCGCGTTCCGCAACGATGGTGCGAATGCCGCGTCCCGTCGCTTCGGAGCCCGTGAAGGAAACCGCGTTCACATCCGGCGAGCGCGTTATGATTTCGCCCACCACGCTGCCGCGCCCCATCACGAGATTGAACACCCCGGACGGAAGCCCCGCACGCGCGAGGATGTCGGCAAGCGCCCAGCCACAACCCGGCGTGAGGTCGGCAGGCTTGAAGACAATCGTATTGCCGAAAGCGAGCGCCGGGGCGGCCTTCCATGCGGGAATGGCGATGGGAAAATTCCATGGCGTAATCAATCCGACGACGCCTACCGGTTCATGCCGCACTTCGACCCGCACGCCGGGACGGATGGAAGCAATGGAAAGTCCTTCTACGCGCAGAGCTTCCTGTGCATAGAACTTGAACAACTGGCCTGCGCGCGTGACTTCACCGATACCTTCGGAGAGGATCTTGCCTTCCTCGCGTGACAAAAGCTTGCCGAGTTCTTCGCGGCGCGCCAGCAATTCGACGCCGACCCGTTCCAGAATTTCGGCCCTTACCTGCGGCGAGGTTGCGGCCCATGACGGCAGGGCGGCTTTTGCCGCCGCAATGGCGTCTTGCGTCTGCTGGGCGGATGCGCGTGCGTAAAGACCGACCAGATCATCGAGATCGGAAGGGTTACGGTTTTCGCTGAAGTCATCGCTGCCGACCCATTCGCCATTGATGAAATTCGCTTTTTCAAGCTTTGTCATACCGATATCCTCTTTCGTCACGCCACACCTGCTTCTGCTTCGACTTCGCGAAGCGATTTTGCCACGATTTCAAACATGTCATCTGCCTGCTCACGAGTGATAATCATCGGCGGGCAGAAAGCAACCGCATCCATCATATTGCGCGAAATGAGGCCGTGGCGCTGCATTGCCGCGTTCATCAGCGTGCCAAGCGCACCCGGCTTTTCGACGGATTTGGCTTCCTTGTCATTAACCAGTTCTATCGCCGCGATAAGTCCCACGCCGCGCACTTCGCCGACCAGCGGACTGGACTTCAGCCCTTCCAGGCGTCCAAGGAAGTGATTGCCCACATCACGCGCGTTTTCAACCAGATTGCGCTCCTTGATGATCGCAAGATTTTCAAGAGCGACAGCCGCGCCAAGCGGATGACCGCCTGCCGTGAACCCGTGGCCGAACGTACCGATCTTGTTGCTCTCGTCGGCAATCGGACCAAATACGCGCTCATTCACCATCAGGGCAGAGAACGGAACATAGCTCGACGTAATCTGCTTCGACATGACGATGATGTCAGGGCGGATATCATAGGTGATCGAGCCGAACATATTGCCGGTGCGGCCAAAACCGCAGATCACTTCGTCAGCCACGAACAAAATATCGTATTTGGCAAGCACCGCCTGGATCTTTTCAAAATAGGTGGCGGGCGGCGTTATCACGCCACCGGCACCCATTACCGGCTCTGCAAAGAAAGCGGCGATCGTATCCGGTCCCTCGCTCTGGATCAGCGCATCGAGTTCCTCAGCGCAACGGGTCGCGAAATCCTCTTCGCTTTCGCCGGGGCGAGCATCCTTCCAGTAATGAGGCGAAGATGTATGCAGAACGCGGTCGATAGGCAGATCAAAGGAGCGATGATTGTTGGGAAGTCCGGTCAGGCTTGCGGAGGCGATCGTCACACCATGATAGCCACGCTGGCGGGCGATAACCTTCTTCTTTTCCGGCTTGCCCATCGCGTTGGAGCGATACCAGATCATCTTGAGCACGGTGTCGTTCGCTTCCGAACCGGAATTCGTATAGAAAACCTTGCTCATCGGAACCGGTGCCAGAGCGATAAGCTGTTCTGCGAGATCGATGGCAGGGCCGTGGCTCTTGTGTCCGAAATTGTGATAGAATGGCAGCTTGCTCATCTGCCTGGTGACAGCATCGACCAGCCGCTGTTCATTGAAACCGACACCCACGCTCCAGAGTCCGGCAAGACCCTCAATGTAGCGGTTACCCTCATTGTCGAAAACATAGATGCCATCACCATTCTCGATGACCATCGGCCCTACTTCGGCATGACGCCGGGCGTTGGTATAGCCATGAAAATGAAATTCGATATCTCTCGCTTCCGGAGTGTTCGTGAAGTTTGGGATCGTATTCATGAAGAGCTTCCTTGAGTAAAGGCGGTCGCCCGCCGAGATGCCTTATCGTGGAAACAGCGCGGCTCCCCGCGCCGAAAATGGTTCAGACAGCGATTTTCTCCAGAATCTTCGAGCCTATTTCAGCTCCGATCGGGAATGCTGATGTTGCAGCAGGAGACGGAGCGTTGCAAACATGAATGGTTCGCGCTGTCTGCCGCAACAGGAAATCGTCGATCATCTTGCCGTCCCGATCGACCGCCTGCGCCCGGATTCCCGGTTCATACGGCTTGAGATCGGCAAGCGTGAGCGCCGGGCAATAGCGACGGCAGCGATCAAGATAGACCTGCCGCGACAGCGTACCCCGCAATTCGTGAATTCCGGGCTTGACGGAACGCGCCATCAGCTTCCAGAACCCCGGAAAGACAGCGCTGCGCAGGGCATCGGCCAGAACGAGACCATTGCCCTTGTAAGTTTCGCGACCCAGAGAGAAAACGGCATTCGGACCGACAGTCGTGTAGCCGCCGATCATTTTGGTCAGATGAACACCCAGAAACGGCAAGGACGGATCGGGAACCGGATAAATCAGGTGGCTGACCAGATTGCCGGCCTGTTCCGACAGACGAAAATACTCGCCGCGAAACGGGATAATGCGGAAATCGTCGGCCAGTCCAGACATTTCCGCCAGACGGTCGGCCTGAAGTCCGGCACAGGCGACAAGCATGGAAGCGGAAAAATCCCCCGTCGAGGTTTGTATCGCTACTTCATCCGCCGTTTCCCGCAGCCCGAGAACCTGTGTGCCAAAACGGAATTCAACCCCTTCCGCCATCAATCGGTCCCGCAGAACCCGGCAGATGCGGCCATAGTCCACAATGCCGCTGGCGGGACTTAGAATGGCGCGAACGCCGGTTATGTTCGGCTCGATTTCAGCCATTTCCGCCGCTTCGACAACACGAATACCAAGACCGTTGCTTTCAGCTCTCGTACGAAGATTTTCCAGTGCCGCAAGCTCACTCTCGTCGGTTGCGACGATCAGTTTGCCGCATTCGTCGAAAGGAACATTGTTTTCTTCGCAGAAAATTTTCGTCTGCTCGGCACCGGCCTTGCAAAGCCGCGCCTTAAGGCTACCGGGCGCATAATAGATGCCAGCATGAATGACTCCGGAATTATGCCCCGTCTGATGCAGGCCGGGAGCATCTTCCTTCTCGATCACCATGACGCTCAGGCCCGGACGCGAACGTCTCAGGTGATATGTAGTCGCAAGACCCACAATGCCTGCGCCTATCACAATGATGTCGTGTTTTGCCATGGAGTTATTCACATCAATCCGGATTCATTGCCTCTGCCTTCCTAACTAGAGGAATGTGAAGCAGAGTTCGATACAAGATTGCTTAACGTAAGTTTGAAGGTTAGATAACCAAACCATGCCGGAGACGATCGTGACAAAGCATTCAACGCCTTTTCGAGGCAATCTCTCAAATGCCGATATCGCCCGTTTGCGGGAATTCGTGGAAATCGTTTCCGCAGGCGGCATCACCGCCGCACAGGCCCGTCTTGGAAAAGGAAAATCCGCCATCAGCCTGGGCCTGACCCGTCTGGAAGAAAGGCTGGGACTGCATTTATGCGAACGCGGGCGTGGGGGCTTCCGCCTTACCCAGCAGGGATTGCTGGTGCATTCCGCCGCAGTGCAATTGCTCTTCGAGATTGGCCGCTTCAGCGATTTCATAGGTGCAACGACGCAGAAACTAGAAGACGAAATAACCCTGTTCGCCGATGACAGTTTCGTATTCGAGTTTGCCGAATCGCTCGCGCGCGCAGTCGCGAAGGTCAACGACCATTATCCGGATATCAAACTGAATATCCGCATGACCTCGCCCGATCATATCTATGCCTCGGTTCTGGAAGGCTCTGCCGATATCGGCTTTACAGCACTCATACGTCATGACCCCGCCCTTAACGCTACCCCCATTCGCACCGAAATGATGGGAATTTTTTGCGGAAAGGACCATCCGCTGTTCCATGCAGACGATACCAAGCTCACTTATGACGATCTGCGCCAGCATGGTTTCGTGGCGTCCGAAGTCATGCAGGAAGAGGGTTTTTCGGAGTTCTTTCGCGGCCTCACCGTAAAGGCGGTCGCCCCCACGATTCTGTCGCGGATGATCATGGTACTCTCCTCCCGCTATCTGGGCGTGGTCCCCATCGAATTTGCCCGCCATTGGGTCGAAAAAGGCGCAATAAGAGAATTGCAGATAGATCGGGGTCGGACGGCAAATATGTGTTATCTCATTCACCGCAGAGCCCGCCCGCTGGGCCTTGGCAGCGCAATCTTTCGTGACATGATCGTCAAGGAATTGCGTGTAAGCTGACGCCGAAACGGCTACGCGCCCAAATGGATGTTTTCATCGCCGCGCGTACGGATATGGACTGAAAAGCCGGACAATTTCCCAAGCGCGGTCTTTATTTCCGAAACATCCATGAGATTGAAAGCCGTGGCCCACGCGTCGGCTGTTGCGGCACTGGGCGCAATAACGCTTACGCGCCGATATAATGCACTCGAATAGCCGGTTTTGGGGTTCAGCAGGTGGTTGAAGCGGCCTTTTTCATCGAACTGAAAACCGGAAAAGCTCGAAGTTGCCAGCGCCTGATCCCTTATATCGAGAGTTTCCACCGGTCGCGGATCGGTTTCAAGATTGGCTATTCCGATGCGCCATGGCTTGCCGCCCGGTTGGGTTCCGATGACGCGATATTCGCCCATATCCACCAACCCGTGTCTGACGCCCCCCTTTTCAAGCACAGACACTATACGATCCGTTATATAGCCCTGCGCAATACCGTTGAGAGTCAATGCCATCGAAGGTTGCGTAAAGGCGATGCGCGTTTCATTGAACAGCACATGGCTGAACCCGACCTTCTCTAGCGCCGCATCCCATTGTGCGCGTGTCGGGCCGAAAGGATCAGGATCAGCCTGCGAAAAATGTTTGTACAGGCATTGCCAGAGCGGCTGTACGGTTGGATCGAACATGCCATCGCTCAATTCCCAACATTCACGGCAAATGGCGAGCAGTTCCATCAGTTCCGGCGAGGGCATCGCCAATGCACCCACGCGGTTGAGACGCATCAGTTCGGAATCCGCACGGTAAAGGCTGAAAATATTCTCAAGCCGCTCAGCTTCCCGCACCGCGTCGTGCAAAAGGCGCTGCGCTGTCCCCCTATCGCGATGGTGAAGCATGATCTTCGCGGGAGCGCCGAGCGCCTGCCCTTTCCAGATCAGCGGCTCTGTTTGCCCAGAGGCAGACGCGAAACGCGGTATCGCCAAAAATGCCATCGCGCAGGCGCTTCCGGCAAGAACCAAGCGACGGTTAATGTGCATGACTTTCCTCGATCGATGATCCATCCTGTGAGGCAGCTTGATCGCCCAATACATACTCTCGTGGCATTTCATCGAAACCGACGATCCGCCCGCCCTTGCCGGCGGCAAATTGTTCGGCTGCCTCGCGGGTGGAAAAAGGTACCGCCTCCTGCGCACCCATGCCGCCCACGGCGTCGCTTTCAATGACGAAATACGCTTTGCGCGCATCGACCCAGTTTTCCGCGCCTGGCTCTTCCCAGTTTGCTGCTTTGGCCATATCGGAAACATAGACGGCGGCGATGCCTTTTGGCTCTTCCGGCAGCATCGTGAAAGCAATTGCGTCGCGCGCCGAAGAGAACCAGACCGGCTCATTGGCGGGTTGAAGAATGATCTGTCCTTTCGGGCCCGGATGTTCGAGCACGTTCATGCCGCAATAGCGTCCCATCGCCGAATCCGTCAGCGCGAAAGGCACGACGATTTCCTGTTTTTGCTCCTGCGAACAGCCGGCAAGAGTAAGGACCAGAAAGGCAGAAGCGAAAAACAGAGACCCTTTCATAGTTCTTTCCTTGAAAAAATAAACATGGATAGCGTAAGCGGCAGAAGCGTCCAGATGCCAAGGGCAGTTGTGAGCGCCAGTGGCCCCAGCGTCGCATTACCGGCCATGCCGGTAAGCGCGCCCGCCTGTGCAGTACCGAAATTAAGCAGGCGATAGGAACCTGCCGGATTGAGCAGCAGGAAACTGTTGAGCGCATTGACGCCGATCATACGGCCCTGATCGAAAACCAGTAGCGCCAGCAGCGCCGCATCGTAAATCAGTACGAAGAACAGCCAGACTCCAATCGCGACACCCGCCGCCGTGCTGCGCTCGCGCACCAGCGTACTAGCCAGAAAGCCGATGGCGATAAAGACCGCGCCAAGCAGCACCGAAGAGCCCACCAGCGTTGCAAAGCCATGCCAGCTTCCGCTCCCGGCTTCACCAGCCAGAACCAGCGCGAGAGCGGCAATCCCATAGCCGGAGAATGTTGCAAAAGCGAGAATGGCCAGATGGCCGAGAAACTTGCCGAGTACAACCTGCGTACGGCTGAGCGGGTAGCTCAAAAGCAGCAGCATGGTGCCGCGTTCCATCTCACCCACGATTGCATCGTGAGAAATCAGTAGTGCGATCAACGGAATGAGAAAGATGGTGAGGCTGGAAAGGCTGACGATCACTATGTCGAGACGACTTGCGGCAACCGAGCTGCCCGTGGGCGCGCTGCCCAGAAAAGTCATGCTGAGCGCCAGTGCGGCCAGCAGCAGTGTGGTCGCCAGCACCCAGCGATTGCGCAGGCCTTCCTGAATTTCCTTGCGCGCAATGATAGCCATGTTTTTCATTCTGCCGCATCCTTTGCAACGGCATTTCCGACATTGAGAAAATGCGCATAGAGTTCATCGAGCGTCGGCGGGATGACATCAAGTTCGCAAAGGTTGTCATTGGAAGCGATGATGCGCCGAATAAGCTCCATCTTGCCTTCCACCGGGGCTTCGGTTTCAAAGATGTCCGCACCCAGCCGCTGCCAGTACAGGCTTTTCCGATCCGCCTCGGCGGGCAGTTGAGGGGTACCATCTATCTGTACGCGGATATGCAATGGCAAGCGCGAAATCCGGCGCAGGGCTTCGATGGAGCCATCGGCAATGATCCGGCCTTTATTTGCGATAATGACGCGCCCGACCTTGCTTTCAAGCTCTGTCAGCGCATGCGACGACATGAGAATGGTGGTTCCTTCCTGCCGCAAACGTTCCAGAATATCATAAAAGCTCTGGCGCAATGCGGGGTCCAGCCCGGTCGTCGGCTCATCGAGCAGCAGCACGGCGGGCTTGCCCAGAAGCGCCTGCGCAAGCCCCAGCCGCTGGCGCATGCCTTTGGAATAGGTGCCAACCCGGCGCTGCGCGGCATGAGACAAGCCGACGCGGCCGAGCAACTCGCCGGTCTGGTCCAGCGGCACATTTTTCAGGCGTGCGTAAAAGCCAAGCGTTTCAATTCCGGTCAGCGCCATATTGAAGGAGACGTGTTCGGGTAGGTAGCCGAGCCGCAGCCGCGCCGCAAAAGCACCTGCTGCCGGGTCTTCGCCTAACACACGGATATTGCCCTGTGTCGGGCGGATCAGGCCAAGCATGAGCTTAATCATCGTAGTCTTGCCAGCACCATTATGGCCGACCAGCGCGATGAATTCCCCGGCATTGAGCCGGAAACTGGCATCGCTGATTGCATGAAAGCCGTCATAGGATTTCGTAACCTGATCGAGAACCACAGTTTCAGTCATTGTTTTTAATCTCCGCTAGAGGCGGCTTCATGAGAGGATGGCTATCCACGACACCGCCGGGCAAAAGAGCGGGAAATTGCGTCTGCGCCCACCGGATCGTTTCAACAGCAGGACTGTTGATAAGAATTTTTGCCTGCGGTGCGGTCCATAAGACCTTGTCGATCAGATCATTGGGCCGGTAGGGATTATCCGCGATACCATCGCCATTGAGATCGAAAGCGGGGTTGTCGCTCCAATAATTGCCACGCCCGTCTACCGACCAGTCAAGGTCGCGCGTGCCGACATATTTGACCTGATTGCGGTTGTTGATGAAGGCATTGCCGCTCATGGCATTGCCTTCCGATCCGGCAGTGAAATGAATGCCGATACTGCAATTCTCAAAGCTGTTACCAGTGAATTTGTTCTTGTTGGCATTGTAGATGAAAACGCATTTTTCCGGCCCAAGACGCGTGGCTTCGCCTGCCGGAGCTGCTGCCTCGTCATCAGCGGGCAGGCCGTGCTCGCCCCTCTGCAAACCCGCATCGAGCCAGCGGTCGATAGACTGCATCCGCCCGATGACGCGATTGCCCGAAATAACGGAACTGTTGGCGTAGTTGAACAGCAATCCATGATCGCGATCGCCATCGGATAAGTTATTCATCACCTTGAGGCGATTGGTGTACATAATCGCGAAGCCAACCGAATTGTTGCGCGATACATTGTCGATCACTTCGCTATTGTTGGTGTACATATAATGGACGGCGAAACGCACATTCTCCATCAGATTGCCGCGAAAGACGTTCTTGCGGCTGGCATTGGTATAGATGCCATCGCGCCCGTAGCGGATGACGTTGCCGATGACCTTTGCACCCGGCGCATTCCAGATCGAAATGCCGCTGCCGGTCTGCGTCATGCGGACATTACGCCGTCCGATCACCTCATTACCGCTGGCAATGGAATCGGCAGCTCCATGCAGATAAATTCCGTAGAGATTATCGATGAGACGATTGTCTTCAACGCGCGCGCCGGTGGCCGTTCGGGAAACGAAAATACCGGCATTGAGTTCGGGCATGTTCTCGCCCGAACCCCGTACTTCAAGACCGCGAACGGTGGCGCTAGGCGAATTGATCGTAATGGCATTGCCCACGCCAAACCCATCGAGAACCGCTCCCGGTTCGCCTGTTAGTTCGATGGCCTGATCAATGACGACGGAGCCTTCGTGACGGCCTGCGGCCAGCCGGACGATATCGCCCGGCTCGGCCTTATCTATAGCCGCCTGCACGCTTTCGCCCTTGGCCACGTCAATCTGTTTTGCCTCTACCCCACCGCAAACGGCGATAGCGAGAACAGCACCCAGACAAAGGGAAAGCGGCAGGCGGAGGATCATCATGGCGTCAGGCTTTCTTCGGTTCCACGAGCATACGGCCCTTCATTTCCATGTGCATGGCGTGGCAGAACCACGAGCAGTAATACCACCACACACCCGGCTTGTTGGCCTTGAAGGTGACGGAGGCTGTCGCCTGCGGCGCGACTTCCATGTTGATGCCGTAATTGATAATCGAGAAGCCGTGGGTAAGATCTTCGATCTCATCGATATTGGTGACATAGACCGTCACTTCGTCGCCCTGCCGGACCGTGAATTCCTCAAGGCCGAAAGCGGGGGCTGCGGAGGTCATGTAGACGCGCACCTTGTTGCCGTCGCGGATGATCTCGTTAGCATCCATCAGATCTAATCCATCGGCCTTTGCCTGCTCGACGGCATCGGCGAAAAATGGATCCTCACGATCCCAGAAGTTGACGGGATTGATCTTGGAGCGATGAACGATCGTGGCGTCATGCGGTTCTGCAAAGCTCGGTCCGTCATGGACAATCTCCATTTTCTCGCCAGAAATATCGATAAGCTGGTCATTTTCGGGCTTGAGCGGCCCGACATTGAGATAGCGATCCTTCGAGAACTTATTGAGCGATATCAACCATTTGCCGTCTGCTTCCTTGGTCTGCCCCATGGAAGTGTGGTTGTGACCGGGCTGATAATGCACATCGAGCTTTTGGCGGATCGGATCTACCTTCTCACCCTGGAACGCGCGCTTTGCATCCTCGATGTTCCATTTGCAGATCTGGCTGTCGATGAACAGCGTCGTATAAGCGTTTCCTGCGCCGTCATAAGCCGTATGCAAAGGCCCAAGGCCAAGTTCCGGCTCGGCGACGACCGCATCGCGCGGCTTGATCTTGTCGTCGAACAAGTCATCGAACTTGCGCACGTCGAAGACTGTGACGGTGGGCGAGAGCTTGCCGTTGGCGACCACATGAATGCCATCAGGCGCGGTATTAATGCCGTGCGGGCTATTGGGAACCGGAATGTAGCGGGTGAAGGGAGAACCGCCACGTCCGTCAAGAACCGGCACGCCATTGATCTCCTTGAAATCACCCTTTGCAACCGCCTCCTCGATGCGCTTGAGATTGAAAACGACGATCCAGTCCTGCTCATTGCTCATCATTTCGGGAAGCGTCAAACCTTCTTCCGAATTATAGCAGGTGGCATAGGCATATTTGCCCTGATAGTCGCAGTCGACATTATCCAGATTGCCGTCGACCATGATCTGCCACGCGATTTTCATCGTTTCGCCATCGACGGCGGTGAAGATTGCGCGATACTGGTCAGTATCGTTCATATTGGTGCCGTTATTGGGGATCGGCACGCGGTCCTCGCCATTGCAGAAGACATAGCCGGTTTTTGGGTATTTCTGCACGCGCAGGCCATGGACCGTATGCTGGTTCGGCAACTGAATGATCTTGTCACATTTCATCACGTCAAGACGAATGCGGCAGACGCGCGTATTGGCCTTGTCGTTGGCATAGAGGTAACGGCCGTCATAGGTACCATCCGTGAAAGACAGATGCGGGTGGTGCAAGTCACCATTGTGGAATATTCCGCCGCGATCCTTCATGAATTCGCGGTCTTCCGGCAACATGCCCTCTGTCAGAATCTTCAGGCTTTCATTAGTCTGTCCCCAGCCTGTCGCACTGTCGCGGTTGAAGACGGGAACACGCATAAGTTCGCGCATGGAAGGCAGCCCCATGATGCGGACCTCGCCCGTCTGGCCGCTGGAAAAAAAGACGTAGTATTCGTCGAGCTCACCAGGCGCCACAACGGCATGCGCACCACCTTGCGAGCTACTGGCGGCCAAAGCCTGCGTGCTCGCCCCTGCAAACAGCGTACCACCGATGCCGCTTGCCCCGGCTGCTGCGACAACGGCGGAGGTCCCGAGTAATTGTCGCCTGCTGAACTGGGTTTTTCTGGTTTCTTCTGTCATGCTTCTCTCCTTTGGAAGGTTCAGGCGGCTGGACCGGAGCCTGTCTGTGCTCCGATCGGCTGGCCCTTGACTGAAATAACG
This sequence comes from Falsochrobactrum tianjinense, assembly GCF_019100495.1. Lineage (GTDB taxonomy): Bacteria > Pseudomonadota > Alphaproteobacteria > Rhizobiales > Rhizobiaceae > Brucella > Brucella tianjinense. The sequence continues at coordinate 303,305 of NZ_JAHRVA010000003.1, read as the reverse complement.
GGTTTGGCAGGCCCGCCGCCGCGTTCGGCTGCTGCCGAAAGAGGCGCATTGCGGGCGGCAAATTTCTCGCGCTTGACGCGCACCTGGATCATGTGTGGACAGCGCTGGTCGTCGTGATAAAGTTCCTGGCAATGCATGCAGTAGATGCACTCATTGACGTTGATCTGGCCTTCAGGATGGATCGCTTCGACCGGGCATTCCTTGGCGCAACGCTGGCAGGGCGAACCGCACTCGGGCCAACGTTTGAGCCATTCGAACATACGAATGCGTCCGGGAATGGCGAGCGCAGCACCCAGCGGGCACATATAGCGGCAGTAGAAGCGTTCTATGAAAAGCCCCAAAGACAACAGCGTCAGCGCATAGATTACAAACGGCCATTCACGCGAGAATTTGAGAATGATCGACGTCTTGAACGGCTCGACTTCTGCAAAGACTTCCGCCAGCGCCACCGAATAGAGCGACAGGCCAAACAGACCGAGGAAGATCATGTATTTGATCGGCCACAAGCGTTCATGCAGGCCCCATGGCAGGATGACTTGCGGCACTTTGAGCCATTTGGCGAGATTGTTGCTTAGTTCCTGCAAGGCGCCGAAGGGGCAGAGCCAGCCGCAAAAGGGTCCACGTCCCCAGAACAGCAGACCCGCTGCAACCGAGGCCCACAGGATGAAGATCAATGGCGACGTGAGGAAGAATTCCCAGTTGAAGCCGGTAATCAGCGAATTGACGAAAGTGAGAACATTGACCACCGACAATTGCGCATTGTTGTAGAATCCCAGCCACAAGAGCACGAACAAAAGATAGCCGCGCCGAACCCAGACGAAGATGCGCGGGCGTTTCACGAGACTGTTCTGGAAGAAGAAGATGCCAACAAGGACGAGGATCGCGATGCTGGTAATGACCACATTGATGCGGTTCATCTCCCACATTTTCACCCAGAGCGGATTGTCCTCGCCGAATATATCCATTGCCATGCCTTCGCCGACAGGATGCGGCTGGCGAGGAGCGTCCGCAGCGGTAGCGGAAGCAGGCTGCGATGGCGCGGGCTCAGGTTTAGGCTGCGCGAGCAGATATTGCTCGGGCAGATTATAGCCCAGATCGTAGCTCACATTGGCCTTGTCGCGTGCACCGAAACCGCGCTGTACGAGAAGCTGCAATTCCCACGGCTGGGCTACATCGAAGTCAAAGCCTTGGGGAACACGAAACAGAGAAATCTCGCGTAAACGCGGTGCACCTTCCGCCATGATATCGCCGATACGAGTATGTCCCTTATCGCGAAAGCGTACGCCCTGACCGTTCTGCAACAGCTCGATACGGTCGAAAATACCGCCGCGCACGTAACCCGACCCCTTGAAGGAATACGCGCCGTCACCTGCCACCAAAATGGCCTGTTGGCCCGACTTGAGCTGCTTCTCCAGCCGTTTGTAACCATCTTTTCCAAGCAGGCTGATGCCAATCGAAGGCACAGAAACAGGGGCCACATAAAGCTCGATGAAATCATCTTCGGGATTGGCGGTTTCAGGATTGGCCGCAGCCTCTTCCTGCTTCGCATCGCGGAAGACTTGCGTGACTTCGCCCACCGTCAGCTTGAGGCTGCGCACTGATCCATCGCCGATAAGCGTCTGCCAATCCTGCACCTCACGTATATCCGGGTTGATCTCGCGCGCCTGCGCGGCTCCAGCCGCCTGTATCGGCGCATTGCCGAGTCTCCCGCTACGAATGAGGCCAACCGCCGAACGCACGATGCTATCACCCATCACGAGAACCGTAACGGTCGCACCACTGACGATCTCGACCTGCGGCGGACGCGCACTCCCTGCTGCAACAGCACTCAGATCGCTATTGACCAGCGAATTCAATGCGGCAACGACCTTGGCCTCCGGAATGCCGATCAGCACGATCGGTTCTTTATGGTCCACCAGCTTGATGCCGCGAATGATGCCTTTGGTGTCGATGCCAACGACGATGTGAATTGGTTTGCCGGAATAGCCGATCGAACTGGTGAAATCTGAATTGAGATAAAGGTAGCCTAGAAGCTTATCGCCCTTCATAACCGGTGCAATGGGCGGCTCGCCCTGCGGCGCGCCGACACTATCCGCACCTTCGAAAATCGACTGTACCTCCAGCTCGGGCAGGTATTTTGGCAGTTCTCCCGCCCCTGCTGGAAGAAGGCAGGCAATGGCGAGCAGCAGGGCGATCGCCAATGAAACTGCAAGTTCGCAGGTCTTCTTGATGAAGAACCGACCCAGTCCGGCAATGTACCGGCTAATGGCTGCCCCGACAGGGGGGTGGCGTGAGAAAAGGGGCAGATAGCCAGAGAGCTTGCTAGTCACTTTCAACCTACTATGCCTTGCCATGTGAGGCAGGCTTATCTTTCGGCTGGAAACCTAGCTGAATGGCGCAAGTGTTCTTTGCTTTGGAGCAAGCTAATGCACATTCATATTGCGAAGAGGGCCTGCACTTCCACAGTTGCCATTTCCGGCTTCCATTCAGGCTCATAGGTCAGTTCGACATTTGCCTGTCGCACACCAGCGACGCTCTCCGCGCAGGCCCGAACAGCCTGCGTCAAGAATCCTGCGGCGGGACATCCGCGCGTGGTCGTCGTCATCTTAATATCCGCCGCACCGTTCTCGCGCACCGCGACCGTATAGATCATGCCGAGATCGACGAGATTGACGCCCAGTTCCGGGTCCAGCACGATGCGCAACGCTTTCCTGATGGCATGTATAAGATCTTCCCGTTCATCCGATCGCATGATCTGTTCCTCACGCTTCGCCAACACGGATCATGATGCGATAGCTCTTTCCGGTCTCATCAAAGTTTCCGACCCATTGATGTCCGCGCATTTCGAGTTCGGGGAAAAGAAACAGCGGCTCGCGATGCAACAGTGCAAACAGCACTTCGCCCGGCGACATGTTTTCAATTTCGCCCAGAATGCAGACCATCGGCTCCGGCGGCTCCATTTCAGAACAATCGAGATATTGAGAAGGCTCGGGCCATATGTCGGGAGAACCGACATTGTCGGAAACCTGAATTTGCGGCACAGCCTTATTGATGGGCGAAAACAGCACCTGCCAATCGCCGTCGCCAATCGGTTCGGGTTTCGCGGCAAAACCCTTACGCTCCATCACTGCAAACAACGGCATTGGTTTGAAAGGCGCGACAAGCAGCAGGCTCTGCCCCGGAGCGAGATTTTCCACCGCGCTCATAATTGCCTGAAAAGGCTCTATGCCGTCCTTCAGCAATGGGCGAACATCAAGCTCATGAGGGATGAGCGGGTGGACTGATGATATCATTTGCTTCTCCTCGGTGCTGGCGTAGCAGCATAAATCAGATACGGGACGCTGACGGCATCCGGCAGGCGCGCACCGTCAGGTACATCCATCAATCGCCGTGCGCGAATAAACTGGACAATGAGAGCCATAATCGCGACCAGATTGACGGCGGAGGCCAGCCGGAAAGCCGCAGGATAATTGGCAAGAAGCGCCAATGTCGCAAATGTCACGCCACAATAATAGACGACAAACCAGCGGCGGGCGCGGACTTCATCGACAAAATCCTGTACGTGCGGCGTCTGCATCCGCCCCATGACCGGGCCATAGCATTCTAGCCATGTCAGAAAAGGCACGATTTTATAGAGTTGCGCTAGGCCAAGACCCGTAAGCCAGCCAAACGCGACCAGATAGACAAAAGCCGAAACCATAGCATCCGTCGCTCCCGTCCATGGCATCAGGATGGCCAGCAGCAAAGACAGAAAAAGAGCAGCGAAAGCCGGTATGCTCGCCTTGCTGTTGAGCTCAATTGCCTTGCGCTTTCGCTGTCGATAAATCCTGTGCACGTCATGGGTGTAAAGGCCGATGCTCGCCACTCCCGGCAGGAGTGCTATCAGCAGCCACAGTTCCATCTGCCCATGACCGAATGCAACAAAAACGAGAGCCACAACGAGCAAGAGGAACGCTGCCACCCCCGTCCACCATACTAGATGGGTGGTCGGCTTTTGGGTATCCGGCGAAAGCATGAACATAGTCAGTAGTCGATAGCTGACGCCCATCGCCGTAAAGCTCATCCAGCCGCCCAGTCCCAAAGCCGCATGAACCGAAACCCCGCTTGCGGCGATTTCAAGCCAGGCTGCTTCTTCCGCCATCCCCGAAAAACCCAATGTGAAAAGACCACCCAAAGCTGCCGCTCCGATTAGGCAGGCAAGGCCAATACTGACGAAACGGGCAGGCAGCGCCAGAGGTCTGGCGCTCCAGGTGGTCATGCCAAGCATCAGCGCAATGATTACAAATCCGGCAATTAGCAGGAAGGCGGATAACGGCAAGAGCCAGAGGGGCGCAGGCACAAGCCCGGCCAATCCGGCAAAGCCACAAAGCAGGCCCACCAAACCAGCCAGAAGAAGCAGAAGCGCAGGCAATGCCGCGCTGCTGCCCCGCAGGGGTTTGGTGATCAGCACAGGGACAAACTGCAACAGCGCGCCGCACATAAGCAATACAAGCCAACCGATGGCGACAACATGGACCACAATCAGCGTTTCGGCTGCTCTTATCTCAGCAAACGGATAACCAAAGCCCCACGCCATCAAACCCGTTCCCATCAACAGGAAAAGGAGAGAAGCCGCAAAATAGGACAAGGTCCAACGGGAAAGCGTAGCGCCGAACATTTCAGACCTTCAAACCGGATTGCTCAGCGTTTGCACGTCAACGGCCAAAGTTATTGAAACAGCTAGTCTTGATACCATACCATCCATAGCCGTTCGCTCCCATAAGCTGTTTATACCAGCCAATTCATTATGACCGCCATCCTATAATGGATTGTGCCGGAGACATTTGCTGCATCTCAAATAAAATGACAATAATAGATAACAAACCAGTATTCACCGCACCCGAAGCAGCGGCGGTGAAAATGAAGACCTTTGTTCTGGAGCGAACGTGATGCTTTTAGGTGTTATTGCAGATGATTTTACAGGTGCCAGCGACATCGCCAATACTTTGGCCAAAGGGCAAAGCGGTGAAGGCGGGCTGGTAACATCGCAATTCATGGGCATTCCCGATCAGGATGCCGCTCCGCAGGTCGAAGCAGGCGTCATTTCATTGAAATCCCGTTCAGTAGCCCCGGAAGCTGCAATCAACGATTCACTTGCAGCCCTTGCCTGGCTTCAAGCACAGGGGTGCCGGCAGTTTGTTTTCAAATACTGCTCCACATTCGATTCGACCGAACAAGGCAATATCGGCCCGGTCGGCGAAGCGCTGGCTGCAGCCCTTGGTGTAAAAGGCGTTGTCGCCTGCCCCGCTTTCCCCGCCATGGGACGAACGGTTTATCAAGGACATCTCTTCGTCAATGACAGATTGCTCAACCAGTCGGGGATGGAAAATCATCCCCTGACCCCGATGCGGGATGCCAACATCCGGCGCTGGCTCCGTTTGCAGAGCCAAACGGACGTTGGCCTCGTATCGACCCCGACGGTGCATATGGGAGCGGAGGCAATACAATCCGCATTAAAAGCCAATGCGGACGAAGGCAATACTCTCGTAATCGTGGACGCTGTCAGCAACAACGATCTGGTACTGATCGGCAAGGCCTGCGCCGAAGCTCCCCTTCTGACAGGTGGTTCGGGAATAGCCCTCGGATTGGCCAGCAATTTTATTGCAAAAGGGCTTGCAACCGGAAAGACTGGGGCTTTCAGTGGCAAGCAAGGCCCTGAAGCCATCCTCGCGGGAAGCTGTTCGGGTGCAACGCGCGAGCAGATCGACAACCATGCACGCGAGCATCCCGTACTCGCCATATCAGTAGACGACGTCATGGCTGGCCGGACGACTGCATCCGATGTCGTTGCTTTTATCTCGGCAAATCATGGGAAGGCACCGCTTGCCTATTCATCGGGAACCCCCGAGCAGGTAAATATTGCACAACAGCGCTATGGCCGCGACACGGTTTCGGAAAAACTCGACGGGTTATTCGCACAAACCGCAAAAGATCTGGTGAGCCATGGCGTCCAGCGGCTGGTCGTCGCTGGCGGAGAAACATCCGGGGCAGTTGCGCTCGCACTTGGCCTCGGTGAACTTGCGATCGGGCCTGAAGTGAGTCCCGGCGTCCCTGTTCTTTTCAGCCGGCAAAAAGAGATTACGCTCGCCCTGAAATCAGGCAATTTCGGTGGCCCAATGTTCTTCACGGATGCGCTTTCCGCCCTAGCTGGAGGAAACCACCCATGAATGAAGAACAGAACTTACGCGAAAAACTCGTCCGCATGGGAGCGCTTTTATATAATCGGCAATTGGCGCATGGCAGCGCGGGAAACCTTTCGGTACGCCTTAAAGACGGCTCGATTCTCATTACGCCAACGAATTCAAGCCTCGGTTTTCTGGAAGCCGAACGCATATCAAAGCTTACGCCCGGCGGCGAGCTGATCAGCGGTGATCCACCCTCCAAGGAATATTTTTTTCATCTGGCAGTTTATGATGAGCGCCCGACCGCAAAAGCGGTTGTCCACCTTCATTCAACATATTCGGTAGCTGTTTCCTGCTTATGTCACGAACAAACCCAGGATGTCTTGCCGCCTCTTACAGCCTATCATGTGATGCGCGTGGGGAAGCTCCCGCTTGTGCGCTACTACAGGCCCGGTGATCGTGCGCTCGCTGATGAGGTGCGCGCAGTGTCCCGAAAACATCGCTCGATGTTGCTCGCCAACCATGGCCCGATTGTTTCTGGCGCAACCATAGAAGAGGCAGTTTATGCTTATGAAGAACTGGAAGAAACAGCCAAGCTATTTTTCATAATCGGAGACCGCAAGGCTTCGCCATTGTGCGCAGAACAGATCGCAGACATCAATCGCGTATTTCCCAATTGAGCCATATAGTTAGCGCTGGAGGCGAATACCGCTTTTCTCCTCCAGCGCCCGCTGGTAAACGATTGCGGCAACAGCTAGGTCAGCCGAAGCTATTCCCTTGAAGAAAAAAGCTTTTTTTCCGGTGCTTTCTAGTGGGTGCTTTACAAGAGTCTCCAGATCCACCTGCGCTTTTGCTGCTCGCACCTCATTACCCTGATTGTCGTAAGGGTACATACTCTGATGCAGGCTATCCGTAGCAATGTGTTCGAAAGCCCTAAATCCTTCCGGGAGCCAACTGCGACCCAAATCCACCATAATTGCCAGCGCGTTGTCCTTCATCATCTCTGCATCGAGAAACGGTGCGAATCCGGGAGCGGAGGGAACCGTACTGATAACTATATCGCAGTTTTGCAGCAAATCTTCTGGAGTTGGAGTGATATGCGGTTTTAAAGAAAGTGCCAAAGCCGAATTCGCAAGTTTTTGTGCTGACCCTTGGCTGCGACTAAAACAAGCTACATTTTTCAATGAAGGATAAAGATCACAAAATGCCAGCAGATGTTCCGCAGCCTGCTGACCGCAGCCGATAAAGCCAATCGATATTGGCTCAATAGCAAGCATATGTTCTGCTGCAAGTGCGGAAAGCGCTGCCGTTCTAACCAGAGTTATGTAATTACCATCCATTATGGCCAATGGCCGTCCTGTACCCAGATCATTGACGCATATTATCGAATGTACATTGTCGATGCTGGACTGCGCCATGGCTGGCACTACCGAAACCCATTTAATGGTGGCGACCCCTTTGCCCTCTCGATCACTGACTAGTGCCGGCATTGACTGGAAACTATGGCCAGTTGCATAAGCCAGGGTGGATTTTGGCAGAAATTTCAGTTGCCCGGATGCAGTGTTTCGCACAGCTTCAGCCACAGCAACACGCAATGCGCTTCTGCTGGGAACAAGATGTTCAACTTCCATACGTGAAAGATAGAGAAGATCATTTATCATTAAAATCTCTTTGCAGAAAAAGCTCGGGCCAGTTCGTCACCCATAGGGTCCTGGTTCAGCAATTGCCCCACCAGTCTGGCAGTAGCCGGCGCCATGGAAACACCCGTGTGGCCGTGACCAAAAGCATAGACTACATCAGGCGAAGCGCTGGAGCGGCCTATTACTGGCAAACTGTCAGGCGTGGATGGACGATGTCCCATCCATAAATCGTGCTCGGCACGGTCAATTTTCTGCTGAAGATGGGGAAACGATCGCTTTGCATATTGCAGCAGAATGCGTGCTCGTTCCCACCGCGGCGGGGCGTCCAGGCTGGCTAATTCAACTTGCCCGGCAAATCTGAGCCCTGTCGATGTCATGACGATTGCCATCTTGCCCTCGGCATGCATCATTCCACGGTTTATCCGAAGGCCCGGATCACGAATTGTTATATGATAACCTCGCTCCGAGACGAGTGGCACATGATCGCCAAGTTTCCCTGCAAGCGTTTTCGACCACGCTCCTGCTGAAATGACAGCCTGAGTACAGCGTATCTCCCCTTTGCTTGACCGAATAGCGGTGAGTTTCTGACCATTGAAAATAAAACCGTTCGCCTCAGCCCGAACTATTTCACCACCGCGCGCGATGAGCAATTGTCCCAATGCCCGGCAGAATGCGGACGGATCGGCTACTGTTGCTGCTTCTTCGATGAGCATGCCATATTGATATATGGATGAAAGTTCCGGTTCACTTTTTCTCAGTTCATCCGCTTCAAGGCAGCGAACCTTAATGCCGTGCTTTTTTCGTAGCTCCCAGCTGCGACCATCGGCGTCCAATTCTTTGCGATCACGATAAACATACATTGTACCCGTCGGCAAAATAAGATGTTCAACACCAGCTTGCTTCGCGCACGCCTGATACCGGGCGACCGGATCATCCAGCAGAGGAAGGCGTTGCACGATCTGTTGTTCCACCTGCTTCCAGCTACGCCCCGCCCAGAGAAAGCGCAGCAGCCATTCTGCCAATGCAGGAAGGTGCCTCCATCGAATAGTAAAAGGTCCATTCGGGCTGAGCAGAAAGCCGGGCACTTGTCGCCAGAGGCCGGGAAGCGACATAGGCATAATAGCACCGGGGTTGATCCAGCAACCATTACCAAATGAAGCTCCTTGCCGCCCTCCAATCTCTTCCCGTTCGAGCAGAATGACTTGTTTACCCTGACCCTGAAGAGTAAGTGCTGTGAAAAGGCCAACCAGCCCTCCCCCAATCACGCATACTGCTTGCCCGCTTTTGGTTGCATCGTGCTGTGCCATACTCATCCATCTCCCGCTTAAAGATGTTGGGCCTTGGATTGAACATTATCGAATTCCAGATTCAGTTTATCGCTGGCCTTGATTTCAGATTTGAAGCGGCAAATGCTGTACGGCTCCATGGCTACATCGTTAGGACGCCCCAGGATCATGTTGCTGAGGCAAAACCCTACAGCCGGGCCGATTTGAAACCCTCCGCCGCTGCCGCCAAAAGCGTGAAACAAGCCGGGAGTGGTTTCCGATGCGCTAACGATAGGTAGCATATCCGGCAAATAACCCTCCACTCCAGACCAGACACGGATAACTTCGGCGTTCTTCAATGCGGGGATATACTGGCCGATCGCCTGCATGCCATTGCGTGTTTTGGCAGGAGGAACGAATGTATGCTTGCCATCCTCATTGGACATAGTGCGAGGATATCCGGCAAAGATAAAATTCCCGCGCGAAATCTGCCGGATGATCAAGTCTCCCTCGATGGTATAGACGGAAGGCTTCAGAACATAAGGGAGCGGCTCGGTAACAAATTGCGGCGGCCCGGCACGAAATAACGGAACCGTTTCACCGAATGCTTCGGCAATATTGCCGGCCCAGCCGCCAGCAGCATTGACTAGAACTGGGGCGGAAAATTTTTGCCCATCGGCGCTGCTCAGCTCAAAACTATTCCCATCTTTTCTGGCTTGCTCGATCCTACAGTTTTCAACGATAGTACCGCCCATCTTTTTAAACGAACGAGCGATTGCCGGGGTTGCCAGGCGGGGGTTGGCGACTGCACAGGCTGATGAATAAGATGCGATAATGCCCTCCCTGCTGAGCCAAGGCAGGTTCCTGCGCAACTCCCCACCTTCCCAAACCTTGATCGTCAGGCCGCATTGGCGCGAATTCTCTGCGTAATGCAGCAGCTTCTCCCGCCCTTTATCGCTATGTGCGATGTAAATCATGCCATTGCGCTCATACTCGCAAGGCGAACCAAACTCCTGCTCGAAATTTTCCCAGTAATCCTGCGCCAGCAACGAAAGCGGGTACTGTTCCAAAGCACGCCCCTGAAGCCGCAATCCGCCAAAATTTGCACCGCTTGAAGCTGCGCCAACGAAACCGCGCTCAATGAGCTGTACGCTCCAGCCTGCTTTTGCCAGAAAATAAGCAGTCGAGACGCCAAACAGTCCTCCGCCGATGATAATCGCATCTTGTTTCCTACACACAGTCTTGCTCCTGCCGGCCAAGAACATCATCTGCATGCCCTACTGGAATAGGGCGGAACGGTGCCTGAGCCCGCAACCGTCCTACTGCGCGCGGCTCCTTGCCCGAGGCAAAGATTGCAATCTCCTGCAAAGTCTGATTGCAAAAACGTCCCTGGCAACGTCCCATGCCGCAGCGTGTGATTGCCTTAATTCTGTTCACTTCAGTATGAGCGACATCGGAATAGACGGCTTGCCGGATCTCCCCCGCTGTGACGCGCTCACATCGGCAAACATAAGTTTCATCCGTGATTAACGGTGCATCACCATATGGCCAGCGGAAGGCATTTGTCATGGCCTGCTGGAAATTCCGCAGTTTTTTAATCTTGGCCCGGAGGCGCGCAATCTCATTGCGGTCCTGCGCTCTGCCTTGCTGCGCCAGCATGGCCAATGCCGCCAAACGACCCGACATTGCTGCTGCGTCCGCACCGCCTACAGCTACACTATCTCCCGCAAGCCAAAAGTCCGAGCCAGCCTGCCCATCATCATCGATCAACGGAAGCCATTGACGAAAATGTTCATTAAAACCAAGCTGGGCGCCAGCCAGTTCGGCAAGCTGTGTTTCAGGCTTTAGCCCAAATCCGAAAGCAACAGCATCACATTCAATCTTTTGATCTTTATTTCTGCGTTCTGAATAAACCACTGAACGAACGCGCTGATCGCCTTCAAAACGCACCAGACGAACTCCATTCTTAATTTTAACGCCGTAAGCGCGAAGTTCGCGGATGAGGCTTATGCCTTCAAAGAGTGTTTTCAGAGAATAGCGGGCCATGGCAATTGCTGCCCGATATTTTTCGGATTTGGGTGTCGTGTCGAGGATGGTGATATCCCGAAAACCCAAGCGGGCATATTGCGCGGCGGCCAGATAAAGTAGCGGGGATGAGCCGGCAAATATAATTTTGCGGCCAATGGCGCTCCCGTGGGTCTTGAGTGCCACTTGCGCGCCCCCCAGCGTATAAACACCGCTCAATTGCCACCCTTCGACGGCTAATATCCGATCGGTCGCACCAATTGCTATAAGCAGTTGCCCATAAGGAATTTCATCATAGCCATCATCCGATAAGGTGGAGATGACGTTGTTGTATATTGCCCACGCCAGCGTGTTGCGGCGATAATCACATTGAGCAAGAACTAGATCTTCCTGCCGTTCACGTTCCACAGATCGTTTATAGATCCTGTGGCCGAAAATTTTATTGCCGAGATTCTCGACCGCGGGGCTAAGCCGCCGTGTGCCTTGACCTCCGGGAGAATTTGTTTCTTCCAGGACGATAGGCCGAACGCCAGCCTCGACAAAGGCTCTGGCAGCAGCCAGCCCGGCGGGGCCCGCACCAATGATAACAGGACGCAAATCGCAACCAGTTTGGTTTTTCATATCTGGAACCCGTGCATTGGCGCTCGACTCACCAGGCGTTGATCATCTTCTACCAGTGCGCGACAGGCTCGCAGACGCTTGCCTTCTTCCGTCCACACGGAACAGTCCTGGCAAGCGCCCATAAGGCAAAAACCGGCACGCGGCGTGCCATCGAACTCGGAATATGACAGATGCTGCTGCTGCCGCAGCAAGGCCGAGATCACAGTTTCTCCACGAAACGCGCGAATAGGTGAGTTATCAAAGTAAATTAAAACGTCCGGCTCCCGACCGGGCCGTAAAGGGAGAAACTGATACTCACCCATAGATCCACTCCCCTTTTATTGCATTACAATAACATCTATGGGATAATGGTAAAAGCAAGATTTTGCTCTTGTCAATTGAAATGAACGCGATGGTATCGCTTTAGCTCACGGACATCGAATGTGCCGCAGCAATAACCAGATTGGCAAAGCGCGCAGGCACGTCTTCACGCTTGTAGCGCGCAAGAGTTACGGCGACGCTGACAGCACCTATGACATCGCCATTGGGCCTCATGACCGGAGCGGCGATTGATGCATCCGCATGATAAATTTCTTCGTAAGCGGTGGCAAAACCGGCAGCGCGCGCTTCCGCAATCATCGCCATGATCCGCTCTGGGTCGGTAGGAGTATCGCGTGTGAAGCTACGCAGCTCCGACGCTGCAAGTATTTCAGTAACTTGTTCTCTGGGCAATCGTGAAAGAATTGCCCGTCCGGGTGCGGTGCAAAATGCAGGCAATCGCGAACCAATAATAACGTCAGTATTAAGAAGATGCCGACTTAGAAAGCGCGTCACAAAAACAATTTCATGCCCATCCAGCACAGTAAGATTGACGGTTTCTTCGGTTTGCTTGCTAAGATGCTGCAAAATAGGCATCGCACGATCAACCAGCCGCGAGCTGCCAATAAAATGGTGCGCCAGATCCAGCGCCTTGATTGATAATTCATACTGGCGGTTAAGCGGGTTTTTATTCAGATAACCAAGCTGGTGCAATGTATGAGCGAAACGCTGCGCAGTGCTGATATCAATATTGGCTTTTTGTGCGAGTTGCGAAAGGGTCATAGACGGATTGTAACGATCAAACGAACACAGAATGTTGAAGGCCTTAGCAACAGACTGCACCATCAGAGGATCCGACTTTTTCTTGGTAGTACTCATTCCTGTCATCCTATCACCAACCATCCATCGTCAGGATTACACAAGCTAAATATCCAATTTGGGTTCCTGCTTGCTGCACAAAGCCAGCTTCTCAAAGCTGAGACGCGCCTGAGTCACATACACCATCACTATTGCCCGGCTAAGAACCAATTCTGCCCACCATGCATCTCATTCTATGTCGGAAAATCGGAGAGGCTTTAACTTTTCCTTGACGTCACCCACTTTCCTTGTTTCTATATAATAAGAATTATTACATTGCAATAATGGAGACGCAAGTGAGCACGTACATTCTCACCGAAACGATTGGGGCTGTCCGCCGAATTACCCTCAACCGTCCCGAAAAGCTCAACGCATGGAACAAAGCCATGCGCGATCAGCTCATTGACGCTCTCAAGGATGCGAATCGGGACGCCTCCATTCGCGCGATAATATTAACCGGCGCGGGCGATCGCGCCTTTGGCGCCGGTCAGGATCTAAGCGAAAGTAAATCCTTCGATGCTTCCAGCGCCGAAGGCTGGATGGGCGAATGGAAAGCTCTTTATTCGTTGTTTCGCGATTCCTCCAAGCCAATTGTTGCGGCATTAAATGGCGTTGCCGCTGGTTCGGCGTTCCAGATTGCTTTGCTTTGTGACCTGCGTATCGCTCATTCAGGTGTTACAATGGGCCAACCGGAAATCAATTCAGGCATTCCAACCGTCACTGGAAACTGGATCATGCGCGAGATCATCGGCCTTTCTCGTGCTATCGACTTGACCCTGACTGGTCGCATGCTGGATGCAGAGGAAGCTTATTCCTTTGGTCTGATTTCGCGACTGGTCGACAAAGAAAAGGTTCAGGAAGAAGCGCTCGCCCTGGCCAATCTTTTAGCATCCAAGCCTCCGGTTGCCATGCGCCTCAATCGCCAGCGGATTGCCGAAGTGACCCAGCAGTCTTTTGACGAGGCCATGCAAGCCGGCGTCCGCATACAGACCGAAGCCTACGCGACGGGTGAGCCGCAAGCTATGATGGAAAAATTCTTTGCGGAGCGCGCGGCCCGAAAAGTGGAAGCTTAGTTTCCACGACTTAAAGTGCTCGGATGGCATCTTCTACGAGGTAATCCGGGCAACTTCCGCTCTAACTATAAACAAGGGGATAAAATGAAACATTCTTCTTTTGAAATCAGTCGTCGTACCTTGCTGCTTGGTGGGGCAGCAGCAGTGGCACTGCCGATGATCAACCGCAAGGCATGGGCCGACCAAAGCCTGGTAGTTGCTGATCCGGGCGGCCCTTTCACGCAAGGCTACCGTGCAGCGTTCTATGATGATTTCACTGCCGAAACCGGCATTGAAATTCAGAGTGTGGCTCGCGATGCAGAGCCGACAGCGCAGTTCAAGTCGATTGTCGAAACAGGTTCCTACATCTGGGATGTCTGCACCGTCACTCTTTCTGCGCGCCTTATCCTAGAGAGAGATGGTCTGCTCGAACCATTGAACTTGCCAGCCGATGCCGTCACGGATGTAATGCCGGAGGCTGTTCACCCGAATATGCTTGGCACCGATGTGTACTCCACAGTCCTTGCATATAATAAGGAAACCTGCCCGAACGCACCCAAAAGCTGGGCGGACTTCTGGAATATCAAGGATTTCCCCGGTCGCCGTTCGCTACGCAAAAACCCGCTCGACACTCTGGAGATTGCCTTGATGGCTGACGGTGTCGAACCAAAGGATATCTATCCACTCGACCTCGACCGTGCATTCCGCAAGCTGGATGAAATCAAGAATCACATCGATGTCTGGTGGACAGGTGGCGCGCAATCCACCCAGTTGCTTGAAAGCGGTGAAGTGGACATGATTGCCGGCTGGAATGCTCGTTTTCAGGCTGCAATCGACAATGGCACACCAGCGGAGCTCGTCTGGAATCAGGGCCTTTACTCGATAGAAGGCTGGGGCGTTCCAAAAGGCAGTCCCAAGGCGGACCTTGCACGCAAGTTCGTCAGTTTCTGCGCGCAGGCAAAACAGCAGGCTAAGTTTACCGAATATCTCGCCTACGGGCCAACCAACCTGAAGGCTTATGATTTCATTGAGCAAGACCGTGCGGTTATTTTGCCGACTTCTCCTGACAACCTGAAGAAAATGTCACTGGCCTCCGATCCTTACTGGCTCGAACACCGCGCCGCAGCGACAGAACGTTTCAACGGCTGGCTGCTGCGATAATTCGTTCTTGAGATGGGAGGGCGACAATTTGCTCTCCCATTAAACACCACCAAAACAATGCTCGAACCACGTCGATGTTTCGAGAAGATATACTGTACTACGGAGTAGTAATGACTGAGGACGTCCGCTCTGAGAAACTATTGCTTGATGGCATCTCCAAGAAATATGGTGACTTCACCGCGCTGAAGCCGACACAGCTCGCCATTATGGATGGAGAGTTTCTCACATTACTTGGGCCATCGGGATCAGGAAAGACAACTCTCCTGCAAATGATTGCCGGCCTGGTTGAGCCAACCGCCGGCAAGATGTTTTTCGAAGGTGAGGACTGGACGAACCGCCCCGTCAATGCGCGCGGCATGGGTATGGTCTTTCAGCATTATGCCCTGTTCCCGCATATGACGGTTTCTGAAAACATCGCCTTTCCTTTGAAAATGCGCGGTATAACCCAGGCGGAAATCGGTCGCCAGGTGTCAGAGACGTTGGCGAAAGTACAATTGGGAGAATTCGGCCACCGCTTCCCCCGTGAACTCTCGGGCGGCCAGCAGCAGCGCGTGGCGTTGGCCCGCTGTTTTGTCTACCGCCCTAAAATCATTCTTATGGATGAGCCGCTCGGCGCTTTGGATAAATCGCTGCGTGAAAACATGCAGCTAGAAATAAGACGGCTGCATCAGGAGTTCGGAACAACGGTGATTTATGTCACCCACGACCAGGAAGAAGCCCTGGTCATGTCCGACCGTATCTGCGTGATGAATCATGCCCAGATCGAGCAGATCGCATCCCCTCGGGAAATCTATCTCAATCCTGAAACTGTATTCTCAGCATCCTTCATCGGGCAATCCAATATCATCAAGGGCAAACGCGTTTCTTCTGACGAAAACAGCGCTACGATTGAAACGCCCGTTGGACGCCTTATGGGTCAGCTTACTGCACGTGATAAACATGCACAGGAACTCGCATTGGTTATCCGACCGGAACAGATTTTCGTTGGCAACCCTGAATCTCCCGCACACGAGAGTGTAGAGGGATTGCTTGAGGACACCGTATATATTGGATCAGACGTGCGGCTTCTGGTCAGGCTCTCTGACGGCAGCCAGTTTAGCGTCCGCCATGACCCGCTATCGACTGACCTTCCATCGGCAGGCGATAGAATCCGGCTTTATTGGAACCGGTCTGTTGCGAGGATCGTATCATGACGAGCTTGTCAGTAAAAAACTGGAAGCCGGACCCGATATGGCTCGCTGTGCCGGCACTTCTGCTTCTTGCCGTATTCTTCCTTTTCCCAATGCTCCGCCTTTTGGGCCTCAGCTTTACAGATGAAGCCGTAGACAGTTTCACTCTCTCAAACTACCGGCGACTTGGCGACAGCTTTCTTTATTGGAAAATACTAGGCATCACGCTCGAAATTTCCGCGCTGACAGCATTTTTCTCGGTTTTGTTCGGTTACCCCATTGCCATGTGGCTTTCTGGGCTGGAGGATCGCCAGCGCAGCAATATGTTGATGCTCGTGCTTTTGCCATTCTGGACATCCTACCTTGTGAAGACCTTTGCCTGGATGATCCTTCTGGGCAAGAATGGGCTATTTAACAGTTTGCTGGTAGGG
The DNA here is from genome assembly GCF_019100495.1 of Falsochrobactrum tianjinense. GTDB lineage: Bacteria > Pseudomonadota > Alphaproteobacteria > Rhizobiales > Rhizobiaceae > Brucella > Brucella tianjinense. Next base: position 286,625 of record NZ_JAHRVA010000003.1, on the reverse strand, counting down.
TCAGGACTGGCCGAGCGACCTGCCAACTTGATGTATAACGAGTTCGGTGTTCTGGTAGGCATGGTCCACGCCATGATCCCGTTGGCCGTTCTTTCAATGCTGCCCGTTATGTCCGGCATAGACAATCGACTAACGCTTGCAGCATCGACGATGGGTGCAAGCCGCTCAGACCGGTTCTGGCTTGTTTATTTTCCACTTTCCATGCCAGGTGTCGTCGCTGCCGGACTGCTGACCTTCATAACGTCGCTCGGCTTTTTTATTGTTCCGGCATTTCTTGGCGGACGCCAGCAAACCATGCTGGCCCAGACAATCATTACGCAGGTCCAGGAAATCGTAAACTGGCCTTTTGCGGCAGTATTGGCGACCATGCTTGTCGCAGCAGCACTACTGGTCATCGGGATTTACAACAAGCTATTCGGCCTTTCCTCCCTGTCAGCAGGCAATGGTGTCAAAAGCAAAAAGGCCTTGTCACCCGACAGTGCGTTGCGAAAGCTCGGCTACGGAATTCTGGCGCTGGTGGCAAAAATCTTTCGGCCGCTCGACCGCCTTTTCCCACCCAAGGAAAGTGGCAGCCCGGTTAGAACACTCTATGTCGTGTTGCTCATTGCATTCCTGATGCTACCCGGCCTGATCGTCATACCACTCAGCTTCACCTCCAGCCGAAACCTGGCTTTTCCACCGCCCGGTTTCTCCCTGCGCTGGTTTGAGCAGTACTTCAATTCAGCCATCTGGATGAGCGCGACCATGCGTTCTTTCGGGGTAGCATTTGCTACTGCATTTTTCGCTACCATTTTAGGCGGACTGGCAGCGCTTGCACTTTCCCGCAGCACCTCTCGTCTGAATGGCCTTATCTTTGGGCTTATTCTTGCCCCTATGATCGTTCCCAGAATCGTGATTGCGGTCGGTTTGTTCTACCTGATGGCGCAAATCGGCCTTGTCGCGACAAACACCGGGCTGGTGATCGGCCATACATTGCTGGCGCTACCTTATGCTTTCATCACCATCGGATCGGTTCTGAAAAATTACGACTGGCGCCTCAATCAGGCGGCAGAAACCATGGGAGCAAGCAAGCTCACTGTGCTGCGGCTGATCACCATTCCGCTGTTGCGTGGTGGCCTGCTCTCTGCTGCGCTATTTGCTTTCGTGACATCGCTGGACGAACTAACGATCGCGATTTTCGTATCAGGCGGGCTGAAAACAACGCTGCCAAAACAGATGTGGGACGACATGTTCCTGCAACTCAATCCCACGCTTGCGGCGGTGTCAGTCATCGTGCTGCTGATTGTGACAGTTCTCCTGCTAATGGCGCGCAAACTCGAAAGATAGCTCAAAGACAACCTCCCTCTTTGTTTTGAATACTAAGGATGCAAAATGCATATCCATGGACTGGTGCGGTCTTTTTTGAACCGCGCGCAAAACAATGCGCAAACTACTTACGCGACATTGAATGGCCAGTTGTGCAGTTTCGGGGACCTTTACAAGGCATCTGAGGCTCTCGGATGCCTCCTCGCAGAAGCTGGCACCCAACCAGGCGATCGCATCGTCGTAATGATGCCCAACAGCCCTTATTCTCTGGCTCTTGTCTTTGCTTTGTTGCGCCGCGGGCTGGTGTGGGTTCCAGTCAACCCCGCGCTAGTTGGCAGTGCGTTGGACAACGTGTTCCGCACGACGGAACCCAAACTTGCATTCTGTGAGGAAGATGTCGTTGGTAACGTTCAGGAAAGTGCTAAAACAACCGGCACGGCGATACATATCGTAACGGAAACCGCCTTTCCGGAATATAAGGGCGAAGCACCTGCGACCGATCTACCTCGACCTGAAGATCTCGCGGCCATCATGTTCACCTCTGGCACTACAGGGCCGGCAAAAGGTGTGATGGTTACTCATATGATGCTGGAACTCGCATGCCAGTCTGTAGCGCTTTGCACAGATATTAAGCCGGGCGACAGATTTTTCATGTGGGAGCCATTCTATCACATTGGTGGTGCGCAGGTGATCCTGCTGCCTCTATTCAAAGATATTACCCTGACAGTGGCCGAGCGGTTCAGCGCTTCGCAGTTCTGGAAAAAAGTAAGTGAAACGGGCTGCACTCATATCCACCATCTCGGCGGCATAGTTCAAATTTTGCTCAAGCAACCTGAGAGTCCCTACGACAGAAACCATAAAGTAAGAGTCGCATGGGGAGGCGGTTGCGCGCCTTCAGTCTGGCGCGCTTTCGAAGAGCGCTTCGGGGTCCAAATTCGCGAATGCTATGGCATGACCGAATGTTCCTCACTGACAACCTACAACGATGAAAATATCGTTGGTTCCGTCGGACGCCCATTGCCCTATTTCAATGTCCGGCTCGTGGATGAAAGCGGTAGGGTCCTCGGACCAGACGGAGGGAAGGGCGAAATCGTTGTTAGCACAACACTGCCCGGCGCAATCACAGCCGGATATTACCGGAACGAGCAGGCGACAGCAAAAGCTGTTCGCCCGGATGGCTTTTACACCGGCGATCTCGGTTCCTGGGATAAGGAAGGCCACCTCTTTTTTCATGGCCGCATTGGCGACTCCATTCGTTGTAAAGGCGAAAACGTCTCAGCTTACGAAGTGGAAAGCGTGGCCAACCGCCACCCCGACATCGAAGAAGCAGCTCTGGTCGGCGTGAAAGCTGAAATTGGCGAATATGATATCCATCTTTTTGTAGAGCCCCGTTCTGGCACAACGCCTGATCCGCACGAAATATGGAGCTGGCTCTCGGACCATTTAGCGCCTTATCAGCGGCCAAGATATATCTCGGTCGTAGATCGGTTTCCAAGGACGCCAAGTCAGAGAATTCAAAAGCATCTGCTAGAAATCAACCCTGAAACGCGGTGGGAGGCACCCCAATTGGTGAAAGGTAAAGCGTCATGAGCTGTGATATTCTGATTACAGGTACGGGGATGTTTGCAGGGCGGATAGCCCTGGACATTGCTTCGACTGCGAAAAGCCCGGTCAATATTGTCATTGCGGGCAGAAATAAAATGCGGCTGAACTGGCTGAAAACTGCTGGCAACGCGCGCGCAGCCATGTTTGCCACCCCTGCCCGTTTCTCTACTATCGAAGTAGACATGGTTGCTGATGGGGCCAGCGATAAGCTGTTGGAAGCGTGCGATCCCCGCATCGTAGTGCAGGCAGCATCCATTCAGACCTCAACCGTTATTTCAGACAAAGGCAATCGCTGGACCCAGCTGGTTGCAGACGGTGGCCTAAGTGCTACCGCAGTTTTTCAGTCCCTGATTTCCACACGCATGGCTGCGGCTATTTCCCGTCGTAAAAACCGGCCTTTACTGATCAATTGCCCATTTCCTGACGTGGTCAACGGCATCATCAAGGCAATGGGGCATGATGTGCTTTGCGGCACCGGTAATGTTGCAATTCTTTCCAACGTATTTGCCGGCGCATACAAAGGTGGAAAATCAGAGCCCTTGCGCGTGATTGCACACTATCAATGCTTGTCCGCTTGGCGCAAACCCCCAGAAGAACGCTCAGGTGCCATTGCGCCTCTGGTTTATGTTGGCGACCAGCAACTGGACAATGTTTTCACAACCTTCGAGCAATGCCAGCTGACGCCAGAACCAGCAATTGAAATCTCCGGGGCATCGGGCGTGACCCTCATACTCGCTTTAGCGGCGGGAACGAGCTGGAGCGGACACGCACCCGGGCCAGATGGTTTGCCCGGCGGTTATCCGGTACGCCTCGAAAACAATCGGCTTGTGCTGGATTTGCCAAACTCAATCAGTAAAGAAGAAGCTATCGCCTGGAACTCGCGCTTTGAACAAACCGGTGGTCTTGTTGTTGAGGATCAAGCGGTGCAATACAAAGGCAGGCTCAAAGATCTGCTCGAAGATGAAAAATTTCAGTATTCAGGCGGATTTGATGTCAAGGATCTGGAAACGGTATGCGCAGATATGATCAGACTGCGGGATCGTCTGATGAGAGAAAACACCTAAAGCGTGTGTCGCGTTTAGACATACTCATACGGGGCGGAAACAACCACTGGATTGATTTCTATTCCCGCACCGTCACGCCCGGAAATGCGTAAAAATGGATGGGGCGATTCCAATGGTTCAATTAAAATTGGAATCGCCTCAGATCAATATCCAAGTAATGCGCACTGATAACAAAACTTATTCTTATTAAACCATATCTCAGCGTACAGAATTGAACTATAAGTACAGGATTATTATTTTCTGCTTTATGGAATAAATCCCAGTAACCGCATGGTAGAAACTTCCTGACTCAATGAATACAGAATATGAAGCCAGATCATCGCAATGGAGCCTGTCCGTCGTTTACGCCATTATGGTGCTGGCACGAACTTCGGTTGTAGCAGTGATCCCTATACTCGCTCTCAAGTTTTTCGGGCAAGCCAGCCATGTGAGCACCTTATACCTTGCATCAAGCATAATTTGCCTTGTTTTTAGTATTTTCTTACCAAAAATTATTTCCAAGCTTGGGTTGTGGCATTCAATAATCCTGGCCGCTGCATTTGGTGTATTGTCATCTGCAACTTTTATTACACACGAACCTTACTTATTATTTCCAGGACTTCTTTTCCAATTCTTGATGTTTACGCTTTTTGAAAGTGCTATCAATATTTACACAACTCAGATCATACAAAGGCGAGATTTATCATTCTTCGAGTCACGGCGTATACTATTCGCCGGTTTCACGTATTTGCTGGGGCCTTTGATAGGAGGCTGGGCCATATATGTGGATGGCACCTGGATACCAATTGCACTCAGTGGAATCTGTGCCATTTCCGTTCCCATCGCCATGGCCTTGTTGATACCCTCGGCCAGGAAGATCACACCTTCGATCAAGCTGGCTTTACCAAGCTACAAGGATGTATTTTTATTTGCATCGCAACCTCGGCTGAGGCTGGCTTGGCTTCTAGCCGTGGTTCGCTCCTGGTGGTGGCAAGTTTATGTCGTATATACACCGATCTTTGCGGTAAAAGCCGGATATGGTTATTCAGCAGGAGGAGTTATTATTGCACTCGGCTCAGCGACATTAATATTAGCGCCGTTTTGGCAAATATTCTCGCGAAGATATGGACTCCGGCTTACTTTTTTCTATGGATATATGATATGTGGAATTTTGGCGGCCTTATCCAGCTTTCTGGATGAGGAACATGCCCTTTTATCGGTAGGGCTACTTATCGGAGCATCCTTGGCAATCAGTGCAGTCGACAGCGGCGGCAATGCAGCCTTCTTACGGGCTGTCCGCCCCCACCAAAGAATACGATTGGTGCCAATATATAATACGTATCGCGACTTGGCGCAGGTCGCACCGTCGGCATTATTCTCCATTACTCTGCTTTATTTCGATGTTTCTTCTGTTTTTACTATTACTGGCCTAATATTGATTATATGCTCATATTATTGTTTAAATTTGAACAAAAGGCTTTAGGTCGTATGGACAGCTATTTTTCGGACGCAGTGTGAAACATGATGCCATATTAAGCTTGAGCACGCAGTTTACTGCCGTGTGCGGTGTATCCATCCATTAATCACCAAGTACCTGTCGGTTATCGCCATCGCGGGAGCGCACAAGTTCTTGCTTTATTTGCCTTAGAATATGAACCGCGCGATTACGATCCGCATAGGCGACCATGTTTGCCAGAATATCGATAGTCGCCAGATAGGCGAAACGCGTGGAGGTAGGGCGGAAGATGTTCTTCCCTTCCTCCAGATCGATTGCAATCACGATATCGGAAGCCTGTGCTACCGGTGAATTGCTCTGGGTAATTGCAATGGTGGGGATTGCGCGTGCACGCAGAAGATTCATGCAGTGGACCAGATCGCGGTCACGCCCGGTAATCGATGAGCCTATCACGACAGTGCCAGGCTGGGCCGCCGCCGAGAGCATATGATTCATGCTATGATCGGTCGATGCATTGATGCGGCAACCCAGACGAAACAGCCGGTTATGCAACTCATTCGCGACCATGGCGGAATTGCCCGTCGCGCCGAACGCCTGAATGAATTCCGCGCCCCGCAGTAGTTGTGCAGCCTGCTCTAATGCTTTCAGGTCAAGCTGACGATGCAGTTGGAAAAGCGCATTCTGAGCTTTGGTAATTATGTCTTCTGCGACTTCCTCGACAGTATTGGTCTGGGTTTCCGGCATAAGATACCGCAAGCCCACATAAGTGATTTTTGCGAGTTGTACTTTAAAGTCAGAATAGCCTTGGCAACCCAGGCGTCTGCAAAAACGCGTAACCGTCGGAGGCGAAACGCCCGCTTGCTCAGCCAGTTCGCCAATCGAGGAATTGACGACAAAATCGACATTTTCGAGCACGAAGGCGGCAAGTTTTTTCTCCAGTCCAGAAAGTTTGACTTCCTTGTCTGATAAGGCGTGTATAACGTCCATCTGGGCTCCGGTTTTGAACAGAACAAAGCATGACAACCCTCCGCGCGTGAAAAAAAGTTTCACTTCTCTAAAGATTTCATGCATTTGAACGAATAGTAGCTTTAAAAAAACGCTGATCAAGGAATTAATAAACACATTGATCGGCTGTTGGGTTTTTATGCAGAAAGGCGTCCAAATGCAGTTTCCCTGGCCAGAAGTCGGCACACCGGTTGAAGATATTCCCACGCCAATGCCGGTAATAGACGAAAACCGGCTCGCTTCAAATATTGCTCGCGCACAAGCCTATTTCGATGAGCATGGCAAAGCCTTTCGCCCTCACATCAAGACACATAAAATTCCGCCTATCGCACATCAGCAGATAAAGGCAGGTGCCACGGGCATCAACTGTCAGAAAGTCACAGAAGCCGAGGTTTTCGCAGACGCCGGTTTCGAGGATATTCTGATTACCTATAATATCCTCGGCTCCGTCAAGCTGGCACGACTGAAAGCGCTGAACGACAGAATTGGCGGGCTGAAAGTCACTGTCGATAATGAAACGGTGATAGAAGGTCTTGGTCAGACCTTCGACGAGACGCGGCCATTGTCGATTCTCGTCGAGTGCGACACCGGCGGCAAGCGCTGCGGCGTTCAGACACCGGATGCGACTGTAAAACTGGCTGAACAGATTACATCGCAGCCAGGGCTGCGTTTTGCCGGGATATTGACTTATCCCGCTGCTGGAGGTGCTACCCAGGTCGAGAACTTCATCACTGATACGATGAGCAAGCTGGCCGCGAAAGAGATTAAATGTCCAATTCGATCCAATGGCGGCTCGCCGGATCTCTATCGAGCGCATCTGGTGCCTTCCGCAACGGAACACCGGGCGGGTACTTATGTCTATAATGATCGCAGCATGGTGCGTGCCGGGCATTGCACCATTAATGACGTCGCCATGCATATCCTCGCAACGGTAGTGTCCAAACCGGCCCCAAACCGGGCAGTACTGGACTGCGGTTCAAAAGCGCTCACCTCCGATTTGCTGGGTTTTGAGGATCACGGTCTTATTGAAGGGTATGAAGGCGCGCGCATCGTTTCGCTGTCGGAAGAGCATGCGGTGGTCGACCTTTCGCAATGCGAAGCGGAGTTTGCGCCCGTGGGCACGGTGGTCCGGGTCATTCCGAACCATACCTGTGTTGTGAGCAATCTGTTCGATCATATGGTTTTCCATCGCAACGGCAGGGTGACGCGCGTAGAAAAAGTCGCCGCACGCGGAACAGTATGGTGAACGTGCGCGGGATTTTCCCTCCCGCGTGTCGAAATGGTTTGTAAAAACCGTGAAAAAAAGAGCCCGATATTCGGGCTCTTTTTTCATTTGCACGGATGCCGCCTTCGGCAAGCATCCCACACCGCCACCGGGAAGCCTTTGCGTAGGCTCATGATTTTGCGCCTGCTCAGACAGAGTCTTCAGGCAGTTTATGAAAATCAATTTCATAAATTTTCATAAAAATACACTTGTTTCGCAAATTTCCCTGATAATAGTTGACAAAGCCGCTTTAGATCGCATTATTCGGAAAATAAATTACAATGAATAATGACAGGGCGAACATAGAAACAGACTGCTCCTTGCTTCTTTTATGATCCGCCGCATCAGATGATCGGAATATGCCGGCCATCTACCGACAATGCGGCATAGACCCCTGGAAATTGCGCAGCAATTTTCGCCCACTTTCGCGGACTTCCGGATTTGAACCATGCGCATTTTCACGGCTTCCCTGGCGACCGAAACCAACACTTTCTCCCCTGTTCCCACGGATATGGATTCGTTCAAGGCTGCTTTTTATGCCGGACCGGGACAGCATCCGGATACGCCGACACTATGCTCTTCCGTTGTGCCGATCCTGCGCCGGCGCGGTAAAACTGAAGGCTTCACGGTCATCGAAGGCATTTCCTGCTGGGCCGAGCCTGCGGGTCTCATTCAGCGCCAGGCATACGAGACATTGCGCGATACGATCCTTGACGATCTCAGAGCAGCCCTGCCGGTCGATGGTGTTGTGCTCGGCCTCCATGGTGCGATGGTTGCGCAGGGTTACGATGATCCCGAAGGGGATCTGCTTAGCCGGGTTCGTGAAATTGTCGGGCCGGACGTCCTCATCGCTGCCGAATTCGACCCGCATAGCCATCTGACGGCAAAGCGGCTAGCTAATCTGGATATCATGGCTTCGTTCCTCGAATTTCCGCATACGGACTTCGAGGAACGTGGCGAGCATGTGGTCGAACTGGCCTTGAGGACGCTGCGCGGGGAAATCAAGCCGGTAATATCGACCTTCGATTGTCGCATGATCACGATTTATCCGACCAACCGCGAACCAATGCGTTCTTTTGTCGACCGCCTTGCGGCCATGCAGGGCAAGAACGGCATTTTATCGATCTCTGTAATCCATGGTTTCATGGCCGGAGATGCACCGGAAATGGGCTCCCGGATCGTTGTCGTGAGCGATAACGACAAGGCCAAAGGGGATCGGCTCGCACAAGAACTGGGCCATGAACTTTATCGTATGCGCAAACTGACGGCCATGCCGATGTTCGATACGGAAACGGGGCTGGACCATGTTCTCGCCGTGCGAGAGAGCAACCCGTCGCGCCCGGTGGTCATTTCCGATATATGGGACAATCCAGGCGGCGGCGTCGCCGGTGACGCCACCTATATTTTGCGCCGTATGCTGGAGCGCGAAATGGATAACTTTGCCGTCGCCACCATCTGGGATCCGGTCGCCGTTTCCTTCTGTCACGCTGCTGGTGAAGGCGCGGAACTGGAAATCCGCATCGGCGGAAAATCTTCATGGCAGGGCGGCGAGCCGCTCGATATGCGGATAACCATCCACAAGGTGATGGATGCAGGCTGGCAAAGTTTTCGCAACAGCCGCGTCAACCTTGGCCGCGTAGCGGTCATACGCCCGATTGGCACGCAGATCGACATCATCCTTATCACGAGCCGGTCGCAGACCTACGAGCCGGATATTTTTTCCAATCTCGGCATTGATTTTACGAGCAAAGATGTCCTGCTTGTCAAATCAACCAATCATTTCCAGGCGGGTTTTCAACCGATCGCATCGGAGATCGTTTATATAGCCGCACCAACATCTTATCCGACAAATCCAGCGGTCACACCTTATCGAAAGGCTAGTCTTGAGCTTTGGCCGCGCGTTGCCGACCCACTGGGACTGGACTAACAACGCAGACCATTGGAGGGTCTGCTCAAAAAGGGGATTTGAAATGAAAAAAAGGTTCTTACTTGCAGCGACGGGAGCAGCACTGCTTTATTCGAGCGCATTGGCGATGGCTCAGGCTCCCGATGGCGTCCTGACCATTGCAACTATTGGCGAGCCGCCCTCGCTCGACGTGATGCAAACGCCGACCGATATTGTCCTGACCATTGATCAGCATATTTTCGAGACGCTTTACACCTATGATCAGCAATGGAAGTCAGTGCCGCTACTTGCGGCCGACATGCCAAAAATATCCGAAGACGGTCTAGAATACCGGATTCCCCTTCGCGAAGGAATAAAATTCCACGATGGCAGCGATTTTGATGCAAAGGATGTGGTTGCCTCACTCAAGCGCTGGATGGAGATCAACTCCAAAGGCAAGCAGGTCGCCGGGATCGTCGACAGCCTGAGCGAGGATGGCGACCATGCGGTGGTCATCAAGCTCAAATCGCGTTATGCGCCGCTTCTCGCTACGCTTTCGCAAGCCTCGGTCATCATTCCATCGGAAACGGTGGCCGATACACTAACCCAGTTTATCGGAACGGGCCCTTATGCGCTTAAAGAGCGCAAGCCAGATCAGTATACCCAGCTTGTGCGTTTCGATGATTATAAATCGCCGGAAGGCGAACCGAGCAATTATGCGGGCAAGCGTGAAGCCATTGCAAAAGAACTGCATTTCATTCCGGTGCCGGATGCCAATACCCGTGTGGAGGGCCTGATTTCCGGCCAGTTCGATTTTGCGGACTCGCTCCCTGTGAGCGCCTATGAGCGCATCGAAGAAAGCGGCAACGCAAAGCCCGTCATCTTCGAGAATTCGGGCTGGGCCTCGCTGAATATGAACATGAAGGAAGGCGTTCTGGTCAAAAAGGAGTTGCGTCAGGCAGTTCAGGCCGCGCTCAACGCCTCCGACATGATGCTCGCGGCATTCTCGGATGATCGCTTCTATAGTGTCGACGGATCGATCTTCCCGGAAGGCTCCTTCTGGCATACGGAAGCAGGAGTTGTGCGTTACGGCGATGGCGATCCGGAAACTGCGGCAAAGCTTCTTGAGGATGCCGGCTATGACGGCACCCCGATCCGTTTGCTGACCAGCCGCCAGTATGAGTTCCATTACAAGATTGGTGAAGTGGCGAAAGCCTATCTGGAAGCTGCTGGCTTCAAGGTGGATTTGCAGGTGGTGGATTGGGCCACACTCACAACACGCCGCGCGGATTCAAAGCAATGGGATATTTTCATTACCCACTCCAACTTCCCCGGCGATCCGACGACAATCAATACCATCACCGATTCCTATCCCGGCTGGTATGTCTCGGATCAGAAGGCCAAAGCTATTGCCGACTATATGGACGCGACGACTGACGAAGCCAAGCAGAAAGCATGGGACGGTATCCAGACCGCTATCTATGATGACGCGCCGCTTTATAAGGTTGGCAACTTCAATTCGCTGTCCGGACTTGCGAACACCATTTCGGACTATACGCCAACCTATTGGCCGCATTTCTGGAATGTAACCCCGGCAAAGTGAGGCACTGATTATGCTCAGGATCGCTCGGGCACTCTTACACCGTCTGATGGGTATGGTTGTCGTACTTGCCCTGGTCGTAACAGTCGTATTCGTCATTGTCCGGGTCACACCGGGCGATCCGGCAGCGGTGATGCTGGGGTCGGATGCGACCCCGCAGGACATCGCGGATCTGCGCGCGCGAATGGGATTGGACGCGCCGCTTCTTATGCAATATGGTCAGTTTGTTCTGGGCATATTTCAGGGTGATCTGGGTCAGTCCATATTTCTCAACCAGCCTGTAACGCAGGCACTGGCTTCCCGTGCAGAACCGACGTTTTTCCTGACACTTTTCTCCATCCTGATTGCAGTACTGATCGCTCTGCCGGTAGGGGTGCTGTCGGCAGTGAAACGCGGTACTTTCTTTGATCAGTCGGTTGTCACTCTGACAATGATTGCAGCAAGCGTTCCCAGCTTCTGGCTTGGACTGATCCTCATTCAGGTTTTTGCCGTCCAGTATGGCTGGCTGCCTGCTTCCGGTTATGGCGGTCCTGATACAGGCTTTCTAATCAGGCTTCAGCATCTCATATTGCCTGCCGTCGCGCTGGGCGTGGTCAACTCCGCCCTCATCACACGTTTTACGCGCGCTGCCATGCTGGATGTTCTGGGCGACGATTATGTACGGACCGCGCGCGCCAAAGGAGCCAGTGAGCGTCGTGTCATTCTAAAGCACGCTTTCAAGAATGCGCTCGTACCGATCATTACCGTTATCGGTCTTTCTATCGCCATGCTTGTTGCAGGTGCGGTGGTAACCGAGACCGTCTTTGGCCTACCGGGCATCGGCAATCTGGTAGTCTCTGCCGTGCTGCGCCGCGATTACCCCGTTATTCAGGGTACCTTGCTTGTCGTAGCCGCCATCTATGTGCTGATCAATTTTCTGGTCGACATGCTTTACATTCTTGTAGATCCGAGGGTACGCCTGTGACACTCGCTTCCCTGACCATGCCATTTGCGAGCGGCATGCGCCGCCTGGTTGGCAATCGTGCAATTCTTCTTGGCGCGCTCATCCTGCTGACGGTGGTGTTGGCCGCGCTGCTTGCGCCGTGGGTCGCGCCCTATGCACCCAACAAGCTTTCCATCGCCAACAAGCTACAGGAACCTTCCTGGTCGCACTTCTTCGGCACCGATGAATTCGGACGCGATATCTTTTCGCGGGCAATCTATGCAGGGCGCGTATCCTTGCTGGTCAGCCTCGGTGTCGTTGCCATCTCGACAGTCCTTGGTGTCATTCTCGGTGTTATGGCTGGATATTTCCGTAAACTCGATGCACCAATTTCACGGCTGCTTGATGCGATGATGTCCTTTCCCGATATTCTGCTGGCCATCGCACTGGTCGCTGCCCTTGGGCCGTCGGTCATGACCGTGATCATTGCGCTTGGGATAACCTATGCGCCGCGTCTGGCGCGTATCGTGCGCGGTTCGACACTGGTAATACGCGAAATGCCATATATCGAAGCGGCAATCGGGCTTGGCTTACCGACATGGCAGATATTGCTGCGCCATGTGCTTCTCAATCTGGCATCTCCCATTCTGGTGCAGGCGACATTCGTTTTCGCGTCCGCGATGCTGGCTGAGGCAAGTCTGTCATTCCTCGGTGTCGGTGTTTCTGTCGACATGCCGACCTGGGGTACGATGCTCGCATCGGGCCGCGAATATATGAACAATGCACCATGGCTGATGCTATTTCCGGGCTTGGCAATCGTCTTTTCCGTTCTCTCGCTGCAACTTGTCGGCGACGGCCTGCGCGATCTTGTCGATCCGCGACTTGCGAAAGAAAACTGATCATGACTGACACCAATAATGCCGCTCAGCCAGTATTGTCGGTTGAAAACCTTACAACCTCGTTCAAGATGGGAGATGGCTGGCGCTCCGTTATCCGTAATATCGGTTTCCACGTCGATGCAGGAGAGACGGTCGCTATTGTCGGCGAAAGCGGATCGGGTAAAAGCGTAACGGCCCTCTCCACCATGCGCCTTCTACCGAAGGAGAAGTCCAAATCCGAAGGGCGCATTCTGCTGAGTGGACGCGACCTTCTCCAGATTTCGGAAAAAGAAATGCGCTCCGTGCGCGGCGGCTCCATAGGCATGATCTTTCAAGAGCCGATGACTTCGCTTAATCCGGTTTTCACCGTCGGCAATCAGTTAGCGGAAGCTCTGGTTCTTCATCAGAAATTAAGCTGGAAACAGGCCGAATCCGAAGCCCTGCGCCTTATGGAGCGCGTGCGCATTCCTGCCGCCAGAACGCGGCTGAAAGAATATCCGCATAAATTTTCCGGCGGAATGCGCCAGCGGGTAATGATCGCCATGGCATTGGCCTGCCGGCCCAAGCTCCTGATTGCCGACGAGCCTACGACTGCGCTGGATGTGACCATTCAGGCCGAAATCCTGCATCTCATTCGGGATTTGCAGCGCGAAGAGAATATGGCGGTCCTGTTCATCACCCACGATATGGGTGTCGTTGCGGAGGTGGCTGACCGCACTGTCGTCATGTTCCGCGGTGACATGATTGAAACCGGGCGTACGGAAGAGATTTTTGCAGCGCCCAAAGCTGCCTATACAAAATCGCTTCTCGCCTCCATTCCCCGACTTGGGACGATGGGCGACGCGAGAGCGCCAAAGCGTTTTCCGCAAGTCGACCCTGATACAGGCCATGCTACCGATGGCACTGAAACAAAGCCCGTACCCGTGGAGCGCACACCCATACTACAGGCTTCCGATCTCGCTGTTCGGTTTGATCTGCCTCATGGCCGCATTCACGCCGTGGAAAATGTTTCCTTCAATCTCCGACCGGGTGAAACACTTGCACTGGTCGGGGAATCCGGATGCGGGAAGTCTACAACCGGTCGTGCGATCATGCGGCTGCTCCAGCCCACTTCCGGCAGCATCACTATCGACGGTCAGGATGTAACTAAACTGGGCGCATCCGGGTTGCGAACGATGCGCCGCAACGCGCAGATGATTTTTCAGGACCCTTTCGCCTCTCTCAATCCGCGAATAAGAATTGGCGCGGCGATTGCCGAACCTATCTTCTCCCACAAATTGATGGGCAAGGTGGAAGCAAAAGCCCGTGTGGCGGAGCTGCTTGAGCAGGTCGGTCTTTCGGCATCAATGGCAGACCGCTTCCCGCATGAGTTTTCGGGCGGACAGCGTCAGCGCATTTCCATTGCGCGCGCTCTGGCCCTCAATCCAAAACTGATCGTGGCGGACGAAGCCGTTTCAGCACTCGACGTCTCCGTCAAGGCGCAGGTTGCCAATCTTTTGCTGGATTTGCAGGAGCAACGAGATCTCGCCTATCTTTTCATCAGCCATGATATGGCAGTGGTGGAACGGATAAGCCACCGGGTGGCGGTCATGTATCTGGGCGAAATTGTTGAGATTGGTCCACGGGAGGCGGTCTTCAACAATCCACAGCATCCTTATACGCGACGTTTGATTTCTGCCGTTCCTATTCCTGATCCATCGACCCGCGATCTGGCACGGCCCAGATTAAGCGAGGAAATAAAGAGCCCGCTGCGTCCACTCGATTATGTACCGCCAAAACGCAACTATATCGAAGTTTCGCCGGGGCATCTCGTCCACGACCTTTCAGACAGAGACGAACGGCTTTCTGCAGCGTGAACGAAGATTCTATGCTATCGACGTCGCAGATTGAATTAAGGAGATACCCATGAGCAATGAAAAACTGGTTCGTTACGAAACCGCCGACAGTCAGGCAGGCGGTCAGCGCCGTCCGTTTGCAAAGGCAGTGCGCGCAGGCGATTTCGTCTATGTTTCCGGTCAGGTTCCGACAGTTGATGGCGAGGTCATAGCCGGAAATATTATCGCCCAAACTGAACAGGTTATTGCCAACATCAAGGATGTTCTGGCTCTGGCCGATTGCACGCTCGCCGATGTTGTGAAGGTCAATGCATGGCTTGACGATGCGCGGGATTTTTCCAGCTTCAATGCAGTGTTTCAAAAACACTTCATCGATCATCCGCCAGCGCGCTCCACAGTCCAGTCACCCTTGATGGTCGACGCGAAAGTAGAAATGGACGTCATTGCATATAAGCCTTTATCATGAATGCTGCCGCCCGGGCCGCGAACAAAACGCGCCGGCGCGGGAACTGACATCAGGCGACAACGATACTCAGAATGGAAGCCGTTTCTGAGGCGGAGGCATCGAATGGCGATAGAAAACCCGAAATTGTTACGCATCCTGCGCACGGTGGTCGAAACCATCAGGCCACAATTCACCGTAGAACTGTGGGATGGCACGCAAATCGGGGCATTCGACGGACCCGTTCTATTAATCAATGATCCGTCTGTGGTTCGGCAGTTGATGTTGAAGCCCAATTACGATTCGCTCATAGACATCTGGACCTCTGGGCGGATCGATATCAGGAATGGCACCATATTCGATCTGGTGGCCCAGAAGTTCGACGGGCACCTTAAAGAGCGGATCAAGGCTTTGCCCAAATGGCAGCTTTTGAAAGATATTCCTTCAATCCTCCTTTCGGGCAAACAGTCGGCCGATTTTCATGCCGCTGGCAAAACTCCCTTTGTGAGCGGGTCGAACAAGGAAGCCATTACGCATCACTACGATGTATCGAATGAATTCTATCAGCTCTTTCTCGACAAACGCATGGTTTACACCTGCGGTTACTTTACGGACTGGTCCAACAGCATCGACCAGGCCCAGGAGGACAAGCTCGAACTGATCTGCCGCAAGCTGCGTCTCCAGCCCGGCGACCGGCTTCTCGACATTGGCTGCGGCTGGGGCGCATTCCTCATCTATGCCGCCCAGAAATATGGGGTCACCGGCACCGGTGTTTCGCTGTCAGAAGCCCAGACCGAACTCGCCCGCCAGCGCATCAAGGCTGCGGGGCTGGAGGACAGGATCACGATCCACGTCAAATCCTATACGGAACTCGATGGTGAATTCGACAAGATTTCCTCCATCGGCATGTTCGAGCATGTAGGCATTGCCAATTACGATACATATTTCGATTCTGTCAGGCGGCTGATGCGACCGGGCGGGCTTTATCTGCATCATGCAATCACGCGCCGGATGAAGAAAAACAAAAAAGCATTCCGGCGAAAAAGCGCCGAGCATCTTGCACTTGTGAAATATATTTTCCCCGGCGGCGAACTTGATCACCTGGGCATGACCATCGGGAATCTCGAAGGGCACGGTTTCGAGGTCCATGATGTGGAAAATCTGCGGGAACATTACGGTCGGACCTGCCGCCTCTGGGCGGAGCAACTCAATGCGAATTTCGATCAGGCGGTCGCAGAAGTCGGCTACAGGAAAGCGCGCCTCTGGATACTTTATCTTTCCGGCTGTGCGCTGGCTTTTGAACGCGGCACCGTGCAGATCAATCAAACGCTGGCATCAAAACGCAAACGCGGCCTTTCCCCCGTCCCCCAAACACGCAATGATATTTACCGCACAGCGATTTGAGCGGCACAGGAAATTCGCCAAGGGACGCAAAGCTCTCTGGTGCAGAGTTACGGACCAGTTTCGGGTTGAAATTCATCACACTCGTGGATTGAATTTGACGTTTGAGCCCCGGCTGACACATGGTGTTTCAAACGTCAAATTCGAAAAATCCAGCAGATACATATAAATGCCAGCGGTCTTGTTGATGCCAACATTTGCTCAACGCTTGAACCGAGGGATGCAAATGTTGGTATCAGACCACTAGGGATATTGTGCGCCAGTTACCGTGAGATAAACCGCATAAAGTGATTTGGTCGCCGCAATGAACAGGCGATTGCGGCGTGCGCCTCCGAAGGTCAAATTAGCGACTGTTTGCGGCGTTCTGATCTTTCCGAGTAATGTGCCTTCCGGTGAAAAGCAGTGCACTCCGTCGGCCGCGCTGGTCCACAGATTACCGTCCGTATCGAAGCGGAAACCGTCAGGCAAGCCTTTGTCGATGGTGCAGAATATATCTCCACCGCTAACGCTTCTCCCGTCATCCACCACGTTAAAGACGCGAATATGGCGCGGCGCGGCTTCATCATGGCTATAGGCGCTGTCGGCAACAAACAGCCTTGTTTCATCAGGTGAGAAAGCAAGACCGTTTGGTTGCTGGAAATCAGTAATGATTGCTACCAGTTCACCCGTGCCCGGATCGAGGCGATAGACATTGCGTGTCGGCTGCTCCGGTTCGGCCTTGTAACCCTCATAGTCGGCTAGAATGCCGTAAGTCGGGTCAGTAAACCAGACCGAACCATCGGAACGCACAATGACATCATTGGGTGCGTTGAGCTTTTTGCCCCGATAACTATCCGCAAGCACGGTTATGCTGCCATCGACTTCGGTGCGAGTAACGCGCCGTCCGCCATGCTCGCAGGTGATAAGACGGCCTTCGCGATCACGGGTATTGCCATTGGCAAAATTCGAGGGATCACGAAAAACAGAGACCCCTCCTTCCGGCACCCAGCGCAGAATACGCTGGTTTGGAATATCGCTCCACAGGAGACAGTCCTGGTCGTTGAACCAGACGGGGCCTTCTGCCCAGCGGCAGCCGGTATAAAGTTCATCCAGGTCAGCACTTGGCACGATCATCTGCCGGAAACGCTCATGGTGAATTTCGTAGATCGAATTATTCTGGAACAAGGAATTAACTCCGGGAAGAAATGCCTAACGCTCACGCCTGCGACTACTGGCGAGTAAAATTACCGCGATGATGGTGAAGCCGGTCAGAACGAGGCGAACGCCAGCACCAAAACCATAGGTATTGAGCATTGAAACGATGAGGAACATGAAGAGAGCCGCACCCCATATGCCGGGGACATTGGAATCACCACCGGCCACGGCTGTGCCGCCAATGATAACCACAGCAATCGACATCAGCAGATATTCCGTACCCATATTGAGTGCTGCTCCCCCCGAGAAGCAGGCGAGCAAAAACCCGCAAAGCGAGGCCAGAACGGCACAGAGCAGATAGGTTACAAAGCGCGCGCCATCGACCGGAACACCTGCCATACGTGCTGCGAACGGGTTTTGGCCGACCGCGGAAATCCAGCGTCCGTAAATGCTCTTTTTAAGCAAAACCCAGCCAATGACCGACAGGAGCAGCGCTATGATAGCAACATTGGGCACGCCAAGCGTCGATGAGGTGGTGAATTGAGCAAGACTTTCCGGCGGTTTTACGCGCAGGCCGCGATTGCTCCAGATTGCCGTGGATTGCACGAGGAAGCTCAGTGACAGGGTGGCTATGATCGGAGGAATGCGCAGAAGCTTTATCAGCGCATAATTGCATATGCCCACAGCAAGACCGATCAGGATGGCGGCTGCCAGCCCTGCAAGGATCATGCTTTCCTGTGAGTCCATGAGCTTGAGCGCGATCGTTGCGGCAAGTGTCATGGTGGCAGGCACGGAAAGGTCGATATTGCCCGGCCCCAATGTGATCACGAACATCTGCCCGAGACCCACAATCACCGAGAAGGAAGCGAAGGTGAATGCCGCATGCGACAGGCCATGGACCCCAGCGCTACCGGTAAAAACAATCGTGATAACCCAGACGGCAATTGTCGCAACGAAAGACCATATCCACGGACGATGTGAGAGAAGGAAAAGAGCGTTCATCACTTTTTCTCCCGCTTTTCGAGGCGATTGAGGAAGAGACGCAATGCCAAGACTGCAATCAGGATCGCACCTTGCGCACCGATCTGCCAGTCGGGCGAAATACGCATGAATGAAAGGAACGAGCCGGCAAGCGTCAAGGTCAGTGCGCCGACGACGGCCCCGATGGGCGATATGCGCCCACCAACGAATTCACCGCCACCAAGAATAACGCCGGCAATGGAAAGCAGCGTGTAGCGAAGCGCGATATTGGCATCGGCAGATGTAGTCAGGCCGACAAGAGCGATACCGGCCAATATGGCAAAGAAAGCCGCGAGCGCATAGGTCGCAGCCCGTATGGCGACGATTGACCAACCGGCACGTTCGATGGAGCGCGCGTTACCGCCAGCCCCGCGTATCAGCACACCAAATGTAGTACGCATGATGATGAAATGAGTGACAAGTGCGATCAGAACGCTGGCAACAATGGCCATCGGAACGAAAGGTGGCTTGGTTGTCATTACCCAGCGCGCCCATTCAGGCGCGTGGCCCCCCGGAGACGGCAGCAAAAGGACCGCCAGACCGCCCCAGACAAAGCTCATGCCCAATGTCACGACGATGGAAGGCAAGTTACGCAGGTGGATAATGGCGCCAAGCGCCGCATAGGCGGCAATGGCGGCAACCAGAATGAGAACCCCGACCAAGGGGGTAGTATTCAGATAGGTCGCGGCCACACAGACCGCGAAACTCACGAAAGTTCCCATCGAAAGATCAAGATCGTTGACCGCCATGATGAGCATTTGCGCGATGGTCGCAAGCGCGATTGGAACGGCCAGATTGAACAGCAGGTTCAGCCCAGTATAGCTCATGGCGCGCGGCTGCATATAGAAAACAGCAGCCAGAAGCAAAGCCAGCGAGAAAATCGGAGTCAGCAGGCGAATGGAAGAAGAAGAGAAGCGCATTAATCGTGCCCTCCCTCAAAAGATGCAGCAAGCACGTTCTTTTCCGTGATTTCATCACCGATAAGTTCAGTCACAATCGCACCGTCACGGAAGACATAGACGCGATCGCAAAGCTCGATTTCGTCCATTTCGGTAGAATACCAAACAAAGGTTCGGCCATTTTCAGCCTCATTGCGCAGGATTTCATAGACTTCCTGCTTGGTTCCCACATCGACGCCGCGCATGGGATCATCCATCAGGATAGTATTGGCGCTTGTGGCAAGCGCTCGGGCAAACAGCACTTTCTGCTGATTGCCGCCAGAAAGCGAAAGGATACGATTGTTCATATCGGGTGTGCGAATGTGAATTTTGTCTTTCCATTGCGCACCAAGCTTATTTTCACGCGCCTGATCGGTAAGCTTCAGTGATGAAAGTCGATCAAGCGAGTTGATGGTTAGATTGTGCAGGATGCTCCAGAGCGGGAACGTGCCGTTGAGACTGCGATCACCTGCAACAAAAGCTATTTCGCAATTGCGAGCAGGTAGCCAGTTGGACCTGTGTGCATAGTAAAGGTCGAGAAGCATCCTGGTCTGGCCATGCCCTGCAAGTCCGGCAAGCCCGATAACTTCGCCTTTGAAGGCTTCAAATGACTTCAAATCTTCGTTGAGCGCGGAGCGAGCCAGAACAGGACTACCTTTGGCTTCAGTCGAAGCAGGGCGGCGTGCAGCTTTCTCGCGTTCGACGCTGCCCATAGCCTCAACAAGACTGCGGTTGGTGAATTCCTCTGCTGGCCGATTGGCAACGACCTTGCCATCCTTCATGACGACGATGCGGTCGGATGTGGAGAGAATTTCTCCAAGCATATGTGAAATCAGGATCACTGCCCCGCCGGTTGCCACGAACCGCCGGACATAAGCCATAAGCTGCGCTGCAATGCCTGCATCGAGCGAGGAAGTCGGCTCATCCAGAATGACTAGTTTGGGGGCGTTGCGCGGAGCAGTGAAGTTGATGGCGATCTCAACCATTTGCCGTTCCGCAATGGAAAGCTCGTCAATGGTAGCTCCGCAATCGATCTTGTGGTCGGGGAAAATTTCATCAAGCTTGCCGGAAATGAGGCTGAGCGCCTTGCTCCGCCAGTTCGAACCATCAAGATCGCGCTGCATGATGCGGACATTTTCAGCAATTGTCAGATTGGGAAACAGCGATAATTCCTGAAAAACACAGCGAATGCCATGTTTGTGCGCCGCCGTGACTCCGTGCTCCGCCTCTCCCTGATAGGAGATGCTACCCTCATGCGGTTTTAATCCGCCGTTGATCACATTGACGATAGTGGATTTGCCAGCGCCATTATGGCCCACAAGCCCGACGCACTCGCCTTCACGGATCACAAGTTCCGCGCCATCCAGTGCTTTTACGGCGCCAAACTGCACGCGGATATTGCGGGCTGCGACGACCTCTTGTTTCACGACTGGTTCTGACATGCTCGAACTATATCTGGAGATAAGGAGGGACGGGTAAATGAGCCCGCCCCTGTTTGATGGGCTGCGATTATTTCGCGCCGATGACCTTTTGCGCATCCTCGAGCGTGTACTCGACATTTGCCACGCTACCCTTCGGGGTGTTGGCGAGGTCGTCTTCGAGGGAATCCTGGCTTATGCTGAGAAATGGAACCACGAGTTCCTTCTCAACGTCCTTGCCGTCAAGAATCTGCTGGGCGACCCAGAAAGCAAGAGTGGAGACACCCGGCGCAATCGAAACCGACATGGTTTCATAGCCGTTTTCATCTTTCTGCTGCTTCCACCATTGCAGTTCGTCTTCACGATTGCCCATGATGATGATCGGCGTTTCACGTTTGGCGGCAGCAAAAGCCTGTGCGGCGCCATAGCCGTCGCCACCCTGCGTTACAACCGCATCGACTTTCGGCAGGCTCGGAAGGATTCCGGCCACAGCGCGTTGGGCAACATCAGCGGCCCAATCTCCATTGACCGACCCCACGATTTTGAAGTTCGGATGCTTGCTCACGCCCTCTTGGATACCTGCATGTATATTATCATCAACGGAAACACCGGCGAGACCGCGGATTTCCAGCAGGTTGCCGCCGTCCGGCAAGCGTTTGGCCAGATAGTCGATCTGACCTTCGCCCATGGCCTTGAAGTCAACCGCAATGCGCCACGCGCATGGCTCGGTCACTATCCCATCGAAGGAAACGACCGTGATACCCGCGTCGCAGGCTTCCTTGACCGCGCCATTAAGCGCCGTCGGAGAGGCGGCATTGATGACAATGGCGTCGTAGCCTTGAAGAATCATGTTCTGGATTTGCGCGGCCTGCTCGGTCGCCTGGTTTTCGGCGGTCGTAAAAGCATCGGCAGCGGACACGATGCCAGCGCTGACGGCTTCCTTCGTCACCTTGTCCCAGCTTTCCAGCATCGCCTGCCGCCATGAATTGCCAGCATAATTATTGGAGAACGCAATTTTCTTCGATGATGTATCGGCGAAAGCGCCGCCTGCGGCCATAACGCTGGCAAGCGCGACAGACGCGAACAGAGTTTTTCCAAGCTGCATTTAAACCTCCCAGTTGCAACATGCAGTTCCGATGCATCCTGGACGCCCCGGACCAATTGAATTTTGTGCGAAGCCTCCCGCACGACCGTTCCTCGACGGCCCCAGCATACTTTATCGTCTCGTTGACAATTCTCTGGTGACAAGAGAATGAAATAAATATGCTATCTATGGAAGACCGATCGAAGCAACCATGATGCGGCTTCCCGCAGCATAATTGCGGGAAGCCGCAAGACGTGTGGGAGGGAGAGCGGCCTAATATTATAGTATGAGAACAGTTCGCGTTTGGGAGGAAAGACGCTTGCTTGAACGCGCGCCAGAATACAGAACCAAACTGGCCGCCGAGCGGCTCCTTGAGCACTATCTCAATATTTCGAGATTGCTGGCTGGCCAGCTTGATTTTGATTCCATCATTCAGGCCGTTGCCGCTGAGATACACCATATCCTGCCTTATGACCATCTGGATGTGTGCATCAAGATGGTGGATGGCAAGTTTCATATTGCCTATGAAAGCGGGATTGAAACGGCATGGAGCAAACACCCGCCCGCACTTTTATCCGGCAGCCCCATCCGATCGGCCTTGTCCGGCGAAGTGGATTATCTGCTCACCGACGATGCCTGCTCCGATCCGCGTTTTCACTTTGAAGGCTCGTTTTCCACGCCCATTATCGCGCATGGACTCAAGGCCCGCCTGCACGTTCCCCTCAAAGCACAGGGCAATATTATCGGCGCATTGAGCTGTTCCAGCCTGAAACCCGCATGTTATACGATGCATGACGTGAGGAACGCGCAATCTATCGCTGATCTGTTAGCGCCTTATTTCTATGCCATACGCGCAACTGAACAGGCGAAGCAATCCGCAATAATCGAGGCCGAGGCCAGTGCGCGCGAAGAGGGCTTGCGTTTCGGGGCCTTGAAGCTGACTGAAGCCCTTGAAATGGAGCGGCATCGTATCGGCATGGATTTGCATGATCAAACATTAGCCGATCTGACGCGACTTGCCCGCCATGTCGAGCGCCTGGCCCGCATACCAGACCTTTCAGGCGAGCAGTTGGAACCACTGTTTCGTGGGTTGCAACATTGTATGCACGATCTGCGCCAGATTATCGAAGAGGCGAAGCCTTCTGTCCTGCAACTTTTTGGCTTTGCTCAAGCGACAGAGAACCATCTTGTCCGATCTGTCCAGGATAGCGGCTCAGTCGTTGAATGGATTCTGGAAGATTGGAGCGAGGGCATAGCCGACCTGCTTGAGGAAACAGTCGGGACTTCTCTTTTCCGCATCGTGCAGGAAGCGATCAACAATGCCATTCGTCACGCTCATGCCAACGTGGTTCGCGTCCAGTTACGCGACAATGACGGACGGTTGCTGGTCGAAGTCATGGATGACGGAATAGGCATGGACAACCAAATCGAGCAAAGAGGTCATGGCATCGATAATATGCGCACCCGCGCACGGCTTATTTCGGCGAATTTCGCAATCAGGAATAATGTCGAAGGCCAGGGCACATGTGTGACAATTCACCTGCCGCAGGCAATTCATAACAATTCTTCCGGAGGATAATGTGCAGGTTCTAATTGTTGAGGATGACCCGTTGCATCGCGCCTATCTTGGCGAGGCTGTGCAGGCTGCACTTCCAGAATGTAATGAAGTTGTGGAAGCTGAAAATGGGCTTGAAGGTGAAAAACTCGCCCGGCAGCACAGGGCCGCTCATATTGTAATGGATCTACAGATGAACGGGCGCAATGGTATTGAGGCTGCGCGCATTATCTGGAAAGAAAACCCGGAAACGCGTATATTGTTCTGGTCGAATTATGCCGACGAAGCTTATGTGCGCGGCGTCTCCCGGATCGTGCCGGAAGGTGCTGCCTATGGCTATATATTAAAATCAGCCTCTGACGACAAACTCAGATTGGCTCTGCGCAGCATATTCGTGGAAGCGCAATGCGTCATCGATCGTGAAGTGCGCGGGCTTCAACAACAAAGCTACGGGCATGTTCGCGGCTTCAGTGAAAGTGAATATGAAATTCTTGTCGATGTTGCACTTGGCCTGACGGATCGTGTTATTGCGCGCCGCCGTAATCTTTCCTTGCGGAGCGTACAAAACCGCTTGCAGCAACTCTATGACAAACTTGGCGTCTATCAGGAGAAGGGCGATCCTGAAGAAGGGTATTTCAACCTGCGTACCCGTGCCGTTACGATCGCGCTGCTACGTAAACTTCTTAATTATAACGCTCTGGAACGAGCGGACGCCGAACTGAAGGAGTGGTTAAACCGTTAACCGGCGCACTTGAAGAGATTCAAGAATGATGGCATCTTGCCGCGATGTTAGAGCCTTGGCGTCTTATCGGACGACATATCTCCCTTTCCGCGAGACTTCTGCTCAACTACGGCGCGCCATTGTCTGCTGTTTGGGCAGGCGGGATGCTGCTTAACCTGTTGCTGACGATGGCAGCGGTGGAAATCGGGCTGGTAAGCCGCATTTCCGGGCTGATCGCGTTGGTGCCGGTAATCCTGTTACAGTTGCTGATTTTCGTCGCAATGTTCCTGATCCTGCGGAACGGATTGCCAACTATTCGCCTGCATCGCCGCCGCAGGCTGATCCAGGAGGCTGCGGCAGAAGACACTCCGACAACGACCACAGAAGATGAAGGCAATAGCGGGCGGGTCTTTGCCGGAGCATTGCTGGCGGTGCTAATCCCTTTTTACGCTTATTATGCCGGGTGGGGCCTGCTGGGCGATACGCTGCGTAAATATTCACAAGCATTTCTGAATACGCAGATGCAACAAATCGATTTCTCAAATCCCGATTTAGGTCCGACAGCGCTTGAGGTTGGCAGCACTATTTGGGTCGTCGCCGCCGTCATTGTGATTTGGGCCATCCGCCGCATCGCCAAGGCCCTGCAAAAAAGTACCCAGTCAGCATTCTGGCCGCTTCTTGTCGTTGCCTGCGAGGCAAGCTGGGTTCTGTTGGTTCTTTATGTGATCCGTGGGTGGGAAGGACAATTGGCAGCCTGGCTGGCGGAGTTGCCGCCGCCAAATGAATGGCTAAACTGGATATTCACGCCCGCCTCCGCCCAGATCACCGAAGCTTCGATCAGGCCGGTCAACTGGGCGCCTGAATTTCAACTCTGGCCGTGGTTGAAATCGCTATTCTGGTATGCGGTCCTTCCACTGATCTGGTTCAATCTGGGTGCCATTGTTTATGGTCACGATCTTAACATGCTTAACGACCGCACACAGCATTTTGCCGGAACTGCACTGAACCGCTGGAAAACCCTGCCCAAGCCTTTGACCGATTTTATCGGCCATTTCTGGGCCGGACTGGTCAAGCGCTGGCATGCCGTGGCAAACGGTGTTCTTCTGGCTGCCTCGGCAGGGCTTGCGCTGTCGGTTTCCGTAATTGTTCTCTGGCGACTGGCCGATTGGCTGAGCCGTTGGACATGGGTTGGTGTCGCGCAACTGATCGGCCCGCAGGATCATCTGACATGGGGTATTCTGACTACCCCGCTAAACCTGTTGTTTGGTACACCGGGGCAGCCCCAGACGGGACTGATCGTCAGTGTGGTTCAGTTCTGCATCCTTGCCGCAGGCCTTGAACTGGCGGGTAGAGAAAAACCCGCTCAGGCAAGCTGAAACACTATGGCCAAAACCATTAGTTCAGCACCGTCAAGTCCGGCTCAATCCGAATAGCTAGTGCCCGTGGCCGAGTTCCATATCCCGAAACATGCAGCGTCAGTTGTCCTAACGTATCAACCGGCACCAAAAACACCTGATCCGACAAGATCGCACTGCCATCCCGAGGAGCATCATATGGCACCGGATTACATCTGCCGTTGTTCATGCGATCCGCTGCAACGGCTTTGATCGCACCATCGGTATTTTCAGTTTCCATCGGAAGCCACTTCCGGTTCTGATCATCATGCAGCGTCAGGCGGCAATCGACCCAGGCCTGACGAGCATCTTCGGCCCCTTGTAGCGACAGCCGTACGTGAACCAATGCTCGATCAGCCCTTTGGGGCGTTGCTACTGCTCGTGTCCTTTCAACCTGCACTGTTACCCTATCCAGTTCGGCACCTGCGGTATCGACTTCTTTGAGCTGCCATTCGCTCTCTTTGCGCAGATCAAGGATTGCCACTTCTGCCGAAATCAGCGAGCTTGCGACAAGAAACAAAATGCTCAGTACAATCCAGCCCAAATGTTTCAGCTGCTTCATGGATCGAGCCTCACAACGGCCACTGGTGGAGCAATCCTGGCTGTTTCCAGATGCAATGCGCTATCGAGAATCGTTACCCCACGGCGGGACAGGATCAGCTTGCCTCCCAGCACTTCATCTTCGGGTACTTCGAAGATGACAAAGCCCTTACTGGTGAGACCTGGCTGGAAAAAAAGAGATTGTAGTATCTTCGGCGCTTTCTCGAAACGGGCGGATGCTGCATAGTCGCGACCGCTGGCGCCTTTCCATTTGGCAGCAAGCTGGGTCGAGGCAGTCACACCGGACACTTCAAAATTCGCGATTAGAAAGATGCCCTCAGTATCACGGCTGACCTGCCGTCCATAATATTCAAAATCTATCCGGTGCGTCAGGCGCCCCCCTAGAAAACGCGCATCGAACATACGGCCATTGGCGATTTCACCGATTGAAGCGTGCGAAGGAAAGGCTTGAAAAACACTATTATAGTCGGGGGCGGTGATCATTATTGCACCGAGCAGGACTGCTCCGGTCAGCAAGACAGCACCATTGGCGACATAACGTATCATGGCACTTTATCCACCGACGCTACCAGCAGCGCGGTAGGTGCGAATGTCAGCCAGTTGGCTTGACCATAGAGATTGTCACGCAATTTGAAGTTTTGCTGAAAAAATGTCATCGATAATTGATCTGGCTCCCATTCCACCGGAACTTTCCAAATGACGGAGATTTCTTCAGGCATACGAGGCTGCAGCTGAACCAGTTGCTCTCCGTCACGGTTGAGGAGTATTTCTGGTGGTCCCAACTGGACCTCTCCAGACTGAATTTGCGGGGGCTTTGGCGGAAAGCCGAAGATCGCGCCTTGCGTTTCTCCGGTATGGTTTTCAGCCCGCGCCTTGAGGATGAGTTGGCGCTGGCCATCACTTCCCTCAGAAAACAACAGCGAAAGAGGCGTAAGCATAGTCCGGCCAAGATCAATATGATCACCAAAAGCCACGACCGGAAGTTCATGCTTCTCGCGGGCATTTTCCACGCGCATCCACCAGCTTACAGTCAATGCCGCCACTATTCCAAGAGTGGCGGCGATACGAAGCACAATGCGCCGGGCAAGGGATCGGGAGCTATCGATCTTCATAGGGAGAGTAGACCTTTTTCTTGGTCCCAGATCAAGGTTAAGTGAAGTGAAAGCAAACGGCGATTGACGCATGAAGAAGCTTGTTTCTATTGCTTTGGAAGCCTTTTCAAGAAAAGTGAGGCGGCGCATGGCCACAGCCACTACATTGATTTTCTTTAATGTTTGGCTGGTTTTCGTTCATTGGGCGTTCAGAGCCTGAAAGGTAGGGTCAGCTCCATCAGAAGGAGAACACAATGTTCAAGAAAGTCGTCCTGGCCGCCATCGCTATTTCCTTTATCGGCGCACCACTTGCACAAGCGCGTGACCATAATCCGCCGCGCAAGCCCGGTCATCATCGCGTCGAACCCGCGCGGCCAGCACCGGGCAAGGAATTCAAGCGCCATGATCGCCGCAACCAGATTCAGAAGAAGCGCTGGTCCAAAGGTCAGCGTTACAGCAACTGGCGCCGCCATCAGGAAGTACGTGACTATCGGCGTCATGGCCTTCGCAAGCCGGGCCGTGGCCAGCATTGGGTCAAGGTAGACAACCAGTATCTGCTGATAACAGCGGCAAGCGGTCTGATCGCGGGGATTCTCGCCGCACGCTAAACACCGCTTCAGAATATTAAAAAAGGCGGCCCATGGCCGCCTTTTTCAATGATGGATCAACCTGCCGTCAGGCAGAGGCCACATCGCGCACGCGTATCCACGCCTGCGTGAGATGACGGCCGATAACGTCTTTTAAACGCTGCGCGTCCCGCGCCTCCAGCGCCTCGATCATCTCGACATGCTCGCTAACCGCTGCGGCCCATTTTACCGGCCCTTCATGGCCGACGAAACGGATCCTCTTGAGCCGGGTCTGCAACACAGTGTGCACATCCGACAAGGCCGAATTATCGGCAAGCGCAACAATCGAAACATGGATCGTTTGATTGAGCTTGTAATAGGTCAGCCGGTCGCCCCGTTCATAAGCTGCAACCATTTCGTCATGCAAATTGCGGATATGGGCAATTCCGGCGTCAGAAGCTGTTTCACAGGCCTTTTCCGCCGCGATCTGCTCAAGCGACTTGATGACATCAAGCATGTCGCGGGTTTCCTTGGCCGTGAATTTCTTGACGACCGCGCCGCGCCGCGGGACAAGTTCAACCAGACCTTCGCTGGCGAGGAATTTGATGGCTTCCCGCAATGGCGTGCGGGAAACACCCAGCCGCGCGCAAATCTGCGCCTCATTGATCTTGCTGCCCGGCATCAACTCGCCGGTGATGATCAAATCACGCAGCCGGTTCAGGATAGCATCGTGAAGGGAATACCTTTCGATCTTATCAGCCGGCAGCGGTTCCTCTGTTTTTTCGAGACCTGTGGCTGTCAAGAGCGCACTCCTTTTCTCCCTCTTTTGGCTAAGCAGTTACAAAACATATGTCAATTCCAACAATATTATTTTGCATACAAAATTATTGATACAAAATTGCAAAAACGATAAGGTTTCTAATACAGGCTCGATTCGGGAGGAATATGAGTACGATGTGGGATGCGAAAAGCTGGCCGATCGCTGCTGCGATGATTCCTTTTCCCGCCATGCGTTCCGATGGTACACTGGTTCAGGAAGCAGCCCCGGAAATATGGGCCGAGAGCCTGCGTGAAGTGGCGCAGGCCGGATTTACCTCTGTCGATCCAACGGATTCCTGGCTGCGCATCGCTGATCTTGACGCCAGCCGCCGCGCGGATTTCATGGCATTGTGCAATGAACTGGGTCTTGCGGTCCCCGCCATTTCGACTTCCCGCCGCAGCGTGATTGATCCCGAACATGGCAACGAGTTTCTTGCCTATAACCACCGCGTCATCGACTGCGCTGCCGATATCGGCGCGAAATATGTCAGTTTCGGCCTGTTCGGACCGCTCACGCCCGAGCAACGCAAGGCGACCTGGTTCTGGACCCGGCCCGGCATTAAAAATCCCGATGATAAGGCCACCTATCGGCTGGCGCTTGAGCGTATTCGTGAGCTTGCCCGCCATGCGGATGAGCTGGGCATCCAGCTTTCGCTGGAAATGTATGAGGATACCTATATCGGCTCGGCGCGGGATGCCGTGCGGTTCGTAACCGATCTGGACATGCCGTCGGTCAAACTCAATCTCGATATAGGCAACCTGATCCGGCTGCACCGCCCGGTCGAGCCATGGCAGGAGATGATAGCGCTCTGCGCTCCATTTGCTGGTTACTGGCATGTGAAGAACTATTTCCGGATGGAAGACAGCACCACCGGCCAGATATTGACGCATCCCGCCCCGCTTCTGGGCGGCACGATCAATTGGCGCAGCGCCATCGCGACGGCTCTGGAGCACGGCTATGACAGCCCGTTCCTTCTCGAACATTACGGCGGCGACGGATTGGGCATCTGTGCCCAGAACCGCGAATATCTCCGCCAGATACTGACCAGTGAGTTGAGCAAAAAATAGTCCATATTTTTGATGCACTCGAAAAGGCATAAGGATAGATTGATATGCGGACTGCACTAGCGATTGGCGACGCCAGCGGCGTTGGCCCGGAACTGGCCGCCAAACTTCTGGCTCATCCGGATATGGCCGAGCGCGATTTTATCGTTGTTGGTGACGCACGCATCCTTGAGATGGGTAAAGCCCATGCCCGCGTTTCGCTCGATATTCCTGTCATCCGGCCCGATGATCTGTTGAATGGCATCCCTTCCGGGAAAGTCTTTATCGATCTGGCCAACTGTCCGGTGGATGGGCTGGTTCTGGGTCGGTCAGATGCCGGGCCGGGCAAAGCTTCACTGCAAAACTTCGCTGCTGTATTGCGGCTGGCCCATGCCGGTCTGGCGGATATTGCGATGTTTACCCCATTCAACAAACATTCAATGCGCCTCGCAAGACCGTCCTATATCGACGAAATCGGGTTTATCGATTCCGCAATACAGGCTCCGCGGAGCGGCCGCGAGTTCAACGTACTCGATGAAGTCTGGAATGCGCGTGTCACGTCACATATTCCCTTACGCGAAGTCGCCTCAAAATTGAGCATCGAGCGTATCCTCGACAGTTTGCGGCTGACGAATGAAGTTCTCACCGGCGCCGGAAAGCCAAACCCGCGCATTGGCGTTGCCGCTCTTAATCCCCATGCGGGCGACGGGCGCAACTTTGGCCATGAGGATGATGATATTATTGCGCCTGCCGTGGAACAGGCAGCGGCGGAAGGGATGAACGTCAAGGGGCCGATCCCCTCCGACACAGTCTTTGTGCGCGCCATCCGTGGTGAATTCGATGCTGTCATGACCATGTACCATGATCAGGGCCAGATCGCGATGAAGCTGATTGGTTTTGATCGCGGCGTAACGCTGATTGCGGGTTATGGGTTTCCCCTGGTGACCCCGGCACATGGCACAGCCTTCGATATTGCCGGTCAGGGAAAGGCCGACCTGGGTGCAACCCTTGCCGCCCAAAATCTTGGCATTTCGCTGGCAAAGCTTAATCCGGCGAGGGAAAAACGTGCTTTGCAAGCCGGTTGGGCATTGGAAACAGTGGCCTGAGCGACGGCATATGCTCGTAAAACTGGCATGTCATCCGTGACGTGCCGTTAATACCGTTCGTCAGGGAGAGGCGAACGTTTCACAGGAGGAGGAAACCATGTCCAAACTAAAGACAATTCTTTATGCAGCCACAGCGTCAATCCTGGCCGTTATGCCCGCAGCAGCGGCAGAATGGGCTCCAGAGAGGCCACTGGAATTCATTGTGGCTTCAGGCGCGGGCGGGGGAACTGATAATTTTACTCGCACCATCCAATCGAGTATTAGCCGTGAAAAATTGATCGATACGTCGGTCGTTGTTCTCAATAAGGGGGCAGGCTCGGGTGCGGAAGCATTTCTTTATGCCAAACAGCATTCTGGCGATCCACACAAGGTAATCTTCGGCACAAATAACGTCTATCTGCTGCCATATGTGGCCAAGCTGGCTTATAGTACTGAAGATCTTGAGCCCGTCGCAGCGCTGGCGCTTGACGAATTCATTGTCTGGGTCAAGGCAGATTCGCCCTATCAGACTATCAAGGATTTGATCGATGCGGGTAAAGCCGAACCCGGCACCCTGGTTTTCGGCGGCAGCCAATCCAAGGATACCGACGAAACACTCGTTGCGCTAATCGAACAGACCTCCGGTGCGGACTTCAAATATGTGCCATTTAATGGCGGTGCCGAAGTCGGCGTTCAACTGGCGGGCGGTCACATTGTCGCCAATGTGAACAATCCGAATGAAAACCTTGGCCAGTGGCAAGCCGGTGCGGTGCGCCCGCTTTGTGTCTTCTCACCGAAGCGCATGGACAAGAGCGAGCCGATCAATGACGGCAAGGGATGGCACGATATTCCAACCTGCATGGAAGAAGGTCTCGACATTGAGACGTACCAGATGCCGCGTACGGTCTGGCTTCCTGCCGGAACCGAGCCGGGTGTAAAGGCTTTCTATGAGACCGCGCTTAAAGGCGTCTCTGAAACGCCTGAATGGCAGGACTATCTGAAGAAAACTTCGCAGACTGCCACCTTCCTTACTGGAGATGAGCTGAAGTCCTTCATCAAGAAGAATGAAGACGCCACGGTCGGCGTGTTCAAAACCGAAGGTTGGACTGTCGAATGACTCTGGCAATGACGTTGAGGCTTTAAAACCTGAACGGGCGGAAGGCTTATTCCGGCCTTCCGCTTCTTCAGACAGAGGAGGAGGCCCATGGCCGTCAAACGTTTCCATGTCGAGATCGCAACTGCGATCGGAACAGGCATGCTCGGCATTGCAGGATTAATCGGCGCTACAGAGCTTGGGTTTAGCTGGGAGAAGTCAGGCCCTGAAGCTGGTTACTTTCCATTTTATATCAGTCTGATTTTGATCACAGCCAGCCTGTGGAATCTTGGTGCCGCTATTTTCAGGCTTAATGCTGGCAGGGAAGCTGCGCGAGAACTTGCCGAAACCTTTCTTGATAGGGAGCAATTCCGGCGCGTCGCGGTCTTTTTGTGCGAGATGGTCGCCTTCGTCACCCTGACCTTGCTTATGGGCCTTTATTTTAGCAGTGCTTTATATATCGGATGGACCGCTTGGCGACATGGGGGATATCGGCTGCTCACCGCGATCGGAATCAGCGTGAGTTTCACTGCTGCACAATACGTATTATTCGAGATCGCTTTTTTGGTGCCGCTCAAAAAAGGGCCGATTGAATCCTGGCTCGGAATCTACTGAGGGGGTGCGTGCAATGGAAAATGTTGATCTTTTAATGCACGGTTTTGGTGTCGCTTTGACACCCATGCATATTGGCCTGATGATCGCGGGCGTCCTGTTCGGGCTGGTCGTTGGGGTGCTGCCCGGACTGGGCGCGCCCAATGGCGTGTCCCTGCTCATTCCGCTCACCTTCACGCTGGACCCGACATCAGCGATCATTCTTTTGACGTCGATGTATTGGGGTGCGCTTTTTGGCGGATCGACCACATCGATCCTGTTTAATATTCCCGGCGAGCCAAGTTCGGTTGCCACGACATTCGATGGCTATCCAATGGCTCGAAAAGGCGAGTCCACCCGCGCACTGACGCTGGCCTTCCTGTCGGCTGGTTTTGGTGCGCTTCTTGGCGTCGTCGTCATCACGCTGCTGGCCAGTTGGGCCTCACGATTCGCGCTCCGCTTTGGTGCACCTGAATATTTTGCCGTCTATTTCCTCGCCTTTTCAGCATTTGTCGGTATGGGCAGCGCTCGTCCGGTCAAGACAGTGGTGGCTTTGACAACCGGACTTCTACTCTCATCTGTAGGCATGGATAATGTCACCGGCGAGGTACGCCTGACATTCGGCTATTCCGAATTGCTGGGTGGCATCAGTTTTCTCGTAGTCGTCATCGGCCTGTTCGGCATCGGCGAGTTGCTGTCCACAGTGCAGGAGGGTCTGCGTTTTCGCGGCGTCGCCTCGAAAATCAATTTGCGCGACGTGCTGAAGACAATAGTGGAAATGCCTCGCTACTGGGCCACTATGCTGCGCTCCGGTCTCGTTGGCATATGGATGGGAATCACCCCCGGCGGCCCGACGGCAGCTTCGTTCATGAGCTATGGCATCGCAAACCAAGCATCCAAGAAAGGCGAACCATTCGGCACCGGACGGCCTGAAGGTATCATTGCTCCGGAAACCGCCGATCATAGTGCCGGGTCCTGCGCGATGCTGCCAATGCTTGCTCTTGGCGTCCCCTCTTCCGCCACCGCAGCCGTTCTCATGGGCGGCCTGATGATATGGGGGCTGACCCCGGGACCAATGCTTTTTGCGACCAAGCCCGATTTCGTTTGGGGCCTGATCGCCTCGATGTATGTCTCAAACCTTATCGGCGTGATTTTGGTGCTCGCAACCGTGCCCATGTTCGCAGCCT
Organism: Falsochrobactrum tianjinense; assembly: GCF_019100495.1. Classification (GTDB taxonomy): domain Bacteria; phylum Pseudomonadota; class Alphaproteobacteria; order Rhizobiales; family Rhizobiaceae; genus Brucella; species Brucella tianjinense. The sequence continues at coordinate 252,683 of NZ_JAHRVA010000003.1, read as the reverse complement.
TGCTACGCATCCCGTTCTCCATCATTGGGCCAATGATTGTCGTCATCTGCTTCGTCGGCGCCTATACGGTGTCGAATGCCAGCTTCGATCTCTGGGTCGTGGTGCTTTTCGGTATCGTCGGCTACCTCTTTACCAGACTCAACTATCCGCTTGCGCCTTTGGTTCTCGCAATGGTCCTGGGGGATAAGGCCGAGAACGCATTCTACCAATCCATGGTCATTGCCGATGGCTCGCTGTCGATATTTTTCTCCAACAGCTTGGTTGGAACCATTATGGCAATCGCTCTTGCGATGCTGATCCTGCCAAAGACCATCAGCTATGTCCGTCGCGCGATGCGCAGGAAGCTGACTGCTTAAAGGAGGCGGTATTGAATCATCTGCGTTATTTTTCTGGTCGCAACAGCCGAAACGTGGAATGCGCTATCGTAGGAAGTGGCGGTTTTGGCCGTAGCTTCCTGGCACAGGCCCGTCATGTCCTCGGCTTGAATTGCCGCGTTGCCTTCGACCGCGAAACAGGCATTGCCGCACAGGCGCTCGCATCGGTGGGGATTGATCCGGCGAGCATCGTCGAATGCCACGATGCCGACACCGTGCGCGCGGTATGGGCAGCAGGCAAGGCGCTTGCCTGTGCTGACCCGGAACTCATCCGTGCCCTTCCGGTCGAAGTCGTCCTTGAAGCAACCGGCAATCCAGAGGCCGGGGCGCGCCATGCGCGTATTGCCATCGAAGCCGACAAGCATGTCATCATGGTCACGAAAGAGACCGAAAGTGTCATAGGCCCGATTCTGGCCCGGTTGGCGGCGGCTCGCGGAAAGGTCGTCAGCCCCGTCGATGGCGACCAGCCAAGCCTCCTGATCGGTCTGGCAAGCTGGGCGCAGGTGATTGGACTTGAGATCATCGCCGCCGGAAAATCAAGCGAATATGACTTCGTTTTCAATCCGGCAAACGAGACCATTACCAGCAATGGAGTGACGATTACCGCACAGGGATTTGGCGAGTGGATCGACGCAGGCGACCGCGATTGGGCGGAAGTGGCGAAAATGCGCGCAACGCTTGCGTCCCATCTGCCGCAGCGGGCAGTTCCTGATCTTTGCGAAATGACAGTGGTCGCGAATAATCTCGGCCTGATTGCTGACCGAGCCGATTTTCATGCGCCGATTGCCCGGATTACGGAAATCGCCGATTTCATGACGCGCAAATCCGATGGCGGACTGCTGGCATCCAGCGGTATACTCGACGTGTTTCATTGCCTGCGCCTGCCCGGCGAGCCGAGCTTTGCTGGCGGCGTCTTCGTAACCGTATCATGCAAGGACGATGAAACCTGGGAAATGCTGCGCGAAAAAGGTCATGTCGTGGCCCGCAACAGGCGCGCCGCCATGCTGGGCCTGCCGCGCCATCTGCTCGGGCTGGAGGCAGCAACATCGGTGTTTGAAGCCGCCCTGCTCGGGGTTTCTTCGGGCATGGAACATCCGCGTCCGGTGATGGATCTCACGGCCTATGCCGATGCGAACTTGCCTGCCGGAAGCCTGCTGGTTGCTCAAGGCCATCATCATACCATTCGCGATGTTTCAGCCCGGCTGACGCCGGCATCAGTTCTAATGAACGATGCGCCAGTACCCTATTATCTATTGTCCGGGCGTAGACTAAAGCGGGATGTTAAAGCAGGAAAGACGATCCTGTGCGGAGATGTCGAATTAGACGAGAGTTCAGAACTGCTGAAACTTCGTCGCCAACAGGATGCTATACCGCCTGGCTCCTGGCAAGAATGAGCGAATTTCGTATTTAAAGGCCTCCTGTGCTGAGGACCTTTCGAAGCCCTGTCCAGATTTACTGGCCGCTGCGGCGCAATACTACGCCACGACAAGCTACTTGCCAGTTTCATGCGCTTCGTCAGGTTTTTGCGGCATCATGCTCGACGTGTCCACCAAGGAACAATTGCCCTACACGAGGATCGGCGAGAAGTTTAGAGGCTTCATCATGCATGCGCGTTTGGCCAAGTTCGAGAACAAGGCCATAGTCGGACACGGCAAGGGCTGCTTTTGCGTTCTGCTCCACCATGAGAATCGTCACACCCTGGTCCCGCAGGCGAGTGAGTGTCTGAAAAACTTCCTGCACGAGATTGGGGGACAAACCGATGGATGGTTCGTCGATCAAGATCAGCTTTGGATCAAGTAGTAGAGCGCGCGCCACTTCAAGCTGCTTCTGCTGTCCGCCGGATAGCTCAATAGCTTTGCGATCACGGAACTGACGCAGCATTGGAAACTGGTCCATCACCAGTTCGATACGCTCGCGCACTTTGGCCTGATCGGGCGAGGTGATGCCCCCGAGTTCAAGGTTGTGGTAGACTGAGAGCTGTGGAACGACATTACGCCCCTGCGGCACATAGGTTACGCCATTGGCAATCATATGGCGCGGTGCGCTGCGCGTGACATCCTGTCCGTTGAGCAAAATCTGCCCGGACTGAATGCTCAAGAGGCCGAAAATTGCTTTGAAAACTGTTGATTTACCTGCACCATTGGGACCGATAACAGTCGTGATTGAGGCTTTCGGAATGGAAAACGACACGCCATTGAGAATGGTGATCTTGCCATACCCGCCGTAAATATCTTTAAGCTCAAGCATATTTCACCCTCCCAGATAAGCGTCGATGACCATCTGGTTTGACCGGATTTCCTCAGGCGATCCTTCAGCAATGACGCGCCCTTCCGCCAATACGATGATGCGCGTACAAAGGCTCATGACAAATTCCATATTATGTTCGATCACGACGAAGGTCGTTCCGTGTTCGGCATTGTATGCAATGAGCCTGTCTTTGAGATTGCCCAGCATCGTCAGATTGACGCCGCCAGCTGGCTCATCGAGAAGAACGAGGCTGGGACCCGCCATGAACGCCATGGCAGCATCCACGAGCTTTTGCTGGCCATAGGAAAGCGAACCGGCCAGTTCATCACGCAGATGATCAAGACGAAAGAACGAAATCATCTGTTCTGCTTCATCAGTCAAGCCGGCATCGCCCTGCCCGAAGAGCCGCGATGCCATTGTGCCTTTATGCTCCTGTCCGGCAAGAATGATGTTCTCAATCACCGACATTTTCGGGAAAACTGAAAGCTGCTGGAAGGTGCGTCCGACACCAAGCTTGTTGAGATCGGATGCGCGCATTCCGGAAACATCCTTGCCGTTAACGCGCACTTCACCGCCATTCGGCTGAAGCTGACCGAGAATACAATTGAAAAGCGTCGATTTACCGGATCCGTTCGGCCCGATCAGGCCGAGTATTTCCCCTTGATTGACATCAAAGGATACATCCTGGACGGCGTGAATACCGCCGAAACGCTTGTAGATACTGCGCACGGAAAGTACTGGGCTATTCATTTCAGCCGCGCTCCTTCGCTCATATCACCGCGAACCTGATGCTTCGGCCAGAGTTTCTCACGAACCTTGCCCCATATTCCAATCAAACCGGAAGGGACAAAGACCAGCATGATGATAACCAACCCCGAATAGATAATCAGATAGTAGCCTTCGGTGAAACGCAACATTTCCGGCAGCAAGATCACAACTGCCGCACCAATAAACGGGCCGAAAAAGAAGCCGGCTCCGCCGACAACGACCATAAGCAGAATGCGCAACGAATGTGCGATATTGAATGATCCCGGCTCGATAAACTGGACAAGCGGCGTTATCAATGATCCGGCGAGACCGCCGTAAACCGAGCCGATAGCGAAGGCCAGCAAAGTAATACGGCGCGTATCGACACCGAGACTTTCCGCCCGTATCGGGTTTTCGCGCAAGGCCTTGAACGCACGCCCCCACGGCGAACGAACGATGCCCCAAAGGATCAGCGCCGCAATCACTGTTACTCCAAGAGTGAAGTAGTAAAACGGCAAACCCTTGGCGGTCGAGAACAGCCCAAGATCAGGACGCGGCATTCCAACCAGGCCGTAATTGCCGCCTGTCAGCCATTCTTCATTCCGCAGAACCAGAAAGACCAGTGTATTGAATGCCAGCGTGACAAAAGCCAGAAAGTGACCTTTGACGCGCAAGGCCGGATAACCAAGAATCAGACCTATTATGAAGCACAGGAAGAGGCCTACAGGCATGGCTAGAAGCCAATGCCATCCGGCAAGGGTCAGAAGGGCAGTGGCATAGGCGCCAATTGCCATAAAAGATGCCTGCGCGAGCGAAATCTGCCCTGCATAACCGAGCGTCAGATTGAGTCCCATCGCGGCTATCGAAAAGATCAGCCAGGATGTGAGGACATAAATAATATAATTGCCCTGCCCCAATGGGGCCAGACCCGCAAGAAACAGAAGAACGGCGATCGATATATTACGCTTCTGCGCGATCATCATACCGCCCTTCCTTCCGACGTTCCCATAATGCCTTGCGGACGGGCAAGAATAATCACGATCAGCAACACGAGAGGTACAGCCGCACGGTATTGCGCTGTAACATAGGCTGCCGTCAGATTGTCGAGAACACCAATCAGCAAACCACCGACAAGCGCCCCGCGTATCTGGTTGAAGCCGCCGACGATGGCCGCAATAAAGGCGATAAGGCCAAGCGTTTCGCCGTTGGAGAACTTTGCCAGATAGACCGGGCTGATCAAATAGGAGGCAACGGTCGCCAAGGCCGCATTAATCAGGAATGTATAGAGGATCATCCGTTTGACATTGACGCCGAGAATTTCTGCCACTGCCGGATTCTGCGCCGTTGCCTGCATACAGCGCCCCGTGCGCGTCCGATTGAGAAACAGCGTCAGCAAAATAACGATTGCGAGCGACAACCCGAGATTCAGCATGTCTCTCAGGGACAAAACAGCACCAAACAGGTCAATCGGATCATTTGGAAACATGGACGGGAAAGGCTGCGCTTCCGCTGAATAGAATTCTTTCACGCTTTCTTTCAGAAAGATACCCAGGGCCATGGTCGCAATAATCAGTGTGATGCCGCCGTGAGGAAGAATGGGTTCCACGATCAGCTTCTTGAACAGGAGGCCAAGAACGATCAGCGCAGCGACCAGCCCGATCAGCATAGCTGGCAAGAATGGCATCCCGAAGATGCCCATCGCTGCCAGCACAAAAAAGGCTGGCAGCATTACAAATTCGCCTTGCGCAAAGTTTACAGTCTGAGCAGCCTGCCAGACCAGCGTAAAACCTATCGCGGCAAGCGCATAGATAGAACCGGTAGCAAGACCGGACAACAAAACCTGTAAAAACTGGGACATTACGCTGCCTATCCGAGGCGGCGGCTAAGCCGCCGCGCTGCTGAAAGGATTAGTTAGTTAGCCGGAACAGTGCCGATAACAGTAGGCACACCGTCCTTCACCTGTACCATGAAGCTTGGACGTGACATTTCCCCATGATCATCCCAGCATGTGTCGAGGGCGATTTTAGGATAATCGTCCGTTTTCAGGCAAAGGCCGTGCATCTTTTCCGCAAATGCCTCGCCGTCAAGTTCGCCAACCATTTCCGTGACATATTTGGTTGTCCAAACACCCACATAGCCCTTGAGCGCGTCATGTGTCGGTTTGCGCTTGAAGGTTTCTTCAAATTTCTCAGCGAACTCGCCAATGGCTGGAATATCAGTTGCCGCAGCAGTAATACCAACATGTGCAATCGCACCGTCTGCGGCAGGTCCGGCAAGTTCAACCACTTTCGCCTCAGTCAAAGTCACTTCACCCACCAGCGGCATGCTTAGCCCCTGTTTTTTGGCTTCGATTAGAAAACGTGCTGATTCTTCCTGATTCATATAGACAAAAATTGCTTCTGGATCTGCCTGCTTCAACTTGGCAACGTCAGCAGCATAGTCAGTCTGGGCCTGTTCGGAGGCAACATCGATGATGACATCAATGCCCGCTTTTTTCATTTCCTCAACAAAAACGTCATGGCCGCCTTTGCCGAATTCATTGTTCAGCCAAGCGACGCCAACTTTCTTGGCCTTCAGCGTGTCCGTGAAATAAGAAGTCAGTGCGGGAATACCCTTTTGGGCACCGGTGGATGTGCGAAAAACAAACGGGTTTCCCTTCTCGACGATACTTGGAGCCTCCGATCCCACAAACTGCGGGATGCTGTTTTGCTGGGCGACCAACATATTCACCATTGTCGAACCGGAATAGATTGTGCCCAGAATAGCATAAGCGCCATCATCGATAGCTTTTTGGACCAATGCGCGGGATACAAGCGGATCAGTCTGAGTATCGTACTCACTCAGTTCCACTTTCTTACCTAGAATACCGCCATCGGCGTTAACTTCGTCAATGGCAATTTTAATACCATCACGCCAATTCGTGCCCGCTGGAGCACCTGGCCCCGAAAGCTCAACGACCATGCCGAGCTTGACCACGTCTTCCGCCTGCGCCTGAGTGACCGTCGCGAAAACCGCAGCAGACAAAGCCATAAGATATTTACGATACATTTCAGTTCCTCCCCTGAACACGTAGTAGATCAACAAGTCGAGGTCGTTACATTCTCGTCGGACGGGAGGTCATACAATGCATCGGTCTGTGTATCGATCATTCCATTTCCAATCATCGTTGGACATCCACGATTTTCTAGCTCCCTCGATTAATGGCGATACGTGCGGTTTTGTTATCATGCAAGCCGCAAACTGCTCTACACGCAACTTTGTTATGTTTACAGGTTTGTCAGCTATTCATCTTGCATCGAAGAGGAGGGCTTTTGCCGCACTAGAGATTTGTTATTGCGCATCAGCGCCTTCTTAAACCAACCAGAATATAACAGCGCTGCCACTCATGACGAGCAAGTATCTTCTTTGAGCTTTAATGCAATATCTCTAGCGCGCCGCGCGGTTTCTTCGTCGCAGAGGAGCACGCTGCCAATACCCGCTAAAAGCACCGCTGCTATGGCATTAGCCTTGTTTAACCCGCCTGATGTGAAAACAACACGGGGAACCTTTCTGAGTGCCTCAAATGAAGGAGCAATAGCGCGTTTGTTGAGGGGGTGTTTGATGGGCTTTCCATAACAGTCCATGAATTGCGCAACAACGTCGCCGCATGCACCAGCCGCCAGAAGCTCGTCTATTGTCACATCGGTGGGGAGGCCATAGCGCATCAAAAGCGAACGATCCGTCATATCTCCTATACTGAGGATTATGATATCATTCGCCCCGATGCGCCGAAATGCTTCCTCGAAGACGTCCTGTCTTATAATCGCGTCACGCGACTTTGGACTTCCAGCATAAATTGGGGCGGCAAGATATGCGCATTGAGCGCTCAGTTGGCGCGCCATATCGCTCGCTATATCGAATGTGTTGATTTCAATACCATGAGTAAGCCCGCCCATAACAGAATTAACGCATATGTCCGGCCGTTTTAATGCTGGCATGCACCGGACCGTTTCCCGAAGCGTCGCGCCCCAGCCAACGCCGATACCGGTAATTTTTGTCGTATTGATCTGCTGCACAAGATAATCGGCAGTTGCCTGTCCTAGAAGGGCAGGAATCAATTCTGGATTTTCCGGAGTGGGGATTATCGTTACATGGCTGAGAGAAAAATCAGCCATAAGCTGTTGTTCGAGCTCAACACACGATGTCAGTTTTGAATTCAGAGTTATCGTTACCAACCCTGATTTGCGAGCTTCGGCAATAATTTTGTTTACGCGCAGACGGTTTGTAGAAAGAGTATCTGCAATTTCTAATTGAGTACGCCCCTCCATATAATAAAGCCAAACCACCCGCACCTGCATTTGCTCATCAGAGGATGTAGCCATAATTTGAGGAACAACTCTGTCGTTTGTCATTCAGCCCTCACAAAGGATGCCGCGCTCTAATGAACCGCGAGAGCGGTTTTGTTCATTTTCCAGCGAGTATCACGAAATTCATTTTCGTGCATCTGCTCACCGTCACCCTTTCATGTGTAAATGGCTGTTTACATATGAAAGAGCCGTGGCTACTATACGGCAACAGTGAGGGAGGAGCCTCGAAATGTTTTTAAGACTCGCCAAGCGGGGATCAGGGATTTTGTTTGCCTATCATTGGCGAACTGGGTGCAGTACGCCACAGGAAACCAGCTATGCGTGATACGAACTTGGCTGATATATTGAATGCAGGCACCGGGAATATTGGCTTGCTGGACAATATCGATCTCGTGATTTTTGATTGCGACGGCGTTCTTATCAACAGCGAGCCGATTGCAAGCCGGACTCTGGCAGAAATGCTTCAGGAAGCGGGCGTTCCTATTTCCGCTGAAGAGGCGCATGTGAGATTTACCGGTAGCTCGGAATCAATCATACGCGCGGTATGTGAGAAGGAATACAATATTACTGATATCGCCGCACGGTTTGAAAATTGGCATGCGCGGCTTTTCGACGAATTTGCCCGCTCGCTAGAACCAATGCCCGGTATTATCGATGTCGTCACCAGTATCGACCGACCCAAATGTGTCGCATCGAACAGTACGCTGGAGAGATTACGTAAAAGCCTGGGTAGGTTAACGCTGTGGAATCAGTTCAACCCCGATATTTTCAGTGCCGAAATGGTGGCGAGACCCAAGCCCGCCCCCGACTTGCTTCAGCTATGTGCGGAAAAATTCGGTGCCCGCCCCGAACACTGCGTAATGATCGACGATAGCCCCCACGGCGTATCGGCGGCCGTGGCCGCCGGTATGGTCGCGGTGGGCTTTGTCGATCCATTCGACCCTCGCCCCGGTCGGGCATCCTTGTTGTCTGCCGACGGCGCCCTGCATGTTGTCGAGGGAGCAACCGAATTACCCGCCGCACTACAATCGATAAATGACTTGCTGGGTAAAGGATGACGTCATGTAGCCCGACCGCTAGCGCTTTGGTGAAAACAAGAAGGCCGAACTGTAAGGTCCGACATGGAATATAAACATCGAAATAACCTGCTGCATTTGCAAAGCCTAATAGACAAATGTAAATTAGCGTATGGCACAATAGCCGCCAGCGGGGTCGCAATCCTATGGTTCGCCTGATACAAATCACAGATACGCATCTGGGTCGCGGTAAAGCTCATTTTAACGAGAACTGGGAGCCCTTGGCTGCCTGGATTGCTGCTGAAACAGCTGATCTCATCATTCATTCGGGTGATATCAGCGTCGACGGTGCCGATGTGGAAGATGATTTCCTGTTTTGCCGTGAGCTTATGGGGGATATTGCGGCCCCTATGCTGGTGATCCCCGGCAATCACGACGTTGGCGAACCGAAAAATCCGCATCAGCCTGTCAATGCAGAGAGGCTGGCCCGATGGAACCGATATTTCGGCGCAGATCACTGGGTGAAGGACATTGAAGACTGGCGCTTGCTGGGCTTCGATTCAATGATCTTCAGCTCGGGCCTTCCGGAAGAAGAAGCGCAGTTTCGCTGGCTTGAAAAACAGATGGCCGAAGCCGCTGGCCGCCGCATCGCATGGTTTTCCCATCAACCCCTGTTTATCAATAGCTGGAATGATGCGGATAATGGCTACTGGTCGGTGAAGGTAGAACCTCGCGCCCGTTTACACGCGCTGGTCGAGCACTTCGACGTGGGCCTGATCGCCAGCGGCCATTTACATCTTTCACATGATTTCACATTGGATGACATACAGTTCGTCTGGTGCCCTTCAGCAGCCTTCGTCGTTGGCCCGGAAATGCAACCGCCACTTGGCGGGGAAAAACTACTTGGCGCAGTGAGTTATATGTTTTCTGGCCGGGACGTTACCTTCGAACGCATACATTTGCCTCAGCTCAAAGAGATGTGGATCGATGATGTCGTGGCCGAAGTATACCCGCCCCGGTAAATATAAGCCACGCTCAGAACCGTAAAGGTTGTAAGTGTGGATAAGGCAATTGGAGGAAAGCCTTTGTCCCAGGTTGATATTCATAATATCACCAAGTCGTTCGGCAACCAGCGGGTTCTCGAGGACATAAATATTTCTATTCGCGACGGCGAATTTCTGACCCTCGTAGGTCCTTCGGGCTGCGGTAAATCCACGCTGATCCGCATCATTGCCGGACTTGAACGCCAGACATCCGGAACCATAGCCGTAGAGGGTCGGACAGTAGACCATTTACGCCCGCACGAACGGCAGCTTTCGATGGTATTCCAGAGCTATGCCCTGTACCCGCATATGACGGTCTTCGACAATATTGCTGTCCCGCTGACCGTGCAGAAGCTCAGCCTGTTCGAGCGATTACCACTAATAAAACATCTGTCGCCACGCCGGCGAAGCGTAATGCGCGAAATCACGGACCAGGTGGTATCAGTTGCCGAGTTGCTGAAAATCGACTCTCTGCTGCATCGCAAGCCAGCCCAGCTCTCAGGCGGGCAGCGACAACGCGTTGCGCTTGGCCGTGCAATGGTGCGGGATCCTTACGCCTTCCTCATGGACGAGCCTTTGTCCAATCTGGATGCGAAATTGCGTGTCCATATGCGTACGGAACTAACTGATCTGCATCGGCGAATGGGCGCCACGTTCATTTATGTTACGCATGATCAGGTTGAGGCCATGACCATGTCGGATCGGGTGGCCATGATGGACGGCGGAAAAATACAACAGCTTGGCACCCCTTCCGAACTATATGAAACGCCCGCCAATCTGGAAGTCGCCCGTTTTATTGGCAGTCCCGTGATCAACACCATGCCCGCAAACATCGGCTCGAATGGCCGTGTTGAAATACAGGGACATGATGCAGGTATAGCGGTTGATTTACCCGAGGGTAGCCAGGTAACGATTGGTATACGACCAGAAAACTTGAGCATCCATCCCGCAACAAGGGGGCCAGAAATGGGAGCCGCACTCGATGCTCGCCTACGCCGGATCGAGAATCTTGGAGCGGAGCTGCTCTACCATTTTGATGTTATCGGCCTGGAAGAGACCGGGTTCGTGACGCGAGTGCAGGCTCGTTATGAGGGCCTGACTGAGGGAGACGCTGCAAGACTTACATTTGATCCAGTTTTTTGCCACATCTTCGGAACAGACGGCCAGCGGGTTCGGCAAAAAGGCTCGCTCAAGAAAGGCGCCATAGCCGGGAGAGCAAGCTATGGCTGAAACCACTGTCATGCCTCGTAAAAACGATGTGCCTTTTCGAGAATTCCTCGACAAGATAAGAGGATTCGGATTTGCCGCTCCGGCATTTCTACTCTTGTTGTTACTTCATATTATTCCTTTGCTCGTGCTGGCAGTGCTAAGCTTTACCGACTACCAGTTCGGTAATTTGTCTTTGCATTTTATCGGATTAAAGAATTTCTCCAACGCCTTACAGGACGACGCCTTCCGGCGATCTTTGGTAAACACTTTTATTTATGTAGCAATTGTCGTTCCAGGGTCCGTCGGGTTTGGGTTGCTTTTTGCCCTGCTCGTGCACGGACGCAAGCATAGCCGGTCAATTTATGAAGTGATATTCTTTCTGCCCGTCACCGCAACGTTGATTGCGATGGCCTCGGTGTGGAAGTTCCTTCTCCATCCTTCTTTGGGTCCCATCAATGCGATCATCGTCATGATGGGCTTCCAACCTGTCAACTTTCTGAGCGACCCGGCCTATGCGCTGCCCACTCTGGCGATCATCGGCATATGGCAGCTGGTCGGCTTTAACATGGTGCTGTTCCTTGCAGGGCTTTCCACTATCCCAAAGGATCTTTACGAGGCGGCAGAGATAGACGGCGTTGCGGGTCCGGTAGACCGTTTTCTCACCGTAACCTGGCCGATGCTGGGACCGACGACAATGTTCGTGCTGATCACCACTTCCATCACTGCTTTCAAGGTCTTCGATACGGTCGTTGCAATGACGCGCGGAGGCCCGCAAGGATCGACGGAAGTTATTCTCTACGCGATCTATCTCGAAGGCTTTCAATATTTCTCGACCGCCTATGCGGCGGCGCTGACATTGGTTTTTCTGATATTCGTCCTGATCTTCTCGGGAATGCAGACCTTCCTCATTGATAAGAAAGTGCATTACTGATGGTAGTTCAAGGAACATCTAGACGCGCTTACACCACACGCTCGAAAGGAGCGACCCTGCTGCGGAGCCTGTTATCGCTTCTTATCGTCCATAGCGTTTTGATCATCGGTGCGATTTTCGTAGTAGCGCCATTCGTCTGGATGCTGGTTACATCGATCAAACCACCCAATGAAATTTTCAGCGCGCAATTGCGGTTGTGGCCTGCGCAGTTCTATGGAGTTGAGAATTACAGTTTCGCGCTCAATAGCGCGCCCCTGATCCGTTTTGCCCTGAACGGCGTGATTGTATGCGCCGGTATCCTTCTGGTGCAATTGCTTGTGGCCATTCCCTGCGCCTATGCGCTCGCCAAGTTGAAATTTGCCGGTCGCAACCTTCTTTTCATATTGATTTTGCTGGCACTGGCAATTCCAATCCAGGTTCCCGCTCTGCCGCTTTATATTGCTCTTGCGTGGCTAGGGCAGTTGAACAGTTACTTCTCGCTAATGGTGCCTTTCTTCCTGTCCGCCTTCGCGATTTTTCTGTTTCGGCAGTTTTTCCGCAGTTTCCCCGACGACATCATCAATGCGGCGCGTCTGGACGGCATGGGCGAGTTCGAAATTATCTGGCGCATCGTGACACCCAGCGCGTTACCGGCTATCGCCGCCTTCGCGGTCTTTTCCGTTGTCGCCCACTGGAACGATCTGTATTGGCCGCTGATTGTTATTTCAGACAGCCAATTGGCAACCCCGCCATTGGGTATGCTGTTTTTCGCCGATGCCGAAACAGGATCGAATTATGGTGCCCTCACTGCCGCTGCTACCATTCTCACGGCACCACTGGTCGCTTGTTTCATGCTGGCCAGGCGGCGGTTCATTCAGGGCATCACTATGACAGGCGTTAAATAAAACAGGCGGATGAACCGCTTTTTCAAAGGAGGAACAGATGAAACATTTTGCAACCATGGTCGCTGCGGCTGCGATGACGATGCAGCTGGCGAGCGGCGCTTTGGCCGAGGACGTTACGCTCGATATTTTGTATGCCCAGCCGGGCTTCGCCAAATTTCATGATCCTATTGCACAGGCTTTCATGAAAGAGCATCCGGATATCAAGATACATTTCCGTGCACCGGCCAAGGATTACGACGAAGGCCATCTGCTGATGCAGCGGCTTGCCGTTACAAATCAGCTGCCGGATATGTATTTTCCCGGCTATCACCTATTGGGGGAGCTTGCCCGCACGCTCGCCAAGCGCGACCAGATCATAGACCTGAAGCCGCTGCTCGACGCTGAACCGGAAGAGTGGAAAAAGGAAAATTACTCGGAGTCGATGCTGCAACTGGGGATTGTCGATGGCGTCAAATATGGCATGGCCTTTAATGCCTCGTTGCCCATTCTCTACGTGAATGAAACTGCGGTGGAGAAGGCTGGCCTCGACCCCAAGGAAATCCCCGGAGATTGGAATGAACTGCTGGAGCGCGCCAGTAAAATTCATACAGCCGACCCAAAGGTCACGGGGATTGGTTACACGATCTATGATTGGCCCGACGACTGGCTCTGGCAGACTATTTTGCGCCAACAGGGTGCACAGCTCGTTGACCCGGACACCGGAAAAGCAGGCTTTGATAATGAAAAAGGCCTTGAAGCCCTTAAAATCCTGCGCCGCATCGTGACCGAGGGTGGCGAGACCTTGCTCGAATTTGAACAAGCGCGCCAGCAGTTCGCGGCCGGGCAGACGGCATATTTCATCGACACGCCCGCACGTCTGGCCCAGATCATAGATCTCGTAGGAGATCGGTTCGCGTTAAATACGGCCAAGGTCCCGCTTAACGATGAGGAAACGGGCGGTCTTCCGACCGGCGGCAGCGCTGGCATCATTCTGACGGCTGACGCGGCCAAGCAGAAAGCCGCATGGGAATATCTGAAGTTCGCGACCGGTCCGCAGGGTCAGACGATCGTGGTTGAAACCACAGGTTATCTGCCGACAAACAAGCTCGCGCAAGGTCCCGATTATTTGGCGCCCTTTTATGAAAAGGAACCACGTTTCGCGACAGTCGCGTCCCAAATGGACCTCGCGCGGCCTTGGGAAGGCTATCCCAAGGGATCTTCAGTCCGCATATGGCGTGCACAACGCGATATCATTAGCAAGGTGATGCGCGGAGATGTGACGCCAGAAGATGGCCTGGCTTCACTTGTGCAAACCACCAACGAAATGATTAAGTAGAGCCACTCAAACTAAATCACACTGCGTTGAAAAGGGTTCAGGCAATGTGATTTAGGAAGCCTTTGTGAAAAGCAGAAAAATAGAAGGCATCCAGATAACTGGATGCCTTCTATTCTATTTAAATAGCACCATTTCCCAAAGGATGAATGATTAGCAATCGCGGATTCTACGCATTGTCGCTTGCAACATCGTGAAGGCTTCAAACCGTCGCTCATGCCAATTGGCGCATTCTAGATTAGGCCTGATTACTTCCCCTAGTTCCGACATGGCTTCCATTGCCGCGCCAAGATCAGAAAAAGCATTGGCGGCAACTGCACCCAACATGGCCGAGCCAAGCAAAACCGGCTCCGGCGACGTTGAGGCCGCAACCGTCAAGCCGGTCGAATCCGCCAGAATCTGCCGGACCAGAGCAGAGCGCGCCGCACCGCCGCTGACGACAATCATTTCCGTCACAACGCCCTTGGCCTTTTGCGCCTCAACAATCTGCCGCGCGCCATAGCCCAGCCCGCACAGGCCAGCGAGATAAAGCCCGATCAGGCCGTCGATACCCGCATCAAGATCGAGCCCCGCAATGATTGCCCGCGCATCGGGATCCGCAAAAGGCGCGCGGTTGCCAAGAAACTCCGGAACGACATGGATGCTGCCGACTATAGCGGCGATACTCGCCGCGCCGCCGCGCGCCTGCGTTTCTGCCGCAAGACTATCCGCAAGCCCCGTTCCCTTTTCGGTGGCCTGTTTTTCGGCAACCGCTGAATAAGGATGCATATGGATCAGATGATCTATGGCCGCTCCGGCAGCGGATTGGCCCCCTTCATTGAGCCACAGGACCGGAACCATAGCCGAATGGTAAGGCCCCCATACACCATCGACAAATACCGGCTCTTTCGTCGTGGTCATCGTACAGGCTGATGTGCCAAAGACATAAGCCATGCGCGAGAGCACGTCACCGGCTGCGCCACGAGCGCCAACTGTACCGATCCCGCCCGCATGGGCGTCTATCAGCCCCGACGCAACCGCGATACCGGGGCGAAGCCCCAGATCAGAAGCCGCCATATCGCTCAGCCCGCCCAGATATTCGCCTGCGGGACGAATATCTGTCCCTATACGGTCAAAGCCTTCATCGGCCAGTTCACCCAGCCCGATTTCATGAAAATATCCCGCATCCCAGCGGTTTTCATGGCTGAGATAAGTCCATTTGCAGGTCACCGTGCAGGCGGAACGCGCCAGGCTCCCACATGACTTGAAGGTAAGAAAATCCGCCAGATCGAAAAACTGCCATGCCAGACCGAACGTATCGGGCTTGTTTTCCTTCAGCCACAAAAGTTTGGGGGTCTGCATTTCCGGCGAGATCGTTCCCCCCACATAGGTCAGAACCCCGGCTTGCGTGGCGTTGATACGATCGGCCTGCTCAACGGCACGGTGATCCATCCATACGATGATATTGCGCTCGGGATCACCGGAGGGGCCAACCGCTAGCGGCCTCCCCCCCTCCCCCAGCACCACCAGAGAGCATGTCGCGTCATAGCCGATACCAGCCACAGCTTCGGGCGGAATACCGGCCTTTGCGACTGCCTCACGCACACTCTCACAAACGGCTTGCCAGATATCATTGCTTGATTGCTCAACGATATTGTCAGCCTCGTGCCAGATTTTGATGTCGCGTTTGGCCGAGGACAGCATATCCCCTGCCGCATCGAACAGACCGGCCCTGGCGCTCCCGGTGCCAACGTCCACGCCGAGAAAATATTGTGTCATTGTTTCGACCGATCCGATGATGCGCGGTTTAAAGATCCAGGCTCTGCGGCAGAATCACAAGATCGCGGATTGTGATATTGCGGGGGCGCGAGAGCATGAACATCACGCATTCCGCAACTTCTTTTGCCTCCATCAGGCTACCGGCAGCCAGCGCTTCCTCAAGCTTTGCTTTTGGCCAGTCATCGATCAAGGCTGTGACCACAGGACCGGGCAAAACACCCCCCACCCGAATGCCATGCGAAGCCACCTGACGGCGTACCGTGTGGATAAACGCCTGCACGGCATGTTTTGAAGCGGTGTAGATCGGCTCCCAGATAACGGGAACAACACCAGCGACCGAACTGGTCATAAGGATGTCACCGGACTTGCGCTCCATCATATGCGGCAACACTGCATGGACCGTGCGGAAAGCCGCGTTGATATTGAGATTCAGCATTCGATCCCAAGCGTTGGGATCGCCTTCCCATACCGGCCCGCCAATGTATGAACCCGCATTGGCGTAAAAAATATCGAGATGCCCGGCCTGCTCCAGAATTTGCGGCATCATCGTGGCGACGGATTCAGGTTTCAGCAGGTTGACAACCAATGGCTTGGCATTGCCGCCCAGTTGGGCGCATTTTTCCTTAAGCGCCTTCTCGTCATAATCCACGAGAAAAACCGTCATGCCCGCTTCGATCATATGTTTTGCGCATTCGAAACCAATGCCGGACGCAGCACCTGTTACCGCTGCAACTTTTCCGCTGAGCTCTTGAGCCATTTCAATCAGTATCCTTTACTATTCATATCAGGCGCGGCCATGCGATTGGCGCGAGCGCCGGGCAAGCGAATCCACTATTACGGCGATGGCAAGCACAGCGCCGGTGATCATATAGCGAAGCGCCGATGACAAATCGAGCAGGGTCAGCCCACTTGCAATGGACTGTATGACGATAATCCCCAACAAGGCCGACCACGCGCTGCCGCGCCCTCCGAACAGGCTGGTTCCGCCGATAACGGCTGCGGCAATCGCATTAAGATTGACGTCACCCGTTCCTGCCTGCTGGCTGGAGGATGCCAGCCGCGCCGCGGCCAGAACCCCTCCGGTAGCAGCCAGCACCGAACAGGTCATGAAGGCCGAAATATAGATGAAATTGATATTGATACCGGCACGGCGCGCGGCCTCCCGGTTACCGCCAACCGCCTGCATTGCGCGCCCCCATCGGGTGCGGGTCAGGGCATAATTCATCCCGATGACGAGCGCCACGAACAGGCCAAACATCCAAGGCACGCCGCGCGACGTATTAAGATAATAGACCACCCCCAGCAGAAGGACGGTGATGACAATCGCCTTGAGCAGAAGGCCAGCCGTGGAAGAGGCAGACAGACCGGCCACGCGGCGGCGGTTCGCCGCACGAAAGCCCGTGAAGAACATAGCCGCGCCAGCCAGAACAACCAGACCGTAGGATATAGATTGCGGCATCACCTGAAGCTGGCCGAAGCTGACCAGCCAGGAACCGTAAGGCAGGTTGATCGAGCCTGTATTGCCCAGCAGATAGAGCTGAAGGCCGAGCGCAGCCAGAAGCCCGGCGAGCGTTGAAACGAAGCTTGGCATGCTGAAGCGATTATACAAAAACGCATAAAGCAGGCCGACCAACGCTCCGGTGCACAGCGCCGCCAGAATCGCAGCCGCAACTGGCCAGCCATTATTGACCCAAAGAACGCCGACAACCGCCGATGCCAGCCCGCTCACAGAACCGACAGAGAGATCGATTTCCCCCAGCATCAGCACGCAGACGACACCGAGCGAAATGACGCCGATCGTGGAGCAGTCGAAGAGCAGATTGACGAGATTATTGCTCGACAGGAAGACCGGATTGAGCGTCTGGAAAACCGTCCAGATAATCGCAAGACCGATGATAACGGGCAGCGAACCCAGATCGCCGGTGCGAACCCGATCAAAAAAGCCGCGCAACGCACCCGACGCCCCTTCATCATTGCGCATCCGGGCATCCTGCCGGTCTAATGGCGTGTTTCCGGTGGCGTTGCTCATTGCCCATCTCCCCGATGTAGATCGGTATCTTTTGTCTGCCGCCGCTCCGCACGACGGGAAACGGAATTGCTGGTGGCGCCGGTAATGGCCGCGACAAGTTCCTCGTTGGACGAATCCGGATAAAGGACGCCATTATTGCGGCCAAGGCGCAATACGACAATGCGATCCGCAACAGCGCGCACATCTTCCATATTGTGGCTGATCATGATCACGCCCAGGCCCCGGTCCCGGACGCGTTCTATCAGATCGAGAACCTCAGCCGTTTGCGCAACACCCAGTGCCGCAGTCGGTTCATCCAGCATGATGAGTTTCGGATCAAGCAGAAGCGAACGCGAAATCGCCACCGTCTGACGTTGTCCGCCCGAGAGCGACGCTACAGGCTCACGCACGCTGGGGATACGGGCGGAAAGTTCGTTTAAAAGCTTCCAGGCCTTGATCTCCATCGACACTTCATCGAGCCGGTAAGGAGCTAGTTCCCGCCCCAGAAAAATATTGGCCACGACATCGAGATTCTCGCACAGCGCCAGATCCTGAAAGACCGTCGCAATACCCAGATCAAGCGCCACGCCGGGCGAAGCGAGCGTAACAGGCTCGCCATTGAATTCGATTGTACCCGCAGTCGGCTCATGAACGCCGGCGAGTATTTTGACGAGTGTGGATTTTCCCGCACCATTATCGCCGACAAGCGCCACGACTTCGCCGGGATAAACTTCCAGCTCAATATCCGTCAGTGCGGAAACTGCACCAAAATTTTTCGATATACCGCTCAGACGCAGCACAGGCTTTTTATCGTCAGCCATCATATCTTTAACCTGAGACATAAGTTAAATATTTCCAAAGACTACAACATATAGCTTAGAGCGCGTTTCGATCTGACCAGATCAGACCGGCGCTCTAACTATTTGTTTTTACCGCGCATCTTGTCCGAAAACCGTTTCACACTTTTCGGGATGCGCTCTAAAAGAAAGCCCGGCCGTTTCCGACCGGGCTTTCCAAACATGCTAGTTCATGATTCCAAGCTTCTTGCAGCCTTCTACATAGCTGGCGACACAAAGCATTTCCGCTTTTGCTATGCCCTTGTCGATAATTTCTTCCTTGAGGTTTTCGGCGGTCACGACAACCGGAACGAAGAGCTTCGACGGGGTGTTATAAAGGGTGGTTTCCGCTTTGGGCGTCTCGCCGTTCAGCAGTTGCATGGCAACGCGCGCTGCCTCTGCGGCTACGATTTCCGACGGCTTGTTGATCGTATTATACTGATCGCCGGAAATGATGAGCTGCAATGCAGCGATGGTAGCGTCATTGCCCGTCACCGGTGGCTGCGGCTGCAATCCTGCCGCTTTCATAGCAGCGATGGCTCCGCCCGCAGTGCCATCATTGGCCGCGACGATGCCAACGATTTGGTCGTTGAAGCGCGTGATCTGGCCGCTGGTCCATTGCTGGGCCTTGCTTGGCACCCAATCGGGTGTGTCGTATTCAGCAAGGGTCTTGTAACCGCTATCTTTCAGCCCTGCATGAATGCCGTTCTTGATCAGTCCGGCAGCGGCATCGGTCGGCGATCCGTTGATCTGGAGAACCCCGCCCTTATCGGTCGGAACCTTGTTGGCCTTCAGATGTTCGACCAGCGATTCAGCAATCGACTTGCCAATGGCTTCATTGTCGAACGACACATAGAAATCGGATACCGCATCTGGAATAGGCCGGTCATAGGCGATGACCTTCACGTCCTGTCCCTGGGCCATTTTCACCAGAGATGCCGCAGCTGCGGTGTCGACCGCGTCAAGCACAACCACTTTTGCACCCTGCGCCAGAACAGAATTAAACTGCTGTTGCTGCTTCGTGGCATCGCCGTCTGCATTGAGGTAGATCACCTTGCAGCTTTCGCACAGCTTTTTCATTTCCGCAGCAAAACCCGGATAATCGTGTTCTTCATACCGGGTCGATCCCTGATCAGGCATCAGAAACGCAATCGTTGCGTCTTTTACTTCTGCCTGCGCCAGACCACCTGCCAGCATCGACAGCGCGACGGCTGCGATACTAACGGTTCCAAATTTACGAATTGTCATATCTCTCACTCCCCTGGGAAACGGTCTTCTAAAGTTCGACAGTCCAGCTCCACCGAATAGTCGGCGAAAATCCATATGGTTGATTTTCAGGTCATCGCCTCGATAAAAGCGATTCTCGACGTGCTTTCGATTTTTAGAATGCGCTACATCGCGCTCAGCCTCCTATGAGCACATGGTCCCGACACGCTCCTCCAGCACCATCGATTGCGCAACTATTTTGCCATGAATCCTACGGCTGTCAATAGCTATCAGATCAAACCATACTGCTTTGCTTTATTGCGCAGGAACGGCAGGCCGTTATTCATCACCTCCGCCTCATCGCGGGCGACGGGCCGCCAGACTGCAAGGCCATAAGCCACTTCCGGCGGCATATTGACGAAGCTTTCCATCGCCAGACCACCCTTGAATTCAATAGCGGCGAGCGCCGCGTAGATTTCGTCCCAGGGCACATTTCCTGCCCCCGGCACGCCACGGTCGCTTTCCGAAAGATGAATATATTTCAGGTGCTCACGGGCATCGATAATCCCGTTTGCCACACC
The DNA here is from genome assembly GCF_019100495.1 of Falsochrobactrum tianjinense. Taxonomy (GTDB): domain Bacteria; phylum Pseudomonadota; class Alphaproteobacteria; order Rhizobiales; family Rhizobiaceae; genus Brucella; species Brucella tianjinense. The sequence goes on along the minus strand of NZ_JAHRVA010000003.1, from coordinate 232,185 downwards.
TTTTTCCTCAATATTCATATGATAGGTATCGAGATGGACGAAGACATTCCCGGCTCCCACCCGCTCAATCATCTCAACGGCTTGTCTGGCGGTGTTGATCAGGTGATTTTCATAGCGGTTGATCGCTTCGACACCAAGTTCGACGCCGCGCTCTCTGGCGTATTTTGCTGCCGCCGTCAGCACCCGTGCAATATTGTCGTATTCTTTTTCCGTGGGAGGCACCCCGGTGCGCTCGCCAATCCCACCAAAAATAACACCCGAAAGCGCCAATGCGCCTATTTGCGCTGTTTTATCGATGGCGAGTTTGAGAAAATCGATCGCGGCATCCGGGCGGATTGATGCCCACGCCTCTTCCGGCAGGCCCAGCGAACACACGGCGGGCAGATTATGCTTTTCAAGCAATGCGCGGGAATGCGCAGCATCAACAGCCGATGGATTGAGCAACGCAATTTCAATGAAGTCCATCTTGTATGAAATCGCCGCCGCAATGGCTTTTTCTGCACCTTCCTCATCCCAGTTCATCGTCCACATGCTGGTATGAACACCAAAACCTTTCATGGTTTTCTCCTCTCAGGCTCATTCAAATCAGACAGTTCCAGCGCCCTGCTTACTGCCGCCAGCAAGCCGTGCGAAAGCAGACAGATGCGCGACCGCAAATTTGCCGGTTCAGTATCCCCCGCTTGCAAAATGACGGCCCATATCGAATGGATTGACTTCGAAACTTATCGCGACGATGATGGTTGCACCATCGATGGTGTCAGCATCCCGCAACGTCGCGTTGCCGTCAAGCAAAAAGGACGCTAACTAAACACAGATTGAATTTGGATGATCGTTACAGCCTCTCTGTCTCGTTAGCACGGCATTCGCAAGTCAGGTGACCTCCTTGATGAAGACCCCACGAAAAAAGACGATCTACGATATATCGGCACTTGCAGGAGTGTCGGCTTCAACTGTTGCGTCGGTCTTGAATGGCTCGTGGAAACGGCGGCGCATTACCGAAAAGACAGCCGAAAAAGTGCGCAAGCTGGCCGATGAGTTGGGCTATACCACCAATCTTCAAGCGCGAGGGTTGAGAATATCCAGTTCGGGACTGGTCGGTATGATTTTGCCCATGCTCGATAACCGCTATTTCAGTTCTCTGGCCGCTTCATTTGAAACCATCGCCCGCTCACGCAATCTGGTGCCCGCCGTGGTCAGCACTTTGCGCGAGCCCGAAGAAGAGCGTAATACGGTAGAGGCGCTGATTGCACACAATGTAGATGCCTTGTTTATTGCCGGGGCAACGGATCCAGACAGCGTAGCCAAGCTTTGCGAAGCGGCGCAGCTTAAATATATCAATGTCGATCTTCCGGGGAAACATGGCATTTCAGTAATCAGTGACAGTTATGAGGGCGCGCGGGGCATGACCGCTGAAATAATCCACCGCTCCCATACCCAGAATCGGGGTTATTATTTTATCGGCGGTGTCGAGACTGATTATAATACATCTGCGCGTATCGCCGGGTTCGTGGAGGCATTGGCATCGGCGGGAATCGCCATCCAACCCGATACTATTCAGGCGAATGGATATGATCCCGCAATCGCCGAAGCTACCATCCGTTCTATCTACAAGAAGGGCAATGGACTGCCTGACGTGCTGTTTGTGAATTCGACAATTGTCTTTGAAGGTATTGTCAGGTTTCTCAAAACTCTACCCGTGGAAGAAGTTCGTAAATGCTCGATCGGCTGTTACGACTGGGACCCTTTTATCGAGCTTCTGCATTTTCCGGTCGTGATGGTACGCCAGAATGTGCAGGCAATGATGGAGCGTGCCTATGCGCTTCTGGACGAACCCGAAACGGCCAAAAGCCCAATAGAACGGATACCCACGGAACTCATTATGCCGCTAACAGCCAGTTAGAAGGCCGACACTATCGGGCGCTCTATCAACCGGCCGGATAGGCTTTAACCTGCGCAACCAGCCAATTGCCGGACCGGATTCGGCACCATTGATTTAAGTCAATGACTGGCTTCATAGCACATGTTTACATAACGATGAATCATCGCATATGTTTGCATGATCATGAATTGACGCAGCCAGCCACCGGAACTCGACCGGGAGCCAAGCCATGATGGGTCACATGACGCCAAGCCGCCACGACCAACAAAAAGCCCTCTGGCTAAGCACCATCGCATTTACCTTGTGCTTTGCCGTCTGGACGCTCTTTTCCATCATCGGGCTATCCATCAAGGAGGAGCTTGGGCTCTCCGAATTCGAATATGGCGTTCTAATCGCCACGCCGATACTGACCGGCTCTCTGACCAGGCTGATCCTCGGCGTTTGGACCGAGCGTTATGGCGGACGGCTGGTGTTTTCGGCCCAGATGGTCCTGACCGGCGCAGCGACCTATGCCCTGACCTGGGCCCACAGCTACCCAACTTTCCTGCTGGCCGCGCTGGGCGTGGGGTTGGCGGGCGGTTCCTTCATCATCGGCGTCGCCTATGTCTCTAAATGGTTTCCGCAAGCGCGACAGGGAACTGCGCTGGGCGTATTCGGCATGGGCAATATCGGCGCAGCGCTGACAACTTTCCTCGCTCCTTTCGCGTTGATCGCCTGGGGCTGGCAGGGGGTAGCGGAGCTTTGGGCATGCGTCATCGCCGCCATGGGCGTCATCTTCTATCTGGTGGCCAAGGACGACCCAGATCTTGTTGCCAGGCGCACCCAAGGCATTGCCGCGCCAAGCCTTGCCGAGCAATTTGCGCCATTGAAGAAGCTGCAAGTCTGGCGTTTCTCGCTCTATTATTTCTTTGTCTTCGGTGGCTTTGTCGCGCTGGCTTTGTGGCTGCCTTATTATCTGGTGCAGGTCTATGATGTGGATGTGCGCACGGCTGGTATCGCTGCGGCTGTATTCAGTCTCTCGGCCAGTATCTTCCGCGCCTATGGCGGAATACTGTCCGACCGCTTCGGTGCCCGCTCCGTCATGTACTGGACCTTCGGCTTCTCGCTGGTATTCCTGTTCATGCTGTCTTATCCGCCAACGGATTATGTAATCCGGGGCAAGGATGGCCCGATCGCCTTCTCGACCGAGATGGGACTGTGGCCCTTCGTAGTCACACTATTCGGACTGGGCTTCTTCATGAGCCTCGGCAAGGCGGCGGTCTTCCGGCATATCCCGGTCTATTATCCTGACCATGTTGGCTCGGTCGGCGGTCTTGTCGGCATGATCGGCGGGCTGGGCGGCTTTGCCCTGCCCATCGTCTTCGGCGCATTGCTTGACGTGACCGGCATCTGGACCTCTGCCTTCGTGCTGCTGTTCCTGACCGTACTGGTGTCTCTGGGCTGGATGCATATGTCGATCCGCGCCATGGAGAGGCAGGCACAGGGCGCAGCTCTCGACCGGCTGCCCAACTTCCCCGAACTCGCGGAAGTCCATGACCCCGAACGCACGGTCATGCCGCATGTGATCGACGACTGGCGACCAGAAGACTCGCAATTCTGGAACGACAAAGGCAGGCGCATTGCCAAGCGCAATCTGTGGATATCGATCCCCGCGCTGCTGCTTGCCTTCGCGGTGTGGATGGTCTGGTCGGTGGTGGTGTCGCAACTGCCAGCTATCGGCTTCGACTTTACGCAGGACCGGCTTTTCTGGCTAGCGGCACTGCCAGCGCTATCGGGGGCGACATTACGCATCTTCTACAGCTTCATGGTGCCGATCTTCGGCGGACGGCTGTGGACCACGCTATCCACCGCCTCGTTGCTGGTTCCTGCTATAGGTATCGGATATGCCGTGCAGGACCCCTCAACGCCCTATCTGATCTTCGTGGTCCTGGCACTGCTCTGCGGCCTGGGTGGAGCTAATTTTGCTTCCTCCATGGCCAATATCAGCTTCTTCTTCCCGCGTGCCGAAAAGGGCAATGCCATGGGGCTGAATGCAGGCCTGGGCAATCTCGGCGTCTCGATCATGCAGTTCCTGGTACCGCTGGTCATCACCGTCGGCGTGTTCGGCGCCTTTGGCGGCGCGCCGCAGGAGTTGTCGAACGGTGGTCGCATCTGGATGCAGAATGCAGGCTTCATCTGGGTACCCTTCATTCTGGCCTCAACAGCCGCCGCCTGGCTGGGGATGAACGATCTGGCCGACGCACGCGCGAGTTTCCGCGAACAAGCGATAATATTCACCCGCACTCAAAACTGGGTGATGTGTCTGCTTTATGTCGGCACATTCGGTTCCTTTATCGGTTATTCGGCGGGTTTTCCCCTGCTGTCGGGCCTGGCCTTTCCGGAAGTGAACGCGCTGCAATTCGTCTTTCTCGGGCCATTGATCGGAGCGCTCAGCCGCGCCGGCAGCGGCTGGCTGGCCGACCGGGTCGGCGGCGGGCGCGTCACCTTCTGGGTGTTCGTCGGCATGATCGCCTCTGTTCTGGTTGTGATCTGGGGGCTGGAGAGCACATCCTTCGCCGTCTTCTTTGCCGGCTTCATGGCTCTGTTTTTCTTCACCGGAATCGGCAATTCCTCCACCTTCCAGATGATCCCGATCATCATGGGCAAGGAGATCGCGCGCCTCTATCCCGATCAGGACGCGGACGAACAGCGCCGCCAGTCCGAGCGTGAGGCTGCCGCCATCGTCGCTTTCACCAGCGCCATCGGCGGATATGGTGGCTTTTTCATCCCGAAAGCCTACGGCACCTCCATCGGGCTGACCGGAGCACCGCTGGCAGCCCTGTGGGCTTTCCTTGCCTTCTACATCCTGTGCCTGGGCGTCACCTGGGCCGTCTACACGCGTCGCGGCGGACTGCTGTACGACATTGAACGCGGTCGGGCTATGCCCACCGCCCTTCCAGCCGGAATAAATTGAGGAGACAGTCATGAGCCAATTGCTGGATCGACTAAACTTCCTGACATCGTTGCGCAAAGACACCTTCGCCGATGGTCACGGACAGACGACGATCGAGAACCGCGACTGGGAAGATGTCTATCGCCGTCGTTGGCAGCACGACAAGATCGTGCGCTCCACCCACGGGGTAAACTGTACCGGCTCCTGCTCATGGAAGATCTATGTCAAATCCGGGATCGTCACCTGGGAGACGCAGCAGACTGACTATCCGCGCACGCGACCCGATCTGCCTAATCACGAGCCGCGCGGCTGCGCGCGTGGTGCTTCCTACAGCTGGTATCTCTACAGCGCCAACCGGGTAAAAACGCCGCTGATCCGTGGCCGGTTGATGCGCCTATGGCGCGAAAAGCGCAAGACCATGAGCCCGATCGATGCCTGGACGGCGATCCAGAGTGATGCGGGGGCGCGTGAAAGCTATACGCGTATCCGTGGCAAGGGCGGTTTCGTGCGGGCGAGCTGGGACGAGGCAACCGAGATCGTCGCCGCCGCCAATGCCTATACGACGCGCAAATACGGCCCCGACCGAGTGTTCGGCTTCTCACCAATCCCGGCCATGTCGATGGTCTCCTATGCGGCGGGTACGCGCTATTTGTCGCTACTCGGCGGCACCTGTATGTCCTTCTATGACTGGTATTGCGATCTGCCGCCGGCCAGCCCACAAACCTGGGGCGAGCAGACCGATGTTCCCGAATCCGCCGACTGGTACAATGCGGGCTATCTGCTGCTGTGGGGTTCCAACGTGCCACAGACACGTACACCCGACGCCCATTTCTATACCGAAGTGCGCTATAAAGGCACCAAGAGCGCCGTCATTTGTCCCGACTATTCCGAGGCTGCCAAGTTCGGCGACATCTGGCTGAGTGCCAAGCAAGGCACGGACGCGGCACTAGGCATGGCCTTTGGCCATGTCATTCTGCGCGAATTCCACCTCGACCGGCAGGTTCCATATTTCGAGGATTACTGCCGCAAATATTCCGACATGCCGATGCTGGTGCGCCTTGATCGCCAAGGCGAAAGGCTTGTGCCCGGCAAGCAGTTGCGCGCTTCCGATTTCACAGGCGGGCTGGGCGAGAAGAACAATCCTGACTGGAAGACGGTCGGCATCGACGAATTGTCTGGCAAAATCGTCGCCCCCAACGGCTCCATTGGCTTCCGTTGGGGGGAGGAAGGCAAATGGAATCTGGAGCAGAAGGCTGGCAAGGAGGATGTCAAACTCAAACTCAGCCTGATTCTGGATAGGGACCATGACGAAGTGGCAGGGGTTGACTTCCCCTATTTTGGCGGCGCTGCCACCAATGGCTTTGAAGTGGACGACCGCGGCGAAGTACTGACCCGCAAAGTGCCGGTGAAGCGGATGATGCTTGCCGATGGCAAAGAGGTGCTCGTCGCCACGGTCTTCGATCTCTTATGCGCCAATTATAGCCTCAACCGTGGCCTGGGCGGCGAACATGTAGCCTCTGATTATGACGCCGACGTGCCCTTCACCCCGGCCTGGGCAGAGCGCATCACTGGTGTGCGCCGAGATAAGATCGTTCAGGTCGCGCGCGAATTTGCCGCCAACGCCGAGAAGACCAATGGCCGTTCCATGGTTATTATCGGCGCAGGCATGAACCACTGGTTCAATATGGACATGAACTATCGTGCAGTCATCAATATGCTGGTGATGTGCGGTTGCGTGGGCCAGTCGGGCGGCGGCTGGTCGCATTATGTCGGGCAGGAAAAGCTGCGACCGCAGACCGGCTGGACGCCGCTGGCCTTCGCGCTCGACTGGGCGCGCCCGCCGCGCCACATGAATTCCACCAGTGCCTTTTATGCTCATACCGACCAGTGGCGCTACGAGACAGTGAGCGCCGCCGAAATTCTCTCGCCGACTGCACCGAGCGGCGACTGGCACAAACTCAGCCTGATCGACTACAACATCCGCGCCGAACGTATGGGCTGGCTGCCTTCGGCTCCGCAATTGAAGACCAATCCGCTGGAGGTCGGTCGCGCTGCCAGGGCCGCGGGTGTTGATGCGGGAAGCTATGTGGCTGAGCGCCTGAAATCAGGCGAGCTGCAAATGTCCTGCGAAGACCCGGACGCACCGGAAAACTGGCCGCGCAATCTGTTCGTGTGGCGCTCCAACCTGCTCGGCTCGTCCGGCAAGGGACATGAATATTTCCTCAAGCACCTGCTCGGCACCGATCATGGCGTGCAAGGCAAGGATCTTGGCGCAGAGGGCGGCGTGAAACCGGTCGAGGCTGTCTGGCACGACAATGCGCCAGAAGGGAAACTCGACCTGCTCGTTACCATTGATTTCCGCATGTCGACCACCGCTGTCTATGCCGACATCGTGCTGCCTACAGCCAGTTGGTATGAAAAGGACGATATGAACACGTCCGACATGCATCCCTTCATCCATCCGCTGCAAGCTGCGGTGGACCCGGCCTATGAATCGAAAACCGACTGGGAAATCTTCAAGGCGATCGCGAAGAAGTTTTCTGAAGTGGCTCCGGAAATCCTCGGAGTGGAAAGCGACTTGGTGCAACTGCCCTTGCAGCACGACAGCCCCGGCGAACTGGCGCAAGGCGTGGTGCGCGACTGGAAACGGGACGAATGCGAGTTGGTTCCAGGCCAAACAGCACCGGCATATATCGCCGTCGAGCGCGACTATCCCAATCTCTATAAGCGCTTCACCGCTGTCGGGCCACTGATGGAAAAGGCCGGCAATGGCGGCAAGGGTATCGCTTGGGATACAAAAGAGGAAGTCCACCATCTCAAGACCCTGAACGGCACTGTCACTGAGGAGGGTGCGACACAGGGCATGGCCCGTCTCGATACCGCTATCGACGCCGCCGAGATGATCCTGATGCTGGCGCCCGAAACCAATGGCGAGGTAGCGGTAAAGGCGTGGGACGCGCTCAGCAAGGCGACAGGCAAAAGCCACCGACATCTGGCCGAAGTCAAGCGGGACGAAAAGATCCGCTTCCGCGACATCGCCGCCCAGCCGCGCAAGATCATCTCATCGCCCACATGGTCGGGCATCGAGAGCGAGGAAGTCTGCTACAATGCCGGCTGGACCAATGTACATGAGCTGATCCCCTGGCGCACGGTCACTGGCCGCCAACAGCTCTATCAGGACCATGAATGGATGCGAGCCTTCGGCGAGGGCTTCGTTACCTGGCGCCCACCAGTAGACCTGAAAACGGTAGGCGAGAACGCCAGACGGCCGCTGGCTGCGGACGAGCCACATGTGGTGCTGAACTTTCTCACGCCGCACCAGAAATGGGGCATCCATTCCACCTATACCGACAATCTGCTGATGTTGACTCTGAACCGGGGCGGCCCGGTGGTGTGGATTTCCGAGACTGATGCCAAAACGGCGGGGCTGGTCGATAATGACTGGGTCGAGGTCTTCAACATCAATGGCGCCATTACCGCGCGCGCAGTGGTCAGCCAGCGCATGAAGGAAGGTTCCATGTTTATGTATCACGCGCAGGAGAAAATCATAAACACGCCCGGTAGCCAGGTGACTGGCAAGCGCGGCGGCATCCACAACTCCGTCACCCGTATCGTGCTGAAGCCCACTCATATGATCGGTGGCTATGCCCAGCTTGCCTATGGCTTCAATTATTACGGCACCGTCGGTTCCAACCGCGACGAGTTCGTGATCCTGCGCAAATTGTCGAAAATCGATTGGATGGACCAGCCCGCAACACAGGCTACGGAGGCAGCAGAATGAAGGTACGTGCCCAGATTGGAATGGTGCTGAACCTCGATAAATGTATCGGGTGCCACACATGCTCCGTCACCTGCAAAAATGTATGGACCAGCCGCGAAGGCGTCGAATATGCCTGGTTCAACAATGTCGAGACCAAGCCAGGCATCGGCTACCCCAAGGACTGGGAAAACCAGAAGCGCTGGAACGGCGGCTGGACCCGGACGAAGACCGGTGCGCTGCAACCCAGACAGGGCGGTAAATGGCGTATCCTGGCGAACATCTTCGCCAATCCCGACCTGCCCGAGATCGATGATTTCTACGAGCCTTTCGATTTCGACTATGATCATCTGAAGTCCGCGCCGGAAATGAAGGCATTTCCAACTGCACGCCCGCGCTCGAAGATTTCGGGCGAGCGCATGGAAAAAATCGAATGGGGGCCGAACTGGGAAGAAATCCTTGGCGGCGAGTTCGAAAAGCGCTCCAAGGACTACAATTTCGAGGGCATCCAGAAGGAAATTTACGGCGAATACGAAAACACCTTCATGATGTATCTGCCGCGGCTGTGCGAGCACTGCCTTAACCCGAGCTGTGTGGCTTCTTGTCCTTCGGGGGCGATCTATAAACGCGAGGATGATGGCGTTGTCCTGATTGATCAGGAAAAATGCCGGGGCTGGCGCATGTGCGTCTCGGGCTGTCCCTACAAGAAAATCTATTACAACTGGTCGACCGGCAAATCCGAGAAATGCACGCTGTGCTATCCGCGCCTGGAAAGCGGCCAGCCGACAGTGTGCTCCGAGACCTGCGTGGGCCGCATCCGCTATCTGGGTGTCATGCTTTACGACGCCGACAGAATCGCTGAAGCGGCAAGCGTGGAAAACGAGAAGGATCTTTATGATGCCCAGCTCGGCGTTTTTCTCGACCCCAACGACCCGGAAGTGATCGCCGCAGCGCGCGCCGAAGGCGTTCCCGAAGACTGGATCAGGGGCGCGCAGGCTTCCCCGATCTGGAAGATGGCGATGGAATGGAAGATCGCATTCCCGCTGCATCCCGAATATCGCACCTTACCCATGGTCTGGTACGTCCCTCCGCTGTCGCCGATCCAGAACGCGGCCGAAGCAGGTCGGATTTCTGCGCAGGACGATATGCCCGATGTGCGCTCATTGCGCATTCCGGTGCGTTATCTTGCCAATATGCTCACCGCAGGCGACGAAGCGCCAATCGTCTCGGCGCTGGAGCGGATGCTGGCGATGCGCTCCTATATGCGTTCCAAGACGGTCGATGGCGTCGTCAATCTGGGCGTGGCCAAGCGCGTCGGCCTGACCCCGCTACAGATCGACGAGATGTACCAGCTTCTGGCCATCGCTAATTACGAGGATCGTTTCGTTATTCCCACCACCCATCGCGAACTGGTCGAGGACGCTTATGACCTCAAGGGCGGTTGCGGCTTCACCGACGGCAATGGCTGCTCGTCCGGTCACTCAGGCCAATCGCTGTTTGGTGGCAAGAAAAAGTTCCGCAGCCCGCAGGAGTTCATTGCATGAAGACCTTCAAAGCCCTGTCGGCCCTGCTCACTTATCCGGGCCATGATCTGCAACAGGCAATCCCGGCGATCCGCGAGGTTTTGAGTGAAGGTGTCGTGTCATCAGCCGCTATTGCTGCGCTGGAACCCCTTCTAGCCTCGCTGGAGACTGGCGACCTTTACGATCTTCAGGAGCGCTATGTACTGCTGTTCGACCGTTCGCGCACCTTGTCGCTCAATCTGTTCGAGCATGTGCATGGCGAAAGCCGCGACCGGGGCGGAGCAATGGTCGATCTTTTGGAAACCTATCGTGCCGGCGGATTCGATCTTGCCGGGACAGAACTGCCCGACTACCTGCCGGTGCTGCTGGAGTTTCTTTCGACGCAGCCGCTGGCCGAGGCGCGTGAGATTCTGGCCGATGCAGGCCATATCCTCATCGCCCTTGCCGAGCGGCTGGCGCGACGCGAAAGCGTTTATGGCGCCGTGTTCGAAGCGCTGGTGACGTTCGCCTCTGCCGATCCGGAGACGGAAGAAGCGCAGGCGCTGCTGTCGCAACAGGATGACAATCCGGAAGATTTGGACGCCCTTGATGCTGTCTGGGAGGAAGCGCAGGTCACTTTCGGCCCCGATCCGAACGCTGGCTGCCCGATCAGCCGCGATATTCTTGCCCGCATGGACCCCGCACCGGCGTCGACCGTACGCTAAATGGGAGGCAGAGATGAATAACTTCCTCTTCGGTATCTATCCTTATATCGCCATCACCGTGATGGTCGTGGCAAGTATCATCCGCTACGACCGCGATCCCTTCACCTGGAAATCCAAATCGAGCCAGCTCCTGCGCAAGCGGCAGTTCATTGCTGGATCGGTGCTGTTTCATGTTGGTGTGCTGGCGATCTTTGCCGGGCATCTGGTCGGCCTTCTGACCCCGATCCAGATATTCGACGCGCTGGGCATCAGCCATGAAGCAAAGCAAATCCTTGCCATCCTGGCGGGCGGCATAGCCGGATTGATGGCGCTGGTGGGCGGCATGCTCTTGTTGCACCGGCGACTGTTCGATCCGCGTATCCGTGCCAACTCCACCCTGGCCGATACCGGCATCATGGTGTTGCTGATGGCGCAACTGCTGCTGGGACTCGCCAGCATCGTGGTTTCGCTCGGCCATCTCGACGGTTCGGAAATGGTCAGATTGATGAACTGGGCGCAAAGCATAGTCTATCTGCGCTCCGGCGCAGCCGATTATGTCGCTGGCGTGCACTGGCTGTTCAAGGCGCATATCCTGCTTGGCCTGACCATCTTCCTGCTGTTTCCCTTCACCCGACTGGTGCATATGTTCTCAGCCCCGGTGCGCTATCTATGGCGACCTGGCTATCAGATCGTGCGCTCTCGGCGCGGGGCCAAGCCCGCGCCTACCGGGCTGAAGCCATTGGCGCGGTCAGGTATGGAGCCGGGCGAATGAGAGTCCTCGATTTTACCAACGCTCCAGTGCCGGTTACAGTCAACGGCATCACCATCGCCGCCGAGGCAATCGCGGCAGAAGCGCAAAATCATCCGGTGCCGAAAGGCAAGCCCGGCTGGGCCTGGCAGGCGGCAGCGCAGGCGTTGGTGCTGCGTGAGATTCTGTTGCAGGAGGCAAGGACGCGCCGCATCACACCCGAACCAATCGAACTGGAAGAAGGGAAATGGGAAACGCAGGAGGAGGCGCTGATCCGCCAGCTTCTGGAAAGCGCCATCGCACCGACTGCGATCGACGAAGCCCGATTACGCGCGGTCTATGACGCCGCGCCGGACAGATTTCGCGGTCCCTCATTGTTCGAGGCCGCGCATATCCTGTTTACCGCCGCCCCCGGCGATACAGTCGCACGCGAAACAGCACGCCAGAGGGCCGATGCCGTGCTTGCTGATCTCAAACACGATCCACGCCGCTTCGCAGCGCTAGCGGCCGAATACAGCGCCTGCCCATCGCGGGCGAATGGGGGGGTGCTCGGCCAGCTTGCCTCGGGCGATACGGTGCCAGAATTCGAGGCGGCTCTTGGCCTTATGGAAGAAGGAGCCATTTCCGAAACACCGGTGGAATCTCGTTATGGCCTCCACCTGATCCGACTGGATGCGAGGGTGCGCGGCGAGGTGCTACCTTTTTCGACTGTGTTGCCGCATCTGCGCGAAGCGCAGGAAAAGGCCGACTGGGTACGTGCCAGCCGCATCTATGTCCAGGAGCTCGCAGCACAGGCTGAAGTGACTGGCATCGACTTTGCTGAAATGCCATGAACGGAGCCTACAGTCAGGATATCTATTGCATCATATCCTTCGCCGCCTTCTGGAAATTGGCTCAGGTTGGCACTACCGGCAGCGATCCTGCCTCGCCTCGCGCATATCCGTCAACCAGCGTTCCCGGCAGGTCAAGACAGGACAAGACGAAACGCGCCGCTTGCGGTTCCTGCCGCCCCTCGATAATCCCTCTGTAGGTTTTCGCCACTTCTACCATGTCGCAGCCATGCGGCGACAACCGCAGCCGTTTTATGCCGTAGGCAGAAAATTCAGCCGGATCGGCCAGAACAGCGTGCACCTGCGCTGAAAGAGTCTGCACGCCGTTGATCGCCAAGAATGGCTGGTCGTCCAGCGTGTCGACGGCAAGACCGTCCAGATCCTGTTCGCAGGTGAACTGGCATGAATCCTTATGCAGCCCATGCAGCCTCGCATGATAACAACGTCCCGAAATCGCCAGCGGCAGCCGCCCAAAAGCGAATATCTCGAACTCCGCCTCCGGACAGGCCGCAGCTATCGTACCCACGGTTTTGAGGGAAAGCTCGACGGGTGGGCAGATGGTGGCCGCGCCGTGGCGGATAAGAAAGCGCGCCGTTGCCTCGTTGTAGACATTAAGAAAAGGCCCGGTAACGAAGGGCGTGCCGCCGCGAGCAGGCAGGGCCGTGACATCGTTGATCTCAACCAGCCGTTCATTCCCGCATAAGCCTGCAACGGCACGGCGCTCACGCACAGTCGCGGGAGCAGCAAGTGTGGACAGCACCACCTCCTTGCCGCCGCGCTCAAGCCGTTCGATAATCTCCGGCCAGATGGGATCGGAAAATGGCATACGCTTGCCGCACACCACCTCGCCGACATGAACGCGCTCCACCGGTGCCTCGTCGGCGATGCGAGCGTAAAAGTCGCGCAGGCGATCAGTCGGCCAGTGGAAGAAGAGCGGCCCCAATGTCAGCTTGATCAGCGGCATCATTTATCTCCAGATCTTGCGATAAGCGCCTGTGGTCTGCCTGCCGCCTTCCGACATACTGGACAGAATACTGTCGATCTCGGTGGCGTCATGGCCCTGCTCAGCAGCATCCACCGCCTTCCTGAAGGCGCGCACAACCTCGGTAACATAGCCCTTGCCCCGTTGACGGCCCTCAATCTTCAGCGCAGTGACCCCAGCCGCCTTCAACGCGACAATCATGCTGCCGGCATTGAGACTGACGGGATCTTCAAACAGATAGCCGGTCTTGCTCCCTGCCTTGAACCTGCCCTTGCACAATGTGGGGTAGCCAGCGGGTGCACCAGGCTCATAGCGATCAATAGTGAAGCCGGCTAACCGCGCGGCTATGCCATCCTTGTCCTCGTCATAGCTCACCATTTCCGGTGGGGAACACACGCCATCGAGGTTCGGCGACTTGCCGGCAGCGTAGGAAGAAAGATAACACCGGCCCTCGATCATGACGCACAAACCGCCGAACACGAAGACCTCCGTCTCCACATCGATCGCGCGGTTCAGAGCTGCAATCTCCTGCACAGAAAGTACGCGCGGCAGCACGACGCGGCGCACGCCGAAGGTTTGCACATAGAAGGCGATCGCCTCGGGCGTTGCAGCCGCCGCCTGAACGGACAGGTGCAGGCGCGTATCTGGATGTTCATTCGCCATATGATCGAGCACGGCGATGTCGGCAGCGATGATGGCATCGGCACCACATTCGGCTGCCGTGTCGGCTGCTTTGCGCCAGGGATCGATGCCGCCGGCACGCGCGAAAGTGTTGATGGCGACCAGTACCTTACTGCCATGATCGTGGGCAAACTGGACGCTTTCAGCCATCTCCGCAGGCGAAAAATTGAGACCAGGGAAATTACGTGCATTGGTTTCGTCGCGGAAGCCGCAATAGACCGCGTCAGCACCCGCCTGTACGGCAGCGCGCAGCGTCGCCGGTGTTCCTGCCGGACAAACCAGTTCCATATTGCCGCTCATATCCGGCTGCCTTCAGTTAAAGGGGCGTTCGCCACCATATGGCGGATCGTACCGAGACCACCGAGGATGCCGGCATCCGCAACACGGGCGAGTGTCCCGCGCAGACCCAGAAGATCGGATGGACGCAGCTCGGCGTCCTCAATGGCGTTGCGCAATGCCACCACCGCCTCTGTGCGACCGCTAACGGAGATAGTACGGTGGAAGAACAGCGCATCGCCATCCAGCGTGCCGTCAAGTATGCCAAGCAGCATCAGGATCGGACCGCGAATGACAACGTCGCAGGAGCTTTCAGTATCTTTTCCGGTGACGCGCACCACCGAGGCCCGATCATCGGGGACCATGATGAAGGCGAATGGCAGGTCGGTCGGGTCGATCAGGTAGCGTAGGGTACGATATTCGCCCAGCCGTTCGAACAAGCGCGGGAAGCGCCGCGCCAGTGAACGCAGCGACAAGGTAAGCAGCGGCCCCAGAGGCGCACCTGAACGTGGGGGAAGGCTGCGCCGGATTAAAGCGGGAAGGCTGGCGCCCTCATGAAGATTGGGACCCATCTAGACCTCCGTATCATGGCAGCCTGATCGATATATACAAATGGAAAAAAGAACTTTGCGCTGTGTCAAACAGAACGGGATTCATCTTGTAACCGGCGAAGGCTCAGGTGCTGGCGGCAGTTTGAGATCTTCGGTCTGCCCGGATTGGAGGTTCTTTGCGCTACCGCAACGACTTTACACGCCCTGCATGGCTTGAGCGACACAGCTTATCCTGATTGATCGGAGCCATTTCATGCATCGGCGTAGCTTTCCTCCATTTGGTGATCTCGGCTCGTTTCTCTCCTTTCTGGAGGGGAAGGATGAGCTTGCCACGATTTCGGCGCCCATTTCGATGCATCTCGAAATCACTGAAATCCATCGCCGTGTCATTGCTGCGGGCGGGCCAGCGATGCGATTGACGCGGGCACTGAACGGAGATGGCACCCCCGCTGCTCTGCCAGTGGTGACAAACCTGTTCGGCACGCCCCGGCGCGTGGCCTGGGGGTTGGGTACGGATATGGCCGGCCTCGCCGAACTAGGGGCGCTTCTGGCATGGATGCGTTCGCCGCAGCCGCCGCAAAATCTGAAGCAGGCACGGCTGTTGCTGCCGGCAGCGCGCGGCGCACTTCAGGCAAGACCGAAGATTGTCAGGGCACCCCAACAATGGCAGGAAACCAATCCCGATTTCTCGCAACTGCCAGTACAGACCTGCTGGCCGGGCGATGCCGGGCCGCTGATCACATGGCCAGTAGTCATCACCCGCCCACCGGGCGAGGACGATGTGAGCACCTACAACCTTGGCATCTACCGCATGCAGGTGATCGGTCCCGACCGCGCAATCATCCGTTGGCTGCCGATGCGCGGTGGCGCCAGCCATCATCGTCTGTGGCAAGCGCTGGAACAGGAGATGCCGGTTGCCGTAGTAATCGGTGCGGACCCCGCAACGCTACTCGCCGCCGTGATGCCCGCGCCCGAGGGCATATCGGAACTTGCACTAGCGGGCATGATTAATAACCGGCGGGCGGGACTTGCGCCATGCGCCGAAATTCCCCTGCATGTGCCAGCAAGCGCCGAAATCGTCTTGGAGGGAACCGTATCGCTGACCGAAACCGCGCTTGAAGGACCGTTCGGCGACCATACCGGTTATTATAACGCACCCGAATACTATCCGGTTTTCACCCTCAAGAGGATGCGGGTCCGCAATGATGCAGCCTATCTCACTACCTTCACCGGTCGCGCACCTGACGAGCCAGCCATACTGGGAACGGCGCTGCTGGAGATTTTCAAGCCGCTGTTGCGCCAGCAATTGCCCGAAATCGTGGATGTATGGCTGCCACCGGAAGCCTGTTCCTATAGGATCGCGGTGATTTCGATCGCCAAGAAATATGTCGGGCAGGCGCGGCGCGTCATGATGGGATTCTGGTCCCTGCTGCCGCAATTTTCCATGACCAAGATGCTCATCGTGGTGGATGACGATATCGACATCAGTTCCTGGGCTGACGTGATGTGGGCGCTCGCTACGCGCATGGACCCGTCGCGCGATCTGATGCTGGCCGAACGTACCCCGATCGACCATCTCGATTTCGCCTCTCCGCTGGAGGGGCTGGGCGGCAAAGTCGGCTTCGACGCCACGCGCAAGGTCGGCAGCGAAACCAGCCGGGAATGGGGGGTGAAGCTGGAAATGGAAGCCGCAATACAGCATAGCGTGAATGAGCGGTGGCCGGAGTTGTTGTCTCAATTAGGAAAGGTGATGGAATGCGAAGGCGCATGATCGTTGGCATCACCGGCGCTTCGGGTGCGGTTCTGGCGCTGGAAACACTGCGGCAGCTGGCAGACAAGGAATTGGAAACGCATTTGGTCATAACCGCTGGTGCGCGCATAACCATTGCCCACGAACTCGGCACCAGCGGATTTGACCAGATGAGCGCGCTGGCCGATCAGGTTCACTCGCCCCGCAACCTGGCCGCTCCCATCGCCAGCGGCTCCTTCCGCACCGAAGGCATGATCGTGGTACCGTGTTCCATGCGCAGCCTAGCGGCCATGGCGCATGGGCTGGGCGATAACCTTCTGACAAGAGCCGCCGATGTGGTGCTAAAGGAAAAGCGTCGACTGGTCGTCGCCGCGCGCGAGGCGCCGCTGCACGAAGGTCATCTAACGGCCATGCAACTTCTTGCACGAATGGGGGCCATCATCGCGCCGCCGGTACCGCCCTTCCATGCCAGACCAGCTACCATTGAGGACATGATCAGAGAGATCGCCGCGCGGCTTATCAATTGGGCAGGCGTCGATCCTGGCGAAGCGCTGACGCGCTGGGGCGAGGACATTGTCGGATGATCACAGGCAATCAGCATAAGCAATGCCCGTAAACACCACGACATTATCCGCGTTCCACCGGGTAAATAAAAGGAGGTAAGCTCAAAACCTCCGCCTGCTCAGACTTCGACCTTGACGTGACCAAGAGGATGTGAACAGCAAGCGAGAATATAGCCATCCTCGATATCCTCATCGGTAATGCCGCCATTGTGCACCATATGGACCTGTCCTTCGGTCTTGTGAATCTTGCAGGTCCCGCAAATCCCCATTGTGCAACCTGAAGGAATCATCAAGCCTGCGGCGCGCGCAGCGGCAAGAATGGTGTCGGTCTCTGCGCAGGCCATCGAGACGCCGGACAGGGTGAACTCGATTTCCGCCCTGCTTTCCTCGTCAGGCGTCACATCGTCAGGCACCAATTCGGTTTCCGGCAGCGGTGCATGGAAGCTTTCCTGATGATAACGCTCCATGTCGTAGCCGAGACCGATCAGTGCCTCGCGCACCGCCTGCATGAAAGGTTCAGGTCCACAGCAAAAGACCTCACGCTCCAGATAATCCTGTGCCATCAGGCCCAGCATCAACTGGTTGAAAAAGCCCTTGTAACCGGTCCATGGATTATAGGGATCGCTTTCCTCAATAACCCACTTCAAGTCGATCCCATTCACGCGGGAGGCCATGTGTTCCAGCCTCTCACGGAAAATGATCTCTGACGGGCGCCGCGCGCAGTTGACGAAAACCACATCCATATCGCGCCCGGAATCGTAGAGATAGGTGGTCATGGACATTATCGGCGTAATGCCTGACCCCGCCGAAATAAAAAGATACTTATCGGCTGGATGACTCGCGATCGAGAAATTCCCACCGGGACCGATCGCACGCAAACGCATACCCGGCCGCAAATGATCGAACATCCAGCGTGTACCAATGGAATCCGGCTGTGCCTTGACGGTAACTGTCAGCGATGTCGGGCGAGAAGGTGAGGATGAAACCGTATAGGTCCGATAGATCGATCCGCCCGGTACGGGCAGTTCCAAAGTAAGGAACTGCCCCGGATCGAAGCTGAACAGCGCCCCGGACGGAGACTGAAAGCAGAAGGTCATGACGTTTGGCGCTTCCGGCAGGTAGGAAACGCATTCAAGCTCTTCCGCATCCGTCCAGAATGCGAGCTTCGGCCTTGTTACCACATGCATGCATTCACTCCGCAGCCATTCGGAATGGCGTCAGCGAGCGTTCCAGCCAGAGCGCATACCAGTCCACGAACTGGATCACACCGCTTTCCTGATTGGGCGAATAAGGCCCAGGCGTATAGGCGGGCGAAAATATCCCTTGCTGGTTGGTTTCGACGATTTCTCGGTCTTCGTCATTGGTGGCGATCCACACTTCCGTCAGCCGCTTGAGATCGTAGTCCACGCCCTCGACGGCATCCTTATTAACGAGCCAAGTGGTCGTGACTTCCGTTTCCGTCGGGCTAATCGGCGTGACGCGGAAAGTTAGCGAATGATCCGGAAGAAAATGATTCCATGTGGATGGATAGTGAAACACCAGCAACGACCCAGCATCCGGTACGGTGAGCTGCCCCAGCTTTTTCGTTACGCCCGCTTTGCCGTCCATCGTGTAGCTGACCGCTCCCTCCTGCAACGGCATCCGAGCCATACGGTATTGTCCTTCACCGGCCAACTGGAATCGCGCAGGCGCACCAGCTGCCTCGCACCGATCGAAATGCGCTTGAAGTCTGGCCGAGATCGAGCCGTCTGCGGATACGCCTGCGACTTCGGGATCAAGCGGGAATGAGCGGCAGAGTGCGGGATGGTTGCTGCTGCAATGATAGCATTCGCGGTTGTTTTCCCAGACGAGTTTCCAGTTGCCCTTCTCCACGATGGTCGAGCTATAAGCAACCTTGGCGTTCTGGAGATCGTGAACCTCAAGATAGGGACGCGCCTGTTCAGCGAAGGCTTCAAAAGGCGGCGGCGTATCAGACAGGCAGATATAGACCAGCCCCACGAGATTACGCAGGTTAACCGGCTTCAAACCATGTGCCGATGGATCGAAATCCGACCCCATGTCATTAGCCCAGATAAGCTTGCCGTCCAGTTCGTAGGTCCATTGATGATAAGGACAGACGAGCTTCGCGACCTGACCTTCGCGCGCCTTGCAGATAATAGAGCCGCGATGGCGGCAGGAATTGTGAAAGGCGCGGATTTCGTTGTCACGTCCTTTGACGATGATGACGTCATAGGCACCGACCCGCATGGTCGCATAGCTACCCGGTTTTACAAGCTGACAGGCCGGGAGGGCATAGAGCCATTCCTTGTAGAAAATATGCTCCAGATCCAGATCATAGATTTCCTGCGACGTATAAAAAGGTTGCTCCAGAGCATGGCCAGGCTTTCGAGCTGAGAGCAATTCCTGTACCGAGAATTGGGCATTCATGATAACAAATTCCTCCCTATTTGTTTTGAACCAGTCTAAAAACTCTCATGTGTGGCAACCAATTTGGCAATAGCACTTTTTTTCATCATGGATTAGTTTAGCTAATCTCAAGGTTTCCCGGCCTTTCAAAGGGATTCCGGAACTCGGACGAGGTTTTTTATGGCCAGACCTTACGACCTTTCCTCCATAACCGCCCTCGTCTGTTTCGAGGCGGCTGCACGAAACCTCGGCTTCAAGAAAGCTGCGCAGGAGTTGAACGTAACGCCGGCGGCAATCAGCCATCAGATAAAGGCGCTTGAGGTCGATCTAGGCTGCGCCCTGTTCATACGCCGCAGCAAAGGCGTGGAACTGACGGAAAAGGGGGCTTTTTTATTCGTCGCGCTGCAACGTGGCTTTGAATCCATTTCCGAAGCTATCGTCCAGATAAGGGAGCGCCCCGAAACGGTCGATGTGACCATCCGCTCGACCACGGCCGTCAGTTCACTGTGGCTCACGCCAAAGATTTCCGCCTTTTGGAAAATCCACCCGACCGTCACCATCGCGCAGATCATCAGCGATGTTCCGTCCGAAACCAGCCGCTGCGATCTGAGCATTCATTACGGAAATCCTGACGAGAATGACGAATGCCGCAGTCTTTTTCAGGATCGGATCGTAGCGCTGGGTACGTCGCGTTTTGCAGCTGAATATGGCGTTTCCACTATTGAGGACCTGGTAAGAGCCCCGCTGATCCATTCCAGTGGCGAGGAAACCAACTGGACGAAATGGTCCGACTGGCTTTCGTCTCTCGGGCAGCCTGCACCGAAAGGTCGCAACTTTTACATCAATAATTACATGATCGCCCTTCAGGCCGCGCAGGACGATGTGGGCGCGGTTCTGGGATGGGACGGGCTGACCGCAAACCTCATGCGCGAGGGGCGGCTGATACAGCTTGTCCCGGATTGCGTATTCTCCCCCGTGCCGTTTTATCTCAAAATCCATCCACGCGCATCGGTGAAGGCGCGTATTTTCGCCGACTGGCTCATTGAGAACGTCTGAGCATCGTGCTCCCTTAATGCGGGTTTTTCACCAGCAATGCCCAGAATGCGAAAAGCGGTGTATCAAGCGAGCGCATGGCATGTTTGATGTCCGGAATATTGTAGAACGAGCCGCCGATGCCCGGAGCAAACCAGTCGTCGTCGCCCTGACGAAATTCACTGTGTGAAAGGACGAGATAGGTTTCTTCCGGGGCGTGGTCGTGGTCAGGATAGCGGACATTGGGGGCGAGCAGTGTCGCACCGATCCACAAATCGTTGCGCGCCTCGATCCCGCCGGGACCAAGCACCATCGCATTGCCGTGGCCATCGACGTAATTGCCGCTTGCCGTTCCAGCGGTGTCGACGCGCCGTCTCCAGTCGAGGCGTGGTGCGATTGCCCTAAAGCTTTCAACCAAACGGCGCAATGAAGGCTCCTGCAAATCGACAGCCATCGCTGCATCGAGATATTGGCAAACCGGAAGCTGCTTTCCTTCGCCTGCCCGTTGTTCGCCGGGCTGCTTGAGCACATCGAAAATCTGGCCGATCGAACGCTCGGATTCTGCATGATTAGTGAATTTTGCGAATGCGGCGTGGGCTGCATCCACAAAAGTCTGCAATTCAGCATCGCGATTAGTCATAAATTCTCCTCCCAGAATCGAACTATATATCCTTCGCCAGCCGTAAGCCGTCATAGATTGCGGCATGAGTGTTGCGCGCTGCGACAGCATCGCCAATCCTGAAAACCTGGAACTTTCCATCCGGATTGCGGACCACCGATTGCGGCGCGCCAGCCAGCAATTGCTCATATGAGTTTTCGCCGCCATTGGATGACAGGGGTTTTAGCTCGAAATAGAGCTCATCGAGCGGAATGGTGCCGTGGTTGACGATGATTTGATCAACCGTGCGCTGCCGCGACACGCCGCCATAATCGCTGCCGATATGAGCAATGAGCTGATTGCCGCTCTTTTCGACCGCTTCCAGACGGAACGTCACCGTGAAGGTCACATCGTGTTTTTGCAGCGAGCGCATATAGGGAACGAGGTTCATGGCCATCACCTCCGGCGCAAAAGCGCGGTCGCGTGTCATGATCTCAACCCTGGCGCCCGTTCTGGCGATGAATTCTGCCGCCTGCAATCCCGCATGATCGCCCGCATCGTCATAGATGAGCACATTGGAGCCGGGCTTCACGTCGCCCGAAATAATATCCCATGCCGAGATGACAAGCTCGTTGCCGTGGGTGAGTACTTCCGTATGAGGCAGGCCGCCAGTGGCGATAATGACCACATCAGGATTATGTGCCTGCACGGTTTGAGCATCTGCCCATGTATTGAAATGGAAAACGACATGGTTCTTTTCGCATTGGGCCACGCGCCAGTCGATGATGGAGATCATTTCGCGACGGCGTTCGCTCTGGGCGGTCAGGCGGATCTGCCCGCCCGGATGAGCAGCGGCCTCGAGCACCACGACCTCGTGTCCACGCTCCGCTGAAACGCGGGCCGCTTCCAGTCCGGCCGGGCCAGCACCAATCACGACGACCTTTTTGCGTGTTGTTGCCTTACTGATGGTATGCGGCATGGTCAGTTCGCGCCCGGTGGCGGCATTGTGGATGCAATAGGCCGATCCGCCCTGATAGATGCGGTCGAGACAGTAATTGGCACCGACGCAGGGGCGAATATCGTCCTCGCGCTTTTCCATGATCTTGCGCACGATATGCGGATCGGTCATATGCGCGCGGGTCATGCCGATCATATCAACTTTACCCGATGCGATGGCGTGGCGTGCGGTGGCTACGTCCTGAATTTTGGCGGCGTGGAAGGTTGGGAAGCTGGTTGCGGCGCGCACTTCGCCAGCAAAATCGAGATGCGGCGCACTGGCCATGCCCTGAATTGGGATCACATCCGTCAGCCCGGCATCGGTGTCGATATGGCCGCGAATGACATTGAGATAGTCAATCAGGCCGCTTTCCTTTAGGCGACGCGAGATTTCCAACCCTTCGGACTTCCCCGTGCCGCCGGGCAGGCGCTCATCGGCAGTGTAACGAACGCCAAGAATGAAATCATTGCCGACGCGCTCACGTATGGCCGTGAAGACATCCAGACAGAAGCGCATACGGTTTTCGAGCGGACCGCCATAGGGAGCGTCAAGCTCATTGGTGAGCGGTGAACTGAACTGGTCGATGAGATGGCCATAGGCCTCCAGTTCCACACCATCCATGCCGCCGGCTTTCATGCGTTCGGCGGCGTCGGCGAAATCCTTGATGACCCGCTCAATGTCCCAGTCCTCCATTTTCTTGGGAAAGGCGCGATGAGCCGGTTCACGGTGATGGGAGGGGGCGAGGACCGGAAGCCAGTCGGCCTTGTCCCAGCGGGTGCGGCGACCAAGATGGGTGAGCTGGATCATGATGGCCGCGCCCGCTTCATGCACGGCGTCGGTCATGTCCTTGATCCACGGAACGATCTCGTCCTTATAGGCGAGCAGATTATTGAAAACCGGGGGGCTGTCGCGCGACACGGCGGCGGAACCTGCCGTCATGGTGAGCGCGACACCCCCCTTGGCCCGCTCTACCGTATAGGCGCGATAGCGCTCCTTGGGCATCCCCTCTTCGGGATAGGCGGGTTCGTGAGAGGTGACGATGATCCGGTTTTTAAGCGTCAGATGCTTGAGTTTATACGGCTGCAGAAGTGGATCGTTCGACATAGCCGGTGCTCCCATTTTTGTGTAATTGGGGCAACGCTATGCTTGACTGTACACATATGTCAATGGAGAAAACATAGCCGTATGTTAATATGACATTGGTGTACATTTTCACTTGCGTCCCACTTCGACTTCTTGTTAGGATTTGTACCATGAACCAGATTGTGCAGGACGGCGGTTGGAGAGGATCAGCGGAAGGTTGGCTGGAAGCAGCTTACCAGGTGCTACTGGAAACAGGCGTCGATTCCGTGAAAATCCAGCCGTTGGCTAAAAAGCTAAATCTGTCGCGGACCAGTTTTTACTGGTTTTTCAAGGATCGCGAGGAGTTGCTGAGCGCCCTGATCGCGCGATGGCGAGACAAAAATACGGGTGCTATCATCAGGCAGTCGGAAGCCTATGCGGAATCGCTCAGCGAAGCGATGCTGAATGTTTTCGACTGCTGGCTGGACAAGAATCTCTTCGATTCGAAATTCGAGTTCGCCGTGCGAAGCTGGGCCTTGCAATCGGAGGAAATCCTGGCCCAGATTACGGAGGCGGATCAGCAGAGGATGGAAGCGCTCAAGCGCATGTTCATCCGTTTCGGGGAGGCTGAAATCAGCGCCGATGTGCGCGCGAGGACCACCTATCTGGTGCAGATCGGCTATATTTCGATGCAATCCGAAGAAGATATCCCGACGCGGATGCTCAGAATTCCCGAATATATAGCGATCTATACGGGCCAGAGGCCCGAGCAGCGAGAATTGAACCGCTTTTTTGCGAGGCATGGATACAAGCCGGGATAAACTGGCTGAAGGAGAGGGAGGTTTCGATGGCAGATGCAAACAAGATTGAGATAGTCGGCTACGCAGGATGGCTCCGGAGCACCATCGCGCCTGCGGTGATCCATGCCGCGTCGGCAGGCGGCCTCGCCGCCGGCTTTCTGAAGTCAAGCGCCATGGGAGGCGCTTTCTGATCACTTTTGAAGCGGGAATAAGCGGCGTCCCGTTCGCAGAGATAACAATTGCCGCAATAAGGGAACGATAATGAGAAAGCTACTTGCATCCACTTGTCTGGTGTTCGGCCTCATCGGCACTGTTTCGGCAGCCAATGCCGCAGAATGCGGCAACATTGTCATAGCCAGCATGAACTGGCAGAGCGCCGAGGTGCTTTCAAACCTCGATAAGCTTATCTTGAATGAAGGATATGGATGTGCTGCCGAAATCACCCTCGGCGACACGGTGCCTACACTTACATCCATGGCTGAGAAGGGCCAGCCGGATATTGCGCCAGAAGCATGGATCGACCTCCTTCCGGATGTCATCGGCAAAGGTACGGAGGAAGGGAAAATCGTTCAGGTCGGCTCGCCCTTGCCGGACGGCGGAATTCAGGGATGGTACATCCCTCAATATACTGCCGAGGCGCATCCCGACATAAAGACTATCCCCGACATGCTCAAGCATCCTGAGCTTTTCCCTTCGACAGAAGACCCCTCAAAAGGAGCGATCCTGAATGGCCCTCAAGGATGGGGCGGCACGGTAACGACTGCTCAGCTTTTCAAGGCATTTGAAGCTGACAAAAGTAATTTCACACTCGTCGATACCGGCTCCGCGGCAGGTCTGGATGGAGCGATTGCCAAAGCATATGAGCGCAAGGAGAATGTTGTCGGCTTCTATTGGGAGCCGACCGCGCTTCTGGGCAAATATCCTATGGTCCGGCTCGACCCCGGCGTCCCACATGACAAGGCAGAGTGGGGCCGTTGCAACACGGTGGCCGACTGCCCCGATCCCAAGCCGAATGCATTTCCTGTCGACCGGATTGTCACGCTCGTTGCGAAAGGATCAGTCGACAAGATAGGCCCCGATGCCATGAATTATCTCGAAAAGCGTGCCTGGAGCAATGAGACGGTCTCCAAGCTGATGGCGTGGATGACAGACAATCAGGCTTCCGGCGAAGATGGCGCGAAGCATTTTCTGAAGAATAACAAAGACATCTGGGTAAAATGGGTATCCCCGGAGGTCGCTGAGAAGATCGAAGCTGCGCTTTAGGACTTTCACAGGGCCCATCATTCATGAACTGCGAACTACGTTCGATCTGACGTAACGGGAAATCGAACGTAGCAAGCGGTGAATATGTTCGGCTTCTACAGCATCCGTCCGAAAACAGGAATTATTTTTCGGAAAGCATGATGTGTAGATTCAACAGGTTAGAGCGTCTTTGTGCAGCTAAATGGTACACCACGCTCTATTGGGGAACAGTAATGAAAAAACTACTTGCATCTACTTGTCTGGTGTTCGGCCTGATCGGCACCGTTTCGTCAGCCAATGCCGCTGAGTGCGGCACCGTCACCATCGCCAGCATGAACTGGGCGTCGGCTGAACTTCTCGCAAATGTCGATAATTTCATTCTCTTAAACGGTTATGGCTGCGATTCCAGCATCGTACTCGGCGACACGGTGCCGACGCTGACCTCAATGGCAGAAAAAGGCCAGCCGGACGTCGCGCCCGAAGCGTGGGGGAGCCTCATTCCGCCGGTGACACAGAAGAACATCGATGAAGGTAAACTGCTGATTGCCGGACAGGGCTTCGTGGACGGCGGCATACAGGGAATGTACGTTCCCAAGTTCATCGTCGATGAGCATCCTGAAATCAAAACCATCGCCGATGCAGTCAAGCATCCAGAACTCTTCCCCAATCCGGAAGACCCATCAAGGGGAGCCTGGTCAGCGGGGCAGCAAGGCTGGGGCGGTACAATCACCGCCAGTCAGTATTACAAGGCCTATAATGCAAAGGAAGCGGGCTTTGATCTGGTCGATACCGGGTCGGCAGCTGGTCATGACGGTTCCATCATCCATGCTTACGAGCGCAAACGTGGCTGGATCGGCTATTATTGGGAACCGACAGCACTTCTGGGCAAATACGATATGGTCAGGCTGCCTTCCGGCGTGCCTTATGATGAGGCCGAATGGAACCGCTGCAACAAGGTGGATAACTGCCCCGACCCAAAGCCGAATGAATGGCCGACCGATAAGGTCAATACTATCGTCACCAAGAAATTCGCTGAAAATGCCGGTCCTGCTTACGAATATCTGAAGGTCCGCTCCTGGCCGAATGCTACGGTCAACAAGATGCTTGCCTGGATGGCCGACAATCAGGCGCCAGGCGAAGATGGCGCCAGGGAATTCCTCAAGAGCTATCCTGATGTATGGACCAAATGGGTTCCTGATGAGGTCGCAGAGAAGGTGAAGGGCGCGCTTTAAGATCGTGCCATGGCGCGGCGCCGATGCGCCGCGCTGCCCATCCAAATGGCTGCAAATGACGGCCGACTTTAAAAAAGGGGAGCCGAATGGACTGGTTTTACCGATTCCCGCATATGAATGACGACGCCCTGCGTGCGCTCAAGAAGGGTATTGACGACGCATTCCGCACATTCACCCGTGGCTATGGCGAGGCTATCGAAAACTTCTTTTCGCCCTTGCAGAAATTCCTGCTCATATCCGAGCGTTTCCTGACACAGACACCATGGCTGATCATTCTCGCTATCATCCTGGCCATCGCCTGGGGTGCCAGCCGCAGCCTCAAGGTCGTGCTCGGCGCCCTCGTCACCCTGCTGCTGATTGGCTATTTCGATATGTGGGAGGATGCGATGCGGACGATCTCGATGATCTTTGTCTGTACCATCCTGTCGATCATCATCGGCCTACCGATCGGTATTCTGATGACCCGTTCGGAACGGCTGCAAAAACTCATTAACCCGATCCTCGACGTCATGCAGACCATGCCGAGCTTCGTCTATCTGATCCCTGTCGTCATGCTGCTCGGCATCGGTCGCGTACCAGGCCTGATCGCAGTGGTGGTCTATGCGATCCCTCCGATCATCCGGCTCACCAATCTTGGCATTCGCCTCGTTGACAGGGATGTGCTGGAAGCCGCCGACGCATTCGGTTCGTCCAATGCGCAAAAACTCTTCAAGGTCCAACTTCCGCTGGCTCTGCCCACCATCATGGCCGGTATCAACCAGACCATCATGATGGCGCTCGCCATGGTGGTCATCGCCTCCATGATCGGCGTACAGGGGCTGGGGCAGCCAGTGCTGAAGGCCATTGCCAACCAGTATTTCACGCTCGGCATGTTCAATGGATTTGCGATTGTCGGCATCGCCATCATCTTCGATCGGGTCAGTCAGGCCTATGGCAAGAGACTTCAGAAGCATCAGGAGATTGTCCATGGCTGACACTGGTTTCAACGGTATCAGGATACGCAATCTCTACAAAATCTTCGGCCCGGATGCGGCCCGGCATGTGGAGTCCGTGCAAAATGGTCTTACCAAAGCAGACCTAAACGAACAATACGGCCATATTCTCGGACTGAAGGACATCAATATCGAAATGCCCGCCGGCTGCATTCAGGTCATCATGGGCCTGTCGGGTTCGGGAAAATCGACGCTGATCCGCCACATCAACCGCTTGATCGATCCCACTTCTGGCGAGGTGCTGGTCAATGGGGTGGATGTGGTCAAGATGGGTGGTGCCGAACTGCGCGAGTTTCGTCGGCATCAGACAGCTATGGTGTTTCAGAAGTTCGCACTGCTGCCTCATCGCAACGTTCTCGACAATACCCTGTATGGACTTGAAGTGCAGGGCACGCCGCGTGCAAAGGCGGTTGATACTGCGATGGGCTGGATCGAACGGGTCGGCCTGCACGGCTTTGAGAAAAAATACCCCAATCAGCTTTCGGGCGGTATGCAGCAGCGTGTGGGCCTGGCGCGTGCGCTCGCCAATGACGCGCCGGTTTTGTTGATGGACGAAGCCTTTTCGGCACTCGATCCGCTGATCCGCATGGATATGCAGACGGTTCTTCTCGATCTCCAGAAGGAGATCAAAAAGACGGTTGTGTTCATCACCCACGATCTCGATGAGGCGCTCAGGCTCGGCGACCAGATCGCCATTCTCCGCGACGGCGAGATCATCCAACAGGGCACCAGCCAGGATATCGTGCTGCGCCCAGCGGACGAATATGTCGCAAACTTCGTCAGGGAAGTGAACCGTGGCCGGGTCATCCAGGTGGAAGCCATCATGGATTCCCTCATCCATCACGACGTCAGCGGCACGCCGACGGTTACGGCAGGGACGACGATCGAGGATGCGATCAAGATCCTTGCGCACGGAGACAGCAAGGACATCATAGTGGTCGATACCGCAGGTGCACCGCTCGGCAAGGTAGATCTGAAGAAACTGGCCGCCGCGACAGTGACGGCGTACTGAAGGGGTAGGCACTATCTAGGAAAAGAATAATGCGCTCATCCAGGATTGTTCATATCGTCAGTTGCCACGCCGAAGGGGAAGTAGGCGACGTGATCGTAGGCGGCGTCGCACCGCCTCCGGGTGACTCCATCTGGGAACAGTCTCGCTGGATCGCCAGAGACCAGGCGCTCAGGAACTTCGTCCTCAATGAGCCTCGCGGGGGCGTCTTTCGCCATGTTAACCTTCTGGTGCCGCCGAAGAACCCCGGCGCGCAGATGGGCTGGATCATTATGGAACCCGAAGACACGCCGCCTATGTCGGGTTCCAATTCGATTTGCGTATCGACCGTTCTTCTTGATAGCGGTATCATTCCCATGACCGAACCAGAGACCCGCATGGTGCTTGAAGCTCCGGCCGGACTTGTGGAAGTGGTCGCCGAATGCCGCAACGGCAAGGCCGAGCGGATCACCGTTACGAACGTCAAGAGTTTCGCCCAAAAGCTGGATGCCAGGCTTGAAGTGCCTGGCATCGGAACACTCACCGTCGACACCGCCTATGGCGGTGATAGTTTCGTGGTCGTTGATCCCGATGAGATCGGCCTCGACCTGTCACCGGAAAATGCCCGTGTGATTGCCGAGACAGGAATCAGAATCACCAATGCCGCCAACAAAAAGCTCGGTTTCTCGCATCCGGAAGAGACTGGCTGGAACCATATTTCGTT
This sequence comes from Falsochrobactrum tianjinense, assembly GCF_019100495.1. Lineage (GTDB taxonomy): Bacteria > Pseudomonadota > Alphaproteobacteria > Rhizobiales > Rhizobiaceae > Brucella > Brucella tianjinense. Next base: position 202,957 of record NZ_JAHRVA010000003.1, on the reverse strand, counting down.
TTGCCTTTTCGCCGGGCGTCCCTATCATGCGAATAACGAACTCATGGCTAAGTCTGTCGTGGCGATCCAGCCAGGCAAGATCGACCGCTCGCCCACAGGAACGGCAGTGTCGGCACGCATGGCGCTCCTTAACGCGCGCGGTGCATTGAAGGAAGGCGAAACCCTCACGGGCGTTTCCATCATCGGCACGAAGTTCGTGGGTAAAATTATCAAGGAGGCGACGATTGCGGGACAGAAGGCCATCGTGCCGTCGATTTCGGGGCGCGCCTGGATCAGTGGCACGTCGCAGCTAATGCTCGATCCGGCGGATCCGTTTCCGGGCGGTTACAAACTCTCCGACACCTGGCCGATGCTAAAGTAAAGATAACCACGATACCGGCCATGAACGCGAAAGCGGTCTGGCCGAACTTTATATAGAATTGCGTAGGTTTACCCCCCACGTTCCTCAAAACCTTCGGCATTGCCTTCATCTACTTTGTGGCGCAGATATTGTTTCAGCCGGTCAATGTCTTCACTTTGCCAGCCTTCAGCACTTGCCACCTCCCGCCAGGCATCCAGATAATGCTCGGGGGCATAAACATGTCCATGCCCCATGGGCGCGGTGTCAGCAAATGCCATATCGACCACGAGTTGTAGTGCGGTCACAATAGGATACCAGCGCAAATCTGCTGAAACATCAGGGCCGCGGGGTTCCTTCATCCACTCTGGTTCGCGATAGAATACGCTGCTGTCGAAAAAGACAATGGCATCGCTGGCATATTGCAAGTAGACCGTGCGCATAACGCCCCATTCGGTGCCGTTACCTGGCGCTTCACCATTCTGGTTCATGAAGCGAACGAAAGCACCGTCACGCACCACAGGCAGCCATTCCGGCGAGTCGGGATTGCGGTTGCGTGTCATGGACCGCCACAGAGGGCTGGGAAAGGGAGGACCGCTCCACACAGCGCCATTCAAAGGTGCGTCTAGTATCTCGAAGAGAGATACCGAGCTTTGTGAATTGAAAGCACCAAGGCTCAGGCCGTGCAGATAGATCTTTGGTCGTTCGTCCACCGGCAGGCTCTTCCAGTATTCATAGACGGTCTCGAACAGGGCGCGTGCCGATTCGATACCATACTCGGGCTGGAACAGCAGTGACAGCGGACTGTTGAGATAGGAATATTGCATCGCGATGCTGGCTACGTTTCCATCATGCAGATATTCCAGGCCGATCATGGCGGACGGATCAACCCAGCCTGTACCCGTTGGCACGGCGATCACCAAAACGGATCGCTCGAAGCCTCTCTGCCGCTTCAGTTCTTCAAGCGCCTGTCTGGCCCTCGCCTGCGGCGTGTTGCCGACGTTGAGACCGGCATAGACTCGCACCGGCTCCATAGCCGCCCGTCCAGTAAAGGCAGATATTTCGACTGCCGTCGGTGCGGAAGCGATATATTCGCGGCCAGCGCGACCCAGATCCCGCCAGTCGATCAGTGAGGCCGCACTGCCAGTCTTATTGGGGGATGATGGCTGCACACGATCCGGTTCCATCAGAGCGTCATAGCGTTTGAAGGAGGCATCGAGCGAGTTGAATGCTGTGTTGATCAGGAGGCCATTTGCGATAGTCCAGATTAAAAAAGCCGTTACAGAAGCGGCAATGACATTGGCGACACGCCTCGGCATGACCGGGTGCATCTTCGATGAGATATACTGTCCCAACCGAATGAGTATGCGGGAGATGGCCAGAAGCGTGAGGAAAACTGCCAAAGCTATAGCCGTAAGCGTCACGGGATAGACGGACGGTACGGACGGCATATCCATTGCCGCACGAATGGAGTTTTGCCAGGCTGCAGATGAGCCGAGTGCGGCGAGCGTGACCACAAGACAGATAATGCCGACGCCGATTTTAAGAATGGCGCGTTTGCGGCCCCTAATCTCCGGTAGTTCGAGGTAGCGCCACAACGCGCCGAAAAGCACGCCGATACCGTAACCGATTGCGAACACCAGCCCGCACAAAATTCCCTGAATGATGTGGGTTCGCGGGATGAGACTCGGTGTTAGCGCCGCCGCAAAGAACAAGGTACCGAACGTCAGTCCCGTAGCGCAAAATGAAGAGGTGCCCCGAAAAAGAGCGAGGACAAAAGCGTGCATCGATATTTGCTCCAAGTGAGTTCAGCCCGGTGGCTATACGAGCGCGACATACCGTAGACCACCTACGGGACCGCCGTTGATAGTGAACGTTGGCCGGGCAGCGGGAACTTGTCTAATGCACTGATGCGCTGGCGGCTTCCCGTTCTGTCTTGTCATGTAAAGCAAATCGGTCCACCATCTCGGCACTAGCCTGATTGAAACCGTGTACTTCGACTTTTACGCCTGCACGACGAAACTTTATCACGACCTTGTCAAGTGCTCCCACCGCAGTAATATCCCATAGGTGCGCCCGATGAACATCGATTATCACTTTTGATTCAGTATGAGCGAAATCGAATGCGTTGACAAAGCTCTCCGCAGAAGCAAAGAAGATTTGTCCTGATACCGTATATGTGATCGTCGTTTTCTCCTCATCAACCTGCTTTATGACGCTAAATAACTTGGCCACTTTCCCGGCGAAGAAAATACCTGACAGGAGAACGCCAACGAGGACGCCTTTTGCGAGATTATGCGTTGTAACGACCGTGACCACCGTCGCCAGCATGACCACTGAAGACGGAAGGGGGTTGCGGCGGAGATCGAGGATCGAACGCCACGAGAAAGTCCCTATCGAAACCATAATCATAACTGCAACCAGGGCTGCCATGGGAATGATGCGGACCAGATCATCGAGAACGAGGATCAGGAAAAGCAGAAATGACCCTGCCACGAAGGTCGAGAGTCTCCCGCGCCCGCCGGACGAAACGTTGATCACGGATTGGCCGATCATGGCGCAGCCGCCCATGCCGCCGATCAAGGCAGAGGCAATATTGCTCGTTCCCTGGCCGATGCATTCCTGACTCTTGTTGCTGGGCGTATCAGTCATATCATCGACAATTTGAGCCGTCAGCAAAGACTCAAGCAATCCAACCGCTGCGAGCGTCACCGAATATGGAAGGATGATTTGCAGCGTTTCAAGATTGAGTGGCACCTGAGGCAACGCGAAAGCAGGAAATGCCGATGGCAGTTCACCAAGATCGCCTACGGTTCGCAGATCCATTCCTGACCACCAAGCGATACCCGTCAATACGGCTATCGCCACCAATGGCGAGGGCACAGCTTTGGTCAAACGGGGGAAGAGATAGATAATCGCAAGTCCGCCTGCAATCATCCAGTAGGTCTGGATCGGGACATTAATGAGTTCGGGCAACTGGGCCATGAAAATCAGGATTGCCAGCGCGTTGACAAAGCCTGTGATGACGGAACGCGAGACAAAGCGCATTACGCGTCCAAGCTTTAGCATACCCGCGGCGATCTGTATGAGTCCCATGAGGATCGTGGCCGCAAAAAGATAAGGCAGTCCATGCTCTTTCACGAGAGATACCATCACAACGGCAGTCGCAGCAGTGGCTGCGGAAATCATGCCGGGGCGGCCACCCGTGAAGGCGGACACGCAAGCTATAGCAAAAGAGGCATAGAGCCCGACTTTCGGATCGACCCCCGCAATAACAGAAAAGCCGATAGCTTCCGGAATAAGAGCGAGGGCGACTACGATACCGGAGAGAACATCGCCGCGAATGTTTGAAAACCATTCCCGGCGGTATTTTAAGAATGTGTGCATTAAGATTTTTTCACAGTTGAATGCAACGGGCCGAACGAAATCCGGTCCTTGAGAAAGAGTTGCGTTGCTGTGTTGTCTGGCGGATTGGCGGCCAGAAGAGCCACCCGGAGTTTCACCGGGTCCAAACGGATGATTGCAAACTAGCTGACTATCTTTTCGAATTCAATAACTACTGGGATGATGTTCGCACTATATGATCGATCACCTTTAATCGGTCCACCACTTAAATCGCCCGAGCTTATCGCCCACGAAATTCGGCCCCTGCCCGATAAGCAGGGGCCCACAATTATCTGACCCAAACAATGCGGCGCGTGTCTGTTTCCACGAGCGCAGGCCGACCGTTTACATAGATATAAGAGTAGGTCGGCTGATCAGGGACAATTTCCAGCGGAATATCGCTCGGAATAATCGTGCCTTCGGCCAGATCTCCTTCATATACTACCGGCGGCAAGGGATTATCTTCGATATAGGTGACGACGTCATCCGGAATTACGGGTCCGGCGCTTGGCGCTTCCGTATAATATACAACTGTCCTATTCTGCATTGAGACGATCACCGGCTTGCCATCGACATAGATATATCCAAAATCCGGATCGTCCGGAATCGGATTGACGATAACCGCCTCCGGCAGAATATAGCCTTGACCGATTTCGTCCTCAATGACAACAGGATCGGCAGGATGCGTAAGGACATATTCCTGAACTCTGCTGGGTACCTCTACAATCACTGTATCTTGAGCAAAGGCGGCTGAGGGTGCAGCCAAGAGCGCTGTTGCGGCAACAAGAATTATCTTTCTCATATCGGGCCTCGCTTTCAAGGTTCCCCGCTACGTTGCAAATAACCACCAGCACCCTCGCGTGTTCCACAGCCGGGAGACACAACATGCGACAGGCTGAAATATTCACTCGATCAGGTAACAGTCATGTAGCAGTTATTTGCCTACAGGACGATAGTGGCAATTATAAAATTTATATCCATTTCAATAAGTTATGGATTTAAGGAAGATGCCACCTCGACGCTATGGCCTTGAAGAACACCGCAGAGGTCGCGTTCCAATGATCGTATATATTCATCTATCGATTTCTGGCCTTTCCGATTTCGTTTCACCCGTCTAAACTTCTCCCTGAACATACCAGGGAGGAAGAGTATGATCGCATTGACACGACGCGCCTTGATCGGCGGGGCAGCAGCCCTATCGCTTAACCTGTCGGCAACGGGCGCACAGGCACAGGAATTCATCAACGTACTCACCGGCGGCACATCGGGCGTCTATTATCCGCTCGGCGTCGCGCTGTCGGAAATCTACGCCAAGGGCATCGAGGGTTCGCGCACGCAGGTGCAGGCAACCAAGGCATCAGTCGAAAACCTGAACCTGTTGCAGCAAGGCAAGGGCGAGATCGGCTTCTCATTAGGCGATTCGGTACAGGAAGCCGTCAAAGGCAACAAGGAAGCTGGCTTCCCGCAACCTCTCGACAAGTTGCGCGGCATAGCCGCCATCTATCCAAACTATATCCAGATCGTCGCCAGCCAGGAGTCCGGCATCAAGTCGCTGGCTGACCTGAAGGGCAAGAGCCTTTCCGTCGGCGCCCCCGCTTCGGGCACCGAACTCAATGCCCGCACCATCTTCGCCGCTGCCGGCATGACCTATGAAGACCTCGGCAAGGTCGAATACCTGCCCTTCGCGGAATCGGTCGAATTGATAAAGAACCGCCAGCTCGATGCGACGTTGCAGTCGGCCGGACTTGGCGTAGCCTCGATCCGCGACCTCTCAACCTCGCTGCCAATCAACGTCGTGGCGGTGCCCAAGGCGGATGTTGAGAAAATCGGTGCGCCCTACGTCTCGGTCATCATTCCGGCAGGCACTTATGACGGCCAGAGCGCAGATGTAGAAACTGCTGCCGTCGGCAACTTCCTGATCACGCATGAAGGCGTTTCAGACGAGACGGCCTATCAGATGACCAAGCTGCTCTTCGATAACCTTCCAAAGCTCATTGCCTCGCATGCTGCGGCAAAGGCTATCGATCCAGCCAAGGCGCTGGAAGGCATGCCCGTTCCGCTGCATCCGGGTGCCGAACGCTATTATCGCGAAGCCGGGATCCTGAAGTAATCGCCCGAAGCCTGACGGGGCGTCCGCACTGGGCACCCCGTAGCCAAGTACCAATCCCACGATCAGGCGCAGCCGTGGATAGCTTGCGCTTCCCATTGCACGGAGGGCGACCATGAGCACCGCCGATAAGGTTGAAGGGCCGGTCATTCCACAAGATAGCGCAGAAGAAGTCATCGAGGGGTTGCCGCCCGGTTTCGGCGGGGGCATTCTCGGCCGGACCGCCTTCTGGATCGCCTTTACGTTCTCGTTGTTTCAACTATGGACTGCCGCTTACGGAACGCTGGCCAGTCAGATTGTCCGAGCCATGCATGTCGGCTTCCTGTTGCTGCTTGGCTTCGCCCTCATTGGCAATCTCGTCGCGAAGAATCCGGTCAGCAAGGCATGGTTCTGGCTGCTGGGCGTTCTTGGCTTTCTGACCGGCATCTACAATTGGGTCTTCTACAAGGATTTGATCATCCGTTCCGGATTCCACACGGTTCCGGACCTGATCGTGGGCGCGCTGGTTATCGTTCTAGTCTTTGAGGGTGCACGCCGCCTGATGGGCTGGCCACTCACCATCATCGCCGGAATCTTTCTGGTTTACTGCTTCTTTGGCAATTATCTACCGCCTCCCTTCATCCATCGTGGCTACGACTTCGCTCAGATCATAGAGCATTTCGGCTTCGGCACAGAAGGCATCTACGGCACGCCGATCTACGTCTCGGCGGCCTATATCTTCATCTTCGTCGTATTCGCCGCTTTCCTCGAACGCGCCGGGATGCTCGCTCTGTTCAACGACTTTGCACTTGGCCTCGTAGGCAGTTGGCGCGGTGGCCCGGCTCAGGTCTGCGTCATGTCCTCGGCCCTCATGGGAACCATCTCGGGCTCGGGCGTCGCCAATGTCGTGGCCTCCGGCCAGTTTACCATTCCGCTGATGAAACGCTTCGGTTTCCGGTCGGCGTTTGCTGGCGGCGTGGAAGCCACCTCATCCATGGGCGGCCAGATCATGCCGCCTGTTATGGGCGCAGTCGCCTTCATCATGGCCGAGACGCTGAACGTACCCTATGTCGATGTCGTCAAGGCAGCGCTCATTCCTGCTGTCCTCTATTTCGGCGTCTGCTTTTGGATGGTGCATCTGGAGGCCGGCAGGGCAGGCCTCGGCGGCATGGACAAGAAGACCCTGCCCGACCCCTGGGCAGCTCTACGCCAGCACTGGCCCCTGGTGCTGCCGCTCGGCATGCTGATCTACCTACTGTTCGCTGGCTATACGCCGATCTTCGCTGGCACAATGGGCCTCGCCTTGATCGTCGTGCTGATCCTTGGCACGCCCCTAGCCGCGCTGATCGGTCCCTTCGCCTTCCGCGTCGTGTTCTGGATCGCTCTCGGGCTCGCGGCAGCCGCCTTCATGAAGTTCGGCATCAACGTGCTCGCCATCGTGATCAGCCTGCTGATTGCCGCCTGCGTTTTATTCAAGGGCGGTCGCGAGACATTGGCCATCTGTCGTGACTCCATGGCCGAAGGTGCGAAAAACGCGCTGCCCGTCGGTATAGCCTGCGCCATTGTCGGCATCGTCATCGGTACACTGACACTGACTGGCATCGCATCCACCTTCATCGGATGGGTCATCGCCATCGGCGAGAACAATCTGTTTTTATCGCTGATCCTCACAATGATCACCTGCCTTGTGCTGGGTATGGGCATTCCCACGATCCCGAACTACATCATTACATCGTCTTTGGCTGGCCCTGCCTTGCTGGAGCTGGGCGTGCCTCTGCTGGTCAGCCACATGTTCGTCTTCTATTTCGGCATCATGGCCGACCTGACGCCACCCGTCGCACTCGCCTGCTTCGCCGCCGCACCCATGGCCAAGACATCGGGCCTCAAGATTTCGGTTCAGGCGACGAAGTTAGCGACAGCCGGTTTCGTCGTGCCTTTCATGGCAGTCTATACACCGGCGCTGATGCTCCAGGATCCCGGTCCACTCTCGACCTATATCGGCTATTGGGGCGAAGTGTCCTACATTTTCCTGAAGACCTGCTTCGGCATCGCGCTCTGGGGCATGGCGGTTGTCGGCTTCCTGTTCTCACGGGCGCTCTGGTGGGAACGATTGGGCAGTTTCCTTGCCGGCGTTCTTCTGGTGCTGACCCTGCCCCTGACCGATGAAGCCGGCTGGGTACTAGGCATCGCAGTGGTCGCGGTCCACTGGTGGCGCAGCCACCGCGTGGCCGCACCCGCAGCCTGATAGCGAAACCTCCATGGACGCCCTCTGCATCCTCCTCGCGGGCAAGATGACCGTTATCGCGGCGTCCGTCTTCTCGCTCTCCTGGACGCATTCGGTGCAGAAGACGGAATGGCGCGAGGAATGGCAGGTCACGCCAGACGGTCTCCTGCTGACAGAAGCGCGGGTGAAAGGCTCGGGCGCGGGAATGGAACCGCCCGAAGGTTCAAGGCTGATCGATAACTGGTGGGTCTATACGCCGAAGCTGCCGGCACAGAAATCCGTGATGCTGGCATCGTCGGGCCAGACCGGTGGCGGCTGGCGGCTCTGCACTTCCGGTCAATGCATCGACTTCGGCAAGACAGTCGGCGCACCGATCAAACTCAGCCGCTGTGAAGTAGGACAATAGCCAGACAAAGACCCGCCTGAGTGGCGGATCAGACTGCTGACAAGCCCCTGACATTAGCTGGAGACTTCGATTATGGAGTAGCCTACCCTCTCCAGAGCGATCGGTCAGGACCGCTCTGTTTTGATATGAAGGCCAGCGATGACATTCTGATGGCGACAGTGCTAAACGGTTTGGAAAGGTCGGGTAGCCTCATCAATTCCTGATACTCTGATCGCGGCAAAGTGGTAACTGAACAACAAATTCAGCACCTCCAGATTTATCATCTGAAAGGCAAAGTTCGCCCTCAAGCCTTTTAATAATCTGCCGGCTGATTGGTAGTCCTAATCCAACACCGTTTTGCCGCGCCTTTGATCCCCGGAAAAATTTTGTGAAAATATTCTCTCGATCAGCCGGAGGGATACCCGGCCCGTTATCGGATACTCGTGCTTCAAATACTGTATTTCTACGGGTGCGACACGATACGACGACTTCCGGATTTATGTTTGGATTGTGTTTGATAGCGTTCGAGATCAGGTTGATGAAGACCTGAGCAAGGCGATCCTGGCTCCCCAGTATATGTGCATTGCGCACCCGACGACCACGCGCAATCTTCACCCCCGCGGCTTTGGCCAGCGGCTCGCAGGTTTCAATTGCCTGGTCTATTGCTAATTCCGGATCGAAGATGGTCATCTCCCAGAGCTGTGCTCCCGGCTCTGTGAAATTCATGTCGAGAATACCGTCCAGAAGGCGAGTCAGGCGAAAGCTCTCGGACTGAATTATGCCAAGGAAATGAAGCTTGCGCGTTTCATCAATATCTCTGTTCTTCAGAAGAATCTCGCTGAAGGAGCGGATCGCCGTCATGGGCGTACGGACTTCATGGCTAATCTGACTCAGGAATTCGTCCTTCTGAATGTCGATTTCGCGCAGTCTCTCATTTGCCTTTGCCAGTTCCGCCGCCGTTGCCTCGATCTGGTGCGACTTGTGTTCCAGTTCCGCCGAATATGCCCGTATCTGTTCCGCCTCACCGGCAAGGCGCTTCAGTTCCTCGACGCTGATCGTCTCATTAGTGACGACTTGTGAGACTAGCGAGCGGGCTGAAGCCGCGCCGACATTTGCCGCAAGCCGCGCCTCGACCAATGATATGAGCTCTTCGCTGGCGACGGTCGCCTTTCCTCCAGCCTCCTCAAGATGGAAGAGATGCATGGTTTCCTCGGGACCAAGTATACGCCCGGCGGTCTGACGCAAATCCGAAATCTGCGCAGTGCGGCGGATCACACTAAGCTCGCTCTCCGTCTGGCGGCGAAAGACATCTATGAAAAGTGTGGCCTGCAACCGGGCAAGCGGGGTCGGCTCACCTACCAGCGAAACGCCGACGAAAAATGCTATGTTCAGGAACATGCTCCAGAATAAAGCATGAACCAGCGGATCGAAGCCGACCAGGCCGAACAAAGCATAAGGTTTGAGCCACGATAAACCGAATAATCCATTATCGATAACATGCGTGGACAGTAGGAAGGCACCTTCGAAGCTTGGCAGGAAAAGCGTGTAGCTCCAGACGACGAAGCCTGCCGTCAAACCGGCTATCGCGCCCGCTTGCGTTGCGCGACGCCAGTAAAGCCCCCCGACAAGGCTTGGCATGAATTGCGCAACGCCGCAAAATGAGATTAGCCCGATCGCGGCCAGAGCCCCGGATGTTCCGCTAAGCCAGAAATAAACGTAGCCCAACAGGATGGTGATACAGATGCTGATGCGGCGCACGCGGAGAATAAAGCCGCGAGCAGTTTGTCCGCTGGCAGCCGGCACCATGCCAAATCGTACCGCGAACGGCATGACCAGGTGGTTCGATATCATGGTCGATAGCGCAATCGAGGCAACGATGACCATGGAAGTCGCCGAGGAAAAACCGCCGAGAAAGGCGAATAGTGCAATCGTGTTCTGACCGGAGGTCAGCGGAAGCGTCAACACGAAAAGATCAGGATCCGACCCTTCCGGGAGGCCTTTGAGCCCTGCTATAGCGATCGGTATGACGAAAAGGCAGATCAGGAAGAGATACAACGGAAACAGCCAGGAAGCAGTGCGTAGCTGACGCTCCGATGTATTCTCCACCACTGCAACCTGAAACTGACGCGGCAGGCAAATCACAGCCGCTCCGGCAAGAAAGCAAAGAGCTACCCAGCGCGTGCCAAAACTGTCGGGGTTGGAGAGGCTGACGGGCGCGTTGTTGAAAACCGTGGCGGGAGTGTCTGCAATACCAAATACGACCCAGAGGCCGACAGTCAGCAAAGCAGATAGCTTCACCACCGCCTCCACCGCGATTGCCGCGATCACACCATGATGATGTTCGTTGACGTCGATGTTGCGAACACCAAACATGATCGAGAAAACACATAGGCCAGCCACCACCCAAAATGTTGTGATGAAATCAGGCTCTAGTTCGACACTTGCCGCCACAACGGCTCCGGCTGGAAAGGTAATCACCTGAAAGCTCGACGTGAGCGCTTTTAACTGCAACGCGATATATGGCGTGGTGCCAATCAGCGCCATGATTGTGATCAGGGCGCCAAGCGCCGGGCTCTTTCCGAAACGCGCGGAAATAAGATCAGCAATTGAAGTGGTGTGATAGACGCGACCGACAGTAACTAGCTTGCGCAGGAAAAACCACCAACCAGCGAAGACCACTGTAGGGCCAAGATAGATCGTCACGAATTCCGCACCGTTTCGCGCCGCCGACCCCACCGCTCCGAAGAATGTCCATGATGTACAATAGATGGAGATGGAAAGGGTATAAACGAGCGGTGAGGAAAGCCAGCCGGATGGGTTCCTGGAGGCTTTTCGATCACCGGCAAAAGCGACAAGAAACAGGAACAGCACGTAGGCCAGACAAACGAATACGACGAGATTGACGGGCAGCATTTCGTTATCCCCGCTCGTCGGCTCCGGATTGATCTTTGGGCTCGTTCGGTGGCTGATCGACACGCCGCGCGAGAAAAAGGGCGACGAGAATAATAGCCGCCCAGACAACAAAAATATAGAGCACAATCAGCGGAATACCGCCAGGCTTAGCGGTTGTGGCAAATATCCAGATCAGCGGCGGCGTTAGCAGTAGCGTCGCAATGACAGGCAGTATCGTCGCCGCGTCCCGAAACCCCTGACCGCTGGATTGCCTGGAAGCCAAGGTCAGCCCCCCGTCAGTTTGCGCACCCGCTCGACAACGTCCTCGTTGGAGAAGGGTTTCGTGACGAAAGCGGTAGCTCCTGTCGCTTCCGCCGCCTTGCGGTCGGCTGCTTGCCCCTTGGCGGTCAGCACGATCACCGGCAGGTTTTCAAGCACCTTGTCGGAACGTATTGAACGCAGGACATCAAAACCGCTGATCCCCGGTAGCATGAGATCAAGAATGAGAGCCGAATAGGACTGCCTGTGCAATCGCCACAGCGCTTCAGCCCCATCCAGCGCGGTGTCGATGTCGAAATCGGCCCGTTGCAGGATAAAGCTCAAGGATTCTACTATATTCGGCTCGTCCTCGACGATAAGTACCCGCGTCTTTGACAATGCCCGGCGACCTCCCCTTGTTCACCGTTTTCCCTCTATTCTATACATATCGTGGGCGGTGAGCATATATTTTATTGCCATACAGCCCATCAAAGAAAAAGTGGTGCCTCCTGCCGGTGGCTGCACCTCGCCCGCGGACACAGGCGGCATGTCGTACCCACAGGAACAATGGCCTTGATGTCGTTGCGGTCAATTCCATCGCCATAGACCACACGGCCAGCCTCAGAGGCAGGACATGCAAGCATGATTGAAAGGAGGTGCCTTGGGTGAGTGACTGATTGTGGCCTCTTTTCTATTGCGCGGGCAAAGAAAAGAAAACTGTCGCTGGAAGGCAATTCGCCGAATGACCGTATCGTCGCTCCCGGGCTCTGAAACGCCGCATAGATTACCCATAAAGGACAGGCATTACTGTAACGCGGTAAAGGCAGGTGTGGCAGCGGAAGGCGCTTTGTAACATAACCGGACGGATCGGAGCGCATGAAAGCGAAATGCACGCCTTCGGCACCCGGACGGCGCAGCGTCGCGACACGGTGCGCCGCCTGCTCATAGGAAACATTGAATTGCCTTGAAAGTGCATCGAGATCATATCGCCACCGTTCGGCAGCGGTCAGGAACTGCTCATATGGCATCAGGATCGCCGCAGCAACATAGGCATGCAGAGCGGATGTCGCCAGGGAGCGCGCATCACCGGAAATAAGGGTCGGGCTATTGGTAACAAGTGCCGTCACCACAGAATGCGCCGTCCGCGCCGAAGCCTCCCGAAGCCAACGGAAACGCCGCGATTGCGCATTTTCCAGCACGGCATCCGCTTGTGCTGGTTCGTCATCATACGGATGGCTTCGTCTCACTGGTCCGGAATGTTGCAGAAAATCCGCAGCAACCTGCTCCAGTCCGGCAAAATAATTGCCGGATTCGAACATGAATGCATCGACCTGTTCAGTCGACGTAGCCGAAACTGTACGCATGTCGGGGTTATCGAAGAACTGTGCCAGCGACCGCGCTGTATCAGATAGCTTTTCGCTGTCAGCCGCAATGATCATCAGGAACCGCTGCCGCTCTGCAATGCTAAGCTGGTCATATTCTTCGAGAATCTCGGCAGCGGAGCGTACCGCAGTCACATTGGTCAGAATCCGGTGAACGCTCTCACCCAGGAATGGATCGCGATTGAGCCTGTCCGCCAAAGCTACGACTGCCTGATCACGGTCGACAAAAGCTCGATAGACCATCAATAGAAGATTTGCCCAATCCGGATGGCGGCTGACAAATTCGGCCGCCTTTCTTGGGGGGGCGCAAGCCCCGGCGAATGCCGGGTCGGCAGAGAGTTCATCGAGACTGTCCACCGTTCGCCGCTCGGACGTGTCGTCAAGTTCTGAACGCTCAATGCCCAGACCGTCTGCGATACGACCGATAAGCACGCCGGCAATTGTACGTTTGTTCAACTCGATCAGGTTAAGATAGGATGGCGAAATACCCGCTCGGCGCGCCAACTCCCCTTGAGTAAGGCCGATGCGCTTGCGCTGTGTTCGTATCTTCATGCCAGCGAGGCTTTGGGGCATATGCACCTCACGGATTATATGAGTTTGTAAATTAAACACAAAAATACCTTTGCGTAAATACAAATATTTACAAAAATATCATTGTAATACAATGTCTTATTGCTGAAATGACAAAACAGGGCAACAATAATGCGGAGCAAACACCGCTCGACGGCAGCGGCCGGGAACCGATGCCGCATCCATGGGAGGCATAGATGAAATTCGAGAACGTGAATCGTCGTTTCATTCTTAAAACCGGCGCGGCTCTGGGCGTAAGCCTTGCCGCGCCGATGCATTTTATCCGCGGTGCTTATGCCGAGGATATGTCCTGTAATATGCCGAAGGGCGATACGGTGACTTTTGGCTGGAACGTACCCCTGACTGGCGCCTACGCCGACGAAGGCGCGGATGAACTCAAGGCATTCCAGCTTGCCGTCAAGCACCTCAATGGTGAGGGCGACGGCGGCATGATCAATACGATGAAGCCGACAGTGCTCAAGGGCAACGGCATTCTTGGCAAGAAAGTCGCCTATGTGCATGGCGATTCGCAAACCAAGTCCGATGCCGCGCGTGACGGCGCCAAGCGCATGATCGAGCGCGATGGCGCCATCATGATTTCGGGCGGTTCGTCATCAGGCGTGGCCGTCGCTGTGCAGGGACTTTGCCAAGAACTCGGCATCATCTTCATGGCTGGCCTTACCCATTCCAACGATACAACGGGCAAGGACAAGAAGCGCTACGGTTTCCGTCATTTCTTCAATGCTTATCAGTCGGGCGTGGCGCTCGCACCGGTGATCGGCGAGGCCTATGGCAAGGATCGCAAGGCCTATCACCTGACCGCCGACTACACCTGGGGCTGGACGCAGGAAGAATCTATCAAGAAAGCAACCGAAGCGCTCGGCTGGGAAACAATAAAAGCCGTGCGCACACCGCTCGGCGCAGCCGACTTTTCACAATACATCACGCCGGTTCTCAATTCAGGCGCCGATGTGCTGATCCTCAACCACTACGGCAAGGACATGGTCAATTCATTGACCCAGGCAGTGCAATTCGGCCTTCGTGACAAGGAGGTTAACGGCAAGAAGTTCGAGATCGTGGTGCCGCTGTTTTCCGAGCTCATGGCACAGGGTGCTGGCGAAGCGGTCAAAGGCATCTACGGTACCGGCAACTGGGACTGGAAACTGGAGGACGAAGCCACCAAGGCATTCACGAAATCCTTCGGGGCTGAATACGGCGCTCCGCCTTCGCAGGCGGCCCATACTTGCTATGTTCAGGCTCTGCTCTATGCCGACGCTTGTGAACGCGCCGGCACCTTCTTTGCTCCGGCTGTGATCAAGGCGCTGGAAGGCTTCGAGTTTGACGGAATGGGTAACGGCAAGACGCTCTATCGGGCTGAAGACCACCAGTGCATGAAATCGTGCGTGGTGGTGAAAGGCAAGGAGAACCCCAACGACAAGTACGACTTGATGGAGGTCGTCAAGGTCGTGCCGCGCGAGGAACTGACCTACGATCCCGCGATATTCGGAGGCGAGCTGGGGCCATCGGATCCCAAGCAGTGCTGAGTTGAGAAAAAGGTTCGGCCGCGAACTGGCGGTCGGACCAATTCCATTTATGTCGACAGTCAACATGGGCGGATGAGGATGGACGCGATACTGTTGCAAATACTGAACGGTCTGGACAAGGGCGGCGCTTATGCCTTGATCGCTCTCGGTCTTACGCTGGTCTTCGGAACGCTTGGCGTCGTAAATTTCGCACATGGGGCACTCTTCATGCTGGGTGCCTTCTGTGCTGTCTCCTTCAACAAGCTGCTCAATCTGGAAAGCGTCACAATCGACCCGGACAAGACGACGGCGTGGGGCAGCCCGCTCGAAATACGCACGCCTTATGTCGAAGCCTGGCTGGGAGATTTCGGCGTTTTCCTCAATGATTATTCGGTTCCGGCATCTATCCTGCTTGCCATCCCGGTGATGCTAACCATTGGGATCGTCATGGAACGCGGCCTGATCCGCCATTTCTACAAGCGCGACCTTGCCGACCAGATTCTCGTGACATTCGGCCTGGCGATCGTCATCCAGGAGATCATCAGGCAGTTTTTCGGAGCAAACCCTATCCCCCAGCCCGCGCCAGAAGCGCTAGGTGGAACCGTTTATGTCGGGACGCTGCTCGGAATGGGCCACACACTCGCCTACCCGTTGTGGCGTATTGTCTATCTGTTATTCTCTCTAGGGGTGATCGGGGGTGTGTTCGCGTTCCTGCAATTCACCACCTACGGCATGGTAGTGCGTGCTGGCATGCATGACCGCCAGACTGTCGGCTTTCTGGGCATCGACATCGAGCGGCGTTTCACGGTCGTGTTTGGCCTTGCGGCGGTGGTCGCAGGTGTTGCCGGTGTCATGTACACACCGATCCTGCCACCCGATTATCATATGGGAATGGAGTTCCTGGTGCTCTCCTTCGTTGTCGTCGTTGTCGGTGGCATGGGCTCGCTCGGTGGCGCGGTGGCGGCAGGTTTCCTGCTCGGTATCCTGCAATCCTTCGCCTCGATGAACGAGATCAAGGCCATCGTGCCGGGCATAGACCACGTCATTATCTATCTGGTTGCGGTTGTCATTCTGCTGACACTGCCGCGAGGGCTTCTGGGCCGCAAGGGCGTGATGGAGGACTAAGGCCTATGTTCAATAATACCACACGCAACGATTGGCTGCTATTGGTCGGATTCTCTGCCGTCATCCTCTGTTTGCCAATCATTCTGGATCCGATTGGCGCCGCATACCCCGCGCTGATGCAGAAATTCTGTATCTTTGGCATTTTCGCCATTGGCTTCAACATCCTCTTCGGTCTCACCGGCTACCTTTCCTTCGGTCATGCAGCATTTCTTGGTGCCGGGTCCTATGCGGCGGTTTGGTCATTCAAGCTCTTCACCATGAATGCAATTCCGGCCATCCTCATGGCCGTCTTCTTTGCCGCCTTGTTTGCGCTGGCCATCGGCTATATCAGCCTGCGGCGGTCTGGCATCTATTTCTCGATCCTGACGCTTGCCTTTGCGCAGATGAGCTATAATCTAGCCTATTCGGTGCTTACACCTCTGACCAACGGCGAAACCGGCCTCCAGCTTTCACTTCAAGACCCACGGATCATCGACGGTCTGTTTTTCGAACCTGCGGCTGGACTGCCGAGAGTCAATCTATTTGCATTGAATATAAGTGGCGGTGGCTATGCCGGGTTCTATCTGTGCGCAGTAGCATTGATCGCCTGCTTCTTTATCTCGCTGTGCATCTTCCGCTCGCCCTTTGGCATGATGTTGCGGGCAATCAAATCCAATCAGATGCGGATGCGCTATACCGGTTTCAACACCCGGCCCTATCTGCTGGCTGCTTTCGTCATTTCAGGCATGTATGCGGGGCTTGCCGGCGGGCTCATGGCTGCAACAGATCCGCTTGTTGGTGCCGAGCGAATGCAATGGACAGCGTCGGGCGAGGTTGTACTGATGACCATTCTTGGCGGCGTCGGGACACTGGTAGGCCCTGTGCTGGGTGCGGCGGTGATCAAATATTGTGAAAACATCTTCTCTTCGTTCAGTGCAAGCACGCTGCATAGCGTCTTTGGCTTCCTGCCTGACGTCATCGAGGCGCCCATCGTCGGTTTTCTTTCGCTTTTTGTTGGTGATGGTTGGAATTTGACGCTGGGCGTGGTGTTCATGCTTATCGTCATCTTCCTGCCGGGCGGGATCATGGAAGGCTTGCGGCGCATCTTCGCGCTGTTCAGACGGCCGCCCAACGGCGGCGTGAAAATCCCGACAGCTCAAGTCCAGCCAGCGGAGTAGAAAAAATGTCGAAACGCAACATCGTTCTGCATGTAGCCGATGTAGATAAAAGTTTCGGAGGACTGCACGCCCTGTCCGATATCGACTTGCAGATTGAGGAAGGCACCATCCACGCCATTATCGGCCCCAACGGCGCCGGTAAATCGACCCTGCTCAATGTATGCATCGGGCGTATCGCGCCCGATAGTGGAGCAGTCGTTTTCGACGGGCAGGTTATCACCGGTAAGCAGCCGCACGAGATCAACCAGATGGGCGTCGTGCGGGTTTTCCAGACGCCGGAAATCTTTCCCGATCTGACACTCCTGCAAAACGTTATGGTTCCCGCTTTTGCAAAGCACGACGGATCGTTCAAACTGAATGCTGTGCGGCCGGTATTGAAACGGACAGACATCCGCGATGAAGCCCTGCACTGGCTGGAGGATGTCGGGCTTGCCAGCAAGAATAACATGATTGCGGCCAGCCTTTCGCGTGGCGACAAGCGTCGGCTGGAACTTGCCATGGGGCTGGTTCAAAATCCGCGGCTGCTTCTGCTCGATGAGCCGACTGCCGGCATGTCGCGGCATGACACCAATTCGACGATCGATCTTCTGAAAAAATACAAGGGCCGTGGCATGACCAAGGTCATCATAGAACATGACATGCATGTCGTGTTCTCGCTGGCCGACCGCATCACCGTGCTGGCTCAGGGCAAGATCATTGCTGACGGCCCGCCAGAGGAAGTAAGAGGCGACCCAAAGGTACAGGAAGCCTATCTGGGAGGAACGCATTTATGAACACGATGACAATGCCCGCCACAAACGCCATTCAGGCGCAGCCAGCCTATTTTAGCGTGCGCAACATCCACGCCTATTATGGTGAAAGCTATATTGTTCAAGGCGTCAACTTCGACGTAGCTGAAGGCGATGTTGTCGCGCTGCTTGGCCGTAACGGCGCAGGCAAGACCTCGACACTACGTACCCTATCGCGTGCCGGGGACCCCGAACTGAAGTCCGGCGAGATATGGCTGAACGGAAATCCGGTCCACACGCTCAGAGATTTTCAGGCAGCACAGCTTGGTATTCAGCTCGTTCAGGAAGACCGACGCATCATTCCCGGATTAACGGTAGAGGAAAATCTCCAGCTCGCACAAATAGCTGAGCCTATAGGCTGGTCGCTCGAACATATCTATGAACATTTTCCACGGTTGGCCGAGCGGCGTAAGCAGGAGGGAATGACGCTATCAGGTGGCGAGCAGCAAATGCTTGCTGTTGCGCGGGCGCTAGCACGCGATATCAAACTTCTCTTGCTCGATGAACCCTATGAAGGTCTGGCTCCCGTCATCGTGAAGGAAATTGAACGCATCGTGCACGACATCAAGCAGCGCGGTATCACGACCATCATCGTTGAGCAGAATGCTGTTGCAGCGCTGGAACTCGCAAATCGCGCCTTGATCCTGGATATGGGACAGATCGTATTTGACGGCTCAGCGAAAGACGTTCTTGAAAATGTCGAGCTGAGAAACAAATACCTCGCGCTTTAAATGAAACTCCTGCAACATATCCGAGAAGGTTTCGACACCCCTTGCGCGACTATACCCGTTTTGCATTGCTCCATCTGCGAACCGAAGAGATGAACGGATGCCATCTTCTTACTACCGCCTGATTCAATAAAATTCGTTTCAGTGCCCAACCGATCCTGTTCGACGAGGTCTATCGTGAGGCTTTGCCTAGGGGGCCTATCATAATCAGTTCGGGATCAAATGTCCCGAAGAGGCATTTGCCAGTACAAAACGTACCCACACAGCGCTTGCAGCCATACGGGCCGTGCGCGGGCGCACTTCCATAGTAAAGATCCCCCCTTGTGGCAGCGTTGATCAGAAATAGCAGCCCCCATCAACAGCGCAGGAGAGTTAAACGCGTCATGCTTTAGACCGTATAGACAAAAAATAACTTACACACGGTCTAAGCTTCGGAAACCAAAGGCTCTGATCGGCCCAGCGATAGCACCAGATCAAAGGCGCGGGCGATGAACGGGTCAGCCATACGCCGCTCCAGCGCCACCACATAGTAGCGCTTGGACGCCGGGATCGACAGATCAAACGGCCGTATCAACTGGCCCGAAACCAGATATTTCTGGGCTAAAAAATCGGAAACCAATGCCAGCCCATGCCCTGACAAGGCCGAGTTGAAGGCCATTGACAGGCGGTTGAAATAGGCGTTGCGCAGCGGAATCGTCTCCAGCCGAGCGGCTGCACTCCATCGTTGCCATTCTTGGCCGCTGTCCTCATGCAGTAAACGATGATTACGCAGGTCGCGGAAATGGCGCAGGGGATGAGTATGGACCAGACCTGGCGTGCATAGCGGACTAAGCCGCAGTTCCGGTAACGGTGCCCATGTGCAGCCACTCCAGGGCGGGTTGTCATAGACGATCGCCAGGTCGACCTGGCGCCAATTCACCTGCGACATCTCGCGCGCGATATGGGATTCCGCGATATTCACCCCAAGCTGGTCGGCGATACCGGTCAGCTTGGGCGCAAGCCATACGTGGCTCAGTCCGGACGGAGCAGCGATCCGCAGGCGGGTCTCGGCTTGGCCATCTTGCTGCTGCACGATATCGCCCAAAGATGTTTCGAGTGTGCGCATGATCGAAGCGACATCACGATACAAGCGTTCACCTTGCGGGGTTAGCTGCATCCGCCTGTTCTCGCGTGAAAAAACCGCCTGCCCAAGGGTCTGCTCAAGCATCTTTACCTGATAACTGATGGCACTGGGGGTCAGGTTCAGCTCAGCCGCCGCCGAGCGGACATGGCCTAGCCGGGCAACCGTTTCAAATGCCCGTATAAAAGGCAAAACTCGGTATGAATGCAGCATTCTTCATCCAATCGTTTAAATATTTTGCACAATCATAATGCAATAAAAATAGCTTGTTAATACAATCACACTGTTGCACCGTGAAAAAAGATAAAAATAGGAAGATCCATGCAGACTGCGCTGACACTTGAGGGAATCGGCAAGCGGTACGGGGAGTTTACCGCCCTTTACCCAACCGATCTGACAATCAAGGCAGGAGAATTCCTGACCTTGCTGGGACCCTCGGGATCGGGAAAGACGACATTGCTGATGACCATCGCCGGGTTCGTGGAACCCGGTACAGGCCAAATGCTGTTGGACGGTACTGATATTACCCGCATCCCGCCTGAAGCCCGGAACTTCGGCGTTGTATTCCAGGGCTACGCACTTTTCCCTCACCTGTCAGTTTGGGATAACGTCTTTTTCCCGCTGCGGGCGCGCAACATCTCGCGCAACAATGCCCGCCAGCCAGTCGAAGAAGCACTTGAGCTGATGGAACTGACCCAATACTCTCACCGCCTGCCGAAAGAGCTGTCGGGCGGCCAGCAGCAACGTGTCGCATTGGCCCGCGCGCTTGTCTTCAAACCAGAATTGCTGCTGCTGGACGAACCCCTCTCGGCGCTCGATAAGACGCTGCGCCGCTCATTGCAGACAGAGCTGAAATCCCTGCACAAAAAGGTTGGGACAACCTTCGTTTATGTCACCCATGATCAGGAAGAGGCCCTGTCGATGTCCGACCGGATCGCCGTACTGAATGGCGGCCGCATTCAGCAGTTGGATACTCCCGACCGAATGTATCACAAACCCGATAGCGCCTTTGTCGCGGATTTCCTTGGACGCAGCAATTTCATCCGCGGTGAAATCGCTTCGATCAGTGGAGAAAGCGTGGTTTTGCAAAGTGGTATCGGGAGCCTGCCGGCACAGCGAGGCGCACCCTTGCGCACGGGTGAAAAAGCTGCAATCGCGATTCGGCCCGAGCGGATACAAATCTCAACCGAAGAGCCATTACTGCCAAATCGCTTCATGGGCGAAATCACAGACACTACATTCTTGGGCGGTCAGCTGGATCTGGAGGTGAATGTCGCGGGCGAACGTTTGAGCGCGTCGGTACCTGCTGTTCAGGCCGCGCAGCTCAGCTCGGTGGCGACCGGCAGCAAGGTCTGGCTGGGCTGGGACACCAGTGCAGCGCGCGCATTGCCGATTGACGGTGCAGCTATCAAAGACATAGGGACCGCAGCATGAGCAGCGGCGTAAAGTCTTCTGCGCTCATTAATAGCGAAAACTACTATCTGCTGATGGTTACGTTGCCCTGTATCTTCATGGGGATCGTCTATTTCACCCCGGTTATCAATGTTCTGTTGCTGAGCGTAACCGAGCCGCAACCGGGATTACAAAACTACAAGCTGCTGGCCGACAGCTCTGCTTTACACCGGATATTCGGCAATACGCTGCGCATCGGTTTGGCAACAACGGCGATCACACTGGTTCTGGGTTATCTGTTCGCGCTTGGCCTGATGGCCATGAAACCGCGCGAACGCAGTATCGCCTTCTTCATAGTACTGGCCAGCTTCTGGATTAGTGCGCTAATCCGCGCCTATGCCTGGGTCGCCATCCTGCAACCCAACGGCGTTTTGAACCAGCTTTTGATGAGCATTGGCCTGATCGACCGTCCATTGGCGTTGGTACGCAATGAGGTTGGCGTGATCATCGGCATGGTTCATTACATGCTGCCTTATGCCATACTGCCGATCTATACCAATATGACCGGCATTGACACCCGCCTGATGAACGCAGCGCGTGCGCTCGGCGCTAGCCGCTGGCGCAGCTTCTGGTGGGTTTATTTCCCCTTGAGCCTGCCGGGGCTGGCAGGTGGTGGACTTCTGGTCTTCATCTTCTCGCTTGGCTTCTACATCACCCCTGCGGTTTTGGGTGGCGGGCGCGTCGTGATGATCGCCGAGTATATCTCGATCCAGATTTCTGAAACCTTAAGGTGGGGACTGGCCACCATGCTGGCGACCGTACTGGTGCTGATTGTAGTCTCCCTGACCGTCTGGATGAGCCGGTTCATGCAGGTCGGCGGCACCATCGCAAAAAAGGGAGGCAAGTCATGACAAGGGAATTCTCGCCCTCTCGCGTCATCGCATGGCTAATCGCCTGTTTTCTGGCGCTGCCAGTCCTTATCATGCTGCCTATTTCAGTCACCCCGCATCGTTATCTGTCGCTACCTGACGGGGATATCTCATTTCGTCACTATGCCAGCTTGGTCAATGATCCGCGCTGGCTGAGCAGCATCACCGACAGCCTCATTGTCGCGGTCTGCGCAACCACTCTTGCGCTTTTGTTGGGAGGCGCCTTCGCCATTGGTGTCTGGCGCCGCGGTGGGCTGACGCAGAGTATCCTGCAACCAATCATGCTTGCCCCGATGATCGTACCCCCGATCGTCCACTCCGTCGCCTTCTATAAGGGCTGGGCCGCCATCGGGCTTCTGGACAGTTATATCGGTCTTATTCTGGTTCATGCGGTGAAAGGCACGCCTTTCGTAATCCTGACGGTGGGCGCGGCTTTGGTGAACATCGATCCCCGAACGGAACAGGCGGCACGCAGTCTGGGCGCGTCGGCCGGGCGCTCGATGCGGTGGGTAATCCTGCCCCAGATCAAGTCCGGTCTTCTGGCGGGAGGCACTTTCGCCTTCTTCATCTCATGGGACGAAATCATCGTCGCGATGTTTATCACAATGCGCAAGGTCTACACCCTGCCGCGCCGGATCTGGGACGGATTGGACGATAATATCGACCCGGCCATCGCCGCCCTTGGCACGGTGATGATCCTGCTAACGGTGATCATCATGCTGTACCTGGCTGGTAAAGGTGACTCGAAATCCAGCAATAACTAACAACATAAAAAGGGAAACACATCATGGCAAAGCGAGAGTTCGACAACGATTTCGTCAAAGACGCGCTGATGATCCTGCGCGAGAAAACCAATGGCAAAACCGTCCATCGCCGTCAGTTTCTAGGCGCCTTGGGTGCCTTGGGAGTAATGCCGCTGGCCCTGCGCCTCACCCCTGCTCATGCACAGTCGAATGAACTGGTCATTGTCAACTGGGGCGGTGACGCGGTGCCTGCTTTTGAAAAGATACTGGCAGCGCCCTATACCGCCGCCGGCGGTTTGCCGGCAGTGGTCGAGGGGTCAGGTCCGACCTCGGGCAAGATCCGCGCAATGGTCGAAGCCGAAGCTGTTAGTTGGGACGTCTGCGACCGCAACCTGCCCGCATCCATTGAACTAGGGCAAGAGAACCTTCTGGAAGAAATCGACTGGAACGTCGTCGATCCGAATAAGCTACGCGATGTCCACCGTAGCAAATGGGGCGTGGGCAGCTATCTTTACACTTTTGCCCTGACCTGGGACAGCGAAAAGCACCCCGAGGCGCCGAAAAACTGGGCCGATTTCTGGAACATCAAGGAGTTTCCCGGCACCCGTACGCTACGCAACAATATTGAAGGTATGCTGGAAGCCGCATTATTGGCTGACGGCGTCGCCCCCGCAGATATCTATCCCATTGATGTCGAGCGCGCCTTTGCCAAAATTCGCGAGATCAAGGAACAGACTATCTTCTGGACCAGCGGCTCGCAAAGCCAGGAGCTTTTCCGTAACGGCGAAGTTACGATGGGTAATATCTGGCACACGCGCTCAATGCTGCTGCGTGACGAGACCAAGGGCCGGGTCAAATTCGATTTTAATCAAGGTATTCTGTTCGCTGGCGCCTGGATCGTACCGAAAGGCAATCCGGCAGGCAAATCGGTGTGGGATTTTATAGCCTCGACCCAGAACCCCGACAGCCAGGTTGAGTTGTTCAAGGTGCTTGGCAACGGACCGATCAACCCTGCCGGTTCGGACCTGGTTCCTGCCGAGATGCGCGCCGATGACCCAGGAAATCCGGAAAACTTTGCCCGCCAGGTCGCCGCCGATGCCGCTTGGTATGCCGAGCATTATAGCGAAATCCTGAACCAGTACACTGACCTGATCGCATCCTGACCTGTATCGGAAAGACCGGGACAGCCGCAGCCGCATGGCTGTCCCAAAACATATCAAGATAATTGGAGCCTTATATGCCGGAAGCATCGCCGCTTCGCCAGCTAACCTCATTCATGGGGGTGCCGCACGCCAATGAACCGGGGAAGGCAATGGCCGTGATCCTTGGACTGCCGTTTGATTGCGGCAACCACCCCACCCGCGTCGGTTCGCGGCTTGGCCCCAGCTCGATCCGCGAGCAATCCCTGCTTCTACGTGCCTATGACGGAGACACCGGGATTAATCCGTTGAGCAGCCTCAATCTAGTGGACCTGGGTGATGCCGATGTGGTCTCGGGAGAGATTGAGAATGCTTACGAGGTGATAGAGGCCGCGATGAAGATTGCGCTTTCAAACGGCGCGGTTCCTGTAATTTTTGGGGGCGATGGTGCGATTGCCCTGCCCCAGATGCGTGCGCTGTCAAAGCGCTATGACGATCTGTGCGTGCTGCATATCGACGCCCACACAGATGCCTACCCAATTGACGGGTACAATAATGCAACTCCCTTCTCGCGTGCTTTCGAAGAAGGCCTGGTGAATGCTCGCCGTTCATTTCACATCGGGACGCGCCGCAGCCATTTGGTGCCCGGTGTTTATGATTACGGCCGCCAACTCGGCTATTCCATCATCTCGATGGAATTAATGATGCAGATGGGCATCCCACAGATATTCAGCAAGGTCCGCGACACGATTCAAGACAGGCCGGTCTATCTTTGCTTCGATATGGATTTCTTCGACCCTTCGGTAGCGCCGGGCGTGTGCACGCCGGCCTGGGGCGGCGCTTCAGCCCGCGAAGGGCTGGAGGTCATCCGCAATCTCTCGGGGCTGAATATCGTTGCAATCGATATCAACACGATCAGTCCGCCCCATGACGTCGGTGGCATGTCCGCCTATCTTGCGGCCACTGTGGCCTATGAGCTGCTGTTAATGCTCGCTCTTGGCACGATCGGACGCAATGTGGTCGAAAGGGGCCAGTCATGAATGGCGCCGATGTCCTTTGCCAGACGCTGCTGGACCATGAAATCGAGGTCTGTTTTGCCAATCCCGGTACATCCGAGATGCATTTCGTCGCAGCGCTTGACGCGCAGCCGCAAATGCGTTGCGTATTGGGTCTATTCGAAGGCGTGGTAACAGGGGCTGCCGATGGCTATGCTCGCATGACGGAACGACCGGCCTCGACTTTACTGCATACTGGGCCAGGGCTGGCAAACGGTCTGGCCAACTTGCATAATGCACGTCGGGCACACTCGCCCATGGTGAATATCGTTGGCGATCATGCGACTGATCATCTGCCCTACGATGCTCCCCTCACCACAGATATTGAGAGCCTCGCACGACCTATGTCGCATTGGGTCGGGCGCGTCGGAGGTACAACCAGTATTCAGGCGGACGTGAAGAGCGCAATTGTTGCGGCACAGTCTCACGGAGGACAGGTTGCGACGCTGATATTGCCTGCTGATGCCGCCTGGGGCAAAGCCGAATATGCACATTCTTCGCTTGCAGAAGTTCCAGAACTGCTTGCCACCGATGACAAAGCCATTGGCAATGCAGCCACCGCCATCCGCCGCGCGGGCAGCAACTGCCTGATTTTGCTTGGCGGCGCAGCCCTGCGCCCCGAGCCAATGGCCGAAGCCGCTCGGATCGCCAATACCTTTGGGGCGACAATCATGGCTGAACAAGCAAATGCCCGCATCACTCACGGGTTGGGAAGCGCCGCCCCCACTCGTATTCCCTATGCCGTCGATACCGCCGTGGCCCAATTGGCGGCCTTTGACACTATCGTGCTGATCGGCGCGAAATCACCCGTCGCTTTCTTCAAATTCCCCGGTAAGCCTCATCGGGTCATCCGGCCAGATTGCAAGGTTATCACTCTTGCCGGCCCCGAAACCGACCCGTACACAACCTTGTCAGCCTTGCGAGAGGGACTTGGGCTTGACTCCCATGCAGCACTCCGTGTTGTGGATGCCCCGCGCCCCGAGATCGCGCATGGCGCCTTGACCGCGCAAGCTGTCGTCCAAACCATCGCCGCACTTTTGCCCGAAAATGCGATCCTTTGCGATGAGGCGATCAGCCATAGCCACGCTTTGGGCCTAGCTGCGCGCGGGGCGGCTCCGCATGATTTGCTGCAATTGACCGGCGGAGCCATCGGCATTGGCCCATCGCTTTCTGTTGGTGCTGCGATTGCCTGTCCAGATCGCAGGGTCATCAATGTTCAGGCGGACGGCAGCGCGATGTATACGGTGCAGGCACTTTGGACGCAGGCGCGCGAAGGATTGGATATTACTACCGTCATCTTGTCCAATCGCAGCTATGCCTGCCTGTATGGAGAACTGACAAATCTCGGTCGCCCCGAGCCGGGGCGCAATGCTCAACGTATGCTGGACCTCGACGACCCTTCTCTGGACTGGACGGCGCTGGCCAAGGGCCTGGGCGTCCCTGGCATCAGAGTTACCAGCACCGCAGCACTGGCCCGCGAATTGGCTCAAGCCATCGCAACCCCTGGCCCCAGTCTGATCGAAGTTGCTCTGTCTGATACTACATGAGCTGGGAGAGCGGCTAGTTGAAGAAATGCTCATGGAGCACGGGAGTACGGTCTCCTACGAAACGATCTGCGCCGGGTAATTAGCGCTTCTGTTCAACGCACTAAATAAGCTGGCGCTTTCGTATCAAACCCGACAATACGCTGGCCTTGATCAAAAGCAGCCAGAAGAGCCTCCCGAAGCGACAGTCTGGCATTCAGGGCTGCCGCTGGGTGGGTTGATAACAACTGCTCGATATCGTGCGGAATTTCTACTCTTCGGGCATTTTCAGAGAAATCAAGCTGCTGCCCCCGAGAACGCGCTTCAACATGCGGATCATCCAGTTGCCAGTCAGCAACGATTCTATCCGAGGGCAATCCTGAGTTAATGCCAACCATCGGTCCATAATAGTCCACATGGTAAGTAGAGGATGTTGCTCCAAGGCTTGCAATATTCAAGCCTGCATTGATCGCGCGAATGGGATCATAGGTCCAGCGTACGAGCGTGATACCCCTTGCAAGGCACCAGTCCCGCTGGAACCATTTCATGCGAGCGCCAAGTTTTAATCCCCTCGCCTCTGGTAACACCGCTAAGCGATGCGAATGCTGCACACCCGGCGTTGCGCTGGGAAACCCAAAGATGAACCCGACCATCTTCTGATCAGCGAACGCCCCGGCAACAAGGCCGCCCTCATGCTGTATCGCAAGCAGCAAATCAGAAGCATCTACAGGGTCGTCCTCCCCCCAGACCAAGTGCTGCACATTTTCCGAGTCCTTCATCTCGGCGAGAGATGCGAGTTCGCGGATCACGACTTCACTCATGCGATCAACTCCTCACGGTGGTTTGTGACTGCATCGAGGAATTCGCGGTTTATGCTTACTCCGATGCCGGGGCCATTTTTAGGAACGGCCATTTGGCCGTCTACGGCCTCAAGCGCCTCATTGACGATGTCGCGAGGAAAATAGCGGCTGGCAGATGACGTGTCCCCTGGTTTGGTAAAGTTCGCAAGCGTGGACAGATGAATATTATGTGCTCGACCGATACCTGCCTCAAGCATTCCTCCACACCAGACAGGCACATCAAAAGCCGCACATACGTCATGAATTGCACGCGATGCGCTGTGTCCGCCGACACGTCCGACCTTGATGTTAATAACCCGGCACGCACCTGCGACAAGTGCTTTGCGCACGTCGACAGAAGACCGAATGCTTTCATCCAGGCAGATGGCAGTCAGGAGTTTCTCCTGTACATGAACATGGTCGGTGATGTCATCGAAAGCCAGGGGTTGTTCGATGTAATCGAGCGCAAAAGCATCCATCGCCTTGAGAAGGGGCAGATCAGAAAGCCTGTAATCGGTGTTTGCATCAACCGTTAGCTTGGCTTCAGGGAACCGCTCGCGCACAGCCTGGAGCATACCAAGGTCATGACCGCGTTTGATTTTCAGCTTCACGCGCTTGTATCCGGCATCAAGCGAGGCTGCGACACGATCAATCGTGGTTGCAACATCAGCAATACCTAGGCTGACGCCAACATCCACGGTGTCACGGACGCCCCCAAGAGCAACGCTGAGCGGCAAATTCAGTGCTTTCGCCCACAAATCCCAGATGGCCATTTCGACCATGGCCTTACTCATTCTATGGCCCCGCCACGGATCTAGAATTGCAGAAAGATCAGCCGGGCCGTTGAAGCGCTTCCCGATAATCTGGGGAAGGATCACTTCCCGCAGAAAATCAAGTGAGCCGCAGATGGTCTCTTCCAGATAATCGGGTAACGGGTCCATTACCCCTTCAGCATAGCCTTCGAGGCCCTCGGCCCGCAGAGTGAGAATCGGTATGACCTTTTCAGTCATTGTTCCGGTGGAGATCACAAAAGGCGTGAGCAAAGGCAAGCGTATCACGCGTATTTCAGCAGCCTCGATCTTTAATCCGGAAAAAATAGGAGCTGTATTCATCGGATACTCCATCGGTGAGTATAATTTATCGGTCAGATTCGGGGTAGGATCAGTTGATGATCGGGCCAGCCAATTCAGCAATTGTCAACATCAGCAGCACTCAGGATTCAGTCAAGGCTGCGAGTTTGTCCAATGGGAATACCGGGCGTCTCAACCGCGAGTATGTTCGTTTTGATAAGTCAGGCGAACTCAGCCCACCCGCATCTGTAACGATAATCTGTGACGCAACAGGGCCAAAAGCCCCCTTGAAATGCTGCATTGATTTAACAGCCAGAACGGACTTTTCCTTGGGCTCGATACCGACGGCGCGGAAAATGTTCTGGTCAAGCATCTGCATTCGCTCCGAAACGATCATAATATCAATCCCGTCCACGCGCAGGCACACGCTTTTTCCGGTCGTGCCTGGCAGCCCCGTAAACATCGGGCCTTCAAAGATGAAGGAACCATCGCAGATCGACATGACGCGGCCCGTTACAGTCAATGGCCCTCCCCCGATGGAAGGGTCGGATTTGCCGCCGATCGTCACTGTAACAGTTTCGCCAACTTCCTTGGCAGAAATCTCGGCAACCGCTTCAGGATCAAGAAGTGCGCCCGCTGCCGCGTTGGTTACACCTGCATCCAGCATCGCCCCGATAAGGGCCGTGCAGTCGCTATATGCACCAGATCCTGGATTGTCAGAAAAATCCGCCACAACAATAGTGCCAGCAGCGCCATGTGCATCTTTTAGCTTTTGTATACACTCATTTAGAGGCGTTGGTTGCGACCACTGATCCTTATAAAGCCATATTTCATCACAGATATTCTCAGCGGCATGAGTTGCGGCCTGTTGATCAGAATTCTTACTATCGAAAGTCACGACAACGCTCGGCCCCGCTGCCCACACATCGGCATCGGTGAAGCCTGCATTGATCGCTATATTCAAAAGACCGGGCTGCCGCATTTCGCGGCTGGCGCTTTCCAGCAGCCTGCACATCGGGCCGTTATCCGTTGTACGCCCATCATCGCAGCCCAGCAGCATGGGCGGGCGGGCAATGGCCAAAGCAGGCGCTATTTCACCTTTCATGGTTCGATCCAGCAACTCACAAGCCTCTATGCCAACCTCTCTCATATCGACGTGAGGGTAAGTTCTGAATGAAACAGCGATTTGCGCCAGATGAGCCAGCTCATCGAATATATTTGCATGAAGATCGAGCGTAATGGCGATGGGGACATCGTATCCAACGACAGACCGGATTGCGCGCAGGAACTGACTGTCGCCATCCTGATCCGTTTCCGTCACCATGGCGCCATGCAACGCGACAAAAATACCGTCAAAAGGCCCGCTTGCCTCCAGCCGCTTCAAACATTCCTCGGTGATTTCGAGGCGTGCCGTCTCAAGCACCGGCCCGTTCGGCTCCGCATGAGCTGCGGTGATATAGACGGGCATCCATCCTTTTTCTTCCGCGACTTTTATCGCCCCGCCTATTTCGGAGCCCGTATCGCGAAAATTTGCAGGGATCTCATCACCTTTAAAATAATGAGACGCGCGAAAATCGCTGATACTAGTGCGGTTCTGAGTGAAGGTATTACTTTCATTGATCAACTCGATGATTGCAACAC
This sequence comes from Falsochrobactrum tianjinense, assembly GCF_019100495.1. Lineage (GTDB taxonomy): Bacteria > Pseudomonadota > Alphaproteobacteria > Rhizobiales > Rhizobiaceae > Brucella > Brucella tianjinense. The sequence goes on along the minus strand of NZ_JAHRVA010000003.1, from coordinate 172,667 downwards.
GATAGGACACGCTTGATCTTTCTTTTGTCGGGGGAAGAATAATTTTAAATTGGCCGAATACGAACTATGAAAACTTACCCGGAAAATCGCGAGCAATGATGCCTGGAACCGTTTTAAGGCCAGCACCATTTCAGGGAACAAGTGAAAGTGCGAGGCGGAACACCCGCAACTCAAAAAATGTTGCACGTAGTTTAAGTAAGAATATTCAAACTACGTGCAAACTTGAACAAAATTACTTCGCAAAAATTTCGCTGGCGAACTTCGGCTTGGTTCTTATATCAAAATCGAAGTAACGAGCGCGAATCTCATCGTAGCTACCATCCTGAATAATTTCATCCAGTGCCTGATCTACACGATTTCTCAACTCGTCATCTTCCTTGCGGAAGGCCATTCCGGCACCCACTGTACCGTCGAGAAGAAATTCGCTGCCAACAAATTCGCAACAATCGCCGCCTTTGGAAAGCCAGTCGCTCAGTGCAAACTTGGACTCCAGAAGAAGATCAATCCGCCCATTCTCAATATCCAGGAATGCTTCCCCCAATGTGGGGTACAGCTTTACTTCATTGTCCGGGAAGAACTGCTGTAGAGCATCAAAAGCAATCGAGCCGGTTTGCGTGCCGATGATCTTGCCCTTGGCAATTTCAGGCGTCACGTCCTTGAGTCCCAAATCCTTCAATGCGACAAACCGCATTGTGTTGTAATAGTACGGCTTTGAAAAATCGACCTGCTGCATCCGGGCTTCAGTAATAGCCATCGAAGAAGCCATGACATCAAATTTCTTTGCCTGAAGCGCTGGAATGATGCCACTCCATTCATTCGCGCTCCACACGCAGTCAGCTTTCAATTTTTCACAAATTGCATTGCCGATATCGATATCAAAACCTTTTAGCTGACCACTCGGATCAAGGTAGTTGAACGGTGCATAAGCCCCCTCTGCTCCCATGCGGATCTCTTCCGCGTAGGCCGGAAAGGCGCCAACAGCAGCGATAATTGCTGCAATAACCCCAGTTTTTATTTGCTTATACACGCTCTGTTCTCCTGTTATCCGCCCGTACCCAGCTTCGTCTTCCCTGAAAATGTGCATCATTCACAATTGGGATAGATGATATCCGGGACCTAAGGGCTGCTTTTTATTGATTGACAATTATTCTTGCGCTGGAAGCCGATCAATGCAAAAGATCTATTCATTATTATTAGAAAAATTCATAGGTCCATGGCCTCACGCATAGAACGGAAAAAACTTCCAAGTTTGAAGGCCTTGCGGGCTTTTGAAGCTGTTTCACATTATCATAGCTTCACCACGGCCGCCGAGGAACTGGCTGTGAGTCAGGGGGCGGTAAGCCACCAGATAAAACTATTGGAGCAGGCACTGGGCTGCCAATTGCTCGTCCGGGGACCTCGCGGCGTGTCAGTTACCGCCGAAGGCGCCTTATTGACCGAAGTATGCAGTCGAACATTCGATGAGCTGGGCGCAGTTATTTCCTTGATAGGGCAAGATAAGAAGGCGCAGGTTCTTCGCGTTCGGGCAGGTCCGTTTTTTGCGATGGAAGTTATAGCAAGCAGGATATCGGATTTTCTGAAGCAGAATCCTGGCATTCAGTTGCACCTCAATAATCTTGAGACTGAATCTATGGCTCAAGAACGTGAGGACGCTCAGATCAAATACTGCCTGCATCCACCCTCTGGCGTTTATAGTGTGGATATCCTCAGAGAGAAGCTGGTGCCTGTTTGCAGCCCCTCCTTCTTGGAAGGGGTGTCGAACCCAACAGACATCCTCATGAATCCAGACATCGCCCGGCTGCATTACCGAGACGTGAACGACTGGAAAAGATGGATTTCTCAGCACGGATTCGAAGATAAGAATGCAAACTCAAACCTATTCTTCGATGACCAGCACACGCTTCTGGCCGCAGCTCGCTCCGGTCAGGGCATTGGGTTTTCTCACCGCCCATTGGTTGAAAGCGACGTTCAGCGTGGAAGCCTTAGCGTTGTCTCGGAAAAGTATTTTCAGCCGCGAGAATCCTACAAGTTTATTTGTAGCCACGAGAATATTGAATCTAACGCAGCGCTGCGGCTCTTTCGCGATTGGCTGATTGAGGAAATCTCAACAATTTCCTGAGCATGGCAATTATTGAATGCCTTTTTCCGAAGAATACGGCAAAGGACAGTGAGAATAGATACGAAGAAATCACAACAAATGCTCTGACGTGCGATAATACGGAATACGCTCTCGCAGACGTACAGATACCGGTGAGAGCGCAGCCAATGCAGCAAACTGAGATTAGCGCGACGGGCCCGGCGGTTGAGACCACCTTTTCCGACAGGAAAGTACACTTTCGTCGTAATGACCACATCTTCGCCAGAGGCGTGTTCTTTGAGCAATTGGTCGATAACCTCTTCGCTTGCTCCCGCCGACAAGGCATTCTCAGTATCGAAAAAATTGATACCCGCTTCAATTACCTGACGAATGAAAGGGGCGCATCGTCCAGTCCGAGTGCCCCGTCGTGCGTACCGGCTTTGGGGTCTCCATAGGTCATACATCCGAGTGCCAGACGCGATATTTTCAGACCGCCTTTACCGTGGTTTACGTAATTCATCGTCATATAAACCTAGCTTTGTTGGGGGTAGAACTCTTCAAGCGGGCATACACAACCATGCAGCGTCATAAATGGCGGTTTCACTAAATTTTTCTTTTTGTATTTTATTGCGCTTGACGCGGTTGGATAATTAAGCCCACAATATGTTAACGTTATCATTCTGGGTGCGAGAATAAATTTCAAGGGAAGCCAAGCATGGAACGGAGTGGAGGAACAGAAATGCCGAGACCCCTTACCGTAGGCGATATTTTTAGTTTTGGGATATCGCATCCTCGCGCGCACTGCGCGGTTCTGGTTCGTGGCCGGGCAGACGGCGGTATCGCCGACGCATTTCGGGTAATGTGATGGCTTCTTTGAACTTCCGCCCCTTATGGCGTTATGAGGACACTTTCATCGAAGGCATCCTCGTAACCCTGAAGCTGGCGCTGCTGGCGGGTGCGGTCGGGCTTTTGCTCGGCCTTGTCTGTGCACTTTTGATGGGTCGCGGCAATCGCGCCGTGAATCTGTTGATCCGTTCCTATATCGAACTGATCCGCAACACCCCGCCGGTGCTCCAGATATTCATAATCTTTTTCGTCATGCCGCAGATCGGCCTGCGCCTGCCGCCATTCGAGGCGGCCGTAGTGGCGCTGACGCTCTATTTTGCGGCTTTTGTCGCAGAAATCGTGCGTTCGGGACTCAATTCGATCCCCAAGGCGCAGATTGAGGCCGGGCATTGCCTGGGACTGACCGGCTTGCAGGTATTCGGCCATGTCGTGCTTTTGCCCGCCTTGCGCAATATCTATCCCTCACTCACGAGCCAGTTCATTCTGCTGTTGCTGGGAACCTCGGTCGCGTCGTTCATCTCAACCGAGGAGCTGTTCCATACCGCCGCCTTCGTCGACAGCCGCACCTTCCGCAGCTTCGAGGTCTATGCCCTGATTTCGGGGATCTATGTGGCGATGGTACTGGCGTTTCGTTTGTTCTTCTTCGCCCTCGGAAAGTTGGCTTTCCGCTGGCCAATAGCGCGCTGAGGAGAGAACAATGCGTTCCCTGGGTATGATTGATCTCATCTCTTTTGCGACCGCTTTCCAATACACCATTTTGCTAGTCCTGCTGGCTTTGGTGGTTGGCGGTCCGCTCGCGCTGGGCTTTGCGATGATGCGCGTGTCGCGCTTCGCGCCGCTACGCTGGTTCTCGGCTCTGATCCTCCAGCTCATGCAGGGCGTGCCCCTGCTGGCCCTGCTCATGTTCGTTTACTTCGGCCTGCCAGTCTTTTTGGGCATCCGACTGCCACCGCTTCTGGCAGTCACGGCAGCCTTCACGATCTATACGGCCGTTTTCCTGGGCGAAATCTGGCGCGGCGGCATCGAAGCGGTCAAGAAAACGCAATGGGAGGCTGCGGCCTGTCTGGGCCTGAGCCGGTGGCAGCAATTCGCGTATATTATCGCACCGCAGGCGCTCAAGGTTGCTCTGCCCGCAAGCGTCGGCTTTCTTGTCCAGCTCATCAAAGGCACCTCGCTTGCGGCCGTGGTCGGCTTTATCGAACTGACCCGCGCCGGGCAATTGTCCGCCGCAGCCACGCTACAACCGCTTCCGGTCTATATCACCATAGCTGCGATCTACTTCGCTATCTGTTCCCCGCTGACGTTTTTGTCGCGCAAACTGGAGACACGTCTGCATGGCGCTCGTTGAGATCAAGAACCTGCGCAAATCCTTTGGTACACTAGAGGTTCTCAAGGATGTGACGCTGATTGTCGAAAAAGGCGATATCGTCGCCCTTATAGGCCGCTCGGGCTCGGGCAAGTCCACATTGCTGCGCTGCATTAACGGGCTTGAGGAAACGCAAGGTGGTTCGATTACGGTGGCAGGACAGGCCATCAGCGCCAGAATGGCGGGCCTGCGCGAATACCGCCAGCGTGTGGGGATCGTTTTCCAGCAGTTCAACCTGTTTCCCCATATGAACGTGCTCAAGAATGTAACGCTGGCGCCGGTCCTCACCGGCAAGGTTTCCAAGGGAGAGGCGCGCCCACTGGCCGAGGCCTGTCTGGCGAAGGTCGGGCTTCTGGAAAAGATCGAGGCGTGGCCCGAACAGCTTTCGGGTGGGCAGCAGCAGCGTGTCGCCATCGCCCGTTGTCTGGCCATGGCACCTGAATTGATGTTGTTTGATGAAGTGACCTCCGCGCTCGACCCCGAGCTTGTCGGTGAAGTGCTCAAGGTCATGGAGGATATGGCGCGGCAGGGCATGACCATGGTTCTCGTGACGCATGAAATGACTTTTGCCCGTAACGTCGCAAACAAGGTGGTCTTTATGCATCAGGGCCGTATCTGGGAGGAAGGTCATCCAGAGCAGGTATTTGGCAATCCGCAGACGCCGGAATTGCAGGCCTTCATCCGGACATCACAAAAATAACTGTTCAACATTTAACAAGGGAGAGAGCAAATGGGAATCAAAGCGTTTCTTGCTTCGCTGACCGTAGCGGCAGCATTGCTTGCGCCAGCCGTGGCGCAAGCCGACAAATTGCAGGATATTCTCGACGAAGGGAAAATCCGCGTCGGCATTCTGCTGGATGTGCCGCCATGGGGCATGACCGATGCCAGCGGCAAGCCGACAGGTCTGGACGTCGAGGTGGCGCAGCTTCTGGCGGAAGAACTCTCCGTCGAACTCGACATCGTGCAAGTCACCGGCACGAACAGAATTCCCAATCTTTTGTCTGACCAGACCGATATCATCATCGCCGCCATGGGCGCCACCTCCGAGCGCGCACAGCAGATTATGTTCTCGCAGCCCTATACAGCCGTACAGCTCGGGGTCTTCGGTTCGCCAGAGATAGGGCTATCGGAAGATATCTCGGTTCTGGATGGGCATACGATTGCCGTCGCACGCGGAACAACACTGGATCTGTGGCTGACTGACAATGTTACCTCGGGTACCACGCTGGCGCGTTTTGACGACGTGCCGGGGGCCATGGCCGCCTATCTTGCGGGGCAAGCGGATATGTTCGCTGAAAACAGCGCCATCATCTCCAATCTGCGCACGGATCGCCCCGAAATCGAGATTGCTCCGGTCTTCGAAATCCGCCAGTCGCCGGCGCATATCGGTGTGACAATGGGAGAGCATAACCTGCTGCAATGGGTTAACACCTTTGTCTTCACAAATGTGATCAATGGCAAACTGCCGGCATTGCAGGAAAAATGGTTTGCAACAAAACGCGGACAACTGCCGCCACTCTGAACAAAACCGGGCGATCACCACACAAAATGATCGCCCGGTCTTCATTCCCCCATCTGACGATCGGCATTCGCAAAGTCTGATGGTAAGGTACACTCGATCCACTTCATTAAGTTCCGGGGCCGAATAACGTATCGGCATGAAAGCCTTAAATGCAGACTATGACGATCCCTACCGTGACTCAGGATCCTGTTGCGCGTGTTCCGAGCAGCGAGAGTGAACGAGCCTTACGCAGCAAAGGTCAGGTTCGGATCGAGGCAGTCGCAGAGATCGCGGGCGTCTCAGCGATTACCGTTTCCCGCACATTGCGCAAGCCCGAACTCGTTACGGAAAAAACCCGAACCAAAGTCACAGAAGCCGTCCGCGCTACGGGATTCAGCCTCAATCCGCATGCCAGTGCATTGCGTTCAGGCCGCTCCAATGTGGTGGCGGTCTTTGTTTCTTCGATGGCTAGCGAACAGTTCCTGCTGGCTGCTGATGCGTTTTCAGATGTCGTAGAAGCCTTAGGTTTTGAAATCGTTCTCGCCCGTACTTCCTATTCCTATGAGCGCGAAATTCGATTGACGCGTAGCCTGTCACAGATTCGGCCCGCCGGCGCCTTCATCACCGGCATGATCGAACAAGAATTGAACCGTGATTTATTTCGCCGCCTTAATATTCCCATCGTTGAAAGCTGGGCCTATTGCGATACGCCGATCGATATGCTTGTGGGCGTGTCGAATACGGACGGCGTGACGGCAATGGTCCAATATCTGGCGCAGCGCGGTTATCGCCGCCCCGCTTATATCGGGCGCGCCTACGGGCGAGGACTTATCCGGCATGTGGCCTTTCAGAAGGAATGTGGGCGCCTCGGCCTCGAAAATGGCGGCTCTATCCTTCTGCCAACCGTCCGCTCGCAGCAAGATGGCCGCGTAGCGCTTTCCGAATTGTTGCGGCAGGGTCGTGCGCCCGATGCGGTCTTCTGCGCAAATGACCTTCTGGCCTGCGGTGCCTTGCTCGAAGCGAAAGACCGTGGCTTGCGGGTGCCGGAAGATATCGCCATTAGCGGGTTTGGAAACAGTACATTGATGCAAGAACTGTCACCCGGCATCACAACCGTCACTGTAGATGCAACGGAATTGGGCCGTCTGGCGGGGGAGATGCTGGCCGCCCGATTGACTGGGACAGTTCCTAAGAACGATAGAATATTAATGCCCCTCACCCTGCTCCAACGGGGATCATGCTGATTCCTGTTCGCACTATGGCGCCTGCAGAAGCAAAGCCGGTTTCGCTTTACCCGGAAATGTTCCACTCCCATTTTTCCTCCTCCATTAATCTATCGCTACACCCCTATTAGAAACCATATGATGTTAACGTTGTCACCGTCTGGAGATATGTAAGGCATGACAAGATATGCTGGAATAGATCGCGAAGCAGCAATTTCCCTGCTGTCGAGCTTTATCAGGATCCCCTCGATCAACCCCGCATTTCGCACCGAAAATGATGAGCCATCCCATTTTGGGGAAGAGGCGGTCGCGGAAGTTCTGTGTGAATGGCTGGAGGGAGCGGATATTGATTGCAATATTGAAGCAGTCGAGCCGGGTCGCCCGAATCTCGTCGCGCGTGTTAAAGGCCGCAGCGGCACCAAGAGAATGCTCTGGGAGGGACATCTGGATACGGTGCAGGTTGCCGGCATGGCCGATCCCTTTACGCCGCGAATGGAAGGCGACAAAATTTTTGGGCGCGGTGCGGTCGATGACGGGGCGAGCGTTATCGCCTTCATGCTGGCAATGCGCGCATTAAAGGCGTCACCGCCCGAAGCGGATGTCGATTTTCTCGCAGCTATGGACGAAGAATACAGCTATCGTGGCATATTGCACCACCTTGCCCGGAAAGAACATTACGATCTCGGTGTAGCAGGAGAACCGACATCATTACGGGTAATCAGGGCCTGCAAGGGCACCGTTCGCTGGTGGGTGAATATCGAGGGTCGGAATGCTCATACGGGCAAGCCGCAGGAAGGGATCAACGGCATCACGATCGCGCGCCGTGTTCTCGAACTCTACGACGATGAAATGGCACGCCGTACTGTAGCTCATCCGTTGCTTGGCCCAGCAACCCTGACCTGTACGGCGATTGAAGCAGGTGTCGGCCCGAATACGGTTCCTGCGGCCTGCCGGTTGCGCTTCGATTATCGCTACCTGCCGACCGAACTGGGAACGGAAGTACACGCCGCATTCAAATCTGCCGCCGAAGCGGCGGTCGCGGAATTCCCTGGCGCGCGCATTACGGTCGAAGCGCCTTTCGTTGATTCATCCGCCATGGATATTCCGGAGGCAAGCGAGATCGTGGCACGCATGAGCAAGATCTGCGGCGCATATGGCATCGATCCGATGCCAATTGGCGTTCCTTACGGATCGGATGCAACGAAAATGGTAAACATCGCAGCAATCCCGACCATCATCTTCGGTCCGGGCAGCATTGATCAGGCTCATGCCATCGATGAGTATGCTGAAATCGAACCCATACTCAAAGCGGCAAAAATGCTCGTTGATCTGGCTCACGAACTGGATACGCCGCTTTAGCGGCGTATCCATCGGTTCAATCAGTAGAGCGCCCTATGAAACAAACGGCGCTCTACTGAGGCAATCCCGCCCCGCAGACGGCGACCGTAATCTTCTCTCCGCGGTCTGCCTTATAGGCTCCCGAAAGAAGAGCTGCGACTGCCGCCGCGCCAGCCGGATCGGCCGCAATACCCATTTCGAACCAGAGCCATTGTGCCGCCTCGGCCATATGTGCGTCTTCGATCAGCACATATTCATCCACAACCGTTCTAAATTGCGCAAACAAAGCCTCATCGGTCCGGCGGCAGGACATGGTAGGAATTGCACTTGTGATACGGGGCAGAGTGACAACTTCCCCTGCGGCGGCGGAATTATATAATGTCGGTGATCCATACGGCTCGACCACCACCACTTTAACATTGGGGTTAAGCGCCTTGATTGCCGTCCCCGCGCCGGTGACAAAGCCACCGCCGCCTGCGGCAATGATAACGGTTTCGGTTTCCGGGCGATCCTCGAATATTTCGAGTGCTACAGTCCCCTGCCCGGCAACGACAAACGGGTCGGCGAAAGGATGCACATAGGTCGCTTTTTCCTTTTCCGCCATGACATGCGCAAGCGCGTTGCAATGGTCGAAGTCGTCACCACCAACAACGGTGTTTGCTCCCCATGCCTGCATTTTAACGACCTTTTCCGGGGCAACCGATTCGGGCAGGAAGATCGTCACAGGCACTTTTGCAATATGGCCGCAGCGCGCTACGGCAAGGCCATGATTGCCGCCCGACGCCGCGACAAGCCCCCGTGCGCGCTGCTCAGAAGGCAGTGACATTACACGATTGGCTGCCCCTCTCGCCTTGAACGAACCGGAGACCTGAAGACATTCAAGCTTTAATGACAGTTCTCCTTTCGTGATGGACGACTTTATCTGATCCGCAGCCAGAAGAGGTGTCCGCCGCACATAAGGCGCGATCCGTTGCGCCGCAGCACGAACGTCGTCCAAAGAAATCATAACCGTATCCTTCGCATTCGATAAAACTTTGCTTCAGGCCCATGATTCTACTTGACGCAGCAGGATAACCAAGCCCAGAATATGTTAACGTTATCATCCATGATGGGAAAGAACTTTCTCGCTGAGGAAGCCAGATGAAACGGGGGGAAAGCAAACAGGAATGACGAGCGTATGACCAAGGATCTGATAAATGGTGAAATCCGTGGATTTCCCTCTGACCGCCCTGCTGCTTCCGCCTCCGATATTGCACGTCTGGGCATTGACCCACGAGATGGCTCCGCGCAGCTTCCGCTGCTGACATTCGACCGCACAGCCTGGGAACGCAATTGCAATGCGATGTTTTCCTATCTTCGAGCGGTAGGCGCTAAGATAGCACCCCATGCCAAGACGCCTATGTCACCGGTATTGGCCCGCGATCTTATGAAGCGCGGCGCGGTGGCTCTGACGGTAGCTGATATCCGTCAGGCGGCGGTCATGCTCGGACACGGCCTTGACCGTCTCATTCTTGCCAACCAGATCGGAGGGCGGGCAAGCGGTGCGAGACTGGGTCGACTCCTTCAGCAATACCCATCATCGCAGATCACGCTCTATGTAGACAGCCTGGCTGCGTTAGCCACTGCCGCCGAGGTCGCCGAAGCAGCCGGTCGTCGGATCGACTTCCTGATCGAAGTCGGAGGTGGCCGCGCCGGTGCAAGAGATGTCGATGTTGTTTCCGCAATACTGGATAAATTGGAGGATTTACCAAGTCTGCGCGCCGTTGGAATTGCAGCCTATGAAGGAGCGTCGGCGAGCGCCGATCAGGTAGCAACCCGAAAGGCGATCGCTGAACTTCATGCTTTCGCGGCCAAGGCTTTTGCGCGTTTGCGTGCCAGCCAGCCCAAAGATCACCTTGTGCTTTCTTCGGGTGGGTCGAGCTTTTTCGATCTGGTAATCGAGGATCTTGGGCCTGTGGTCAAAGCAGATGGGAATGCTGATCTAGTACTACGATCCGGCGCCATCTTTTTTCATGACCATGGGGTTTATGCACGCGGCCTTGCCAATATGGATAAACGCGGCGGCTTTGCTCCTGCAGGAATGGGCCCGGCGAGTACAGCCTTTACGCCCTCACTTCTGGTTTATGCCGAAGTCTTATCAAGACCCGAACCGGGCCTTGCCATTTGTGGCATGGGGATGCGGGATGTGTCCTTCGATCAGGGTCTGCCGATAGCTGTGTCCTGCTATCGCGATGGGCAGGTACTGGCGGTGCCTCAAGGCGCTGAAGTGATAAAACTCAACGATCAGCATGCCTTCCTCAAAATCCCTGCCGAAGCGGACCTCGCTGTAGGCGATATTTTTAGTTTTGGGATTTCTCATCCTTGCACAGCGCTTGATCGTTGGTCGTGGCTGTTTGTGGCGGGTGACGATGGCAGGGTTGTTGACGCTCTACCAATGCATTTTGGGTAGAGTGATGGCTTCTTTGAGCTTCCAGTCCTTATAACACTATGAGGCACCTCAAGTGAAGGCATCACCTCGGCGTGCGGCTTCAGACTTTGTCCTTGAGCGTTTCTTTCTGGGTAATGAGCCGTGCGGAATGGTGGCCGCTGACAAATGCCCAAAGCCAGCTTAGCGCGACCGCCATCCGGCTTCTTGTTCCAATCAGGAAATAAATATGCGCTAGCCCCCATATCCACCAGGCGAGCCATCCCTTCAGCCGGATACGCCCGAAATCGATAACGGCGGCACTGGGGCCTATCGTAGCGAGATTGCCAAGGTGGCTGTAGCGAAAGGGACCCGGAGCCGCTCGCTGTGAAAGCCGATTGCGGATGACGCCCGCTACATATTTGCCCTGCTGCTTGGCGGCGGGTGCGATGCCCGGCACCGGCTTGCCATCCTGATCGCTTACCGCCGCCGTGTCTCCGATAACGAAGATATCCGAGTGGTCCTTGATCGTCAGATCATTCTCGACAATCGCCCGACCGGCGCGGTCATGTTCCGCTCCTGTCCATTCAGCCGCTTGCGATGCCTGTACGCCTGCGGCCCAGATAACCGTCCGGCATGGCATGAACTCATCACCGATGACGATACCCTGATCGTTACACGAAGTCACGGGGCGGCCCGTCCGCACATCGACCTGCATTCTGCGCAATACGTTCGCAGCATAGTTCGACAAAGACTCGGGAAAGACCGGAAGTAGCCTCGGGCCGGCCTCCACCAGAACGATCCGCGTTTTCCGCGTATCGATAGAGCGGAACTCTTTCGTCAATGTCCTTTGCGCCAGTTCCGCAATAATGCCCGCCAGTTCCACGCCCGTCGGCCCGCCTCCGATGAGGCCGAATGTCATGAGGGCGCTGCGCTCCATCGGATCGATCGTTAATTCGGCCTTCTCGAAGGCCAGAAGCAAACGGCGGCGAATGGTCGTCGCATCTTCCAGCGTCTTGAGGCCGGGAGCATAAGGCTCCCATTCGTCATGGCCGAAATAGGCGTGCCGCGCCCCGGTTGCGAGAACCAGAGTATCGTATTCGACAGCTGTCCCCTCTTTCAGCCTGACGGCTTTCGCTTCGACATCGACGCTCACAACCTCGCCAAGAAGAGTCCGGACATCCGGTCGGTCCCGAAAGAGAGATCTTATCGGCCAAGCGATCTCCGATGTCGACAGAACCGTGGTAGCTACCTGATAAAGAAGCGGCTGGAACAGATGGTGATTGCGCTTGTCGATAATCGTAATATCCACGGAGGAGCCCGCCAGATCCTTGGCGACTTGCAGGCCCGCAAAGCCAGCGCCAACAATGACTATCCGGTGCGATGACATTCGATTTCTCCAAGCAGGCTGAGCGATATGCTTTCCACCGCTCGATCTCCAATTGACAGATTAACCGATGAGAGCATGAATGCACGAGTATAGTCACAAATCTCATCGTGGGCGGATATCGCGATAATTTGATGACGGCTGAAGCCAGAGATATGGCTCGATCCCCTACCCGGCGGCTTTTGTTCTCAGTTATTCTGTGGACAAAGGTGTAAGTTGTCCGCGTCTTCGCGTATATCGTGCAATGCTGATACTACAGTCTTGCTGAATCGCGGATACAGATCATGAATACTTCTCCGGCGCCGTCACAATGGCGCATTCTGGATATGCTGCCCGCGATTGCTCTTTTATTAACCGGCCTTACGGCGCTAGCCTATGCGATGCTCTTGCCCAAAGGAGAAACTGGCCAGTTCGGTGTTCTGCTTCAACCTTGGGCCGATGCTTCGCGGGTCATCGAACTTGTGAGCGATTCCCACGCGCAGATACTTTCCTTTAACAAGCGAACGAATATCGTCGTGGTCTACGCCGACCGGCCTGACGCGATTGAAGCGCTTTACCGTGCAGGTGCATGGTTCGTCTTTGAACCCGCTCAATTATCCAGTTGTTTCGATCTCAAGGTCGTGGGGCCTTAAATCATGATCATCGAACTTGATGATATTCGCAGACGCTTTGCGCGTTTTCTGGTGGTGCTTTTCTGGCTGCACGTACCGCTATTTGCAATTATGGCCTATACAGTCGGCTCTTCGGTGACAGGCGGCGCACTCGCAGGCGCTTTTCTAGCGACAAGCTATCATCTGATGTGGTGGCGCTCGGACATAGCGCCAGCGACACGCTTTCTTTCTGCCGTTGCCCTAATGGGAGAGCCGGCAATCCTGCTTTACCTCATGCGTGGCCATGTCTGGCAGATGGACATGCATATGTATTTCTTCGCCATGCTGGCGCTGACCATCGGCTGGTTCGATCGACGGACGACGATCATTGCTGCAACCGCCGGTAGCCCTGCACCATCTGGTGCTGGGCTATTTCCTGCCATCACTCGTTTTCCCAACTGAAAGTGATATCAGTCGTGTATTGCTACATGCAGTGATCATTGCATTCCAGTCCGCGGTCCTCGTATGGTTCTCCGACATGCTTGTCGATTGCATCAACCACATCAGCAGCATGCGCGATGAAATTCTGGCCAAAAATGCGCAGATCGAGAAGCATTCGGTGGAAGTCGAGCGGGCGTACAAGGCCAAGGGCATGTTCCTTGCCAATATGAGCCATGAAATCCGTACGCCGCTCAACGCCATTCTGGGCTTTTGTCACCTCATGCAGCGTACCGACATAACAGAGAGGCAGCGCGACTACCTGTCCAAAATCAATGGCGCCAGCGCCGCCCTGCTGCGCCTCATCAATGATATTCTGGATTTCTCCAAGAACGATGCGGGCAAGCTGACACTTGAAAACAGGCCATTCGAATTGCGCTCGATGTTTGATAATCAATTGCAATTCACCAGTGCCGACGCGCGCACCAAAAATGTCGATGTGCAGCTTCACATCGATAAAGCGGTGCCGATCCGCCTCGTCGGCGATGAAATGCGGCTTTCGCAGGTGGTGCTCAACCTGTTGAGCAACGCCATCAAGTTCAGCGAAAACGGCTCTGTTACCATCCGTGTCAACGGGAAGCCGGGAGACAGCGACGAGTATGATTTGCAGATAGCGGTCGCGGATACGGGCATCGGCATGACGGCTGAACAGCAGGCCGGGCTTTTCAGCTCATTCTCGCAGGCCGATAGCTCCACCACGCGCCGCTTTGGCGGCACCGGGCTTGGGCTGGTCATCAGCAAGCAGATAGCCGGGCAGATGGGCGGAGACATCACCGTGATGAGCAAACCGGGCAAGGGCAGCCTTTTCACTGTTACTGTCAAGCTGGGCAATGAAGATCGCCTCAATGCCGTCATCAGAAAGCCGTCGCCTCATATCCAGAAATTGCGCGTGCTGATTGCCGATGACAATCCCGCGTCCCGCGAAATATTGCAGGGTATTTTTGCGGACTGGTCGATGCCCGCCGATCTTGTCGCTTCGGGTAATGAAGTCGTTGGGGCGCTTGAAACATCGCTTCAGCGCGGACAGCCCTATGATCTACTGCTGCTCGACTGGAAAATGCCGGGAATGGACGGCATGGAAACCGTCAGCAGTCTCTATGCCAATGCAAAACTGGCCAAACTGCCGGAGATCATGCTGATTACCGCCTATGGCAGCGAAGAATTCAAGGCCGAGGCCTCGCGTGCGGGTATTGCGGCCTATCTCCCAAAGCCAATCGAAGCGCAGCAGATTCTGCAAACGCTTAACGATATTTTCCCGCCATCGGGCAGCGCGGACACTATAAGCCATGAAGCCGGGTTGATCGCCGCGCCATTGCGCGGTGAGCGGGTTCTGCTCGTAGAAGACAATACCATCAATCGCGAGATTGCCTATCAATTGCTCAGCGATGCGGGACTTGAAGTCGATGTAGCAGAAAACGGGCGCATCGCTTGCGAAAGCGTCACCCGGTCAGGGTCGCATTATGCCGCAATATTGATGGATGTGCAGATGCCGCAAATGGACGGTCTGGAAGCCACACAGCATATCAGACGAGACTGGTCTTCCGATGATCTACCGATCATTGCGCTGACTGCCCATGCCTATGAAGAAGAGCGCAGGCGCTGTGCACAGGCAGGCATGAACGATCATATTGCCAAGCCGATTGATCCTCCCGTACTTATCGGGACGCTCGAACGCTGGATGAAGCCGCGCAGACACCAATCGTCAGGCGAAGATATTGCGCCGGCGAAAAAGAACGAGGGCAAGCCTGCACCCTTGCCGGAGCAATTACCGCCTTTTGATCTTGCACGTGCGCTCATTCGCGTCAACGGCAAGGAAGCTCTGTTACGCCGGCTTATTATCGGCTTTCATGACGATTTCTCAAACGTTATGGATAGCCTGCGCGATCAGATCGCCAGTGGAGATCTGACTGGAGCGCGGCGTCTCGCCCATACGCTCAAGAGTGTGGCAGCATCGCTGGAACTGGCCAAGGTTGCCCGCATTTCAGCCGAAGTGGAGCTTGCGATTGCAAACGAGCAGCTTGTCGGCCTTGATCCTGTGCTAGCGGGACTGGAAACAGCTTTGATTCCTGCATTGCAGGCGGCGGCGAACCTGAAGGAAACCGCACAGACCGCTCTGCCGGACAGGAATTTCAGTGGTCAGGCGGCCGATATTGCATCCGCACTTGCCGCGCTGCGCGAACATCTCGACCGTCGAAGCATGCGCGCCCGTGCGAGTTTCGATGCGTTGACGCAATTGCTCGGCGACTCTTCAGAGAATATGGAAGCTCTCAGGCCTGTCAAAAGCGCATTGGACAAGCTCGATTATGAGCTTGCAATACGCTACCTCGATGAAGCTTTCGCGGGCAGTATTCCCTCTGCGAAATGATCAGGACTGAAACTACCGGAGTATCATGAATGACTGAACGTGCGACCGTGTTGATCGTCGATGACGAAGTTTCGAATATCGAGATCATGAATGCGGTGCTGGAAGACGATTATGAAATCTGCTTCGCCACATCCGGCGAACAGGCTATGGATGTGGCTCGTTCGGTATTGCCGGATCTGGTTTTGCTTGATGTCATGATGCCGGGAATTGATGGTTATGAAGTTTGCGCCCGTCTGAAAAACGAACGCCTGCTGGCGGATGTGCCTGTCATTTTCACGACCGGGCTAGACGATCAGGAAGCGGAGGTGCGGGGCCTGTCGGTGGGGGCGATCGACTATGTGACGAAGCCTATTAATCCAATCGTCCTGCGTGCCCGCGTATCAAACCATATCGAGCTTAAACGCTTACGCGATCAACTCGCACAGATGGCCGTTACCGATGCCATGACCGGCCTTAGCAATCGCCGTCAGCTCGAAACCACGCTAAAGGCGGAAACCACGCGGCTCGCCTCATCAGGTGCATGGCTATCGGTCATCATGCTCGATATCGACTTTTTCAAGCTGTTCAACGACACTTACGGCCATCCGGAAGGAGATCGATGCATCACGATGGTCGCAGCTGCTTTGACGCGTGCCGTCCACAAAATATCTGGCATAACCGCCCGTTATGGCGGCGAAGAGTTTGCCTGCGTGCTGCCGGGAGCCGACCCAGCTATGGCATTGGCCACTGCTCAGGACATACAGGCGCAGATAAGGTCGCTGAATATTCCGCATCGGGGCTCGCATGTGAGCACCAATGTCACGCTTAGCATTGGTGTCGCATCCGCACAGACGCATCCAGATATGTTCGGCGATCTCTGGCTGCAACATGCGGATCATCAATTGTACATAAGCAAGAAAAATGGCCGCAACCAGATTACGATCATAGAATTCTGACCAGAATTCAGGGGGAGACCTCGCTGCCTGATTATGGAGCATCACTGAGATCAGGCAAGATGAGCATTGCGAATGCATGCCGAACTTTGTGCAGGAAAATCGTTTCCTGCCGATGTTGAAGAACCTACTGTGCAGCTTCCGATATGATCGGTTTCACCGGCGCTGCTTTATCAAGAGCACACACCTTCAGATTGCCGGAGAACAGAATTCCGGTGATCGGCAAAACCGGCTCCGCAGGTAATGTGTCATGACGGATACTGTCCTTGGGGACATACAGCCTGTATTCGGCTCCCTCTTCCGCCCCCATCAGCTTCAAAGCGACACTGCTGCGCGCGTCGAGCAGGTTCGCACCGTAAAGAAACTCGAAGCTGAGCATGGAAACCAGAAACTTGTAGGTGCCGTCGCGCACGCCACCTTTCATCATCGCGGCGCGATGCATGTCTTCGCCCATGGCGATATCGAGCGGCGGAATGCGCGGATCGCAGACATAACCGAGCGCCAGCAATTGTCCGTTATCGACCTCAAAACGCATACGATCCGAACCGAGATCAAGCGCTGAGATTGAAAAGCGGCGATTGCTGTACATGACAGGCACCCGCCCCAGCCGCTTGCAAAGCTGCTCGCCACTCAAAGCACGCGCATTGGCGAAATGATCGGGATCGATGGCATGCGGCAGCGCTTTCGGGCGGTGCGGAGCGGACAAAGCCGGTTCCAGCACATCGGCGATCAGATTTGATACGATGGTCGTCGAAACCGGGCGCGCATAATGGCCCTGGTCGAGATAAAAGGCCGGGCTGGTTACCACTTCGCGGCCAAATTGCTGCATCAGCATCCGCGAAACATCGGCGCAGATCGTACCATACCATTGCGAGATATAATTGATGCCCGCATCGATGGACGGAACGGAATGAAGGAACGAGCCATTGCGCGCACCGAAGACGAGCGTCGCGATGCGCAGATTCGGATTTCGCGCCAGCGCATAACGGATGATGCCTTCATAAAACCGTGCCCAATGACGAAACGGCCTGCGTTCGTCACCATAAACGAAGGCGTCATTGATCGCGTATTCGATCAGCAGAAGGTCACATTCTTCCAACTGTTCGAAGATCTTGAGCTGATAGAGGCCGAGCGCGCTCGTCGTACCACCGACCGCAAGATCTGCCACGACGTCGAGTTCGACACCCCGCCGTGCCATGGTCGATAGAAGCGTCGGCAGATAGCCGGGCAGCATGACGGTGTTGGAACCGCCGATGATTACAGTTTTCAGTTTCATTTCGTCACCGTTGCGGCCCGCCCGGCCGGGGTCAATGCCCCGCAGCGCCAGACGCCGTAAGTACCCTCATCCCAATCGAAATAGTAAGCTGCCGCGATCTGGCCGCTATCCATCATCTGCCGGAAGCGCTCACGCGCCTTCTCGACCAGTTTCTGACGGTTGTTATCGTTTGCCGGACATGCCTTGGAGGTGTTGGCAAAGCCCCATTCCGTGATCCAGCATGGCTTGCCATCGGCGCCGCCGCAGAAAGACAGTGATTTTCCGATATGCTTTGCGCGCGCGGCAAGCGTGCCGCTGCTGCCCGGATAAATGTGAATGCCGTAGCCATCGACAACCTCATCCAGACCATACTTCTTCAAAAGGTCGGTAAAGACCGCCGGGTCGACGCTATCGATCCCGCGCCGGTCGGCATCGATGAAGGGAATGTCTGACAGTCCGGCCGAAACCACCTTCGCGCCAGTACTGTGTTTCGTCTTCGCCAGTTCGGCGCGGACGATCCGCAGCAATTCGACATATTTTTCGGCACCTTTTTCGATTTGAGGCAGCTCCCTCATCTCGCCCACCGTGCGCGCCGTTTTCATTTTTGCCTTTGGCATAATAGCGAGATCGCCATTATAAGCGCCCCAATTGATCTCATTGCCGGTCTCGACGGCAACAAGGGGGACGCCGAACGCATCGATCTTCTGCAAGGCATCGGCAATCGCTATACGGAAGCGTTCCGGCGAAATATCGGAAAGCCGGTACATGTCCCAGATGCGTCCGCGCCCCGAACGCGGCTTTGTGCCGTCGGGATAAAAGTCCACATTATTGAGCGAGATTTCCAGCAGGACGGCAAGGTCCTTGTGATGAGCAACACGCACGGCATCAATGCTCTGGTCGACAGGACGCGTGAGCGAAAGCCGCACTGCAACGACCCCGTTTTTCACCATTTGATCGAAGATTTGTTCGCGCTTCGCCGCCGGAAGCCAAGCCATGTTGACCCGGTTGACGCCGAAGCGCGCATCGGCAAAAGCACCGTCCGGCACCGTCGAGAACATGACAGCGCCGAGCAGCGCCGCCATTATCCCTGTCCTGCCCCCGATGCTCCTGCCGGTCAGCTTCATCGGATGCCGATATCCTTTAGCGCGCCATTGAAATTGGCCTCGCATTCCGAATAGCGATGGATAGCGGCAGGCACATCGATCTTGGAAAGGAAATCGCGCAGGAAAGCCTTTTTCTGCGGTTCACGATTCCAGACACCGGCCTCGATATGCGGGAAGCCGACAAAACCCAGCATTTCGCGCATACGATCATCGACAGCGATCATGAGCGCCGGAATGCCCGACTGCATGCCGATGATCGAGCCATGAAAACGGCGTCCGAAGCTGAAATCCTGCCCGGAAATCCAGCTCCGCCATTTATGCGTATCAAAGAACACCAGATAGTCGCGCTTGCGCTGCCATTTTTCTGCGTGCTTGTACTCGGTCGCAGCAGTTATACGGCTCGCGGCCTGATCGTAAGCCTCGTTGCCATCCTCGCCGACCATATTCATATTGTAGACGATCACCTCGTCCTGAATGACATAGCTGGCGACACTGTCCTTTTCGAGCAGCGCATGAGCATCCACGATGGTGTCGGGAACGCTGCCCAGATAGCCACCGAAAGCGATCTTCTGTGAATCCGCAAGGCTCGGATCGGCAAGGCGGCTCAGCGAGCGCTTCATCTGATCGGGCGCATAATAAAGCGACGGACAGCCGGTCGGACGGACATATTTCATGCCCGCATCTTTCAGAAACTCCGCCGTGAAGTGCCCGCGGGTGAGGAAGAAGCTCTCCTTGCGTTTGAGAATCTCGAGAAAGCGGCGCGTGCCTTCGGGCAGCTCGGCCTTGAGGTTTTCCTTCTTCTGGATGCCGATCCCCATGACGACAATCGGCATATTGAGTTTTTCAAACACGAAGGATTCGGTTGTCGCCGCATAGCCGGGACGCAGCAGATTGGCCGAGGCGAACAGGCACAGATCGAAGCTTTCGTTCAGCTTTGCATAGGTGTCGGGCGAGTTGAGGCTGTTCGCCAGATGCCAGAACGGAACATAGGTCACATCATGACCGCGCACGCTGTTGGCAGCACCCTCGCCGATGAGATAATTGCCGGTATTGGCGATTTTCTTGACCTGATCGATCACATCTTTCTTGGTGCGGATGGGTTCGAAATACGGACGATGCTTCACGCTCGCCCCTGAAACGCTTTCGACGGTCCGCATCAAATATGACGGAATGCCGGTAATCATTATGCGCATGGTGATCCATCTTGGCTGGAGTTTATGAAACGGCGTCGGATCCGGGAGCTATCCGATGCCAATTTCTGAAAGCACGCTTCGGAAATTGCGTTCGCGTGCCGAATAGGTTTCGATGACTGCCGGAATGTTCATGCCCGCGAGATGATCGCTGACAAAAGCGCGCCGGTCGTTGGCGGCATTTAAATCGCGGGCATCGATCTTCGGCAGACCGGAGAAATTGAGCATCTCCCGCATGCGATCATCGACAGCAACCATGAGGCTTGGCACGCCTGCCTGCATGGAGATGACATTGCCGTGGAAGCGGCGTCCGAAGGAAAAATCCATGGTCGAGCACCAGGCGCGCCACTGATTGGTATCGAGAAAGGCGTGAATCCTGATCTGCTTTTTCAGATCGCCCGAACCTTTATAGGCAAGCGGCCCGACGATCTCGCCCGTGGTTGAATCATAGGTGCGGCCATTGGCGTCCGGCTCCACCTGCATGTCGAAATGCAAAAGCTCATCCTGGATGACATAGGCCGAACGTCCATCATTGGCGGCGAGCGCATTCATGTCACCGATGGTTTCCAGCTCCGCGCCCATATAGCCGGTAAAGACGGTACGGCCTTCGCCAACCTTCACTCCCGGCAGGCGGCTGATCGCCTTGCGCATATTGTCGGGGCGGAAATAGAGCGACGGACAACCCACCGGACGCACATAGGAAAAACCCTGATCGCGGAGATAGCCAGCGGCATCCTCACCGCGTGTGAGAAAATAGTGTTCACGGTCCTTCAGCACTTCAAGAAGTTTCTGCGTTCCGGCAGGCAAGCCTTCTTCGATGTCCGGGCGGTTTTGAATGCCAATGCCGAGCATCACGACAGGCATGTCGAGTTTCGACAGAACAAGTGCTTCCGCATCCGCCGACAGCCCCTTGCGCAATAGATTCGCGCAGGTAAAGACGCAGATGTCGAACTCCTTGTTGATCTCGTCGAGGCCAGTCCCGTTATTGACGCAATTATAGAGATGCCAGAACGGGACATGCTTCGCCGATGGCAGAAGGGCAGTCATCGCACCCTCGCCGATCAGGTAATTCCCGGTATTGCTGATGTTTTTCAGCTCCTGGATAAAGTTTTCCCTGCTTTCGGAGTCCCGCTGCTTTTCGGAATAGTAGATCTGTGCCTTGTCGGCACGCTGGATCAGGCGCGTCAGATGGCTGGGGATACCGGTGACGAGGATTCTTGGGCTCATAAACTGGCCTTTCTGTCTATCATTCAAGCAACTGCGCGGCCCGGGAGGGCAACTACAGGCTTTGAGTCTCTGCGCATGTCTGTGTCAGCTGACCGGGATTTCGGGAAAACGGGGATTATTTCATTGGCCCAGTCGGTAAACTCCGCAAAAGCCGAACTCCATGTGCGATGAACGGCCGAGGCCAGTGCGCCTTCAGCGGTGCGTGTCAGGGCTTCCCGATCCTGTGCAAGAATGGTCAGGATTCGCGTCATATCGGCGACAATCTGCGCATCGTTGCCATTGCGGATCAAAATGCCGTCGCGGCCATGATTGATCAGTTCATCGACAGCGCCAACCGCTGTCGCAACCGGCACACAGCCAAGCTGCTGGGCTTCGGCGATCATCAGCGGTGCGCCCTCCCAGCGCGACGGCATCAAAAGGACATCGGCCCACGCCAGATGCATCGCGATATCCCTGCCGTCGAAAACAGGGGGGGATACCTTCACGCCCGCTTCCTTCAGTCGGGTCATCCATGAGGCGCTTGGGTCGTCTGACAGGATTTCACCGCCAATTGCCTGCGCCTCGAAGGAAATTCCCTGCTCTTTCAACTTGATGATCGCATCATGCAGCCGGTCTATGCCCTTCTGGCGATCCAGCCGTCCCATATAGAGAATACGCAGCGGCTCACCCTTACGCCCAGCCTTGCGGGTGGCCGTCACCAGTGCGCGCTGCTTCGTGTCGATGGAAAAGCTCGCACCGTTGGGCACCGAAAAGACCTTTTCGAACGGCACCCCGAAACTGTGCAGATAGATCTTGAGCTGGTCCGAGCAGGTCAGGAATGCATCATAGGCATGCTCGAAGGCAATCGCTGCATAAGGCTGTCCCGCCTGACGACGGAAGACAGTCTCATCGACCACATGCAGGTAGCAGGCCGTCCGGGTCCCTTCGGATCGCAGCTTGCCCATGAGCGGGTGTGCCGCCATGACATGATTGTTCACAACGAGATCGAACCCGGAAAGCTGGCCGCGTAAGATGCTCCAGTCGAGCGGATGGTCCTCGGTGATGAAATCCTGTCCGAGAAAGCGATTGGTATCACCCCAGGCCGGAATTCCGTCCTTCCAGAAATGAAGATAGTCGAACGCTTGATCGAACTCGTCCAGTACGTCCATACGTTCGTTGCCCAGAACGAAAAGATGGGTTTCGAAGCCCTGGTTCTTCAGCTCCCGCCCGGCGGCATAGGCAACTTTCTCGGCCCCACCGAACGAGGCATTCGGCACGAGCACGGCTGCCGTTTTCCTGCGCGAGGCATTATGTGCAAGCGGCAGAACGGGCCCGCCCCCAAGCTCATTGCGCAGCACCTGATACATTTCGGAGAGTGCCGGCAAACGGCGAGGGCGCCATGTCCACCGCGTCACCGCGCTCTGCTTGAGCGGACTTGTTGCAATAGCTGTAACCAGATTGAGCATGGATTGCTCCGGTCGCGACAGCGGTCTGCGTTGCCGCACGCGCGGAAACGGAAAGCGTATCTTCATCCGTGCCGATGTTGGCCACAATTGCTGCGCGCCAAGCGAAGCGAACCAGTCCAGTGCATCATTTTCAATGACGGTCTGGATCAGCTTGGTCGAGACGAAGATCAGGTCCGCGTGACCTTGCCGCGCACCAGACGGGAGTATTTCCGTATCGATGCGGCGTTCGGCTTCCACATTGGTCAGCTCGACGAAAACGATGTTGACCTCATCCGCCAGTTTTTCCAACCGGGACAGTATGTTCGGAAACAGCCGGGAACGCGCCAAGAGCTTCAGAGTTTCCGTATTCGAAGAGGCCAGAAATGGCGGAAAATGGAAATTATCCGGTTCGCAGACGCTGCCCCAGAACGCGCGGATGGCATCGTCGAACTTCAGTTCTTTCGATTCCAGTCCCGGATCGGTAAAGACGCTGACGGTTCCCTCACCTGCGCGAATGATGCCGTAACGCGGGCATTCCTCATGCTCGAAACCGACAAGCGTGGGGCGGCGGAAGAGCGCCTTGTGCCTTTTGCGCAGAAAACCGACCGAGCCGGAACGGTCGCGATTGGCTTCCTTGAAGCGGCTTTCTGCACGCAGACGATACTCAAAGCCGGTATCGTGGCATGGCGTACCGACGAATCCGGCCTCAATCGCCGAAAGCCAGAACTCCCAATCTTCGAAACCGTTCTGGCGGTCGGTGTCGAAACGCACGCCGCTGCGGAACACCTCTGCCGAAATCATCGATCCCGTATCGCAGATATTGTCGGTAATGCAGTGGATCAGACGCGAATAACTGTCACCGTAATGCGCGCGCCAGTTGACCGAAAACGTATCGATATTGGTGTAGACCCAGCCCGCATCGCTCGCCAGAAGCTTGCGATACAACGTATCGATGGTATGCGGCTGCACACGGTTATCGGCATCGAGGAAGTAAACAGCCTCAACGTCGGGCATTTCCTGCAGAATATACTCGACGGCGCGGTTGCGCGCGCCCCCCGGCCCGGCATTCTCTGCGAAAAGCACATGAATATTCGGATGTGCGGTCGCATAGAGCGCCAGACTATCGAATACCTCGCAACGGGGGTCCCCATCCACCGATACCACGATCTGCGTGCGGAACACCGTTTCCGATGCAAGAACGCTTTCCAACGCCTCCAGCGCCAGCGCCGCGTGACCATAAAGCGGCATGGCGATGGCGATCAAATCCTTCGATCTATCGTACATTCGCCGCCTCTTTCACCACGTCCTGAACGGGAAGAGATTCGATGTGCTTTACCAGCCGGAAGTTGAAAACCTTCAGCCATGAGAAATCGACCGAGTCCCCGGCGGCTTTGCTCAGAACCACGAGATCCATCGCCTTGTCGATAGGCTCTTCAAGCATGAAATTGATATCGATCGGGCGGCTGGGGGCTACTTCCGACCAGCCGCTGAACATCGTCTGCGGACGACGGCGATCCAGGCTGGCAAGTGCTCCGATCTCTTCCTTCACATCCGATGCCAGATTGACCAGCAGCAACCCGACCACGCAGGGCTTGCCTTCCGGATGGTCGATCACGGCGCGGGCGGAAATGCGTACTGTGCCCGGCGCGACCACACGACGAATGGCCGCGGCGGTGATCCCCTCTTCGAGAGGATGACAGCCAATGGCATCCTCGTGCTCCAGAAAGCGCACTGTGGGGAAATCCGGCGTGATCGGCGAGACGGAGACATTCGCCACATTGCGCAGCAGTTCGACCGGCAGCCGGTAGTCATCAACCTTGCGGCCGCCGATGAGCGAAGTCGGAACCAGGGCATTCGGCAGCGATGCAGGACGCACGCCCGGCAACCCGGTAAAAATCCGTAGCGCCAGCGGGCGCATATCGAGATCGGCATGGGGAATGCGCGCGCGGGCGGCATAACGCTCATTGGCGATCACATTGCCGAGCGACAGCTCCGGCGGAACGCCGCCAGTCGCCGATATGCGCAGACGCAGCGTGCGATGACTGCCATCGCACGCTTTTGGCAAGGAAAAGAAATTCCATTCTGAATGTAGCGTTCCGTAAGGCACGAGCCATTCAGCGATGCCTTCGCCGTTCTCCAGATATTCGAGCGTGACGATCAACTGGCCATTCCTGTTAGCCGGCAAATCGCGAAAATGCAGCGCGAAGCCGGAAACGGCATAGCTTGAAACCGGGAACAGTTGTTCGATTTCGGATTCACGCAGCAACCGTGCGAAACCCTCATCTTTCGGATCGACCAGGGGCGTATGGCTGAAAACTTCCGTCGAGGAATCCCAGTTGCGGGCATGAAATGCATCTTCTATCGCCCGATAATTCTCGAACATCGTTTCGCGCTCTCGCCGCAGCATGGCCAGCTCCGCGTGAACCTTGCTCACATGCCCAGCGAGACGATCCAGACTGCTTTCCAGCAATTGCGTCACGAGCAAGGGAACAGTTTCCGGCGTAGCATCATCGATCCGTACGACGGGAAGCTCCGGAATCGTGCGCATATGGTAGAGCTGCTGCAAAACCGCTGTCAGTTCATCTTCGCCTTCCGGGGATGCGGCGACCGCAACGAGCGGAAATGTATTTGCCAGTCGAAGGCGTTTAGCGTCACCCTCGACAAAAGCTGTCAACTCACCCAGAGACGTCGCTTCCAGCGCTTCACGATCACGCATCGAAGCAATGGCATACCGGCGGGTTTTCCGCGCCGAGATCGCAGGAAGTGGTGTGCTCAACATAATCATCCATTGTGTAGGGGGCCGACTTGGGAGGCTCGGCCTGCGCGCACAATGAGAAAATACAGACTATGTATTGTCAACAGTCATATGACATCAAATATATGATAATATTGCGAATTTTGAAACGAAATTATTTCAATATTTGAAACAATATGCATATACATTATGAAATCAGCGTAAACACGCAGAAACAATGCATTTTATATTTTGTCACCACACCTTGAACGCCCGATTGTTGCCACATATTGTTCAGCGACCGTTCAATACTGCGTCGATCAAGGTTTTTTGCTGCCGTAAACATTCCGGCAACCTGAAACGATTTTCAACGGTTCTGCGGGCAGCAGCCCGCATCGGCAGGCAGGCGTCCGGGTCTCTGAGCACGTTCAGGATGGTTTCGGCCAATGCGTCGGTGTCGTAAAACGGCACAAGCAAACCATTCTTCCCCGAACGGATCACCTCGCGCACAGGCGGCGTATCCGAGCCGATGACGAGTGTTCCGCAGGCCATTGCCTCCACCACCGACCATGACAGGACGAACGGATAGGTAAGATAAATATGGGCGGTGGATATCTGGTAGAGCTTGCGCAACTGCGCGTGCGAGATCGTGCCCGGAAAGACAATGCGATCGGGCGGCAATTCCATGTTCTTCAGGAGGTGCTCGCGCCATGAACTGCCGCCTGGCGGAGGCGTCCCGTAACTCACCCCATCGCCCCCGACAAAAACGAAGATGGCATCATTATTCTGGCGAATAACCTTCGCAGCAGCTTCCAGCGCTTGCGGGAAACCTCTGTAGGGTTCGAGGTCGCGGGCAACGAAAGTGACGACCCGCGTTTCCCCTGCCTTCAAGATTCGTCCGTCCGGCAGCTCGATCGATGCATGGCGATCGGGATAGAATATCTTTGTGTCGATGCCCTCGTGAACCACTGCGATCCGGTTCTGGACTGTGCGCGGATAGAGGCTCTTTTGCCAATGCGTCGGACTGAACGCGCCGTCGATTCCTTCCAGGGTGACCAGCTGCGCCATGTTGCGCAGCCGCAAACGCTTGCGCATTTCGAGATCCGGCTTGTCACTGGGCGCGAAACCGACATCAGCTCCCTGCGCCCGATAGAAAAATTCGCAATAACCGAGAGCAGGCGTCGTGGGCAGCACGTCCTTTACGAACATCATGCTGCCCCAGCCAATATGACCGATGACAATATCCGGGGATTGGCCATGACGTGCCATGGATTCGAGGGTTTCCGCCACGCGGTACCCGATACGTGTATGGTGATCGGGTACCTCGAGGTATCTGGCCATCGCACCGCCTGGGCGCGGGCCGGATTCCACCCGGTGGCGGATGACACGGACCACTGGGAGGCGACGGTCCATTGTCTCGCAAACCAGGCTGACATCATGTCCACTTGTGGCCAAATGTTCGGCCAGTGCAGCGAACTGCCCAAAACCACGCCTGTGCACAAAAGCTATATGCATGTCACAAAACGTGTTCTGATAAACGCGAATAATCGATTCGAAAAACGCTTCTGATCATCAGATGCCATAGCGTGCGGCATTGCCCCACACCAGTTCCAGCCTATGCAAAGTCTGATAGGCAATCTCCAGATTACGCAGATCGTCATCATCGCGGGTGAGAACGTGATTATAGGCCCTGCTTGCATTGCGAAGATTCGCACAAAGCCGTTCGCCCTTCTCCGTAAGACGGATACGCGCCGAGCGTTTGTCCCTTTGCGAGGCGACCCGATCAACATATCCACCGTCCGTAAGCTGTTTCAAATAATAAGAAATGTTGGAACCGATATAATGTCCGCGATCCAACAGTTCTCCCACTGTAAGCTCGACATCGCCGATGGCCATCAGAACCAGGGTCTGTGCCGGGCCGACGTCTTGCACGCCCAGTTTCGTAAGCTCTGTTTTCAGCAGGCTCACGAAGCGACGATTTACTCTTTCTATCATCCGGGCCAGCTCAAAATGCGTGATGACGACGGTATGAGCTGGTTGTCTGCGTTCCTGTTTCTCGGCGGTGACTTCAGGAAAATCGATAGTACTTAAACCATCGACTGATGTTTCGACTTCCACTCTCTCGTGTAGAAGTTTTTGCATCTTCTTCTCTCCGTTTTAAATTATACTTCAAAATTTGAAGAATTTTGTAGGTATTTTTTATTTGCTCCTTTTACATTTCCCCGCCGCAAGAACTTCTTTCTGTCACATTCCATGCAGTATTATTTAACTGATCTTTATGGATACATCACACTTTCTAGGGATACCCGCCACCTGTGTCGTTTCCAAGGCAAATAGCGCATGACTGATACTCGCCAAAACAACTTAAATGGCAAGAGCCCTTCCTCTAAAAGCCAAACTGCGGAGGCGATGATTTCGCCTAAAAGCCTGATTTTCAAGGCTCGGCGCGTGTTCCTTTCGGGCCTACTTTATGCGGTGCTACTTAGTGCCTGCATCAATTTGTTACAGCTCACCGTACCACTCTATATGTTGCAGGTTCATGATAGGGTGCTGAATAGCCGAAGCATGGATACGCTCACCATGCTGACGATTCTCGCCGTCGGCGCCATGCTGGTATTCGGTGTTCTGGAGTTCATACGTTCACTGTCGTTTCAGGCAATGGGAAGCGCGCTCGTTCGTCGGCTGAACCTCGCAGTGCTGACTGCGGCAGTGCAAGCATCGGTCAATCAGGGCATGCCAAAAGCTACCCAAACCCTGCGCGATCTCAATGAGTTACGCAATTTTCTCACCTCCCCTGCCATCAACGCTCCTCTGGATGCAGCCTGGTCTCCGATCTTTCTTGGCGTTCTGTTTCTGCTCCATCCCATGCTGGGAATCATCGGCCTCGTGGCTATTGTCATTCTGGTTGCCTGCGGCGTCCTGACAGACCTTCTCACCCGCAATCTGGTTCAGGAAGCGAATCAGGCCAATGTGGAAGCCGTCGCAAAAATTGGCAGCAGCTTGCGCCATGCCGAGGTGATCGAGGCAATGGGCATGCTGCCCGCCTTGGCGCGTCGCTGGCGCACCTTGCAGATGCAGGCACTGGAAGTGCTCGACCTGAGCGGGACACGCGCCCGTGCCATGTCGTCCATTGCCCGAACAGCGCGTTTTATCGTCCAGATCGGCTCGCTCGGCGCAGGCACATTGCTTGCCATGCAGCAGGAAATCACTCCCGGCGCGATGATCGCCACCAGCATTATCATTGGCCGGCTGCTGATGCCTTTCGACCGCATCGTCGAGAACTGGCGGCAATGGGTGAGCGCCACCGAAAGCTGGCAGCGCGTGCAATCGCTCCTTTCGGAAAACCTTGCCGTTCGCCAGACCATGCCGACGCCGCGCCCCAATGGCGATCTTGTCGTCGACCGCCTGATCTATGCCGTACCGGGCGTCGATGTGCCTATCATCAAAGGTATTTCCTTTTCGATTTCTCCCGGCGAGGTACTAGGCATCGTCGGCCCCTCGGCCGCAGGTAAATCCACACTCGCGCGTCTTCTAATCGGAATCGTGAAACCCACTTCAGGCGGTGTATTCCTCGACGGCAACAACGTCTTTTTGTGGGAGCGCGGTTCGTTCGGCGAAATCGCAGGCTATTTGCCGCAATCCGTTTCGCTTCTGGATGGCACCATCAAGGACAACATAGCTCGCATGGGAGACAGCGACCCGCATCGGGTGCTCGAAGCCGCGCGACTGGCAGATGTGCATGAGATGATCGGACGTATGCCGCTTGGCTACGACACGCCTGTCGGCGACGGACGCTTGACGCTTTCCGGTGGCCAACGCCAGCGGATCGGGCTCGCCCGCTGCCTTTACAATCGTCCTCGCCTGATCGTGCTCGACGAACCCAATTCCAATCTCGATGCGGTCGGCGAACGCGCCCTGATCCGCGCTATCGAGCATGCTCGCGACGATGGTGCAATCGTCATCATGATCGCTCATCGGCCAACGATCATGGAGGCCGCCGACAAGCTTCTCGTGCTGGAAAATGGGCGTATTACGCAATTCGGCCCGCGCACCGATGTGGTTGCATCGCTCACGCCGAACAAAAACAATACGCAAGTAGGAGCCGTCAATTCATGACCGGCAAATCCATGATCCCCCGCCGCGTCTCAAATCTGCTCGCTCCGCGTGCAGAATCATCCGACCACAAGGCGCTCACCCGCTTTGGAACCGTAAAGCCGGAATGGGCAGCCGATCTGGAACAGGAGGATGCGCGGTCTCCTTTGCGCCGCCTGATCATTGCAGGGCTTACCACCATCGGCATAGCCTTTGGCGGCTTTTTCGCCTGGGCATATTCCGCCGATCTGGGCAGCGCTGCGGTAGCGCTTGGCACCGTGATCGTCGATTCGAAGCGCAAGACCATCAGCCATCTGGAAGGCGGAATTCTCGACCGTTTGCTAGTGCAGGAGGGCGATCTGGTGAAAGCCGGCCAGCCGCTTGTCAGGCTCGATGCCACGAAAGCACGCTCAGAACTGCGCTCGCTGGAAAGCCGGCGCATTGGCCTGATAGCAAAGCTTGCGCGTTTGCGGACCGAGCAAGCCGACGCAGAGGAAATCATCTTCCCGGAAAAGTTTGCCGAAAAAGGAGAGAACGCCCTGAACGCGATCCGTGCCGAACAGATATTTTTCCAGAAGCGCCAGGCGCAAAAACTGAGCAAAATCAATATCCAGCAGAAAACCATCGAGCAGTATACCGAGCAGGCCAAGGCCTCAACCGCGCAGATTGCAGCCACCGACCGTCAGATCGAACTCATCGGTGAGCAACGCAAAGCTATTGCCAGCCTTGTGGACCAGGGGTTCGCCCAGAAATCCAAACTTACCGAAATCGACACCCGGCTTAGTCAGCTTGCTGGTGATCGCGGTGAATATGCGGGTGACAAGGCGAAGGCCGAACAGGCCAAGGCGGGTGCGGAGTTTGAGCTTATCGGCATTGAACGTGACCTTCAATCGGAGATCGCCGGTGAAATCGCGTCAAGTCAGGTCGAGCTTTCCGATGTGGAAGAAAGAATCGTCGCGGCAAAAGACGTGATGCGTCGTGTCGAAGTTCGCTCACCGCAAGATGGCATCGTTGCCAATATCCGCTTACGGACGCCGGGTGGCGTCGTCGCCCCCGGCGAAGCAATTCTGGATATCGTTCCCGAAAACGAACCGCTTGTCGTGGAAATGAAAATCAGCCCGCGCGATATCGACAGCATTTCAGTGGGGGCAAAAACCCAGATCAGGCTCACCGCGTACAATCAGCGCTCGATGGCCCCGCTGGACGGCAAGCTTACCTACATCGCCGCCGATCAAATGATCGACGAAAAGACAGATACAGCATTTTTTGTCGCCCGTGCGGAAATCGAACCGGCGTCGCTGGCGGCCAATCCATCGGCGCGCCTGTTTCCCGGAATGCCCGCGGAAGTCATCATCGTTCACAAGGAACGTCGGGCGATCGACTATATCACAGCCCCGATATCCAACAGCCTCAATCGCGCGTTTCGCGAGGATTGAGAGCATTTTCAACTTCTGGAATGCCGACCTGATTCAGCCAGGTCGGCACGCTAAAGAGAAAAACGTCCTTAAGTATAACTCATCTATAGGTTGATACACTCAGGAAATTCAGCGCCGCGCATCCATTTCGATATGTGGAGCTATACGTCTGGAAAGATGACATCTTTCTGTCTTTTCTGTGAAATTTCAAATTTTGAAGCAATATGCTTATAAATACAATTCAAATATAAATTATTGTAATGATAAATATATTTCCTTAATGTGTTTACAATTTCGCAATATAAATTAATGGTAATAATTTGTTACTTATAGAATAGCGGTTTATACATTCTGCATGTGTTGCAATTTCACCTAATGAAGAGCAGACTACTGCAAGCATAATGGTCGGAGCATTCCGGCTTGTGAAAACCCGCATAGGACACAAGGAGAAGCAGATGGCCACTTTAGAAGGAGGCGCCTACGACGACGTGTTGTTTGGCTCCCGCTTTGACGATTTCATCCGCGCCCATGGCGGTGATGATCTCGTCTTCGGAGGTGATGGCAATGACACCATCTTCGGCGATAACGGGAATGACATCCTTTTCGGCGGTCAGGGCAATGACACCCTGTCCGGCGGCAATGGAACCGACATTCTCTTCGGCAATGAAGGAAATGACGTTCTGAGCGGCGGCAATGGTAGCGACGTGCTGTTTGGCGGTAATGGAGATGATATCCTCCAGGGCGGCAACGGCTCCGATCTGCTTTATGGCGGCGCGCATAACGACATTCTCTACGGTGGAAACGGCAGCGACATCCTTGATGGCGGCGCCGGAAACGACGTGCTGATCGGTGGCAACGGAAGCGATACCTTCCTGTTCAATGGTGGCGGCGGAAACGACGTCATCCTTGATTTTAATCCGGGTGAGGACATCCTCCAGATACAGAAGGACATCAATGGCCTTGATATATCTTCACCGGATGACCTTGCCGATCGCGTCACGCAGGTTGGCGGTAATGTCGTTGTCGATCTCGGCAATGGCGACACCGTTACTCTCGTGAATACCAGTGCTGATGACGTACAGTCTCATCCCGACCAGTACTTCACTATTCACTGATTGAACCAATAGTCGCGTGCCCGGCAACTCCCCCTGCCGGGCACGTTTGGTTTTTCCCTGTTCTAATAAAATTCAAAGGGTGCGCGCATTGAACCTCGACCATTCGGCGATTACTGAAAGCAAACTAGAGAACCTCTCCATTTGCCGTCTTTGCGCCGATGTGACTGTCGTCACTTGGGATATCCCAAGTCCGGCTCGCGCTTCGAGCAAATGCAAACTGGAGATACCGGTCCCGCCGGTCCCCCTGATCAGTGTCGGAATACCACTCGAATCCGGCGACATCCGTATGTTCTGGGCCATGCGAACCGGCAGCGAACCTGTCGAATTTTCACTCTCTGCAAGCCCCCTCGGCCCGACCGCTCAGGCTATTCTTTATCCGGCCAATGAGCTTGCCCCCTTCGATGCCGAACATACTCTGGCCGACCTGACTTTGCAGGGGCATATCAAGTTTCTCACCACTCTGCTGACGACCTGGCGCAGCGCCTTCCGCCTCTCGCGCAATCAGACTTTTGCTGCCCTCCTGCACGATATAACGCTGGCGCTCACGCCCGAGCCACGCGAAGCGCAGTCTTGCGGCGAGCCTGTGCAAGGCCACCATCTTCTTGAAACCGCCGTGGACCCGATGCTTGGCGATATCACAGCCATTTACGGCATCAGCCCCGGCATTGTCACTGTCATTCCGCCACGCTTCGCGGTCGGAAAACAGGGGCGTAAGAACTGGCAGCCCTGCCATCTGCTGCTGGAAGGGCCGCAAGGATTGCCTTCTTCCCTGCTTCTGGTCCTGAGCGGGCCAAAGGGCGTCGCTGTGCGTAAACTTGCCGCCAAGGCGCAGGAACCGGCAGAATTCACTAATTGGTGGACCAAGTGGCATGGCAATGGAGAGCTACGCGAATTTCTTGTCCGCGAACTTGGCAGACTCGGCGCGCCCGGCGCGGCTGTGGCCATTGATCTGCAAACGCGCGCGCCGTTGCCGGTGCGCCAGATCGCCCAATCGGCAAGCCATCCGGCCGCCGAGATCGATCTTGCTTTGGCGCTGGATGGAGGCTTGATCGTCGGCGGCTGGTTCCAGGATCCCGCGACCCTGCTGACCGATCTCGAATACCTGCCCGAAAGCGGTAATGCTGTTTCATTGAAGCCGCATTTTCATAAGTTTTCCGGCAAGGTCGCCAAGCGTGATAACAACCCGCAGACCGATGTCACCGGTTTCGTGGCGTGGCTTCCGTCAGCCAAAAACCTCGGCCCCCTCTTGCAGCCGCGTTTTCAGATGCGCCTTGCCTCTGGCGCCACTGCGCCTCTCACACCGTTACCGCAACCCTTCGAGCCATCCGCGCAACGCAACCGGATTTTGCGGGCCGTACCGCCACAGCATGCCCGTCCGAATGTGTTCGGACAGATTCTGGCCCCTGCTCTCACTGAGGTCGAGAAAAAGCTTGGCGCGACAGTGCAAATTTCCGAGGTGAAGGACTACGGCTCCACGCCACTTTCGCCTCTCGCCTCCATCGTCATCCCGCTTTACCGCAATCTGGACTTCCTGCGTTTTCAGTTCTCCGCCATGGCAACCGACCCCTGGTTGATGGAGAATGCCGAACTCATCTTCGTTCTGGATTCGCCGGAGATTCTCGACGACACCGAACACATGCTGGGCGGGCTGCATATTCTGCACGATCTGCCGTTCCGTTTCGTGATCATGAACCGCAATGGCGGCTATGCACGCGCCTGCAATGCCGGGGCGAGCGTTGCCACCGGCACGACCATCATCATGCTGAATTCCGATGTGGTGCCCGGCGGACATGGCTGGCTGCAACATCTGATCCAGCCTTTGTTCGATCGACCGAAGCTTGGCGCAATCGGCCCCCGCCTTTTGTTCGAGGACGGCTCACTTCAGCATGCCGGGCTTTATTTCGCGCGCGACCGGCAGGGCATCTGGCTCAACCATCATTATTACAAGGGCATGCCGTCCAACTATGCCCCAGCGCTTAAAGCACGAGAGGTTCCCGGTATTACCGGTGCCTGCCTTGTAACACGTAAGGATATATTCGATCTTGTTGGCGGTTATACTGAAGATTACATCATCGGCGACTATGAAGACAGCGACCTTTGCCTGAAAATCCGCCAACTCGGTTTTCAGGTTTTCTACGATCCTTCCGTCGCTCTTTATCACTTCGAGCGCCGCTCGATCCGGCGCAGCGCAGACTATATGCGCGGGCTTGCCAGCCAATATAATTCCTGGCTCCACACACAGCGCTGGAATGACGACATTACCGAACTGATGGCCCCGCCGCAGGACGGGGATCAGATAACCGATCCTTCGAACGTGATCGTAGCTAAATCTGAAAGGACCGCCGCTTGACGGACGTGGTAGCATTGAAACGGCCTGAGCCGGAAACAAGCCCGGCCATACCGGAAGCACAAATCGACTGGCTGACCCAATCGATACTGAAAAATCGTTTTCTGCCGTCACCAGACCCGAGCAGCGTCTTCGTCGGCGATGGTGATTTTCGCGCTGTCGGCGCAGAATTTCTCGGCCATTTCATTCGTATAGGCGGGCTGCCCCTCCATGCGCAGGTGCTTGATATCGGATCCGGCATCGGGCGCATGGCGGTTCCTCTAACGCAATATCTCGACCCGGCAAAAGCCCGCTATTGCGGCATTGATCCGGTGGTGGACGGCGTCAACTGGTGCCGCAAGCACATCAGTTCGCGCTATCCGAATTTTGAATTCCGGCACCTTGATATCGCGCATGAACTGTACAATCCCAGAGGCGCGATTAACGGCCTGCGCCTTTCACTTCCCTTCCCCGACAAGAGCTTCGATTTCATCATAATGACTTCTGTTGTGACTCACCTGCCCTCCGACGAGGTGAAGGTTTATCTGGCTGAAGTTTCGCGTGTTCTCGCCCCTGGCGGGCGGTTGTTAATGACTGCTTTCATCGTCGATGACATTGCCGCACGTAATCGCTACGGCAAGCGTGATCCGCGCCTCGCCTTCGAGCGTAACGGCAACGGCCCCTGCTGGTTCGTACCCGAACTTCCGCCCCTTGCCGCCGTCGGCTTCGAGAACGGTTTTCTCGACCGTGCTCTTGCAGGTGCCGGACTGACCGTCGAAACCAGATCGTTCGGTCACTGGCGCGGAACAAAGGCCGCTCATTATCAGGACATGTTTGTCGCGACACAGGGAGGTTTCGCCTGATGGCCCCGCGCGTGCTCATCGCAGCCCATAATCACCCGTCGCTGCACCCCGGCGGCACGGAGATTTTCGCGCATGACCTGTTCCGGGCCTACCAGCGCACCGGATGTGAAGCGCTGTTTCTGGGGGCCACCAACAATATCCATCGCGAAGCGCGCCCCGGCACCAGCTTTCAGAGCATTGGCAATGGCGGCGACGAGATTCTGCTCTGGTCCGGACATTTCGACCGTTTCTATATGAGCCAGATCGACCTTTACGGCATCGTGCCGGATATTGTCGAACTGCTCAACGATTTCCGGCCCGACGTCGTACATCTGCATCATCTTTTGCTGCTTGGCGCAGAATTCCCGCATATCGTGCGCCGCACTTTGCCGGATTGCCGTATCATACTGACTTTGCATGACTATTACTCGATCTGCCATCATGACGGGCTGATGGTACGTACGGCAGATAAGGAGCTATGCCATGGAGCAAGCCCCGACAGATGCCATGCCTGCTTCAAGAGTATCACGCTCGACAAATTCGTACTCCGTGAACGTCATATCAAATCGCTGTTGAGTGCCGTCGACGCTTTCGTGTCACCCAGCGAATTTCTGAAACAACGATATGTCGAATGGGGTATCGCCGAAGAACTCATCAGCGTGATCCCCAATGGCCAGCCCATTCGACCGGCGATCACCGCACCAAAGATCGGGCGTAGCAAGCCGGCATTCGGATATTTCGGAAACCTCAATCCGTGGAAAGGCACAGCCGTTCTTCTCGAAGCTGCGCAACAGCTCATCGCCACCGACTTTGATTTCGAACTGCGCGTGCATGGCGCGGCACCATTCCAGAGCGAGGCATTCGTCAACGAAATCGACCGGCTTTTTGCTGAAACCGCCCCCTTCGTGCAGCGCCGCGGAGCCTATCGGCGCGAGGACATCGCACAACTGATCCAGGCGGTCGATTGCGCCATCATGCCCTCAATCTGGTGGGAAAATGCCCCGCTCGTCATTCAGGAAGCGCAGGCACAAAACTGCCCGGTCATATGCAGCAATATCGGCGGAATGGCCGAGATGATTACGGACGGCATAAACGGTCTTACTGTTCCGCCCAACGATCCGCTTGCGCTTGGCAACGCCATGCAGCGCATCGCGGAAAACCCGGAACTGCGTCAGTCGCTTGCCGACAATGCGCGCCATCCAGACACCATCGACACGACAGCCGCGCGTTATCTCGATCTGATCGGGACATTGCGTGCGCCCCACGTCGAGGCAGCATGAGAGGTAGATCATGAACATCGCGACCCAAATTCCAGCCGAGGGAAACAAGAAACCCGCAGCCGCAGCACAGCCGACGGCCACGCAACCTCAAGGAAAAGAAGCCGTGAAAGGACGCGTTGATGCCATTGAGGACGGGCGCCTTTTCGGCTGGGCCTTCGATCCTTCTTTTCCAACGGAAAGGTTGACGATCCGCGTTCTTCTCGATGACAAGCCGATTGCGGAAGCGCCAGCCGATAAGGATCGTCCCGACCTGAAGCGTAACGGGATCGGCGACGGCAAGCATGCTTTCGAGGTCATGCTTCCCCAGTTTGCGGCGGCGCGCGCTGGCGAGCTCGTGGTCGTGGCCGCCAATGAAGCGGGCGGCGAACAAAAACTGCGCGTTCCAAAGCCCGACGAACAGGCAGCCGAAGCACTTATTGCCGCGCCCATGGCGCACATTCTCGATAAGCTCGACATGCTGATGGCTGCCCAGCGCCAGTTGCAGGTGAACCAGCGTTCGCTTCAGCGCTCAGCCCCCACACTGGACAGTTCCGGCAATACCGCACCGGCGGAACTGCTCGACATTGCAAACTCCGTGGACGGTCTTCGCACCGATCTGCATCAGCGCATGACGGAACTCGACGTGCATATCATGCGCATGGACGGTGTCGTTGCCGGGCTTGAACAGCGCATGGATGATGTGCGCAAACGGGCCGGTGGCGACATCAAGCTGCTGTTCATGCTGATCTTTGTGCTTGCCGGTTTCGTTGCCGGTGCGCTTCTGACGCTGACCGTAATGCCCTGAGGACATGGTCATGGCGAAAGACGAACGGCCTAACCCGCAACCGCCTGCGAGAGCTACGCGCGAGATCGACCGTCCTCCCATGATGATGGAAGGCGAAACGGTTGTGGGCTGCGCGATCGAGGACTCGCTGGTTCTGGTGCTGGGTATTGGCAATGCGACTGCCGGCCAGGTGAGCGCATTTTTGAATGGCGATCCCGCCATGAGCGTCAAGGTGAACATGATGACCTGGCCGCTCAGGGAACCGTCACCCGCCG
The DNA here is from genome assembly GCF_019100495.1 of Falsochrobactrum tianjinense. Lineage (GTDB taxonomy): Bacteria > Pseudomonadota > Alphaproteobacteria > Rhizobiales > Rhizobiaceae > Brucella > Brucella tianjinense. The sequence continues at coordinate 135,099 of NZ_JAHRVA010000003.1, read as the reverse complement.
GAACCCATGGTTTTGTCGCCATCGCGCCGACCGGCGTTTTGCGCCGTGGCATCCTCAAGACCATTATGTTCCAGCACAAGGCGAAGGTCGCACGCTATAACTTCGCCTCGCGTGCAGCGCCGGTTGCCGACTTCGTAGCCATGATCGGCGACCTCGCCGGGTCGAGCCTTCCGGGCGTCATCGACGAACTGGTGGAAGGGCTGATTTCCGGCCCCATTGGACGCAGGAAGCTTTCGGCCATCACTGTTCTGTTGCAGGCCGGCGCACGTTCGGACGGCTGTGTTGAACTGATCGGCGGCAGCGATGAAGGCGAGATTTTCGTTCAGGGCTGGGCACACGACCTGACCCCGGCCGTCTCCCGCCTTCTCATCAGTGGCAAAAGCACGTCACTTGCCGAGTGTTCGATCAGCGTCTTTGCCCGGCCAGACGTCGATGATCAGGCTTCCGGTTTTGCCGGGCTGCTTCTAGCCAACGAAGCGGTCGAGCCGAACGAAATCGAACGGCTTCTGTTTCGCGGGCGGCACGGCTGGCGGTTTACCGAAGTCTATGATCGCAGGCTGCTTGCAGGCTCTCGCGAAACGCCCGGACATATCCGTGCCATCCTGTCACATGTGCGCAGTTCCACCGATATTCTTCTTCGGCTGCGGTCCGCCGCCAACCGTTTTGATGGCAGCGAAACCGTCTCCAGCCTACCCCTTCCGGTTCGCATGGGCATCGACAATGCGTTCCGCGTCGAAGGCAGCGGCATTCTCATTTCCGGCTGGCTGCTTGATCCCGACAGCCATGTGGAAAGCGTCAAGCTGCGCCGTCATCGCGGAGAAATCCAGATCGACGGCACCTGGACCCGCGTCGATCGTCCGGACGTCACCCGCGAATTCGACAATCAGCCACCGTTCAATGCCGGACTCGATCCCAATCGCCATGCTCATGGCTTCGTGGCTTTTGCGCCTGAACTTGCGGGCGACAGCACGTCGCCCTTCTACATCGAACTCGCTATCAGTGATGGACGGCGGGTTTTCTTTCCCCTGGCACCGACGCGTGTCACCTCGCGCGAGGCCATTGTCCGGCAATTGCGCGCCACCGATCCCAACGCCTGGGCGCTGCGGCACATGGTGGATCAACAGCTTGTACCCTTGCTGCGCGGCATCAGCAGACCCGCGCCGGAAATCTTCGGCGTGGCCGATCTCGGACCGTTTGAAGATGCATCCGGTCCGGTCATTATTATCGGTATCGACGAACGCGTGGACGAACCTGGCCCCCTGCTCGCTCTTCTGGCGCTCGACCCGGAAACGCGCATCGCACCCATCGTCATTGCAGCGGCGACCGAGGTTATCGACCGCATCGGCGTGCAGATAAGACGGCTGGCAGATTTCTATCGTCTGCGCGTCCGCCTTGTTTCGGCAAGCGGATCAGAAGACCTTTACGACGCGCTGGAAGTCGGCGCACGGGCAGTATCCAGTGAAAAAGTCGTCTTTCTTGCGGGCTCCTTGCTGCCGCGCCGCCAGGGATGGCTGAACAAACTTGTCAGCGCTTATGACGCCAGCACGGACTGCGTCTTGTCCCCCACGCTCGCTTATGAAGACGATTCCATTCGCTGGGCCGGAACATGGGTGGCCAGTCCACAATCCGACCGTGCCCTTATCAGCCGCTATGTCGGTTATCCCATCGACGCCGTATCGGGCATAGGACTGACCGAAGTCGCCACCGCGACATTCGAATGCTGCATTTTGCCCCGCGACGCACTTTTTTCAGTTGGCGGTTTCACGCGCGGCTATCTCGGTACTCACGAAAAAGGCCTCGACCTTGGTTTGAAGCTCAAGCAGTCCGGCCTCCGCTCCTTTTGGCTGCCCTCGGCCCAGATGCTCGGTTGCGACGAGATTTCCGTCACAGACAATGCGTCGACCATCGCTCAGATCGAGCGAATAGATCGCCAGATCTTCGACGCGCGCTGGTCAGCCATTCTCGCAGGCAAGCGTCAGGCCCTGGTGAAGAGTGAACCCGCATGAACGAAAAGCTCCGTGTTCTGGTCATTTCCCATGCCCACCCGTCGATCTCGCTCGGCGGCGGCGAGATCGCATCCTACAATCTGCATAAGGGTCTCAACACACTGCCCGGTGTGCATTCGGTTTATCTGGCGCGGGCGGGACATCCGATTCCCCGGCATGGAGCGACCGCGCTCATGAGCATGCGTCGCACCAGCGACGAAATCCTGTTTCACGCCGACGAGTACGATCATTTTTATTTGTCAAACAAGAACACCGACGAAATTCGCCGTGACCTCCTGCGCTTTGTCCGCGATTTCGACCCCGATATCGTGCATTTCCATCATGTCATGGGTCTTGGCCTCGAAACGCTTTATGCCATTCGTGAAACCTTGCCGGACAGGCCAGTGCTGGTCACATTCCATGAGTTTCTGTCCATCTGCAACAACGACGGCCAGATGGTGAAAGCGGGTACGGCAAAACTCTGCAACGAAGCATCGCCCATTGATTGCCACGCCTGCTTTCCACATATCCCCCCTGCCCGATTCCTGAAGCGCGAACGGTTCGTGCGCGACATGCTGGAACTAGCCGATGCCTTCGTTTCGCCGAGCGAATTTCTCGCACAGCGCTATCGCGAATGGGGCCTTAATCCAGATAAGCTCACTGTCATCGAAAACGGCATCGATATCCGGGAAGTAACGCCGCCGCGCGAACTGACCGGTCCCAATCCTCGTCGCAACCGCTTTGCTTTTTTTGGGCAGATCAACCCGTTCAAGGGCATCGATGTGCTGGTTGATGCGGTATCGCGCGTGCCAGAACAGGTTTGGGGCGAAGATTCCCGCCTGATGATCTTCGGTGGCAATCTCGAAAAGCAACCGCCTGCCTTTCAGGAACGCATGAAAAAGCTGATCGAGGAAGCTGGGCCGCGCGTGCGTTTTTATGGCGCTTACCAGAACGCAGAAATGCCACGCCTGATGCAATCGGTGGACTGGGTCGTGATGCCCTCTATCTGGTGGGAAAACTCGCCCATCGTCATTCAGGAAGCGCTGCATCACCGCCGCCCGGTCATCTGCTCAAATATCGGAGGCATGGCCGAAAAAATCCGCGATGGCGAAGACGGCCTTCATTTCCGCGTTCGCAGCCCGGAAGACCTCGCGGATCGCTTCACTGAAGTCCTAAGCGAACCCGCGATCTGGGATCGCCTGCACCAGACGATCCGCCACCCGGTCAATCATGTCGATTGTGCGAAAGAGCACCTTGATCTCTACAACAGGCTGCGCGAAGCAAAGCTACACAGACAGAACCCAATGGCCGGTGAAGCCGTTCTCACATGAGCAAGCTGAAGCCTGGCTCGTTTGTGATATAACAAGAAGGAAGACCGTATGGCACGCGCCCTCGTCATGATCCCTGCCGGAGAAATATACGATCACGACAATGTCCGCTGGTATCGTCACACGGACGTGCAGGGCAGCATCAACCACTATCACAACATCGGCGACGCTTTCGTGTTCGAGTCTTCCCTGAAACTCATGAACTACGAAAAGGTAGCCGAACTTCCGATCACCAACCCTTCGCCAGAAAAGATCGACCAACTGCGCGAGGACTATGATTATGTGATCTTGCGCGGTTCCAATTACATCAACAAGGATATGAACTGGCGCGATACGATTGCTGTCCTGCAAAGGTTGAAATTGCCTGTCATCGCGTTCGGCATTGGTGCACAGGCGCCGGTGCAAGGCGAACTGGAGCTATCCGAAGAGACAAAAGCGATCCTGCGGATGATCGCTGGTTCAACGACATCGGTCGGCGTGCGCGGCGCCTACACAGCACAGGTTTTGAACGATATCGGCATCCGCAACGTGCGCATCATCGGTTGCCCCACCGCATTCCGGCGCAATAACCAGCATTTGCGGATCAAGCTACCGCCGCTTGAAGATGTACGGCAGGTCGGCGTGACAGTGCGCCGGGAAGTTTCACCCGCCTATGCCCAGAATATCGAGCGCTATCTCACCCTGCATCGCGACCTCATCAAGACAATGGCGCAGCGTTTTGACGTGAGGCTGATGGCGCAGGGCGAGATCGACGAGAAAAAGCTGGCGCTTGGCACCGCTGAGCAGAAAGAAGAAGCTATTGCAGCCCTGAAGGCGCATCGCTGGACGGCCGATTGGTATTTCGATAACGAAATTGAAAACCTCTACCGGCATCGCATGTTCTATTCCGATGTGGTTGCCGATTATGAGGATCTCGTACGCAAACAGCAACTTGTGCTCGGTTATCGGTTGCATGGGAATCTCATGGCCCTCGCCAATGGAGTACCCTCGATCTACTTCACCTATGACAGCCGCACAGCGGAATTTGCCGAGACATACAAGATCCCCAGCTATGACGTATTCAGCGACAAGCCTTTTCATCTGGAGGATTATTGGGACCAGTCGCTCTTCGATAAATATAACCGGGCATGGTTCGAGACCTATGCCCAGATGAAGCAGTTTCTCGATGAGAACGGCGTTGATAACAAGATGACGGATACCGGGCTTGCCGTAGAGACACTCAAGGTCGCCTGACAATAGCGGCTCTGTTTCCTATTTACTTGCGCAGCAGGCGTTTGGCAATTTCATCAAGAAACTGCGGCAGCACGCCGAACGCATAGGGCGTGTAAACGCGCTCCAGCCTCTGATGATACTCGCGCCCCCATGGGCCGATATTGACCACCGGGTAGGAAAGCGCCTTCGAATTTGCCTTATCGATAAATTGTGCCGCCGGGGTATTGTCGGCAATAATCTCACTATCCTTGGCATCAGGCACATGGCCGAAGAAACTCATGTCAGATATGCCTGCAAAAATTTCGCGATATTTGATCGTCGTATCCAGTCGTCTTTCGATATCTTTGCGCGCATCTTCAAGGGCTGTCGAGAAACCACGCTCAAGCGCCGTTTCATTGCCCATATTGACATGCGGATAGACGAGACTGCCAAATCCCACGATTACCAGCGGCCCGGTAACACGCGCTTCGGCCACCATATGATCGACCAGTTCGCGGCTGATAAGCAGGGGATTATCGCTCTTTGAAAGCTCCGCTTCCAGCGCCTCAATGCGTTGCAATGCTTCTTCCCCGCCAATGCGATGCACGGTTTCGCGCAATTGCGCAACCGTCATGACGCGGCCTTTATGGCCGCTTGAATGTTTTTCGCCTGTAAGCTGCGCATAGCTCTGCGCATTCGCGTTGAATTGTGCAATCGCCTCTTCAAGCGCCTCACCAACGATTTCCCCGAATCTTGTAAACAGGGCTTCGGGCGATAACGAATGGGTGAGCCAGTTGAAGGCAACCCATGTGCGTTCCGGCGTCGTCACTTCGTAACCGCCACGGAAATCACGCGCTTCAAGGCAGATCGGCGGTGGCGACACATTGCCCTCTCCCCTATCGCAAAGGATCATATTGGCTTCCACTGCGCGCATGATCTCGGCTGCGATCCTGTGCGCACTGATACCCTCGAATGGGTAGCTAGCATGGGAGGATTGCCCGACGATGAAAGCAAACGGCAATTGCTTGCCGATAGTGCCGCGATAGATGGCTCGGCCTTCGGAGCCGTCGCCCTGATCGCTTGTCGCATCGAGATTGATGCCCGCGATAATATCGAGGCCCCATTTTTCCATCAGCTCCGGCAGCGCATCGCGCAGACTGCGCATACCGCGCGATCCGCGCTCTTCATCCGGTGTTACAAACAGGACCAGATTGCCCTCGCGGTCGGCCTGTTCCGCAAAGTGTTCCAACGTGGCAATACCCGCCGCAACGCCGCTTTTCATGTCAAGCATGCCGCGCCCTGGCAGATAATCGCCGCTCTGAAAATCAGCCAGCGCTTTTTCCTCATGGGCGGCCAGTGGGCGGCTGGTCAGATCGGCCAGCAAGGCTTCCAGCAACGCATCCGGCTCGAAAGCCAGATACTTGAGATCACGGTAATTGGAGGTTTCCACCACGTCATAATGGCCCGCCAATGCGAGCGTGCGCCGCCCCGTCCCGCGCACGACGGCGACGATGTTCTTGGTGACAGGAGAACCATGGCTGTCGATGACGGCAATATCGCCGGGATTGGCCTTGAAATAGGGAAGCTCGCGCAGAAGCTCCGCCAGCTTTGGCGCGAAGGCGGCTTCATCCGCCGTTCCCGTCTCGCTCGGCCAGCGGACCATCCGATAGGAAAGTTCGCGCACCCGCTCATCCGGGTTCCATTGCTTGGTGGATGTCATGACATTTCCTCGATAATCGCTCCCCGTTCCCGCGCTTTTGTAAAGCGCAAGTCCAAGGCGTTGAATATTTTTTGCTTTTCCGGTCTACTGGCTCAAATGCTTGCGCAGGAACGTCCTCGTTCTCTCGTTCTGCGGATTGGTGAAGATGAACTCCGGGGGGCCTTCCTCGACCACAACTCCCTTGTCCATGAACAGCACCTTGTCGGCCACTTCGGCGGCAAAGCCCATTTCATGCGTAACGATCAGCATTGTCATGTGCTCCTGCGCGAGTTGCTTCATAACCTGGTTTACTTCTTCGACAAGTTCAGGATCGAGCGCCGATGTCGCTTCATCGAAGAGCATGACTTTTGGCTGCATGGCGAGCGCGCGCGCAATCGCCACGCGCTGCTTCTGTCCACCTGAAAGCCGCGACGGATACATGGCCGCCTTGTCGGAGAGCCCAACCTTTTCAAGCAGTGAATTGGCCAGTTCTTCCGCTTCGCGCCGGGATTTTCCTTTCAGCTTGACCGGCCCGAGCGTAATGTTTTCCATCACAGTGAGATGGGGAAACAGGTTAAAATGCTGAAACACCATGCCCATCTGCTGGCGAACGCCATTGATGTGCTTTTCAAATGCGCGACCGGTCAAAGGCTGATTAACCTGTATGCCGTCAAGCAGGATGCGGCCCGAATTCACCGTCTCAAGATGATTGATCGAGCGTAGCAAGGTGCTCTTGCCGGAGCCGCTCGGCCCGATAATGGCGATGATCTGGCCGCGTTTTACGGAGAGATCGATGCCTTTGAGGACTTCGAGCGCGCCGTATGCCTTATGGACATCGCACACTTCGACCATGGGTTTGTTGTCGCTCATCGATAGGCCTCAACTTTCTTTTCCATCCGGCGCAGTCCTGCTTCCAGGATAAGATTGAGCAGATAGAAGATCACTGCCGCTGTGATGTAGAATTCAAACGGGCTGTAGGTTTCGCTGATCGCTTGCTGCGAGGCGTGGACGAGTTCGGTTATGCCAATAACCGAAACGATCGCCGTATCTTTCAGAAGCGCAATGAGATTGTTGCCGACCTGGGGCATGGCGTTTCGCACTGCCTGCGGCACGATGATGTAGCGCAGCGTCTGGCCATGGCCGAAGCCCAGCGAACGGGCTCCCTCATTCTGCCCCGGATCGACGGTCAGAATGGCCGTGCGAAAGATATCGGAATTATAAACCGCGAAATGCAGTCCTAACCCGATCACACCCGTCCATACGGCCGGGATGTTGATGCCGATCTGCGACAGGCCGTAATAGAGCAGGAAGAGTTGCAGCAGCAGCGGCGTGCCCATGAACAGCCAGATGAAGAAGCGCAGTGGATACTGGATCAGTCGGGGGCCATAGAGAACCAGCAGCGCAAAGGCGATGCCGCCAAAAAAGCTCACCACAGATGCAAGGACCGCGATGACGAGCGTCCACCAGACGCCAGTCATTAGAAGCTCTGCATAGGGAGGAACGATCGAGAAATCGAGTTGCATGACGTCCACCTATTTCAACGCATAGCGAGCTTCGAGGAGATCGACAAACCGTGAAATCACATAAATCACGACCATGTAAATCGCAGCTGCGATACCGAAAATTTCAAATGGCTTGTAAGTCGAGCCGATAAAGCGCTGTGCCGTATAGGTGAGTTCGATCACGGAAATCGCCGATACGAGCGACGATCCCTTGACCAGCATCACCGTGTTCACACCGAGCGAGCGGATCATCAGACGTGCGGCTTGCGGCAGAACCACGAATCGCATGGACTGGCCGCTGCTGAAACCTATCGAGCGGGCGGCTTCGTTCTGCCCTGTATCAACGGTCAGAATGGCTCCGCGCATCGCTTCGGCGTAATAAGCGCCGATATTCAAACCAAGACCGATCGCACCCGCCGCGAAAGGTTCAAGATTGATGCCGATCTGCGGTCCGCCAAAGTAAATCACGAAGAGCTGCAAAAGGCAGGGCGTACCGCGAAAGACGCTAACATAAGCCGAACCGATGTAACGCAGCACTGAAAAGCGCGACAGTTTGGCAGCCGTTGCAAGCGCACCCATTATCAGGCCAAGCGCAATCGCCAGAGCAGATATTTCCACCGTGACCCATGCAGCTTCCAAAAAATAGGGAAGCACGTCCACCATCAAAGAGAAATCCATCTCTTCTCCGTTCCTGTCTAGTGCATTTCCAGCAAAAGTGTGTAGTGGTTTTGCATCCGGATAATGCGTCAAAACAAAGATTTAGAGCGGTTCCGATGATTCCCTTTAAACGAAACCGCTCTGGATGGGAAAGGCGTCGGGGCGCAAAATCAATCGCCCCGACCAATTGCAAGCCGGATTAGCGAATATCGCGGCCGATCCACTTCATCGAGATCTGCTCATAGGTGCCATCGGCTTTCATATCGTCGAGAGCCTTGTTGATAGCGTCCTTCAATTCCGGATTGTCCTTGCGCAGCGCAATGCCGATATTGTCGGTACCTTGAAGTTCGGGCGTATCGAGCTGGCGGACCTTTTCGCCGCTGTTCTTGATCGCGATCAGGATCGGAATGTCGTCTGAAACGATGGCATCGACGCGGCCCGAACGCAGCTCCAGCAGCAGTTCCGGAATGCCCTTATAGGTGCGCACATTCCAACCGCCCTGCTCGCGAGCCCATTTATCGCTGGTTTCGCCCAGAGTGACCGCGACTGTCTTGCCCTTCTGAAGTTCATCCATAGACTGGATCGACGAGGTTTCCGACACGAAAATACCGCGCCCGCCGCGATAATACGGCCCGGCGAAATCCACGGCCTTTTCGCGTTCCGGCGTGATGCTCATGGAGCCAACGACGACATCAAATTTGCCGGCGCGCAGCCCGGCAATGATGCCGTCAAACGCAGTGGTGGCGATGACCGGCTTGACGCCGAGGCGCTTGGCAAGCTCCGATCCGATATCGACATCGAAGCCTACGACCTTGTTTTCACTATCAACAAAGCTGAAGGGCGGGAACACACCGCTCATGCCGATACGCAGTTCCCCATTCTGCTTTACCGTGTCCAGATCGTCGGCATTGGCCGGTGCGAGCATCAACAATGTGCTGACGCCAGCAGCAATCAGCGAAGACAAAAAGGCTTTCATTTCGTTCTCTCCTTGGTGATCATAATGCAATCTCAGGCATTGCCCGTTTGATGTACCGCTATGCGCGGTTCATTTTTGGATCAACCTCTCCGCTGGGGAAAATCGATACGGCTCGGGGCCGATTTGAAAAGACCGAACGGAACACCTTGGCCACCAACGACCAGACGAGCCAGAACTTGCATCGATCACCTCCAAAATTCCCCTGCCGGTATCATTGTCGCTTATCCGGCTTGTTTGTTTTCAGGCACGCTAACGAAGAAAAAGATTAACGAAAACGCCATTTCTGTATAAAAAAGCACAATTATCTGCAATAAACGCGGTCCATTTGGTTAAATCGTCAAAGGAATATCGATGGACGACCTGGACCAGCGCCTTATTTCCGAACTGCGCGTCAATGCGCGTGCATCCGTTCCCACACTGGCCAGCATACTGGGCGTCGCACGCGGCACGGTGCAAAACCGCATGGAGCGCCTCATCGCGTCCGGCGTGATCGCGGGCTTTACCGTCCGTTTGAAAGACCACGGCACCTCGGAAATGATTCGCGGCATCATGATGATTGAACTGACAGGCCGTAATATAAAAAGCGTGATCGCCACGCTGCGAAAAAATCCGGGCTTCTCGGCCGTAAACACAACCAATGGTACATGGGATCTGATCGCGGAAATCGAAGTCTCGGACATGAACGAGTTTCACCGGCTTGTTACCGGCATCCGAGCCATGGAAGGCATAGCCAAATCCGAAACTCACATCTTTCTGGGCCCCGCCTGATCTCGTTTCCCGTCACGCGACACACCTTAGCTAGCCACCATGCCTTTATAGGGCCCTGCAGTCACACTTCTTGTTCTGCGCTGTTTGATATACAAAAGAAGCAAGATTGGATCATGCTTTTGTGCACATGATCTTTGGTGGGCTTTCCAGCCAGCCCCTCCGAGCGCCCATTCGATGGCCCGGGATTGCTCGTAATGATTGACGGCATTGACGCGAAAAATCACCGGGCATAGGCAGCCTCGAAAGACCATCACGGATTAGTTGAATGGGGACTTCTACAAGCCCCCATTCATATTCGTTACTGCTTCACACCTTCAACATGCAGGTCAAGATTCACTTCAAGGTCAGCGAAGTCACCTGTTACGCCAAAATCGCTGAGCTTGATGGAGGTCTCGCCTTGGAAACCCATCCGCTCCTTGCCCCATGGGTCGGTACCGCTGCCAACCATCTCCGCATCGATTTTAACGGGGAAGGTAACGCCGCGGATCGTGAAATCGCCCGCAACAGTGGCCTCCTTATCGCCATTTACCGTAATGGACGTGCTTTTGAAGGTAGCTTCCGGGAATTTGTCTGCATTGAGGAAATCGCCAGCACGCAGGTGATTGTCGCGCGCAGCCATGTTGGTATCGATCGACTTCGTGTTGACCTTCACTTCAATCGAGGAATTAGCCGGGTTGGCTTCGTCAATGATAAACTGGCCTTCGAACGTGTTGAAGCGGCCAACGATATAAGAGAAACCCAGATGCGGGGCCGTGAAGTTGATTGAGGCGTGTGCTCCTTCGGTGTCAATCACATAGGTGTCGGCAGCAAGTGCGGACGTCGAAAGGGCAAGGCCAGCGAGAGCGGCCAGAACTAAACGCTTCATAGAAATTCTCCTTGATTACTTGCTGGCTATACCCAGCATTCGAATAAAGACTCCATCGCGATCGACGAAGTGATGCTTGAGTGCGGCTGCCGCATGCAGGCAGACCATCACTGCGAGGCTCCATGCGGAGAAGAGGTGAACCTTCCCGGCGATTGCCTCAGATCCCTTGGCTGCAAAAAGAGCCGGGAATTCGAAAAGGCCAAGAACGTTAACGGGACGACCGTCCGCCGTGGCAATAACATATCCGCTCATAAACAGTGAGATGAGCAGGACATAGAGGAGGATGTGCATAATTGACGCTGCTTTCTTCTCGAAAGCATTGCCAATGCCCTCTGGCGAACCAGCAATGCTCTTCCAGGTAAAGCGCGCCAGAGACAGGCCCACAAGGATCATGCCGAAGCCTTTATGTAACTCGGGTGCGGTGTGATACCAGGGGGAATAGTAGGATAGGCTTGTCATCCAGAGACCTGACGCGAACAGGCCAATGGCAATCAGGGCACTCGTCCAGTGAAAGGCAATTGCGATGGCTCCATATTTGTCTGGCGTGTTCTTCAGTATCATCGTTGTCTCCGTTCTCTCCTTTCAGATAACGATGTATATTGTTTATGGAAACACTGAATAATCTGCACACTTCGTTCAGGAATTGTTGACAGAGAATTTCAGTTCCTTTTGGAATTTTGTCGGTAGAAAGCTAATTTGGCTTTCATAAGTGAACGGCCAGAGTCCACAGTCAGGCGATATTTAGCCACGCACTTGGGAGCGCGATTTATTTACCCTTGTTGTCAGGCGTTCAATAAGTTTAAAACCAACATCGACGCACGAGGCACCAATAGCTCGCTGCGTCGGATCTGTTTTATCAAACAAGTCGAGCAGTAATTCTCCGGTTCGCACCCCAATTTCACCTGCATCGACACGTATTGTTGTTATTGCGGGAACGGTCTGGCTCGCAATATCGAAATCACCAAAACCCATTAATGAAAGCTGTGCCGGCACCTGAACACCGCGGCGATGGCATTCCATCAAAGCACCAAAGGCTGAAACATCCGATACGGCGAAAACAGCCTCCACATCTGGCGCACGGTCCAGCAATATGGACATTGTCCGCGCGCCATGATCGTGAGAAACCGGTGCGGTCCCCTCCCGCACGATCAGTTCATCACTGACCCCCGCCTCCCGTAGCGCCGCTGAAAACCCCGCGAGCCTGCGTTCGCCGCGCAAATCGATTGCTTCAGCATCTGTCCTCGATCCAAGCGCACCGATACGCCGGTGGCCAAGTGACAAAAGATAGCGAGCGGCCGCGCGACCCACTTCATAATTGGAAAACCCGACCGAATGATCGATTGGCTTGTCGGGTTTGCCCCATATTTCGACGATGGGAATAGCGGCACGAAGCAACATTTCCGTAGCTGCTTTCGTATGAACCGTACCCGCCACCACGATCGCATCGGGACGTCGCTCCAGCATCGTACGAATGATGCGTTCTTCTTCGGCCAGTTTATACATCGTAAAGCCGATAAGTAGCTGATAGCCCTTTGGCCGTAATGCTTCCCCCAGCCCCTGCGCCGTATCGGCAAAGTTGGAATTGGTCAAGGTCGGCAGGATTGCGGTGACAAAGTTGGTGCGCCGTGAGGAGAGGCTGCCAGCCACCCGATCCGGCACATAGCCCAATTGTTCAATTGCCTCCATCACCCGCTTGCGTGTTGTTTCCGTCACCCGCTCCGGATCGGCAAGAACGCGCGATACAGTCATTTGTGATACGCCCGCCAGCCGGGAGACGTCGCGCATCGTTGCTTTTCGCGGAGGTGGGGCAGTCATATATTGGCGTCCGGATCGTTAATGTAGCAAATGAGTTGCGTATTGTCAGTTTGTCGGGAGCCGTTCGTAAACCACATGGTAAAAACGGCCATCGAACATTTCCATCATTTGCTCGGTAATAACGCGGCCCTCCAGCCGTACCGGCGAAGCAAGCGCCTCCTTCACTGCCGCCAGTGATGGATAATCGATCTCCTGCACCATAGCGATGGCAGGCGACCCAGGATCGGTATTCAACATCCGCATCACCCGAACCGCTTGCGCATTCGGCATCCGTTTCCAGACCGGAAGTAATTGCTCTTTCACAATGCGAAAAAATTCCTCTTCGCGCCCAGGATGGATCGTACCTTCAAAAATTGCTGACCGTGTATGCATGAAGCCACTCCCTGGCGCTATATTTATGTTGCAATGATATCGCTAACATGCACTATTGCAAGTGACAAACTTACGATCCGGCATCTTCAGCGATCCGTGTTTGCGAGGCAAATCGCAGTAAGGCACTCAAACACCTGTAGGGTGGCCCATGTACTAGGCACATCGTCTTGGAATTAAGGGTATGAAACGGGGGATTGTTTAGAAGTTACAAATTTGAGAATGCCACGCCATGATGTTATCGAAAACATCTCATTGAGAACGAGTATTAGCGTATCTTGATGCTATCGCGTTTCCACCCGGGGAGGATCGTGTGGAAACGAAGAACTGGAGGAGAACCATGCATATTCTAAAGACAATACGTACAACTGCCATCGCCATGGGACTAGGACTTGCGGCAGTCGGCATGTTCGGCTGGGGCGACGCTCATGCGGTTACGCTTAACGAGCTTACCCAGCGCGGCTCTGTCAAAATCGGTGTCCTGACCGGTGTTCCGCCCATGGGCATGATCGACGAAAAGGGCAACCCATCAGGCTATGACGTTGATGTGGCCAATCTGCTTGGCACCTATCTCAATCTGCCGGTTGAACTGGTTCCGCTGACACCGCCGGCTCGTATCCCTGCGCTTCAGACCGGCAAGGTCGATTTTCTGGTGGCAACTCTTTCACCAACTGGTGAGCGTGCTAAGACTGTGATGTTCACCCAGCCTTATAATGCCTTCAATATGGATATTATTTCGGGTGCAGATCAGAAGTTTGCAAACCTTGAAGATCTTGCTGGTAAGCGGGTTTCAGTCAATCGTGGCTCCACTCAGGAGACTGCACTGCGCAAGGCCGCCATTCCTAGCCTTGAAATTGTTGTTTATGAAGACGATTCTACCGCGGCACAGGCCTTGATATCCGGCCAGGTTGATGCAGTCGCATTGCCGTCAACCGTTGGCGAAGCCATCATGAAACAGCGTCCGGATGCAGGGCTTCAAGTTGGCTTTACCTTCTTCCGTCAGGGCAATTCCATGACGACTAAGCTTGAAGATTTCGAGCTGCATCAGTGGCTGAACACTGCCATCTATGTGATGAAAATTTCCGGCGAGCTGGATGAAATCGCCGTCAAGTGGACGGGTCAACCGATGCCTGATCTGCCTTTGTTCTAATCCATCTTCCGCCGGTGCTGTCTGCACCGGCGGGTTTTCCCCATTTTGCATCAACTCGTCCGCGCAGGCGCTGGCGTTCAGCGGGAGGCCGGAAAATGTCCTATACTTTTCAGTTCGGTGTCATCGCGCAATATCAGGATGCGCTGCTGGCAGGCATCTGGCTGACGATTAAACTTTCCGTCATGTCGATTGTCCTTGGCTGCGCAGGCGGCATTTTATTTGCTTCTTTGCGCTCGATGAATAACAGCATCGTCAGTTTTTTGATCAATGCTTATGTCGAAATCATCCGCAATACGCCGTTTCTGGTGCAGTTGTTCATCATCTATTTTGGCCTGCCGGCCATTGGTTTGCGCGTGGGCGCAGAAACGGCAGCATTAATCGGTATGACGATCAACCTTACCGCCTATTCCACGGAAATTATCCGAGCTGGTATTGAGGCGGTGCATAAATCCCAGATCGAGGCGGGAGAAGCCCTAGGCTTCACGCGGCTGCAAATCTATCGTCATGTCATCATTCTGCCAGCCTTGGCAAAGGTTTATCCGGCGTTGTGCAGTCAGTTCGTGCTGATGATGCTCGCATCCAGTATTTGCTCGGTGATTTCAACGAATGAGCTGGCAGCATCCGCAGCCTTCGTTGAATCACAAAGCTATCGCTCATTCGAAGTCTACATCGTCGTAACCTTGATCTATCTGGGACTGGCATTGTGCTTGCGAGCGGTTCTTGCCCTGATTGGGCTTTGGCTGTTCGGACGTCGCGTCGCCCGTCGCGCGGTCGTAGCAATTCCGGAGGCGTCAGCATGACTTTTCGCAGCTTCGGACCAGACGAATTCCTGTTTCTGCTTACGGGCCTGCAATGGACCGTATTGCTGACCGTCATCACATTGATCGGTGGTGGCATCGTCGGTTTCATTTTAGCGCTCGCCCGCGTTTCGACAATGAAATGGCTGCGCGTGGTGGCAGGAACCTATATCCAGATTATTCAGGGTATTCCGGTTCTGATGATCCTGTTTCTGTCCTATTACGGCCTGAGCCTTGCCGGGTTTGACCTGCATCCACTGATCGCGGCCGGGGCGTCAATGACGGTATACGCATCGGGCTATCTGGCGGAGATCTGGCGTGGCTGCATCCAGTCGGTAGCCAAGCCGCAATGGGAAGCATCAGAATCGCTCGCCATGACGCGCGCCCAGCAATATCGTTATGTGATCTTGCCGCAGGCAATCCGCATCTCGCTGCCATCCACGGTCGGTTTTGCCGTTCAGGTAGTCAAGAATACCTCGATTGCCTCGATCATCGGCTTTGTCGAATTGGCTCGCGCAGGCACACTCATCAACAATGCAACGTTTCAGCCATTCCGGGTGTTCGTGGTGGTAGCGATTCTCTACTTTGCGGTTTGTTACCCACTCTCGCTACTTTCACGCTGGCTGGAAAGGAGGCTCAATGTCTGAAGTCATCATCAAAAATGTGCATAAGAGCTTCGGCAATATCGAAGTTCTCAAGGGCATATCGCTCGCTGTAGAACGTGGCGAAGTCTTCGCACTGATTGGCCGCTCGGGCTCAGGTAAAAGCACATTGCTGCGTTGCCTTAACGGTCTGGAAAAAATCAATTCCGGCGAGATTGAAATTGCGGGTCACAAAGTGACGGCCGACCCAGCGCAATTGCGTAAATTACGTAAGGATGTCGGCATCGTCTTCCAAAGCTACAATCTTTTTCCTCACCTGACCGTTGGCGAAAACATCATGCTTGCACCCAGGATCGTCAAGGATGTGTCCAAATCGGAGGCGCGCAAAAAGGCAGAGGAAGTGCTGCATATGGTCGGACTTTCGGAAAAATTCGATGCCTATGCCGATCAGCTTTCGGGCGGGCAGCAGCAACGTGTGGCCATCGCGCGATCGCTCGCCATGCAGCCCAAGGTTATGCTGTTTGACGAAGTGACTTCTGCGCTTGATCCGGAACTGACCGAAGAAGTCTTGAATGTGATGGAGCAATTGGCGCGTGATGGCATGACGATGATCCTCGTGACCCACGAAATGGCGTTTGCACGCCGTGTCGCAACGCAAACGATCTTCATGCATCAAGGAAAAATCTGGGAGGAAGGGCCTTCCTCAGAGTTTTTCGCCAATCCAAAGACGCCGGAACTGCGTCAGTTCGTCAAATCGGACGTCAAATAGACTGCATAACAAGCATAATCGAGAAATAGCATGTCCATTGAATTACTTCAGCTTTGCTCACTGACCCCGGCATTGGAAGCAAGTCTCAACGAGCACTACAAAGTGCACCGCTGGTTTGAAACCAAAGATCAGGATGGCTTTCTGACGAGCCATTCGGATGCGATCAAAGCCGTTGTTACCGGCGGGCATATTGGTATTCCCAACGATCTGGCAGATCGCCTGCCCAATCTGGAAATCGTAGCCATCAATGGGGTGGGCTTCGACAAGGTGGATCTGCCGAAAGCGCGTACGCGTGGCTACCATGTTTCCAATACGCCCGATGTGCTGACTGCGGATGTCGCTGATACTGCCATTGGGCTGATTATCGCGCAGGCTCGCCATATTGCGCGGGCCGATGCACATGTACGTAAGGGTGAGTGGCCAAAGGCTGAAATCGGACTTGGCACTCGCGTAACCGGCAGGCGCTATGGTATTTTCGGCCTGGGACGCATTGGCAAGGCGATTGCCCGGCGGCTGGAAGGCTTTGACGGGCAGATTAGCTATACAGGCCGCTCAAAACAGGATGTTGCTTATACTTATTATCCAGACCTGCTCGAACTGGCGCAAAATTGCGATGTGCTGATCATCGCTGCGGCTGCAAGCAGCGAGACGCGCCATGCGGTCGATGCGGAAATATTTGCAGCGCTTGGCAGCAATGGTGTGCTGATCAATGTCGCACGCGGTTCGCTGGTCGATGAAACCGCTCTGATACAGGCTCTCAAAGCAGGGCAACTGGGCGGTGCCGGACTGGATGTGTTTGAAAACGAGCCGACCGTTCCGGCTGAATTGTTTGACATGCCCAATGTCACCCTGACGCCGCATATTGGCAGCGCAACCCATCAGACGCGCAAGGCGATGGGCGATCTGGTGCTGGCCAATCTGGCTGCGCATTTCAGCGGCAAAGAACTGGTGACGCCTGTGGCTTAAACTGGCGTTTTAAATCTTTACTTTTCGCCCGGTTTACCATCAAGGAGCCGCATCATTTCGGCGGAATCCCTGTTTCCAAGCCCCGCTGCACACAAGAGCCGGTGAATTTCCACCACCTGGCCGGTCATTGGCAGCGGGGTTTTCGTTTTCATCGCAAAGGCCTGAACCGAATCCAGATCTTTCAGCATATTATCGATGCGCCCGGTCGGGCTGTAATCGCGTGCCGCAAACTTTGCCATGAATTCCTGCATGATGCGGCTATCGGCACGCCCTCCGGCCAGCGCCTGCGGAATAGCTGCCGGATCAACGCCGCCAGCCTCGGCCAGCTTGACGGCCTCGGCTACCGCCTGAAACGTCACGGCGCAAAAAAGCTGATTGACAAGCTTGGTCGTCTGTCCGGCTCCGCTGGGTCCCATCAGCGTATAATTGGCGCTCAGATGTTGCATCACCGCATAAGCGTGGTCGAAATCTTCCCGCTCGCCGCCAGCCATGATGGTCAATTCCCCCGAAAGCGCCCGCGGCGCACCTCCCGACAAGGGGCAATCCACCCATTTCATGCCGGTTTCAGCAGCCAGTTGCTCCGCCATCTGCACCGTATCGGCCGGGTCGATCGATGACATATCGATCAACAGTTTCTCCGCACTGGCGGATTGCGCAACGCCGTCTTTTCCGAATACCGCACTGCGGACGATATTGGCATGGTTGAGACTGAGAATGATAAAGTTGCTTTGTGCCGCCGCCCCCGATGGCGAGGTCGCAGCGTGCGCACCTTTGGCAACAAGATTTTCAACCTTGCTTTTATCCAGATCGAAAACCGTGACAATATTACCGGTTTCCAGCAAGCGCGTCGCGATGGCCGTTCCCATAATTCCCGCACCAATGACGGCAACTGTTTCAGCCTTGCTCATTCCACCCTTCCCTTGCATTTGATTACACGCTGGCTGTCATTCCGCCATCTACATGCAGGACCTGACCATTGACGAATGAGGAGGCATTGCCGCTCAGATAGATAGCGGCGCCCACCAGTTCTTCGACATTGCCCCAGCGGCCTGCCGGTGTGCGCTTTTCGAGCCAGCCGGTGAATTCAGGATTATCGACCAGCGCCTGATTGAGCGGAGTCTTGAAATAGCCCGGTGCAATGGCATTGATCTGTAGCCCGTATCTCGCCCAATCAGTCGCCATTCCGCGCGTGAGATTGCGCACAGCGCCCTTGGTTGCGGTATAGGGCGCAATCGAGGGGCGCGCCAATTCGCTCTGCACCGAGGCAATATTGATAATCTTGCCGCGTTTGCGCGCGATCATATGGCGAGCCACGGCCTGCCCCACATAGAAGACGCTCGAAATATTGGTATCGAGCAAAAGCTGCCATTTGTCCTGCGGAAAATCCTCAAGTGGTGCACGAAACTGCATACCGGCGTTGTTAATGAGAATTTCAATCGGCCCATGTTCATGCTCAATCGCATCCACAGCCGCTCTAACCGCTTCCATATCGGTCACATCAAAACCGGATGCATAGGCCGTGTGGCCCTTTTGCGTGAGCATCGCAATTGCCGCATCAACCTTGGCCGGATCGCGGCCATTGATGATGACGGCCGCGCCATGTTCGGCCAAACCTTGTGCAAGCGCCAGCCCAATACCCTGGCTGGAGCCGGTAATCAGGGCCAGTTTGCCCGTCAGGTCGAAAAGCGGAAACGTCATCGATCTCTCCCGTTTAGTCCGGCGCAGCGGTTGCCGCCAGCATCCGGATGATTATCCTTGACTTAAATGTTATCGGTAACATATGCAAGTTTGATCACGGAGGAAGCTATGAAAACTGTCGTTATCCACGCCGCAAAAGACCTCAGGATCGAGGACCGGGAACCCGAAGCCATCGGGCCGGGTCAGGTGGAAATTGCCATTCAGGCAGGCGGCATTTGCGGTTCCGATCTGCATTATTATCATGAAGGCGGCATTGGCGCGATCCGCGTACGCGAGCCGATGATACTCGGCCATGAAGTTGCCGGGACCATCACGGCGCTCGATGCTTCCGTCAGCGGTCTGGCAATTGGCGACCGGGTGGCGGTGTCGCCGAGCAGGCCATGCAATGCCTGCAATTATTGCCTCAAAGGTATGCAAAACCATTGCCTGAATATGCGTTTTTACGGCAGTGCAATGCCGATGCCGCATATTCAAGGCGCGTTTCGCCAGAGACTGGTGGCCGAAAGCTGGCAGTGCCACAAAGTAGACGATGGAATTTCCATCCATGAGACAGCTTTTGCCGAACCTCTGGCAGTTACGCTCCATGCGGTCGCGCGCGCCGGATCGCTGCTGAACAAGCGTGTTCTGGTCACCGGCTGCGGACCAATCGGCGCGCTGGTCGTCATCGCTGCCCGCGCCCATGGCGCACGGGAAATCATTGCAACCGATGTAATGGAGCCGGTTCTTGCAAAAGTGCGCGAAATCGGTGCTGACCGGACCATTAATGTGGCCGAGCATGCCGATCAACTGGCCGCATATTCTGCCAATAAAGGCTATTTCGATGTGATGTTCGAGGCGTCGGGCAATGAACGCGCCATGCGAGCCGGGCTGGAGGTACTCCGGCCCCGCGGTACTCTGGTGCAGGTCGGGCTGGGCGGAGACATTTCCATTCCGCAGAATCTGGTCGTATCGAAAGAAATCGACATGCGGGGTTCATTCCGCTTCCATCAGGAATTCAGCCTCGCTGTCGACATGATCAACCGCCGCACGGTCGATGTAAAACCGCTCCTGAGCCGAACCTACCCGCTTGAAGAAGCCATCGCGGCCTTTGAAATCGCAGGAGATCGCAGGCAGTCGATGAAGGTCCAGCTCTCCTTTGAATAGGCGGATATCTGCACGACATTGGGCGGAGGACCGGGGAACCGGGGAACCGGGGACCAAAGAATATGAAGAACCGTTCCATACTCCTGTCAAAAAGGATATATTGCAGGCTTGCGTCACGAAGAATAACGGCTTTCGTCCCACGGACAGTCAGTCGAGCCTAGGCCGAACTACAAGGAGGACCCCATGCCGAATACTATTCGCCTGCATCGTGTCATTGCCACCAAACCGGAGAAGCTTTATCGCGCATTTATCGAAGCTGATGCGATTGCAAGCTGGCTTCCGCCATACGGATATCTTTGCACCGTACATGAACTGGACGCGAAGGTCGGCGGCAATCATAAAATGTCGTTCCGCAATTTCACCACGGGCCAGGGCCACTCTTTTGGCGGCACCTATCTTGAACTCGTCCCCGGTGAACGCCTCGTCTACACCGACAGATTCGACGATCCGAACCTGCCGGGCGAAATGAAGGTCACGATCAGCCTGAAGGCAGTGTCGGTCGGCACCGAAATGCATGTCGAGCAGGAAGGCGTACCGGACATTATCCCGCCGGAAGCCTGCTATCTTGGCTGGCAGGACTCGTTGCGCAAGCTCGCAAAACTGGTTGAGCCTGAAATCAATCAATAGATAAGCATCACCTGGAAGGAAAAATCCTACTGCTCGCTATGGTCATGCGGCGCATCTGCTTGATATGCTTTGGCAAGACTAACCGTACGTGTAAGATAATTGCTAAGTATTCCAGGAGGTGGGGATTATGAAGCGCAAAACTCTTGTATCGCTTGTTCCAATACTGGTTTTATCGGGATGTCTGAACATACCGGGAAATTTACCAGCGAACGAGTTCACTTTTAACGCGAGCAATTCTAGTACAAAGAAGGCCATTATTAAGACCTTTCGGTCGCGGAACTATCGCATTGTTAGAGATTCCAAATCGCAACTCGTGATGGACCGGCCAGCGAAAGATTCTGTTCGAGCACGACTCATTTATGGATCGAAAAGGAATACAGTGCCGAATGCCAGAGTGCTTCTTACGATCACCGGGAATAAACCTACGAAAGTCAATTCGATGGCGCAGATTGTCACAAATCCAGGCAGCAGGTCTGAGCGCATTACAGATGTGAGCCAAAATGCCGAGGCTCGGGAAGCCATCGCAAGGGGAATGGATCAGGTAAAAAAGCAACTCGACAAAAAGTAACTTCAACCTAGGAAGCCGCCAGTAGATGATTTCAGTGCCTGCGGTTTCAAGCACCGCATGAGCAATTTCTAAATCCAAAACGAACTCAATGACCTTCACCAGTCAGGAGGCCAATTCCAGATATGCTGCGCTGCAGTGGTATTGCAACATATGTTTTTGCAATCAGCACTATGAGGTTAGGCTTCCGTCCATGTCTGTGTTGAGGCTTCTTTAGTCGATCCGGCCTTGAGCGCTGAAATCCAAGCAGGTGCTAGGATCACGCCGTTGACCATTGCCTGCTTAGATACACAGCGCAGGACTTGTGACAAGCTTACTTGTTCTTTAGGCGTTCAGAAGCACGATCAGCGTGCCATTAACGCCTATATTAAGCAGTTATGAAAACGTGACCGTCTGTATCGCTCCAGCCTATCAGCAATTGCTGGCCAAGGGTCGGCGGACCGCTGAAAGCAGCAAGCGGCTTGCGCAATATAACGGTTTGCCCATTCCCTATATCGACAAGCAAACGTAAATGATCACCTACATAGGTTACGTCAGCGATCGTTGCAGTACATTGGTTGCGTTGTTGGTTTGCTGTTTCGCCCACGGCTATCTTCTCTGGCCTAACCGCAATTTCAACAGCTGCATTCTCTGCAATGATGGTCGACTCGCGTATCAAGACTGAGCATCCGCCATCAAGTTTCACGGTCAGGCACCCGTCTCCGTCCCGCCCAGCAGCGCGTCCCGACAATATATTGTTTTCGCCAATGAAGCCCGCGACAAAAATATCGGCTGGATTTTCATAAAGCACACGCGGGCTGTCGATTTGGACAATGTTTCCGCTTTCGAAAATAGCAATGCGATCAGACATGGTCAGGGCTTCTGATTGATCATGCGTCACATAAACCATGGTCACACCCAGATCACGATGGATCTGTTTGATTTCATACTGCATATGTTCGCGCAGAGTCTTGTCCAGCGCGCCAAGCGGTTCGTCCATCAACACCAGTTCAGGCTCAAACACCAATGCACGCGCCAGGGCCACTCTCTGTTGCTGGCCGCCGGAAAGCTCATTGGGCCGCCTGTCCTGCATAGTCTCCAGACGGACCATTTCCATAGCTCTGGAAACTTTATGGTCTATTTCCTTGCGGCTCATTTTACGCATCCGCAATGGATAAGCGAGGTTCTGAGCGATCGTCATGTGGGGGAAAAGCGCATAATTCTGAAATACAACGCCAATGCCGCGCCGATGCGGCGGCAGATGCTCGATCGACTTTCCTTCAACGTAAATATGTCCCTGCGTGGGAGCTTCAAAACCGGCCAGCATCATCAGTGTGGTCGTTTTACCAGACCCGGAACCGCCTAGCAAAGTCAGGAACTCTCCCCTGCGCACAGAAAGGTTGAGATCATTGATGATGATGTTACGACCGTCATAGGTTTTCTTTACATTGACGAAATCGACTATATTCGCGGTTGTCATATCGGTCCTCATGCACCGGGTTTCGGTCATTCGAGTTTTGGGCTCAACTTTTCAGGAACGTCCAAGCTTCTTTGCGCTGCGGTTGACCAGGTACACAGCAGTTATCAGATTGAGGACTGCAACTATCATCAGGAATGTCGACATAGCCAGAATTGAAGGCTCAATATTATCTCTTAAGCCTTCGAACATTTTCAGCGGTAATGTGCGTTGTGCCGGCCCCGCCAGATACAGGGTCACGACGACTTCATCAAAAGATGTCATGAAAGCAAACAACGCGCCTGAAATAATGCCTGGCGCAATGATCGGTACGAGTATGGTCATAAACGCAGTGAGAGGGGATGCGCCCAGGCTGTTTGCCGCCCTTAGCAACCCCATATCAAAGCCCTGCAACGTGGCGGTGACGGTAATCAAAACAAAAGGGGCCGCCAGCACGGTATGGGCAATAATGACGCCCGGCATGGTTGCCGTCAGCCCTGCTTTGGCCATAAGAAAATACATGCCGAGTCCGCTGATAACAGGCGGGACGATCATAGGCGCGATGAGAATGCCCAGTAATGCTGTTGGCATGGGAAGATCGCGCCGTGCAAAAGCGTAAGCCGCTGAAGTTCCCAATATTGTCGCGAGTATGGTGCTTGCAACTCCGATGATAAAGCTGTTTTTCAACGCGGCCAGCCATGGGCCATCCTGAAACACTTTTTCATACCACTGAAGAGAAAAACCCGGCAGCGGATAGGAGAGGAAGCTTCCCGAGCTAAATGACAGTGGAATAATCGCAATCAACGGCGTGATAAGAAACATCACCATTGCACAGCCAAATGTGTAAAAAAGAGCGCGGATCAAGCGCGTTTGCAAGTGATAAGACATCTACAACCTCACTTGAGTCCGGCCAGTTGGCGCACACCGATGGTGCGTGCGGCGATGAAATAGAGAGACAGGGTACAAACCAGCAATATGATGCCCAGAGCGGAAGCCATGCCCCAGTTGATCGTCGTATTCGCAAAAAAGGCGATGAAGTAACCTAGCATCTGATCTCTGGCGCTCGCGACTAAAGACGGCGTGATATAATAGCCGGTTGTAACGATGAAGGTCAGCAAGGCACCCGCGCCCACTCCGGGAAGCGTCATTGGAAAGTAGATTTCCCAAAAGCCACGAACCGGGCTTGCGCCCAGCGATGAGGACGCCTTCATATATTGCGGCGGAACGCCTTTCATCGTTGAGTAGATCGGCAAAACCATAAAGGGCAGCATCATGTGGACCATGACGATGTAAAGACCAGTGGTGTTAAAGATGAGCTCCAGTGGTTGGTTGATCAGACCTATATAGCCCAAGAACGAATTCACGAGACCTTCTCGCTGAAGGAGTACAATCCATGCAGATGTGCGGGCCAGCAAAGAGGTCCAGAATGGAAGCATCACGGCAATAATGAGCACGGTAGCAAAAGGCTTGGGCGCAACCAGCATAAGATTTGCCAGAGGATAACCCAAGGCCAGGCAGACAAGGGTCACAACAGCCGAAATGCGAAGCGTCCTTAGAAGAATATCGACATAGGTACGCTGCTCTTCAGGTGCCTGAGCTATTGAGCCAGTGTCATCGAGCTGTAAATCTACGGCTGCCAGCATATAAAACGGCGTATAAGGCGTGGATGTGCGCTTTATCGCATGCCAGAACGCGGGCTCTTCCCAGCGCTCGTCAATGGCAGAAAGAAATTTTCTCGCATTGCCTTCGACGCCGAGGTTCTGAGGTAAATCGCGCAATTTACGAACAGTACGGGTCACTAATGTCCGATACCCGCTGATCTCATAGTTCAAACGTCGCGCTGCTTCTCCAACCTTATTACGTGGAGCGCTGGAGAGTTCTTGAATGAATGAGAGATAAACAGTGTCTGGTGGGGCCGCCTTTGAATCGGTTGGATGCCAGTTTTCAAGATGAGATGCCGTTTGGGGGAAAACTTCTATGACTTCGGCATTCTCTATCGCTTTATAAAACATCGTGCCGATGGGGAGGATGAAGGCAACCAGCACATAAATAAAAAGCGGAGCAATCAGCATAAGAGAAATAAAGCTCTTTCTACGCTGATTGGCCCGTAACGTATTTCCCAGTTGAGACATTTCGTTTTCTATTGCCAGAACCATATAAACGATATCCTCACTACCACGCCAGTCAAACGACTGGCATGGCTGTTAAAGCACACATCCAATTCATCAGAACGAAGCAAATTCCAAGATGAAACAGGCCGGATTTACTGTGAGACCCAGCTTGCGAAGCGTTCCGCCAGCTCTTCACCGTGATCAATCCAGAACTCCGCATCGAAACGGATCGCATTTTTCAGGTTTTCGGGAGAGGAGGGCAATTTTGCAAGCCGCTCTGGTGAAAGCGCGTCCATAGCTTTAACATTGCTGACGCCATAGGGAATGGCATTCGCAAAAACGACCTGAGGATCCTTCGTCATCATGAACTCGACAAACTCAATTGCTTCTTTGATGTTGGGAGTGTCTTTCATGATCCCCCAATATTCGAGGGAATTGATCTGGCCGTCCCAAACGATAGCAAAGTTCTTACCTTCATTTTGAGCAGCATCGACGCGACCATTATAGCCAGCCGTCATAACGACATCCCCGGATGAAAGCCATTCTTGCGGCTGGGCACCACTTTCCCACCATTGGACATGCGGCTTTAGCTCATCCAGCTTTTTAAAGGCCCGGTCCTGCCCCTCTTTTGTGGCCAATACTTCATAAATATCAGACGTAGGCACGCCATCAGCCATTAATGCAATTTCCATGGTGAGCTTTGCAGTCTTCCTCAGACCACGCTTGCCCGGCCATTTTTCCACATTCCAGAAATCAGCCCAATTTTTAGGACCTTCAGCAATCTTATCGGCGTCATAGGTTATTATTTTTGCCCAGGCGAGAGCGCCCACACCGCATTCTTTGAACTGGGACGGGTCTATCTCATCCGCATTTTTCTGCTTGCTCCAGTCGATATCTTCTATCAAGCCCTGCTCGCAGGCCATGGTCACTTCATCTGCTTCCATCTGCATGATGTCCCAAGTGACATTCCCGCTCTCAACCATGGCTTTTTGCTTGGCAAGTCCGCCATTGGTTGTGTCTTCGAGGATTTTGATGCCTTTGAGTTTTTCATAGGGCTTAATATATGCTTCGCGGAATGCGTCCTGAACAGCTCCGCCAAAGCCGACAATCGTCAAATCCCGCGCTTCCGCGACGGAAACCAAGCTCAGCAATACTCCGCCGCTCAAAACGACCTTCATAAGTTTTAGCATATTCGACTCTCCCATTTTGTCAGTTTTCTAAATAGAGAAAAGTACGTCGCAAGGCAGCGGATCAACGAGTAGAGTGATCTTTAACGAAATTCAAAAATATCAACTTCTGCACACTTCTCTCCCCCATCTTTTCGCTATAAGCCATGAGCAATATACCGATGAGATCTAAAAGATGATCGCACCGAAAGCTGATCGTAACGAAAAGTGTTCGCCCTTGTTTTTCTACAGCTTAGAATTCCATTTTATAAAACTGATGTCAATTAAATGTATCCAAAGAAAATATGAAACATAGAGTAAGCCGGCCAATCTTCTGCTCCCATTCAGAGATTAATGGACAATTGTATGCAATCGATGGTTTTCTGTTCGCTCGCCTATCGGTTCCTTCAAGAGCCAACAAGGATTGAAGCAGAAAGCGGAAACCCGTTTTTCGATAAAGGCATGAGTAAGAACAACAGGTTAAAACGTGTCGTATGAGTATGGTTAAACGCGACACGCTTTAGCCTCAGGTCCCATGTACTGGTTCGGCTTCCAGCACATAGGACCAATGACAAACCAGAGGCGGAAGCTATTCCGTTTCTGCTCAAGCCAGTTCAGTCCCGGACTGGCCTCGCAAAGCAAGGGTCTTTCCGGCGTCGATCGTGAATGTACCCGGTTCAGCCTCATCCGCGAGCAGGGCAACCTTGTAGATTTCCTCGGCCACGTCCGCGGAAAGCCAGCCACGATTGACAGTTGCCAGAACACGTTCAGGGTCGCGCTTCAGCGGGTCTCCGTAACCGCCACCGCCAGAAGCGGTGAACGCCATTTTAGCCCCCTCCTCGATGACAACCTCGGCAAAAGCGGGCAGCACTTCCTCTGTGCCTCCTGCCTTGATCTTTATCGTCTCCGATGCCTTGCCCGTACCGCCTCCCAATACGCCCCGCGGCGGGAAAGTGGTTCCATCGGCGGCATAAACAATAGTCATGTCATGATCGAGCGGATAGAAAACGCCACCGACCGTTGGTGCTCCTTCGAACTCGCCATACCCTTGGGAGTTCTGCACCACACCACGACTTTCTATGATGATGGGATACATAGACTCATCCACCTCGACAGAATCGAGCTGGATCAAACCGGCATTGGCCGGGCCGCAATAAGTCAGCCATCCGTCGTGGCCGTGCAAGGCACCTCCGCCCGCATATCCTACGAAAACCTGATTCACATAACCCTTGCCCTCTTTATAAGGGTCCTGTCCTGAAATGACGCCGACACCGGCAGGCAAGTGTGAACCGCTTTCAGCCTGCCCAAAAGGTGCTCCCATCTGTGAGAAGACGGCATTCCCGGCAATCATCAAGCGGTCATTGACATTGGTTGTGGCCACGGAAGTGCCGACCGGATATTTCGGCCTGCCAATTGCTGAGCCGTCGCGCAGAAGGACCTTGATCTGGGATTTCGCACCTTCATTGTGCGGAACACTTTCATCCAGATTATTGAAAACCCCGATACGGCAAGATCCGGTCGCGGTGTTCTCTGAAAGATTAAGGCCGCCCGGCACGCAATCAATGTTATCGCGAACATCGACAACGATCTCTCCCTGCTCGGGATCGACATTGATCGTCAGCTTGACCGGGATGCCGTCCTCCGCAACGCCGGGGACAGGGTCATGCCGGATTTCGTAACTATATTGGCCGGCAGGAAGCTTGGCAATCGCCGCTTTTGCACAACGCGCACCATAATCGAACCAGTCTTCGACAAAGTCCATTACGGTTTCCTGCGAATAACGTTCCAGCAATTCATGGATGCGCCGCTCACCCGTGCGACAAGCCCCGATCTGCGCCCGCACATCGCCAAGCCACATTTCGGGAACGCGGTTGCGCATGGAACCGATGCGCAAAATATCTGCCTTTTCCTTGTAATTCTCGGCAATTCGCACGCAGGGCCAATGCATGCCCTCTTCAAATATATTCTTCGCAAAAGGAAGATAGGTTGATGGTGTCGGAGCACCTGTGTCGGCATGATGCGACAAGGCCATCATCCAGAACAATGGCGTGCCCTGATAGAAAACCGGCATTGCGACGATCAGGTCCGCGTGGTGCGTACCCCCGGTGAACGGACAATTGTTAAAAAAGATATCGCCCGGCTTGATGTCGTCGAAAAACTCCGTGATCGGGCGGGTCGCCAGATCCATCGACATGACGTGGATCGGCAACGCATCTTCCACGGATACCAGCCGGTGGTCATAGGTAAGAATAGCGCAAGAAAAATCCCGCGCATTTTTGATGACAGCCGACCGGCTTGCACGCATGACAACAAGCGTCATTTCGCGAACGACAGCCTCAAATCTGCTTTTCAGCACTGACATCAGAAAAGGATCAACGCGGCGGGCCGGGCTGTCGGCATCAGTTATTTTCACACCCATATTCATCTCTGCCTCTCCGAATTAGCCGACCTGAACGACAAGATTGCCATACTCATCAACGATGGCGTTGTGTCCTGTCTTCAAATAAGCGGTAAAGGTTTCGGCATCTACGATGCACGGTCCTGTTAATTGAGCGCCCTGGCCAAGGCCGGTGAGTTCAAATACCGGCAGCTCTTCTTTGGCCCGTTTTTCATGGTTATAGACCTGACGCGTGGCCTTTGGCTGGGCCGCGTCTTGTTGCGGTTGCAAAGTATGGCTGAGCCAGATGTCCTGTCCTGATCGTTTTCCGATCGCACGCATCTTCCATGCTGTAAATTCAACAACATCGTCATTGGCGCGGATGGAATAGATGCGCTCGTGCATTTTATGAAAAGCCTCGACAAAATCAGCAAGCTGGTCTT
This sequence comes from Falsochrobactrum tianjinense, assembly GCF_019100495.1. GTDB lineage: Bacteria > Pseudomonadota > Alphaproteobacteria > Rhizobiales > Rhizobiaceae > Brucella > Brucella tianjinense. Next base: position 106,095 of record NZ_JAHRVA010000003.1, on the reverse strand, counting down.
GTGAGATTTTGCCATCCTCCACATTGAAGGGAACTTCAATTTCAAATGACTGATATTCGTAGCGGCCCATGAAAGCGAATTCAAATTGGCGGTTCTCGTGAGTAACACCTGCCTCCTCAAGGAAGTCGTTCCCCGACTCGAGCAGGCGCTCGAGGATTGCATTGACGCCGTCTGCGTCGAAACGCACGCTCGAGGTCAGCAACACGCCGGTGTCTTCGCGGCGGATATCCGAGATCAACCCGCCAAAGGCGGAAAGCCCAGCCATGAAGCGCGGGATCATATATCGCTTGAGGCCGAGAATATCGACCATTTCAGCAATATGAATTGCTGTTGCCCCGCCCCCGCAAACGAAAAAACTATCGCGGGGATTGATACCCTCACGCACGGTAATTTCTTCAATTGCTGCCACCATATTATGGTTGGAGGTGGTATAAATTGCGTAGGCTGCCTCTTCATTCGAGACACCGAGCTTTTCAGCAACTGGAGCGATCGCCTGTTCTGCGAGGTCCTTGCGCAATTGCATTTTACCACCCAGGAAGTAATCCGGGTCGACAATACCAAGAACGACATTGGCGTCGGTTACAGTCGGCAGGGTACCGCCTTTATTATAGCAGGCCGGCCCCGGACGGGCGCCAGCACTTTGCGGGCCGACATGGAGAAGCCCGCCTGCATCCACAGAAGCGATTGAACCGCCTCCGGCCCCGACCGAGCGAACGTCAACCTTGGGAATGCCAAGGCTGTCATGATGAATCATGCTGTCGGGAGTAACGATGATCTGATGGTTGCGCAGTGCGGAAACATCGAAAGTCGTACCGCCCATATCACCAACGATGATGTCCGGTTCGTCAGATAGGGCGAGTGCCGCCATCGGCGCCAGAGTCGGGCCGGACATAACCGAATAGATTGGCTTTCTGATCATTTCTGCAACGGGCATCATGCCGCCCACGCAATTGGCCAGAAGCAGTTCGCCGGAGAAATTCGTCTCATCAAGTGCGGAGCGCAGCTTTTCAATATAGCGCCGCACGATCGGATTGATCGAAGCATCAATCGCTGCCGCAATAATACGTTTGTACTCACGGGGCATTGGATTGATTTCGTGACTAAGTGTGACGGCAACGCCCGGTAGTTTTTCTTCAAGTATTTTGCGGATTTCGAGTTCGTGGTCTGGATTGACCACAGACCAGAGCAAGCCCACAGCCACAGCCTCGACACCGAGTTTCTGGAAGTCTTCGGCTGCTTTTATAACGTCGTCGCGGTCAAGCTCCGTGATGACACGACCGCGTGCGTCAATGCGCTCACCAACCGTGCGGGTCAGATGGCGCGGCACATAGGCTTCCGGATAATCCAGACGCCACTGGAACGCGCCTTTGCGTGGACCCTCGCGCAAGACCAGTACGTCCTGATGGCCTTCAGTTACGAGCAGCCCGACCTTTACCGTCTTACGTTCCACCAGAGCATTCGTAGAGACCGTCGATCCGTGCACGATCAGGTCGATCTGCTGGAAGAACGCCTCCGAACCCATACCGTAGCCTTCTGCCGCCACGTGAAGAACATCAATAAAGCCTTTTTCAAATTCACCCGGTGTGGTCGGCGATTTGAAAATCGAAATCTCACCCTTTTCATCCGAAACAAGGCAGTCCGTGAATGTGCCGCCAATATCGATGCAAACTTGATATGCCATGTAATCCTCAGATTTCACTTTCCGGTTCAATGAAGGACGGAGCGGCCCGGGGTTGGCTACGCATCCGCCCAAAACGTTGTGGGCAGAAAACTTCTTGAATCAGCGCTGCGTTTGCCCCTGCACGACGATCAGGGAAACAATGATGATCAGCCCAAGGAATATCTGTTGAAGATAACCATCCACCTGGGTGAGGTTCATTCCGTTGGAAAGAACCGTAATGAAAAGGGCGCCCGCCAGAGCTGCCGTTACGCCGCCCTCGCCACCCGACAGACGCACACCGCCGACAACGGCCGCCGCAATGGATTCAAGGGTAAGATTGCCACCAAGATTGGGTTCACCGGAACCTGTGCGCGCAGTCAGCATGACCGCTCCTATGGCGGTAAGAAGTCCGCAAACCGTATAGGCCAATATGACCACCGGCCTTGTTCGAATTCCCGCAGCATTGGCAGCTTTCGGATTGGCGCCGATGATATAAAGGCTGCGACCGAACTTGGTTGCCGTGAGAATACAGCCCAGGACGATGAAGATTGCCGCCAAAATCCAGATTGGCGCCGCAACGCCCAGCAGCTTGCCTTGCGAGAAAATTGCATTGAGCATGGGTGGCAGACCGGTGATCGGGAAACCCCCACTGACGGTCGATGCCAAAGCAAGGATTATATTGGCCATGGCAAGGGTTGTGACCAGCGGATTAAATCCAAATCCGGCGATCAGGATACCATTTGCCAGACCGATCGCTGAGCCCAGCAGCAGCGCCACACCAACCCCGAGAATTATCGAGACGCTATCAGTATTACTCCCAACCATGACCATTGCTGCAACGACACTGATGAGCGAAATATTGAAGCCAAGAGAGAGGTCGAAGCCGCGCGTCAGAATAACGAAGGTCTGCGCCATTGCGAAAATGGCGAGGAAGCTTGCCTGAATAATAATATTCTGAAGATTCCCCCATGACCATACGCGTGGTTCAATGATGCCGAACATTATAATTGTTCCGGCGATGGCCAAAGGAAGCACAAGCGTTGGAATATTTTGTGAAATCGATAGCGATCTCGTCAGGCGACCGGAAGCTGTGTCTGTCATGATTAATTCCTCACCTGAAGCAGTCGTTCCATTCCCAGCGCGAAGATCAGCACAGCGCCCAGCATCAAGGTTTGAAATTTGCTGTCTATCTGAACCAGGTTCATCGCATTGCTGATAACTGTCAGGAAGAGAGCTGCAAGTACGACAAGTTCAGCACGTCCGACGCCACCGCGCAGCGACACGCCGCCGATGACCGCTGCCGCAATAGTTTCCATTGCCAGTGTGCCGCCAATCATCGCCTGACCAGAGCCAAGACGTGAGGTCATAAGGAACCCCGTGACCGCAGCCAGAACACTTGCCAGTGCATAGGTGGATATGACCACACGCTTTACTTTAACGCCCGAAAGACGTGCAGATCTTGGATCGCTGCCAACCGCATAAATATGGCGTCCATACACGGTAAAACGCTGGACAATCACGCAGAGCAAAGCGACAGCCAGGACAATGAGCATAACAATAGGGATGCCGAGGAATTGTCCGCGGCCGACACCCTTGATGAAACCGTCGAACACGCCATAAACAGGAATGCCTTGCGTAAAATAAAGCGCGGCTCCCATGATAACCGAAGTTGTGGCCAGCGTGACCATAAACGGGGAAATGTCAAAGGTTGCGACCAATGAACCATTGACCAGGCCAACAATCCCACCAAGGGCAATTACCGCCAGCAACGCCATCAGCGTTACATAAATTTCCATACCCGGAAACATGGGGCCAACCACAAGCATAATGGTGGCTGTTACCAATGTTGCACCGGCCACGACCGCACCGACTGAAAGATCGAAACCGCCTGTTGTCATGACGAGCATCTGGGCGAGTGCCGGCAAGGCAAGAAATGAAAAATTTCTCATCACATTGATGAGGTTGAGCCGGTTGAGAAATCGTGGCTCCAACAGCGATGTCACGATCAGGGACAATGCCAGCAACACAAGAACAATTCCGCCATTCGCTACGAAGCGATTGACCTTGTGCAGTGCGTGAGGAAGGTTAGTTTGTCGGCTAATCGCATCCGTCATGCTCTTGATTCCTCACTGGCACTTTTCCCGAAATAATGAGAAAGAACATTCGCTTCTGTTTTTTCATCTTCCTGAATTTCAGCTACAATTTCGCCTGCATGCATGACGTAAATGCGTGTGGAGAGATTGATGAGTTCGGGTAATTCCGAAGTCGAGACAATGACGGAGGCTCCGCCTTCCACCAGGCGCTTGATATAGCGGTAGACGTCCGCCTTGGCGCCCACATCGATCCCAACCGTCGGCTCATCGAAAATATAGACGTCAAAATCTTTCATCAGGCCACGCGCCAGCATGATCTTTTGCTGATTGCCGCCAGAAAAGGAACGTGCACGCCTTTCAGTATCCAGCGGGCTCAGGGCCAGTTCCTTGAGTGCGGCCGCAGCAATGCCGGGCTCTTTTCTATGCTTGAAGAAAGGACCAAACGAGACGTTCGGCAGATCCAGCCCCGCCATCGTCACATTCTCGCGCGCGGGCCGAATGAGCGCCAGGCCCTCCTCACCGCGATCTGCCGGAAAATAGCAGAGCTGATTATCCAGCATCTGTGATGGAGCAGGACGGCTGATGGTCTTGCCATTCAGGGTCACTTTTCCTTCAGCCATTTTCTCAAGGCCAAAAACCGCCCGGCACAATTCGGAACGCCCACACCCAACAAGCCCTGCAAGGCCGACCACTTCCCCTGCTCTTGCGTAGATACTGGCACCAGACACCGTACCATTATCAGTCGACAGGTTTTCAACCTTGAGAACCACTTCTGTCGGCTGTACTGAAATTTTGGGAAAAAGCTCGGAAACGGGACGGCCAATCATCATCTCGATAAGACCTTCATCACTGATCTCATTGGTCGTAACCGTGCCGATATACTTGCCCCCGCGTAGTACCGTCACGCGATCAGAAAGATTACGCAGTTCCGCCATACGATGGGATACATAGATTATCCCCACGCCTCTTTCCTTCAAACGGCGAATGGCGCGGAACAGTTTCTCTGCCTCCCCGTCGGTCAGCGATGCCGTGGGTTCATCGAGAATGAGGACCTTCGGTTCAAGGCGCAGCGCCTTCGCAATCTCAACCATCTGCTTTTGCGCACGTGACAACTGTCCGACCAGCGCATCGAGAGGAACATGGAAATCGAGGCTGTCCAGCAACGCTTGCGCTTGCGCACGCATGGCCGACTTTTTCAAGAAAAGCTTCGCCGTCATTTCTCGCGCCAGAAACAGATTTTCCAGCACGGTCAGGTCCGGAACCAGACTAAATTCCTGAAACACCGAGGCGATGCCCTGTGCACGCGCCAATGATGGGTTCATTCTGGCATGTGATTGGCCGTTGAGAATTAACTCGCCTGCCGAGGGTTCAAAAGTCCCTACAATCAGATTGATAAGTGTTGATTTTCCTGCGCCATTCTCACCCAAAAGCGCATGAATCTCACCCGGCTTCAAATGGAATTCCATGTCGTCCAGCGCGACGATGTTACGGAATTTCTTTGTAAGCCCTTTAATGTAAAGCATGTTTATTCCGATCAACGATCCCATGCCGGCCTCAATCGAGGCCGGATGGAGTTGTATTCGTGAAGAACTATACTGTCTGGAAGGTCATTGACTTATTCTGTGCTGACAGAAAACACAGGGCGCGTACCGGCTGGCGCAAAAATCTGCGTCTTATCCAATGTTTCAATATTGTCTTTTGTTACGATGCCCGGAGAAACAAGCAGCACCTTTTCATGCGGCTTCTTCTCAAGCGCACGAACCGCCAGATCAACGCCGATACGTCCCATCATAACCGGATATTCGGTCGCGAAAGCCAAAACCTCCCCAGTGCTGACAGAGTCGAGCATGGTCTGGTTCTCATAAGACGAGACGATCATAACATCGTCACGCCCTGCATCTTCCACCGCACCAATTGCGGCTTCCGCTGTCGGCGCTCCACCCCAGATAACATTCATCTCCGGATAAGTTTGCAGGGCGTCTTCAACCAGTCGCAACTGGGCAGGGACGCTGGCTTCGCCAAACTGTTCCGCCAAGAGCTGAATATTGCTGTCTTTGACGGAATCGCGGAAACCACTCATATAGGTCTCCGCCCAACCGGAGCCCTGCGGCCCCGGAAACCCGACAGCTTTAGCCTGCTTGTCACCAAGTGTTTTCTTCGCATACTCGCCGGTTTGATAACCCTTCTGATAGAAATCAGGGGTAACGCGAGCGGTTATCGGCGTTTCAAGAATAGGATTTGCGACGGCAACGTTAACAATGCCCTTGTTCATGCCTTCCGTGATTTTCGCGGCAACTCCCGCCTCGGAAATCGGCGAAATCAGGATAGCATCGGCACCGGATGCAACGCAGTCGTCATATTGTGAAATCTGCTTAGGAAGAGATGTATAACCGCCCGCCTGGTATATTGTGAGATTAACGCCCAAGCGCTTCGCTTCTTCCACCATGCCGTAGTTCACAGAAACCCAATATCCATCCTGAATGTGTGGATACAACACACAAAGATTCCAGGCCTTCTCCGCCTTCTCAAGGGGCGCATACTCGATTTCTGAGACTGCATTCAGATCGCCGTCTTTTGCCGACTGGATTTTGAACGTCCATGCATCAGCGGTCTGCGCTGCCGCACCTGCAACTGCGGATAATGAGATCGCAATCGCCAACAAAGACGAACCGTACATATTTTTTAGAGTCATAGTCAGACGAACTCCCATTCTGCCCTCTACGGATTTGATTATGCGGCAACTACGCCTTGTTATTCATGCAAAGTTTATATGACGCCACCGACCTGTCAATAAGTTGGATACAAAAATATCTCTTTTCTGCTAAATTAGCTGATTATATTGAATAAAATTGAATGATTGTATCCATTTATTGCTTTAAGCCGCGTCGACTCGAAAACGATCCGACGCGGAATAGTTCATGCGCCGCCTGTATCAGGCGCGCTTTATTGCAACCAGAGTTTCATCAAGTGATTTCCTGGTGGCTGCGACAACGCTATCCACCTGTTCTGGCGTGATAATCAGGGGAGGACAGAAAGCAAGTGCATCACCCATATTGCGGGTGATAACACCATTATTGAACATGGCAGCATTCGCTATCCCGCCCAATGTTCCTGCTTTTTCGTAAGGTTCCTTGGTTGCCTTGTCGCCTACCAGTTCCACCGCTGCAATGAGGCCAACTCCACGTACCTCGCCAACCAATGGGTGGTCTGCCAGTTCGCCAAGGCGCTTTTGCAAATAAGCGCCGGTATCGCGAGCGTTAGCCACCAGATCGCGCTCTTCAATGATCTTGAGATTTTCCACAGCGACGGCGGCAGCAACCGGATGGCCCGAGCCGGTGTATCCATGTCCGAACACACCAAGGCGCGCACTTTCATCCGCAACAGGCTCATAGACTTTATCATTGAACATAAAAGCTGATATCGGCAGATAAGATGATGAAATCTGCTTGGACAAGGTCATGATATCGGGTTTGATATTGAAGGTTTGGGAGCCAAACATATTGCCGGTCCGTCCAAATCCGCAGATCACTTCGTCGGCAATCAGCAGGATATCATATTTCTGAAGAACGGCCTGAATCTTCTCCCAGTATCCTTCTGGGGGCACAACGACGCCGCCAGCTCCCATCACCGGCTCGCCGATAAATGCCGCGATCGTTTCCGGGCCTTCGGCCAGGATCATATCTTCCAGTTCCTGCGCCAGACGCGTTGTGAACTCATCGACAGTCTCGCCAGGCAAGGCTTCGCGATAATAATGCGGGCAGGCTGTATGCAAGAAGCCGGGAAGCGGCAGATTAAAGGAGTTATGATTGACCGGAAGGCCCGTGGCACTGGCCGATGCAATCGTCACACCATGATAGCCACGCTTGCGGCCAATGATTTTGGTACGCTGGGGTTGCCCCATAGCATTCGAGCGGAACCACAGCATCTTGATGATTGTATCGTTGGCTTCCGAGCCCGAATTCGTAAAGTAGGCCTTGCTCATCGGAACCGGTGCAAGGCTTATCAGCTTTTCAGCAAGCTCGATAATCGGCTGATGCGAACGATGCGTGAAAGTATGCGAGTAAGGAAGCTTTAGCATCTGCTTATATGCAGCTTCCGCGAGACGAGGCTCAGAGAAGCCCACCCCGACACTCCACAGGCCCGCCATGGCTTCTACATAACGCTTGCCATTATTGTCTTCGACATAAATGCCGTCCCCTTTTTCAATAACGATAGGACCGATCTCTTCGTGGCGACGAGCGTTCGTATTAGAATGAAAATGATAGGCTATGTCACGCGCTTCTACGGAATTAGGCTGTGTTGTCATCAGTATTTACCCTCAGTACGACAGGGCCGATTGAGTCGGCCTCAAATTAAGAAAACACCAGTTTTTAAAGAGACACTTTACCCCTTCGACGCCGGAGCTTAGGGAAGCTGGCCGTCATTGAGATAACGCTACATATAAATTAGCTGCCATGCAACATGTTTGATGCATCATATTTTCTTTGAACGTGGTAAATTATGGCTGTGGCGCATGTTTTCTGGAGAGGCCGAATGCATAATATTATGGAATTACAAACTGTTGAGCACGAGAACCTGGGCGACACCGTTTACCGAAGACTCTCGGAGGCGCTGATGCGGGGCAAGTTTCCCCCAGGAACGCGCCTGACCATCCGTGAATTATCTTCTTCACTAGGGACTTCAGTCACCCCGGTCCGGGACGCGATACTGCGCCTTATCCAGGACCAGGCACTCATTCAAAAAACCCCGCGCGAGGTGCGCGTTCCTATACTTACATCTGAGCGATACTGCGAAATTCGCGATATCCGCGTAAGGCTGGAAGGCTTGGCTGTTCGACGGGCGGCCGAGAAAGCCACCACGGAGGACATTGCTCATTTGTGGTCACTTGTTGATCAAAACGAGGTCGCCTTGAAAGAACAGCGCTGGCAGGATGCGCTTGAATGCAATCAACTTTTTCATTCGTTCTTTGCCGAAATAGCGCAAATGCCAGCACTCGCATCCATCCTCGCAACACTGTGGCTCCAGATGGGTCCCCTTATCGCAGGCGTCTATGAATATGGCGGGCGCTTGATGATCGATGACCACTATGCTGTGATGAAAGCGATCGAGGCGCGCGATATGGAAGCAGCCGAAGCGGCCATCGCCAAGGACATAACGGATGCCAGCGAACTCATTCTCGCGGGCATTGACAATCTTCTCCATGAGTAATTCCTGGCCGGGCCGGAGATGAGCAGGAAGCCTCCTTCGGCCTGCGCTTTGGTCGCTGAATAATCATTTGGATACAATTATTCTATCTTCGCACTAAACGCAGAAAACTATTATCCGCCATTAATTATATTAACTATATGATTAACAATATTTTTTCTAGAAAAAAGCTAGGGTATACGCGGCATTCAAAATCAGGCTTCCTACTTGCCAACAGATAAATTTCATGAAATGTATCCAATATGAGAACGTTGCGAGCACACCGCTCGCATGCGTTAAAGAATTTTGGGCTGGGAGGTTATATGCCTGATTTCACAAAGCTTGATCCAGCCAATCAGTGGCTTGAACTCACCACCACTGGCGATGACTGGGCAAGTGCTGACCCTCTCAAACTGCAATCCATGCTGGTATCTGCCCATCTGATCCGGGCTTTTGAGGAAAAAGTGCTGGAACTTGCCGGAAGCGGGCTTGTCCATGGTCCTGCCCACTCGGCAATCGGGCAGGAAGGCGGGGCCGTCGGATCCGCAAGTCTGCTGCGCGCCACAGATCAGGTCAACGGCTCCCATAGAGCGCACCATCAGTTTCTTGCGAAATCCATTTCCTATGTTGAACCCGACGGGATGCTCGTGGAATCCCGGTTTTCAACCGGGGTCCACGCCCTTGCACAAAGGTCACTTGCCGAGATCATGGGATTGGCACAGGGATTTTGTAAAGGGCGCGGGGGATCAATGCATCTGCGCTGGGCCGAAGCCGGAAATTTAGGCACCAATGCTATTGTAGGCGGTGGTGTCCCGCTCGCAGCCGGTGCAGCATGGGCGCATAAAAGAGCCGGTGCGGGAGATGTGGTTTTTACCTATTTTGGCGATGGAGCAACCAATATCGGCTCTGTTCTGGAGACGATGAACCTCGCAGCCGCGTGGAAACTGCCTCTCTGCTTCTTCATTGAGAACAATCGCTATGCCGTATCCACTCATATTGATGAAGTGACTGCCGAGCCGCGTTTATCGGCTCGGGGACTGGGCTTCAATATTCCAGCCTGGAAAGTGGACGGGATGGACCCGCTGGCAGTGATGCTTGCAAGCGAAGAAGCCATTGCCCACATGCGAAATGGGAATGGCCCGACCATTATCGAAGCCGATGTATATCGATACTTCCATCAGAACGGACCGCTGCCTGGATCGGCCTTCGGGTATCGCGACAAAGCGGAAGAAGCAGAATGGCGGCAGCGCGATCCGTTGGAGCGCTTGGCGCGTGAGCTTCTGGAACGCCAGATACTCAGCGAAGCGGCAGTTGCAGGCCTGCGCCAGCGTGCACAGCAACTGATGGAAGAGGTTTCTGCCGAACTGCTTGAAACCATCGATGGCAAGAAACGGATTATCCCCGCACTATGGCCAGAGGAAAGCTTCCGCGACTTTGGTGTGCGTGGCGATCTTTCTGAATTCAAAGATTTGCGCTTCACCGAGCTGGAACAGTTTGAAGGTCAGGTCACACAAGGCAAATTCATCGATGCCGTTTCATCGGTCATGCGCCGTCGAATGGAGAAAGATGAACGCATCGTAGTGCTGGGCGAAGATATTCACCGCCTCAAGGGGGGGACGAATGGCGCAACGCGCGATCTGGCTGCCTTGTTCCCCGACCGGGTGCTCGGTACACCGATCAGCGAAAACGCTTTTACGGGCGTTGGGGGCGGCATGGCCATGGATGGTCGTGTGCGACCAGTCGTCGAATTTATGTATCCCGACTTTATGTGGGTTGCTGCCGATCAGATATTTAACCAGATAGGCAAAGCCCGCCACATGTTTGGCGGCGATATAAATGTTCCTCTGGTTCTGCGCACCAAAGTCGCAATGGGCTCGGGTTACGGTTCACAACATCTCATGGACCCGGCGGGAATTTTTGCAACGTCGCCCGGCTGGCGTATCATTGCCCCCTCCTCGCCATTCGATTATGTCGGCCTGATGAATGCCGCCTTGCAATGCGAAGATCCGGTTCTCGTGATCGAGCATATCGATCTGTATACGTCGAGTGGTCCGGCACCCGTTGAGGATTTCGATTATTATATTGAGCTGGGCAAGGCAAAGATATTGCGGGAAGGCAGCAGGCTCACCGTTCTCAGCTATCTGAACATGGTGCATGTAGCAATCGAACAGGTTCAGGAACTGGGGATAGATGCGGAGGTTATCGACCTGCGCTCTCTTGATCGCGCCAGCATCGATTGGGAGACAATCGAAGCCTCTATTCGCAAAACCGGCAATGTACTGATCGTAGAGCAAGGAGCCATTGGCACTTCTTATGGCGGAATGCTCGCAAGTGAAATCCAGAACCGTTGTTTCGACTGGCTGGATCAGCCCGTGGCCAGAGTGCATGGGAGCGAGGCCTCGCCGAGCATTTCCAAAGTGCTGGAAGCCGTAGCCTGCACCCGTCCCGTGGATGTGGCAGAGGGATTGCGCAATGCGATGGCTGCACAAGGCCACCCCATTTAACGCTGAAAGGATCAAGTAATGACCCGCGAGATCATACTCCCTTCCCTTTCTGCGGGAATGGAAAGCGGTACACTTTCCCGCTGGCTGAAAGCCGAAGGTGAAGCCGTACAACAAGGCGACATCATTGCCGAAATCGAAACAGATAAGGCTACCATGGAATTGGAAGCTGCGGCTTCCGGTATTCTCGGCGGCATAATCGCAACCAGCGGCGCGGATGTGCCAGTTGGCACCGTACTTGGCCTTATATTCCCAGATCAGGCTGAATATGAGCGCCACGAGGTAAAGCAGGTTCCTCCATCGCCCCACAGGGATATTCCCACACTTGCGGCAAAAGAGGGCAACGACAGGGCATCGACGAAACCGGTCTCAACCGTCAGTCCCACCGCGTTACCGACCAATGAAAAGCGTATTGCTGCGTCTCCTCTGGCACGCCGGGTTGCACAAACAAACGGGATAGAGCTTGCGACGCTGCAAGGCAGCGGACCAAGAGGACGTATCGTTCGCATTGATGTGGACCGCGCAATCAACGCGAAGAACAACGCAAATATCGCCGTGCCGGAAAGCCAGCCGTTACAGGAACTGGCAACCGAAACCACTATTGAGGGAGAGCGCATTCCTCACAGTTCAATGCGCAAGGCGATCGCACGCCGGCTCACTGAGGCAAAAGCAACAATACCGCATTTTTACCTGCGAACTGACTGCAATATCGATGAGATGCTGGCGTTACGCAATCAAATCAATGCGTCGGGACTGACGGAAAAGATTTCGGTCAATGATCTTATGATCAAGGCTCTGGCCTATGCGTTGGCTAAAACACCAGGCACCAACGTCATGTGGACAGAGGATGCAATGATTGTTTTGCCGCGGGTCGATATTTCAGTCGCGGTCGCCATCGAGGGCGGCCTGATGACCCCAATTATCCGCAACGCAGACAAGAAGAGTTTGAGTACGATTTCCACTGAGGTACGTGAACTGGCCGCAAAGGCACGTACAGGCAAATTAACGCCTGCCGAATATCAGGGCGGCAGTGCATCAATTTCAAATCTGGGCATGTATGGTGTCAGCGAGTTTTCCGCAATTATAAACCCACCACAAAGCCTTATCATGGCTATTGGAGTCGCTGAGCGTCGTCCCGTTTATCAGGGTATGGAATTGGTGGGGGCAACATGCGTTTCCTGCACCCTATCCGTTGATCATCGGGCCATTGATGGCGCATTGGCGGGCGAGTTTCTCAAAACGTTCAAAAACGCTCTTGAACAGCCCATGACATTGTTGGTTTGAATGAGACGGCGGTCTTTGCTGAACGAATGACATGGATGGAGGCCGGATTAACGGCCTCCATATTTCACGTCGGTGCAGTGTCGATTGTCAGATTTTATACCGCATAATCGACCTTGTCGGCCTTCCACAAGGCATCGTGTTTGCCCCAATAGAGGTCGTATATTTTCTGTGTAACCGGACCGGGTTTGCCGTTTCCATAAATGTTGTCGTCAACTTTGGTAACGGGCATAATACCACCGGCTGTCGATGTGATGAAAACCTCATCCGCAGCAGCCAGTTCTGCGACCTTCACCGGACGCACTTCGATTTCCAGGCCTGCTTCCTCGGCAAGTTCAATGACTGTTCGCCGGGTCATACCTTCAAATATACCGCGATCCGGAGTCGCCAGCTTGCCATCACTGACCAGAAAAATATTAAAGCCTGCGCCTTCCGTGAGATTGCCTTTGCCATCTGTGAGAACAGAGACAACGGCATTCCTGTCGTAAGCTTCAAAAATCCCCATGGTCAAATCCAGCCAATGGAAGTTCTTGATGCGGGGGTCTATGGATTCGGGCGGAATGCGCTGCACGGAAGAGACAACCATGCTTAATCCATTGGCGCGCTGCTCATCATTCGCAATCCAGACAAAAGGCTGCGCAAAAGCATAGAACCGGTTCTCGCATTCGCGCGGATCGCGGGAACCGGGCTTGGGAACGCCTCGGGTGCATGTCATCTGCACATAAGCATTGGTCAGGCCGGAACGGCGCACCAGTTCATGAAGTATTTCGGCAATTTCGGCCTTGCTGTAAGGAAGGCTCATGCGGAGACCTTCCATAGACTGATGAAAACGGTCGATATAATCATCCAGTCTGAAAAAATACCCATTCCAGACATGGGTCACGTCATAGGTAGCATCGGAACGAACAAAGCCGCGATCCGTGATCGGTATTGCAGCCTGTTTCAGCGGGACGTACTCACCATGAATAAATGCAAATCCGTCTTTCGGATCATGGATTGTAATAGTCATAACTTCCTCTTGTCCTGGTTTATCAGTTCGATCACATCGCGCGATCATCCCTGTCCTCACCCATCAACCAATTACGTCGGCAAACTAGCAGGCCAGACGATTATTGGATACAAATAAATGATAAATCTGCTTTCTTGCTAGGAAAATATAATTTTTCAACCTAGATTGAATACATTGCATTGCGTGAGATTTATGAGATTGGGAGAGACTAAGTGTCTTTGACTTCGACGGCAACACTTCCGGGCCTGCGCGGAACAGAGCATATCGGCTTCACTGTTCCAAATCTGGAAGAGGCGATAGACTTTTTTGTAAACATTATCGGATGCGAACTGTTTTATCGGCTGGGGCCATTTCAATCGGATACGGACTGGATGGAAACTCAGTTGAATGTTCATCCGCGCGCCGTCATGAAGCAACTGGCATTTCTACGTTGCGGCCATGGTTCCAATTTCGAGATTTTCGAATATAGCGCACCGGAACAGAATACGCTCCAGCCGCAGAACAGCGACATTGGCGGCCACCATCTGGCGTTTTATGTGGATGATATGGAAGCTGCGGTCGATTATCTTCGCCAAAAAAACATCCGCATTCTTGGAGAGCCGGTCATACGCGAGGACGGACCAAGTGGAGGTCAAACCTGGGTTTATGTTCTCACGCCATGGGGAATGCAGCTCGAACTTGTTTCATTTCCGAACGGAAAGAATTACGAAGAGAACTCCACCGGCAGATTATGGAACCCCGTTGAACCGGCCAGATAATCTTCTATAGTACCCAATCAATATTCAAAATTCAGGGCGCGGAACACCTTCATGCTAGTTGAGAATCGACCAGTATCGGCAATCACCAGTAATCGCATAACTGATGCGATGCGTGAAGCAATTCTGAAAGGCGAGCTAAAGCCCGGTAGCCGTCTGAGACAGGAAACACTCGCCGCTGCCTATAACAGCAGTCGCATTCCCGTGCGCGAAGCCCTGCGGCAATTGGAGAGCGAGGGGCTGATCACCCTCGTGCCAAATAGCGGCGCCTGGGTATCAAAACTGGATCAGGCCGAATGCGTGGAAATTTACAAGATTCGAGAGCAGTTGGAGCCGCTTGCACTTCAGGAAAGCTGCCCGCATCTCTCAGATGAGACATTGGATCAGCTAGAGGTGCTTGCGCAGGATATTGAAGCTGCACAGGATATTGATGATTTCTTACGTCTCGACAGGGAGTTTCATCTGTTGAGCTATGAAGGCTCAAAAATGGTCAATCTCATTCAGATGATCCACCAGTTCTGGAACACGACCCAACAATATCGGCGTGCTTATGCGCTTTCAGTCGAGATCAAAAATCTGACCCCGGTTTATCACGAGCATTGGCTAATGGTAGATGCTCTCAAGCGTCGTGATGGCAAACACGCCAGCATTTTGCTCAGGAGCCACATCCGCCGGACCCGGTTGCAACTTATGCAACGCAGCGATCTGTTCGAATGATATAATATTATGACACGTGCAAGGAATTAAACACTGATTGCCTGCAACACAGCCTTTGCATGATCTTTATTCAAACAGGAGACGTCGCCGCTTCGGCTTTCTCCTGCACAGCAACCAGCGCATAGCTCCAGCGCACGTCATCCTGCATGGCTCGCTTGGCAGCGAGAGGATCACGGGCTTTCAGCGCTCCGATGAAATCGAGGTGCTTATGGTCCTTCCCGGTCAACTGCCGAACGGGAACCTCCTCATGGAATGTTCTCAGGAAGGGCCCCATTAGCATCCACATGTTTTCGCAGATGGATTCAATATAGGGCATGCCTGCAAGTTTCAGTATCCGGAAATGGAAATCCCGGTTAATGCGGCTTGCAAGTTCCGGGTCACTTTTGGCAGCCTTGTTAAAACTGTCATTTAGCGCCTGAAACTCCTCAATCTGCTCGGCTGTCACAATTTCGGCAACCCGATATGCGGCTATACCTTCAAGTTCGACGCGGATGGAAATGATTTCCCGCAGGTCCTGGGATGTCAGCTTCGGAACCACAATCGACGTTGCTGCCCGCACCTCCAGCGCCCTTTCGCTCGCCAGACGAAAGATCGCCTCGCGCACGGGAGTGATGCTGGTGCCGTATTGTTCAGCAAATGCCGCAATAACCAATCTC
This sequence comes from Falsochrobactrum tianjinense, assembly GCF_019100495.1. GTDB lineage: Bacteria > Pseudomonadota > Alphaproteobacteria > Rhizobiales > Rhizobiaceae > Brucella > Brucella tianjinense. The sequence goes on along the minus strand of NZ_JAHRVA010000003.1, from coordinate 90,239 downwards.
TGGCCGGGCTTGAAGTGCCCATCCATCAATCTGCGTCGCAAATCCTCGTAAAGCTGTTCCGAAAGGTTTGCGCGGTTAAGCGGCTTGGTGGTTGGCATGAACATCTCCCAGTATCAGATGGCAGAAATATATTACACGTCCTCATACTGTCAGTGTCAGGTAAATAAAAGCAGCCCTCGCAAAAGCGTCTCTGTTACGATTTGAGAAATTCCTCCGCGACACTGCGGATACCTGCCGCGTCGAGCTTGTAATGCGCGTAGAGATGGGTCGGAGGCGCAATGAGGCTATACTCGTCGTAGATGCCGTGGCGCTTGAGCTTCACGCCCATACCTTCATCGGTGAGAACTTCCGAAACGGCTGCACCCAGCCCGCCGAGCACATTGTGTTCTTCCACGGTCATCATCTTCCTGGTGCGTGCTGCAGCCGAAAGAATAGCGTCCCGGTCGAGAGGCTTGATCGATGCCATATCAATGACACCTATCGAACGGCCTTCCGCATTCATTGCGCGCGCTGCTTCAAGCGCGCCGTGAACCGCCATGCCGCAAGCAATGATGGTCAGCTCTTCGCCCTGGAGATGCTCATGCGCCTTGCCAAAGGTGAACGTGATATCCTTGTCGTAAACGACTGGATCACGACCACGGCCAATTCGGAAATAGATCGGGCGATCATGATCTGCCGAGGCACGGATCGCGGCTTCAAGCTGAGCGCCATCGGCCGGAGAGACTACGGTCAGATCCGCAATAGAGCGGGTCGTGGCAATGTCCTCCGTCGCATGATGGGAGGTGCCGTAGAAGCCAAGCGAGATACCGGTGTGGTGGCCGATCAGGCGTACCGGCTGTGCCGAATAAGCGATGTCCATGCGGATTTGTTCGCAGGCAAGCAGTGCTACAAATGATGCAAAGGTCGCGACAAAAGGGGTGACGCCGCAGGTAGCGATGCCAGCCGCCGCGCTCACCATGTTCTGCTCGGAAATGCCGAACGAGACGTAGCGGTCCGGATAGGCTGCAGCAAAACGGTTCAGACCGTTCGAATATTGCAGGTCCGCGGACCCGGCCATGACATTGTGACCAGCTTTGACCAAATCGATCAGGCCGTTGGAAAGGTGATCGAGGCCGGGATTAACGGAGTTGAGGCCGCGGTACTGCCAGGAGTTCGGGGAAAGAGGGCCGGTCATATCAGATCTCCCTGGAGTTGATTTCAGCGATAGCAGCGTCGGCGTCGGAAGGATCGAGGTAGCCGAGGTGCCAGCCCGGTTCGGTTTCCATGTAGGAGACACCCTTGCCCTTGACCGTCCTAGCGATGATGCAGACCGGCTTCTCGCGGGTGTCATCAGCGCGGACGCAACGCAACAGTTCTGTCGTGGCAGCAACATCGTGGCCATCGACAATGTGGACTTCCCAGCCGAATGCACGCCATTTTTCGTCAAGTGGCTCGATGTTCATGACGTCGTCAACTTTGCCATCAAGCTGATATCCGTTACGGTCAATGATGGCGATCAGGTTCTTCGCCTTGTGCTGGGCAGCCGACATCGCCGCTTCCCAGACTTGACCTTCCTGCATTTCGCCATCACCCATCATGCAGAAGACCTTGTAGTCTTCGCCGGTCCAGCGCTGGGCGAGAACCATCCCGAGACCATTCGATAGGGCATGGCCGATTGATCCCGATGAAAAATCGACACCGGGGACCTTGCGCATATCCGGATGGTCGCCGAGCGGGCTGCCGAGACGCGTGTAGCTGTCCAGCCACTCCTTCGGGAAAAAGTCGAGGTCCGCATAGATTGGGAAAAGACCAACAGCGGCATGACCCTTGCCGATTGTGAAACGGTCGCGCGAAGCCCAGCCCGGTTCCCCGCGACGGATTTTCATGACGTCGTAATAGAGCGCCGCAAAAATCTCGGCCGCCGAAAACACTGACGTGTAATGGCCGGTCTTTGCGATGTCGATAAGGCGCACGGTTTCAAGGCGAATGAAGCGTGCTCGCTCCTTCAGCATGGCCACCGTTTCATCGGATGGCATGAAACTGTTTGATTTGAGTGCTTCCGAAATACCTGTCGATGAAGCCATCCGTGATCTCCTGCTTGCATATGGGAAATTACACCATCCGCCTCGACCTGACGCATCGCATCAGGCCAGAGTATGGATGAAATTGCGGGAATGCCGTGCAACCAATGTGGACCGCGCGATAATCCGGTAGACGTAGGCATCGTTATGAACGAAGCGCCTTGCCGAGATCGATTGCCTTGCTGCCTCCAATGGCGAAAGCATTATCTACCTGCCACTCCAGAAGCCCACACCTCTTCCGATCAGCGAAGATCGGCTTTAGCGGCATAATCCAGGCAGGCACTGACAATTAACGCATTTGGATTGTTCATTGCGCCCTCCTCTATCGACCTCTCCTTAAGTCGTGAGTTGAATACCAGTGCTCCCCACAAGTGTCAAACATCATATATGATATATTTTATCGTGTACATTATTTTATCAGGTCGAGAATCGCTTCTATACGAAGGGGTAAGCCGGATAGTTTGACTGACGCGACCCCACCAAGCCTACAATCATGCGTACTATTCTTGGGCTTATGCCAAAGCCATGACCGCTCATTCCTGTAGCAATCGTAAGGCCCTTGCTGACGACGTCAAAAGCTTGCAACATGTATAATGAAGCCACTTTACGCAGGGCTCGCGCGCAGCAAAGTCTTTCCATAAGGAAGCCCGCTGCGGTGATCGTCGTGTTGGTTCCAATATGGTAAGTAGTGAGACATCCATGGCTATTGCGCGATGCAATCACATTGAACGCCATACGCGCATCTGCTTTGTCTACTCAAGTAAAATCAGACTGCATAACTTCGATTAGTGTTGGTTTCTTTCGCGTACCGACCCGCATCAGTTCTTTATGCAGATCTTTATGATTCGCCACACGACATCCATAGCAACCGTATGCTTCAGCGAGCTTAACGAAATCAGGCTGATAAGGATGGCAGGCGATTGGTTCCATCCCTGCCTCCCTGAAATTTTGAGCAATCATGTCATAAGATTGATTATTCCACACGATGATTGCAACTGGGATTTCAGCCTCCGTAGCGGTCGAGAGTTCATTAATTGAAAACTGGATACCTCCGTCACCTAGCAACGCAACCACCGGCCGATCTGGAACTGCCAGCTTAGCGCCGAACGCCGCAGGTAGTGCATACCCGAGAGTCCCAAATCCGGTCGCAGCGCAGGCAAAACTACGAGGCGTCTCGGGATGATATTGGCTCGCAGCAAAGTAAGCTGGCTGGGTTGAATCACCCACTAAAAGCATGCCAGGTAACGCCTGCTGCAACGTATCAAAGAAAGTTTGATATCCAAGGCTGTCAACTTTAGCCAACGCTATATTTACATGCCGGGCCCGCAGGGCGCCATTCCGAGGGCTACGCGGAATCAGAGGCAGTAAAGCTTGCAAGGCAAGCTTGCTGTCAGCAAAAATAGGTAACGTCGGCAATGCATTGCGGCTTAGCTGCGCAACATCATGATCAATACGAATTAGTTTAGCTTCCCCAAAACTGAAGCGACCATTAAAGAAGAAATCATAGTCCGTTTCCGCTACTTCTGTACCAATCGCCAAAACAACGTCGGCGTTATGATAGAGTTCTCGCACCTCTTCAAAGGAGGGACTCCCGGCAATGTAGAGTGGATGGGAAAAGGGCAAGATACCCTTTGCATTTTGAGTGACTGTCACTGGAGCATCAAGCTTCTCAGCCAACTCACGGATTTCTTCAGCGGCATTGATTGCTCCGCCACCTAGAGCAATTACGGGACTGCAAGCTGAATTCAATATATCAGCTGCTGCCTGAATCGCACTTACTTCTGGCGCAGCAAGGCTCGGAGAGGGCCAGAGCGCCGACCTTACATGTGTAGCATCAGCGGTAATGACATCTTGAGGTACGATAATATGGACCGGCCCTGCTCTCTGTGACCTAAAAATTGCGAAGGCACGCGCAAGCACCATCGGTAATTCGTCCGGACGCATTAGCGTATGCGACCAAACACTGCATTGCGACATTGCAAGCGATAGGTTATTGACCTCATGCAGTCTTCCCTCGCCCAAGCCTCGTTTGTAAGTCGCATTATCGGCTGAAATTACCAGCATGGGAATGCTGTCCTGCAACGCCTGGCTCATAGCAGTTGCTATATTGAAAGCACCGGGTCCAGACACGGTCAAACAAACAGCAGGGCGGCCTGTCGCGCGGGCATAACCATCCGCCATAAATCCCGCTGCTTGTTCATGCCGCGGCGTCACATGGCGAATACCAGAACCTATCAGCCCACGGTAAAGCTCGATTGTGTGCGTACCGGGGATACCAAATGCTGTATCAATACCGTACGCGCCCAGCATTTCCATCAATTTTTCGCCGCAAGTAGACATATGTCTCACGCTATCCATTTTTCTTAGGTAATGATGGGCTGAACATCATAAGGCTGAGAATTTCAAACAGCATTTGAGCGCCATTCTGCGCTGTATTGCTCGTGGCGTCATAGGCAGGAGCTACTTCGACCACGTCCCCTCCAACCAGATTTATTCCTTTCAGGCCACGTAAAATTGCTTGTGTCTCTCGTGGCGTCAGGCCCCCTCCCTCAGGGGTACCGGTACCGGGTGCGAAAGCTGGGTCAAGAGAGTCAATATCAAAAGAAACATAGGTTGGGCCATTACCAACCACTTCGCGGGCTTTTTCGATAATCGCCGGGATCCCCATCTGATCCATTTCGTGTGCGTTAACGACCGTCATACCCGACAGGATTGAAAATTCGTTCGTGAAGCTGGCGGGACCACGAATACCTATCTGAATCGTACGTTTGGGATCCAGAACCCCATCCAATACCGCATTTCGAAATGGCGCACCATGATGAAAACGCTCCAGATCATAGACGCCTCCAGTATCGCAATGAGCATCGATATGTACCATGCCCACCGGCCCATCTCGACCAAGAACCCGCAAAATCGGATGGCTGATCGAATGGTCACCCCCAACCGAAAGTGGTATGACACCAGCATCAACCAGCTTGCTGATGAATATCTCTATGTCGGCATGGCATTGGTCCAAATGAAATCGGCTGCGAAAAGGGATATCGCCTATATCCGCAACAGATAGTTCGTGTACTGGCGCAACATTAAGCCCATCATTATATGGTCCCACTCGTTCGATAGTCCGCAGAGCTCTTGGGCCAAAACGTGACCCGTTTCGATTGGTAACTGCCAGGTCCATTGGCATACCTACAAGCGCAACTTGAAGGGTTTCCAAATTCTCAATGCTGGGATCAAGGGACGGCGCGTCCAGAAAAGTTGGAAATCCAGCATAAGGCGCCGGTCGGAAACCGACCTTTCGCGATATTATCTCCGAAATTCGTTTTGCGTTTTCATCTATGAACAACCCTGCTTCAGCGTTCCCATAAGTTTCCCGAAGCTCTTCCAGAGTCATGGTGTGTTCATGCATAATAATAGCCCTCTTAATAACGTATATTGTGGGGGTTAGACCTGACCGGAAACAAACCTCTTGAAGCGCTCGCTTCTTGGGTTCTGAAACATCTCGGCGGCTGGTCCTTCATCTTCTATTGCACCCTGGTGCATGAACACCACGCGATCCGATACATCTCTGGCAAAACCCATTTCGTGCGTAACAACCAACATTGTCCGTCGTTCTTCAGCTAACGTTCGAATGACCTTCAGAACCTCGCCCACGAGTTCGGGATCCAACGCTGAGGTAGGTTCATCAAACAGCATCGTCTTCGGTCGCATAGCAAGAGCGCGCGAAATTGCAGCCCGTTGTTGTTGTCCTCCGGACAAATGGCTTGGATAACAATTGCGCTTGTCCGCTATTCCCACTTTCTCCAATAGTATTTCTGCTTCTTCTATTACTTCTTTTCTTGGTCGTCCTTGAACGCGTATGGGAGCTTCAATCACATTATCGAGGATAGTCATGTGAGACCAAAGATTGAAGCTTTGAAAAACCATTCCCAAAGAAGATCTAATCCGTTCAACCTGCCGGCGATCTGCTGGCACGACTCTGCCTGAGCTTAACTTTTTCAGCCGTATATTCTCGCCGGCAATCGCGATGTCCCCCTTGTCGGGCACCTCGAGTAGATTGACACAGCGCAGCATCGTACTTTTGCCAGATCCTGACGAGCCGAGAACAGAGATAACCTCCCCCTCTTTTGCCTCTAAGGAAATACCTTTCAGAACTTCAAGAGAACCAAAGCTTTTGTGCAAATTATTGATGCTCACAACAGGCACTTCACCCATCTTAGACATAACCTTCCTTCTCTCGCGTCGAGGGATGTTGGAATTTAGCCCTATCGTCCTGAAATCTTGGGGAAAGCGCGGATGGCGCCGGACGCAGGTGTGGAGACAGCCAATATTCAAGGAGAAGGACAAAACGTGTTAAAATGAAATTGATCACGAGGTAGATCAGGCCCGCACAGATGAAAATCTCTGTGGCTCGGTAAGTTTGAGACATCAATTTCTGAGCTATCCCGGTGACTTCCATCAAGGTTATGATAGATGCCAACGATGTTGCCTTTACGAGGCTGACAACCTCGGAGGAATACGCTGGCAATGCCTGACGTATCGCAATCGGCAGGATGATCCTGCGTAGTAGTAACACAGGCGACATCCCGTAAGCTTTACCCGCTTCCACCAAGCCGGTCGGGACAGACATGAAACCGCCACGCATGACTTCAGAAGTATATGCGGCAGAATTGAGCGTAAGGGCTAAGAGGGCGCACCAATAGGGTTCCCTGAAGAATGGCCATGCAAAACTCTGCCTTATTAACTCGATCTGGCCCAGTCCGTAGTATATAATAAAAAGCTGTATTAAAAGCGGGGTGCCTCTAAACATGAATACGATAAGTTTTGCAGTACTGGCGAGTAACCAGCTTCCAGAAAGTTGCATCAGAACGAAAACCAATGCAAGAACTCCACCCAAGGCTAATGCCGTAAGGGCTAATTGGACGGTCAATGGCAAGCCATACAAAAGTTGACCCATAATCTGTGCCATAAACGAGAGTTCCATCAGGCCCTCCTCATGCTACGGGAAGCAGACTTTTCGGCCCTGTCAAAGCCCCACATTGAAACGACAGTAATTGCAAGATAGAGTGCTGCTGCAGTAAAATAAAAATAGAACGGTTGCTGCGTTGACCCTGCACCAACCATCGCCTGACGCAACAACTCAACTAGTCCTGTGACAGAAACCAATGCAGATTCTTTGACCGCTATCTGCCAGCAGTTACCAAGCCCAGGCAAAGCAATACGCATAACCTGCGGGACAATGATGCGTCTAAATACGAGCGAGTTTCGCATTCCGATCGCATACGCAGCTTCTAGTTCGCCTTTTCTCATCACGGAGAAAGCGCCTCTGAATACTTCAGCCTGATACGCGGCAGAAACTAACCCAATAGCAATCGCACCTACAGCGAGAGCAGGCATGCCTATAAAACCCGTATTTCCAAACGCTTCCCCTATCATGCTCAAGAATGCGCTGCCGCCAAAATAAAAAACATAAATTACAAGAAGCTCAGGGATGCCACGTAGAACAGTAATGTAAAGATCCGTTAAGTACTGGACGGGTCGGCTGCCGCCGATCCGCCCCCAAGCCAGTAAAGAACCCAAAGCCGTTCCCAAAATGAACGCAAACAGGGATACTAAGATGGTAGTAAGAGCGGCGAAGAGAAGCGCATTCGCCCATCCCTGCCCAACCATTATTTCTATATATTTGATCATAGCATCGGCCGTTTTAAATTGCCTGATGTTGAGTGTACAATACTTCTAATCGTGGATTCTTCAGAAGTACCAAATTGAAGTTTACTTACCGGGCGTCATATCAACGCCAAACCACTTAACCGAAAGTTCTTTCAGCGAACCGTCCTTGATCATGGAGTTTATCGCATTATCAAACTTGGTCTTCAGAGCAGTGTCCTCTCGGCGCATACCTACCGCAATCCCATCGCCCAACACATCGCCAAAGAATTTCGGCCCGGTTGTTTGATATTTTTCTGCGAGTTCGGGCTTACTCCAAGCGGTTCTCAGTGCACTTCCCAGTGCGAGAATGCCGTCAATTCGGCCAGCCGCCAAGTCAAGATCATGTTGTTCAGTGGTATTATACTCACGTATCGTAACAGTGTCTGAAAAGTTTTCTTCGAGAAATTGTGATAAGGTCGTCGATCCCTGTACGCCGATAATCTGACCTTCAAGCATCGGCTTCATTGCTTCGATGATCCCTGAAACCTGGGCTTTATCCGCTTTCAGATCAATCTCCTGACCCGCCTGCGGTAATTTTGAAAGGGGTGCATCCTTGGGTAAGCCGAACGATGCAGGGTCCAGCGCATATGCACGGGAGAATGCGATCGTTTTTCTTCGCTTTTCCGTCGAATTCATTCCGGCAAAAATGGCGTCGAATTTGCCCGCTGTCAGCGCTGGGATAAGCCCCGCAAAATCGTTAGTAACAATTTCGCATTCAACACCCATTCGTTTGCACAGTTCACGCATCATGTCGATTTCAAAACCAACAAGTGTAGTCCCGTTTTCCATGTAGCCCCAGGGCTTATATGCCCCTTCCGTTCCAAGCGTGAGACTTTTTCTGGGTTCTGCAGTAGCGGAACTCATTACCCCGGTAAAAATAGCGAGTGCGGCAGCGGTTAAAGTTACTAGTTTCATGGCTTGGCTTCGTCCCCTGATTATTGGTTATTTCGTTTATTATTATATGTTGCACGAAATTATTTAGTGGCAGCCGCGCAGCAACATCCTGCGCGCGCCTCTACGGGGTTCCTTGCAACATGAGAAAACGGTAATATGTTCAGAAAATAGAATAAATAGTAATTATTAGCCGATATGTTTCATATTGATGCAATTAGAAGCCTGAATGCGCGGCGTCTTTTTTCGTTGCTCGAATGATCCTCAAGAATTCTTCTAGGAGCGCCGAGTGATCACGATTCTTCGACCAAACGAGATTAATTGGATATCTGTACTCAAAAACATGAGGCAGAACCTCCACGCATCCATCAACTTGAGGGCTACGAGTGTGGCTCGGAAGAAATCCGAGATAAATACCTGATCGCACCAGCATATCTACCGCCTCAGTCTCCAGCACTGTCGGCCCCCGGGCAAAGCGCTGTTTGAGATCTATCTGGATGTCTGCCTCCCGATACCCCCGATAGATTAGTTCATATCGATATACTTCTGCCTCACTCACTTGTTCGCCATTGCGTATTTTTCTTGCAACAGGATGGTTGCCGCCCGCATATAAAGTATTTCTTTCAACATATAGACGTTCGTAGCTCAGTTCCGGTAACATTTGATAATTCATTACGATCCCGCAATGTAGCCGCCCATCAATGAGCTTTCGTTCAATTTCGCGCGGTGCGCCAACTGAAATGTCTATGATGACGTTCGGGGCAAACAGCGCATATCGATGTAGGGCATCAAGCAAGGGATTTTGCGGGTCCGAGAACGTATAGTCAACAACACCGACGCGTAAAGTACCAACAATATCGTCAGTAATACTTGAAATATTAATTGAAAACTCATTGGTTGCTATCAGTAACTGCTCGATATATTCGAGGGCCAAACTTCCTTGCTCCGTAAGTCGGAGTCCGGATCGACCACGTTGGCGATGGCAAAGACGCACACCGAGTCGAGTCTCCAGATCAGAAAGATGCCGAGAAATTGTCGAGCGTCCTACGCCAAGTTCTGTTTCCGCTGCCGAAAAACTTCCACATTCCACGACTTTGGAGAACACACGCATCAATCGCAGATCGGTATCAGAGACGGTTCCGAAGAACGCCTTATTCCGCCTTTTACCCGCCATTTCGCACCTTCAGTAGCTTGATTAATAATTTCATCAAAACGAAACAAGTATTGTTATTATTCCACATAACAAATAATTAGCGTGTGTTAAGTGTACGATCAACTCAACCATTTCCAAAGAATGTGAGCGCATTGTAAGATCAAGAGTCTAGGTGAGCCTCAGGAAAATGTGGCCAAGCGCGCCGATGCCTACAGCTGCCGCCTTCAAACCAATCCAACCTGTCTCTCGACATCAGAGGCATTGCTCTGCAATGTCGATAGACAGTTTACGCCGGCCTCTTGCGAGAACAGCCAGCGGTGACATGAATTTTCACCCTGCCATGTTCGAGCGGCTCGTGTTTGCCGTTGCAGCCAGTGCAAAGACCGTAAGGGCAAGAGGAACAAATGAGAGCCAGAGCACCATGTCCCATCCATAAGCGGACAGCAAACCGCCAGACAGGAATGAGCCGACAGCCATCGTCCCGAACACGACAAAGTCATTGAGCGACTGCACGCGGGCTTTTTCTTCTGGACGATGCGTTTCCAGCACCATCGCCGACGCACCGACAAAGCCGAAATTCCAGCCGATGCCGAGCAGGATCAGCGTAGCCCAGAAATGCGCCACATCGATGCCCAGCAGTCCGACCGCCGCCGATATGCCAGTGAGTGCAAGGCCAGCCATGACTATGGGCGTCGCGCCGAAGCGTGTGATCAGTCGCCCCGTGAAGAAGCTGGGCGCATACATAGCAATCACATGCCACTGAAGGCCGAGATTGGACGATTCCTGCGATAGCCCACACATCTGCATGGCGAGCGGCGCAGCCGTCATGAGGAAATTCATGAGTAGGTAGGAAACGACCCCGCATATAACCGCGATGAGGAAGCGCGGCTGGCGGGCGATGATCCCGAGAGGCCGGCCGTAAACAACTTCTGCCGCGGTTGGTGCGGGCAGACGCACACCAAGCAGAATGACGGCGGATAGCGCCGCCACTGCCGCCTGCGCCACGAACGTCGCCGCGAACATATACGGCATCCACAGATACATGGTGTAGGTGACGAGCTGCGGCCCAATCACGCCCGCAAAGACGCCACCCGCCATGACGAAGGATAAGGCTCGCGGGCGTTTTTCCGCCGGAACACAATCAGCGGCCGCAAAGCGAAAGGAAAGAACGACAGCAGCATAAGCGCCACCAAAGAAGGTCGCGGCGCAAAACAGCCAGAACGAGCCAATCACGACAGCCAGCGCTGCGAGAAGGCCAACAAGCACGCCGCATCCCGTTCCGGCCAGAAAGGCGGCACGGCGACCGTGACGCTGGGTGATTGCGCCCGCCGGCAATGTGCATGCCGCCATGCCCACAACGAAGATGGAAATAGGCAAGGTCGCCAAGGCGGGGCTTGGCGCAAGCATGTTCCCAACAATTGCGCCAGTGGCATAGACGACAACCGAATTGGCACCAGCAAGGGCCTGCGCAATGGTCAGCCTTACGACATTGCTGCGGGCGTAATCATATTGAGACGGGGACGATGTTTCGAGGGCTGTGCTCGCGGCGGATTGCGACATGGAAATTCAACCTTAGAAGAGTTTTTCAGCGCATGGTACGCGGAAAGTGATGCATGAAATGCTATATCAAGCCTGCTCGGAGAACTCGACAGAAAGCCCGGCGGCCTTCCATTCCGGAAAACCATCCTCAAGCCGCAATGCACTGAAGCCTTCTGCGCGCAGTGCCGCCACGGCTTCATACGCATAAACGCAATAGGGTCCGCGACAGTAAGCGACAACCTCGGCGTCCTTCGGCAATTCACTAAGCCGCTTGTCAAGTTCAGCGAAGGGAATGTTGCGGGCACCGGGAAGATGACCCTGCATGAATTCATCCTCGGAGCGGACATCGAGCACGGTCACGAGGCCCGCATCCAATCGTTCCGCGAGCGCCTCACGGGATATCGCCTCCATCGTATCGCGTGAGTGGAAATAGTCATCCAACACACGGTTCACCTCGGCGATGTTGCGTTCGCCCACCCGACCGAGCGCGCTGAGCAGCGTCACGACTTCCGCGTCGCCGGCAAGGCTGTAAAGCACATGCTTGCCACGGCGTTCGGTCTCAACCAGCCGTGCCCGCCGCAGAATTTGCAGATGCCGCGACGTATTTGCAAACGACATGCCCGACTGCGCGGCCATCTCCTCGACGGAGCGCTGCCCCTGCGCCAGACTTTCCAGCAATTCCAGCCGGTTCGGATGGCCTAGTGCCTGGGCAATCTCCGCCAGGTTCTCGAAGATGGCCAGTTTCGGCCGGGGGCTTGCCATACGCAGCTCCGTCGATATTTCATTCAGCGGATTGATTGAATGATTTCTACCAGCTCGCTTTGCAAGCGGCAAGCCCAGGAACATGGTTCTCGTTCCACTCACTGGCGACAGCGGCATCGTCAATACCTTCGAACAAGCACGCCTGTTGGAATGGCCGTGGGGCATGCCGCAAAACCAAAACAACGGCTTAAGTTTGCCTTAAGCTCCACAGGCGAGGTCACCAAAATTGCATCAATTGGAGCTTGGCCATGCACGACTGTCATTCTTTCTCCCGCCGACGGGCGTATCTATTCGCCTATCGTGTTGAGCTGGCGAACTGTCCTGATGGGTCTGATCGCCGAGGGGCCGCGACGCGGATCAGCGATGCGGCGGTAGACACACTGCAAGCCTTGCTCGAACTGGCAAGGCAGCGCTGACATGAATGCGTTCGCCATCGGACCGTTGGTTTTTGCGCCTGACCGCTTCGCCGCCATTCTGGCAATCGCAGCGTTCCTGTTCCTCAACGAGATTCTCGCGCGGAAAGTAGACCGTCGTTTCTCATCCTGGGCCTGGGGTGCAACGATCGCTTTCATAATCGGTGCACGAGCCGGGCATGTGATTCAACACGGCGGAAACTTTCTCGCCGAACCGCTGCGCGCGCTTTACATATGGCAGGGCGGGTTCATGATCGAGGCGGGCATCGCATTGGCGCTCGCCTATACGCTCCTCCGGTTCAGGCGCGAACTTCGTCTTGTGCTATGGGCCGCGTTGCCAGCCGCAGCTTCAGCCTACGTCGCCTTCTTCATCTTGCAACTCACCGCGGGCGCGCCAGCCACTCCGCTACCATCGGGAGACACATTTCGTACGCTCTCCGGTACGCCATTCCAGCCAACCACGCTCAAAGGTGAACCGATTGTCATCAATCTTTGGGCGAGTTGGTGTCCACCGTGCCGACGCGAGATGCCAATGATGGCGGACGTCGCTGCAAACACCGGCGACGCACAGTTGGTCTTTGTCAACCAAGGCGAAGGCGTGGAGGCCATCCGACGCTATCTTGAGACCGAGAACCTCGAACTCGAACATGTCGTGCTCGACACATTGGGCGAATTCGGGCGCCACTACGGCGTACCCGGTTTGCCGGCGACGTTCTTCATTGGCAGCGATGGGATGCTGCAATCGGTACACATGGGCGAAATATCGCGTGAGACACTAGCCGCAGGGATCCACTTGATAGCGAAAGATGAAGCGGCTCGCTAATCGGTATGGGACCTACCGTATCTGCGCTATTATCTGCTGTCGTTTCGCGGTTTCCTTCAGCGTGGAAACCGCTGGTTATCCTCCAGAACGTTCAGGTCCATGTGGTTACGCATATAGCGCTCGGACGCCTTCTGAAGCGGCTGATAATCCCATGGGAAATAGGCACCATTTCGCAGCGCAGAATAAATAATATGGCGGCGAGCCTGGCTTAGACGCACATCGGCATCGTAACGCTCCAGATCCCATCGCTTATCCGCCAAGTGCAGGAACTGATCGAGTACCGCACGATGTCCCGGTTCGGAGGCAAGGTTACGGAGCTCGTCAGGGTCTTCAGCGAGATTGAAAAGCTGTGGCGGATCGGCACGGCAGATATTAAGCTTCCAAGACCCCTCCCGCAATAATACCATAGGCGTCACAGTCCCTTCCGCCGCATATTCAGCGGGCACGGCTCCACGTTGCTTGGTTCCTGACACGATCTCAAGAAGTGAAACACCGTCTGTCCATGGCATAATGCCTTTGAGATCGATGCCGGCCAAATCTGCGAGAGTAGGAACGACATCAAGCGTGGAAACAGGCTCTGTAACGAGGCGAGACTCAAGCTGCGGAGCGGCTATCATGAGGGGTACACGCGCGGAGCCTTCAAAAAAACTCATCTTGAACCACATGCCACGCTCGCCCAGCATGTCACCGTGATCTGAGGTGAAGACCACCAGCGTATCATCCGTCATACCGCAGCGCTCAATTACATCCAGCAAATTACCAATTTTCTCATCGACATAGGAAATATTGGCGAAATAAGCCTGACGCGCGGTCCTGATCTGCTCAGGCGTAAGAGTATAATCCTCCGCTTTTGCAGCCCATGATAGCCGTTCGCTATGCGGGTCGGTCTGGCTTCCCAGCAGCGGCCCGATCTTCGGGTCAAGCTCCGGAATATCAGCATAAAGATCGAAAAAACGCTTGCGCGCAACATAGGGATCATGGGGATGAGTAAAGCTTACGGTCAGGCACCACGGACGGGTGTCATGTCCGCGCGCGAGATCGTAGAGCTTGGCTTCGGCCTGATAGGCGACTTCGTCGTCATACTCAAGCTGATTGGAAATCTCTGCGATTCCCGCACCGGTGATAGAGCCCAGATTGTGATACCACCAGTCAATCCGTTCGTTCGGCTTGCGATAATCCGGCGTCCAGCCGAAATCGGCGGGGTAAATGTCGGTCGTTAAACGCTGCTCAAAACCATGCAGTTGATCCGGCCCGACGAAATGCATTTTCCCGGAAAGAGTGGTCTGATAGCCCGCATTGCGCAGGTGATGCGCGTAAGTTGGAATTTCGGACGAGAACTCGGCCGCATTGTCATAGACTCGCGTGCGCGAGGGCAATTGTCCCGACATGAAGGACGCGCGCGCAGGTGCACAAAGTGGGCTTGCCGTGTAGCAACTGGCAAAACGGGCCGAACGCTTCGCCAGTTTTCTCAAATTCGGCACATGAAGAAACTCCGCTGGACCATCCGGGAAGAATGTCCCATTGAGCTGATCGACCATCAGAATAAGGATATTGGGTTTTTTCATCTGAGCGAACCATGAACAAGTGGTGAGAGAATCGCAGAAAGGGCGAGCGTTAACACGTCCGCCTCACAAGAATTCCAGCAGTAGATCAAAGGCCGAGGCTGGTCTTTACGGCCTCAGCGCCCGGCTCGCCTTTCAGCGTTGTAACGCCAGTGAGCCATTTGTCGATTTGTTCAGGATGCGCTTTCAGCCAGGCTACCGCGGCATCAGGACCTTCTGCGCCTTCGTTGAGGATTTTGTCCATCAACTCGTTCTCGATATCGATAGTGAAAACGAGGTTTTTGAAGAAGGTCGCAGCATTTGGGCAATTCGATGCCCATCCGGTGCGTGCCAGCGTATAAACTTCCGCACCGCCGTAATTGGGTCCGAAATAATCATCGCCGCCAGAAAGATATTCTATATTCAGTTTTGTGTTCATGGGATGCGGCGCCCATGCAAGAAACAGAACCCATTGTTGGTCGCGGCTTTTGCGATCGACCTGAGCCAGCATGGCTTGTTCACTCGATTCCACGACTTTCCAACCATCGAGCTTGAATTTTTTGTCATCGATGATCTTCTGAATATTCTGATTGGCTGGAGAACCGGGATCAATGCCGTAAATTTCCTTGCCGAACTTATCTGCATGCGCGGATATATCAGCGATGTCTTTCACACCTTGCTCCGCTACATAATCCGGTACGGCGAGCGTGAATTTTGCGCCTTCAAGATTCTTGATGAGAATCTCGGCAGCGTTGTTCTGGTCGAGATCTTCCCGAAACTTCTGCTGCGCTGGCATCCAATTGCCAAGGAAAACATCAATGTTGCCGGATTTGAGGGCCTCATAACCAATCGGTACAGACATGGTTTTGACATCGGCTTTATAACCGAGCCCGTCCAGCAGCACGCTGGCAATCGAATTCGTGGAAGTAATATCCGTCCAGCCCGGGTCTGAAAGCCGGATGGTTTCACATGCATCCGGATCTGCTGCCGATGCCATGCCGGTAAGTCCCGTAAAAACCGCAAATGCGAATGCCGTCAGTTTCAATTGGCTCATGGTGTGGCCCCTCTTTGCTTGGTGTGCAAAACATCTCTTATAATCGAAAACCATTATGTCTCGTATTCGAGCTTTAAGGAAAACACCTTTTGCTCTAAGGAAAAAGCCATTCAATTTTTATCAAAGGCATAGAGGTTCTTTATGATTTCTCCGTCTTGGAACTTGGGCAGCCTTAGTATTTTCGAAGCGGTGGGGCGTTTGGAAAATCTGACCCTTGCCGCGCGCGAATTGGGCATGACGCAACCCGCAGTCAGTTATCAGATAAAACGAATAGAAGATCGTCTCGGTGTCACTTTGTTCGCGCGGCGCGGGCGAGGCGTGGAAATTCT
Organism: Falsochrobactrum tianjinense; assembly: GCF_019100495.1. Taxonomy (GTDB): domain Bacteria; phylum Pseudomonadota; class Alphaproteobacteria; order Rhizobiales; family Rhizobiaceae; genus Brucella; species Brucella tianjinense. The sequence goes on along the minus strand of NZ_JAHRVA010000003.1, from coordinate 73,968 downwards.
GCCGGAGGGGCGAATTCTTTATAATGCAGTTCAGTCCAGCCTTGCGGAAATCGAGGAGGCAATCCAACAGATCAGTCGTCGACAGCGGACACCAAGTCTGAGAATCGCCACCGATTATGGCTTTGCCGCTTTCTGGCTGATGCCCCGGGTCGGGCATTTCAGGTCAAAATATCCTGAAGTCGATGTTCGCATTACGGCGTCATCAATGCTTCAACCGGTTGATCAAAGAGAGGCGGATATTTCCATTCTTTTCGGCTCGCGCGGGGATTTTGCAACAGAAGCCGTTGCCTTTCTGGGCGAAGCCGTAGTTCCTGTCTGTTCCCCTCTTTTCTATAAAAAGCATGGCCCTTTTCCAAATGGCAAAGGGCTTGGCTCTGCACCACTCCTGCACCTCGATACCTTTCAGGGCCATCGCTGGTACACTTGGCAAGGCTGGCTGGAGGCGGTTGGCGAAGAGATCGACATCGACAATCGCGGGCTGGTCTTCAATACTTACAACCTCGTTGTCGAGGCTGCTATCGCCGATCAGGGCGTAGCTCTCGGCTGGGCCGGGCTAATAGATGGCGCGATCAGACGTGGGCAATTGGTACAAGCCTGTGATATGACCTTATCCAGCGACAAAGGCTATTGGCTGGTTTTCAGCCCTGATATTTCCGAAACCACGCGGGCGCTGGCCTCCGAATTGATTGGAATGGAGCCGGCATTATAAAGAATTATTCGAGATGAAGGGGCTTTCTGGATTCTCTCATCCGACTGGAAGGATATCCGGGACATATTGCCTCCATATCACTTAAGTTGCACGCCAATCTCGAGTGTCGAATTCGCACTTTGTCTACAGCTTATATATTCGTCTCAAGCTTGGGTGTCATCACCTCGAACATAGGTAAGGCCGCAGCTCCGAGCGCGGCTGTGAACTGGCCGGTCTGACCGCGCATTATTCTGGGCAAGACACGCATTTTTCTGCTGGCAACAGAAATAGGAAGATCGCTCATATGGAATATCAGAGCATCAATGATCGAATTGGGCAGCATTCCGCCCAGAATTATAGATTCCGGATCTAGAATATTCTCGATAATCGCAATCACCGGTGCAAGATGACTTGCGGCCTCCTTCACCCATTCAAGGATAACCGGATTGTCTTTCTGAAGCAGATATTCAAGATTTTCAAAGCTTGTGTCGGTGATGCCCGCTGACACCAGTTTTTGGTTCAACGCATAGGCCGATGTATAGGTTTCAAGACAACCCTGCTGTCCGCAAGAGCAGGAACGCCCACCCGGTGCAATTGATATATGGCCGATTTCGCCAGCATTGCCAAAGGCGCCGCGAAATGGAGCTCCCTCCTGAATCATACCAAGACCAATACCGGCACCGAAATAAATCATCGCGAAGCTGGCTATTGCGTATCCTGCGCCAAATAGCCGTTCACCGACCGCCGCCGCATTGGCGTCATTTTCAACGATCACCGGCTCGCCAAAAGCTTCAGTCAGCATAGCGGCCGCGTCAATGCCCGCCCAGCCCGGCAATGTCGTCGGGCCAACCGATGTCATGCCCTCAATGCCAAAGGGCCCAGGCATCACCACCCCAATTCCGAGCAAGGGCACATCGAATTCGGCTTTGATTTTATTGATTTCAATCCGCAGCTGATTACAAAGCGTTTCTGGCCGCGTGTCGCTTACCGGATAAACCTGCTTCTTGCGCGGCGTTCCCGAAAGGTCAAGAACAGTCGTGACCATATGAGCGGAACCCATTTCGATGCCGATGGTCATGGCGCCGGAGGGGTTGACTGCGAATTGAATAGGCGGCTGACCGCGCCCGGTCTTCAATCTGCCAAGTTGCATCAAAAGATTTTCGGCAACCAGTTCATCAACGATATTGGCGATTGCCTGTGCTGTCAGGTGGGTGAGACGAGCAATATGCATACGGCCTACAGGGCCGTGACGGCGCACAACATCCAAAACAACACGCCGATTATGATCCCGGATTCGTTCAGGATTCTTGCCGAGCGTAACAGTTTGCGTATTCACTTGCGCCATGGACCGTGAGCTGCCCGTCTGCGATGCCATTGCCCTCTCCAGATTTGCAATCATTGGAATACGCCACCGGGCTTTTAACAGCAATATATTAATTCAAGTAAATTATCTTATTGACAAGCGGGACACAAAAATGAAGCATAATAAAGTGGCAAGAAATTTGCCCTGCCGGCCTTGGAGGAGGTATGTCGCTTCAGATGTGCGGGCAGTAAGGGCCGTGTCAAAAACACGGCAGTGGTGGAACTGGCAGGTCGCTGGCCTGCATATACCTTGCCCGCGCAAAGTGCGGGGCAATGGGGAGGTCTTATGCAAATGGGTAAGTTGCTACTTGCGGGTCTTGTGGCCGGTTTGAGTTCTATGGCAATCAATGCCGCTCAGGCAGTTGAAATCGAATATTGGCAATATATTTTTGAATCGCGCGTCAAGACAATGGACACGCTGATCGAGAATTTCGAGAAAGCCAATCCCGATATCAAGGTCAAACAGGTCACATTCCCTTATGATGACTATCAGACCCGCGTAATTGCTGCGAAAATGGCGGGAAAAAGCCCGGATGTTATGCAGCTTTTCTACGGCTGGCTCGATAAGTTTGCCGCAGGCGGCATCTTGCAGCCGCTTCCGCAGGATGTGTTTCCGCATGACAAGATTGAAAGCGAATTCTTTCCAATCGTAGGCGCGATGAAACGCGGTGGCGAATATTACGGCCTGCCGACGGCTGTACGTTCGTTGGCACTTTTCTATAACAAGAAGCTTTTCGAGGAAGCTGGGCTGGATCCAAACACTCCACCCAAAAATCTGGATGAACTGGTCGATTTCGCAACGAAAACGACCAAGCGCGACGATGCCGGCAATCTTGTTGCCGAAGGTATCACGCTCGACATGCCTGGTCAGGATCAGCATTGGTGGCGCGAAGTTCTGGTGCGCCAGTTCGGTGGACAGCCTTATACCGATAATGACCGCAAGGTTGCCTACAATGATGCTGCTGGTGAAAAGGCGCTTGCTTTCTATACCGGCCTCCAGACCGAGCATAAGGTCGGCGAAGTTAAGTTCATGGACGAAGGTCATGCAGCCTTCCGCGCTGGTAAGGCGGCAATGACTGTTGATGGCACTTTCCGGCTGGCCGCCTTCAACACCATCAAGGACTTTGAATGGGGTGTAACCGAACTGCCAGCCAATGCGGACGGGGTGCGTTCGAACTATGCCAGCTACTTTGCCAATGGTATCAGCGCGTCGGCTGACGGCGAAAAGCTGGAAGCTGCTGCCAAGTTCCTTGATTACATCTCTTCGCCGGAAGCCATGGAAATCTGGTTGAAGGGTGTGGGTGAACTGCCTGCGCGTCGTTCGGTGGCTTTGACGGAAGCCAATCTGGCTGATCCGGTCTATGGTCCATTCCTTAAAGGTCTGGAATATGCACATACGACTATGTTCGTGGACGAGTTGAAGCAGCGTCAGATTGCGGTCGATATGGCCAACCGCGTCATTTTGCAAAACCAGCCGGTCAAGGAATCCCTTGATGAAGCCGCCAAGGCTGAGCAGACAGTTCTGGATGCGGCCAAGTAATTTCTAACGGGCCGGGCGGTTTTCATAATCAAAATTGTGGGCCTGTCCGGCTCGATTTTTGTGCAGCCTGTCCGGCTCTGTATTCGATTTTATACGGCTGTATTCTAAAATTCGACCAGCCGTCCGCTTTGCTATTATGGCACCTTGCCGGACAGCGGCGTATATCTCGCCGAAGGATTTTGAATATGACAATGACGGCTGAACCAGATCGCATAGCGCACAGGCCTTCCGGCTCGCGGCTTACTGATCGTCTGTCGATGAAAGCCAGAAAGCTGATATGGGTCTGGAGCTTTTTGGCTCTGCCAATTCTCTTTTATAGCGTTATCCGTTTTTATCCGACGATTGAAGCATTCTGGCTGTCTTTCACGGATTGGGATCTGATGAGCACTCCCAAATTTATCGGCCTTACCAATTATCAGAAGCTTTTTGCCGATCCGGAATTCTGGAAAGTTTTCAAAAACACTTTCATCTATCTATTGGTCGGCACCCCGATCAGCCTGATTATCGCTTTTGTCATCGCCTATTTTCTGGATCGTGTGCGCTTCATGCACGGTTTCATTCGAGCGCTCTATTTTCTGCCTTATCTAACCACGGCGGCAGCGATGGCCTGGGTATGGCGCTGGTTTTATCAGCCAGCCCCCATTGGCTTCATCAATAATATTCTAAGTGCTGTCGGATTGCCGCAGCAAGGTTTTCTCCGATCGCTCGATCAGGCGCTTTATGCCATTATGGCAACCTCCATCTGGGCAGGGCTAGGGTTTCAGATCATTATCTTTATGGCCGGCCTGCGCGCTATTCCGAACACATATTATGAAGCTGCACGGATTGATGGCCTCGGCGAATGGGCGATCCTGCGCAAGATTACGATCCCGCTACTAAAACCAACAACCGTCTTTCTGGTGGTGTTTTCCTCCATCGGGTTCCTGCGCATCTTCGATCAGGTCTACAATATGACCACGAATGATCCAGGTGGCCCACTGGGCTCGACAAAACCGCTGGTACTGATGATTTATCAAACCGCATTCTCATCCTATGCGATGGGCTATGCAGCGGCACAAACGATCATTCTTTTCATCATTCTGCTCTGCGTATCCCTGTTACAGCTCTGGATTCTGAGGGAAAAGAAATGACCGTGCCCGCACAAGCCAAACCGCTTCCCTTCCAGAACCTGAACCCCAGTCGCGCCATTACATGGACATTACTGTTCATCGGCGGTCTGATCATGATCACACCTCTGGCCTTCATGTTTTCGACATCGCTGAAAACCGCTAGTCAGGTCTATGATCTGCGGCTCATCCCGGCTGACCCGACCCTTCAAAACTATGCGTCCATTCTCGCTGACGGACGTTTTCTGCGCTGGTTCCTGAATTCGATGATCGTCGCGGTTTTCGTGACACTGTCAAACGTATTTTTTGACAGTCTCGTGGGCTATACCCTGGCGAAATTCCAGTTCCGCGGGCGTTATTTCATCTTCCTCGCGATCCTTTCGACGCTGATGATCCCCACTGAAATGCTGGTAATCCCTTGGTATCTCATGTCGAGTCAACTCGGCTGGCTGGATAGTTATTGGGGGATCATGTTTCCAGGCATGATGACGGCCTTTGGCACCTTCCTGATGAAACAGTTCTTTGAAGGCGTGCCGAATGACTTTCTCGAAGCTGCGCGTATTGACGGGCTTAACGAATTTCAGATCTGGTGGAAAGTGGCCATGCCGCTGGTGACGCCCGCACTTTCGGCTCTTGCAATTTTCACCTTCCTCGGCAACTGGACCGCCTTCTTCTGGCCGCTGATCGTCGCCACCAGTCCGGAGCTTTACACGCTGCCGGTCGGGCTTTCGAGCTTTGCGGTTGAGCAGTCCATCCAGTGGGAAATGATCATGACCGGCGCAGCCATTGCAACGCTGCCAACGCTTATCGTTTTCATGCTTCTTCAGCGTTATATCGTGCGCGGCGTTATGCTCGCTGGCCTTAAAGGTTGAACCATGTCTGATCTTGATCCGAGACTTTCCGACAAAAGCGTTTTTCCAAATCCAGTTTACAAGGAAACTGTACTTCGCCCGCTGTTTGACGGTGCCAAAACCCATCATGTGGATGGCTTCCGGCGTATTGACCGCGCCCATCTGGTGATGCTGGTCGAAACCGGCATTCTTGACCGCGGTCAAGCAGCAAGAATTGCTGGCGCGCTTGAAGCCATCGACAGGGAAATCGACCCTGCCACGCTCATCTATACGGGCGAGGTTGAAGACTTCTTCTTCCTCATCGAGAAGGAACTGAAGGCGCGCATTGGCCCGGATATTGCCGGTCGGCTGCATACCGCACGTTCGCGCAATGACATTGACCACACGCTTTTCAAGCTTAGTCTAAGAAAACATATCGATGTGCTCCTGGCCCAGTCGCGTCATCTGCTTGAGGTAATGACATCTGCCGCTGAGCGCGAGAAAGCGACATTGATCGTTGCCTATACGCATGGCCAACCAGCGCAGCCAACAACATTCGGTCATTATATTGCCGCGGCAATTGAAGTGCTTATCCGAGATATTGAACGCATTGAAGCCGCCCGCGCCATCGTTAACCAGTCCCCTATGGGGGCGGCAGCCATCACCACCTCCGGCTTTCCGATCGACCGCAAACGCGTCGCGGAGCTACTGGGCTTTGCTGCCCCTTTAGCCAATTCCTATAGCTGTATCGCGGCAGTGGATTACGTCACCTCCACCTATTCAGCGCTCGAACTGATGTTCATTCATCTGGGACGGCTTATTCAGGACTTCCAGTTCTGGACCAGTTTTGAGGTTGGCCAGATTTATGTACCCAATGCTTTTGTGCAGATTTCTTCAATCATGCCACAAAAACGCAATCCTGTACCGATTGAGCATATGCGCCACCTGTCGAGCCAGACAATGGGACGTGCGCGCACGGTACTGGATGTGATGCACAACACGCCTTTCACCGACATGAATGATAGTGAAGGCGAAACACAGGCGATGGGTTATGAGGCATTTTCCTCTGCTGGCCGCGTGCTCGATTTGCTAGCAGCCTTCATTGATGCCATCCGCATAGATTCGGCAAGGGTTGCAGAGAATATCCGCCGTTCCTGCATTACTATTACGGAACTGGCGGACTCGCTGGTACGCATCGAAAGTCTCTCGTTCCGGCAAGCCCATGAGATTGCCGCCAAGGTGGCGCGTGCCGTGGTAGCAAAAAACGGGGGGCTGGAAAAGGATGGGTTTGAGCCTTTCCTTGAAGCTTTTCGTGAAGCGACTGGCCGTGACCCGGCCTTTGACCGGAAAGAATTTGAAAAGCTCGTTTCACCACAGCATTTTGTCGCCGTGCGGGACCGATTGGGAGGTCCAGCACCGCAGCCGATGCGCACTGCCCTGGATCGGTATACCTTCGAAGCCGAACGTTTCAGGGCGCAGGCCGCCGAGCATGAAGCCACGGAGGCGAAGGCTGCCCGCGACCTCAATGAAAAATTCAGCGCACTTGTGGAGACACGTTAATGGCAACTATCGAGCTTGAAAAACTTGCTAAACATTACGGCAAGGTCGACGCTGTTCGCTCAATCGATTTGCAGATTGAAGACGGAGAATTCGTTGTCTTCGTTGGCCCGTCCGGATGCGGCAAATCCACAACGCTGCGCATGATTGCGGGTCTTGAAGACATCTCCGGTGGTCAATTGAAGATCGGGGGCGAAGTGGTCAATGAGCGCGACCCCAAACAGCGCAACATCGCCATGGTGTTTCAAAATTATGCGATCTATCCGCATATGACCGTACGCCAGAATATTGGTTTCGGCCTTTATACCTCAAAGCTTTCCAAGGCAGAAAAAGCAAAGCGGATTGAAGGTGTCGGCCAATCTCTCGGGCTGACACCTTATCTTGATAGACGTCCGGCAGCACTTTCAGGCGGGCAGCGCCAGCGCGTTGCTATTGGCCGTGCGATGGTGCGCAATCCTTCGGCGTTTTTGTTCGATGAACCGCTGTCCAATCTGGATGCCCAGTTGCGCGCGCAAATGCGCATTGAAATCAAGCGCCTGCATCAGAATCTCAAGACCACCACCGTTTATGTGACCCATGATCAGGTTGAGGCCATGACAATGGCCGACCGTATCGTGGTTATGCGTGATGGCATTATTTTGCAGACTGGCACGCCGACAGAGCTTTACGAACATCCGGTTGATGTCTTCACCGCCCGCTTCATCGGGAGTCCCTCCATGAACCTGATCGCGGGTCGCCGTAAAGGCACTTGGGTTGAATTCGCAGCCGATGGGGACATGCTGATCGGCATTCGCCCGCATGAGCTCAAGGTAGGCGAAACCAGTTCGCAAAATGGCATATCACTGCAAGGTATCGTCACTGCCGTAGAACCGCTCGGTGCTGAAACCCTGGTTCATCTTGATGTCGATGGTGCCGCAGTTATCGCAACGGCACCAGGGAAAACCGTTCCACAGGCGGGCAGTCGGCTAAATGCTTTCGCTCCGGCAGGCAGTCTGTATCTGTTCGATACCAAGACGGAAAAGAGTCTCGGTCGCTTATAATGTCAAAACAGTTCAAAACTCCTGCAGTCCTGAGTATAGGGCGAATTTATTGCGACCTTATTTTCACTGGCTTGGAATCCTTGCCGCAACCAGGTCGTGAGGTTTTTGCCGGTAACGTAAAAATTGTGGCCGGTGGCGGCGCCTTCATTTCCGCCGCTCATTTCGCCCATGTTGGTCGCATGGCCGCGCTTGTTGCGCGTCTTGGTACCGACAGTCTTTCGCAGGGCATATCGGCCGATCTGTCGACCGCCGGCATAGATCTACGTTTTTTGGAAATAACGGCAGATGCCGGACCACAGGTAACGGTTGCCAGTGTTATTGGTAATGATCGGGCATTTCTGACGCATCGCGCCGGGCCGGCGCGTCCATCGACACTCGATGAAGCTTTACTTTGGTGCGATGCAAAACATCTACATATTGCCGAATATGCAACGCTTCATGAAATTCCGGATTTGGTGAGAACAGCCAAAGCTGCTGGTCTAACCGTTTCGCTGGACCCCAGTTGGGATGAAGCCTTGATTTATAGCGCTGATCTACTGAAAAGCTGCGAGGGAATCGATATTTTTCTGCCGAACAGTGATGAAGCACAGGCCATTACCGACGAGAGCGATGCCCGCAAGGCACTCGACATTCTATCGGAGCATTTCCCTGTCATTGCCTTGAAAACGGGGGCGGACGGTGCATGGCTGCGCTCGGGAAATACGGAAATTCATGTGCCCGCCAGCAAAGTCGACGTTGTGGATACAACTGGTGCTGGTGATGCATTTAATGCGGGTTTTATCGACTTCTGGCTAAACGGACGCAGTCTGAGAGAATGTCTCGCGGCTGGCGTTAGAAGTGGCAGCCTCGCGGTTCAGGCTGCCGGAGGCGCTTCAATTCTACAGGGCTGAAGGGCTAGTAAATTGCACTAATATACATGATAAGGGGGCCGTGATGGTCACAACATCTTTTATGCGCAAAGAAACAATTGAGGCATCCGCCGTTGTTTCTTATTTGCTGGCCGGTGAAGTTGCAACCTTTGCGGAAATCAAACGTCTTTTTGAGCGGCGTAAGCCGCGTGTCATTACAACATGTGCACGCGGATCGTCCGATCATGCTGCAACATTCTTCAAGTATCTATTCGAGATCAGTGTCGGTGTACCAGTGGCCTCTGTCGGCCCTTCAATTACGTCGGTTTATAATGGTCGCCTGCAACTTGAAGATGGTTTGCATTTCACGATATCGCAGTCTGGTGCCAGCCCTGATATTATTGCTTTACAAAAGGCGGCGAAGCAAGGTGGAGCGATCACCGTGGCTGTCGTCAATATGTTGGATAGTCCATTAGCGCAGCAGGCAGATATTGTAGTAGCTTTGCACGCCGGTAAAGAACAGAGTGTGGCTGCAACAAAATCCTGCATCGCCAGTGCTGTGGCGCTCGCCGCTGTCACCGCAGAAATCTCCGGTGATTCCGCCTTGAAAAAGGCATTGAACCAATTACCGGATGCACTGGAAAAAACGACAGCCGCAATCATCCATGCGGAGTTGATTTCCCAGTTGTCAAAGCTCGAGGATATGTATGTGGTCGGCCGCGGCCCCGGCTTGGCCATTGCCTTGGAAGGCGCACTCAAAGCCAAAGAAACCTGCGGTATTCATGCCGAAGCGTTTTCGCTGGCGGAAGTCATGCATGGCCCAATCCGGTTGATCAAAGGCGGATTTCCGATATTGGCCTTTCTCAACAAAGATAATGCTTTCAGTGCGAACGAGTTAGCAATTGAGCGCTTAATTGGCCTTGGAGCAGATGTTGTAACCATTGGAGCTGAAAGCAATCTGACACAAACTGTCCAGATAAGGTCGACAGATCATGGTTTGATTGATCCGTTGGTCGGCCTTGGTGCTTATTATAATCTGATTGAACAGATCGCCAAAGCGCGTGGCCTGGACCCCGATAAGCCGCAGAACCTCAGCAAGATTACGGAAACCATGTAGCGAATTGGAACAACCGATCCCTGAAGTTTTGTTTGAACGTCTTGGATTTGCTATATGGCTACTATCGCAGAGAGCGTTTCACGCTTTTGCTGGAAGTGCTCTAGCTGCTACCCTTGCCGGATAGCAATTGAGCCGCCCTAACCGCTGCATCCAGCCCCGAATTCACTGCTTTTTCGAAACCGTCTTCGCGCATGGCAAGGATTCCAGCGGTAGTTGTTCCCTGATAGTCTACAAACAACTTTACAGTTTCATCGGGAGAAACCCCGTTATACTCCTGAAGTCGTCCAGCCCCGATAAGAACCTGCTGTGCGGCCCTGCGCGCAATCTCAGGTGGCAGCCCCTGTGCGACTGCGTGATTCATCATTGCTTCTGCAAGCAGCGCCGGGAACGCGGCCCCCGATCCTGACATTGCGGTAAAATAGTCGATATATTCCTCTGCACTTACGGTATCGACAGCACCGCAACTTGCAAAGAGAGTACCCACTATATTCCTGTCGCCCGGATCAGAAGAATCAATGAAAAACGGCGTATATGAGAAGCCAATTTCAGCCGCCGCATTCGGAAGGGCGCGCGCGACGCGGGAACTGCCCGTTCTTTGCTTGATTTCTTCCACACCCACTCCGGCCATAACCGAGATTATAAGCTTGCCCGTCGCATCGATGTCAACGGAAGCCCAATCGGCAGGGCGGACAGACAGGATGACGATGTCGGAATTCTCGACGAGCTGTTTATTGTCCGGCGTCCATACACAAGGCAGAGCGTTCTGCGGCTTTCCGCTTCTGAAAGAGCACGTCAACTGACCAATAGAGATTGTATCCGAATTAAGCAGTGCTTTGGCGATTGCCGTTCCAAGCCATCCAGAACCCCCGATGAGGCCGACGCGACCGATATTTGTCATATCTCTTATCCTTATTTGATCTGAAAACCGTGGGCCGTTCTAGGATGACGTTGCAGCGCGCCTTTTGAGAAGCGGTCGAGGAGAATGGCAATAGCCACGATCGAGAGCCCTGCGCGCAATCCCAGCCCCATTTCCATTCGCGTTAGCCCGCGCGTTACTTCAGCGCCAAGACCGCCTGCCCCGACCAGCCCTGCCAGAACGACCATGGCCAGCGACAGAAGAATACATTGGTTAAGCCCAACCAGAAGCGTTGGCGTGGCCAGCGGTATTTCGATTTTAAACAATATAAAGCGTGGCGATGCGCCGGTGGCTTGACCGAGTTCCTTGAATTCCTTTGGCACCTGCTTGAAAGCCAGCGTCGTCAATCGCAGCATCGGCGGTATACCGTAAATGACCGTAGCGATGATTGCCGGAACTCGCCCCAGACTGAAAATCATGACAGCAGGAATGAGATAGACCCATGGCGGCACGGTTTGCATAATGTCCAGCAAGGGACGAAGTGCAGATTCAAGCCCTCGGTGTCGGGACGCCATAATGCCCATGGGGAAGGCGACCAATACAGCAATGCTCACTGCCACAGTGACAAGAGCCAGTGTCTGCATGGAAGCCGCCCATAAGCCGGAAAACAGGCAAAACAGAAGTGCGATTGCTGTTATCACGGCGACCCTTAAACCGACAAAGATAAAGGCGATGAGAATTGCCGCTAGGATCAGCGCATAGGCCGGAGGATAGAGCAGGACGCCCTCTATGGCCCCCAGCACCGCTTCTATTAATGTAACCACTGCACTGAAAAACGGATGAAAGTTTTTGTTCAGCCAATCCACGACGGGAGCGAGATAGGCGCCAGGTGAAAACCGGAGCAGGTCGAGGTTCATGTTCCGTCCCCTCTATTATCGCTGGCCGCAGCCTGCGTAAGACGATCAAGCACCATTGTCAGGATAACGATGGCGATTGCGGCGTTGATCGAAGTTGCAATATCGAGCGTACGCAGCGACCCGTAAATCGTCTCGCCCAGCCCTCCGGAACCCACGATCCCCGCAATTACCACCATGCCGAACGCCATCATGATGCTCTGGTTGATCCCGGCCATTATGCTTGGCAAGGCGAATGGGAGCCTGATCTTGCAAAACATCTGCCATGGGGTGAGTCCACTGGCCTGTCCCAGTTCGATGAATTCGCGCGGCGTCATCCGAAGGCCAAGGGAAGTGAGGCGAATAGCGGGAGGCATCGCAATGATAACAGTTGCGGCAAGAGCGGTAGCAGGCCCGTAACCGAGCAACGCAATCGCCGGAAGAAGATAAATATAGGGCGGCAGCGTCTGGATCAGGTCGAGGACGGGCGCTAGCAGCCGGTCGAGCGACTGAACGAAGCCTGCAGCGATGCCGATGGGAACACCCACAACGAGCGCGAGGATCGTTGCCGTGATCACCATGGCCAGCGTGCTCATGGTTTCGCTCCAAAGGCCCATTGCTGCACAAAACAACAGGGCAAGGCCAGCGAGAAGCCCGGAGAACACATTGATCAATCGCCATCCCAGAAGCATCACGATGATCGCAATGACATAGTGCGGCGCGAGTTGCAGAAGCCAATGCACTCCGTCATAGGTTCCCTCAAGCACGGTTCTGAAGAACCCGAACAGCCAACTGCCGCTCTCGCTGATCCAGCTCAGCGCGTCCTCGGTTCTGGTATCGAAACTCTCCGTTATGGCGGCGATATCCATTTCGCTTTCCCGAATATTGCATTATCAATTTATCAGAGCGTCATTGCCGCCCCGTTGGCCCACCTCTCATGCCGCGACAGCTTCTTTCGCCGGCAAACCGGCAACACCGCGCAGGAGACTGTGAATGGTGACAACACCTATAACGGCATCATTCTCGACTACTGCGACCGCGTCCCGTCCGGATTTTATGGTGAGATCGATAAGGTCGGCGATATCCGTATCAGGAGCAGCTTTGGGCATGGTGTTCATCGCGACGCGAGGCTGCGCAGCCTGAAACTCGGCAACCGGCTGCATGACGGAAAGCGCCTTGACCAGATGAATGCGAGAAATGCCCGCCACAAAATCTGCCACATAATCATCGACGGGTTTGGTAACGATCTCTTCCGCTGTTCCCACCTGGACGATGACGCCGTCCTTCATGATGGCGATGCGATCGCCGAGGCGGATAGCTTCCTCAAGGTCGTGGGTAATGAAGACGGAGGACTTGCCAAGCGATTTCGCCAGCTGCCGGAATTCGTCTTGCTGCTGACGGCGGATCAGCGGATCAAGCGCGCTGAACGGCTCGTCCATTAAAATGATCTCAGGATCAGCCGCCAGTGCACGCGCAAGACCGACACGCTGTTGCATCCCTCCGGAAAGTTCCGCGGGAAGGCGCGTGGTCCAATCGGCTAGCCCGACCTTTTCGAGCGCGGCAAGTGCTGTCCTGTTGCGCTCGTCTTTTGAAATCCCCTGCACTTCAAGACCAAAGGCGGCATTCTCCAGCACGGTCCGGTGCGGAAGAAGAGCCACATTCTGAAATACCATCCCGATATTCCGGGCCCGTACCGTGCGAAGCTCTGCCGCATTGAGGTCGGCAATGTCCTTTCCCTTCACCATGATCTTGCCAAGGCTCGGCTCGATCAGGCGATTGAGCAAACGGATCAGCGTGGACTTGCCGCTGCCCGAAAGGCCCATGACGCAGAAAATCTCCCCCCGCCGGAGCTGAAAGCTGGCGTCCGACACACCGACCACGCAATTATATTCCTGCAAAACCTGTGTCTTCGTCAAACCGCGCTCAACGACAGCCTTTACGGCGGCGGAGGCATTGGCGCCAAAGACTTTCCACACAGACTGGCAATCAACCAGTACTTCGTTCGTATCGATGTTTGAGAGTTGCATCTCTACCCCGTGGGTTTCGCTTCCCGTTAATATTGCCAAGGCGCCCGGCCGATGCCGGGCGACCTCGCTCGCGGCGATGATTCTTCGCTCTTGATATTTTTCCAGCGCTTGAGAAGATCGCTATGGCCATCGATCCAGCTTGCTACCGCATCGTCCATCGTCGCGCCGTCGCTGACGGCAGCATTGATGGAGGTGATGTCTGCGAGAGGCACATAGACGCTGGCCAGCAATTCGCGCGCATGAGGGTGGTCAGCAGAAAATCCGCTCTTGCCGATCCAATAATAGCTCTGCGGCGGAGGATAGACGCCTTTGGGATCCTTGAGAAACTTGACGTCGTATTTCTGCATCATCCAGGACGGCTCCCAGAGCGTGACGGCAACCCACTCCTCACGATCAACCGCCGATTTGAGGGCAGCGGTCATTGCGGCAGTACTGCCTTCGATAAGGGGAAGCTTGATGTCGTAAGCCTTGATTGCCTCGCCGGTTTCGCGCATGAGGCCAGCGCCCGGTTCAATGCCGATAATCTTATTGCCGAACTTGTCGGCATTGTCATTCAACTCCTCGATGGAATCGATATCGACATATTTCGGAACGGCAATGCCATCAAACAGGCCGTGGGAGACCGGAGAAATTTTTTCCAGCTTGTCCTTGTTCTTGTTCCAGTAGTCATGCGCAACATAGTCGGTCTGCGAAGCAAGTATCTGAATATCACCCTTGGAAAGGGCAGCATAGGCGATCCCCCATTCCGAGAATGGAACCACCTTCACCGCATAGCCGGAATCTTCCAGAACCTTCTTGGTGATACCCGTAATAGGAAGAAGATCCTCCCACGACATGGTGCCCATGGTGATGGTCTTTTCTTCCGCCTGGGCGGAAAGGACCGTCAATCCGACCGCCGCTGCGGCGCAAAGCGCTTTCCAGAAACTTTTCATTTTACTTCCTCCTCGTTTCGTTCCCATCATGTTCAAAGCCTGTCATCGCTTCAGACTTCATATTGCGCGATAGCGGATCATCCTTCGCGACCGGCGCGCAATTCCTGCAAACGGATCACCGAATTGATGCCGAACCACGCCAAGGGCCGCGGCGGAAGCCGTGACGGCTCCGGGTGATCCATATATTTCCTGAGGTCGCTTGAGATGGTTTGCGTTGCCAGTTCGGCGGCCATCATGCCTGCAAGCGTGCTTTTTACAGTGCCAAGCCCATTCTCGCAGCACGCGGAATAGAGCCCTTCCTCGACTTCGCCGAAGGCGGGCACATGATTGAGGCTAAGACACAGCCTTCCCGCCCAGCTATAGTCGAACCCTATGCCAGCCAGCCCCGGAAATCTGGCGTCCAGAGAGCGGCGCTGCTCATCGGCTATTCTAGTCATGCGCCGCTGCGATACCGCAACGGTCGTGTCGTAGGTATATTTCGTGCGAATAATAATGCGTGACTGATCGCCGACCGTGATTTTGCGAACGGTTGCTCCCATTGCGTCGGCAGGCAGCAGCCCCCATTTTTCGTGCCCTGAAATTTTGCGCCCGAAATCTCCCGCCGGGAACGGTGCCGTCATTGAAGCGTAAGCGAAGATATGCATCAGCCGCCCGGCATAATGCCCGAAATCCTCAATATGGCCATTGACGCCAATGATGACCTTGGGTGCGCTGACCGCGCCGCGTGGCGTACAGGCCGTCCAGCCTGCGCCTTCCCGCTTCAATGAAGTGACAGGGGAATGTTCGAATATATCCATCCGGCGCGCCAGCCCGGCAGCAAAAATACGCACATAATCAGCGGGCTGGATGAGGGCCGCTCCGGGCGTATACAAGCCGCCCAGATAATAATCCGAACCTGTAATCTCACGCATTTCGGCGGCATCCAGATAGATATGCGGCTCGTCGGCGGATTTAAGCGAACGGGCGAAACTCCGGTTGAGTCTCATGCCGCGCGCTGTTGCGGCAGCGTTGATCTTTCCCGATGGATCGAAGGTAGCACCCGACATTCCATATTCAGCCGCAGCATCGCTTGCAAAGGCGATTGCCGATCGATTCTGCATCATCTCCAGCCGGGTGGCATCTGTGCCACCGCTTGAATATTCGCTGGCGGAAAGCGTGTGCGGGACATCGATCATGAAGCCCGAGTTTCGCCCCGACGTGCCTTTGGCGACTTCGCTTGCCTCCAGTATGACGACCCTGTCATCGGGCCGAAGTTGAAGCAGGCGGCGTGCAGCGGACAAGCCGGCAAAACCCGCGCCGATGACCAGCCAGTCGGCAGTCATGTTGCCTTCAAGGCGGCGGGCTGGAAAGGAGCGCTCACCAAGCGCTTCCCAACCCGAAATGCCATTCTCCACAGGCAATCGTTTGACAGCCCCTGCTATCATCGCACGGTCTCGTCCACCGACCGATCGGAAATGTCGATCCAGACCGTTTTCAGTTCGCAGTAATTATCATGCGCGAAGATCGATTTATCGCGCCCGCCGAAACCGGATTCCTTATAACCCCCAAACGGGGTGCTCGCATCGCCCTCACCAAAGCAATTGACCGTCACGGTGCCCGCCCGGATTTCTCGCGACAGCCTGATCGCATTGCGCAGACTTCCCGTATAGACGGACGCCGCCAGACCGTAATTGGTGTCGTTGGCCAGCGCGATAGCTTCGGCAAGGGAGTTGAATGTCGTAACCGAAAGGACCGGCCCGAAAATCTCTTCCCGAAACAGGCGGCTTGCAGGCGTAACGCCGTCGACCACGGTCGGCTCGATATAGATGCCCTTATGCGTGCCGCCGCCATCAATGACCTTGAGTTTTTCGGTCTTCGCATCCTCAAGGAAGGATTTGACCTTCTCGAAATGACTCTTACTTACGAGCGCCCCGATACGGTTTTCCGGATCGAGTGGATCACCGGTCTTCCATTCGCGCATATAAGCGCCAATCCGCTGGAGCAGTTCGTCCTTGACCTTGGCGTGCACAATAAGTCGGGACGTGGCCGAGCAGTTCTCACCCATATTCCAGAACGCGCCATTGACCACCTGTTCGGCCACGAGGTCGAGATCCTCCGCGTCGTCGAGGACAACAGCCGGGTTCTTGCCGCCGCATTCAAGGACAACGCGCTTGAGGTTGGAGTCGGCTGCATAGCGCAGGAAACGACGCCCTGTCGGCGTCGAACCGGTAAACGCCACCATATCGACATCCATATGCAGGCCGATCGGCTCGCCTACCCCCTTGCCACCGCCCGTGACGACATTGAAAACGCCAGCCGGAATCCCGGCCTCATGCGCCAGTTCAGCGACGCGTAGCGTAGTCAGCGTGGTTTCCTCGGCAGGCTTGACGATCACCGAGCAGCCTGAGGCAAGCGCCGGGCCTATTTTCCAGGCGAGCATCAGCAGCGGAAAATTCCACGGCAACACACAGCCCACGACGCCGACCGGCTCGCGCACGACCATCGTCAGGGCGTCGGTACCAACCGGCGCAGTATGGTCGTAAAGCTTGTCGATGAGTTCGGCGTGCCAGCGGATGGTGTGGATCGTGTCCGGTATATCGACGGTTTGGCATTCGCGGATCGGCTTGCCGCTGTCGAGGCTTTCCATGACGGCAAGCTCATGCCGGTTGCGTTCCAGAAGTTTTGCGAATTTAAGTAGAATGGCCTTGCGCTCGCCGGGCGAAAGCTGCCGCCAGCGGCCATCTTCAAAAGCTTCGCGGGCCTTGGCCACCGCGAAATCAACATCGCTGGAATCGCAGGCGGCAACTTCGGCAAGCGTTTCGCCGGTTGCGGGATTAATCGTTTTGAAGGTGCGCCCCAACTTTGCCGGACGAAACGCTCCATCGATAAATGCGTTCACAGGAAACTGGATGTCAGCGGCTATGGCTTTGTATTCGGCAGCCGTTAAAGGTTCATGCATGGTTTGCTCCCGATGTGATCTGGGCGACGGTGCGCTTCAAAGTGGTGACAACAGTCTGGAGGGTCCGCTTTTCCTGCGTATTGAGGGGACGCAGCGGCGCGCGCAGCGTACCGGTCTTCAGGCTGATCAACTCACATCCATGCTTGATGGACTGGACGAATTTTCCGCATTCAAGGAAATCCATCAGCGGCAGCATCGCCGTCATTATGGCGCGGCCTTTGTCGAAATTCTTCTCGATCACGCAGGCTTCATAGAGCGCCACATGCTCGCGCGGCAGGAAGTTAGACCCCGCGCAGACCCAGCTTCTTGCCCCCCAGGCAAAGAACTCCAGAGCTTGATCATCCCAACCGCAGGACAGGGCAATATGCGGGAATTTGCGCGCCAGCAAATGCAGATTGCCCATATCGCCGGTGCTTTCCTTGATGGCGACGATATTGCGGGACTTGCCCACCCGCGAGAAATATTCCTCACCCATCGTCACACCCATACGCGCCGGATAGTTATAAAGCATGATCGGAAGATTGGCGGCGCGGTCGATGGTCAGTGTATGAACGGCATTCTCACGCTCAGTTGGCAAGGCATAGGGCGGCGACGAGACAAGAATCGCATCCGCACCGATCTTCTTTGCCGCTTTCGCATATTCGACCGAGTCTTCGGTGCGGATAGCGCCAGTTCCCACGATGAGCGGAAGCCGCGTGCCGATCACTTCTTTCGCGTAAGCCGCAAGATCGAAACGTTCCTGTACGCTCTGGGCGTAATACTCCCCAGTGGACCCGCCCACGACGATGCCATGTACCCGCGCTTCGATCAGCGATTCAAGAACCGCCGCGAAGGCGTCACGGTCTATCTGGCCGTCAGGGCCGAACGGCGTAATCGCCGGGGTGTAAATGCCTTCGAATTTCAAGATATCTTCTCCGTTGACACAGTGAGCATTTCGACGCGCGCGTCTGCTTTTATTCCTTCTGGCGCGATGAACATCTCCATGTTTTCGCGCGAGAGTTCCCAGTGCTCGAATACGAGATCGACGACGGTATTCTCGTCATAGGAAGCAAGTGCCGTGATGAAACTGTCATGATGGCCTACGGCGAGTTGCAGCCGCTGACGCATGTCGCTATTGCGGGGACGGAAAAAGGTGTGTCCAATGCGGGCATGATCGATCAAAAGCCGGCCAAGGCTTGGCTGTAAATAAGCATTACCGGCCATTTCGCCGAAGATTTCATGAAAGCGGTTGTTCTCAAGAACCATGGAAAGCGCGTCGCCGGTGATGCTCGCCGTGCGAAATCGCTCTTGCGTCTCCTTGAGGTCAACCAGATGTTTTGGTTTGTAATTCTGAACGGCAAGGCGGCCAATGGCAGCGTAGATCATTGGCGCAACCAGAAAGAACTGTCTGAGCGTCTGATGGTTCATAGGGCTGACGCGCGCGCCGCGATTGGCGCGGATTTCGACATAGCCTTCACCTTCCAAACGCCTGAAAATCTCGCGAACCGGCGTACGGGAAAGGCCGTAGCCCTCGCCCAGACTGACTTCATCAAGATCCTGATCCGGGTCGAGTTCCATGGTCAGAATCAGGCGCTTCAGATCTTCATAAAGGCTATTCTTTCCGTTCTTCATCGAGATCCTCCCTGCGTGAAATTTCATGACAACAGCCACCCCAACGCATCATCGACAATATGAACTGTGCAACGGTCCGAGCCATGAGTCAATACAATTGTATAATCTGGGTATAAAGTAACAATATAAAGATTGTACATTTAATCTGACGTGAAATTTCGGTTTTGTGCAGAACATAGCGCCGGCATCCGCGCTGCATGTGCAGGCACAAACAGTGGCCGCGTACGAAGAGTGCGGTCTCGAACGGTACAATTTCGTGATTCGGCATTTTGCTGGACATAATGTATTTATGTTGATGTCAACTTTATCATTAAGCCAGCCACAGTGGAGGAGGCCATGCTCAAGGACAGGAATTCCTCGGCCATCGTTGCCGTTTCCGACATTGCGCGTGCGCGTCGCTTTTATTCGGAGGTGCTCGGTCTTGAACTGGTCGAAGAGGATATGGACGGGGTGCTGGTGTTTGGCACCAACGCCACACGTCTCATCGTCTACCGCTCGGACACAGCCGGAACGAACCGCGCGAACGCCGTGGTCTGGGACGCCGGGGGAGAGATTGATGTGATCGTTGCCGATCTCGCCGCGAAAGGCGTCATCTTCGAGCATTATCCTGAAATCGGCGAGTTCCGAGACAGCATCCATCATGCCGACGGCATGAAGCTCGTCTGGTTCAAGGATCCGGACGGCAACATTCTGCACGTCAACCAGATGCCGAACTGAGACGGAGATACTACTGCGCTAGCTGGTCTTTTCGGCGTAGACGATATCGATCGCAGCATCCGTGAAGCCGGGGAAGTGGACGTGAGTTTTGCAGCCGCCCCGATTTGCCATCCTCGGGCGACTATCTCATAATGCAGCGGCAACGCGTTACGCTTGGGTGTTACAAGGTGATGCGCCCGAAGCGCTGGAGAAAAGAGCCATGAATCGTTGCTTTCTATTGTTTATACAGCTCTTGCTGCTGTCGCTGCCAACTTTGGCTGATGAGATCACTTTACCGGAGCTGTTTACGGTAGCGCGGGTTGCCAATCATGACACCTTGAATATTCGCAGTGCGCCAAAGAACACGGCGGCGATTTTGGGACAACTTGCACCAGATGCAACAGGCATCGAGGTGGTCGCCTTAAGCACGGACGGCGAATGGGCGCAGGTGAATACAGGCGAAACCGCCGGATGGGTGGCACGGCGGTTTCTTCGGTTCGACACGACAGGCTGGAAAGCCAATCAACTTCCCCCACACCTCGCCTGCTACGGCACCGAGCCGTTCTGGTCCTTGCGCCAGCACTCTGCGGGCCACCTCGTTTTATCAGAACCCGGCATAAATGATCGGAAGCTCTCGCTGCATACCGTGGTGGGCCGGGGCTTCGAACAGGATCGCCTGCGGGGCCTCACCGCAGCAGATACTTCTGGACCGATCGCCGCCGTGATTCAGCCTGCCCTTTGCTCGGACGGCATGTCGGATCGCACTTTTGCTCTGAACGCCACAATCATTGTTGAGGACCACGGGACCGGGGCACGCCTTCTTACCGGGTGCTGCTCGATTGCCCCGCAATAAACCTCGGCAAAGCCGGTGCCATTTTTATCTGCTGCGGGCTCCGGTAAACACGGATCAACCGTACCGTTATGCCCAGATTATCATATCATCACGCTGACAACGACTGGGGCCGGTGCTTCCAGGCATAATAACCGCTGATAAGAAAGCAATGCAGCCGGACCTATCTTCAAGGTATCGGCTTTTGCATCAGATAATCTGCAACCGCTTGATAGGCAGGCAAAGATGTTGGGTCATTATACGCGTTGCTGGCCTGTGGATGCGAGGCGAAACGCGCTATCACCATTTCGGCTTTAGGATCAATATAAAGCGCCTGTCCGTGCACCCCTCGTGCCATGAAAGCCCCATCGGCATTATGTGAAACCCACCACATGCCGCGATAGCTCCAACCGGGCAGGAGCTTGTAGCCCGCTTTGGCAAATGCCTTCTTGTCGCCGCCCTCTTTGATACTGGCAATGGCTGCGGCAGGCACAAGACGCTCGCCGTTGATCACACCATCATTGAGCAAGAGCTGTCCCAGACGCGCCATATCGCGCAGCCCGGCGTTGAACCCGCCGCCAGCAAAAGGCGTACCGATTGAATCGACCGTATAATATGCATCCTGCTCCGTGGCCAATTTGCTCCAGATGCGTTCTGACAATAGTGTTGCTACAGATTTCCCGGTAACACGCGCGATAATCCAACCGAGCGCGTCAGAATTAATTGTCCGATAGCCAAAAGCCTCTCCGTGCTCCCCCTCCTTACGGACTGTTTTCAAATAGTCAAAATAAGAGCGCGGCCCGCTATAATTATCAGGCTTCGGCAAAGGGTTGCCCGCAGCAGAATATATCCAGACATCTGCTTTCGGATCACTGTAATCTTCGCTGTAGTGCAAACCGGTCGTCATATCCAGGACCTGCCGGATAGTTGCATCTCCAAATGCGCTTTTCGCAAGCTCTGGCACAAGGCTGCTGACTTGCGCTGTTTCATCGAGCGTACCATCCGCAACCAGCATTTCACCCAGCAAACCCGTAATCGATTTGGTTACGGACATTGCCCCATGCTGGCCTGAAACATCCAGACAGCCGGAATAACGCTCATAGACAACAACACCCCGATGCAAAACAACGACCCCGTCGGTGTAGTTCGCATCAAATGACTGCGCCCAAGTCATTGTTTCATCACTGCCCAACGGGCTGAAAACCACAGCATCGATCGCCGGATCTGGTTGCTGCACCAATGGAGCAGGAGAGCCGATGCCGCGGCTCACATTCATTGTCGGCATTAACTGACGAAAGTGGCAAACGGTCCAGCGCAACTTTGGAAAACTGAAATAATCGGGATCAGAAAAACGAATAATTTTATCCTCAGCCGGAGGAGCTCCTTCCATCCAGCCAAGTATGCGTGGATCAGATGTTCTAGCTGACATTGCACCGGCCTCCTGCGACCAAGCAGCCAGGGAAAAACTACCGAGTATCCCAACAGCCAATAGTAGAATTTGTGATGCGCATGTGACCGTAGATGGGCCAATAAAACTGCACCGAGAACTAATAGTTAACGACGACATTGGCAAACCCTCCCATCCAAATTGGTGCATCAGCATTGATCATTGAATCAATGCCTGCGCCTGGAAATGACGCGCTGACCCCAACTGTAAGATAAGTGTTGGCATTAATGGTGCGGTTGTATTCCAAAAACACATCATCCGACAGATGATAGCTACTCACTCCAGCAATGGGGTTCGGCACGCCATCGTTGGTTTCAACGCGTGTACCTTGTCCAAACTGGATCGGACTATACAGTTGGTTGGCACGTATATGAGAATAACGCAAAGTAAAAGCATCCCGTTCGGTCGGTGTCACCCGCAAGCTGACCAGAAAAGCGTTCACATTGGAATTGATGAAAACCATGGATGATTTTGATCCGGTCGACTATGAACTGGGATTACCCTCATAGAACAATGGATCGAACCGCTCTAGTTTCTCGGTATCGGGATTATCGCCAGAAAAAGTTTGATAAGCGAATGCCACAGCAGGCGACCATGGCAGATCAATGAAATTATAACCAACATAAACGCGACCCGCCCAAGCGGACAGATTAATCCGGTCGTTCCACTCATATGCAAACTCGCCCCCGGCAATCAGGTTATCAAATGTGTTGGGCAGCGGCTTACCAAGCGCATAAGCATTGATAAAGGTTAGTCCATCACGCCCGTCTGGTATAATTTCCGGCACCCCAATTCCATTGGGAGCAGCTTTTGGATATGGGGAATTTGAATGCACGACATGTCCGTAACTGATGCCAGCAAAACTGCCCTGCTCCCAATTATAGCGTAGTTCCGAGCCGACGAGCTGTGTATTACTGTTACTGCTCGGCAATTCATTCGGCTGCAGATAAAATGCAGTTACATCGACATCATCGTAGCTGAATTTTCCTATAACGGCTGACTTCCACGCTTTGCGCGGGCCGAATTTAAGCGCGCCGCGCTCAAATCCGCTATTGCCACCATTGGCGATCAACATGCCGGTGCCGATTTTATATTCGCGCGGACCGAATGATACATCAAACGAACTCTGGCTGCTAATTTTCTGACGCCATCCAAGATGCGCTTCTTCCAATGTAATTTCGCCGGTGTTGCCGGTATCATAGGCATCAATACCAAGGGTTCCAGATGCAACAAAAGAAGCTTTGCCGTAAAGGCGACGATCTTCATCAAAGTCTTTGCTGAAACTAATCCCGGGTTTGATATATCCCTCAAGCCATTGCTTTTGAGCATTAAAATCGGCTGATGGTGCGAATCTATCGGCAAAATTCCAAAATAAGTTGCGCTCAACGACTGCGTTTAATCCTGCTTGCAAATGCGCGCGAACCTTCAAGCCCTCCGCATCATATAGTATCATGCGATCATCGGCTTTTGCGGGAGCAAGCACGCTATTGATAAGGAGAAGTGCACTTCCACAGAAAAGCGCGGATACCTTGAAGAGAGCGGCGGTGTTTATCCCAACTGCGCTTTCTACAATCAAAACAGCAAAAGGGGTGCGGCCTTTCCACTCCAGAACAATACTGCCATCTGACTGTCTAAACCAATTCATAAGCAAGCCAACGTCATGTGATGCAGAATATTTTCAAAATTAATACAAAGGCACGCTAACATAGCTAATTTTGTTTTGAACTCAAAATTACCAACGACCCTAATTGTTGCCGGATAAGAATTCAGGGGGCTGTCAGCCATGTTCACGGTCGGAAAATCGCTCATACAGCAACCCTCACTTCTGCGATATCGGCGTCGATCTCGTCTGCTGTCACATCCTGCAGGGCGGCAGACGGATATGTGAACGCCCGCATGATTCAGACTGATCTGGTCAACCCTTATGGCCGCTTCGGTACCGACCTCAAGACAGCCGCATCGATTTCAGTAGAGCCGCCGCGCAGCCGAGAGAGAGCACAAGGCTTGTTGTAATAATCTATTGCAACAAGCCTAACTTTAGTTGGGAATTCTGCAACAATATCAGCCCTATTCTCTGAAAAACCGTTTGAAAGCATGAAACGGATGGTCGCGCTATCTGTCATCCCGCTAGGCTGCCATGACGCAATATTCAGGAGAGACACGTCATGGAACTGGAAAGCAAGACTATCATCGTCACAGGCGCGAGCAGTGGGATCGGCGCAGCAGCGGCGCGGCTGTTCGCATCCGAAGGGGCCAATGTGGTTCTCGGCGCGCGTCGATCCGGAGAGCTTGAGGCCCTTGCGGAAGCGATCACTCAAGCCAATGGTAGAGCCGTGTTTTTGGCTGGCGACGCAAAGGATGAGAGCTACGCCGAGGCTCTTGTCGATCTCGCTACAAAGGAATTCGGCGGACTGGACGGCGCATTCAATAATGTCGGCATTGTGGGCGAGATGCAGCCTGTGCCGGATATGAGCATCGGCAATTGGACCGATGTGATTTCGGTCAATCTGACGGGTGCCTTCCTGGCCGCCAGGGCACAGATACCGGCCATGAAGGCGCGCAGGCAAGGCTCGATCGTTTTCACCTCATCATTTGTGGGTTTCAGCAATGGCGGCATGCCGGGCATGGGAGCCTATGCGGCATCCAAGGCGGGATTGAACGGCTTGGCCCAGTCGCTGGCATCAGACCATGCCGTCGAAGGCATACGTGTCAACGCGCTATTGCCGGGCGGCACAATCACGCCAAGCGGGGGTGAAGGGAACCCGGCAGCTTTGGAGTTCATAGCCGGCTTGCATCCCATGAAGCGGATGGCGACTCCCAAGGAGATTGCGCAGGCAGCCTTGTTCCTTCTTTCTGATCGATCCAGCTTCATGACAGGAAGTCCAATGATCGTAGACGGCGGAATGTCCATCCGATTGACATAACGACCAAAAGAAGTCCTCCGAATGGCAATAACCGCTATTCGGGGGCGGCGTGCACGGAATATCGTTGCCTCAACGAACCATCGTGAAAATTCTGACTTTTGCGACAGCTTAGCGCCTATGTCACTTTTGGGGCGGAGCCAGCCAGGCTTCCCCTCCGCGCTCTAATTCAATGTGACGGCCCCGGCAGTGGGCAAGATCGACGCCCGTTAGGATGCTGCTTCATTCACAGCCGGTTGGCCGCCACGGCTTTATGGTCAGATCATCGAGCGGTTTTCAGCCCGTGCAAGGCGCCACTCTGAAAAGAATGCGCGCATCAGATAAAACAATACGCCAGCAACAATAGCAGGCCATACCAAAACATATGCAGTCAGTAATAGTGGGGTCATAAAAATCTCCTTTTTATACACTGACAGGGGAATCGAAGTTTCCGGTCTTTTTCGCGATGGTCGAAAAATCGAACTCTTCGGTGTTACGCCAGGACATCCCGACGCAAATCAACGTGCTGATGGCATAGGCAAGAAGCGAAGCCGTTAGCACAGGGTAGGCGTGCAATGCGCCAATGCTGATGGGTGCCACGATGATGATGGCCAGAATGCCCACAACACGCGCCACTTTGAAGCCAAAGAACCCGAACGCCATCAGGCCGGCGACAACGCCCACGCCAATAACGGCCAGAATATCTGACACAATCGCAATGCCTCCACTCAGCTCGATAAAGCCGAATCGCACCGGGAAGAACACGGCCAGCGCGACAACGACCGATGTGGTAAAGGCTTTGTTCGTGACTCTGGACCAGTAGAAACTGGCGATCACCGGGAACACCAAGGCACCCCAGATGGCGCCGACCAGAACCAGAAGATCAAGGATGTTGAACTTGTTGCTGGCGAAAAACAGCGCTGCACCGGTGGCGGTGATCATGGTCAGACGCCCGATGAACAACATTGTCTTCGGGTTAACCCGAGCTGCACCCGAAAGATTGCGGCCATAGACGTCTGCCATCATGATCGAGGACAGAGCCGCTAGATCGGAGTCCGCCGTGGAC
This sequence comes from Falsochrobactrum tianjinense, assembly GCF_019100495.1. Lineage (GTDB taxonomy): Bacteria > Pseudomonadota > Alphaproteobacteria > Rhizobiales > Rhizobiaceae > Brucella > Brucella tianjinense. Next base: position 47,685 of record NZ_JAHRVA010000003.1, on the reverse strand, counting down.
GCCAGCGAGCCGATAACCATGATGAAGAAAACGCAGAGCAGTCCCTTGCCCAGATAGGTTGCAGCGAGCTGCGGAATAAGGTTGTTCGTGTCGCCGCCCATCGGCACCACGCCGATATAGAGCGCAATCACACCGAGAATGCCGACGCCGATCACGGTTGCACCATAGCCCACAGTCGCGGTTATGAAGGTGCGCTTGATCATATCCGGACGGACAGCGAACAGCCGTTGCGCAATGGTCTGGTTGCCGATGGCATAGGCCAGAACAGCGGCAATATAGGGCGCGCCCTGATTCAGAAACGCGTCGGACGAAAAGAATGATTTCTGCTCAGGCGTCAGGTTTATAGCCCCGGTGACAAATATTTCCGTGCCGCCCGCAGAGAAAAACACAGCCGGTACGATGATAACTACCGCACCCAGCATAGCACAAACCTGAATGAAGTCTGTCAGGATCGACGCCCGCAGCCCGGACCACAGGGTGTAGAGTAATACGCCTGTTGCGATAATCAGGATGCCAGTGCTGAAAGACAACGGCGATAGCATGGCGATCAAGGCTCCGCCAGCAATGAAGTTTGACGTCAAGCTCAGCAAGCTTCCGAGGATGTTGGAACCTGCCAAAATGAGCTGGCTCGATTGGCCATGGCGGGCACGCAAAATTTCGGCAAGGCTGTGGGCATGAGGCGCCAGCTTTCTGATACGCATGCCAAAGGGATAGATGAACAGGATCATCAACGCCCCCCAGAGACCGTAATGGATCGGGCCAGAAACACCATAAGTGTAACCCGATGTAGCCGAAGCGTAGAGGGAAGATGCCCAGATCCAGGTTGCCGTCATCGAGGCAGCTGACATGCCCAAGCCTACATTGTTTCCGGCAGTCATGTAGTTATCGGCATTTTCTTTCTTTTTGCCGATGGAAAGCGTAATGTAAAATGTCCCACCAAAGAAAATAAGCAGAAGCAATAGTGTAAGAGACGTTCCTAATTGTTGATATTGCATTGTGACCTTTACGTCGCGATTTTTTACGCCCCACAGAGGGGCAGTGTTTTGTTTTTATAGCTGGGACGAAAGTCGCCGAACTGTGAACGGCATGAAAAGCCGGAAGACGCGCAGAAGCGCTAAGAAGAGCGCGCGCGTAGGGGAAGCTGCATTGCAGCATGGCCCTTATAGCTCATAATATTAGAAAGTCCAACCTATGATCGGCATGAGTTGTATTTATCTCTATTTTGATGGCTATCCATATTGATGTCTTTTCCATAAAGTAAATTATATAGAGGTTTATTGAGTGATTTTATAAATTTATTTAATTATTCTATATATATAAAATATTACCTTTTATATAATGGTAATATCTATATACTATCTTTTTTCTAATGTATTTTTTTTAGGACTTATTGTATTCTTTAAGGTTCACATGAGCCGATCTTATCGCTGGGCGCAATTAGTTCCGCTGGCCTGGTCCATGGTTAGGCCCCAATGGCAGGACAGTTTGATCGGTTGCTTGTGGCTTCACCTGATTATGCTTTCAGGCATGGGTTTCCTGCGACACTGAAGGAAATATCCCAGCCTGTGCTTCGGTTCAGGAACCCGAAGCTGCCCGCCATACCTTGCGCCTGCGCGGCATGCCGAAAGATCGCACTCCCCGAACGTCGACTGGCTAATTTTACGGCACCAGGACGAACATAAGTCGTTATCATTCGCAGAAAGTAGGTTATCCCTCACGCAATGGCATGCTACACTCGTATTGTTGCAGTGCGTAATAATGCGTGAGATGAAAGGGGAAACTAATGGAATCTGATCAAACCATGTCTCAACGTTGGGAGAATTTCCGACCATCCAAAACGCTTTGGTTTTGGTCTGTGGCTGGTGCTGCAGTGCTGACCACCATTGTGGGCTTTACCATCGGCGGCTGGACAACCGGCGGAACGGCAACGACGATGGCAACAGACGCGGCACGTAATGCTCGTGCCGAACTTGTTGCCAATATATGTGTCGAAAGGTTTATCACGGGACCGAATGCGAGCCAGAAACTTACCGAACTAAAGGAAACATCGTCCTACAAGCGTGACACTTTCATCGAGGATGGCGGCTGGGTCAAACTTGCCGGTATGGAACGAGAGGCATCCGGAGCAGCAGATTTATGCGCTGATCAACTGGCAGCCATGGATACATTACCTGCTCAGCCAATCGACGTTACGCCTGAGACAACAGATAGCTGAACCGAAAATACTTTCGCCCGGCGGGATTTATATTCGCCGGGTGCAATCAGCGCCCACCGCAGGAGGAAGCAGTATTCCATTCTATTTTATGGACTGGTCCAGTCGGTTCAAAGCTGCGACTATCTTCGATATCGGGTACTCAGTGCACGGTAGTTGAACATTCTGGGGACCTTCACTTCACATATAGGGCGCGTGAGCGCTCAAGGTGTCGCAGCATTGCCGCCTCTGCGCCATCGGCGTCTTTCGCGGCCAGACAGTCGACAATCTCCTCATGCTCGACCAGCGTATATTTTTCCTTGCCGGTCCAGATGAGCATCTCCGTGTGATACTCCTTCAGCCAGGCAAGCATCGCCTCGCTGACGGCAACAAAGATAGGGTTTCCGGAAATCTGCGCGATCCGCGAATGAAACTGCGTGTCGGCGAGAATGAAGGCATCCGCATCGCCAAGCGACTGGCGCTGGCGTTCGATGATGCTTCTCAGCTCGCTTATATCGCCATCGCCTGCCTTGAGCGCCGCCTCGCGGGCAATCCCGCGCTCAAAGAAAATGCGCGCGCTTTTCAGATGCTCCAGCGTATCGATGGATTGCGCCAGCATGATCTTGGCGGTGGGGTCCACTTGCCTGAAAATCGACTGGGCGGTCAGTTCCAGCACTTTTGCCCGCTCGCCATGGGAAATGCTGACCAGCCCCATCTTGGCAAGCGATTGCATCGCCTCGCGAATGGCGGGGCGACCAACGCCAAAGCGTTCCATCAAGACACGTTCGGACGGCATTTCATCGCCCGGCTTCAGCTCGCTGGACGTGATCATGTTTTCAAGCCGGTCAAAAACCTCGTCGGATAATTTGCGGCGAACGATAGGCTCGATTGGCTGGGTCATTGCATCTCACTTGTCATGAGCTTTTCTCCCTTATGCATCTTCCACGACCGGGAGAAAAGACGTTTACACGCGACAGCTGGAAGGCCGCACAATTTTCCACTTGCAGATATTGGAATACTCATTATACCAGATGATGAGTATATACCAGCATCATATTGCTGGCAGAACGCAAGTTGCAAACCCCGGCACCCGTTATGAACATATGTTTGACCTATCGCATTGAAACGACTGGCAGCATCGACAAGATGGCCGCAAAGATCGCGAGCGATCAGTCGACCGGCACTTTTGTTGCGGTTCCGGGTGAAACGGAAGAGCTCAAGGCACGAGTGGCGGCACGGGTGCTCGACATTCGGCACCTTGATGTCACGCAGGTTCCCGCATGGCCGGAACTTGAGCCGGGCCATGGCCCGATCCGGCGAGCGGATGTGGACATCATCTTTCCGCTGGACGCCGTCGGCACCGACCTTGCAGCGCTGATGACAATTGCCATTGGCGGCGTCTATTCGATCAAGGGCATGACGGGCATCCGCGTCATCGACATGAAACTGCCGGAAGCCTTTCGCGATGCACATCCCGGACCCCAGTTCGGCATTGCGGGAACCCGCCGCCTGACCGGCGTGGAAAAGCGACCGGTCATCGGCACCATCGTCAAGCCTGCGCTGGGCCTGCGCCCGCATGAAACGGCGGCTCTTGTTGGCGAATTGATCCAGTCCGGCGTTGACTTCATCAAAGACGATGAAAAGCTTATGAGCCCGGCCTATTCGCCGCTCAAAGAACGCATTGAAGCGATCATGCCGCGCATTCTCAATCATGAGCAGAAGACCGGCAAAAAGGTCATGTATGCCTTTGGCATCTCCCATGCCGATCCCGATGTCATGATGCGCAACCATGACATGGTATTGAAAGCTGGCGGCAATTGCGCCGTGGTCAACATCAACTCGGTTGGCTTTGGTGGCATGAGCTTCCTGCGCAAGCGCTCGGGCCTCGTGCTTCACGCGCACCGCAATGGCTGGGACGTCCTGACCCGCAATCCGGGCGCTGGCATGGATTTCCGCGTTTATCAGCAGTTCTGGCGCCTGCTGGGCGTCGACCAGTTTCAGATCAATGGCATTCGCGTCAAATATTGGGAGCCGGACGAGAGCTTCGTGAACTCTTTCAAAGCCGTCAGCACCCCGCTTTTCGACCCATCCGACTGCCCGCTTCCCGTTGCCGGCTCCGGCCAGTGGGGCGGACAGGCGCCGGAAACCTATGAACGCACAGGCCGCACTACGGACCTGCTCTATCTTTGCGGCGGCGGTATTGTCAGCCATCCGGGTGGACCAGCGGCAGGCGTGCGCGCCGTACAACAGGCATGGGAAGCCGCAGTTGGGGGCATCCCGCTTGATACCTACGCAAAGGATCATCCCGAACTTGCCGCATCTCTCGCAAAATTCGAGAAAGGTGGCGAGTAATGTCACAGGTTTCCAACGAATTGCTGCTGTCCTATTACGGTGACGACCTTACCGGCTCGACTGATGTCATGGAGGCGCTTGCTTCCAACGGCGTCGACACTGTTCTGTTTATGAATGTGCCAGATGAGGCGCTGATCGCACGCTTTTCACACTGCAAAGCCATCGGCCTTGCCGGCACCAGCCGCAGCGAAACGCCGGAATGGATGCAGGAGCACCTCACGCCCGCATTCAACTGGCTGAAAAGCCTCAATGCGGCGATTGCCCATTACAAGGTCTGCTCGACATTCGATTCCGCACCGCATGTCGGCAATATCGGCAAGGCCGTGGAAATCGGCAAAGCAATCTTCGATCAGGCCTATGTGCCACTGGTTGTCGGTGCGCCGCAGCTCAAGCGTTACACGTCTTTCGGCAATCTGTTTGCCGCCTATCAGGGTGAAACCTATCGCATCGACCGCCATCCGGTCATGAGCCGCCATCCGGTCACGCCCATGCATGAGGCAGACCTGCGCGTGCATCTGGCTGAGCAGACTGCGCTTAAAACCGTGCTTGCAGACCTCGCAACCCTTGGCTCGCATGATGCCGATGATCGCGTTAGCGCCATTGCCAGAAATGCTGACGGCATGTTGCTGCTCGACGTCGATAGCCATGAGAGCCAGTTGCAGGCCGGCCGACAGCTCTGGCGTTTGCGTGCCCGTGAAGGCTGGTTTGTCGCTGGCTCGTCGGGCGTTGAATATGCGCTTCTGGCCGCATGGACAAAGGCCGGACTGATCGGTGCGAAAAAAGAGTTTCCGCTTCCGGGCAAGGCTGACCGCATTGCGGTCGTTTCGGGAAGCGTCTCGCCAACGACAGAACGCCAGATTCGTCATGCGACGGCATCAGGCTTTACCGGCATCGATCTCGATCCGCTCACACTGCTTGGCGAGAACGCAGAGCAGGCAATCGGTAAGGCCATCGAAGAAGCACAGCGGGTTTTGCAGGGCGGCAAGAGCGTCATTCTCAACACCGCATTGGGACCAGCGGCCGATCGCGGTGATGAAATCGACCGCATTGCAGGAAGTCGTCACCGGCTGGGACAGATTCTCGGCTCGATCCTGCGCAGTCTTGTCGAACGCGAAACGCTGTCGCGCGCCGTGATTGCAGGCGGTGACACCTCCAGCCACGCATTGCGGGAACTGCACGTCGAAGCATTGACCACGCTTCTACCACTGCCGCAGACGCCCGGCTCTCCCCTTTGCACTGCGCATGGCGGATTTGCGCCAACCAATGGTCTGCAAATCGCACTCAAGGGCGGACAGGTCGGAGCCGACAATTATTTCAGCCAGATTCGTGATGGCCTCACCATTTAATCTGGAATACTCATTGACTGGTTATACCAGTTAAGCTACCAAAAGCACGGGAAGGAAATACAATCATGACAGCTATCGCTTTGTTCGGCGCTGGCGGCAAGATGGGGTACCGTCTGGCCAAGAACCTCCAGGGCTCGCGTTTCGACGTACGCCATATCGAAGTCAGCGAAGCAGGCAAAGCACGCCTGAAGAACGATCTCGGTATCGACACGGTGGAGGCTGACGCCGGTCTTGACGGCGCCGAAGTCGTCATTCTGGCCGTACCGGATACTCTGATCGGCAAAGTAGCTGCCGGGATCATCGACAAGCTGAAGCCGGGCACCATGGTGATCGCGCTCGACGCCGCCGCACCCTTTGCCGGTCATCTGCCGGAGCGCGCGGACCTTACTTATTTCGTCACGCACCCGTGCCACCCGCCGATCTTCAACGATGAAACGGAATTGCAGGCCCGCCGCGACCATTTCGGTGGTCTGTTCGCCAAGCAGCACATCGTTTCCGCGCTCATGCAGGGCCCGGAAGAAGCCTATGGACTGGGTGAGGAAATCGCCAAGGTCATCTGGGCACCAGTCATGCGCTCGCATCGCGTGACCGTGGAACAGATGGCCATGCTGGAGCCGGGCCTCTCGGAAACGGTCTGCGCCTCGCTTCTGGTCGTCATGCGTCAGGCCATGGACGAATGCGTTGTCCGCGGTGTGCCGAAGGAAGCCGCGCGCGACTTCCTGCTTGGTCATATGAATGTACTCGGTGCCGTCATTTTCGATGAGGTCGAAGGCGTATTCTCCGATGCCTGCAACAAGGCCATCGAGTTCGGCATACCCGCGCTGATGCGCGATGACTGGAAAAATGTCTTCGAACCGCAGGAGATCGCCGAAAGCATTCGTCGCATCACCTGAGACCAATCGGGAGAGCATCCGCTCTCCCCTCACCGCTCTGCCGGGAACAGGGCTCGATCACACTGGGAGGAAACAATGAAGATCACACGCAGAAAACTTACGCGCGGCGTTGCGCTTGCCATCGTTGCCGGCGCGCTGTCGGCAGGCACCGTCATGCCAGCCTGGGCGGCTGACCTCATCGCCATCATCACGCCATCGCACGACAATCCTTTCTACAAGGCAGAAGCGGTCGGTGCGGAAGCCAAGGCCAAGGAACTTGGCTACGAAACGCTGATTCTTCAGCACGATGACGATCCGACCAAACAATCGCAGCTTGTCGACACGGCGATTGGTCGCGGCGCCAAAGCCATTATTCTCGACAATGCCGGATCTGAAGCATCGATCGCCGCCGTGCAGAAAGCCAAGGACGCCAAGATTCCATCGTTCCTCATCGACCGCGAAATCAACGCCTCCGGCGTTGCTGTTTCACAGATCGTTTCGAACAACTATCAGGGGGCGCAGCTCGGTGCGGAAGAATTCGTCAAGCTGATGGGCGAAGAAGGCAATTATGTCGAGTTGCTCGGTCGCGAATCCGACCTGAATGCCGGCACCCGCTCCAAGGGCTATCACGACGTTATCGATGAATATCCTGACATGAAAATGGTTGCCCAGCAGTCGGCAAACTGGAGCCAGACGGAAGCCTTCACGAAGATGCAGAGCATCTTGCAGGCAAATCCGGATATCAAGGGCGTTATCTCCGGCAACGACACCATGGCCATGGGTGCATGGGCAGCACTTGAAGCTGCGGGCCGCAAAGATGTGATTGTTGTCGGCTTCGACGGCTCCAACGACGTGCGTGACTCCATCAAGGCTGGCGGCATCAAGGCGACTGTTCTTCAGCCGGCCTATGCGCAGGCACAGATGGCGGTCGTTCAGGCTGATGATTACATCAAGAACGGCAAGGCGCCTGCCGACGAAAAGCAGCTGATGGATTGTGTACTCATCAACCCTGACAATGCAGACAAGCTCGAAACCTTCGCTCTGAAGGACTGAGACCAAACTGTTAAGCCGGGGACGCCTGCGTTCCCGGCAGTATTCCCAATACCAAGGATATTCTCATGTCAGTGCTGAAGTCAGGCTCCATTTTCCTGCTGGCCTGCGGTATCGCGCTTTCGGGCTGCAAGATCGTCAAGACGCCAACAGCCGAGGACGTCGCGGAGACACGCGGCAATGGCTTCGACCCGGATCGCTCGGTGGCGGAAATCTGGGAATCCAAGGTCGTTCCGTATTTTTCCGGCAAGACGGCCACACTCGACGAAGTCCTGACCGCCGCCCATGCGAATGCCGACGCGGCAGGCGCCCAATATGGCCACCGGGAAGAACAAGGCAATGCGCCATGGACTTTCATCGCAGTCGTTGACGGAACGGTTGTGGGCGCTGAGACCAAATCGCGCGCTGCCTATATCGATGTCGACGCGAACGGCGACGGCAAGGCCGATGCCCGCATCCAGATCGGTCCGACAATCCGCGGAACGGCAATCCGCGACAGTCTGGATTTCGTAAGCTTCAACGAATTCCGCAACCAGATCGAATGGGCGCAATTCGGCAAATCCTTCAACACGCGTGTCAATGACGAGGTTCTGTCAAAACTGCCTCGCGACAGCCTGACAGGCAAAAAAGTGAAAGCCAGAGGTGCCTTCCAGATGCCGTCGAAGGGCAAGCTTCCGCTTGTCGCGCCCATCGCGCTTTCATTGGAGAACTAGCCATGGAAGCGGATCGCAACGATTGCATTTTGAAGCTGGAAGACGTCTCCAAGGTCTATTCGGGCATCGTCGCCGTCAAGCGCGCCAATCTCGAACTGCGCCGCGGTGCGGTCAATGTGCTTGTCGGTGAAAACGGCGCGGGCAAATCGACACTGATGAAAATCATCGCCGGTGTCGAGCGCCCGACCATGGGCAGGATCATTCTCGACGGTGAGGACGTGTCGTTCGACAGCCCCGCCGACGCGCAGAAGCGCGGCATCGCCATGATCTTTCAGGAACTGAACCTTTTCTCCAACATGTCGGTGGCGGAAAATATCTTCGCCACCCGTGAAATCACACGCGGTCTGCGCGGCATCGACCATAAGACTCAGATTGAAAAGGCAAACGTTTTTCTGAAGCGCCTCGATGCCGGTATCGATGCGACGACGCTTGTCGAGGACCTGCCCATCGGCCAGCAGCAGCTTGTCGAAATTGCCAAGGCAATCTCGCTTGATGCCCGCATCGTCATCATGGACGAGCCGACTTCGGCGCTATCGGCAGCCGAAGTCGATATCCTGTTCAAGGTCATCGCCGAACTGAAAAGCCAAGGTGTGGCCATTGTCTACATCTCGCACCGGCTGGAAGAGCTGATGCGCATAGGCGATTACATCACCGTACTGCGTGATGGCAGGATCACCGGGCAGGAAGAGATCAAGAACATCGATACGCAGTGGATCGTGCGCTCGATGATCGGATCAGACGCCAAGGATTTCGCCAAGGCGGTGACACACAAGATCGGAGCCGAGAGGTTTCGCGCGGAAAATATCAGCCTGTCACGTTCGATCGGCGGGCTTGCAGTGGACGATGTGTCGCTTTCCGTGCGTGCGGGTGAAGTCTTGGGCATTTACGGCCTCATGGGCGCCGGACGATCCGAGTTCTTCGAATGCGTCATGGGCCAGCACGGCCACTCCACCGGCCATATCTATATTGATGGCGAGCAAGTGAAGGAGCGCGATACGACCCGTCGTATCCGGCGCGGCCTTGCACTCATTCCAGAAGATCGCCAACGCGAAGGCCTGGTTCAGATATTATCCATCGCCAGCAACCTGACGCTGGCAAGTCTCGACCGTCTGGCCCGCTTCTTCCACATCACGCCCAAGCGTGAAAAACAGGCGATCCAGCAGGCAATCAAGGATCTCTCCATCAAGGCACCCAATCCTGATTTCGAAGTCACATCGATGTCGGGCGGCAATCAGCAAAAAGTTGTTATCGGCAAGGCGCTGATGACCAATCCCAAGGTTCTTCTGATGGACGAGCCATCGCGCGGCATCGATGTCGGCGCCAAGGCCGACGTTTTCCGCACCATGCGGCGACTGGCCGGGGAAGGTCTTTCCATATTGTTTTCAACTTCCGATCTGGAAGAAGTCATGGCGCTGTCTGATCGCATCGCGGTGCTCAGCAATGGAAAGCTGGTTGCCATATTCGACCGCGATAAAGCGACGGAAGCTGACATTATTGCAGCTTCAGCCAAGGGCCACGGCCACAACCATGACAACGACCATAACAGACAGGCAAAGGAACTCGCGTCATGACAGCCAACACCTCTACGGTGGCCACTGACCCAACCTTTAACGGCGGCTCGGCATTGCTGACCTTGATGAAACTGAGAACCTTCATCGCGCTTTTTGCGGTGTTCATCTTTTTCTCGTTCGCAGCGCCAAATTTCCTTTCTGCCGCCAATCTCATTTTGATGTCGAAGCACGTCGCACTTAACGCATTCCTTGCGATGGGTATGACTTTCGTCATCATCACCGGCGGCATCGACCTGTCGGTCGGTTCCATTGTCGGGCTTTGCGGCATGGTGGCAGGGGGACTGCTGATCTACGGCATAGATCTCGGCATGGGCTATACGATCTATTTCAATGTCGTCGAGATCGCGCTCATCACGCTGGCGGCGGGTGTCGCAGTCGGCTTTATAAACGGGTTACTGATTACAAAACTCAATGTCGCGCCATTCATTGCAACGCTCGGCACTTTGTATGTCGCGCGCGGTCTGGCTCTCCTGTCCTCCGGGGGCCAGACCTTTCCCAACCTTGTGGGTCGCGAAGATCTTGGAACGACCGGATTTGGCTTCCTTGGTGCGGGCCGTATTCTGGGTCTTCCGGTCTCGATCTGGATTCTGATCGCCGTAGCGCTCATTGCTGCTTATGTTGCCCGTTATACACCGCTTGGTCGCCAGATTTTCGCCGTTGGCGGTAATGAACGTGCAGCGCGCATGTCGGGCATCCGCGTTGATCGCGTAAAGATGTTCGTTTACATGTTTTCGGGCTTCTGTGCAGCGATTGCCGGCCTTATCATTTCTTCCGAACTGATGTCTTCGCATCCGGCAACGGGCAACTCCTTCGAACTGAACGCCATTGCGGCAGCGGTTCTCGGCGGTACGTCCATGTCGGGCGGACGAGGCACCATCGGCGGCACGATCATCGGTGCATTCGTCATCGGCATTCTTTCAGACGGACTGGTCATGATGGGCGTTTCATCCTTCTGGCAGATGGTCATCAAAGGCCTCGTCATCATCATCGCCGTGGTGGTGGATCAGGCGCAGCGCCGTCTCCAGCAGCGCGTAACCCTCATGCAAATGGCAAAGGCAGGTTAAGGAATGGCGGAATTGAATGGCGCGCTCATCGGCTGCGGTTTCTTCGCAATCAACCAGATGCATGCATGGAATGACGTTTCGGGTGCCAAAATCGTGGCAATCTGCGACCGCGATCCTGAGCGGTTGAAGATTGTCGGCGACCAATTCGGGATTGAACGCCGCTATACCGATGCGCAGGCGCTGTTCGCCGATGGCGGTATCGATTTCGTCGATATCGCCACCACGGTTTCGAGCCATCGTGCCCTGGTTGAACTTGCCGCTGCAAACAAGGTGCCCGCCATCTGCCAGAAGCCGTTCGCCAAAACGCTGGATGATGCCAAAGCCATGGTGCAAGTCTGCCATGACGCAGGAATTCCGCTCATGGTGCATGAAAACTTCCGTTGGCAGACGCCTATTCAGGCGGTTCGTAAAGCGCTTGATAGCGGTGCCATCGGAACACCGTTCTGGGGTCGCTTTTCATTCCGCTCGGGCTTCGACGTTTTCTCAGGCCAGCCTTATCTTGCTGAGGGCGAGCGTTTTATCATCGAAGATCTCGGCATTCATACACTTGATATTGCACGCTTCATTCTGGGCGATGTTAACAGCCTTGTCGCACGCACAAAACGCGTTAATCCCAACATCAAGGGCGAGGATGTGGCAACCATTCTCATGGACCATGAAAATGGTGCGACCTCGATTGTCGACGTGAGCTATGCCACCAAGCTCGAAACCGATCCTTTCCCGGAAACGCTGATCGAACTGGATGGCTCCGAAGGCTCGATCCGACTGTATCATGGCTATCGTTTTGAGGTCATAACGCCGACCGGAACAACAGTTTCCGACGTTTCGCCAAAACTGCTCTCATGGGCCTCGCGTCCGTGGCACAATATTCAGGAAAGCGTCTTCGCCATTCAGCAGCATTGGGTCGACCAGCTTGCTTCCGGCAATGAGATCTCGACTTCAGGTGCGGATAATCTGAAAACCTTTGCGCTCGTGGAGGCCGCTTATGACAGTGCCGCCAACGGCAGTCGTATCGACATCAAGGCAATGCTGGGATGAGCGCCGATCCATTTCTGCTTTACGGGACCCGCGAAGCTGAAACAGCCCCCTTGCATCTTCAGGCCGGGCTCCTCGCGGTCGATATGAGCGCCGGCAATCTTCGCACCATCACCTACGACGGTGTCGAGGTTTTGCGTGCTGTTTCCTATCTTGTACGCGACCGCGACTGGGGAACCAGCACCCCCTCGATTCACGATCTGACCGTAGAGAAGCATGACAAGGGATTTTCGGTTGCCTATCAGGCCAGCTGCGATGGACCCGACCAGACCGGTCTGACTATCGATGTGCACATCATGGCAGATGACAGCGGCACTCTCACTTTCGAGGCCGCAGCACACACGACGACTGGTTTTGAAACGAACCGGTGCGGTTTCTGTGTTCTGCACCCGATTGTCGGGCTGGCCGGCACTCCTGTCACAGTCGAGCATGTGGACGGCACGCGGAATGAAACCCGCCTGCCCGATCTGATCGAGCCATGGCAACCGTTCAAGGACATGCGTGCGATCACGCACGAAGTTATGCCCGGTGTCTCGGCAGCCTGCCGCATGGAGGGCGATACGTTCGAAATGGAAGACCAGCGCAACTGGTCCGACGCATCCTATAAAACCTATGTCCGCCCGCTGGCCCTGCCCTGGCCTTATCGGATTGACGCCGGCGACAAGGTTCACCAGCGCGTCGTTCTGACAATTGCCGACCGGCGGCACTCAAAGCCTGCTGTAATCAGCCGGTACGATGAAACAATCCGGATAACGGTCGGTGAAGCCCATGGCGTCATGCCGGATATGGGCCTGGTCATTACCCCGGAAGAAGCCGAGGCAAGTCTTGCGGCAAGCGCCTTGCTACACGACATTGCGCCACAAAATCTTCTGTTTCACCATGATCCGCTTGCGGGGCACGACGGGTCGGCGTTCAAGACCTTTGCCGCCATTGCAGCCCGGCACAAAGGGCACACTTCACTGGAGATTGCGCTGCCTTGCAGAGCCGCAGTTCTCGAAGAAACCAACACTATCGCCGCGCAGATAAAAGCGGCCGGCTTTGCGCCGGATGCAATCATGGTGTCACCCGCCATCGACCGGCAATCGACGCCTCCAGGCAGCATATGGCCGCCCTGTCCTCCACTTGAGGATGTCTATGCTGCCGCGCGGACTGCTTTCCCGAATGTACAGCTGGGTGGCGGGATGCTCAGCTATTTCACCGAACTCAACCGCAAGCGCGTACCGGGGCACCTCATCGATTTCGTCACGCATTGCACCAATCCGATCGTGCATGCCGCTGACGATCTGAGCGTCATGCAAACCCTGGAGGCGTTGCCCTTCATCACCCGCTCGGTACGCGCCATTTATGGCGACAAGCCTTATCGCATCGGCCCGTCAACCATTCCCATGCGTCAGAACCCCTACGGCAGCCGGACGATGGAAAACCCCGATGGTAGTCGCATCGCCATGGCCCACCGCGATCCGCGCCATAATGGAAAATTTGCGGAAGCCTTCGCCGTTGGCTATGCCGCACAGGTTCTTGATGGAAACCTCGATTGCCTCACTCTATCCGCCCTCACCGGCCCGTTCGGGTTGATTGCGGGCGAAGACGAACCAGCGCCTGCGGGAGGCAAGCGTCCTCTGTATAATGCCATAAGGATGCTGTCTAAACTTGCGGGATCGGCTTGGCAGGATTGCGGATCATCAAGGCCGGATAAGGTATTGGCCTTTCTGGCACCGGAAAACTGCCTTTGGCTTGTCAATTTAACGCCCGGCGTCCAGCAGGTTCAGGGGCCGGATAACAACGGCATCACCCTTTCACCCTATGCAGTGGCCAGTCTCCGACTGAGCCAATCAATGGCGAGCTATGTCACTTCCTGATCGATCAGAAAGCGACCTATACACCGTGCCAAGACAATGATCACCTTCTTTTGGAACTGAACAGCAACCTCAACAAGGATGAGTTCGCAACCTGGTCACGAAATGACCAAAAACTGAGCAGAACTAACTTACAAACGCCCAGTTTTACAGATCGGAGCAGTGCTCTCAAAAATAAAAGAACAACTCTTTTAAAAAAGAGAATTCAGCCATTTGGCTTCAGACACGTCCACGTCCATACCGCCATACTTCGAACACCACTTGTAGAAGATCGCGACGCTGAAACGGGATCGCTTCATTCTCTATCTCCTTCTCGAGGACATTGCGGGGAGCTATCCGGATGTTTCCTGGAGACAATATGCATTGCATGTGTATTTCAGCACTGAAAGCACCTTCAAATTGCCCGCAATCAGGAGAAATTGCTTCATTTCCGGCCGCTACGAAGATTTATTCCGCATCTGCTGACAAGCATAACTTGCCTATGACAATTCGAATTTGATTTCTCCTTTCCTCGTTCCATCGCATCTTTTGATCGGTGTGTTGGAGAAATCTTTGATGAAAGCATTAATCACCGGAGCGACGCGAGGCCCTGGTAAAGCGATAGCAATAAAGTTTGCTCGCGCTGGCTTTGAAACTTACGCAATGGGTCGTGACCGTGTGGCTCTTGAGGATATCCGCAGTGAAGCTGGGGTTCAGCCGATGGCGCTTGATCTGACTGATCGGGATGCCGTGAGGCTTGTTGTTGAAGGTATGCAGCCGGACGTCATTGTGCACTCAGCATTGCGCTGGCCTGATATCACCGATTTCTCTAAACTGGCTGAAGCCGAAATCGACATGGCCCTCGAAGTCAATCTGTCCGCATCCTGGCACTTAACGCGAGTTGCTCTCCCCTCGATGTTGGCCAAGGAATCCGGCGCTATCATCGTGATCACCCCCGAAATCACCGGAAACGACTTGCTGAAGCAGGCAATTTCGGCTGCCGGAAAGTCTTTCGCCGACGGTTTCCATTCAGAATATGCCTCGAAAGGCATTTCCGCATCCCATTTCTTTTCAGGCCGCGCTCAACATGAACTGGTGGCAGAGCAGGCTCTCAACATGGTGCACGCCAAGTTTGGCGGCACTTTCCTTAACGCACACTGATGATCAAGGGCAAAACAATGACACGTAATGGGGGACGGCTGCTCGTAGAGAGCCTTATGGCGCTAGGTGCAACCAAAGGCTTCGGTGTTCCGGGAGAGAGCTATCTCGCAGTTCTCGATGCGCTTCACGATACCACGGGTAAGCTTGATTATGTCAATTGTCGCAACGAAGGTGGTGCTGCATTCATGGCAGCCGCTTATGGCAAGCTCACGGGAGAGCCGGGCTTGTGTTTTGTTACGCGTGGTCCCGGCGCAACCAATGCTTCCATCGGTGTGCATACGGCCATGCAGGACAGCGCGCCGATGCTGCTGTTCGTTGGTCAGGTTGGAACCGATATGAAGGGTCGTGAGGCTTTTCAGGAGCTCGATTACAAAGCCGTTTACGGCACGATGGCAAAATGGGCTGTTGAGATCGATCAGGTTGATCGCATTCCGGAGATTATTGCGCGTGCGTGGAGCACAGCGGTTTCCGGACGTCCAGGACCGGTCGTCATCGCACTGCCTGAAGACATGCTGACATCTGTAACAGACAAAGAGCCGATCGCCAGTTTTACAAAGACAGAAGAGGCGACTCCTTCTGCGCAGACCATCGAAAAAGCAACAGCACTGCTGGCTGGCTCAAAGCGCCCTTTGGTTTTGCTCGGCGGGACCAACTGGAGCGTGGAAGGTGCAGCAGCACTCCAGGCTTTTGCAGAAGCTTCCGACATTCCTGTCGTTGCAGCATTCCGTTATCAGGATCAGTTTGACAATTTCTCGCCTGTCTTTTGTGGTGAGGCAGGCGTTGGCATGCCAGCACATGTTCGTCGCTTGGTTACGGAAGCCGATACGATCCTCGCTATCAATGTTCGCTTCGGCGAAATGACAACGGATGGCTATACGCTGCTTTCCGTTCCGGTGCCGGCTCAGCAGTTGATCCATGTTCACGCATCTGATCTTGAAATCGGCAAGATTTATCAGCCGACCATCGGCATTCAGGCGGGTTCGAACGCCTTCTCCAAGGCGCTAAAGCCTGTGCAAGGTGACTGGTCCGAGTGGCGGAAAACCGGGCGTGATGCCTATGAGGCATTTTTTGATGCGCCCGAGCAGCCATCGCCTGTCGATATGGTCAAGGTCATGCATTGGCTGGCCGACAAGGTTCCTGATGATGTTATTCTGACGAACGGCGCAGGGAACTTCACTGTTTGGCCAAACAAGTTCTTCAAGTTTGGCAAGAAGGCCCGTCTTCTCGCCCCGCAGTCGGGTGCGATGGGTTATGGTGTGCCCGCCGCAGTTGCCGCGAAAGTCGCGCAGCCTGATGCAACGGTGATCTGCTTTGCAGGCGACGGTGATTTCCAGATGAACTGTCAGGAACTGGCAACCGCCCTTCAGGCTGGAGCGCAGCCGATTGTTCTGCTTCTAAACAATGGAATTTACGGGACCATTCGCGCTCATCAGGAACGGCATTATCCAACACGTATTTCAGGGACGAATATGATCAATCCAGATTTTGTCGCCTTGGCAAAATCTTATGGTTTTCATTCCGAACGCGTTTCGAAAACGGAAGACTTTGCTGCTGCGTTCGCTCGTGCATTGGTCTCGAAATCGGGTGCCGTGCTTGACCTTGATATTTCTCCAGAAGCACTTACTCCGCGCCAGACCTTGACCCAGATGCGTGATGCAGCTCTCGCAGAAAAGGATAAGAAATGACTATTGGCAATGACATCCGGCTTGGTGCGGACATTGGCGGAACCTTTACGGACATCGCACTTGATGTAAGCGGTAAGCTGTACTCCACGAAGGTATTGACAAACTATACAGCCCCTGAACAGGCTATCCTTGATGGTATTGAAATCGTCACGGTTGATGCTGGGATCAACCTCGGTGACATTAATCTGATCATTCATGGCACCACACTTGCTACTAACGCTCTGATCGAGCGCCGTGGAGCACGTACAGCGCTCGTTACGACGGAAGGTTTCCGCGATGTTATCGAGATGCGAACTGAAAACCGCTTCGAACAATATGATCTCAATATTGTTCTTCCCACGCCGCTCATCCCGCGTGAAGACCGTTTTCCCGTCAAGGGGCGTATCAGCGCTGAAGGTAAGGAATTGCAGGCGCTGGATGAAGCAGCCCTCGAAGCGATTGCAGATAAAATCGCCTCCCAAGATTTTGGTGCTGTCGCTATCGGGTTCATTCACTCCTATATGAACCCGGTTCACGAACGGCGTGCTCGGGAAATCCTGGCAAAGAAGCTGAGTATTCCGATCTCCATCTCATCGGAAGTCTCGCCTCAGATGCGAGAGTTTGAACGCTTCAATACTGTTTGTGCCAATGCGTACGTCCAACCTCAAATGTCGGATTATCTGTCGCGCCTGCAGGTTCGTCTGAAAGAATTGGGCGCACTTTGCCCAGTTTTCATGATCCATTCTGGTGGCGGTCTTATGTCAGTTGAGGCAGCATCTGAGTTTCCGGTTCGACTGGTTGAATCTGGCCCGGCAGGTGGCGCTATTTTTGCCGCTGATGTTGCTCGTCGCTTTGGCCTTGATCGTGTCGTTTCATACGATATGGGTGGCACCACCGCCAAGATCTGCCTGATCGAAGAATTCGAGCCACAAACTGCACGCACCTTCGAAGTTGCTCGTACCTACCGCTTCTGCAAAGGGTCCGGTATGCCGATCTCCATTCCAGTCATTGAGATGATCGAAATTGGTGCTGGCGGTGGTTCTATCGCGTGGGTTGATGCCATGGGACGTATTCAGGCAGGGCCAGAATCCGCCGCTTCGGAACCTGGTCCCGCATGTTATCAGCGCGGTGGCGAGCGCCCGGCGATCACCGACGCAGATCTTGTGCTTGGGAAGCTGGATCCGGATAATTTTGCAGGCGGTAAAATCAAGCTTTCGGTCGATAGCGCAAAATCTGCAATAGACAAGAATGTTGGCGATAAGCTGCGTCTGTCATCACAGGCTGCAGCCTTCGGTATCGTTGAAGTTGTCGATGAAAACATGGCCAATGCTGCGCGTGTTCATGCTGTTGAAAACGGGAAAAATATTTCTGACAACACCATGATTGCGTTCGGCGGTGCTGCTCCATTACACGCTGCGCGTCTTTGCGAAAAGCTTGGCGTTGATCGTTGCCTCATACCTCAGGGAGCGGGAGTTGGATCCGCGATTGGGTTTCTGAAGGCTCCCTTTGGTTACGAGTCCGTTGCAACGCAGGTCATCAGTCTCTCGACGTTCGATACTGTTGCTCTCAACGCCATGCTAGATGAGCTGAAGGAAACAGCTGAACGTTTTGTACGTGCCGGAACAGACGGCGAAATCAAGCGTGAAGTTACAGCTTTCATGCGCTATGCAGGTCAAGGCTGGGAAATTCCAGTTGCATTGCCTGATCGTCCTTTCACTGCTGCTGACGCCGATCTTATACGGGATGCGTTCATTGAGCGCTATTCGCAGTTCTTCGGCCGTCCTGTTGACGGACCAGAAATTCAGTTGGTCACATTCTCTGTTAAAGCTCAGGACATCCGTCC
The DNA here is from genome assembly GCF_019100495.1 of Falsochrobactrum tianjinense. Classification (GTDB taxonomy): domain Bacteria; phylum Pseudomonadota; class Alphaproteobacteria; order Rhizobiales; family Rhizobiaceae; genus Brucella; species Brucella tianjinense. Next base: position 28,988 of record NZ_JAHRVA010000003.1, on the reverse strand, counting down.
TCTTGGCGAAACTCATTCACTTGTTGAAGTGGGTGAAGTCTCTGACACATTCCCTAACCGTGCAGTATTTGATCCAGCGCGTGGCGAAGAAATCGAGACCGCAACTGTTCCACGCGATGCAATTAGCTCAGGTCAGAAAATTTCGGGACCTGCCGTGATAGTCGAGCGCGAAACATCGACCATTGTAACCTCTCCGTTTGACGCCATCATTCAGGCTGACGGAACGATCCTGCTGGTACGTAAAGGGGCCTAATCATGAACCAGATTGATGAAATCCGTATGCAGGTGATGTGGAACCGACTTATTTCGGTAGTGGAAGAGCAAGCCCTGACCTTGTTAAGAACTGCGTTCTCGACTTCGGTCCGTGAAGCGGGTGATCTGTCTGCGGGTGTTTTTGATCAGAAGGGACGGATGCTTGCGCAAGCTGTCACAGGTACACCAGGTCATGTAAACACCATGGCTGAAGCAGTCCTGCATTTTATCGCCGAGATTCCGCGCGATGAGATGTTTCCGGGCGACACCTATGTGACTAACGATCCATGGAAGGGCACTGGTCATCTTCATGATATCACAATGGTTTCGCCTTCATTCAAGGGGAACGAACTGATCGGCTTCTTCGCTTGTACAGCGCATGTCGTTGACGTCGGCGGCCGCGGCTTTGGTGCGGATGGCAAGTCTGTTTACGAAGAAGGCATTCAGATCCCAATCATGAAGTTCGCCGAACGCGGCAACGTCAACAAGGATCTGATCCGCATTCTGCGTTCCAATATTCGAGAGCCCAATCAGGTAATCGGCGACTTCTTCTCGCTCGCGGCATGTAATGATGTCGGTCACAAGCGCCTGATCGAGATGCTCAATGAGATCAAGATGAACAATCTGGATCAGCTTGGTGAGTTCATTTTCTCCCGTACGCACAGCGCGATGCTTGAACGCATCGCATCTCTGCCGAAAGGTGAATGGTCAAACGAAATGTTGACGGACGGCTATGATGAGCCGATCAATCTGGCAGCATTGGTGCAGATCACCAAAGATGGCGTGAACATCGATTTCAGCGGCAGCAACGATATGAGCCGCTGGGGTATTAATGTGCCTTTGATCTACACCAAGGCTTACGCTTCCTACGCGATTAAATGTGTTGTCGCTCCGGATATACCAAATAACTCGGCATCTCTTGCGTTTTTCAACGTCTCATCACCTGTCAATATTCTGAATGCGGAACGTCCAGCCCCAGTATCCCTTCGTCACGTCATCGGCCATATGGTCCCCGATCTGGTGTTGGGTGCGCTCGCAAAAGCTCTCCCCGGGCAGATTTTGGCAGAAGGCGCAGCAGCATTGTGGAACATCCATATCTCTGTGCGCCCGATTGCTGGGGCCGATGGACGCCGCGCTGAGGTGTTGATGTTTAATTCAGGTGGAATGGGCGCACGCCCTGGACTTGATGGATTGTCTTCGACGGCGTTTCCTTCAGGCGTGCATACAATGCCCATTGAAGCGACGGAGCAAACAGGACCTATCGTGATATGGCGTAAGGAATTGCGTCCAGGCTCAGGGGGTGCAGGCAAATACCGTGGCGGGCTCGGACAGATCATCGAGATCGCACCCGCCGCCGACCACGAGTTCGATTTTTCTGCAATGTTTGACCGCATCTCAACTCCAGCCCGAGGTCGTGATGGCGGCGGAGATGGTGCTCCGGGTTCTGTTGCACTTGATGACGGTACAAAGCTCCGGCCAAAAGGCTGGCAACAAGTTCCAGCAGGGCGCAGGCTGGTTCTTCAACTTCCAGGTGGAGGCGGCTTTGGTGATCCGGTTAAGCGGAGTCCTGAGGCTAAAGCTCAAGATGTCCTCAAAGGCTACATTTCGGAGAGCAATTAATGACACATATTGCAACCCGCCTCGCTGCTGTGAAGCCATCAGCTTCCATGGCTGTATCGCAGGCTGCCAAGGATTTGGCCGCCACAGGCGTCGACGTCATCGATCTAGGACTGGGTGAGCCCGATTTTGCAGCGCCTGAACATGTAACCGAAGCTGCATTTGAAGCCGCTCGCTCACAACGAATGCTTTATACCGCTTCTCTCGGCACACCTGATTTGCGCAAAGCGATTATTGGCAAGTTCAAGCGGGAAAATGGACTTGATTATGCGATTGATGAGATCGCTGTCGCCAATGGTGCCAAACAGATTATCTTCAATGCTCTCATGGCCACCATAGAAGAAGGTGATGAGGCAATACTCCCAGCGCCGTACTTTGTATCCTACCCGGAAATGGTGAAGCTGTTCGGCGGCGTTCCTGTTGCGCCGGAATGTTCGGCAGAAAATAGCTTTCGTTTGGTGCCGGAAGTTCTCGAAAAGGCGATTACTGAGAAGACCCGCTGGCTCTTTCTGAATATGCCAGGCAACCCATCCGGTGCAGTTTACAGCGAAGATGAACTGAAAGCACTCGGTGCTGTGCTGGCAAAGCATCCGCAGGTTCTCATCCTTTCAGACGAAATTTATGAACACATCATCTTTGATGATCGTAAGTTCGTATCTTTCGGCAGGGCGTGTCCTGAACTCCGCGAGCGGTCCCTGATCGTAAACGGCGTGTCAAAAGCATATGCAATGACTGGATGGCGCGTTGGCTATGCGGCGGGACCAAAAGACTTGATAAAGGCTATGGGAACCATTCAAAGCCAGTCATGCACCTCGGTTTCTGCGCCTGCTCAGTTTGCCACGCAAGCAGCCCTCGACGGGCCCCAGGAAACTGTCAGCACTTTCCGAGCCGCGTTCGAACGCCGCCGTAATCTGGTCGTTGACGGCATCCGTTCCATTGACGCTCTTACACTTGATCCGCCTAAGGGTGCATTTTACGCCTATATCGGTTGCGCAAAGTTAGTCGGTGCGAAAACGAACAACGGCGTCGTTCTTGGTGATGATGTTGCTATTGCCAAGTATCTGCTCGAAGCAGCGCATGTCGCTGCCGTCCCGGGGACAGCTTATGGTCTTTCACCATTTTTCCGTATCTCTACGGCAACATCGGAGGAAGTACTTTCAGAAGCCATACGACGCATTGCCGACGCTGTTGGCAAGCTCAAGTTCTAAGCGGAGATACTATGTCCAGACCTTTCCAGAAAATCCTCATCACCGGTGCAGCGGGTCGACTGGGAACCGAGTTGCGTCGTGGTCTTGCAGGCCTCGCAGACACGCTCGTTCTCGCAGACAGAATCGAGACAAAAAATCTGAAAGCCAATGAACAGGCACTGGTTTTTGAGCTTTCTGATGCTGAAGCAGTCATGAACGCTACCAAGGGTGTAGATGCCATTGTCCATTTCGGTGGCGCACCGCTCGAAGTTGAATGGGAAACCATTCTGGGGTCCAACATTCAGGGCAGCTACAACATTTATGAAGGCGCGCGCAAGAACAACGTCAAGCGGATTGTGTACGCATCTTCCGTTCATGCGATCGGCTATCACACACTTGAAGACCATATCGATACCACGGCTCCGGTTCGCCCGGACAGCCTTTACGGCGTATCGAAGTGTTTTGTCGAAGCGTTGAGCCGTCTGTATTGGGACAAATTCGGCATCGAAACTGCGTGCCTGCGCATTTTCTCGTCCTTTCCAGAACCTACTGATCGCCGCATGCTCTGGTCATGGCTCTCTTTCGAAGACTGCATAAGGCTGGTTGCTGCGAGTCTCATGGCTCCCAAAGTGGGGCACACCATTGCATTTGGCATTTCTGATAATGCTATAAAGCCAGTCGATAACTCTAAGGCAGGCCATCTCGGATATGTTTCTCAGGACAATACCGAAGCGTACCGCGCCGCTGTGGAAGCAAAACATCCTGTTGCAGACCCCAATGCGCCTTCTGTGAATTTCCTCGGCGGTTGGTTCGTGGATATTGGCCACCCGAATGATGAGGCTAAGAAATGAAAGACCGTTATGACGTTGTAATCGTTGGTGGTGCTGTAATTGGATCTGCGGTCGCCTACTACCTCGCGGCGAATCCGGATTTTAACGGGTCAGTTCTGGTTGTCGAACGTGATCCCACATACTTGAAAGCTGCGACCTCGCTGTCGTCTTCATCCATTCGGACACAGTTCTCCAATCCGATTAACGTCAAAATCAGCCAATATGGTTCGGAAGTTATTCGTAATTTTGCGGATATGATGCAAGTTGGTGATGATCGGCCCGACCTGGGTTTCCACTCGGGTGGTTATCTATTCTTGGCTAGAGGGGAAGAACAAGTTCAGACCCTCAGAGAAAATCATGATGTTCAGATCGCATGTGGTGCAGACGTTGTACTTTGGGACCGTGACCAATTGGCTGATGCGTTCCCCCATCTTAACGTCGCCGACATTGATCTTGCTTCTTACGGTCGTTCGGGTGAGGGATGGTTTAACAATACCGGACTGATGTACGGTTTCAAAAATAAGGCGCGTGAACTGGGTGCGGAATATATCACCGATGAAGTTGTCGGTATTCGCCGTGAAGGTGATCGCGTGACCTCGGTTACACTCCAGACAGGTGCAGTGATCAAGGCTGGCACAATAGTGAACGCATCAGGCCCTCGAGCTGCGCTGACTGCACGTATGGCTGGTCTGAATATTCCTGTCGAACCACGCAAACGCACTCTGTTCGTATTCGATTGTGCTCAGACGCCGGAAGGGACTGCTCAAGTAAACCAGGGCCGTTTGCCTTTGATGCTTGATCCAACGGGGGTGTTTTGCCGCCCAGAAGGTAGATTTTTCCTGTCCGGTTGCCCTCCACTGGAAGATCCAGCGGCGGATTGGGATGATTTTGAACCGCGCTATGATGAGTTTGAAGAGATTATCTGGCCAGCTCTGGCTGAACGGTCTCCTTCCTTTGAAGCAATCAAGGTTATCAACCAGTGGGCAGGTCATTACGATTTCAACACGCTTGACCATAATCTCGTCGTTGGCCGCCATCCTGAAGTGATCAACTTCGTCTTCGCCAATGGCTTCTCGGGGCATGGCCTTCAGCAGGGTCCTGCGGCAGGTAGGGGAGTTTCTGAACTCATTACCTATGGAGAGTACCGCACTCTCGATCTTTCTGAGGTCGGGTTTGAGCGTATTTTCGAAAACCGACCTTTCCTCGAGAAGGCTGTAATTTAGGAATGACGAGGGCCAGCACCTACGTTATTCTGCCCCTCGATTATGAGAGCGTATTCCAAACACTGCTCGCAGTTGTTGAATCAGATGCGCGATAAAACAAACAGTTAGGGCGCGAATTTGTTAATGTCAGATTGCAACGCGCTCTAATGTGGCGTTTGTTCGGAGAATAGATTGGCAGGACAGCACACTCGCCTTCCACCTTTAAATGCCTTACGCACATTCTGGGCAGTGATGCGACAAGGTACTTTTCGCGGTGCAGCGGACGAACTCCTTGTAACGCCACAAGCTGTCAGCCAGCAGATCAAACTTCTTGAGGATATCCTTCATGTCCCGCTTTTTGAACGAAAGGCGCGTGTTGTCGAGCCTACAGAGCAGGCTATCGTTCTCTCTCATTTTATTGAAGCAGGGTTCGACGAATTCACCGAAGGTGTAAGGCGCATTACTAACTCGACCTATCGTAACCGGATCAACATCAATGTCAGTCCTTACTTCGCGACCCGCTTTCTAATGGAGCGCCTTGAACGATTTCGTGAGTTGATGCCGGGTGCTGACATACGCCTGACCACGATGGTTTCAATTCGTGACTTCGCTGCCGAAGAGGTCGACGTGTCTATTCAGTGGGGCTTCGGCGCGTGGAAAGACTATGATAGCCGTTTGCTCGTTCATGACCCTAAGATTATTTGCTGCGCGCCAGATCTAGCCAAGGAAATTAAGACATCTGAGGACCTGACGAAGTTCACATTGCTGCACCCGGTGATGGCGCGCAATCTGTGGCATAAAGTTCTCCATCACCTTGGCCTTAAGGCTCCCGAAATTGCTGGGGAGATTGAGTTTCAGGATGCGGCCACCATGCGTCGTGGGACGACATCCGGTCTCGGCGTTGGCCTTGTGTCCCGCCATGACGCACTTGCTGACATTAAGGAAGGAAAGCTCGTAGCGCCACTGGGGACGGAGATTCTTCAGGATATGGATCCTGCAGACGTACCGGGGTTCTATCTGGTGGTGCCACGCGCGCATAAGCGTGTGAAAATAATATCCACTTTCTGCGATTGGATTTCGTCTGAAACATTTGTCGATCAAGACTAATCAGGTCTTATTGAACAAAAGAAAGCCCTGCCTGTTTATATCAGGCAGGGCTCTTCCTTCTGGAACCCTAAGGCGAAGCCACCGAGCGACATTTGATGCCGAAGAATGGATAAACAAAATTAGTCAGAACGGCCAATGTTACCGCTCTGACTACCAAGGCTACTTCACCATACGTGCTTCGCCGACGTCAGCAGCAGATTCTGAAAGTCCGAACTGCTTGAGGATTTCAACGAGTTTGCCTGAAGAGCGGATGCCAGCCAGTCCGGCATTTACAGCCGTCATAAGCTCTGTATTTTCTTTCGAAAGCATCAAGCCGCTCTGCGCAGCTTCAACCGAAGACTTTACACGGTCATCTTTTTCAGCAACCTTGATCTGGATGCCCTGCAAAGCGCCGTCCTTCTGCGCGGCAGTGCCGACGGCAACGCCATCGATACCAACGTCAATACGGCCAGTGTCCAGATCCTGATAGAGAGCTACGTAATTATTATAAAGGCGCAGCTTGCTGCCGAGCACTGCCTTCAGGTCATTAACCCAGAGGTAACCCTGTACCGTACCGACGTTGCGGTCTACAAGGTCAGCGATCTTCGATACGCCGTCCTTGGAGTAGATGCCCATTTCGTCAAGGTAGAGAGGATCGGAAATGCCAACAACTTTTGCACGCTCTTCCGTGCGGTAATAATTTCCGATTGCTATGTCTGCGCGCCCGGAAACCACGTAAGGGATAGCAGTTGCATATTCGACAGGTGCAACTTTGATTTTGAGGCACTCCCCAGCGGCGATTGCCTTCACGATTTCGCCGTCCACACCCGTTATATCGCTGTCGCTAACTGGTGTCGAGAATGGCGGGAAAGTTGGAGCGGCAATCGTGAGAAAGCCTTGTTCAACCGTCTTGAACTGATGTTTTGGCGTGCAATCCTGCGCGTTTACACCTGTGGTCGCAAAAACGAAGCTGGCAAGTCCGAGAAAAAGGCCAACTTTTTTTCTTTGTGAAAACGATCTCATCTATTTCCCCTTTTGATCCGGATTTAATAATTGTTGTGAGATTCTATCCAGTTAACAATTAACGTCGCTGGAACGCATACGGATAGATACAGAAGTCCAGCCAAAGTAAGGGCTGGAAGGTATTGGAACGTGTTTGTTCCAATTTCGTATGCCACGCTGGTAAGCTCTGGAAGAGCAATCGCGAAGCACAGGGATGTCGTCTGGAAAATAAGAATTGCGAAACCGAGAAGGGCAGGTATCGCAATCCGCAAGCCTTGTGGAAGAATGACAAAGCGCATCGCATCAAGGCGGTTCAAACCAGTTGCCATGGCCGCTTCTGTTTGACCTGAAGGCACGGACTGAAGTCCGGCTCGGATGATCTCGCTGGTATAGGCCGCCGTAGACCAGCTCAGAGCGGCGATACTAGCTGCAAACGACGACAGAGTGAGCCCTGTCGATGGCAGACCAAAATATGCGAACTGCAAAAGTACCAGCGATGGCGCGCCACGCCCAACCTCCACGATTGTCAAAGCGCTGTATCTGGAAAACTTACTTTGAGACGAAACACCAAGTGCTAGTAATAAGCCGAGCGGGAGGCCAATAAGCAGGCTGAATGCCGTTACACCCATGCTAAGGCGCAATCCCTCCCACATTTGCGGCAACCAGCTACCGATTTGTTCGTAGATAACTGATATCATCGGGACACCTTTGCTCTCATTTTCTTGTCAATCCGACGCGAAGCCCACGCAATTGGTAAACTGAGCAAAATGTAGATCGCAGCTACAAAGGTGAAGACCTCCATACCTCTGTAGGTCGCCATAGATTGCTGGTTGGCATAGAAGGTTAGCTCTCCGACGCCGATCGTTGACGCGATCGCGCTATCCTTCAGAAGGCCGATCGCATAAGTTGCCATTCCGGGAAGTGCAACTCGCAGCAACTGTGGAACGATGACGTCAATCCAGATTCGAAAGCGTGCTATGCCAAGGGCAGCAGCTCCCTCAACCTGGCCAGGATGTATGGAGAGCAATGCGCCACGGTAGATTTCCGCCATGTAAGCGGAAGCGATCAATCCAAGGCCTATGACCGCTGCTACAAACGGGGATATCCGTACGTAGTCATTGCCGATCCCAAAGAAAATTACGAAGAGCCATACGATAGGAGGAATACTGCGCACAAAAGTGATCAGCCCCCCGGAAATGACTCGCAACAAAAAAAACGGGCTGCGCCGGGCCAGCATTAGAGGCATCCCCAGGATTGTTCCCATGACGAGGGCCAGGGCAGTGAGTGCAATGGTCGAAGGGAGGCCGCGTAAGATTGCAAGGATGATCTCTGCCATCAGCGGTCTCTTACTGCACGCAGGAAGCGTTGAGCGCGTTCAGATTGCGGATTGCGCATGATCTCGTAACTTGGGCCGTATTCGATGATATTGCCATCTGCCATAATCATCACATGATCCGATACGCTTTCGGCAAAATGCATTTCATGCGTGACCACAATCATCGTCATGCCTTCTTCAGCAAGCTCACGCATGACTGCGAGCACTTCCAGACCGAGCTCGGGATCAAGAGCAGATGTAGGCTCATCGAAAAGCATGACTTTAGGATTGAGCGCCAGTGCTCGCGCTATCGCTATACGCTGCTGCTGACCACCAGAACAACGGTGAGGATACTCTTTCGCTTTTGAGGCGAGGCCCACTCTTTCAAGCAGCACCAGAGACTGCGCGTCGGCCTCGGACTGCGACCGCCCAAGAACACGTTTCTGCGCTAGACTGACGTTTTCCAGAACAGTCATATGAGGGAATAAGTTGAAGGACTGGAAAACCATTCCGGCCAGACGACGCAGTCCCATAATCTGCTTTGAGCCCAGGTGGCGTCCGGCGTCCACTTCAACGCCTGCAACAGATATTTTCCCTTCATCCGCCACTTCCAGGAAGTTGAGGCATCTCAGGAGCGTGCTCTTTCCCGATCCACTGGGACCGATAATCGCCAGCACTTCGCCGGTATCGACTTTGAGGTTTATCCCATCGAGTACCGTTATTTGCCCAAAGGACTTTTTCAGGCCCTGCACCTGAACAAGTGTGTTGTTCTGGAGTGTTTCTTTCAACGCCTTCAACGCCTTTCCAATGCTCGGCACATCTGCGGCAAGATCCGATGCTGAGAAGAAATATTCGCGATCATCATCGCTCGTTCATCCTCCGGTGCAAAAAATGCTAACAGTGCCCCATCCTTATGATCCGGCACTCCATCTGGTGCGGAGGCGCATAAGATTGAATGTTTTTTATTTGAGAAAGAATGCCGGTAAGCGCACAAACGTCAAACCAAGAAAAAACGGGAAATGACAAATTATTCTTGGCCTACTATGCGTCGGTCCACAAACATGTTGAATGATATGAGTCACTTGTGATTCCATACTGTCGATTTGGAACAGCTAGGTATGGAAGTAATGTGGACGAAGGCGAGGCGAGACGTCGCAAGGCCAGCCCAACAGCAGCAATCATCGACAGCCAGAGCGCCAACAGCACCGAAAAAGAGGGTTTGTATAGACCCGAGCGGGGATGAAGATCAAAGGTAAGAAGCGCCATATCCTCGTTGATACGGTAGGGCTGTTGTTGCACGCAATGGTTCATCCGGCCGAAATCCGGGATCGTGATATTGGTATTCTGGTGCTCAAGACGCTGTTTGGACGCGACCTGTTTTTAGAGATTCCTAGACAAATGCCCTGAACTCGAAATTAGAGTCCAGGGCATTTGTCTTATCAAGCATAAAATCCAGCTTAGCTTCGCGAGACTACAAATTCTGACATGCTGGAGATCAGGAACACACCAACCGTCGCACCTGCATCCTGGAGACCTATGGTCTTCTCCTGAAAAGCCGCAGCCTTGCCGTGCTGAGCAACCATGCTCTTGGTTGCTTCAAGCGCATCTTTGGCAGCCTTTGCTGCTGCTGAAAGCGCATCCTGCAACGATGCACCGGTTGCAGTCTGGGCTTCCAGTGTTACGGCAATCGGATCAAGCACATCGAGAAGGGTCTTGTCGCCGACTTTTGCCTTGCCACGTTCTGCAATGCCATCGCGATATGCACGCCAGAAAGCTGCAACCTCTGTAGTTCCCAACTCGTTGACGCCATCGCAGGCCTTGCTTGCACGCAAAAATCCGGTTGCGGTCAGCGTTCCCATGGTCGATGGCGCAACATGTGCCATGGTGGCACCAGCTTTGCGCAACAGCTTGGCGATGCCTGCGGCTTCACCTTCGGCATGTACGGCTTCAGATGCTGCTGCGAATGCCTTGCTCATGGTAATGCCGAGGTCGCTGTCCCCAACCTTGCCGTCCAACGCGATGAGGAATTCGCGATGTTCTGCAAAAAGCTGCTTCCAACTGTCAAAAAGATCGATCAGATCAGATGCTGTGATAACATTCATAAACTGACCTCAACCGGCAAAATGCTTGAAGAATGGCGTATTTGCAGGTGCTGCAATCAAGGACTCCAGCTCTTCATCGAGATGCAGAACGGAAACCGAAGCCCCCGCCATTTCCATCGAAGTGGCGAACTCACCAACCCAGACATGCTTGACCTTAACGCCACGCTCGTCAAAGAGCTGTGAAACCCGGCGGAACATGATGTAGAGCTCTTCGAGCGGAGTACCGCCAAGTCCGTTGACCAGAACCGCAACTTCATCGCCCTTGGCGTAAGCCTGTTCAGCAAAAATGCGTTCCATCAACTCGTCAATCACTGCATCCGCGCTTGCAAGCTTTTTGCGGCTAATGCCCGGTTCGCCATGGATGCCCATGCCGATTTCCATTTCGTCTTCGCCTATAGAGAAGGTTGCGTGGCCGATTTCCGGCACAACACAGCTGGAAAGAGCGACGCCCATGGTACGGGTGCGCAGACGGGCCTTGTCGGCAAGGCGTGTCACTTCATCAAGCGACAGGCCGTTGGCGGCCGCTGCACCGGCCGCCTTATAGACAAAGAAGATACCAGCAACGCCGCGACGCTTGTGTTCTTCGCCGACAACCGAGGAAGCCACATCATCATTGCCGACAACCTGCTTAACGACGATGCCATCAAGATCGGCAAGTTCTGCAGCCATATCGAAGTTGATAATGTCGCCGCTGTAATTGCCGTAGATGTAGAGAACGCCGGCGCCCTGATTGATAGCCTTGGTCACTTGATACATCTGCTCCGAGCTTGGCGATTGGAAGACGCCGCCGACAGCTGCGCCGTCGATCATCCCCTCGCCAATATAGCCAAGGAAAAGCGGTAGATGACCAGAACCGCCGCCGGTCGCAATACCGACTTTCCCCGGCCTCCTGCCGGTCTTAACCATGCAACGCTTGTCGTTATCGACATAGGTCAACTCGGGATGTGCCCGATAGATGCCTTCCAGCATCTCGTCCACGAAATTGGCGGGATCGTTCAGGAATTTTTTCATGATTTCCTCATTAGGGTATCGGGTTATTTCTTGTGTTGGCGGATGACGAAAAAAGCGGCGGCCAGCAGAATGAAGCAGCCAACAACAAGTCGCTGCCATGTGCTCGGAATGCCGACAAGAACAAGCACGGAGTTGATGACGGTGATGAGCAGAACACCCAGAATGGTGCCAAATACACTACCCGTACCGCCGGTAATGCGTGCACCGCCAAGCACGACTGCCGCGATGACGCTGATTTCGGTTCCCACAAAATCAAACGGGCTGGACTGCCGGTTCGCGCAGACATGGATGATGCCTGCAAGTCCGGCGAGGCCGCCTGCATAGCCAAACATGAAGATGTGAATGGTACGCAAATTGTAGCCAAGCCGGCTGGCAATCTGGCTATTGCCACCCATAGCGAAGATGGCTCGTCCCATGAGGGTGCGGTTCAATATCCACCATGTGAGAACGGCTGCGGCAGGTAGCACCAGAAAATAAAAGGGCATGGTGATGGTGGCGCCGGTTCCAGATTCAAACTGGAACAATGGCAGGCGACCGAAAGCGCCCATCGTCGGCGGTAGAGACATGATCCACACAGTACCGACAAAGGCGAGGAGAAAGCCGCGGAACAAATATTGAGTGCCAATGGTAACGATCAGCGACGGTACATTGAGATGATGCACCAGCAGACCGTTGAGTATGCCAAGGAACACACCTCCCGCAATCGCCATCAGAATGATGAAGATGATTGGAAGTTCAGGCATATAGGCCTGAACCAGAAGCGTCAGAGAATAGACAGTGCAGGCAGCAACCGCAGTGAAGGAAACATCAATACCGCCAGCAGCCAAAATAATGAAAACCCCGAGCGCGAACAATCCCATCACGACACTGGCGCGGCCAATATCGATCAAAGTCGAGGCCTGTAGGAAAGCAGGGTTGATAATAGCAACTATGGTACAGATCGCGACGAGCAGAATGAACGTGATCGATTCCGGGCGTCTGCGAATGAACTCGCCAAAGTTGAACCCGCGCGCACGACCCAGATCCTGCTGATATTGCGACGCATTCATTGAGCATATTCCTTCTGCGAAGACATCATGGCCTGATAGAGTTGCTCCTCAGTGGCATGCGATGCATCAAATTCGGCAACAATTTTTCCTGAGTTCATAACGAGGATGCGATCGGCATTCTGCAAAAGCTCAGGAAGATCGTCGCTGACGATAATCAGACCCATTCCCGCTTCTGCAAGCACCTGAATTGCACGATAGATCGTGTCTTTTGATCCGACATCGACGCCGACAGTCGGCCCGTGCAGGACCAGCAATTTGGGACCAATACTGAGCCATCGTCCGATCAGGACACGCTGCTGGTTCCCGCCCGAAAGGGCTCCGACGGGCAAGTCAAGATTCGTTGTGTTAAGCCGCATTTCCATCATCAGCGAAGCGGCAATCTCGCGACCCCGCTTCTGATCAACAATGCCAAGGCTATTGCATAGTTTTCTGAAGATGAGTGCGATCTCGTTCTCGAAAATGGATTTGTCGAGGAACAGACCTTCTGCAAGCCGGTCTTCCGGCACATAGCCAATGCCGTTTTCAATTGCTTCGGCCGGGCTTCGGACTTCGGTCTTCTGGCCTTCGAGACGGATCGAGCCTGAATCCGCAGGCACAACGCCAGTGATGGCCATGGCAAGTTCGTTACGCCCAGAATCCGCCAACCCGGTAATGCCAAGAATCTCGCCCTTGCGCAGTTCCAATTGGATATTCTTGAAGCCGGGAGCACTCAAATCATCGAGCTTTAACAGCTCGGTTTTGCCGGGCCGTGCCACGCGATAGCGTTCAGTATCAATCTCTCTGCCGATCATAAGTTCTGACAGCTGTTTTTTGGTGTAGTTTTTTATCGGTCCCTGTGCAACGCACTGACCATCCCGAAAAACGATTGCCTCACCGCCGATCCGGTAACACTCATCAAGTTTGTGGGTAACGAAAAGCACAGCAACCCGATCAGCCCGCAAGCGGTCAACCACTTCAATAAGATTATCGACCTCACGGCGCGTCAGCGACGTCGTCGGCTCGTCCATGATCACAAGCTTGGCGCGTGTAGCAATAGCGCGTGAAATGGCAACAAGCTGGCGCATGGCAAGCGGTAGCTCGGATACGATTGTGTTGAGAAAAGTTTTGTCGGTCGGGAGACCAACCATGCTTAAGGCACGATCAGCAGTCTCACGAAGCTGCGAAAGCTTGACGCGGCGAAACAGTCGACCATTACCTTCAACAAGCTGCTCATTCAGCGCTACATTTTCGGCGACGGTCAAATTGGGAATAAGCGACAAATCCTGGTAGACAGTCTCAATGCCAGCTGAGAGCGACTGAATCGGGTTCAGCGATGTGTAGGTTTCACTATCGAGAATGATTTCGCCCTCGCTTGGTGCGTGGGCACCAGACATGATCTTGATCACGGTGCTCTTGCCGCAGCCATTCTCACCCAAGAGATGGTAGGCCTTGCCGAGCTCAATTGTGAGATCAATGCCACGTAGCGCGTGGACACCGCCGAAACGTTTATGGATGTTACGCAACTCGAGAAAACGTTCCGCAATCGGGCCGTTGCTCTCACCGCTGTTCGTCGTGGTTGACACGTTAAATTCCTTCATCGCTGCACTGTCACGCAACATGACGCAGAAACCAGTTATCGGACCGGTTGCTTTGCATGGATCTGCAATGACAAAATCAGCCGTTCAGGAGCCTGGATGAAGCTCACTAAGAACCCATCCGGGCTGTTGTTGGTGACATTGGCGGGGCTGAACGATGCCCCGCGCTAGGTCAGCCGTTCTGTGTGGACCTATTAAAACAGATGTTCCTTGTATTGGTCCTTGTCAGCGATAACCATGCCGTTGCCGATCACGAGAAGGCCATCACCAGCACCCTTGCGAACGCTGACATTGTTATAACCTTCAACACCGAGATCGGTACCGTTCTTGATTTCCTTCTTTTCCAGTAGGAGCTTGGCAATCGCATTCATTGCCATGCCAGCCTTCTGCGGATCCCAAAAGCCGATTGCGGTGATTGCGCCAGATTCAAGCAGGTCTGCCGATGGATTTGGCAAGCCAGTGCCGACGAGGCAAACCTTGCCACTCAGACCAGCTTCATCAATAGCACGGCCAACACCGAGAACGTCGTTACCGGCAGAAGTCTGGAAACCTTTCAGATCAGGATGCTTGCGCAGGATTTCCTTGGCTTTTTCATAGGTACCGTTGGCATCGTCGAAGGATTCATTGTTTGGATCGACGAGCTGCATGTCAGGATATTGCTTGGCATTTTCTTCACCAGCTCCAACCCACTGCATATGCGTACGACTTCCCAGCGAGCCAACGAAGGTCGTCCATTTGCCGCTCTTGCCCATGCATTCTGCAAGACGCTCGTTCAATGCTGTGCCGTAATCGGCATTATCGAAAGCTTCGATATCAGCCATTGTGTTGATCTGATTGTCCGCCTCATGGGTCACAACAATAATGCCGCGCTCAATCGCACGCTTGAAGGTTCCTTCAAGAACGGCTGGATCCATTGGAACCACTGCCAGCGCATTGACGCCCTTGGCCACGAGATCCTGAACGATCTGAAGCTGCTGCGCTGCATCTGCCGTTGCTGGACCGCTCTGGGTCGCAACCAGGTCCGGATTGGCCTGCTGATAAGCCTCAACACCAGTATTCATACGGTCAAACCAAGGAATGCCGCTAATCTTTACTACAGTTGCGATAACGGGCTTTTCTTGTGCGACCAGAGCACCAGTGCTTGCTGCAACGATTGCAGCGCCGATAATGGTTCCGGCAAGAAGTTTCTTCGTTACTGATTTCATGATTTCCTCCACACTTAAAATCCCCCAGTGTCTACGTTCAGGTGCCTGAGGGGTGAGCACCGATGGTTCCCTGGCGGCGATTGCCAAGGTTGAAAAAGCCTGCGAGGTCATATTTGCCGACTGTAAGGAAAGCGAGCAGCAGCAGGCCCCAGGCAAAGTCGCGAACGAAATTTGAAAGACCGCCGAAATTAAGCAGGCTCGACATGAGCTGCAGCGCAATAGCGCTCAACACCACGCAGATGACGCGACCATAACCACCTTCCGGCTTCACCCCGGCCATGACGGCGATGAGGATGGCAACAAGAAGATAGGAGCTGCCATAGTCATACTTCACATTGACGTTGCGCGCTGCGATGATGATGCCCGCGATACCCGCCAGCAGACCACTGGTCGCGTAGGTGGCGATGAGAACTCCATTGCGCGGAAAGCCTGCAAAAACGGCCGCTTTTGGGTTTGTGCCCATCAGCATCAGCCAATAACCATAGGGGGTGAAACGCACCACGGCGGCAATCAACAAGGCCACCGCTATGAAGATCAGAAAGCTGATCGGAACGGCGAGGAACATGTCATTCCCGATGCGCGACAGCAGATCAGGGCTACCGACCATAACGGCCCGGCCACCGGAAACAACAACAGCAAGCCCCGTGAATGCCATCTGCGTGCCAAGCGTGCAGAGAATCGGGGTAATGTTGAACCGGGATATGAGTATTCCATTAACAATTCCACCGACAAGGCCAATCGCCAGAGCGAGTCCCGTGAAAGCGAGACTAAAGCCAAGCTGGTTCTCCGCTGAGGAGATGAACGTCGAAACGATAACGGCGGAAAGCACGCCGGCAAGATTAGCGAGCGCAATACCTGAAAGATCAATGCCGCCATTGCCGGCACACATGGCCAGCATAACGCCAATTGCCAGAAGTCCTATCTCTGGCACCTGACCCGCCATCGACTGAAGGTTGAATAGGGAAAGGAAGGAACCTCCCGAAATATACGCGCCAAGTGCGAACAACCCGAGATTGATGACAACAAGCATAGAAAATTGGTTGCTTGTTTTCTGCATGGTCTCCTCCTACCATGTTTAGTAAACAAAACTAAATTTCACTAAATAAATGAACGGATAGGAGCAGGCTGTCAAGCCTGTAATCACAGGATTTCGTTTGCCTATGCCGCCGAATTCCCCTAATCGTAATCACACAAATCGATTATGTTTACTAAATGACAGAGCTTCTCCCTCTGAGATCGAATAACTGCCCGGAAAATATGAAGAAGAAAAAGCCCTTTACGCTCAGAGATGTTGCCGAGAATGCAGGGGTTTCTCCTGCCACTGTTTCGCTCGTTCTGAATGGTAAAGGTGAAATTTCCGGGGAAACGCGTGCACGCGTTCTTGAGTCGGTGTCCCGCCTTAAATACGTGCCGCGCGCTGCCAAATCAGGGGCGAGTGGAGGGGAGATAATTCGCTTTCTGAAGATTGCCAAGCATGGGGAAACAGTTAATCGCGATCACAGCGTATTCATTTCAGATTACATCGACGGCATGTCGGCAGAAGCCACGCGGCGTAACTACACGCTTGAGGTCGTCAGTTTTGAAGGCCAGCCGATCAGTATGGTCGCGGAGTCCTTGGCCGGCGCGCCAATCAGAGGGGTTATTGCACTTGGCACAGAACTGTCAGCCGCAGATATTCATATGATTCAGGGCTTGGGCTTATCCACTGTTTTCATCGACACGTTTTATGAGGTCATCGAGGCGAACTTTGTCGACATGAACAATGAAGATGCTGTCTTTCAGGTTTTGGCGCGGTTCAAGAAACTGGGCTTTAAGCGCATAGGGTTTGTCGCCAGTCATACAGAAACCACGAATTTCCGCCTTCGTCGCGATGCCTTCTTCAAAAATATGCAGCGTCTGGAACTGAGTGTGCAGGAATGCGATATTTTCTCGGTTGAATCGACCTATGAAGGCGCTCACCGGGATATTTGCGCGATGCTGCATTCGGGGCTTGATATGGCTGAATGCTATTTCTGCACCAATGATATTATTGCCTATGGTTTCATTCGCGCCTTGAAGGAAAAAGGCATCCGAATCCCAGAAGATGTGTCGATCATTGGATTTGATAACCTGCCCCAAAGCGCCACTATGGAGCCGGGGCTGACAACAGTTGACGTTTCCAAGCGCAAAATCGGAAATCTTGCAATTACGATACTTGATGACCTCATCAGTACGACCGAAACTCAACCGCCTGTTAAAATTCTGGTTGGAGCCAATCTCGTCATAAGGGGAAGCGATTGCGAGATACCGTAAAGTTAACCCATTGGCGATCGAGCTGTGCAACCTTTCAGCATGACCCAAATCATTCGTGAGCGCCTTTATCGCCGCATTGGTTTCCAGTTGAAGTGATTACCCAAGCCGTGTTGTCATTAAACATGGAATAAGGGGCGTCGCTTTAACCGGGGATAGGACCAACCATCGGGCTCAACCCGGAAAATGCGGAGTGGAGCACCGGCTTTTGTCATATCCCCACGCAGGTAGAAGACTGCACCTTGTTTCTTGCCGAAATTGGTGAAATCGACATTAATGGTGATCATGCCGCGTAGCCTCGTCGATGAAACCAACGGCGACCCGCAAGAAAGCGTGCAGGATGTCCGTGAGTAATATTTCATTATACTCACTTTTTCACGATCAATGCGCTAAAATCTGCCTCAGGAACAGCTTCGTACGATCATTTTGCGGATTTTGGAAGAACTCCGCCGGTGGAGCCTCCTCAAGGATTTCACCGCGATCCATAAAGATAACACGGTCAGCTACAGTCCGAGCAAAGCCCATCTCGTGGGTGACGCAAATCATTGTCATGCCTTCTTCCGCAAGCGATACCATGACATCCAGTACCTCGGAGATCATCTCAGGATCAAGTGCTGACGTCGGCTCGTCGAATAACATCACCGCCGGGTTCATACAGAGCGAACGCGCGATTGCGACACGCTGTTGTTGCCCACCGGACAACTGTCCGGGATACTTGTGTGCCTGATCCGGTATGCGGACCTTTTCCAGAAAACGCATTGCGTTCCTGTTCGCTTCAGCTTCACTGAGCTTGCGCACAAGCATAGGCGCCAAGGTACAGTTTTCCAGTACAGTCATATGCGGGAAAAGGTTGAAGTGCTGGAAAACCATACCAACCTCCCGGCGAATTTCGTCAATGTTATTCACATTGTCGTCAAGTTCCGTACCGAACACAGCAATCTTGCCTCTCTGGTGCTCTTCGAGGCGATTGATGCAACGGATCATCGTTGATTTTCCTGAACCGGACGGCCCGCAGACGACGATCTTTTCTCCTTTGGCGATGGCGAGATCGATATCCTTCAGGACATGAAATTCACCATACCATTTGTTGACCTTCGTCAGATTGACGGCAGCAATTTCGTTATTCATGACCAATTCTCATACGCTTCTCCAGATAGGCGCCATATCGCGACAGGCTGAAGATGAAGACGAAGTAGATGAAGCCGACGAAGACGTAGACCTCGATGTAGTAAGGCGCCCATTCAGCGGTTCCGAACGCAGCCTGCGCGGACGCAAGTACATCGAAGAAGCCCACAATCGTGATAACGGATGTATCTTTGAACGTCATCACGAACTGATTGATCATCGGCGGAAGCGAATTGCGAAACGCTTGCGGCAAGATGATGCGCGAGGTGCGCTGCCAATAGTTCAGGCCAAGCGCCTTCGCCGCTTCTTCCTGGCCAGCCGGAAGGATCTGCATACCAGCCCGGATGTTCTCGGCCTGATAGCAGGCAAAGAAAAGAGCAAACGCGACAATCACTCGGGTGAGTTTGTCGCCTTGCAGCCATTCGGGAAGCGCAAACGGAATGATGAGCGCCGCAGAAAACAGAATGGCAAGCAAGGGAAGCGAACGAACCAGATCGATCAGTAGCGCCGCGAGCTTGCGAACAACTGGCAGTCGTGACTGTCGCGCGAGCGCCAGCATGACCGAGGCCGGCATTCCGATCAGGCACACGGATGCGAAAATGTAGACAGTCAGCGAAAGACCACCCCATCGGTCCGTCGGGACAACACTAAGACCCAAGATGCCGCCATGCATCAAGGTAAAGAAGATTGCAGCACCGGCTATCCAGACCATCGACAGACGCAGGGCCGTCCAGAACACGGGAAAACAGGACAGGAACACAACCACGACAACAACAATGCATGCAGCAGCGGATCGCCAGTGTTCATCAAAAGGGTAGAGCCCGAAAAGAATGATCTGGGCACGCGCGTAAATCACCGACCAACACGCACCGCTGACGGACTGACATGCCTGCGCCGTTGGCGAGGTCCAGACGCTGTTGATAAACGCCCAGCTACCAACCACATAAACCAGCCATGCGATCAGGGCCGCTCCGACGATAGTCACAATCGAGCTGCTGATGCTGCTAAAGAAGTGAACGCGAAACCAGAAGGCGGCTGATTTACGCGGCGGCGCGTCTGAATATTGAGAAGATGAGAGAGCGCTTATCGTCATGGCGACCACCTAATTGCCTTTCAATGCCAACCGGGCGTTCAGCCAGTTCATGCCGAAACCGATGGACAGGTTGATCGCAAGAAATCCAACCATGAGGAGGAGCAAAAGCTCAAGTGTCTGGCCGCTCTGATTGATCGACGTAGAGATCACGAAGAAGAATTCCGAGAATCCGATCGCGATGCCAAGTGTCGTGGATTTCATTAGCAGGATATATTGGTTGGACAGGGTCGGCAGCATGGCGCGGATGGCGAGCGGAAGCTGGATACGGGAAAAAATATGGAAAGGACGCAAACCAAGAGAACACGCTGCTTCCGTCTGCCCTTTGCGGACACTCATAAAGCCCGAGCGAACGACTTCACCAATATAAGCACCGCCATAAAGCCAGATGGCGACGACGAGCGCGCAAAGCTCTGGCTGGAGGACCGCACCGCCACGAATGTTGAGTCCTGCCAGACGAGGAATGTCGACTGCATTCTCCTCATTAAGAATGCCAAGCAGGATAATGGCAGCAATCAGAGCCAGCCCCGAGCAAACCACCTGCTTGCGCGTGATATTGGCGTTACCGAGTACTCGTTTCTTGAGGGAAACGGCCACCAATGTGGCTATCGACACAATAATAATTCCCCAGAAAGCCCAGTCAGCAAGATGGAGCGTGGGCCAATAAAGACCGCGATTGCTCAGGAAAATGAGATCACCGATTTCCAGCGCCTGCCGTGGGTGAGGAAGACGGCCGATAATCTGATACCAGAGGATGATCTGGAGGATTAACGGTATATTACGGAAGAAATTGACATAGATCGCCCCAAGGGTGCGCGCCAGATAATTGGGCGATAAGCGCGCTAATCCTACAAACCCACCAATAATCGTCGCGCCGACTATACCGATGATGCCTGAATAAATTGTGTTCAGCAGGCCAATGAAGATTACACGAGCGTAAGTGTCGCTGATCGAGTAATCAAGAACGCTGAAAGAAATATCCCAGCCTGTGCTCCGGTCCAGAAACCCAAAGCCACTCACCATGCCTTGCGCCTGCACGGCATACCTGATGCGCATAATGCAGTAAATTAACGCAATCGCCACACCAGACACCAACAGCGCCTGGGAGACCACGTCCCTGGTCTTTTGATTGTTTAGCATCGCCTAGAGTCCAATTGCTGGCACCAACGTCTGCCAATGCGGAAGGAATGGAACGGGCTCGCGTGAGCCCGCTCCCGATTTGACGATCAGTCGAGGCCGGCCGGGTAGAGAACACCGCCGTTGTTCCAGAGGTTATTCAGGCCGCGCGGCAGCTTGTAGGGCGAGCCCTCTCCGAGGCTGCGTTCATAGATTTCCTCCGAATTGCCGACGAGCTTGATGATGTTGTAGCCAGCATCATCAGAAAGGCCGAGGCGCGAGCCAAAGCCGGGCGTCACGCCGAGCAGCTTCGCGACGGTTTCATCCGGCGGATTTGCCTTCATTTCATCGACGTTCTCGGAGGTGATGCCATATTCTTCGGCAATCCAGGTCGTGAAGAACGTCCAGTTCACAATGTCGAGCCACGGATCATCACCCTGCCGAACGACAGCAGCCTCTGCTTCAAGAGCGAGATTATCAGGAAGGATCATATGCTCGTCTGGGTTTGGCGCTGACAGACGCGCGGTTGCAAGGTTCGGTCCCCACTGAACGAAACTGTCGCAACGACCGCCAAAGTAGGCCGAGCGAGCTTCAGTTGTCTTTTCAAACGTAATGAGCTTCAGGTCCACACCGATACGTTTGAAGTAGTTTGCTGCCTGGCGTTCGGTGCTCGTGCCGGCTTCAACGCAGGCCGTACCACCGTCCAGCCCCTTGACGTCTTCAACACCAAGCGACTTGGGAACCATCACCTGGGTGAGGCCGAGGAAGTATGGGACGGAGAATTGCAGACCGAGTTCGGTGTCGCGGCTCATGGTCCAGCCAGTGGCCTTGATCACCACGTCGAGCTCACCCGACTGAAGCGAGGGGAAGCGCTGCGCCCAGGAAACCGGAAGGAAGTTCACCTTGTTAGCGTCACCGAAGATCGCTGCTGCGATCGCGCGGCAATAATCGATGTCAAAACCCTTCCAGTTGCCCTTGTCGTCAACTTCAGCAAAACCTTCAAAACTGCCGTTGTGGCCAGTGCAAACGAGTTGGCCTCTGTCCTGCACGGTCTTCAACGTATCGCCGTTGGCGGCTACAGCATTCTGCGGCAGCAGTGCGGCGGCAAGAATGCTAATTGCGGATGCGGCCGAAGCCAGAACCATCTTTGTTCGCATGTTCTGTTCCCCTATGAGATTAATGGATGCCCCTCTTATGTGAGCGTACAGTAAGTTAACTTCTCCTTCTAAGAGATGTCAACAGTCATCATATCTATTTTGCACTGTTCATTGCTTTTGGTGTATTTAGTATGATATCTCTGCATGGTAATATTATCTCTTGTTGTGAACCATGAAAGGAAATTGCTATGAGCGGCATCGAACGCTTCGAGTTTGACACTCGAATTCATCACGCTGTGAAACATAACGGGCTCGTCTATCTAACCGGACAAGTTGGGACGCCAGGCAAATCCGCAGGCGAGCAAACTACTGAGATTCTAGCGAGAATCGACTACCTGCTTGCACTTGCTGGGACCGACAAAACCAAGATTCTCAACGTCATTCTGTGGCTCGACGATCTGCGAGACTTTGACGAAGTCAACAAGGTGTGGGACGCATGGGTAGTGAAGGAGCATGCACCGGCACGCTCCACTGGTCAGGCGAGGATGACCAAACCCGGTATGCTGGTAGAAGTAATCGTTACCGCAACAGTCTAATGCTTCCAGGCGAAATATAAGACGAGCGCGCCACAAGGCGCGCTCGCTCAACATAACGGGGGCAACACCGGCTGTGGTCAGATGACCGCTTCTTCAAGAAAGGGCTCATTCCGTGCCACCCTGCTGTAACCTAGCGGAGAAAGGTCAAGTGTCCTGAATTCACTGTAAGTAAGCAGTTCATTGAGTCCACGGCCGATAGCGGGAGATTGTTGTAGTCCATGCCCGCTGAAGCCATTCGCGAAAAAGAAATTTCGGACTTCATCATGCGGCCCGATTATGGCGTTGTGGTCGAGAGTATTGTAGTCATAGTGTCCCGCCCAGCAATTCTCCATTTTAATTGCTTCAAATTGCGGGATACGATGCGCCATATTCGGCCAGATCAGCTCCTCAAACTCGTTATAGGCGACCTCAAAGTCATTAGGATCGACCTCTATATCTGGATCGGGGACTCCTCCGGAAAGAAACATCGCCCCTTCCGGGCGGCAGAACACGCCCGACGGATCGATGACATTCGGCATCTTTTGGGTGATAGGCGTCCTACAGGAAAAAATGAAGATGCTACGGCGTCGAGGTTCAACCGGGATGGACAGGCCTGCCATGCGTGCAATCCCGGGACCGAAGTTCCCAGCGGCGTTCACCAGCGCGCCGCAGGAAATCGTCTCGCCAGATTTCAGCGTCACAAAAGAGATGCGATCACCGTCTCTGTGGACATCCATCACCTCATTATCGACATACTCTACCCCAAGCGAGCGAGCGCGGCGCCGGAACCCCTGAAGCAGCCCGTAGCTATCGAACCAGCCTTCTCCTGTCCTCCCCCAGCTGCCGCCAGCAAGATCTTCAACGTTGATGAAGGGAAAACGCTCCTGAATTTCAGGCGGCGTAAGCAGGACAGTGTCAGCACCATTTTCCTGCTGGATTGCGACATTTTCCCGTAGAATGTCGAGGCTGGCCTCGGTCGCGCAAAAGAGATACCCGTTCTCGTGGAATCCGATCTCAGGGGCGTCACCATCCACCTGCACGTTTTCATGAAAACGCCGGATGAACTCGACGCCGAATTGCGATATCTTCACATTGATCGGATTGGAATACTGCTGCCTAATAGCGCTCGTCGAAAGCGTAGTCGCGCAATATTTATAGGTCGAATCCTTCTCGATGACGAGTACGGTGCCGTTGAAATCCGGATTCATAGCCAGGAAATAGGCGGTCGAGCTTCCGCTTACAGCACCGCCGACAATGACGACATCGTAACTCTTGCGCATCGGAACCGGGGAGAGCTTGCCAATAGTCGAGACTTGCATCACTCGCTCACTTATCTTCGAAATGGCCAGCAGCGACGAATGAGCCGCCCTGATAGCTGATGGCAATATCATCGTGGGGGGGCTTGGGCACCGTCGCTTCCAGTTCGGCCCGGAAAACCTCCGCATTGTCCCTTGGCTTGTAACCGAGATAGGAAACTTTGGAATTGTCCCAGAAGCTTTGATCGTTATCTGAACAACCGAAGATAATGGTGTGATCGACCTTCGGTACAATCAGGCAGCGCTCAATCAAATGGCTGAGATCGTCATAGCTGAGCCAGGTCGAGAGCATCCGCCAGTCTACGGGCTTGGGGAAACTCGAGCCGATGCGGATGGAAACGCTCTCCAAATTGAACTTGTCGAAATAGTACTGGGCGAGGCTCTCACCGAATACCTTTGAGACACCGTAGAGGCTATCCGGTCGCGTCAGGCAATCTGGTTCCAGCACATCCGTACGCTTGTGATAACCAATGACGTGAACCGAACTGCCCCAGATGACACGCTTCACCTTGTTCTGACGCGCCGCCTCAAAAACATTATAGAGGCCGACAATGTTACCCTGAACGATGTTGGAGAAAGTGTTCTCTTTGGACACGCCGCCCATGTGAATAATAGCGTCCACATCTCTGGTTGCATGCAGAACCTTGTCGAAGTCGGCCAGGTCCAGTGCAGCCATCTCCTCCTTGTCGGATTCGATCGCGATTTTTTCCCGAGCGCTCAGCCGAAGCTTGTTGCAGCGGTCCCGCAAATAGGGCCGCAATTCCTTACCCAAATTGCCGGCAGCGCCGGTCAACAGGATTCTGTTGCACAAGATCGCCATTTGCGAACCTTTCATTGTCTAGCTAGAAGCGCAGCCAACGTGCCTTCCAATTTTGATGTGCTTGAGGCCAATGAATCGGCCGCCCAGTGGATTTCACTTGAGCGGCTGGAACTGTGCCGCGAGACTATCGGCAGCGTTCACCAATAATCCCAGATCACTGCCAACTGCGACCATAGTTGCGCCCCAGTTGATGTAACGTCGCGCATCATCGCTTTTCGGGGCGAGAATACCAGTGGCTGCCCGCCCCTTCAGGGAAACGACTGACCTGATCGCTTCCTGAACATGCTCTGCGGAAGGATTTCCAAGCGCACCCATATCCGCAGAAAGGTCCCCTGGCCCAACGAAAACGGCGTCAACACCGTCAATCGCCGCGATGTCAGCCGCTGCCGCCACCGCCTTCCCGGTCTCAATCTGCAAAGCAAGAAAAATTTCTTCAGATGCCCGCGCGTGGTAGCCCCTAACCCGGCCATACTGATTGGCCCGCTGAGACATCGAAAAACCACGAATACCATGCGGCGGATAACGGGTTGCCGAAACAATGGCCTTCGCTTCCTCGACGCTCTGCACGTTGGGAAAGAGGATGGAGCGAATGCCGATATCAAGATATTGCTTGATCAAAATGGGGTCGTTGCCGGGGATGCGGACGACCATCTCACAATCAAAGGCGCTGGCCGCCTGATGTTGCGCCAATACGCTGAGGAGATCGTTCGGACTATGCTCAGCATCGACGAGCAGCCAATCGAAACCTGATCCAGCGATTACCTCCGTTGAAACAGGGCTCCCCAGAGAACACCAGAGACCGGTTTGCAGTCGCCCCTCGGAAAGCGCCTGCTTTAGTGGATTATTAAGATTTCCCATGCATCGCCTCGACGTGTTTTAATTTTGCTACCGTGAGAACATATGACATAGAAAACACACCGTCAATATGATAGTACCTCTATCGAGACCAACTTTGGCTGCAATCAATTTCAAGGAGCGAAAACATGAATATCGGCTTTATTGGACTTGGAGTTATGGGTGCCCCAATGGCAAAACATCTCGTTGAGACTGGCCATAATGTGATCACATCTCTTAATCGTTCTACGCTCCCTCCTGATCTTACGAACGCGGGCGTGCGGGTCGAAAACACCCCCGCAGAAGTTGCAAGATTGAGCGAATTGATCATCACAATGCTCCCCAATACGCCCGACGTTGACCATGTGCTTTTCGGCGAGAACGGCGTGGCAGAAGGACTTTCTGCAGGAAAGATTGTTGTCGATATGAGCTCAATCAGTCCAACAGCAACAGAAAGCTTCGCAGCGCGCGTGGAGGCCCTTGGCTGCGGATATCTCGATGCCCCCGTTTCGGGTGGTGAGGTCGGCGCCAAGGCGGCCAGCCTTACGATCATGATCGGTGGTAAAGAATCTGTTTTTGAGAAAGTGAAGCCAATCTTCGAACTCATGGGCAAAAATATTACGCTCGTTGGTGAGAAGAGTGGTTCAGGGCAAATCTGCAAGATCGCCAACCAAATGATCGTCGCCATGAATATCGAGGCCGTCGCCGAGGCGCTGGTATTCGCAAGTAAAGCCGGCTGCGACCCATCCAAGATCCGCTCGGCGCTCTTGGGGGGCTTTGCATCATCACGTATTCTGGAAGTTCACGGTGAGCGCATGATCAACCGGACTTTCAATCCGGGCTTCCGCATCCGTCTGCACCAAAAGGATCTGGCCTTGGCTCTAGAAGCAGCACAAGCAATTGGCGTTGCGATGCCCAATACCGCGACGTGTCAGCAGTTGTTCAACAGTGTCGCCGCGCAGGGCAAGCAGGATGAAGACCATTCGGGCCTTGTGCAGGCACTGGAAGCGCTCGCCTCGCATCCGGTCGCGTAAACCGTAAACGAAGTCATTGAGGGCATACCAATGATCACGGGCAAATCGGCAATCTACTTTATGCTTTCCAACCCGATCAAGCATGTGAAGTCGCCGGGCATGTTCAACAAGCTGTTCGCCGAAGAGGGCATCGATGCGATCATGACGCCTGTATCCTTCGATCCTGCGGATTTCGATGCGGCATGGCGCTACTTCAAAGCCATGACCAATCTGAAGGGGATGATCATCAGCGTTCCGTTCAAGGCGCAGGCAGCGGCGGCAGCCGATATCCTGAACCCACGGGCAGAACGCGTCGGAACTGCCAATGCCATCATCCGCGATGCGGATGGCCGACTGCGCGCCGACAACTTCGATGGTGCCGGTTTTCTGGAGGGGATGCGGAGAAGCGGCCACGATCTGGAGAGCAAAACGGTTCTACTCGTCGGCGCAGGCGGTGCCGGAGGATCAATAGGCTTCTGCATCGCGGAGGCAGGGGCGGCGAGTCTCACAATCTGCGACATCGACTCCGACCGTGCGCAAAACCTTGGCAAGCGCATCGCCGCCACATTTCCCGCTTGTCAGGTCCGAACCGGCGCACCAGACCCAACTGGCCACCATGTAGTCGTCAACGCTACGCCGATTGGCTTGAAGCCGGGGGACCCCCTCCCGCTCCAGGTCGAAAGGCTGACGCCTGACATGACGGTCGTTGACATTATCATGGACCCTCGCGAGACGGCGCTGCTCAAGCACGCAAAATCCATCGGCTGTCGGATACAGTACGGTCAGCCCATGATGGATTGCCAGATGGAGCTGCTGGCAGATTTCCTCCAGGTCCGACCGAAAGGAGATCAGCTATGACCTCGAAAACAGCCATCATTATTGGCGGAACAAGCGGTATCGGAAAAGCCATTGCCCTGCGCTTTGCGGCGGAAGGAAATGTTGTCATCGTATCGGGCCGCAATGCTGAGCGGGGCCAGGCGGTTGCCGACGAAATCAACTCCAAGGACGGCCGCGGCATCTTCGTGACGTGCGACATCAGCGATCCTGATTCTGTCATGAATCTGCTCGAAGCGTCCCGCCTGCATGCAGGCGAACCGACCATTCTAGTAAATTCAGGGGGCATTCTTCAAAGTGGAACACGGGTGCTGGATCAGGATCTCCACGAAAATCGACGCCTGTGGGAAACAAACTATAACGGTACCCTGATTGCCTGTCAGGTTTTTGGAAAAGCAATGAAGGCGGCAGAACGCGGTGTAATCCTGAATATCGGCTCATTGGCGAGCTTCGCTCCGCTTTCGCTGCCAGCCTATACGGCAGGAAAGACAGCAATACTGGCACTGACTCAGATGCTGGCGGCAGAACTTGGGCCTTTTGGCGTCCGGGTCAACGGGGTCGCGCCTGGTTACACGCTCTCAGACGGCCTCAGGCAAAAGATAGCTGATGGACTAAGAGACCCTGATGAAATCAAGGCGACAACAGCTCTACGCGCCTTTGTCGAACCAGAGCATGTCGCTGATGCGGCCTGGTTTCTCTGCTCGGAGAAAGCTGCATCGATCACGGGCGTCATGCTCCCGGTCGATGCAGGATGGCTGGTTCAGGCCCCCTACGCCTCTTATATGCGCGGCAACCCGATCAGGGACTCAACATCTTCAAGATTGTGATCCAGAACAAACAAAGGCGCCAAGATGATCGTGGCGCCTTTGTTTGATCGGTGTTCTTGCAATCAGGCGTAAATGTAACCGCCAGATACAATGACCTGTTCACCGGTCATGTATGTGTTTTTCGGACCGGCCGCCATAATAACGAATTCAGCTATTTCTGCCGGCTCCGCTGCACGACCGAGCGGATTGGCTGCGGCAAGCTCGCCGAGGAAGCCAAGCGACTTTGCCTTCTCCGTTGCCATCCCCGCAGGCGCTACCGAATTGATCAATATCTGGTCCTTGGCGAAGGCGTGGGCGAAGGAGCGCGTAAGACTGACCACGGCGGCCTTCGTCGCCGCATAGTGGGCGTTCTGCGGATGAGCTTTGAACGCGTCAACCGAGGTGATATTGACGATACGGCCCGAAATCTCACCGTCAACCTTATGATCCTGCATATGCTTCACTGCCGCCACCATCATATGGTAGGTGCCTTTGATGTTGATGGCATTTTCGGCATCCCACATCTCATCCGTGATTTCCAAAAGAGGCGCGCGCGGATAAATCGCGGCGCAGTTCACGAGTGAGTGAACGCGACCGAGGTTGTGTTTCGGCGTGGAATATTGACCCCACTAGCGGGCGAA
>NZ_JAHRVA010000021.1 GCF_019100495.1 Falsochrobactrum tianjinense | reverse complement strand
ATTGTTGCTTGAGTGAAAGCGGTGCGGTTGAGCCGAAACTAGCTTGCAGCTTTCGCATCATGTGAAGGAGTTCGATGTCGGCAATCGTGATGCTGGCAGCGGCTTCAGACTTGAAGCCGAGCATGGATCGTATCCGTCGTTTGACACGGCGATGATCCTGCTCGATGGTGTTGTTCTGGTATTTACTGGAACGGATGACGATGGGCTTGCCACCCTGTCGCAACCGGCTCTCGGCATTGCACTGCATGATGGCCGTCCGATTGGCCTGGCTTCCGTCAATAGTGATCTTCTCTGGCCTGCCATATCGGGCCAGCACCTTGCGGATAAAGCGTTTGGCAGCTTTCAGGTCGCGATTTCTGCTGAACAGGAACTCGACGGTATTGCCGTTGTTGTCGATGGCACGATACAGATAAAGCCATTCACCTTTGACCTTCACATAGGTCTCATCCAGATTCCATTTGCGTGTGATCGGACGCTTCTTCCGATTGAAACGCTCAAGCAGCACGGGGCTGAAATGCAGAACCCAGCGGTGCACCGTCGAATGGTCGAGCGCGATGCCACGCTCGGCCATCATTTCTTTCAGATTGCGCAGGCTCAAACCGTAAGCCAGGTACCATCGAACACACAGAAGGATAACGGACTTATCGAAATGGCGGCCTTTAAACATCGAATAATCCAACTTTATTGAAAGCTAGAAACCTATAATAGCGTTCATTGACGAAACGTTTGCAACAGAACCG
>NZ_JAHRVA010000020.1 GCF_019100495.1 Falsochrobactrum tianjinense | reverse complement strand
GATGGCAAAGAGCAAATTCGAACGTAACAAGCCCCACGTTAACATTGGCACGATTGGTCACGTTGACCACGGCAAGACGTCGCTGACGGCGGCGATCACGAAGTTCTTCGGTGACTTCAAGGCCTATGACCAGATTGACGCAGCGCCTGAAGAGAAGGCCCGCGGCATCACGATCTCGACCTCGCATGTTGAGTATGAGACGCCTAACCGTCACTATGCGCACGTCGACTGCCCCGGCCACGCCGACTATGTGAAGAACATGATCACGGGTGCGGCACAGATGGACGGCGCGATCCTGGTTGTTTCGGCAGCTGACGGCCCGATGCCTCAGACCCGCGAGCACATCCTGCTTGCGCGTCAGGTTGGCGTTCCAGCGATTGTCGTGTTCCTCAACAAGTGCGACCAGGTTGACGATGCCGAGCTTCTCGAGCTGGTTGAGCTGGAAGTGCGCGAGCTGCTGTCGAAGTATGATTTCCCCGGCGACGATACCCCGATCATCAAGGGCTCGGCTCTGGCTGCTCTCGAAGACAGCTCGAAGGAGCTGGGTGAAGATGCGGTTCGCGCGCTGATGGAAGCTGTTGACAGCTACATTCCGACGCCGGAACGCCCGATCGACCAGCCGTTCCTGATGCCGATTGAAGACGTGTTCTCGATTTCGGGCCGCGGTACGGTTGTGACGGGTCGCGTCGAGCGCGGTATCGTCAAGGTTGGCGAAGAAGTTGAAATCGTCGGCATGAAGGCGACGTCGAAGACGACTGTCACCGGTGTTGAAATGTTCCGCAAGCTGCTCGATCAGGGCCAGGCAGGCGACAATATCGGGGCACTGGTTCGTGGCGTTGGCCGTGAAGACGTCGAGCGCGGACAGGTTCTGTGCAAGCCGGGTTCGGTGAAGCCGCACACCAAGTTCAAGGCAGAAGCCTATATTCTGACCAAGGACGAGGGTGGCCGTCACACGCCGTTCTTCACGAACTACCGTCCGCAGTTCTACTTCCGCACGACCGACGTGACGGGTGTGGTGACGCTGCCGGAAGGCACCGAAATGGTCATGCCGGGTGACAATGTCGCCATGGATGTGACACTGATCGTGCCGATTGCCATGGAAGAGAAGCTGCGCTTCGCTATCCGTGAAGGTGGCCGCACCGTCGGCGCCGGCATCGTATCCTCGATCATCGAGTAA
>NZ_JAHRVA010000002.1 GCF_019100495.1 Falsochrobactrum tianjinense | reverse complement strand
CCTGAAGGCCGCAGGTTCAAATCCTGCCCCCGCAACCAAAAAATAAATGCTATATCAAATAAAAAGCCCCAGACCGAAGTCTGGGGCTTTTTTGTTGAGCGCTTCGGTCAACGCTGCCACCATCATTGGTGGCAGTGCATTGAAGTGTTCGGTGCGCTCAATCAAGCGTGCGGCGGAATCGCAGAAGCGCCAGCGACGCAAAAAGCAACACAAAGAATATGAGCGCGTAGACCTCGCCCGCTATGTCGGATAGTCCCGCCCCTTTCAGCATCACCGATCGAACGATACGTAAGAAATAGGTGAGGGGAAAAATCTCGCCCAGAGCCTGCGCCCAGCTCGGCATTCCCAGAAATGGGAACATGAAGCCCGATAGCATCAGCGAAGGCAGAAAGAAAAAGAAGGTGAGCTGCATGGCCTGCATCTGCGTCCTAGAAACCGTCGAGATCGTATAACCCAGCAGTACCAGCGACAGGACGAAGATCAGCACGCAGGTTAGTAATACTGTCAACGAGCCGACGAAGGGTATGCCGAACAGAAGCTTTGCAGCAACGAGAACCACCGCCACCTGCACTGCGCCGACCACCAGAAATGGCAGGACCTTGCCCAGCATGATTTCGGCTGGTGAAGCGGGCATGGCGAGCAGATTTTCCATGGTGCCGCGCTCGATCTCGCGGGTCAGCGCCATTGCGGTCATCATTACCATGGTCATCTGCAATATCACACCCAGCAGGCCCGGAACGATATTGTATTGCGACACGCCTTCCGGATTGTAACGACGGTGCACGACGACCTGCAACTGGCTTCGGGCTGCATCCCGCGCCTCTGCCTGCTTGCCCTGTTCCCGCAAAAGCGCCTGACTGGCGAGCGTTCCGAGCGTCGAAATCGCGCCGCTCGCTACCGACGGATCGGTGGCGTCGGCTTCGATGAGGATTTGTGGCGCATCGCCTGCATCAACGCGCCGGGCAAAATCGGAAGGAATAGTTACGACAAATGAAACAGCCCCGCTGGCGATGAGAGCTTCGGCCTCAGCCGCGCTGCGCACCACATGATCAAAACGATAGTAACCCGTTGTTTCTAGCGCCGAAATCACAGCGCGCGTATAGTGATCGTTGCCGGTGGCGACCAAAGCGGTCGGCAGGTTTTTCGGATCGTTGTTGATCGCAAAGCCGAACAGGAGCAATTGCATCAGCGGTACCACGAGCATCATGGCAAAGGTGACGCGATCACGCCGCATCTGGATGAATTCCTTCGTCAATATGGCGCCCAGACGCGCGAAAGAGAACCAGCCGCCCCTCATGGTTTGCCGCCTTTCGACATATTATCCTGTGAATTGGCCATAAACTGGATAAAGACATCCTCCAGACTGGTTTCGCCTGCTTCAGCGGACACTCCGTCGCGATGCCTTATCTTGGTCAAGGCAGCTTCGAGCTTGGCCTTGTCGGAGCCAACGACATGCAGTGTCGCGCCGAAAGGGGCGACCTGATCAACGCCGGGTTCGTCTTCCAGTTCGCGCGCAATATCGCCAAGCCGTTGCCCGCTGACGACAAAGGTCGTAAGCCCGGCGCGCTCGATAACTTCGCTGACCGTTCCTGTGGCCAAAAGCTTGCCATAGGAAATGTAGCTGATGCGATGGCAGCGCTCAGCCTCATCCATGTAATGGGTCGAGACCAGAACCGTCAGGCCGCCATCGGCAAGGTGGTGGATTTCATCCCAGAAATCACGCCGTGCCTTGGGATCGACACCGGCAGTCGGCTCGTCAAGCAATAAAAGTTTCGGCTTGTGCATGATGCATGCAGCCAATGCCAAACGCTGCTTCCAGCCACCTGAAAGGGTACCGGCAAGCTGGTTACTGCGCGAGGTCAATCCAAGATCATCCAGGGTACGGGCCACATGCTCTTTAGCTGGCTTCAACTGATAAAGCCGGGCGACAAATTCCAGATTCTCGGCAATGGTCAGATCTTCGTAGAATGAAAAACGCTGGGTCATATAGCCGACCTCGCGCTTGATCTTGCCGCCTTGCGTCCTGAGGTCGTAGCCGAGAACCTGCCCTTCGCCCTCGTCCGGCGTCAGCAGCCCGCACATCATGCGGATGGTTGTGGTCTTGCCTGACCCGTTCGGCCCCAGAAAGCCGACAATCTCACCTTCTGCCACCGACATACTCACATGATCGACAACCGTGGCCTTGCCGAAACGTTTTACGAGTCCGCTCACATCGATTACGTTGGGCACGGCAACCTCCCGCTTATTTCGCCTCCAGATCGACATCGACGATCTGGCCGGGCTGTAGAGGGGATGATGGATCGAGGGGACGCGCCTCAACGAGATAGACCAGCTTCTGGCGGGTTTCGAGTGAATAAATGACAGGCGGTGTGAATTCAGGATCGGGCGAAACATAGCTCACGCGCGCCTGAAGGCCCGGCGGGCACCCATCGCAACGCACCGACAGCAACCCACCCACCTTGACGGATGAGAACCTGTCTTGCGGTATATAGATTTTCAGTTTTACCGCACCGTCCGGCAGCATGGTGAGGATAGGCGCGGATGGTCCGGCAATATCGCCGGGGTTGCGAATGATGTCGGTTATCCGGCCTGTAGCAGGCGCTTCGATCACCCGTTTGGCAAGATGCCAGCGCGCCGCATCAAGCTGGGCTTGCGCACTCTTTACCGCATTTTCGGCAGCGTTGATTTCCTCGGGGCGAGCAGGTAGGCGCCCCACTGCCAGATTAGCCGTGCTCTGGCCGATAGCGGCTTCGGCCAGTTCCACTTTTGTTGCGGCATCGTCGAGCTGTGCCTCGGTCATCACGCCGCGCTTGGCAAGGTCGCGCGTGCGCGCAAGCGTGCGGCGCGCATCACGCGCTTGAGCCTGGGCCGTGCGGACTTCCGCTTCCAGAACCGCGATCTCGTCAGGGCGTTTACCGACTTGCAGATTGGCCAGTTGCGCTCTGGCCTGCGCCAGCGTGGCTTCAGCCTGCGCGACCGCAATCTTCGCGTCCACGTCCTCGGTGCCCGCGACCGGCTTTCCTGCTTCCACCCGGTCGCCACGTCTCACCACCACTGAGCGCACCTGCGCGACCTCAAGCGGAGCAAGCTGTACGAATTCGCCTTCCACATAGCCGACCGCGAGCGGCTGCATAGTGCAAGCAGCAAACAGGGACGAGGCAAAGGGAAGAATGCACAGGAGGCTCATTATGCCGCATCTCCCTTTTCTGCTTCATCTCTGGCAGCAAACATGGCCGAAAGATTCTGCCGTGTGATGGTTGCAACGGCGGCAGCTTCGGCAGGGCCGATCTCTTTCCAGCCCATACGGCGTTTCACGGCTTCCTGCCCGATGCGGAAATAAATGACCTGTCCGATCAAGGTGAAAACGGTAAGCCGCGCGCCCTCGCTTTCGGCCGCTTCGCCCGTTGCTGCTTCCCATATGGCGCAAAGCCTGCGATGGGTCGGTTCGAATACGCCGGAATAGATGCGATTGAGGGCAGTGGTTGGGTGAGCCAGTTCACGCAGCAGAAACTGGACGATTTCGCCCGCTTCCGGCTGCGCCACAATGAAATGTACCATGCGTTCCAGCGCTGAAAGTAATTGCTCACGCGCGGCCTCTTTCGTTTCAGCGGGTGCGCCGATGCCCCCATAATGCCCCAGAGCCTGCCCGGCAAAACTCTGCATCGTTTCAACAATATAATCGGCAGCGGCAAGCCGCAGCCCTTCCTTATTGCCGAAGTGATAGGCGATGGAGCCTATATTCGCCTTGGCGATGCTGGCGATCTCACGCGTGGAGGTTGCATCGAAGCCCTTTGATCCAAAAAGATGCAGTGCCGCGTGAATGAGGGCCATTCGCGTCTGGTCGCTGGATAGGGACGCTTGGGTCCGCTCGTCTTGCCTTGGTGTAATCATGGTATTAGTTAATCAATCGATTGATTAACTGTCAAGTAGGTGATCCAGGCACGGCATATGGTTCACCTGCCGCTCAGTGGCGAGAAGCTCCAATGCCTTAATAGAAGTTAGGCTTGCAACCTGCACTGTCCAGCAGATAGATTGTCATGATTGTTTTGATAATTGGTAGGGTCAATGAATGACTTGTCATGACGGTGCGGATGGGGACTTCTGGCAGCCCCGGCTGGAAATGCGCAAGGGAATAACCAAGCACCGGCTTTTGACCGAGAAAATCGTCGAGGACGTGGACAGAGGAATTCTCCAGCCTTCAATGCGGATGCCGACGCATCGCGATCTGGCTCACCAGCTTGGCCTTTCCGTACAGACCGTCAGCATCAGCTACAAGGAAGCGGAACGCCGTGGCTATCTGCGTGGCGAAGTGGGGCGGGGGACTTATGTCTGCAATCGCGTGACGGAACGCGCCGATAGTTTCATGCTGGACCGCGACCCGAGCGGAGCCGCGGATCTGTCGATCATTCGCGCGGTCTATACGGAAGCGCATGAAAGCACGTCGCGTCGGCTGTTTGCCGAACTTAGCCAGAGCGAGAATGCTATCTTCATGCGGCCCTGCCGTCCTATTGCCGGACTTGACCGCCATCGAGCCATCGCACGCGACTGGTTGCGCGGGCTTTCCGTCGACGTCGACCCTGGACGCATCATCATTACCAACGGGGCGGCCCATGGGCTGTTCCTCGCCGTGGCTGCGGTGGTGCAGCCGGATGAGGTCGTGCTGACCGAAAGCCTGACCGATCACGGCATCATAGGGCTGGCGAATGTGCTCGGTTTCACCTTACGCGGCCTGCCGACCGATGAGCAGGGCATTCTGCCCGATGCATTCGAAGCAGCTTGCTCGGCAGGGGACGTAAGGGCGCTGGTCCTCATTCCGACCCTTGGTAATCCGACCGGCCATTTGATGGGGGCTCAAAGACGCATCGCCATTGCCGGGATCGCGCGACGCTTTGGCGTATGCGTCATAGAGGATGAAGTCTACAAGCCTATTCTGGAAGAGCCATTGCCCTCCATGGCCGAACTTCTGCCGGAACTGGGCTTCTTTGTCACCAGCTTCACCAAGACCGTCATGACCGGCTTGCGGACTGGCTATCTTGTTGTTCCCACGCATTATTCCATTCGGGTAACATCTATCCTGCGGGTGACGAGCTGGAGCGGCATCAATCTGGTTGCTGAAATGGCAAGCCGATGGATCGAAGACGGAACCACCACCGAGCTTCTGGAGCTTCAGCGAAGCGAATTACGCTCGCGGCAAGCGCTGGTGAGCGATATTCTCGGAGCGCATATCCTTGGCAGCAATCCGTTGTCGCTTTGCGCATGGCTGGGAATCCCGCGCAACTGGTCCGAAGACGGCCTGGTTCGTGCGCTGGCCAGCAAGGGCGTGGCGGTCACGCCCTCCGATCCGTTCGTGGTGGGCGGCGACCGCAGCAAAGGTGGAATTCGCATATGCCTGGGCGGAAGATTGTCACGCTCGGCTTTGCGGGCCGCGCTTGAAACAATCCGAGAAACCTTCGCACAATTGCCACCTATCTATGATGTAAGCTCGATCGCCTGAACGGTTGAATACTTAAAGAACCGATTGCAGGAACTCTTTCGTGCGCTCCTGCGTGGGCGTGTGGAATATCTGGTCGGGTGTTCCTTGCTCACAGATACGCCCCTTGTCGAAGAAGCAGACCCGATCTGAAACCTCGCGCGCGAAGCGCATCTCATGGGTGACAAGCAGCATGGTGAGGTCGTGCTCCTGCGCCAGACTGCGTATGACAGCCAGAACTTCGCCCACCAATTGTGGATCGAGCGCCGATGTCGGTTCATCGAACAGAAGAACGCGCGGGCGCATGGCGAGTGCGCGCGCAATGGCTACGCGTTGCTGTTGACCGCCCGAAAGCTGCGCGGGGAAATGATCCTTTTTATCGGAAAGCCCGACAAGCGAAAGCAGATCGAGTGCACGGGCTTCCGCCTCGTCACGCTTCATGCCCAGCACATGGATCGGGGCTTCGATAATATTGCGTAGAACAGACATATGCGGGAACAGATTGAAGCTCTGGAACACCATGCCGACATGCGCGCGGATTTTGCGCAAATGGGCTTCGCTGGCCTGAAACCGGCCTTTTCCGTTCGGCTCGTGATAGGGTATTCCAGCGAGTTCAAGCGTTCCTTCCTGAAATGGTTCCAGCGTCATGAGGATACGCAGCACCGTCGATTTACCTGATCCCGAGGGGCCGATCAGTGTTACTTTCTCGCCCGTCGTGACCGAGAAATTGAAGCCGTCCAGAACTGTCAGCGCTCCGAAGCGTTTGGTTACATCCTGAAAGTGGATAATTTCCTCGGTCATTTGAGTGCGATCCCATTTTTTGGAAGATTGCGTTCGAGCAGGCGAATAGCCGCCGAGCAGATAAGTGTCAGAATGAGGAAAATCAGGCCGACCATTGATAGCGGCACCAGATATTCAAAGGTGCGGTCTCCGATAAGGTTGGCGAGATTGAGCATATCGACAATGCTGACGACCGAAAGCACCGGCGTTTCCTTGAGCATCGAAACCAGATAATTGCCCATAGTCGGTATGATGCGGGGTATGGCCTGTGGAATGACGATATTGCGATAGGTGCGCCATGGCGTGAGATTGAGTGCCCGCGCCGCTTCCCATTGCCCGCGCGCAATGGCCTCGATACCGCCGCGATAAACTTCGGACGTATAGGCCGAATATTGCAATCCCAGCGCCAGAGCCCCGGTGAGGAAGGCAGGCAATATGATGCCATAGACCGGCAGGACATAATAAAGGAAGAAAAGCTGCACCAGCAAGGGTGTGTCGCGCAGAAATTCGACGACCACTACGGTCGGCCAGGATATGAACACGAAACGGCTGCGTCGTAAAAGTGCAAAGACAAGGCCGAGAACCAGCGCGATTGCGAAACCTGCCGCAGCGGCTTTCAGCGTTACGGTGAGCCCGATCGCCAGAATTGGTAGAATCGAGATGGCGAAAGAGAGCGAAGTGGTGGTGTCCCAAGCGTAACCGTAGATCATGCGAAGCCCCCCACCATCGTTTGCCGTTTCAGGCGCCGTTCCAGCCAGCGGATAGCTGCGGACAGGACGAGCGCCATGGCGAAGTAACCCAGCAGCGTGAGAGAATAGATCGTCACATTGTCGAGCGTGAGGTTGCGCAGCCGCTGCGCCTGAAAGGTCAGGTCACTGATCGCAATCAGCGAGGCGAGTGCGGTGTCCTTGAGATTGTGGATGGCAAGATTGCCGAAAGCAGGCATCATTTCCACTACGGCTTGCGGCAGGATGACATGAAACAGTGTATGTACTTTACTGAAATTGAGCGCCCGCGCGGCCTCGTGCTGGGCTTCGGGCACAGCCTGCAAGGCACCTCGCACGACCTCCGCGCCATAGGCGCCGATATTGAGGCCAAGCCCCACGATCCCCGTGGTGATCGGGTCGAAGGAAACGCCCATCAGGGGCAGGGCGTAGTAAAGCCAGAACAACTGCACCAGCAGGGACGTACCGCGAAAGATCTCGATATAGACGACCGCAATCGTAGAAAGGATCGGCCCACCGGCAAAACGGGCAATACCGGCGGCAAATGCCATGATCGCGCCCAGCGTCATTGAACTCAAGGCGAGAACAGCAGTGATTTGTGCGCCTTCAAAAAGGGCAGGAAGATATTCCGTCCAATGCATTTGGGCGTCTCCCGGCAGGAATGAGAGAAAACCTGCCGTCCCGAATGAACGGAACGGCAGGCATAACGGCGATTATTTTCCGGCGCAAAGGCTTTCCGTATCTGCTGAGCGTGCGGCCTCCACACTCTCTTCGCTCAGGCCGTAGGTCATGAGGATTTTCGAGTAGTCGTCAGTCTTCTTGAACTCGATCAGTTCCTTGTTGAAGGCTGCGAAGAAATCCTTGTCCTCGGGCCGGAAGCTGAAAGCGCCAAAACTTCTTGCGGGCTTGCCATCAACGACAGGGTCGGTGAAAGGATGAGCCTGCTCAAGTTCCGGCGAATTTTCGACCAGCTTCGCCACTGTCAGTTCGGTAGCGGCATAAGCGTCCGCGCGTCCGGTCTGGACGGTGGAGGGCGCATCGGCATTCCCTTGGAGCATTACGATCTGCGTGTCATCGATGCCCATGGCGTGCAGGAAGTCGATCTGGTCCGCGCCCGATACGATGGCGACCTTCAGCGAGGGGTCTTTCTTAATGTCATCATAGGAATGAATTTTCTTCGGATTGCCCTTGGGGACCAGAAGGCCTTCACCGTAACTCGAATTCGGCACGCTAAACTGCACCTGCTTGCAGCGTTCAGGCAGGATGGCCTGTTCGGCCGCTACGAACTCAAATCGCTTGGCCTTCAGTCCGGGGATAAGTGAGCCGAAAGGCGTGACGGTCCACTCTATTTCCTCCAGGCCGAGCTTCTTGAAGATTACG
Organism: Falsochrobactrum tianjinense; assembly: GCF_019100495.1. Taxonomy (GTDB): domain Bacteria; phylum Pseudomonadota; class Alphaproteobacteria; order Rhizobiales; family Rhizobiaceae; genus Brucella; species Brucella tianjinense. The sequence goes on along the minus strand of NZ_JAHRVA010000002.1, from coordinate 480,651 downwards.
GCTGCTACGTCCGGGCCAATGCCCTTGGCTGCACCGCTTGCATCCATATAGCCGTAAGGCACTTCGTTGGCGGTGGCACCGCGAACAAAACCGGCGCTTTTGAGATCGTCCACCGTGACAGCTTGCGACGGGACGGCCAGGGCAATGACGGCTGCTGCGGAAAACAGGGCGGAAATTGTATGAAGTTTCATGCGCATTGTGTTCACTCCTCTATATGGATGCCGGTTGTTTGTTGCTCCGGCTTTTGCTTCAGATATTTACGGGGCCTCGCTGATTGTGGCTATCACCGAGAGACAATCGCCCATCTTGATAAGCCCCGGAAAATGGCGGGCGGCGAGAATGCCATCCAACGCGGCGCGATATTCCTGCGGCGCCCTGCCGGTGCGGTTTACCGTATGAATGCGGGCTATGATGTCGCCTGTGCGAACTGTTGCCCCCAAATCGACAAGCGGTTCCAGAAGCCCATCGTTCTCGGCAAAGCCGAAACAATCCTGCGAAGGCATATCGAGCCATGTGGTCGGTGAAAGCTCAACCTCGCCTTCCAGAATGCCTGCATGGCGCAAAAGATTGCCAATTCCGCGCTTTGCAATTGCCGCCGTACGCGCTGAAATCGTGCCACCACCTGCAAGTTCTGTAGTGACGAATAATTTGCCTGCTTCTTCTGCGGTCGTATCATACATGCCAACGGCATCAATTTCGATCATCCGCATGGAAAAAGGTGCCGAAAACGCTTTGACCGCAGCAAAGCAACGGGCCTCCTGCGCCTTGTCAGGTAAAGCGTGAGCCGCCGCATAGGGCAGGAAATCGAGCGTGCGCCCGCCGGAATGGAAGTCCATGACGATATCGGCAGCGGGCAGAAGATAGCGTGTGAAATAGTCTGCGATCTTTTCCGTGACCGTTCCATCCGGGCGACCGGGGAAGCTGCGATTGAGATTGCCTTTGTCGATGGGCGATGTGCGTGTTCCGGCCATGAAGGCGGGATAATTCATGGCAGGCACGATGATGACGCGCCCGCTTATGCGTTCGGGCGCAAGATTGACGGCGAGATCGTAAAGGGCGACCGGGCCTTCATATTCGTCACCATGATTGCCGCCGGTCAGAAGTGCGGTTGGTCCGTCGCCATTGCGGATGACACAGATCGGCAGCATCAGCGAACCCCAGGCGGAATCGTCACGCGACCAGGGCAGTCTCAGATGGCCATGCTGCACGCCGTCACGGTCGAGATCGACGGTGGGCGTGATCGAAGAGGGGTGGGGCGGTGGCGTCGTGTGCATCATCGCCTAATCCTTCACCACCAGCTTGCGCGGCACACTGGACAGGCATTCGACGCCCTTATCCGTAATGACGATGCTTTCAGTGATCTCCAGCCCCATGGTTTCCAGCCACAGGCCGGACATGAAATGGAAGGTCATGCCCGGTTGCAATTCGGTGCGGTCGCCGGGACGAAGACTCATGGTGCGCTCGCCCCAATCGGGCGGATAGGAAAGGCCAATCGAATAGCCGGTGCGGTTGTCCTTGACGATGCCGTACTTCTTGAGAATGTCGAAGAAGCCATTGGCGATGTCTTCGCATGTATTGCCGGGACGGGCGGCTGCAAGCCCGGCTTCCATGCCTTCAAGCGTTGCCTTTTCCGCATCGAGGAAAGCCTGTGTCGGCTTGCCGAGAAAGACCGTCCGCGACAACGGGCAATGATAGCGTTTGTAGCAGCCGGCAATCTCGAAAAACGTGCCTTCGCCGGTTTTCATCGGCAGGTCGTTCCATGTGAGGTGCGGGGCCGAAGCGTCGATGCCGGATGGCAATAGGGGTACAATGGCGGGATAGTCGCCGCCAAAACCATCAACGCCGCGAATGCCCGCATCGTAGATTTCAGCCACCAGATCGCATTTTCTCATGCCCGGCTCGATCTTTTCGACGATGCGCTGGTGCATGGCTTCCACAATGCGGCCCGCCTTGCGCATATAGTCGATCTCGGTCGGGCTTTTAACAGCACGCTGCCAGTTGACGAGGCCCTGTGCATCCTTGAAACGCGCATTCGGCAGGTGCTTTTGCAAGGAGTGATGGGCGGCTGCGGTATACCAGTAATTGTCGAATTCGACCGCAATCGTGCTGTTGCCCCAGCCGCGTCCCTCAATGGTCGCGGCCAGCAAATCCATGGGGTGCCGCTCGGTGGATTGCACATAATGGTCGGGATAGCCGACAATATTATCGTGAGCGATCCATGCTGTGCGTTTTGCACCATTGCCGTCCTGCCCGCGCCCGTACCAGATAGGCTCGCCGTCCGTGGCCAGCACGACGCATTGATGGACATAGAAAGACCACCCGTCATAGCCGGTCAGCCAGTGCATATTCGATGGATCAGTGACGATGATGAGATCGACGCCTGCCTTCTCCATGGCGCGGCGAGTTTTAGCAATCCGCTGATCATATTCTGCGCGGGTGAAGTTGAGTTCCGCACTCATTGAATGGCTCCTGCAATTTTGCGTGAATCGATTTTCATGCCTGCATCGCGGGCTATGGCGCGTTGCGTGGCGAGGCGTGCAATCGCCGTGTCCTGAACGCCGGTGCCGGTAAGATCGCAGAAAGTAATGTCTTCCGGTGAGCGGCGGAACGTTTCGGCATCGAGAATGATCTGGCCGAGTTCCGGGAAGCTGGCATTGGTCTCGACAATTCCGGCGGCGATAGCGTGGTGCAATTCGCCCAGCCTGCGCGTCTGGCTGAGATTGTCGGCGACATAGACGATGCTGCGACGGAAAAGCGCTGGGTCGATCTCGTTTTTATGCTCGGCATCCGAGCCCATGGCGGTCACATGCTGGCCGGGTTCCAGCCACTCCGCTTGCACCAGCGGTTGTTCCGATGGTGTTGTCGTTATGAGAATATCGCTGCCCCGGCAGGCTTCGCGCGCATCGGCAACGGCTTTAACGGAAATGCCGAGCTTTGCTGACAGATCGTTTGCCGTACTTTTCGCTTTTTCCATGTCACGCGCCCAGATCCGCGCTTGCGTGATGGGGCGCACGAGCAGCAAGGCTTCGAGTTGCAGCCCCGCTTGCATGCCTGCGCCGAAAACAGTCGCGATGCTTGTGTTCTCGCGCGAGAGATACTTTGCGGCAACAGCTCCGGCTGCGGCGGTGCGCACATCAGTCAGATAGCCATTATCGAGCAGCAACGCTTCAATGAGGCCGGTTTTAGCGGAAAACTGAATCATCAACCCATTGGTTGAAGGAAGGCCGATAGATGGATTGTTGAAAAAGCCGGGACTGATCTTGATAGCGAAGCTGTCCAGCCCCGGAATATAGGCGGTCTTCACATCGACTTCGCCGCGTTCGGCGGGAATATCAAGGCGCAGGATCGGGGGCATGCGGACGCCGCCACCTGCGAGCGCCCGAAATGCATCCTCAACGCAGGCAATGCTTTCGCGATCCAGCGTCACAAGCTGGCGGAGATCGCTTTCAGTCAGAATAGTCATTCCGGTCATCAGCCTGCCCTCCGATAGCTGTTTTCCATGATTGCGCGGTGTTGTTCAGGATCAATATTGCCGCCCGATACGATGATCGCGGTCGGCCCATCGGGCCGGATTTTTCCCGCAAGTACTGCCGCGATGCCGACGGCCGCTGCCCCTTCGATGATTTCGCCCTCAATCTCGGCCGCGTGCCGGATACCGGCAGCAATTTCGTCCTCATCGAGCAGGATCACATCATCAAGTAACGCCCGGCACATATTGAAAGTCCAGCGATTGTGCAGGCCGATGCCCCCGCCCAAAGAATCGGCCAGCGTGTCGAGCTCTTCGACTTCCACCGGCTTTCCCGCTGCAAGACTGGCCTGCATGGCGGCCCCCCGCCGCATGGAAATGCCGATTACTTTCGCCTCCGGACGTTTTGCCTTGACCGCCGCTGCAATTCCGGCCGCAAGTCCGCCTCCCGACAAAGGCACAAGCACTGTTCCCACATCAGGAAGTGCGTCGATAATTTCCAGCCCGATGGTTCCCTGGCCGGCGATGATGCGTGGATCGTCGAAGGGCGGAATCGCATTCATGCCCTTTTCGCGCACGAACCGCTCCACTTCCTCCATCGCGTCGTCCTGCGATTTGCCAGTGATGCATACCTGCGCACCAAGTTTGCGAATAGCTTCGACCTTGTTGTGCGGCACGAGGGCGGAAAGGCAGATCGTAGCGGTCAGCCCTTGAGTGGATGCAGCATGCGCCAGAGCACGCCCGTGATTGCCGGTGGAGGCGGTCACAAGTCCATTGCGCCGCTCTTCTTCCGACAAACACAGAAGTGCATTGGTTGCGCCACGCAGCTTGAAACTGCCGGTTGGCTGATGGTTTTCGAGTTTGAGAAATACCGGCACTCCGACTTGCCCGCTCAGGCTTTCGGAGCGGACAAGCGGCGTTGCTGCGATATGGGCTTTCAGCCTTTCACGCGCCGCTTCGATTTCTGAAACACCGACCATCCCCCTCATGGCGTCCGCCCCTCCAGACAAAGCGTCAAAAGGGAAGGGGACGCTGCGCAATATTGCGTGCGATGACAAGCAAGTATATTCCGGGCGCAACAAAGCACCCATGCGAAACCGTAAGGCCGCATTCTCGTTCCCCATGTGTTTATTCTTATCGTTAATACTATGTGTGGAAGAGCAAGTTGATCATGTCAATGGCTATATTGGATCATTACAATTTTGATGTTAGCTATTTTTGGACTGCACGCACTTGCCAGTGAGAAGGAGCCATGCCAATGAGAAAGGCATAATCTTCTTACCGCACCGGAACTGTGTGATGAAAACCGCTCTCAAGCTCGATACTGTCGATTTTCGTATTCTGGAAGCGGTGCAGGAAAATGCGCGGATCACCAGATCGGCGCTTGCTGAAAAAGTTGGGCTTTCGCCCACGCCATGCTGGCTGCGGCTGCGCAAGCTTGAAGAAGCAGGTATCATCACCGGCTATCATGCGCATATTGCACTGCGAAAGGTTGCCCCCATTGCTCATGTCGCGGTGCAGATCACGCTCGGCAATCATCGCCAAAGTGACTTCGACCGCTTCGAGCGGGCGGTTTGCGCGATTCCAGAAATCGTTTCCTGTTGGTCGGTTGGTGGTGGTGTCGATTATTTCCTGATGATCGTGGCCCACGATATCGACAGCTATCAACGTCTGATCGACCGTATGCTTGACCAGAACATCGGGATCGAGCGCTATTTCACCTATATCGTGACCAAGCTGGTCAAGGACGAGAAGACTGGCGTGCCGTTATCGCTGCTGGCAGGGAAACCCGAATAGACCGATCTGCCTGTTGGACCATCCGAGAATAGTCCAATTCACTCGTTTGGCCTCTCTCTTTAGTCCGATTTTCAATCCAGATCGTGTCATGCTTTTCCGCAGAAACGGGAGAAGCATAATGAATGCCATTCTGGACCATCCGATACAGCATGACGGATTAGGCAGACTTCAGGACAAGCATCTTTTCCGCGAACTGGCCTATATTGACGGGCGCTGGGTGGCGGGTGAGAAAGCAGAAACTTTTGCCGTCACCGATCCGGCGACAGGGCGTCGGCTCGCCCATGTGGCGAGCCTTGAGGAAGGGCAGGCGGCGCTTGCCATTGATGCGGCAGAGAAAGCCTTTCCCGCGTGGAGCGGCCGACTACCGCAGGAGCGGGCCGCGATATTGCGCCGCTGGTATGAGCTTGTCCTTGCCAACCGTGAGGATCTCGCGGTGCTCATGACGCTGGAGCAAGGCAAGCCGCTTGGCGAATCCCGTGGGGAAATTGATTATGGCGCCTCCTTTATCGAGTGGTTTGCGGAAGAGGCGAAGCGACTTAACGGTGAGACCATTGCCAGCCATCTGCCCGATGCGGAAATGCTCGTGCGCCGTGAAGCGCTGGGCGTTGTCGCGCTGGTGACGCCATGGAATTTCCCCAATGCCATGATTACGCGCAAGGCGGCGGCGGCTATCGCGGCTGGCTGCCCGGTCGTGATCCATCCATCGTCGGAAACACCTCTTTCTGCATTGGCTCTGGCCGAGCTCGCAGAGCGCGCCGACATGCCCGCAGGCGTCTTCAATGTCGTGACCGGTGCGGCGGCTCCGATTGTCGATGCGTTCTGCCGGGACGAGCGCGTGCGCGCGCTCAGTTTTACCGGCTCCACCGAGATCGGAAAAATGATCTCCGGCAAATGTGCAGCAACCGTGAAAAGGCTTGTCATGGAACTGGGCGGACATGCGCCGCTGATTATCTTCGACGATGCCGACATTGACCGCGCGGTGGATATTGCCATGGCCGCAAAATTCGCCACCTCCGGACAGGACTGCCTCGCCGCGAACCGGATATTCGTACAGCGCGGTATTTATGCACCCTTTGCGGAAGCCTTTGCATCCCGCATTGCGGCGTTGAAAACCGGAAACGGTCTTGATCCCGCGAGTGAAATCGGCCCGTTGATGCATGTCCGCGCCGTCGACAAGGTGGAAGAGCATGTGCGTGACGCCTGCAAACACGGTGCGAAAATTCAGGTTGGCGGCAACCGCATCGGAAACGATACGCTTTTCTTCGAGCCGACATTGCTCGTTGATGTGCCTCATGACGCGGCCCTTATGCATGAAGAAACATTCGGCCCGGTGGCGGCAGTCACCGTTTTTGATAGTGAAGATGAGGTGATCGCGCGCGCTAATGCCACGCAATACGGTCTCGTCGCCTATGTGGTGACGGCCAATGGCGCAAGGCAGCTTCGCATGGGCCGTGCGCTCGAATATGGCATGGTCGCCATCAACCGCGCCAAAATCACTGGCGCGCCGATCCCTTTTGGCGGCTGGAAACAGTCGGGACTGGGACGTGAAGGCGCACGTCAAGGCATCGAAGCTTTCACCGAACTCAAATATCTGTGCATCGATACCGTCGCTTGAATGCGTCGTGACAGGAAAGGACATGACAATGTTGAATAAAAGCAATGAACTTATCGCTTGGGATCGCGACCATTTCTTCCATCCATCCACGCATATGGGTATGCATGCGCGCGGCGAAACGCCGACGCGCGTATTGGGCGGCGGTGAAGGCGTTTTCATTACCGATGTGAACGGGCGTAAAAGCCTCGATGCCTTTGCCGGGCTTTATTGCGTCAATGTCGGCTACGGCCGTAAGGAAATCGCCGATGCGATCGCCAAACAGGCGCACGAACTTGCCTATTACCACGCTTATGTCGGCCATGGGACCGAAGCGTCGATTACGCTTTCCAAGATGATTATCGACCGGGCGCCAGACCATATGAGCCGAGTTTATTTTGGCCTGTCCGGTTCCGATGCCAATGAAACCAATATCAAGCTGATCTGGTATTACAACAATATTCTCGGGCGCCCGGAAAAGAAGAAAATCATTTCACGCTGGCGCGGCTATCATGGCTCCGGCGTCATGACTGGCAGCCTGACGGGGCTTGGCGCTTTCCATAATGCATTCGATCTGCCGCGCGCGCCGATTCTTCACACCGAGGCCCCCTATTATTTCCGCCGTCCGGACCGCTCCATGAACGAAGAGCAATTCGCGCAATATTGTGCGGACAAGCTGGAAGAAATGATCCTTGCCGAAGGGCCGGATACGATTGCCGCCTTTATTGGCGAGCCGGTGCTGGGGACGGGCGGCATCGTGCCGCCGCCTGATGGTTACTGGCAGAAAATCCAGGCCGTTCTCGACCGCTACGATATTCTGCTTGTCGCTGATGAGGTCGTGACCGGCTTTGGCCGTCTGGGCAGCATGTTCGGCTCTGACCATTACGGGATGAAGCCCGATCTGATTACGATCGCCAAGGGTCTTACTTCCGCCTATGCACCATTGTCGGGTTCGATCGTGTCTGAGCGCATGTGGGAGGTGCTGGTGCAGGGATCGGACCAGATGGGTCCGATTGGCCACGGCTGGACTTATTCCGCACATCCGATTTGTGCTGCGGCGGGTGTCGCCAATCTGCAACTCATCGATGAATTGAAGCTGGTTGAAAATGCCGGTTCCACCGGTGCCTATTTCCGTAAAGCCTTGCAGGATGCCCTTGGCGACCACAAGCATATTGGAGAAATTCGCGGCGAAGGTCTGATGGCGGCAATCGAGTTTGTCGAAGATCGGGATGATCGCAAATTTTTCGATGCATCGCAGAAGATCGGTGCACAGGTATCGACGGCACTGCTTGCCAATTGCGTTATTGGCCGCGCTATGCCGGAGGGCGATATTCTGGGATTTGCGCCGCCGCTTTGTCTGACTCGCGATGAAGCGGACCAGGTCGTTGCAGCAACGAAGAAAGCCGTCGCAACAGTATTTGGATAGGATTAGGCTATGGGGCCAATCTGAAATTCGTATGACCATACAGTGAGGTTGCGAGCGAATTTCGGGTTCAAAGCCACACTAAAGGAGCGCAAGCTCGAATTATGGATTGAAGAATATGAAAAAAGGCCGCGGCAGATCCGCGGCCCTTTTATTGGGATAGATTAGCTCTTACGCAGGTCGGCAAGGATTTCCTGGATGCGGTCAACGACATCCGCACCAATTTCATCCTTGTGCTTGTCATATACGACCTTGGACTTCTCCAGCATGCGCGCCTGCTCTTCAGGCGAGAGCTTGTTCACTTCAAGCCCGGCTTCCTTGATCTTCTCAAGCGACTTGAGGTTGAGTTCGCGGATAACCTTGCGTTCTTCATCACGACCGAGATTGGCGCATTCGCGCAATGCGGCCTGTTCTTCGGTCGAATAACTGTCGAAGATCGGCTTGGAGAAGAGGAACAGGAACGGCGTATAAGCGTGGTTGGTCTCAGTGATGTATTTCTGAACCTCATAGAACTTTGAGGTGTCGATGGTCACGTAAGGATTTTCCTGCGCATCGATTGCCTTGGTTTCCAGAGCGGAGAAGATTTCACCGAAAGCCATTGGCGTCGCATTGGCGCCGAAATTCTGGAATGTATCGAGGAAAATGTTATTCTGCATGACGCGAATTTTCATTCCCTCGAAGTCTTCCCACTTGGTAACGGGGCGCTTGGAATTGGACAGGTTGCGGAAACCATTTTCCCAATAGCCCAGATTGACGAGACCAACTGCTTCAAGCTTTTCGTTTATCATGTCGCCGAACTCACCATCCATGACGGTATCGGCTTCCTTGTCATTGGCAAACAGGAATGGCAGGTCGAAAACGCCCAGAGCCGGCAGAATGCCGACAAGCGGTGAAGACGATGTTACGACGCCTTCCTGTACGCCTGAACGCAGAGCCTGCGTTGCCTGAAGGTCGCCGCCCAGAGCACCGCCCCAGAATGCGGTGATTTTCATCTTGCCGCCGGACTTTTCATCCAGGCAGGCATTCATGACCTTGATGCCGTTGCCCACCGGATGGTCTTCATTGATACCGTTGGAAACGCGGATATTGCGCGTCTGGAAGTCAGCCAGAGCGGGTGCGGTGACGGCGACCGATATCAGTGCGGATGTAGCGAGTAATGCCAGTTTTTTCATAGTATCCTCCCTAAGGATAATGGTGGTTAAGGTTGTAATGGTAAGAACTAGTAAAGCCAGTTCATTGGGACGATGACGAGCTGGGGAAACAACACCAGCAGGAGCAGGATTGCGACCTGTGAGGCCAGGAACGGCCATATGCCGATAACGACTTTGCCCAGCGGAACTCGTGAAACCCCGCTGACCACGTTCAGCACAACCCCGACCGGTGGTGTAATCAGCCCGATACAGGTGTTCATGACGAACATTACGCCGAAGTAAACCGGATCGATGCCAGCCTTCGTGATGATGGGCATCAATACCGGAGTCAGAATCAGGATCGAAGGCGTCAGGTCCAGTGCTGTGCCCACGATCAGAACAAGGATCATGATCGCAAACATCAGCAGTTTCGGGTTCTCGATCAAAGGCTCGATATAGCCGGTGATTTCAGCAGGGATATTGGCAGCCGTAATCAGCCACGAGGAAACCAGTGCCGCAGCAACGAGGAACATAATGACGGACGTTGTTTTCGCCGCGCGCAGGAACACGCCGTAAAGATCGACCAGCTTGAGTTCGCGATAGATGAACATGCCGACAAACAGCGCGTACATGGCGGCGACAACAGCCGCTTCTGTCGGCGTCATGACGCCCATACGGATGCCGCCAAGAATAATCACCGGCATACCAAGCGCCCACAAGGCGCGGCCCGTCGCAGCCCAGCGTTGTGCGCTGGTCTGCTTTTCCAGAGTCTGGATATTGTCTTTACGAACCACAATCAGCCAGGTGATGGTCAGGCCGGCGGCCATAAGCAAGCCGGGAAAAATACCGGCCATGAACAGCTTGGTGATCGACACATTGGCGGCGACGCCAAAGACGATGAATGCCATGGACGGAGGGATGACCGGGGCGATGATGCCGCCAGCGGCCATCAGGCCGGCCGAGCGTGGGACGTTATAACCGGCGCGCGCCATCATCGGGACCAGGATTGCGGCAAGCGCTGCGGTGTCGGCGGCGGCCGAACCCGACACACTGGCCATGATAATAGCCGCCAGAATCGCGACAATGCCAAGACCGCCGCGAATATGTCCGACACAGGCAATGGCGAAATCGATGATGCGGCGCGACAGGCCGCCAGAATTCATCAATTCACCCGCCAGAATGAAGAATGGAATGGCGAGCAGCGTAAAGGAATCGACCCCTGCGATCATGTTCTGTGCAATGATCTGCGTATTGAACATGCCCATGTAGGTCATCAGAATGACGCCGCAGAACATCAGTGCAAAAGCGACGGGAACGCCAATCGCCATAGAGCCCAGTAGCGAGCCGACGAATACAAGTAGAGTCATCTCAGCGCTCCGTCAGCTCTTCAATTGAGAGATTTTCACCCGCGAAATGGGCTATCTCGTCGTCTGTGACGCGTCCGGTCAACAACCGGATCAGCCGCTCTAGCGCGATGATGAAAATGCCGCCGCCGGTAAACAGGCCGATGCCATAAACATAGATCATCGGCAGGCCGGTGACGGGCGCATGCATGCTGGCATTAATGCCTGATTGCTTCCATGTGCCCCAGAAAAAAATGCCTGAGCATAGCAAGATCACCAGATTGGTAAGGATCATGCAGAATATGCGTCCGCTACGGGAAAACCTGGCGACCAGAGTCTCGATGCCCAGATGGCCGTTTTCGCGAAATGTCAGAACGGCGCCAAGGAAGCTGACCCAAATGAAAAAATAGCGTGAGAGCTCGTCCGAGACATTGAGCCCGGAATTGGCCGCATACCGCAATACAACATTAAGGAAGACCATAGCTGCCATCGCGGCCAGGCAGAACACCAGAAGTGCTCCTATAAAACCATAAAAAAGATCGACAGCTTTTTTCATAAAGCCTCCGTCATGCGGGTCTAAAAGGGTATAGAACCGGAGATTGTTGGATGAGCACACCTATGCCGAATGCCTGCTCACGACACTTGCCGAACTGGCGCTGTTCCGTGCATTGGATTGGGCATAATCATCCTCCATTCGATGCCGTCGGGCCTGTATTCTTCATCAGGCATCTTGTTGTCAGGATGTCTGACAACGCCTCCATTTTGCCTAATAGTATGAGTTTGCCCATGAGTCCAGACCAGTCCGGCATTGCCAGCTATACTGGATGAACTGCCCGTTTTGGACGCTGCATTTAATGTCGATCCATCACCGCAAGAAACACCGATTTCCAGAATATGGACCACTTCAATCGATTCAATCGGTGCCTTTGTATGATAGTTCGCAAGATATTGAAATATCGCCTTCATTTTTTGCTACCGGTCATAGTGAACCTTTCGACTGGATCGGTTTTTGCCTTTACGTCGGGTGCCTTGACGGTGGGTAGCCGAGGCGCAAGCGGTTTAAACCTGCCTGCAAAAAAATCTGTGAGATATTGTTATTTTTTGAGAGGGCTGCGCACGGATCAGATGACGAACCAACCCGTGCGCCGGATTTAACAGGTGATTCAGATGTCGTTTCTATCGCTTGTGCGGCGTGACACGGTGAATGCCTTGTCCATTTCAGGGTTCAGTTCCATGCCCAATCCCGCGCCGGGCGGCACGGTAATCATGCCGTTTTTCACTTCTGGCAAGGCCGTGACGAGGTCGCGATACCAGGTGTTATAGAAGGCTCGCACGCTTTCCTGAATCAGCGCGTTTGGTGCATTCAATGACAGATGGGTCGAAGCGCAAAGAACAACCGGACCGGTGCAATCGTGCGGGGCAACCGGCAGATGCCAGGCTTCAGCCATGGACGCGATTTTACGCGCTTCCGACAGCCCGCCGCACCAGGAAATATCGAGCATCATCACGCCGGCGGCGCCGGTTTCCAGCAAGTCGCGGAACGCCCAGCGTGACCCAAGCGTTTCCGAAGCTGAAATTGGCGCATGGCTGACTTCCGCATAGCGCTTGAGACTGCCAAGACTATCCATCTTGATCGGGTCTTCGTGCCAGAATGTCTTGAACGGGTTGAGTTCGCGGGCAATCTGTATAGCGGGCAGCAATTGCCACATCGAATGAAACTCGACCATGATGTCCATCTTGTCGCCGACAGCCGACCGAATCTTTTCGAAAGGCTCAAGGGCGGCGCGTAGATCCGGCGACGAAATATATTGGCCGCGTGTTTTTTCTGCAGCCATATCGAACGGCCAGATTTTCATTGCCGTAATACCGTCTTCGAGCAGCGACAGGGCCAATTCGTCGGCGCGATGCAAAAACCCGTTGAGGTCGTCATAGTTTTCATGGCCATCGGCAAGACCGTAATTTTCCGACTGCTGGCCGGTCGCCTTTTTGATGTATTCAACGCCCGCACAGGTATTGTAGGTACGGATTTTCCGGCGGCTGAACCCGCCCAGTAGTTGTGCGATCGGCAGATTGGTGGCTTTGCCAAACAAATCCCACAATGCGATGTCAAAGGCGGAATTGCCGCGTACTTCAGCACCAGTCGAGCGGAAGCCGAGATAACCCGTCAATTCATTGGCCAGAAGATCAATCTGCAATGGATCGCGCCCGATAACGCGCGGCGCGATATATTCGTGAATATACGCTTCAACTGTCTTCGACATGAAGAAGGTTTCGCCGAGGCCGACCAGGCCTTCATCGGTATGCACCTGAACCCAGAGAAGGTTCGGGCGCTCATCGATGCGGATGGTTTCAATTGCGGTAATTTTCATGGGAGTTCACCTTACAAAATGCCTGCATTCAGCAGCGCACGAACGCTTTCGTCGAAATGAGTTGCCATATGGGTTTGCGCGGACTGTGGATCGCCCGCCCTGATTGCCTCGGCGATAAGACGGTGGACATCAAGCATGAAACCCTGCTCGCGGCTGGTCGCACGGCTGCGCCAGCCAATGGGCCATGTTTGTCTGGTGGCGCCTTCAAACGCCCCGATAATGATCGAAAATACCGGATTTTTACTGGCGCGCGCGATTTCCTGATGGAAGCACAGATCATGCTCCATCAATTTGTCCGGATCGCGCGCTTGCTCAGTCATCATGGCTGCATGACGGCAGATCAGATCTGCTTGCTCATCGGAACGGCGCAGAGCAGCAAGGGCCGCTGTGCGGATTTCGATGGTTCGGCGTACATCGTAAATCTGCTGGATCGTAATCTGGTCGGTGGATATTCCATGGTCGATCAAGGGCGCCATGGATGAAAAATCCAGTGCCGCGACAGTTGCTCTTTTCCCGGTATTGAGTTCGATCAGGCGGAGCGCGGCCAGTGACTGAAACGCTTCCCGCACCACTGTACGGGAAACACCCATCTCTTTGGCGATATCGCCTTCACTTGGCAGGCGGTCACCGGGGCTTAGTTCCTCAAGCCGAATGCGCTCGGTCAAGGTGCCTATGACTGTGCTGACCAGAGAGTCTGCGCCTTCCATATCGTCAACTCCTCAAACCTGTATGATAGGTTATGATTATTTGTTATGACAGGATTGTAGGGGAGTCAATCAGTACGCACTAAAAAACCGCCCATTGAAACAATGGGCGGTTCATTGACTGGCATGAATCAGTGGTTGTGGCGCGGCGGCGTTCTGGCGATCTGCTGGAATTCCGAAGCACCTTCTATGACGGCGCCATCGGATAGCTGCGTTACCGTCTGGCGATAGATTTTCTGCCATGGGGTCGCATCCGCAGGCACTGCCGGAATGCCGCCAAGCTTGCGCCGCTCGATCTCCGCACTATCGATGAGCATATCGCAAAGCCCTTCGTTGAAATCGATGCGGATGACGTCGCCAGTGCGCACCCAGGCCAAACCACCGCCTGCCGCGCTTTCCGGCGAGGCGTTGAGGATGGAGGGGCTGTCCGCCGTACCCGACTGGCGACCATCGCCTATGGTGGGCAGGCTGCTTATACCGCGCTTTAGCAAGGCATCTGGCGGCTGCATATTGACGACTTCGGCCGAGCCGGGCCAACCCAGCGGGCCTGCGCCGCGAATGACCAGAATGGTGTTTTCATCGATCCCCAGTTCGGGATCGTTGATACGTGCGTGATAATCCTCGGAGCCGTCGAAGATCACGGCCTTGCCTTCAAAGATTCCCTCGCGACCTGGTTCCATCAGATAGCGTTTGCGGAAGTCTTCCGAAATGACACTGGTTTTCATGATGGCAAAATCGAACAGATTGCCTTTGAGTACCAGAAAGCCGGCGCTTTCCTTAAGCGGCGCAGCATAGGGATAAATCACATCGCGGTCGGTGGCCTTCCGATTTTGCAGATTCTCGGCCATGGTCTTGCCGGTTACTGTCGGCACGTTCCCCGAAAGCTTGCCTACCTGCATCAATTCCCACATGATGGCGGGTACACCGCCTGCGCGGTGAAACTTTTCGCCCAGATATTCACCCGCAGGCTGCACATTGGCCAGAAGCGGGATGTCATAGCCGTGGACTTGCCAGTCTTCGGGGCGCAGATCGACGCCTGCATGCTTCGCCATTGCGGCCAGATGCGGCTGCGCATTGGTCGAGCCACCGATTGCAGAATTGACCCGGATCGCATTGAGAAATGCTTCGCGGCTGAGAATATCGGATGGCTTGATGTCTTCTAGCACCAGTTCGACGGCACGGCGGCCAGTGCGGTATGCCATTTGGCCCCGGGCGCGATAGGCGGCAGGAATGGCCGCGCAACCCGTGAGCGACATGCCGAGCGCCTCAGCCATGGCATTCATGGTCGAGGCGGTGCCCATCGTGTTGCAATGACCGATGGAAGGTGCTGAATCCAGAGCCGCATCCAGAAATTCTTCCTCATCGATCTCTCCGGCTGCAAGCTTGCGCCGCGAGCGCCAGATCACTGTGCCGGAACCCGCAAGGGTGCCTTCATGCCAGCCATCGAGCATCGGGCCACCCGAAAGCACGATTGCGGGAATATCGACGGTTGATGCCGCCATTAGCGCTGACGGTGTGGTTTTGTCACAGCCCGTCGTCAGCACGACGCCATCGAGCGGATAGCCATAAAGAACCTCGACCAGGCCGAGATAAGCGAGGTTGCGATCGAGCGCGGCTGTCGGACGCTTGCAGTTTTCGAACATCGGATGGGTCGGGAATTCAATTGGGATGCCGCCTGCATCGCGAATGCCGTCGCGAACGCGCTTGGCCAGGTCCACATGATGGCGATTGCATGGCGTCAGATCACTGCCACTCTGGGCGATGCCGATGATGGGCTTGCCGGAGCGCAGTTCTTCGGGCGTGACGCCTGAATTCATGAAGCGCTCCAGATAGAGCGCAGTGAGGTCAATATGATCGGGATTGGCGAACCAGTCCTGCGAACGCAAACGACGTTTCTCGTTATCTGGCTTACTCATTTTAGGATTTGGCTCCCCGACCGCCATTCTTGTTTTCCAGATGCACCAGCAAGGCGCTGTGATCTGTTTCGCCACCGCCATTATCGACAAAATCAGTAAATTCCGCCGAAACCGCCTCGGTGAGAGGAAGCGTCAGCGACAGGTCGCGGGCGGTGGCGAGGACCGCTTTCAAGTCTTTAAGCTGGTTGCGCGATGCGCCGCCCGGCTCGAAATCCCGATCGATCATCCGCTTGCCATGCAATTCAAGAATACGGCTTTCACAAAAGCCGCCGCGTATGGCGTCGCGGAAGGCTTCACGATTGCCGCCGCCCGCTTCCACCAAAACCATGGCTTCAGCAATCGCGCCAATGGTGACGGCCACAATCTGCTGGTTGGCAAGCTTGGCCAACTGGCCCGCGCCGCTTGGGCCGACATGGGTGACACGCCCCATCGGGGCGAACACATCGGCCAGTTCGGCAACGACATCCGCTTCGCCGCCGGCCATGATGGCGAGCGTTCCGGCTGCTGCGCCAGCCACGCCGCCGGAAACCGGCGCATCGATATGACGAATGCCGGACTGGGCCAGTTTTTGCGCATGCTCACGGGCAAAAGCCGGGGCGATCGAACTCATATCAATAATGGTCGCCCCCTCTTCGAGGGCGGCAGCAACGCCCTGTGCGAACAGCACATCGCCGACGGCATTTCCATCCGTTAGCATGGTGATGAGCACGGATGCATCCTTTGCCGCTTCCGCAGCCGTTGCAGCAAGCATGGCGCCATCTTCGGCCAGAGGCCGGGCCTTGTTACCGTCACGGTTCCAGACCGTGACGGTAAAACCTGCGCCCAGAAGGCGGCGCGCCATTGGCGCCCCCATCAGTCCAGTCCCTAGAAAAGCTATTTTGACGCCGTTATGTGACGTTGCGGTCGTGTTCAAAGAGAGCCTCCCAATTCATCATCGATATGCGCGCGAATGATGTCTTCAAATGACGCATCGGCGGTAAAGCCCAGCTCGGTTGCGCGTTTCGCTTCAAAGCCAGGAGCCCACCCATCGACCATTTTCATGATCATTTCATTGGGTTCGCGACGAATAAGCCCGACGGCCTTGTCACCGGCAACGTTGCGCAGTGCTTCGATCTGCTCGGCAACGGTGGCGCTCAGGCCAGGCATTGACAGGTTGCGACGGGGGCCGACCTTTGCCAGATCGATGGTCGCGCCGTGAAGCAGGAAGCCGACAGCGGAACGCGGCGAAGCATGCCAATGGCGTACATTGTCCGGCACCGGCAGAATGGCTTCCTGCCCAACCAGCGGTTCGCGCAGAATGTTGGAGAAGAAGCCCGACGCAGCCGCATTGGGCTTGCCCGGACGAATGCAGATGGTAGGCAGGCGAATGCCGATGCCGTCGAAGAACCCGCGACGGCTGTAATCGGCCAGCAGCAATTCGCTGATTGCCTTCTGGGTCCCGTAGCTGGTGAGAGGCGTCGTGTGGAATTCATCGGGAATCGGGAAGGGCAGCGGTGCACCGAATACAGCAATCGAGGAGGTGAAGACAACGCGCGGCTTGTAGCCATCGGCGGTATTGGCCAACCGGATCGCATCGAACAGGAAGCGCGTACCATCGAGATTGATGCTGTAGCCCTTGTCGAAATCCAGTTCGGCTTCACCGGATACGATAGCCGCGAGATGGAAAATCACATCGGGACGGCTGGCGACAATGGCTTGAGCCGTCGCGGGATCGGCAATATTAGCGGCGCTTGAGGCGACTTTGCCGGTAAAGCCAGCCGGCGCATCGGCCGCCACCACGTCGACCAGCGACAGTTTCGTGATTGCCTTGCCATCAAGGCCGCCATCGGCCACTAGCCGTGCCGCCAGTTTGCGACCGACCATACCTGCGGCACCGATAATCGAAATATGCATTCTGAATGCTCCTCACCAGTTTTATCAGCCTGCCACGCGACTTACAGCAAGGCTACCAAAAATCATATTGTAAGGTTGTCTGATAACCGTATACGAAGGCGCTGAAAACAGGTTTTTACAGCCTTGCACGGATTCAGCTCAAGCAGTTTGCTGCCGCCGCTTGTCAAGCGGGTTCATACACCCGATTGACAAGGATCGATGGGCCACGGCGATGGGGGAATGCTTGCGAGTTGATCGAGATAGGCGTTGCACCAGTCAAAAATATCGTTCTTATTGATGGCATCGATCATGGCCGCGTAACGTTCACGTCTTTGTTCCAGAGGCATGGATACGGAACGCCCGATCGCATCGGCAATTGTTTCCACGTCATAGGGGTTGACCAGAAGCGCGCCTGCTCTCAACTCGTGCGCGGCACCCGCGAAGCGCGAGAGAACAAGTACGCCGGGATCTTCGGGGTCTTGTGCCGCCACATATTCCTTTGCGACAAGGTTCATTCCGTCGCGTAGCGGTGTCACCAGCCCCACTCCGGCCATTCGGTAGATGGCGGCCAGCACATGCTGGCTGAAAGCCCGGTTCACATAGCGCACCGGCGTCCAGTCGAGACGGCCCAAAGTGCCGTTGATATGCCCTGCAATCTCGTCCACTTCGCGCTGCAACGCATCATATTCCGCCACGCCGGAGCGGCTTTTCGGCGTGATCTGGAGAAATGTCACGCGTCCGTGCCATGCCGGGTTTACTTCGAGAAAACGGTGGAAGCCGGTCAGCCGTTGTGGCAGTCCCTTCGTATAGTCGAGCCGGTCGACGCCGATAATCAGTTCGCGATCGCCAAGCGACCGGCCAAACCGCTGGATCGTGGGGTTGCCGATGGCAGTTTGCGCCGTATGGGAAAACGTTTTCACATCGATGCCGATTGGAAAGGCACCGACCCGGAATTGCCGCTCCGAATTGTGGAACATGCCCGGCTCATTGGCCAATGGCTTGGCGACTCCGCCGCGCTTTAGGCAAAGCGCAAAATTCTCGGCATCGTCCTCGGTCTGCAAACCGATAAGATCAAGTGCAGTCATGGCCCGCAAAAGCATGTCCTGCACCGGCAATGTAAGGAACACATCCGGCGAGGGCCAAGGAATATGCATGAAAAAGCCGATGCGGTTGGTGATCCCCATCTGCCGTAGTTCGGCTGCGAGCGGAATAAGATGATAATCGTGAATCCAGATCAGGTCGCCTTCCCCGACCAGCGGTCGCAGCCGTTCGGCAAACAGGCGATTGACGCGAAGGTACCCAGCCATATCGCGCCGGGCATAATCGGTGAGATCGATACGGTAATGGCAAAGCGGCCAGAGTACGCTATTGGCCAGACCATCGTAATATTCCGACAGGTCGCGATCCGACAGATCGGTCAAGGCGTAGGAAATCTGTCCTTCCTGCCGCGTTACCAATGGGCCGGGGTCATTCTCGCCGCTCGATTTTCCGGACCAGCCCATCCAGACGCCGCCGCGCTCCTGCAAGGCCGCATGCATCGCTACGGCCAGACCACCTGCAGGCGGGCGACCGGGATCGGGAACCCGGTTGGAAACGACGATCAGGCGGCTCACAAAACTTCCTCCCAAGAACGAGATAGTGCCATCGCAGCATTAATCAGCCCCACCATCGAATAAGTTTGCGGAAAATTTCCCCAAAGTTCGCCGCTTTCGACATGAACGCCTTCCGAAAGGAGGCCAAGATGATTGCGGTGCGAAAGAATATCATTGAATATCTCGCACGCTTCCGTCTGACGACCCGTGCGCACCAGGGCGTCGATCAGCCAGAAAGTGCATGCCGTAAATGCCGTTTCCGGCGCACCGAAATCATCGGGGGTGCGATAGCGATAGAGCTGGTTGCCAAAACGCAACGCATTCTCGCATGCGCTGACTGTTGCAATAAACCGGGGATCGTCCGGAGCGATGAAACCGGACTCTGCCATTAACAGCAGGCTTGCATCCAAATCCGACCCGTCGAAAACGGAGACAAAACTGCCCTTTGCCGGGTTCCATGCGCGTTCCAGAATGGCGCTGCGTATCCGCTGGGCACTTGTCGCCCAGCGTTCGCCGGAGCCCGGCAGCTCCAGTCGCTTGGCGATACGCGACAGCCGGTCGCATGCCGCCCAACACATCACCGCCGAATGAGTATGGACCCCGTTTCGTGATCGGTATTCCCATAATCCGGCGTCCGGCTTGTCCCATCGAGCCTCGGCTTCTTCCCCGAGCCGTTCCAGAAGCCGGAAGAGTGTCTCGCCGCCCATATCGGGCAGACGTTCATCGAAGAAGCACTGGATCGCAGCAAGGATTACCGATCCGTAGCCATCGTTTTGCACCTGGGTCCAGGCTGCATTACCACGCCGTACTGGACCGAAATTGCGGTAGCCTGAAAGGCCGGTCACGACATATTCATCCAGTTGCCGTTCCAGTCCCAGCCCGAACAGCGGCTGCATATAACCGTCAGGCGAAGCGGCGGCGAGATTGGAGACATAAGCGAGGTAATTCTCCATGGTCCGCGTGGCATTGAGGCTATTGAGCGCCTTGACCGTGAAATAGGAATCCCTGAGCCAGCAAAACCGATAATCCCAGGTGCGTCCACTCGCCCCATATTCGGGAATTGAGGTCGTAAGCGCCGCAACGATAGCCCCGGTTTCTTCGTTCGAGCAGAGCTTCAGCGTGATCGCTGCACGAATGACAACATCCTGAAAATCGGCGGGGAGGGCGAGACTGCGCACCCAATCGAGCCAGTAATGGCGCGTTTCGCCTAGAAAATGACGCGCAATATCCATCGGGCTGCTGGTGAGGCGCTCGTCGGGCCCGAGGACGAAGGCCAGCGGGCGGTCGAGTATGAACGGTGTTTCGCCCAGCACGTATTCGACCGGCGCATCGGTCGTCAATCGAAGGACATGATCGCCGAGAATATAACGGATATGGCTGGTTCCGCGGGTTGTTTCCGGCGGGTTTTCGCCGTAGCTGGAACGCGGGCGCAGCGATACGGACAGTCTCGGCGTGCCAGAAAGCGGCTCGACGATCCGTACAACGGTGAATCCCCTGAATATCCGGCCGCTCATTTTAAATCGCGGTGCGAAATCAGTGATTCTGGCCTGATTACCCTCGGCATCGGTCAAGATGGTTTCAAGGATCGCAGTATTGCGCATATAATGCTGCTCGGTCTTCGCCTGTTCCGTCAAGGAGAAGCGCCAGACACCATCATTCGTATCGCCATTGGGATCGAGCAGGCCGCAAAAGACCGGATCTCCATCCATCCGTGGGGTGCACATCCAGCAAATCCCGGCCTCCCGGTCGATAAGGGCTGCAAGTGCGGCATTTCCCACGACCCCCAGATCCAGTGATGGAGCGGGTTTTTGCAATGCCAAATCTGCATTCATTCCGTCAGCCTCCTTATCCAGCGTCTCAAAATCTCCGGCGATGCCATTTGTGCCAATGCTTCAGTCCTGGTCCCATTCCGCACGATCTCGAGCGGCGAGCCGACACGCAGGCTCAACCCTCCCATTTCATTGACCGCTGCGAACATTGTTTCATCAGTGAAGTCGTCGCCGGCGGCGAAGGGTCGTCTGCCGCGAAATGGCTCTGCATCCATAAACTTGCGGACAGCCATGCCTTTATCGCTGCCGGAAGGCTTGAGCTCGATGACGAATTTTCCCTCCTGCAAGGCGTAGCCGGGAGTTGCGAGGCTGTCAGCCACCCGCATGATGCGTCTGACATCGGCTTCGCGTTCCGGTGCCATCCGGTAGTGGAGGGCGAATGCCCCACCTTTGTTTTCGAAAAAAACGCCGGGAAGATCGACTGCTGCCTGCTTTGCGAATTCACGTCCGCGATGGAAGCCTTCGGGAAGTGTCATGGCGCTCGGATTGCTGCACCCGCCTGTTGCCGATGCCTGCCTGACCTGCGCGCCGTGAAGCCCAGCCACCGAAAACCTGTATCCGGGGAAAAGCCGGTCCACAAAGTCGACCGATCTGCCCGATACAATGGCGAGCGCGCCGGAGGTGCATTGATCGAGTTTCTCAAGCGCCGACTGCAAACCCTCTGCGGGTGTGACCCCGTCGGGTGAGGGCGCGATGTCGAGCAACGTTCCATCCAGATCGAAGAAAAAAGACCACTGCGCAAGATCGGAGAAGTCGATGGGTGCAATATTTTCCGCTGATCTCAAAAACTGGATGTCGGAGAAAGAGCTCATATCGGTTGTGGTGGATAATGTGATCGGCCCAGCCGTCTTTGGATCATCCTGATGCATTCTTGAAAGAATATGGCATGAACAGAGAATTTCAACCGCCCTTCTTTGGCGCGATTGCCGCAAGCAGTATGCGGATAAGCACGCCATGGCCGTCAATAAAATGACCGGCTTTGCAAAATGACCTTGTTTGACCGAACCGTTCGGAGATAAGCAGGGCTGACGGCTTTTAACCGGAAAAGAATATGACCAAGTTCTCCGATACATCTCTCCGCAATGACCTTTCCTCGCTCATTGAGCAATTGTCCGACGGGCTGGAACACCATCTCATTGAAATCCGCCGTGACATACATGCTCATCCGGAAACGGGCTTCGATGTCGAACGCACTGCGAGCGTGGTGGCACGCGAAATGGAACGCCTGGGTATCGAGCACCAGACGGGTGTCGGACATACCGGCGTCGTGGGGTTCATCGAGGGCGGGCGACCAGGGCCGACATTGGTGATCCGCGCCGATATGGATGCATTGCCCATCGAGGAACAAACCGGGCTTCCATTTGCCAGCGTTTACCCCGGCAAGATGCATGCCTGCGGACATGATCTGCATACGGCGACCTTGATCGGCATTGGCGGCGTGCTCAAGCAAATCGCGCCGCAGCTTGGCGGCAATGTCAAACTGATGTTCCAGCCCGCCGAGGAAACGCAGGAGAGCGGTGCACGGGCCATGATCGCGGACGGCGTTCTGGATGGCGTGGATTATGCGCTTGGCTTCCACAATCAGCCGGACGAGCCGACAGGCACTTTTACTTTTGTCGAAGGCATTGCCAACGGATCGTCCGATGAGTTCGACATTACGGTTCATGCAGCGTCAGGCCATGCCGCGCGCCCGCATCAGGCCGTCGACCCGATCGTCGCCACCGCGCAGCTCGTCACGCAGCTTCAGACGATTGTTTCGCGTGAGGTCGATCCCATGCAAGCGGCTGTTCTGACAATCGGCTCGATCCACGGCGGGCACACGCATAACATTATCCCCGACTTGGTCGCGATCATGGGCACGGTGCGCTGTCAGGACCCAAACGCCCGTGACATTATCGAGGCTGCGGTGCGCCGCATCTGCGCAGGGCTTGAAGCGTCTTTGCGCGTACGTTGCGAAATCAACTATGTGCGCGGCGTGCCTTCAATGGTTTCTGATCCCTATCTGGTCGAAACCACGGGCGCAGTCATTCGCGAGCATTATGGCGAGGTTTTCTTCAAGCGCGGCGGAAGCCTCGGTTCGGAAGATTTTGCGCTGGTGGGCGAAAGAGTGCCGTCATTCCAGCTTGGTATCGGCGCTTCGCAGGAAGGGCGCGACGACAAGCTGCATAATTCCGATTATCAGCCCGATGAACGTTCGATTGCCAACGGGGTTGTGGCGCTTTCACTGGCAGCGGCACGCATCCTGTCATGATAGATAAGGGCGGCTGTAAAGCCGCCCTTTGTTTTTAATCAAGCGCAGAGATATCGGTTCGATAGCGCGTGAATGTGATTGGTGCCGATGCCGCAGCAGCCGCCGATAATGCCTGCACCATGGTTCACCCAGCGCTGCGCCCAGACGCCATAAGCGTCGGGGTCGAGGTCAGCACGGATTTCCGTAACCGTGGCGTTGGCTTCCTCGTCGCCTTGCTGGGACGGGAACGCATTGGCGTAGACGCCAATCGGAGTGTCCATGTGCAGTTCCTCAAACACCTGCTTTGCCGCGAGAATGGCCGCATCCATAACTTCCGGCATGGCACAGTTGAAGAGCAGCGCTTCCGCTCCGAGTTCGGCGGCAAGACGCGCGCCATCGGCAACGGTTTCACCGGAACGCAACTGGGCTTCACTCATTTCTTGCGGGGGCATGTCGTCGCGCAGCGTATAGGAAATCCAGAGCGGCTTTCCGGTTGCGCGAATGGCTTCGTGTGCGGCCTTCACTTCGACGAGGCTGCTTTGGGTTTCGGCGAGCCACAGATCAATGGAAGGCGCCAGCCCATCCACCAGTACACTGAGCAGTTCTCCTGCGCGAGCCGGATCGAAAAGCTCCGGCTGGTAGGAGCCGAAAACCGGCGGCAACGAGCCGGCGACCTTGACCTTGCGGTCGGCGGCATCGGCAGCTTCGCGCGCAATGGTGCCGGAAAGGGCGGCAAGCTTTCGGCCTTCGGCTGCAAAGCGTTCTTCGCCGATGTGGAAAGGCACGACGGCATAGCTGTTGGTGGTGATGACGTCTGCGCCAGCGGCGATATAGCTGTCATGAACCTCGCGGACGAATTGCGGGCCTTCGATGAGTGCGAGCGCCGACCATTCCGGCTGACGGAACGGTGCGCCGACACGTTCGAGTTCACGCCCCATGCCGCCATCGAGAATGATTGCTTTCCTGCTCATGATGTCATGTCCTTGTTGGTATTTTTATTGCCTGCGCGTTCCGCGATGATGTTGTCCAGCCAGCCGGGCGCCATCTGCGGCACGGATGAAAGAAGCTTTCCCGTATAGTCATCATAGGGCGGCGTCAGCACAGTTGATTTCTGCCCGTAACGCACGACTGAACCGCGATGCATGACTGCAATCTTGTCGGCGATGGCGCGGACGATTGCCAGATCGTGCGTGACAAAGAGATAGGATGTGCCTGTCTCGTTCTGAACCCGCCGCAACAGGTCGAGAATACCTTCAGCGACCAGCGGATCGAGCGCGGAAGTCGGCTCATCACACAGAAGAAGTTTGGGACGCGCGGCCAACGCACGAGCAATGCAAACACGCTGTTTCTGTCCACCCGACAATTCCGCTGGATAACGCTCCAGAATGCTTTTTGGCAGCTCGATGCGCTCGACCAGTTCGTTGACCGTCTTGCGCCGAGCTTCGCGTGCCATGCCAAAATAGAATTGCAGCGGCCTGCCGATGATATCCGCGATAGTACGGCGAGGATTGAGCGCAAGATCAGGCAATTGACTGATCATCTGAATATTGCGCAGCGTTTCCCTGGAGCGTCTTTCCACGCTTGACGGTAGTACCGCGCCATCGAAGCGGATTTCTCCCTGCGTTGGCTGAAGCAGGCCGCTCACGACCCGCGCCAGCGTCGACTTTCCGGAGCCTGACTCGCCCACAATAGCCAGTGTCTGACCCTTTTCGAGATCGAGCGTGATGTTATTGAGAACCGGTGTTGCTGGATCATAAGAAGCACAGATGTTTGTAATTGACAGAAGCTGTGCAGATGACTGTGTTCGGCCTTCGGTTTCCTTCTGGCGTACAGCGACGAGCTGGCGCGTATAGTCCTCACGCGGCGCGTCGAAAATCTGCCGCACAGAGCCGATTTCGACCATGCGCCCATGACGCAGCACCATGATGTCGTCTGCAATCTGGGCGACGACCGCCAGGTCGTGCGAGATATAAAGCGCCGCCGTACTTGTAGCGTCGATAGCCTTCTTGATGGCGACCAGCACCTCGATCTGGGTCGTAACATCGAGCGCGGTCGTGGGTTCGTCAAAGACAATGAGGTCGGGTTTGGGGCAAAGCGCCATTGCAGTCATCGCGCGCTGGAGCTGCCCGCCGGAAACCTGATGGGGATAGCGCTCGCCGAAGTGTTCAGGATCGGGCAGGCCAAGCATGGTGAAAAGTTCGATGGCGCGTTTTTTCGCCTCCGTTCGCTTCATCAGGCCGTGCCAGAGGCTTGCTTCGATAACCTGATCAATCAGCCGGTGTGCGGGATTGAAAGCAGCGGCTGCCGACTGTGCGACAAAGGCCACTTTGGAGCCGCGCATTTTCTGCATGTCCCTGCGCGACAGCGAGAGAACTTTCTGCCCGTCAAGGGTGACGGCGCCGCCCGTGATCTGCAAGCCCCCGCGCGTATAGCCAAGCGCCGCAAGGCCGATGGTGGATTTACCGGCGCCAGACTCACCGATCAGGCCCAGAATGCGGCCCTTTTCCAAAGTGATATCCACGCCGTCGACAACCACGCCGTCATCGGAGCTTATTTCAAGGCCGGTGATTTTCAGAAGTGGTTCAGCCATCTTGCCGGGCACCCCGCTTCAGACTTGATGTGCGCTGCAATATCCAGTCGACGACGAAATTCACGCTGATGGCGAGAAGTGCAATAGTTGTGCCGGGGATAAGGGCTGCGAAAACCCCGAACATCAGGCCATCCTTGTTTTCCTTGACCAGACTGCCCCAATCGGCGACCGGCGGCTGAACGCCAAGGCCAAGAAAGGATAACGTCGAAAGAAACAGGATCGCGAAGACAAAGCGCAAGCCGAACTCCGCCAGAAGCGGTGAAAGCGTATTCGGCAATATTTCATTGAAAATGATCCAGCCTTTGCTCTCTCCGCGCAGGCGGGCAATTTCGATATAGTCGAGAACAACGATGTCTGAAGCAATGGCACGGCTGACACGAAAAACGCGGGTCGCTTCCAGCACAGCCATGACTGCGATCAGCACGAAAACGCTTTTGGGCAGAACGGCAAGCACGACGAGCGCGAAGATCAGCGTCGGTATGGCCATAAGTAAATCGTTGGCGCGCGACAGGAACTGATCCGGCCAACCGCCTGTAAGCGCTGCAAGAAAGCCGAGCGGCACGCCGATCAGAAAGGCGAGAATTGTGGCAGCGGCGGCAATCGAAAGTGTGAGCCGTGTTCCCCAGATGACGCGGGACAAAAGATCACGGCCGATATTGTCAGTACCCAGAAGAGCCTCGCGCGATGGTCCCTGCCACACGCTGCCGACGACTTCCGATATCGGATGCGGGGCGAGAAAGTTTGCGAAAATCGCAACGAACACAAAGAAAGCTATGCCGCCAAAACCGATTGCCGCGAGCAGGCGTGAGGTTTTTTTACGCTTTTTCATCGCGGATGCCTCAGCCGGGGATTGGTCAGAATCACGATCACGTCGGCAATGATGTTGAGGCCGATATAGACGGCTGCGAAGATCAGGCCACAGGCCTGCACCACGGGCACGTCGCGCTTTGCGACATGATCGACCATATATTGGCCCATGCCCGGATAAACGAAGATGACCTCGACCACCACTACGCCGACGATGAGATAGGCGAGGTTGAGCGCAATCACATTGACGACCGGTGACAGCGCATTGGGAAGCGCATGTTTAAGCAGAATGCGCCAGCGCGGCAGGCCCTTGAGCTGCGCGGTCTCGATATAGGGCGAGGACATGACGGCGAGCAGCGAAGCGCGAGTCATGCGCACCATGTGACCGGTCACGGCGATAACAAGCGTCATGCAGGGGAGGGCGATTGCCGTCAGCCGCTGCCAACCGCTCATCGAGGAGTTGACAAGGGCGCTTGATGGCAAAAGCCCCAGCGAAATTGCGAAATAGGCAATCAATATATAAGCGACGAAGAACTCGGGCAGCGAAATGGTTCCGAGCGTCGCAACTGCAATGCCACGATCAATCACAGTGCCTGCATAAAGAACGGAAATCACCCCGAGCAGCAGTGCCAGCGGGATCGCGAACAGCGCCGACATTGCAGCCAGATAGAGCGTATTGGCAAGGCGCGGCGCAATGCTTCTGGCGATGTCCTGTCGGTTCGAATAGCTGCGCCCCAGATCACCCTGAACGGCATCACCCAGCCATTCGCCGTAGCGCTGGATGGCGGGTCTTTCGAGACCCAGTTCCTTGCGGATATTCTCGACGGCCTGTGGTGTCGCCTGCTGGCCGAGCATCGCTGTAGCAACATCGCCAGGAAGAATCTGGGTTCCGGCAAAGATGACGATTGAGATTGCCCAGAGCAAGACAATGCCCAGCAATATGCGGCGTGTAATCAGCCCTACAAGCGAGTTGCCGCGCAGAAGGCCAAAGGGACGCCGACGGCCCTCATGCGAAACGGCTGTCGCGTCGCTTTGAGATAGGGCCGTTGGCATGTCTGTCATTGGCGGTCCAGTCCAAAAACCATTGCAAAATGAAAGCGCCGCCCGTGTTAGCGGTTCGGCGCTTCCCTGCCAAGTCTCTTGTTCAGGCTTTACTCAAGGGTATTCTGAACGGTTGCGCAAAGCGGTTGAGATCTATTCTTCAAGCCAAATCTTTTCCGCGAGACGATAGCCGCTCATGTCGCCGCCACCTGGTACCGAAACATAACCTTTCACCTTGCCGTTAGCTGCCGCAAGATTATCGGTGAAAACCGGGATCAGTTCGCCGCCATCTTCCACGATCAGCACCTGCATGTCGTGATAGATTTGCTTACGTTTGGCTTCATCGAGTTCAACACGGGAGGCGGTCAGAAGCTTGTCGAAAGCCTCGTTACTCCAGCCGGTTTCATTCCATGGCGCGCCAGTCTGAAGCAGCATGGAAAGCATCGCATCGGCGGTCGGACGAACCGACCAGTTGGAAGCCACGAACGGCTTCTTGAGCCAGACTTCCTCCCAGTAACCGTCAGATGGGACGCGCTCGACATCGATGGTGATGCCGGCTTTTGCAGCCGAGGCTTGATAAAGCTGTGCTGCATCTGCCGATCCGGTAAAACCATTATCCGAAACGCTGAGGGGAATTGAGCCGGAGAAGCCCGACTTCTTCAGATGGAAAGCCGCTTTTTCCGGATCATATGCACGTTGCGGAACATCCTTGGCATGCAGCGGATTCCAGGATGGGATCGGGTGATCGTTCCCGACCGCGCCGGTTCCGACCAACAGGCTCTTCTGCAATTCTTCGCGATCAATGGCATATTTAAGGGCCAGACGCAGGTCGTTATTTTTTAGCAACTCGGAATCCGTCCGCATAGGGAAGCAGTACATCGAGTTTTCCGGCGTACGCAGGATCTGGATATCCGGGCGGGCGCTCAGATGGCTGACCATGCGCGGTTCCACCGCGTTGATGACATGAGCCTGGCCGCTCATCAGCGCCGCCATGCGTGCAGTGGTATCGTCCATTGCGATGGTTTCGACGGAATCCACGTTCGCGCGGTCAGGATGCCAGTAATTAGGGTTGCGGCGCGTCAGCGCGCGTATGCCGGGCTGGAAGTCTTCCAGAACGAAAGCACCGGTGCCGATACCCTTGTCGAAGTCTTCGCCTTCCGGCCCGATACCGAGATGATAGTCGACAAAAGCGGCCGGGAAATCGACATTCCCCGCATCCAGCGTGACAGTGACTTCATAGGTATCGGATGCCTGAACATCGGTCACCGCGAGCAATACGCCCTTGCCGCCTGACGTGGTGTCGTCGCCGCGATGATGATTGAGCGAATAAACAACGTCCGCGGCGGTCAGTTCCTTGCCATTGTGGAAAGTGACACCCTTGCGCAGGCGGAACACCCACTTGCTGGCGTCGGTATTGGCCGGTTCCCAGTTTTCGACAAGAGCGCTGGTGAGCTTTCCATCGGGTCCGAGTTCCAGCAGCGTGTTGAAGAGCTGGAAGCCGACCGTATACATGTAGGCCATCGTGTAGGAAGCCGGGTCCAGATGGTCCGAGCTTGAGGCTGAATGCATTGCAATGACCAGATGTCCGCCCTTGCTGGGCTTTGCGTCCTGCGCACGGGCCTGCGTAGGCAAGAGAAGTCCTGGTCCAGCCAGACCGAAACCGGCGGCGACAGCCGCGCCTGCGGACATACCGAGAAATTGCCGCCGTGAGGGCTGCAGCGAAATGAGCGATGTTTTCTGGTGAGGCATTCTTTGGCTTTGTAATTGATATTCGGGAGCGGGAAGAGGAGCCTTCCACGGCTTTCTTAAATCACATCAAACCTTTGGTCTCAACAAGCAATAATGAAATCAAAAACTCCCTCTAATTGGAATAAAATTCCAATCAGGAGTTTAGTTCACTCTTACATCCTGAAGTGGCCACATTTTATCGGCCATTCAAAAAGGACAAGATAAGCTGCTGAACGTTGCCGTCACTGCTCATTTCGACTCGGTCGAAATCACGTCCGCGCGTGCGTTGCACGTCGACCATATTGGTAATCTCTTTTGCCAGAACTTTGCGGATTTTCTGGCATTTTGGATCGCTGGCAACCGAAAGGCCGACGGTTTTGCGGACGATTTCGCGCGTCATATCCTTGGCAATGTCACCGTGAACCAGCTCGTGCTTGCGGATGCCCTCATAGAAGACGTCCCAGTTTTCCCGCACCGGCGAAGGCAATTTCTGCGACGGCTTGGGCAGCGTATAGGTGATTTTCAGTTTAGGCGTTGCTGAAACTACCGTGCAGGTATTGTTGCTGCGGTCGAATTGCCGCTCCCAGGTCAGCACATAGCTTGTATGCGCGATGACACGCGCCTTGCCGATCTTGGGGCCCCGCGCGCCGATGGATTCATAGAGTTGCGGTGCAGTGCGCCCGGCAATCGCATAAGGCTTGATGATTTCGACCGCTTCCCAGTGATCATCCGCATGGGCAGGGCAGGCCAAAAAAGTTCCAAGGATTGCCAGTCGAACCGTTTTATTCACAATTGCCCCGATTTGTCCGGAAACCCGGTTGCCTGGAAATATACCGGGCAACCTACAGCATCATCGACGTTTTCAAAAGTGACGATAGCATGCACACTGGCTCATTCTGCTGCCACTGCCGCCGACAGGGCTTGCGCCACGCGATGGCGGATCGGTTCGGCAAGCGGCAGCAAGGGCCGTGGAGGCAGGGTGGCATTCAGTTCCATTATATCGAGCGCCGCATAGGCGACACGAAGGCTGCCGAATTCACGAAACAGATCCCAGAAAGGCGTCAGTCGATTGTTGCTTTCGAGCAGTTCTTCTCTGCTGCCAGCGCTCGCGGCGCGAACCATTTGCATTGCAATTTCAGGCAGAAAGCCAGCTATGACGCTATACCAGGCATCGGCACCGGCCAACAGCGCTTCGGCAGCGCCCCAGTCGCCGCTATAGCCGATTGCAAGACGCGCCGCAGGCCCCGCACGCAGGATCTCCAGTTCCTCTGCCATGGAGGTTTCTGACGGTAGGGGCATCTTCACGGCGGCAATATTGGGGACATCGGCGAGCCGCGCAAGAAGCCCATGGCTGAAGGTAAAATGTGTTGTGCCGGGATTGTTGTAGATGCAGAGCGGCAGCTCTGTCGCGCCTGCGACCGCCGCATAATGTGCAAACACCTCTTCGTCGGTCAGCGGCGTATAGGAGACCGGGGCGAGCAAAAGCGCACTCGCGCCTTCGGCTTCGGCATCGCGTGCAAGATCCTGAACGTCGTCCGTGCGCAGCGCGCCGATACCGACGATAAGCGGCGTCTTGCCGCCAACGGATTTGACCGCTGCCCTGATCGCGCGCCGCCGTTCAGTTCGGTCCAGATAGGTATAGGTGCCGGTGCTGCCCAGAAGCCCGATTGAATCCACTCCGGCACTTGCGAGCCGTGCAGTCAGCCGCATGACGCCATCCATATCGACGGTCCCGTGCTCATCGGCAGGCGTGATCGGGAATGCCGAAAGGCCCTGAAAGATCGACATGTCAACTCCTTTTGCTGGCAGGCTCAGGCGAATCGCTTTGCTCCGGCCACACATATTACGACGACTACAGTAGACGCGATCATGGTCCAGGCAATGGGTTCGCCCAGAAAAATCGCCGCCAGCAGGAAGCCGAAGAACGGTTGCAGGAGTTGCAACTGGCCGACGCCTGCGATGCCGCCAAGGGCAAGGCCGCGATACCAGAAGATAAAGCCAACCATCATGCTGAAGATCGAGACATAGCCGAGGCCGATCCATGCGGGAGTGCTAATGTCAGTCCATGTCTGGGGGAGGGTGAACAAGGTGATTATCGCCATGATCGGCAAGGATAGCGCCAAAGCCCAGGAGATGACCTGCCAACCGCCCAGCCGCCGTGAAAGCGTTGCTCCTTCCGCATAACCCAGGCCGCATACCAGTATGGCGGCGATCATCAGCAGGTCACCCGCCAGAGTTCCGTCCCCGCTTCCGTTAAGTGCGAAACCGGCGACCGTGGCGGCACCGATAATCGAGAACAGCCAGAAAGCAGGTTTTGGCTGCTCGCCGCCGCGCAGCACGCCGAAAATAGCGGTCGCCAGCGGAAGCAGCCCGACGAAGACGATGGAATGTGCCGCCGTGATATGCTGGAGGGCGAGCGCCGTCAGCAGCGGGAAGCCGACCACGCAGCCGATTGCCACCAGCGTCAAGGGAAGGATGTCGCGTCGTTCGGGCCGCGTCTGGCGCAGCGCGAACAGAAAAACCATACTGAGCAGCGCGGCGATCACTGCGCGCGCGGATGTGAGAAACATCGGTGAGAAATCCCCGACAGCCACCCGTGTGGCGGGCAGGGACCCGCTGAATATGACAACCCCCAAAAGGCCGCTGCCCCAACCTGCCATTGATCGATCCATCTATCCTCGCTTTCCCGTTTGCAGTAGCAATCCGGCTGTGGCGCGAACAGCAACAGTGAGATACAATTTCAATAATCTGTATGGATATTATTACCCATACAATTTAATGGAGCGGACAATGAACGGCGAAGAAACGACGCGGACGCAAGCGCTTATGGATGCCGTGCGCACAAGAATCGCAAACAGGGCGCTGGAACCGGGAGATCGTTTGCCATCGGTTCGCCGTTTCGCCGAAACCATGAACGTGTCGCCGTCCACGGTTGTCGAGGCGTACGGTCGTCTTGAAGCCGAAGGCATTATCCGGGCGCGACGGGGCTCTGGCTTTTATGTCACCGGCGCGGATCTGCCGCCGATGGCGCTGGCCGGAATGGGGCCTTCGCGCGAGCGCGATGTCGATCCTTTCTGGGTATCCAGACAATCGCTCGATGCCGATGCATCCGTCCTCAAGCCCGGCTGCGGCTGGCTGCCTGCCGACTGGATGCCCACTGCCGCGCTTCGCAAAGGATTAAGGGCGCTCAGCCGGGGCGACGATACGCTACTCTCCGATTATGGCAGCACGCGCGGTTCGCTTGCCCTGCGCCGCCTGTTGCTCAGCCGGTTTGCCGACGAAGGCATCAGCGCCACCGCAGAACAGATCGTCCTGACCGCTTCGGGAACGCAGGCGATCGATCTGATCTGCCGTTTGCTCTTGCGGCCCGGTGATACCGTTCTGGTCGATGACCCTTGCTATTTCAATTTTCAGGCCCTGCTGCGTGCGCATCAGGTCAGAATCACCGGCGTTCCGTTTACGCCGACAGGCCCGGATATCTCGGCTTTTGAACAGGCTCTTATCGCCGAAAACCCACGCCTCTATATCACCAACTCCGCCCTTCACAATCCAACCGGTGCCAGCCTTTCGCCTCAGACTGCGCATCGGGTGCTCAGTGCTGCTGCGGCTCACGGACTGACCATCGTAGAAGACGATATTTTTACCGATTTCGAGCCAGCATTATCGCCGCGCCTTGCCATTCTCGACGGGTTGAACCGCGTCATCAGGATCGGCAGTTTTTCCAAGACGCTTTCGGCCTCCGTGCGCTGCGGCTATATTGCCGCGCGGCCAGACTGGATCGAGAGACTGGTCGATCTTCAGGTCGCGACAAGCTTTGGCGGTCCCAGCCCGGTTGCGGCCGAGCTTATCGCCAATGTTCTGGCTGGCGGCAGCTATCGCAAACACATGGAGGAGGTCCGGCAGCGGTTGACGCGCGCCCGTAAAACCGCCGCCGCCCGCCTGGCACAAATGGACATCGTGCCGTGGATCGTGCCGCGCGGCGGATTTTACCTTTGGTGCCGCTTGCCCGAAGGCCACGATTCATCCGTCATCGCGCGGCGGTGCGTCGAAGAAAATGTCGTTCTCGCGCCGGGAAATGTATTCAGCATATCGCAATCGGCGGCATCCTTCGTTCGCTTCAATATCGCGCAATTGTTGGATGAGCGGGTGTTTACCGTCATCGAGAACGCGATGAAAAAGTCTCAGGCAGACGATTGAATGCGGCCTTGCCGCACGCCGCACAAGATCAGCTTCTTGTCTTCATCCCAACGTGATAGGACCGCCTCATGCAGCACAGAGGCTCGGCATCGCACACCGGCTTGAAAACAGAAATCAAGAGTTCTCCCGATGGTCATTTCGACTGAAACAATGCAAGATCCCAAGCGCCGCCAGATGAGGCTTGCGCTGCTTGCGCTTCTCGCAGGCGGAATGGTCATCGGCTGCTCGCCGATCTTCGTGCGGCTCTCGGAACTTGGAGCGATCTCGACCGCTTTCTGGAGACTTGCGCTCGCATTGATACCGCTGATGCTTTTCACGGCGCGCGGCACCGCACTGGATGCGGACAAACCACGCAGCTTGCGCGATATATGGCTGGTTGTTCTGCCCGGCCTCCTGCTCGCGGTGGAACTCGCCGCCTGGCATATTTCGCTTCATATGACGTCGGTCGCCAATTCGACACTGCTTGTCAATATGGCGCCGATATTCGTTGCGCTTTATTGTTGGCTTATTCTGCGTCAGGCACCGGGTAAACTGTTCGCGGTGGCGCTGGTCGTCACGATTGCAGGTGTCGTCATTCTGAAAGGCGGGCCGCAGGCGCTGGGCGGTGGCGATCTAAAGGGTGATGCGGTGGCGATCCTCGCCGCCATGCTTTACGCAGGCTATATCCTCGTGCTTGGCAAGGCGCGCGAGCGGTTCTCGACTCCGGTCGTCATGATCTGGAGCACGAGCACGGCTGCATTGAGCATATTGCCTTTCGCTTTGCTTTCCGAGCCGACGCTGATCCCTTTTACGCTGGCGGGTTGGGCCGTGCTGTTTGCCCTGTCATGGCTTAGCCAGGCAGGAGGCCAGAGCCTCATCGCCTATGCCTTGGCGTGGCTTCCGGTGACGTTTTCTTCGCTCACGCTGTTGCTCCAGCCCGTCATTGCCGCGCTGCTGGCCTGGCTGATTCTGGGAGAGGCGCTTACCCTGTGGCAATGCATCGGCGGCTTGATCGTCCTTGCTGGAATATGGATGGCGCGGCGCTCCCAAAGCCGGTAATCAATCGGCTCGGCGGATGCTCGGGTTTATCTTTTCCCGATATTACCCAAGTGCCGCATTGAGTAGATCCAGAGCGCCTTCCTTGGTCAGTTCAATGGGGTTGCCGCCAGCGGTCGGATCCACGATCGCCATTTCCGCAATCAGATCCATTCGCACTTCATCCATGTCCAGCCCCTTGATGAATTCCGGCAAGCTGTTGGGTACGCCCAACTCTTTGCGCAGCTTCATGATCGCTTCCACGAAGCCGTCGAAGCCACCGTCAATGCCAAGATAATCGGCAAGCCGCTCAATACGCTTTTCAATCGCCACCCGGTTGTGGTGTAGCACATAGGGCATGAAGACGGCATTGGTCATGCCATGATGAGTGTCGTAAAGCGCGCCTATCGGGTGGGAGAGCGAATGGATCGCGCCAAGTCCTTTCTGAAAGGCGGTCGCGCCCATGGCCGCCGCCGCCATCATATTCGCGCGCGCCTCGATGTCGGAACCATCGGCATAGGCTTTGGGCAGGTTCTCGAAAACGAGGCGGATGCCTTCAAGTGCGATGCCGTCTGCCATCGGGTGAAAGCCCGGTGCGCAATAGGCTTCAAGACAATGCGCCAGCGCATCCATGCCGGTGCCTGCGGTGATGAAGGGCGGCATGCCGGTGGAAAGCTCCGGATCGGCAATCACCGTTACAGGAAGCATCTTCGGGTGGAAGATGACTTTCTTCGTATGCGTGGCTTCGTTGGTCAGCACGCCTGCGCGGCCCACTTCCGAGCCGGTGCCGGCCGTCGTCGGCACGGCGATAATCGGCGCGATAGCGTCGCCGTCAGCGCGGGTCCACCAGTCGCCAATATCCTCGAAATCCCACACAGGGCGCGTCTGGCCAGACTGAAAGGCGATCAACTTGCCAAGATCGAGTGCCGAGCCGCCGCCAAAAGCGATCACGCCATCATGCTTGCCGTCGTTGAACGCCTTGACGCCTGCATGAAGATTGCTCTCGACCGGATTGGGTTTCACATCGGAAAAGACGGCATAGCGCACGTTTGCCGCATCGAGAACCGCCAGAGTGGACGCGACCACAGGCAGCTTGGCCAGCCCTGGATCGGTGACAAAAAGCGGGTTCTCGATACCGGCGGCCTTTAGGACGGCAGGCAGTTCCTTGATACGGCCCGGTCCGAAAAGCACAGTGGTGGGGAAATTCCATTTAGCGGTCAAAGTGGTCATGTCATTTGCTTTCCGAAGGTAATGCAGGTCAGATTTTTTCACGCAGGTGGAAGGATTTGGGCCGTGTGAGATTGCCGTAGCCGATGGGCGAAAGGGCAGCACCTTTGCCGGTGTCCTTCACGCCGGTCCAGACCAGTGCTGGGTCGAGATAGTCGCAGCGGTTCATGAAAACGGTGCCGGTCTCGATGCGGTCGCCAAGTGTTGCAGCATGGTCGGTGTCCGTGGTCCAGAGTGAGGCGGTGAGGCCGTAAATGCTGTCATTCATCAGAGCCAGCGCTTCCTCGTCATTGCGCACCTTCATGATGCCGACAATGGGGCCAAAGCTTTCCTCACGCATCACGCTCATCTGGTGATCGACACTGGTCAGCACTTCCGGCGCGATATAAGGCGATCCGGCCTTGTCGTGGTCGGCAGTCATATTCACATGCGCTTTTGCTCCCTTGCGCAAGGCTTCCGCCTTCTGTTCGCGGATGAGATCGGCAAAACGCGCCTGCGCCATGGGACCGAGTGTGGTCGACGCATCCAGCGGGTTGCCGACCACATATTGCCTGGTGAGATCAATAAAGCCGTCGACGAATTTGTCGTACACGGCTTCGTGCACATAGATGCGTTCGATGCCGCAGCAGCACTGACCGGAATTGAAGAAGGCTCCATCGACCAGGTTGGCCACCGCATGGTCGAGATTGACATCCGGCAGCACATAGGCGGGATCCTTGCCGCCCAGCTCCAGCCCTAGCGACATGAAAGTGCCCGCAGCAGCCTTTTCGATCGCGCGCCCGCCGCCGACCGAGCCCGTGAAATTGACATGGTCGATCATGCCTGATGCCAGCAATTTCTCCGTCGAGGCGTGATCCAGAACGACATTCTGAAATACGCCTTTTGGCAGCCCTGCCTTCTCGAAAGCCTGGGCAAAGCGCTCACCAGCCAGAAGCGTCTGTGTCGCGTGTTTGAGGATCACGCTGTTTCCGGCCATCAATGCGGGGATAATCGTGTTGACGGCGGTGAGATAAGGGTAATTCCACGGCGCGATCACCATCACCACGCCGAGCGGCACATGTTTCACGTAGCGACTGAAACCGTTTTTTTGCGCGGGCAAATAGGGTTTGAGTGCATCTTCGGCTATATCGATCATATACTGGCCGCGTTCCTGCATGCCGCCGTTCTCGCCGCCATATCTGGTGGGGCGCCCCATCTGCCAGGCAATTTCCGGAATAATCTCGTCCTGCATCGCCGCCAGTGCATCGAGCGCGGCACGGCAATAACGTGCCCGTTCGGCGATACTCAATCGCGCCCAGCTAGCCTGTGCTTGTCGCGCCGCCGACACCACGGACTGGATTGCGGCTTCGCTTGCAAACGGACGCTCCGCATAGAGCGAACCATCAATTGGGGAGATAAGTTTTGCCGTGCCGCTCATAGATATTTCCTTTGAAGAAGGTCATTTCGTTATTGGCCCAGTCTTTGTTGTGCCGCATTGTTCGACGCGAAACCGCTGCGCGCTTTCGCTGGAAATCCTCTAATAGCGCTCAAACCCGCGATACAGCTCCCAGTCGGTGACACGGCGATCATATTCGATCTGCTCCCAATGGGCGGTATGGACATAGTGGTTGACCACATCGTCACCCAGCGCCTCCCTGAGGAACGCCGAGTTCTTCAGCGCTTGAGCCGCTTCGCGCAGCGTGTAAGGAATTTCCTTCAGCTTCACCGCGCTATAGGCATCGCCCACGAATGGCTCGTCCAGTTCCAGCTTTTCGTCTACGCCTTTCAGACCGGCGGCGATAAGCGCTGCGAAAGCGAGATAGGGGTTCAGGTCCGCGCCGCCGATGCGGCATTCCATGCGAATGGCCTTGGTGCCTTCGCCGCACAGGCGAAAGCCTGCCGTTCGGTTGTCTTGGCTCCACATGATCTTGGTCGGCGCGAAAGTACCCGCCTGAAAACGCTTGTAGGAGTTGATGTAAGGCGCAAGAAAATAGGTGTAATCCGCAGCATATTTAAGCTGGCCCGCCACCCATGACCGCATCAGCGGCGTCATCGTGTATGGCGCTTTCGGATCGAAGAACAGCGGCTCCTTGCCGTCGGCGCTCCAGAGCGAATTGTGCACATGGCTGGAGCTGCCAGCTCTGCTGTAATCATATTTGGCCATGAAAGTGATGCACTTGCCATGGGCTTCGGCGATTTCCTTCATGGCGTTTTTCATGACGACATGACGATCTGCCATTTCCAGCGCTTCGGCGTAGCGCACATTGAGTTCCTGCTGGCCGGGGCCCCATTCACCCTTGGAATTTTCCACTGGAATTCCTGCGGCGGCGAGATGATTGCGCATGGCGCGCAGCACCTGTTCTTCCTTGGTGGTGAGGTGGATCACATAATCCTGCACATAGGGCGAAGAGGTTTCCATCGCTTGCCAGTGCTTGGCGCGCGCGCTCTTATAAGTCTCATCGAAAAGATAGAATTCCAGTTCCGATGCGAAATAGGCGCGATAGCCGCGTTCATGCAGACGTGCCAACTGCTTTTTGAGGATAGCGCGGGGCGAATGCGAAAGATCTTCGTGATCATGATGATCCAGCACATCGCACAGAACTATGGCCGTTTTTTCAAGCCATGGCGCAAGGCGCAGCGTGGAGAGATCCGGCTTGATGACAAAATCGCCGTAGCCCTTGTCCCAGCTTGCCGCCTCATAGCCGGCGACAGGTTCCATATCGATATCGTCGGTAAGCAGATAACTGCAACCGTGTGTTTCCTCGTGGCCCGATTCTACAAAGAACTGCCCATAGAAGCGTTTGCCAATCAGGCGTCCCTGCATATCCACGAAACAGGCAAGCACGGTATCGATCTCGTCATTCGCGACCGCTTTTTTCAATGCATCGAAAGTCAACTGTTCGGCCATTTAATGCTTCGCTCCAAACGGGAAAAAAGAGAGGCGCCGCGCCAGAGCGCGACGCCGAATTCGTCAGGAATAACGGTATGGTGCGCCAGCCTTGCGCATGGTCTCCTGATATTTCTTCAGGATATCGACCACCTTGGCCGTGCGTGCGCTCTTGGCGGCAATTTCATCCCAGAACTGCATGGCCGCATCTTCCACCTGCTGCCATTCGGCTTCCGGAATGCTGGTGAGTTCCAGCTTGCCGCCCGTTGTGCGGTAATGCGCTTCACCCCACCAGTACCAGTGCTGGCGGTAATAATGCGAACTATCCATCGCCAGCTTGAACAGTTGTTTGAGATGATCAGGAACTGCGTTCCATTTCTCCGTATTGGCAAAATAGGAACCGGCCCATGCACCGCTGATGTTGTTGGTGAGGTAGTATTTATTGATGTCGGCCCAGCCGACCGTATAGACCTCCGTTGCGCCGGACCAGCACACGCCGTCCAGTTCGCCGGTCTGGATCGCCACTTCAATATCTTCCCAAGGCAAGGTGACAGGCACGACACCGAACTTGGTGAGGAAGCGTCCGCCGGTCGGGAAGGTAAAGACACGCAGCCCCTGCAAGTCCTGCAGACTGCGGATCGGCTTGGTCGTAGCGAAGTTGCAGGGGTCCCAGGCACCGGCGCTCAGCCATGTAACGCCAGGGATTTCGTTGTAGGCCTCTTCCCAGATTTCCTTGAGGCCATACCAGTTGAACAGGACAGGCACATCGAGGCTGTAGCGTGAGGCGAAGGGGAAATAGGCCCCGAATACTGCGACATCGACAGGTGACGCCATGGAATCATCGTCGCTCTGGGCGGCGTCGATGGTTCCCGCTTGCACGGCGCGGAACAGCTCGCCCTGCGGCACAAGCTGATCCGACGTGTAAAGCTCGATCACCATTTCACCATTGGCCGCCTTGTTGAAAGCGTCGATGGAGGGCTTGATGACGTGCTCGGCCAAAGCTGGGCCGGCATAGGTCTGAAGCCGCCACTTGATCGGGCTTTGTGCCCGAACATAGGGCGCGGCGAGTGTGGTCGCGCCAAGCGCGCCAACGCCGGTCAGTCCGGCCTTTTTGAGAAAGTCGCGTTTGTTAAGCCTGTTATTCTCACTCATTGCTCATTCTCCCGTTTGTTTGAAGTTCCCTTATTTGTACTCTTCAACCATGGCGGCCCGGCCTTTTGCGGCTCTTGTGGCCAGTCTTATGGGTTGTCCTCCGTAAGTTCTCGTCATCGTCCCGTGTACCAATCGGGTAGCCACATCGCGATCTGGGGAAAGATCATCAGGATGATGATGGTCAGCACCATCAGAAAGAAGAATGGCACGATGGAGCGATAGATATCCACCAGCGTG
This sequence comes from Falsochrobactrum tianjinense, assembly GCF_019100495.1. Lineage (GTDB taxonomy): Bacteria > Pseudomonadota > Alphaproteobacteria > Rhizobiales > Rhizobiaceae > Brucella > Brucella tianjinense. The sequence goes on along the minus strand of NZ_JAHRVA010000002.1, from coordinate 440,530 downwards.
ACATCCTTGGGCGCCAGTGCTCTCATGATGAAGAGATTATAGCCGAAAGGCGGTGTGATGTACGCAATCTGGCAGGTGATCGTGTAGAGAATGCCGAACCAGATGGCATTGAAGCCAAGGCTCTTCACCAATGGGATGTAAAGCGGGGCGACAATCACCAGCATGGCGGTATCGTCGAGGAACATTCCCAGCACGATGAAAGACAGCAGCATGAGTATGAGAATGGTCCATGGCGAAAGATCGAATGTGCCGAGCAATACGTTCTCAATTGCCTTCACGGCCCCCAACCCGTCATAGACCGACGAGAAACACAGTGCCGCCAGAATGATCCAGAGGAACATGCAGGTGACAGTGAGAGTGTTGCGGGTGGTCGTTTCCCAGACTACTTTTGTAAGTCGTTTTGTTACAAGCGCGGCAAGCGTTGCCAGGAGTGCGCCGACCGCAGCGCTTTCAACGAGGCTTGTCACACCAGTTAGAAACAGGCCCATCATTGCGCCGAAAATCACCAGCGGCAGGATACCTGCACGTAATAACGAGAAACGTTCACCCCAGGTGATCCTGTCTAGTTCCTCCTTTGGCAGGGTCGGCCCCAGTTCAGGCTGGAGGCGGCAGCGGATATAGATGTAGATGGAAAACAGCAATGCCATCAGGATACCGGGTCCGATGCCTGCCAGCCAGAGCTGCAATACAGGCTGGCGTGCAATCATCGCATAAAGCACCAGCACGACGCTGGGTGGGATGAGGATGCCGAGCGAACTGCCCGCCTGAATGACGCCCGTGACCATGATTTTGTTGTAACCGCGCTTGAGAAGCTCGGGCAGGGCGACCGTCGCGCCGATGGCCATACCTGCCACGCTTAGGCCGTTCATGCATGAAATGATGACCATCAGGCCAACCGTACCCAGTGCCAGCCCGCCGCGAATGCCCCCGAACCAGACATGGAACATTCGGTAAAGATTGCTCGCAATGCCCGATTCCGACAGCATATAGCCCATGAAGACAAAGAACGGCACGGTGATGAGGGGATACCAGTTCAATACCGCGAATGTGGCATTGTAGGGCATCTCGAACGAGCCCTTGCCCCATAACAGAAGCGCGGCCGCTGCACCTACGAAGCCGATGACGCCGAAGACACGCTGCCCGGTCATCAGCAGCACCATCATGGTGGCGAACATGAAAAGCGTGATGAGTTCGGAGCTCATAGGTGGTGCCCCTCCTCAATGGCCGGGCCTGCGATCGTATGGATCGGCTTGCCTCGCAGGGTGGCCCAGTCCTTGAAGAAATTGGAAAGGCATTGAAGAAGCAGAAGGAAGACGCCGACCGTCATGATGAGCTTGATCGGCCAGAGGACGGGCGCCCAGGCGGTATAATTCTTCTGGTTATAGACGATAGCGTAATTGGTTGATGAAATGCCGCCCGCGATCATCACTCCCAGATAGAAGATGATAAACAGGATGGTGATCATGTCGGTGATTGCCTTGCTTCGAGGCGTGAGCCTGTCGAAGAACAGGTCCATGCGCACATGCGCGCCCTGTTGCATGGCATAGGCCCCGCCCAGAAGATAATAGGCGGAGAGAATGAATTGCGACATTTCCAGCACCCAGTTTATAGGCACGCCAAAAACAACACGCGAAAACGTTGAATAAAGCAGGCAGGCGGCAAGTGCGAAAAACAGATACATCGCAAAGCGCCCGACATAATAATTCAGAGTATCTACATACTTGACAAACAGTCTGATCGGCTTCGGCATATTCCGCTCCTTCAGGCTTTCTGTCCGGTGAAGTGATCTTGAGGCGCAAGCGTCCCGGCTATATCCGTGAAGATGGCGGCAAGGCGCGCTGCCCAACCTTCTTGCGTTTGCGCATTTGTGATCTCGTCATTGCGGATTTCGATCATCACGCAAGGCGAATTGTGCGGACGTGCATGGCGCTCCAGCGTGTAATAGACCCGGTCTGCGGGCGAGTAAGGCTCGTTGACGCCGACATTGAGGGCCGGGTCCCGTTTCAATCCCGCGATCAGGGGCCTTGCGATCCGGTCGTCCCTGTCATGAATGATGCCGATCTGCCAGGGGCGCGATGTGCCATGATAGACGGGCGTGAAGGAATGGATGGTGACGATCCATGAGGGCTGGCCGTGTGCCGCGCGAGCTTTGATCGTGCTTTCGATGCAGGCATGAAATGGCCGGTGCGACAGGTCGATCCGCGCCATGCGGTCGATGGAATCGAGGGCGTGGTTTCCGGGAATGACCGTGGCTTCACTGATTTCCGGGATAAGGTCATGCGCGTCGAGCGGGCGGTTGCAATCAATCAGCAGCCTCGAAAGGCCAGCCTCAATCAGGGTTGCATCCAGTGCCGTACTTAAATGCCGTGCGACTTCGACCGCTCCGGGGTCCCATGCGATGTGGGCCGTGAGCGCTTCGGTATCTAGCCCTAGCCCCCCAAAATTTTTCGGTATGAAATTGGAGGCATGTTCGCAAACGAAGAGATAAGGGCTTTTCCCATCTTCATTGACGACAATGACCGGTGCGGAAGGCAGATCCCGACTATCCGCACGATCAACTCGCTCGTCTACCATTTGTTTGTTCCCTGCGCTGTAACTTATGTTACGTTTTTTCCATTTGTGCGCTATTGTGGATTATTTGATACGTCCTATGATGCTTTGTCAAACACAATTTTGCCTATATTCGGGAAAGAGCAGTCGGAATGGAAAATACCGCATTGGCGCGCGCGAGTGTCGCGGAACTGATCAATGAGCGGATTGACGCGATGCCGCCCGGCGAGCGCCGCGCCGCGCAAACGCTGATCGCCAATTATCCGATGCTTGGCCTGAAAATTGTCGCGGAATTTTCTGCGCAGGCGGGCGTCAGTTCTCCCACAATTCTGCGTTTCGTGAACCGGCTGGGTTTCCATAATTATTCCGATTTTCAGGTCTGCTTGCAGAATGAGCTGGCGGCGCAGCTTCAGTCTCCGCACCATCGCAACGAACAGCCGGAAAAGGGATCGGGTGCCGCCTATCCGGCTGTGGAGCACACGCTGGACAATATTCGCGAAAGCTTCCGGCACTTGGGCCAAAAGCAGTTGCGGCAGGTGGTTGCAGCCCTTTGTAATTCCAGGGGAAGCGTCTATCTCATTGGTGGGCGTTTTACCGATCCGATAGCGCAATATATGGCGGCGCATATGTCGATCATCCGTCCGCGCGTGTTCCATCTGGCCGGGCAGGAAAGCATGTGGGGCGATCGCCTTCTCGATATGGGCAGGCGTGATGTTCTGATCGTCTTCGATATTCGCCGCTATCAGGACAGCCTTTTGAAACTTGCGGAAAAGGCGAAAAGCCGAAGCGTGGAGATCATTCTCATTACCGACCAATGGTTGTCGCCTATCGCGCGCGTCGCACGCCATGTTTTGGCCGGACGGATTGCGGCTCCTTCGGCGTGGGATTCGTCGGCAGCGCTCTTCGTGCTGGCCGAAACCATCATTCGCGAAATGACGCGCACCCTGGAGAAAGACAGCGCCGAGCGCATTGCCGAGTTGGAAGCCCTTAGATGAGGCGGACGTTTTCTGGCGACGTTTCCAATACTTGCGAAAGTTCATTCATCCCCGGTAAAATTAAATTGCTGGGGTGGCTTGTAAAAAAGCGAATTTCTGCCTATATTCAGCACATCGATTTTGTTTTCGAATGTATCTGAGCTTTTATTGCTCAATTTCTTTCTTTCAAATTCGTAAAATTCGGCAGCGAATGGCAATTCGCTTCACACCAACCATGCGAATTGAAAGGAATTCAATATGGCAATCGGTACAGTAAAATTCTTCAACACCACCAAGGGTTTTGGATTTATTCAGCCTGAAGATGGCGCTCCGGATGTGTTTGTACACATCTCGGCAGTGGAACGTGCTGGCCTTTCCAGCCTTCGTGAAGGCCAGAAAGTAAGCTTTGAAGCTGTTGCAGATCGTCGCTCGGGCAAGACCGCAGCAGAAAATCTGCAAGAAGTTTAAGTTTAGAGCATCAAATATTGTTTCCGATCTTTGACCACGGATGTACTGGCACTGATTGTTGAGACGATTGGAAGGTCGGGGCAACCCGGCCTTTTTTGACATAAGAGTGCCGCTGTCTTCGACAGGCCGCACGCGGTTTGCGAATGTTCTGCACGTTCTTGTGGTGGCTCGCTGCGGGCATGTTCGCATCGTCACTGGATCGCCTTTATGCAGCCGTTCGGACGCAGGGCGGTGAAGAGGAGAACGGAATATGCAAGAACAATCCGGCAGAGGCTTGAATAAAGATAGTCTCTTTAAAAAGCCTCTTTCGCGAACTGAAACCAAAAACGCCGAGACGGATCGCGTCGCCAAGGCCATTTTGCTTAATGAAAAAGCCGCGGCAGATGCCAAGACCAAGCGTCTGAAGGCTGCGCGATTGGAACAGCAGCGTATTGATGATCTGTCTCCCGTCCCCGGCAAGAAGGGCTGACGATACAGCGACAGCCCCTGTTGTTTCCGAATTTTCTATGGGCCATTCGGTCCCGGCAGTAAATTTTCATCGCCCATAAGTTTATCGGCAGCGCATTGCTGCGAAAGGAGGCCACTTGCAAGTCATTGTACGCGATAATAACGTGGATCAGGCACTCAGGGTGCTCAAGAAGAAGATGCAGCGCGAAGGAATCTTTCGCGAGTTGAAAGCACGCCGCGCCTATGAAAAACCGTCCGAGCGACGGGCGCGCGAAAAAGACGAAGCTATCCGTCGCGCGCGTAAGGATGCGAAAAAGAGAGCCCAGAGAGAAGGCTTGCTGCCGCGCCCGAAGCGGAAGCCTCTGGCAGCGCGACCAAGAACATCTACGCCCCCGTCTTCCTCGTCATCTTCGGCGGCTTGAGGAAGTCCTGTTGAGAACAGGCCGAAGCGTGTTCTAGCGGCAAGCGGAAGCTTGCCGAACGGCGCTATCGAGACATTCAAATATGTTATTGTTCATTTCGAGTGTTGGAGGCGTGGCTCGCACGCCCCCAACACTCGTTTTTGCTACCGGCTTACCACTTTACACGGAAGCCGATATTTCCCTTGTAATTATAGCTATCGCCAAAATTGTTCAGGCTGGTATTGATCGACGCCTCGCCGTAAAGCGAGTATTTGTCGTCATCCCAGTTGTAGGAGCCACCGAGCCCGATGCCGCCCCACAGGCGCTCATTACGTGAGGTGAGACGCGTTTCGGCCAGTTCCACCGACACTCCGTCCAAAAATTCGTAATAGAGATTACCGATGCCATAGCTATGGATGCGGTTCGTCAGACCCTTACTGTTCTGCCAGGCATTCTGGCGGTCGAAGGATAGACCCAGGCGACCCTGCAAGCTGTCTCCATTATGCAAGGAAACCTTTTCTCCAAACGGTTCGTAGAAGCTGTCGAAATCCACGCTGGAATAGATCAACTGACCCTGCGGCGTCCATGACCACTGTTCGTTGATCTGTATTCTCTTGCCGCTTTCAAGCGAAAGGGCGTAGCCAAAGCCATGATTTCCATCGGCCAGCCCGATGCCCAAAGGATCGGAAGACAGATCGGACCTATACCACGTTACCTGCGCCTGACCGTCGAGATAGAAACCGTTTTCACCGTACCAGGTCAGAGTTCCTCCGAAGCCGTAGCCGTCGGTGGAGATTTCGCCGTTGCCGTGGGGAGAGAATATGTCGGTTGAGCCATGGCCGTAATGGACCGTAATGCCGCCGATCAGCTTGCCGTTCGCGGTTTCGTGCAGCATGCCATCAAGACCTGCCTGCAACTTGAAAACATCAACATCGTAGGCCGCATCCGTTGTGCTGACATCTGGCTTGAAACGGTTATGAGCGCCTTCGATGCGGCCCCATACACCATTTTCCTGTGTGAATATGCCTGCTTCTTCTGCCGGGGCATAAGGAATAATGGCATCCGCACCCTGCACGATCATCCGGTTTCCGGCATATGACCAATAACGGTTGCCGACACGCTGCTTAAGCGTCGGAAGACTATTCAATGCCATCAGTGTTTGCGGATAGGCTTCATAGATAGGAGCGCCAGCCTGATAGAGCGGTTGTGTTGCGGGCTGCGGCTCTGGGGTTGGGGCCGGAGCGGGATCTGGTTCCGGTGTGGGAGCCGGATCAGGATCGACGGGCTTCAATGTTGAGCGTAAATACCAGTCGCCATCGGTTGGTGTGCTGACACCGTTCTGAAGCAGGCGGTAGGCATAAGCGCCAGCGACGACAACCTGATCTCCATCGAGGGCATAATCGCCTTTTAGCGAGAAGACACCATCGGACGTGCCTCCAACCTCGATGATCTTGATCCCTTCCGTGGTCGGGGCGCCAGTACCACCCAAATTTATAACCCTGACATCGCCGGTGCCGGAGGTATTACCCATGATGTGAAGAAGATCGGTGGATGAGCTGTCGTCGCCCAGTACTGTTTCGATCTCAACCAGACCGCCATTGCCGATATAATCGCCATCGATGGTCAGTGTGCCGATGGAGTTGCCGGGCGCGATAACGCCTTCTGCCTCGTGGGTTGTTGTGCCGACTGTGCCGATGCCCTGCAAGCGACCGCCGGACACATTCATCGTGCCGCCAAGAACATTATTAACAGCGAGTGTACCCGCGTTGACATTTGTCACACCGGTAAAGGCACTGTTATCCGTATCCAGAATGGTTTTGCCGCTACCTGCGTGATTGATCGTGCCTGCTCCGGTGAAAACCGGCGTAAAATCATAACCGCTGTTGGTGTGGTTGAAATTGACGATGCCATTGCCGGAACCGAATGCAATAGTTGCAGCTTCAATCACGCCGGCACTCTGTGCGGCTTCTCCTTCTTTGCCACCAATATTGAGGACACCACGACCGGCTGCGGCAGTTGCAATTTTGATTGAACCGGTGCCGCCTTTTACCGTCACCTTACCGTCCTGCACGACTGTCAACACGCCCTGACCTGAGGTGGAGAGCGTAATATCACCCGTTGTCGTGGCGAGGCTTGAACCTGCATCAGACACCAGAGCTTCAGCAACGCCTCCTGAACCAGCGATGCTAAATGTCGCGGATGTAACCTGTCCCCGATCCAGAACGTTAAGAGATCCGCTAAAGAGACCGAATGTTCCGCTGCTCTCCCAGGTCGAGCCTTTACCGGTAACTACGCCTGCTGCGAATTTCCCCTTCAAGAATGTATGCCCACCAAAGTCGATCCGCTTTGACCGAATAACACCTCCATCTGTAACGTTGAAGAAGGCATCTCCCCAATACCCGGCAAAGATATCACCATTTAGATGAAGCAGGGAGCCCGCGCCGTCGACAATCACCGAGGATATAATACCAGCATCCTTGCCTGAACTGGAAACGCTTATGCTATTGGAATCGGAGCTTTGGACTACCCCACCATCGGTAATTTCAAGGACCGAATGCGAATTTGCTCCGCCCCCAATTTGAAGTCCAGTATAGACTGCTGTTCCGGGGCCGGTTACTAAAAGGCGCGCGGTAGAACCAGCCTCAGCTGATACAGTCGTACCTTGAGAGAGAGACGCTGTATTAAATTGTGCGCCATCACGAAATTCGACAAAGCCGTCATTGATGAAATAATTACCAGTATAGGTAGAAGAACCGGTATATACTGTGGTTCCGCCACCTTCTTTTGTGAGTATGCCAGATTGTGGGTAATTCGAAGTACCTGCAAAATTGCCGTTCAGGGTGAGGGTTTCACCATCTGCCGTATCGAAAAGCGTATCTCCGGTCGCGGAGAAGGCGAAGCTGCCGGTATTAATCGTCAAGGACTTGGTGATTGATGGAATGGCCGATGGATTGGCAAGTGTTACATTTCCGGTCAGCGTGATGGTCGATGCCGCATCGCCATCAGCATTGGCGCTGTTGATTGCCGCAATTAAGTCAGATTCGGTTGCTACCAAATAACTGGCTGCATGTGCATCGTTGATTGCGCCACCAGAAACGATAAATGCACCTAACAGAGCCAGCGTAGACACGCCCGAGCGTAGGTTCAGGGCAGCGGACGCGGCTGTAGTCTCGCGCTTCTTATATCCCGGAATAGACATATTCGATACGATTCCTTGTGCTGTGATACGGGGGAACCGCTTGAGCGATGCTCGAACGGGAATCACTGCATAATGAAGCAGTAGATTATGAATACATTAATAAGAGTTTTTCATTAAAATATACTTATTATGCAAGTGTTGCTGCAAACTTCTGATGTAATATTCCAATATCAACGATGCTTTGGTTGAATTATCCTGCTTTGCTAGTAATAATTGTATATTATGTATGGCTAATATGTTATTTACTTAGGATTTCTCTGTGCGGGGTTTCAGGCCTGCTTCCTGTTATGAGATTATAGAAGAAGCATCGAACAGATATCCGCACAGCGAGGATCATCATTTCTTCGTGTAGCTAAACTCACTGTAATCATCTGATCCGGATCCCCATGACAGCACACTTGATCATGCTCGCTTTATTGATAGCGCTTTCCGTATAATTCAGGTGACAATCGCCATGAACAAGCACACAATAATAAAGGCATAGATCATAGCGTTTACCTAGTATTCTTCATTTCGATAGGAGCGTTCCATGACTACACACAAAGTCGGCTATCTGATCGGCAGTCTTGCCAAGGAATCGATCAATCGCAAGCTTGCCAAGGCGCTGGTACAACTTGCGCCGCCGGAACTGGTAATGTCGGAGATTTCCTTCAAGGACCTGCCGCTTTACAGCTATGATTATGATGCGGATTTCCCGCCGGCAGGCAAAGCATTCAAGGACGCGATTGCGGCGGTTGATGCCGTACTGTTTGTCACGCCGGAGTATAATCGCTCCATACCGGGTGGATTGAAGAATGCGATTGACTGGGCAAGTCGTCCCTATGGCACAAATTCGTTTGCGCACAAGCCGTCGGCGGTCATCGGCACCTCGCCGGGCTCTATCGGCACCGCTGTTGCCCAACAGAACCTGCGCAGCGTGCTTGGCTTCTGCAACTCACCACAGATGAATGCGCCCGAAGCCTATATCCAGTTTACGCCGGGGCTGATTGCCGATGATGGTGAAGTCACCAATGACGGTACCGCCGATTTCCTGCGCAATTTCATGGTGGAATTTCATACGTTCATTGCAAGGGTGCGTTCGACCTTGCCCAAGGACGCATAGTATTTTTCCTGTAAAGTAAAATCCGGCAAACACTTCACCCGAAAGCGTGAGGGCGCTTTCGGGTGAAATATAATAGCGTTACTGCTTGGAAAACTCCAGCAGCGTGCCGCTCGCATTTTCCGGCAGAACGGCGATGCCAGCTTCCGTCTTCACATGGAGTACACCGTTTGCATCAAGCGCTGCGCGAGCCGCCTCAAGCGAGCTGACGCGGATACGAAGCGCTGCAAAAGCGCTGGCGGGTGTTTTGGAGAAGTCGACGCCGGGATAGATTTCCGCAGCTCGCTGCGGTGCCAGTACCAGCAGATCGGCGGAACGCGTGCCGGTCGTCACCTTCCATCCGCCATCCTGTGCGAACGCTTTTCCATCCGCATAAAGCCGCGCGAAGCCTCTGGCGGTGACTTCCGGATTGGACGATAGCGTGACGATAGCTGAAAGGGCGCTAGCGCTGTTGGCATGTTCGATAAGTTCCGGCAACCAGACGGTATCTCGGGTTTTGTGCTGGCACATAAACACCATACCTTGCGGCGCTTCGCTGTCGGCAAAGGAAACAGTCTCGAACGCCGCCACGCCTTCGCCGCCATTGGGCAATTGCACCGGGCGCGAGAAGGCACCCACCTTACCTGTTTCAACGCCGAGCAATGCAAGTTCGGCCTTGGCTTCCTGCGCATTGTCGATGCGGCAGGCAATGGCGTGCAGTCCTTCTCCTTGTGCCGTCAGTTTCTCACGCTGGTGCAGATTGCCTTCGGTTTCGGTCACGATGCCCAGAAGCTCGAAGTAATCTTCCGGGAACATAATCGTGTAATTGCCGGTTCCCTTCTCCTTGCTGTGCAGGCCGCGTGGGCTTAGCGTGAAGCCAAGGCGGCGATATTGTGCGGCGCTTTCTTCAAGGTTATTGACCAGAAGGAAAACGTGATCGACGCCTTTTACGGGATGGGACATGGAGAACTTCCTTTCTAAGCAGGAGGGGATCGTTATTTCTTGGGTGGCATTAAAGAAAAGTGACATTTATTATCACAGGGGTCCGGAACATTTTTCTAATTTTGGGTAGTATATTAGTTTACATTAACGCAATCCGCGTCCATTCTGGCATCACAATGCTTGCATGAAAAGACTTGCATTCTGAGGTTTCTTTTGAGTGATTTCAGGGGCTTGAACAATATTGGAACATGCGGGAAAAGAGGCTCGAAAGCCATCCTCAATATTCTTCCGGGGGAATAAAAATGCATATCAGAAAAATTGGCCTTGGCCTGTTTCTCGCTGTCTTTTCGTTTGCTGCGGTGCCGTCTCACGCCGAAGAAGTGAAACGCGGCGGCACGGTCATCGTTCATATGAACACCGAGCAGGGCGTATTGAACCCTGCGCTGCGCGCCTCCACAGGTGTTTACCAGATCACCGGCCGCATCATGGAGCCGCTGATCGATCGTACCTATGAAGGTTACGTCCCGGTTCTGGCGACAAGCTGGACCTCCTCCGAGGATGGCAAGGCCATCACCTTCAAGCTGCGCGAGAATGTGCGCTGGCACGATGGCGAGCCTTTTACCTGCGATGACGTTGCATTCAGCGCGATGAACCTCTGGAAGAAACTGCTCAATTATTCCACAACACTTCAGGCCAATCTCGAAGCAGTTGACTGCACGGATCCGCATACGGCGGTGTTCCGCTATTCCAAGCCGATGCCGCTTGATCTGCTTGTCGCCGCCATGCCCGATCTTGGCCATCCGGTACCCAAGCATCTTTATGAGGGCACCGACATTCTCAAGAACAAATACAACTCCGCGCCGGTCGGCACGGGGCCGTTCAAGTTCGTGCAGTATGAGCGCGGCCAGCACATCATTGCTGAACGCAATGAGGATTATTGGCGCGGTGAGGAATATCCTTATCTTGACCGTATCATCTGGCGCTTCATGCCCGACAAGGCTGCTGCTGCCGCAGCCCTTGAAGCGGGTGAAGTCATGGAAACCGCCTTCAATGGTATTTCCATGTCCGACACTGAACGCCTGCAAAAAGACGGCCGTTTTGATACCGGCACGAAGGGCTTTGAAAATAACGTGGCCCACTCGACCATCGAGTTCAACCTGCGCAACCCCATCCTTGCCAATCTGAAAGTGCGGCAGGCGGTCTATCACGCGCTCGACATCGACTTTGCGATCAAGACAATCATGCGCGGTCATGCCAAGCCGGGGCGTGGTCCGATCCCAAGTTCGGGGGGCGCAAACTATACCGATGACGTCCAGACCTACCCATATGACGTCGAGAAAGCCAAAGCGCTGCTCGATGAAGCCGGATACCCGGCTGGTCCCGATGGCATCCGTTTCAAGCTGCGCCATCGCCCGGCCCCATGGGGTGAATATACTCAGCTTTGGGGCGAGTATTATGCGCAGGCCATGAAGGAAGTGGGCATCGAGGTCGAGATCCTGACCAATGACGCGCCAGGCTTCCTCAATGGCGTTTATCGCGACCATGACTTTGACACGGCCAATGGCTGGCATCAGTTCCGTGCCGATCCGGCTGTCTCTACCACGGTCTGGCTGCGGTCAGGCGCTCCAGTCGGCACGGCATGGTCCAATCAATTTGGCTACAAATCGGACGAGATGGACAGCCTGATTGATCAGGCGGCATCCGAACTCGACCCCACCAAGCGCGCTGAACTCTATCACAATATCCAGCAGCTTGAGATGAAGGATCTGCCTGTTATCTTCGCCATCGAACATCCGTTTGTCGGCGTGACCAACAAGATCCTGAAAAACCATCACAATACGCCACGCTGGGATTCTTCGAGCTGGTACGATCTGTGGATTGATCAATAAGCTGATACACCGCAATACCGCCGCCAGACATCCTGACGGCGGTATTGCCCGTAAATGTGAATAGTTCGTCGGATACCCGCAATGTCCTTGCCCCCGATCCTGAGTTTTGCGCTGCGGCGCATCTTGCAGGCGATACCCGTCATCCTTCTCATCATGATCGGTTCGTTCCTGCTGATAAAACTCGCACCTGGCGATACCGTCGATGCGCTTGTCGGCGACATGGGCGGTGCCGATCCGCAATTCGTCGCCAATCTGCGTGCCGAATACGGTCTCGATCAACCGGTTCTGATGCAGCTGTGGATTTACATGAGCAAGCTCGCGCAGTTCGATTTCGGCTGGTCCTATGTTTATGAACTGCCGGTTCTGGACGTGCTGATGAGCCGCCTTGTGCCGACGCTGCTTTTGATGGTTGCCTCGCTTTCGATGGCGTTTATCTTTGGCATCGCGCTTGGGGCAGTTGCGGCGCGGCGCGCCTATTCGCTGACCGACAATGCCATTTCCACGCTCGGTCTCGTCTTCTATGCCATGCCGAGCTTTTTCCTGAGCCTCATTTTGATGTTCGTCTTTTCCGTCAAGCTTGGCTGGCTGCCAGTGGGCGGCTACAAAACGCTTGGCGGGTTCTACACTGGTTGGAAGAACGTTTGGGATATTGCGGTGCATCTGGTCATGCCGACGACCGCGCTCTCGCTCATCTATCTCGCCTTTTATATGCGGCTGATGCGCACCAGCGTGCTGGAAGTGGAGGGCCTGGATTATGTACGCACCGCCCGCGCCAAGGGTGCTAGCGGCGCGCGGCTGATGTTCCATCACATCATGCGCAACGCCTTCCTCCCCGTGGTGACGTTGCTCGGACTTCAGTTCTCGACGGTCCTTGGCGGCTCGGTAGTGGTGGAAACGATCTTTTCACTACCGGGGCTTGGCCAGCTTGCTTATACATCGGTAATCAAGCGCGATCTCAACACGCTGATGGGCATCATTTTCCTGTGCTCGGTACTCGTAGTGGTCGTCAATTTCATCACCGACCTCATCTATGCGCGACTTGATTCGAGGATCGAACTGTCATGACCTCTCAGGATTTGTCCCTTACCCGCCCACAAGTCTCGCGCGTTAAAACTCTTTGGCAGCGCTTCAGCCGCAATCGCGCCGCGGTGTTGGGGCTGGTTCTCTTCATTGCCGTGGTGCTGATCGCGCTTCTCGCCGATTTCATTACCCCCGGCGATCCGCTTCGGCGCGCGGGCAACCCACTGGTCTGGCCGTTCATTGATGCAGTTACGCCGCTTGGCACCGACCAGCTTGGCCGTGACATTCTGGCCGGTATATTTCATGGCGCGCGCATTTCGCTTCTCATCGGCGTCGTCGCAACACTGATCTCGATCTTCATTGGCATTATCATCGGTGCGCTCGCAGGCTATTATGGCGGCTGGGTGGACGACATATTGATGCGCGTGACTGAAGCATTCCAGACCGTACCGAGCTTCGTGCTGCTTCTGGCGCTGGTCGCGATCTTCGGCTCATCCATTGAGAACATTATTGTCTGTATCGGCATTGTTTCATGGACTGCACCAGCCCGCATGGTACGCGCCGAATTCCTCGCCTTGCGCAATCGTGAATTTGTTGATGCCGCACGTAATCTCGGCGTCGGCAATGTCTCGATCATCTTTCGCGAAATCCTGCCCAATGCCTTGCCACCGGTGATCGTGTTTGCTTCCGTTGTGATGGCGACGTCCATCCTGATGGAAAGCGCGCTAGCCTTTTTGGGCCTCGGGGACCCAAACTATGCAAGCTGGGGCAATATGATTGGGCAGGGGCGCGCCGTTCTGCGCACCGACTGGTTCTGCTCGGTTATTCCCGGCATCGCCATTCTGCTGACCGTTCTGTCTTTCAGCCTGCTTGGCGAAGGGCTGAACGATGCGCTTAATCCGAGGCAGAAAAAATGACAGCGGCTCCCGTTCTCGAAATCAAAAACCTGCAAATCGCGCTGCCCAAGGGCGCGGACCGCCCGTTTGCCTTGCAGGACCTGACGCTTACCGTCAATCCGGGCGAGATCGTCTGCCTCGTTGGAGAAAGTGGCTCGGGCAAATCGCTTTCGGCAGGCGCGGTCATGCGACTTCTGCCGGAGCCACATGTGCGCGTTACCAACGGCACGATCATGCTTGAAGGCACCGACCTTCATTCGCTTAGCGAAACGCAGATGAAGAAACTTCGCGGCGACCGCATCGGCATGATCTTTCAAGAGCCGATGACCGCGCTCAACCCGCAGAAGACAGTCGGCTGGCAGATCGATGAAGTGCTGCGCTTGCATACAAAGCTTGGCCGCAAGGAACGCCGCTCCACCGTGCTCGCCATGCTGCGCGAAGTGCAGATACCGGACCCGGAATCCGCCTATAATGCCTATCCGCATCAGATTTCCGGCGGGCAGCGCCAGCGGGTGATGATCGCCATGGCGCTGATCCTCAAGCCGCGCCTCATCATTGCCGACGAGCCGACCACGGCGTTGGATGTCACGACGCAGGCGCGAATTCTCAAGCTGATCCGCGACCTGCAAAAAGAACATGATACTGGTATTCTGTTCATCACTCACGATTTTGGCGTGGTGGCTGAAATCGCCGATCGCGTGGCGGTGCTGCGGCTTGGCGAACTGGTCGAGGAAGGACCTGCCGAAGAGGTTCTTAATCGCCCGCAGCATCCCTATACGCAGGCGCTGATCGCAGCCGTTCCGGCACTCTCGCCGCCGGAGCCCAAGCCCTCCAGCGAAAACCAGCCGGTCATCCTCAAGGCCGATGGCTTGGAAAAAGTCTTCAAAGCGCGCGGCGGGCTTTTGAGCGGCAGACGCAGCGCCGTCTCTGCGGTAAAAAATCTTTCCTTCGAGCTGCACCGGGGTGAAACGCTTGGCGTGGTTGGGGAGAGTGGCTCCGGCAAGACGACCGTGTCGCGCATTGTAACACGGCTTCTCGAAGCCGATGGCGGCAGGGTCGACGTGAACGGCAAGGATTTTCTGGGCGCCAGCCCGCGTGAGTTGCGCGCCATGCGCAAGAATATCCAGATGGTTTTTCAGGACCCGATGGCCTCGCTCAATCCGCGCCGCCGTGTGGTCGATCTGATCGCGCAGGGGCCTATCGTCCATGGTATGCCGAAGAAGCAGGCGCATGAGAAGGCGCGTGAGCTTCTGGAACTGGTCGAGCTTTCGCCCGCTGCCGCCGACCGTTTCCCGCACGAATTCTCCGGTGGCCAGCGTCAGCGTATCGGCATTGCGCGCGCGCTCGCGCTGGAGCCGCGCATTATCGTCGCCGACGAGCCGGTTTCGGCCCTCGACGTCTCGGTTCAGGCGCAGGTGCTGCGCCTGCTGGCCGATTTGCGCGAGCGGCTCAACCTGTCGCTGCTCTTTGTTACGCACGATCTGCGGGTGGCCGCGCAGCTTTGTGACCGCATCATCGTCATGTCGAAAGGTGAGATCGCGGAAGCGGGGCCGACGGCGGAAGTTTTCGCCAACCCGCGCCATGAATATACGCAGCGCCTGCTGGCATCGATTCCCGGCAAGGACTGGACGCCGCCACATTTCAACAGCGCAGAATGAGAGCGGCTTCAGTCATGCAGAATATCACTTTTCCTCCCTCTATCTGGGCAGCCACGGCACCGGCGCGCACGCCTGCAAAGCCGCTGACCCGCGATACGGAAGCCGATGTTGCAATTGTTGGCGGCGGCTTCACCGGCCTTTCGGCAGCGCTTCATCTGGCTAAACGCGGCAAGCGGGTGGTCCTGCTCGAAGGGAATGCGGTCGGGTGGGGCGCATCGGGACGCAATAACGGGCAGGTTATCCCGACCATGACTTCTGCGGAGCCGGATGCAATCGCCAAACGCTATGGCGCGGCGGGCGAGCGCTTCGCCAGACTGATCGGCAACAGCGCCGATATTCTGTTTTCCATCGTACGCGAGGAGAATATTCAGGCTGAGGCCGAGCAGAACGGCTGGTTCCAGCCGGCCCATTCGCCGGGCCGGGTAAAACTGTCGCAAATGCGCGTCGAAGCATGGAAGCGTTTCGGCTTCCCGGCAGAGTTTCTCGATCGCGCCGCGACCTCGCAACTGATCGGCAGCGATTCCTGGTATGGTGGCATGTTCAATCCGACCGGCGGACACATCAATCCGCTGGCCCTGGCGCGCGGTCTTGCTAGCGTCGCCGAAAACCATGGCGCGATTATTCACGAGCAAAGCCCCGTCACCTCTTTCCAGCAGGAAGGTAATATCTGGGTCGTGCGTACGGAGAGAGCGACGGTTCGGGCCAAAGGCTTTCTGCTTGCCACCAATGCCTATACGGGCGAGTTGCGCGAGGGACTTGCGCCGCGCCTTGCACGCACCATAGTTCCCGTCCTTTCCTGGCAGATGGCGACCGCGCCCGTCAGCGACAATCTGCGCGCCACGATTCTGCCCGGAAGGCAGGCGGTGTCCGATACGCGTGGCGATCTGCGTTTCTTCCGCTATGATGCGCGCAACCGGCTGATTACCGGCGGTGTGGTGATGGGGGATTTCAACGTTGCCGAACGGGTGAAGCATAAGGCCGCACGCAATATGGCGGAGGCTTTTCCAGCGCTGGGCGAGCCGGAAATCACCCATGTCTGGAGTGGCTATATCGGTATGACGTGGGATCGTTTCCCGCGTGTTCATCAGCTTGGCCCCAATGGCTGGGCGTGGATCGGATGCAATGGGCGCGGTGTGGCGCTCGGCACGGCGCTCGGGCGCGAATTTGCGCGCGCACTCGACGGCGAGTCAGTCGAGGAACTGGCCTTGCCGGTTTCGCAACCCGCACCGCTGCCGTTTCATAAAATTGCGCGGAAGGTCGCTCCATTCTATCTCGCATGGCTCCGGCGCAAGGATCTTTCGGAACCCAAACTCTAATTCAACCTTCATGTGAAAGGTCAGGTCCATGAATCAAATGCCAATTCTCGAACGTCGCCGCATCGAGGCGCTGGTTCTCAAGAATGTCTATGAGGTCATCCGCGAGCGGTCGGGCGAAGAGGAAGCGCAGGCCGCTATCGGCGAGGCTGTCAGTCGTTCGGCCATCGAACAGGGCAAGAGCTTTGCCGAAGAACTGGGCCGCACGCCAACGATACAGGACTTCGCCGATATTCAGCCGCTTTGGACGAAGGAAAACGCACTGGAAATCGATGTGATTTCGCAGGGGGAGGATCATTTCGATTTCAATGTTACGCGTTGCCGCTATTCGGAAATGTATCGCGAGATGGGACTGGGCCATATCGGCCATCTGCTGTCCTGCAATCGTGATGGTGATTTCTGCATCGGTTACAATCCCGATATGAAGCTGGAGCGCAGCCAGACGATCATGAAGGGCGCAAGCCATTGCGACTTCCGCTATCGCCTCGAAACATCAGAAAACGAAAAGGGTGCCTGATATGCCGGTTGAAAACTGGACCTCGAACCAGCTTGATGATCTCATTGCATTCCGGCGTGACCTGCATCAGAACCCTGAACTTCTTTATGATGTGAACCGCACTGCGGAAAAGGTCGCCGAAGCGCTGCGCGCTGCCGGTGTCGATGAGGTCGTAACGGGCATCGGGCGTACCGGAGTCGTCGGCGTTATTCGCGGACAGTTCGATCATTCGGGCAGGGCTATCGGCCTGCGCGCCGATATGGATGCCCTGCCGATCCTTGAGGATACCGGCGCGGAATGGGCGTCTAGAATCCCTGGCAAAATGCATGCATGCGGCCATGATGGCCACACAACCATGCTTCTGGGTGCAGCCCGCGAACTTGCCCAAAGCCGCGCTTTCGACGGCACGGTCGTCGTCATTTTCCAGCCCGCCGAAGAGGGCGGTGCGGGCGCCAAGGCGATGATCGATGACGGTCTGCTCACCCGCTGGCCGATCAATGAAGTCTACGGAATGCATAACCGCCCCAATCTGGCTGTGGGCCATTTCACCATCAATTCAGGCCCGATCATGGGCTCGGTTGATGTGCTTGATATCACGATTGAAGGCATTGGCGGCCATGCGGCGTCGCCGCATCATACCGTTGATCCGATCCCGGTTACGGCGGCGCTTATTCAGGCAATCCAGACATTGACGGCGCGCACTATCGACCCGCTGGATTCAGCGGTGATTTCGATTACCACCATTCACGGCGGCGATGCGTTCAATGTCATTCCGCAGACGATCCGGCTCACCGGAACGGTTCGCACGCTGCGCGAAGAGGTGCGCAACCATATCGAAGAACGCCTGACGCGCGCAGTTCAAGGTATTGCTGAGGCTTTTGGAGCCAAGGCAACCCTTGATTATCAGCGTAATTATCCTGTCACCGTCAATCACGAACGGGAGACGGAACTGGCGGCCCTTGCCGCCGAGGCGGTATCGGGCGAAGACCGCGTGACGCGTGACATGCCGGCGACCCTGGGCGGCGAGGATTTTGCCTTCATGCTCAATGAAGTGCCGGGCGCGATGATCAATATCGGTAACGGCCCAAGCGCTAATCTGCATCATCCGAAATATGATTTCAATGATGACGCCATCGCATGGGGGTGCTCTTACTGGACGACACTGGTGCGCCAGCGCCTGCCGGTAAAAACATCACAGGCATAGCGGGTTTACGAAATTCGCGCATCTGAAGGGTTGACATCTGGAGTGCAACTACGTTGATATCAATATAAGCGGGAAGCTGATGTGGCTGGGGAGAACCGATAATGACGACAGGAGGAGACCGTCATGAAAATTGTCACCAGCCTGAGCTTTCAGGGCCAGTGCCGTGAGGCGTTCGAGTTTTACGCAAAAGTGCTGGGTGGAAAGATCACTGCCGCCATACCTTATAGCGATGCGCCTCCGAGCATGCCGATCGGCGATGAAAAGTACAAGAACTGGATGATGCATTGCTGGCTTGAAGTCGGCGATCAGGCGCTGATGGGCGCGGATATGGATGTCGAATGGGCGCGCAATATCGACAAGCCCAAGAATGGTTTCGACGTAACGTTGCACACTGGAGACAAGACCGAGGCCAAACGCTGGTTTGACCAGCTATCGGAAGGCGGCAAGGCGGTCATGCCGTTCGATGAGACTTTCTGGTCGCCGGGTTTTGGCGGCCTGATTGACAAATTCGGCGTGCCCTGGATGGTCAATACCATCCCGTCTGCGGGGTGGACGCCGCAGCAAAGCTGATCGCAGGCCATGCGGAGCTGGGCGGGGCCTGGCGTTTTGACCTCGCCTCAAGCCTGCATGTGGTTTAGTTTTTGAGACATAATTTCCAGCCTGCGGGTTTTCTGCCCGTGGGATGCAAGTTTATTGCGCCTTGCCTCTTTATTCCTGCCAAGCGGGTTGCTAAAAGCGTGGCCATGATGACGGATTTTCGGCAAGTCATGACGGCCATACGAATTATTGGCCCGGCCTTCCTCTAAGCCTGAAGGGTGCTGCTGTTAGTGGCGCATGGCGGGAAGGTCCGGGATCGAACGGCTGTGCCTTACAGTCTCCTGAGTTTTTAGAGTATCCGCCCGCCATTTGCCGTGCGGGCCTGACAGGCAAATAATAAAATGACCGAAATGACCGCCAAGATTGACTATTCCAAGACCCTCAATCTGCCGCAGACTGATTTTCCGATGCGCGCGGGCCTGCCTGCGCGCGAACCGCTATTCGTGCAGCGCTGGGAGGAAATGAACCTCTATAAGAAGCTGCGCGAAGACGCCAGGGACCGTCCACTCTATGTGCTCCATGACGGCCCGCCCTATGCCAATGGAAATATTCATATTGGCCACGCGCTCAACAAGATACTCAAGGATGTGATCACCCGCTCGTTCCAGATGCGCGGCTTCAACTCGAATTACGTTCCGGGATGGGATTGCCACGGTTTGCCGATCGAGTGGAAGATCGAGGAGAAATATCGCGCGCAGGGCAAGAACAAGGACGAAGTTGAGATCAACGAATTCCGCAAGGAGTGCCGCGAATTCGCAAGCCACTGGATCAAGGTTCAGTCGGAAGAGTTCAAGCGCCTCGCTATCTGCGGTGATTTCGAAACCCCCTATACGACCATGAATTTCCACGCCGAAGCGCGCATCGCCGGCGAGTTGCTGAAATTTGCAGCAACCGGCCAGCTTTATCGCGGCTCCAAGCCGGTCATGTGGTCGGTGGTCGAGCGTACGGCGCTGGCCGAGGCAGAAGTCGAGTATCACGATATTGAATCGGATATGATCTGGGTGAAGTTTCCGGTCGCCGGATCAGGCGAATTGGCGGGCAGCTTCGTCGTCATCTGGACGACCACGCCATGGACGATTCCCGGCAACCGTGCCGTTGCCTATTCATCGCGCATTGAATACGGTCTTTACGAAGTCACTGACGCTGAAAATGATTTTGGACCGCAGCCGGGTGAAAAACTGGTTTTCGCAGACAAGCTGGCAGAAGAATGCTTCAACAAGGCGAAACTTGAGTTCAAGCGCCTGCATGATGTACCTGCAGAATTGCTTGCCAGTATAGCTCTTGACCACCCGCTCAAAGGCTTTGGCGGCGGATACGAATTCATCGTGCCGCTCATCGCAGGCGATCACGTCACCGACGATGCCGGTACGGGTTTTGTGCATACCGCCCCCAGCCATGGCCGTGAAGACTTTGAAGCATGGACGGATCATGCTCGCGAGTTGGAAGCGCGCGGCATCGATCCGACGATCCCTTTCCCGGTCGATGATGCGGGTTTTTATACCAAGGATGCGCCGGGTTTTGGTCCCGACCGCGAGGGCGGTGCTGCGCGCGTCATCGATGATAATGGCAAGAAGGGTGACGCCAACAAGGCCGTGATCGAGCAGCTTATCGCCAGCGACAGGCTGTTTGCGCGCGGTCGCCTCAAACATTCCTATCCGCACTCATGGCGTTCGAAAAAGCAGGTCATTTTCCGCAACACGCCGCAATGGTTCGTCTATATGGACAAGAATCTCGGCGATGGCACCACGCTGCGTTCGCGTTCGCTGAAAGCGATTGACGATACCCGTTTTGTGCCTGCCGCCGGTCAGACGCGGTTGCGCGCAATGATCGAAAGCCGCCCCGATTGGGTGCTCTCGCGCCAGCGCGCATGGGGCGTGCCAATCTGCGTGTTCGTTGATGAAGACGGCAACATCTTGCAGGACGATGTGATCAACAAGCGCATCCTTGATGCTTTCGAAGCCGAAGGGGCGGACGCATGGTTTGCCGAAGGCGCGCGGGAGCGTTTTCTTGGTGATCGCGCCGGAGAAGGCTGGACGCAGGTTCGCGACATTCTCGATGTCTGGTTCGATTCGGGCTCAACCCACACTTTCACGCTGGAAGATCGCCCGGACATGAAATGGCCGGCGGATGTCTATCTGGAAGGCTCGGACCAGCATCGCGGCTGGTTCCATTCCTCGCTGCTTGAAAGCTGCGGCACGCGCGGGCGCGCGCCTTATAATGCCGTTGTGACTCATGGTTTCACCATGGACGAGAACGGCAAGAAGATGTCGAAATCACTTGGCAATACGGTGACACCGCAGGACGTCATCAAGGATTCGGGCGCGGATATATTGCGTCTTTGGGTGATGACGACCGATTATTGGGAAGATCAGCGTCTGGGCAAGAGTATCATCCAGACCAATATCGATTCCTATCGCAAGCTGCGCAACACCATCCGCTGGATGCTGGGAACGCTCGCCCATGACGAAGGGGAAAACGTGGCCTATGCTGATCTGCCTGAACTGGAGCGGCTGATGCTGCACCGGCTTGCGGAACTGGATGAGGTCGTACGCTCAGGTTATGACGCCTTCGATTTCAAGCGCATTTCGCGCGCGCTGATCGATTTTATGAATGTGGAGCTTTCGGCCTTCTATTTCGATATCCGCAAGGATGCGCTTTACTGCGATGCGCCATCGAGCGTGCGCCGCAAGGCCGCCTTGCAGACCGTGCGCGAGATTTTCGATCGCGTTACGACATGGCTGGCGCCGATGCTGCCCTTTACCATGGAGGAAGCCTGGCTCGACCGTTACCCGCAGGCCGCTTCGGTCCATATGGAGCAGTTCCGCAAAACCCCCGCCGAATGGCGCGACGATGTGCTGGTGGAAAAATGGCGCAAGGTGCGCAATGTCCGCCGCGTCGTCACTGGCGCATTGGAACTGGAACGGGCGGACAAGCGGATCGGCTCGTCGCTGGAAGCAGCTCCTCTCGTCCATATCGCTGATAAAAGCCTGCGTGATTCGCTCGAAGGGCTGGACTTTGCGGAAATCTGCATTACCAGCGGCATCGAAGTGACCGATGCGGCTGCACCCGACGATGCTTTCACGCTTGATGAGGTCAAGGGTATCGCTGTGGTGCCTGCGCGGGCCGAAGGGCAAAAATGTGCCCGTTCCTGGCGTTACACGACCGATGTGGGTTCGGACCCCGAATTCCCTGAAGTCTCGGCGCGTGATGCGGGTGCGCTGCACGAATTGAAGGCACTCGGCAGGCTTGCCGCCGCGTGAGTTGAACCGGGCGCAGTGTGCGCCCGAACTTCTTTTGCGCAGGCACTTGCCCTCATGGGCGTGGACATGATGAAATGGCAATTAATAACGCGATTGCCGCAGGGGATGCTCTGATGTAAAAGGCTCTCCTTGGATTAACTTGCAATCTGCCTTGGAGTTGCCGGTTTCTTGCGGCAAGGGTGACTGATAAGCTTTTGCTATACAATTCGGCAGGCGTAAAAGAAGTGGCGCTAATGAAGATTGAAGGACGAGTTCTGGTATTGATGACGGCAGTTGCGGGCCTCGCCCTCTCTGGCTGCGTCTCCTCGCCGACCTATGGAACCGACAAGACGGCGAGCGCCCAGCTCTTCGATGATGTGTCGAACATGGCAAGTTTCGGCCAGGGTAACAAAAAAGAACGCATAGACTATAAACCGCGCCCCGAGCTTGTTCGCCCTGGTGAAGGGGATAACAATGCGACGTTACCCCCACCGCAACAGAGTGTGGTCAGTGCAGGCGACCCATCTTGGCCGGAATCGCCGGAGCAACGCCGCAAGCGCCTACGTGATGAGATTACTGCAAACCGAGACAACCCGAATTTCATTTCGCCTGTCATGCAGGATGGACCGGTTGCTTCTAATGCGCAGGCGATGCTTCCAAGTGGAAGCAGCCGCCGCGAGGACTATGCTTCCCGCACGCCGACATTCGATTCGGCGAAAGTCGCAGCTTCCAAGAGGGCGCGTGAGCAGCAGACACGCGGCTCTTCGACAACGCGCCGTTATCTGAGCGAACCACCGCTTACCTATCGCGCGCCGGCAGCCACGGCTGCGGCTGGCGAGCTTGGTCAGGACGAAGCACAGAAGGAACGGGAGCGCAAGAAAGCCGCAGGCGTTAGCAAGGGTTGGCGGGATTACCTGCCTTGGAACTAATATTTCACAATATGAGTTTTGTTCATTGAAAACAGCCGGAGGTATCTTCTTTCGGCTGTTTTCAATTGGCTGGGGTTTGTTTCGATAGCGCGCCGGGCTGAGGCCGTCTCAATTATCTTTTATCGCGGAAGAAATCCTTGAGAAGCTTCTGCGACCGGGCTTCGGAAAAGCCCGCATAGATTTCCGGAATGTGATGACAGGTGGGCTGGGTGTAAAAACGTGGTCCATGCTCGACGCCGCCGCCTTTCGGGTCGGGCGCGCCATAGTAAAGTCGGCGGATGCGGGCGAAGGAAATCGCTGCGGCGCACATGGCGCATGGTTCGAGCGTGACATAGAGATCGCAATGCGGCAACCGCTCGGATTGCAGCAACTCTCCCGCCTGCCGGATAGCAAGCACTTCGGCATGGGCAGTGATGTCGTTCATCTCGCGGGTACGGTTGCCTGCGCGGGCGATGATGCTGCCTTCATGCACGATCACCGCGCCGATGGGCACTTCACCGCGCGTGCCTGCGGCTTGCGCCTCGTCAAGCGCCGCTTCCATTGGGGACGCCGGTCCGATCGATGAAATTTCTGTCGCCTTTTTCACCGCAACCTCATTTCATGCCTGTGTAGGGAAATTTTGCTCGCATGCTATTGAGTGATTTGTTACTGCATAAGTCTCGAAATCGAAACCGATTTGCGAACGAATTTATACGGCGTTTATGATCCGCATGGTTCTAGAGCATTTCCAGCAAAAGTGTGAAACGGTTTTGCGTTCGGAAATGCGTGAAAACAAACAGATAGAGCGGTTCCGAGGAACCCATTAAAACTGGAACCGCTCTTGCCCGCTTTGACAGGCGAAGATAACACGGCGGCGCTGCTGAGAGGCCAACACCAGATGAGTAAAGATGATGATAACAAGGGCGGTAAACGCCCCCCTCATGGACGAGGTGAAGGCCGAGGCGGAGGCGGAGGACGTGGTGCAGGCGGGGACGGGCGTGGACCCGATAAGCCGCGCAGATCTGCGCCTCGCACGGTTGAAGGCGAAGCAGAAACAAGCGAGCGCATAGCGAAGCGTCTGGCGCGGGCCGGTATCGCCTCGCGCCGTGACGCGGAAATGATGATTGCGGCGGGCCGTATTACGGTGAACGGCAAGGTGCTGGTAAGTCCCGCTATCAATGTAAAGCGCACCGATATCATCACCGTTGACGGCAAGCCGATCAAACAAGCCGAGCGGACGCGGCTCTGGCTTTATCACAAGCCCGCCGGACTGGTGACGACCAATCGCGATCCAGAGGGGCGCCCGACGGTTTTCGAGGCGCTGCCGCCGGAAATGCCCCGCGTGCTGTCGGTCGGCCGTCTCGATATCAACACGGAAGGTCTGCTGCTGCTGACCAATGATGGCGGCTTGTCACGCGTATTGGAATTGCCATCCACCGGCTGGCTGCGCCGCTATCGGGTGCGCGCGCATGGCAAGGTGACGCAACTCCAGCTCGACGAACTCAAGAATGGCATTGCGGTCGACGGCGTCTTTTATGGTAGCGTTGAAGCCACGCTCGAACGCGAGCAGGGGAGCAATGTCTGGATCTCGATCGGTCTGCGCGAAGGCAAGAACCGTGAAGTGAAGAATATTCTCGGTGCACTCGGTCTTACCGTTTCCCGACTGATCCGCATTTCCTTCGGCCCCTTCCAGCTTGGCGATCTGGAGGAAGGTGCGGTTCGCGAAATTCGTGGGCGCATTTTGCGCGACCAGCTTGGCGAAAAACTCGTCGAGGAGTCGGGCGCTGATTTTGATGCGCCGATCCATAATGAATTTTCCAATACTGCCGTTCAGGGGCGCACGCGTCGCGATGTAGAAGAGCGGGAACCGGAAGGCGAGCGTCGCCGTGCGCCGCGCGAACGCGAATGGATTTCAAGCACGCCTGAGCGCCGCAAGGGGCGTGACGATAAGGCCGCTGAACGGACCGAGCCGCGCCGGCGCGGCAATGCGAATGTTTGGATGGCTCCCGGTGCGCGCCCCAAGGGCGAAAAAGCCGCAGCGAAACATGCGACGCGCTTCGAGCCTCAATTGCCGCATCGTCCTGCCAAGGCCAGTGGCGATTTGCAGTCGCGTCCGCGCCGTTTTGAGGATGATGCGCAGCACCGCAACGAACCGCGCGACGACGAGCGCCGCCGTGGCGCTCCACGTTCCGAGGAAGGGGGCGAGCAGCGCCCGAAGCGCTTGGGCAAGCGTGAGCGCGCGCAAGCGCGCGATGATTCCGGCGAACGCTCGCAGGGCGGTTTTGAAGGTCGCAGTTTCGGCAAGGGATCTGCCAAGGCTGGTCCAGCCAAGGGAAGCTCGGCCAAGGGAGGCTCAGCAAAGGGAAGCCCGACAAAAGGTGGTCCATCCAAGAGTGGTCCGTCCAGGGGACCGAAGGACTTTGGCAAAGGCCCTGACCGGGGCGGTTCCGGCGGACGGCCGGGCGGCGGCAAGCCACGGGGCGGCAGACCGGGAGGCAGTGGTGCGGATCGTCGGCGGTAAATTTCGCGGAAGGGGGCTGGTGACGCCTGCCACCAGCGCCATTCGCCCGACCACGGATCGCACGAGAGAAAGCCTTTTCAATATTTTGGCCCATAGTTTTCCTGGCAAGGTGGACGGCGCGCGTGTTCTCGATCTTTTCGCCGGCACGGGCGCGCTAGGGCTGGAAGCCTTGTCGCGTGGCGCGCGCTATGCCATTTTCGTAGAGGAATCTGCGGAAGGTCGCGGTATTTTACGGCAGAATATCGAGGCTTTCGGCTTGCAGGGCCACAGCAAGATTTTGCGTCGCGACGCGTGCCGTTTGGGTGAGGCGGGCACAATAGAGCCTTTCGATCTGGTATTCGCCGATCCTCCCTATGGTCGCCGGATGGGCGAGAAGGCATTTTTATCGGCGCTTGATGGCGGCTGGCTTAATCCTGACGCACTTCTGGTACTTGAAGAAGATGCGCAGGCATCACTTGCGCTCGACGAGCGATTCGCTGTGCATGAAGAACGAAATTACGGCGGGACCATTATCCGTTTCATCCAGTTGAAGCATGATATATGAATCGCTCGCCTTTTGAGTGCAGATCATGCCGCCCGCAGGACCGGGCGGGAAAAACTGATTGGAGATGTCGTTTGGTGCATAACCTTTCCCTCCGGCGCGTATTATTGTCCACGGCGCTTGGCTTCATATTGGCCTTGCCATTTGCGATGGTCCCTGTTCAGGCCCCTGTCTGGGCGCAGGATGCGGCACCCGCGAGGCAGGCGGCAGCTCCCGAAGCGCTGTCCACCTTGCCGGACATCATGCTGTCCGAAGATGTCGCGAGCTTCACCCTTGAAAACGGGCTGAAGGTGGTGGTCATTCCCGATCATCGCGCGCCCGTGGTCACGCAGATGATCTGGTATCATGTCGGCTCCGCCGATGAAGCGCCGGGCAAATCAGGCATTGCCCATTTTCTTGAGCATCTGATGTTCAAGGGCACCAAGAACCACCCGGTGGGCGAGTTCTCTGCGCAGGTGGCGGCGATTGGCGGTCAGGAAAATGCTTTCACGTCCTACGACTATACGGCCTATTTCCAGCGCATTGCCCCGGAAGCGCTCGAAATGGTTATGGATTACGAATCCGATCGGATGGCCAATCTGGTGCTGGACGAAGATGCGGTGACGACCGAGCGCCAGGTCATTCTCGAAGAACGCCGCATGCGGGTGGATTCCAATCCGGCGGCGATGCTGATGGAAAATACCGATGCGGTGCTTTTCTACAATCATCCCTATCGCGTGCCGGTGATCGGCTGGCAGCAGGAAATGGCAAAACTCAGCCTCAAGGATGCCGTGGATTTCTACCAGCAATATTATACACCGAACAATGCGACGCTGGTGATTACAGGGGATGTCACGCCTGAGCGAGTGCGTGAGCTTGTTATGAAAACGTGGGCAAAGGTGCCAAAACGCGCCGAGGTCCTGCCGCGCGAACGCCCGCAGGAACCGGTCAAGCACGCTGCCCGCGTGGTCACATTGCATGATGAGCGGGTGAGTACACCCTCCTTCCGCGTCTCGTGGCTGGTGCCTTCTTACGCCAATGAAAAGCGGTTCCCGGAAGCGAAGGCAGGCGACGCGCCCACGCTCGATCTTCTGGGTGAAATATTGGGCGGCTCACTTCGTTCCCGGCTGTACCAGGAACTGATCGTCAAGCAGGGTATCGCCGCCAATACGGGCGCGAATTATGGAGGCGATGCGCTTGATGACGGCACTTTCTCGGTCTATGGCTCGCCGCAAAACGGCAAGACACTGGCCGAGGTGGAAAAGGCGGTGCGGGCGGAAGTTGCACGCATCGTCAGGGAAGGCGTCACGCAGGCCGAACTGGATCAGGCCCGCAACCGTTTCCTGAAAGCGATCATTTTCGCCCGTGACAATCAGTCGGGCATGGCGCGCATTTATGGCTCGACCCTTGCCATCGGGCAGACCATCGAGGATATCCAGAAATGGCCGGAACTGATCAAGTCTGTCACCATCGACCAGATCAAGGACGCCGCAAGCCGCTATCTTGTAGAGGATCAGTCTGTGACGAGCTATTTGCTGCCGCCCGACACCGAGCCCGAAAATGCGCGCGAAAATCCCGGCATCTCGTCACAGGGGCCGGATGCAAACGATGCGGGGGGAGCAATCCAGTGAATACTTCAATTATGCGCGGCTTTGCCCATGCGCGCACTGCTTGTGCCGCTTTCATTGCGTTTTTTCTGCTGCTGATGGTTTGCAGCTTGCCTGCAAACGCCATTGAAATACAGGAAGTCGTTTCGCCGAAAGGCATTCATGCTTGGCTGGTCGAGGACAGTTCCGTACCGCTCGTTTCCATGCGGTTTTCGTTCAAGGGGGGGACTTCGCAAGACCCGGCGGGCAAGGAAGGCCTTGCCAATTTGATGACAGGGCTGTTCGATGAGGGCGCAGGCGATCTCGATTCCGACAGTTTTCAGGAGCAGATTGACAATCTGGGCGCGGAGATGAGCTTCTCCGCTTCCGGGGATTCTGTTTCGGGCAATATCCGCATGCTGGCTGAGAATCGTGATGCCGTGACCGGGCTATTGGCGCTGGCGGTCAACAATCCGCGTTTCGATCAAGACGCCATCGACCGTATCCGCCAGCAGGTCGTGGCGAGTATTGAGGCTTCGCAGCGTAATCCGTCCACAATTGCCTCGCGCAAATTTGGCGAAGTGCTTTACGGCAACCATCCTTATGGCCGTCCGGATGAAGGCACGGTGAAGTCGCTGCAAACGATTAGCCGCGACGATCTGCTGAATTTCCACCGCACGAATTTTGCCCGCGATCGCCTGACCATCGGCGTTGTTGGTTCCATCGACGCGAAAGAACTTGGCGAAATGCTGGACCGGGTCTTCGGCGATTTGCCCGCCATGGCCGAGCTGGTGCCGGTACCCGATGCAAAACTGGCGCTTGGTACGACGACCAGCCTCAGCTTCGACATGCCGCAGACATCGATAAGCTTCGTCTATCCGGCTGTTCCCCGCAAGGACCCCGAATTTTTCGCAGCCTATCTGATGAACCATATTCTTGGAGGCGGTTTCACTTCGCGTCTTTATGCGGAAGTGCGCGAAAAGCGCGGGCTGGCCTATTCGGTTTCTTCAGCCATGGTGCTGCGCGACCATGTTTCGGCATTGATGATTTCGACCGCAACGCGGCCCGAAAAAGCGCAGGAGTCACTAAAGATCATTCGCGAGCAGGTTGCGGCAATGGCCAATGACGGGCCTACCGAGGCCGAGCTTGCCGCCGCAAAAAGCTACCTGAAAGGCTCTTATGCGGTTAATAACCTCACTTCCTCCGTGTCAATCGCTGATACTCTGGTCGGATTGCAGGAAGCTGAACTGCCGCGCGATTATATCGACAAGCGTGGCGAGCTTATCGACGCGGTGACACTTGATCAGGTAAAAACTATCGCCAAAAAACTTTTGCAGGCAGAGCCAGCCATCCTTATTTACGGACCGGCCCAATCCTGAAAAGTAAATCGTAAGGAAGAGATATGGATACGACCGTGCCAGCAGGCCCGCGCATAGCCGTTGCTTTTGGCGGCGGCGGAGCTCGCGGTATTGCCCATATCCATATTGTCGATGTGCTGGATGAGCTGGGTATAAAGCCGGTCGCTATAGCCGGGTCGTCCATCGGCTCGATCATAGGCACCGGCATGGCGAATGGGATGAGCGGCAGGGAACTGCGTGACTATATGGGGATGATTTTCACCCATCGTTCGGAAATCGCGCGCCGCATATGGCGAACCCGCCCGGAACGCTGGGGCGAATTGCTCAAGGGCGGTTTTCGCGTCAGCCAGTTCAATATCGAAAAAGTGCTGGACGTTTTTCTGCCGCCTGAACTGCCTGCCAATGTTGAAGATCTGAAAGTCCCGATGAGCATTACGGCCTCGGATTTTCACGCTGCGAAAGAATTAAATATCGAAAAGGGCGATTTGCGTTCGGCGATTGCGGCTTCCTGCGCCATTCCACCGGTCTTTGCGCCTGTGCGGCGCGAAGGCCGTATTCTGGTGGATGGTGGACTGTTCAATCCGGTGCCGTTCGATCTGCTGTTCGACAAGGCGGATATTGTGATTGGCATCGATGTGGTAGGTGCGCCCGTCGGCCCTGATGATCATATGCCCTCGACATTCGAGGCGGTGATGGGGGGCAACCAGCTTACTATGTGTGCGATCATCGAGAACAAATTTCGTTGCTGCGCGCCGCATATTTTCCTCCGCCCCAATGTGGACAGGATCGGGCTGCTTGATTTCACCAGGTTCGAGCAGATACTTTCCCAAAGCGCGGGCGTGCGCGACGAACTCAAGCGTGCGCTTGATGGGATCATGGCGGGTAAAAATCTGTCATCCTGACGGATTACGCCATTGCGGGAATAATTGAGCAGGTTTGGATTACATAATGATTTCAGAGAGTTCGGCGAGTAAGCTGGTTGACTATGCTGCGACGCTCGTCGCTGCGGCCCGACGAGCAGGCGCGGATCAGGCGGATGCGGTTGTAATCCGGGCGCGCGCGTTGAGCGTCTCGGTGAGACTTGGAAAGGTCGAAGGCACCGAATCGTCTGAAAGCGATGATTTTGCCCTGCGCGTGTTTGTCGGACGGCGCGTGGCGAGCGTTTCGGCCAATGCGGGCAGCGATCCCGACCGGCTGGCGGAGCGCGCCGTCGCCATGGCGAAGGTTGCGCCCGAAGATCCTTATGAGCAACTGGCGGACCCGGCATTGCTGGTGCAGACGCCGCGCGATCTTGATCTTTTTGATACGACTGAGATCGACACGGCGCGCCTGACGCAGGATGCGCTTGCCACGGAAGACGCC
Source organism: Falsochrobactrum tianjinense (assembly GCF_019100495.1). Taxonomy (GTDB): domain Bacteria; phylum Pseudomonadota; class Alphaproteobacteria; order Rhizobiales; family Rhizobiaceae; genus Brucella; species Brucella tianjinense. The sequence goes on along the minus strand of NZ_JAHRVA010000002.1, from coordinate 409,904 downwards.
GCGCGCGCCGTTCAAGGTGTGACCAATTCGGGCGGGGCGGGCGCGTCCGTTGGTATGGGCGGGCTTGTTCTTGTCACCTCAACTGGCTTTTCCGGTCATTATGCCGCGACACGCTTTGGCCGTTCAGTCTCTGCAATAGCAGGCGAGGGGACGAAGATGGAGCGTGACTATGATTTCAGTTCGCGGCTTCACTTCGCCGATCTCGATACCTCCGAGGAAATCGGCAGGCGGGCGGGAGAGCGCGCCGTACGCAGGCTTGGCGCGAGGCAGGCAAAGACCGGTCCAGTGACGGTCGTTTACGATCCGCGTCTGGCGCGCGGCATCGCAGCCCATCTTGCCAGCGCCATCAACGGCGCATCGGTCGCGCGCAAGACAAGTTTCCTGCGCGACAGCCTCGGTCGGCAGGCACTCAAAAAGGGCCTGTATGTCACGGATAATCCGCTGCGCTCGCGCGGGGCTTCCTCTCGACCTTTTGACGGAGAGGGCATGGAAGGCCAGCCCCTGACCATGGTTGAGGATGGCGTGTTGCAGCATTGGCTGCTGTCGGGTTCCAGCGCGCGTGAACTGGGATTGACGAGCAATGGGCGCGGCGTGCGGTCTGGTTCGAGCGTATCTCCTGCATCGACCAATTTCGCCATCGAGCCGGGCACGCAATCGCCCGAAGAATTGATCCGTTCGGTCGAAACGGGTTTTTATGTGACGGAAGTGTTCGGGCAGGGCGTCGATATGATTACCGGCCAGTATAGCCGGGGCGCGTCGGGCTTTTGGATCGAGAATGGCGAGTTAGCCTATCCGGTGAGTGAGGTGACGATAGCCTCCAACCTCAAGGATATGTTTCTCAACATGACGCCCGCTTCCGACATCGACCGCAATTTCGGCATCACCGCGCCCACATTGGTAATCGAAGGCATGACTCTTGCCGGAAACTGAGCGACGACAGGATATTCACGCGGAACTCGAATTGTTGCGCCATGCGGCTCGCGAAGCCGGGCGCATCGCCATGCGCTATTTCGGCCAGTCGCCGGAAGTGTGGCTGAAGGATGGACATTCGCCGGTCAGCGAAGCTGATCTGGCGGTCGATCGTTACCTTCGCGAAGTATTGCTGGAAGCGCGGCCGGATTATGGCTGGATTTCCGAGGAAACCATCGATGAGAGAAGTGTCGCGCAACGTCGTCGTACTTTCATCGTCGATCCGATTGATGGAACCCGCGCCTATATTGCCGGGCAGGATCAATGGTGCGTCAGCATTGCTATTGTAGAGAATGGAAAACCGGTGGCCGGTGTGCTGCAATGTCCGGCGCGGGGCGAGGTCATCGAAGCGGGCAAGAGACTTGGAGCATCGCAGAACGGAATGCCGATCCGAACTCATCTGCCGCCTGCGGATGAAAAAATCGTTATTGCATCGGCAAGATCGCTGGTCGATACCATGCCGGAGGTGTGGCGTGATCGCGTAGCTCTGCATCCTTATGTGCCGTCGCTGGCCTATCGTATCGCCATGGTGGCGCGGGGCGATATCGCGGGTACCTTCATTCGGCCCAATTCCCATGATTGGGATCTGGCGGCGGCCGATCTCATTCTTAGCGAGTCGGGCGGAGCCATTCTTGGCAGCGACGCCTCTCCGCTTATATATGGGGGGCCGACGCTGTCGCACGGCTTCCTCGTCGCCGCTAGCGGAAACCTCCTTCAGGAGATGTTGAGTGTTGTCGCGGAGTGGCCGTTGGGCTAATCATGCCGCGAACCGATCTTATTCAGGAGTTATTGTCATGAGTGTCGAAGGCGACAAGAAACAGCTTCTTCATCTGGTGTTTGGCGGCGAGTTGAAAAAACTTGGAAGCGTCGAGTTCCGGGATCTCGATAAGCTCGATATCGTCGGCGTCTATCCAAATTACGAGACAGCGAAAACTGCATGGAAAGCAAAGGCTCAGCAGACGGTCGACAATGCGCATATGCGTTATTTCATCGTTCACATGCACCGTCTTCTTGATCCGGGGAGTACTGAGACAGGAGCTGATTAAGGCTTTTGCCGGACATGCTTGAGTAGCGATCAATATATGCACGATGACAGGAACAGCTCGGCGATGACCGTAAAACGCAAGCGGACGGATGGTTTTGCCAAAAATTTTTGGCGGCGTATCCGTGGTCCGCTCGCGCGGTCGGACTTTATCAAATCCGTACTGGTTCAGCTTATCACTGGCTATTTGAAATTCGTTCATGTGACGAATCCGCGCTTGAAGGATTCTGCTGATCCTGAAGCTATCTTGCGCAAATACAGCCCGTCGATTGTCACTTTCTGGCATGGCCAGCACATAATGGCTCCTCTGGCGCGCCCGGAAGATCTGGAAGTGGTGGCGATGTTCTCGCGCAGCAACGATGCCGAACTCAATGCCCGCGTTGCCGAGAAATTCGGATTTATAACCGTACGGGGCTCTGGCGGACGCCGCACTGGGCCCGCTCCTGAAAAGGGTGGAGCGCGGGCGCTTCTTACCTTGAAAAATGCGCTGAAAAAGGGACAATCAGCTTCGATGATCGCTGACATCGCCCACGGCAAAGCGCGGGAGGCAGGTCAGGGAATTATTCTGCTGGCGAAACTGTCCGGGCGACCGATAGTGCCGTTTGCATATGCTTTTTCGCGCAACCATGTTTTGCAAAAAACATGGGACAAAACCACCATCCCGCTGCCATTCGGCCATTCCATGGTTGTGTGTGGAGATCTGGTCTGGGTAGATTCCGATGCTGACGAGGCACAACTGGAAGAAAAACGCATGGAATTGACGCGCCAGCTCAATGACGCGACGACAAAGGCTTATAGCGCATTGGAGAGAGCGAAATGAGTGAACGCTGGGCACGAAATATGCTGTCTGCCTATCGTTTGCTTGGTTCCGCCGCCTATCCGTTCATCGGAACCTATATCGCTTATCGTACATCCCGCGGCAAGGAAGAGCGTGATCGGCGCAGTGAGCGCTATGGTAAAACGGCGATTGCGCGGCCTCGGGGGCCTGTCGTCTGGGCGCATGCGGCAAGCGTCGGTGAAACGGTAGCTATAGCCTCGCTTGTCGAGAGCATCGCGGCTACGGGCATTCACATTGTCATGACCACCGGAACCGTTACCTCCGCCAAACTGGTGGCGGACCAGCTTGGCTCCAAGGTCATCCATCAATATGCGCCTCTTGATCTGCAACCAGCGGTAAATCGTTTTCTCGACCACTGGAAACCCGATCTGGTGATTGGCTGCGAGTCGGAAATATGGCCTGCTACGGTATTGTCGCTTGGTGCGCGTCACATCCCGCATGTGCTGGTGAACGGCAGAATGTCGGACCGTTCCTTCACAGCATGGCAGAAACGCCCGGAACTGGCAGAAGCGCTGTTTGAAAATTTTGCCCATGTGATTGCGCAATCGGAGCTGGATGGCGACCGTTTTCGCAAACTGGGCGCGAGGCCGGTGAGCGTTTCGGGCAATCTGAAAGTGGATACGGCTCCTGCACCTGCCAACCCACAGGCTCTTTCCATCTTGCAGCGGCAGATCGCCGGACGGCGCACATGGGCGGCAATTTCCACGCATGAGGGTGAGGACGAAATTGCCGCTGAAGTGCATCAGATGCTCAAGGTGCGTTATCCGCGTCTCGTCACCATCATTGTGCCGCGCCATCCCCATCGCGCGCCGGCAATTGAGGCGATGCTTACTGAAAAAGGATTGAAGGTCGCGCTGAGAAGCCGTGGCGATGTAATCGAAGCGGACACGGATGTTCTGCTTGGCGACACCATTGGTGAAATGGGGCTTTATCTGCAACTCACCGAGATTGCCTTTATCGGCAATTCGCTGACGAAGGCGGGCGGTCATAACCCGCTCGAACCAGCCATGATGGGTACGGCGGTATTGACGGGTCGAAATGTGCAGAATTTCCGCGAATCCTTTCAGCGCCTCATCAAGAATGGCGGCGCGCGGGTTGTGAAGGATCGCAATATGCTGGCCGGCGCCATCAACTTTCTGTTCAATAATCCCCAGCACTTGCGCACGATGATCAGCGCCGGTGCCAACACGGTCCGAGATATGCGCGGTGCCCTGGATCGTACTCTGAGCGCATTGGAGCCTTTCATTCAGCCGTTGATCCTGCAAGCGCAATTGCCAGGCAACCGCAACGAGACGGCTCTCATATCGGGTCAGAGCTGATATGGCGAGTGAGGCACCGCCCTTCTGGTGGGAAAAGCCCGATTGGCGTGCAATGACGCTGGCCCCGCTAGCATGGATTTATGGCACGGTGGCCGGGCGGCGGCTGTTAAAAGCGGAGCCGCCTAAAGTTTCTGCGCCGGTTCTATGTATAGGCAATTTCACCGTGGGCGGCGCGGGTAAAACGCCGACCGCAATTGCCTTTGCCAAGGCTGTTAAAAATCGCGGGTTGCGCCCCGGTATTGTCTCGCGCGGCTATGGTGGCAATTATACGGGGCTGCATGCAGTCGATCCTGATCACGACAGCGCGCGCCATGTTGGAGATGAGCCGCTATTGCTTGCGCGCCATGCGCCGGTCACGCTCTGTCCCAACAGGCGCAAAGCAGCAATGCATTTGCTGCAAAATGGCTGCAATTTCATCATCATGGACGATGGTTTTCAAAGCGCACGGCTGCATATGGATTTCGCGTTGCTGGTGGTCGATTCCACGCGCGGCATCGGCAATGGCCGCATTATTCCAGCAGGGCCGCTGCGCGCACCACTGACCGACCAGATGCGCAAGACCGATGCGATGCTACGCATTGGAAAGGGTGCGGAGGCCGATTTTGTAGTGCGCCAGGCATCGCGTGCCGGGCGCGTGATCTATGAAGCGCAGCTCGCACCGACTTCGGCGGCAAAAGTGGCTGGACGTAAATGGCTGGCTTTTGCCGGGATAGGCAATCCGGACAAATTCTTCGCCAGCGTGAGACAGGCCGGGGGCGAGATAGCGGAAACGCACGCATTCCCCGACCACCACAATTATCAACCCGAAGAGATTCGCCAACTTGTGCTAACAGCGGACCAGCATGACATAGGATTGATTACCACGGCCAAGGATCATGTGCGGCTTGCGACGATGATCGGCGCACCCAAAGATTTCCTTCGCCAACTGGCGGTCCTTGATGTCGATCTGCAATTCGAGCGCAAGGATGCGCCTGATCATATTATTGAAACGACCCTCGACCGGTTTAAGATGCGTTCGCGGAAGTAATCCGTTCTTGCGCGGGACTTTCCTGTGTTTCCTTGCCGCTGTTCGCGGATCTCGAAAGTTCGATACGAGTGAGTGGCGGCGTAAGCCCATGCCGCCGGATGGCTGCATCGACCGCAGTTAGCACCGCGTCGCGACAGTCGATGTCATCGACAAAGCTGGGTACCCAATAACGAATGGTATAGCGCACACCTTCGGTATCATATGAGAGAGTGCGGACGTCCGGCTCGCGCGATTGCATGATGATTGGCGTTGACTTGGCTGCTTCGGCCAGCAGGATCTTGCCGGTTTCAATGGAAATACCATGGCTCAGGACGATCTCGGCACTGGCGCGATAATGTTTCTTGGGAGCGCTGTAATTGGTCATGCGCTGGCGGGAAATCTGGCTGTTTGGCAAGATCATATAGGTGTCGTTCCGGGTGAGGAGCCGGGTCGTACGCCAGCCGATCTCTATGACGCGGCCGCGTATGGTGCCATCGATCTCGACCCAGTCGCCGATGCGGAAGGGAGCTTCCAGCCCCAGGGCAATTCCTGATAGAACGTCAGCCAGCACATTGCGGATGGCGAAGCCCAGAATGGCGATGATCAGGCCGGAACTCGCGAGCGCACCGCCTGCGGATTGCCCAAGCAGCATGGCGACTGTCGCAATCGTCGCGGCAAGAAACAGCGCTGCCGAAATCAGTTCGCGCAAAAGCTTGGGAGATTTTCTGCGATCAGGGGAGGTCCGTTTTAATGTCGAGCCTATGATGCGAGCGACGAGCCATGCGCCGGAAAAATAAATGCCAGCAATGCTCAATTGCCTGATAGCGTTTGCGTCCACATCCGGTGCAAATCGCAGAAATAAAAGGTCATGAAAAATATAGATCGCCACGCAAAGAATGACGGTAATTGTTGGCCATAAGAGTAATTGTATATTTGTATTGTTCTTCAAATATATCCTCCGGTTTCGTTAGTTATAGAGATGATGAAGGGCTGCGAGCGGGTCGGTCAGGGAACCCGGTCGCTGGCCGTCACCCCGCCTTCGCCCTCAAGGCGCGCAATCCGCCTGGCTTCGGACTCGGTGAATTTCAGCCGCACGCCGATGCCCCCGCCGTTCTCTTCGATAAACACCGCGCCCAGAACTTCCAATTCGGCCTGAAGCTTTTCGATTATAGCAGTGTCGGGGGTGTGGATGCCGCGCTCGAAATGTTCGATGAGTTTTTCATCCGCTTTCGCCCGCATTGCCAATTTAGGTCGGGTGATTTCGACCAGTGCGCGTGCTGCCCGACATTGAGAACCAGTAATCATCTTGCGTGCCCTTTCTGTCTGATCTAAAAGAATTAATTATTTCAGTAGGTTATAGCCGATATTTCGCCGAGGGGCAATGCATGCCGTGCTTGTTGATCCGTCAGGGTAGCCAATGTGTCGACAAGTTGCGTACAAATGCTTATTCTTCTCCGATGCCATGCACGACACATTGGCCTTTCCCGGCGCTGGCAGAAGGATCAGTTGATGACAGATGATGACAAAACTCCCGCGAGCGAGCGCAAGCGCGGTTCGGGCGTAAAAATGGTCTATGACCTGCTTCGTGATGAAATTCTCGATCTGGTTCTGGCCCCGGGCAGTCCTATCGATGAAGTACAGCTTGCCGAGCGTTTTAAAATGTCGCGCACGCCCATTCGCGAGGCATTGGTGCGGCTGGCAGGCGAAGGGTTGATCGATACGCTGCCCAACCGCTCGACGCTGGTGTCGAATATCGACTTCCTCAACATGCACACCTATTTCGACGCCTTGACGCTGATGTATCGCGTGACGACGCAGCTTGCCGCCAAGAACCACCGACCGTCTGATCTTGAGATTATTGCCGGGCATCAGGCCGAGTTCGCAGCGGCGGTGAAAGCGCAGGATGCGCTGGCAATGATTGCTACCAATGCCGCTCTGCATCTGGCGATAGCGGAAGCGGGGCGCAATCCTTATTTCACGAGCCTGTTCAAGCGGCTTCAAGATGAAGGGCGTCGCATCCTGCGGCTTTATTATCAGTCCTATAATGATCGGCTACCGAAACGTTTTGTCGAAGAACATGACGAAATGATCGCCGCTATCGCTGCACGCGACACGAAACTGGCGGAACGGCTGGCGGGTGCACATGCCGAACAGATCGTAAGTCAGGTGCAGAAACTGGTCATGCGCGATGACCGGCTGGAAATAAGTCTGTAAGCTGTCGATTTTATGTCGACAAATAAAATACAAGTAGTAATATCCCATCCCAGATGTGGTTTCGCGTCTGGAATTGCGTCAAGATGAGAAGCTGACCGAGAGGAGTTTTTGATGGCGGCTAATGTTTTTTCCGGCGTGATCCCGGCTCTGATGACCCCCTGCAAGGATGATCGTACTCCTGATTTCGATGCGCTGGTGCGTAAGGCCAAGGAACTGATTACCGACGGCATGTCGGCTGTCGTTTATTGCGGCTCCATGGGCGACTGGCCGCTATTGACAGACGAACAGCGCATGGAAGGCGTCGAGCGCCTTGTGAAGGCTGGTGTTCCGGTGGTTGTCGGCACGGGCGCGGTCAATACGGCCTCCGCCGTGGCCCATGCCGCCCATGCGCAGAAGGTCGGTGCGAAGGGTCTGATGGTCATCCCGCGCATTCTGTCGCGCGGCGCGGTGATTGCGGCGCAGAAGGCGCATTTCAAGGCGATCCTTTCAGCGGCTCCCGATCTTCCTGCGGTGATCTACAACAGCCCTTATTATGGCTTTGCCACCCGCGCGGATCTGTTCTTCGCGCTACGCGCCGAGCACTCCAATCTCGTGGGTTTCAAGGAATTCGGCGGCGCTGCCGATATGCGTTATGCGGCTGAGGACATCACCAGCCGCGATGACGAGGTGACATTGATGATCGGCGTCGATACGACGGTCGTTCATGGCTTCGTGAATTGCGGCGCGACGGGCGCGATCACTGGCATCGGCAATGTTCTGCCGAAGGAAATCATCCACCTATGCAATCTGGCGCAGGCGGCAGCGAAGGGTGATGTCGATGCGCGGCAGCGCGCGCAGGAACTCGAACAGGCGCTTGCCATTCTGTCTTCCTTCGATGAAGGCCCCGAACTTGTTCTCTATTTCAAACATCTGATGGTTTTGAAGGGTGACAAGGAATATATGCTGCATTTCAACGAAACTGACGAGCTTTCAGACAGCCAGCGCGGTTATGCCGAAGCCCAGTTCAAGCTGTTCAATAGCTGGTATGCCGAATGGAGCAAGCTGCCCGGTACGGTGCAGCAATATAAAGCCTGATTCGGTTTGCAAAATGAGAAAGGCCCTCCCATCCCGGAGGGCCTTTTTATTTGCTCGTTCTGGTCAGGGTCAGATGCATTACGAAATGGCATCAAGGCCCTTGTCGAGCAGGAAGTCGAGCTGGTCGATTTCTGCCTTGGTCAGCTTGACGCCTTCACTCTCGGATTCGGCGCGCGCAGCAAAACGGCGCTGTGAGGGCAGGCGTGCGCCCTGACCCACAATTGCGTCAAACAGAGTTTCGGCGCGCGCAAAAGGATCGCCGGAACGGCCTGCGGAAAACGCTTCCGGCGAAAAGGCGACAATCAGTTCGCCATGCATAGGGGAAAGCGTTGTGGAGCCAAGGAAATCAAGCACTTCAGGGCTGGTCAGATCGCCGATCATGATGGCGGCGAGAAGCTCGACCATTGTGCTGATGGCAGAACCCTTATGTCCGCCAAAAGGCAGCATGGCGCCGGCAAGGGCCGTTTCGGGATCAGTGGTCGGATTGCCCTCGGCATCGAGCGCCCAGCCTTCGGGCAGTTGCTTGCCCGCGCGGCGATGCAGTTCGATCTCGCCGCGAGCGGCGACCGATGTGGCGAAGTCGAAAACATAGGGCGTATTGTTTTTGCGCGGCCAGCCAAATGCGAACGGGTTCGTACCCAGCAACGGCTTGTTGCCGCCGGTGGGCGCGACGGTTGCATAGCTTGGGCACATGACGAGCGTTGCCAGACCTTGTGCGGTCAGCGCTTCCACTTCCGGCCAAAGGGCGGCGAAATGCGTGCAATCATTGACGACGAGGGCCGCAACTCCGTGTTTGCGCGCGCGTTCGGCCACGACCGGCACCCCCATTTCAAAGGCTGGATTGGAGAAGCCGAAATTGGCGTTTACGCGCACGATAGCCGACGCTTCCTGCTCAATGATTTCAGGGATTGCATCTGGTTTTACCTTACCGGCCTTGACCGTGCGCAGCGCGCCTTCGATACGATAGATACCGTGCGATTTACAGTGATCGCGCTCGCCCGCAACGATCACACGAGCAACGGCCCCGGCCTGTATGGCGTTCAGGCCGGCTTTACGAAAAATCGCCTCTACGCGCTCTTGAAGGGTGGCAATGGTCAGGATGGTTGTTTCGGTCATCATGCGTCTTTCGTGGCTGTGCCGGATGAAAAGCCGGCAGGATAATTTGGGCAATCCGGATACTGGCCCAACCGGGCGCTGAATGCTACCATGGGATGGAAAAACGAACCTCATTCCAAAGAAAAAGCCCCGCGTGGGCGAGGCTTCTTCACTGGCTGGTAGGGATAATTATCCGCTGACGGCGCGCCCAATCCATATCAGGATACAGGCACCAATAAAGCCCGCAATCAGATAGCCAAGCCAACCCCCAAATGATACGCCGAGAAAACTGAAAATAAAGCTGGCTATCGCAGCGCCAACTATACCCAAAATGATATTCATGAATATGCCGGTACTGCTATTCATGAAATTCGAGGCTATCCATCCGGCAAGACCGCCTATGATGATTGCTGCAATCCAGCCGATACCTGCGTCACCCATTTTGAATGCTCCTCATTTATTAAACATCGGAACGCACCCCGAGAATATGAAACTATCCTCAATGAAGATGCGTGTCGAATCAGGCAGTTAGGGCATCGATCTCTGACAGACTGATCAATGCCCTATTGATATGTAGCGCAAATTCAGTTCGGCAAGGGTGGAGCGCCATTCTTGCAAGGCTGGAAAACAATCAGAACAGCGGCACTGATAACAGCGATATCGTATTATGAACGATCACAAGACCAATGCCAGTAATAGCCAAAGTGGAAATAATATCTTCCATAGTATCCTCCCCTTCACAAGCCTGCGCCATGCAGTGAAGCTTAATATAATACTTTAGTATAATAAATGAAGACGGGGCCGAAAACTGCGAAATCTGGCCCCATAAAAGCAGAGAAGGGAGAGTACGGGCAGCAAAGTATAATCATGCTTGATGGCTGTCCGTTTCGCGTGGCCGTAACGGGCCGATTAATCGCGGACTTTATCGATGATTTTCAGTGTCTTCACGTCAAGTTCCAGATCATAACGATAGCCGTCGGAGTGACGTGCGTCATCAACTTCCCAAACCTTGTCGTTGTCCAGTTCCACTTCGCCCCATGACGAATAACCGGCAGCGGTGAGAACTTCTTCGATTTGCTTGCGCTCGTCTGCATTAGGGTGACGATCTGCAAGCGCCGATGAGCATGCGAATACTGCCACAGTCAACGATATGGCAAAGGTAATGGGTGATTTCATGATTGTTTCCTGTTTATGGTCGCTATTTAAGGTTTCGCCGCATCCTCTCCTGCAGACAGATATGGCAGTTATTTACGTCAGCAATAATATGAGCGGCACTACAATCAGAAAAGCAACAGCCACACTGCTTTCGATCTTTGAATACCAGAGCATGTCGGCCTCCCATATGGTTAATGACTGATTAAGAAACGCACTCCTGGCGATTTGGTTCAATTCCATTGTACCAATATGTTGAAGTGTTCCGTCAGAATAATCTCACACCAGCCGGACTTGTCGCGCTGACCAAGGCGGACAGGGCAGGGGCAGAACGTGTCGAAGGCAATGACGAAAACGGGAAGCGGCGGGGTTGCTGGGGATGACAGAAGCAGGGCAGGAGCGAGCAATAGGCCGCATAGAGGGGAAGCTTGACCTCATCATCTCCGATCAGGAAAAAGCGCGGCAAGATCGCAAGCAGCAATACGAACGTCAGGAAAAATCCGAACGCTTGCTGGAAGCTCTTCAACGCAACATAGAAAGTATCGACATGCGGCTTGAGAAGGTCGAGGAGCCTGTTGCTGAATTTAGCCGCTGGCGTGAACGCGGGGTTGGCGCGATAATGCTGATCGGCGCTTTTGCTGCGGCCTTTGCGACATACTGGAAGAAGATCGTCGCTATTGTGACGGGGTAGTGTCTTATCGACTATTCTCAAACCTCAATAAGGTTCGCTTTGCTGTTGAACATTGCGGCGACCAGTATCTTGTAAATATCAGCATCAAATATAGGGGCGGGACTGACCTTGTTTATATCCAGATCATCCAAGGATTGAACCGTGCCGTAATAGTGCCAGTTCTTAATCAGGTGGATGGAAGTCAATTCTTCATATTTTTCTTTCAGTCCGACAAACCCGGCGAAAGGCCATGTTCTTATTCGGTATCCAGCCAGTGCTTCACCCAGGCGGTCATTGTGTGCCTTGATGTTTTCATGCCCACAGCAGGCTCCATGGCATCTCTTGAGGGAGTGTCGGAAACAACCGCGCGAGAATATAGTGCTCTCCATCCCCATGACCGCGAGACAAAGCCCGTGCTGATCAGCCAGGGCGCGCAGAAGTTCTTCGGCTGATCTCCGGCTTCTGAACAGGCCATGCAGATTTTCGCTTTCGCTAAATTCTGGCGAACTGATTGCTTCAATCTCGACTGTATCGTCCGTCACCCGGATTGAGTGCAAGATGCTTGTGGCGCGCAGCATTTTATTAAACATTGGCTGCATTCGCTTTATCAACTGGGCTTCGAGTAAAAGCGCGCTGAACTCCCCTGCCGTACGGATTATCTCGATTGATCCCGCTTGCGCGAGCAGCCGTTTTTCGGCTTTCGTCCGCAGGTGAGATAACAGGCGAGCGCGCAGGTTGATGCTCTTGCCTATATAGACCGGATAGTCGTTTGCTTTGCCGCGAAAGATATAGATGCCGGGCGCATTGGGGGCGGACGCCGCACTTTCTTGCAGGTGCTGCGGATAGCTGTAAAGCATATTGCTGAGCGGCAGGTCTGTTCGGGCGAGATGATGACGGCGCATTGGTCACATATGAAAGAGTTTGTCAGGTTTATAAGGCGTTTAGGTGCGGCGGGTTGTTGATATGTCAATCAGACGGCTGCATGATGGCTGCTTGAGCGCATTTTCATATTTCAGGGCACGCGATGTTCGTTTCGGGCTTGCCAGAAATAGCGAACATCGGGCTCTTGCTCCTCATTATTGCTGCCATCGGTTAGCTCGGCTTCTACAAAGCCATGCCTTTCATAGAATGTTCGTGCTTGCTGGTTGATCTGAAATGTCCACAGCGAGAGTTCGGTGAAAGCCTGTTTGGCAATATTCAGGAGCGAAGTGCCCACGCCGAACTTCTGATAGGCCGGCAATACATATAATTGCTCAATCCAGCGTTGGTTGATTGCTATGATTCCGGTCAGTGTGTCGGTGTCGAAGACACCCCACACATCGCATTCTTTAAACACGCGGTTGCGAAAAAACCAGGTGTCTTCGTCTGGGGTGTGGAGATTGGCAAGAGACGGAAGCCGATCATTAAATGATGCCCGCATGAGGCGCGCTGCGGCGTCCGCGTATTCAGAACCAAGCTTGACCGGGGGAGTTAAATTCATCGACATTTGATCATGGTCTAACAGCCGTTTGATGCTCTGTAAGCTCGACATTCACGTCTTTGCTCAGCTGGATTTCGGAATATCGTGTGACGCATTTTCGAAATAGGTTTCCCATGGTCTGCTGTTCTTGTCGAGCGCGTTGTGAGGAATGCCGCCATATAGTTCGATAAACTCTTTTTGCGCTTCTGGTGTGGGTAGTTGAAAAATGGTGAAATAGCATCCGTTCGTATAAACGCTTCCATCCAGCCTATACCGCCGCCAAGCGTGCCAGTGATTTCATCTGTTGCCGTCAGATGTTCCTAAAATGTTCTCGTTCGAAAGAAGAGTCAATAAGGAATCGGAATTTGTGGATTGAAGTAGATAATGGGGTGAAAGGCAGAACGAATTGCCACACCAACAAAAGTGTGGCGGGACACCGGGTGAACACGTTGCCACACCTTAAAAATAAGATTTGTTAATTCAATGCGTTATCGGTGGAGTGGGAAAAGATTGGAGGCCTCGCCCGGAATCGAACCGGGGTGCAAGGATTTGCAGTCCTCTGCGTAACCACTCCGCCACGAGGCCATCCGTAGGAGATGCGCCAAATCAATCGGCAAACTCTCTTGGGCAGTTCCATATTGATCCCGTTACGCTTCGTCAAGCCGTTACGAGCAATCAAAAGGCTTTTCTCCATCGTTTACTATGGCTGCCATGCATCGCAAAAAACCGCCTCTATCTATTCGATGATCTGTGTTCCGGCTCAGGCATCCGGATCGCGGTCCGAAGGCGTCTGGGTTTGTGTGAGATTGCCCTTCGAGAAAGTATAGCCTGTTTCGACCGCATTGCTGCCGAATTTGCTGCGCAGCTGGTCGATTGCATTTTCGGCCACTGCGCGCTTGGTGGCATGTGTGTCCACCAGATCGGGCGGGTCGGCGCGATCATTGGACGATAATTCGGCGACGCCGATACCCAGCAGGCGGAATTGGGTTCCGTCCAGTTCCTTCTCCAGCAACTGGAGGCCGGTGCGGAAAATGCGGTCGGCAAGCTGGGTCGGATCAGGCAGCTGGCGGTTGCGCGTGCGTAGCTTGAAATCTTTCGTCTTGAGTTTGAGCACCACGGTTCGACCGGCGATATTGCCAGCCTTGAGTCTGTGCGAGACTTTTTCCGATAAGGCGCGAAGGACCGGCACCAGATCGCTGGCTCGCGAAAGATCGGTATTGAAGGTGGTTTCGGCCGAAACGCTTTTCATATCGTGGTCGGGTTCGACCTTGCGGCTGTCCTGCCCGCGTGCGAGACGATAAAGCCGCTGGCCCATCGTGCCATAGGCTTTCATCAGCGAGGTTTCGTCCATGGTCTGAAGCTGGCCGATGGTACGTATGCCGTCGCTTTCCAGCCGTGCATTGAAGGATTTTCCGACCCCCCAGATCATGTCAACTGGCTTGTCGCGCAGAAAACCCAGCGCTTCCGTCTCGCCGATAATGGAAAAGCCGCGCGGCTTTTCGAGATCGGAGGCCATTTTGGCCAGATACTTGCAATAGGACAGGCCGATGGAGATGGTGATGCCGATCTCTTCTTCGACACGACGCGCAAAACGGGCCATCACGATTGCAGGTGGTGCGCGATGCAGCTTTTCGGTCCCGCCCAGATCCATAAATGCCTCATCGATGGAGATAGGCTCGACGAGAGGTGTAAGCTCATGCATCAACTGACGTATTTCGCGTCCCACGCGAGCATATTTTTCCATATTCGGCTTGATGACGACGGCCTGCGGGCAGGCATTCAGCGCTTTGAACATGGGCATGGCGGAACGCACGCCATGAATGCGCGCAAGATAGCAGGCGGTGGAAACCACGCCGCGCTTGCCGCCGCCAATGATCAGCGGCTTGTCGCGCAGTTCGGGATTGTCGCGCTTCTCGACCGAAGCGTAAAAGGCGTCGCAATCCACATGGGCAAGTGAAAGGGCGTAAAGTTCCGCATGGCGAACCAGGCGCGGACTGCCGCAGGCCTGGCAACGGCGTTGCGTCTCCGTCTTCTGCAACGCGAAACAATCGCGGCAAAAGCCTCGCTGAAAATTGTTTGCGGCAAAATCATAGGCCATATCGAGCGCGCTGTCTTATGAACATAAAAGGAACATCGTTTATAGCACCAATCCCGGATAATGTTACCAGTCCGGTTACGAACTGCTGGCTGCGCACTTGACATTGGCCAGGATATCACCAACTCTAATACCATGAACGACCGCTTCGCTTCCATACTCCATCGGGTCCAACCGATCACGGGATAGCATCCCTCGAGTCCTGCCCAGCGCAGAGGACTCCGGGGGAGAGGTTGTCGCTTGCTTTCAAGCGGAAGTTTAACAAAGCGCTTTCACCCAAAAATCAATCAAGCGCTTCGGACCGGAATCGGTGCGGAGGCTCTTAATTTTAAAACAGCAGTGAGCTATCGCCATGAGCGGAAAGAATCGTAAGAAGCCCAACATTGTAGTCAGTGAAACTGATTATGAACGCCTGATGGGGTTGGCCGGGAACGTCTCCGAAAAACTCGAGGAGATCGCCGAAGAATTGATGCTTGAACTCGACCGCGCCAAGGTGGTGCCGCCGAAGCGGCTACCCGAAAACGTCGTGCATATGGGATCGATGGTGGAATACCGCTCGAATGACGGACACGAGCGCCGTGTTACACTGGTCTATCCGGGCGAGGCGGATATCGCTCAGGGCAAGATCTCTATTCTCACACCTATTGGAACGGCACTGATTGGTCTCACGCCGGGGCAGTCCATTTCATGGACGGCGCGTGACGGCAAGTTGCATGAGCTGAATGTGCTGACCGTTTCCAAGGCCGAAGCCTCGACGGAAGAAGCAGCGGCCGCCAATGTGGTCGAACTTGCAGCAAAGCGGCCTGATACCGCCAGCGACGAAGACAACGATCCCGGCCCAAGCGCCGCCTGATCGCATAGCCCGGCTTACTCGCCGGGCTTTTTTCAAGCGCCTGTTTAGAGCGGACCCTGTTTAAACGGAATCATCGGGTCCACTCTAAGTCTTTGCTTTAACGCATTATCCAGGCGCAAAATCGTTTCACACTTTTGCTGGAAATACTCTCAGCTAAAGATGATAATTTGCGCCGCCCGGCAAAAGGGCGGCCGCTTGTTCGATCGTTGCCGGATCGTTGCCGGTCTCCTCGCAAAAGCGCAGAAGAGTCGGCTCATGACCGAGATAGAATTGTAGTACACCTGCCAGAAAACCGGGTTCGCTCGCTGCCGAGCGGATCGAGGATACCTCAATGCCCGTCAGGGCAAGAAAACGTGGTAGTAAATCCTTGTCCTGTGCAAGCCATGCCAATCCAGCGACGGCGAGGTTTTCCGCATCGGCCTGGTTCATGGGCAGCTTCATGTGTTTTTCTCCGTTTATGCCTGGATATAATTCGTGTGTAGTGGCGTGTGTCGCTTACGACAACGGAATATTTGCCTTTCGTCAATCAAATGCGCTTAAACTGCATGAGATATTGTAAATTGCAGGGCAGCGGGAAGAACAGGCCAGGGAATATTCGATGACCAAAAGAGTGATGATCGTCGAGGATAACGAACTCAATATGAAGTTGTTTCGCGATCTTATCGAAGCCAGCGGATACGAAACGATCAGGACGCGCAGCGGACTTGAAGCGCTGGATCTTGCCCGCGAGCATCGTCCCGATCTTATTCTGATGGATATCCAGCTTCCCGAGGTTTCGGGACTGGAAGTGACGAAATGGCTTAAAGACGATGAGGAATTGCGACATATTCCGGTTATCGCCGTCACGGCCTTTGCCATGAAGGGTGATGAAGAGCGCATCAGGCAGGGCGGCTGCGAGGCCTATATATCCAAGCCGATTTCCGTGCCACGATTTATCGAAACGATAAAATCCTATCTGGGGGACGCCTGATATAGAGGCTTCAGGCAGAATGGGGGGCAGAAGATCATGACAGCAAGAATTCTCGTCGTCGATGATGTGGATTCCAATATAAAGCTGCTCGAAGCGTTACTTCTGCAAGAATATTATGAGGTTGTGGCTGCATATAATGGAACTGAAGCGATAGAAATCTGCCTTGGCGGCCAGATTGATATCGTGATTCTCGATATATTGATGCCGGGGATTGATGGTTTCGAGGTCTGCCGCCGCTTGAAGGATGATCCGCGCACAAGCAATATTCCGGTCGTCATGCTCACATCGCTTCACAGTCCGGAGGACCGGATCAGGGGGCTTGAAGCGGGTGCTGACGATTTCATGTCCAAACCCGTCAACGATCTCCAACTCCTGTCACGCGTAAAGAGCATCGCGCGGCTCAAGATGGTTTCCGACGAACTTTTCCAGCGCACCGGCACCGTGGCAGATACGCAGGTGGAGGCGCTTCTCACTGCGAAGCTCTCGGGCCGTTTTGGCGGCGGCGACGATGCGGCCCGTATCCTCGTGGTGGATGAGGACGAACTGGCGGCTGCACGGCTGCGCATGCTGCTTGGCGAGGATTACTTCGTCGATGTGGCCTATGACGCGAGTACGGCGCTTATAAGAGCCCTCGAAACCGATTATGACAGCATTGTCATATCCGCTGCTTTCACCGACTACGATCCGCTGCGGTTATGCTCGCAAATGCGTACGATCGAGCGCACGCGGCTTATTCCGATCCTCTTGATCGTCGATGAGGACGAAGGCGCGCTGGTAGTGCGCGCCCTCGAACTGGGCGTGAATGATTATGTGATGCGCCCGCTCGAAAAGCTCGAATTGTTCGCGCGGCTGCGCACCCAGATCAAACGCAAATGTTATAACGATCTCCTGCGGCAGAGCCTGCACCGAACCATCACCATGGCAGTGACGGACAGCCTGACAGGGCTGCATAACCGCCGTTATCTCGATACGCATATGCCGGTGTTGTTTTCGCGCGCCACAGGGCGCGAAAGACCGTTATCGGTCGTCATGATCGATTTCGATCATTTCAAGTGCATCAATGACCAGTATGGCCACGATGCGGGCGACGACGTCTTGCGAGAATTCTCGACGCGGCTGCGCAAGAATATCCGAAATATGGATGTCATGTGCCGCTATGGCGGGGAGGAATTCGCGCTCGTTCTGCCTGACACCGATATCAAGGCTGCTGCCGCGGTTGCCGAACGCATTCGTGAGGCGGTGGCGGAGAAACCTTTTTCGATCTCCGCTGGCAAGCAGGCGGTCAATATGACGATCAGTGTCGGCATTGCCGCTTTGCGGCTAATGGGCGATAGCACGGAGGCGCTTTTTGCCCGAACCGATGCGGCCCTTTACGAAGCCAAGAAAAGCGGCCGTAACCGGATAGTCCTGTCAGCAGCATGATTTTTAACAAGAACGCCGCCTCAAAAAAGAGACGGCGTTTTTTGATTCTCGCCAGCATGACCGGCAAGGGAAACGAATTACTTGATCTTCGTTTCCTTGAACTCGACGTGCTTGCGCGCAACCGGGTCATATTTGGTTTTTGTCAATTTTTCCGTCATCGTGCGGCTGTTCTTCTTCGTAACGTAGAAGAAGCCGGTGTCAGCGGTCGACAAAAGCTTGATCTTGATCGTCGTAGCCTTGGCCATATCGAAATACCTGCTCTTTCATGATTAAACCGCTGCGAGTCCAGGATGTCGGCCAGAAGCGGAAATTCGGCGCGACACTACGGATTGAGGGCGAAAAGTCAACCCTGCTTCTTCTTTTGCAGCAATCTTATCGCTGCAAAAACGGCATATACGGCAAAAAATACGCCTAGGCTGAGTGGGAAGCCTTTCGGCCCCATGACATCCATGCCCACGCCGACCAATTGCGGGCCCGCCAGCATGCCGATGGCATAACAGAAGACGAAAGCCGCATTGGCCGAAGCCAGCTCGCGCCCCGTGAGTTCAGAGCCCAGATGCGCAAGGCCAACCGTATAAAGCCCGGCCACGACGCCGCCCCATAAAAACAGAACCCCGGCGATCAGATACCAGTTCTGCATCAGATAGGGCAGGACAAGCATGCCGATGAGGCCGGTTACGGCACAAAACAGCAGCAGCTTGCGTCGGTCTGAAATGCGGTCGCTGATGATGCCTAGCGGGATCTGCATAAGCACGTTGCCCAGCCCGATCATGGTGAGCAGCAGTGCTGCGTCGGCCTCTGGATAGCCTATCCGTGCGCCGAAGACGGGAAACAGGGCGAAGCCACCTGTTTCGACCGCGCCGAACACGAATACAGCCATTGTCGCGGTGGGAACGGCGAAAATAAAGGGTAGGAAGGGGACATGCTCGCCTTCCTCGAAATCCGGACTGTCGCGCCATGCAAGCAGCACTGGAATGATCGCGACCAGTATGATTCCGAAACCAACGAAGAAAGGCAGTCCGCCAGCGCTGCCGATTCTCGAAAACAACCACGGCCCCAACGCGAAACCCAGCGAAAGCGAGGTGGAATAAATGCCGAGCACCAGACCGCGCCTTTCGGGCGGGGCGGATGCGTTGATCCAGTATTCAGAGAGGACAAAGAGGGCAGTCAGCGCGAAATGCAGGACGATTCGCAGAGCGAACCACGCCCAGAGCGATTGCAGGAAGTGAAAGCCGAGAAAGGCGACGCTTCCGATAAGCAGCATCAATACGATGGCGCGGGCAACGCCCAGCCGCGCGGCTATGGGCGCTGCTAGCGGTGCGGCTATGATCGAAGCCAACCCGGCGGCTGCCGTATTGGCGCCAATCAGGCTTGCGGAGTGGCCACGGTTTTCAAGCAGCACGCTTAAAAGCGGAATACCCAGGCCGATGGCAACGCCCACGGCGCTGATTGTGGCAATCGCGGCTGCGAGCGAGCGCCAGTGCAATTGCCCCTCTTTTGGCCCGCCATTCGGATCAAAGGGAGCAATTTCGGTAGGGTTGATTTCTTTGTTCATGAGGTCAAATCACTTCGCGGACATAACGGCCATGCCGCTTGCTGTATTGCGCCACGGGCAGGGTGGCAGGCAGGTCCCGTCCTGTATCGGTCAGCAGCATTTGTGCTTCCTGAAGGATGGCTTGCGTGATGCGGGGGACATCCAGTTGATCTACTTCATCTATCGCCACCCAGTCCAAATCGTCGAGTTCTCCGCTTGGAACAAGCTTCTGGCTTTCGAGTCCCGGCAGGCTATCGCGAAAAACGATAAAAAAGCGCGTATCATAGCGACGGACATGTCCGGGTGGTGTGACCGCCCGCGCGAAGTAACGCAGATCGCCAAGCGCAGGCAACATGCCATCTGCAAGGAATGCACACCAATCCTCATTATCAGGTAATACTATGTTGTTTGATGATGGGCGTGCGATGCGCAGCCCCGTTTCTTCGAAAGTTTCGCGTATGGCGGAAAGGCCGAGCGCCCGCGCACGGCGCTTTGACGGTCGTGCGCCCATGCCGCAGAGAAGTTTTTTGGAGTCATTGGTGTTGAGTTCGCTTGCGGCGACGACATCGCCATCAACGGGGTCGGTGCGCCCGCCTGGAAAGACGAATTTTCCCGGCATGAAGATCAGGCGTGGGTGACGTTTGCCCATCAGGATACGGGCTTTCGGTCCGCACCGGTCAACGAGCAGTAGTGACGCCGCGTCACGCGGGCGCAGCGTTGTTTTCCGGGCCGCTATATCTGAACGGGAATGGATCGCCACGGTCTGGCACCGTTTTATGTGACGTCGCCGTAATCACCTTCATCATGGCCGCCAAAGCCATGCATGAAAAGCGCCCATTGCAGGCCGATGGTTGCGCCCTTGATCGGCTGCAACAATAGGAGGGACAAAAGAACGGTCAGAGGACCCCAGATCATCATATGCCCCCACAAGGGCAAATTGCTGCTTGCTTCCATGACCATGAACGCAGCAATTACGATATGGCCGACGATAACAATGGTCAGATAGGCCGGAAGATCGTCGGCGCGCTGCGGCGTATAATCTTCGTTGCATACCGAGCAGTTCGCCACCGGCTTGACGAAGGCGCGGAACAGCTTGCCTTCGCCGCAATGCGGACAGTGGCTCTTGAAACCGCGCCGCATGGCCTGGCCAAGAGGACGGGTCGGGCGGGCGGTCTTCGGGCTTTCGCCCCCGAAAACCTGAACATGGCTTTCTGCGGGATTGGCTTCCAGCGTGCTCATCGGCGATCTCTTCTCTTATGGCGGGGCGCTCCCGCGGGTTTACCCTTGTGACCCCGCATTCCCCGCCTTGCCTTGTGAAAGGATTGTGTCGATGCGGGCAACGAATGCGGTTCTGAAACCATCTCGAAACGAAGCGATCCGGCGACCGGCAACGCTTCCACAAGCCTTACCGTGACCGTATCGCCAAGGCGGAAGCCTTCACCGCTTCGTTCTCCGACGATTGCATGGTTTGCTTCATCGTATAGATAGTATTCATTGCCTAAAGTGGAAATAGGCACAAGCCCATCTGCGCCATATGTCGCAAGCGATACGAAAAGCCCCGCTCTGGTGACGCCTGTGACACGGCCTTCATATTCATTGCCGACATGGGCGGCGAGGAAGTGAGCGATCAGGCGATCGACGGTTTCGCGCTCGGCAAGCATGGCGCGGCGCTCGGTTGATGAAATCTGCGCGGAAATTTCTTCAAGCTGTGCCTCCTCATCGGTTGCCAGCCCGTCTTTTCCAAGGTTGAGCGCTTTGATGAGCGCGCGATGCACGATCAGGTCGGCATAGCGGCGGATGGGCGACGTGAAATGCGCATAGCGCCGCAGATGCAGCCCGAAATGACCGATATTGCCAGGATTGTACTCGGCCTGGCTCTGCGTCCGCAGAACGACCTGATTGACGAGTTCCTGATGGTCGGTGCCTTCGACGGCTTCCAGAATGCGGTTGAACTGACGCGGTTGCAGCTCCGCTCCCTTGGCAAGGCTGAGATCGAGCGTTCGCAAAAATTCGCGCAGGGTTTCCTGCTTGGCGAGTGCTGGCGCATCGTGAATGCGGAAAATCAATGGTTGGCGTCGCGCCTCAAGCGTTTCGGCGGCGGACACATTGGCCTGAATCATGAATTCTTCAATGAGCTTATGGGCATCCAGCCGTTCAGGCACGATAACCTTGTCCACCTTGCCGTCAGGTGTCAGCAGAATTTTCTTTTCCGGCAGATCCAGCTCCAGCGGCTCGCGCGCGTCACGTCCGCGTTTGAGCACGGCATAGGCGTTCCACAGGGGCTTGAGGATGGTTTCAAGGACCGGGGCGGTTTTCTCGTCGGTCGCGCCATCAATTGCGGTCTGGGCCTGACCATAGGCGAGGCGCGCCGCTGACCGCATCATGATACGGTGGAATTTATGCGATTTCTTGTGCCCGTCCGCATCAAAAATCATGCGTACGGCCAGCGCCGGGCGGTCTTCGAGTTCTCGCAGGGAGCACAGATCGTTGGAGATGCGCTCGGGTAGCATCGGCACGACGCGATCGGGAAAGTAGACCGAATTTCCGCGCTTCAATGCCTCACGGTCGAGTGCTGAGTTCGGACGCACATAGGCCGCGACATCGGCAATGGCGACGATGACGATATAGCCACCAATATTTTGCGGATCGGAATCGGGCGCGGCATAGACCGCATCGTCGAAATCCTTGGCGTCCACCGGATCGATGGTGATAAGCGGAATGTTGCGCCAGTCTTCCCGACCATCCAATGTGGCGGGTGGGGCGGATTCTGCTTCGCGAATCGCCTCATCGGGAAAGACATGCGGGATTTCATGCTCATGAATGGCGATCATTGAGAGTGCTTTTTCACTGTCAATGGAACCCACGATCTGCCGCACCTTGCCAGCAGGCAGGTCATGACGGCGCGAGGTGGTGAGTTCTACTTCGACCAGATCGCCGCTTTCGGCTTCCAGAAGGGCCGTTGGATCAAGCTGCACCTCTGGCTGCTTGCGGTTCACCGGCTCCAGCCGCCATTCGCCATTACCAAGCCTGCGCAGCACGCCCAGCACCAGATTGCTGGCATGGTCGAGCACCTTGATCACGCGGGCGGAATAATCCGGCCCCTCGCTGTCATTGTTGCGGAAAATCTTGGCCAGCACGCGATCGCCGACACCGACAGCCGGGCCGCCATCAGATGATTTGTTAAGGCGCGTGCGGCGGATCGCGACTACAGGCGGTTTGCCATATTCGGCCTCGTCCCATTCTGGGGGACGTGCCAGCAAGCCGCCATCATCATCGCGGCCTGTGACGCTCAGAACCGCGATAGGCGGGAGGGCGCCGGGGCGCGACAGCCTGCGTGCGCGCTTTTCAACCAGGCCCTCATCGGCAAGTTCACGCAGCAGGTCCTTGAGATAGACCCGCGCATCCCCTTTGATGTTGAAGGCTTTGGCAAGCTCACGCTTGCCAGCGCGGTCGGGATTTTCCTCGATGAATTTGAGGATTTCCTCGCGGGTGGGCAAAAAGGCGGTTGCACCGTCTCCAGATGCCTCCCTGGATTTTGCCGAGGCTGCACGCCGCTCGGTCCGAGCGGACCGTCCGGTATCGGGTTTGGGAAAACGGCGTGCCAATTCTTACTCCTCTGCCGCTTTCGCCTTGGCCTTTGTCTTGGCAGCGGGCTTTTTTGCGGCGGTTTTCTTTGTTGCCGTCTTTTTCTCGGTACTGGCGGACTTTGCTGCGGTCTTGCGCGCCGGGGCCTTTTTGGCTTTGGTGCTGCCCGCTTTTTCCGTAATCAGCGCCAGTGCCTCTTCAAGCGTCACGCTGGCCGGGTCCTTGCCTTTTGGCAGGGTCGCGTTGATCTTGCCCCAATTGACATAGGGACCATAACGCCCGTCACGCACGGTAATCGGCCCGCCATCGGGGTGATCGCCGAGCGTCGCCAGTGCCGCTGGCGTCGAGCGTCCGCGTCCTGGACCCTTGGATTGCTTGTCGGCGAGCACGGAAACCGCACGATTAATACCGACGGAGAATACCTCCTCGGCATTTTCGAGATTTGCGAATGTGCCGTCATGGCTGACATAGGGGCCATATCGCCCAATGGAAGCCGAAATCATCTTGCCGGTTTCAGGATGCTGGCCGACATCGCGCGGCAGCGACAGAAGCGCCACCGCCTTTTCATGGTCCAGCGTATCGGGCGTCCAGCCCTTGGGCAGACTTGCGCGCTTGGCTTCCTTGCCTTCGCCGCGCTGGACATAGGGACCAAAACGTCCGGTGCGCAAGGTTATTTCCTCGCCGGTGAATGGATCCTTGCCCAGTGATTTTGGCTCGTCCGAAGCCGCCGCCTCGCCATTGGCCTCGCCGCCCAATTGCCGCGTGAACTTGCATTCGGGATAGTTGGAGCAGCCGACAAATGCGCCGTACCGGCCCAGCTTCAGCGATAGCTGGCCATTGCCGCAGACCGGGCAGGAACGAGGGTCGCTACCGTCTCCCCGATCCGGAAAAGCCATTGGGGCCAGTTCTTCATTGAGCGCGTCGAGAACATTGGTAACGCGCAGTTCCTTGATATCGTCCACCGAGCCGGAAAAATCGCGCCAGAAATCACGCAGCACGTCTTTCCATGACAGCTTGCCATCGGAAATCAGGTCGAGCTTTTCTTCAAGATCGGCGGTGAAATCATATTCCACATAGCGTTTGAAGAAGCTTTCAAGGAACGATATCACTAACCGCCCTTTTGGCTCGGGCGTCAGCTTGCGCTTGTCGATGGTGATATATTCGCGGTCGCGCAGCGTCGCCAGCGTCGCGGCATAGGTCGAGGGACGGCCAATGCCCAGCTCTTCCATCTTCTTGATAAGCGAGGCTTCGGAGTAACGTGGCGGCGGTTCGGTCGAATGCTGTGTCGCATCGATCTTTTCGCGCGCAATCGCTTCGCCGGAACGGATTTCCGGCAGCTTTGCGCTGTCCTCATCATCGTCTTCTTCCTCGCGATGATCTATATAGGCGGCGAGGAAGCCGTCGAATTTTGTGACCGATCCATTGGCGCGCAACATGGCCGATTTCGCGCCGTTGATCGCTTCGATATCGGCGGTCGTGCGCTCGATGTCGGCTGCCTGCATCTGGCTGGCGATTGCGCGTTTCCAGATCAGTTCATAAAGCTTTGCCTGATCGGGATCGAGAAAGGCGCGCACATCCCTGGGGTGACGCGAAAAATCCGTGGGGCGGATGGCTTCATGCGCTTCCTGCGCATTCTTGGCCTTGCTTGAATAATAACGCGGCTTTTCCGGCACATATTGCGCGCCAAAACTCTTGCCGATGGCATCGCGCGCGGCGCTGATCGCTTCCGGCGCTATCTGCACGCCGTCGGTACGCATATAAGTAATCAGGCCAGCGGTCTCGCCGCCGATGTCCACGCCTTCATAAAGGCGCTGTGCGACCTGCATGGTGCGGGATGCAGAAAAGCCGAGCTGGCCCGATGCCGCCTGTTGCAGCGTCGAGGTGGTGAAGGGCGGACCGGGATTGCGCTTGGTGGGCTTTGCCTCAACCGAAACGGCCTTGAAGCTTGCGCCTTCCAGCATGGTGCGGATGGCGGTTGCCTGTTCGGCGTTCTTGATATCGAGCTTGCCGAGTTTTTTGCCGTCAAGCACTGTCAGGCGCGCAGTGAAACTGTCATTGCGCGGTGTTTTGAGAAGTGCTGCGACGTTCCAGTATTCTTCGCGGATGAAGCGTTCGATCTCCGCTTCGCGATCGCAGACGAGGCGCAAGGCCACGGATTGCACACGACCGGCGGAACGCGCGCCGGGCAGCTTGCGCCATAGAACCGGCGAGAGGGTGAAGCCGACAAGATAATCGAGCGCGCGACGCGCGAGATAGGCATCGACCAAGGGTTCATCGATATCGCGCGGATTGGCTATGGCGTCGAGAACCGCCTTTTTGGTGATGGCGTTGAATGCCACACGCTTGACCGTCTTGCCCTTGAGCGCTTTTTTCTGGTTGAGCACTTCCAGGACATGCCAGGAAATGGCTTCGCCTTCGCGATCAGGGTCGGTCGCGAGAAAAAGGGCGTCGCTATCTTTCAGCGCTTTGACAATATCCGCCAGTCTTTTGGAAGAACTGCTATCGACTTCCCAAGACATTGCGAAATCTTCATCCGGGCGGACGGAGCCGTCCTTGGCTGGCAGATCTCGCACATGACCGAATGAGGCCAGAACCTTATAGTCCGGACCGAGATATTTATTGATAGTTTTAGCCTTGGCAGGCGATTCGACGACGACGACGTTCATTCAAGCAATCCAAATTCGCGACCTGTCAGGACAAAATATCCTTTGTCGCGCACAATTAGTTGCCTTCCACATGAACAGTGGCTGGCGTTTGGTCAAGGGTGGGACACCAAAATTCCCATAAATACAACTAAAGATTGATATTGAAGTACATGTAACCAGTGGTGGTATCCTCATTGCCTGTATCAGAAAGGGTGATCCGGATAGGAGGCTTGGATTGGAGTGCCTTCCGAAAAGTGATGGGTCGTTTTTCGGAACTTAATGCGCGCATAATGCCCCCGAAGGGTCGACCCGGTTCACCCGGATTGAAATATGCTCTAAGGGGAAACCGAACAGTCTTGGGGGCGATAATGGATCAAAGGCAGGCAACTCATAAGGAAACTCTCGCCTATCTCGAAGAAATGCTGGAAGAATTGGTCAAGCTGGCGAGAACGACCGACTGCCATTTACTTGTTTATATGATTGATATGGCATTGCAGGAAGCGCGGGACAACAGCACTTCGCAGCCTGACAAACCATTCATATGAGCAGCTGACTTTGTAGTTTTTCTTCGGTTGGAGCGAGTGCAACCTGGTTGCCGGGATAACGTAAAAGTCGGCCCGCAAGGTCGAGTTCCAGCAGGACAAGCTGTGCGGTATCTGCATTGATACCCGTATAGCGAACGAGAGAATCGATGTCGATGGGCGTGGGGCCGAGTACCTCGATGATAAGATCGCGCTCCCTGTCGGTCGTATAGGGCTGCAGGGAAGCCGGCGCCTCATCGATCTGCGTCAGAAGACTGGATTGTGCCGGTTCCATATCGATTTCGCCTGTCGGCATCAAAGGCGCGAGGGCTTCGATAACGTCATCGGCATGGGTGACGAGTGTGGCGCCCTGTTTGAGCAAGGCATTGGTGCCGCGCGCTCGCGGGTCGAGCGGCGAGCCGGGCACAGCGAAGACGATGCGGCCCATTTCTCCAGCCATGCGGGCGCTGATAAGCGAGCCCGAACGCTCCGCCGCTTCCACCACGATCAGGCCCAACGACAGCCCCGCAATGATGCGGTTGCGGCGGGGGAAATCACGCGAGCGCGGCTCTGCGCCCATGGGCATTTCGGTGATAAGTGCGCCGCCATGCTCGGGTATGGCGCGATAGAGTGGCAGATTTTCTGCTGGATAGGGCCTGTCGAGGCCACCTGCAAGCACTGCCACGGTTCCGCTTGCCATGCTGGCCTTATGCGCCGCAGCGTCGATTCCGCGCGCAAGTCCCGAAATGATTGCGAAACCGGCCTCTCCCAGATCGCGTGCCAGTCTTTCGGTGAAGCGCGCACCGATTACCGACGCGTTGCGGGAACCCACAATCGCGACCGGGGGCTTGCGAAATATATTTGTGTCGCCCTTGACGATGACCAGGGGTGGCGGCGCTTCGCAGTTTTTGAGCTGTTGCGGATAATCCGGCTCGCCCATGCCGACGAGACGAGCCCCCATACGCTCGATGGCTGCCAGTTCACGTTCTGCATCTTCTATGGAGGTCACGTGCATGGGCCGCGCGCTGCCGCCGCGAATGTTGAGATCGGGCAGTCTTTCTATCGCATTGGCCGCGGAACCACAAAAAAGAATCAGGTCGCGAAAGGTGACAGCGCCAATATTGTCCGTGCGGAAAAGACGCAGCCAATTGAGCCGCTGGCGGTCGGAAAGACGAATCCCGGTGTGTGAATTCGCCCTTTCTTTCATCCCTTGGCCCCGACTTTACCTTCGTTGCTCCCGATTTTGCTTTCACTGCCATCGAGAAGCCTCGTTATATTGGCGCGATGCTTGATGAAAACAATGACTGTCAGCACGGTGAAAAGCACTGCGATTCCCTGATCGCCATGCACATAAAGCGCAATCGGTACAACAACGCTGGCGATCAACGCTGAAAGTGAGGAATAGCGCGTCAGAAGAGCGGTGATAATCCACGCTGCTGCGAAGACCAGCGCGCCCTGCCAGGCAAGCCCGATCAGAATGCCCAGATAAGTTGCGACGCCCTTGCCGCCTTTAAAACCGATCCAGACGGGAAAGAGATGGCCGATAAATGCGCCAAAACCGGCGGCAATAGCGGCATAATCGCCATAGCGTGAGGCGATCAGCACTGCGGCAGTGCCTTTGAGCATGTCGAGCAGAAGCGTTACGGCGGCAAGTTTCCTGTTACCCGTGCGCAGCACATTGGTTGCGCCAATATTGCCGGAACCTATAGCGCGCACGTCCCCGAGGCCGGCAAGGCGGGTCAGGATCAGCCCGAAAGGGATGGAGCCGAGAATATAGCCGAAAAGCAGCGAAGCGGCAGCGAGCAGACTGAACAGATCCGTTCCGGCCATATAATTCCCCTTTAATTATCCAGCCGAATACACGGTTTTGCCAGCGACTATAGTACGGACGACCCGCCCCTGAAAGCGAGCGCCTTCAAAACAGCTGTTTTTTGAGCGCGAATGCAGATCCTGTTCGCGAACGATCCATGGCTCGTCCAGATCGACAATGGTCATATCCGCCTTCGCGCCCGGTTTCAGCGTGCCAGCCTCAAGGTCGAAAATCCGTGCCGGAGCGGTGGACAGCACTTCCGCAAGACGCAGGAGCGGAATGGTTTCATTGTGATAGAGCCGCAGAGCCGCCGCCAGCAGCGTTTCAAGGCCAATTGCACCGGCTTCCGCATCGGCGAAAGGCAGACGCTTGGTGTCCACGTCCTGCGGGTCATGCGCGGAAACGACAATATCGATAGTGCCGTTCTTGATGGCCTCGACCATGGCAAGGCGGTCTTCTTCGCTGCGCAAAGGCGGCGAGAGACGGAAGAAAGTGCGGAATTCACCGATGTCGTTTTCATTGAGCGACAGGTGGTTGATTGAAACCGCGGCAGTGATCTTCGTGCCGAGATCTTTCGCGCGGCGCACCGCCTCCGCCGACATGGCGCAGGAAAGCTGGGCTGCATGGTAATGGCTATCGGTGAGGGCTGCCAGGCGCAGATCGCGCTCAAGCGGGATGACTTCCGCTTCGCGTGGGCTTCCCGAAAGTCCAAGCCAGCTTGCAAACAGGCCCTCATTCATCACGCCATTGGCGCCAAGATAGGGATCGCGGGTTTCGCAGGCGATAACGGCTCCAAAATCGCGGGCATAGGTCAATGCGCGGCGCATCAGCTGCGTATTCACTATGGTGTTGCGGCCTTCGGTGAAGGCGACCGCACCGGCTTCGCGCAGCAGGCCGATTTCGGTCATTTCCTCGCCACGCAAGCCCTTGGTGATGGAAGCTGCGGGGTGAACATTGACGATCGCCGTGTCGCGTGCGGTGCGCTTGACGAATTCGACCAGCGCTACATCGTCGATTACCGGATCGGTATCCGGCATCATGATGATCGAGGTGACGCCGCCTGCTGCCGCCGCACGGCTGGCCGATGCGATGGTTTCGCGGTGCTCGGCACCCGGTTCGCCGATGAAAACACGCGAATCGACCAGTCCGGGCAGAATGGCCATACCGTTCAGATCGACGATTTCCGCGCCTTCCGGGGCGCCCTGATTGCGGGCATCCGCGCCACTGGCGATTATTATGCCGTCAGCAATCAGGAGGCTTCCATCCTCATCGAGGCCGCGCGAAGGGTCGACGATACGGGCATTTTCAAACAGGATGGTGTTCATGCCCGTTCTCCTTCGCCGCTCGGATTTCTCCGGGGATCAAGCAGGGCTTCCATGACGGCCATACGCACAGCCACGCCCATTTCCACCTGTTGCTGGATCACGCTTTGCGGGCCGTCAGCCACATCGGAGGCAATCTCGACACCGCGATTCATCGGTCCGGGATGCATGACGAGCGCATCGGGCCTGGCATATTTGAGCTTTTCATTATCGAGGCCGTAGAAATGGAAATATTCACGGACCGAGGGTACGAAGGCGCCTGCCATGCGCTCGCGCTGAAGACGCAGCATCATGATGACATCGGCGTCTTTCAGCCCTTCCTCCATAGTGTTGAAGACCTCGACACTCATATCGGCCATGCCAGCGGGCAGCAGCGTGGAAGGAGCCACGACCCGCACGCGCGCGCCCAGCGCGTTGAGCAGCAATATGTTGGAACGGGCTACGCGGGAGTGAAGCACATCGCCGCAAATGGCAATGATCAGGTTTTCGATCTCGCCCTTGGCGCGACGGATGGTCAGCGCATCGAGCAGTGCCTGCGTGGGATGCTCATGTGCGCCATCACCTGCATTGACCACCGAGCAGCCGACCTTTTGTGCAAGCAGTGCAGCGGCACCGGCAGACGCATGGCGAATGACCAGAATATCGGGCTGCATGGCATTGAGCGTCATGGCCGTATCGATCAGCGTCTCTCCTTTCTTGACCGACGAATTGCCGACCGACATATTCATCACATCTGCGCCGAGCCGTTTTCCGGCCAGCTCGAACGAAGACTGCGTTCGCGTCGATGCTTCAAAGAAGAGATTGATCTGTGTGCGGCCGCGCAGCACGGACTTTTTCTTTTCAGACTGTCGGGAGACAGCGACTTCCTGATCGGCAAGATCGAGCAGGCAAAGAATGTCCAGAGGCGATAGCCCCTTGATGCCAAGCAGGTGGCGATGAGGAAAAAGCGGAGAGGCCGGTTGTTTTGTCATGGCAAGTCATCCGTATAAGGCCGGGAAAGCGGGACCGCAACCGCCCTTATAATGGCTTTGACCGATTCCAAAAGAAAAACCTGTGATCTTGTGGATATAAATACCATCAATGAGGGAGAATTTTAGGAAATAAAGGGCAAAAAGCTTAAGGTAAACCGAGTCAAACCAACGGATGAGCCTGTGAAAACGCACGAAGTCACCAACCAGACCCCGCCGATGACGGGCACAAATGCTTATCTGGGCGATCCGCTTCTGATGCAGATTTCAGCGCGCTTTCCCAAGGAATTGCACGCGGATCTGGAGCAGACCGGCCGTTTCGTCTTGTCGCCTGAGGCGCAGGATCTCGCGCGGCTGGCCAATACGGAACTGCCGAAACTGCGTACCCATGACCGACAGGGCAGACGTGCCGATCTGGTGGAGTATCACCCTGCCTATCACGCCTTGATGCGCCGTTCGATTGCGCAGGGGCTGCATTGCTCGATATGGGAAGACAACCCGGTTGAAACAGGTCGCCGCCATCAGGCACGCGCGGCGCGCTTCTATCTGACGGCGCAGCTTGAGGCGGGCCATCTTTGCCCGCTTACCATGACCAATGCATCGCTCGCCGCCGTTATGGGCGCACCCGATCTCTACAAGGAATGGTCGCCGCACATTCTGTCGCGAAAATATGATTCTTCGCAAAAGCCCGCCTTGAGCAAGCTCGGCCTGACCCTCGGCATGGGCATGACCGAAAAGCAGGGCGGCACCGATGTGCGGGCCAATACCTCACGCGCGGTCCGTAATGATGACGGTAGTTATACCATAACGGGCCATAAATGGTTCATGTCTGCGCCTATGTCCGATGCATTTCTTGTACTGGCACAGGCAGATGAAGGGCTTTCCTGCTTTTTGCTGCCGCGCCTGACTGATGGGGGGACGGGTAATGGCTTTATGTTCCAGCGGCTTAAGGACAAGCTCGGCAACCGTTCCAACGCGTCCGCTGAAGTCGAATTCGACGGGGCCGTCGGTCATATGGTCGGTAATCCCGGCGAGGGCGTGAAGACGGTTATGGATATGGTGACGCTGACGCGGCTTGACTGCGCGGTCGCCTCTGCCGGGCTGATGCGCTCGGGCCTTGCCGAAGCAGTGCACCATGCCCGCCATCGGCAAGTTTCCGGCGAGACATTGATCGAACAGCCTTTGATGAACCGCGTTCTGGCGGATATGGCGCTGGATGTCGCTGCTGCTACGGCGCTTTCCATGCGGCTGGCGCGCGCGTTCGATATGGCGGCAACCGACCGCGCGGAAGCTGCTTTCGCGCGCGCTATGACGCCGGTGGTCAAATATTGGGTCTGCAAGATCGCGCCTGCGCTGCTTTATGAGGCCATGGAGTGCCTTGGCGGGAATGGCTATATCGAAGATGGCAATCTGGCGCGCGCCTATCGCGAGGCCCCGGTCAATGCGATATGGGAAGGCTCCGGCAATGTTATGGCGCTGGATGTGGCGCGGGTTCTATCGCGTGCGCCTGCGCTTTTTGACGAGGTGCTGGACTGGATCAGCGCGCAGCTTGGCGTGCGCGGGCAGGGCACGATCGATGTCTTGCAGGCAGCATTGCACTTGACCGAAACAGATCAGGGTGTGGCGCGGCTTCTGACCGAGCAACTGGCGTTTGCCGCCGCTGCCGCCGAACTGCGTCAGCTTGGTGCGGACGATATTGCCGATGCGTTCATCGATACGCGGCTTGGCGGTCAATGGCGCACGACTTACGGCATGCTGGATGCGCGCCATAATGCCAGTCGTTTGCTCGACCAGCTTTACCCAGCGTCGTGATCATTGTCCTGACTGGAGCGAAGCGTGTGCAGCCGGTCGAGCGCGCCTTGAAGAATAAAGGCGGCGGCAGCCGAATCGATGCGTTCTGCGCGCTTGCCACGCGAGACATCCATGCCGATCAGTGCGCGTTCGGCGGCAACGGTCGAAAGCCGCTCGTCCCAGAAGACGAAAGGCAGGTCGGTCAAAGGCTGCATGGTGCGCACGAAAGCGCGCGTTGCCTGAACGCGCGGTCCTGCGCTGCCATCCATATTCATCGGCAGGCCGATAATGATGACGCCTACCCTGTCGGCTTGCAGCGCTTTCAAAAGCACCTGCGCGTCGATGGTGAACTTGACCCGTTTGATAACCGGACGGGGATGGGCGAAGGAAAGCCCCAGATCGGATACGGCAAGACCGATGGTTTTTGTTCCCAGATCCAATCCCGCAATGGTCTGTCCAGGTTGCAGAATGTCCGCAATATCTTCTATTTCAATAGTGGCCATCGGTCCTCACAGGTTCTGAACGGAGATTCTGAACACAGCTTATTGCCTTGAAGCTTATCGGCGTCATATCTGTTCACAAACGGGAAATCGAGTTCAAAGGAGAGATCTTATGAAAATCACCTGGCTGGGCCATGCCGCCTTTCGCGTCGAAACTGCGAATGCGGTTATCCTCATCGATCCTTTCCTCAATGGCAATCCCGGTGCAAAGGACATTGATTATGCTCAAGCGACAAAGGGCGTTACCCATATCGCGCTGACGCATGGCCATGGCGATCATGTCGGCGATACGGTCGCCATTGCAAAAGAAAGCGGTGCGACCGTCATCGCCAATGCGGATCTGGCAAGCTGGCTTGGCAGTCAGGGCGTGGAAAAGGTCGACCCCGGCAATACCGGCGGCACGATTGCGCATGACGGATTTACGATCACCTTCGTCAATGCATTGCATTCCTCTGCCATGCTGACCGAAAACGGCGTTTCGCAGGCGCTCGGCAATCCCAATGGTCTGGTGTTCCATTTTGATGATGCGCCGACACTCTATCATATGGGGGACACCGATATTTTCTCCGATATGGCGTTGATCAACGAATTGCACCAGCCCGAAATTGGCATTGTGCCGATCGGTGATCGCTTCACCATGGGCGGAGCCGTGGCGGCGCTCGCCTGCCAGCGTTATTTCAATTTCAAGACCGTGCTGCCGTGCCATTATGCGTCTTTTCCGATCATCGAACAGACAGCAGAACATTTTATCGCTGGCATGGCCGGACAGACGAAAACAAAAATTCTGGCCGATCCTGCCGGTACTGTGCACAGCTTCTAATAGGCATTGAAGCGCAAGAAATGTTGCGCTTCAACAAACGCGCCGTTATAGCCGGTAACAAAGAACCTTTCATCAGAGCGCTATGCGTCCATTTGGATGCATAGCGCTCTGAACAAGCATTTGCGGAGAACAGGATGTCCGTCGATATTTCCACCGTCAAGCGCGTCGCGCATCTCGCGCGCATCGCTGTCAGCGAGGATGCCGCCGAGCGTATGACCGGAGAACTCAATGCAATTCTGGGTTTTGTCGAGCAATTGAACGAAGTCGATGTCGAGGGTGTGGAGCCGATGACCTCGGTTACGCCGATGAAGATGCGTCTGCGTGAAGATGCGGTTACGGATGGCAACATCGCCGATACCATCGTCGCCAATGCGCCGGTTACGGAAGAGAATTTCTTCGTGGTGCCGAAGGTCGTCGAATAAGGCCGTTTGAACCCGCTTAACCGCTAAGCACCTTTACCGGAAATGCTCCAGCCACGGCGTATTGACAGGAATTTACCATGAGCGAATTGACCGCACTGACCATTGCCGAAGCGCGCGACAGGCTGAAGACCAAGGCCATTACCGCGACCGAACTGACCGAAGCCTATCTTGGGGCAATTGATTCTGCCAACGGAGCCATCAACGCCTATATCACCGTGACCTCCGATCGGGCGCGCGAAATGGCCAAGGCATCCGATGCCCGTATCGCCAGCGGCGAGGCTGGCGCGCTCGAAGGCATCCCGCTTGGCGTCAAGGACCTGTTTGCCACCAAGGGCGTGCACACACAGGCCTGCTCGCATATTCTCGATGGTTTCAAGCCGGAATATGAATCGACCGTCACTGCCAATCTCTGGGATGATGGTGCGGTCATGCTGGGCAAGCTTAACATGGACGAATTCGCCATGGGTTCGTCCAATGAAAGCTCCTATTACGGCCCGGTGAAGAATCCGTGGCGTGCGGATGGCTCCAATGCCGATCTCGTGCCGGGTGGCTCGTCCGGCGGCTCGGCTGCTGCTGTTGCTGCGCAGCTTTGTGCTGGCGCGACGGCGACCGACACCGGCGGCTCGATCCGCCAGCCAGCCGCGTTTACGGGCACCGTTGGCATCAAGCCGACCTATGGTCGCGTATCGCGCTGGGGCACGGTGGCTTTTGCGTCTTCGCTCGATCAGGCTGGCCCCATTGCGCGCGACGTGCGCGATGCCGCCATCCTGCTCAAATCGATGGCTTCGGTCGATTTGAAAGACACGACATCCGTTGATCTGCCCGTACCCGATTATGAAGCTGCTATCGGTAAATCCGTGAAGGGCATGAAGATCGGTATTCCCAAGGAATATCGTATCGACGGCATGCCCGGCGAAATCGAGGAACTCTGGCAGAAGGGCATTCAGTATCTGAAGGATGCCGGCGCAGAAATTATCGATATTTCGCTGCCGCATACCAAATATGCGCTTGCCGCTTATTATATCGTGGCGCCTGCCGAGGCTTCGTCCAACCTGGCCCGTTATGATGGTGTGCGTTACGGCCTGCGTGTTCCGGGCAAGGACATTGCGGATATGTATGAGCAGACCCGCGCAGCCGGTTTTGGCGCGGAAGTGAAGCGCCGCATCATGATCGGCACCTATGTGCTTTCGGCTGGCTATTATGATGCCTATTATCTGCGGGCGCAGAAAGTGCGCACGCTGATCAAGAAAGACTTCGAGGATGTGTTCGCGCAGGGCGTTCAGGCGATTCTGACACCGGCTACGCCTTCGGCGGCTTTCGGTCTGGCCGATGAGGAGCTGGCAAGTGATCCGGTCAAGATGTACCTCAATGACATATTCACCGTGACTGTGAACATGGCCGGGCTTCCCGGCATCGCAGTTCCTGCCGGTCTGAATGATCTGGGCCTGCCGCTGGGCCTCCAGCTTATCGGCCGGCCGTTTGAGGAAGAAACGCTGTTTCAGGCCGCAAGCGTTATCGAAAATGCCGCCGGTCGTTTCACCCCGAAGAAATGGTGGTAAGCTGCAACTTCTCATCGCATAGTTATAATGTGACCCGAAAATCGATTGCGATTTTCGGGTCCATTTTTTGGTTCTGCAAACGACGATTATAGGACCTTTGTCGGAGTTTTCCGCATCGCGCATTCTGCCAGCTTGAATGGGAACCATCGCCTCACCAAAGACCTGTCTAGCTGGGAGACGTCGAAAGTGGCTGTCGAATACAGCGTTGGCGTGATCGGTTACGGTTGGCTCGGCAGCAAGATTGTATGGCTCATTTCCCACGCTTTCCGTGATGTCCGCGAAACCATAGCGTAGAAGATTAGTGGCACTCTTGGTTGCGATGTGACATCGGTCACGCTCTACAAATGGGCTTCCTTGACAAGCATGCGGTCGAGTTTGGCTTGGCCGTACTTGCCTTGCATAACTGGCGCTGCTAATGGCAAATAGAATTTTTCCACCACATAGAAGTTTCCAATTGTTGTAAATCAGACTGAAATGCTTGTTCCGTCTAATCCGTTAGTCCTTCTAGGACCGAGCATATTGCTGGTTTTTGCAATATGCTTTTTTGCGTTCTGGGCTTCTGACAAAAGACACAAGCATCTTCTTTTCTTTGCCGTGGCAAATTTTCTGTTCTGTCTGGGCGCGCTCTCGCAAATGCTGAGAATTCCTTTCGACCTGGGATTGAACGCTGTTATTTCTGCCTTTTTTTATACGACCAGCGTATTACTCGTCTGCAATGGGTTGCTTCGGCGTAGTGGGCAGATGATAAATAGAATGTTGTATTTCTCTGCACTGCTTTTGATTGTAGGTGGTGTTGCCTATTATTTTTACATAGACCGAAATCTCCTTACCCGTATCTATATTCTGAATTTTGGTTTCGGGTTGATGTTTCTTTTCACATCATGGCGTCTGCGTTTTTTGCGCTGGGGAATGATGCCGGAAAAAGTATTTTTCTGGGTACTTTTGGCTTTTGCGAGCCAATTCTTCATTCGAACGATGCTGACTACCAAAGGAATGCCTGCGGTCGTGCCGGATTTCAGCGCGTCGGTATTCTGGCTAGCGCTACAGTTTTCTCTGGCGGTATTGGGCGTAGCGTTTGCGCTGGCGCTATTGGCAGTTGTGGTGAGCGACAGATTGTTTACGCTTGAAGAAGAGCGTTCTATGGATTCTATGACCAATCTTTTGAATCGGCGCGGGTTCGTTGAACGTGCGGACAAGTTGATGCAGAATGAAGAGGAGGCACCTTTAAGCCTTCTCCTGATCGACATCGATCATTTCAAAAGCGTTAATGATACATATGGTCATCCTGTCGGGGATAGCGTAATTAAAGGCTTAGGGATGATTATCCTCAAGGCTGCTGGTTCAAGCGCCGTTTGCGCCAGGCTGGGCGGAGAGGAATTTGTGGTGCTTGTTCCGCGAACCAATCTAGCTGCCGCAACACAATTGGCGGACAAGATCAGGATGGCGATCAGGGAGGCCAGATTTGCAGGCGTTCCTGTTTCATATGAAGTAACCGCGAGCATTGGCGTCACAACTGCCAAGCCACATTACACGCTCGATAGGCTGCTTCTGATTTCAGACGAGGCGCTTTATCGTGCAAAGCGTGCCGGGCGCGACAGAGTAGAAGTTTAGGCCACTGCCTTATATCCATCTGGCCGCCATCCGCATCTGAATAAGAGAAAATGAGTCGGTGACCTAGTGTGGCGAATCCGGAATTCGCATCACTTTGGAGCAGGGTTGCGAACGAATTGCGGATTCAAAGTCACACTAGCGTGCCGGAATCGGCAATGCGGTCAAGCAGTGGAAATATTAAGCGGGTGGACAGGCGGCGTCATTGAGGACAAAATGTCTCATCACTATTATTTGTTGGTGAAGCTGTCGTTGGATATGGATAGCGTACCATATGGTACGCACCTTGCGGATTGCTTTGAGAAATAATATTGCGCAATTTCTTTCTGTTCTTTTCGTGTGAATTCTATTTTAAAACAAATCTATAAGATTCTTTCGGCTGTTGTCCTGTAGACCCTTAACCCCGGATAAGGAACCAGTCCGATATTGTTTATCCATACTTTATGAGAATAATCTTGCTTTATTTTGAAAGCCGATCCACCCTAAAATCAGTGAAATCGGAGGAGGAGACCGGCCTCACGTCGTATGGAAGGAAAGCTGGCGGCTACAACTTGGCGCTAACAGTCCGGGAAGGCAGATAGGCCCACCTGGCAAGGAGCAGAAGACCTTCCATTCGACTATCTGTGCCAGTTTTGCGAGGTGTGCCCGCATGAGCGATGATGTCGTACTTTCACTGCATGTTCCCGAGCCGGAATGGCGTCCGGGCGATGCGCCGGATTTCTCCCACGTTAAAATCCCGCGTGCAGGAAGTGTCAGAAGACCCGAAATCGATGAAAAGCCGGAAGCCATGCGCGATCTGGCCTTCAGCATCATCCGCGTGCTCAATCGCGACGGCGAGGCGGTCGGTCCATGGGCTGGCACGCTCACAGATGAGGAGTTGAAGGACGGGCTTCGTCACATGATGATCCTGCGTGCTTACGATGCGCGCATGATGATGGCGCAGCGGCAAGGCAAGACCTCGTTCTATATGCAGCATCTGGGCGAAGAGGCGGTGAGCTGCGCTTTCCGCAAGGCGCTCCGCAAGGGCGATATGAATTTCCCGACCTATCGACAGGCCGGGTTGCTCATCGCCGACGATTATCCGCTCGTCACCATGATGAACCAGATTTTCTCCAACGAGCACGATCCGCTGAAAGGCCGGCAGCTTCCGGTGATGTACTCCTCCAAGGAGCACGGATTCTTCACGATCTCCGGCAATCTTGCCACGCAATATACGCAGGCCGTTGGTTGGGCCATGGCCTCGGCCATCAGCCACGATACGAAGATTGCTGCCGCATGGATCGGCGACGGCTCGACGGCGGAAAGCGATTTCCATGCCGCGCTGGTCTTCGCCTCCACCTACAAGGCTCCCGTGGTGATGAACATCGTCAACAATCAGTGGGCGATCTCCACCTTTCAGGGCATCGCACGCGGTGGTTCGGGCACCTTTGCCGCCCGCGGCCACGGCTTCGGCATTCCCTCGCTGCGCGTCGACGGCAATGATTACCTGGCCGTCCATGCGGTGGCCAGGTGGGCAACCGAGCGTGCGCGACGCAATCTCGGCCCGACGATCATTGAATATGTGACTTATCGCGCTGGCGGACACTCCACTTCCGACGATCCGTCCGCCTATCGCCCCAAGGCCGAAAGCGATGCATGGCCGCTTGGCGATCCGGTCCTGCGGTTGAAGAACCACCTCATAAAGCGCGATGTCTGGTCGGAAGAACGCCACAAGCAGGCCGAAGCCGAGGTGATGGATCTGGTCGTCGCGGCGCAACGCGAGGCAGAGGCCATCGGCACGCTGCATGACGGGCGCAGGCCTTCGATGCGCGACATGTTCGAGGATGTCTATGCCGAAACGCCGCCGCATCTTATCCGGCAGCGTCAGGAAGCGGGGTTCTGATCATGGCCAAACTCACAATGATCGAAGCAATTCAGAACGCCCACGACATCGCTATGGAGCGAGACGATAAGGTCGTCGTGTTCGGCGAGGATGTCGGCTATTTCGGCGGCGTCTTCCGCTGCACCGCCGGACTACAAAAGAAATACGGCAAGGAGCGCTGCTTCGATGCGCCGATCAGCGAGCTTGGCATCGTCGGCACGGCGATCGGCATGGCCACCTATGGCCTGCGTCCATGCATCGAGGTGCAGTTCGCCGATTATGTTTATCCGGCCTATGACCAGATCGTTTCTGAGGCCGCGCGGCTTCGGTATCGCTCGGCGGGCGAGTTCACATGTCCCATTGTCATCCGCATGCCGTCCGGTGGCGGCATTTATGGCGGACAGACGCACAGCCAGAGCCCGGAGGCGCTGTTCACACACGTATCGGGCCTCAAGACTGTCATGCCCTCCACACCTGCCGACGCCAAGGGCCTGTTGCTGGCCGCGATCGAAGATCCCGATCCCGTCATCATGTTCGAGCCGAAACGGCTTTATAATGGACCGTTCGATGGTCATCACGACAAGCCTGTCACCTCATGGAAGAAGCATGATCTGGGCGAGGTGCCGGAAGGCTATTACACCGTGCCGCTTGGTAAGGCGGCGATCCGGCGCGAAGGCAGCGATGTGACGGTGCTCGCCTATGGCACGATGGTACATGTGGCGCTGGCAGCGACTGAGGAAACCGGCGTGGATGCGGAGGTGATCGACTTGCGCACGCTTCTGCCTCTGGATACGGAAACCATCATGGCTTCCGTCAGGAAGACCGGGCGCTGCGTGATCGTGCACGAGGCGACGCTGACCTGCGGTTATGGTGCAGAACTTGCCGCGCTCGTCCAGCGCGATTGCTTCTATCATCTCGAAGCGCCCATCATCCGCGTCACCGGTTGGGATACGCCCTATCCGCATGCGCAGGAATGGGCCTATTTTCCCGGTCCCGACCGGATTGGCCGCGCGCTTACGTCGATCATGGAAGCTTGAGGGGAGGAAAAGATGGCTCATTTTACAATCAAGCTCCCCGATGTCGGCGAAGGTGTTGCCGAGGCTGAGCTTGTCGAATGGCATGTGAAAGTCGGCGATGTCGTTCGCGAGGATGATCTCCTTGCCGCCGTCATGACCGACAAGGCGACAGTGGAAATTCCGTCGTCACGCGCCGGCAAGGTTGTCGCGGTGAATGGCGAAGTCGGCGAAAAGATCGCTGTTGGATCGGAGCTTGTCCGTCTCGAAATCGAAGGTGGGGCAGCCGAGGACAACGCCGCACCACCAGCACCGGCAAAGACGCCGAAACAAAGCGCCCCGGCGCCGGAACCTCCGGTTCTGCTACAAACGCCGGTTCCGGAGAAGCCTGTCCAGCCGAAGCGCGAAACAGCAAGCCGGCCATTTACCGGTGCGGGGCCTCTGCGTGCTGAAGGCGAAAAGCCGTTGGCAACCCCATCCGTCAGGCTGCGGGCGCGCGATGCGGGTGTCGATCTGCGGCGCGTGCGCGGCACGGGTCCGGCGGGGCGTATCACCCATGAAGACCTCGACGCCTTTTTCCAGATGGAAAGCGGCGCGGCTCCCGCAGTGTCGGGTTATATGGCCGACACATCCGTCAACGAGATCAAGGTGATCGGGCTTCGGCGCAAGATTGCCGAACGCATGGCCGAGGCCAAGCGGCATATCCCGCATATCACCATTGTCGAAGAGGTGGACGTTACGCAGCTTGAGGAGCTGCGCTCGAAACTCAATCACGAGCATAAAGAAAGCCGTCCGCGGCTCACACTTCTGCCCTTTGTCGTCCGCACCATCGTCAAGGCGGTCAAGGAACAGCCAGGTCTCAATGCGCATTTCGATGACGAGGCGGACATTATCCGACAGTTTGGCGGTGTGCATGTGGGTATTGCCACGCAAACACCGAACGGGTTGATCGTGCCGGTGGTGCGCCATGCCGAAAGCATGACGGTCTTTGCCGCCGCGACGGAACTTTCCCGTGTTACCGAAGCCGCACGCAACGGCACGGCCAAGCGCGAGGAATTGTCCGGTTCCACCATCACCATCACTTCGTTGGGGCCGCTTGGTGCAATCGCCACCACGCCGATCATCAACCGCCCGGAAGTGGCGATTGTCGGCATCAACAAGATGGCCGTACGTCCGATGTGGGACGGCGCGCAATTCGTGCCGCGCAAGATGATGAACCTGTCTTGCAGTTTCGACCATCGGGTGATTGACGGCTGGGATGCGGCTGTATTCGTGCAAAAGCTGAAAGGCTTGCTGGAAA
Source organism: Falsochrobactrum tianjinense (assembly GCF_019100495.1). Classification (GTDB taxonomy): domain Bacteria; phylum Pseudomonadota; class Alphaproteobacteria; order Rhizobiales; family Rhizobiaceae; genus Brucella; species Brucella tianjinense. Next base: position 368,467 of record NZ_JAHRVA010000002.1, on the reverse strand, counting down.
CGCCTGCGATGATTTTTGTAGAGGGCTGATCGAATGAGCGAAATTTCCTGCAAACTTCTGATCATCGGCGGCGGCCCCGGTGGCTATGTCTGCGGCATTCGCGCAGGCCAGCTCGGCATCGATACGGTTCTGGTGGAGAAAATCCGGTTGGGCGGCACCTGCCTCAATGTCGGCTGCATCCCCTCCAAGGCGCTGATCCACGCGGCGGATGAATTCCATCGTCTCACGACTTTCGCGGCCAAGGGCGCACTCGGCATTACCGCGCAAAACCCGGCTATCGATTTCACCAAAACGCTGGAATGGAAGGACGGCATCGTCAACCGGCTGAATAGCGGCGTCGCCGGTCTTTTGAAAAGATCACGGGTGCGTATGTTTCAGGGACAGGCGCGGTTTATGGACGGCAAAACGGTGCTGGTTGATACGGATACAGGGCGCCAGACCATCCATGCCGAGAATATCGTGATTGCCACCGGTTCTGTTCCGGTGGAAATCCAGATGTTGCCATTCGGCGGCGATGTCATCTCCTCCACGGAAGCTTTGTCGCTCGAAAACATTCCCGCAAAGCTCGCTATCGTGGGCGGCGGCTATATCGGCCTGGAAATCGGCACGGCTTTTGCCAAGCTCGGCTCGAAAGTGACTGTCGTCGAAGCGACCGACCGTATCCTGCCGCAATATGATGCGGAGCTGACACGCCCCGTCATGGCGCGGCTGAAGGAGCTTGACATCGATGTGCTGACCGCCACTTCCGCCAAGGGCCTGTCACCGGACGGCAAGGCGCTGGAAGTTGTAACGGCGGACGGCGCAAACAAGCCTGTTCAGGCAGACAAGGTGCTCGTTACCGTTGGACGCAAACCGCAGACCGATGGCTGGGGGTTGAGCGAAATCCGTCTCGATATGGACGGGCGTTTCATCCGTATCGATGATCGCTGCCGCACCTCCATGCGCGGCATTTATGCGATCGGCGATGTGACAGGCGAGCCGATGCTGGCGCATCGCGCCATGGCGCAGGGCGAAATGGTAGCGGAGATCATTGCGGGCGGCACCCAGGTCTGGGACAAGCGCTGCATTCCCGCAGTCTGTTTCACCGACCCGGAAATCGTGACGGTCGGCCTGTTGCCGGATGAAGCACGCAAGGCCGGGCATAATATCCAGATTGGCATTTTCCCGTTTCAGGCCAATGGCCGCGCCATGACGACCGAGCGTGACGATGGCATGATCCGCGTGGTGGCGCGTGCCGATAATCACATTATTCTGGGCATACAGGCTGTCGGCGCGGGCATTTCAGAACTGTCATCGGCCTTTGCGCAGGCAGTGGAAATGGGCGCGCGCATTGAGGACATTGCAGGCACAATCCACGCTCACCCGACGTTGGGCGAGGGCTTTGCCGAGGCCAGCATGAAGGCGCTCGGCCATGCACTGCATGCTTAATCCTTCGATCTGCGCTCGTGCCGCCATACAAAAATGGCGGCCCCGGCAATCATGGCCGCAAGCGCAAACCAGGTAATCGCATAGGAGAGGTGGCTGTTGCGGAATTTGACGACCGTCAGCCCGCCCACAGGCAGATTGCCCGGATTGGCACTCGCATCTGCGTCGATGAAATAGGGCGCGGCGGTTCCAAGATTTTTCTTCTTCGCGAAGGCCGCGATATCGCGCGAGTTCCAGTCATTGCGTTCAGGGTCGTTGGGACGCAGAAAGAAGCCGTCTGGTTCGGGCATGCGAAGCAGGCCGGTCACGGTAGTTTCGCCGCCAATCTGCGTTTCCGGCCGCGACGCGGGATCGCGTTTGTCGTTCGGAACAAAGCCGCGATTGATGAAGATTATCGCGCCGTCCACGGAACGCATCGGTGTCAGAACCCAATTGCCCGAACCCCGTTCCGTCAATGCGTGAACCAGCACTTCCTTGTCGTTGAGATAGGTGCCGGTCAAGGTGACATGCCGGTACTCGTCATCTGCCTGATTGACGTTCGCCCAGTCGTCCTTGCCGGGAGCGGCAATCGGCTCTGCGTGCACGCGCGCATCAACCCGGGCGATGAGATCTAGCTTCCATTGCAGGCGCTCGATCTGCCAGATGCCCAGCCCCATGAAGAGGACGAAAAACGCAAGTCCTAGAACTGCCATGAAGCCAAGAAAAATGCCGGGCTTCTTCCTTGCGGATCGGTCATTCGTCTCAACAGGCGCGGTCATGGCATATTCCGATGGTTGGGCGAGAAGGCCGTTCTCCCATACTCCAGATGCCGTTTTTTAGAAAGTATGCACAGCGTAAAAGAATGTCTTCTTACGCTTGGCTTGGTGACAGCCCGTCATACCCCAATCGGATTGGCAGCGGTTGTCTGGCCAGGTTATGCAAGTTTATGTGTCTTGCGCCGACGGTGCGAATAGCCGCCCTTGGAAAGCCTGAGGACATTGCATACTTGCGTCCGGTCCTCGGACGGTTTCGGCATTTGCGATTGTATGTTCTGCAATATTTGTGGTGTCACTGGCCGATCCTTGCCAGTCGGCCCGATTATAATGCTTTTCATCGATCATTCTCCCTATTCCGGGCAGGGTACAGCCTTGGGCTGCCCCCCGCCAATGCGCCAAGAATGTGCGAATAAACGAATTATTAACCAAAAGCGGCAGCTTGACAAGCGTACAGCAGCGGCCTCGCGTAAGTGGCTGGACTGGTTCATGAAAAGGCCGGGGCTTTGAGAAAGCCCCGGCCAGTCGCACGGTTTAGGATACTCTATCCTTTGATTGTCAATCGCGGTTTCCGGTGAGGATTTCACGTTTACCTACATGGTTGGCGGGGCCGACAAGGCCATCCTGTTCCATGCGTTCGACGAGCGAAGCGGCACGATTATAACCAATGCCAAGCCGGCGCTGGATATAGGAAGTGGAGCATTTCTTGTCGCGCATCACCACTTTCACTGCCTGTTCGTAGAGATCGTCGCCATCTTCAGAGCCGACCGATGTATTGTCGAACACGGCCGCATCCGCTGTTGCATCTTCTTCTTCATCCTCGGTGACGGTCGCCAGATAATCAGGGCGGCCCTGATCCTTGAGATGATCGACGACTTTTTCCACTTCTTCGTCGGAGACGAATGGGCCATGAACGCGGACGATACGCCCGCCGCCAGCCATATGGAGCATGTCGCCCTGACCCAATAGCTGCTCGGCGCCCATTTCGCCAAGTATGGTGCGGCTGTCGATTTTCGATGTGACCTGAAACGAAATGCGGGTTGGGAAATTCGCCTTGATCGTGCCCGTGATGACATCGACCGATGGGCGCTGGGTGGCCATGATAAGGTGGATACCAGCAGCGCGCGCCATCTGTGCCAGACGCTGCACCGCGCCTTCAATGTCTTTGCCGGCGACCATCATCAGGTCGGCCATCTCGTCGATGATGACCACGATATAGGGCATCGGCGTCAGATCGAGTTCTTCCTGGACATAGGTCGGCTCACCTGTTTCCTTGTCGAAGCCGGACTGTACCGTGCACATCACGGTCTCGCCCTTGCCCTTGGCGGAAGAAGCCCGTTGATTGAAGCCCTCAATGTTGCGCACCCCCAGACGCGCCATCTTGCGATAGCGGTCTTCCATTTCACGCACGGCCCATTTAAGCGCCACGACCGCCTTTTTCGGGTCAGTGACGACTGGGGTCAACAGATGCGGAATGCCATCATAAATCGACAGCTCCAGCATCTTGGGGTCCACCATGATCAGGCGACATTCCTCCGGCTTGAAGCGGTAGAGCAGCGACAAGATCATGGTATTGATGGCAACAGACTTGCCCGAACCCGTGGTGCCAGCCACCAGAAGATGGGGCATCTTTGCCAGTTCCGCGATGATTGGCTCACCGCCGATACCCTTGCCGAGGCAAAGCGGCAGGCGATAATTCGATGCCTCGAAAGTGCGGGAGTCGATCATTTCCCGCAGATAGACAGTTTCGCGATTGGCGTTCGGCAATTCGATGCCGATGACATTGCGGCCCGGAACCACCGCCACACGGGCAGAGAGCGCTGACATGGAGCGGGCGATATCGTCGGCAAGGCCGATGACGCGCGAGGATTTCACACCCGGAGCAGGTTCAAACTCATAGAGCGTGACCACTGGACCGGGGCGAACATGGATAATTTCGCCACGCACGCCGAAATCTTCAAGAACGCTTTCCAGCAACCCGGCGCTGCGCTCCAGCATTTCCTGCGTGATGACATTGCCTTCAAGCGATGGCGCTTCCTGAAGAAGCTCGCGCGGCGGATATTCATAATCGCCGTGGGCGACAACATTCGCTACGCGGGGGAGGGGCTGCGGTTGGTAGAGAGCGATGGAGGGTGCCACCTTGGTCGGGGCCGTAACGGGGGCAGGGGCAGGTGCTGCCTCTGGTTCGATTACTTCCCCGGCATCATGATCTTCTGCCTCGATCAGACCGAGCACGACATCGTCGTCAGTCGCTTCGCCCTCCGGAGCATCGGCGGTGTCCGTAACAATCGTTCTGTGGTCGACTACGGCTGTAATCGGCTTCGGGGCCGGGGTATCTGCCAGAGGCTGCGCTTCTGAAACAATCGGCGCATTTTCATGCGACTTCTTCCATTCGACCGTACGAAATCGCGCGAGGATCGATTCCACCGATGGCGTTGGGCGCTTCGGTGCTGCTGCGGCAACGACTGGTGCGGAGGGTACTGACGGAAAATCAAGCCCTTCCCAAAACGCAAAGTCCGATAGATATGCGAAAGCGGAAATGGTTGGATTGCCGGTAGGCACGGCGTTTTCGCTAGTAGCCACAGATTGGACGGGCGCAGGCTCAGGAGCTTCGACCGGCGTAGCAGGCAGGGCAGGAGGCACAGGCGCGACAGGCGTGCGAACCATATTCTGCGACACGGAGTCTTGAAGTGCTGCGACTGCCATCGGCTGCGTTTCGGCGACCTTGGCCGGGTCCAGAGGACTTAGTTCCGTTTCATGGGTGCACGAGCGCTCATTGATATCTGGAAGGTCTTCGCCCCGACGCCGGGCTAGTTCCACTTCCGGTGTGCGGGTAAAACGCACATTCTCGCCAAGAGAAAAATGGATTTTCCATGCTGCGCTGCCGGGTGATGACGTCTCGTCGTGTTGCGGCTTCTGGTCGGAAGCGCCTTCCACACGATTGCCATTTGCCAAGGAAAAATTCTCTCTCAAATTACGCATGATACCTGAACCACCGATATGTCGCCCGAATGAACTCAAGTAATAAAAAATGAAGGTTAACAACCCCCTTCTGAAACGCTTCAAAGTCGATCTTTTTTCCGCCTATGAAGGGCCAGACGGCACTCAAAGCGGTAGTATATCAATATGCTAAATTGCTAATATAATATTATATAACAATATATTAGAATGCAATATTAAATCTTTATATTAGAAAGCAAGCATACGAGATTCCGTCTGGTCGTTATTCCTCGTGCTCATTCAGCCAGTCCGCCAGCGAACGGCGGCAACTTCCGGCGCGTCCTTTGAAAGCCGGAGCCGCGCACATGGAATTCAGAACTGTTTCCTGTGTCGCTTCAGCGGCGGCACGGAAAAGCGTATCGATGTAATTCTCGTTCAAAATCCTGAGCGGGATAAGATCGCGCGATTCCTCATGGTCAAAAATCTCCGCCGTTGAAAAGCCGATGGCTATATCGCCGCTGCCATGCCCCCAGAAAGCCCCCAGCCGTGCCAGCCCCGCGCTGCAACGGCGAATGACTCGCTTCAGCTGGCGGTGCTCCATTGGTATATCGGTTGCGAGTACGAGAATGACGGAGCCTTTTTCCGCTTCAGCTTGTGTTTGGGGGGAAGGCCTGCGTCCATCCGGCAGGACAAGGTCGCCTGCACGGCCAAAATTGGTGAGGGCCAGAACACCCAGATGATAATCCCTATTATCCAGCTTGATGCGGCGCGACGCGCTGCCGATCCCGCCCTTGAAGCCAAAACAGGTCATGCCCGTACCGGCACCCACGCTGCCCTGTTCGAAATCTACTTGAGCATTTCGCATGGCTGACCGCGCATGGTCCTCTTGCACAGCCATAGCTTGAATATCGTTGAGCGGCCCGTCATTGCATTCCAGAACCACGGGATTGACGGTGGCCGTTGTGCGGCCAATGTCGGGATTATGGACTATAGCATCGCGGATCAGTGCATTCGCACATGTTCCGACGCTGAATGTATTGGTGAGCAGAATTGGCGTTTCGAGATTGCCCAACTCGTCAACTTGTACGAGACCTGTGCTTTTGCCAAAACCATTGATGATGTCGCAAGCTGCCAGCACTTTGCGCCGATAAAGATTGCCGTCATGCGGGAAGATAGCCGTCACGCCGGTATTTATCTCGCCGTCGCACAACGTATGATGACCGACCCGCACGCCGGGAATATCCGCAATGCTATTTCGTGCGCCTGTCGGCAGAGTGCCGCAGATAAGGCCGAAATCGCGTGCATTATGCGTCATGCTTGTTTCCCCCTCAAATCACCAAACGGTCATAACGGTTTTCTTGCATGGACGAAACTACGCTTTTGGATAAGGCACAATTGAGAGGCTTATGCTCAATTCATGCAAAAGCCCTGAATCCATGAAATCTATCATTGACAGACGTTGACAGGAGGCGCAGCAAAGGCCCGTAAAATTTTTACACGGAAGAGGGGGACCGAAGCGGTATGAAGATTACTATTGAACAGACGCTGGACCAGGCCGGGACGGGCACATTCCAGCGCAATCTTCTCGGTGTGTTTGGTCTGGTCTGGGCGGCGGACGCCATGCAGGTGCTGGCGGTTGGCTTTACGGGTGCCGCAATTGCCAAAACCTTCGGGCTGACAATCGGCGAAGCCCTGCAAACCGGCACTCTATTCTTCCTCGGTATGCTGATTGGCGCAGCCCTTTTTGGCCGCTTGGCCGATCGTTACGGTCGTCGGAACGTGCTGCTGATCACGGTTGCTTGCGATGCCATATTCGGGCTTCTATCGGCCTTTTCACCAAGTTTCGGCATTCTGCTGGGCTTGCGCTTTCTCACAGGCATGGCGGTTGGCGGTACGCTGCCCGTCGATTATGCAATGATGGCCGAATTTTTGCCTGCTAAGAACCGAGGCCGCTGGCTCGTGATGCTGGAAGGCTTCTGGGCTGTTGGCACGGTTATTATCGCCCTTGCCGCTTGGGCAACCAGCCTTGCCGGCGTGGAAGACGCATGGCGTTATATATTTATCGTCACTGCCGCGCCGGCGCTCATCGGCATCTGGCTGCGCATATGGGTGCCGGAATCACCGATGCACTTGCTGAAATCGGGGCGGCCGGATGAAGCAAAGACAGTGATGAATCGCGTTTTGCGTCGCAATGGCAAGCCTGAACTGCCGCCCAAAGTCGTACTGGAAGCGCCGCTTATGGTAACTGACGAAAAGCTTCTGTCTCCAAATCTGCGTCAACGTACGCTAACGACACTGGCCATCTGGTTTCTTGTTTCTGTTTCCTATTACGGCATCTTTACATGGATACCCGCCAAGCTCGCCAGCGAAGGTTTTGGCTTTGTGCGCGGCTACGGTTTTCTGGTCGTGGTTGCCCTTGCGCAATTGCCGGGCTACGCGCTCGCTGCCTATGGCGTGGAAGCATGGGGGCGACGCAACACACTGATCGGCTTTCTCTTCATCAGCGCCGCCGCCTGCGCTCTCTTTACGGTCGCCACCAGTTCGGCTGTTGTGGGCACATCTATCCTGATCATGAGCTTTGCGCTGCTTGGTACATGGGGTGCGCTCTATGCATTTACGCCTGAACTTTACCCGACCGCCTTGCGTGCAAGTGGCATGGGGGCGGCGGGTGCCATGGCGCGATTGGGTGGATTGCTTGCGCCATCCGCACTCGCTATCGTCGTCAGCCAGAGTTTCAATCTGGCGGTTGCGCTTTTTGCCGGACTGCTGGCACTTGCTGGAATCATCGCGTTTTTCATCAATGTCGAAACGCGGGATCAGGCCTTGAACTGATTAATAAAGGCCCTAATTCTATAAGAGATTAGGGCCTTTATTACAATAAAATCAGTATATTATAAATAATATCTCATATATTGCTTTCTAGGATGCTTTTCTGAATGTAAGATTGAGGCGAACGCTTCCTAACTCTGCATGTTGAGCTTGCTTTAACGGCAAGATGCCATGATAAAAAAGGCGGGACGGGCCACCCCATACAACCACATCGCCATGATGTAGAACATATTTGCGAACAGGGTCAGCACGCTTCAATCCGCCAAACTGGAATGTAGCAGGCAGGCCAAGGGAAACCGAAACTATCGGATTATTGAAATCTCGTTCGTCCTTGTCCTGATGTAGCGACATTTTTGTTCCGGGCTCATAGCGATTGATCAAACAGGCATCGGGAGAAAATCCCGGATAGCCGGCTTCTCGCGCGGCATTTTCAGCCAGTTCTTGTAATATAGGCGGCATGTTGGGCCAGGCCTTATCTGTCAGTGGATCAACCGGACTATAGCGATAGCCGCGCCGATCAGTGATCCAGCCAAAGTTGCCGCAATTGGTCATGGCTACCGACATGCGATAACCGCCGGGTGTGGCCATATGCCGATACGGCGCTGCCTCAACAATATGCTCTATGGCTTCCAGAATGGCAGTTTCATCAGCCAGCGCAAAGCCATGCAGAAGGACGGCGCCATCCGCAAGCGTTTCGTGTGATTCAAGATTGGCAAACAGGTCTTTCATAAAATGACTTTAGCATAATATAACGCTGTAAAATCTGATCAAAGTCGCGGAGGAAGATCCACCGAGATTTTCACAGCGCGTAGTGCCGCATCTTCTTCCTGTTTGCTCATGCATACTAGTTAGATGGGGATTTGGCTTGGCATCCGATCTTCAGAAGATTTGAGACTGTGGAGAGAGTACTGCGCCTCGAGTGATGATAAATGTGGTCTGTATAGCAACTGTTGCAATGGCTCTTCGAGGGCCCTGTCAGTACAGGATTACCGGTTGTTTGCATCGAAACCCGTCATACCCGGCCTTCCATCGACCGTGAACAAAACGGATCGCAATGATGCACGCGGCATCGCACGCATGATGCAGTCAATCTGTTTCGGCCGGTTCATGTGAAAACGCTACCAAGTCAGCAGCGACGGACCTTACTGACAGTGCGCAAGCTCATTTCGACCAAGACCAGAGATACCGAGAATGACATCCGGGGCCTGCTGCGTAACTTTGGTCTCAAGATTGGTATCATTGGCAGTGTTGGATTTGCGCCGTGGATAAGAGAACTTCTTGAGGGTATGACTGATTTGGAAGGAATAATTGAACCATTACTCGCGACCAGGTAGTAGCTTCGGGAAACGGTCACAATTTTGCATCAACGTGTTCTATCCATTGTTCGCATAGATATGACTTGCCGACGCCTGATGACCATTCCCGGCGTGGGGCCCATATTCGTTCGAAAATTTGCGACATAACCGCCGTGCTTCCATCGATCCGCGATCTTGTGAGACCTTTATTCAGAGTATTGTTGCCTCATAAGATAGACGCAGATCGGAGTATGACGTAAAGCAGGAGTAATTTTTAGTTTCAATTGCCCTGGGGAAAACCAGTGAACGTAATAGCATCAAGCCCCGCCAGAACGCGTTCCAAGCCTTACATAGTTGTGCTGTTCGTCTTGGGGTTCACGCATCTTCTGAACGACTTGATGCAATCCTTGATTTCTGCATCTTATCCAATCCTCAAAGACGCCTATGCCCTCGATTTCGTGCAGATCGGGATGATCACCCTTACTTTCCAGATTGCCGGGTCTTTGCTTCAGCCAGTCATCGGGATGATTACCGACAAACGGCCCGCACCTTTCTCGCCTGTAGTCGGCATGATGTTCACGCTTTCCGGGTTGGTGAGCTTGGCTTTTGCGCATAGTTATGCGGTGATACTTGTCTCCGTAGCACTCATCGGCATTGGATCTTCGATTTTCCATCCGGAAGCCACGCGGATGGCTCGATATGCGGCGGGAGGACGTCAGGGCCTAGCACAGGGTATTTTCCAGGTTGGCGGGCAGGCTGGTGGTTCGCTCGGACCCGTCCTTGCGGCCCTGATACTTGTGCCGTGGGGTCAGCAAAGTCTTGCCTGGTTCGCGGTATTGGCGTTGCTCGCGATGTCTCTCCTTGTCTGGATCGGCAGTAAACAAAAAGAAATTCGGACGGCATTCACTGCCATGCGGACAGGCGGTAGCGTCGGAGGGGAACCCATCCGTCATGCGCCCGCCACCATCGCTATGGGTCTGGTCGTATTGACCTTTTTGATGTTTACAAAGAACGCATATGGCGAAAGCTTTCGCTCATTCTACACGTTCTATTTGATGGACAAATTTGGGTTGTCCATTCCATCTGCACAGATGATGCTCTTCATCTTTCTTATGTCCTCTGCGGCAGGGGCTTTGATCGGGGGCATCGTGGGAGATCGGATAGGCCGCTACAAGATTATCTGGATTTCCGTGCTCGGACCCTTGCCGCTGACATTGATGCTTCCTTATGTCGATCTTTTCTGGACAGGCGTTCTCACGGTTTTCATTAATCTGATTATGGCGAGCGCGTTCGCATCGATCCTCATCTATGCGATGGAACTCTTGCCAAATCGTATCGGGCTTATCGGTGGCCTCTTCTATGGCTTGAATTTCGGGCTTGGAGGCATTGCTGCTGCAATTCTGGGCGTGCTCGCAGATCAATATGGCGTGGAAACCGTTTATCGGTTGTGCTCCTATCTTCCATTGTTTGGACTTCTGGCGTGGTTCTTACCCAAAATTCATGAGAACCCGTCGGGACACTGAGAGGCTTATCGTCGGTGATCATCATTAAGTCGATCAGCTTTCTAAGCAATTTTCTGATGGAATTCAGGAGAAAAGACCAGTCGCTTGATCGCGAGCCGCATCGCTTGCCGTGGGCAAGGTGGCTGTTAATCCGCGCTCACTTGACGCCACATCCGGGTCGACGAATAGCCCGTACCTTTCCGCTGCTCCCGCCGCCGCAGAAAAAACGGTCGCTGCCATCGGATTCAAGCCCCGAAACTCCAGTTCCGGACGGCATGTCCAATCGCTCGAGCACGGCACCTGTTTTCTGATTAATGCGGCGAAGATCGCTTCTGTCGTCTTCCCATGTGCCGTGCCAAAGTTCGCCATCGACCCAGGTGACACCGGTGACGAACCGATCGGATTCGATCGTACGCAGCACTTCTCCGGTCTCGGGATCCACCTGATGGATCTTGCGGCCGTGATGCTGCCCGACCCAGAGCGAACCCTCCGCCCAGGCCAGACCGGAATTTCCGCCATTCCCGGGCGCCGGTATTACGGAGATAATCTCGCTGGTCTTGGGATTGATCTTGCGGATCACGGTGTCGCCGATCTGGAACAAGTGCTCGCCGTCGAATGCGGTTCCCGCATCGGCGGCGACGTCGAGCGAGCGCAGGATCTCTCCGCTTTCGGGATCAAGAGCATTCAGTTTTTTGCCCGTTGCGAACCAGACTTGATTGCCGTCGAAGCTGACTCCGGCCACGTTGTCCGCATCGGGAAAGGGGCCATATTCGCGGATGATTTCGGCGGTAGAGTGTTTCATGTCGTTATCCTAGCTGTAAATCCGCGTGGTGGGGAGCAACAAGCTTGTCGGGAATCCGGGTATGCCCGACGCGATCCAGCGGCACGCCCGTCCGCGCCCGAACGCCTCGACTCTGCTGTCACGGGCAAGCTCTTTGAGTGCTCGCTGCACCGTGCGCGGGCTCACGCTCAACGCCAGCGCCAGTGCCGAACTCGACCAGGCTTCGCCATCGCTGAGCAGAGCGAGGATTTCGGCACGGTCGCCTTCTGCGCGTGGCGCCAGAACGGCAACATCGCGGGTGGCGTGAGGCCGCAGAACAAAGCCTTCCCTGGTTGCACTCAGTGCTGCCAGCGGTTTGACCGCCTCGCGCAGCCGGGCGATTTCGACACGCAGTCGCGCACGGTGTGACGCATCGGCATGCCGTGCGCCGAAAGCGCATTTGAGAAGCGTTTCGCGTGTTACATCCTTCGGCCAAGCCTCCGCCAAAGCGCGCATGAGTGCAAGCAGCACCGGACGAGTGGTGAGCGGAATGATCGTTGTCCCTCCACGCACCACATTGCGGCAGGCGTCTATGATCAGCGTATCGGTGGCCAAAAGCCTTTCGACCTCTTCGAGATGGAGCAATCGTTCGACGCCGCAGATGACCAAGCGTACTGCCGGTGTCCCGAACGCTCGCACTGCCTTGTCTACCTCGGCGGAGAGCGCGGGAATGCGGGCGTCTGCCGCTGCCTGTCTTGCCCGTTCCAGGGCAGCTTTCGCCGGCGCCGTCTTGATGCGACGGATGGCGATGCCTGCCGCCACCAGTTCGCGCCCGGCCAGTGAAGCACACGGCAGAGCGCTGGTATCGAACTCATCGAGTACCACTTCGGCTTCATCAAGGCGGCCGATCAGGAGAAGGTACCGGGCTTCCAGATAGCTGGCATGGGCCGCGTTCTTTCGGTCACCGGAGGCTTCAAGGACTCCCCGGGCTGCATTGAGCGCTTGCAACGACCGGCCCAGATCGCGCGAAACAAGTGCGATTTCGGCTTCGGCAACGGCACAACGTGCGCGGGCCACAAGTTCTTTCGGGCCGAAGATACGCGCGGCGCTTCGCAGAAGCGCTCTGGCGCGCGCGAAGTCGCCGAGTTGCGCCATTGCGATGCCCCGCAGCGCCAGCGCCGGTGGGTCATCGCGCAATGCGACCCAATTCAGTGCAGTGAGGGGGTCACCAGCCGAGAGAGCACTTGCGGCGGCGGCGATCAGCGAGTCCATTGAAATCCCGTCACACTTGTAACTCTCACATACCCCTCCATCTGAATTAGCTTCATTGTATCGCAACCGCTGGAAACGGCAATTCGATGGGAGAAGCGGAAATGCCAATGTGCACTGCAACTAAAAAGGTCGGTTTGTTGCCCAGGCTGACGAGCGATGCGGCCAGCTGGATTGGACTTGCTGCCACCCCGACCTTCGCGCTGATGGCATGGATTTCTGTAGTCGGCTCGCAGGGCATGACGATGTGCTCTGGCGCATTGACCTTCATTCCTGTCAACGACATGGCGCTGATGTACGTGCTGATGAGCCTCTTTCACCTGCCGCCGTGGATGAAGCTTTTTGCCGCCGTTTGCGACGCTACAATACTCAAACCATAGGAGACTGACAATGCAGCATACTGTTGTTTCACACGCTGACTGGCTAGCCGCCCGCCGAGACTTCCTGAAAGCGGAGAAGGAGCTGACACATCTTCGCGACAAGGTTGGCCGTCAGCGGCTCGCCCTGCCTTGGGTTCGTATCGACAAGAAATACCTATTCGACACGCCGGTGGGCACACGCACGCTGGCCGATCTCTTCGATGGTCGATCGCAACTCCTGGTGCAGCATTTCATGTTCGCGCCGGGATGGAAGGAAGGCTGCCCCAGCTGCTCCTTCATGGCCGATCACACCGATGGTATGAACAAGCACCTTGCGCATCACGACGTCACCATGATCGCCATCTCCCGCGCGCCGCTTGCCGACATCGAACGTTACCGCAAACGCATGGGCTGGCAGTTCAATTGGGTTTCGTCCTTTGACACCGACTTCAACTACGACTTCCGAGTAAGCTTCACGCCCGATGAGGTCGCCAGCGGAAAAATCGATTACAATTTCGGCGAATGGCAGGGAATCGGTACGGAATGGCCTGGCGTCAGCGCCTTCTACAAGGACGACACGGGCGAGGTCTTCCGCACCTATTCGACCTATGGGCGCGGCGTTGAGGTAATGATGGGTACCTACAACATGCTCGATCTTGCTCCGAAAGGCCGCAACGAGGCCGGGGGAATGGACTGGGTCCGCCGCCACGATCGCTACGAGCAGCCGCCTCAGACAGCATGATGATCGGCTGGCAACGAGAAAATGAGGCAATAGCCGGACTCCGTCAGGGGCCGGCAATTGTCTTTTGTCGTTATGATACGAGACTTGTCTTCGTGCCCGCTTTGTTAGTGGCAACGGCAGGAAGATCGAATATAATCAGGTAATTGCGACGTGTTCAGCGACCAATGCTGATGTGGTTTGCCAGCGCCGGGAATGCTGGCGGTGATCGGACCAAGGCGGTACTGTCTGCACTTCAATAAACGTGTATTGGCGAAAGGATTTCATCGTCATGAAGCCGACACTTGCGGACCTGGAAGCCTTTGCAACGGTTACCACCGAGCGCAGCTTTCGTCGAGCCGCCGATCTCCTGGGTGTATCGCGCTCTGCACTAAGCCATCGGATGAAGAAACTCGAAGCGCAGCTCGATATCAGGCTGCTGCACCGCACCACCCGCAGTGTTTCTCCCACGGAAGCTGGCGCAAAACTGCTACAAAGGGTGTCCCCAACCCTTCGGGAACTCGACATGGCGCTCGATACCCTCGCCGATGAGCGCGGTGGTCCGAGCGGCCTTTTGCGCATCAATGCCAGCAGGGGAGCCGCCCGCATCTTACTTCGCCATGTCGTGCCGATCTTTTTGACCCGTTATCCCGAAGTGGAACTTGATTTGGTCAGTGACGGGAAACTGGTCGATATCGTGGAGCAGGGTTTCGACGCTGGTGTGAGGCTGGGAGAAGCGGTGCCGCAAGACATGATTGGCGTCCGCGTCAGCGACGAGCTGCGTTTCCTCGCGGTTGTCGCTCCGGACTATGTGCGCGATTCCAGTCGCCCTCTGGTTCCAGATGATTTGCGCAATCATCGCTGTATCCGCCAGCGTTTGCCGAGTGGCAAACGGTATCGCTGGGAATTTGAGAAGCATGGCCAGGAAGTGACGATCGACGTTCCGGGCACGCTGACATTGGACGACAATGACCTGATGATCGAGGCGGCTGTCGAGGGACTGGGTATTGCCTATGTGCCGGAGAACCTCGCACATGATTTACTGGTCGCGGGCGATCTCGTGACTGTACTCGAAGACTGGTGTCCTCCGTTTTCTCCCCTGATGCTCTATTATCCCGGTCGCCGTCATGTGCCGTCGGCCCTACGGGCATTCATTGACGTCTTGAGAACTCCGGATATCAGGGCGCGATTGTCGGCAACGTCAAGGTGAAAAAGCCAGGGTTGTTCCGGTGCCCTTGCAGAATGCGTTGTCCAGTTTGTTGAGAATCTTTCACCATGCCATGCGACGCTGGCTGTCTTATCCTACCAATCTTTCTTTTCTATTTTTATCCGGGCGAGGGGCGAAGATTGTCATTGTAAAGGATAAGATATGATATTGCGTCGAGATGATTTGATTGCTCGCCTGATCAGAGCCGGTGAACTCGAGGTCTCCGGTGCGGACCAGGTAGAGACAGATACCTATTTCAACATAGACGAATTCCGCTTCCACGGTCCCGACGGATTCGAAACGGACTATGCAGGACTTACAGCATATTTTCAGGCGCTTCGCGCGGCTTTTAACGATCTCTCGATTCGGCGCGGGATCATGATCGCCGAGGATAACAACATCGCCTGTCAGACCTGGATCGAAGGGGTATTCGTCCGAGACTTCACGATGTCTCCGGCGGGACCACTGCCACCCAACGGACAACGCATTCTAATGGACCTGATCAACATATTCCGTTTCGACGGGGAGGGACGACTAATGGAGGAATGGGTTCGGACAGATTACCGGAGCTTTCTCCGACAGCTTGGCGCACCAGGGCAATAGCGGATGTCTGTCTCGGATTCTGGGTGATGTCCCCGCAAGTGGCGAAAATGGCGAGATAGTTCAAGAATCTGCAGAATGTTGCGAAGCTTCTAAAGCCAGC
Source organism: Falsochrobactrum tianjinense (assembly GCF_019100495.1). Lineage (GTDB taxonomy): Bacteria > Pseudomonadota > Alphaproteobacteria > Rhizobiales > Rhizobiaceae > Brucella > Brucella tianjinense. The sequence continues at coordinate 352,708 of NZ_JAHRVA010000002.1, read as the reverse complement.
TACGCCACTGCTGTTTGGATCCATTGCGAGAAGTGTTGGCAGCTTTCCTGCCCGTCTGTCGGAAGCTGTCCTTCCACTCCTCGGTCCCGACCAGGGCGGCTTGGGGAGCGAAAATGGAATGGCAGATTCTTGCTGGCATTGTTTGTAAGCTGACGATGGCGCGGGGCGGGGCGCCGCAAAAGTCACCGGCGGAACGTGGAGTTTTTCGACAAGCCTGCAACCAAGGACTTGCTATCGCCCGGCACCTCCGCTCGGTCTTGCATGCCGTAGTCGCGAATGACGTGCGCGATACGCAAGCGGTATCCCGCGAAAACACCGGCACGTCCCATGGACTGCGCGCGTCGATGTTCGTGCGTATTGCGCCAGCGGGCCACAGCGTCTTCGCTTTCGAAGAAGGACAGCGAGAGGACCTTGCCTGGATTGGTGAGACTCTTGAACCGCTCGACCGAGATGAATCCTTCGATCTCATCCAGGAGCGGCCGCAGCTGGGCGGCGATGTCGAGATAAGTGCTCTCCTGTCCATCCGCTGGTTCAACCTCGAAGATAACCGCGATCATGCCATCCTCCCATGAGGAGCCGATACCAGCTTGAGGAACGTCCGGTCCTCGCGTAGCAGGAACCGCTCACGCATAGCAAAGTCGTAGTTCTCGCGCCCGAGTGGATCAGCGGCGAGGCGAGTACGATAGGCTTCGTACTCGGCGAGGTTGGTAACGTTGTAGATGCCATAGGCCAGTGTGCTTGACCCCTCATGTGGCGCGAAATAGCCGATCAGGTCAGCGCCGCAGCGCGGGATTGCCTGCCCCCAGTTGCGGGCATATTGAACGAACTGATCTTTTTTTGTGGGGTCGATATGATAGCGGATAACGCAGGTTAGCATTGGAAAGTTCTCCGTTGAGGATCAACCTGATCATAAAGGATGTTCTCCAGTGTATATTTCGGCTACGATCGAACTATGAAAGAAGGCCCTGATATCACTCGCATTGCCGCGCTGATTGGCGATCCTGCGCGCGCGAACATGCTGATCGCTTTGATGAGCGGCAAGGCGCTCACGGCGACGGAGCTGGCCGCCGAGGCGGGAGTCACGCCCCAAACGGCCAGTTCACATCTTGCGCGCCTACATGAGGGCGGTCTCCTGCGGTCGCGCAAGCAAGGTCGGCATAAATATTTTTCGCTCGCATCGAGCGAGGTTGCTGATGTTCTGGAAGCTCTGATGGGACTGGCATCCGGCGCTGGGCATTTGCGCAGCCGAACGGGTCCAAAGGATAAGGCGCTGCGCCAGGCTCGCATCTGCTACAATCATCTGGCCGGAGACTTGGGCGTCCAGATGTTCGATAGTCTGATCGCGCAAGACCATCTTGTCTTCAGCGACGGCGAATTGCGGTTGACCGCAGGAGGGAGGAGCTTTGCGGCCGCGTGCGGCATTGACGTCGACAGCTTAACCAGCTCCCGCTCGGTGCTATGCCGAGAATGCCTTGACTGGAGCGAGCGTCGTTCGCATTTGGCGGGTAGTCTCGGGCGCGCGTTTCTCGCCCGCTTTATCGAACTTGGTTGGGCACGGGTGGACGGAACGACGCGCGTCGTAGCGTTCAGTCCGTCTGGCCTGCGCGAGTTCCATGCGTTCTTCGATTTGCACAGGGACACACAGCGGCACGCCACGCATGAATGAGTGTCGTCCGTCGTCTAGGCTTGAAATAATTAGCACCTTGCGTCTAAGAGGATTTACAAAACTCTGGATTAAGGCGAGCATTCTGCAACCAACATCGGTGACAATGTCTCTGACGATGTTGGTGGCCTGTTAGCAACGCGCCTGCTCTTCGCCCAAAGCCGACATCTATCATGACGTATCGTACGCATCCGCCAATTAGAATGCTGTAAGCATGGTGCTGAGCCGGCAATTGTCGGCTTTGCACGCGATAGAGTGCAGCCGGGAATGCCGTTTAGAAGATGCAAAGGACGGATTCTTTAACGCCTGTCGCGACCTATCGAACCGGATTGATGACATTCAGCGACAGCTGGGCACTTCGGAAGGTTGCCAATCCGGTAGAACATCGATTTCCAGTCGACCCGCCCGCAAAACTGAGCGCGCCATTCCCGCATCCCTATCTGGCCGGGAAGGGGTCTCGCAAAACGGAGCAGTTGCTCAGTCCAAGGCAGTCCGCGGACCCAAAAACGCGCTTACCTACTGCGTTCGCCTTTCAGACGGATATTATTTTCCAACCCCTCACTCGCAGTTCCAACACAAAGGAGGCAATGAAGTCGCTTTGGCACAATGCCGCTTAATCTGCGAGGCCGAGAATATGGCGCTTTTCGTACTCAATGATCAGAATGACGAAACCTCTGACATGGTCTCGCTCGAGAATGGTCGTTCTTATGCCGGCCTGCCTACAGCGTACAACTATCATGGCGAAGGCGATTTTAAGAGGTGCAACTGGGCTGGGTATATTGAGAGGATCGTCGATGTAGCATCTGCCAAAAAGCGTGCGAGGTTCATGCCTCCACCAATATCAAGACAAAGATCCTCATATCGGGCTTGCTGGACTTTAGATCCAGTCCAGAACTCTACGCCTCCGACGACAATTAATAGTGCCGGCCACTTCAATTTTTTTAACTAACATTCCAATTGCCCTGGAAATCCGTGCCCGAGCTGAGGATCGTGCAAATGGTATAGCGAGAAACAAAAATGGACGACTCCTAAGAGTTCCTACGCGCCTCAACACCCTTCACCACTTTACGTTCAAACCGATATTGCCTTCCCATATACGGCTGCGTTCGCCACCAAGATTGGTGGTGTAATCGGCGGTCGCGTAAAGGCTTGCCTTCTCGGTGATGTCGAGGGTCAGGCCGCCACCAACTTCCAGCGAAGTGCCTTTCAGGTCCGTTACAATCGGATCGGTGGCAAAGCGCACAGTCTGATCGGAAGAAAAGTTCTGCCAGAGATTGGCTTTCAGATATGGGCGCAGCTTGCCCATGGACGTATCTTCGGCACCCTGTAAGCGCATTCCGATGCGTCCTGTCCACGCGTTGTCTGAATCAAACGATACAGATGAATAACGGTCTGCCTGATCATCAAGCGAGAGGCTCTGCCAAATGAGCTGTGCCTGCGGCTCCAGCGTCCAGCTTTCGCCAAGCGCAATCGGATAGCCGCCTTCCAGCGAAGCTGTCACCCCATGACCATCGACATCAATGCTCTGCCCTTCATTCGAGCTTGCATCGCCGCCATACCATGTGCCCATCAGCACAGCATCGAGATACCAGCCCTGCGGACCAATATGCGTCCAATAACCGCCAAAGCTGGTGCCGATTACTTCCAAATCACCCACGGCAAGATCATTCCAGCCAAGCGCCTGACCTGTAATGTCACCTGTCACACGAGCATAGCCGAAGAACAGGCCGAAGCGGTCGGAATGGCCGCTATCTGTTTCGCGCCCCCAAAGGTCCTGACCGGCCTGAATGCCGAAAAGCTTGCCATCAAGACCCGGTGCAACTGTGCTTTTCCATTTAGTATCGATATCCTGACCGAACAAACGCGCCCAGGTAGACGGCAGATAACCGCTGCTTCTGAGAAGATCCTGTTCGCCACGGCGCTCATGGAATGTTCCGAGCGTCGTGAGTGCCAGATGATGGGCCACAGGTGGCAAAGCGGAATAAACGGGAACCTCGGCGCGATAAAGCGGAACGACGTCGCTTTCCACGCGCGTGGCGTCCGGTGAGGGTGGAGGCGCGGAAGTTTCCGGCGCGTCAGGCGTCAGGTCTTCTTCCGGGACAACAGGGGCAGGTTGGCTGCCGCTGACCAGCGTCGAGCGCAGATACCAGTTTTCATTGGTATTGGCGGAAACCCCACCTTTAAACAGGAAATATTCGTAAGCACCGGCTGCTACGCGTCCGTTAAGCGAAAACGCACCGCCAGCTGTCGTTGCGCCGTTGAGCGCCTCGACAACCATGATGCCGTCAGAGACGGTAGATGCGCCAGCGCCGCCAACATTGTTGACCACGATACCGGTCGAGCCGGATGCGTTACCCGTATCAATGACCAGTTTGTCTGATGGCGATGCATCGGCACCCAGCACAGTATCAACGAACAGAAGGCCGTTCTGGCCTGTGTAGTTGCCCTTGATGGTGAACGTATCGCTTGTGCTGGAGCCACCATTGGTCAGATCGATACGACCGGCGTTGAAAACCGAAGCAAGCTGGCTGGCCGAAAACGCATTGATGCCGCTTTGCGCAGAACCACCATAGATCGTACTGGCAGCATCGACATTGAGCGTTCCAGTGCCTGTACCAGCATCGCCCAAGGTAAGGGTCGTGTCGAAAGCCAGACGGGTGTCATTGGTGAGATTGATCGTCTCCCAACTGTCAAACCGACCAACCTTGCCGGTCTTGACGTTATCAAACGTCAGCGCATCGACGCCGTCGCCGCCGGTCAGGCGCTTGGTTGCGCCAATATTGGCATCGGTCAGATTGGCAAGCACAGTCGTATCACTGTCAGCGCCCATATCGATATTGCCATAGACAATGCCGCCGCCATTCCAGGTGAACTGGTCATTGCCGAAGCTCATAAGAACGTCGCCGGCCACCGTCCCGCCAGTGATCGTGACATTGTCGGTCCCGCCGCTGACGCTGATATTGCCTCCGATCATGCCATCGGAAATAATGATCGTGTCATTGCCAAAACCCGCAACCAGATTGCGATCGATGGTGCCGCCGGACATGTTGAAATAATTGTTGTCGAGTTTCATGTTGACGCGACCGATACGGCCACCTGTCATTACAGCGTAATCGCCGTCATCAAAAGCATCGACAATTCTGCCACCAGACATGAAGAACGTATCAAGCGCATCGCCCTGATTGAGCGAGCCAATCTCGCCCCCGGTCATGCGGAAATCGTCAATGCCATTGCCCTGCTGGATATTATCGGTGACAGTTCCACCGGAAATGACAAATGCATCCGCACCGTCGCCCTGAATAACGTTACTGGTGATCGTGCCGGAGTGAACCTCAATCCGGTCGGTGCCTGCGCCAAACGTTACATTGCCATTGACTGTACCGTTTCCTCCTGAAGGCAACAACAAGGTGTTATTGCCATTCGTATCGGTCAAGCCGCCAACTGATGTACCGCTATCGCAGATATATGTGTCGTTTCCAGGTGTAGGGGTAAATGAACAGGCTGCTAGAGCCGCAGGTGTTCCAATCATGATACCAATCGAACTAAGAATAGCCGTGCTTGACAGTAGTAAGGCCAAACGAAATTCGATCGCATGATACGTTTGCATTATGTCCCCTCGTGAATTCATGCACACTACGTTTCAGATTAGATAGTGTATAGGGTATATTAGCAAAAAAAATTAAATCGTGCGATGGGTAAGGTGGAGCGATATTGCAATCAATGCTTGTATTGATGTCAACTCCTAAAGCAAACGGATGCTCTCTGATGTAGACCAATTTTCCGCAGCCAATCTCAAAAATCATTTACTGTATTCATTTGCTATACTGTTTCGCGTTCTGCGAACTTCATTGCGAGACTAGGTGCTGGCCAATTACGGCATCTAGCGGAAATACAGCCAAACGGCTTCGACAATGATTTCAGCCGAAAACGATGGAGGCAATAAAGTGAGGCCCGGGGTTGGGTCAGCCAACCCGCAGAACATGAAGCATACCATTGAGGTAACGATGGTTCTCCAAAACAGGTCGAGATTTTCGACTGCGCTCAGCGGGCAATAAACCTTCTATGATAACCCATTCTTGTTCGGCAAGATCGCCACGCCCCATCACCGCTTCCTAAAAGGCTGTCTTGAATCCTGCTTCCGCTGATTAGGCCCTGTAGACAGTTAAACGCCCAAATAGCGATTCTGTATCTCTGTATTCAGTGACTGAGAGTTACCTTGCCAGACTGTTTTGCCGCGCTCCAGTACCACACAGCGGTCGGCAACCGGCAGAAGTTCGGAGAGGGTTTTATCGACGACCAGAATAGACTGGCCGCGTCGCTTTAATTCTCTGACAGCTTTCCAGATTTCCTGGCGGATTACCGGGGCTAGCCCTTCGGTTGCCTCATCGAGCACGATCAGATCCGGGTTGGTCATCAAGGCACGGCCCACAGCCAGCATCTGCTGTTCGCCGCCCGACAGGGTGTTTGCAAGTTGGAGATGGCGTTCTTTCAGGCGCGGGAACAACTCATTGACAGCCTCCAGCGTCCACTCTCCGCGCCGAGCAGATACGAGTAGGTTCTCGGCAACCGTAAGGTTTGGAAAGCAACGACGTCCCTCCGGCACCAAGCCTAATCCAAGGCGCGCAATGCGGTAGGGTGCCATGGCTGAAATATTACGGCCCATAAAACTGACTTTGCCTTTGAGCAGGGGCGTCAAACCAAAAATGGACCGAATCGTGGTGGTTTTCCCCATCCCATTACGTCCCATCAGGGCAACAACCTCACCCTTTTCCACTTGTAGATCAATGCCGAACAGGGCTTGAGATGCACCATAAAATGTTTCGACCTGATTGAGTTCGAGCAACATTATCTGGACTCCCCGAGATAGGCTTCGCGCACCAGTGGATCATTACGAATTTCAGCGCTGGTGCCATGAGCGATGATCCGGCCATAGACCAGCACAGAAATACGATCTGCAAGCGCGAACACTGCGTCCATATCGTGCTCAACCAGCAGAATAGGCACTTCATGGCGCAATTCATCCAAAAAGCTGGTCAGCTGGCTAGACCCTTCAGGGCCCATTCCTGCCATTGGCTCATCAAGTAGCAGCGCTTTTGAACGCAACGCCAGGGCAATGGCTATTTCGAGTTGTCGGCGTTCGCCGTGAGAGAGTTCCGCACTGGGAACGTGTTTCCGCTTCTCAAGCTTAACCCGTTCAAGAACCGCGCTCGCCTCATCTTTCAAAGACGAATCCTGCATTACAGGCTTCCAGAAGCGAAAAGCTGAACCCTGTCGAGCCTGCAAGGCCAGCATCACGTTCCGTAGTGCGGAAAATTCCAGCATAAGAGACGACACTTGAAATGTGCGGCCCAGACCCAGATGAGCCCTTTGCACCAGATCGAGCGGGCCAATATCCTGCCCGCCAAAGTGAACACTGCCGCTGTCGGACTTAATATTTCCCGCGATCTGACCGATCAGCGTCGATTTGCCCGCGCCATTCGGCCCGATCAGCGCGTGGATTTCCCCTTTGCGGAGGTTAAGACTTACATCATCTGTGGCCTTGAGCTTGCCAAAGCTCTTTTGCAGGTTTTTGATTTCCAGAATAGTCTCAGCCATAGCGGACTTTTCCTGCAACCAGGCCGATGATGCCCCCACGCGCAAACATGACCACGCCAAGTAAAATCAGTCCAAAGAAGAATTGCCAATGTTCAACCATTCCGCCGAGCGCAAATTCGAACATGACATAAAGGGTGGCACCGATCAGCGGACCAAACAAACGCCCCGTTCCACCAAGAATAATCAGCACGATCAGCTCGCCCGACATGTGCCATGAAAACAAAGACGGGCTGACAAAGCGATTAAGTTCTACGAAAAGCGCTCCTGCAAGCGCAGTAATCATTCCGGATATGACAAAGGCAACGAGCCGGATTTTTAGCGGAGCAATGCCGAGCGAAGCCATTCGCACTTCATTTTGCCGGGCACCTTCCAGCGCTGCGCCAAAGCGTGAATTGCGAATGCGCGCGAACAAGAACAGCACAACCATCAGTAATCCATATGCGATAATGAAAAAGCTCAGAGGATTGAGGGTATTGAGACCGGGAAAGTTATTACGCATTGCCAGTGACAAGCCGTCTTCACCTCCATAGGCTGGCCAAGAGATTGCGAAATAGTAGATCATCTGAGCGAAGGCGAGCGTGATCATAATGAAATATACGCCAGAGGTTCGCAGGCTGATAATACCGATAAACAGTGCGACCATACCAGCAATAAGCATCGCCACAGGCCAGATGATCAGCATCTGATCACTGCCATGAACCATAATGGGCCAGTTCAATATGGCGCTTTGGTCCATCGCATGTGTGGCCATAACGCCGGCAACATAACCGCCAATGCCGAAAAATGCTGCATGTCCGAAAGAGACCATACCGCCTAGGCCCAGCATGAGGTTAAGCCCTGTGGCTGCCAGTGCCAGAATGGCAATGCGCGTGACCAGAGAAATATAGAATATTTCGCCAAGCTGGTTGGCGACCAAAGCCACCACGGGCAATGCCAAAGCAAAGAGCAGGCTGATTGATAATTCGCGAGTCATTGCTTTTGCCCCTGACATAGCTCAGCTGCATGTTTTTCATATGGCTTGGGGTGCCTATAAAATATTCCGGGATTATCCATTTGCTGCAAACAATCCCCGAGGCCGTATTGTGAGAATAACAGCCATAACGATATAGATGAGCATCGATGCCAAAGCGGTGCCGACTGTGGCAGCTTGTGACGTCTCCATAAATATGGCGAATAATTTCGGCAGCAAAAAGCGCCCCATCGTATCGACTACGCCAACCAGAACCGCTGCCGCAAACGCTCCTTTGACGGAGCCAATCCCGCCAATAACAATTACCACGAAAGCCAAGATCAGAACCGGCTCGCCCATGCCGACCTGCACCGATTGCAACGCACCGACCAATGCCCCGGCAAGACCAGCTAATGTTGCGCCAAGCGCAAAAACGATCGTGTTAAGCCGGGCAATATCAACACCTAACGCGCCGATCATTTCACGGTCAGATTCACCGGCACGAATACGCATACCCAGTCGTGTCTTGGAAATTAACAGGTAAAGCCCTATCGAGACTAAGATACCTACGCCGATAATTGCCAGACGATAGAGCTGATATTGCAATCCACCCGGCAATGTCACCGCCCCCTGTAATATGGGGGGGATATCCAGATAATACGGGAAAGATCCGAAAACCCATCGTGTTGCGTCGGAAAAAATCAATATCAAGGCAAAAGTTGCCAAAACCTGATCCAAATGATTGCGGCTATAAAGTTTTCGGATAACCGCCATTTCGATGACTGCACCTGCCGCCGCCGCCGCAACCAAACTTGCCATCAGTCCGAGCCAGAACGAACCGGTTGCCGCAGCGACCAACGCGCAAGCGAAAGCCCCGATCATAAATAGCGAACCATGGGCGAGATTGATGATCCCCATTACGCCGAAGATCAGGGTCAGGCCGGCCGCCATCAAAAATAGCATGACGCCGAATTGCAGCCCGTTGAGTAATTGCTCAATGAATAGTGCAGACGACAAAACCGCTTCCGTTTCAATATTTTTCGGCTGAAATGAGAAAGTCCGGCAACTGGAAATGACGATAGCAACGGCGAAATTATCGCCGCTGCTACTCAGGCGTTACTCAGAGTTTGCAATCCTGAGCATAAGCGTCGTGACGGTCTTTCAAGCTCGTTGCCACAATCTTGTTGGTCAGAACGCCATCTTCCTTGATGACTTCACGGATATAAATATCCTGAATCGGATGGTTGTTATTGCCGAAGGAGAATTTGCCCCGAACTGAATCAAAATCAGCAGCTTTCATCGCAGCGCGGAAAGCGTCCTTATCGTTCACATCGGCTTTGGCCACCGCAGAAAGAATGAGATTGGCAGCATCAAAGCCCTGTGTTGCATAAAGCGAGGGCAAACGGCCATATTCCTTTTGGAAAGCTTCGACATAAGCCTTGTTGGCTGGATTATCGAGATCCTTCGACCAATGCGATGAGTTCTTCACACCAATCGCCGCATCGCCAATCGCCGCAAGAACGTCCTGATCAAAAGAAAAGCCAGGCCCCATAACAGGAATGGTCATACCCGATTGCGAATATTGCTTCATGAAAGCAATACCCATGCCGCCAGGCAGGAAAAAATAGACCGAATCTGCGCCGGAATTACGGATCTGGGCAATTTCAGCAGCATAATCGGTCTGACCGACTTTCGTGTAGATTTCGCCAGCCAGTCCGCCCTTATAAAAGCGCTTGAAGCCCGTCAGGGCATCCGTGCCTGCCGGATAGTTAGGCGCAAGAATGAAGGTGTTTTTATAGCCAGCATCATTGGCATAATTACCGACCGCCTCGTGCAGATTATCGTTTTGATAGGCTGCATTGAAATAATTGGCGTGGCACCTGGCACCTGCCAAAGCGGAAGGGCCTGCATTGGTGGAAATATAGATTTTGTCTTGCGCCACAACACTTGGCACCACGGCCATGGCAAGGTTGGACCAGACTATACCAGTCAGAATGTCGACCTTATCGCTCTGCACCATTTTATCAGCGATCTGGACCGCCAGTTCCGGCTTTTGCGCATCATCTTCGACGATGACTTCAACGTCCTTATTGCCGGATTGCTTTATCGCAAGTAAAAATCCATCGCGAATATCAATGCCAAGGCCTGCCCCGCCACCGGACAAGGTAGTGATCATCCCGATTTTCAGGGGATCAGCGAGTGCCGGATTGGAAAATACCAGGCCCAGCCCAATGCTGGCGGTTGATAGAGCAAGAGTAATGCGCTTCATCTATGTTCCCTCACAATTTTGGTATCGTTGGATAATAAACTTCTGATGGGTTACAAGCTTTATTTTGCTATTTGTCGTAACCATCGGTGATTATTGACCTTTTCGCTATTTTATAGACATAGGAGCTTGCGTGTAAGCAAATGATCTGGGTCGCTGAGCCCGTCAAGAATGTTCATATGATGCTTTCCAGGCTCGGTGATTTCTTCAACCTGGCAGTTAAACCCGCTCCACATGCTGACCAGAATATGATTTTGTCTGACAAATTCCGGCAATTCATCGGCACCAACCCAGGCTGTCAGATCAATGCCCGCCAGAGGCTCCAGTAAAGCCGGGCTTTCGCTCCGGGCCTGTTCGAGATCAAGCCTAAAGTCTTCGTTCATTTCCAGACGCAGCAAAGGCCGTAAATCACAGACAGGCGAGATGGGTAGGATTTTACGCAAACGCTTTTGCAGCTCAGGGGAAAGCGGCGTGTCTGTTGTAACCATGCGGGCGGATAGGTGTCCGCCTGCCGAATGGCCTGTAATATATAGCGGACCTTCGACCATCGATGCGGCTTTCGTGATTGCCAGGCCGATTTCTTGCGTGATCTCGCCAACCCGCGCTTTGGGGCAGGGCGTATGAGAGGGGAGGGCAACGGCATAACCGTGCGCGACAGGGCCGCGCGCCATATGGGCGAAGAAGCTTTTGTCAAAACGCCGCCAATAGCCGCCATGGATGAAGACAACCAGGCCGCGTGGCGCGCCTTCAGGCGTCACAATATCCAGCACATTGCGCTCACGCGTGCCGTAACGCACATCACTGATAAAGCGTCCCTGCGCTTCCATCTCCTTACGCATCTCTGATGATCGCTCAAGCCATAAAGGCGGATATGAAGCGGACGCTGCGACATGTTCCAGATTGGAATAAGCCAGATCCCAATCTTTGACCTGTGATGCTGCGATGTTGCCCTGCATTCCGATCCCTCCCGAATGGAAACTCAGTAGCAAGATCGGCGACTTATCGCCACCCAAATAAAGATGGCACTTAGTCAAACCGCTAAAAGACACTAGAAAATCGCAGAGGCCGCGCGGCAGTACCGCGCGACCTCTCTTTATTAGTCTGCGCTTGTCTGGATCGCGCTTATTTGCGTGGCAGCAGACGCTGCACTTCTTTTTCCATATCGATGAGCACTTCTTCCGGTGTTGCCGACTGTTCGACAAGGCGCGAGAGATTGTCGACGATGGTCTGCGTGACCTTCACGCCGTTCGAACCGGGGAAAGCATACCAAGGTATCATAATTGACATCTGGTTGAGACCGGCTTTGAAGAGCGGGTTTTCATCGTAGAACGTACCCAGATATTCGTCTGATTTCGCGGCCAGTTCATTGTTGGGCACATATCCTGTGCCTGGTACAACCACGGAAGCGCCATAAGGACCGGCAGCGAATTTGGCGAATTTCCAGGCTGCATCCTGCTTGGCTTCGTCTTCGGTCAGAATGATAACCGCATTACCGCCGGTTGGCAGACGCCCGTTTTCAGAGTCGATCAGCGGAATTTTTGCTGTACGCAGATCGAATTTGTCGCCAACGCTGTTGATGGTATTGCGCAGCCCACCGGTGCTCTGGAATGCAAAGCCAACTTTACCGGCAGCAAAGGACTGTTCGCCAGCCTGCTTGGTCAGTACCGGCATGCCGCCTTCCTTGACCATGCGGTCAATCAGCTTAAGGCTTTCAAGCCCTTCCGGTCCGCCGAAAGCAACTTTCTTTTCATCTTCGGACAGCATTGTGCCGCCAGCACCAAACAAGAGGGCAGAGAACATCCAGTCATCGCCCTGCCAGCGGAAATCAATACCCTCATTGCCATCGCCGAGAGCTTTGATTTTACCGCCAAGTTCGATCACTTCGTCCCAGGTGGTGGGCGGTGTATCAGGGTTGCCACCAGCAGCACGCACCAGATCGGCATTATAATACATGATTGGATTGGAGGTTGCGAAAGCAAGACCAACCTGGCGGTCGCCAACGCGTGCAAGCTTCAGGATGTTTTCGGAAAAGCCCTGCGCGTCCATATCCTCTTCCTGATCGACACGCGGCTTGAGATCAAGGCCGATATTGCGCTCAGTCAGCAGCCGAAGGCGATTGAGGCCGGTAAAGGTAATATCAGGCATATCCGGTGAGCCGGCCTGACGCATGATTGTCTGGATGCCTTCTTCATAGGTGGCCGAAGGACTAACAAAATTGATCTTGATATCCGGGTTTTCTTCCATGAACTTCTCGGAGATGTTGGCCATTACATCTTTAAAGAAACCGGGCATCGGATAATGAACGTTAAGGTTTGTCTCAGCCAAGGCAGGCGTAGCAAACCCCGTTGCAATCACTGCTGCAGCAAACGCGCTGGAAAGCCGTTTCATAATATTACCTTTCAACAACTTGGGGAGGGGAGGAGGGGGACTGAAAATCACCCTTTCAGTCCTGTAAGGGTGATGCCTTCGATAAAGCGGCGCTGTGCCGCCAAGAAAGCAAGGAGTAGGGGAAGCGTGATGATCAGTGTGGCTGCCATAAGCGCACCGTAATTGTCGCCCGATTCAGCGGCGCGGAAATAAAGCAGGCCAAGGGGTGGCGTAGAGCGCTCGATGCTGTTGACGACGATGAGCGGCCAGAAAAGATCATTCCAGTGTGCGACCACCGAAAAGATTGAAAAGGCGGTGATTGCTGGCCAGGCATTGGGGACGATCACGCGGGCGATAATTCCGGCTTCGGACATGCCATCAAGGCGCGCAGCACTCATCAGATCATCCGGCATCGAGCGGAAGAATTGCAGGAAAAGAAATATGCCGAAGACCGTGATGAAGAACGGCGCGCAAAGGGCAAAAAACGTATTAAGCAGACCAAGCTTGCTGAAGCTGACATAGAAGGGCAGGGCTGTTGCATGAATAGGCACAAGCAGGCCCAGTAAGACCAGGATCATCATGGCGCGCTGGCCACGGAACTTCAGCTTTGCCATTGCATAGGCGCAAGGCACGGCGACAATGATCTGCACCGTCAGGATTATCGCGCAAACCATAATCCCATTGAGCAATAGTTGCAGCATGGGAATGCGACTAAATGCTTTGCCGAGATTTTCCAGCAGCGCCCAGTTCTGCGGTATCAGCATGAGAGAAGACGAGAAGATGTCTTGCTGAGATTTTGCGGCCGTCGAAAGCATGAAGACGTAAGGCGCGAGAAAGACAACGGCACCCAGCGAAAGCAGAGACAGCCTAATAGTGCGAGCGACAGTCATTGTTGACCTCAATAATGTACGCGGCGATCCAGCACGCGGAATTGCAGCAGCATCAGAACGACCAGAACAGCGAGGAAAATGACCGTCAGGGCGGAGGCATAGCCAACTCGCAAATAGACAAAGCCTTCCTGATAGATCGTATAGAGCAGCACTTCGGTTGACTTGTTCGGGCCCCCTTCGGTGAGGGTTTTGACGGTCTCGAACACCTTGACGGAATTGATGACGCTGATGGTGGTGACAAAGAGCGTGGTTGGGCCAAGCAGCGGCCATGTCACTAGACGAAAACGCTCCCAACTGCTTTTCACGCCGTCGACTTCCGCTGCAGAATAGAGTTCACGCGGGATGGCTGTGAGGCCGGCCAGAAACAGCACCATGTTAAAGCCCACGCTTTGCCAGACGCCGATCATCGCAATGCTGATAAGCGCGGTGTCGCTGGAGCCAAGCCAGTTTGGTCCCTCGATGCCGATCATGGAAAGCAGGGCATTAACCGGGCCAAGCGTGGGATGGAGCAGATATTGCCAAACTGTCGCCATCGCCACGAGAAGCGAGACTGCAGGCAGAAAATAGACCGTACGGAAAAAGGATTTGCCCCGCGTTTCGCTTTCAATCAGCATCGCCACCCCCAGGCTGAGAAATATGGAGGCCGGGGCAACAACTGCGGTGTAAAAGGTGGTGTTTTTCAGTGAAGTGAGGAACGTGCGATCGCTGAACAGCTCGCGATAATTGTCAAATCCGATAAATTCGAAACCATCATAACCAAGCTCGAAATCCGTCAGGCTCAAGATGAGCACGGCAAATGTCGGCAGCAAAATGAGAAGAAATGTCAGCGTTATTGCGGGGGCAGCAAGCTTCCATGCCTGACGCTCTTCTCTAAGGCGAGCATTTTGCTCCCCGGTGCGGGCGGTCATGAGGGCGGGAGATTGTAAAACCGTATCAGACATAGGCAGGTGCCTTCTGATTTTCTGCGGTATGAATATGTGTGCCCATTGGCAGACGCAGGCGTAGCCCGTCTTCGCCAAACAGATGCGCTTTATCAGCCGAAAACTGGAGCCCGACCGGCTGGCCGGTGACGATATCAGTAGTTTCCTCCGGCGTAAGCTTTACAGAAAATTCGCATGCCGCACCTTTGGTCCGGACATAAACGAGCACTTCCGAGCCAAGAAATTCAATGCGGGAAATAGTGCCTGTAATACCGGTTTTGACGTCGCGTGTGATTTTGAAATGTTCCGGGCGTATGCCGACCCGTAAAACTGTATCAGCATAAGCCGGTACATCAAATAATATCGGGCGACCGCCAAAGTGGACGATGCCGCCATCGCTCGCCAGGCAATCGAGAATATTGATATGTGGTGTTCCTATAAATTTCGCGACATCAATATGGCGTGGATCATTGTAAAGCGCTTCAGGCGCATCGATCTGCAGCAGTTTTCCGCCCATCATCACAGCCACGCGGTCCGCCATGCTGAGAGCTTCCGCCTGATCATGTGTTACGTAGATCGTTGGAACACCTGCACGCCGGTGCAGCTCCACAATCTCTGCGCGGGTATGAACACGCAAATTGGCGTCGAGGTTGGAAAGCGGCTCATCCATCAAAAAAACACCGGGCTGGCGCACGAGTGCACGAGCAAGTGCCACTCGCTGGCGCTGGCCTCCAGACATCTGGCCTGGCTTTCGGTCCAGTAAATAATCAATTTTGAGGCTTCGGGCGGTTGTTTCAACCTGCGCTTTAATGCGCGCAAGTTTGGCTTTGCGGGCTGGGATCAGGTTTCCGATCAAAGGCAGGCGTTCTGCCGTGCTGAGATCTCGCATGGCGAGCGGCACAGCAATATTCTGCGATGTGGTGAGATGTGGGTAAAGCGCGTAGGACTGGAATACCATGGCGATATTCCGGTCAGCCGGATGCGCACCCGTGATATCGCGCCCACCCAGCTGGATATGGCCGGTATCCGCGTGATCAAGCCCGGCAAGAATACGCAAAAGCGTGCTCTTGCCACAACCGGATGGGCCGACCAGAGCGATAAATTCGTCATCTTCAACATCGATCGAAATGCCATCAAGGATATGGTTGTCGCCATAATGCTTGCTGATATTCTGAATTGAGAGAGCACTCATCAATTGCTCTCCTCAGCACTCACTTTGACACTATCTTCCGTATGTTTTGGATAGACTTCGTGCGCAACATCATCGAGCAGATGCGGCGTCAGCGATGCGATTTCGACGATTTCTGTTCTGAAGTTGTCGTCAAGATCATGGATAACCGCGCCGAGAATACGCTGTCCCGGCAAGTCCCTTTCCATGTTGCCGACGATAAAACTGCTGGCCGGGCACCAGATACATTCAATGCCGTGTGCCACAGTTGCGTGGGCGCGATGAAGGTGACCGCTTGCATGAAGGCGGACATTATGCGCCGCAAACAAATCATAATGGCGCTGTCGTGCTGCGGGGCGAATGCCCCAATAGCCAGTATCCCCTTCGTCTGGCTTATCGACGAAAAGCGGCTTATGGGCGAAGATTGCCACCGGCCTGCCATCGGTGTTTTGAAGCTCATTCTCCAGCCACAGAAATTGCGCTTCTTCCTCTTCGCCATCGCTACCAATGATGAGGCTGTTTAGCCCAATAAGACGCCAGTTGCCAAAGTCTTCGGCCCACCGATCAGGCCCGATATGCTGATGCCACCGGGCGAGACGCTGCGCGTTGACCGGCTGGTGGGACCCCGGCAAATGGCCGATATCGTGATTGCCGGGAACGTAAATGATACGTACCGGTAACTCATCGAAGAGTGCGCGGCAAAACAACAGATCTTTCTCAACATCTGCGCCATCAACCGCGAGATCGCCCGTGTGAATAATCAGATCCGGCTTTTGCTCTTTTATCCATTCGACAAGCGGCTCCCAATTATTATTGAAATGAGGTTTGCCGGGGCTCAAATGTGTATCGGAGATCTGAATAATCCGCACGGGTCTGTTCCTTTGTCTATTCAAAAAGACTGCGGCCGTGACGGATAGATTACGATTGGCCGCAGGATCGAAATTGCCTGGCAATTCCGAATTTCTGTGCGGCTTGTAAGGTTCTTCTGTAACAGCTGTGCTGCAGCTTAATGACAGTTTGATGTATGTTCAGGTTAAAGGCAGGGTTCTACAATCTGATAGCGTGCATTCCGATATCCGCTTGGCGGGTGAGATTTTCGGCGCACGGCAAAACATACAGCCAGCCTACCCTGCGTACCGGAAAAAACAGGCCGAAGTAAATAAAAGGGTAGGGGGCCACTGCCCAGATAAGATTAATTATTGAAGCTGCGCTTGCTCTGGCAGATGTGGAGAAAGCTTAGCGGATCATTATAATTGCGGATCCGATACGCAGGTGCAAAGCCGCCCAGCATTAATGCCCAAACAGCTCATAAAAGCGGCCTGGGCATCAATAAAAAGGTTCAAAGATTGTACTGTTGACGAGCAATATCGCCAAGCCCGGCTTTATCCAGACTGCTTAGTGGAGCTAAGAATGTCACCTGGATCACGCCAGGATCACGACCAATTTCAATCGCACCATTGATTGTCGCACGGTTGCGGACTTCTGCAACGCTCATTTCCAACAGTCGGGCAGCTCTTTCCAGACCGTTTAAAATAGCAGCATTCATATTTGCAGCCGTGCCGATTACAGAGATTGGTGCAACGTCTTCGATCTTTTTGACGCTCCATTGCTGCGCCAGCATAGCGGCTCGCTTCTTCTCCTCATCACTGAACGGTCGGGCAAGCGGCGGGAGATCTTCAAGAAGAGGAAATAATACCGGTCCATCGTTATTGTAGTTTTTCAGAACCTCAACCTGCAGTGTCACACTACCGGCAACGTCCATCGTATGGCCGGCAATCTCACCATCGCCTTGAGAGGCATGCATATCGCCCATATAAACGCCTGCTCCGCGCACTTTGACCGGACAAACCATAACCGCACCCGGACGAACCGCGTCGATGTCCATATGACCATCGGTTTTGTGCTGCTGCAATTCATCCGCGGTCAAAGCATATTCATGCGGCGCACCAACCAGAAATGATCCGAAATCACCAGCATTGTGCGAGTCCGGCATGGCTTTAGACGGAGTTGTGCCAAGCTGCCCCAAAAAAGGTCGCATTCTAACAATTGCACCGACGAGATCGGCGGGTGCGTAATTCAGAATCGAGTGTTGGGCCGACTCGTCGGGAAGAGATGCGTATTGGTTTGCATTCTGCGCAATACGCTTGGCTGCAGCGGAATCCACAGTTAGCCCCACACCCTGCGTGATATCGAAGACAACCGTATAACCATGCTCAATGCTAAAAGGTTTGATAGGGTTTCCGCACTTATTGCATCGAACAGAATCCTGGCCGACACCTTCAATGTGGGTCTCAGGCCAGACCTCATCACAAGTTGGGCAGCGAGCAGCAACGAATGGGTCACCCAAACAATATTGATTGGAAACCATGTCGTTTCCAGATGCTGTGGCTAGCGACGTCACTGAAATATCGCGGATGCGGATGATGACGCCATCACCAATCTCTGCACCTTCTACATATACCGGCTTGGTAACCTCGTGCCCACCGCGCAATTTTGGTGTGATCATTGGCCCCCAGCAGCCGGGCGCCGTATTTGCAATGATAGTGCCGCCATTCTGAAGCGGGCCGAGCATTGGCAGATTGGGGTCCAGTACGCTGTTTGTGAAGCCGTCAACTACTACGCTGCGTTTAGCGGCGATAACTGTTGTGTCTGCCATATGAACCTCTGTGCGCTATGATTGCTAAATGCGATTACATCATGGATGAAGGGAGAAACCAAGTTGCCGTCATGAGATGGGAGGCAATGAAGCTCTTAGTAATATAATTTACAGAGCCTTTTTATTTGGACCAAAGCCGACAGGCTATTCTGCTAATGCGCGCATTCCCGTTATAGCAGTAGAAATATGTTCCATAATCTATCTTATGCAATCGACTGGTGTAGCCGGGGTACATTCGTTTTGTAAACCGACATTGCGCGGCCATTATCTGTTACTAACCCCAGTGAAGGCTTGGTCCCCAATGCCTGAAATGTCATCATATGGCGAAATCCGGTCCCCCAGCCGCGGAGAATATGCATGCGTTATCAGTTCGATCTTTTTACCCCTCCCGTCGAGGATGGGAAGAAACGGATAGAACAGCGCCCTGTCCGCAGCAAGGCCCGCAAATTGGACGCAATGGACGAGGCTGAGATGGTCCGACATCTCAAGAATAGCGGGCGTTATCGCATCTTGCGGAGGCTCGATGCGCCGCCGGTTGTTCCCGATGCGGACAGCTTTGCTTTTCCGCGGCTTGGCGTTGTCGTCGACACTGAAACCACCGGTCTCAGTGCCATGCAGGATGAAATCATCGAAATCGGTGCGGTTGCTTTTCGCTATGCAGATGACGGTTCGATCGGTGACGTTTGCGCAACCTTCGGCGCATTGCAGGAGCCGACGAAGCCGATACCCGCTGCAATCACGCGTATTACCGGTATTTCCGACGAGATGGTGAAGGGCCAGACAATTCCGCGCGAAGAGTTGGAAGCTCTGATTGGAGAGGCCGATCTTGTCATCGCGCATAATGCTGGCTTTGATCGCCCATTCCTGGAACGCTTCTCTCCGGTTTTTGCGACGAAGCCCTGGGCTTGCTCGGTGAAAGAAATCGACTGGACAGCACGCGGTTTTGAAGGCGCCAAACTGGGCTACCTTGTTGGCCAAAGCGGCTATTTCCACAATGGCCACCGTGCGGAGGACGATTGTCAGGCTTTGCTTGCTGTGCTCAATAACACCTCCCGCATGGGGACGCCTTTTGCGGAGTTGCTGGAAGCCAGCCAACGCGCGCGCTTGCGCATCTATGCTGAAAACAGTCCTTTCGAGATGAAAGACCAACTCAAAGCGCGCGGCTATCGTTGGTCGGACGGCAACGGAGGCCGGCCAAAATCATGGTGGACGGAAGTTGGTGAAGAGGAGCTTGAAGCGGAGCTGGAGTATCTGCGCACCGAGATTTACGGTTGGCGCGATGCCGACCCGCTGATCCAGAAGCTCACTGCACTGGATCGCTATAAGGAGCGCGGGCCAACAAGGTCCGCAGCCGCGCTGAAATAGTGGGCTTCAGCTGATGCGCGCCCGCTTGCGACGGCCTGAAAGCGGCCTGGGTATGGCGTCGATCAGCGCTTTGGTATAGGGGTGCTGCGGATTGTCGAAAACTTCGCCGGTCGGCCCTTCTTCGACAAAACGGCCTTGATAAATAACTGCCACGCGATCGGTGATGGCGCGCACCACGCCAAGATCGTGACTGATGAAGAGATAGGACAGGCCGAATTTCTCCTGCAAATCCATCATCAGGTTTAAAACCTGCGCCTGAATGGAAACATCGAGTGCCGAGACCGGCTCATCGGCTACGATCAGCGCCGGCCTTGTAATCACTGCGCGGGCGATAGCAATGCGCTGGCGCTGCCCGCCGGAAAACTCGTGCGGATACTTCTCTGCCGATGCCTTCGGCAGACCGACCGCTTCCAGCACTTCTATAACACGTTCCTCGCGCTCTTTGACGCTCGTGCCGCGTTCCAGCGAAATAATCGGCTCGGATATGATGCGTTTGACCGTATGGCGCGGGTCAAGTGAACCGTAAGGGTCCTGAAAGACGGCCTGAAAACTCTTGCGCGCCTCGCGCAGAGCGGTGCGATTGAGTGTGTAAATATCCTGCCCGTTAATGAGCACCTGCCCTGATTGCGGCTTTTCAAGCCCCATTACGGTGTGCGCAAGCGTGGATTTTCCGGAGCCACTTTCGCCGACGATGCCAAGGCTTTGCCCTGCTTGGATTTCGGCGCTGACGCCGTGCAGGATACGCAGCCTACCCGGCTTTGAGAAAAATGAGACGCGTGGAAGATTATACTCGCGCACCACATCGCGGATTTGCAGGATGGCTTTGCTCATAGAGCCATCTCGCCACTGCGCGGATGAAAGCACGCTGCCCGATGCACAACTCCGTTGTTTTTATCAAGCATATCGAGCGGCGGAATGGCCTGACGGCAGTCGTTTTGCACAAAGGCGCAGCGGCCGGCAAAACTGCAATAAGGCGGTCGTGCCAGCGGATCAGGCACCACGCCCGGAATGGCCGCCAGACGCTGGCGCCTGTCTGAATGATTGTGAGACTGCGCCGTAATAAGAGGGGATGCAGTAAATAGTCCGCGTGTATAAGGATGCGCCATGCGGCGGAAGACGGCTTCTGTAGGGCCTGTTTCGACAATCCGGCCTGCATACATGACGGCGATCCGGTCGGTCATTTCCGATACTACACCAAGATCGTGGGTGATCAGCATGAGCGCAGTTCCCGTTTCATCAACCAGCTCATCCATGAGGTCGAGAATCTGCGCTTGCACAGTGACATCGAGCGCCGTCGTCGGCTCGTCGGCGATCAGAAGGTCCGGCTCGCAGGCAATGGCAATCGCGATCATAACGCGCTGGCGCTGCCCGCCCGAAAGCTGGTGCGGATAAAGCCCGAGATTGAAACGCGGCGCGGGCAAGCCCACGCGATCGAGTAATGAACGGGCTTTTCGTTCGGAATCCGCCCGACTTTCTCCCAGATGCAATCGGCGGCCTTCAGCGATCTGCGTACCGATGGATTTGATCGGGTTGAGCGCCGTCATAGGCTCTTGGAAGATCATAGCCATGCGCCGCCCGCGCATTTTGCAGAGCTGCGCTTCCGGCATGGACATAAGATTTTCCCCATCGAAGCGCAATGTGCCGCGCACCCGCATACGATCCGGCAGCAGCCCCATGGCGGCAAGTGCTGTGATGGACTTGCCGCTGCCGGATTCTCCCACAATGCCGAGGCGCTCGCCGCGACCAAGTGTCAACGTGATACCGGAGACAATGTCGGCAATCTGGAATCCAGTTGAGGATTGGATGGACATATCTGCCATTTCAAGCAGGGGCACCATCATCGCTCTCTCCTCACGCGCGGGTCGAGCACATCGCGCAGGCCGTCACCAAGCATATTGAGGCCCAGAACGGCCAGCGTGATAGCAAGGCCGGGGAATATGGCAAGCCATGGTGCATCGTAAATGAAGGTCTGAGCATCGTTGAGCATCTTGCCCCAGCTTGGCATTGGTGGCTGCGTGCCGAGTCCGACATAGGAAAGCCCGGCCTCCGCGACGATGGCGAGCGCGAACTGGATCGTCGCCTGAACGATTAATATGTGATTGATATTGGGGAGCACATGCAACAACGTGATCGAAATGTCCCCTCGCCCGGCGCAGCGCGCCGCCAATACATATTCGCGTTTCCACAGCCCAAGCGACGCTCCGCGTGTAATACGCGTAAAGACCGGAATATTGAAAATTCCGATGGCGATCATTGCGTTGATCGCGCCGGGGCCAAAAATGGCGGTGATGATAACGGCGGTCAGAAGCGCAGGGAAAGCGAAGGTCATATCTGTCATGCGCATGACAGCCCCGTCGATCACCCCTCCCCGCGCCGCTGCGAAAGCCCCAAGCGGAATGCCGATCCCCGCTCCAACCAGCACGGCAATGATTGACACGGCGATGGAATTGCGCGCACCGACCATGATCATGGAAAAGACATCGCGCCCGAAATTATCGGTGCCGAAAAAATGAGTGAAACCGGGTCCTTCCAACTTATCATGGAAATTCATCGTGGTCGGAGAGAATGGCGTCCAGACGAAAGAGCCAAGCGCCATGGCCATAAGGATTAAGGTAATCAGCAGGCCCAGAAACAGGCTGCGGCTCATGGAAAGCGTCCGGAAAATACCGGGCTTCGGCAGGGTTTGTGCCTCGCTCATCGACTGGCCCCAGTCGAAAGACGCGGATCGATGAAGCCATAGACGAGATCGACAATGAAATTAACCGCGATCACGGATGCGGCAAGCAATGTCACCAAAGATTGCACAGTAACAAGATCACGCTGCGCAATGGCCTGAAAGACCAGTCGCCCTAGACCGGGAAGATTGAAGACGTTCTCGATGATGATGGTTCCGGCAAGCAGAAAAGAAAATTGCAGGCCAATGATCGTAACCACCGGGATCAGCGCGTTTGGTACTGCATGACGCCACAGTGCAGCTTTGCGTGTGAGTCCTTTTGCCCGTGCGGTACGCACGAAATCCTCGCCCAAAGTTTCGATCACTGCCGAACGGGTGACGCGGGCGAGAATTGCAGCCAGAGGCAACGCCAGCGCGAGTGCGGGTAAGAACAACGAACGAATACCATTCCAGAATCCACCCTCCCATCCCGCAAAACTGGATACTGGAAACCAGCCAAGATGCAGTGCGAAAAGCAGGATCAGCAAAAGAGCCAGCCAGAAATTCGGAATTGCGACACCGATCTGCGCCACGCCCATGGAAAGCACCTCGCCAGTACTGCCGCGTCTGGCTGCCGCATAGACCCCGACCGGAATGGCAACAGCAACAGACAGCAGCATGGACAGTAGCGCAAGCGGCAACGTGATCATGATGCGTGGACCCAGCAACTCGCTGATCGGCACGGAATAGGTGTAGCTGGTACCGAAATCGCCGACAAAAAAGCCGCCGATCCATTCGAGATAACGCCACCAGAGCGGCTGATCGAGGCCGAGCTGCTTGTGCAATGCGGCCAGCGTTTCAGGCTGCGCATTGATACCGAGAATGACCGCTGCCGGATCGCCCGGCAATATCTGCATCAGCAGAAAGACGATGATGGAGGCCGCGAGCGTCGTCAGCAGGAGCGACCCCAGTCGGCCGAATATATAAGCCAGCACAGCGACTTCCTTGAATGAATGGGATCAATCAGTGCTCCCAATAGACCTGCGTGAGGTCGTCCGCCGGAATCGGCATATTCTTCCACAAACCTTTGACACCCTTATTCCAAACGCCGATTTTCGGCAGTGCATAGAGAAAAACATTGGGTTCGTCTTCCGCGAGTTTTTGTTGCAGCTTCACGACAAGCTCCAACTGTTCATCATCGCTACCCGCTTCGGCATAGGCCTTGAAAAGCGCCTTATATTCGGGGCTATCATAGTTGAAGTAGTATTTATCCCGTGCATAGATATCGAGATCGCGCGCTTCCGTATGCGCGATTATCGTTGCATCAAAATCCGAACGCTTGAATACCTGATCGAGCCATTGCGCGAACTCAATTGGCTCCAGTTTGGCCTGAATTCCAACTTCTGCCAGCATGGCTGCAATGATCTCGCCCCCGCGCCGCGCATATGCCGGTGGCGGCAGGATGATGGTGATCTGCGTACCAGCCGCAACACCGGCTTCTTCGAGAAGCTGCTTTGCTTTGGTAGGATCATAGGGATAGGTTTCAGACAGTTCAACATAGCCCGGATCGACCGGAGCATAGTGCGAGCCAATCGGCACGCCATAGCCCGAATAAACGCCTTCAATCAGTGCCTTTCGGTCGATGGCATGAGCCAATGCCCGGCGCACTTTCATATTGTCAAATGGCTTTCTGGCATTATTGAGGGCCAACAGAACCTTACCTGCCGTATTGCCCACTTCGACCTGAAGCTTGTCGTCGCTCTTAAAGCGATTAATGAGCTCGGGGGCCTGAAACATTGGAAATACGTCAATATCACCGGCAAGGATTGCTGCTGCCGCAGCCGAGGGGTCACTTACGAAACGGAAGGTGATGGCGGAAAGCTTTGCAGGTTCACCCCAGTAATCAGGATTGCGCTCCAGTTCGACACGGTCGCCTTGCACCCAGCGCTTGAATTTGAAAGGGCCTGTACCAACAGGCTTCGTGCGGTTTTCAGCTGCCGAATCCGGTGCGATCATGACTGCATCGCCCCACCCCATGTTAAAAAGGAAATTCGATGCCGGGCGCTTCAATGTCACCACCGCTGTCAGCGGATCGGGACATTCGGTTTTGGCGATAGGTTCGAACAAACCTTTCTGCGCGTTGGTGGAATCGGAAGCAACCGCGCGCTCGTAAGAGAATTTCACCACCGAGCAATCGAAGGGCGTTCCATTATGGAACTTTACGCCCTCATGCAGCTTGAAACTGTAGGTGAGCTTGTCGTCGGAAATCGTCCAGCTTTCCGCTAGAAGCGGCTTCACTGTTCCGTCTTCGGTAATGCGCACCAGTCCTTCATAGAGATTTGCATAGGTAACTTGCCGGATGCCCGCGGCGGCGTTCGCCGTCGGGTCCAGCCCTGGCGGTTCCAGCACCTCACCCACGACCAGCGTATCCTTGGCGAAAACGCCGTTGATCGATACCAGCATGACGGTTGTCACCAGAGCGGCGTTAAGTAATTTGCCCATGGTTCCCTTGATTTCTTATCATTCAATCGAGCGCCCGCGATTCATGTCGAGCGCAGTTCCTGTAATCATAGAGGCAGCGGGTGAGCAATGGAAAGCCGAAGCTTTACCGCCACAGAAGCGATACGAATTTCGATTCTGCCACAGTAAGGGAGAATTCTTCAATCATTTGTTGGCATTTGCTGACCACATTGACTAACCAATAGATATAGATTGTTTATTCGCTTACGCTCGTCGTTAGCTCTCTCCCGGTTGTCGGCCTTTAATTATGACGCATGAAACAGCTATCAAGACTTCGGTATATGTAGCGCCGGATGGATTGCCTAGACCTCGTGTCTACTGGGCATGGGCGACCCTTATGGTCGGGCTAACGCTTGCGGTGATCGATGGCACCATTGCCAATGTCGCTCTGCCCACTATCGCAGCCGATTTTTCTGCTGGACCCGCAGCGTCGGTCTGGATCGTCAATGGCTACCAGCTTGCAATTGTCATTACTCTGCTTCCCTTCGCAGCACTGGGTGAAATCTATAGCTACAGGCGCGTTTATCTGCTGGGCGTATCGCTGTTTACGCTAGCATCAGTGGCTTGTGCCTTTTCTTATTCGTTAGAAATGCTGACGGCTGCTCGCATCGTGCAGGGTTTTGGCGCGGCCGGTCTGATGAGCGTCAATACCGCGCTTCTGCGCTATATCGTACCGCAAGCCAGACTGGGAACTGCAATAGGTCTTAACACTCTTTTTGTCGCCGTTTCCGCCACTATCGGCCCGACTCTTGCCGGATTCATTCTCCATATCGCAAGCTGGCCCTGGCTTTTCGTCATTAATATTCCGCTCGGTGTGCTGGCTGTCGCAATGGGCCTCAGAAGCCTGCCGGACAATGAACGCGCCTCACGGCGGTTTGACTCCATAAGCGCAATTCTAAGTGCATTGACTATCGGGTTCCTGATCACTGCAATAGACGGAGCAGGCCATGGGCTTGCTCCCGGATTTTTGGCTCTACAGGCGGGTGGCTGCGTTCTGGCGGCATTTTTTCTTATTCGCCGCTCATTGCGCACGATCAATCCGCTCTTGCCGCTCGACTTATTGCGAATCCCCGTTTTTAGCTTGTCCCTTTGCACATCGATCATATCGTTTTTGGCGCAAATGATGGCGTTTATTTCGCTGCCGTTCCTGTTTCAGACTGTATATGGCTTTCAACCGATTGCAGTTGGTTTGTTGATGATGCCGTGGCCGATAGCGCTTGCGATTGTCGCGCCTTTATCGGGCAAGCTTTCGGACAGATATTCACCTGCGAGTCTCGGCCTCCTCGGCCTTATCATTTTCGGTATTGGTCTGGCTCTGGTCGGCTTGCTACCCGCCCAGCCCGCTGTTGAGGATATTTGCTGGCGGATGGCTGTTTGCGGCATTGGTTTTGGTCTTTTTCAGGCGCCAAATAACCGCCTGATCATAACGTCTGCACCGCGTTCGCGAAGCGGTGCAGCCAGCGGCATGCTCGGAACGGCAAGGCTGCTGGGACAATCCCTTGGTGCTGCTTTTGTCGCTTTCCTGCTAGCGAGTTCAGGCGTCGGCAACATCCCCAATATATTGCTCATCGCTGCCGGTTTTGCTGGAGCAGCATCAATCATCAGCATTACCCGCCGCAGCCGATAAAGAGCGATGAATGTAGCTTATAAGACCCTGTAAATATCTTGACTAAAACTTTAAATTCTCTGTTGCATTCCTAAAATCATTGGTTCATATAGCGCCTGCCTGACGTTAATNCCCTGTAAATATCTTGACTAAAACTTTAAATTCTCTGTTGCATTCCTAAAATCATTGGTTCATATAGCGCCTGCCTGACGTTAATGACTGGCGCGAGCGGGTGTAGCTCAGGGGTAGAGCACAACCTTGCCAAGGTTGGGGTCGAGGGTTCGAATCCCTTCGCCCGCTCCAGTTTTACGATCAGATAGGCAACAAAATCCCGGCTTTGTCCGGGATTTTTGCTTTTCGGGGTCAAAACAAAACTCAAAAACCGGCAACGTATTGCAACCAGATATGATCGGTCGCCACGCGCTGGCTCTGATTGCCCTGACTTAGTACGATACTCTGCGAAATTTCGCACAAAAGCTCTTCGGGCGGTAGCTGATTCGAACAGGAGATTAGCCAAAGTGGCGCTGCCGGGGCGGCACTTTGCCCGGTCTTCTGAGCGTCATTTGTGGCATCGGCCTGATTCTGTGCCCCTGATTCTGTGCCAGTGTGGGCGAGTCGCCGGTTATCATTACAGTCAAAACAAGCGTCATCGCGACCTGTCGGACCATGTTGCCTCTTCTCTCATTGACACGTTAAAAGCGTAAGCCAAAGTTTACAGTGGCAGTATGGCCAACCATATCCCCGCTCCATTGAGCCTGATAGCCGAAGGTCAAACTCGTGGTGGTGTCGTTATCATAGAATGTTAGTCCGGTATCCAGTCGTCCGGTGAGTTCGCCGATCTGGCTATAGTTGTGGAAGACGCCGTCCGAGCCACTGGCACCAGCTAAAGTCGCGTCGATGAAGACGTCATCCTTGTTGGAGAAACTGAGTTCGCCGCGCAGATAGGCCTGCATCCAAAACGTGCTGGTAACTTGCGTATCTACGCCCAGTTCGAACGACGGCGTGGCGGCCAAAACCCATTGGCCCGTGCTATCCAGATTCAAACCGTAGGCGGTGTTACTTTCAGAAGCGCCACCCGAATGCAGGTAACTAGCGTCGAAATCCAGCGCTGGTCGCAAATAGAGAGCGCTGCCATCCGGCTTGAAGCGATAAGCGGAACCCAGCCGGAAATTAGCCTGGCTGATGCGCTGTTTGACGGTAGCCGTACCACCTGTGACAGGAAAGCCATTGGCGAGCAGCCCATAGATGTCAATCTGGCGCATGCTGTCATATTGAGCCGTACTACCATTCAAAATTCCATAGATTTCCCATGGCCCTTTGTATTTCGACAACGATACGCCCAGCATGGCCCGGCGACCATCAGCAGCAAAGCGATCACCGCTGGCCAGACTGAAATTCTCCAGACCAGTGCCGACGCCCAGATAGATGTCCTCTGTCAGCGGCATGCGGATACCGGTAAACAACCCAGAGGTTTGTGTTTCGAAGCTACGATATTGCAAGGAAGGGTCGCGCTTCAGCGTGCTGGCGCTGCCGGTCAGCCAATAGCAGCTGCGGCTATCGCCCATTCGGGCGGCAAAGTTATCATAACCGCAATCGGCCATTGATCGTGCAAAATGATAGCCGGAATATAACGCATCGACCTGCGTCGCTGCATAGTCTTCCGAACCGAGATTATCGATTGCATCGATAATCTCTGCGTTCGTTTGCATATTGGCAATCAACGCGAACATAGGTCCCATGTCGACCGACCCCTGCCCCGAAAGCATGTGAGCAATAAATTCCGCAGTCCGTGTCTGGTTACGGTTCATGCCGGGCATTCGGAAATCCGCATGCGGGATAAGGTCGATCGTGCTGCCATCGCCAGTGGGGCCGTTCAGCCCGATTTCATAGCTCATCACGGGCGTGCCAACTACTGTCGTGCCGTTGTTTGCAGTAACGCCATCGGCATTGATCAGCACCAGAGGCTGCAAGCGGTCCAGTTGATGCAGCACTGGATATACCGTACCGGCGATTGTAGCGTCGCCGCTGACATTGATAAGATCGGTATAGCCGTCGGCGGCTAGATCCTGACGGAAGTAGACATCTGCCGTGTAGGTAGCAGTCTTGCTGAAGCTGAGAGAGCCATTCAACGCGGTTGTCTGGCTGACGTTCTCCGTCACCTGGAAATCCGAAGCCGCAATACGTGCGTTCAGTGTTGTGCTCGGCAAGTAAGCCACGCCGCCCAGATAAAGGTTGCCATCAATATGCAATTCTCCAGCGGAACCCAGATCGACCTGATTCTGGGCATAGAAGGAAGCGCCCTGTGAGACTGTCATCCTATTGATGCCGCCTCCCAGATCGATATCGCCCACTGCGCGTCCATTTAGTATCACCCGTTCGGATCCGCTGCTGCCGCTGACGATGCGGTTGTTGAGCGCCATCAGGAAACTGTCAGTCGAAAACGACAGCGTATTGGTTGCCCCGCCGTCAATAACGATAGCAGCTGCGTTAGACGTGAGGCTTGCGTCAATCTGTCCGTTTCTACCGCCAACGATCACCCCGTTTAGCGCGACATCTATATTGTCCGCACCGTCTCTGCCTTCGGATTGAGCCATGATTGCGATGCCGCGTTCGCCAAGCGAGAGGACATTGCCGGTCAGGTCGAGTGCGATGCGGCCACCGCTCCCTCTGCCGCCAGCGCTGCCATGGAACAGTCCATCCACAGTGCCGCCGCCGCCGCCCAGACTTTGTGCCAATACGCCAATAGAATCCTTACCCGTTAGGAGCACATTACCATTATTGGTGAAATTGATATTACCGCCCTCACCGCCATTGCTGTTCGATAGCAAGAGATCGACCCTTGAAGCCGCCAAATCTGTACCGATAAACCCGCCGCCGCCGCCGATACTCTGCAACACCAAACCATGCGATCTGGCCCCTGCAGTGCTCATATCGCCAATGTTATCCAGCATAATGGCCCCGCCGTCCCCAGTCGACCCGTCGCTGGCGCCAAGCGTGATCGTAGCGTGATCAATACCTGTCAGATAGGTTTCGCCGCCGCCGCCGCCTATCGACTGGACAATTTGCCCACTGGCATTGTTACCCTCGGTGCTTACCGTGCCATTCAGGGTCAGCATGATGTCGCCGCCATTGTTGCGGAACGACGGATCGGCACCCAGCGTAACGACTGCGTTGCGCCGGCCGGAGCCGCCAGCTCCGTTGTTGCCAGTGATGACCACCCGGCCGCCGCCACCGCCTATCGACTGGGCCAATCCCCCACTGGACAAATCGCCCATTGTTGTCACATTCCCACCACGGCTCGCCACCACGTTGCCGCCAGACGCGTCGTCCGTGTCTATCGCGCCGAGCATCGCGCTCAGGGTGGCATCGCCGCTGGCTCCCGAATCTATCGTAGTCGTAGAGATGCCGCCGCCGCCGCCGATGCTTTGTAAAAGCATGCCAGCCGAGCGGTAGGATGTGGTGACGATATCGCCCCGGTGGACCTGGCTGACTGTAGCTCCTGCACTTCCGTCAACATCGTTGCCGCCGAGTGCTATCGTACTGGTCAATGAGATGAGCGGATCAGTCGAAGATGCTGCTTTGGCAAAATCGAGGTAAGTATCGACGCTGCCGCCGCCGCCATTGACGGACTGGCTGAAAATGGCCTGGCTGCCAGCGCCGGTGACAATGATGTCGCCGGTGCTGTTTACGGAAACCGCGCCTGCCGTACCCTTGGACCCAAGGCGAGCGCCAAGCGTGGTCGAGATGATATGGTCTGTGGCCATGGCCGCCGGAGTCGAGAGCCCCAATGTTGCATTGCCGCCGCCGCCGCCGACCGATTGCGCAAAAATGCCATAGCTGTTCTCACCGCTGAGGCGTATGGCGCCACTGTGATTGGCCGTCACATCACCGCCATCGGCCCCGTCGCCGCCAACCCCTCCAACATCGATTTTGGAATAGGATTGGCCTCTGGCCTGATCGTTGGGTGACAGCGCCACGGTCAACCCGCCATTGCCGCCGCCACCGCCGACCGACTGGGCGAGCACACCATAGGATTGTGCTCCCGACACATCGATTTCGCCAGTATTGGCGATGGTGACATCACCGGCTGCATTACCACTGCCGCCCGAGCCACCGATACTCAGTGCCATTGTCGGGATAGCCTCAGTCCCTTTCTGCAATGCCAGACTTCCGTTCATGGAATAACCGCCGTTGCCGCCCCCACCGCCAATTGACTGGGCAAGGATGCCATGCGCCTTGTCGCCCCGCGTGACGATGAGTCCGTCATTGACGACATTGACTGGACCGCTGGTGCCGCCTGCACCGCCATTGCCGCCGATGACTAGTTGGAGACCCTGCTCGGTCTTGGCCGTGCTGTCTGGTTTGGTGACAAAGACCGAGAGAACCTCGCTGCCATTGCCGCCCCCACCGCCGATAGACTGCGCGAAAATACCATGGCTTTCGGCGCCGTTGGTGATGATTCTGGCACCGGTCGCATTGACTGCGTCGACAGCGCCGCCACCGCCGCCGGTGCCGCCTGAACCACCGATGAGCAGCGCGTTGCGCGTGCTGTTGTCGGCATTGATACCTGCGATGATATTGCGGACATGTTGCGCGTCGCCGCCACCGCCGCCGACGGCCTGAGCGAAGATGCCTGCCGCTTGTCTTCCTTCAGTGCCGATGTCGCTGGTATTGGTAACGCTGACATTGCCTGATATCGCACCCGTGCCTCCGGTTCCCCCGATTGACAGGGTCGATGTGCTGGCGATCGTTGAATGAAGGTTGACAATCCTGTTCTCTATTAAACCACCCTTACCGCCGCCTCCACCGACTGACTGCGCCATGATGCCATGCGCACTGTCCCCAATTGTTGTAACAACACCGCTATTCGCCACTGTCACGTCGCCGGAAGACATGCCGTCGCCACCTGTGCCGCCAATATTTACCGACGTCGTTGTCCCGATTTCGGTGCCTTTGACAAAGTTTATCAGGGTAATAAGAGATGAGGTTCCGGCATTCGCATATCCACCAGTGCCACCCGCACCACCCACAGACTGCGCCAGAATGCCGATGGAACGTGCGCCTTCGGTTGCAATGCGGGCCGCGCTCGTGACATCGACAGCGCCTGATATCCCACCAGTGCCGCCGGTTCCGCCGATATTCAGCGAATAGGACGTTGCCTTGCCCGCCGAGCCCATGACACCGCCACCATTACCGCCGCCGCCGCCGACCGACTGGGCGAAGATGCCATGTGAATCCTCACCAAGCATATATAACAGGCCCTTTGATTTGATCGTCACGCGGCCTGCCGCGCCGCCTTTCCCGCCTTCCAGGCCTACTTTGATCGCAACGCTATTGCCGGTTTTGTCTTCGCCCTTGGGTGTGGAGAGTACTATTGATGTGGCGGTTGAATTGCCCCCGCCATTGCCGATTGACTGTGCGAACAGTCCGTGCGAGCGGGCGCCTTGAGTGCGAACCTGACTATCGCTTTTCACAAAAACGTCGCCTGCCGTACCGCCTATGCCGCCCGTGCGACCGATGGAGATACCGATATTGCCATCTTCGCCGCCCACTGTCAGTTGGTTGAAGCCAGCATTGCCGCCGCCACCACCGACCGTTTGCGCGAAGATGCCATGTGCGTCGTCGCCTTGCGTGTCGATATTGCCCATACTGTCAATCGTGACATTACCACCAGTACCACCCGCACCTGTGCCGCCGCCGATCGCCATGCCGAAGCCACGGTTCTGCGAAACATCTCCCGGTTCAAAGACCAGCCCCGCGTTGAAAGCGGCATTGCCGCCGCCGCCGCCGAGCGATTGGGCAAAGACACCGTAGCTCCCGTTCTGGAGAGTAACAATGTCACCAAAATGAGTGACATCCACTTGGCCGCCGTTACCGGCATTGCCAGCCGAGCCGCCTACGGCAATAATTGCAGAATTAACTGTCTTGTTGCTGCCGCTACCGCCCTTTCCAGTGGCAGCATCCGCCTTGTCAATCGTATTGGTGATGTCAGTGACGACAGATGGATCAACGCCGTCATTCACCGTTTCCTTACGATTCCCGGCAGAGCCGCTATTGCTGCCAGAACCCGTGGTCTTGCTTACGCCAAGGACGGCATTGATCCCGGCATCGCCGCCACCGCCGCCAATACTGCTGGCCTCAATACCATGTGCGCCGACGCCATCAGTCTTGATCAGCCCGGCTAGAAGAGTCGCGGTTCCGCGCGTGATGCTGACATTGCCAGCATTGCCACCGCTGGTACTAGAGCCGCCAATGCCGATCCCGACGGGCGTGCTGTCCTTGGTAGCAACCGCAGTGACATTGATACCGCCGGTGCCGCCGCCGCCGCCGATCGACTGAGCCAGTATGCCACGGGCAGAGTAGCCGTTTGTGGTAATATCGCCGATTGAGGTTACGTCGACATCGCCGGCATCAGCCCCCACCCCGCCATGACCGCCAAGGCCTGCAACGATACCAAGATCGGTAGCACCACCGGAACTGTCGGAGCTGCCCCAGTTCAACTGGCCGCTAACATTCATCCCGCCATTGCCGCCGCCACCACCGACCGATTGAGCGAGAATGCCCGACCGCCCTGTGCCGTGTGCACGGATGGTGCTCCCATCCGCGACGTTCACGTCAACTGTTCCAGCATCGCCGCCGGTGCCGCCGAAACCGCCAACACCGATCAAGGCACCATAGGATTTGCTGCTATCGGGCTGGCCAGCCCCCGGCCTGCTGCTGATCGTGACGCCGCCGCTGACATTGATGCCGCCATCGCCGCCACCGCCACCGATTGACTGTGCGACAAGGCCATCCGCTCCCTGCGTTTCGTTGACGGTGACGCTGCCATCGCCATGTATGGTTCGGGGCAATGCGCTTAACGTACCGCTGTAAGAAAGGCTGACCGCACCAGCATCGCCGCCGCCGCCGCCAAAGCCGCCAACTCCGGCCGCGATCGAGAATACGGTGTTTGTGTCCGAGGGCTTCGTCAATGCCAGCGTGCCAGAAATATCGATGCCGCCAACTCCGCCCCCGCCGCCGAGACTTTGTGCCATTAAGCCAGTGGAACGATCACCAAACGTATTGACGGTGCCAATGACATCGAGATCCACCGATCCCGCATCACCGCCAGCACCGCCGAAACCACCTACGCCAAGCGACACGGCGGCTCCGGACTGACCAGTGAGACTCACCGAACCGCCGACATTCAAGCCGCCTGTACCGCCGCTGCCGCCGACCGATTGCGCCATGACCGCGATGCTTTCGTTGCCGATTGTGGTGATATTATCGCGGGCGTCTGTTACGCGGACCTTACTCGTTACGTTACCGCCATTACCGCCACCACTGCCGAAGCCGCCCACGCCGAGCGATGCCGCGCCCCCATTTTGCTGGGTGAGATTTACTGTGCCGGAAACATTAATGCCGCCGTTACCGCCGCCGCCGCCGAGACTTTGGGTAACGACGCCAGCAGAGCGCTCGCTGAAAGTGAGTACTGTGCCGCTGTAGCTACTGGTCACATCACCAGCACTACCGCCATTACCACCGAAACCGCCGATGCCGATAGCTGTAGTTCCGGAGCCGATGCCAGCGATGCTGACTGTACCGCTGACATTGATTCCGCCATTGCCACCGCCGCCGCCAACCGACTGGACCAACATGCCGGTCGAATTATCCCCCAGTGTGGTTAGATTCCCCGCGACAGTACTATCGACGGCACCGCCGGTTCCGCCGGTTCCTCCACGCCCACCAAGACCGAACCCGATAGTGCCAGAGCCCGTCCCGGCACCGGTGCCTGCAACCGTAACGTTGAAGCCGCCATTTCCGCCGCCGCCGCCAATCGACTGAGCCACGACTGCTGAGGATTGTGCGCCATGGGTCAGCACATCATTTTCAACTGTCAGGCCGACCGTGCCGCCATTTCCGCCGCTGCCGCCGTTGCCGCCAAGGCTGACGGAGATTGAACCCGATCCCGTGTCCGCACCCGACACGATGGGGGTGATGTTGAAGCTGCCATTGCCGCCCCCGCCGCCGATGGATTGCGCCAGAATGCCTGTTGAGGCCCCGCCTCGTGTTTCGATATTCGCTGTTGTGCGCGCCGTGACTGTCGAGCCGTCACCGCCTCCAGCACTACTGCCGCCAAGACCTACAGTGACTGACCCAGCACCAGTACCGGCCAAAGCCAATCCGGGGCTGACGTTGAAGCCGCCATTGCCGCCGCCGCCGCCGATCGACTGGGCGACGAAAGCGGTTGAAGCAAACCCTTCCGTCAGGATTGTTCCGTTCGAGGTCACATTGACCATGCCACCGTCGCCGCCGCCAGCGCCAGTGCCGCCTAGACCTACGCTGACCGTGCCAGCCCCGGTGCCTGCGCCAGTAATCGAACCGGAAATATTGAAGCCGCCATTTCCGCCGCCGCCGCCGACCGATTGCGCAACGACACCGGCTGCGCGCTCACCCTGGGTTGCGACGTCGCTATTGATCTTCGCTGCCACTGCGCCGCCTTCACCTCCTTCACCGCCCGAGCCGCCAAGCGCTACTGAAACCGCACCTGCACCCACGCCACTTCCGGCCTCACCCGCTGCAACAGAGAAACCACCATTGCCGCCGCCGCCGCCCACAGACTGGATGAGAATTGCACCGGAGTCGTCTCCTTGCGTGGTAACAACGGCATCCACCTGGGCGTTCACCGTGCCGCCATTGCCGCCGCCACCAGCCGAGCCGCCGACACCAACATTGATAGAACCTGCGCCTGCACCAGCTCCGGCGGCTCCGGCTGCGACCGTATAGCCGCCATTGCCGCCGCCCCCACCGACTGATTGCGCGACCACAGCCGTAGAGAACTGGCCAGCCGTGCGGATCAGGTCTCCACCGGCGACGAGATCAACCGCATCGCCTGCTCCTGCGCCCGCGCTGCTGCCTCCTACGCCGATATTGATGCTGGCCGCGCTGTCGCCGCTGCCAGCCACACCAGCCGTAATGCTGCCGCCGCCATTGCCGCCGCCGCCGCCGATCGATTGGGTGAGCAAGGCAGCCGAACTATTACCAAGTGTCGTGATATCGGCATCCGTATAGATACGGACACGACCGCCAGTACCGCCAACTCCGCCCCCACCGCCGACTCCAATGGAAATATTCCCGGAAAAGATCAGTGAGCCGCCGCCGCTCGCTGCCACCGCTAGGCCGCCATTGCCGCCGCCGCCGCCGATCGACTGGAATAGCATTCCGGCAGAACGCTCTCCCTTAGTCACTACGTTGCCGGAAAAACCCGGTCCGGTCAGATTGCCACTGCCGTCGATTGTACCCACACGGACTTCGCCGCCCGCGCCGCCGCTGCCACCGGAACCGCCAACCCCAACTGCCAGCGAGCCGGAAACCGGACCTGCGGAGGCCGCCGCAGAAATCGCGTAGCCGCCATTGCCGCCGCCGCCTCCCACCGATTGCAGCAGAATGCCGGCCGCATCGTCGCCGCCTGTCTGAACCGAAGTAGCGCCGTTGCCAGTCAGGGTCGCGGCGCCACCATTGCCACCGGTTCCACCGGTTCCGCCGACAGAGACTGTAGCAGCACCGAACGCGCCCACGGCAACACTGACTGCGCCGCCGCCATTGCCGCCACCGCCGCCGACAGATTGCACGAACACGCCAGCTGAGCGGTTGCCCGATGTCATGATCTGCGATGGTTGGCTGGCGTCTACACTGGAGAGTGTCATATTGGCTTCACCTCCTTGGCCGCCAGCACCGCCCTTGCCGCCGACCCCAACGCCAATGAAGGCGCCAACCGATCCAGATGACCCGCCATTGCCGCCGCCGCCGCCGATCGATTGCGCGATAATGCCCATCGCGTCATGGCCCTGGGTCTTAATCACGCCGACATTCATGACGCTCACCGTGGACCCGGCACCGCCGCCGGAGCCATTGCCGCCCACGGATACCATGCCGCCGCTCGACCCCCCATCACCACCACCGCCGCCAATGGACTGCGCGATGATCCCGCGAGCACCGTCGCCACGCGTCTCTATGCGACCGTGATTGCTGACGTCTACAGCTGAACCCCCACCGCCTTGCGAACCATTGCCTCCAATGCTTACCAGTCCGTAGGTATTCGCACCCTGGCCACCGGAACCGCCGATGGATTGCGCCATGATCCCATCTGCGAGGCCGCCAGTCGTAAGAATGGAGCCAGTTCTGGAATTGGTCACGTTCACAGCTCCACCAGAGCCGCCATTCGACCCGACGCCACCCAACGCCAGCGCAACCAGACCGTCCGCCGTGCCGCCCGCGCCACCACCACCACCGATGGATTGCGCCATAATCCCGCGCGAGGCCGTGCCATTCGTCTCGATGATGCCGCCGTTCGCAACCGTCACCACTCTGCCATTGCCGCCATTGTCCGCGCTACCGATCAGCGAAACCAGCAGATTGCCGCTTGATCCCGCTGAGCCGCCGGAACCGCCGATCGACTGCGCTAATATTCCGTTCGCAAAATTTCCGGCGGTCAGGATCGTGGCGTCGGCAGAAGTCTTAACGTCTACTTGACCACCATCACCGCCATAGCCGCCATCGCCTGCCTGCCCGACAAGGCCCCATTGGTCGCCGCCATTGCCACCATTATTGCTGACACTGAGTGCATAAATGCCATGGGCGTTGTTTCCACTGGTGAATATCTTCCCTGACTGTTCTATCGTGACGTGGCCGCCGTCCGAGGAATGTCCGCCGGTGCCGCCGCCAGGTGCAGCAAAGCCGCTGCCGCCATCGCCGGCTTCACCGCTACGGCTATAGGCAAAAATGCCATAATTGCCATCGCCACTGGCCTGGATCGTACTCGATGCGTCTTGGGCTGCGATAACGCGACCGCCTGTGCCCCCGTCACCGCCGTCCCTGCCACTCCAGAAGCTTGCATAGGAATCACCTCCCTTGCCGCCGTCACCACCGATGCTGCCGACTTCCCAGCCGATATTGGAGGTCGCGTTCACATTTTCGTTGAGTGTCTTGTCATTGGCCGGACCAGTGTCGCCGCCCTTTCCCGTGGACGGTGGGACGAATAACGCCCCGTCTCTGCCATTACTGCCATCTCGACCATAGATGACCTGCTTCACGCCGTTGGGGCCAGTCACATCGACAGGCGGAATGAGTATTCCCGGCGACTCGGAACTATTGAAGCTGGCATTGAAATCCAACGTAGTCTGACCAACCGGAAAATCAGCGGTGCCGGTAGCCTCTGAGCTGGTGACGACGGCCAGACTGTCACTGATCGAGGTAATGGTAAAGGCTACCGGAGGGGTATCGCTGTTATAGAACTGATTTCCCGCGGACTTGACCAGGAAAGTGTACCCATCCGCAGTCTGAACGAACGCGGTATCTCCAGCAGTGGCCGTTCCTGCCGGATCGACAAGTAGCGCGCTGACGGTTGTCGTCTCATTGTTTACGGGGTTGGTGACCATCTGACCGACCGTAGATGTGCTCGACGGCGGAGGCGGATCATCAGCAAGTACGGTCGGGCTCCCCATCGCAATATATATGCACATGAGAACAGATGCCCGTACCAGTGAACTGGCGGCAGAAATCCGCTTTCGCATGCTTCTCCCATTTGTCATGGCTGCCTCGTCCCGTGCCATTACCCAGCATCCTCCGCACCATAATCAGGCGCGTAAGAACGCTCCTCATCTCGATGGGTGTGAGATTTTGTTTCTGGAGATCCCCCAAGCATTGACGCCAGGCAACTCAGTTCTGTAGTCGATAAACCCCAAAAATCTTATAGTGCGGTCAAATTAACAACGCTCAAAAGATATGACAAGAAGTTTTTACATGTTAATACTTTTATTTATGTGTATTATTAAATATTATTTGCTTCTTATTAAGTGTTATATGTATTCTTGTAGTAGTAAATATTATTTATATATTATATATAACGCCTTTAATTCAGGTGTGAGATGAACCGTGTCAAGGTGTATTCTATCACACAGAAATATTCTATAAGCTGAAAGAAGAGGGATGCCACCGCCATTGCCATCGTGAAAAATGGAGGTCCGCCTGTCGGGTTGGGGAATGAGTAGTTTCTGCTGGCATCGCAGATACTATCCTCGGATGCCTGCATGAAAGAGGCTATTGATCAAGGTATGCTTCTCAGTCATTAGCGCCTGCTCTACGAACGGAAGGGTAATTTGTTTTTGCACATTCCGAAAATCGGTTTTGGTTTTTTTGGAATGCGCTCTAATGCTATTAAGGAACATCGAATCCGGAGGACTTGATGGCGGAATTCTTTATCGGGGTTGATGGCGGCGGCACGGGCTGCCGTGCCGCTATCGCAGACGTCAACGGCGTCTTTCTTGGTCAAGGATGCGGCGGGCCGGCTAACATCGTCACCAATCTTGAAGGTGCGCTTGTCAATATACGAACCGCAATCGATGCGGCTTTTGCGCAAGCCGGGCTGGAGCAAGTGCATTACGCCCGGAGCCATGCATTCCTTGGACTGGCTGGCGCTAATATAGCGGGAGCTGGAACTGCGATTGCGCAAGCCATGCCTTTTGCGCATACGGAGGTTGAATCAGACGGTTTGATAGCGCTCCAAGGCGCGCTGGGCGATCAGGACGGCGTCGTCGTCATTCTTGGAACCGGCACAGCCTATATTATCCGTAATGAGGGGAAAATCCGTTTCATCGGCGGTTGGGGCTTCCCCTTGAGCGATCTGGGCAGCGGTGCCCGCCTCGGTCAGAGCCTGTTGCAGGAATGTCTGCTCGTGCATGACGGCATTCATCCCGGCAGCCCTTTGATCAGTGCCCTCCTCAATGAATTCGACAATAAACCCGACAATCTGGTGGAGTTTGGCCGTAAAGCTGTTCCTGCCGACTATGGTCGATATGCTCCCCGCATTTTCGACTATGCGCAACGGGGCGACCTGACCGCACTTATGCTACTCAAGCGGTCTGTCGCCTATGTTGGAGAGACACTGGATATGCTGATTTTGCAAGGGGTAGAGCGCATAAGCCTGCTCGGCGGCATGGCCCGCTTCTATAGAGAATATTTACCAGACCATCAGCAGAAACTGCTGGTCGAGCCTGCCGCGGACGGTTTGACGGGAGCGGTGCAACTGGTGCTGAAACGCTTTCTATCAAGCCCTTGCCCAAAATCCCAACATGGGACGGTTTTTGATCCTATGACGGAACGGACCGCTCAATGATGGTTGTTGCTGATACGCGCCAGCTCGGCTGTCGGATCTTCTGAAAGACGTTTGCGCGCCCGGTCGTCCATCAACTCATACCACATGGCGTTGAGAACGGCGAAAGCGGCAGCCAGCGGCAGGCCGAGCAGCCAGGAAAAATACCACATTTTATTCTCCTTTCCCGGATCAGGTATTGTTCAATAGGCGTGATTGCTTTCGTCCTCGATCATGTCCTTGTCGACTTTGCCCCACAGAACCTTGTAGACCCACGACGTATAGATGACGATAAGCGGCAGGAAGATCAGCGTCACCACCAGCATGATAAACAGGGTCAGATGGCTTGATGACGAGTCCCAGACGGTCAGGCTCGACCTGGGGTCAGTCGAAGATGGCAGGATGAACGGGAACATCGAGACGCCGACCGACGAGATTATCCCGAAGATCGACAGTTTGCCGAACAAAAGCGGCGCAACCTCGCGTCCACTGCGCAGCGTGATGAGCACTGCGAGCGCTCCAAGAATGCCAAGTGCCGGTGCAATCAGCAGAACCGGGTGACTTGCATAATTGACGAACCATGCGCCAGGGTCGAGTTCCACGGTCTTGCGCAGCGGATTTGAAGGGCCATCGGTGACAATCGCACTCGTGATACGATAGCCCGATATCCATAGCCAGCTTATGATGCCCGCCAGTATATAAAGAATCAGCGTGGCAAGTGCTGCGGTGCTGCCATAGGCGCGTGCGCGCGTCTGTAATTCGCCGGTCGTTTTCAGGGTAAGCCATGCGGCACCGTGCATGGCCAGCATTGTGACCGAAAGAACGCCGCATAAAAGTGCAAACGGGTTGAGCAGACCGAAGAATGACCCGTCATAGAATATCTGCAAATCATCGTTGAAGCGGAACGGCACACCTTGAAGCACATTGCCGACCGCAACACCGAAAATCAGCGCGGGTACGAAACCGCCGATGAACAGTGCCCAGTCCCAGCCCGAGCGCCAGCTTTGGCTCTCGCGCTTGGAACGATACTTGAAACCGACCGGACGCAGAATCAGAGCAAAGATGATGAGGAACATCGCCAGATAGAAGCCGGAAAAAGACACGGCATAGAGCGGCGGCCATGCGGCGAAGAGCGACGCCCCCGCGACAACCAGCCAGACTTGATTGCCTTCCCAGATCGGGCCGATCGTATTGATGATAACGCGGCGTTCGACGTCGGTTTTGCCGATAAACGGCAAAAGCGTACCGATCCCAAGGTCGAAGCCATCCATTGCTGCGAAGCCGATCAGCAAGACGCCGATCAGCACCCACCAGATGATGCGCAGGGTTTCATAGTCCAACAATTCGCTGAGTATCATGATCTTTACTCCGCTGGTGCAATGCTGGTGGGAGCGAGCACGGCTTCGGGGTTGCTGTCGGGGTCAGGCCCGGCTTTGATGGCGCGCAGCATCAGGCCCATTTCGATGATAAACAGGGCCGTATAGATGGCTACGAAACCGACGATAGTGAGCAAAACGGTCGAAGCGCCAAGGTTAGAAACCGCGACGGCCGTCGGCAGAATGCCCTCGATAACCCATGGCTGGCGACCGAATTCCGCAACAATCCAGCCCATCTCGGCGGCGATCCATGGTAGTGGGATGGCGAGCACCGCAATCTTGAGCAGGAACGGATAACGATCTAGCGATCGCCGCGCCGACAGCACGAAAAATGTGCTGGTGAGCAGGATGAGAAAGAAGCCGATGCCGACCATAATGCGGAAAGCCCAGAACAATGGCAGCACACCGGGAACCGTGTCATTCGCAGCCTGGGCGATCTGCTCGTCGGTCGCCGTGCGTGGGTCGTCTACATAGCGCTTGAGAAGCAGCGCGTAACCCATCCACTGGCTGTTGTTGGCAAAGGCGTCCTTGACGTCCTGCGGAACAGCATTCGTGTCGCCTGTGGCCCGAATTTTTTGCAGAGCGTCATAGGCGACGATCCCGGCGCGTATATGACCTTCTGCGCTTTGAACCAATTCATCGATACCCTGAATCGGAGTGGTGAGCGAGCGCGTGCCGATCAGACCCATGACCCATGGAATATGGACTGCATAATGGGTTTCGCGCGCTTCCTGATCGGGGAAGCCGAAGGCGGTGAATGATGCGGGAGCGGGTTCGGTTTCCCACATGGCTTCAATAGCCGCAATTTTCATCTTCTGATGTTCATTGGTGAGATAACCGCTCTCGTCGCCCAGAACGACAACCGACAGCGAAGCGGCCAGGCCGAAGGAAGCAGCAACTGTCAGTGAGCGCTTGGCCAGTTCAACGGAGCGTCCCTTCAACAGATACCAAGCCGAGATACCGAGGACGAAGATCGAAGCGGTTGCATAGCCTGCCGAAACGGTATGAACGAATTTGGCCTGCGCGACTGGGTTCATCAGGACGGCGAAGAAATCGGTAATTTCCATGCGCATGGTTTCAGGATTGAAAGCTGAGCCGACGGGATTCTGCATCCAGCCATTAGCGATCAGAATCCAGAGCGCGGAAAAATTCGATCCGGCTGCGACCGCATAGGTGGCCATCAGATGGCCGACCTTGGAAAGTCGGTCCCAGCCGAAGAAGAACAGCCCAACAAAGGTCGCTTCCAGAAAGAAGGCCATCAAGCCTTCAATTGCCAGCGGTGCACCGAAAATATCACCCACGTACTGGCTGTAATAGCTCCAGTTCATGCCAAACTGGAATTCCATTACGATGCCTGTCGCGACACCCATAACGAAGTTGATGCCGAACAACGTACCCCAGAATTTGGTCATCTGCCGCCAGATGAGCCTTCCGGTCATGACATATACAGTCTCCATGATGGCCAGCAGCACGGACAGCCCCAATGTCAGAGGTACGAAGAGGAAGTGATAAAGTGCCGTGATTGCAAACTGCAATCGCGAGAGGGTGACGATATCGAATTCCATCTTTTTAAGCCGTAATATACGGCCCTCCTGATGTTATGGGGCTGCGTCTCAACGCAGCCCTCTGCGCATAATTCACCTCAGGGCACCGACTATGTTGCCAAAACGTGACTCACTTTTAACTGCGGAGTCAATGAGAACGCCCTGATCCAAAACAATAAGATGATCGCAAAGTCGTGCTTCGCGCTGAATATGTGTTGCTATTAACAATGTGCGGTCTTCGGCTTGCTGGCCGAGTCTGTAAAGTACATCATCGGCTGTGGCCTGATCCAGCCCTTCGGTTGGTTCATCCAGAAGCCATAAAGGTGCATCGGTCAGAAAAAGCCTTGCCAGCGCCAGCCGCCTCGCCTGCCCGCCGGACAGGCCAAGCCCCCCCTCGCCCAGAACCGTGTCCAGTTCTGCCGACTGGGTCTGCATGAATTCGCCAAGGCCCGCTGCCTGCAAGGCACAAAGAAGTTCCGCGTCGCTCGCGCCAGGTTTTGCAAGTTGCAGATTATTGCGAAGGCTACCCTGAAAAAGCTCGGTCCTCTGCGTCAGAAGGCGTACGGGCAATGTCTGAACACTGCCGCTTCCAGCAGTAACTTCTCCGGCCAGAACATTGAAAAGCGTTGATTTTCCGGCGCCGCTGGCTCCAATGATAGCCACCCGTTCGCCTTGCGCGATTTCAAGATCGATCCCTTCAAGCGCTGCCGTCGCCGAACCTTCATGGTGAACAGTAACTTGGTTGAGGCTCACCGCAACACCCCGAGCAGGCACGGGAAAGGCTTTTGCCGTATCGGCTTTATCCAGTTGAGGGCCAACGCGCTGTGCAGCAAGAATTGTGCGGCCAAGCTCCATAGCACCACGCCGCAGCGCCATGAAAGGCTCCATCGCGCCGAGAATGATGAGGATGCCCAAAGCCGCTACTGGCGCGCCGATGATTCCAGCTTGCATGAGCAGCCCGACACCGACAAGTCCGCCAGCTAGAAGGCCTGCATGCAGAATGCCCAAGCCCGTTCCAGCTGCAATTTCAATGCGGTTCAAAACATGGTCAGCGGAAGCGGTATAGGCATCGGCGCGCGCAATAGCTGTATGCTGAGCCGCCATCCTGTCAGCCATGAGCAGTTCCGTCTGCCCCGCAACCAGATCAATGGTCCGCGCGCGTAGCGCTTCAGTTCCCTTTGCGCGCTGGCGCATGGGTTTCTCGGAGCGTTTAGCGGCGATAAGCGGCAAGCCGATACCCGCGGTCAGAAGAACCGAAGCAAAGAGAATCCCCAAAATCGGTGACATGAGACCAAGTGCTATGCTTGCAACGAGTGCGGTCGCAAAGGCCGCGCCCATGGGCACGATGACGCGAAGATAAAGCGAATCGAGCGCGTCAATATCGGCAGTAAGCCGGAACAAGAGCCGCGCCGGGCGTTTCAGTAACGCACCGGCAACTGATGGCCGCGCCCAGCTGCGGAACAGTTTTTCGCGTAGAGACGCAAGAATG
This sequence comes from Falsochrobactrum tianjinense, assembly GCF_019100495.1. Lineage (GTDB taxonomy): Bacteria > Pseudomonadota > Alphaproteobacteria > Rhizobiales > Rhizobiaceae > Brucella > Brucella tianjinense. The sequence goes on along the minus strand of NZ_JAHRVA010000002.1, from coordinate 308,552 downwards.
GCGAGTGTCGCATCATGGGTCACTAGCCGTTCCAGATAGCGCGCGCCGGTGCGCGTGACCGCCAGAAGCCGGATACCTGCGGCGGGCGCGAACACATCGAAGACGATAGCTGTGGCAATGCTCAGGCCCGCAATGGCCGTTGCGGTGATGAACCAGCCCGAAAGTCCTAGCAGCGCGATACCTGCAAGTACCGTGGCGGTTGCAGTTGCGATGCCCGCATACAAAGCGGGCCCTCCGGTGCAGAAGAACATGCGCAGGATAGGACGAAGTGATCGCAGTCCTTTCATTCTGCGGCCCTTTTCTGCCAGAGTGGCTCATCCCCACTCATATCACCGAGCCGAACAACACGATCCAGCCTGCGTGCAAGCGTTTCATCATGAGTTGAGATAATCAGGGTTTTGCCCTTGGCAAGACTTATCAGGCTGTCTGCCACGCGCTTTGCTGTTTCATGGTCGAGATGTGCGGTCGGCTCATCCGCGAGAATAATACTCGATTTCGCATCAACCGCGATGCGTGCTAGCGCGAGCCGCAATGCTTCACCGCCCGAAAGTCCTGCACCGTTTTCGCCGATCAGCCCATTGCCAGTCACACCTGCAACATGGCTCAACGCCATCTGATCAATGATAGCTACGGTTTCCGTCACGTCAGCATCGCGGCCAAGCGTAATATTGTGCCGGGCGCTGCCAGCAAAAATATGCGGCTTCTGGCCGATCCACTGCATCTGGCCCCGCAAGGTTGCGGCGGTTTCATCCTGTAGGGTTACGTTGCCGATTTTGATTTCGCCTCGCTGGGGTGCGGCCAGACCGGCAATCAGCGCCAGCAATGTCGATTTCCCGCAACCGCTTGGCGCGAGTAGTGCGACATGCTCGCCCGGCTTTATATCCAAGCTGAAATTGGTGAAAACCTTCGCACCATCGGCATATCGAAAACCAATATCACGCAGCATAATGGAGGAGGCCATATCGGCTTTAACTTCCATCTTGGTGCTGCCGACGATGGGCATTTCATGTCGAGCCAAATCTTCAAGCGCATCGATTGCGGCTTCGCCCGATGCCCGGTCGTGCCAGACGGCGGACAGATCGCGCAGAGGCTCGAAAAATGCAGGCGAAAGCAGTAGGATGAACAGGCCTTCGGCCAAGCTGAGCTTATCCCCCCACGCGCCGAAACTCAGGGGGCCTAGAAGATGAAAGCCGATATAGACCGCGACCATGGCGACACCGAGCGCCGAAAAAAGTTCCAGAACAGCCGATGACAAAAAGGCAATACGCAACACGATCATTGTTTTTGCGCGCAGCGTTTCCGCATTGGCGCGCAGGCGCAAAGCCGTCATATCAACCGCATGAAAACTGCGGATTGTCGCAAGCCCACGCAGGCGGTCGAGCAAAAACCCGTTCATATCGCCGAGCGCCACAAGCTGCTTTTCGCTTGCTGCCTGCGCGCGCCAGCCAATCAAGGCCATGAAAAGTGGGATCAAAGGCGCGGCTATGAGCAAAATCAGTGCTGCCACCCATGAGAACCACAAGACAGTGGCAAAAATAGCCAGCGGAACAAGCATGATGCGAATGCGTACCGGCACGAAACGCGACAGATAAGGAACGACCATTTCCGCTTGCTCGGCAAGCACGCTGGCAGCTACGCCGGAGGCAGGCCGCGATATGTCGAGCGGTGAGCGCTGCGAGAGGGTAGCAATAGCCCTTCCCCGCAACCGGGTCAGTTCCACTCGCGCTGCATCATAAGCCATTATCGCACCGCGCCCGTCCAGCATGCTGCGGAGGCAACCGATTAAGAACAAGCCGCTGGCGAGATAATATATGGTGGCATCAAAGCCGGTATCGGCAAGCTGGCCGACGCCATAGGCCAGAAGTGCGGCCTGCGGCAGCCATAAAAGCGCGGCCAAAGCCTGTAGCCTTGCCCCCCTCTTGAGCGGCAACGGAACCTGACGGCGGCGTTGGCGAGGCTTTTCGCCTGTTGCTCCGCTTTTCTGCCGGGCCGCTTCTTCCGTTCGGGGGGCAACGGATGTCACTCTTGTTTAGGCTCCTTTTTGGCCGATGTCCTCCCGCGTCCCAGCGCCACGATTTTGTCTGTGGTTTCAAGGAACCGAGTCACCTTGGCGCCAAGTGCCAGAAGGCTGGTCAATCTGTCCGTGTCGAGCTTCTTGACGTCATCATACCAGTTGGTCAGCCGCTCGATCAGAGCATACATGTCCTTCATGCGGTCCTGTGCGTAGCGGTCCTTGTCGTCTTGTGGCTGCTCCATGAGTACTTCTCGCAGCACGCTCAAGGTCGGGTCAATCTCGCGCTTCTTGCGTTCTTCCGCCAGCGTGCGTAAAATCTGCCATACATCCTCGGGCGTTGTGTAAAAATCACGGCGATCGCCGGGTATGTGCTTGAGGATGACAAGGTTCCAGCCCTGCAACTCGCGGATACCCATAGAGACATTCGAACGTGAAACGCGGAGTGCGTCCACGATCTCATCAGCACATAGTGGTTCGGTCGAAAGGTAAAGCAGTGCATAAATCTGCCCCACCGTGCGATTGATGCCCCACCGGCTACCCATCTCCCCGAAATGAAGCACGAACGACTGAACGATTGGCGATAATTCCAAGCTCTCTCTCCCGTAATTTCTGAATTTTCAGAAATTACTGAAAATTCAGATAAATCAGTTTCTCCACCACTTCAACCTGCATGTCCGATTGCAAGATGCATATGGACACTTAGCCGCAGATCCCGCATCCCTCCAAATGCGGACGCTCCAAGCTTCCGTCCTTCACTGAAGGTCGGAAGATGAAGGAAGCTCCTTGCTGTCATGCGTCTGATCGCGGTGGATCACGGCGCGGCTTAACAGCATGAGCGTTACCGGCGTTGTGACGACCACAAAGACAGCAATCAGCACTTCATGCAAAATCGGCTTGGATTGCAAGATGGAGAAAAATATGATCGATGCGATCAATATTCCCCCGGCTCCGAATGTAGAACCGATGGTAGGGGCATGCAGGCGCTCATAAAAGCTTGTGAAGCGCACAAGTCCGATGCATCCGATTAAGGTCAGGAGTGCACCGGCGACAAGAAAAAGCGAAACGAGAATAGCAGCCCAGACGGGCAAGTCAGCGGCTCCGATCATTCGATCACCTCCCCGCGCATCAGAAATTTGGCAAGCGCCACCGTTCCGACAAAACTAAGCAGCGCAATGATCAGAGCAGCCTCGAAATAGATGATGTTTCCTGTGCGGATACCGAATGTGAGCAGCAGCAGCAGCGAATTGAGATAAAGCGCATCGGTAGCCAGAATGCGGTCCTGCGCGCGCGGGCCGACCAACAGCCGATAGACACTACACCCCATGGCCGCGACAAGCATGAGCTGGGCGGCAAGCAGAGACCAGAAGATAATAACTGCGCTCATGCCGATTTCTCCTCTTTGGCTGGCTGTCCATCTTCGATTGCTTCTTTTGCACCGAATATGCGGATCAGCGGCAGCTCGTAACGCTGCTTGACCGTATCGCGCCAGGCTTTCGCGTCCTCCAGATCGAGCACATGGATCGTAAGGGTTCGGCGTGCCACATTATAGTCCACCCAGGCCGTTCCGGGCGTGGCCGTGATTATACAGGCAAGCACGGCCAGCCCCGCGCTGTTTTCCAGCTCAAGCGGAATGATGACGAACCCCGGGTGACGTTCTCGTCGCGGCGACAGAATCAGCTTCACTACAGCGATATTCGAGTTCAGAATATCCAGACTGACCGCTGCGAACAGTGATACGATTGCCGGAATGGAGCGTATATGGTTTTTCTTTGGCTCCAGCGCGGTCATGGCATGGCATGCAAGCAATGCGATGAGTACGCCAAGCAGAAACTGCGCGCGCGTAAAGCCGCTGAGCAGGAGCCAGAACAGAACCAGCGAACCAAACAGCAGCGGGTAAGGCAGGATTTTTTTCATTGCGCCTCCACCCTTTCTCCTCCTGCGCGCGGTGCGCTGAGGACGCTATCAATATAATCCTCCGGACTATGCAGGGCGCGCGCGGTCGCATCCATATACTGCATGGCCGGTCCGGCTGCGATGGTCAATGCCAAACACACGGCCAGCAGGCCGGCAATCGGCACCGCTTCGCGCACCAGGACGCGTGGCACATTGCCTTCCAGCGATGCCCAGAACGTGCGTATGCCGGTACGCGTCATCGCAATCAGCGCCGAGAGGCCGGACAGAAGAATGAGTGTAATGAACACCCAGCTTGCTGGGCTGACCGGCATGGCCAGTTGCGGCGTGCTGCCTTCGCCGTTGAACACGGCTGCAAGCAGAAGAAATTTGGCAATAAAGCCTGAAAATGGCGGCAGGCCAATCAGCAATATGGCGCAAATGGCAAAGAAGGTTCCAAGAATGGCGAGCGTTGCGGGCAGAACAGCCCCCACTTCCTCTTCCTCTTCTTCTTCCTCGTCATCGCCATAGGCTTCCATCGTCACGGCGAGAACGTTTGCAGCGGCGTCCTGACCACGCTCGACAAGCTCGATCAGCAGAAAAAAGGCGGCAATCGTCAGGGTGGAGCTGATCATATAGAAAAGGGCTGCGCCGGTCATCGTTGTATTGCCGCTGCCGATTGCGGCCAGCAGCGTGCCGGATGAGACCAAAATGCTGTAACTGGCAAGACGGCCCATTGCCTGCGATGCGACTACACCGATCAGCCCGAAAGCAAGCGTGACCATGCCGCCATAATAGAGCCAGTCATTGCCGAACCCGTAGGACGAGCCTGCGCCGATGCCGAACATCAGGGGCGAAAGGCGCAGCAGCACATAGATGCCAACCTTGCTCATGATAACGAAGATCGCGGCGACGGGTGCAGCGGCGGCGGTATAGGTTGGAGCGAGCCAGAAATTGAGAGGCCACATGCCTGCCTTGATGAGGAAAGCTACGCCAAGAGTCGCGGCCCCTGCTTCCAGAAGCATGCGATCTTCGGCAGCTACCTGTGAAATACGCTGGGCAAGATCGGCCATATTGAGAGTGCCGGTCACGCCGTAAATCAGGCTGACGCCAATCAGAAACAGCGACGAAGACACCAGATTGATCGCGATATAATGCAGGCCAGCCTTCACGCGTGCCGGACCGGAACCGTGCAGCGCCAAGCCATATGATGCGGCCAGCAGAACCTCAAAGAAGACGAAGAGATTGAACAGATCACCGGTAAGGAATGCGCCGTTCAGCCCCATCAGCAAGAGTTGGAAAATCGTATGAAAATGCGGGCTTGCCTTGTGCCAGTGCGCCAGTGCGAAGCTCAGTGCTGCCATTCCCAGCAAGCTGGAGAGAACGAGCATGAGCGCTGCCAACTGATCGAGCACCAGCACAATGCCGAACGGCGCAGGCCAGTTGCCAATCAGGTAGACATCGGCGCGTGGAGCCATTTCCCGTGCAATATTGAGTAGCGTGAAGGCGATTACGATCAGCATGAGGATCGAAATGGAGTTGATTGCCATTTTCAGCTTGCGCTTGCGCTCATCGAACATGAGCAGCAGCGCCGCAGTTACAAGCGGCAGGAGAATGGGGGCGATGATAAGATGCGATTTCCAGTCCATCATCAATTCTCCTTGCCATCAACATGATCGGTGCGTGTCAGCCCGCGTGAAGCGAGCAGCACGACAAGGAAAAGTGCGGTCATTGCAAAACCGATAACAATGGCAGTCAGCACCAGAGCTTGCGGAACCGGGTCCGTATATTGCGCCGCTTGAACATCGAGGCCGGATTCAAGCACGGGCGGCGCGTTGGTGCGCAATCTGCCCATGGAAAAGATGAACAGGTTGACGGCATAGGATACGAGTGACAAGCCGATGGCGACCTGAAAAGTGCGTGGGCGCAGAATGAGCCACACGCCCGAAGCCATCAGAACGCCGATTGCGACAGAGAGAACCAGTTCCATCAGTTCTCCTCCTTCGCAGCCGCGATTTTTTCAACGCGATGTTTGCGGATCGACTGGTGCGCAAGAGCGATCAGGATCAGGACTGTCGCGCCGACGACGAGCGCGAAAACACCGAAATCGAAAAGAAGAGCGCTTGCGGCAGGCATTCTTCCGATATGAGGTATGTCGATATACTGGAAGAAGGAGGTGAGGAACGGATAACCAAACAGCCACGCCCCCGAGCCCGTGGCAGCAGCGCATAAAAGCCCGATCCCGATCCAGCGCACTGGAAGAATGCGCAACCTGTCTTCCACCCAGCGGGTTCCTGCGGTCAGATATTGCAACAGGAAGGCGATCGCCAGCGTGATGCCGGCTGCAAAACCGCCGCCTGGCAGGTCGTGCCCGCGCAGGAACAAATGCACCGCCAGCACGATGATGACCGGGAACAGCCATTGCATGATGACCGAAGGTACGGCCAGATAATCCATCAATGTTTCGCCCGTTCTGCGGTCGGGCATGGCTTCGTCATAGGCATCCTGAATTCTCTGCTGCTCAGTCGATCCGGTGCTGTCGGGGGCTGGACGGAATCGTCGCAGAAGCGCGAAGACCGTTAGGCCGACAATACCCAGAACAGCAATTTCTCCGAACGTATCGAAGGCGCGGAAATCGACCAGAATGACGTTGACAACATTCCTGCCGCCGCCGCCTGAATAGGCATGCTCAAGGAAAAAATTGCCAATACTATCGGGCAGCGGACGTGTCATCGTCGCGTAAGCGATGATGAAAACGCCAACCCCACTGGTTATAGCCAACAGGAAATCTCGATAGCGGCGAATTTTCGGTCCAATTCTGGCCGGAACCGGATCGGGGTCCTGCCAGCGCTTGGGCAGCCAGCGCAGGCCCAGCAAAAGTAGAACGGTGGTGACGATCTCGACGAGCAATTGCGTCACGGCAAGATCCGGTGCAGACATCCAGATGAAGGTAATGCAGGTGACAAGCCCTGCCCCGCCGAGAAGAATCAGGGCTGCCAGCCGATGATACTTTGCCTGATAAGCCGCGCCGATTGCGCATGCGCCGCCCAATATCCACAAAGCCGCAAAAATTGGGTCGACAGGCTGTACTGCAAGGACACCCGCCTTGATGCCGCTATCGAGAATAGGCCATGCAGCCGCGACCAGGGCAACGGCCACCACGATACGCAGCTGTGGCTGAAGTCGGCGTGTACTCAGGAAGCTTTCCGCCTTACGTGCCCAGTTCCACGACAGTGTGACAAGCACCCGCTCAAAGATTCTCTGTCCCTGAAGATGGCGGAACAGCGGCGGGCCATCCTCGCTCGACGCCAGGTAATTTTTCAGCATCCAATGCAGGAAGATGCCGCCGATCATGGCGATGAAGCTCATCATGAGCGGCAAGTTCAAGCCGTGCCAGACGGCGAGGCTATAATTTGGTGTTGCATCGCCTAGAACCGACACCACAGCCGAATGTAGAAACGGTCCAATGGCAAGGCCGGGAACGATTCCAATCAGTAGACACAACAAAACGAGCAGCTCAATCGGCCGGCGCATCCAGGCAGGCGGCTCGTGCGCCTCCTTCGGCAGGTCGACCGGCGGCGGACCGAAAAAGGTCGAATAGATGAAACGTATCGAATAGGCGACTGTGAAGATGCTCGCCAGCGTCGCGACATAGGGCGTGACCGTGTCAAGCCATGAAACCATATGCGTTTCAACAGCTTCGGCGAAGAACATTTCTTTGGAGATGAAGCCGTTGAGAAGCGGAACACCGGCCATGGAGGCACTGGCGACCATTGCAAGGGTGGCCGTATAGGGCATCGCTCGCAACAGGCCACTCAGCTTGCGCATGTCGCGTGTGCCGGTTTCGTGATCAATAATGCCTGCCGCCATAAAGAGCGATGCTTTGAAGATAGCATGGTTGACCATATGGAAGATTGCCGCAACGGTCGCAAGCGGGCTTCCCAAGCTTAAAAGCGCTGTTATCAGGCCGAGATTGCTGATCGTCGAATAGGCCAGAAGCCCTTTCAGATCCTGCTGGAACACAGCGAAGAAACTTGCAATCAGCAGCGTCGTGAGCCCGCCGACCCCCAAAATCCAGAACCATTCTTCTGTGCCTGCAAAGACGGGCCAAAGACGCGCAAGCAGGAACACTCCGGCTTTCACCATGGTTGCCGAATGCAGATAGGCGGAAACCGGCGTTGGTGCAGCCATGGCATTCGGCAGCCAGAAATGGAACGGGAACTGCGCGCTTTTCGTGAAAGCAGCCATCAGGATGAGAAGGAATGCGACGGTATAAAGCGGATGCTGGCGAACGAGATTACCCGATGCCAGCACCTTGTCGAGATCATAACTGCCGACGATATGGCCAAGCAATATGACCCCGGCAAGCAAGCAAAAGCCGCCAATACCGGTGACTGTCAGCGCCATGCGCGCGCCGTCGCGGGCGCTGGCGTTCTGATACCAGTAACCTATCAGCAGGAACGAGAAAATGCTGGTCAGTTCCCAGAAGACAGCGAGCAGAATGATATTGCCCGAAAGGACAATGCCGAGCATTGCGCCCATGAAAGCTTGCAAAAAGGAAAAGAAACGCGGAACTGGGTCGTCCGGCGACATATAATAGCGCGCATAGATCACAACCAACAGGCCGATACCGGTTATCAGCATGGCGAAAAGCCAAGAAAAACCATCCATGCGCAAGGTAACGTTGAGGCCGTAGGCTGGCACCCATTCGATGGTGCCGCGCAGGACACGGCCATCTGAAACCACAGGATAGAGACTGGCGGTGATCACGAAAGCCACGAGTGCTATGGCTGCGGTAAACCATGCGGACCCGGTGCGGTCCACTCCCTTGAAAAGTCCGGTTACGGCGCTACCCAGAAAGGGAAGAAGGACAAGCAAAAAAAGCATTCTGCCGTCCGTCGTCATGCGCCACTGGCCTCCATTCCGTAATCAGGGTTGATCCGAAGCAGGCACCGCTCATGAAAACAGCAACAGGAACGCTCCGGTAGGTTGTCGAGAGGAATCATATATTCCGATGACCTTATTATGACCGGCTAACAGATATTATGGCAATAGCTTTCAATGACTTATCGCGATAATTTGAATCGTTTTATCCTACGAACGATCAGGAAATCATATCCTTGCGATTAGATTTCCCGAACAAGCGCTAAATAGCGGACATATTGCCGCGCATATTTTGCAAATGAATGACATGAGCTATCCAATTTAGCGGCGATCACTATGCTCCCAGTTTTATTCTTCCAGCAGAATCTGAGCCAATCGTTGCGCCTGTACGCGGATATCCGGAATGGCCGTTACCTCCCAGAAAGCACCTTTCGTGACCGGCCCAAGAGCGAAGAGTGATCCGGCAGTCTTTCCGCGCGCATCAAGGATTTGCAGATCGCTGGAAATATCCAGACCCAGATCAGTGACATCGGGCCTGGCTAACCCATTTTCCATGAGGCTTATGAGCGCGGGATTGCGCGTGGTTGAAAAGCGCGGATTGCCGCCCCGGCAGTCGATGATGGTGGCAACGTCGATTTCCTCCACAGTCCTCTCGCGCCTTTTGCGATAGCGGACCATGACTTGCCGATCTTTATTGTGCACGGCGACGAGATGGGCCGCCGTAATTCGAAGCTGCCCCGATGCACGCGCGCCTTCGATCCGGTCCGCAGTCGCAGGTGCCATGCGGTGCCGATGCACGTCCCACCAGGGCCGCAAATGTTGCAAAAAACTCTGCTTTTCGGCGGGCAGAAGATTTGCCCATATATGCTGCATATGTGGGTGTAATCCGTCTATGATGCTTCGCCAATCCCCGCTGCTCCCGACCAGAGCACGGATATGGCGCGCCAGGGCAGGCAAGCCGTTCGCAATGGGCAGATCCTTCTCGGCTATGGAGAGCGGTTGTGCTGAAATATGGCGCGCAGGCAACAGGCCGCGTCTGGAAATGGCATGGATCTCGGCTCTATGTCCTTTATCAAGCAACGAAATCACGCTGTCGATCATTGACAGGCCGGTGCCGAATATTGCCACCGGCTTGTCTGCCGGAATGCCGAAATAGCCGTTGCTGGACCAATATTCGGCCACATGCTCGCCAGAGGCGGCAATTGCCGTTTCATTGCCCGTGGCGATGATGAGCGCCTCGGCGGAAAACTTCTCGCCCGACATGCTCGTCACTTGCGGCTTGCCCTCGATCAGAGCAATATCGACCGCCTGCATGGCCTCAATGAAAACGCGCGGCGGGTTCATATCCAGATATGGCGCGAGCAGAGCATTCAGATAATGGCGATACAGGCCGCGCGGAGCAAAAGATTGCGCTTGCCAGCCCTGTTCTCCGACATCGCGCGAATTTGTTCGCAACCAGTCGAGAAAGTCTTCCGGCTTGTTGGGAAAGGCACTCATATTGCCCGCGCGGACATTGAGCAGATGATTTGGATTCTGCGTTGAATAGGCGATGCCCGCACCGATCTTGCCCGTGCTTTCGAAAATCTGCACCGTGGTATCGGATGACTGGCCCAGCAATTGTGCGGCCATGAGCACACCACTCGCGCCTCCCCCGATAATCATGAAAGACTTCAAATCGCTCGCACCTTGGTCTTGCGGTCATAATCCCATCAATTCGATCAGATTTTTCGCAAGGGTAAAAGCCCCAAAGCGGTGCTCCCAGTTAAACAGTGGTGTTCAAGGTGGCAGTTTCGGTGCCTTCGTCTCACAGCGGCGATGATCTCATGCAGCATCCCTATATGTTGACAGTGTGTTTCAGAAAATCAGGTTGGTTTAGACGCCACAATCACAATATTCATAGCGACACATCTTTCCGCCTCTCATTCCCGAAGGGGCATAATCATTGCAAGAACAGGATAGAAGAATGAGCAACAGCTTTATCGATTCTCTCAAGAAACGCCGGACCCAATATGCTCTTGGCAAGACCCTTCCGCTCTCTCAAGAAGCTGTCGCGAACCTGATCCGTGACGCGATCAAGCATGCGCCTTCGTCTTTCAATTCACAAAGCTCGCGCGCTATCGTCCTGTTTGGCGCCCAAAGCGAAAAACTATGGGGTCTTGTCAAGGAAGAGCTTCGCAAGATCGTTCCTGCCGATTCCTTCGCTGCTACTGAAGCCAAGGTCGACAGCTTTGCTTCCGGTGCCGGCACGGTCCTGTTCTTTGAAGATCAGGATGTGGTCAAGAATTTGCAAGAAAACTTTGCGCTTTACGCGGATAACTTCCCAATCTGGTCCGAGCAGGCTGGCGGCATGGCGCAATTTGCTGTCTGGCTGGCATTCTCTCATGCCGGTATCGGCGCGAGTCTTCAGCACTACAATCCGCTGATCGACACAGAAGTAGCTAAGGAATGGAATATACCTGCTTCCTGGAAGCTGCGCGCGCAGATGCCATTCGGTTCCCATGAGCAGCCGTTCCCTGAGAAGGAATTCATGGATGATTCCGAGCGTTTCAAGGCTTTCTTCTAATCTTTTCGCGCTCTAAAAGACTTGATAGTCAAGCCGCATGAAAAAAGCCGGATACGAATATTTCGCATCCGGCTTTTATTATGAGTACTTTCAGCCCGGCCTGTGCGTCTTGACAATGGATGGATCCGTCTCGATACGGCCCGCTCCGATAAGATCGAGACAATAAGGTACTGCTGGGAACACCGCCTGCAGGGTCATCGCGATGGAGGCAGGTTTGCCCGGCAGGTTGAGAATGAAACTCTTGCCGCGGATACCCGCGGTCTGACGCGAAAGAATGGCTGTCGGCGTCTGTTCGAGGCTCTTGCGTCGCATCAATTCTCCAAAGCCGGCCAGTTCCTTATGTAATATGGCCTGCATCGCCTCTGGCGTCTCGTCGCGCGGCGATGGGCCTGTGCCGCCCGTTGTCAGAACGAGATCGCAAGCCAGATCGTCGCACAGCTCTATAAGTGTGTCGCGCACGGATGCCATTCCATCGGGAATGACGCGTTTAACCACTTCATATGGCGGGATCAGAGCGCTCTTGAGCCAGACTTCAATCGCAGGACCGCTCAAATCCTCATATTCGCCGTGAGCGGCGCGGTCGGACACGGTGACGATTCCGATTTTCACGGCATATCCTTTCATATCGCTTCCGGCAGAGTTTATACTCTCCGGCCCGAACCTTGTGAAGCTTACAGCCTGAGGAACCTATATAAGGCCGCGAAAATGCTGTTGCTTTCCGGCCAAACTCGCGCTTCAATCCCGAAAGGGAGAGCAGGATGCCATTTCGGAATAGCCAGTATCACGGAACTTTCACGCCTGAAGATTTGCAGGTGTTGCAGGCTGCATATAATCATTGCTGTGTTTTGTTGAACCGCTCCCCCGCCGCCGATGAAGACAAAGAAAAGCTCGCTCGTACCATTATCAGAGTATTTCAGTCTGGTGAGCATGTGCCGGAAAAAATAGCGCAAATCGTGGCGTCTTCCGAGTTTCTCCGTAATTAAGAACAGCTACAGATTATAAACTTTTCCATGCTTGAATAGCGATCTATCCGTCGCCGCTATGGAGATGTCATTGAAGGCATTATCATAGTTACGAGCGTCGCTTCCGACCGTATTGTGAAATGTCATGCCTTTTTCGAGAGATTACTATTTCAAGCGTTTCAATACTGCCGAGCTTGAAATGCTACAGGCCGCTTATCTCAAGTCGTGCCAAGTGCTTGGGCGCTGCTCCGTGACATCACCACAAAAGGACGAGATGGCGCGTGAGATCATTCAGATTTATGAATGCGGTATTTTCAATCCCGACAAGATTGCCCAGCTTATGCTCCAGGTTGAAAGCGTCAAATCTAAGCCCTTGATCAAACAGGTTTTTGAACAGCCCTTTATCCTTCCTGCCAAACGCGCGTGAATGCTTCCGCTCCGCGGAATAGAAATTGTCCACGTGGCCCTTATAAGCATTTCGTAAACTTTGGATTCAGCTTTATCCGGTAATTTTTGATTAGCAATTAGCTCGGGACGAGCGTTGCAAGTGTTGGTCGATGGCATGTGGCGCCCATTTAGAGGCGGCCGGGTGCCTGGGTTGTGTGCGAGTATCATGCGTTTTATGGTTGTGTCAGCGATAGCGCTTGCCTGCACTGCTCTGGCGGGTTGCACGTCGAGTTCCGGTATTGACAGCATCATGTTGCAACCGTCCGATGAGACGACCAGCTCGGTTGTCCGGCCTATGCCGCCCGTGCCTTTGACCGACATGGCCAGTCGCGAACCGGCAATTGCGGCTGTCCCGCAGGAAGAAGTTCTTGCATGGGCCGGGCCGATACCCGACGCGGCACCCTTCAAAAGCCAGCCGCCGGCCCCTCTCCCCGAATACAGGCCGGAACAGGCAACCACTGTCCCGGTTTCCCTTCCCCGACCGGAAGTGGCGGCCTATCCGGCTGTACGTCTGGCACCGCAGCAGCACTCGAAAGTTTACCGCCAGCGCTTTCGTGACGCCATGCCGATCAATTTTGGCCGCACCTCGCCGCGCAAACATGCGGTACATGGTGTCGATGTCTCGCGCTGGCAGGGAAATATCGATTGGGCAACCCTGCGCAAGCAAGGGGCTAACTTTGCCTATATAAAGGCGACCGATGGCGGAGACCATCTTGATCCGATGTTTCGCAAGAATTGGCGCGACGCAAAGGCTGCCGGCCTGAAACGCGGTGCTTATCACTTCTTCTACTGGTGCCGGGTTGCCAGCCAGCAGGCCGACTGGTTCATCCGTAACGTGCCCAATGACCCCGATGCCCTACCGCCCGTTATCGATGTGGAATGGAATGGCGATTCATCGTGCAAGCGGCGTCCATCGCGCAAACATGTTCTGGAGAAAATGCAGGTCTTCATGGACAGACTGGAACGCCACTATGGAAAGCGGCCCGTTATCTATACCGCGCCTGATTTCTATGCCGATAATCTAAAGGGGGCATTTATCGACTATCCCTTCTGGCTACGCTCCGTCGCCAAGCATCCTTCCAAGGTCTATCCCGGTCGCCGCTGGGTCTTTTGGCAATATTCCGGCTCGGGTCTGTCGCAAGGGGTAAAGGGCAAAATCGACCTTAATGTCTTCCATGGCAATGAAGACCAATGGCATCGGTGGGTGGCAAGATTCGCGACCGGAACCTGACGACATCCACGCGACGCATTCGGAACAATCTCTATCGTAAAACGTTTGTCTCCTTATAAAGGGAGACCAAAATGTCTGTTCGTTTTCAAATTGCAGTCATTCTTAGTGTTGTGGTCAATGCCGTCCTCTTTGGCATGGGTGCGATCACTGTGCTTTCCATCCCTGCCCTATCGGAACACGCAAAATTCTGGCTACCCGCCGTCATCATTTTCAGCTTTTTGATTACGCCCATAGTGTCTTGGTTTATTGCGCCGCGTATGCGCAACCGCTATTGGCAAAAGCGAAAGGCAGCGGCGCACTAAAGCATGTCGCGGAAAAGTGGGAACTGTTTTTCCGATAAGGACATGCGCAAAACAAAAAGTTAAAGCGTGCCATATGAGTATGAGTAAATACGCTTCGCTTTAGGAAAAGAGATAGAGATGACGTTCTTTTTCAATCTCTTCACGGAATAATGATGGCAGGCGTTTTAGTTGTTATCGCAACCGCAACTTTAATGGAACCAGATGCGCAAGGATGTCATTTCCTTACAGGAGCGACAGCCGTGTTAACCGAACGCGACGGCACCGGAAAACGCAGGGATTTTTTCGGTTTCTTACTGCGGCCAACGAAATGGCAGACGAGTTCCTACCCCGTCCGGCTGTTGCTTCACCTAAGCCAGATTGCGATACTTAGCGCCGCAGGAATCGGTCTGCCGAATAAGGTGCCGGATCGGTAAATGGCCGCTCTCCGGTCATCATTTCAGCAAGTAAACGGCCACTGGCGGGCCCAAGTGTCAATCCATGATGGGCGTGGCCAAAATTGAACCACAGCCCCCGATGGCGCGACGCTTGCCCAATCACCGGTCGCATATCGGGCATGCAGGGGCGAAGACCCAACCACGGGCTCGTTTCGACCGGCTCGCCCAATTGCGGCACGAGACGGCGGGCAATTTTTTCGGCGCGCGCAAGCTGAATGCGGTTGGCGCTAGCATCAGGGGATGCAAACTCGATGCCAGTGGACAGTCTTACACCTTGCACCATAGGTGCGAGTACGTAGCCCGCCTCCTCATCGACCACCGTATGGCCAAGCCGCGCACCATCGCGCATCTCGAAATGCTGATGGTGTCCCCTTTTGATACCAAGCGGTAGCGAATAGCCGAATTTCTTGAAAGTAATGCCAGATTGCGGCCCAAGCGCGACGACGACATCGCGCGCGGCCACGATCCCTTCCGCAGTGGCTATCTGCCAGCGGTTGTTATTTTCCGTAAGCATAGCAGCATCGCCTTGAACGAAACATCCGCCATTTTTGCGGAAGAGATCCGCATAAGCCTGGACCAGACCTCCCGGATTGACGATTGTTTTGGGGTCGAGCCAATGAATGCCGCCCGCTACCACATCAAGCGTTTTCTCGCGCTCCCGAAGCGCCATGCTATCCAGGACATCGTAGGCAAGATTGAAGCGTTGCAATTGCGGCAGACGCCGGATGGCTTTATCGAAGGCTGGCTGATGGCGAAAAACCTCAATCCAGCCTTGTGCGCGCACCAGCCTCTGACATTCTGCCTGTGCGACAAGAGCGTCATGCTCACTCACACTGGCTTCGATGAGCGGTAGCATGGCGTCGGTTGCGATCTTCAGCCTTTCGGGCGAGGATTCGCGCCAATATTGGAAAAGCCAGCGCGCCATGCGCGGCACATAGAATGGATCATATCGCACATCGGAACGGCGGTTTAATCCATAGCGCAGCAGGGTCCAGAAGCCGCGTGGGAAAGAATATGGGATGACGCTTGAGCGTTCGATGAGACCAGCATTGCCGAAACTCGTACCCTGCCCCGGTTCACCACGATCAATAAGACAGACCGAACGCCCTCTGGCCTGCAAATGAAGAGCGGTGGAAACGCCGACAATGCCTGCGCCCAAAACGATGACATCTTCTTGTCGCATGATTGCCCCGCCAGTTCCCATTATGAAAGAGCGCACCGGTTAATGCCAGTGCGCTCTTTCATACAGCAAAGAAAAAACTTCTTTTCAAGCGATCAATAAATGTCGAAATCGAAATATTTCTCCACAATGGTCGCGTAAGTGCCGTCTTCGCGGATTTTCTTGATCGCCGCATTGAACTGCTCACGCAAGTCATCGTCTCCCTGGCGAAGAGCTATGGCCGTATCTGTCTGCGTTCCCGGTATGTCGCCGAGCAGCTTGCAGCAATCCGCACCATCCCCCTTGATCCATTCCGAGATCGGAAATTTATCCGATGCGACCGCATCCAGCCGCCCGTTTTTGAGATCGGCATTGGCTTCATCGGCGGTTGGATAAAGCCTCACCTCTGCGCCGGCCTTGCCGTAGACATCTTCGGCATAGGCGCTCTGCGTTGTCGAGCCTTGTGTGCCGATGGTCTTGCCATCGAAGGCTGATGGATCAAGCGATGTGATCGGGCTGTCTTTTGGCACCACAACGGAAAGCGGCGTGGAATAGTATTTGTCGGTGAATGCGACTTGCTTCTTACGGTCTTCCGTAATGCTCATGGATGCAATGACGGCATCGAACTTGTTTGCCTGAAGGCCCGGAATCATGCCGTCCCAATCATTGGCGACAATCTCGCACTTGGCTTCCATGGCTTTACAAAGCGCTTGCGCAATATCGACATCAAGCCCCTGTAGCGAGCCATCGGCCGCAACGAAGTTGAAGGGCGGGTAAGCGCCTTCGGTGGCAATGCGGATTTCTTTCCATTCCTTCGCTTGCGCCGGAAATGCAGCGAGAATGGATGCCACCCCTGCGAACAGGATAGATTTTAACATGATGTTCCCCTTGTTGCCTGATATTATTTTGTTTTGAAGCATTGCTCTGCATATGCAGAACAAATGAAGCACCGGGCGCTTTCCGCTTCAAGTGAAGAATAGAAGGCACCCGATGTTTTTTACGCATCAATAGATGTCGAAATCGAAGTATTTCTTGCGAATCGTATCGTAAGTGCCGTCTTCGCGGATTTTCTTGATCGCCGCATTGAACTGCTCACGCAGATCGTCATCGCCTTTACGCAGCGCCACCGAAATCTGCGTTTCGGAACCCGGAATATCACCGAGGAACTTACAGCAGTCGGCCCCCGCCGCATTCTTCAGCCAGTCTGCTGCGAGAAATTTGTCGGCTGCGATTGCATCAAGACGACCGCTTTCGAGATCGGCATTGGCTTCATCGGCGGTCGGGTAAAGCCGCACATCCGCGCCAGCCTTGCCATAAACATCGTCGGCGTACATGCCTTGCGTGCTGCCAGCCTGCGCACCAACAGCCTTGCCATCGAACGCTGCCGGGTCGAGCGAGATGATATCGCTATCCTTGGGCACCACAACGGCCAGCGGCGTGGTGTAATAACGATCGGTGAAGGCCACTTGTTTTGCGCGCTCTTCAGTGATCGCCATTGAGGCGATGACCGCATCGAATTTGTTGGCTTGCAAGCCGGGGATCATGCCATCCCAGTCATTGGCCACAATCTCACATTCGGCCTCCATCGCCTCGCACAGCGCATGGGCGATATCGAGATCGAAGCCGATCAGTTTTCCATCCGGAGACATATAATTGAAAGGCGGGTATGCGCCTTCGCTGGCAATGCGGATTTCTTTCCACTCTTTTGCCTGTACTGGTAAAGCAAGAACGGAAGAGGCCAAAGCGGCCAGCAAAATTGATTTCAGCATGGTTTACCTATTTCTTTACGCACTCACGCTCCGCTTTCAACACAGCGGATGCTAACTTGTTTCAATCGCAATTTTGGTCAGTTTTCAAACAAAACATGAAAACGCGAAATCCGTTGCACTTAAATAGCACAACGGATCAGCATTCCTACAAGGGTAAAATCAGGCGACCAGACGCGAGCAGTTATCGTCCTGAGCGTAAGCCTTACCAAAACGATTGGCGAGGAACGCATCGAGCGCAATATCTTCCTGACGGACGAAGCCCTGCTGCGGAAGCTCGCCCTTGGCAAGCATATCGAGAACGGCACAGATTGCCGAAGCCGTCGTGATCTGGATACCCGAACGCATGATCTTGCCAATCTGGTTGGCATAAACCTTGTTCGCATAGGTTTCCTGCACGAGACGGCCATTCTTCATGCCTGAAACGGTAACGAAGATCACAATCACGTCCTGCAAGGTCGATGGCAGGGCATTTTCAAAAATGTCCTTGAGCACTTCGCGGCGATGACGCAGGCCAAGATCGTTGAGCAAAGCCTTCATCAGAGCGACATGGCCCGGATAACGAATGGTGCGATAATTGAGCGTGCGAACCTTGCCTTCCAGTGTTTCGCACAAAGTACCCAGTCCGCCAGACGTATTGAACGCTTCATAGGTTACGCCATCGAGCGAAAATTCTTCGCGCTCCTCAAGTGCCGGGACTTTGGTAAGCTTGCCATTCACAATGGCTTCGCATGGCTCGATATATTCGTTGATGAGGCCGTCCGTGCTCCATGTAAGGTTGTAATTGAGCGCGTTGGACGGATATTGCGGCAGGGCACCAACGCGCATACGCACGCTGTCGAGCGTTTCAAAACGCTTTGCCAGGTCATAAGCCGCGATGGAAATGAAGCCCGGAGCAAGGCCGCATTGCGGAATGAAAGCCGACTTGGAATCCTTGGCCAGTTCCATGACGCGCTTGGTGCTGGCTACGTCTTCGGTAAGATCGAGATAGTGCACGCCGGTCTTGGCGGCAGCTTCTGCGATCAGGGTCGTAAGCTGGAAAGGAGCAGCACTTAGCACTGCGAACTTACCAGCAAGAACGGCTTGAAGCGCGTCCGCATCCTTGATATCGAGCGCCTGCGTCTTGACTGCTGCTGCGGTTTCCAGCGCGTCGAGCTGTGCCTGCGAACGGTCTACAACAGTGACGGAATAGTCGCCCGTCGCGGCCAGAAGATCGGCAATGGTTGCACCGATTTTTCCTGCGCCGACAACTACGATCTCTTTCATTTCTTTCCCCTTGGAATGCAATTCGGATATATAAAGAGTCGCATAAATTTCGGCGAAAAGAAGCATGCAAACTGACGAATTAACGTTGTTTGTTTAAACGAAATGACGTAATTAATATCCATTATGACGACAAACGCTGACCTTGCCCTGATAGCCCTTCTACGTGAGAATGCGCGTGCCTCTACCGCCGACCTCGCAAGACGGTTGGGCGTATCGCGAACGACCGTGCAAAGCCGGCTGGAAAAGCTGGAAAAACGCGGAGTGATCGAGGGCTATACGGTGCGAATCGCACCGGAATTCGAGCGTGATCTGGTGCGTGCTCATGTACTGGTGACAGCACTGCCAAAATTTGCACCCAAGGTTGAAAACGCCTTGCGCAGCATCATGGCCGTACGCACATTACATTCAGTTAGTGGTCATTTCGACATGATCGTGGTCGTGGAAGCACCATCTATTCAGGAACTCGATATCATTCTCGACAGAATTGGCGCATTGGAAGGCGTCGAGCGGACCATGTCCTCGATTATTCTTTCGACGCGCATCGATCGATAAGGGCGGTGGTGCTAATTCCCTACAAATTCAAACTTGTCGACATCGACAAGTCCACGGTCCGTAATCTTGAGATGCGGGATGACCGGCAAGGCAACAAAGGCCAGTTGCAGGAATGGTTCTTCCAGCTTGGTTCCGAGCAGATCTGCCGCATGGCGTAGATCACGTAGCTGGTCGCGCACGGTTTCATAAGGCTCCATGCTCATCAGTCCTGCAATAGGCAGCGGCATTTCTGCGAGCACCTTGCCATCGGACACAACAACAAACCCGCCCTCGATTTCGCCTAGCCGGTTGACCGCAACGGCGATATCGTCGTCAGAAACACCAACCACGCAAATATTATGACTGTCATGGCTGACGGTCGAAGCAATGGCTCCGGCTTTCAAGCCGAAACCATGTACGAAGCCCGTGGCGATATTGCCATTTTTGCCATGCCGCTCCACGACCGAGATTTTCACCACATCATGTTCCAAATCGGGCTCGACGCCATGCGGGCCGACCTTGAGGTCGAATTCGAGGCTTTCAGTAATGATCTTGCCTGGAACAATCCCGATTGCGCGCGTCTTGCCGCTATTGGATTGGGAACGGAAGTTCGATGCACTGACGCGCGGGGCCTTCACGCTGTTACGTCCGACAGGCGCGATGGATTTGCGGCTGGCAAACAGTTCTTCCGAAACCACCCTGCCTGCTGAAAGCACGATTTCTGCATGACAGCCTTCAAGACTGTCGATGACGACGAGGTCGGCGCGCTGGCCGGGAGCGACGAGGCCGCGGTCAAACAGGCCGAAAGCCCGAGCCGCCGAAATGCTGGCCGCACGATAGATGGCAATCGGTTCCACCCCGCCCGCAATCGCAGTGCGGATCAGATAATCGAGATGGCCCTGATCGGCGATATCAAGCGGGTTGCGATCATCGGTGCAGAGCGCAAGAAACTGTGCGTGCCGCTCGGTGATGATCGGCATTAACGCTGCCAGATCTTTCGAGACGGAGCCTTCGCGCACCAGAACATGCATTCCTTTGCGCATTTTTTCGAGTGCTTCTTCGGCGCTCGTCGCTTCGTGCTCGGTGCGTATGCCTGCCGAAATATAGCCGTTGAGATCAAACCCGCGCAGAAGCGGCGCATGTCCATCAATATGGCGTCCCTGAAATGCCTTCAGCTTCGCCATGCATTCAGGGTCTTTAGCGAGAACACCCGGAAAATTCATGAATTCCGCCAGCCCGATCACCTTGGGATGGCCGGCAAAAGGCAGAAGATTGTCGACCAGCAATTCCGCGCCCGAGGTTTCCATATGGGTGGCCGGTACACAGCTTGAAAGCTGCACGCGAATATCCATGATGGTTTCAAGCGTGCTGTCGAGGAAGTATTGGATTCCTTCGGCACCAAGCACATTGGCGATCTCATGCGGGTCGCAGATAACAGTTGTGACGCCTTGTGGCAGAACACAGCGGTCAAACTCATGCGGTGTGACGTTGGAGGATTCGATATGCAGATGCGTGTCGATGAAACCTGGCACGACGATGCGGCCGGAAATATCGATTTCGCGCGTGCCTTCATAAGTGCCGAAAGTACCGACGATCCGGTCGCCGCTGATGGCGATATCGCTCTCGATCAGCTCACCGCTCACCAGATCAAAAAAGCGACCGCCCTTGAGCACGATATCGGCAGGCTCGCGACCCGCACCCTGATCGATCATCCGTTCCAGCATCTGTCTGCTCCGCCATCAACGTGTTTTCGCTTTACGCATTTCCGGGCACAAAACCGCTTTACACTTTTGTTGGAAATGCCCTGTCCAGAATCGATTGGCTGAAACTATCACAATCACGCGTTAGAGCGCGATGGTGGATACGGCCTTCAAAACGCTTGCCTGACGATCATCGAAACTCAATTGACTTTGGTGGGCGGGACATCGCCCGCAAAATATGCCTTCAGATTGGACAGAACGAGCGCACCCATGCCCATGCGCGTTTCAAATGTGGCGCTGCCCTGATGAGGCATCAGAACCGTATGGGGTGCGGTAAAGAATCCCCCGCGAATTGCCGGTTCGTTGACGAAAACATCAAGGCCTGCTCCCGCGATCACGCCTTTCTCGAGGGCCGCCAGCAATGCGTCCTCATCAATCACACTGCCGCGCGCGACATTAACGATAACGCCATTGCCGCCGAGGGCCGTCAGCACATCCACATTGACGATATTTTGCGTTTCCGCATTGGCCGCAACGCAAACGACGAGCACATCGCTATTGCGCGCTAGTTCGACCGGAGAAGGATGTGCGGTCCAAGGCGTGTCCGAAACCAGGGAACGGTTCCAGTAATGAACATTCATGCCAAAGGCTTCGGCACGTTTCGCCACCGCTTTGCCGATCTGCCCCAGGCCGAGAATGCCGATACGCTTGCCCTTGGGGCTGGTTCCCAGCGGAAATGCCTTGCGCTGCATCCAATCGCCATTACGCACGAATTGGTCCCCCTGAGGAAGGTGGCGCAGCACCGCCAGCATCAGCGCAATGCCGATATCAGCAACATCGTCGGTGAGAACGCCCGGTGTGGTGCTGACATGAATATTCCGGCTGCGCGCAAAGTCGAGATCGACCTTATCCGTACCAACCCCGTTGATCGCGATCAGGCCGAGCGCTGGCAGGCGTTCGATCCACTCATTGGAAAGGCCCGCTCCACCGCCAGTAATAACCGCACGGATCGTGCTAAGAGCTGCCTCGATCGCTGCTTTTTCACCCGCTTTATAGAGCCGATATACCTTATAGGCAGCATCAAGCTCCTCTTCGATCAACGGCATCATAGGTTCCACGAGCAGAATTTCGTGCGTCACTTCAAGCTCCATCGCCAAGCTATTGGCTTATATCAGGAAATCTGGCCGATAAAGGCGCGGGTTCTCTCATGCCTTGGATTGTCGAAGAACTCATCGGGCGGGGCCATTTCGAGAATTGCACCCTGATCCATGAAGATCACCCGATCGGCCACTTGCCGCGCAAAACCCATTTCATGGGTCACGCAAAGCATAGTCATGCCTTCTTTGGCCAAATCGATCATGGTATCGAGCACTTCCTTGACCATTTCCGGATCAAGGGCCGAGGTTGGCTCGTCAAACAGCATGATCTTGGGGTTCATACACAGTGCGCGGGCAATCGCCACACGCTGCTGCTGGCCACCGGAAAGCTGCGCCGGATATTTATCTGCCTGTTCGGGAATGCGAACGCGCTCAAGATATTTGCGCGCGGTCTTTTCGGCCTCGACCTTGGAAACGCCGCGCACCTTCATGGGTGCAAGCGTGCAGTTTTCCAGAACTGTCATATGAGGGAACAGATTGAATTGCTGGAAAACCATGCCGGTTTCCTGTCGCACGATATCGACATTTCTGCCGCCTGCCGTCAGGTCGAGGCCATCGACAACGATACGACCCTTCTGGATGGTCTCAAGCTGGTTGATACAGCGAATAAGCGTCGATTTACCAGAGCCGGAAGGCCCGCAAACGACGATGCGTTCGCCACTCTCGACGGTGAGTTCGATGTCGCGCAGTGCGTGATAGGTGCCATACCATTTGTTGACATCTTCCATCAGCACTGCGGGACCGGAAGTCTCTCCCCGTTGCGCTTTGTTCTGAGCCGTCTGGTTCATGATGAGAAACGTCCTTCCATCATTTCAAATTGAGCCCATGCCCGGGTAATCCCGGACATGGAAATTTTGATCTTACTTTGCGTCTGTCACGAAATCGGGCAGCGGCGAACCAAGCCACTTTTCATGAATCTTGTTCAACTCACCATCGCCCTTCACTTTTTCGAGGAACTTGTTAACGAATTCGAGCATTTCCGTAGAGCCTTTCTTCACGGCAATGCCCTGAACCTGCTGGCTGAGCTGAATTTTCTGCTCGTAACGGCCGGGAGCCGCCTTTTCGATTTCCGCTGCAACCACATTGGAAAGGCCTATCAGATCGACTTGTCCCGACAGCAGGGCCTGCACAGCGCTGGCGTCATCGTCGAAGCGGCGGATTGTGGCATCCTTTGGCGCAACCTTGGTCACAGCCGTATCCTGCGTGCTGGCGCGCGCTACGCCGATGCTCTTGCCGGAAAGATCTTCAGGTTTGGAGGCTGCCGTATCTTTCGGCCCCACAATGCCGATCGAAATACCCGCATAAGGCTGCGAGAAATCGACATTTTTGGCGCGCTCTTCGGTAATTCCCAGCGAGGCGACCAGAACATCGACCTGTCCGCTTTGCAGATACGGAATGCGGTTGGGGCCGGTTACCGGAACGATTTTGGCTTCGACGCCCAGTTCCTTGGCAAGAAGCTTCGCCACATCCGCATCATAGCCATCAGGCTCGTTGCTTGTGTTCATGATGCCGAAAGGCGGGAAATCGACGAGCATACCGATTTTGATCTCTCCGGCGGATTTGATGCCTTCGACTGTCTGCGCAAAAGCGGCAGGCGCAAAAGTGGTGGCGAGCGTACCCGCCCCGATAAGAGCTCCTGCCCCGATAAGGGCCATACGTCTGGTAACGTTCATATTATTTCCTTCCCTGAGTTGGCCGGTCTCCTCGCCGGCATTAAGTCCCGTCAAAGCTCCCGATTAACGAGCTGTTGCACGAGAGAACCTTGATTCCATGCGGCGCGCGAGGATCGAAAGCGGCCAGCACAGGATGAAATAAATGGCCGCCACGGTGCCGAACACCAGAAAGGGGCTGAATGTCGCATTATTAATGATCTGCCCTTGCCGGGTCAGTTCGGTGAAACCGATGATCGCGGCCAGTGACGTACCCTTGATGAGCTGCACCAGAAAACCAACGGTGGGCGCAACGGCGATGCGGCTTGCCTGCGGCAGAATCACATAACGCATGCGGTTGAAATAACGCAGCCCAAGCGCAGTAGCTGCCTCCCGCTGGCCCGGCGGCACGGCGTTGATACAACCACGCCAGATTTCACCCAGAAACGCACTCGCATGCAACGTAAGCGCAATGGAGGCGGCGACCCATGGATTGATACCGAAGCCGAAAATGTTGAGGCCGAAAAACACCAGGAAAAGCTGCATCAAAAGCGGCGTTCCTTGAAATATCCGGATGAAACCGAGCGCGAAGAAGCGCGGCACTCGCGCGTCTGCTACGCGCATGAGTGCGACGAGAATTCCACCCAAGCCCCCACCGACAAAAGCAAGCGCCGAAAGCGCGATCGTCCATTGGGCCGCATAGACGATGATGAGAAATTCATTAAAGCCAAAAGGTCTGATCATGGTCCGCTCCTATCGGCTCAGGGGGTATTTGAATGCCATCTTTTCGATGATCGAGAAGATCGTTGAAAAGCCGATAGACAGCACGAAATAAAGGAACGTGATGACGATATAGACTTCAAAGCTGGCGAAGGTCGCCGATTGCAGGTCATTGCCCGCCGCAGCAAGCTCGCTGGCGGAAATCACCGAAACCACACTCGATGTCAGCATCAGATAGATAAACTGGCTGGTCAGCGAAGGATAGACCGTCCGTAGTGCAGGCTTCATGACGATATAGCGAAAGACCTGCAATTTCGAGAGGCCGAGTGCCGTGCCTGCCTCCATCTGTCCCCGGTGAATAGATTCGATACCTGCGCGGATGATTTCCGTGCCGTAAGCCCCGAAATTCACAACAAGCGCAAGCAATGCCGCACTATTGGGCGAAAGCCGCAGGCCGATTGCTGGCAAGCCGAAGAAGATGAAGAAAATCTGGACCAGAAAGGGTGTGTTGCGGATGATCTCGACATAAGCGTCAATGACGAACCGTACGGGTCTGGGTCCAGACGTTTTGCCCCATGCGCAAATGATCGAGACGATTAATCCGAGCAACATCGCGATGCAGGATAGCTGGATTGTCTGCCAAGCACCGACAAGCAACTTGTCCATTGATGCAAACACCGGTGCAAAATTAAAATTATACAAGTGGTGTGCCTCCCAGCATGGAACCGGCCTGATCCGTCTCCTGCTACAATAGATTTAGATCGATCTAAATCTATTGTAGCAGGCAGTCAATCATTAATCAGTGTTTAAGGATTAGATAGCAAAAGCCTTGGCAGGTCCACAGGACTGGCGGATTTTCAGATATGTTTTGCTGACGATTTGCTGGGGTGCCCTGTGAGGTTCCGCTATGCGCTCCAACAACAGGCGCGCAGCGTTCTGCCCGACAGTGACGGGCGTGCTTGAGACGGAAGTCAGTCTTGGTCGGGTCGCTTCCGCATCGGCAACATCGTCAAAACCGACCAGTGAAAAATCATGACCTACCGTGCGCCCGCAATCGTAAAGCCCCGCTGCAAGCCCCAATGCGATCACATCGTTGAAGCAGATCGCAGCAGTGGGTTGGCGTTCCTGCTCGAACAAAAGCGGTGCCGCTTGGGCAATTTGCGGCATGGTCATGGGGACGCGTACAATCAGTTCCGGATCGAGTCCGCGCTCCAGCATCGCACCTCGAAAACCGTCCACACGGTGGCGGTAGGCGGAATGAACAGGTCCATGCACTGCAAAGGCAATGTCCTCATGACCAAGGGATGCAAGGTAATCCACCGCCTGCTGCATACCACCTGCATAGTCCACGCCCGCATAGTCCAGCTTGCCGGTTACATGGCGCAGAACCTGTACAACCGGAAGCCCCCAATCCGCGATCTGCTCGATGCAATCGGGTTGTGTTTCCGCAGTCAAAGAGGCGATCACCCCATCGACCCCGTGTTCGCGCATACGCTGCAACAACAAGCTCTGGCGCGAAAATTGTTCACCGCTATTGGCAAGAATGACCACCATTTCTGCTTCGCCGACAATATTGTCTATGCCGGAGAGAAGCTCGCCATAAAAAGGATTGCCGAGGGTCGGAACGATCACTCCAATCGTATTGGAGCGCTCGGCACGCAGGCTGGCCGCCCCCATATTATAGACATAGCCAAGTTCCTTGAGCGCCTGTTCGACCTTCTCGCGCGTCGCCGCCCCCACGAGCGGACTTTTGCGTATGACAAGTGACGCCGTGGCCCGCGACACATTCGCATGGCGCGCCACATCCAGTAATGTAATCCGGCTTTTCCTGTGATCGTGAGTGCTCATATTCCTGCCCGTCATATTGCTTCTCACCGGGCAACCAAGAACCGGCTTTCTGAAGATACCCCGAAATCGGTTGGGACAGATTCGGGCGCATATATAACAGTGCAGACACGTCGATGGGTCAATCCATCTCCTTTAAAACCTGTTGCCTGACCAAGCTTACCGCCGGTGATTCAAATCTATCCACGGATTATCTTCATTATTATCGATTCTTTTTCGCTTTTTTTCACTTTGACCGCTACCGCTTTCGTATTTATTCTGCCATTGAAGAAATAGAAGGTTGATACTTCGTCAAAAATTGCATTCATATAAGTGCAATAACGATAATGCAGGTTCCGGACCTGAGAGCAGCGCAAGCTGTTCTTGATGTTCAAGCAATCTCATCTCCGAGGAGGAAACATGCTTACCCGTCTGATTACGACTTCGGCGCTTGCGGGCGCACTTGCCTTCACCATCGGTTCGCAGGCTTTCGCCCAGACGGAACTGGCATGGTGGCACGCCATGACCGGCGCCAATAACGAAATGATCAACGAACTCTCCAGTGAGTTCAATGAAAGCCAGAGCGAATACAAGATCGTACCGGTATATAAGGGCAGCTACCCGGAAACGCTCAATGCCGGTATTGCCGCATTCCGTTCAAAGCAGCCGCCGGCGATCATTCAGGTATTCGATGCCGGTAGCGGCGTGATGATGGCTGCCGAAGGCGCGGTTGTTCCTGCCGCCGAAGTTCTCGAGAAGGGTGGCTATAAATTCGACAAGTCACAATATCTCCCTGGTATTGTGGCTTATTATTCCAAGCCTGACGGCACAATGCTGTCTTTCCCTTACAATTCTTCTTCGCCGATCCTTTATTACAATAAGGATACTTTCAAGAAGGCCGGGCTTGACGAAAATACCCCGCCAAAAACCTGGCCGGAGGTTTTTGAAGCTGCGAAGAAAATCAAGGCCAGCGGCGCGTCGAAATGCGGCTTCACATCGACCTGGCTTACTTGGATTCAGACCGAAAACTTCGCCGCCTGGAACAATGTTCCTTACGGCACGAATGAAAATGGCCTTGGCGGCACGGACGTAAAGCTTGAAATCAATTCGCCGCTTTATGTTGAACATTTTCAGGCTATTGCTGATCTCGCCAAGGACGACATCTTCCGTTATGGCGGACGCACGTCCGAAGCCAAGCAGCTCTTCACGTCGGGTGAATGCGCCATGCTGACCGAATCTTCCGGCGGCCTCGGTGACGTGGTGAAATCCGGCATCAATTATGGTATCGGCCAGTTGCCCTACTATGAGGGCCATGGCCCTCAGAATACCATTCCGGGCGGCGCGAGCCTCTGGGTCTTTGCGGGCTTGGGTGACGAACAGTACAAGGGCATCGCTGAGTTCTTTAATTTCCTGTCGCAAACCAAGATACAGGTCAAGCTGCATGAAAAATCAGGCTATCTTCCAGTGACGATGGCCGCCTATGAAGAAACGAAGAAGTCGGATTTCTATGAAAAGAATCCGGGCCGCGAAACGCCGATCCTTCAGATGATGGGCAAGGAGCCGACCGAAAATTCCAAGGGCGTGCGCCTCGTCAATCTGCCGCAGGTGCGCGATATTCTCAATGAGGAATTCGAGGCTATGCTCGGAGGCAAGCAGGATGCGAAAACCGCGCTGGACAATGCCGTCAAGCGCGCTAACGAAGCGATCGCAGCCGCACAGTAACGGAATGAATTGAAGTACGCCGCCTGGCTCCGAAAAGTCAGGCGGCTTTGCTGTCCGCGAGGAAACTGCCCGTGCAGAAAGTCACGTTTCCAAACAAGATATTGCCCTATTTCCTGCTTGCTCCGCAGATCATCCTCACGGTGATTTTCTTTTTCTGGCCGGCAAGTCAGGCCATCTATCAGTCATTCATGCGGGAGGATCCTTTCGGGCTGAAGTCCACCTTTATCGGGTTTGCCAACTTCACGACCGTGCTGACCGACCCCAGCTATATGCATTCCATCAAGATAACGATTGTCTTCAATCTTTTGACCGCGCTTCTTGCCATGGGCGCGGCGTTGCTGCTCGCCACATCTGCCGACCGGGTCATACGCGGCAAGACCTTCTACCGTACGCTTCTGATCTGGCCCTATGCCGTCGCGCCCGCTGTCGCGGGTATGCTGTGGCTGTTCATGTTCAATCCGGCGATGGGTACATTGGCTTATATCCTGCGCCGCAATGGTTTTGATTGGGATCCGTTGCTCAATGGCAATCAGGCCATGGGACTGGTTGTGGTTGCAGCTGCATGGAAACAGATTTCCTATAATTTTCTGTTTTTTGTTGCGGGCTTACAGGCAATTCCTAAATCTCTGATTGAAGCTGCGGCCATTGATGGCGCACGCGGTGCGCGGCGCTTCTGGACCATCGTGTTTCCGCTGCTTGCGCCGACGACATTCTTTCTTCTGGTGGTCAATACGGTTTACGCATTCTTCGACACTTTCGGCATCATCCATGCAGTGACTGGCGGCGGTCCAGCCAGAGCGACCGAAACTCTGGTCTACAAGGTTTATAATGATGGTTTCGTCAACCTCAACCTTGGTTCGTCTTCTGCCCAGTCGGTCATTCTGATGATTATCGTGATTGCCCTGACCGCATTCCAGTTCCGCTTCATCGAGAAGCGGGTACACTATTCATAATGAGGCGAGCATGATCGAAAAACGTCCAGTCTCAAATCTGATCAGCCATCTGGTCCTCATTATCGGGGTCATAATTGTAGCCTTTCCGATTTATTACACCTATGTCGCTTCGACCATAACTTCGGGCGATATTCTCCGCCCGCCAATCTCGCTGCTGCCTGGCGGGCACATGCTCGAGAATTACAATGAGGCAATTTTCGGCGGCGTCGAGCGCGTTGTCGGCGTCAGCCTCGAGCGGCTGTTATGGAATTCCTTCGTTGTGGCCATGGTGATTGCGGTTGGCAAAATCATCATTTCCTTCATGTCAGCATTTGCGATTGTCTTCTTTCGCTTTCCCTTCCGCATGTTCTTCTTCTGGATGATCTTCGTGACGCTTATGCTGCCGGTGGAAGTGCGCATATTGCCGACCTACAAGGTTATCGTCGATCTTGGAATGATCGACACCTATGCGGGATTGACGCTGCCGCTTATCGCTTCCGCCACAGCTACCTTTTTATTCCGGCAGTTTTTCCTCACTATTCCCGGCGAACTGGTCGAGGCGGCGCGCATGGACAATGCCGGTCCCTTGCGCTTCATGCGCGATATTTTGCTGCCGCTGTCGAAGACGAATATCGCAGCACTTTTTGTCATTCTCTTCATCTATGGCTGGACCCAATATCTGTGGCCGCTGCTCGTCACCAATGACGCGAAGATGAACACTATCATTATCGGCCTGCGCCGCATGGTGGATTTCGCTGATGCATCCACCCCATGGAACTACGTCATGGTAACAGCCATTCTGGCCATCCTGCCGCCGATCCTGGTAGTTGTGCTGATGCAGCGCTGGTTCGTCAAAGGTCTCGTTGAAACGGAAAAATAATGAGCAAGATCGTTCTTGATAATGTCCGCAAGAGCTATGGCGGCAATGTTGACGTCATTAAAGGCGTTTCTCTGGAAATTCAGGACGGTGAATTCGTCGTCCTTGTCGGCCCTTCCGGTTGCGGCAAGTCCACGCTTCTACGCATGATCGCGGGGCTTGAAGGTATCAGCGGGGGTACGATCGCCATTGGCGAGCGCATCGTAAACGATGTGGAACCGGCTCAGCGCGACATCGCCATGGTTTTCCAGAATTACGCACTTTATCCGCATATGTCCGTTCGCGACAATCTCGCCTATGGGCTGAAAAACCGCAGAACACCGAAAGACGAAATCGAGCGCCGCATTACAAAGGCAGCAACTGCGCTTGAAATAGAGCAGTTTCTGGAACGCAAGCCTCGGCAATTGTCCGGCGGACAGCGGCAGCGCGTTGCGATGGGGCGCGCCATCGTGCGCGAACCTGCGGTTTTCCTTTTCGACGAGCCCCTTTCCAATCTCGACGCTAAATTGCGAGTGCAGATGCGTGTCGAAATCAAACGCCTGCAACGATCGCTGGACACGACGAGCGTTTATGTAACCCACGACCAGATGGAAGCCATGACCATGGCGGACCGACTGGTAGTGCTCAATGCAGGCAATATCGAACAGGTCGGAACGCCGATAGAGCTCTATGAAAAACCGGCCACGACTTTCGTCGCAACTTTCATCGGCTCGCCTTCGATGAACTTGTTTGAACGCAGCGAATCTATAACTTGGCAGCCAGGGGAAGCGGTCACGCTGCCTACGGATAAATTTACCCTTGGCATACGCCCGGAAGATATTCACATTCTTGAAGAAGGCGATCCTGCCGCAGACGGCTTTAATGCGAAGGCCCGGATCGACGCTATCGAGCTTATCGGGGCGGAGAGCTATATTCACAGCGCATTGCCTGATGGCAAACCATTGATCTTTCGTATTGCGGGCCGTTCCGGTCACACTGTCGATGAGGTGGTTAGAATCGGTGCATCGGCGCGCAATATTCATATTTTCGATGCGAACGGACGGCGCGCTATCGATTGATTTCAGAAAGCTTTGCGTCTTGCAGCGGACGCAAAGCGCCCTTCCCCTTCTGCCCTGTGCGGCATATGGATATGCGCTTGAATAAACGTTTTCCGTTTTAAAGTTTATGCGCTACACAAACGTGGAATAATTCTCTCCATAATTTCTCTTCTGGGGAACCCGCGTTTCATGACCCATCAGCAGATATTGTCCTTTGCGGTAATCATTCTCATGATGGGGGCGTTTATCTGGGGCAGGTTTCGCTATGACGTGGTCGCACTTTGCGCGCTCCTTCTCGCCGTTGCGGTGGGCGTCGTACCTTTCGATCAGGCTTTCACGGGCTTCAGCGACGATATCGTCATTATTGTGGGGAGCGCGCTCGTCGTCAGCGCAGGTGTCGCCCGCTCGGGCCTGATGCAGGAAGCGGTGCAGCGCTTTCTGCCGGAAATCAACAGTGTCCGGTTACAGCTTGCAGTGCTTGTCGCAATCGTCACCGTTCTCTCTGCCTTCGTGAAAAATGTCGGCGCATTGGCGATCATGATACCGGTCGCCTTCCAGTTTGCGCGCCGTTCCAATGTTTCGCCGTCAACTTTCCTGATGCCGATGGCCTTCGGCGCGCTGTTAGGCGGGTTGATGACCCAAGTGGGGACCTCGCCCAATATAGTTGTTTCACGTATTCGCGGCGAAATGGTGGGAGAACCTTTCACCATGTTCGATTTCACGCCAGTGGCTGCTGTCTTATCTGTTGTTGGTCTGATTTATCTGGTTCTGTTTTACTGGCTCGTGCCGCAGCGCAGCCGGGGAAACGTATCGCTGAACGATGCGATCAAGATCAAGAACTATGCTTCTGAAGCCCGTGTCCCCAAAGGTTCGTCGCTCATCGGAAAGCGTGTCACCGATCTTATCAAGCCCGCCGAGGGTGAAGCGATGGTGACGGCGATCATCCGCAAGAAACAGCGCATGACGCCCCTTCCCGATACAGTGCTTTCGGAGGGCGACGTGGTGCTGCTTGAAGGCGACCCCAAAGCGCTTGATCTTGTCGTTAGCTCAGGAAAGCTGACGCTGAATGAGAATCGTAATCCTTCGGATACGAGCGGCTCGACAGATATAGAAGTCGTGGAGGCCGTGATCGGAAAAAACTCGCGACTCGTCGGCCTGACGGCGCAAAAGCTTGAGCTTTATGCCCGTTATGATGTCAATCTTCTGGCCGTAAGCCGCCCCGGAGAGCGCATTACCGAACGGCCTAGCGAAGTGGTCTTGCGGTTTGGTGATGTGATCGTGTTGCAGGGACGGCAAGCCAAGCTTTCGAACTACCTTCCCGAATTCGAGCTGCTGCCACTTGCTCGCCGCAAGCTGATGCTTGGCAGCGTAAGACGCGGGTTAATTCCGTTGGCAATCCTGATTGCTGCTGTTGCTGCGACCGCTTCCAGCATTGTTCCAGTGGCAATCGCATTCTTTGCCGCAGCCGTGGCCATGCTCGTATTCAAGGTCATTCCTCTCAACGAGGTCTATGACGAAATCGATGGCCCGATTCTGGTCATGCTCGCCGCTCTCATTCCTGTCTCTGATGCCTTGCGGACCACAGGCGGCACGGATCTGATTGCGGAAGGACTGGCCAGTATTGGCCATCAATTGCCGTCTGCAGGGGCTTTGGCGCTTATTCTCGTGACCGCAATGATCGTTACGCCATTTCTCAATAACGCCGCCACCGTGCTGGTTATGGCCCCGATTGCGACCAGCTTCGCATCCGGACTTAGTTTCAAGCCGGAGGCTTTCCTGATGGCGGTCGCGATTGGTGCAGGCTGCGATTTTCTCACCCCCATAGGCCATCAGTGCAATACATTGGTTATGGGGCCGGGCGGATACAAATTCAGTGATTATCCGCGTCTGGGCCTGCCGCTTTCAATTCTTATCGCCCTGGTTGCTGTTCCTACGCTGATGTATTTCTGGCCGCTACAGTAGGGCCGAATTTATTTTCGGATGGAACGAATCCACTCAAGGCTTTGAGAAACAATGGCCATGATCGGGTCGGCCACATCAGCCCGGAAAACGAGCGGCTCGCCGACCGGGCTTTCCAAAGTCGCAAGCTGGCTTTCCAGCATCGAAACCGGCATGAAATGGCCGGTGCGGTGTCCCATATGCTCGTGCAGCACCTCAAAGCTACCATCAAGGAAGATGAATATAAGCGCTTCTCTGGAAGCCGCGCGCAGATGATCGCGATAGCTTTTTTTGAGCGCAGAGCAGGAAATGATGATGCCGTTTTCTGCCGATGTCAAACGCTCGCCGATCTTATCCAGCCATGGCCAGCGGTCTTCGTCCTGCAAGGGAATGCCCGAGGACATCTTGTCGACATTTGCTTTGGGGTGCAGTGAATCGCCTTCCAGAAAAGGCAGTTCAAGGGCTTCGGCCAACTTCTCGCCCACGGTTGATTTTCCGGAACCGGAAACGCCCATCACTATCATACGCAACATCGATATCCTCACACGCTCTCGCTTTGTCGCGGCATCAATAGGCAAATTCCGGCTATTAACAAGACAGAAAAACCACACGGCGCTGTAGTCAGAATGTTTCCAGCGTGAGATTGACCCGGCCTGCGGCTTCCACAATATGGTGGCGCATCAGGGCACGCGCCTGTAGCGGATCGCGCATGGCGATCGCATCGCGAATACGTTCGTGCTCGGCAATGGTAATATCAACGATCTCTTCCAGAACTGCACGCGCACGCGCTGCCCTGATCGCTTGATTGATACGCTCGGTGATGAAACCGAGCACCAGCGAGAAATATTCGTTGTGGGTTGCGGCTGCGATAGCGCGATGAAAGGCAAGATCAGCCACAATGCCCTCATCGGTCCATTTCTGCGCTCCACTCATCTGCGCAAGCGTCTC
Source organism: Falsochrobactrum tianjinense (assembly GCF_019100495.1). Lineage (GTDB taxonomy): Bacteria > Pseudomonadota > Alphaproteobacteria > Rhizobiales > Rhizobiaceae > Brucella > Brucella tianjinense. The sequence continues at coordinate 274,599 of NZ_JAHRVA010000002.1, read as the reverse complement.
GTCCAGCTTGTGCAGGTCTTCCGCCTCGTAATGCACGGCTGCAAGCCCTGCCGCTTCGATTTCAAGCGCCATGCGTAACTGGAACAGGCTGCGGAAATGGTCAAGGTCAGCCAGCGTTTCCGGTTCTATGCGGATGGCTTGCCGCCGGTCCGGCTCAGTCACGAAGGCACCGACACCCTGTCGGGTTTCGATCAGTCCTTCATTGCGCAATTGCGCGATAGCCTCGCGGATCACCGAACGGCTGACGCCGAAACTCTGCGCCAGACTATGCTCGGTGGGCAATTTATGGCCCGGCTGCCAGTTACCTTCGTTTATCTCATGCAGGATCTGTGTCGCGATACGGGCTGGAAGTTGCTTATTGCGCTTGATTTCGACAAACATGCCAGCCTTTCTCACGTGACTCACTCCGTGTCTCGTGGATGGGTTTATTCCCCAGTCCGCCTTTTTCGACCCAATATTGCCGCTTCACACAGAAAACGGTTTCCAAGCGCTGAATATATAGTTATCAGACAACCTTACAAATGGTTTTTGGAAGGCTTATGCATCGGCCCGAATGTGTGAACCGTTATCGGGCCAAAAAGGTGGGAGAAGCCATGAGTCCTTCACATCGAGAAACCCCTTCGCTTTAATAACCAAACCGGGAGATATATCCGTGCAAGACAAGCCTGTTTTGAGCTCGACCCTGATCCTGCCTGAAGACAGTTCTTCGGCGCTGCTGATCGGGCGCGTCTGGTCCAAAGCCGAGAATGGCCCCTGCCCCGTCCTTGTGTCGAATGGCCGTGTGCATGACCTTTCCAGCCTGTCGGCGACTGCCTCCGGCCTGCTGGAGCGTAAAACCCTCGTGGGCGAACTGAAAGACACGAGCCGTTTCAACGATCTGGGCAAGCTGGATGATTTCCTGTCCGGCGAGAAAGGCGAATTGCTCGCCCCCGTCGATCTTCAGGCGATCAAGGCGGCAGGTGTAACGTTCGCCGACAGTATGCTGGAACGCGTCATCGAGGAACAGGCCAAGGGCGACCCCACCCGCGCTCGTGAAATTCGCGAGCGTCTGGCTCCCGTCATCGGTGATAATCTGCGCGGCGTCGTGGCAGGTTCCGAGAAGGCTGCTCAGGTCAAGACCCTGTTGCAGGAAATGGACCTCTGGTCGCAATATCTGGAAGTCGGTATCGGGCCTGATGCCGAAATTTTCACGAAATCGCAGCCCATGTCGGCTGTCGGTTGTGGAGCAACGGTAGGTATTCTGCCGATTTCCGAGTGGAACAATCCGGAACCGGAAGTCGTTCTGGCCGTGGCCTCGGACGGCCGTATCGTCGGCGCGACGCTTGGCAATGACGTCAATTTGCGTGACGTCGAAGGCCGTTCTGCATTGCTGCTCGGCAAGGCAAAGGACAATAATGCCTCCTGCGCAGTTGGGCCGTTCATCCGCCTGTTCGATGGCGATTTCACCATGGATGTTTTGCGCAAGCTCAAGCTTTCGCTGAAGGTTCAGGGTGAAGACGGTTTCGAGATGACCGGTGAAAGTCCGATGGAAGCAATCAGCCGCGACCCGGAAGATCTGGCAGGCCAGATGATGAACCGCAATCATCAATATCCCGATGGTGCCGTTCTCTTCCTCGGAACCATGTTCGCCCCGGTCAAGGATCGCCGTGGCGCAGGACAGGGCTTTACTCATGAAATCGGCGATCGGGTGGAAATCTCGACCCCGAAACTCGGAAGTCTTATCAACTGGGTGGAGCGCACTGATAAATGTCCAGAATGGACCTTTGGCATCCGCGCGCTGATCCAGAATCTGCAAAAGCGTAATCTGCTCGATAATATCTAAGTCAGTAGATTAAAGAGATAGATTAAAACAATACCGCATATCCCTCAAGGATATGCGGTATTTTGTTTTGATACTCAGCATTGTCTCCTGCTTTACCCTTCAGGGAAGAAAGCAAAGCGGATCACAAACAGAGCCGCTACAACCCACGTCGCCGGGTGCACTTCGCGCACCTTGCCGGTCACGGTTTTCAATACGACATAGCTGATGAAGCCGAACGCCAGGCCATTGGCGATCGAATAGGTCAGCGGAATTGCCAGAGCCGTCAGAGCTGCCGGAGCCGCGTCGGTGATTTCATCCCATTCGATTTCAGACAGCTCGCGCATCATCAGACAGGCGACATAGACCAGTGCCGGGGCCGTCGCAAAAGCGGGTACGGAACCAGCCAGCGGCGAAATGAAGAGCGCTGCCAGAAACATCACGGCGACGACAAGTGCCGTCAGGCCCGTGCGCCCGCCTGCTTGCACGCCGGACGCACTTTCCGCATAGGCGGTCGTCGATGATGTACCCAGAAGCGAGCCGCCGAGGATCGCAGTGCTGTCGGCAAACAGGGCACGGCCCAGACGGTTGGGCTTGCCCGGCTCGATCAGCTTGCCGCGCTTTGCGACACCGATCAGGGTGCCTGTTGCATCGAAAACCTCGACCAGCACGAATACCAGAATGACGTGCATGATGCCGGTATGCAGCGCACCCATGATGTCGAGTTGCAGCAATGTGGGTGCGAGGCTGGGCGGTGCAGAGAAGACGCCGCCGAACTGGCTGATCCCCAGAACGATGGAGATGACCGTCACGACCAGAACGCCGATCAGGATCGCGCCGCGTATTTTGAGCGCATCGAGAGCGGCAATGATGAAGAAGCCGATTATCGCGAGCAGAGTGCCAGCATGAGTCAGGTCGCCGAGCGCGACAAGGGTCGCCTCATTGCCGACGACGATGCCCGCGCTCTTCAATCCGATCAGCGCCAGGAACATACCAATACCGGCGGCAATGGCGCTGCGCAGCGAAATAGGAATGCCATCGACGAGCCAGCGGCGGATGCCTGTCACGGTCAAAATCAGAAAGATGACGCCGGAGATGAAAACCGCTCCAAGTGCCTGCTGCCACGAAAAGCCCATGGCGCCGACAACCGTGAAGGCAAAGAAGGCGTTCAGCCCCATGCCAGGCGCCATGCCGATTGGCCAGTTCGCGACGAAGGCCATCACGAACGATCCGAGCGCTGCGGCAAGACAGGTCGCAACGAAAACCGCGTTACGGTCCATACCCGTCGTGGACAGAATGTCGGGATTGACGAAGATGATGTAAGACATAGTCAGGAAGGTCGTCAGACCGGCGATTATTTCCGTTCTTACAGACGTGCCGTGTTCCTGTAATTTGAACAGCTTTTCCAGCATAGTTCCTCCAGGGCAGAAAATTCGCTATCCGGTCTCCGCTTCGCAACTGCGCGGCCGAGATGGCCGGACACAAAACCGGATTGGAGCAGCCTCAAGCGATTGCCGTATTGTTGATCGCAAGCGCATTACGCGCGAACGAATTGTTCCCCATACACCCATTGCACAGAAAAGCACAGTTCTGCCGCAAGAATGCCTATTTATTGACACGATTTAATCTGGACCGCCAGTGCCTATTATGCCAGCCAGTCATTCACGTAAATTTTTTGAAAGACCTTCAAAAAAGCAAGCAGACATGAATAGTATTGATTCTTTAATTTATTGAATCTATTGGGGTTTTAATAAGAAGCGCGGTTGCATACATGCCCAATGCGAAAAATGTATGTGCAACCAGATTGAGAACACGCACGCGCCGGGCATGAGGCAGACGCGATGCGGCCCAGCCGATTCCCAGTCCCGGTTGCAGCAAAAACCAACCAGCCGCGACCGTCAGTATGCCGAATATCCACGCGGGCAAAAAGCTTGGATTCGCGAACCATTCCGCGCCGCCATACAGAGCAAAGACGATGCCATAAACAATGCCGACGACATAATGGCCGATCCAGCCCAGCGCGACTTCATATTTGTAGGGTTCGGATTCGGCAATATCCTCGTGAAATACCTGCCCATCGCGCAGATGCCAGAACCAGCGTCCGACCGGGCCCCAATTGGGAGCCGCCTGCCCCGGTAATTGCGCAAGAATGAGCGCCCAGACGTCCATGACGATGGTCGCGCCTGCCCCAATCAGAATTCCATTTATGATGAGATCGAGCATGTTCGCGTCCTTGCAGCATCGGGTAGCCACATAACCGCGAAGCGGGCCAGTATACAAGCCTTATCATGCCTTTGGGTAATATTCCTGATACCTGAAGAAAGTAATGTGGACTATGAAAGGCAACATGGGCACTGCGGAAAGAACAGTCAAAAAAAAAGCGCCGGACTGGATGCCGACGCTTTTTATTTTAGTCTGGTTTCAACTATGGGGCGATGGTTTAAAAGCCGCACCATATGTTCTTATTTACCGAAAACTGCGCTCTGAATCTGGGAACGCGACACACCGATATCGGCAAGAAGATAATCGTCCATCGCACCCAATTCACGCACAGCGCGACGACGGGAAACATACTGGTTGAATTTCTGACGAATGTTCATTTGCTTTCTCCTCGTTGGATGATCAGTAGATAGGCTTTTGCCTGAATTTTCACTACGGATATGATTGCAAATGAGGCATGCATTTTCGCGGGAACTCGCGACCTTGAAAAGACCGTAATCGCCTATGCCATAAGGCACTGCGGCATATTGATCTTCCTAACTCGACAAGAAAATGCCTTTTGCCAAATCACTGCTGATCGATTAATGCCGGAATAGAGAAGAACGCCTCCCATTTTTCGGAATCATCATGCTTTACGGTATTTTCCTGGCGTTTGCCTCTTACGCCGCATTCGCTGTCAGCGACGCCTGCGTCAAGTTTATCGACGGCACGCTTTCGCCTTACGAAATCGCTTTCTACGGCGCGGTTCTGGGTGTACTCGCGATCCCTTTCACCAAGAAGCCCGAAGATGCATGGTCCGATATGTTTCGGACCACCAATATCAGATTGTGGCTGTTGCGGACTGTGACTGCCACAATGGGCGTCATCGGCAGTGTCGTCGCCTTCACCCATCTTTCCATGGCCGAAGCTTTTGCGCTTATTTTCCTGCTGCCTGCCTTTGTCACCATATTGTCGGTGCTTTTTCTCAAGGAGCAGGTCGGCTGGCGGCGCTGGTCGGCGGTTGCGATCGGTTTTCTGGGCGTTATGATTGTGCTTCGCCCCGGATTTCGCGAGCTTTCCATCGGCCATCTGGGGGCTCTTGGCGGCGGTTTTGGCGGGGCGATGAGCATCGTGATTTTCCGCGTGATGGGCAAAAGCGAAAAGCGCATATCCCTTTATACCGCTGGCCTGATCGGTCCAATCATTATATGCGGGCTGTTGATGATCCCCGGCTATCAGACGCCCGGCGCGCAACAATGGCTCTATCTGGCCGGATATGGGCTTCTGGCGGCGCTTGCAAATATCCTGCTCATGCTTGCGGCCCAGTATGCGCCCGCCAGCGCTATCGCGTCTCCGCAATATAGCCAGATGCTGTGGGCCATATTGTTCGGCTATTTCATCTTCAATGACCGGATCGACATGCCGATGCTCATCGGCATCGTGCTTATCACCATATCCGGTCTGTTCACCTTCATCCGCGAGCGCCAGCGCGGTGTCGAGGGACCACCGGCGGTTGCATCGGCGGAAGCAACCCCGGTTCTGTTGGATGAAACGCAGAACTGAAACCGGTTTTCAGTTTCCGGCAAGATGATATAGATATGCACGCCCGCTGCGGGTCTGCGCGCGGGAATATGACTGACGAAGGATGAAAACAATGACCGGAAGCCGTGCTATGTGGACCTATTACAAGGGCGAGTGGCGTGAGGGCGATGTGCGTATCCTCGGTGCCTCATCGCACGCGACATGGCTCGGCTCGCTCATATTTGACGGTGCGCGCCTGTTTGAAGGCGTCACGCCCGATCTCGACCGCCACTGCGCCCGTGCAAACGATTCCGCTCGCGCGCTGGGGCTTGAACCGATGTTTTCGGCCAATGATATTGAAGCGCTCGCCCGCGAAGGGCTCAAGAAATTCGCGCCCGGTACGGATGTTTATATCCGCCCCATGTATTGGGCCGAGGAAGGCGATGCTAGCACGGTTGCCGCTCTGCCCGAATCCACCGATTTCGCATTGTGCCTTGAAGCCATTCCGATGGCGGAACCCAAGGGCTTCACTATTACAACGACTTCTTTTCGCAGGCCCTATCTCGAAGTCATGCCGGTCAATGCTAAAGCGGCCTGCCTTTACCCCAATAATGCGCGCATGCTGCGCGAGGCGAAAGCGAGAGGTTTTCATAACGCTCTTGTGACGGATGTGCTGGGAAATGTAGCTGAAACCGCGACCTCGAACGTTTTCATGGTGCGCGGCAGCGAAGTCTTCACCCCGGTGGCCAACGGCACCTTCCTCAATGGCATTACGCGTCAGCGCGTCATCGGGCTTCTGCGCGAAGCGGGTGTGAGTGTCCATGAAACGACGCTCACAATCGAGGACTTCCGCGAAGCGGACGAAATCTTCTCCAGCGGCAATATGAGCAAGGTGGTTCCGATCATCGGGTTTGATCAGAAGACGCTCGAATATGGACCGATGACGAAGCGCGCGCGGGCTCTTTACTGGGAATGGGCGCACGGATGAGCGGCCGATTGCGCCTCGCCCATGCTTGAGCATACACCTCTTTTTCTGTCTATCGCGATCGGCGCGGCATTTCTGGTAGGGTTGTCAAAAGGCGGTCTTCCTTCTGTTGGCACCCTCGCTGTGCCGCTGATGGCGCTGGTCATATCGCCAGTGACGGCCGCAGCCCTTCTGCTGCCCATCTATGTCATCAGCGACATGTTCGGCCTTTATCTCTATCGCCACCATTTTTCCGCGCGAAACCTTGCGATCCTCATACCGGCGGCGACAGTTGGTGTTGGCGTAGGCTGGATGTTCAGTTCGCATCTTTCGAGCACATTCATCGGAATGCTGGTCGGACTGGTCGGCATTTTCTTCTGCGTCAATGCATGGATCGGCGCCCGCTATCGCAGGCAGGCGCGCAAGGCTGATATTCCCGGCGGAGTTTTTTGGGGCATATTGACGGGGCTGACCAGCTTTGTATCCCATTCCGGCGCGCCGCCTTTTCAGATGTATGTGCTCCCGCAGCATCTCGAAAAGCTGGTTTTTGCCGGAACTTCGACCATACTTTTCGCCGTCGTCAATGCGGTCAAACTTGTGCCTTATTGGGAATTGCAGCAGTTCTCGCATCTGGACTGGTCGCTGGGCTACTGGTTGATCCCCGCTGCGGTCATCGGCACTTTGGTCGGCGCTAAGCTTACCCGCATCATGCCGCCCGGCCCGTTCTTCCTGCTGGTTCAGCTCACTCTTTTCGGCCTGTCCATAAAGCTGATCGCCGACTGGGTTCTGCCTTTTCTTGGATAAATCATTTCCCGCTTGCCAAGCTTGTCCGCCTCCGTCACCATACTTTGTGCGCGGGGAGCAACGGAGGCGCATTATGGTCGAGTTGGCAAATAATATCGAAAACCTCGAATATATCATCTCCAAGGCACGGGAATATGATGTGCAGGTGCCGACCGTCGACGAAAACTCCGGCTCCAATTCAACCGATGACGGCGATGTCGACATTCTCGACGCTTCACCCGACAATCCAACCCGCAAGGAACTGGTTGCCGCGATCCGTTCGCTCAATGAAGACGAAAGAATCGAACTTCTGGCATTGATGTGGGTCGGGCGCGGCGATTTCAGCGCCGATGAGTGGCAAGACGCATTGAATACCGCGAGTGAGCGTCATAATGGGCGCGAGGCAAAATACCTCCTCGGAACGCCGCTTCTGGGCGACTATATAGAGGAAGGGCTAGCCGCACTCGGTATCGATACCGAAGCCTACGATAACGAATAGAAGACAACGGCTTCCCGGCGCTTTTATTCCTGTGCCAGCATTGCCAGCTTGCCGGGCGGATAAAACGGGGGAAAATACATTCGTACCCCCACCTGTTCCTTGGCGGCAACACAGGGCAGCAGCCTTTATCGTCAAGGAACAGGCTTACGTATTTGACTGCTTCTTTTGGTTGAACTCATTCCTGCGCTTATGGCAAAAAAGCCTCAAGCAGCGCGCTGATGGCGCCTGCACCACAACTCCTCGGCCCTGGCGTAGAATTGTCCGTAGCTCTCATCGTCTGCTCCCAGCACTGTCATCAAAGCCATGGCGGCTGTCGCGATGATCGTGTGTGTGGCCCGCTTGTCGGCGGCCGTCCCCGACCAGATCGCATGCCAATACTCAAAAGCGCTAAGGCTTGCGTGTTTGTCTGACACGGCTTTCGACAATGATGGCAACATCAGATTGGTCTTCTGGCCGTCAACCAGACGATGGATGGTGTGCGGGCGATGCGGGACGAGCTCCGCCACATCGCGGCTAGTCGAAACGACCGAGACTGAATGCCAGCCCAGCAATCCTGCGGCATCGCGATGCAACTCCCGATAGGCGGGCTGTGTAACACCGAGAAATGATGCAGGCATTTGCATGGGATTGAGAAGATGAACCAAGCTGTTGATTGGGGAGCGCGATTCAAAAAGCGGATAAAGCGCAAGCAGTGCGTGAATCTGCGGCGCAAATCCGGCCAGCGGCATAAAGCAGATATGATGGGCGGCAATTGAGCTTTTCGCCTGCGCCAGCGATGTCGCAATAGGTATGTTGACCGCTTCTGCTGCCAGTTCCAGCTTACCCGCAAACTCGCCCGTGCCGCAATTTCCATGCAGTACGACTGGATAACCCGCGCGCGCGACCAGTAATGCGGCCTGCATGAACCACGGCGATTGCTGGGAATTGGGCGACAGATGCGCAGGCCAGTCCAGGGCAGGTGCTGGAAAAGCGGTGGCTGTGGAACAATATTTGTGAGCGGCGAGCGCCATGCCAGCAAGTTCCGGTGCGGTTTCCCCTCGATAATGAATGAGACGTAGCAAGGCGCTGATCTGCATCGGGTCAGCCTCACCAGCAAGGATTGTGGCGAATGCATCTTCCGCTTCATGGATTTCAAGCGGGCGCGCATGACCGATCTTACGGCCCGTTATGGCAATATATTTCGCTAATCGCCGGACAGGATCATTCTCGCTTTGAATATTGGCGAACTGCGCTGCGACCTGCTCTGGCGTCGGGTGATTTTCCAGTTCTGGAACCTTGCGGATGCTGAGCGGGGGCGGAATGGTGATGGCACTGGTATATCTCCAACTCTGGTGCCCCTTGCCGGATGGAGCAGCGATCTCTCCGTTATCGAGTTTCATCAAAGCTTCGGCTTCGTTGGCAAGGCGGCGAAGGCGGCCTCGCAAAGCCTCGGCTTTAGGTGTGGCAACCATGCTGCGCCCAGAGCGCACCAGAATGGGATCATCAAATTTTTCACGAATCTGCCCAAGCAGGCGGCTCATGGCGGCCGTGCTCAGTCCCATCTGCTTTGCGGCTCCACCAACACTTCCTTCCACAAGAAGAGCATCAAGTGCAATCAACAGGCGTAATTGACCTAGGCGTGACGTCTCACCATTCGCATTCTCTGCATCTGCCTGTGTTTTTCTATGTTTGCTCATCATCGCCATAGCACCCACTCAATTGCATTTTCTGCAACTTGGAACGTTTATAAAACATGAAGATTGACGTCACCATCTTGCCATACTTAAGAGGAGCAAGAAACTCAACTTTAACGGTGACAAAAATGACCAGCTTGTTTCGGGGATTGTGGGCGACGAATAGCACACAGAGCAGGCAATTAGCCAGCAAGTCGCTTTTCGTAAAAGCGATCCTCGCGGGCACATGTCTTTCGACGACGCTCATTCTTGGTAGCGCAATGGCTCTTGCACAAAGCGCACCAGGTTCCGGCGAAACGAGTAACGAAGTTGCGCAGGCAACCGAGAATGGCGGCGGGATCGTACTTGATCAGATTGTTGTTACTGCCTCTTCAATCGCAACGACCGCGAAGGATGCGCCAGCAAGCATCTCTGTTTTGAGCCAGGAAAAACTTCAGCAACGGGCAGCACCCGATATAACGGAAGCATTGCGAACCGTACCGGGCGTCAATGTAGGTTTTGGCAGCGATGGGACGCGTGGTATTAGTATGCGCGGCATGGGCAGCGGATACACGCTTATTCTTATTGATGGAAAGCGCGTAAATGCTGGCCTTACCACCTTGCGCCATTATAATGGCGATCTTGACTGGGTTCCTTTGGACGCGATCGAGCGCATTGAAATTGTCCGCGGCCCAATGTCCACGTTATATGGTTCAGATGCGCTGGGCGGCGTGGTAAATATTATCACCAAGAAATCCAGGGATAGCTGGACTGGATCGCTTACCACTGAATGGATTCAGCCCGAAAGCAAGGCTACGGGTGCTACCAAAAAAGTAAGCGCATATGTAAGCGGGCCTATTGTACCTGATGAATTGACTTTCACCGCTTACGGTAGCATTGGCAAACAAAAACCCTCTAATCCAACAGAACATGATGACATCCAGACGCCGCGCGGCGTCGATGATTATGATATTACTGCAAAATTCTCCTGGACGCCTACCTCCAACCAGTTGTTTGAAATTGAAGGAAGCACAGGGCAGGAGAAATACCGTCCTTATCTGGCCGATGGCGAGATTGACACGAGTAAAACATCCATCCGCCGCACCACTGGTTCTCTCCGGCATGTCGGCGAGTGGGACTTCGGCACATCAACAATCACAGCATTTATCGAAAATGCCGACAACCATCATAATACTCTTGACCGCAGCGGCATTGTAACCGGCGACACCACTATCAATGTGCGTAGCTATACGCTCGATGGCAAACTTTCCATGCCTTTGGACTTCTGGTTTGAACAGGATTTGACGATTGGCGGCGAGCTTCGTTACGAAGAAATGAGCGACCCGGAAAATCTTGGCAAGGCAAATTCCGTAACTGGCACTTCCGGCTCCACTGAAACGAGTATGTGGACCGGGGCGGTATTTGTCGAGGACCAGATCAGACTTCGGGAAGATTTGAAGCTGACTGCCGGTCTTCGCATCGATCAGCACGAGAAATTCGGTACCCACGCAAGCCCTCGCGTCTATCTCAATTATGACTTCAGCGACAATCTGACTTTCAAAGCCGGGTGGGCGCAGGCATTCAAGGCACCAAACATGCGCCAGCTAAACCCGAACTGGGTGCAGACTTCTCGTGGCCGCGGTTGCGGTGCTGTTGGTGGCCCTTGCGAAATGGTGGGCAATCCGGACCTGAAGCCGGAAACGAGCAACAGCTTCGAGCTTGGCGGCGTTTACCAGAATGGCATATGGGAAGCCAACCTGACCTATTTCTATAATGAGATTGACGACAAGATCACCTCGGCCCGCCAAGCGTCGCTTATCACTGGCGAGGGTACCAAATATGTGCAGCAGGTCAACATCGATCGCGCTCGCACACAAGGGCTGGAAGGTGGATTGACGGTCTATCCTCATCAAGACTGGACTTGGACGAACTCATTCACATACCTGTTTGAATCCAAAAACCTTGAAACAGGACTGCCACTCTCCGCAGACCCGGAGTACTCCGTCCATTCGGAAGTCACATGGCAGGCGCGCGAAGACTTCAGTGTTACCGGATCGGTCGATTATTACGGCAAGCAGGTTGATTACGTTCTGTCGCCAGAAACTCTTGTCGCCCAGAATGTATCACCTTACGCGGTTGCCAATGTTTCCTTCAAATATGACCCTTCAGAATATGTAACCCTCCGCCTCGGTGTGAACAATATTTTCGATAAGCAGCCAAAAACAGAATCCAATTACGTGGAGAACGGCAGAAGCTACTTTATCTCCCTCACATCCAAGTTTTGATTAAAGATTGCTGATCGGTGGGCGGGCGACCAGTTAAATCGCCCGCCCTTGTTTACGGCGTGGTTCATTAAATGTTCTCACTGTCGGGCACTCCATTCAGGCCAAAAAACTATTAATTTTTAACTTCCTGCTTTGACTGGAAGAAAACCAGACTATAAAGCACAGGATTGATGAAAGGATCGAACGCCATGTTGAACCTCAGCCGGAATTTCGTCCGTCTTTGCGGTGCGGCACTTGTTGCAGCCGCCCTCACCTCGACCACCAGCGCGGCTGACATCACCGTCAAGCATGCACAGGGTGAAACGGTCGTCACCGCCAATCCTGAAAAGATCGTGGTGTTTGATTTTGCTACCCTCGACAATCTCAACCGTCTCGGCGTCAAGATTATCGGCATTCCGGGCAACATCCCTTTTCCGGACTATCTGAAAAAGTATGAGGGCGATGATTACACCAAGGTTGGCACGCTCTTTGAGCCTGATTATGAAGCAGTGAATGCCGTAGAACCCGAACTGATTATCGTTGGCGGCCGTTCGGCAGCGAAATATGGCGAACTGGCAAAAATTGCACCGACCATCGACGTAACTGTTGCGGCAAAGAATTTCATCGCCGACACTGAAGCCAATGTCGAAAAACTCGGCCAGATTTTCGGCAAGGAAACGGAAGCCAAGGCGGAAATCGAAAAGCTTGATGCGGCACTTGCGGCGCTTAAGGAAAAGGCTGTCGGCAAGGGCAAGGGTCTGATGATACTGACTTCTGGCGGCAAGATGAGCGCCTATGGTCCTGGTTCCCGTTTTGGCGTCATTCATGACAGCTTTGGTGTAGAACCGGCAGCGCCTGACCTTGCCATCGGCAGTCATGGCCAGCCGATCAGCTCGGAATTCATTCTCGAAACCAATCCCGATTGGCTGTTCGTGATTGATCGTGACGCAGCAATCGGCCGTGAAGGCAATTCGGCCAAGCAGGTTCTCGACAATGATCTCGTCCGCCAGACCAATGCCTGGAAGAAAGATCAGATCGTTTATCTGAACTCGCAGAACTGGTATCTCGTTGGCGGAGGCCTGGGCGCGTTGCATGGCACCATCGAGCAGCTTTCACAGGCGTTCGAGAAGGCAGAATAAATTCAGACCCAGTCCATGCGGGCCATTTATGCGCAAAAGCAGATGGCCCGTTATCGTGACAAGGCAAGATACAGGATCATAGCGTGAAGGGACTTGCAGCAGCCACATTCGTTGTCGCCGTGCTGGCTGTCATCAGCCTGTTTATCGGCGTCAGCAATGTGTCGCTGGATACGCTTTTCAGAGCAGGCAGCACCGATCGCGCAACACAAGTGCTGCTAATAAGCCGCATACCGCGCACGTTGGCCATCATTCTTGCTGGAATGTCGATGGCAGTGGCAGGCATGATCATGCAGATGCTCACCCGCAACCGCTTCGTTGAACCTTCCACTGCCGGGACGGTGGAATCGGCTAGCCTCGGCATCCTTTTCGTGATCCTGCTCGCGCCCGAAACTTCTGTCTTCGGCAAGATGCTGGTGGCGTCCCTCACCGCGCTTGCAGGCACAGCACTCTTCCTGCGTATCCTGCGCGCCATTCCGTTACGCTCCATTCTGGTGGTCCCGCTCGTCGGCATCATGCTTGGCGGGGTCATCAGTGCGGTGACGACTTTTATCGCCTATCGTTTTGATCTGCTGCAATCGCTCAATTCCTGGACGACGGGCGATTTTTCCGGCGTATTGCGCGGGCGTTACGAGCTTTTATGGCTTTCCTTCTTTCTTACAGTGATTGCCTATATCGCCGCCGACCGCTTCACGGTTGCAGGGCTTGGCGAGGATTTTACCACCAATCTCGGTCTCAATTATCGCCGCGTCGTCACCCTCGGCCTCGTCATCGTTTCAATGGTGAGCGCGTCGGTCGTGGTGACGGTCGGCATGATTCCTTTTCTTGGTCTCATCGTACCCAATGTGGTGAGCATGTTCATCGGCGATAATATGCGCCGCGCCGTGCCATGGGTCGCGGTTTTGGGCGCTGGGCTGGTCCTCGCCTGCGACATTGCCGGGCGGTTGATCCGCTTTCCTTACGAGATACCTATCGGCACAATGATGGGTGTCGTGGGCAGCGTGATCTTCCTTTATCTGCTCTTGCGGCGGGGTTCGCACCTTGCTTAAACGTCCGGTGGCCATCGTCATTTTTCTCTCAGCCCTTGTCACACTTTCGTGTGCCGCGTTCATGACGATTGGTGCGAAAGGGGACTGGTTTTTCATCCTCTCGTTCCGCGGCACGAAGCTCGCGGCAATGGTGCTTGTCGCCTATTCGATCGCCGTTTCAACAGTGCTGTTTCAGACCATCACCAATAATCGTATTCTCACACCCTCGATCATGGGCTTCGATTCACTTTACATCCTCATTCAGACACTCGCAGTCTTCGTTTTCGGCGCGGTTCATATCGAGGGCATCGGACCCAACAGTCGTTTTCTTGCTGAAGCGGCCATCATGACGGTTTTCGCTGGTTTTCTTTATGCATGGCTCTTTTCAGGTCCCGCCCGAAGTCTCCATCTTGTCATGCTTGTAGGCATCGTATTTGGTGTTTTCTTTCGCAGTTTCTCGAATCTCATGCAGCGTATGCTCGACCCCAATCTTTTTGCGGTCCTGCAAGACAGGTTCTTCGCGAGCTTCAATAGCGTCAATGCCGATATTCTTCTGCTTGCGGCCATCATCGTGGCAGTTGTCACGCTGTATGGCCTGCGCTTCATGCATGTATTCGATGTGCTCGCGCTTGGCCGTGATCCGGCAATCAATCTTGGCGTCGAGCATCGCCGGGTGGTCCATAAAATTCTGCTTATGGTGACGATACTCGTTTCCGTATCCACGGCCCTTGTCGGCCCGATCACTTTTTTTGGCCTCCTTGTTGCCAATCTCGCCTATATGATCGCAGGCTCTGGGAAACATCGTGTCGTATTGCCGGTGGCCGTGCTTCTGGCGATCCTGTGCATCGTCGGGGGACAGACCGTTCTGGAACGGGTGTTTGCCTTCAACACGGCACTCAGCGTCATCATCGAGTTCCTGGGCGGGCTTGTCTTTATCATTCTTCTCGTCAGGGGAAATGCACGTTGATCGAAATCAGCCAAGTCAGCAAGTCCTACAGTGCCAATCTTGTCGTCGATGATGTATCGCTCAAATTGCCTGCATGCGGCATTACCTCGATCATCGGGCCGAACGGCGCGGGAAAATCCACGCTTCTTTCCATGATCAGCAGGCTTTTGCCGATGGATAAGGGTCGCGTCACCGTGGATGGGCTCGATATCACCAAGACGTCTGGCGATGTGCTGGCGAAGCGCCTTTCCATCCTGCGGCAGGAAAATGCTATCAATTCGCGCCTGACCGTACGCGACCTGATCGCCTTTGGCCGTTATCCCTATTCCAAAGGGCGCCCCAACAGCGAAGACCGCAAGCATGTCGAGCAGGCCATAGGCTATCTGGAGCTTGAAGATCTGGAAGATCGCTTTCTGGACGAGCTTTCTGGGGGACAGCGCCAACGGGCATTCGTGGCCATGGTTTTATGCCAGAACACCGATTATGTGCTGCTGGACGAGCCGCTCAACAATCTCGACATGAAACATTCGGCAACGATGATGAAGCTGTTGCGGCGCGCTGCCGACGAACTGGGCAAGACGGTTGTGCTGGTGCTGCATGACATCAATTTTGCATCCTGCTATTCCGACCATATCGTCGCGATGCGTCACGGCAAGGTCGTGCATCAGGGTACTCCGGACGAACTCATTCGCCCGGAAATCTTGCAGGATATCTACCACATGGAAATTGCTGTCGAGATGATCGGCGGCAAACGCATTGGCGTCTATTATTTATGATTACGCGATGGGCTTTGAGGGAAGAAGCACCTGCAACGCGTCATAGGCAGCAAGCACGGTTTCCATCTGCGCCGTGTGCCCTTTCACAAAGGCATCGCCATAGATTGTTTCGTCCGGATATTCGGTAATCAGCGTCAGCGGAACCGTATGCCGGTCATCAATGCCGACAAGGCATGGAAAACCGTTGATGATACGGAAACCCGTTTCTCCTGCATGTTGCTCGAATAGCGCAATCTGCGCATTATTGTAATCGACCAGTCCGTCGATTGCAGCCAGATGCTTCGTCACGCGATCGATCAGTTCTTCTGCCTCTTTTTCCCATGAGGCATGATGGCGGATGATCAGGAAAAACCCCTTGGGCAGCGTCCACATGGCGAAGGAGCGCGGCACATAACCCGATAGCGGGCGCGTCCATTCATGCGAGGGATAACCATGCAGATTGACGTGCAGTTTAGAGTTGCTTTGCGCTTCTGCCTCGCTGCGAATGGCTTTTTCGTAAAGCCCCCCGCCGCTGCGATATTCGAGATCGTCACCCAACGCTGTATAGCGCGCCGCATGATGCATGTGGTGCGGCTGCAACTTGCAAAGGCGCTTGTGAATTTCGTATCCGTCCGGGTTTTCCTGCGGCGAGATCGTAAAATGTGCGCCATCGCGCGCGGCAAGCCGGTTAGCGGCACGCAATGCACCGACGACACCGGTCGTTTCATTGGCGTGCTGTCCGCCGCTGATCATCATGGGCGCGTCGCTGCCCTTGATATAGGTGGCGCGAACCGTGCGCCCCGAACGGGTTGTCGCATAAAAAGCTGCGCCGCCGAGTTTGCCTATCTCACGGCGTATCTGATCGGCGGATAGCGGAGCCTGTGCCTTTTCCAGCACCTGTTCGGCGGTCAATATATCGATTGTGGAAAGGGGGCGCGTTTCGACCTTCACCGCTGGATCGGCCTCGCTAAACCGGATTTCCGGCACGATCTGGCCGGGCTGAAGCCCACGATCACCCACTGGACGACCAGATTTCTTTTGAAAAACCTCCAGCAACGAGAAATAAATATCCTCATGCATGGCTTCAGTGAGGCTCAGCGCCTCTTCGCCGTAAGACAGGCGACGATCTGCAACCGGCAGGCTCACAGCAATGTTCAACTCATCAAAATAAGGCTCGCCCCTGCCCCAGTCATGATTGGCAATTGCGGAAACCGTCTCATGAAAGAGCTTTTCATAGGCCGTTTCATAACGCCTGTTTTCCGTCGCGCCGCCGTGCTCGACAATCAGCCAGCCAGTCGGAGAGACAAGCGTTTCGCCGATGAAATCCTCATGCACCCGGTTGGGCGCAAATACCCGATGATTTTGAGCGCTGCCATTCTTGAAGGTCAGTTCGACCTCATAGAAAAAACCATCCTTGGTCGAAGCCACAAAACTGATATCCGCATGAGGCAGAAGCGCGGACAGTGGATAGGTTTCGAGCAAAAAGCGGTTTTTGATGCAAGCCTTGTGGCGCGGATAGCGGATCAGCGCCGATTTGAGCGCTGCGCCGTCCACTTCTTCGAGAAAGAAGTGCAAAAGCGGCTTATAGGCTGAGCGCAGCCTTGCGCTTACACCCGCTTCACGCAACGTCGTTTCAGCCAAAAAACGGCTCGGCTGATCATCGAACAGCCAGGCATCGACCTTTGCGCCCCGCATTTCCGGCCTGGAAAAGCGGGCGATCAAAGCATCAATGGTGCGCGGATAGGTCTTTTCAAGAATTACGCTCATCGGGTTCTGCCCGTCGGATCGAGACTGTCGCGCAGCCAGTCGCCAAGAAGATTGAGGCCAAGCACGGTGAACAGAATGGCGAGGCCGGGGAATACACTCACCCACCACGCAGTCTGTAGATACGTACGCCCATCGGCCAGCATGCCGCCCCAGCTCGGGATCGTCGGGTCAACGCCGAGGCCGAGGAACGTCAGGCTGGATTCGAGCAGGATATTGTTGGCTACATTGAGCGTCATCAGAACGATGACGGGGCCAAGCAAATTGGGCAGCAGATGCTGGAAAATGATGCGCCAGTCCTTAACGCCGATGGCGCGCGCGGAAAGGATGAACTCGCGCTCACGCAGTGATAATACTGAACCACGCACCAGACGCGCATATTGCACGCATTGCGAGACAATCAGCAGAAGGATCGTGTTGAACAGTCCGGCGCCAAAGATCGCCATGACAGTAATGGCGAGCAGGATGAAGGGCATGGCGAGTTGGACATCGACGAAACGCATCAGCGCCATATCCCAGAACCCGCGATAATAGCCTGCGACAAGTCCCATGATCGTGCCGATGATGACCGACCCGATAACCGAGACAAAGCCCACAAACAGCGAAATCTTGCCGCCGGTGACGACTCGGGCCAGCACGTCGCGGCCAAGCGGATCGGTGCCGAAAATATGTGCCGGATTGGCAAATGGCGGTGTCAGGCGCGCCAGAAGGTCGATCTTGTTGGCGCCGCCCGGAAACAGATAGCCGGAGAAAACCACTGCCAGACAGATAGCCCCCGTCAGCAGGACGCCAAAAATGAATTCGAAGCTCGTGAAGCGTGAAGAGAGTATGGATGAAGTTTTGGTCGCCATGGCTCTACTCCGTGCGAATACGCGGGTCGACAAGGCCATAGGCAATGTCCACGAGAAGATTGACGCCGATGATGAGCATCGACAGGATTGCGATCGTGGCTTGCAGAACCGGATAGTCACGGCTTGCAACCGCATCAAAGGCAAGCGTACCCATGCCTGGCCAGTTGAACACGCGCTCAACCACAACGATACCGCCGAGAAGACCGCCAAACTGAAGCCCGATATATGTAATCAGCGGAATGGCGCAATTGCGCAGCGCGTGCTTGTAAAGAACCTTATTTTCGCTCAGGCCCTTGGCGCGCGCCACCATGATATATTGCGATTGCAGCGTTTCCAGCATGGACGTGCGTACGAGGCGGACATTGGTGGCGGTCAGAATGATGCCCATCGTCAAGGCTGGCATGATGAAGCTTGCAATGCCGCTCATGCCACTTGGCGGCAGCCATTGCAGCCAAATGCCAAACAGCAGCACCAGCATGGTGGCAAGCCAGAAGTTCGGGAAGGACAGGCCAACAAGCGAGCAGATACGGATGAGCTGATCCGCCCATTTTCCGCGCGAGACGGCAGCCTTGATGCCCAACGGAACGGAAATCACGATGGAAACGAAAAGTGAGGCGAAGGCCAGCATCAATGTCGCGGGAAGCGCATTTCCGACAAGCAGCGAAACCGAGGTTCCGCCAAGGAAGCTGCGTCCGAGATCGAATGTGAACAGGCCCTTGAAAAACTGCCAATATTGCACAAGAAATGGCTGGTTAAGGCCAAGCCCCTCGCGGATGCGTTCCAGATCAGCTTCGGTGATGCTGCCCGCCCCTTGCGTCAGCATCAGGGCCGGGTCGCCGGTCAGGCGGATCGCAAAAGCGACCAGCAACGTCATCGCGACAAGCACGAACAACGCCTGCAAAATTCGTTTTATGAGAAATCCGGCCACGACCGCGTCTCCGAAATAGACGGCAAGCCTTGATCGGCTTGCCGTTTGATTGCTGATTATTCGACAGTCACGTCCGTCAGACGCAGGCGGCTATCCGGTGCAGGCACGAAATTCTTCACGCGCTTGTTAATGCCGAATATCTCCTTGAGGTTATAGAGCGGCATTTCCAGCGCGCGACCGGCTGCGTAATGCGCAATCTGCTGAAGCAGCTTTTCACGCTCGCCGCGGTCACGAACAGAACGCTGTGCTTCCAGCATCTCGTCGAGCTTTTCATCCTTATCGTAAGGATTCCACTTCTCGCCCGAATGATACATCGCATAGGCGGTGTTGTCATAATCGAGAGTCCAGCCGCCCCATTTCTGCTGGAACATGGTGCCTGTCTTACCCTGTGGGATGATGTCGTTGAGCATTACATTGGTATCATAGGGCTTGATGGTGGCATTTATTCCGACCATTTGCAGGAAGCTTGCCACTGCCTGCGCCACTTCGTTGAAGCTTGCATCATTGCCGCGCACATCGATCTGTACCGTCGCTCCCGGCTGCACGCCTGCTTCCTCAAGCAGCTTCTTCGCCTGCTCCGGATCGTAAGGCAGCGGCTTGAGTTCGGGATCGTAGCCGAAGGAAAGCGCACTCTGGAAGCTCGCGATCGGTTCGGCCTGACCGGCAAGGATCGACTGGATGATCGCGTCGCGGTCAACGGCCATGATCAGCGCCTTGCGAACGCGCTCATCCTTGGTAATGCCGTCGCGTGTATTGAAACGCAAGGCGTAAACGGTCGGACCGGAGGTCGTCACCAGTTCAAGGTTGGGATCGCCTTCAATGGTCGGGATCATGCCGATGGGAATGGTGGGCGGAATGACCAGATCGACGCGACCAGCCTGAAGTTCGGCAACCGCTGTGGAGGGCTCGGTGATGAAGCGAAATTCGAGTTCCGAAAGCTTCGGTGCGCCGCCCCAATGATCGGCAAAAGCCTCAAGCTTGATATTTACTTTCGGCTGGTAGGAAACGAATTTGAACGGACCGGTGCCGACCGGATTCATGTTGAAATGATCGTCACCTTTTTCCGCGATATATTTGGGCGGAACGATCATGCCGCCATAGGCGGCAAGCTTGGTGATGAGAACCGGATCGGGTTCTGTAAGATGGAAATCAACCGTCTTTTCGTCGATGACCTCGACCTTCTCGATGGCGATATAGTTGGAGCGCTGCGGGCCTTTCGCGCCTTCATCACCGAGCAGGCGATCAAAAGTGAACTTGACGGCTTCCGCATTGAACGGCTCGCCATTATGGAATTTCACGTTTTCGCGCAGATGAAAACGGATCCGCTTGCCCTCGTCCAGTTCTTCCCACGAAGTGGCAAGGGCTGGCACGATTTTCAAATCCGGGCCACGATAGACAAGACCATCGAAAATGTTGGTCGCAACCGAAGCCCAGTTCACCAGGAACGTATCGATGGGATCCCAGCTGCCTGGATCCTGCGGCGATGAGACAGTCAGCTTGCCGGCAGCAAACGCCGGAGCGGAAGCCAGCATTGCCGCTGAAACAGCAGAAGCCAGAAGAACGGCTTTCAAGGTTTTCCTTATCATTAGTTTTCCCCTTTGGGTTCGATTGAACTTATGTCTCAGCCGCCTGTCGCCACGAAATGGCCGGAGACGATCTCGCGATGATTATAAATGATCGGTTCATCCTCAATCCGGCGCGTGGTGCTCGGAATTTCGCCTTCCAGCATCGGGCGCGCAGCGCGCGCCGAAGGATCGGCAACGGGCACCGCGGAGAGAAGCCGCTTCGTATAGGGATGCGATGGAGTTTCGAATACCTGGGCACGCGAGCCCAGTTCCATGATCTGTCCCAGATAGAGAACGGCCACGCGATGGCTCATTTTCTCAACGACTGCCATATCATGGCTGATAAAGAGATAGGCCAGTTCATGCTCTTTCTGAAGATCCATGAACAGGTTGATGACCTGCGCCTGAATGGAAACATCCAGCGCCGACAATGCTTCATCGGCAATGATGAGCTTCGGCTTTGACGCCAGTGCGCGGGCGATGCAGACGCGCTGGCGCTGGCCGCCGGAAAACTCATGCGGATAGCGCCCGGCATGTTCCGGCCCCAGACCGACGCGTTCGAGCAATTCGGCAACGCGGGCATTGATCGCCTTGTCGCTATCGAGAAGCCCATGGGTGCGGATAGGCTCGGCAATGGAAAAGCCGACCGTCTTGCGTGGGTCGAGCGAGGCGAACGGGTCCTGAAAGATATATTGCACTTCGCGGCGCATGGCATAGCGTTCGGCCGAACTCATCTGCGAATAGGCTTTCCCATTGAAGCGGATGTCGCCTGCAAGCGGATCCTGCAATTGCTGGATCGTGCGCCCGATGGTCGATTTTCCCGAGCCGGACTCACCAACAAGCGCCAGCGTCTCGCCCGGATAAATATCGAAGGCCACTTTGGAGACGGCATTGCAGACATGCGTCGTCCTGCCGAAAATATTCTTCCTGATCGGGAAACGAACATAAAGGTCATCCACGGCCAGCACCGGTTTGATCCCATAACGCGCCGTGTCCTGAATACGCTCTTCGCCGGAAAGAACCGGAACGCCGTCACGCATGACCATCACCGGCATACGCTTGGGATAGGCCTGTCCCGTCATGCTGCCCAGCTTCGGCACAGCCGAAAGAAGCGTCTGCGTATAGGGATGCTGAGGAGCTTCGAAGATGCGTCCGACCGGACCTTCCTCGACCTTCCTGCCCTTCCACATCACGACAACATCATCAGCCATCTCTGCCACCACACCCATATCGTGGGTGATAAAAATAACTGCCATTTCAAGCTCTTGCTGCAAATCCTTGATAATATGCAGTATCTGGGCCTGAATGGTTACGTCGAGCGCCGTGGTCGGCTCGTCCGCGATCAGCAGCTTGGGGCGGCAGGCCAGCGCCATGGCGATCATTACGCGCTGGCGCATGCCGCCGGAAAGCTGGTGCGGATAGCGCTTGAGCAGCCCTTCGGCATCCGGCAGGCGTACCATTTCGAGAAGGCGTTTGCCTTCCGCAAGGGCCGCGCGCTTGGTCATACCCTCATGCAGCATCAGCACTTCCGCAATCTGGTTGCCGATGGTGAATACCGGATTGAGCGATGTCATCGGCTCCTGGAAGATCATTGCGATCTCCTTGCCGCGAATGCTGCGCATAGTGTTTTGGTCGGCTTTCAGAAGATCGCGCTCACCGCTGGGGCCGCCAAACAGAATGCGTCCGGCTGGGAACTTCGCGCCGCTCATATCGGCAAGCCGCATGATGGAAAGCGAGGTGATCGACTTGCCAGACCCCGATTCACCGACAACCGCCAAAGTGCGGCCGGGGGCAACAGAAAAACTCAGATCGTCAACCACGCGACTGGCGCCGAATTCGACGCTCAGTCCATCAACGGTCAAAAGAGGCTTCGACACAGCTTCGCTCAACTCGGCTCCATTCAATTTTAAAATTCTATAACGTAATGGCAGACCGCGTGGCCTGATTGAATGCACCGGACATGAAACGCAAAAGAGCTGCGACTTCTGAAAGCGTTTCTTCGGAAGGCCGTGCATTGGCAGTGGAATCGACCAGCAAACGTTCGCGGATTTGACCATAACGCGTACAGGCTTCCGCACCCTTTGCAGTGATTTTCACCGTCTTTTCCTTCGCCGCCTTGCCCGTTGTCAGCAAGCCCGCCTTTTCAAGCTTGCGAATGGCATAGGTGGCAATATGCGTATCTTCGATATCTAATACGAGACAGATATCTGCAAGCTTTTTCTCACGTCCACGGTGCCGGATGGAATGCAGAATCAACACTTCTACAGGCGAAAGCCCCGGCACGCCCGCCGCTGCCATACAGCGCACCATCCAGCGCGAAAACGCGTGCGAGGCGAGAATGAGGCCATATTCGATCTCAGACATGGCAGGCGAGCCGCCATCGGCAAGATGGGCGGAAGAAACAATGGGGCCGAGCGACACAACCGAACGCAGATGCTTGGGCAGCGTGACCTCATCAAAGTCCGTCCCCTGCGGCTCTGCTGATGATTGCACCATTTTTTCTGCCTTTCTCATATTCCCCATTCTTGCTGCACCTGTAATTTTGTGTATTTTATGTCACCATCTTATCGACATTTTGTCAATAAAGTGGGACCATTAAATTCTGAAAAGTTCTCAGAAGACACCATCTGTTTTATATCAGGAGCCAGGAATGAGCGAAACGGCAAGGAGAGTATGGGACTTCTGGATCGATCGCGGCGGCACATTTACCGACGTTATCGGACGCGATCCAGAGGGCAATCTCCATGCGCGCAAGGTTCTCTCGGAAAACCCGTCAGCCTACAAGGATGCCGCCGTTCACGGCATCCGTTTGCACCTTGGCCTGAAATCCGGCGAGCCGGTTCCGGCCGGGCTGATCGGTGAAGTGCGCATGGGCACGACAGTTGCCACGAATGCACTTCTGGAGCGCAAGGGCGAGCGGCTGGCACTTGTCACCACCAAGGGTTTCCGCGACGCCCTGCGCATCGGCTATCAGGAACGCAAGCATATTTTTGCGACCGAAATCATCAAGCCTGAAGCACTTTATGACAGTGTGACAGAAATCGACGAACGTATCCGCGCCGATGGCACGGTGGAAAAACCCCTCGACCCCGGCGAAGCTAAATCAGCGCTCCGCGCTCTCAGGGAAGAGGGCTATACTGCAGTCGCCATCGCCCTCATGCATGCTTACAAGTTTCCAGCGCATGAGGCTGAAATCGCTCACATAGCCCGCGATATAGGCTTCGAGCAGGTCTCCGTCAGCCATGAGGTTTCCCCGCTCATCAAGCTGGTTGGGCGCGGTGATACGACGGTTGTCGATGCCTATCTGTCGCCAGTCCTGCGCCGTTATGTGGCGCAGGTTTCCAATGAACTCGACGTTGAACGCACCGGCGCGCGCGTCATGTTCATGATGTCGTCAGGCGGCCTGACCGCTGCCGATCTGTTTCAGGGCAAGGATGCGATTCTCTCCGGCCCGGCAGGCGGCGTTGTCGGCCTTGCACGCACCGGCGAGACAGCTGGTTTCGGACAGGTCATCGGCTTCGACATGGGCGGCACCTCCACCGACGTCGCCCATTTCGATGGAGAATATGAGCGCGCTTTCGAGACGGAAGTGGCCGGCGTGCGCGTCCGTGCGCCCATGATGCTCATCCATACGGTTGCCGCAGGCGGTGGCTCGATCCTGCATTACGATGCCGGACGGTTCCGGGTTGGTCCCGATTCGGCAGGCGCCAATCCCGGCCCGGCCTGCTATCGCAATGGCGGACCGCTTGCCGTCACCGATGCCAATGTCATGCTTGGCAAGCTGGTGGCCGATTATTTCCCGGCGATCTTCGGTCCTGAACAGAACCAGCCGCTCGATGTCGAGCGCGTGCGCGAACTCTTCACCGGACTTGCCGGTGAAATCGGTGACGGACGATCGCCGGAGGCCGTCGCAGACGGCTTCATCCGCATTGCTGTGGCCAATATGGTCGAGGCGATCAAAAAAATCTCGGTGCAGCGCGGCTATGACGTCACGCGCTATGCGCTCAACTGTTTCGGCGGCGCGGGCGGACAGCATGCCTGCCTCGTGGCCGACGCGCTCGGCATGAAAAATATTCTCCTCCATCCCATGTCGGGCCTGCTTTCCGCTTATGGGATGGGTCTGGCCGATATTCGCGCCACCCGCCAGAAAGCTCTGGGCGTCACCCTCGATGCCGCCGCTCCCGCTGCTCTGAAGGAACTTGGCGAAGAACTGGCAACCGAATGCATGGCAGAACTCACCGCGCAGGGCATCGATACCAATGTGATCCATCAATATTTGCGTGCGCATATCCGCTATGCCGGTACTGATACGGTTCTTTCCATCGAGGCGACCTTCCCGGATGAAGACAATGCCGAGCGCCTTCGTGCCGAGTTTGAAGCAGCCCACAAGCGCCGCTTCGGCTTCATTGCCGAAAACAAGGCACTGGTGATTGATGCTGTGGAAGTCGAGGCTGTCGGCGGCGGCGCTGGCGAAACCGAGAGCGCCCAATCGATGGAAAACGACAAGGAAGCACAGGCTGACAAGCGTGCGCGTTTCTTCTCGCAGGGCGAGTTCCACGATGCGGCTGTCGTCATGCGCGAGCAGATTAAGCGCGGCCAGACCGTAACCGGCCCCGCGATTATCATCGAAGAAAACCAGACCATCGTGATCGAAGATGGCTGGCAGGCACGCCTGACCGCGCACGACCATATTGTGCTGACGCGTATCAAGGCTCTGCCCGCACGTACGGCCATCGGCACGGAAGCCGATCCGGTCATGCTGGAGATTTTCAACAATCTCTTCATGTCCATTGCCGAGCAGATGGGCGTAACGCTTCAGAACACTGCCTATTCGGTCAATATCAAGGAGCGTCTGGATTTCTCCTGTGCGGTCTTCGATGCGCAGGGAAATCTGGTGGCCAATGCCCCGCATATGCCGGTGCATCTGGGCTCGATGGATGCCTCTGTCGCCACTGCGATACGCGAAAATCCAGACATTCAGCCGGGCGATGTATTCCTTATCAATGCGCCTTATAATGGCGGCACCCACCTGCCCGACCTCACGGTCTGTACGCCGGTCTTCGACGATCAAAATCGCGAAATCCGCTTCTGGGTTGCAAGCCGCGGCCACCACGCCGACATTGGCGGCATAGCCCCCGGCTCCATGTCTCCGCTCGCGGTCAATATCGAGCAGGAAGGCGTCTATATCGACAATTTCAAGCTTATGGATCGCGGCACATTCCGCGAAGAGGCTCTGGGCGAGCTTCTCACTGGCGCGAAATATCCGGTCCGAAATCTCACCCAGAACGTCAACGACCTCAAGGCGCAGATCGCCGCCAATGAAAAGGGCGTTGCCGAACTGAAAAAGATGATTGTCCATTTCGGCGAAGATGTCGTGAAAGCCTATATGAGCCATGTGCAGGACAACGCCGCCGAAAGCGTGCGTCGTGTTCTCGACAAGCTGCCGGACGGCCATTTCACTTATGAAATGGATCAGGGATGCCGGATCGAGGTGCGCGTCACTATCGACAAGGCCAGACGCGAGGCGACCGTCGACTTCACCGGGACGTCCGAACAGCGCGGCGATAATTTCAACGCGCCGGAACCCGTCACCCGCGCGGCAGTCCTCTATGTCTTCCGCGTGCTGGTCGAAGGCGATATTCCGATGAATGCGGGTTGTCTGCGTCCGATCAGGATCATCGTCCCGGAAGGTTCGATGCTGTCGCCGCATTATCCCGCGGCGGTTGTCGCGGGCAATGTGGAAGTCAGCCAGGCTGTCACCAACTGCCTGTTTGGCGCAACCCGCGCCATGGCTGCGGCACAAGGCACGATGAACAATCTGACCTTCGGCAATGACGAATATCAATATTATGAAACCATCTGTTCCGGTGCGCCTGCCGGTCCGGGCTTCAACGGGGCCGATGCCGTTCACACCCATATGACCAATTCGCGCCTCACCGATCCGGAGATTCTTGAAACGCGCTTCCCGGTTCTGCTTGAAGACTTCCATATAAGGGAGGATTCGGGCGGCAAGGGAAAATGGCATGCGGGCAACGGGACCAAACGCACGATTCGCGCATTGGAACCGCTCGACTTCGCTATTCTTTCGGGGCATCGCCGCGTCGCGCCTTTCGGTCTTGAAGGCGGCGAACCGGGCCAGACCGGACGCAATGAAGTGCGCCGCAAGGATGGCTCAGTGGAAGTGCTCGGCAATTGTGACCAGACTGTTCTGGAAGCCGGAGAAGCCTTCACCGTCATCACGCCGACAGGCGGCGGATACGGCAAGCCCGAATAAACAACCAGCAAAACGCCGCCGCGAGGCGGCGTTTTCATTGCATATTCCAATATCTCAAAAGTTCCGACAATACCTCAAAAGCCTGCGCGAAATTTTATTGCAGATAAAAGATAGTTTCTAAAAAGAAATTCTCTTTCGTACTCAATCGTGGTATTTTTGAACGCTCCATTAGAATGAAATTCCTGTATTTTGCTTTCAATCGAATATTTTTACAGGTAGCCAAAATGAAACTCGTTCAAGTCCTCGCCACGGTCGGCATCCTTCAGACCGCATTTCTTTCCGCTGCGCTGGCGGGTGAAAATCTCGACGCCATCAAGGCCGCTGGCGTGCTCAAGATCGGGACGGAAGGCACCTATGCACCGTTCACCTATCATGACAAGGACAACAAGCTTGTCGGCTTCGATGTGGAAATCGGCGAAGCCGTGGCTGCTAAGCTCGGCGTGAAGCCTCAATTCGTTGAAGGCAAGTGGGACGGGCTGATCGCCGGTCTCGACTCCAAACGTTATGATGCCGTGATCAATCAGGTCGGCATCACCGAAGAACGCCAGAAAAAATTCAATTTCTCCAATCCCTATATCGTTTCCAAGGTCGTCCTTATCGTCAATGACAAGAACGACACCATCAAGAATTTCGCAGACCTCAAGGGCAAGAAGGCGGCACAGTCGCTGACGAGCAATTATGGCAAGCTAGCCAAGGAATCCGGTGCCGAACTGGTCGCCACCGATGGCTTCGACCAGTCCATCCAGCTTGTCCTGACCGGTCGTGCGGATGCGACGCTCAACGACAGCCTCTCTTATCTTGACTTCAAGAAACAGCAGCCGGACGCTCCGGTAAAAGTCGTAGCGGAAAAGGAAAATGCAGACGCATCTGGCATTATCGTGCGCAAGGGCGATGATGATCTGGTCGCAGCCCTCAACAAGGCGCTTGACGAAATCAAGACCGATGGCACCTATGACAAGATTTCGCAGAAATATTTTGGTCAGGACGTTTCCAGGTAATTTCCGATTACCGGAGAATGCGAAGCGAAGCCGGAACTCTGTTTCCGGCTTCCTTATCTTGTGGCTATATGAACTTATTTCACGCGTGTAGCTTCACGAATTTCCGAGCAAAGGAACCGGATACGTGCCCAACTGGCTTCAACTTATGGCAGAATCTCTGCCGACCCTGCTATGGGCCGGATTGATATTCACCATTCCCCTGACCATTCTGTCCTTCATCTTTGGATTGACGCTGGGTCTAATCACGGCATTGGTGCGCTTGTTCGCACCGATCTGGGTCTCGTCCATCGCCCGGTTCTATGTCTGGATTTTTCGCGGTACGCCGATGCTCGTACAGCTGTTCGTCATCTTTTACGGACTACCCAGTGCCGGCATTTATCTCGACGCATTCTCCGCTGCCGTCATTGGCTTTTCGCTGAATGTCGGCGCCTATAGTTCGGAAGTCATTCGTGCGGTCATCTCATCGGTACCCAAGGGGCAATGGGAAGCGGCTTATTCCATCGGCATGAGCTGGTCGCAGGCACTCAGGCGCACGGTTCTGCCGCAGGCCAGCCGAACCGCCGTACCGCCACTTTCAAACACGTTCATATCACTGGTGAAAGACACCTCGCTTGCAGCCGCGATCACCGTGCCGGAGCTTTTCCAGTCGGCGCAACGTATCGTGGCCACCACCTATGAACCGCTGATCCTCTATATCGAAGCAGCACTCATCTATCTGGCACTGAGCACGATCCTGTCGCAGCTTCAGGTGCGGCTGGAACGACGCTTCGGGCGCTATGGCGGAACGCTGGAGACGAACGCATGATTGAGCTTCAACATATCGTAAAGCGTTTCGATGACGCGGTGATTCTCAACGATATCAACGTCAAGATTGCCGAAGGCACTGTCACGGCGCTTGTAGGCCCTTCGGGCGGCGGCAAAAGCACGCTGCTGCGCTGCATAAACCTGCTGGAAGTGCCGACATCCGGTACGCTGGTGCTCGGCGGGCAAAGCCTGTCATTCGAGCCGGACCGCAAGCCAAGCTGGCAGGCGATCCAGTCCATTCGCCGCCAGACCGGCATGGTATTCCAGAACTTCCAGCTTTTTCCGCACCAGACAGCCATTCAGAATGTCATGGAGGGCCTTGTCACGGTTCTCAAATGGCCGAAGGAAAAGGCCACGACCCGCGCAATGGAGTTGCTGACGAAAGTCGGCATGGCGCACAAGGCGGATGCCTGGCCCTCCACGCTTTCCGGCGGGCAGCAGCAGCGCATCGCCATTGCTCGGGCGCTCGCGCCCTCTCCGCGCGTGCTTTTGTGCGACGAACCAACCTCGGCGCTGGACCCGGAACTGGCTTCGGAAGTCGTGGATGTTCTGAGCAAGCTCGCGCAAGAAGGCACCACCATGGTCATTGCCACGCATGACCTGCGCCTCGCCTCGAAGATTGCGAAGAATGTGGTCTTCCTCGAGTCTGGCAATGTGGTCGAAACCGGGTCGGCGCAGGATGTTTTCTCGCGCCCTTCCCGCGAACGGACCAAACAATTCGTGGCCACGATCAACGCCGCTCATAGTTATGATATCTGAAGCCATTGAAACAGAAAGGGGTTTGCGTTCTTAAATCATACCGAGAGCGCTTTTCGGTTCCGCAAAATTCGTCATTTGAAAACTTTCTCTCGACCTTCGCGGTCTGCCCCTTGGTAAATCTCCCAAGCGCTGTTACATTAAGGGCAACGTAAAATTAAAAGCGCCTTGCTTGCGTCCTCATCGGTTCGCGCGGCGCCATAAGGACATGAACCTTGAAAAACCCCGAGGAGCGCCACGCAGCTATGGCGCATCAAGGGGCGTCCAACGGACGGTCGGGCAAAATTCAGGCTCGGAATCCGTTCGAGAACGGCCAGCGCCAACCGCGCAAGGAAGCCGCTTCAGAAGTCGGCAATGCGCCTGACGCATCCGATTCAGGACGCCCGGAGACGGAAAGCAAGGGCTCACAAAGCCAGCGCAAGCGCGCCCGCCGCCGCCATCGCGGGAAAACGGCCCGCGCAGCGGATGGTGTTGTGCAAAAGCCAATCGTGGCAGAAGCGTCAGTCGCCGACATGAAACTGGCGGACGTGAAGCCTTCTGGAAAAATATCGAATCGCCGCCGCCGCGCCCGCAAGAAGAAACAGGCTCGCCAGCAAAATGACGCCGCCACTCTGGCGGATAATACGGCCATGCAGCAGAGCGTTGTCGCCAAACCAGACAGCCAGCACGCGCAGCCCCAGCAGAACAAGCGGATTCCTGGTTCGGCACATCCGACACGCCATGGCCATCGTGAAGTACCGCTTTATGCCGCACTCGATCTGGGCACCAATAATTGCCGTCTGCTGATTGCTACCCCGACCAGGCCGGGACAGTTTCGCGTCGTGGATGCATTCTCGCGCATCGTTCGACTTGGTGAAGGTCTGAGCGCCACGGGACGACTCAGCGATCAGGCGATGCAGCGCGCTATCGATGCGCTGAAAATCTGTGCCGATAAGCTCGTCGCGCGCAAGATCAGGCGCGCGCGGCTGATTGCGACCGAAGCCTGCCGCTCGGCCGCAAATGGCGAGGAATTTCTTACCCGCGTTCGCGAGGAAACCGGGCTTGAGCTTGAAATCGTTGACCGCCAGACCGAAGCGCGGCTTGCCGTTTCCGGTTGTGGCACGCTGGTTGCGCGCGACACGGATGCGGTGGTGCTCTTCGATATTGGCGGCGGCTCATCGGAAATTGCCTTGATCGACGTGTCTCAGCGCCGCTCCCCTCGCCTTGCCGAACATATTACGGCATGGACGTCGCTGCCCGTTGGCGTTGTTACGCTGGCAGAGCGTTTCGGCGGGCGCAATGTTACGCCGGAAAACTACGAGTCCATGGTCTGTCATGTGACCGAGTTGCTTTCAGGATTCGCCGAGCGCCATTGTCTGGGTACGCTAACCGCCGGTTCCCGCTTTCACCTGCTGGGAACATCGGGAACTGTGACGACACTTGCGGGCATTCATCTAGGGCTTGAACGTTATGATCGCCGTCGGGTTGACGGCATGTGGATGGGGTCCGACGAGGTAACGCAGATGACGACCCGTCTATTGTCCTGGGACTTTGAAGCGCGTGTCGCAAATCCCTGCATCGGTGCGGATCGTGCCGATCTGGTTCTGGCAGGCTGCGCTATTCTCGATGCCATACGTATTGTCTGGCCAAGCGAGAAACTTCTCGTTGCCGATCGCGGCTTGCGCGAGGGCATATTAACTGAACTGATGTCGCGTGACGGTGCCTGGCGGCACAATCGCGCGCAAGGTGCCAAAACTGGTGCCAAAACCGACATGAGAAACAGGCACTGACAATGAGCAAGGCAGGCGGAAACAAAGGCGGCGGACGGACGACCGGCGGTCGCGGCGGGGCTGGCAGCAGCAATCTTCATGTACGCGTGAAGAAGAAGGCCGGCACGATCAAGGAATCCTCACGCCGCTGGCTGGAGCGTCATCTGAATGATCCTTACGTGCATAAATCCAGGGCCGACGGCTATCGTTCCCGCGCAGCCTATAAGCTGGTAGAAATCAATGATCGCTATGATCTTTTGAAAAAAGGCCAGAAAATCATCGATCTGGGCGCTGCACCGGGCGGCTGGTCGCAAATCGCTGCCAAAATTGTCGGCTCCACCGACGAGAAGCCGCAGGTGGTGGGAATTGACTATCTTCATGTCGACCCCCTGCCCGGTGTCATTCTGCTGGAAATGGATTTTCTGGACGATGAAGCACCGCAAAAGCTGATGGATGCGCTTGGCGGCGACAAGCCGGATCTGGTCATTTCAGATATGGCCGCACCGACCACCGGGCATCGTCGCACCGACCATCTTCGTACGGTCTATCTATGCGAAGTTGCTGCCGATTTTGCCATTTCCGTGCTCAAACCAGGCGGGCATTTTCTCACCAAAACCTTTCAGGGCGGGGCGGAAAATGAGCTACTGGCCCTGCTGAAGCAGAAATTTCGCTCCGTTCATCACGTCAAGCCGCCAGCATCACGTGCTGAATCCGTCGAGCTTTATCTGCTCGCACGCGACTTCAAGGGTTAATCCCGCATTCAGAATCGGCGGACAGACGACGAAGATGCGTTGCTCGTCTTCACGCCAGATTACGCTCGTTCACAATTGTATAAAACCGGTTGCGCTTCCGGTAACAGCCTGTTACATTTCGTTACAGTTCTAGAACTTTGGAATCCGATGTGGAGGCGTCGCGGTTCAAGGAGGTAGAAAATGAGCGATATCACAAGAACAGCGATCATCTACGGCATGATGATCATTTCGCTGAATACCGCACTGGCAATCGGTCTTCTTGGCTTGGACTTCCTGCATTAATTGCGGCATCCACACAGTTAATTTTGCCCTCCAGGCAGCATGAAAAAGAGCGCTCCCGGTCATAGCGGGAGCACTCTTTTCTTTTCAGCAATCTGTCTCTATGCGCAGCGCTATTTCCAAGAATCGTATGCAAACCTCAGACCATCTCCCAGTTTGCAATGGAAGGTCTGTGTTTGCGCAACCGGGTCATATGTTTTAGGCGAGAGCATTTTGACAGTTATCGTCGCCATCTCATCCGGCGTCACCTCGTAACGGACGAATTCGACAGTGGGCGTATCATCGGGACGCACCGTGAAATGCGATTCGGAAAACATGATTGTTTCCTTGGGGGCCTTAACATTCATGAATGAGCCAATGACATGGCCCCCAATAATATCGGGAGATTTATGTTTATCGCCCGCTACCTGCTCGCATTTGCTGGCATATAAAAGAGATATCGTCCGGTTCCCTGCCAGCAAATGGTGTTTGAGTCGTTCAAACTGGCTCATATCTTGCGCCTGAGCCACTCCCGTTGCCCCCATAATTATCGTCATGAATGCAAGTCCAGTATCCCAGCGCATCATCCATCTCTGTTCGATTTTCATGCGCTAAAGATTAGCATTGTCCCGGCCCATTGCTATTCCAAACAATAGCCTGCAATTCGGTAGCGGGCGGGCCAAGGCTCCCTTAAAGGATGCGACCCTGGCTCTGCGGATCGAAGAAAACCGACTTGTCCAGGTTGAAAGCCAGCCGGGCAGCATGGCCAGCGGTGATGCGGGCATCCGCTCTCAGGCGGGCAACCACATGCTTTCCGCCAAGGCGAGTTACTGCAAATGTATCCGAACCCGCAGGCTCGACAACATCGATCATACAGTCGCCTTCCACCACGGAACTCGCATTGCGGTCGGCTCCGTCCGGATCAGTCAGCGCCTCTGGCCGGATTCCGAAAATAACCTGCTGGCCCACATAATCAGAAAGTCCCGCCGGTGCCGATTTGAAAGGCAGCTTCAGCGGCTCGCTCTCGCCCCGGTCGAGGACGATCGCCACATCTGACCCATTTTTCTCAACGCCAGCATTGAGCAGGTTCATCGCGGGCGAACCCATGAAATCGGCCACGAATATATTTGCCGGATTGTTGTAGATTTCGGCAGGCGTGCCGAACTGCTGCAAGATACCGTCTTTGAGAACCGCGATCTTGGTGGCCAGCGTCATCGCCTCGATCTGGTCGTGCGTCACATAGACGATGGTGGTCTGCATACGGTTATGCAGACGCTTGATTTCGGTGCGCATATCGACACGCAGCTTGGCATCGAGGTTTGAAAGCGGCTCATCAAAAAGAAAGACTTGCGGATTGCGCACCAACGCACGTCCCATGGCGACACGCTGGCGCTGCCCGCCCGAAAGCTGGCTCGGCTTGCGGTCCAGAAGATGCCCGATCTGGAGCATATCGGCCACTTCATGAATGGCCTTTTCGCGCTCGGCTTTCGGAACTTTGCGGATTTCCATGCCGAAAGCGATATTCCCGGCCACCGTCATATTGGGATAAAGCGCGTAGGACTGAAACACCATTGCGATGTCGCGCTGCGAAGGATGCAGGCTGGCGACCGATTTACCCTTGATGGCGATATCGCCGGAAGTGATCGGCTCCAGCCCGGCAATCGTATTGAGAAGCGTGGATTTGCCGCAACCGGACGGGCCGACGAGAACCAGAAAGCCCCCCTCTTCGATTTCAAGATTGATGTCCTTGAGAACCGAAACGCTGCCGTAGGACTTGTAAAGGTCGGTGATTTTCAGAAATGACATTTTAAATTTATCCCTTGACGGCACCCGACATCAGACCGCGCACAAAGTAGCGCCCGGAAAC
The DNA here is from genome assembly GCF_019100495.1 of Falsochrobactrum tianjinense. Lineage (GTDB taxonomy): Bacteria > Pseudomonadota > Alphaproteobacteria > Rhizobiales > Rhizobiaceae > Brucella > Brucella tianjinense. The sequence continues at coordinate 240,489 of NZ_JAHRVA010000002.1, read as the reverse complement.
GATATAGACGATCAATGTTGGCAAGGCGGCCAGAATGGCGCCCGCAAAATGGACGTTATATTCCTTGACGCCGGTGGAGGAGGAAACGAGATTGTTGAGTGCGACCGTCATCGGCGTCGAATGTGCGCCGGAGAAGGAAGCACCGAACAGGAAATCATTCCAGATATTGGTGAACTGCCAGATCACCGACACGACGATGATCGGGCCGGAGGACGGCAGAAGAATACGCCAGAATATCTGGAAGAAACCTGCGCCGTCGATCTGGGCCGCCCGCACCAGTTCAGTCGGAAAAGCCTCGTAATAATTGCGGAAATACAAAGTCGTAAAGCCGATACCGTAAACCACATGAACGAGGATCAGACCCCAGATCGTTCCCGCAATTCCCAGAAAGCCCAACACGCGCGCCATGGGGATCAGCACGATCTGGAAGGGAATAAAACACGAAAGCAGCAGCAGACCGAAAAAGATGTTAGAACCGCGAAAGCGCCACTTGGTCAGCACATAGCCGTTCAGCGCGCCGAGGATCGTGGAAATCGCAACAGCCGGAACGACCATCAGGATGGAGTTGATGAAGAACGGCTTGAGGCCGGTTGGCTGCACGCCGATCTGCGCGGTTGACCACGCCGAAAGCCAGGGCGCAATCGTCCATTGTTGCGGCAGGTTGAGCATACCGCCCTGCCGTATCTCTTCAAGCGGCTTGAACGAATTCACCGCCATCACATAGAGCGGCAGCAGGTAGTAGAATGCAAACAGTAGCAGCGCCGAATAGATCAAGGCACGGGTAAGCTTGCCGCTATTGATGGCGTTCTCCTGGGTCTGGGCACTCATGAGCGTGGCCCTCCGCGAAGTTCGGAATAGAGATAGGGAACGATGATCGAGAAAATCATCGCCAGCATGATTATGGCCGATGATGCACCAATGCCCATCTGGTTACGGGTGAATGTATAGGAATACATGAAGGTCGCAGGCAATTCCGTCGCCTGTCCCGGCCCGCCGCCGGTCAGGGCGATGACAAGATCGTAAGCCTTGATCGCAAGATGCGCGAGCACCACGAAGGCCGACAGGAAAACCGGGCGCATCAGGGGGATGACGATGCGGCGATAGATGGTCGCGGTCGATGCGCCATCAATCTGGGCTGCCTTGATAATCTCGTTATCGACGCCACGCAGGCCCGCGAGGAACATGGCCATCACGAAACCGGACGACTGCCAGACGGCGGCGATCACGAGGCAATAGATTGCCATCGTGTTGCTCTTGATCCAGTTGAAAGTGAAGCCTTCCCATCCCCACACATGCATGGTGTGTTCAAGCCCGATGCCTGGATCAAGAAACCACTTCCATGCCGTACCTGTAACGATGAAGGACAACGCCATCGGATAGAGATAGATGGGACGCAATATGCCCTCACCACGGATTTTCTGGTCAAGCAGGATCGCCAGAAACAGGCCGATAACCGAACAGACGATGATGTAAAGCGACGCAAAAATGGCAAGATTGGTGATCGCGCGCCACCAATGCGGCAAGGCCCAGAGCTTTTCGTAATTCGTCAGGCCAACGAAGCCGTAGGACGGCAACATGCGACTATTGGTGAGAGAAAGAACGCCCGTATAGATAATAAACCCATATACGAAGACGAGCACGATCAGAAAACTCGGCCCCAGAACCAGCTTGGGCACCAGTTCCTGTAGTCGGCTGTTACGATGCATAATTTGCGCCACCCTGTTTACGCCACCAGTTCCGCGCCCCCAGAGTTTTCGGGGCGGATATTTTGGCAATTGTTTCGGCGGTATTCATGTCGTGCCGAATGGACTCGGCCACATGGTGCCTGTTTCCGATGAGCCTTTGACGCTTGCCCAATGGATGAGTTGCAAGCTGCATACCGCAATGAATATTACATGTTGGCGATAATTCGCCTTTATTTTCAATTCCCTGCCGCGCATTCTGAATGCATGGAGGGAAGAGCGTCCGGGAAATCCCGAACGCTCAATATCTTTATTGTGCAGCTGCGACAGCGGAAACCAGTTCCTTGACGGCATCTTCCGAAGAAAGCTGGCCGTTGAATTGACGTGTCACGACGTCATAAATCGCATTTTTGACAGATGCCGGATTGGCATAACCATGCGCCATGGAGCCGAGCATCGTGCCTTTTTCGTTCGCTTCCTTGACGTCCGCGATAGCCTTCTTGCCGCAAGCATCGAAATCGGTGTCCGGCACGTCCGTGCGCGCGGGAGCCGATCCCTTGACTACGTTGAAAGCGGACTGGAATGTCGGGCTTTCAATGGCCGAGGCCATTTCAAGCTGTGCGGGAAGCTTGTCCTCGGAAACCTTGAACATCGCAAACACGTCCGAGTTGAAGGTCACAGCGCCCTGGGTGCCGGGATAGCGCATGCAGACGAAATCCTCGCCCGGCTTCTCGCCAGCCTTCAGGAATTCGCCCTTCGCCCAGTCGCCCATGAACTGAACGCCAGCCTTGTCTTCGATGACCATGGCCGACGCCAGATTCCAGTCCCGACCGGAGAAATTGTCATCAACATAGGAGCGCAGCTTGGTCATGCGATCAAAAGCCTCCTTCATCGTGTCGCTACCCAGAGTTTCCGGATCGAGATCGATAAAGGCCTTCTTGTAGAAATCCGTGCCGAAGGAAAGGACGACTGCATCAAAAATCGTTGCATCCTGCCAGGGCTGGCCGCCATGCGCGATCGGCGTGATGCCCTGCTCTTTGAAATTATCGAGCATGGCGATCAGCTCGTCCCAGTTGGTGGGCTCTTTGCCGCCCGCCTTGTCAAGCGCTGCCTTGTTGATCCACATCCAGTTGGTGGTATGAATATTCACAGGAGCAGCGATCCAGTGGCCATCATATTTGGCAAACTCTTGCAAGGGACCAGGAATTACCTTGTCCCAGCCTTCCTTGTTGGCCACTTCATCGAGATTGCCGAGCACACCCTGCTCCGCCCAATCGCGAATATCGAAACCGAGCATCTGCACGGCGGTTGGCGCATTGCCAGCAGTGACGCGGGCGCGAAGCACTGTCATGGCTTCCGTACCGCCGCCGCCTGCAACCGGCATGTCGGTCCAGCTGATGCCTTTTGATTCGAGGTCTTTCTTCAGGACATCGAGTGCCGCAGCCTCGCCGCCGGAAGTCCACCAATGCAGAACCTCGACATTCTGGTTTTCCTGCGCGTTCGCAACAGGCGCCATTACGGCAAGCATGGCACAGGCAGCAGTACCCATTGCCGCCATTTTGAAAAACTTATGCATGTCTACCTCCCATAGAACCAAACAAAACTAAATATGATTGGGTGCCTTGATAGCGGCTGGTCGCCGCAAATTCCGGCCTGCCCAAAAAAATTCATCTGCGCTTTCACGCCCGGACCGGAGCAACGGCGTCGCCGCCCAAATCCACTATATTCCTCGCCGCACTCGCTTGCTAAAGCTTCTGCTCCTGCGGCAATCCTGTTCGCTTTCCTGAAAATCCACCCAAGCGATCTTAGTCCAAAACCTCCATCCCGCCTTAACTCTACCCCGAATTGACAGCGTTGTCTTTTGAGAGTGAAAACTACCTCAAAGGCAAGGCGTGTCCTTAGGATAGGCCTAAATATGGGATAGGTGTCAATATGGGTTGCACGAGAAAGATGAAGATATTTGCGCGGCCAGCAGAAAACACTCACTAACAATCAAATATTATCTTTTAAAATCATTATATTAAAGCATATACTGTATTTAAAATGGCAAGGCCTGATGCTGCTTCGATTGTGCATGCCACCTCCATTACGCCCTGTTATGATTGCTTTCATCCCTTTATTTTAACTGGACAAATGACGCGGGAATACCTAATTTCCACGAGCTTGCACAATGGTGTGCGGGCTTGTTCTCGGGGCGGGGTGAAACTCCCCACCGGCGGTATGAAGAGTGATCTTCGAGCCCGCGAGCGCCTGAACAGAGAGGTCGATTCGCCTCTTTATTTCAGGGTCAGCAGATCCGGTGAGATACCGGGGCCGACGGTTAAAGTCCGGATGGAAGAGAGCGAATGAACATATGGCTGCGTATCAAGCACTGCCTGACGTTCTTTTGTGCGCCCTGATTCTAGTTTCGTGAGGAATCTATGAACCAGAGCTATCCGAACAAGACATCCTTCAAAATTGCATTTATTCAGGCTCGCTGGCATGCGGATATTGTCGATGAAGCGCGCAAGAGCTTTATTGCCGAACTTGACGTGCAGACAGGCAGCAATGTGGAAGTCGAGGTTTTCGACGTGCCCGGCGCTTATGAAATTCCACTACATGCCAAGACGCTTGCAAAAACGGGCCAGTATGCGGTCATCGTCGGTGCAGGCTTTGTGATCGATGGGGGCATTTATCGCCATGACTTCGTAGCGACGGCCGTCATCAGCGGCATGATGCAGGTCCAGCTTGAAACCGAAATTCCGGTACTAAGCGTCGTGCTGACCCCGCATCATTTCCACGACTGCAAGGAGCATCACGACTTCTTTTTCGCTCATTTCAAGGTCAAGGGCGTGGAAGCGGCCCATGCGGCGCTGCAAATCGTCAGTGAGCGCAGCCGTATCGCAGCGACGGTGTAAGCAGACGAGCCGGGCTTGCTTTCAGGAAGCCCGGTCGTTTTCCATGATCCGCTCAGGATGCGTATAAATATTGAACTCATCACCGCGCACGAGCGCCACAAGCGTCAGATTTGCTTCTTCCGCCGTGCGGATGGCGAGCGCGGTCGGGGCGGAAATAGCCGCCAATACCGGCACCCCCAGAATCACCGCCTTTTGCACCATTTCAACGGATACGCGGCTGGTGATTGTAACCAGGCCGTCTTCTGCCGACATATCGGCGCGCGCGAGCGCTCCGATAAGCTTGTCAAGCGCATTGTGCCGCCCGACATCTTCGCGAGCGGCAAAAAGCCCCTCACCAGATACATAGAACCCGGCCCCGTGGACCGCGCGCGTCTGCGAGTTTAACTGCTGCGCTTTGCCAAGCGCATCCATAGCCGCAACAATTGAGCGTGCATCGAAGCTGACAGCATCCATTGCCAAAGCTGTAAGGGGGCGCAATGCCTGATCTATCGAATCTATACCACACAAGCCACACCCCACCGGCCCGGCCATGAACCTGCGTCGCGCCGCCAACCTCTCATTGGGCTGCTCCGCAAGCCGGATCTGCACGTCGATACCTTTTTCATAAGCCTCGATATTAAGCTCTTCAATTTCGGAAACATTGGTAATAATGCCTTCCGTGAGACTGAAACCGACGCCGAAATCTTCCAGATCGGCAGGGGTGGCCATCATGACTGCATGCGTGGTGCCATTATAACTCATGGCCACGGCCACTTCTTCGGGCACATTTCGCTGATCATCCTGAAAACCGGCCCCGCGGTGTACCAGATGCGGCGCAACCCGGCTGGTTTTTTGCATCACCATACTTTTCCTCTGCCCGTCATGACGGCCTCCAGCATTCATCGGGTCAGTTTCATGTGGCATGAAAAGCTGTTTTATGTAAGGTGCCTGTGAATAGAATAAAGCGCGTCAGCGTCAAGCGAGGAAGACATGGATATTCGTCAGGTCGACGATAATTACTCCGTCACCGGGCAAATTGCGCCCGACGATGTGCGGGATATTGCGGCGGAAGGATTTGGGACGATCATTTGCAACCGCCCCGATGGCGAGGGCGGCGCTGATCAAGCCGATTTTGCGGAAATTACCAAGGTTGCCGAAAAGGCGGGCATCAGGACCTATTATATTCCAGTGGTCGGGGGCCAGCTAACACAGGACGACGTAGATGCGATGGCTTCAGCCCTTGCCGAGGCCGAAGGACCGGTTCTGGCTTATTGCCGCTCGGGTACGCGCTCTACGAATATTTACGGTATCGTGCAGCAGCAAAAGCGCGGATGAAGAACGAGCGTAGACTGTGCGGGCGGTGAAGTCGTGAAGGCATATCGATAGTCTTTGCAAACATAGCTGTCATCGCCCCGAGAATTTTGGGCCGGAATATTTGGTCCGGTGTGCAGGAACATGACGCAAGTGGGCATTATGCGCTGTATACTGCCGGTAATAGCTCAAGCCCGTGCGGATGATGGTGGCAGCGACGCCACCTCCTACCATCAGCCAACCAACTATTTGCGGCCAATTAAACGTTTCGATACCGCTGCTCAAGGCGACGACCAGAACACCGGCCCAAAGAAGTGCCGCCGTGCGCCGCCAGAACACCGGGTTTAGTTCATCGAAGACCGCCTTCCATAAGGAAAGCACCAGGCAGGCAAAGAAAACCGCCGCCGCCAGGCCAATATTGAGCAACTCGACCGGGAGCCATTGTTGCGTGTTCAGCATTGTTTCCATCATCCAGACCATTCCGCGATTTGTGAGGCCGGCCCTCAGGATCACCCTCAGGCCATATGGTATCCAAACTCGCGACGTTGTTTCGATTGCGCCTATTGAGCTTTCGCTTTATGGCTGCAACGTGTTAGAAGCATGGAAAAAGCTTCATAATACAGTCACATATTATTGCGATCACGCGAAATATCGTGTTGAAATCATTGATTTATCTGCACTGCCTTAACCATCAAATCCCTTGATAGGCTTAGGCTTTTCAACTCTATGGGGCATTGTGGGCGCGTATGACCATCTTGCTTGGATCGCGCTCGGTAACGTGGTTGTAACAATTTGATATTGAATAGTTCTTACGCCGACGGGTGTCTTGCATGCAAACGGCGTCCTACCCGCGCTAGCAGAATGACAGGCAGAATACCGACAATTACAATTGCAAGGGCCGCAACTGACGCCTCTTCATAGGTGCCGCGCGCCGCCTCGCCATAAAGATGCGTTGCAAATGTCTCGACATTGAGTGGGCGCAGCAAAAGCGTCGCTGGCAGTTCCTTCACGCAATCCACGAATACGAGCAGGCCCGCCGCAATAATCGCGGTTCTGGAGAGTGGCAAATGCACCGAACGGAATGTGGCCGTGACCCCCCGGCCCAATGTGCGCGAGGCATGATCCAGCGATTGGGGAATACGCTCGAGCCCGGCATCAATCCCACCTGCCGAGATAGCCAGAAAACGCACCACATAAGCATAGACAAGGGCAGCACCTGAGCCGATCAGTACGAGACCGGTAGACCAGCCAAACAGATAGGACATGGCCTGACCAAACAAGCGATCAAACCCGCCCGCGACCACCATGATGCCGATGGCGATCACTGTTCCGGGCGCTGCATAGCCCATGGTGGAGATGCGGTAGAACCAGCGGGATGCAGCGCCCGGAAAGAGCCGTACCGCATAGGCAACCAAAATTCCGCAGAGAAGAACCAGCGCCGTGGCGACAGACGAAAGCACGATTGTGTTGAATGCTTCGCCGGCAAGGCGCGGCGATATGCCGGCAAAGCGCATGCGCTTGACCGCTTCAGTCACCAGGTAGGCTGCCGGCATTATAAAACCGATGATAATCGGCACGGTGCAGAGCATAAACAACCATATGCCTTTAAGACCGCGAACCTTGAGCGGGTCAAAACCGCGCGACCGGCGAATGTTGGAGGAAAAACGCTGCTTGCGGCGTGCCCAGCGCTCGATTGAGATGAGAGCGACAACGAGCAGAAGGAGAGCCAGAGCCAGTTGTGCGGCGCCCGGCAAATCGGATCGCGTGATCCATGTTGTATAAATCGATACAGTTAGTGTCCGTACACCGAGAAATTCCGCAGCACCTATATCATTGAGCGTTTCCATCAGGGCAAGACTGATGCCTACCGCGACGGCGGGGCGTGCCAGAGGCAATGCCACGCGCCAGAAAACACCCCTGCGGCTAACGCCAAGCGTGCGTGCTGCCTCGATCAGGCTGGCTGACTGGGTGAGGAACATGGCTCGTGTCGGAATATAGACATAGGGATAAAGAACAAAGCCAAGCAATATGATGCAGCCCGTCATTGATCTTATGTCCGGCAAGCGGAACTGACGAGGACTGTCATAGCCTAGCAAAAAGCGAACCGCGCCTTGCACCGGACCAATCGGATGCAGAATATCGAGGTACGCATAGGCGACGATATAGGTGGGTACGGCAAGCGGCAAAAGCAGCGCCCATTCCAGCGCCGCGCGCCCACGGAAATCGTAAGCCGTCACCAGCCATGCGGTCGACGTGCCAACCAGTCCCGTGATGATTCCGACGCCTGCAAGCAGAATGATCGTATCTATAAACGCCGTGGTCAGAATAGTAGAAAAAAGATGGTTCCAGAGGCCAGATGAGCCTTGCAACGCTTCAAGACAGAGAGCAAGCACCGGCAAAGAGACAAGTAGCGCCACAAGTCCGGACAGCCATAACCAGTTCAAGCCCGCCCGAATACGGTACGGTTTTGTTCTGGACGAAACTGGAAGAGTTGCGGGCATGCTTCCCTCATATCGCAACGCCGGCGCAAAGATTTTGCACCGGCGTTATAAGACGTATTATTTCAAGTTTAGTTGTCGAAACCGACCTTGTCGACCAGTTCGCTCGCCTGTTTGCGATGGCGGACGATTTCCGACAATGGAACGGGATCAATCTTCAACTCGCCAAAGGATTCGACAATCGGATCAAGCGGTGCGCCCGGCTTTACCGGATATTCGTAATTGGCCTTGGCATAGAGCTTCTGGGCTTCATCCGAAACGAGATATTCAAGAAGCTTGACCGCTTCTGCCTTGTTCGGCGCATTCTTGGCAACGGCTGCACCGCTGATATTCACCTGCGTTCCGCCATCCTTGAAGGTCGGCAGAATGACCTTGATGCCGTCGCCCCAGCTCTTCTGCTCGTCTCCGCTATCGCCCGAACGCATCAGACCGATATAGTAGGAATTTGCAATCGCAATATCACAAATGCCGCCGACAATGTCCTTGGCTCCGTCGCGGTCGCCACCGGCGGCCTTCCGGGCCAGGTTGGCCTTGAGGCCAGTCAGCCACTCTTCGGTTTTCTCCACGCCATAATGAGCGATATAATCGGCAAAAAGAGCGGTATTATAGGGATGCTGGCCTGCGCGAATGCAGATCTTGCCCTTCCATTTCGGATCGGACAGATCTTCGTAGGTGATCTGGTTGAGATCAAGATCCTTAGCGGCATAGACGACGCGTGCACGCATCGAGAGGGCATACCAGTGACCATCGGCGTCGCGAAGCTGTTCTGGCACGGCATCCTTCAATACCGGAGAATCGATAGGCTGGGTCACGCCTTTCTCAACGAGATCGACGAGATTGCCTACATCGACGGCCATCAGAATGTCGGCAGGGGATTTTTCGTCTTCAGATGCGACGCGTTCAGCTAGCCCATCCTTGAGGAAAACGGTATTGACGGTGGTACCCGTTTTTTCCTTGTAGGCATCCAGCAAAGGTTGGATCAGGCCGGGTTCACGCGTCGTATAAATATTCACCTCATTGGCATTGGCTGTGCCTGAAAGAAAAGAAGCGGCCATAAGAGCAAGTGCGACACGCGCGAGCTTGGGCATTGTACCTCCAGCGGAATCAGGTTTGTTTGAAACGACAGGCAGCGCAAGCAGACATTGAAAAGCGATTCTTCACTGTACAATCTTGCACCTCATAAAACATGAGTACATTACTCATTATTTAGTAAAAATCAAGGCTTTGCTCCAGTCGATCTCTACCGCAACGCGGTTTATCGCCTGCGGAAAATATTGCTCCGTCCGCACCCGCAAGCAGAAAGGCATATTTTCCACGCGCAGCGCCAGTTCTTCAGCTTCTCCCAGATAAGTGCGGCTTTCGATACGCCCGCACAGGCAATGCCGGGTGGCGCTCTCGTCAGGCATGACGGATATATCGCGCGGACGCAGATAGACGAGGACATCCTCAGCGGAGCGGACATGGTTTGGCGCCCGTAGCGCGCCCAGAACAGTTTCCAGAGATGCGCCGCGAATTTCACCGGGAATGACATTGAAATCACAAAAGAAATCTGCCGCATAACGGCTTTCGGGACGGTCGTGCAGATCGCGTGCTGTACCATTTTGCACAACCTGACCCGAGCGCATCAGGACCACGCGATCACCGATGGAAAGCGCTTCTTCCGCCTCATGGGTCACGATAATGACCGGCGTTCCCAAGCCCCGGAGCAATGCCATGGTTTCCCCCCGCACCTTTGCGCGCAGGCCGCGATCAAGATTGGAAAACGGCTCATCCATGAGCAGCAGATCAGGTTTTGGAGCAAGCGCTCTTATCAAGGCGACGCGCTGTTGCTCGCCGCCGGAGAGCATGTGGGGATAGCGATCCGCCATTGGGACAAGGCCGACAAGATCAAGCAGTTCATCCACCCTTGCCTGCGCCACCTCCTTGCGCATCTTGCGCAAACCGAAAAGTACATTTTCCCTAACCGTGAGGTGCGGAAACAGTGCATAATCCTGAAAAACCACGCCAATATTGCGTTTTTCCGGCTCTACGAAAACCGATGGCGCAACCAGCGTCTTGCCATACATAGCGAGGGAACCGCTATCGGGCGCATCGATGCCTGCAATAATGCGCAGCAGCGAAGTCTTGCCGCAACCCGAATGCCCCACGAGGCAGACGATCTCTCCGGGCTGGATCTCAATTGAGATATTATCGAGCGCGCGCACGCTGCCGAACTGGCGGCTGATGCCTGAAAGCACCAGTGCTGGGCAGGAGCTATCCAGAAGATTTTTTTCTTGCAGGCTGCATGCATCCATAACGGGAACCACGACTAAATTTTACTGATTGGCCTATAAAGACACTTGGTCCAGAATGCCAGCAAAAACAAGACCAATACAATCAGGAATATGGAAACAGGCAGCTCATACCACGTCAGTTCTCGCTTTTATCCGATTGATTGCGCATAAAAATCGCGCCATGTTTGGCCAACGAAGATATTGCAGTGCAGGAGAATGACGATGGGGCCGATCACCGACAAGGTGGCAACTGCCGGGCTTTTGCCGCAGGAAACGAAGATCGCCATCATCGGCGGCGGTGTGATCGGCGTTTCCACCGCGCTTTTTCTGGCCGAACGCGGGATCCCGGTGGCTCTTTTCGAGAAGGGCGAGATCGCGGGCGAACAGTCGAGCCGCAATTGGGGCTGGTGCCGCCGTACCGGTCGCGACAGCCGCGAAATGCCGCTGATTGTCGAAAGTATGCGCCTGTGGGAAGGCATGAATAAGCGTACCGGACGCGAAACAGGCTTCCGCATCACCGGCATTGTTTATGCAGCGGAAAAAGAGAAGGAAGTCGAGCGTTATGGCGAATGGATCAAGATCGCTCGCGAACATGGCATCCAGACCGAACTTCTTGGCTCCCGGCAAATTGCGTCCCTTGCTCCCGGGCTGACCCGAACCGTCGCGGGCGGCATGATGACACCGCTTGATGGCCGCGCGGAACCGCAGAAGGCGGTTCCGGCCCTTGCCGCCAAAGCGCAGGAGGACGGTGCCGTTATCATGCAGAACTGTGCAGTACGCGGTATTGAAACGACGAATGGCCGCGTAACAGCGGTTTTGACGGAAAGAGGCCGCGTTCCATGCGAAGCCGTCGTGGTCGCTGGAGGAGCATGGTCACGCCTTATAGTTTCAGCCTTAGATGCCCGCCTGCCGCAGCTCAAGGTGCGCTCGTCGGTTTTCCGTACAGCACCCATTGAAGGAAATGTCGAACCGGCTATGGCATTCCCGGATTTCGCGTTGCGCAAGCGGCTGGATGGCGGATATACGGTGGCAAGCCTTGGCGATTCCATCGCTGATATCGTTCCCGACAGTTTCCGCTTTCTCCGTGAGTTTATCCCATCGCTTTCAACCGAATGGCGTTCGTTGCGTTTTCGCTTCGGCTCGCGCTTTTTTGAAGAAGCACTCGAATGGAAACTTCGGCCCGTCGATCAGGTCTCGATTTTCGAGAAGATCCGTACGCTTGATCCGGAACCTCACCGGACGACCAATGCTCGGGTATTCAGTGCACTCAAAAAGGCACTTCCCTCCTTTGCATCCGCCACAATCGCACAGGAATGGGCAGGGCTTATCGACACGATGCCGGATGTCATTCCGGTGATTTCACCTATACCGAGCGTCGAGGGTCTTATCGTCGCCACCGGCTTTTCCGGCCACGGCTTCGGTATTGGCCCCGGCGCGGGACGACTGGTAGCCGATATGGTCAGCGGCGAGACGCCGGTGGTCGATCCATCGCCATTCCACATTTCGCGTTTTTCGGATGGCTCGAAAATCCGTATCGAAAACTGGGGTTAGCGCGGCGGGCATCCGCTCGCCGCGCAATCTCGTGCAAACTCAGACGGTCACAAACTGCGCCATCATACCCACATCTTCATGCTCCAGCACATGGCAATGGAACATGAAGGGATGGCTGCGCGCTGCCTCGCGGTCGAAATGCACGAGCAGCTCGGCCTTCCCGTCGATAAGCGCCGTATCCTTCCAGCCCGTCTGATGGGCAGGCGGCGCCTTGCCGTTCAGTGACAAAATGCGGAACGAAGCACCATGGATATGGAACGGATGCGGCATCTCTCTGGTCGATAATTCCCAGATTTCCCATGAGCCAAGCTTTGCCTCGACATCGATGCGGTCCATGTCGAAGGGCTTGGCCGCAATCGCCATCTGAACGCCGGACGTCAGCGCATTGAGCGCAGGCCCGGCATCCGCAGCGCTTCTGCCGCCGTGCATATCGTGGTCCATCGCCCTGCCCTGCATGGCGCTCATGTCCATATTGCCCATATCATGTCCGGCATGCGGGTCATTAGCAGGCTTCTGCATCATGAGCTTCATGTTCTCGGCCATGCGTTCATCGAAGAAGAACGAACGCCTGCGAACCGAAAGCTTTTCATCCGGCGCATCCGGGCCATCCAGCTTGGCCGGAAGCTTGTCAGCGCCGCCCTTCAACGCCTTGTCGATGGCGAAGCGCATAAGATGCATGTCGTCGCCGCCGGAATCGTCACCATAGGTCAGAAGATCGACCGGCTCTGTGCCTTGCGAAAAATCAACCAGCACTTCGTAGCGCTCCCCGGGGCTAAGAACCAGCCGTCCGACAGGCTCGAGCCTGCCGATATACCCGCCATCGGATGCAATGACATGCAAAGGCCGGTCATCGCTGAACCGGACATGGAAATTGCGGGCATTGGCGCCATTGAGAATACGCAGGCGCACGATAGCGGCAGGCACGCGGGCTTCCGGCGCGATAACGCCATTGACGATCAGCCTGTCGCCGCGAAACCCATGCATGAGATCCATGATATCAGGCTGATAAACATTATCGCCCTCAATTATGCGGCGGTCCTGAAGCACCAGCGGAATATCGTCAACACCATAATTTTCCGGCAGTCCGCGCTCACGATCCTGGCCGTCGCTGACGATCATCAGCCCGGCAATACCCATATGCGCCTGTCGCGCCGTGTCGCCATGCAAATGAGGATGAAACCAGTTGAACGACGCCGGCTGGCTAACCGTAACTTTCGGCTCCCAGCTTTTTCCAGCGGCTATGACATTATGAGGTCCGCCATCGAGCACGGACGGCACGAAAAGCCCATGCCAATGCAGGGTCGTTTCCTCATCCATGTCATTCTCTACCGCAAGCGTGACCGTCTCGCCATTCTTCAGACGAATGACGGGGCCGAGATAGGCGCTATTGATACCGGCGGAAGCCGCTTCGCTGCCTTCCGTAAAGGCATGCCGCCCTTTGGCTACCTTGAGACGCACCAAGCCAGATGCATCCGGCTCCAGCAAGGGCGGCAGCGGCAGCGCTTGCGCCTTGGCTGCGGAAGACGCAGCCCCGTGGTTCATGTGCTGGTGGGCATCTTGCGCAAAAGCGTCAAACGGCCGAATGGCTGTCATGAAAGCCGCTCCTGCTCCGAGCGTCAGCAGGCGGCGGCGTGTAATTCCGGTCATGATAAATCTCCAGACAATAATCATCCTTGCCGCCGGCGAAACCGGCGGCGTTTTTCGTGATCAAGCCTGAATAAGTATTGGTGGTCTGAGCACGCCATGCGGCGCGCTGCCGTCCAGGGCAGCAACGAGTGGCGGCAAGCCAAAATCCTGAATGGATGTGGAGGCACTCAGATCGGCGCTCATTTGCACAAGACAGCCGCACGTCATCATGACGCATGCGGCTGGCGACTTTGCCCCGTGATCGATGGGCGCAGACCGGTCCGCATGATGCGGCTGCGCCATCATGCCACCGGCCTGCCGGGTTCCACTATGACAGCCAACCGTCGCCTGCACGACATCACCCGGCATGGCGGGCATGTCATGCGCCATCGCATAGCAAAGCTGGGAGGATACCAGAAACAGGAATGAGAATACCGCGACCAGCATATGCGAAGGCAACCGGAGAGCCGAATGCCCCCGGACGCTCAAGCTGATCCTGCGCTTTCTCAAATGCATTGCCGTTTCCAAAAGCTGGCATGCCGCCCAACCGGCAACATGCGCACAAACACATTTAGACAGGGCTTGCGGCAATTGAAAGGCCCGGAACGCAGTTCTCTCCGAAAACCGCGAATCTTCGCTTTTCTTTCGAAACCAACGCATTCGAACTCACAAAATTACGCAAAAGCCCTTTTCCACTTGCGATTTTGTATTCCGTGGCTTTAAAGAAGCCTGATCTCGGGCCTCCTCCCAAACTCCGACGGCCCGCCAAAATGGATATGAAACAATGACTGTCGCTCAAGCGGTTGCCCCACAGGCAAATTCCGTGCGTCGTGTCTTGACCGCAAGCATGATCGGCACGACCATCGAATTCTTCGATTTCTATATTTATGCAACGGCTGCGGTGATCGTATTCCCGCATCTTTTTTTCCCGGCAAGCGACGGCAATTCCGCGCTGCTGCAATCCTTCGCAACCTTTGCCATCGCCTTTTTCGCACGCCCGATCGGTGCTGCGATTTTCGGTCACTTCGGCGACAAGATCGGCCGCAAGGCAACGCTGGTTGCCGCACTCATGACAATGGGGCTTTCGACGGTCGCCATCGGTTTCCTGCCGACCTATGAATCGATCGGCGTTGTCGCGCCGCTTCTGCTGGCGCTTTGCCGTCTCGGCCAGGGCCTCGGGCTCGGGGGCGAATGGGGCGGTGCCGTTCTGCTCGCGACCGAAAACGCACCGGAAGGCAAACGCACCTGGTACGGCATGTTTCCGCAGCTCGGCGCACCTGTCGGCTTCATCCTCGCAACGGGTGTTTTCCTGCTTCTGGCTGAAACGCTGACCGACGAACAGTTCTTCGCCTTCGGATGGCGTATTCCGTTCATTGCCAGCGCCATTCTCGTAGCCGTCGGCCTTTTCATCCGCTTGCGTATTGCTGAAACGCCGGAGTTCCAGAAGGCCATAGACAAAGCCGAACGTGTGTCGGTTCCAGCCGCAGTGCTGTTCAAAAAGTACAAGATGAGCCTTTTCCTGGGCACCATTGGTGCCATGGCAACCTTTGTGCTGTTCTATCTGATGACAGTGTTTTCACTCGGCTGGGGCACACGTGCGCTCGGTTATAGCCGGGAGGAATTCCTGGTTCTCCAGATGGTTGGCGTAGTCTTTTTCGGCCTGTTCATTCCCATTGCTGCGCTCATGTCGGATCGTTGCGGAATGCGCTTCACCATGGTCGTCGTTTCCCTGCTGATCGGTGCTTATGGTTTCGCCATGGCTCCGCTTTTCGCGGCCGGCACACCGGGCGTCCTCACCTTCCTCATCATCGGTTTTGCACTGATGGGTATGACTTACGGTCCGATCGGCGCTGTTCTGGCCGAGCCTTTCCCGACGGCGGTGCGCTATACGGGGGCGTCGCTCGCCTTCAACCTGGCAGGCATTCTCGGTGCATCGCTTGCGCCTTATATCGCCACCTGGCTCGCGACCAATTATGGATTCAACTATGTCGGCTACTATATGGTGTTTGCCGCGGTCATATCGTTGATCGGCTTTGGCTTCATCACCTTCAAGCACAAGGATTGATCCGAGATAGCAGCGATCAAAAAAGCCCGCGCGGAGCGATCCGCGCGGGCTTTTCATCATGCCTGAGAAAAGCGTGTTTATTCGACGTCAGCCGCTTCAAGTGCAATGGCAACCGACTGGATGATCGATGCGAAACGCACAGCCGCCTGAATCGTTTCCGTCGTAACGCCTGCCTTGCGCAACACATCTTCATGCGCATCGATGCACATGCCGCAGCCATTGATGGCCGAAACAGCCAGCGACCAGAGTTCGAAGTCAAGCTTGTCGACCCCCGGATTGCCGATCACGTTCATGCGCAGCTTGGCCGGCATGGTGCGGTAATCCTTGTTGGTGGCCAAATGTACGAAACGATAATAGATATTGTTCATACCCATGATCGACGCTGCCGACTTGGCCGCCTGAATGACGGATGCATCGACCTTGGAGGCTGCTTCAGCGACAAACGCCTTGCGCACATCGGCATTGCGCGAAGCAATGGCGCAGGCTACGAACAGGCCGTATTTCTGCTGCGATGTCAGCGTTTCATCGCTCGCCATGGAAGACAGATTAAGACGGACATCCTTGGCGAAATCCGGAATTCTTGACTTCAGGTCATCAATCGACATGGAACCCTCTTTTCTTGTTGCAGGACAAAAGAAAGGCGGGCTTTAACCCGCCTTTCCGTAAAACCGTCGGGCCGATCAGGCAGCCTTGAGCGTCTCGCCACCGACTTCGCGGTTGCATGGGCACAGCTCATCGGTCTGCAAAGCGTCGAGCACGCGCAGCGTGTCCTTCGGCGCGCGGCCAACATTGAGGTTGGTCGCATAGACGTGCTGAATGGTGTTGTCAGGATCGACAACGAAGGTGTAGCGATACGCAACGCCATCCGGCGAGCGAACACCCAGACCGTCAACCAGCGAACCGTTGGTGTCAGCGAAGGACCAGATCGGCAGCTTGTCGAGGTCGCTGTGGTCGCGACGCCATGCGAGCTTTACGAATTCGTTGTCGGTCGAGCCGCCGAGAACAACCGCATCACGATCTTCGAAATCCGAAGCCAGACGGGCAAATTCAGCGATTTCCGTCGGGCAGACGAAGGTGAAATCCTTCGGGTAGAAGAAGATGACCTTCCACTTGCCTTCGAAGCTCTGTTCGGTCAATTCTTCAAATGCCGAAACGCCGTTTTCTTCGTGGAAATTGAAGCCGGGCTTTACACCGGTTACCTTGAAAGAAGGAAGCTTGTCGCCGATACCGAGCATTTTAAAACCTACCTGTAAAATTCAAATGTTATGCAGAAAATTCAGAAGCTTCAGAATTTCCCGCTTGCGAGTCGGTTATAGCCATCTTGCCTCCATCGGTCAAAGCGATTAAAGCGATCATTATCATCGTTTTTAGCGATAAGGCAGATACTCGATTCCATGCTCAATATCAGTGTGCGTCAACTCCATTATTTTCTCGCGCTTGTTCATGCTGGCTCATTTTCGCGGGCAGCGGACACGGTTGGCGTAACGCAATCCACATTGAGTGCAGCCATTCAGGCGCTTGAAGCCGAGCTCGGCGTTACGCTTATCGATCGCACGGGGCGACGCATGCAATTGCTTCCCGCTGGTGAGGATTTTCTCGCCCGCGCCCGCGACATCGTCGCCCTGATTGAAGAGCTGCCGGAACATGCCCGTCAGGCAGAACGTCCACTGACCACACGACTGCGCATGGGTATCATCCCGTCCATTGCGCCATTTCTGCTGCCGAAAATTCTGCCTGCGACCGCCGGGACCTTCCCCGAGCTTCAGTTGACCGTGCGCGAGGGCCTTACACGGCCACTGCTGGACAGCCTGCGTTCGGGTTCTCTGGATGCGGCCCTTGTCGCCCACCCTTATGATCTTGACGAATTCGAGGTGGCGGAAATTGGCCGCGATCCGTTTTTTCTGGCGGTGCGGCGGGACCACGCGCTGGCCAACCGCGACCGGGTGGATGCGAGCGACCTTCAGGACCAGCCTTTCCTCTTGCTCGAAACCGGGCATTGCCTGCGCGAACATGTGATGACTGCCATCGGCTCGAAACCCACGCAGATGAGCGGTGACGTGCACGCCACCAGCATCATGACGCTGGTGCAGCTGGTCGAATTCGGTATGGGCGTAACGCTTCTGCCCGAGATTGCAGTCAAGGCAGGTGTGACACGCGGGACTGAACTCAGTATCGTCCCTTATGAGGGCCAGCACAATTACCGGTCACTCGTGCTCGTCTGGCGCCCCAATGCCGCGCGGCGCGCAGAATTTCAGCTCTTTGCAAACCACCTGCGCGACAATTGCATGAGGAAAATTTAGAGCACGCCCCAAGCACGAAACCGCCCGCGACCGGTGATCTCGCGCAGATTAAGCTCTGCAATCAGCTTGAGCGCTCCCTGCTGCGTGACCTGCAATTCTTTCTCGACGATCTGGCTTGAAACCAGTGGACTGCGCAGGATCAGCTCCATTAATTGTGGCAGGCGTGAATTGGAGCGCCTGCCCTTCAGCTTGCGCTGCATCTGCTCACGCGCAAGCATCAGCCGATCATGCTCTTTCATACTGACTTCCGCTGCCTCCTCAATGGCAGACAAGAAAGTCTTCAAACGGATCAACCGGTTGGGCGACCGTCGCTCATCGGGCCGCTTCGACCGCAGACCGAGGCTGATCGCCGGAAGGTGGTTTGCCGCAATACCCGACTGCCGCAGGAAAGCTGCGGTCAGAAGTCTGCCGATCCATGAGGAACGCTGCACCACCTCCAGCGAAAACCATGCATCGTGCATGATCGTCGCTCGCAAGAGCGGCGGCAGATGCGCGGTTGCCGCAAAACAATCCCGCCATTCCTGCAACCGTGCATCTTCGTCCCAGTCGTCATCATAAAGCAACGCGTCGCGGCCAGCCATATCCGGCTTGCGCGCTTCCGTGACCACGCCTTCCAGAAGCGCGTCGGTGCGCGCCAGCAGTGCATCGATATCGTCGAGCAGCGGATCATCGCCATCGTCTTCAGAATCGGAGCGATCGATCTCCCTTGCAGGCGCTACATCCAGATTGCGTCCCAGCAACTGCTGCATGCCCGTTGGGCTCAACGCCCAACTGGCGGAGCGACCGCTGATCTGCCTGCGCATGCGCAAAACCGCATGGGCAATGGTCAGCGCATGGCTCGGCATGCGGCTGTCCATAAGTGCATCGTGCAGAACGAGATCTTCCATATGCACCAGTTCACCCTCGAGCCACATGGATGCGACAGCATCATGCATATGCATGCGCTGCAACATCCCGTCGCGAATGGGCGAACGCGCCAGCCGCTCGTCGAGCCTCGCCAGCGCCGCTGTCGCGCTGCTCACAGGCATGAAAAGGTCTTGCAGCGGCAGATTGTCTAACTCATAGGCCATGTTCCGCATATCGCAGCCGATCGCGGCAAAAGGCAAATGAAATTGGCTCCTTACGCAAGAACTTCCGCAACTTTAACGGTGCGGCCTTCCTTGACCGAGCGCAGAGCCGCTTCCGCGAGTGCAAGTGCCTGCAAGCCGTCTCGGGCAGAAGGCGATGGAGCCTTGCCGCCGTCGAGAGCATCTATGAACGAGCCGATTTCAGCCGCATATGCCGCCGTATAGCGCGTCATGAAAAAATCATGCAATGGCGGACGGTTGTACCCATCTTTTGAAGCGACTTCGATGGAGACGGGCCGCTGGTTTTCGGCGGAAACCGCGCCCAGCGAACCATGCACCTCTATGCGCTGATCGTAACCGTAGGATGCGCGGCGCGAATTGGAAATAACGCATTGGCGGCCTGACGGGGTCGTCAGGATGACGCTTGCGCTGTCAAAGTCGCCCAGCTCGCCGATTTTTGGATCGACCAGCACGGAGGCTGACGCCGAAACGCTTTCGATTTCCTCGCCCAGCAGGAACCGCGCCATGTCGAAATCATGAATGGTCATGTCGCGGAAGATGCCGCCCGAAACCTTGATATAATCGGCAGGCGGCGCGCCGGGATCACGGCTGGTGATCGTGACCATTTCCACATTACCGATGCGCCCGTCATCGATCGCCTTGCGCACGGCGGCAAAATGCGGATCGAAACGACGGTTGAAGCCGAGCATCACGCTGGCACCCGTATCCTCGATCACCTTCAGGCAGACACGGACACGGGCAATATCGAGATCAATCGGCTTTTCGCAAAAAACCGCCTTGCCGGCGCGGGCAAAACGCTCGATAAGATCCGCATGGGTGTTGGTGGGCGTACAGATCAGCACCGCGTCCACATCATTGGCTTTTTCGATATCTTCAATCGTGCGCACTTCGGCGCCCGATGCATCGGCGATTGCCTTCGCCGCATCCTGATTGGCATCGGCGACCGCGACCAGTCTGGCACGACGGTCGGATGCGATCGCGCCCGCATGAACCTTACCGATACGACCCGCACCGAGCAGCGCCAGACGTGTCACCATTGCCTTCATCCTCCCAGAAAATGGCCCCTCGCAGTTGGCCAGCGAGACTGTCTTTGCTATTCCGCGCCATCCGTTCCCCACATATTTGGGAGAAATCTCGATGCGCTATGGAATATTTATTCTATTTTGCTAGAATGTGACATAAAGATTGTCAAGAGACGGTTTTGAAAGGACAGCAATGGATTCCGCCCCCGCACAATTCCCTACACCTTCCAGCATCAAGGAGTTCGAAGCAAGGCTGCTGGAAGTCTCTGACCGTCTGCCCAAGCGCCTGAAGCAATGTGCCGATTTCGTTGCCGCCAATCAGGATCGCATCGCCGTATCCACCGTGGCTGAAATGGCGGAAGGCGCGGGCGTTCAAAGCTCTGCCTTCATGCGTTTCTGCCAGATTCTCGGCTTTTCCGGCTTTTCGGAAATGCAGAAGCTTTTTCGTGAATCCTATGCAGGCGGCTGGCCGGATTATTCCACAAGGCTTGAGCATCTGCGCGAGACGGCGGCGGGCAGCGCGCCTGCCCTTCTGGCTGAATTTGCCGAAGCGGGCCGCACCTCGCTCGAAGGTCTGCTGAAGACCATTGAACCGGAAGCACTGGAAAAGGCGGTCGAACTATTGGCTGGTGCCGAAACAATCCATATCGTTGGCATACGCCGCGCCTTTCCCGTCGCAAGCTATCTCGCCTATGCACTGGAAAAAATGCAGGTCCCCGCCATGCTGCACAGTGCGGTCGGCAAACTCGAAAATCTGCATGCCTTACGCAAGGGCGACGTGCTGCTGGCAATCACCTTTTCCCCCTATTCGTCCGAAACCGTCGCCATGACCGAAGCCGCCGCTGCGCGCGGAATCGATGTCGTGGGTATCACCGATACGATCGTCAGTCCGCTGAGCAAGCTCTCCCGCCAGACCCTGCTGGTCTCGGAAGTGGATTTCGGTGCCTTCCGTTCCCTGTCTGCAACGCTATGTCTCGCCATCACGCTTGCCGTCGCTGTCGGAACCGCGCGGCAATCCCGCTAGCTGGCAGCGGGCATTCCATTTTTCAGTTGAAATAGAATAATAAATCTATTTTAATCTCAAATGGAATAACTGCTATGCATGGAGAATCGCACGCATAGATACTGCGGCTATAACGAAAAGCGGAAACGCCGAGGGAGGATAAGAGTGAAGCGGCTGGACTTGATCACGATTGGCCGGTCTTCGGTGGATCTCTACGGCGCGCAGATTGGCGGCCTTCTGGAAGACATGGCCTCCTTCAATAAATATGTCGGCGGTTCGCCCACCAATATTGCCACGGGTACGGCACGTCTCGGCCTCAAATCCGCACTCATTACCCGTGTCGGCGATGAGCATATGGGGCGTTTTCTGCTGCGTGAACTGGATCGGGAAGGAGTGGATACGCGCGGAATCGTAACCGACCCCGAAAGGCTGACAGCGCTCGTTATCCTGGGCATTCGCGATCAGGAACATTTTCCGCTGATATTCTATCGCGAGAACTGCGCTGACATGGCGCTTTGCGAAGACGACATCGATCCTGCCTTCATCGCTGAAGCCGGCTGCGTCCTCGCCACCGGGACACATCTGTCGCATCCACGTACGGAAGCCGCCGTCCTGAAAGCCTTGCGGCTCGCGCGAGAAAACGGAAGCCGCACCGCACTCGACATCGACTACCGGCCCAATCTATGGGGCCTGTCCGGCCATGGCGACGGGGAGAACCGCTTCATCGAATCCGCCGCCGTCACCGCCAAGCTGCAATCCACTCTGCATCTTTTCGATCTCATCGTCGGCACGGAAGAAGAATTCCACATCGCGGGCGGCTCGACCGACACGCTGGAAGCGTTGAAAGCCGTGCGCAAAGTCTCGAAGGCGGCCCTCGTCTGCAAGCGCGGGCCGATGGGTGCCGTGGTTTTTGAAGGCGGTATTCCAGACAACCTCGACAAGGGACAAAGCGGACAGGGCTTTCCCATCGAGGTTTTCAATGTGCTTGGCGCGGGCGACGGCTTCATGTCCGGCCTGCTGCGCGGCTGGCTCAAGGGCGAAGACTGGCCCACCAGCCTGAAATTCGCCAACGCCTGCGGCGCGTTCGCCGTTTCGCGCCATGGCTGTACGCCCGCTTATCCAAGCTGGGAAGAACTGCAGTATTTTTTCGAAACCGGCATTCGCAACAAGGCTTTGCGCAAGGATGCGGCGCTGGAACAGGTACACTGGTCCACCAACCGCAATGGCGACTGGCCGCATATGCGCGTATTCGCCTTCGACCATCGCATCCAGCTTGAGGAAATGGCGGCAGAGGCCGGCGCGAGTATCGAGAAGATAAGCGACTTCAAACAGTTGTGCCTGGATGCTGCCTTGAAGGTTGCGGACAGCCAAAGCGGGTATGGTATATTATGCGACGGGCGGCTGGGACGCGATGCACTTTACAAAGCTGCGGGCAGCGGCTTGTGGATCGGACGCCCCACCGAATGGCCGGGCTCGCGCCCGCTGAAACTTGAGCCGGAACTGGGCCCCGATTGCGGCTCGCTTGTCGAATGGCCGGTCGAGCATGTGGTAAAACTGCTCTGCTTCTATAATCCGCAAGATACGGACGACATGAAGCGCCAGCAGGAAGAAACCGTGGCACGGCTCTTCGCTGCTGCCCGCCGCAACCGGCTGGAGTTTCTTCTGGAAGTGATCCCTTCCAAGGCCGGACCTGTCGATGACACGACCACGGCGAAAGTGATCGAGCGTTTCTACCAGATCGGCGTTTGTCCCGACTGGTGGAAACTGGAACCTATGAAAACCAGGGCCGCCTGGGCCAATGCCTGCGAGGCCATCACCCGCAACGACCCGCATACGCGTGGTATAGTGGTTCTGGGTCTCGACGCGCCAGCGGAAGAGCTTGAACAAAGCCTCAAGGTTGCGGCAGGCTTTGATCTCGTGAAAGGTTTCGCAGTGGGGCGCACCATCTTCGGCGATGCCGCCCGCAAATGGCTGAGCGGCGCCATCAGCGACCGGGATGCCGTAACGGACATGGCCGCTCGCTATCGCCGCCTGTGCGATGTCTGGGACAAAGTGCGCAGGCGCTGAATAAAATGCTCTGGGAGGAGACATGAAAACCATACGACTGACCGCCGCGCAGGCGCTGGTGCGCTATCTGGCAAACCAGATGACGCCGGATGGGGAAACCTTCCTCGCCGGTGTCTGGGCCATTTTCGGTCATGGCAATGTGGCGGGCATTGGTGAAGCGCTCTATGGCGTCCGCGATCAATTGCCGACATGGCGTGGCCAGAATGAGCAGACCATGGCACATGCGGCCATAGCCTATACCAAGCAGCTTGGCCGCAGGCGCGCCTGCGCCGTCACATCGTCCATTGGTCCTGGCGCAACAAATATGGTGACTGCGGCGGCCCTCGCCCATGTCAACCGGTTGCCAGTGCTTCTCATCCCCGGCGATGTCTTCGCCAATCGCGGCCCCGACCCGGTTCTCCAGCAGATCGAGGATTTCAACGACGGCACCATGACCGTCAATGATTGCTTCCGCCCCGTGAGCCGCTATTTCGACCGCATCACCCGACCCGAACAGCTTCTGACAGCCCTGCCTCGCGCCTTTCGCACCATGACTGACCCCGCCGATTGCGGCCCGGTCACGCTGTCATTCTGCCAGGATGTGCAGGCACAGGCCCATGACTGGCCGGAAGAGTTTTTTGTGCCGAAAGTCTGGCATTGGCGGCGTCCGCCACCCGATGCCCACGAACTAGCCGATGCCATTGCCGCGGTTCAGGCTGCGCAAAGACCTGTGATCGTCGCAGGTGGTGGCGTGCACTATTCCGGTGCGCATGCGGCCCTTCAAAGCTTCGCCGAGAAACATGGCGTACCCGTCATCGAAACACAGGCGGGCAAATCCGCCTTGCCGTGGGATCATCCACTGAATTTCGGCCCTGTCGGCGTCACGGGCGCGGATTGTGCGAATGCCATCGCGGCGGAAGCCGATCTGGTAATCGGCGTCGGCACGCGATTTCAGGATTTTACGACCGGTTCATGGGCGCTGTTCAAGCATCCTGAACGCAAGCTGATGTCGCTCAATGTCCAACCTTATGACAGTCACAAACATGGCTCGCTGTCGCTTGTGGCCGATGCAAGAAACGGTCTTGAAGCCCTGTCCCATGGCTTGCGGGCCTATAAGCGGCAAGCTGTCGACACCGCGCTGAAAACCAGATGGTTTGCCGATGCAGACCGTTTCACCGCCGCCCCTTCCGACAGCAACGCGCTTGCCACCGACATGCAGGTCATTGGCGCGGTGCAGCGTCAGGCGCATGAAAATACCGTCGTCATGTGTGCCGCAGGCACTATGCCGGGCGAACTGCACCAGCTCTGGAAGGCCGGTCGCCCGATGTCCTATCACATGGAATACGGCTTCTCCTGCATGGGATACGAGATCGCCGGCGGTCTGGGCATCAAGATGGCTGAACCTGATCGCGACGTGATCGTGATGGTCGGCGACGGCTCCTATATGATGGCCAATTCCGAGCTTGCGACTGCGGTCATGATGGGTATCAAGATCACGGTCATCCTCACAGACAATCGCGGTTTCGGCTGCATCAACCGCCTGCAAATGGCGACCGGCGGCGCCGAGTTCAACAATCTGCTGGACCATGCCGCCCATGTGAATCCCGCGCATATCGACTTCGCCGCCCATGCTGCCGCAATGGGTGCGGACACCCGAAAGACCGGCTCCATCCGGGAACTTGAAGAAGCGTTGGCCGAAGCGCGCACTTCGCCGCGCACGACCGTTATCGTTATAGACACCGACCCTTATCCGACACCGGAAACGGGCGGCTGGTGGTGGGATGTCGCCGTGCCGGAAGTTTCGGAACGTGAGGAAGTGCGTGCAGCGCGCAAGAATTATGAAGCCCAGATCAGAGAAAGAAACTGACCGATGATCCTCTACGGCACCAATCCAATTGCCTGGTCGAATGATGATGACCGCAATCTGGGCGCGCATATCACACTGGATCAATGCCTCGACGAAACAGCGAAAATCGGCTTTGACGGAATCGAAAAAGGCCATAAATTTCCGCAAGTTGCAGAGGAACTTAAAGCAGTACTCGAACCGCATCATCTGCGTTATGTTTCAGGCTGGCATTCGCTCAATCTTTTGACGAACCCGGTCGAAGATGAGAAGGCGGCGATGCAGCCCGCACTTGATCTTCTGAAGGCGATGGGGTCGAAAGTTATCATCGTTTGCGAGACATCCAACGCCATTCATGGCGACAACGACAAGCCACTTTCGGAACGGCCTGTTCTGGAAGAGGCCCACTGGGAAACCTTTGGCGGTGGCGTGGAAGCGCTGGCAGAACATGCCGGCGCGCAAGGCATTGCGCTTGTCTATCACCACCACATGGGCACGGTTGTGCAGAGTGAAGACGAGATCGACCTTCTGATGGAACACACCGGCCCTCATACGAGACTTCTGCTCGATACCGGCCATTGCCTGTTCGGCGGCGGCAATCCTGAGCGGGTGGCGGAGAAGCATATGGCCCGCGTCGGGCATATCCATGCCAAGAATGTGCGCCCTGCAATCGCGACCGACGTGCGCGACCATGATCTTTCCTTCCTCGAAGGCGTGCGTCGCGGTGTTTTCACGGTTCCCGGCGACCATGAAGGCGATGTGGATTTCGTATCCGTGCTGAAAATTGCAGCGAAAAGCGGCTATCAGGGCTGGCTCGTCATAGAAGCAGAACAGGACCCGGACGTACGCAATCCTTTTGAATATCAGTCCCTTGGACTGAAATCACTGAAGGCGTTCGCGCGCGAAGCCGGACTGGATAAAGGAAACTGAACCATGGCTAATCTTTTACGCAAGCCGACCGGCACACATGGCAAGGTGCATGACATCACACCTGAAAGCGCCAACTGGGGTTATGTCGGCTTTGGTCTTTATCGGCTCAAACCGGGTGAGAGCACCGCAGAGAAAAACGGGCCAACAGAAGTCATCCTCGTGCTTGTCGAAGGCATGGCAAAGATCACGGCGTCCGGTGAAGAGTTTGGTGAAATGGGCGAGCGTATGAGCGTATTCGAGAAACTGCCCCCTCATTGCCTCTATGTGCCAGCAGAGAGTGACTGGAGCGCTACTGCCACAACCGATTGTGTGCTTGCGGTATGCACAGCGCCTGGAAAGCCAGGGCGCAAAGCGCAAAAACTTGGACCCGAAGGGCTGACGTTTGATCAGCGCGGCAAGGGTGCGAATACCCGCTTCATCCATAACATTGCCATGGAAGGCCGAGACGTCGCCGACAGTCTTCTGGTGACGGAGGTTTTCACACCGCAGGGCAACTGGTCATCCTATCCGCCGCACCGGCATGACGAAGACAATTTCCCGGATATGACCTATCTGGAGGAAACCTATTATCATCGTCTGAACCCATCGCAGGGCTACGGCATCCAGCGGGTTTTCACCGAGGATGACAGCCTTGATGAAACCATGGCCGTTGCCGATGGCGATGTCGTATTGGTGCCGAAAGGCCATCATCCCTGTGGCGCGCCCTATGGCTATGAGATGTATTATCTCAATGTCATGGCCGGACCGATCCGCAAATGGCGGTTCAAGAACCATCCCGACCATGACTGGATTTATCAGCGCGATAATCCTGCCAACTAAAAAGGCGGCACCAAAGTGCCGCCTCTCATTGTGTTCATGACTGCGCGATCAGCCGATCGCCATCAGGCTGGCATTGCCGCCTGCCGCCGTGGTGTTGATGGAAGTCGAGACTTCTTCAAGCAGCCAGTTCAGGCAATAGGCGTCGGGGGCAATCGCAAGCTGCTCTGACGATGCGGCCTGCGTGAGAACCAAAGGCCCCGGCAGTTCGGCAAGCTTCTTGTTCACTTTGATCAGATGCTCGCCTTCGCCTTCCACCAGCGCACCGGCAAAAGGCGCGTCCGCCTGCCAGTCTTTGGTCCAGAGCGTGCGGGCCGCAACACTTGCAGGCAAATCCTTCAAGACATTCCGCAAGCCGGATGTTTCATCGATGACGGCTGTATTGCCGGTGGCAAGTGCTGCCGTCAATTGCCGGTAAAGACCGGTTTCCGTTTGTGGGGCCAGCAATATACGGCCACGCGGATGCAGGGCATAAAGATTGCGCTCACCTACCGGTCCGGGCAACTCAATATCGAGGCCAAGCGCGCAAGCACTCCCCGTTTCGCGCGCCGCCTGCGCCAGATCGTTCATTCCGCGCTGGCCAAGCCATTTGGCAAAGTCCTTGAGCGCGGCATCGCTGTGAACCGAGTTGAGACGCGGCGGAACCGGCGCTATTTCGACCAGACGCCCCAGATAAAGCGGCCCGCCTGCCTTCGGGCCAGTGCCCGACAGGCCGCGACCGCCAAATGGCTGGACGCCGACCACAGCGCCAATGACGTTGCGGTTGATATAGACATTGCCGACGCGGATCAGATCGGTCACATGGGCAATCGTTTCATCAAGGCGGGTGTGCAGGCCGAATGTCAGGCCGTAGCCGGTTGCATTGATATCATCAATCAGGCGATCCATATCGGCGCGCTTATAGCGCACCACATGCAGAACCGGGCCGAAAACCTCGCGCTTGAGATCGCGCAGAGAGTTGATTTCGATAATCGTCGGCGCGACGAAAGTGCCGTCCTTCGTTTCAGGCCCGAGTGGAAGCTGTTCGACCTTGCGCCCAAGCTCGCGCATGTCGTCAATATGCTTCTCGATGATGTTCTTGGCGTCGTCTGTAATGACCGGGCCGATATCGATATTGAGCCTGTCGGTGCGGCCGATGGAAAGTTCTTTCAGTGCACCCTTGAGCATGGTCAGGATACGATCAGCCACGTCCTCCTGCAAGCAGAGCACGCGCAGCGCCGAGCAGCGTTGTCCGGCACTGTCGAATGCCGAGGCAATCACATCGAATACCACCTGTTCGGCCAGCGCGGATGAATCGACGATCATGGCATTCTGCCCGCCGGTTTCTGCGATTAGCGGGATCGGTTTGCCGTTCGGCAACAGGCGCAAGGCAAGCTGTGCCTGAATGAGACGGGCAACCTCCGTCGAGCCGGTAAACATCACGCCGCAGGTTTCAGGCGCCGCGACCAATGTCGCGCCGATGCGGCCATCACCCGGCAGGAGTTGCAGAGCATCGGCAGGGACTCCCGCTTCATGCAAAATGCGTATGCCCTGCGCCGCAATCAGCGGGGTTTCCTCGGCAGGCTTTGCCAGCACCGGGTTACCTGCGACGAGAGCCGCCGCAATCTGGCCGGTGAAGATCGCCAGAGGGAAATTCCAGGGGCTGATGCAGACGACAGGGCCGAGCGGCTTATGCGCAACGCCAAGCGTGCGCCGGGTCTGTTCAGCATAGTAGCGCAGAAAATCGATGGCCTCGCGCACTTCGGCAATGGCGTTCGGCATAGACTTGCCCGCTTCGCGCATGATGAGGCCAAGCAGTTCCGGCATATCACGCTGCATGATATCGGCGGCACGCTCAAGGCAGGACGCGCGTTTGGCGGGTGCTGCCGCAGACCAGCTTGCAGCAGCTTTCGTGGCGGCCTGCATGGCTTTTAACACATCGCTTTCGGCAACTTCGGCAACAGTACCGACAATATCGTTGCGGTCGCCGGGATTGAGAACCGGGCGGCGTGTGCCCGCAACCTTGGCGCCTGCAATCTGCGGTTCGGCGGTCCACGCCCGGCCAGCGCTATTTTTGAGCACTTCACTCAACTGCGCCAAGGTTGCTTCATTGGACAGATCAAAACCGGCCGAATTGCTGCGCGCGCCATAAAGCTCTTCCGGCAGCGCGATCTGATCATGTTGCGCGCCGACAATTGCCATCGAGCGGACCACTTCGACCGGATCGGCAACCAGTTCATCGATGGAAACGCTTTTATCCCCGATACGATTGACGAAAGAGGAGTTGGCCCCGTTTTCAAGCAGGCGGCGAACAAGATAGGCGAGCAGCGTTTCATGGGTGCCCACCGGCGCATAGATACGCGCTGGACGGCCAAGCTTCTGCGATCCGACCACTTCGTCATAAAGCGGCTCGCCCATGCCATGCAGGCACTGGAACTCATATTTGCCGGTCTTAAAATCGGGACCGGCAAGATGATAGATCGTCGCCAGCGTCTGCGCATTGTGCGTTGCAAATTGCGGAAACACCACATCGGTCGCGCCCAGGAGTTTGCGTGCGCAGGCAATATAGGAAACGTCGGTGTGGACCTTGCGCGTGAAAACGGGGAAGTCTTCCAGGCCATCCACCTGCGCCCGCTTGATTTCAGCATCCCAATAGGCACCTTTCACCAGACGCACCATGATGCGGTGATTGGTGCGGCGGGCAAGATCGATAATAAAATCAAGTACAAAGGGGCAGCGCTTGCCATAGGCCTGCACCACAAAACCAATCCCCTCCCATCCGGCAAGGTCGGGGTCTTCGCACAGACTCTGCAACAGGTCGAGCGACAGTTCCAGCCGGTCGGCTTCCTCGGCATCAATATTGAGGCCGATATTATACTTCTTTGACAGAACAGCCAGCGCCTTCACTTTAGGCATAAGCTCGCTCATGACGCGCTCGGCCTGCGCGCGAACGTAACGCGGATGCAGCGCTGAAAGCTTGATGGAAATGCCGGGACCGTCATAGACGCCGCGACCGGCAGAAGCGCGGCCAATCGCGTGGATCGCATTTTCATAGTCTTTATAATAGCGCTCGGCATCGGCGGCGGTGGTCGCGGCCTCCCCCAGCATGTCATATGAATAACGGAAACCGCGTTCTTCCAGCGATCTGGCACGTTTGAGCGCCTCATCGATGGTTTCGCCAGTGACAAACTGTTCGCCCATCATGCGCATCGCCATATCGACGCCCCGTCGGATAACCGGCTCGCCGCAGCGGGCGATCAGGCGATTGAGGGCCGCGGAAAGTCCGCTATCATTGACGGTATTGGTCAGCTTGCCGGTGACGACAAGCCCCCATGTGGCGGCATTGACGAACAGCGAGCGGCCGCCGCCGACATGCGATTTCCAGTCGCCATTGGCAATCTTGTCGCGAATGAGCGCGTCGCGCGTCGCCATATCCGGAATGCGAAGCAAAGCTTCCGCAAGGCACATCAGCGCCACGCCTTCCTGACTGGAAAGCGAATATTCATGCACCAGACCTTCAACGCCGCTGCCCTTATGCTTGGCGCGCAGTGCTTCAATCAGCTTGTATGCCGTCGCGCGGATTTGCTTGCGGGTTTCTTCCGGCAAGGCCGCCTGCTCGACCAGCGCAGTCACGCATTCGGCTTCCGGCTTGCGAAAGGCAGCGGTGATTGCCTGCCGCAGCGGGTCCTGCGCGCGGATGGGCGGCGCAAAATTCTGGAAAACAGCGGCTTTGGAAATGATGTTCTTATCGGTCATAGTGCACTGCTCACAAAAGAAACGGCTCCCGAATGGCATCAGGATACCCTTATTTGATTTGAGTGAACATTATCATTGCTATATGCTCCATTCTGCCTTCATTTCATCCAAATTTAGGCAATTCGCTCTTATTATTTGATAGTTTAAAGGAAATAAGATTGAAAAAACTGGATTCTGTAGACGATCTGGATCAGTTCGACCGCCGCATAATCGAGGTGTTAAGCGAAGATGGTCGCATTCCGGTTACGGAACTGTCGAAAAAGGTCGGCCTTTCCAAGACGCCCTGCCAGGCGCGTCTCAAGCGATTGGTCGATGAAGGCTATATTCTCGGCTTTCGCGCAGCCATTGATCCGGAAAAACTCGGCCTTGACCACATCGCCTTTACCACCGTGAAGCTTTCGGACACGCGCGAGACAGCACTTGAGGCGTTCAACATCGCCGTTCGGAAGATACGCGAAGTCGAGGAGTGCCATATGATCGCAAGCTCCTTCGACTATCTGCTGAAAATAAGAACGCCCAACATCAGGCGCTATCGCGAAGTGCTGGGCGAGAAAATTTCGAGCCTGCCCAATGTGGCGAGCACCTCGACTTTCGTCGTGATGGAATCGGTCAAGGACAACCGCCCGGTCAGGGTCTATCCGGGCGCGTTGTAATCCTTCTTGCACCAATCCTTATTACAGGCTTTCGCCTGCCAGATAGAGTTCCAGCGTCTTTGCGGTTCCGTCCTGCCAGATGCGTTTGAGCGCCGAGGAAAAGGCTGCCACATAGGCCGGATTGGCTGCGAGATGCCCGAAAACATCCTCCATTTCAAGCCATTTTGCCGGCTCGTCCTTGGCAAGCGCTGCCTGTTTAACCAAACGAGGCCATGACGGATCGTTCGGCTCGATAATTGCGCCGCTATCGGTTGTGCCATAGCAGTAGCGGCACCAGAAAGCCGAAACGAGCGCAAGGCCGGTAACGGACGCACCCTTCGCCACACGATCGGAAGCGGTGGGCAGAATAAATTTGGGCTGACGGTTGGAGCCATCGAGGCAGAGGCGGCGGATCGTGTCGCCGATGCTGGGATTGGCAAAGCGTTTGTCAATCAGGATGCGATAATCTTCCAGAACCGTATTGGGTACGGGTGGCACTTCCGGGATAATTTCATCTCTGGTGAGCTTTTCCAGATAGCGCCGGATCAGAGGATGCTCCATGGCCTCGTGGACGAAATGAATATCCAGCAATCCGCCTGGATAGGCGATTGCCGCGTGACCGCCATTGAGAATGCGGATTTTCATCAGTTCATAAGCACCGACCTGATCGGAAAAGGTGACGCCAACCTTATGCAGCGCCGGGCGTCCATTGGGGAAATTATCCTCCACAACCCACTGCTTGAAGCTCTCGCAGAAAACCGGCCAGCCGTCTTCGACATCAAAATCTCTTGCAGCAATCTCGCGCTCGCGTGCGCTCGTGGCAGGCGTGATACGGTCCACCATGGAGTTCGGGAAGGCGACATTGGCGCTGATCCAGTCGGCAAATTTCGGGTCGCTGAGTTTTGCAAGACCGACCACCGCATCTTCGGTGACGTGGCCATTGCCAGGAATATTGTCGCAAGACATGATGGTGAAAGGTTCGACCCCGGCTGCCTTGCGCAGTTTGAGCGCCTGAACGATCAACCCGAATACGGTTTTTGGCTTTTCTGGATGCGCGCCATCATCGATGATATCAGGATGCGCTGCATCGAAATACTGGCTTGCCGGGTCGATGTAATAGCCGCCCTCAGTGATCGTCATGGAAACAATGCGGATATCGGGCGAGGTCAGATAATACATCAGGGCCTTGCGGCCCTCGTCGGTGGAAATGGTCACATAATCGATCATTGAGGCAGTGATGCGCGCCTCTGAATGCCCTGCTTCCTGATCGACGATCGTGGTGAGCCAATCCTGCGCCTTGAGTATGTCGCGCATGGCATCGTCGCTCTTGCGCACTCCGGCTCCCACCAGCGCCCAGTCATGATCGAGACCAAGCCCGAATAGGTCGTCAAGATAGACTGCCTGATGGGCACGATGAAAGTTGCCGACACCAAAATGCACAATTCCCGGCCTCAGTTCCGCTGGGTCATAACCCGGCTTGTGCACCTTGGCGAAGCTCTTGAGCGTTGCGCGCGACGGCTTGGTCATGACGACTCCTTTTTATCCCAGCATCCCGACCTTAGAGCGTTTTTCGATCTGATTGCATTAGATCGACGCTCTATCATTTTGTTTTGTCGCATTATCCGGACGCAAAACCGTTTTACACTTTTGCTGGAAATGCTTCATTCAGGCCATCCAGTTTCCGCCATCGACCCCGAAGGTCTGGGCGAGAATGTAATCGCTGTCCGACGATGCCAGGAAAACGGCCATGCCGGTAATATCTTCCGGTGTCGCAAAGCGACCGATCGGCACTGATTTGGCCACTGCGGCTTTTTTCTCGCCCGGTTTCAGACCTTCCCATTTGGCAAAGTTGGCGTCCACCACATCCCAGTGCTCGCCATCGACCACGCCCGGCGCAATTGCATTGACCTGAATGCCATGCTTGACCAGAGCCAACGCCGCCGATTGCGTGGCGGAAATGATCGCCGCCTTGGAGGCGCAATAGAAAGTTACCAGAGCCTCGCCGCGGCGACCGGCCTGGCTTGCCATATTGATAATCTTGCCTCCGCGTTTGCGTTTGATCATGACGTTGGAAACCGCCTTCATCATGAAAAGCGGCCCCTTGAGATTGATATTGAAAACACGTTCATAGCTGTCTTCGGTGATCTCGTTGATCGGCGCCATTTCAAAGATAGCGGCATTATTGACCAGAATATCGATGCCGCCATATTCGGCGTCGATATCGACCACTACTTTTTCGATCTGGGCAAGATCGGTGACATCGAGCTTCATAGCCTTCACCGATGGGCCGATACCGCGCGCCGCTTCTTCCGCGCGCTCGATATTGATATCGGCGATAATGACCTTCGCGCCCTCATGCGCATAGGCCTGCGCAAAACCAAGCCCGATACCGCGCGCGGCCCCGGTAATCAGAGCAACCTTGTCTTTCAGTCTCATGGAAGTTTCTCCGGGAGAATTCATATGTGCACCTAAAGATGCGTTTTCTTTTCCGATAGAATGAGAGGGTGGCGGTCGTGCCGTTCAAGCGCCAGGCCATCCGCGGTAAACAGGTGTGCATCGGCGGCATCGAAGCCGAGCTTCACAGTCTCGTGTGCGCGAGCCGTACTGTTGCCCCCCGCTTCGGAAACCACCAGCCCGCTCGCATTCTCGTAATGGACATAAAGGTAGGTCTCCCCGCCAAGGCGTTCGACCACCATGATCTCACCTTCAAGCACACCGTCAGCGGCAGGATGCAGATGTTCGGGCCGCACGCCCAGAACAAGCGGCGTGCCTTCGCTGACCCCCTCGCCGTTAACAGGAACCTTCAGCGAACGACCATTTCCCAGTTCGACGGAAATACCATCGCCATCGACAGTGCGAGCCTTCACTTCGATGAAATTCATCGTCGGCGATCCGATGAAACCCGCCACGAAGCGATTGACCGGATGATGATAAAGTTCGAGCGGCGAGCCGACCTGTTCCACCTGGCCGTCACGCAGCACCACAATCTTGTGTGCAAGCGTCATCGCCTCGACCTGATCGTGCGTGACGTAGATCATGGTCGCGTTCAGCCGATCGTGCAGGCGCGCAAGCTCAATACGCATCTGCACGCGCAGCGCTGCATCGAGATTGGAAAGGGGTTCATCGAACAGGAAAATCTTCGGCTCGCGCACCATGGCGCGCCCGATGGCAACACGCTGGCGCTGCCCGCCGGAAAGCTGGCGCGGCTTGCGGTCCAGAAGCTGGTCGAGCTGCAATGTCTTCGCCACGTCTTCAACCTTGCGATCGCGTTCTACCTTCGACAGACCTGCAAGTTTGAGCGCAAAACCCATGTTCTCGCGCACATTCATGTGCGGATAGAGCGCATAGGTCTGAAAGACCATCGCCAAACCACGCTCATCCGGCGGCACATCGTTGACCTGCTGGCCATCGATCATCAGTTCGCCGCTAGTGATTTCCTCAAGCCCTGCAATCATGCGCAGCAGCGTCGATTTACCAGAGCCGGATGGGCCGACGAAAACCACGAATTCACGATCCGCAATATCAAGATCAACGCCTTTGATGACGTCAATCTTGCCAAAGGATTTAGTGGCGTTGTGCAATGAAAGTGTAGCCATGAGGTTCCCTTTATTTCACGGCACCGAAGGTAAGCCCGCGTACAAGCTGGCGCTGCGTAACCCAGCCGAAAACGAGGATTGGCGCGATAGCCAGCGTGGATGCCGCCGAGAGCTTGGCCCAGAAAAGCCCTTCCGGTGATGAAAAGGACGCGATGAAGGCGGTAAGCGGCCCGGCCTGCGATGCGGTCAGATTGAGGCTCCAGAAAGCCTCGTTCCAGCACAATATGATGGAAAGAAGGGCCGTGGAGGCAATGCCCGGCAGGCTCAATGGCAGCAGCAGATAGCGCACCTGTTGCCCCACGCCGGCTCCATCCATCCGGCCCGCTTCAAGAATTTCGTGCGGCACCTCCTTGAAGAAGGAATAGAGCATCCATACGACAATAGGCAGATTGGAAAGGGTGAAGATGATGATGAGACCGGTGCGTGTGTCGAGAAGCCCGGTATCGCGGGCCAGCAGATAGATCGGCACCAGCACGCCGACCGCAGGCAGCATCTTGGTCGAGAGCATCCACAGCAGCAGATCCTTGGTACGCTTGCCGGGGACAAAAAGCCGCCGCATAGGCCGCGGGTACAGCGATGATCAGTGAAAGGATGGTCGCGCCAAGGCTCTCCACCACGCTGTTCATGGCATAGCTGAAATAGTCGGCCCGCTGGTTCACCGCCGCAAAATTTTCGAGTGTCGGCGCGAAGAAGAGCTTGGGCGGGGCAACCGCATCTATTTCTGTCTTGAAAGCGGCCAGCAGCATCCACAGGATCGGAAAGAACATCAGGATCGCCACGATCCAGCCGATGATGCCGGCGGAGACTACGGCTTTGTCAATTCTACGCTTTGCAGCCATTGTCAGCCTCCTCTCAGTTATCCAAGTTGCGCGCGACAGTACGAATGAGGAAAATCGCAACGATGTTGGCAAGGATGATGGCGATCACGCCCGCCGCAGATGCTCCGCCGATATCCCATTGCAGAAGTGCCTTGAGATAGATGAAGTAGGTGAGCGTGGTAGTCGCGATGCCCGGCCCGCCGGACGTGGTGACGAGAATTTCCGCAAAGATCGACAGAAGGAAAATGGTCTCGATCATGATGACGACCGAGATCGGGCGCAGCAAATGCGGCAGGATAATATAGTAAAACATCACTGGCCCTTTGGCGCCGTCAAGGCGTGCGGCCTCCATCTGTTCGCGGTCGAGCGACTGCATGGCGGTCATCAGGATCAAGGTCGCGAACGGCACCCATTGCCACGACACGATTATAATCACGGACGCCATCGGAAGCTGTGAAAACCAGTCGACCACAGGCAGGCCGAAACTACGGGAGATAAAGGCGAAGAGCCCATTGACCGGATGCATCAGGAGATTCTTCCAGATCAGTGCCGAAACGGTCGGCATGACGAAGAAGGGCGCAATGACCAGAAGTCGCGCTATGTTCTTGCCCCAGAAATCCTGGTCGAAAATAACGGCGAACAACACGCCGAGAACGACCGATATAATCAGAACAGAGACCACAAGGATGAGCGTATTGGCGATTGCCGACCATAGCCCCGGACTGGACAGCAGGAACTTGTAGTTCGAAAATCCGGCGAAACCAGTCACGAACGGGTTGATGAGATTATAATACTGAAACGAGAACCAGAGGGTCATCGCCAACGGTACGATCATCCACAGCAATAGCAGGATGACGGATGGCGCAAGCAAGGGGCCTGTGCGGACACTGCGGCGGGATTTTCTTGCAAAGCGTGATCTGGCACCAGCGGCCAACGCTTGATTTGTCGGCATATCGGACGTTTCCTCCCCTTCCCGCCTTCAACCGCGTCATGCGCAGCTTTGCGAAGAATCACACCTGCCATCCTCCCTCCAGAGGACGGCAGGCCAGTGGTTCAGGCTTATTTGATATAGCCTGCCTGCGTCATGATCTGCTCAGTCTGGCGCTGTGCATTATCAAGCGCCGCATCCACGCTTTGCTGTCCGGCAACAGCCGCCGAAATCGCCTGACCGACAATCGTACCGATCGCCTGGAATTCAGGAATCGCGACGAACTGGATGCCGGTATAAGGCACCGGATCCTTTGTCGGCTTGGTCGGATCCGCGGATTCGATTGCCTTCAGAACCGTATCAGCGAAAGGTGCGGCCTTCTTGTACTCCTCATTTGCATAGGTGGACTGGCGTGTGCCCGGGGGAACCGCGACCCAGCCCTCCTTCTCGCCGACCAGTTCGACATATTCCTTGGAAGTTGCCCATTTGAGGAAGGACTTTGCGGCCTCCGCTTTCTTTGTTGATGCCGGGATTGCAAGATTCCACGACCATGCCCAGGCCGAACCATTCGGCGTCACTTCCACGGGTGCCTTCGTGAAGGCAACCTTGTCGGCAACCTGGCTCTGATTGGGGTCATAGATACGACCGGCAGCAGAAGTCGCATCAATCCACATGGCGCAATGGCCGGTGGAAAACAGTGCCTGATTTTCATTGAAGCCGTTGGAGGTAATTCCGGGAGGGCCTGCTTCCTTCATCAGATCGACGTAGAAATTGATCGCCTTTTTCCACTCTTCAGAATTGATCTGCGGCTGCCACTGTTCGTCGAACCAGCGCCCGCCGAAGGTGTTGATCAGTGTACCGAGATAGGCCATATTTTCGCCCCAGCCCGGCTTGCCACGCAGACAGAGACCGTACTGCTCCTTCGACTTGTCGGTGAGTTTGGTGGCGAATTCCTTGATCTGCTCGTATGTCGGTTCATCCGGCATTTTCAGTCCGGCGGCATCGAAAAGATCCTTGCGGTAGAGCGTGAACGAGCTTTCGGCATAGAACGGTACGGCATAAAGCTTGCCGTCGACCGTCAGACCAGCGCGGACAGGTTTGATGAGATCATCGTAGTCGTAATCATCACCAAGATCATCAACTGGCAGGAGCCATCCGGCCTTGCCCCAGATCGGCGTCTCATAACCACCAATGGTCAGGATGTCGAATTGTCCGCTCTTGGTTGCGATGTCGGTCGTAACACGCTGACGCAACACGTTTTCTTCAAGCACGACCCAGTTGATCTTGTTGCCGGTTGCCTTCTCCCACTCCGGCGATAGCTTCTGCATGATGATCATGTCGCCATTATTGACCGTGGCGATGGTGAGCTCCTCCGCCCACGCCGCCCCTGCCATGAATGTGATGCTGGCAACGGATGCAACAAGTCCTGCTATATAAGTTTTGGTCCGCATCTCGTCTCCTCCTTTACGAATGCATAGCAAAATTCTTACATGTGTAAACTTTATGGCGCGCATATCTTCGGCTTGTCAAGCACGGTTTTCAATTCGCTTTTCGAAGCAAGGCGTCTCATTTATGCGCATTATTCGGGTAAAATTTAAAGCGCATCCCGCCTCCCAACTCTTCCCGCACAAAGTCTAGCACATCTGCAATTCCACTGCATCAATCTATGCTCGATCATTTGTTCGCTTGACGTTTACACCAGCCTTTGCCAGTTTGACCTTATCTTGCCCGTAAATCACAACTGGCAGAACAAATGAAGGAACGTATTGAAACTGCTGAATAATAGCGAAATGGTTCAATTGCCGTTATGATATGATCCATCACTTTCGATCGCCGCCTGACATTTGAAAGAACGCAATAGCCCAGCACTGCGTGCCGCTGGCGCTTGACGGACAGGACAAAGGCCGTGCTCAAGAATATCCGCACCATGGAAGATTTTTCGGAGTTCGTCGGTCTGTCACGCCCGACGGTCTCCAAATACTTCAATGATCCGGACTCCGTCCGCCCCAAGACCCGCGTGCGGATTGAAGCAGCACTCCGGCAATCTGGTTTTCGGCCAAATCTTTTCGCGGTGAACCTTAATCGACGGCGCACGACAATTTTGGGCATCATCATTCCCAATCAGCTCGATCATTTCTACATGGCCATGACCCGCAGACTGCAAACGCTTGCGGAACAGCGCGGCTATCTGGCCATCGTACTTTCTTCGGATGGCAAGCCGGAACTGGAGATGCGAGCCATCGAAACCTTACGTTCGCTCAATGTCGCCGGTGCGATCATCGCACCGCTTGGCGAACAATCACAGCATTCGGCACTGGTTCGCCTCGCTGCCGCTGTTCCGATCGTCTATGTTGATTCCCCGCTGGACAACAGCTCCCCCTTCGTGGGAACCGACAATATCAAATCCTTCCACCTGATCGTGGATTACCTCTGCCGTTCGGGCAGCGAGCCTTGCTATTTTTCCATGCCGGGCGTGAACAACAATGCGATCAAACGCCGGAAAGCCTATTGCATGGCAATGGAAAAACTGGGGTCAGAGCCGCGTATCGTCGATCTGGAGCCGAGCAGTAGCTGGGATTTCGAGCAATATGCCTTTGAACAGGCGTCGCGCATCCTGCGCGAAAGGGGATCTTTCCCGACGAGCACAATTCTCTGCTCCAATGACCGTATCGCTTTCGGTGTGATGGCTGCCTTGTGGCAAGCTGGCTTGAAAGTCGGCAGGCTCAAGGACAGCGATATCCGCGTGGCCGGGCACGATAATAATCCGCTTTCCGAATATACCTGCCCACCGCTGACCACCGTTGCGCAGAATTATAATGAAATCAGCCGTCTGGCCGTAAATCTGCTGTTCCGCACGCTTGGCGAGCCACAGGACACACAAGCGAGCCTGCCGGACGACCCGCGCATTCTGCTCAATGCGGAAATCAAGCTAAGAATGTCCGCCTGATTGAAACAGTAGCAGTCTATCAAAAAAGCTCTGCAAATTGAAAATGGCGGGGCCGCCCCGCCATTTTGATGTCTCATGCGGCCAATCAGTTAAGCCCGAGTGTGCCGCGCAGCGTAGAAAGGTCTTCGGCAAGCGCAGTAACCGGCCCGGCCAGCGCCTTGCGGTCATCTTCAGTCAACTTGTCGTAAGATTCATAGCCATCACTCGTCTTGTACTTGGCGAGAATATCATTGACTGTCTGGAAGTTGCCTTCGACTTTGGTGACGAGGTCAGGATTTTCCTTGACGATCAGCGGCTTGAAGAGTTCAACGATTTTCTGTGCGCCGTCGACATTGGCCTGAAAATCCCAAAGATCGGTATGGCTATAACGGTCTTCTTCACCAGAAATCTTGGTGGCGGCCACTTCTTCAAGAAGAGCCGCAGCGCCACCCACCACTTTTTCAGGCGGAACTGTCAGACCCTCAACACGCTTCTGAAGTTCCAGAACGTCTGCATAGAGCTTGTCGGCATATTCACCAAGACCATCGGTCGTGTTCTGTGCGAATAAGCCATATTCAAGCCGATGGAAACCGGTGAAATCGTCCGACTTTTCACCATTTTCGTGATCGTCGGCACGGCTGTCGATCGAAGCGTCGAGATCGGCGAAAAGCTCGGCAATCGGCTCGACCTTCTCATAGGAAACACGCGAGGATGGATAAAGCTCCTTGGCTTTCTCTATATCTCCGGCCTTGATTGCATCGGTGAAGGCTTTGGTGTCTTTTACGAGAATATCAAGATTCTCCTGAACATAGATCTTGTAATCGGCAATCGGCTGAACGAGGTCCAGCGGCGACACTTCGGCTTTGGCCGCACTAAAACCGAGCGAAAGAGCGACGGCACAGGCCGACGCGAGCAATGGCAGACGATATTTCATATTACCTCTCCGTTGATAAACAGACCTCAGCCACGAGCGTTCTGGAAGCTGCTCGCTTCCAGCAGCGCCCGCGCATAGTAATCCTTGCCGTCTTTCACACCGGGCAGTGCGAAAAAATAGCCGCCGCCGACCGGCTTGATATATTCTTCCAGCGGCTCGCCATTGAGACGGTTCTGGACGGTGATGAACCCCTTTTCCAGATCGGCCTGATAGGCGATGAACAGCAGCCCCATATCGAGCTGTCCGGACTTGGTAACTCCGTTGGAATAGTTGAACGGTCGACGCAGGATCAAATGTTGTTCGGCATTTGCGTCTCGCGGATTGGCCAGCCGGATATGAGAATCCATTGGCGTCACCTCGCCCCCCGGATCCGCCGAATAATCCGGCACGTCGGCCTCGGTCTCGCCATCGAATGGCGCGCCGCTATCCTTGCGGCGACCGAAAATAGTCTCCTGCTCCTGCAAGGGCGTGCGGTCCCAACGTTCGACGAAATTGCGGATGATACGTACTGCCATATAGCTGCCATCGGCAGTCCATTCAGGCTCAGCCTTACCGGGCTGAACCCAGACGATGCGGTCCATTAAAGCCTTGTCGGCTGCATCCGGATTGGCCGATCCGTCACGAAAACCAAGAAAATTGCGTGCGCTTTCCTTCGCCTTTGGCGAGTGCGGCGGTAGAACCGGTACCGACCCTTCCTGCTTCCAGCGCACGAACAGAAGATCTGGCAGGTTCTTCATGATGTCGCGCAGAGCATGAATATTTGTATCGGGCGTATTGGAACAGAACTGGATTACCAGATCGCCGTGGCAAATATCCTTCTGCAACGCATCATTGGGAAACTTCGTCATACGCTGAAGCTGTTTCGGCTTTAGCGGCTTTAACCCAAAACGATCGTCAAACAGCGAGCTGCCAAGCCCGATGGTCAGCGTCAGGTTGTCGGGAGTGATGATCGGTCCCAGAATGCCGGAATCGGCGGGCGGAAATTTCGGATCGAGTTCAGGCGGTTCACCGCCCTTCATCAGAAAGGCTGCGCGTGCGCTCAAAAGCCGGAACATACGCTCAAGATCGGCCCGATCCCTCGCCAGAACATCAAATGCGGCCACCAGTCCCGCAGCCGGCCGTGGTGTCACGATGCCCGGCTGATGTGACCCATAAAAAGGTTGTCTTTGATGAAGCTTGTCGCTTTCGGGCGCATTGGTCACGCTTTCCGAAGAAAGAGC
Source organism: Falsochrobactrum tianjinense (assembly GCF_019100495.1). Taxonomy (GTDB): domain Bacteria; phylum Pseudomonadota; class Alphaproteobacteria; order Rhizobiales; family Rhizobiaceae; genus Brucella; species Brucella tianjinense. The sequence goes on along the minus strand of NZ_JAHRVA010000002.1, from coordinate 198,770 downwards.
CCTGGCGCTGTGCGGCGTCATTACACCCGCTACCGCGCCAAGCAAAAGCGCGCGGCGATTCGGGGAAACAGGAGAATTGTTCTTCAAGTTTTTTTTAGCCATCAATCCACTCCAAGCTGATCGCGGAGTTTTGAAAACTGATCGGCAAGTCCGCTCGCGCCTTCCTTGACTTTTCCTTTTTCCTCGGGCGAAAGAGTATTATATATCTTGTAGCTGCCGTTATCAGCATTCGTCTTGAGCAGCGCTTTGACGGCGATCATCTGTTGATCGATGCCTTCAAACGCTTTTGGGACAGCCTTGATTACAATCGGACGAAGCACATCCGCGGTCTTGGCCGAACCTTCAATCAGCCCCGCGAAAGCCTGCAAATCCGTATGAGCATAACGATCGTCGCCAGAATCTGCGGCAGTGGAGGCAAAGCGATTGAGCGCAGATGCCGTCCCCGCCAGCAATCGATCAGGCGAAATACGCAGGCTACGGATGCGCTCTTTGAGAGCCTGCGTATCCTGCACCAGCTTTGCCGCCACCGGCTCCAGCCCATCGGAAGTATTGTCTACAAACAGTCCATACTCAAGACGATGTAAACCGCCGAAGGCCGGATCTTGCTCTCTCTTCTCAAAATAATCGGCGCGGGCATTGATTGCCGTATCAAGATCGGAGAACGATTCCGAAACTGGTGCAATCCGGGCATAAGCCGCCCGTGCGGGGCCATAGGCGAGTTTCGCGGCCTCCCAATCGCCACGGGAAATCGCCGAAGAAAGGTGCGCGACAGTATTTTGAAATTCAGCCACTTTTTTCGCAAGATAGATCTGATATTCCGCTAATCCTCCCAGGAAAGCAGTCAAAGGCAACTTGCCCTTTTCTGCTTCGCTGAACGCGGATGGCGTGACGATCAGTTTGCCGCGCGGATTGGAAAGCAAACCACAGGTGACCTGGTATTCACCGGGGGAAAGCTTGGCGGCAAGCGTCTGCTTGAAACCGGGCGCTATGTTCTCGCGCTCTTCCAACACCATGACGCCGTCGAGTATTTCCCACTCTACTGAACGGTCGGACTGGTTGACGATCTCGAATACCGTGCGCCCGGCTGGCACTGTCAGCTCATTGGGCTGGCAATTCCTCGCATTGATCACGACCTGTACCTTACCACCGATGTCCGCATGCCGCGACGTGTCGGAAAGACGGGAGGCATAAAAGAATGCCGCACCCGCGGCGACCACCAGCACGACTGCAAGAGCCAGCACGATGCGCACAAGGTTACGCGAAAACGGTTCGGTAGGTTTCGGACTTTTTGGATTGGTCATGAAAATCTCTTATTGAGCGCTTTGCTTCACGCGCGTGCTTTGCCGTGACGCGGAAGACGGCATTAGAAAAAGAATGAGCGCAGGCACGAGAAACGCCAGATAGGTAAAGACCTCACTGATTGTCGGCGCGGCGATATAGCCGAAAATGCCCCCCAGAACCGAACCAAGCGCGCTATCGAGTGGCAATATTTCGCTTGCATCGAAAACAATCGTTTGGAAGCGATTCCAGATACCGGCCTCATGCAGCGCCATGACGGAATTGGCCAGAATACCGGCCGCAATCACAAGAATGAAAACCCCGGTCCAGCGGAAGAAGCGACGCAGATTGAGCTTCAAGCCGCCCTTATAGATGCCATAACCAACCACTACGGCCAAAAGAACACCAAACAAAGCGCCCAACGGTGCTGACGCCCCCTCGCTTTGCTGAAAAGCGGCAAGTAGAAAGAAAACCGATTCCAATCCTTCACGAGCCACTGCAAAGAAGACCATCAGGATCAACCCGAAGCCTTGATGGGTGGGAGTTGCAAAAGTGGCATCGATGGAATGATGAAGCTCCGATTTGATGGAGCGGGCGGCTTTGCGCATCCAGAACACCATGGATGTCAGCACGAAAACGGCGATCAGGCCAATGACAGCCTCAAACAGTTCCTGTGCCTTTTGCGGAAACTCTGCACTGAGTAATTGCAGGACAGTTCCCACGGCAAGCGACATCGCCAATGCCAGCAAAACGCCAATCCATATGACGGGCATCCATGCGCTGCGCCCGGTTTGATGAAGATAGCTCGCAATGATCCCGACAATCAGCGCAGCCTCTACGCCTTCGCGGAACATGATAAGAAAAGGTACGAGCATTTTACGATGTCCACAATACAGGAAGCCTGAATGCTTCGTGGCTTGCGTCACGCACAACAGGCAGTCGGGCCTTTGTCACTGGACACTCTTTTTATAGCTGCACCGTGCCCCCTGCAAGAAAAATGAACATGACAAAAGAAGGAAAGTTTTAGAGTTATTCTAATAACTCATGGATTTATGAAGAAGCCAGTGGAAATATATGACCGGTTTGCGCTGGAAAACTCCTCGAAACATTACGTATGGAGAGATGGGCGAGCCTTGCTGGCATCGGTGTTTTCAAAACTTTCCGAAATGGTAAAAATTTCTCGACTAAGGGCTTGAACTATGTTGTCAACTGATCCATATGACAGGTGCTTACCGCTGCGTCTCCTCCCATTACGCGCGGTAAGTGTTCCCCTCTGGAGGTTTGCCCAAGTGGCACCTTCATAACTTAGCCGGACTTTTCAGTCCGGCTCTTTTTTTTGCCTAAATTCTGCCTGCGCGGGTCAAACGACAGAAAAAGCGCCGCGTTTCCGCGGCGCTCCAATTACTTGAGATCAGGCGCTTATGATCAGGCCATCCGCCGTTCGTAAGACGCCACAGGCGGGCAGGCGCAGATGAGGTTTCGGTCGCCACTCACATTGTCCACACGGCTGACCGGCGGCCAATATTTCGCGGTCGGGTCAAAGTCACCGCCGTTCAAAGCGCCAGCGGGAAACACGGCTTCCTCACGGGTGTAAAGATGTGTCCATTCGCTCGCCAGCGTGTCGCTTGCCGTATGCGGTGCGTTTGCAAGCGGATTGTCATCCGCAGGCCAGACGCCATCGGCAACCTTCTTCGCCTCAGCCGCAATGGCAATCATGGCGTCGCACAGACGGTCGATTTCCAGCTTCGGCTCAGACTCGGTCGGCTCGATCATCAGCGTACCCGCCACCGGCCATGACATGGTCGGTGCGTGGAAACCATAGTCGATGAGGCGCTTGGCCACGTCTTCCACGGTCACGCCCGCGCTGTCCTTCAGCACGCGGGTATCCACGATGCACTCATGCGCCACGCGGTCATGTGCGCCCGTATAAAGGATCGGATAGGCATCCTTCAGGCGATGCGCCACATAGTTGGCGTTAAGCACAGCCATTTCAGTCGCCTTCTTGAGCCCTGCTCCGCCCATCATGCGGATATACATCCACGTAATGACCAGAATGGAAGCGCTGCCAAACGGCGCTGCCGAAACAGCATGCTCGGAACCGATTTCCACATGACCCGGCAGGTAAGGCACGAGATGCTTGGCAACGCCGATCGGACCGACGCCCGGACCGCCACCGCCATGCGGAATGCAGAAGGTCTTGTGCAGGTTCATGTGGCAGACATCGGCGCCGATGTCGCACGGACGTGCAAGACCGACCAGCGCGTTGAGGTTCGCACCATCAAAATAAACCTGACCGCCATTGTCATGCACGATTTCGCAGAAGGCCTTGATGCCTTCCTCGAACACGCCATAGGTGGACGGATAGGTAATCATGAAGGCGGCGAGATTGTCGCGATGCTTCTCGGCCTTGGCCTTGAGATCGTCAATGTCGATATCGCCATCCGGACGGCAATTGACGACCACGACGCTCATACCCGCCATCGAGGCACTGGCCGGATTGGTGCCATGTGCGGAGGATGGAATGAGACAGATGTTGCGATGGCCTTCGCCGCGCGCCTGATGATAATGACGGATTGCCAGCAGGCCGGCATACTCGCCCTGGCTGCCCGCATTCGGCTGCAAGGAAACACCCGCAAAACCGGTGACTTCGCAAAGCCATGCTTCGAGGTCGGACGTCATTTTTGCATAGCCCGCAGTATGCGCCGCGGGTGCGAACGGGTGCATGTTCGCGACCGAGTTCCAGCTCACCGGCATCATTTCCGCTGCTGCGTTCAGCTTCATGGTGCAGGAACCGAGCGGGATCATCGCACGGTCAAGCGCTAGGTCCTTGTCGGCCAGACGGCGCAGAAAACGCATCATCTCGGTTTCGGACCGGTGCGAATGGAACACTTCCTGCGTCAGGAAGCCTTCGCCCCGGCCCTTGCCTGGAACGAGAACCTTGTCGCCTTCGCCCGCCTTCGCGCCGAAGAGTGATGCAAACTGGCTAAGATCGTCGTCGGTCGAGGTTTCGTCGAAGGTAACGCCAACCGTATCCGCATCGATGATGCGGATCAGGCGGTTGCCCTTTTCGGCTTCGCCAGCGATTGCTGCGGCCTTGCCTGCGACCTTGACCGTAACGGTGTCGAACAGGCTTTCACCCGCGATTTCGACGCCTGCGGCCTTGAGAGCGGCGGCAAAGCGGGCAGCCAGTCCGGCAACGCGCGTTGCAATCGCCTGCAGGCCGGCCGGGCCGTGCCAGATCGCGAAGGAAGCCGCCATATTGGCGAGCAATGCCTGCGCAGTGCAGATGTTCGACGTCGCCTTGTCGCGGCGGATATGCTGTTCACGCGTCTGGAGTGCCAGGCGATAAGCCGCACGGCCATGCGCATCGACCGACTGGCCGACAATGCGGCCCGGAATGATGCGGGTCAGCGGCTCGGAAACAGCCAGATAGGCTGCATGCGGACCACCAAAGCCCATCGGCACGCCATAGCGCTGCATCGAACCGACAGCCATGTCCGCGCCCCAGCTTGCCGGAGCCTCCATGATGGTCAGCGCCAGCGGATCGGCAACTGCGATGACGAGCGCGCCCTTGGCTTTCGCATCGGCGATGACCTTGGCGAAATCGCCATAGACGCCGCGCGTATCCGGCCACGGCACCACGACCGCAGCGGTGTTATCGTCAACTTCGCTGCCGGTTTCAATCTGCCAGCCAAGCGGCTCGGCGCGGGTGTTCACCACGTCAACGGCCTGCGGATGCAGGTCGCCGGCCAGCAGGATACGGCTGCGCTTGTCGCGGTGATGACGGCAGGCGACACCGATGGCTTCGGCAACGGCGGTTGCTTCGTCAAGCAGCGAAGCGCAGGCAACCGGCAGGCCGGTCAGTTCCGCAACCAGCGTCTGGAAGTGGAACAGAAGCTCAAGACGGCCCTGGCTGATTTCCGACTGGTAAGGCGTATAGGCCGTATACCAGGCCGGGTTCTCGAAGAGGTTGCGCTGGATGACCGGCGGCGTATGCACGCCATGGTAACCGGCACCGATGAAGCTCTTCTTCACCACATTGCGGCCCATGATGTCGCTAAGCTCGGCTAACGCATCGGCTTCGCTGAGCGGCGCGGGCAGATCGAGCGCGCGGTTCAGCCGGATGGAAGCCGGAACCGCCTGCGTGATAAGGGTTTCCATGGAAGGAAGACCGAGCGCGGCCAGCATGGCGCGCTCATCTTCCAGTCTCGGCCCGACATGACGGGCGACAAAGGGAAGAACGGTTTCCGTCATTGGATTAGCCCACCAGTGCGTCGTAACCGGCCTTGTCGAGAAGGCCGGAAAGCTGGCCTTCATCCGAAAGCTTCAGCTTGAACAGCCAGCCTTCGCCTTCAGCAGCCTGATTGATCAGAGCCGGATCGCCCGACACGGCATCGTTGACTTCAACCACTTCGCCATCGATCGGCGCATAGACGTCGGAAGCGGCCTTGACCGACTCCACGACCACAATGGCTTCGCCCTTGGAAACGGTGCGCCCAACTTCCGGCAGGTCCACGAAAACGAGGTCGCCCAGTTGTTCCTGTGCGTGGATCGTGATGCCCACAGTGGCAACGCCGTTTTCGACGCTGATCCACTCATGATCTTCGGTGAACAGGATATTGGCCATGGAAATCATCCTTTGCGATAGCGATGCGGAGTAAAGGGAAGTGCTGAGACATCAACGGGAACTTTGTTGCCGCGAACGTCTGCAAAAACGCGGGTACCTGGGGTGGCGAGGCTTGTCTCGACATAACCCATGGCGACCGGGAAACCTGCGGAAGGACCGAAGCCGCCCGATGTGACGGTTCCGACCTGACGGCCTTCAGCATCGAACAGGTCTGCACCGGCGCGTACCGGCTGGCGGCCTTCCGGCTTGAGACCCACGCGCTTGGCGCTGGCACCCTTGGCGATTGCGTCAAGCACGGCCTTGGCGCCGTTGAACGCTGCCTTTTCACGCACCGGCTTGGAAATTGCCCAGGTAAGCCCGGCTGAAACCGGGTCGGTTTCCGGCGTGATGTCCTGCCCGTGCAGGCAGAGACCGGCTTCCAGACGCAAACTGTCACGGGCGGCAAGGCCGACCCATGCCACGCGCTCGTCAGAAAGAAGCTTTGCCGCCAGTGCACGGCCTTCGTCAACAGGCAGGCCGATTTCAAATCCGTCTTCGCCCGTATAGCCGGAGCGGGTCATGAACCAGCCCTCTTCCGGCTCAAAGCCGTTCATGAAGGCAAGATCGCCACCGGCCAGACCGGCATCCTTGATGACGGCTTCGGCTTCCGGTCCCTGTATCGCGAGAAACACGCGGTCAAGCGGATTAACCTTGACCTGCTTGCCGGATGCGGCTTCGTTCAGATGCTCGATGTCGGCTTCGGCGTTTCCGGCATTGGCCACAACCATATAGCGGTCTTCGCCAAGCCGCGTGACGATCAGATCGTCCAGAACGCCGCCATTGTCATTGAGGAAGAACGTGTATTTCGACTGACCGGTCTTCAGCACGGTCGGATCGAGCGGGCATGTTTCGGCCAGAAGCGCGGCGGCATCTGTGCCCGACACATCGACAAGCTTCATGTGAGAAATGTCGAAAAGCCCCACATGCTCGCGTGTATGAAGATGCTCCTTCATCACGCCCAGCGGATAGGTGATTGGCATGTTCCAGCCTGCAAATGCGCCAAAGCGCGCTTTTGCAGCTTCATGCAGATCCTGCAAAGGCAGGGTTTTCAGATGTGCGGTATCGCCCATATCAACTCCAGAGTCGCACGTGTACCTTCCGCGAAATGCGGTCGTTCCGTGCCCCTCTGTCTCAGGCCTGAGAGACTCGCATGGCTATATATAAAGCCACACTTACACCTTCGGCGCGGGGTTTCCCCCGACTTTCCAGAGTTGTCTTACCCGTCTGCGGTTCCTTGTACCTGAGAGATTTCGGGCGATTTCCCCTTCGGCGGCCAATTGGCGCTCTCCCGCAGACAGACAGTGCAAGAACATCACCGTTGAATGTGACGTCCCGGCACCCGACGCATCTCCCTTAACCCAATCCGGAGCGGGAGTCATGCGGAATTGTTGTCTTCAACCGACAAATACTCGGACTTTTACGACAATATTTACCGGCAAAGCCATGCTTTGACCGGGCCTCCTTTATCGTGTGTCCTGGCCGATGGGACAGCCTGAAAAATTGTGATTTAGTCAGTAGATCAAACAATTGTGATGGCAAGATGGCCAATATGGGCAAAAGCCGTGCAATCCCCAAGCTTTAACGCAGGGCAGCTATGCAAATATGGCCCTCCAATAAAGCAAACTTGGGACCTATATACTGTTTGCAACAAGAGATTATGATTTTACTTAGGTGAGAGAAATGAACCTGATCCGCTCCTACAATAACTGGCGCCGTTACCGCAACACTGTCAACGAACTCAGCCGTCTGAGCCAGCGCGAACTGAACGACCTTGGTATCATGCCTTCGGAAATCCCGTTCGTCGCACGCAAGGCTGCCAGCCGCTAATAGCACTCTTCAGCAGAACCGCCTGACAAAGGCACGCCTGCTTTCAGGATCGCGATCTGTCAAACCGTGCGGTCCTACAGTTTCCAGAGATGTCGCCGGGGTTTCTCCTCCCATTCTCTCGGCGATCGAAAGACCGGAACTCCTCCTCCCAATCCGGTCTTCCCTATAAACACCCGTCGCTCCTCCCGCGACGGGTGTTTTATTTTGCCCCTTCAGCGCGCAGCAACTACTTCAATTTCCACCTTGAATTCCTCGCGTGTGAAACCTGAAACGATCATCAGTGTCGATGCGGGAGCGGGCTGCTCAAATAGCCGGTCGCGCACATCCATATAGGGCCGCATATAAATGCGATCCGTCACATAGGCGTTGATTCGCACGACGTCTTTGAAAGACATGCCGCCATCGCGCAGGATACGGCGGATATTTTCAAAACAAAGCTCGGCCTGCACACCCGCATCTTCCGGCACACTTCCGTCCGGCGCGATGCCAAGTTGACCTGAGCAGAAAATCATCTCCGCCCCCGTCTTCACTTTAACGCCATGGCTATAGGCGGCAAAGGGAGCGGCCATGTCCTGCGGCAGCAGGGGTTTCAAAGCGGTCATGCTTCTTCCTCACGGTTTGGGCGCGGTGGCCAGCAGTTCCTTCAGGCGCGGCGCGCCTGTTGCAATGTCCGCTTCGGTCGGGCTGATGCCCGCCGCAAGCAGTCGCCGGGCAATCATGTGATCTGCCGGGCGGTTAATGGAATCGACCGCCACCAGCCTGTCGCCCGCGAAATGGAAGACTGAGAATGCGTTGTCTTCCGGGTTGCCGGAGAGAATATGCCGGTCGGCCTCAAAGGACAGTCCCGCCGTCTGGAGCTTCATATCGCCCTGATCCGACCAGAACCACGCAACCTCGCGATAGGGAGCCGCGCGGCCTGCAATGGTGCGTGCGACATGCTTGGCCTGATCGGTGGCGTTCTGCACCGATTCCAGCCGCACGCGGCGGCCCGCATGAAAATGATCATAGCTCACGCAATCGCCAATGGCATAGATATGCGCAGCGGAAGCGCGCATATGCTCATCCACCACAATACCGTTATCGACGACAAGCCCGGCTTCGACGGCAAGTTCCACATTTGGGACCGCGCCTGTGCCGATCACCACCATATCCGCCGGGAAGACGGTTCCGTCAGCAGCCTTCACACCCGTTGCGCAGCCATTTACCCCTTCTATCGAAGCTACGCCTAGGCCGGTCAGAAGCGTTATGCCCGCTGCGCGGCTGCGCGCTTCAACGTGAGCGGAGATATGTGTTGTAACCGAGCGGCCTAGAACACGCGGCGCTGCCTCGATCAATACCGTCTTCTTGCCAAGTCCGATTGCGCTATGCGCCATTTCAAGGCCGATAAAACCGCCACCGATAATCACGACATTTTGCACATCCGGCATCATCGCGGCGATGCGGCGTGCATCGGCCATGCGGCGCAGCGTGACGACGCCCTCAAGATCAATGCCCGGCACATCCGGGATGCGCGCCCGCGCGCCGGTTGCAAAAATCAACTCTGACCAGCCGAGCACACGGCTGTCGTCCAGCGTTACCGTCCTGTCACCCACCGATACCGTATCGACGCGCCGCCCGAACAGCAGTTCAATATTATTGTCGCGATAGGTGCTTTCGGGCCGCAGCACGAGACCGCCATGCTCCGACGCCTTGAGATAGGATTTGGAGAGCGGCGGCTTGTGATAGGGAATATCGGCCTCGTCGTTGATGAGCACGATTTCTCCCGTATAACCTTCCTGCCTGAGGCTGATTGCAGCCTGCGAGCCGGCATGGCCCGCCCCTATGATAATGCATTTGTCGTCCATAGGACCTCCGGAAATTTCGCGTACATAAATACGTCACACGGCCATCGCGTGGCTTATTCGTCACGGATTCACATCTTAATTGCACGCATCTTTTATATTTTAAACATTTAGTTTGACCGATCGGTCAGATTGTTTAGTAAGTTGATTGCTTCATCGTGCAGCCGTGCCTGGGAGCGCAATCTTGAAAAGATACTGGTCAGATTACAGCAGCGAAGCATTCTCGCGTCTTGAGCGAGAGAAAATCGTGGCGGTCCTTCCCGTCGGCGCGATTGAGCAGCACGGACCCCACCTGCCGCTGGCCGTCGATGCGGCCATCGCCGACGGCATGGTCAGGGAAACGATCACGCGCCTGCCGGAAACGAGCCATGCGATATTTCTCCCGACGCAGGCCATCTGCAAGAGCAATGAACACAGCCTTTACCCGGGTTCGTTGACGTTATCAGCTGAAACCCTCATCCGTGTCTGGTGCGAAATCGGTGCCTGTGTTGCGGCAAGTGGCGTGCGCAAAATGGCAATCCTCAACAGCCATGGCGGCAATATCAGCATCATGGACATTGTGGCGCGCGAATTACGCATCAAGCACAATATGATGGTGGTGAACATCAACTGGTTTGCGCTGGGTATGCCGGAAGGCGTTTACAGCGAGCATGACATGAAGCACGGCATCCATGCCGGCGACATGGAAACCTCGGTGATGCTGGAAATGCATCCCGATCTCGTCGATATGTCGAAAGCGCAGGATTTCCGTACACTTACAGAAGTATTTGCAAGCGAATACAAGCATCTTTCGCTCAGTGGCGGCGCAAAGCCGGCTTGGCAGATACAGGATATCAATCCTTATGGCGCCGCTGGCGACGCAACCATTGCCACGGCCGAAAAGGGCCGCAAGACCATCGATTTCGCCGCTGAAAGGCTGGTCGAGGTACTCGCCGAAATCGAACGCGCGCCGCTGTCGTGGCTCGACAACAAACCAGCCTGGTAAGGACGATGAGCGTGGCCCCCAACTCGCAAACCCCGTCTTCCCTGATCGAAATCGACGGTGTCTACAAGCAATATGGCACCGGCGTCATGGCCGTGAGCGATATGTCGCTCAAAATCGAACAAGGCCAGTTCGTGAGCTTCCTCGGCCCCTCGGGCTGCGGCAAGAGCACGGCCTTGCGCATGATTGCCGGACTGGAATCCATTTCGGCAGGCGATATTCGCGTCAACGGACATGCACCCGGCAAAGGCCCGTCCGGTGCGCAGGACATTGGTTTCGTGTTTCAGGAGCCGACGCTGATGCCGTGGGCCAGCGTTTTCGACAATGTTTACCTGCCGCTGCGCCTTTCCGGCATTTCGCGCAAGGAAGCCATGCCCCGCGTCGAGGAAGTGCTGGCGCAGGTTGGCCTGTCGCGCTTCGCCGATGCATTCCCGCGTGAACTTTCCGGCGGCATGAAGATGCGCGTCTCCATCGCCCGCGCACTGGTCACGCGCCCGCGCCTTCTGTTGATGGACGAGCCTTTTGCAGCTCTCGATGAGATGACGCGCTTCAAGCTCAACAACGATGTACTGCGTCTCTGGCAGGAGCATGGCCTGACGGTCATCTTCGTCACCCACAGCGTTTACGAGTCGGTCTATCTGTCAAACCGCGTCATCGTCATGGCAGCGCGTCCGGGCCGTGTCGTGGATGACATTTCGATCATCGGCTCCTATCCGCGTGCAGAAAACTACCGGACCACGGATTCCTACTCGAAGTATTGCGCCAGGGTTTCCGACGCGCTGACCGCGACGCTTTCGTCCGAAGATATAGATCATTGAGGACAGGCAAATGAACCAGATGCAAAACGAACTGCCAGTCCTGAATTCCGAGCAGCACCGTCTCGCGCGCCGTGAGCGAAACCTGCGCATCATCATGCCAACGCTTGCGATCATCATCGCGCTTGGCATCTGGGAAGGCCTGGTGCGCTATTATCAGGTACCGCATTATCTGATCCCTGCCCCGTCCCTCATCGCCCAAACGCTCTTCAAGGACGGCCCTTCGCTGATGACCTCCATGTGGTTCACGGTAAAACTGACCCTGATCTCGCTTGCCTGCGCCATTATCGGCGGCGTGCTGCTCGGCATGATATTCGCCCTGTCGCGCCCGATTGAAATGGCTTTCTTTCCTTTCGCCGTCATCCTCCAGGTGACGCCGGTCATCGCCATCGCGCCGCTGATCCTGATCTATGTACGCGATACTTTCTCGGCGCTTCTGATCTGCGCATGGATCGTCGCTTTCTTCCCGATCCTGTCCAATACGGTGATCGGGTTGCGCAGCGCGGACCACAATCTGCGCGATCTGTTCAAGCTTTATCGCGCCACTCCATGGCAGCGCCTGCGCTATCTGCTGGCACCAAGCGCCCTGCCTTATTTCATGGCGGCGCTGAAAATCGCCGGTGGCCTGTCCCTGATTGGTGCGGTGGTAGCCGAATTCGTCGCGGGCAGCGCGGGCCAGAGCACCGGCCTCGCCTCGCGCATTCTGGAATCGAGCTTCCGCAACGAAATTCCACGCATGTTCGCAGCCCTCATCCTCGTTTCGCTGCTCGGCATCGTCATCTTCCTGATTACAAGCTGGCTCTCGCGCGCTGTCCTCGGACGCTGGCACGAAAGCGAAATCCGCAGAGAGCGTTGATATGCTACAAGGCGTCGCAATAGCAGGACTACCTGGTCGCTACGACATCGCATTTGAAGGCACACATATTGCCTCGCTCATGCCGTCAAAGGCAATGAATGGCGGGGTTGTCACGCCGCTGCTTGCCGATGTGCATGTACATCTCGACAAGACATTCACCATTCAGCGCATTGCAGCCAATGGCAGTGCCAAGGTTGAATGCCTGTTCGACGCTATCGATCTGATGGCGACCGACAGACAGAACTGGGATGCGCATGATATCCGCAATCGCGCCACGCGCGGCCTCCAAGCAGCCTTCGCGCAAGGCGTGGGGGCGATGCGCACCCACATCGACTGGACGACGCCCGATGTTCCAACCGCCTGGCCAATTCTCAATGAATTGCGCGACGAATGGAAAGATCGGATCGACCTGCAGCTTGCAGCCCTCGTACACGGCGATCTGGTGCTGGATGCCGGCAAGGACATTGCGGCACGCGTAGCTCAAGATGGCGGTGTGCTCGGTGCCTTCTTCTATCGCAATGATGACCAGCAAGCCAAAATCGAGGAAATGTTCCGCCTCGCCGTCCAGCATGATCTTGATCTCGATTTCCATGTCGATGAAGGGCTTGAGCCGGAAGCGAACGGCCTCCCGGTCATTATCGCGGCGACAGCGCGCCATAATATGGGCGGTCGCGTGCTTTGCGGTCATGCCTGTTCGTTGTCATTGCGCACTGAAGAAGAGTTGAAAAGCATTCTGGAAGCAGCAGCAACGGCGGGCACCGCCCTTGTTTCGCTGCCCAGCACCAATCTCTATCTGCAAGACCGGCTTGGCGGGAAGTCCCCACGTCTGCGCGGTGTTGCGCCGCTCAAGGAAGCACGCCAGGCGGGTATGAACGTCATGCTCGGTTCCGACAATGTGCGTGACGCCTTTTATCCTTATGGCGATTACGATCCGCTTGGCATTCTGCGCCTTGCGGCCCCCGTCTGCCATCTTGAGCCAGAAGACTGGCTCGACAGCATCACCACCCTGCCCGCCCGCCTGATCAAAAGCGAGCGCGTCCAGGTGCTGTCCACCGGCAAGGTCGCAAATTTCATCTGGCATGATGCCGAAGACCTAAATGATCTCATCAGCCGTCCGCAGGCTCGCCGCGTCATCTGGCGCGATGGCGCTCCTTCGACTGAATTTAACGGGAGAAACCTATGAATTCTGTTGCTCCGCAACGCATCTATGACTGGGCTGCGTTTCGCGCCGAAATCGACGGCATTCGTATCTATGACGATCCGAAGCAGGTCGAACTGCGCTCACGCGATTATTTCTGGTATAGCCCGATCCTGACCGAAGATATCGGCCACTATGTCGGCGATCTGGTCGTGATCCCCAAGGATCAGGACGAAGTGCGCCGTGTGGCCGCGGCTGCCGCAAAACTGCGCATTCCGATCACCGTGCGCGGCGGCGGTACCGGCAATTACGGCCAATGTGTGCCGCTGGAAGGCGGCATCATCCTCGACATGACCAAGCTCGACCGCGTGATTTCCATCGAACCCGGCAAGGTTCGCGTAGAAGGCGGCGCGCGCATCTCACGTCTTGATGATGCCGTGCGCGAAACCGGTCAGGAACTGCTGATGTATCCGTCCACCCGCCGTATCGCCACCATTGGCGGTTTCTTTTCCGGTGGCTCAGGCGGCATCGGCTCGCTGCGCCATGGCATGCTGCGCGACGATGGCAATGTCTATTCGGTCAAGGTTCTGACCGTCGAGCCGGAGCCGAAAATCATCGAACTGACCGGTCGCGATATTCACAAGGTCCAGCACGCTTACGGCACGAACGGCATCATTCTGGAGCTGGAAATCGGGCTCACCAAGGCTACAGACTGGATACATACCGCAGCTCTGTTCAACAGCTATGAAGCAACACTGAACTTCTGTCTCAAGGCGCTGGAAGAAAAGCTCGACTGCTATCTGCTAACCACGGTGGACCGTCGGTTTGCACGTTTCTACACCAAGTTCGGCGATCTGTTTCCGTCCGACAAGGACGCGGTCTTCGCGATGATCGCGCCGGGCGAAATGAGCCGGTTCGAAGCGCTCGTCGCGGAATTTTCCGGTCGCGTGTCATTCAGCATGACGCAGGAAGAACTACACAAGAACGGCCTTCAGCCCGCTTATGAATGCGGCTGGAACCACACCACGCTTCAGGCGCTCAAAGCCGAGGAAGGCTGGACCTATTTGCAGGTCGCCTATCCGCGCCCCTTCGATCCGACACTCGTTACCCGCCAGATGCAGCGTTATGGTGACACGCAATATATGCACCATGAAATGGCGCGTCTTGAAGGCGAAGTGCAGATTTTCGGGCTGCCGCTTGTCCGCTTCGAGGACCGCGATGCCATGTATCGCCTGATCGAAGAACTGGAACAGATCGATGGCTGCGATATCTATGATCCTCATGCCTATACTATCGAGGATGGCGGTATGAAAGAGATCGACAGCGCACAGATCGAGTTCAAGAAACTGGCCGATCCTTACGGCTTGCTCAATCCGGGCAAAACCCGCGGTTGGACAGCCGACATGGCACTGAAGAACTAAAAGTAAGGGGAACCAAATATGAAAAAGACACTCGCAGCGGCGATCACTGCACTATCGCTTGGCCTTTCCGCGCAGATGGCTCACGCGCTCGACAAGGTTACGCTCGGCACCAACTGGCTGGCGCAAGCTGGCCATGGCGGCTTCTATCAGGCACTGGCCGATGGCACCTACGAAAAATACGGTCTCGACGTGGCGATTGAAATGGGCGGACCGCAGGTTAATAACCGCCCGATGCTCGCCGCGGGCCGCCTTGATTTCCTATTGGCTGGAAATCTGCTGCTCTCATTCAATAATGTGGCTAATGGTATTCCAACCACCGTGGTGGCTGCTTTCTACCAGAAAGACCCGCAGGCACTGATGGCGCATGAGGGTGAATACAAGGATTTTCAAGACCTCGCCAATGCCGAGACTATTCTGATTTCCAAGGATGGCCAGTTTTCCTTCTGGCCCTGGCTGGTGAAAGAATTCGGGTTCAAGGACGAGCAGCTTCGCCCCTATGGCTATAGCCTCGCACAGTTCCTTAGCGACAAGAAAACAGTACAGCAGGCCTATGCCACTGCCGAGCCGCTATATGCCGAAAAGGAAGGCGCGAAAGTGACGACCTATCTTCTCGCAGATCATGGCTACAGCACCTATGGCAACACCATCGAAACGCGTCAGGAACTGGTCGATACGAACCCGGATCTCGTGCAGCGCTTCGTCACGGCCTCCATCGAAGGCTGGACCAATTTCCTTTATGGTGACCGCAGCAAAGCCTATGAGCTAATCCTGAAAGATAATGCGGATATGAGCAAGGAGACACTCGATGCGGAACTGGCACGCATCAAGGAACTGCAGCTCATCGATTCCGGGGATGCGCTCGAAAAGGGGATTGGCGCAATCGATATGAATCGCGTCAAGGAGTTTTACGAACTGGCGCGCGATTCCGGCATTGTGACCGGTGACGAACTCGATATGAGCAAGGTCGCAACTGATGCTTTCGTGAACAAGGGCGTGGGCCTCGGTATCAAGCAGAAGCTGGATCAGTAAACGCTATTCTAGTATACGGTCCGTGCCATGAGCAGTGACAACGAGAATGGCGGCACCGAATTGACCGGCCGAGACAGGGTTCTCGGTCGCCGGCAGCGCATTCTCGACGCTATCCGCGCGGCCGCAATTGATGAATTTGCCAAAAAAGGGCTTGTAGGCGCATCCACGCAAGGCATCGCCCAACGTGCCGGGCTGACCAAGCCACAATTGCACTATTATATTTCCAGCAAAGAAGAGCTTTACGAGGATATCATCGTCTTTATCCTTGACGAATGGGAACAAATTTTTCTTGGGGCCACCACCGAGGAAGATCCCGCCAAGGTAATCCGGCAATATATCCGCAAAAAGCTTGAATATAGCCAGAAGAATCCAAAGGCATCACGCCTCTTCACCACGGAAATTGCCAATGGCGCTCCCTATTTGCGCCGTCACTGGGCCAAGCATGTCGCCGCCACCCATAATGCAGTCAAGCTCATTCAAGCATGGGTAGATACTGGCCGGATCAGACCGGTAGATCCGCTTCTTCTTCAGATACACATATGGGCTGTCACGCAGCATTATGCGGACTTTGAAACGCAAGTGCGCAGCATGATGAAGCTGGATTGGGAAGAACCGCTCGATCTTGAACGCATCGAGAGAGAAGTCAGCACACTTTTCCTGCGTGCTTGCGGCCTGGAATAACGGAGCTTTCAGTATTATATATCCTGTGGAACAGGCTTTGCACATAAATATCTAATCAAAATAATTAACATACTTCGAACAAGATTCAGGTTGCATTTATAAATTGAAGTGCGCTAAAGTTGTTCAATTGGATTTATGAATTATAGTTTCAGATCAGGCATCGACCATCCCTTGGCGGGGGGCGATGCGCTCAGGGGTGGGTTCTTTGGGGGAGGAACCCGCCCCTATTCATCTTTAAAACTGTTATCGTCGGAGCAATTATTTTCGCTTCGTGATTCCACTTGTATTTGCGGTGCATAAGACAAGAAGAAGCGCCGGTTCGATTAATCGAACCGGCGCTTCTTCTTGTCTTATGCACCGCAAATACAAGTGGAATCACGAAGCGAAAATAATTGCTCCGACGNGGTTCGATTAATCGAACCGGCGCTTCTTCTTATTGTTTTCATGCGCATTTTATTCAAAAATGGATTTCAGTTTTTTAATAATGCGCACCCGTTAAGGTGTACCCTTCAAATATGTACCTGCTTATTCAGCAAGCCATTCCTTGATGCGGTCGGGATTATCGGCAATATATTTATCAACAGCTTTCTCATAGGAGGTTTCCTGCGCATCAAACATAGCTGCTTCCAGGTCGTTGATCGGAATGTCCATCTTGGTGAGTAGGGATGCCACCTTCGGATTGTCTTCCTTGAAGCCCTTGCGTGCAATGGCATCGATATGCTCGGCCCCGCCAAGTGCACCTTTCGGATCGTCGATATAGCGCAGCTTGTACTTGCCGAACATCCAGTGCGGACTCCATGAGGTGGCAACAAACCAACCATCGGAACGCGTCGCGCGATCAACAGTCGTCAGCATGGCTGCTTCACTGGAAATATTAAGCTTGTAATCAAGGCCATATTTCTCAATCGCTTCCTGCGACAGGCGCGTCAGGCCCGCACCCGGATCGATCCCCTGAATCTCGCCTTTGAGTTTCTCGCGTACTTCAGGTTTCTTGAGATCTTCGATGGAGCTGATTTCGCTCTCTGGAATATAGTCTGGTACGATCCAGCCAAGCTTTGCCCCTTCATAAAGAGGGCCAAGGTTTTCCACCTTGTCTTCGATACGCTTGTAATAATCCGCATGAGTTTCCGGTAGCCAGGCCATCATCATGGCATCGATGTCGCCCCGGCTCACGCCCTGATAAAGCGGCGCGACGTCGGTTTGAACCAGTTCTACCTTCTGGTCAAGATTATCCTCAATCAGCTTGGCGGCGAGCTTGGTTACGAACTCCGCATCCGACCAGGGAGCCCAGCCGATTTTCACGGTTTTGCTGTCCTGCGCAAAGGCTGCACCGGCTGTCATGCTGCCTGCCACAACGGCTGCGAGTCCCAGTTTCGTCAGTTTTCCTAACATACCTTCTCCTTTTCTATTCTGCATACTCATTTTCTCGTCATGCCTCCTG
The DNA here is from genome assembly GCF_019100495.1 of Falsochrobactrum tianjinense. Taxonomy (GTDB): domain Bacteria; phylum Pseudomonadota; class Alphaproteobacteria; order Rhizobiales; family Rhizobiaceae; genus Brucella; species Brucella tianjinense. Next base: position 180,795 of record NZ_JAHRVA010000002.1, on the reverse strand, counting down.
TTTGCGGAAGGGGGAGGCAGAGTGCCCGTCAGAGTCCTTTTTCATGAAGGCCAACCTTTTGAAAAAGCCCATTATCCCACCGGAATTTCCCTTGCCAAAACTCTGCGTGATGCGGTCGAGGATGACGGCCAGAATGACCACCGCCAATCCACCTTCAAAGCCTTTGCCGACATCGAGACGCTGGATGCCGGTGAGAACCGTATTGCCAAGTCCGCCCGCACCGATCATCGAAGCGATGACCACCATTGAAAGCGACAGCATGATCGTCTGGTTCACCCCGGCCATAATGGAAGGCATCGCATTGGGAAGCTGAACCTTGAAAAGCAACTGGCGCGATGTGCAGCCAAAAGCCAAACCTGCTTCGACAAATTCAGTATGCACTTGGCGGATACCAAGGTTGGTCAGCCGAACCACCGGTGGCATGGCGAAAATCACAGTCGCAATCGTGCCCGGCACGGCGCCAAGACCAAAAAACATTGCTGCTGGAATAAGATAGACGAACGCCGGCATGGTCTGCATCAGATCGAGCACAGGGCGCACGATTGACGCGACTGTATCGTTGCGCGCCATGGCGATGCCGAGGGGAATGCCCACCAGCACCGCAACAATAGTGGAAGCGAGCACCAGCGACAGGCTTTCCATCGTGCCGATCCACAGCCTCATATGAATGATAAGAGCAAGCGCAAGTACGGTAAATACCGCAAATTTCCAGCCAACACGCCACAGCGCCAGCAAAGCGAGTATCGCAACCCCCACCCATGGCGGAATGGCGATGAGTGTATTTTGAATTCCGTCGGTTAGAAAGCCGATTGTGGCCGCGATCATATCGAGCGCAGGTGTGAAGTGGTCAAGTATATAATTGACCGTTACATCTGCCCATCCGCCGATACTAAAGTTCAAATCCATGGTTTACCGTCCGTTTCGGATCGTGTTGCCTCTGGCCTCTGCGGGACCGCAAGGTCCGGCTTGAGTATTTCGCAGTTAAATGGCCTCATTTAATGACCGCGATACTGCGACAAACTAAGAGTCCAGAGCGAGCGCAGTGAGTATGATTAAATGCGACGCGTCTGGGCCGAAGCCCGTAAGCCTGCCTGCCGGAACACAGCCCGGCGGGCTCTGCGGGATCACCCCGCGCGACCAAGCGACTCCAGCAGTGCAGACTTGCTGATGGCCCCGATATAGCGGTTGTTCCTATCCGTTACAGGTACGGGCCATGGGCTTTCCGCAACGCGCATCAAAAGCTCCGAAAGCGGCGCATCAGCCTGTATGGTCTTTGCGCAATCAAGCTGTTCCTCACTCGCGCCCACGCCGCCATTCGCCAACGCATCACGCGTGACGACCCCGTGATAAATGTGATCGGCGTCGATCAGCACCCCGTATGTTTTTCCACTTGCGTCGAGCCGTTCCAGCGCAGATTCCAGTTGCGAAGGATCGAATGCAATCAACTCATCCTCGCGCGCCACATCCGCCGCCTTAAAGACCCGCGAAACATCGACATTTCGGAAGAAGGAGCGGACATAATCATTGGCAGGCGCGGAAACGATTTCGTTCGGCGTTCCCACCTGAACGACCTTGCCATGCTGCATGATGCAGATTCGATCGCCGATACGCATGGCTTCATCGAGGTCATGGCTGACAAAAATAATAGTGCGGCTCTGCTTGGCCTGAAGTCGCTTGAGCTCATCTTGCATTTCCGTGCGGATCAGAGGATCGAGTGCGGAGAAAGCCTCATCCATCAGAAGGATGGTCGGCTCGCTTGCCAGCGCGCGCGCCAGGCCGACACGCTGCTTCATGCCGCCCGAAAGCTGGTCCGGCATACTGTTGGCGTAAGGCTCAAGCCCCACGGCGTCAAGCGCCTTGAGCGCTTTTTCATGCCGCTTGCCTTCGCCTATCCCGGCGACTTCAAGGCCGAAAGCGGCATTGTTCAAAACGGTGCGATTGGGAAGCAGTGCAAAAGACTGAAATACCATGCTCATGTCGCGGCGGCGCAGATCGATCAATTCGCGCTTCGACATTTTTACGATCTCACGACCGTCGACTTCGATGGAGCCAGCAGTCGGCTCAATGAGGCGGTTGAGCAGGCGCAGAAGCGTCGATTTACCTGAACCAGACAGCCCCATGATGACGAATACTTCGCCCTCATAAATATCGAAAGTCGCGTCATCTACGCCAATCGTGGCGCCATAATCACTGTGAATCTGGGCTTTTGATTTACCTGCGCGCAATTCCTGCATTGCACGCTCCGGATCGTCGCCGAAGACTTTAAACACGCCGTTCAAGCTTATTTTTGTCTTAGCAGGCGACTTCATACTATCGTCCTTGTATAAAATACCATGCATTATGTCTAACCCCGCTGTGCCGGCGGACTTAATCTCCTTTTCATAATTAATAATTCTTCATTCCAGTGCGAATAGAGCATGCACATACTGCAGGCTACGAACGGCCTGCGGAGAATGATTGGCGATTGGTATCCTGATTCTATATAGGTCATTTCTCGACATGTCCACCCACAGCCGTGAATTCATCTTTATGCACCCGTTCCCTTGGACATTTTTTGATGGGTGCACGACGAAATATAAGGGCTTTCCCATACAGCGGATAATCGCAAAAAATGGGCCAACCCGACTATGATAGTAGTCCCGTGAAATGGTTGCGCACCGGCGAACTGCGACAAATATGGATTTAGCTGCGACATACGCTAATTTTAGTATTGTCACAATATAGATGAGATTAACAACAGTAAATATATATGATTATACTTCTGTTCGATTCAGTCCCCGCCATACATGAAAACAGGCGCAAATCCGACGGAAAACCTAACCCCCTTTTCCAAGTCATATTTTAGCAGGCAAGAAAAAAGCGCGGGAATCCCCCCGCGCTTTTCTTTTTAACAATAAGTTTTTCTATCAGTAAGCCAGCAATGTTGAAATTATTGGCACATAGGTGACGAGTGCCAGTAGGATAAACAAAGCCGCATACATGCTCAAAGCTTGCCGAGTGAAGTCGCCCACCTTGACCTTGGCGATGTTGCAAACCATCAGCATTACCGTGCCGACCGGCGGTGTCAGCGTGCCGACGGACAGGTTGATGATGACGACGATGCCGAAATGCACCGGATCAATGCCCAACGCATGAACGGTTGGCATGAGCAACGGTACCAGAACGATCATCAGCGCAGTACCTTCGATCAGCGAGCCGAGCAGCAGAAGGATCACGTTCACAGCCAGCAGAAATGTGTAGGGATTGCTGGTGAAAGACGAAATAAGCTGCATCAGGGCAACACCGGCCTGTTCGAGCGAGAACACCCAGGCAAGCGCGGAGGAAGCCATGATAACGAGCATGACCGAGGCGGTGGATTTCGCGGTTTCAACCAGCGAATCCACCACATGCGACACGCGCATCTCGCGATAGATCACAAATCCGATGATGAGCACCAGCGTAACCGCCACCGCACCGGCTTCTGTCGGGGTAAAGATATTCATGCGGATACCGCCGAGAATTGCGAACAGCAAAACCACGGCTGGCCATGCGGAAGCCAATGTGGATGCAACCTCTGCTCCCGTCATCCTGTGCGTGCGGCTCGGCTTGTAGCCGCGCTTCACCGAGGTCAGATAGGCTGCAAACATCAAGATAGCGGCCCCCAAAACACCGGGAACAATGCCGGCCATGAACATCTTGCCGATAGAAACATCGGCAATCAGGCCGTAAATAATAAGCGCAATACCTGGAGGAATGATCGGCGTAATCAGCGAACCGGCAGCAGTCACGGCGCAGGAGAACGCCTTGTCATAACCTCGCTTGACCATTTCCGGCACCATCATGCGGGTCAGCATAGCGCTATCGGCAAGGTTTGAAGCACTCACGCCGCCCATCAAGGTGGAAACCATGATATTGGTGAGCGCCATGCCGCCGCGCATGCGACCGACAAGAATATCGGCCACCTTGATCAAACGCTCCGCAATGCCGGTATGGGACATGACTGTGCCGAGCATGATGAAGAACGGAATTGCCAGTAGCGACGTATTCTGCGCGGGGCTTATGAAGCGCTGTACGGCAATTGCAATCGGCATCGGATTGAAGAACACGAAATAAGTGAATACGGCAATCAGAATGCCGACATAAAGGCGCATGTTGAGCGCAATCAACGCCAGCATGATGAGGACGATAGTGGTCAGGCTCATGCCTTGCCTCCCGCAAAGGCGGCGCGCAAGGTCTTGTAAGCGCCGGAGAACATATAAAAAGCGATAATGACGAAGCTAACCGGGACCGCAATGTCAATCCAGAAATAGGAGACGCGCAATACGCTGGTTACTTTAAACTGCGCCCCCACGGCCAGTTTGTATCCGGCATAGGAGACATAAAGCAGAAAGATTCCGGAGGCGATCGAAACGACCGCATTGATCATATCGCGTAATCTGCCGGGAAGGAGGTCAACGAACATCGGAATATGAAGATGCTGCTTGTCGCGTTCTGCGGCAACGCTACCCAGCATCACGATCCAGATCATCAGTAGGCCAGCGACTTCTTCCGTCCATTGCAGTGGCTGGTGGAGCCAATAGCGCATGACGACCGCCACATTGTACAAGACGAGCAGAATGAAAAGCGGAGCTGCTGCCAGCCCATCAATCAGTTTTTCAAAAATTTTCATCGGACTAAATCCCATGCAAACACCATGCCGCAGTCAAACTGCGACATGGCAATATCCGAATTGAGATTGGTCAGTTCATTTCGGCTTGGATTTGCTCATAAAGACCTGGCGACCATTCCGGGAACTGAGTATAGACCTTTTCTGCCAATACCTTGAAGGGAGCGCGGTCGACTTCGATTATCTCGACGCCGGCTTCCTTCATCTTCTCGATCATTTCATTGTCTTTTTCGATCGTCAGCTTCTGGCTGTAAAGACCGGCATCATAGGCGGATTCATGGATCATCTTGAGCTGCTCTTCCGGCAAAGTCGAGAAGAATGCTTCGCCACCGACAATCAGGGCAACGTTGGTGAGATAACCGACCTTGCTCAGATACTTGGCTTCTTCCTGGAATTTCTGGCCATAAAGAACCGAGATCGGGTTTTCAACACCATCGATCACGCCCTGCGCCAAAGCCGGGAAGGTTTCACCAAGCGGCATCGGAGTCGGCGTCGCACCCATGGCTTCAAACGTCTTGATCTGCATGACGTTGTTCGGCACGCGAATCTTCATGCCCTTGAGGTCTTCAGGCGTGCGGATCGGCTTCTTGGAAATGATCTGGCGAATGCCGTAAAGATAGTTCGGCATTACGATGTGAATGCCTTTCTTTTTCAGTTCTTCGCTCTTTGCCTTGAACCAATCGCCGTCATAAACTTTGAAAAGGTCTGCCGGATCGTCGCTCAGGAAAGGACCGTAGAGCACGCCAAGATCCGGGTCGTATTCCGCAAGGAAGCCGACATCGGAAATGGTCACGACATTGAGGCCCATCATGGCCTGTTCCGTCACGTCCTTCTTGGAACCGAGTTGCGAGCTTGGATAGAGTTCAAGCGTGATTTCACCATTGGAACGCTTTGCAAGATCGTCTTTCCAATAATGCATAACCTCATCGAAAGGCTCGCCAGGATTGTTTTCATATGCGACCTTGATCGAAACATTGGCAGCCAGAGCCGCCATGCTTCCGGCCAGCAGCATGCTCGCCGCAATCATACCGGTTACGATTTTTTTCATTACTATTCCCTCCCTTCAGGGGTTCAAATGGCCATGAGGCCGGTTCTTCCGCTTGGCTTCCATGCTGTCCTTCCCGGCATGGGGCCTTGCTTCGATTTCAATTACGTTCGTTCGATCACGATCTTCAGAACATTACGGTCGCCGTCCCAGAAGGGCAGCGCGGCTTCGGCTTCCTCAAACGGGAAGACCCGCGAAATAAGCTGATCGGCGTCCGCTCCGAGCTTTTCCAGATGTGCGATCACAGCCTCAAAATCGGGTAGCGTCGCATTACGCGATCCCATGATATCAAGCTCTTTGAGGTTGAAGAATTGCGTCTGATAGGTCACTGGAGCCTTGGAATAGCCGACATAAACGACACGGCCCGCAAACCCGGCAAGATCGACAGCCTGCGTGAAGGTGATCGGCAAGCCGACCGCCTCGAAGGCCACATCCACGCCGTCACCGTCCGTCAGTTCCTGCACCTTCGCGACCACATCCTCACCGCCCGGCAGAGCGTGAGCCGCACCGAATTTCAGCGCCAGTTCGCGTTTTTCGGCACTTGGATCGATGGCAATGACCTTCGCTCCACGCGCGACAGCGCCCAGCAACACGCCCATGCCAATCATGCCGCAACCAAGCACGGCAACCGTATCGTCAGCCGCAACGCGCCCGCGTTCGACCGCATGAAAGCCCACCGAAAGCGGTTCAACCAGAGCCAGATGGCGTGGAGCCAGGCTCTCGTTGAGAATAAGCTTTTCGGCTGGCAGGACGATCTGTTCAGCCAGACCGCCATTCTGCTGCACACCGAGCGTCTTGTTGTAGCGGCAGGCATTCAGGCGACCCTTGCGGCACGACGAGCAGGTGCCGCAGTTGGTGTAAGGCATCACGATCACGCGCTTGCCCTTGGCGTAGGCTCCATCGACGCCCTCGCCCGCCTCAATGATTTCGCCACCGATTTCATGGCCTGGAATACGCGGCAGTTCAACCAACGGATTAAGTCCTTTGAACGTGTTGAGATCGCTGCCGCACAGCCCTATGTGCCGTACGCTCACCCGTACATAGCCGGGCAATAGCGGGGCTTCGTCAACTTCGGCGAAGCGGGTAATGTTTTCGCTCTCTATACGCAGAGCCTTGACCATCGGATTATCCTGTCAGTTGGAATGCTTATTGCGGCAAATCAGGTTACGGCCCCGACCTGCCAGGGCACGAATTCATTATCGCCATAGTCGTAAATTTCGCTCAACGTTTCCTGGCCCGACGCTACCGCAATGATATGCTCGAAGATGCGCGTTCCCGATTCTTCGATGGTTTCCTCGCCTTTGACTATGCCGCCGCAATTGAAGTCCATGTCTTCCTTCATATGCTCATACATTTCGGAATTGGTGGCGATCTTGATGCAGGGTGCAGGCTTGAAGCCAGAGACAGAGCCGCGCCCGGTCGTGAAGCAGATGACATTGCAGCCGCCAGCCACCTGCCCGGTCACCGCAACCGGGTCGTATCCCGGCGTATCCATGAAAACGAAGCCCTGTTCGGTCACGGTTTCGGCGAATTCATAAACAGCCTTGAGCGGCATGGAGCCGCCCTTGGCGACCGCGCCAAGCGACTTTTCCAGAATGGTGGTGAGACCGCCCAGCTTGTTGCCATGCGAAGGGTTATTGTTCAACTCGTCACCGTTGCGCGCGGTGTAATCGCGCCACCAGTCGATGCGCTGCAGCAGCTTTTCTGCGACAGCAGGCGTTATCGCGCGGCGGGTTAGAAGATGTTCCGCACCATAGATTTCAGGCGTTTCCGAAAGAACGGTCGTGCCGCCATTGCGCACGATGAGATCGGACGCATAGCCCAACGCAGGATTGGCCGAAATACCCGAATAACCATCGGAGCCACCGCATTCGAGCGCCACTTTTAGCTTGGACAAGGGTTGCGGCGTGCGCTTGGCCGAATTGACCAGCGGCAACATTTCCTTGATCTGTTCGATGGCCGCATCAATGGTCTTGCGCGTGCCGCCATGCTGCTGGATCGTCATGGTACGCAGGCGCTCGCCTTCCTCCATGCGATAATGTTCGAGGATAGGCGCGATCTGGTTGGTTTCACAACCTAGCCCGATCAGTAATATACCACCGAAATTCGGATGCTTGGCGTAGCCCTGAATGGTGCGGGTAAGCAGGCGATAGCCTTCCGACTTCGTATTAAGCGCGCAGCCTGTGCCGTGTGTCAACGCAACCACGCCATCGATATTGTCGAAGCCGTCCAATCCGCCCATGCGGTTGAAATAATCAGCGATATAGCGCGAGACAGTTGCTGAGCAGTTCACCGACGAAATGATACCGATATAGTTGCGCGTGCCCACGCCGCCGAAACCGCGATCATAGCCCATGAACTGGCGGCGCTCGGCCTCGGGCAACATGCCCCGTTCTTCGATATCGATCGAAAACTGATGCTCGTGTTCGGAAGGCAACATAGCGAGATTGTGGAGATGTACATGTTCGCCAACTGCGATACCTCGCGTCGCCACCCCGATCACCTGACCGTATTTATGCACTTCCTTGCCTGCCGAAATGGCATGCAGCGCAACCTTGTGACCGCGCCCGATCAGATCGTGGGCAACAACGTCGCCAAGACCGATCGGATCGCCAGCGCGGATCGAAACACGCGCAACCGCCACATCATCGGATGGGTGCAAAAGGATCACCGGCGCCACTGCCGGTACAACCTTGTCATTCATTTTCTGACCTCAATCCTAAATTCGTTCACTAGCCCAAACTGCCTCTCACACCTGGGCTCGCATCGGCTCGCTTTCCATCCAGCGCTGCTTGGATGCTTCCAGATGCATTCGCATCGCCGCCTGCGCCAGAAGTGAGTCCCTCGCCTCCAGCGCTGCATAGATTTTCTCATGCTCGGCCAAAGCCAGCATCCATGTGTCGCCGGTTTCAAAGCGCGTTCTGATCTGCGCCGTGAGCGGGCTGTACCGCTCATCGAACAGATCGCGTACAATGCGGGCCATCACGGAATTGCCTGACTGCTCAGCGATGATCAAATGGAATTGCCGGTCCAGATCGATCGCCTTGCGGCCAGTCGCAATCAACGCATGCATGGCATCCAGATTGGCACGCAGACGCTCCAGAGTCTCCGACGTCATCTGGCTGCAAGCCATGACAATAGCGCTGCCTTCAACAAGTGCGCGCGCCTGCATGATTTCCAGCACGCTTTCACCAACCGAACCACCCTGAACACCCGGCCTGTTCTCCGGCTCCACGGTCACATAAATGCCAGACCCCATGCGAATTTCGACATTGCCGGCAATTTCCAGCGCGATCAGGGCCTCGCGCAGCGACGGACGCGATACTCCAAGTTGCTGCGCAAGCTCACGCTCGGCCGGAAGCCTGCTTCCAGCCGGGAAATGTCCGTCACGGATTAAAAGCCTGACCTGGTCGGCAATCTGCTGATAAAGTCGCCGTGGCTCAACCGAGCCAATATGTTCGTTCATGATCACTCCCAAACTGGCCTTACCATATTTTGAACCGATCCAAAGTGCAATATTTGCCATATTATTGATATTTATGAATTTTATATATTTCTGCCGTTTTGTCGCACTGCTTTTCTGTCATCTTCTCGAGACTGGCTTGACCAATTTCAAGTGCTGGATTAGCTATTCACATAATCAATCGAGGGAGAGAAAATGAGCGGACAACCATCGATTCTGCAATTCGGCACCAGTCGTTTCCTGCTGGGACACGCGGATTTTTTCATTTCGGAAGCACTGGCCAAGGGTGACGCGATTGGCACGGTCGCTATCGTGCAGACGACCGCAAATCCCGACAGCGCTCGCCGTATCGCGGCACTGAACAGCGGCCAAGGCTATCCGGTCATCATCCGGGGCCTGTCGGGCGGCAAGCCGGTTGATGTGCAGCATCAGGCAAGAAGCGTCACCGCCGCTTATTCGGCGCATCAAGACTGGCAGACAATCCGCACGCTTTCCGCAAATGTGAAAGTCATCCTCTCCAACACAGCCGATAAGGGGTATGAACTTGATGGCGGCGACGACAGTACGCTGATTACAAGCCCCGACCGTTTGCCGAAAAGCTTTCCGGCCAAGCTTCTCGTACTGCTGCATCATCGCTGGCAGACCAATCCCGACGCGCCGCTTTCGATCTTTCCTTGCGAACTTATTTCGCGCAATGGCGACAAATTGCGTTCGATCCTGCTCCAAATGGCGCAAGACTGGAGCCTGCCCGATACATTCAGGCAATGGATTGAAACGAAATGCGTCTTCGCCAACAGTCTCGTTGATCGCATCGTCTCCGAACCCATCGATCCGGTCGGAGCAATCGCTGAACCCTATGCGCTCTGGGCCATCGAAAAGACAGAAGGGCTGACCCTTCCCTGCCAGCATCCCGATATTGTCGTGACCGATGATCTGGCTCGTTACGAGCGGTTGAAACTTTACCTTCTCAATCTCGGCCATACCTACATTGCCGAGCAATGGTTGAAAACTGCTCGCCCCAAGGATGAGATCGTGCTCGAGGCCATGCAGGACCCGGCTGTCCGCGATGGGCTCGAAGCCATGTGGCGTGAGGAAGTTCTGCCGGTTTTTGCTGCCGACGACCTTGGAAGCGAAGCGGAAACCTATGTCGGCTCAGTGCGGGAACGGTTCCTCAATCCTTTCCTCAAGCACCGGATTGCCGATATCGCCTCCAACCATGAAGAAAAAAAGCAGCGCCGCTTTGCGCCGATCATCACACGTGCAAAAGAACTGGGCCTCGATCTGGAACAGTATCGGCTCAGGCAAGCGCTTGGTGAGGCTTAACGCTGCACCAATTTGGCTATACGATTTCAAAAAACAACGGCAGCTTTCCGAAACGGAAAGCTGCCGTTTTTATAAATATAGTAATTAAAGCTTCAAAAATCTTAGTCGGCACATGCCCCAAATATTTGGTTACAGCGCAGCGAGCATGCCGATACTGTTTGGTCATCCAAATAGGTCCATTCCAAACTAGGAGAAGTCAAGAATGGGCACCGCATCCTAAAAACTGTCAGATTGCGAATGCCCGGCTTATAGACAGGCCGTCAATAGAATGAAAAATATTGTTAAGTAAATTCGTCACCTTCCCGTGATAAACCAAGGTGAAATCCTCACCTTTTGGGCTTTATACAAATAGTCATTGATACAATACATTAGAAATTCCTTAATGATCGCCCAACTTATTTAAGATCCGCGCATTCTAATACTTACTCGGAGCAAGGCTCCGGCACGAGTAATTCAACCTTTGCCAAAACGGCAGCAAGAAGAAGATTTTCAGCCCTGTTTAAGCGGTAGGAAATCATGCAAGTTGCCTTAACTCAACTGGAAGATTGGTCAACCGAAAGAATGCCGGGCGCTGAAAAAGAGTGCCTATTGCCGCTAAAGCCGCAATGCGTTTGCTGGCATTTTTCATTTCTCTTCTGTAATCTGCTTTACGAAAAATCTGCTGGCAAGGCAGAGGGGTTTAGAGGAGGACCGCCGAATGGCGGCAAAACTGCACGCAAGTGCATTCAGGGAGGACTTATGCGTAAATTGATTCTGGCCCTTACATCCATCGCCGCTCTGGCCGTGGCGAGTGCTGCTTTGGCGGAGGACTACAAAATCTTGGCTCCTGCGGCTCCGGGCGGCGGCTGGGACCAAACCGCGCGCACGATGCAGAACGTACTTCAGGACGAAGAGATTTCCGGCAGCGTGCAAGTCATCAACGTACCTGGCGCGGGCGGCACAATCGGCCTTGCGCAATTTGTTAATCAGAACAAGGGCGATCCAGGCCAGCTGATTGTCGGCGGCTATGTGATGGTCGGCGCAATTCTGACCAACAAATCCCCGATCACGCTCGATGCCATCACGCCGATCGCGCGCCTGACCGGCGAATATGAAGCCATCGTCGTCCCGGCATCTTCTGACATTCAGAATCTGGGTGATCTCGTTGAAAAGCTTAAAGCCGATCCCGGCTCTGTTTCATGGGGCGGTGGCTCGGCTGGTGGCACAGACCACATCACCGCTGGCCTTCTTGCAAAGGCTGTTGGCGTAGACCCCACCAAGATCAATTACATCGCCTTTTCGGGCGGCGGCGAAGCACTCGCCGCAATTCTGGGCAATCAGGTAACGGTCGGCATTTCCGGCTATGGCGAATTCGAAGCTCAGATCGAAGCCGGAGCATTGCGTGTTATCGGCATTTCCAGCGACGAGTCCATTGACGGCATTGACGCCCCCACCTTCAAGGAGGGCGGTGTGGATGTTTCGATCCAGAACTGGCGCATGGTCGGCGCGGCACCCGATCTTACCGCTGAACAGGAAGCAGCGATCAATGCTGACATCGAGAAGATGGTAAAATCGGAATCCTGGCAGAAAAGCCTCAAGGACAAGGGTTGGGCAGACACCTATCTGGCGGGCGATGCGTTCAAGGAGCAACTTGCCAAGGACATCAAGTCGACGGAAGTTATCCTCAAGGAAATTGGCCTCGTCAAATGACAGGAACGCAACAACAGGAACAACGCCGTCCCGATGGGGCGGCGCAACAACGCGCAGGTCCTGATCACGCTGCTCTTGTCATAGCCTTCGTTCTGGCCGCCATTGCCATTGCGATTGCTTGGGCGACGGCCTATGGCAATACTGTCCTGTCCTATTCGCCGGTCGGCCCCAAAACTGTTTCCTATATCGTCGCAGCCGGGCTGTTCGGGCTGGCTATCTGGACAGTGATCGAAGCAATTCGCGGCGATTTTCCCGAACGGGAGCAACAGGAAATGGCGCCTATGGCGTGGATCATCGGCGGTCTGGCGATCCAGATGCTGACGATGAAGACCATCGGTTTTTCGTTGTCGACAGGACTGCTTTTTGCCGCGACAGCGCGCGGTTTCGGCTATCGCAAGTTCTGGATCAGCCTGCCCATTGGAATCATTTTTGCTTTCGCTGTCTGGGTCATTTTCTCACGCGGCTTGCAACTTTCGCTGCCATCCGGCTGGCTGGAACAGTTCGTCTAAAGGGAGATGCCACATGGATACTGTCGCACTCCTCGCCCACGGCCTCATAGTGGCACTGGAGCCCATAAACCTTCTTTACGCATTGATCGGCGTAACGTTGGGAACAGCGGTCGGCGTTCTTCCCGGCATCGGTCCGGCACTTACCGTCGCCCTTCTTCTGCCTGTCACCTACAAGCTCGATCCATCCGGCTCGCTCATCATGTTCGCGGGTATTTATTATGGCGGCATGTATGGCGGTTCGACCACATCGATCCTGCTCAACACGCCAGGCGAAAGCGCCTCCATCGTCACCGCGCTGGAAGGCAACAAGATGGCGCGCGCCGGACGTGGTGGCCCGGCACTTGCCACAGCGGCCATTGGCTCGTTCGTCGCAGGCCTGATCGCCACGCTGGCACTAGCTTTTGTCGCGCCATGGGTGGTCAAATTTGCGCTGTCCTTCGGACCGTCGGAATATTTCGCGCTCATGCTTCTAGCCTTCATGACCGTTTCGGCGGCCTTCGGCGATTCGACACTGCGTGGGTTGACATCGCTTTTCGTCGGTCTGGCGCTTGGCCTGATCGGGATCGATCAGTTGACCGGCCAGGCGCGCCTCGTCATGGGTACGCCAAATCTTCTCGACGGCATCAATGTGACCACGATGGCCGTGGCATTGTTTGCCATTGGCGAAACGCTTGCGGTCGTATCCAAAAAACTGACCCCCGATGACGAGGTCATCGCCATCAAAGGTTCCGTCTGGATGACGAAGGCGGATTGGAAACGCTCATGGGTGCCGTGGCTGCGCGGTACGGCGATCGGTTTTCCCATTGGGGCGATGCCTGCCGGTGGCGCGGACGTATCGAGCTTTTTATCCTATTCTGCGGAACGTCAATTTTCCAAGCATCCCGAAGAATTCGGCAAAGGCGCAATTGAAGGTGTCGCCGGTCCGGAGGCTGCAAACAATGCCTCTGCCGCTGGTACACTGGTGCCCCTGCTCACGCTCGGCCTCCCGACAACGGCGACAGCCGCTATTATGCTGGCAGGCTTCCAGCAATTCGGCCTTCAGCCCGGACCGCTGTTGTTTGTGACCAATGCTTCGCTGGTATGGGGTCTGGTTGCGAGCCTTCTGGTGGCCAATCTGATGCTGCTGGTGCTCAATTTGCCGATGATCGGTCTTTGGGTAAAGATGCTGACCATCCCGCGCCATTGGCTCTATGCGGGCATTTTGGTCTTCGCCACGCTCGGCACCATCGGCGCAAATGCTTCGACCTCAATGCTTTTCGGTCTGCCAGTCTCGTTCGAACTGGGCCTGCTTTTGGCGTTTGGCCTGCTTGGCTACGTGCTGCGCCGCTTTTCCTATCCGATTGCGCCTGTAGTCGTGGGGCTTATTCTTGGGCCAATGGCCGAAAAAAGCCTGCGTCAGGCATTGCAGATCAGTCAGGGCAATCCGCTCACTCTGGTCAGTTCGTGGGTCTCGGTGACATTGATCTTGCTGGCCATTACGGCGGTTGTGGTCCCGATGATCCTACGCCAGCGTGGCAAGGGCGGATTGCTTGCTCAAATGGCGTCGGATGAAGATTAACCAGAAAAAGCCCGGATGTTCCGGGCTTTTCAATCAGTCTCTTAAGCTTTATCCATGAATTTTGCGGAATTCCGCAACATTTATACCAAGTGCTTCAAGGTCGCGCTTACGCGGCTGATGTCCCACGCGCAGGGCAGCAGCGGCCTGAACTGCGCTGTTGAACTGCGTAAAAGCGTGACCAAAACGACTGTTGAAACGGGCAAACATCTTTCTCTCCATCACGGATACTTCCTGCATCCGTGTCTTTCATATGGGTATGGAGAACGAAAGTCGGTAGACCAACCTGCACATGATAGCCATGCGTAATAAGCATATGTCGTGTCTGGGCGAACTGAAAATGCCTATGGCTCACTATTATCCGATCCGACCGACCTTTCCATGTTGCCGACCACGACGAGCGTAATAATTGCAATACCGGTGGCTATGATCGCGATATGCCAAAGACCGAGGCCACTGGCCAGACCGACGGAAGCCGCTAGCCACATACCCGCCCCTGTCGTAATGCCCATGATCTTGCCTTTGGCAAAAATGATGAAACCAGCGGCAAGAAAAGCAACGCCGCCGGTAATGGCTTCAATGAGGCGGGACGGGTCCATTCTGATATTCGGATCGTCAAAGATTGGTATATTCACCAGTTCCACCGAAACAATCGTGAAGGTCGCCGAAGCCAGACAGACCATCATATGGGTTTTGAGACCCGCCGGTCTCTTACGCCATTCGCGCTCCAGTCCGATAATAGCCCCCAACACAGTTGCAAGCAGCATTCGCACCAGCACCACCGGAAGGCTCAGAACATTTTCATGTGTGAATTCAGCCCAGAATTGATCCATGCCCCTTAACGGACATAGATGAGGTTGGTTCCCTCAACGCACAAGCATCCACACCATGCATTGCAGAATCTACTGACCACCACCGGATGCTGGCGGCACAGATTCCGTTGTCGCAGGCGGTATGGAATTCTCGCTATTCGAGGGCTTATCCGGTGAGATCACCTGACCATAGATCTCGACCAGAAACCATACGGCAAATGCAGCGACGATACTCACCAGCAATATTAAAAGGACTGGTCTTCCCTCTCGGCCTTGCCTTGCTTCGCTCGGACTGACCCGTTTCATAGATCAATACCTCCTGGTTTTGGCGCTCCACATAGCGTCAAGGAGTAATCGCTAAACGAGGAAATAGTTCCGTGCATATATCGCAATCGGCATGAATAATTTTACCAATATATCATTCAAGATATATAAGTATAAATTTCTTGAAACAGAACACCTCAAGTGAATGTTATTTAATATGCCCCATAAGCGGATCTATAATCAGCATTCATACGGGAAATTGTACGGTCGGTTGGAGTTGAACCAACTATTATACTACTGTATTAATTGTACAATTTCCCTTTACCCTCCGAATTTGTATCACAGTTTGTTACACAATTTATTGCGCAGATTGTAACACGTTGATGTACGTGAATTTGGCGCGTGTCTTGCGTCTGCCTGAAACGATTGAGCGGCTACTCACCGGGATTTTCATAAGTGCGCAAAAAGTCTTACGCGTTACCTAGAGTTGTACTTGATTGTGACAGCGGGCTGTATACGAAAGCCAAAAAGTCACACTAGCGCATCGTTATGATGCCTGCCGAATTGAAATCGGATAAACATTTTGCTGATTCTTAGGGAGGGGCAAAATGGCGAATTTGAAGCAGTACACCTATCCAGTCTTTATGGGCGTTTCAGGATTTCTGACAACAGTATCTGATCTAATTCAAAAGAACGATATCGCGATTTTTGTGGCCGCATCATTAGCGGCTATTGGAATAATAACGTCTGTCGCACCACGCTCGTGGCTGTCGAGAATTAGAGGTATATTCTCCAGTTTGAAAGAGGAGAAAGACAACTTTTCCTTTAAGTGCCTTGGGGTGTCATGTTTGTTGATGGCGGCTGCCGTGTTTGGCTTTTCCACGCTATCGGTTAAAGCTGCGCCAGAAGGAGGTATTATTGCATCGCAGTACCCGGAGATCAGAGAAATCCAAATAACGCTCGGGATTATGCAGTCTGATATAGCGCAGATTAAAAATCAGGTTGGGGAAATCAATGATAAGTCAGATAAAATCCTCTCAGCAACATTCCCATGGCTTGAGCTGTCGATTGAGGCAAGCTTTTCAAATAAACTAGAGGAGATTGATGGTCAGGTACAAAACGTCAACTACCCTGGAGGTTCTTTTGTTTGGGTAAGAAATGAAACTCCCATGAATTTTGAAGACGTTAGCATACTTATAACTAATTCTTTGAACAAGAATGACTACTATAAAGAAAATTATAAATTTATCGGTTCAAATGATACGAAGCAAGGGCAACTTGTCTCTAAATTAAAGATGTACGCGTCATACAACGTTTGCTATTCTGCGAAAGTAAAAGGACGTAAAGAATGGATTGTCGATACATTTGAAGTGAAAGGCACCCATGATTTTGCGACCATGAAAAGCGACGATTGGTACAAGTTTCGCTATGAAAAACTCGATTATGATGGACCACAAATTTACTCAGTAGAGAAACGGTGCCAGTTTTAAGCGACACCCATTTATACAGCAATTGACGTAATCAATAGTTACGCTGATGGAAAATCTACGTCATCTTCTAAAAAAGCGGAGCATTGGCTTCGCTTTCTTCATTCCTAACCCCGCTCGATGGCGGGGCTATTGAACGCAGCGATAGCGCGCTGTAAGTTTTTCGCGGGCTTAGCCAAGCCGGAAGATAAGACTTGGCAAGCTGATCAGCTGGGGCTGGTAAGCCAGCAGACAGGTTTCTTCCGCCCTCCCAGCACCAATTTCAGCTTCTTCTAATAAGTAATTCCCTCCTGTTTTAATTAACCATCGCGGCCAATTCTAGATGCACCGTTTATAATTTGCAGATATTTCTTACTTTGTTTTCACTTCAAAAGTAACGGAGGGTATAATGTTGAAATATATCGCCATAACGTTAGCGGCTGTGTTCTTCTCGGGCTCTGCTTTTGCATCCTCTGATTGCAATAATGCGCAAGATCAGGCAACAATGAACAAGTGTGCCAACGACGATTTCGCGAAAGCAGATAAGCAGCTAAATGCGCATTACAGAGAGATCGAAAAGCGCCTTTCTGACGACGAAGATGCCAAGAAGCTTCTGATCACCTCACAACGTGCATGGGTCAAATTCCGGGACGCGGAGTGCAATTTTTCGGCATCGGGGACCGCTGGCGGTAGCGTGCACCCGATGACAGTAGCCATATGTCGTGAAAAGCTCACAAAAGAACGAAATAAACAGTTCTCTGAATACCTGAACTGCGAAGAAGGTGACCTTTCTTGCCCAGTTCCCTCCGGCGGTTAAACGATAGCGGCCCAAAAGCCGCTATTGGTTTCCATTGAAAACACGATAGCAAAAAAGCGGGGCTTCGGCTCCGCTTTTCTAATCCCTAAACCGCCCTCACAAAAGTCGTCATCTTCCGCTGCACCGGGTCACGCTCATCGACTTTCGCAAGGAAACCTTCCTTGAACAGCGCTTTTGTTATGAGGCCCGCACGCTTCTTTTCCGCGTCATCGTCAAGGTCCAGTCCAAGCGCATAAGCTACCGCGCACCCAACCCAATCCTTGGCTTGCGGTGCCTGTTTGTACGTCCCGCCGTTGACCGTGCCGCGTATGGCTTCCTTCTGATCGTCGGTCAGGGTGTCTGCGACTTCCCCGCTCGTCGGCCACGCCCATGCGGTTACAACCGGCGCGTGGTCCTGCGGCTGCGTCAGCCCCCGACCATTGCCCAGCGCCACGGATTCAAGCTTGCGCCAGTCGGCCTTATGCGAAAGCGCCGAAAGGTTGGACTTGCCGTAAATCATACTGAAAAACGAAAACCGATCAGCCTGCGTTATGCCGGCGTCTGTGGCTTGCGCTTCTGACATACGGTTCCTTGGCAGCAACCGACGCAGGAACGCGCCGAACGTACTGATAGACGCCGTCGCGGTTGTTCAAATATCGATGTGGATCTGATTTGATGCGATACCCAACCATAATGGCATTATAGCACGCTGTTACACACTTCGTATCACAAAGCGGCACGTTTAAAGCGCAACCAGCAGGCCAACAACCCACTAACCAATTGATATTGCTTGATAATTTTAAATGGATGGCGTGGGGAAATGGTACGGTCGGTTGGAGTTGAACCAACGACCTCAGGAGCCACAATCCTGCGCTCTAACCAACTGAGCTACGACCGCGTACCTTGTTTCCAGCAATTTCGCCTCAAGGCGTCCGCTGACAGGGGGTCACATACGGAGAATCGTTTCATATTGCAAGTGATTATAACGTTCATTCGCCAAGAAATCCCCATTTGATGGCCGTGACGATTGGATCGTTAAAATTGAAACGATTTCGCTTACCATATTTTATGCATGAATGTGCGCAAGTATGAATATTCGCCAAACATGTAAAATTGCCTCACATGCATTAACTAATGGAAGAGAAAATTAGGTCCATACCGAATGGCAAGATGGACCCGGACCCGCAACAAGCTTATTAACGGGGTGTTAACAGGTATGTGGGCGGTCGAACGAACAGGTAAAGGAACGGTATGTCAGGATCATACCCCTTCATCGATATTGCCGCGCTGGATCATATCCGCGAGGGCTTTGCAAAGGGCGATGCGCAGCTCGTACTGACGCGCGACCTTTCGACCGTACTCTGGGTCAACGGGCCTGGCGCAGCCTTGTTCGGCTTTCAACGTATTGAGGACATGATTGGCCGCGATCTTGAACTGCCCGTGGCGACCCGCCGCCAGATTACAGGCTCCAGCAATGAAGCCGATCACGGAGCACGTACTGTGGCCATTCGTGTCGGCGCCAGCGTGCATTCGGAACTCACCCGCTTGAAAGTGTCCCACATCACGCTCCCCGATGACGTAGAGGCGTTGCTGCTTGCCGCGCAGCAGCAGGACCCGCGGCCCGAAACCGTCATTTCAGGTCTAGATGGCGACACGACCCATGTAGCGCTGATCGATGACGCGGCCCGGACGATTACGGCAAGCCCGCGTTTTGCTTCGCTCGATATTTCTGCAAGCACGATCGAAGACCTAATCGTCGAAGCCCGCGATGCGGCTGATCGCATAGTCAAGCGTCGCATACGCGCGGGCAAACACTCCATTCCGGGTGCAATAGCGCGTCTGTCCGACAATCCAGTTTTGCATCTCCTGTGCGTCGTCAGTGAATCTTCCATGCCCGCGCCGGCAGTCATCTCTCCGAAAAAAAATGCTGCCGAAGAAGCCGTACCGCAGGGCTTCAGCTTCGACCATGGCGGCCCGCCTGCCCGCTTCATCTGGAAAACGAATGCGGATGGGTCGTTTACGGAAGTCTCGCCAGAACTGGGCGTCATCATTGGGCCGAATGCCGCCGATGTCGTCGGACGGCGTTTTGCGGAAGTCGCCACCGTATTCGGCTTCGATAGCGATGGCAGTATTTCAGCGCTTTTGCAAAAACGGGATACCTGGTCGGGCAAGCGACTGCTTTGGCCGGTCGAAGGAACAAATTTGCGCGTGCCGGTGGAATTGGCCGCTTTGCCGGTCTATTCGCGTAACCGCGAGTTTGTCGGCTTTCGCGGGTTTGGCCTTGTGCGCCCCACCGAAGCCGAGGAGGACCCCGAAACCATCGGCCTCGTGCTCGCAGGCGGCATTCCGCAAAAGCGCGAACCCGAAATCACACAGACGCAACCGACAACCCGCAATGGCGATGATGATGCCTTGGCTCTTTCCGAGGAAGTTGCCAATGACGATCGCCCGGAAGCGACTATGCCGAAGCCTCCGCTCAACCTGACCCCAACCGAGGGACGGCGTACTTCCGACAGAGTGATCGAACTTCTCAATACTGCGGCAAGAGACAAGATCGAGGCCGATCAGGCAAAACTGCTCAAGGCCAAAGAACGTTCAGAAGCGCGCCCGGAAGGCGGCTTGACCGCAACCGAGCGCAATGCTTTCCGCGAGATTGCCGAGCGATTGCGCAAGCAGGGCCTCGCGAACTCACGCCAGGATAGCGAGCTCCAGACCGAAAAACCTGCGGAAGCAAAGGTGGTAAATATCCCCGGCGAGCAGGCTGGAGCGGCTCCGCTCGAAAGCAAGGCAGTCGACGATAAAACATACGCCGATGAAACCGCACTTCTGGCCAATCTGCCCGTACCGATCATCATCCATTCCGGCGACGAAATTCACTACGTCAATCATGCGTTTCTGGAACTGAGCGGCTATGAATCGCTCAGTGCCATTCATGAGGCGGGTGGCGTGGAAGCGCTATTCAACAGTGAGCCGGACAACAGCGAAAAGCGGCAGGGCATGATGCTGCGCCATGCCGATGGCGGCGAAGAGCCGGTGGAGGCACATCTCAGCGCGATAGGCTGGCGCGATGGCCGCGCCCTCATGCTCAGCCTGGTGCCGGTGGCCCCTGCCCTGATCGAAACACTTACTCCTGACACAACAGGAAACGATAAAGAAGTTGAAAAGCAGGCGCTTGAAACCCATGTCGAGGAACTCAAGACCATTCTCGATACGGCGACCGATGGCGTCGTCCTGATCAATCCCGAAGGCCGCATCCGTTCGATGAACCATTCGGCAGCCGCCCTATTCGGCTATGAGCGCGAAGAAACCGAAGGTAAGTTCTTCTCGATGCTCTTCGCCATTGAAAGCCAGCGCGCGGCAATGGATTACCTGCACGGGCTTTCCGGCAATGGCGTCATGAGCGTTCTCAATGACGGGCGCGAAGTGATCGGTCGCGAAGCGAAGGGCGGGTTCATTCCACTGTTCATGACAATTGGCAAGCTGCCGCAGGCACGCGGCTTCTGCGCCGTGCTGCGCGACATTACGCAATGGAAGCGCACCGAGGAAGAACTGACCAATGCGCGCAAGGAAGCCGAGCGCGCCTCGACCCAGAAAACTGAATTTCTGGCACGCATCAGCCATGAAATCCGTACTCCACTCAATGCGATCATCGGCTTTTCCGAATTGATGTCCGACGAAAAATTCGGCCCTATCGGCAACGACCGTTATCGCGACTATCTGCGCGACATCAATCGCTCCGGCAATCATGTGTTGGCACTGGTTAATGATCTGCTCGATATTTCCAAGATCGAAGCCGGTGCGCTCGATATGGAGTTCGAGGCAGTGTCACTCAACGACGCCATTGGCGAGGCCATCGCACTGATGCAGCCGCAGGCGAACCGGGACCGCGTCATTATCCGTTCCAGCTTCCAGTCGAACCTGCCCGATATCGTGGCAGATGCCCGTTCCATCAAACAGGTGGCGCTCAACCTACTGTCGAATGCCGTTCGTTTCACCGCCACGGGCGGACAGGTGATCGTCTCGACGAATTACGAACTGAACGGCGATGTGATCATGCGCGTACGTGATACAGGCGTCGGTATGAGCAAAGCGGAAGTCGAGCAGGCGCTCAAGCCTTTCCGGCAGGTCAACGTCATGCAGCGCCGTCAAGTAGAGAGTACGAAAGACTGGCGCAATGAGGGTACCGGCCTCGGCCTGCCGCTCACTAAGGCCATGGTCGAAGCGAACCGCGCGCAGTTTTCCATTGATTCCACGCCCGGACGCGGGACTGTGGTAGAGATCGTCTTCCCGCCCACGCGTGTCCTTGCCGATTGATACTCATCTCGCCGGTGAAACGTTGTGGCGAATTTGAGTTTCGCCCCATCAGGCGGCTTTGCCTCGCGGCGGTGATGGTTTACTGATTGCAGCAGGAAACATGTCTCACTGATCGGATGGTTGATGCGCTGGCCTAAATTTATGCGCCTTATTATTGCGCTTGTCATTCTTGGTGCGGCGGCAGCGGCAACTCTGCTCGCGGTGATACCCTTCGTCGTTTCGACAGATGCAATCCGCATACGTGTGGCGCAGGAAATCAGCGCCTGGACCGGCTACAGCGTCGAATTGCGGCAAGCTCCGCGCCTCCGGGTCTTTCCGGTCTTGCGCGCCTCGCTCAGCGGCGTAACCTTGAGCAAACTGTCCGGACAGGACGCGCGACCCATAATGAGTGCCGACCGTATTGATGTCGAGCTTTCGCCGCTCGATGCGATTCTGGGACGGTTGTCCTTCTCCGAAACGCATATTGTGCGCCCGCATTTTAATATTGGCGGGCCGGTCGATAATTTTTCGGGGCTGCTGGAGGCTGTGGCCAGTTCCAATGGTCGGTTGGGTACCGCAATACGTGCGCAGCGCGCGCTTCTGCAAAACGGCTCCAATGACAAAACGCTTGCAGCGCAACTGGTATCGCAGCCTTTTGGCCGCGTCGTCGTGCGTGACGGCACGATCTCGTTCAACCGCCCGGAATCGGAGAACGAGACCGAAGGCGAAGCCGATCAGGCCCAGCAAATCACCGGACTGAACGCCACGTTTGAATGGCCACGAACCTCCAGCCCCGCAACACTTAAGGGCAATGCACAATGGCGTGGCGAAGCCACCCAATTCAACCTGAGCGCCACACAAGCGCTGCCGCTCCTTGCTGGTGGCATGTCCGATGTCACCGCAAACTTCAATGCTGCTCCCCTCAACCTCGCCTTTCAGGGCAAGGCCACTATTTCCGATGACCGCTTTTTTGAGGGCACCTTGAGCGTAAAGACCCCTTCCCTAAATGGCGCCGTTCGCTGGCTTGGCTTGCCGCCGGTTGTCGGACGTGCGGAAATCGGTGCGTTCTCACTGGCATCAACGATCACCTCCACGCCACACAGGCTCAAATTCGCCAATGTTGAGATGACGACGGACGAGAGTCCTGCCAAAGGCGTGATTGAAATCGGCTTAGAGCAGGACCAGCCTGCGGTGACAGGAACGCTGGCTTTCGAAAAACTAGACCTGCGCCGGCTCTTTTCTATTTTCGTGCCGTTGCCCGATAATCGCGCCCGCCCCCCCAATGAGCGCGACCAGAATGACCGTGATATGATCGATACCAGCTTTATCGACCGGGCCGAATTGGATCTGCGCCTTTCCGCCCAAAGTGCCACTGCCGGACCGATCACATTGACGGGCGTTGCGGCAGCCGTGCAGATACGCGGCGGACGCGCCATATTCGATATTGGTGATGCCAAGGCCTTCAATGGCATTGTGCAGGCCAACTTGCAGATCGTGCGCGATCTGAAATCTGCGAGCGGTGAACTGCGCTTCAATGCGTCTGATATTGATAGTTCACAATTATTTGCCGTGCTCGGTTTCGACAAGCCCTTCGTCAACGGCAAGGGCAATGTCTCACTGCTCATGAAAGGACCGGCCAACCGCTGGTCCCAGTTGCTTACTAATGCGCAGGGTAATATCTCGGTGCAGCTCAACAACGGTCAGATGCAGGGCTTTGCAGTTCAGGATTTTCTCGCCAAAGCACAAAGCCAGGGCTTTTTCGCGCTGGAGCGACAGGAGAACATTGCGCTCGCCTTTAACCGGCTAGACCTCAAGGCCAATCTTTCCGATGGCGTGGCGACGCTTGAAAATGCCCGCCTCGATACATCGGACGGCACGCTCAATCTGGCCGGAATCGTGCCTTTCGTGGACCGCAGTCTGGCATTGAGCGGCGAGGTGGTCTTCCCCGGTAGCCAGCCCGAACAGCAATCCGATGCGACCGAAGACCCGCAGGAGGAAACCTCCCCAGCAAAGCCGCCTCTGAATTTCTTCGTCGGCGGCTCATGGGACCGACCCTTCATCTCGCCATCGGGAACGGTGCAGTAACGTTCTGTTGCGCTTTACACGATACGGAATGCGGCCTGCTCGTCGCGACGGCGCTGCACTTCGCGACGCTTGTTGACGACCGATGCGATGATGACGCCGATCGTCACCAATGCAATCAGAATCGTACAGATCGCGTTGATTTCCGGCGTCACGCCAAGGCGCACCTGGGAGTAGATTTTCATCGGCAGCGTCGTTGCGCCCGGACCGGAGGTGAAGCTTGCAATCACCAGATCGTCCAGCGACAGCGTGAAAGCCAGCATCCAGCCGGAAACCACGGCAGGCAGGATAACCGGAAGCGTGACCTTCATGAAGGTCGTCACCGGCGTTGCGCCGAGGTCCATGGCCGCTTCTTCCAGCGAACGGTCGAAGCTCACCAGGCGCGACTGCACCACCACGGCCACGAAACACATTGAGAAAGTGATGTGCGCGAGCGTCACGGTCCAGAAGCCACGATCAAAACTCACCGCCACGAACAGAAGGAGGAGCGACAGGCCGGTGATGACATCGGGCATGACCAGTGGCGCATAGACCATGCCGGAAAACAGGATACGTCCGCGAAAGCGTGTATAACGCGTCAGCGCCAGTGCCGCGAGCGTGCCGAGCACGGTTGCGATTGTTGCGGACAGCAAACCCACGCGGATCGTCACCCAGGCTGCATCCATCAGCGCCTGATTTCTGAACACCTCGCCATACCATTTGGTCGAGAAACCCGCCCAGACGGTGACCAGGCGGGATTCGTTGAACGAATAGATGACCAGAAGCACGATGGGCAGATAGAGGAAGGCGAAGCCCAGAGCAACAGACGCAATATTGAAGCGGGACCAGTTGTTGTTCATCACCTATCTCCCTTTTTCCTGCTGGCGCGCCTGCACTTGCTGGAAGATGACAATCGGCACGATAAGCAGGATCAGCAGCACCACAGCCACCGCTGACGAAACCGGCCAATCGCGATTGGAGAAGAATTCGCTCCAGATCGTCTTGCCGATCATCAGGGTCTGCGAACCGCCCAAAAGATCGGGAATGACGAATTCGCCCACGGCCGGAATGAAAACGAGGAAGCAGCCGGCAAGCACCCCTGCCAGTGACAAGGGAAACGTGATTTTCCAAAAGGCGGCAATCGGCGTGCAGCCCAGATCCTGCGCCGCCTCGATCAGCGAATAATCCATCTTTTCAAGAGAGGAGTAGATCGGCAGCACCATGAAAGGCAGATACGAATAGACAATGCCGATATAGACCGCCGTGTCCGTATTGAGAATGGTCAGCGGCGTATCGATGACGTTCAGCCACATCAGAAACTGGTTGAGCAGCCCTTCCGGCTTCAGAATGCCGATCCACGCATAGACACGGATGAGAAATGACGTCCAGAACGGCAGGATCACCATCATCAAGAGCGTGGGTCTGATTGTCGTCGGCGCGCGCGCAATGCCATAGGCCATCGGATAGGCGACAAGCAGCGTCAGGAACGTCGAGATCGCTGCAATGCGGACACTCGACAGATAGGCTTTGTAGTACAGCGGATCGTCCAGCAGCCACAGGTAGTTGGCAAAGGACAGCTGCTTGAACTTTTCCCAGTTCAGCGCAAAACCCTGGGCGAAATCGAAGGTCGGCACGTAGGCCGGAATAGCCATCGCCACTTCAGACAGGGAAATCTTGAAGACGATGAAAAACGGCACAAGAAAGAAAACCAGTAGCCACAGATAAGGCACTGCGATGACGAGGCGGCTGGCGACGGAAGCGATCAGCTTTTGCATGGGCTTGCCCCTCAGGCGGTCAGAACCAGACCGGCGTCGGTATCGAAAGAAACCCAGACGCGCTCGTCATAGGTCAGCGGATTTTCCGTCTTGCGCACGGCATTAAGACTTGCTGCCTTGATGGTGCGTCCGGTGTCGAGCCGCACATGGAACACCGTCATATCGCCGAAATAGGCAATATCCCAAAGCTCGCCTTCGACCGCATTGACCGAAGCCTCATCCGGTTTTTCGCGGGCAATGCGCGTCTTTTCCGGGCGCACCGCATACCAGACCTTCTGGCCTGGATTAAGTGTTTCACGGGTTTCGGTATGAATATGAAATCCGAATTTCTCGGTGGCAATTTCCGCCTCGCCGCTTGCCGTTTTCACCACCTCGCCTTCGATGATGTTCACATTGCCGATGAAATCCGCCACGAATTTCGAGCGCGGCGCTTCATAGACCTCCGCAGGTGTGGCCACCTGCATGATGCGGCCCTTGTCCATCACCGCGATACGGTCGGCCATGGTCATGGCCTCTTCCTGATCATGGGTGACGACCATGAAGGTCATGCCGAGCTTGACCTGCAAATCCATCAATTCGAACTGCGTTTCCTCACGCAGCTTCTTGTCGAGTGCGCCAAGCGGCTCGTCCAGCAGCAGAACTTTGGGGCGCTTGGCAACCGAGCGGGCGAGAGCCACGCGCTGGCGCTGGCCGCCGGAAAGCTGGTGCGGCTTGCGCTTGCCATATTGCTCCAGCTTCACGAGCTTGAGCATTTCGGCCACGCGCGCGTCGATTTCCGATTTCGCCATGCCGTCCTGTTTCAGGCCGAAGGCGATATTGTTTTCGACCGTCATATGCGGAAACAGCGCATAAGACTGAAACATCATATTGACCGGACGCTTGTAGGGCGGAATGCCGCGCAAATCCTGACCGTCGAGCATGATGCGACCCGATGTCGGCTCCTCGAAACCTGCCAGCATGCGCATCAGCGTGGTCTTGCCGCAGCCCGATGCGCCCAGCAGCGCGAAGAATTCGCGATTGAAAACATTGAGCGACAGATCATCGACGGCGGTGAAATCGCCGAAGATCTTCGTCACATTCTCGAAAGAAATGAAGGGCTTGGCCGCCGGATCGTTCCAGGGCGCAAATTTGCGGCGAAAGCTGCCAAAAGATTCCATTCCGTTCCCCTATCGACCTGTCTGGAACTCTACCCCCAAGCCGTCAGCCTGCTGTTACAAGACGCAGAGCGGCCCTCTGTCTTTACAGGGAGCCGCTCTTCACGATGTCGGGCGGGGCCTTTAAGCGCCCCTCGCACTGTCTGGCGCTTACTGGCCGGTGACAATCTTGGTCCAGACGCGAGTCACCACGCGCTGGGTCTTGGTGTCGTATGGCGACGGCACGAACAGTTTCTTCATGACGTCTTCTGTCGGATAGATTTCCGGATCGTCGAGAATTTCCTTTTCGATGAATTCCTGCGAAGCCTTGTTACCATTGGCGTAGAACACATAGTTCGAAGCTTTGGCCGCCACTTCCGGACGCATCATGTAATTGATGAATTCGAGCGCTTCCGGCACATGCTTGGCGTCGGCAGGGATCGCCATCTGGTCGAACCAGATCAGCGCACCTTCTTTCGGGATCGAATAACCGATTTCCACACCCTGATTGGCTTTTTCTGCCCGGTCACGCGCCTGGAAAATGTCACCCGAATAGCCCACGGCCATGCAGATATCGCCGTTCGCCAGTGCATTGATATATTCCGACGAGTGGAACTTGCGGATATTCGGGCGAACTTTCAGATAGAGGTCCTGCGCCTTCTGCAAATCGTCCGGCGACGGTGAATTGGGGTCCAACCCCAGATAATTCAAAGCCGGACGCAGCATTTCGCTGGCAGAATCGAGCAAGTAGATACCGCAATCCTTCAGCTTTGCCGATTTCTCCGGATCAAAAAGAGCATCCCATGAATCAATCGTATCCGTGCCCAGCGCTTCCTTGATCCTGGCCTTGTTATAGCCGATACCGGTCGTGCCCCACATATAGTTGACGGAATATTCGTTGCCTGGATCGTAAACCATCACGCGATCGGAAATTTCGCCCCACATATTCTTGATGTTCGGCAGTTTTTCCTTGTCGAGCTTCAGGAAGACGCCTGCCGGAATCTGGCGACCAAGAAACTCGCCCGACGGCACCACGACATCATAGCCGCTACCGCCCGCCAGAAGTTTGGTTTCAAGAAGTTCGTTGGAATCATAAACGTCGTAAACGACTTTGATCCCGGTTTCCTTGGTGAAATCCTTCAGGATGGAATCGTCGATATAATCCGACCAGTTATAGATATTGACCACCCGCTCCTGCGCACTGGCGGACAATGTGGCGGCAGCTACAAAACCCGTGATCACGGTTGTCGCCAGAAGGAAGGATTTGATCCCCATCGCGTGCTCCATTCTGCACATCAATTTCCTGTGCAGGTTCAAGGTGGATATACAATTTCTTTATTGCACTTTTTTAGATTGCACCGCGTTCGTCAACCACCTCATGACGTGACAAACACAAAAATTGTGCCGAGTTCAGCTGTAGCGGCGGTGAGATTTGGTCTCTGCCGCGTCGAAAATGGTGGGAGGTGAGAACCCGCAGACCGCCAGAACCGAAATATCGCGCCCTTACTGGAAGTCGAAGGCTGACAGCCCCGCAACCATCTCGTCCAGCCCAAGCGGACGGGTCAACGGCGGCTCGGCGCGGGTAATGCAGCCCTGCCGCTCGCACAGCCGACAGGCTGGACCTATTTCCGTATTGGCGGCGCAGCCCACGCCGTAAATGGTGTCCTCCCCCGCTTCCAGCGAACAGCCGAGTAGAAGCGCGGTGCGGCGCGGGCGCTCGTTGAATGCGCCTTGCGGCCCTTCCAGCGTGCGCGCAATCGTGAGATATGCGGAACCATCGGGAAGTTCCGCGGGTTCGACAAGCACCTGCCCTGCCTGCGCAAAAGCGGCATAGACGGGCAATTTGGGACATTGCCCGCCAAAGCGCAGTGGAAACCCCTCCGCCCCCACCAGGCGCAGACGATTGCCCGCATGGTCGATTTCCATCAGGAAAAACGGTAAAGCGCTTGAACCCTGCCGCTGCAAGGTCGTGAGACGGTTCGCAGCCTGCTGAAACGACACGCCGAAGCGGGAGCGCAGCACATCCACATCGTAACGTGCGCGTACCGCCGCATCGCGGAACTGCCGATAGGGCATCATCAGCGCCTGTGCGGCGTAGCGCGCCAGTTCGAAACGCGCAATGCGCTTCGCCTCACTCGATGACAGTTTCAAGCCTTCCGTCTCAGCACCGATCACCACCTGCATGCGGATCAAGGCCGCTTCCATGGCGATTTCCTGCAACTGATCGAAAGGCGACAGACGCTCGGAAATGAAAAGCCGCTGCGAGTGGCGGTCATAGCGTCTGCGCCAGTTAGGCATGGTCGCAACAGGCAGGCTACGCACCGTAATGCCGTGCTCGCGCCGCAGCCACTCTTTCAACGCACTGGATAAATCGTCGCCCGGTTTCAGAAGACTAAAGAAACTTTCGGCTTCCTCCTCGATACGAGGATAATGGTTGGGCCTTCGCGCCATCACGTCGCGCACCTCGTCGAGAGGCAGGCGCGTCGCGGAAAGCTGCGCCTCACCGCCTTCATGCGAGAGCAATTGCGACAAATCCGAAAGGCGCTGCTGCTGCTCGCGATAGGCGCGGTAAAGCTTCACGACCCCCGCCGCCGCGTTGGGCGCGGCCTCGCCGATTTCCACCAGTTCCTGGTCGCCCGGCAATTCGCCTGTCAGAAGCGGGTCGGAAAACACTTCCTTGAGGCCCGCGACCATCGCGCC
This sequence comes from Falsochrobactrum tianjinense, assembly GCF_019100495.1. Lineage (GTDB taxonomy): Bacteria > Pseudomonadota > Alphaproteobacteria > Rhizobiales > Rhizobiaceae > Brucella > Brucella tianjinense. Next base: position 151,266 of record NZ_JAHRVA010000002.1, on the reverse strand, counting down.
GCTTTCCGCCTGAAGACTGTCCAGATCAAGCTTGTAGACACTTGCGAGTTTCAAAAGAAGCTGCACAGTCAAAGGGCGCTGATTGCGCTCGATCAGATTGAGATAGGACGGCGAAATGCCAAGCGCCTCGGCCATCCCCGTCTGGGTAAGAGCCCGCTCGTTACGGATGCGCCTGATCCGCGGCCCGGCGAAAATCTTGCGCTCGCTCATCATGGTGCTCCAGATCTGGACAGGCGATATTTACAATTCATGACAAAGTAGCCGTGAATTCTATCTTTGACAAGATTTACAATTTTACACGGCCTGACAGTCAATAATCAGACAGCATTACTTCATTTTTTAGGCGCTTTTCATGCTTTTTCTGGCCTCACCTCCAGCAAGAATGTAAATTCAGTCACAGAAAGAGTAGCGGCAAGCGCTCTTCGAAAACCCGTGAATAGTGTGAGGAGACACCGAAATGACAGATTTTTACAGCCTCATCCCTTCGGCGCCCAAAGGCCGCTTCGACGGCATCGAGCGTGCGCATACGGCCGAAGATGTGAAAAGGCTGCGCGGCTCGGTGGAGATCAGATATTCGCTGGCCGAGATGGGTGCAAACCGTCTGTGGAAGCTTATCCACGAAGAGGATTTCGTCAATGCGCTTGGCGCGCTTTCGGGTAATCAGGCCATGCAGATGGTTCGCGCTGGTCTGAAGGCGATTTATCTTTCCGGCTGGCAGGTTGCTGCGGATGCGAACACGGCTTCAGCCATGTATCCGGACCAGTCGCTCTACCCGGCCAATGCCGCACCGGAACTGGCCAAGCGCATCAACAAGACGTTGCAGCGCGCCGACCAGATCGAAACCGCTGAAGGCAAGGGGCTTTCGGTCGACACCTGGTTCGCACCCATCGTTGCCGATGCGGAAGCAGGTTTCGGCGGTCCGCTGAATGCATTCGAGATCATGAAGGCCTTCATCGAGGCAGGTGCAGCCGGTGTCCACTATGAAGACCAGTTGGCATCAGAAAAAAAGTGCGGCCATCTGGGCGGCAAGGTTCTGATCCCGACTGCGGCGCATATCCGCAATCTCAACGCGGCGCGCCTTGCAGCCGACGTGATGGGAACGGCTACGCTGGTCATCGCCCGCACGGATGCGGAAGCCGCCAAGCTTCTGACCTCGGACATCGATGAGCGCGACCAGCCCTTCGTCGATTACGATGCAGGCCGCACTGCGGAAGGCTTCTATCAGGTGAAAAATGGCATCGAGCCATGTATCGCCCGCGCGATTGCCTATGCGCCCTATTGCGATCTGATCTGGATGGAAACATCCAAGCCCGATCTCGAACAGGCTCGCCGTTTCGCGGAGGCTGTGCATAAGGCGCATCCGGGCAAGAAGCTCGCCTATAATTGCTCGCCGTCGTTCAACTGGAAGAAGAACCTCGACGACGCAACGATTGCCAAGTTCCAGCGCGAGCTGGGCGCCATGGGCTACAAGTTCCAGTTCATCACGCTGGCCGGTTTCCACCAGCTCAATTACGGCATGTTCGAACTGGCGCGCGGCTACAAGGATCGGCAGATGGCCGCTTATTCCGAGTTGCAGCAGGCGGAATTCGCAGCCGAAGCCAACGGCTACACCGCAACCAAACACCAGCGCGAAGTCGGCACCGGCTATTTCGATGCCGTGTCGCTCGCAATCACCGGCGGCCAGTCTTCGACCACCGCCATGCAGGAATCGACTGAAACAGCACAGTTCCGCCCCGCAGCGGAATGATTGCAAGAAGCTAGTTTTACGGGAGAAATGACAATGGCTTCGATCGTACGCGTCAAGGAAAGAGCCGAAGAGCAGTCCTCTTCGATGAGCACCGAGCAGCAGAGTACTATCCGCACGCTCGCCAACGATCTGCACCGTCTCAATCAGGCGGTCATGAAGGCGGTCGAGGCAGGCGTTTCGGTAGAACTGGTCCGTTCGGCCCGTCATCATGGCGGCGACGGCAACTGGGGCGATCTCCTCATTCCCGTTATCGTCACCAACAACCGGTAGAACACATCTTATATAGAGTTCGCCATAGTGAATTGTTCCGGCTGGCACTGCCAGCCGGTTTTTTTGCAAAGCTGCATTTGTCAATGCCGGTCGGTGCAGCTATCATGCGGGCATACGAAATCATTTTTTGGTGTTTGATGTCAGCTGATACGACGGAAAAAAAGGCCACGCGCACTCCGCGTCGGCGTACTCCTCCTTATGTCAAGACGTTGCGCGGCGTGAAGAACTGGAAACAAGCGACCGAATGGCTTGCATGGCGTGATATCGAAGACATCGAATGCATTACCCCCGATCAGGCTGGGGTAGCGCGTGGCAAAATGATGCCGTCCAAGAAATTCACATCCAACACCTCGCTGGCGCTGCCTTCGGGGGTTTTCATGACGACGATCTCTGGTGATTATCCGGAAGACGGCCATGGCTTCCATTATCCGGAAGACGACGGCGACCTGAAACTGCTGCCCGATCTCTCCACGCTTTCAGCCGTGCCGTGGGAATCCGACCCGACCGCACAGGTGATCTGCGATCTCGTCTATCAGGACGGGCGTGCGGTGGAATTCACCCCGCGAAATGTACTGCGCAAGGTCGTGGCCGCCTATAACAAGCGCGGGCTGAAGCCGGTTGTCGCACCGGAAATCGAGTTCTACCTCGTGCGCAAGAACCCCGACCCGGATTATCCGCTGGTTCCGCCGGTTGGCCGTTCGGGCCGCGCTATCGGCGGCGGGCAGGGCTATTCGATTGCAGGCGTCAACGAGTTCGACGAACTGATCGACGATATCTATCACTTCTCCGAAGGCCAGGGGCTGGAGATCGACACGCTGATCCACGAAGAAGGAGCGGGCCAGCTTGAAATCAACCTGCGCCATGGCGACCCGGTGGAACTGGCCGATCAGGTATTCATGTTCAAGCGCACGATTCGCGAAGCGGCGCTGAAACACGATATGTACGCCACCTTCATGGCCAAGCCCATTCAGGGCCAGCCGGGCTCGGCGATGCATATCCACCAGTCTATCGTGGACAAAAAAACGGGCCGCAACATCTTCTCCAATGATGATGGCAGCGAAAGCGATGCCTTCCGCCATTTCATCGGTGGCATGCAACAGCATGTGCCCAATGCACTGGTGATGTTTGCGCCCTATGTGAATTCCTATCGCCGTCTGACGCCGGATGCTTCCGCACCGGTCAATGTCAAATGGGGCTACGACAACCGCACGACGGCTTTCCGCGTGCCTCGCTCGGAACCGGGCGGCAGGCGGGTGGAAAACCGCATCCCTTCGTCGGATGCCAACCCTTATCTGGCGCTCGCCTCCTCGCTTGCCTGCGGGCTTATCGGCCTTGTGAACAAGATCGAGCCGGACCAGCCCGCCACGACCAGCGTCAACACCAAGGAAATCGACCTGCCCCGCGGCCTGATCGATGCGGTGGAGCTGTTCGTAGCGGACGATGAACTGCGCAACCTGATCGGCAGTTCATTTGTCACGACCTATGCGGCGATCAAACGCGCCGAGTTTGAAACCTTCATGGAAGTCATCAGCCCATGGGAACGCGAGTTCCTGTTGCTCAACGTCTGAGCGGTTCACAATGCCATACCAGTCCCCAATCTCTCCCGGCCTTTCATGGTATGAGGCCAGCGTGTCCGACCGACCGCAATATCCGGAGCTTGACGGATCGCGGCAGGCGGATGTCATCGTCATCGGCGGCGGTTATACGGGACTGTCGGCGGCCTATCATCTGGCCCGGCAGGGCGCAGATGTCGTACTGATTGAGGCCGCACGCTTTGGCGACGGCGCGTCAGGGCGCAATGGCGGGCAGTTCGGCACCGGGCAGCGGACATGGGCGGAAGATCTGGAAAAGCAATATGGCTTTGAGCGAGCCAGGGCGCTGTTCGACGTGGCGGAAGAAGCCAAGGCCCATATGCTAACCTTTGCCCACGATCATGGCATCGACATGGACTATATGCCGGGCCAGATTTCTGCTGTGCACAAGCCGCGCTATCTCAGAAACTATGAGCGCCATGCAGAGCTAATGGCAAGTCACTTCAACTATCCTCACATTCGTTATGTCGGGCGAGAGGAAATGGCGGGACTACTTGGTTCGGACCGCTATCACGGTGGCGTTTATGATGCAGGCACTGGCCATATACATCCGTTAAAATTTCTGATCGGTGCGGCAAAGGCTGCACAAAAGGCTGGTGCGCATCTTTACGAAAACACGAAAGCTATCAAACTTCGCACTGCGAGCGGACGTGTCGAAGTGGAAACGGCGCGTGGCACGATTACCGCGAAGAATGCCTTCATTGCCGTAAATGCCTATGGTGGCAATCTGGAGCCGATGAGTGCCGCACATGTCATGCCGATCCGCTCGTTCATCGGGGCGACCGTTCCGCTGGGCGACAACAGCCCAGTGATCCCCGGCGGAGAGTCGGTGGACGATTCCCGTTTCGTCGTGCGCTATTTCCGGCGCTTGAAAGACGGACGGCTGCTGTTCGGCGGACGCGAAGCCTATACCGCCGATAACCCGCGCGACATCAGCGACCATATCCGTCGCCAGATTGTGGAAATCTATCCCGCACTCGAAAATGTCGAGATCACCCACTCATGGGGCGGCTCGGTGGGCATAACCATGCCGCGCCAGCCCTTCGTGCGCGAGGTGATGCCCGGCATCATCACCGCCGGCGGCTATTCTGGCCATGGCGTGATGCTGGCCAACTATATGGGGCGGCTCTATGCGGAAGCTGTCTCCGGCAAGCACGAAAAACTAAGGCTATTTGAAGAATTGCGCATTCCTGCCTTTCCCGGCGGGCGTACCTTTCGCGCTCCGCTCTTGTTTCTCGCCTTATCCTGGTACGCGCTGATGGATCGCATCTAATTAACGAACTCAGTTCCCTCTTAGGCGAAAAATGTTCTATCCTTATTCAAGAATCTGAATTTTGGAAGGAGAGTAACCATGTGGATCATGCTGACCGATGTGAGTGGCGAGAAGGTCGCGGTCAATTTCAACCACGTTCTTTCCTACAACGCGTACGGAACAGGCAGCCGTATTGTGACAACCAGCACCGATCTGACGTTCTTTGTCAAGGAATCCATCGAGGAAATTGAGGTCAAATTGGGCATCGACGTGAAAAACTAAACCGTGCCTTGGAAAGGTGGAAAAGGCTTTTCCGTCTAAAGGCATGTCTCGAAGTAAGAAATAAAGCATGCTGCGGCCCCGCTTACCCGCAGCATGCTTTATATGTCAAGTTCTTCCACAAAGGCCGCGCGATCCTGAATGAAGCGGAAGCGTGCTTCTGGCTTCGTCCCCATCAGCTCATCGACCGTGTTGCGTGTCTCATCGATATAATCTTCGTCCACATGTACACGCAAAAGCGTACGCTTGGCCGGGTCCATCGTGGTTTCCTTAAGCTGCTCGGCGCGCATTTCACCAAGACCCTTGAAGCGTCCTATTTCGATTTTGCCGCGACCCGTAAATATGGTGCGGAGCAGTTCATCCTTGTGCGCGTCATCACGAGCATAAGCAACCTTTCCGCCCTGGCTGAGGCGGTAGAGTGGCGGCACGGCCAAATAAAGATGGCCGTGCCGAATGAGCTCCGGCATCTCCTGATAGAAGAAGGTAATCAGCAGTGATGCGATATGCGCGCCATCTACGTCAGCATCAGTCATGATGATGACGCGGTCGTAACGCAGGTCGTCTTCGCGATAATTCTTGCGCGTACCAGAACCCAGCGCCTGCACCAGATCGGCAATCTGCTGGTTGGCGGTCAGCTTTTCACGTCCGGCACTCGCCACATTGAGAATCTTGCCGCGCAGCGGCAGGATTGCCTGCGTGGCACGATTGCGCGCCTGCTTGGCGGAACCGCCTGCCGAGTCGCCCTCGACAATAAAAAGTTCCGCGCCCGCAGCCGCAGTCTGCGTACAATCGGCAAGCTTGCCCGGCAGGCGCAGCTTGCGCGTTGCACTTTTGCGAACAGTTTCCTTCTCTTGACGCCGCCGCAAGCGCTCCTCGGCCCGGTCGACCACCCAGTCAAGAAGGCGCGAAGCTTCCTGCGGTGAGGCGGCAAGCCAATGATCAAACGGGTCGCGGATCACGTTTTCCACGATACGCTGCGCTTCAACGGTCGCCAGTTTGTCCTTGGTCTGGCCGACAAATTCCGGCTCGCGAATAAAGACTGAAAGCATGGCGGCAGCCGATGTCATCACATCATCGGTAGTGATGATGGACGCGCGCTTATTATTGGTCAATTCCGCATAAGCTTTAAGCCCGCGCGTAAGCGCAATACGCAGACCTGCCTCATGAGTGCCGCCGTCGCCGGTGGGGATGGTGTTACAATAGGAATTAACAAAACCGTCGCCTCCATACCAGGAAACGGCCCATTCCACCGCTCCATGCCCGCCCTGCTTTTCAGTCTTCCCCGCGAAGATTTCGCGCGTGACCTGATGCTCCTTGCCAAGCGATGCCTGAAGATAATCTTTGAGGCCGCCGGGGAAATGGAAGACGGCCTTTTCAGGCGTTTCCTTTTTCGGATCAAGCAGCGCCGGATCACAGCTCCAGCGGATTTCAACGCCACCAAACAAATAGGCTTTCGAGCGCGCCATGCGGTAAAGCCGGTGGGGATCGAAACGCGCCACCTTGCCGAAGATTTCCGGGTCGGGGTGGAAGCGAACGCGGGTACCACGCCGATTATGCACCTCGCCCACATCTTCCAAACCACCTTGCGGCAGGCCGCGCGAGAAGCACTGGCGATAGAGGCGGCGATTGCGCGCCACTTCCACTTCGAGCACATCCGAAAGAGCATTGACTACCGACACGCCAACGCCATGTAGGCCGCCGGAAGTTTCATAAGCCTTGCCGTCGAATTTACCGCCCGCATGCAGCTTGGTCATGATGACTTCAAGCGTCGACCTGCCGGGCATTTGCGGATGCTCATCCACCGGAATACCTCGCCCATTATCCGAAACGGTTATGAACCCTTCCGCATCGAGGCTGACTTCGATGAAATTGGCGTGGCCGGCCACGGCCTCGTCCATCGAGTTGTCAATCACTTCGGCAAAGAGGTGATGCAGCGCCTTTTCATCCGTGCCGCCAATATACATGCCAGGGCGCAGGCGCACGGGTTCGAGTCCTTCCAGAACCCGGATGGATGAAGCATTGTAATCGTCACCGCTTGAGACAGGCAAAGCTTTCTCCGCAAGCCGAGCAGGCTTCAGCGCTGAGGCGGGCACGGACGGCGTGACCGCTGGGCGGGGTGCGGCTTGCGATGTGGAAGTGGTATTCACTTGCTGCTCCACCTGCCGTTCCCTGGCATTGTTGACTACTCTTGAAAAGAGATCGTTGCTGTCGTCCATCTTTGTCCAAAAAGCTTTCTGTCTGAAACTGCGAAGGCCGTACATCGTCAATTTGCCGGCACCGAAACAAGCGGGGCGAATCACAAGAATGATGCCACGGGAAAATACGAAAGGCGAATAAAGTTCGCCTTACGTTCTGCCTTGCCGCTTTTATCAAAGGGTTTTGTACATTGTTGAAGGGATTTGCACCGGAATGACGCCTAATGTCAAATCACTCTGGGTATTTTTCAGAATGGCGATGGCACCCTGCAGGTAATTGTCCTACAGCTTCCAAGGGGTTGAGGAGCTGAGAATGGGAACACAGACATTAAATAGCGCAAGCGCACAACCAGATCAGTCCAGCACCCATGTTCGGGGTATGGTTACGATGGTGCTGGCGGTGCTGATGCTTCCGCTGATTGATGCGATCGGCAAGTGGCTGGCCATGATGGACAATGTTCCGCCAGCGACCATAGCCTTCCTGCGTTTTGCAGTTCAGGTTATCTTGATGTTCGTCATACTCTTCTCCATGGGAGGCTTTAAAGAGTTCCGCACATCCCATCTGGTCGGCAATCTCGTGCGCGGCGTATTGATTGGATTTGCAAGCCTGTGCTTCTTCATGGCGGTCAAATACATGCCGCTTGCCGACGCTATGGCCGTATTCTTCGCCGAACCGCTAATTCTCATTTTGATGTCGGCAGTTTTCCTCAAGGAAAAGATCGGGTGGCGCCGCTACAGCGCTGTGGCCGTGGGCCTTGTAGGCACGCTGATTGTCATCCAGCCAAGCTATGAGATTTTCGGTGCCGTTTCGCTGCTGCCCCTGCTATCGGCAGTGTGCTTTGCTACCTATCTGACTTTAAACCGAAAATACGGCTCCAAAGAGACCCCGCTGGTCATGCAATTTTATGCAGGTATTGGCGGCGGGCTAATCACCGCCGCAGCCATGATCCCTGGCACGCGGGCCGGAATTGAAAACCTCCAGTTCAGCCTGCCGCAGACGGCCTTTCCATGGCTGCTGCTTTTGCTGCTCGGGATGATCGGCACTTTCGGCCATCTGATGGTGGTGCAGGCTTTCAAGCTCGCTCCCGCCTCCGTGCTCGCGCCCTTCCAATATCTGGAAATAGTTACCGCTGTGATCGTCGGCCTGATCCTTTTCGGGGACTTTCCTACCCCGTCAAAATGGCTCGGCATCGCCATCATCGTTGGTTCGGGGATTTATGTCTTCGTGCGCGAGCGGCGGATAAAAACGACGGCCGCGGGTTAAGCCCTGCGGGCTCCGAAGACGGTTTCGAATGCCTTGCCCAGCGCGAGATCCACATCGTCCATCGTGACCGGCAAGCCAAGATCGACGAGGCTGGTTACGCCATAATCGTCGATGCCGCACGGCACAATGCCGCTGAAATGTTCAAGCTGTGGCTCCACATTGATCGAAATGCCGTGGAAACTGACCCAGCGACGCAGGCGGATGCCGATGGCCGCGATTTTGTCCTCGCATAATTGACCGTTAGCGAGGGGCGGCTTTTCCGGACGGACAACCCAGACGCCCACCCGATCTTCGCGCCGCTCGCCTTTGACATTGAACTGCGCCAGCGTTTCGATGATCCATTGTTCAAGCGCAGCCACAAAAGCGCGTACGTCCTCGCGCCTGCGTTTGAGGTCAAGCATGATATAGGCTACGCGCTGGCCTGGGCCATGATAGGTATATTCGCCGCCGCGTCCGGTATCGAAAACCGGAAAACGGTCTGGCGTCAGCAGATCTTGCGCTCGCGCGCTGGTACCAGCCGTATAAAGCGAAGGATGTTCGACCAGCCAGACAAGTTCACTGGCCTCGCCTTCACGAATAGCCTGTACACGCTCCTCCATGAAGCGCAGCGCTTCATCGTAATCCGTCAGCCCATCGGCGATAAGCCACTTCACCGGCGGCGCATCCGCCGCCACTGGCAGAAAACGCGACTGGCGAGCCGTATCGTCACGCGTAATTTGCGGCTTCGCAGCCAGGACGGTCGAAAGAGTAGCAGGGTTGTCGGTCATGATGGCAGCATATGGCGCTTTTTCAGGTATACTTCCAGATGTCAAAACGTCTCTGGCATCATACAATCAGCTGCCAGGCTCTATGTTGTAATCGAAATTCGGAAAAACATCGAAGCTGATGGGTGCCAGCACAATGATTTTCAAGCCGGATTGCGCAAACTCGATATCGCAGTACGCCTTGAGTTCCTCGGCGAGCACCATGCGCAAAAGCCTCTGGCCAAAACCGCGATGCGACGGGCGGGAAATCCTTGGGCCATTGCTTTCCACCCAACGCATCTGGAATTTCTTCTCACCATGATCATCGACAATATTCCAGTTGAAATCGATAACACCATGTTCGTTGGAGAGAGCACCATACTTAACCGCATTGGTGGCGAGTTCATAAAGCCCCAGCGACAGCGAAACGGTTATACGGTCGCTGACGAATAGCGGCGGGCCGTCCATGCGGATGCGATGCCCGAAAGTGCTGTTGAAAGGGGCCAGCGCCGTATCGGCGATCTGCCGAATGGTGGCGCCACCCCAGTCGTCCTGAAGCAGCATGTCGTGCGCCTGCGCCAGCGCGTGCAGGCGCTCGTTAAAAAGCTTATTTGCCTGCATGGGGTCGCTGGCGTTTCGCAGCGTCTGATTGGCGATCGACTGGACCATAGCCATCGAATTCTTGAAGCGATGCGATATTTCCCGTGTGACAAGCGCCTTGTCAGCTTCGGCTTTCTTACGTTCGGTGATATCCTGTATGACCCCCATCAGTGTCGGGTCGTCGCCTAGCAAAGCCTTGGCACGCGTTTCAACCCAGACGGTTTTCCCGGTGCTGTTTACGATCCGGTATTCCATGGAATAAGCTCCGCCGGTTGCAAAAGCCTGCTGGGTCTGTTGCAGAACCGCCATTCGGTCTTCCAGCGCAATAAGATCGATGATCTGGTCAAAATGAATCGGTCCATTATCCGGCAGGCCAAGAATACGGCGGCATTCGGCAGAGCAGCTAACGGTTCCGCTTCGCTGATCACGGGTCCAGAAGCCGATCTTGGCAATATTGGCAATATAATTGAGCTGGTCCTTATGTCTCTCTGTGGTATCGCGTTCTTTTTGCAATTCAGCGCGATGCTGGATTTCCAGCGTTACATCAATCTGAGTAGAGATGAAGTGCTGCAAAACCCCGTCATCGCTCTTAATCGGCGATATATCCAGTCGGTTCCAGAAGGACTCACCCGATTTCTTGTAGTTCAGTATGTCGATATGGATCGGCCTTTCGGCGGCGAGAGCTGCCCGGATGGTGTCCACATGTTCGCTCGCAGTCTCCCTACCCTGTAAAAAGCGGCAATTGCGCCCTACGATCTCGCTGGCCTCATAGCCCGTCAATTGTAGGAAAGCGCGGTTGACGAAGACGATAGGATTATCTGGCAATCGCGGATTGGTGATCAGCATCGGCGTGGGCGTATGCTCCACCGCCGCCCGGAAAGGATCGGCTTGTTTCGAGATAGCATCACCTGGAAAGGGCTTGGACGGCTCTAACATTGTTGCCACTGCAACCCCCCATAATACTCAAGGCGTTATAAACCTATCCAACAGATTAGACCTTAGCTTATTACCCTCATTGTTGCGAATAAAATAGATGTGCCTATTAGTATGATGGTTTGGCCATCCGTCACGATGCAAATCATGGTCAGTTTGAATCGCCGAGTATGACTTGCCGGATAGCGAAGATGCCATATATCATTCCCTGTCATTCAGCACACGTTCATCTTGCATCGAACATGATGCGAGCAGTTGAACTGGAGAAGAAGATGAGTAACACCTTGAAGAAACTTATGGTTGGGGTGATCAGCGCAACTTTCATGGTCGGCGTCCTGGCGCCCGTGTCCGCCGCTCCTGTCATGCCTTCTGCCCAGCTTATGGGAAATGACAATGTCCAGCATGTGCGGGATGATCGCAGACATCGTTCCCGCAACCGGCACTGGCGTGGCCACCGCTCAGGTCCACGCCACTGGCACGGACATCGCGGCTACCGCGAATATCGCCGCGGCTATCGCCGTCACAGCGATGGCTGGTGGTATCCGTTGGCAGCCTTTGGCGCTGGCGCAATCCTTGGTGGAGCGCTGTCCTCTCCGGCTCCAGTTCAGCGCGCACCGGTTTATCGCCATAGCAATAGCCATGTGCAGTGGTGCTATAACCGCTACCGGTCCTATCGGGCTTCTGACAATACATTCCAGCCTTATAACGGTCCTCGTCGGCAGTGCTATTCACCCTATCGCTAACAGCAGCTTAACACCCTGTTTAACAAACAGCCGCCTCGACAGGCGGCTGTTTTGTTTGCAAAGCCAAAGCCCCCGAACATGGTCATCAAACATCAATAGACGCGAATCTATCGACTTTCTGATGGTTATATGAGGCCAGAAAAGCCGCTAAACATCTAAATTTTCTGCCAAAAACCTCCTAAGCGCGTCCACACGCCAAAAAAAGATGGGGCTCACTACCCATTTTTGAATTTATATTGGAGAAACCTGTTTTTATGGTGTTGACCATTGCAAAAGCCGCCCTTATGTTCCGCCCCACTTCCAGAGACGATTTGTCTTTCTCGGGAGCGCGTAGCTCAGCCGGTAGAGCAACTGACTTTTAATCAGTAGGTCCAGGGTTCGAATCCCTGCGCGCTCACCAACAAAATCAAGCACTTAGCATAAAAACCCACCCGGTAGCGTGTGCCAGCCGATTTACGAGAATTGCCCGCATTTCTGGGCTTTTCTTGGGGTTAGCGGGAAATACATGCCACATGAATTATCACATGGCGCACAATGCTTGACTCTCTTTTACAAAAAGAACAAATTGAGAACATTGCAACTGGAGAGTCGCCATGAACGCATTGGTGCAAAGTTACGATGACGAAATCGAGCAGGTCCTTTCCTACTACAAAGGCGACGTTCGCGCTGCGATCGAGGGCTTGCTGAAGGACCGGGATTTTCTCGTAAAGGAAATCGAATATGCCAGCCTGGCCATGTCGTTTGGCTATTCGCGCGGCTGGAAGCCATCCATTATCCAAGGATATGCAGCATGACGACCTATCCTTACAGCGTGGCCCTGCCCGAATCGTACGCGCTGAAATACGCACGACGAGAAGTTAACAGGGACGCTGACCGCCTTGGCGCGCGTACCGTGCGCAGTATGGCGAAGAAAGCCGGTGGTTATTTCTGCGTGTTCAGCTTCACGACCGAACGGCATGAGAGCGCCTTTGTGCGGCAAGCCGGTCGCCGCAGGCGACTGGGGGCGAATCGTTGTGAAGTGAAGCGCCATGATGGATTTGAAATGGAAGCGCACTGTTTTCGATGGCGAAACCTACCCCGCTGACTTCATCGCGTATACGGAATAGAGAGATTCTTGACTCGAAAACGGTTTCTGCCTCAGCTGCCTGCCTTGTAAAAAAATAATTGAAGAGCTTCGTAACAAGCGGTTCAAAATTCGTCGCCTACACAACTGAATGGTGAAACTCCTTGTGGAAATTCTAGATGCGGTTGCGGCCTCACCTATCAGATAATAATATTTGCTATTTATAAATTTATTGCCTAATTTTTAGTTTATCTAAAATGGAGGCCGACTATGAAAAGTGGGAACAATATGCCGGTGCAAGCACCGTTGGTTCCAGATCCAATCCTTCCCTATAGCTGCAAGAACAGCCGCACAGTTTACGCAGTATGCGAAGTGGAAGAAGCGGTTTTGAGGCGCCACTTGAGCCCCACACCGTTTAACTTCGTGAACAACCGCTGCATGGTTTACGTAAACGACTTTACCGAAAGTCCAGAGCTTCCATACATGGATGCCGGCATTATTTTTACTGTCGAGTATAAAGGAGTGTTTGGCGGGTACTATATGTACGAATGGGAAGATGACGATGCGGCCATTGAAACAGGTCGCTATTGGGGCTACCCAAAAAAATTCGGCACAATGACCCTTGAAAAAAATGGCGATCTTATTCGCGGCACAGCTTCGAGGAGAGGGGCTAAGTTAATCGATATTGAGCTCGACTGTGGCAAACCTCTAAATGATGTACCGCAACTTCATACAGTTTACCCTCATCTAAATTTGCTCACCATTCCCAATCCAGATGGACCAGGGATTTTCTCCCAACGGGTAACCGCTAGAGACAATTCATCCACTTGCACATTGCTATCCAATACTTTTGCCGAGGTTAAGGTGAAACTAAATAGTTCGCCAACGGATCCTATTGGTGAATTCTCCAATCTTAAGGTTTTGGGTGGCGGCTACTCTGTTACGGACTTCTTAGCATCCGAAGAGAACGGCTGGGCTCGTGTTATCGACACCATTATTTAAAAATAATAAGAGAATGGGAGTTGCAAATGCAAAGAAGTAGCTGGCTAACAGTCTTTGTATTATCGGGTGCATATATAGCATATCTCGCAGGCTCTGGCTTTGGCAGTGGCCAAGAGATAATGCAGTATTTCACCGCCTACGGGTACGTTGGAATACTTGGAATACTGATAAGTGCGGTCTTATGGGGAACGTATGCGGTCTTTATTGTAAAGGATTCTAGAGATTATCAATTAAAATCTCTTCATGAGGTATATCTATTCTACTGCGGAAATTATTTGGGGAACGCACTTTTTGCGTTTTCTATTGTCTATCTTTTCTGCATGGCAAGCCTGATGATATCAGGAGCCGGAGCTGCTTTCTCGCAGTATTTTGGGGTTGGGAATGAGGTTGGCCGGATCATTATGACCGTGCTGGTGCTTATCACTGGCTTGTTGGGCATGCGTAAAATAGTGGACGTTATCGGGAGTCTTGGCCCCTGCATAATCGCTTTCGTGATGCTAATTGCGTTTATCGCTATGATGAATGGACCTGATACCTTAAGCAGTGGTAATGAATATATACAGACCAATAACTTGCTCAAGCCGACCAGCAATTGGCTTTGGGCAGCGGTTATGTATTTTTCGTACTGCATCCTATTTCAAGCATCATACTTATCAGGTATCGCTACGACCAATCCTGCCACCACTAAGCAGCTGACAACTAGTGTTATAATTGGCGCTTCAGTATATGTAGCCTCCTGCATCATCCTACTCCTAGCGTTCATGACAAACATTACTGTTCTCCACGGCATAGAAGTACCTAACCTACATCTAGGGACTCAGATTAGTCCGTTCTTGGGCGCAATTTATGGCGTGATTTTGGTTGCAGCTCTATACACAACAACTGCTCCCCTGATCTGGTCTGTGTCCAATGTTTTCGTGAAGGAGCATACGGGAGCTTATAAATGGGTGATTATGCTCACCTCTGTACTTGCATACTTTGCGAGTGGGATAGGGTCATTCTCTGTGCTCGTTAACATTGTAACAACCGTGGCTGCGTACGTGGGGATCCTGTACATAGTACCTGTATTCTATGTAAAGTTCTTCAAGAGACCTACTCGTTCTATGACGCAAGCTTAATATTGCAAAAATAGCTGTCAGATATTTTGACAGCTATTTTTATGGAAATTGAGGAAAGCCAATCCCAAGTATTTCTGTCACTTCATCGCTCGGGTTAAATAATCGGTAAGGCAGATTAGCTTTATAACAGAACGAATCGCCTGTATTTGCAAAGTACATATGCCCATTATATTCGAAACCTAGTTCACCTGAGAGAACATAGATAAACTCTTCGCTTTGACAGGTAACAAACAAACCTTGCGGCTCTTCATATTTAGGTGCAATTTTTATTATTGCAGCCTGTAGATCAATACCAGGAATATTATTTCGTAAAAGCTCGTATAGTAGCGGCGAATTTGGCCGGCCGAAACGAGGGCGCTCAGCTGCTTTCACTAGAATTTGGTCGTCATTTTGGCCATCAAAGAAATATACCACGCCCACATTATAAAACGCTGCCAAACGTCGCAACTGGGATATCGACGGCTCGACTTTGCCGGTTTCCATTTGACTTAGATAGCCCGGAGACAAATCAAGAGAGGCAGCTACATCCTGAAGGCGTACTTTAGCTTTTTTACGGAGGTGCCTTAGCTTGGTATGGATCATCATCCCGACTTGTCTCTCATATTTGCCTAATTATACGATAGGCGTTTGTTTTAGCTCAAACGACTTCACCCGCTCAGCAAAATAAATAATCTTATTTAGATCGTACATCCGGCTAGCCGCATCTTTCTCACCAAACCTATAACAAGCCTTGAAGATGTTGCCGAGCGCAAAGGACATGCCTTTGTGCTCGATCAGGTCGTTCAGTTCGGTCGCGCCTTCGGGCAACTCGTAATAGCTCGTGCTGCCGCCATCGGACTGGATGGCGGGCCCCGATGTGAGGCGCTCAGCGCGTGCCCATTCTGGCATCCCCCGGTCAATTCGTGCATCTGGCACCATTACACCCCCTCCTTCACTCGCCTGCGCGGCTCTTCTGGCGCATCGACAATAGGCCCGCCCGCAAGCAGGCCGCGCAATGAAGCCAGCCTGTCTTTTACCAAAGGCCGAAACCGGGCAGCCGCAAACGGCGGGTTATCATAGCCGAACTGTGGGCAGATGCCTCGATCGACGCCCTTGAGGCGAACGCCGATGAAATTGCCCTGCGTGTAGTGCTCGAACGGGCCTATCCATGAAACGGTGTAGATTTCGCCTTCCTTGTTCTCGAGGAACTGCTCAAAGCCAACCTGCGCATCAATGCAGACGATCTGCTCCCTGACACAGAAGGTCATGGTTTTTCTCCCACCAGTTCCAGCGCCTTCAGATAACGAGCGCGCCTGCTATCGTCGTCGTTTGAGGCTCGCAGGTTATCGCGCAGGTCAGCAATCTTGACCGGGCGCGCGATAGGGTTTGAGCAAGCGCGAGCGACATAGACGAAATAATCTTCATCATCACGGCGGGTAATCGCACTCATGGCCAGCACAATATCATCGTCAAACCCGAACGAATAAATGTCGTTGAGCGACGTGTTCGTGTCTTCGATCATGTCGTGCATCACGCCAACGATCTGCGTTTCGGAGGTCGTCTGTGCCAGCATCACGCGAATGGGGTGCAGGATGTAAGGCTCGCCATTCTTATCCACCTGCCCCATATGGGCAGCGGCGGCCACGGCAATCGCTGTTTCGATGTTGCTCATTTGGTATCTCCTGCGAGGATGGCTTTCATGACAAACTCTGTCCTCGGCCATTCAATATGCGACTCGCACAGACGTACGGCTGCATTTTCTATATCCGCCGGTATTTTCACGCCGCTGCCCTCCTTGCCGTCAACTTATCAAACAGCATTAGAAACTCCGCTTTCGCCCGCTCTGGCGACCAATATTGCAGTTCAGATCCGATTCCGGGTCCGGTCGCATGCCATTCAGCCACGCACGGCGCCATGTTCGTGCGCTCGTCGCCGATGATTGCGCTGTAGGCAGTCTTCACCTCAGCAGGCATTTCATGGGGCAAGTCAAACCTGTCGCAGATCGCGGCCATGACGGATGCCTCAGCCTGTTTGTAGCCGTCAAGAAACGGCTTCACCGGTAGCGGCACATCCACAAGGTAGGCCTCGCTGGCGTCGTGCAGGAGCGCCCAGAGGCGGTTCTTTGGCGAGACATGGCGGGCCAGCAAAACAGAATGCTCGGCAACGCTATAAAACTGCAAGCAATGCCTGGCAAAGCGACATTGCATCGACAGGGCCTGTGCAATATCTTCGATAAAAACCTCATCAGCGCGCGGGTCAAGCGGCCAGAATTGGCGGCCACTGTACGTTTGCAACCAGTCGCCACGGCGTGCCGGTTATCGAAATGCCCCCGCAGGGGTCTTCTGCACGTACTTCAAGACAAGCCCCATGTGTACCCCTCCGTGTACTGGAAGGAAACCTTAGGCATTGATAATATTGAGAAATAAGCACTTTTACAAGCGTAATGGCTCCCCGGGCCGGATTCGAACCAGCGACCAACCGGTTAACAGCCGGTTGCTCTACCGCTGAGCTACCGGGGAACAGGTGCTCGTTGCGTCAGCGAGATGGCGTATAGCAAAAGGGTTTCGCATTTGCAAAGGGCTAAATGGTTTTTTTTCACCTTTTTGTATTTCGGTCGAGAAACCCTATATTCTCTGGTATATTTTTAGGAGGAAGCTGACAATTCCTATATGCGAGAACACTCCGGTGAATGAAGAACATATTTCGACTCAACGCAAACGTGTCATAGTGATTCTTGGAAAGCGGATACCAATGCCGCAATCCCTCATGATGCGAAGAACGCTCGGCGGTTCTCTCGTGGCTGGCGGCGCGTTGGGATTCCTGCCCGTGCTTGGTTTCTGGATGTTGCCACTAGGACTCATCATATTGTCTCACGACTCTCATCGGGTACGGCGCTTGAGACGAAAGAGCGAGGTTCATATCTGGCGCAAATGGCTGAAACGAAG
This sequence comes from Falsochrobactrum tianjinense, assembly GCF_019100495.1. GTDB lineage: Bacteria > Pseudomonadota > Alphaproteobacteria > Rhizobiales > Rhizobiaceae > Brucella > Brucella tianjinense. The sequence continues at coordinate 133,541 of NZ_JAHRVA010000002.1, read as the reverse complement.
ACCGGCATCAACAGCAGGCTGATTCAACGAACGCTGCCCCGCCCTGATCCCGGCCTTCTATTTGGCGTAAGATAATTGTGTAACAGGTAAACGCCTGTCGGGTTAACGCAATCGCTGTTGTCTACCGCGTCGCCTTATTTCGCCGGGAGTAAGTTGCCGGTGTTTTCGTAATGCCGTTGTAAGATGGCTTTGGCTAGAGAAACTTAATCTGGCGGCGATTTCGCTGATCGGCATGTCGGTTTCGCAAAGACAACGCTCCGCCTCGTCCAGACGCAGCTTCATCAGATACTGATGGGGGGTCTGGCCGAAGCTCTCACGAAAGCAGGTTGCGAAATGGCCAGCCGATATACCCAGCGTTGCGGCCATTTCAGGCACGGAAACCGGATTGCGAAAATTTGTCTTCAAATATGTCTCGATTTGCCCGCACGCATAAGCGCTAAGCCCGGATTGCGCACCACCCGCCGTCTGTGCAACTTGCGCATTGCGCATCAGAAGATTGACCAGAACCGAATACAGCGAAGAAAGATAGTTCGCATTATCCGCTGCCACCTCCTGCAATTGCTCCAGAATGATTTCGCTTATTTGTAAGCATTGTTTGCTGGAAAACCTGACTGTACTAGCGGGTATTCGGGTAGAGGAAAGTATCGTATCGTCTGTCTCGTCAACCGTCACAGATAGGAACTGGACAGCTTCCGGCCAGGTGATAACCATGCTGTAATGCGCCGGAATATAAAAGATGGTTCCAGCGGGACAACTCGCGGAATGATCGCCCCCTTCGCTGTCCCTCCATCGCAAATGGCGAACGGGTTCGAGTAGGATGATCGCCAATTTTTTCTCCGGCGTATAAACGTCGATCCCAATCCGCGTCAGCCCATAGCGAAACGGCCCGCTTGATTGCGTAGCAGACGTTACGCCCTGATGATCCTCGTTTCCGATAAGTGGCCCAGCAACGCTATGGCTACGGCTTTGCATCATTAAAGTCATCGATACCCCCGGTCCTCAAATCAAAATCAAAAATGAATTTCGGATGCCTATATGTCCGCTCTGCGCCGTAACCACCTGGTATATCGATTCGTAACTGATTGATGTGCAGCTCAAAACAGACGCGCTCCACTCTCCAGACTACACAAAATAATTCAGATTACAATTTATACGTGTATGATTTTTAAAGGAACAACCATTTATTTGACTCGTATGCACCTTATTTGCAAATGGTTTGCAAAAGCGCTTGATTCTCTCTATCCTTCCACTTATGCAGTTGCGAGTTATTTGCAACAAGGATAGAGCTATGTTTCGACCCATTATGCAGAAATTGATGACGGCTCTGACCGGAAGCCTGCTGTTGTGCGTGGCAACGAGCGGAGCGTTGGCTGCGGACAAGTTTAAAGTGGTGACGACCTTTACGGTCATTGCCGATATTGCGCGCAATGTGGCCGGGGATGCGGCGACCGTTGAATCCATCACAAAACCCGGCGCCGAAATCCACGGATATCAACCGACACCAGGCGATCTCATCAAGGCGCAGGATGCCAAGCTTATTCTGTGGAATGGGCTTGACCTGGAACGCTGGTTCGAGAAATTTTTCTCGCGACTCAAAAAAGTGCCAAGCGCTGTCGTGTCGGAAGGTATCATCCCCATCGGCATCAGTGAGGGGCCGTATAGCGGCAAACCCAACCCGCATGCATGGATGTCGCCCACTTCTGCATTGATTTATGTCGACAATATCCGCGATGCTTTCATGAAATACGATCCCGATAATGCTGAAACCTATAGAACCAATGCCGAAAGCTACAAAGCGCGGATCAAGGCGACGATCGACCCGATCCATGCCGAGCTCAACACAATCCCGCAAGACAAGCGCTGGCTGGTCACTAGCGAAGGTGCCTTTTCCTATCTGGCAAGGGATTTCAATCTCAAGGAACTTTATCTCTGGCCCATCAACGCCGATCAGCAAGGCACGCCGCAACAGGTGCGCAAGGTAATCGATGCGGTGCGTAAACACGATATTACGGCAGTTTTTTCGGAGAGCACTGTTTCTGCCGCTCCCGCAAAACAGGTAGCGCGTGAAACGGGAGCCAATTATGGTGGCGTGCTCTATGTGGATTCTCTTTCGGAGGCCGATGGTCCCGTGCCAACCTATGTTGATCTTCTGAAAGTCACCTCAAGCACGATTGCAAAAGGCCTCAAGCAATGAATGCCCTGAAAGGTCATGGCGGGAAAACTCTGGCCGCTCTCGAAAAGGGCGCGGCTGACGGTTTGGCCGTAAAAGACGCGACAGTTACTTATCGCAATGGCCACACGGCCTTGCGCAATGCCAGTTTCACGACGCCCACCGGAACCATCACCGCACTGGTGGGGGTGAACGGTTCGGGCAAATCCACCTTGTTCAAGGCGATCATGGGCTTCGTCCGGCTCGCCAAGGGCGAGATTTCCATTCTCAACCTGCCCGTCAAGGAAGCTCTGAAAAAGAACCTGGTCGCCTATGTCCCGCAGAGCGAGGAAGTCGACTGGAATTTCCCTGTACTGGTTGAAGATGTGGTCATGATGGGGCGCTATGGCCATATGGGTATGATGCGTATTCCGCGCCGGACCGATCACGATGCGGTGGAAAAGGCGTTGCGCCGCGTCGACATGCTAGAATTCCGCAAGCGCCAAATTGGTGAATTGTCCGGTGGGCAAAAGAAGCGCGTCTTTCTCGCACGTGCTCTGGCACAAGATGGCCGCGTCATTCTTCTCGATGAACCTTTCACAGGTGTAGACGTAAAAACGGAAGAAGCCATCGTAGCCCTTCTGCACGGCCTGCGCGACGAAGGCCGCGTCATGCTTGTTTCCACCCATAATCTCGGTAGCGTCCCGGAGTTTTGCGACCGCACCGTCTTGCTCAAGCACACGGTTCTGGCCTATGGCCCGACAGAAGAGGTTTTCACACAAGCCAACCTGGAAAAGACATTCGGCGGCGTTTTGCGTCATCTCGTTCTCGATGAAACCGCAAAGCCGAACCGTGCTGCGGTCGGGGTGATTACCGACGACGAGCGACCTTTCGTACTCTATGAGCATAAGTCCAAGGAACGCAAATAATGGCGCTGCTGCTCGAACCGTTCAGCTACGGCTACATGGTCAATGCCATGTGGGTTTCCGCCCTTGTCGGTGGTGTATGTGCTTTTCTCTCCGCCTATCTGATGCTCAAAGGCTGGTCGCTGATTGGCGATGCACTTTCGCACTCCATCGTTCCCGGCGTTGCCGGAGCCTATATGCTCGGTCTGCCCTTTTCCATTGGCGCGTTTTTTTCCGGCGGACTGGCTGCTGCGGCCATGCTGTTTCTCAATCAGCGCACCAAATTGAAAGAAGATGCCATTATCGGGTTGATTTTTACATCTTTTTTCGGCCTGGGCCTGTTCATGATCTCATTGAAACCAACTGCCGTCAGCATCCAGACGATCGTGCTTGGCAATATTCTGGCCATCACGCCGGGCGACACATTGCAACTGGCCATTATCGGTTTCGTTTCACTCGCCCTGTTGCTTTTGAAATGGAGAGACCTGATGGTGGTCTTTTTTGACGAAAGCCATGCACGCTCCATCGGCTTACGACCGGCGGCGCTTAAAATCATGTTCTTCACCCTGCTCTCGGCTTCGACAGTGGCCGCAATGCAAACGGTCGGCGCTTTTCTGGTGATCTGCATGGTTGTAACGCCGGGTGCTACCGCCTATCTGCTGACAGATCGTTTTTCGCGCCTGCTATGGATCGCCGTCATCATTGGCTCGACAACCAGTTTCACCGGCGCTTATATCAGCTATTTTCTCGACGGAGCCACGGGCGGGATCATCGTCGTCTTGCAGACTTTGATTTTCCTTACCGTGTTTTTCCTCGCTCCCAAACATGGCATGCTGGCAGCGCGGCAGCGCGCGGCAATTGCCCTGAAGGAGGCGCAGCCATGACGCTCATCGAAATGCTGCTCATGCCGTTCCAATTCGAATTCATGCGCTATGCATTCGTCATATCGGTGCTGATTGCGATACCGACTGCCCTGCTTTCCTGTTTTCTCGTGCTCAAGGGCTGGTCCTTGATGGGCGACGCTATCAGCCATGCCGTGCTGCCAGGTGTCGTTGTCGCCTATATAATCGGCATACCTTTCGGCATTGGCGCATTCGCGGCTGGCATGATCTGTGCGCTCGCAACCGGTTTTCTCAAGGAGAATAGTCGCATCAAACAGGATACGGTGATGGGGGTGGTATTTTCGGGCATGTTCGGGCTGGGGCTTGTACTCTATGTTTCCGTCCGCTCCAGCATCCACCTCGATCATATTCTGTTTGGGGACATGCTGGGCATTACGACAGGCGACCTGATCGAAACGGCAATTATTGCGGCTTTGACTGCCGGAATTCTCGTCATTAAATGGCGCGATTTTCTGCTCCATGCCTTCGATCCGACACAAGCAAGAGCGGTGGGGCTGCCCGTTCGCCTTCTTCATTATGGCTTGCTTTGCCTGATCTCGCTAACCATTGTCGGCGTGTTGAAAGCGGTCGGCATCATTCTTGCCATCTCAATGCTGATCGCACCGGGCGCTATCGCTTATCTGCTAACGCGCAAATTCAGCATGATGATGGTCCTATCAGTCATCATCGCAGTCTTTTCGTCTTTTATGGGCGTCTATCTCTCGTTCTTCATCGACAGTGCCCCTGCCCCGACCATCGTTTTGCTAATGACCGCATTCTTCATCGCAGCACTTCTGCTGTCCTCGTGGCGAACGGCAAGAGCGGAAGCGCGGCAGGAAATGGGAGAGGCTTGACAGCCCTCCCCGTCCGGCAGCTTGACGCCTTCATTTTATATTGATATCAACATAAACAATACTGCGAATATCAAGCTTCGAGATGCACCAGCCAGCCGATCCCGATTTTCAAACTACGCTCTATGTGCGTGACACCTGCCTGTGCCTGCATGCGCAGAGAGCGGCGCGTGCGCTTGCACGCCATTTCGACACTGCGCTCAAACCTTTGAGCATCACCAGCGGTCAATTCTCGCTTCTCATGTCGCTCAACCGACCGGAGCCACCTACTTTGGGCAATGTAGCCGCTTTACTGGCAATGGACAGGACGACGCTTACGGCCAACCTCAAGCCGCTGGAACGCGGCAGTCTTATCGAGATCGTAACCGACCCGAAGGATCGGCGCGCGAGGCGATTGCTGCTGACGTCTACCGGGCGATCTGTTTTAGTCGAAGCGACGCCGATCTGGCGGCAGGTTCACGCCCAGATCGAAGCAACTTTATCCGATCCGGATTATCTGCGTTCCGAGTTAATCACTCTGTCCCGGTCAGCTTGATAATGGCCACCGTCTGCGGTCGGAAGGAAGTCGAACAAACCCTCTCTCTATAAAATTCTATTATCCGACTATTAAGTGAATAAATTTTTGTAATGCCATTGGCGAACCTATTCTGCTGCTTCAGATATCGTTCTCAAGGAGGAGCAGCGCGATGACCGACGATATGTTGCACGTAATGAAATGGCACAATGGCGAAAAGGAGTTTTCGCCATTTTCCGATGCCGAAATGGCGCGCCGCCAGAACAATATGCGCGGATGGATGGCAAAGAACGATGTGGATGCAGCATTGTTCACATCTTATCATTGCATCAATTACTATTCCGGCTGGCTCTACTGCTATTTTGGCCGGAAATATGGCATGGTCATCGACCAGAATAATGCAACCACCATTTCAGCCGGTATAGATGGCGGCCAGCCATGGCGACGCAGTTTCGGCGACAACATCACCTATACCGACTGGCGCCGCGATAATTTCTACAGCGCCGTGCGGCAATTGACCCCCGGCGCCAAGCGCATCGGCATCGAGTTCGATCATGTCTCACTCGACTTCCGCCGTGCGCTCGAAGAAGCGCTTCCCGGCGTCGAATTTGTCGATGTCAGCCAGCCGTCCATGTGGATGCGCACCATCAAATCGGCGGAAGAGCACAAGTTGATCCGCGAAGGCGCACGAATCTGTGACGTCGGCGGCGCAGCCTGCGTTGCGGCGGTAAAGGCTGGTGTGCCTGAGCATGAAGTCGCGATCGCCACCACCAATGCGATGGTGCGTGAGATCGCCGGTTCCTTCCCCTTCGTCGAACTCATGGATACATGGACATGGTTCCAGTCGGGCATCAATACGGATGGCGCGCATAATCCGGTAACCAACCGCAAGGTTCAGTCCGGCGATATTCTCTCGCTCAATACTTTTCCGATGATTTTTGGTTATTACACCGCGCTTGAGCGCACCCTGTTCTGCGATCATGTTGATGATGCGAGCCTCGATATATGGGAAAAGAACGTCGCCGTTCATCGCCGCGGCCTCGAACTCATCAAGCCGGGCGCGCGTTGCAAAAACATCGCCATCGAGCTTAATGAAATGTATCGCGAGTGGGACCTGCTGAAATATCGCTCATTCGGTTATGGCCACTCCTTCGGCGTCCTCTCCCATTATTATGGTCGAGAGGCCGGTGTGGAACTGCGCGAGGATATCGAGACCGTCCTTGAACCAGGCATGGTGGTGTCGATGGAACCGATGGTAATGCTGCCTGAAGGCAAGCCGGGCGCAGGCGGCTACCGCGAGCACGACATTCTGATCGTCAAGGAAGACGGAGCCGAAAATATCACAGGCTTCCCCTTCGGGCCGGAGCACAACATTATCCGCAATTGACGAAATCAGCGAACCATATCCAACTAATGAGGAAGTCAGCCCATTGGGCTGATTTCCTTTCGTGTTTCGTCATTCAGAACTACATAAAAAGCTACGGCAATGCCGCAGCCACAGGCTTTAAGCCGCTGAATGTTCAGCGCGGGAATTCTTTTTCAAGTGCCTCCACAATGCCGTCCGCGCAAACCTGCAGCAGCAATTCACCCTTTTGGGCCGTCGCATCTTTAGGCGAGGATAATGTGCCGCTTTCCGGTGTCCATTCCGGTTTCGGCGGGTAGACGTCATAGGGGGGGAAGGTTGCCGGGGCATGGTCGACCGCGCGTTCAAGGCGGACCTGCTGCGGATAGAGTGCCAGCATCAGCGAGGTCTCAAGCACGCCGCCATGTTCGATATCCCAGCCCAGGAAACCGTCCGGATAAAGCCGTTCGATCGTCGCCCTGTTCACAAAATCCCAATAGGAGAGCACCACGATCTTCATATCGGTGATGCCTTCCCATTTCAGTTCGCGCAGCGCAAGGTCGATACCTTCGATGATGAACCAGGAATTCTCGTAATGACCGTTGATCATGCCGATGCGGCGCACGCCGTGGCGGGCAAACTCCCTGATGACATCGCGCAGGGCCGCAACCAGTGTCGCACCGTCGAGGCTCGTCGTGCCCGGCAGGTGATTGCCGCCGCCGGATTTCTGATGCGACTTGTAGCCATAGGTAAAGGGCGGGGCGACCAGTGCGCCGATACGGCCAGCAACCCGGCGCGCAAATTCCACCGGCAGCAGCACATCCACATTCATCGGCATATGATGCCCGTGCTGCTCCATCGAGCCGATCGGCAGAAGAATTGCCGTCTTCCCGTCGCGAACGCAGGCATCGTAATCGGGCCAGGACAATTCGGCAGCAAAAACTGTTTGTTCGGGCATAGTCACACATCTCCCATTGATGATCCGAAAACAGGATTTGAACAGAACTGGGAGATATGAGAAATTTATAATAGTCATCTGCGCATAAGGAAACGAAATCCATGCGAAACATTGTAAATCTCCAGACTGACCTTCTGCGTACATTTGTTTCTGTCATCGACCTCGGCGCCTATACCAAGGCTGGCGACATGCTCGGCCGCACCCAGCCGGCAATTTCCTTGCAGATGCGCAGGCTTGAGGAACTGATCGGTGCTCCGCTCATCAAGCAGGTCGGTCGCACCCTTTCACTCACCGCCGAAGGTGAAATGCTCTTGAGTTATGCCCGCGAAATCCTCCGGCTCAATGATGAGGCAGCGTCTTATTTCAACCGCTCCAAGCTGTCGGGCGTTCTGCGCATTGGATTGCCAAATGACTATGCCGTTGCGTTTCTGCAAGGCGTCATCACCGAATATACCCGCCAGCACCGCGACGTAGCCCTTGAGATTTATTGTGGCCTGAGCGAAACGGTTCTCGACCGGCTGCGCGCCGATGAACTTGATCTGGCCATTGCCATGGCTGAAACCGACCGCGCGCAATATCTGTCACGGGCGTGGATCGAGCAGCCTGTATGGACCGGCGCGCAGGATGCCCGTTTCGACCCGCAGGCGGGCATACCGCTCGCCGCCCACCCGGAAGGCTGCGGCTATCGCGCGCGGATGATCCAGGCGCTCGACGCCGCACAGATGCGCTGGCGCATGGCCTATACGGGGCCTGGTATTTCTGGCTTGCAAAACGCTGTTATCAACGGTCTGGGCGTGAGCGCCATGACGCGCTACACTATCCTGCCGGGTATGCGCATCCTGAACGAAGCAGATGGATTTCCCCCGCTGGCCGAGATACGCGTCGGGCTGTTCTACAAGCATCCCCGCCTCTCGGACGCCGGGATCGGCCTGATCAACCATATCATCATGCGGCTTGACGATGCCGGAGTGCCCAGCGATCCGCTGCGTCGCCCGGCGGAGCTAACCCGCCAATAAGCGTAGCTAATGGACAAATTATAATAATTAATTTTTCAAATGGAGCTGCGCTTCTTAAGCTTGCACAATAACAATAAAAATGGGGAATACGATGACCATCAAGGACAGACTGTCGGGTTCTCTGACCCGGCGACAGATTCTCAAAGGGGCAAGCGTATTGGGTGGCGGCATTCTGGCAATGCCCTATGTGAACAGGTCCGCATTCGCACAGCCCACCGAACTCACCATGCTGGCCTGGTATGGCCATGCCGAGCCAGATATCGTGGCCGAATTCGAGGCGGAGAACAACGTCAAGTTCAAGCCCAAATATTACACCGGCGGCGACAATATGCTGGGCCTGATTTCGCAGTCTCCTCCCGGCACTTTCGATCTCATCCTCTCGGATGCCGAATATGTCCAGCAGCTTAACGCCGCCGGCTATATCGAAAAGCTCGATCCCGCCGATTATTCGTTCAATGATTTCTTCCCGGAATTCCAGCATTTTCCCGGTCACTGGGAAGGCGACGATCTTTATTCCGTCATCACCCGCTTCGGCTTCCTCGGCGTAGCCTACAATACCGATGCAATCACTGAAAAAGAAGCCTCGACCTATAATGTCTACTGGGACCAGAAGCTCAAGGGCAAGGTCGGCCATTTCGACTGGCATCTGCCCAATCTGGGCCAAATCAGCCTGCTCAACGGCAATGCCTCGCCCTACGACATTGACGAGGCCGCCTGGACGGGCGTTCAGGACAAGATCATGACGTTGCGGCCGCAGATCGGCGGCTTCTTCGATTATGGCGGCACCTTCTCCTCATTGCAGAACGGGCAGGTGCTGGCCATGGCCGGGATTGGCGACTGGATCACCGGTACGCTGGAGCGCAATGGCGCCAAGGTGCGCAGCGTCATTCCGGAGGAAGGCGGATTGCAGTTCACAGAATCCTTCTCGATCGGCAAGGGTACAAGCAAGGGCGAACTGGCCAAGAAGTGGATTCAATATATCACTTCCCCGAAAGGTCAGGTCAAGTCAGCCAATATGGCGGCCTATCCCTGCCTCATCCCGAACAAGAAGGGCTGGGAGCTGCTCGCCAAGGAAACTCCTGAAGAAGCCAAACGACAGGGCATGCTTCTCAATGAACACAATGCCATGGACCTGATCCGCGACGGACGCATCAAGTATCGGCAGCTTCCGGTTCAACAGGGTCTCGAAGACTGGAACGACTTCTGGTCTGAATATAAAGGGACGTAGGACGGGGAGAGCAATATATTCGCTGAGTGGATTACGATCCACTCATTCATTCCAGCGATCCTGCACGGCGATTGAGCGTACAGGTATCTTCAAGCTTGGGAATGCATGATGCGGAAATCGATTACTCTTTACGGATTGACCTTCTCGCTACCGATGCTGATCTGGCAGGTGCTGTTTTTCCTTGCGCCACTATTGTTCCTGATCGCGCTCAGTTTCTGGACGGTCAAAAATTTCCGCATGGAACCGGACTTCGATATCGTCAACTGGGTCAGGATGCTCGGTCGCGGCGTCTTCTGGGATGCCTATCTACGTACCCTCACGCTCGCCACCTTCGCTGCGATCATCACCAGCGTGCTGGCTTTTCCCTGTTCCTATGCAATCGCCTTCAAACTCACTGAAACCGGGCGGCGCTGGGCAGTGTTCCTGATGGTGATCCCATTTTTCACAAGCTACCTGGTCCGTGTCTATTCATGGCAGATATTCCTCTCCGACAATGGCATCATCAATGCGCTGCTGGCAACGGTCGGACTCGGGCCGTTCGGCATGCTGAACTCAGGCTTTGGCACCATGATCGGCTATCTGACTCTGAGCTTCCCGCTGGTGGCTCTGCTGCAATTGTTCAGTCTGATGTTCATAGACAGGACGCTCATTGAGGCCGCGCATAATCTGCGGTGCGGACGACTGCGCACCATCTTTGAGGTGGTCCTGCCATCGGCCAGGGTCGGTCTGGTGATCGCGGCGCTGTTCTGCTTTATTCTGACATTCGGCGATTTCGTCAGCCCGCTCTATCTGGGCGGCGGCGACCCGCCTACTCTCTCCATCCTGATAACCGACACCACCAAATCCGGCCAGCAATGGCCGCGTGCGGCAGTGATCGCCCTCACCATGATCGCAACGCTGCTCGCCGTCGCCTTCGCCGCAATCGGCTATGCCTATAAGGAGCGTGGACGATGAACAGTTTCAACCGCAATCCATGGATTGACTGGATTTTGAGGTTTTACGTTCTGCTGGCTTTCGCATTCATCTTTGCACCGATTGCCGCAAGCTTCGTCTTTTCGTTCAATGTCGACCGCTTCCCCTCGCTTCCTCTCGGCGGCTTCTCGATGACCTGGTACGAAGCCGTCGCCAACGACCCGCTGGTTTGGGAGGGGCTGCGCAATACGCTTGTTGCAGGTTTGATCGTATCAGTTCTGGCGACCGCTATCGGCTTTGGCGCGGCCTATACCGATTTCCGCTACAAATTCTTCGGCAAGACCATTTATGTCGCGCTCGCCCTGCTGCCCCCAACAATTCCTGTCGTCATCCTTGGGTTGGCAATGCTGGCCTTCCTGTCCAACATCAACCTGTCGGGCGCGATTTATTCGGTCATCATCGCCCATGTTGTCATGTGCGCGCCTTTTGCCATGGCGATCATCCGACTGCGCCTGTCACAAATGGACCCTTCGCTGGAGGCGGCGGCATGGAACCTCGGCGCATCCGAATGGATGGCCATGCGCCATGTCATCATTCCCTTCTGCAAACCCGCAATATTTTCCGCGCTGTTCATCACCATGGCCGTGTCTTTTGATGAATTCGCCGTGGCCTGGTTTGTCTCTGGCCTGAACGAAACCCTGCCCGTCAAGGTGCTCGGCTTTCTCCAAGGGCAGGTCAGCCCGCGCATCAATGTCATCGGCACCTTCGTGTTCCTTGTTTCGATCACGCTCGTTGTGCTGGCCCAGATTCTTCTGATGAAACGCAGCGTCGCACCCGCGGCGGAAGCAATAACCTCCGGAGAAGAAATTATATGATAGATGAGGCTCTCGTTGTCTTCGATGGTGTCGTCAAACGTTTTGGCAGTTTCGTCGCCGTCGAAAAGATCAATTTCGAGATCCGCAAGGGCGAGTTCCTCGCCATTATGGGTTCGAGCGGCTGCGGCAAGACCACGACCTTGCGCATGCTCGCAGGGCTGGAGGCGCCAAGCGAAGGCGAAATCCGCCTTGATGGCAAGCGCATCAATGACCTACCGACATGGCAGCGCGATACGCCAATGGTATGGCAGAGCCTGGCGCTGTTCCCATTTCTCACGGTGCGCGAGAACATTGAGTTCTCGCTGCGAATGCGGGGCGTGGAAAAATCCGAGCGACGCAAACGCGTCGATAAATGGCTTGAACGTATGCAGATCGTTGAATTTGCAGATCGCAATGTCGCCCACCTCTCCGGAGGCCAGCGTCAGCGTGTGGCCCTTGCCCGCTCGCTGGTGACGGAGCCGGAAATCCTGCTGCTTGACGAGCCGCTATCGGCGCTCGACGCGCATCTGAAAGTGCACATGCAGATCGTGCTTTCCAATTTGCAACGCGAACTGGGCATCACTTTCGTCTATGTCACGCATAGCCAGTCGGAAGCATTCTCGATGGCCGACCGCGTTATTATCATGAGCCGCGGCCGGATCGAGCAGATCGGCATTCCGCAGGAAATCTATCGCGCCCCGCGCACGAAGTTTGTGGCCGAATTCCTCAGCTCATCCAACATTTTCACCGGAAAGGTTCGTAACGTCAGCGGCGAGATTCTGAAGATCACAACGTCAGCAGGCGAGTTCGATATCATGGCCAATCCCGCCAAGTCGCTTGCAGCGGGTGACAGGGCGACTTTCGTAGTTTCCGATGATCGGGTGCAGCTAAACAGTACTCCGCCTGCCGATGGCTATAACGGCATGCAGGCACGCGTGGTGGGTGAGGAATTTGTCGGAGCGACGGCTGTCGTCCATCTGGAAGGCACAGATGGCATGAAGATCAAGGCGCAAAAAAGCCACGACGAACTTGAACATCTCGATCTTGAGCCGGGTGCCAGCCTCTGGGTTTCATGGCGTCCCGAGGCGACACATATTCTGCCCGGCGAATAATATAAAGTTATGCCGACTGGAAGGAAAGGATGCGATCCAGCTCTGATAGAGGTCTGGCTCCGGCCAGCAAGGCTCGCGCCTCCTCCTCATCGCGCTTCATCTGCTCGACAAGTGGATCGAGTCCATCGAACTTTACTTCGCCGCGCAGGAAACCAAAGAAAGAGACCGTGGCGACTTCGCCATAAAGATCGCCGGAAAAGTCAAAAAGAAATGTTTCGAGCAGCGGAACGCCATCACTGTCAACGGTGGGGCGGCGGCCCAGGCTCGCAACACCATCATATAACGCACCGTCAGCGCGGCGAAATCTGACAGCATAAATTCCGTATTTCAGGCTGACATGGCCATCTATACCCATATTGGCTGTTGGAAAGCCCAGAGTCCGCCCGAGCTTCTTGCCATGGATGATTTCGCCGCTGACCCGATAACGATAGCCGAGCAATCCCGCGGCCTGCGCGGCTTCGCCCTCACAAAGTAGTGCGCGAATGCGCGTCGAGGAAACGAGATTACCACCCTCGTCGCTGAAGGCATCGACCAGAGATACGCTTATGCCGGATGTGTCGCCGGCATTTTGCAAAAATTCCGGCGTTCCACGGCGTCCTTTGCCAAAATGAAAGTCATAGCCGGCCACGACGCAATTGGCGTGCAGCTTCTCGACGAGAATGTGCTGTACGAAATCTTCTGCCGATTGCTGGGAAAACTCTGCGGTAAATGGCTGTTCCACTACAGCGTCAAACCCCATGAGTCGCAGGATCTGTGCTTTTTCGGTGGCATCGGTGAGCCGCTCCACCGGCCCGTCTGGCTTGAAAAAACTGCGCGGATGCGGCTCGAAAGTCAGAACCACCGCTGGCAGACTATTCTCGTGGGCCAATTCCAGCGCCCGTTCGAGCACGGCCTGGTGACCACGATGAACACCATCGAAATTGCCGATCGCCACCACACAATTATGCAGCGATTCGGGAAATACCTCCGTTCCTGAAAAGCGCTTGAAGAGTGGTTCTGTCATGGGCGGAATTCAGCTCGCATAGCTATCAGACAAGTGCATAAAGGGAGGCGATAGGCGAATGGCCGTGTTTTTGCAAAAACACATCCATTTTGGCCAAATCCACTTCGCCATCCGCTGCATAATCGGCAGCATGCACCCCGCCCGAAATATAGAGCACGTCAGCGCCGTAATCGGCAGCTCCCTTTACATCCGTGAGTACGCCGTCGCCAATGGCGAGAATGCGGTTGCGCTCCACGGACTGCCCCCGGATTTCCTCGACCGCTTTGGATGCAGCTTCATAAATCGGGCGATGCGGCTTTCCGGCAATCAGCATGCGACCACCAAGCTGACCATAGTCGCGTGCCAGCGCGCCCGCGCACCATACAAGACGCGATCCGCGCTCGACCATGATATCAGGATTAGCGCAAATGAAAGGCAGATTGCGCGAACGCAGCCGCTGCAATAGTTCCGCATAGTCTTCCGGCGTTTCGGTTTCGTCGTCATAAAGCCCGGTGCAGACGACCCCCGAAGCCTCAAACTCTTCCACCAGCTCTACATCCAGCCCGTCATAGATGGCCAGTTCACGCTCGCTGCCGATATGGAAGACCTGTCGGGGACCCTCCGCAATCAAATCACGCGTCACATCGCCGGACGTCACGATGCGGTCATAAGCGTCTTCCGGCACGCCAAGCAGCGTTAGCTGCGCTGCGACGCTGGGGAAAGGCCGCGGCGCATTGGTGACCAGAATCACAGTCAGTCCCTTGGCGCGAGCGCGCTGCAAAGCGGCTATTGCTGCGGAAAACGAAACTTCACCATTATGCAGGACCCCCCAGACATCACAAAAGAGCGCATCATATCCGTCCGTGAGATCGTCAAGACACTCTGGCAATTTCATCGTCATCCTCTATATGCTGATCCGGTTATTTCCGGCAAAATTGGAAGCGGCCATCGCGAAAGCAATGGACTAGCGTGAAGGCACGGCACGCGCCATGGCGTTTCCTCTACCCCAAGCAGCCCGATCTGTCACCACAGTTAGGACGGGATGCGTCTAAATGAACACCGGATGAGAGCCTGATGGGTGCAATAAATACGCTGCCTCCCTTCATATGAGATTAACCAGAACAGCCATTTTCCGATAATAAGCCGGGAATGGCTGTAAATCGTCTGGCCAGCTTGTGCGAGGCTTGTATAGTTCCCATATACGCAGGCCCGCGCGTTTCACTCCTATATCGTTCCCCTTGCGTACATCGCCAGAGTTTATTGTAAGCCTGTCAAAAAACGGCAATCATCCTTGACAAAGAATAGCCCTGCTTCTATCTCAAAGGCGTGTTAGCACTCAGATACATAGAGTGCTAACAGTGTGAGCCGGTCGGCTCGCTTAAACAGGTTCAACATCTACAACACCAAGGGTTATACCATGGCTGAGATCAAGTTCCGTCCGCTCCACGATCGCGTTGTCGTGCGTCGCGTAGAATCGGAAGCAAAGACTGCTGGCGGCATCATTATCCCTGACACCGCCAAGGAAAAGCCGCAGGAAGGCGAAATCGTTGCTGTTGGCGCCGGTGCGCGTGATGAAGCTGGCAAGCTGATTGCGCTGGAAGTGAAGGCTGGCGACAAGATTCTGTTCGGCAAGTGGTCGGGCACCGAAGTCAAGATCGGCGGTGAAGACCTGCTGATCATGAAGGAATCCGACATTCTTGGTATCGTCGGCTAATAGCCCGTACCTCAGAAATCAATCACCATAAAATCTGACCGGGATATTCCCAGGAGAGAATTCAATGGCTGCTAAAGACGTAAAATTCGGTCGTAACGCGCGCGAAAAGATGCTGCGCGGCGTCGATATCCTCGCTGACGCTGTTAAGGTCACGCTCGGCCCGAAGGGTCGTAACGTTGTTATCGACAAGTCCTTCGGCGCACCGCGCATCACCAAGGACGGCGTTTCCGTCGCCAAGGAAATCGAACTCGAAGACAAGTTCGAAAACATGGGCGCACAGATGCTGCGCGAAGTGGCGTCCAAGACCAATGACACTGCCGGTGACGGCACCACCACCGCGACCGTTCTCGGTCAGGCCATCGTTCAGGAAGGCGCCAAGGCCGTTGCCGCTGGCATGAACCCGATGGACCTCAAGCGCGGCATCGATCTGGCCGTCAACGAAGTCGTTGCCGAACTGGTCAAGAAGGCCACCAAGATCAAAACTTCGGAAGAAGTTGCCCAGGTTGGCACCATCTCCGCCAATGGTGAAGCTGAAATCGGCAAGATGATCGCCGATGCGATGCAGAAAGTCGGCAACGAAGGCGTCATCACGGTTGAAGAAGCCAAGACCGCTGAAACCGAACTCGAAGTCGTTGAAGGCATGCAGTTCGACCGCGGTTATCTGTCGCCGTACTTCGTCACCAATCCTGACAAGATGATTGCGGACCTCGAAGACGCATACATCCTTCTGCACGAAAAGAAGCTTTCGAACCTTCAGGCTCTTCTGCCGGTTCTGGAAGCTGTCGTCCAGACCTCCAAGCCGCTCATCATCATTGCTGAAGATGTCGAAGGCGAAGCTCTTGCGACCCTCGTCGTCAACAAGCTGCGCGGCGGCCTGAAGATTGCTGCTGTCAAAGCTCCGGGATTCGGCGATCGCCGCAAGGCCATGCTCGAAGACATCGCCATCCTCACCGGCGGACAGGTCATTTCCGAAGATCTCGGCATCAAGCTCGAAAGCGTTACGCTCGACATGCTCGGCCGCGCCAAGAAGGTGTCGATCACCAAGGAAAACACCACCATCGTCGATGGCGCTGGCCAGAAGGCCGAAATTGACGCTCGTGTCGGCCAGATCAAGCAGCAGATCGAAGAAACCACTTCGGACTATGATCGTGAAAAGCTTCAGGAACGTCTTGCCAAGCTCGCTGGCGGCGTAGCAGTCATTCGCGTTGGCGGTGCGACTGAAGTTGAAGTCAAGGAAAAGAAGGATCGCGTTGACGACGCCCTGAACGCAACCCGCGCTGCGGTTGAAGAAGGCATCGTCGCTGGCGGCGGCACCGCTCTGCTCCGCGCTTCAGTGAAAATCACTGCCAAGGGCATCAACGCTGACCAGGAAGCTGGCATCAACATCGTTCGTCGTGCGCTTCAGTCCCCGGCCCGTCAGATCACGACGAACGCTGGTGAGGAAGCTTCGATCATCGTTGGCAAGATTCTTGAAAATACCTCCGAAACCTATGGCTACAACACGGCCAATGGCGAATATGGCGACCTAATCGCTCTCGGCATCGTCGATCCGGTCAAGGTTGTCCGCACCGCGCTGCAAAACGCAGCTTCGGTTGCTGGTCTGCTGATCACCACGGAAGCCATGATTGCCGAACTGCCGAAGAAGGATGCAGCTCCGGCTGGCATGCCTGGCGGCATGGGTGGCATGGGCGGTATGGACTTCTAAGAAGCCCATACCTTGGAAATGTAGAAAGGCGGCCAATGGCCGCCTTTCTTACATGATGTAACCAATTGTGATTTATGAAAAATTTACCTAAGCCTCGCTTTACTGGGGCTAAGATATATATTTTAGTTTTTTCTCATTTACATCCTGCTTCATTCATGATCAATCGCAAAAGGCATATGAGATGGACTTCCATTTGCCCCCCGCTTCGGAAGTCCTGTCTCAGGCAACAGGAAAGGCAGGCTTCGGTCTGTCTTTCCACCTTCCCCGCTCTTCTCATCTTTGCTTGCCCTTCTACGACCTCGCGCTATTCTAAAACACGTTGCTTCAAGTGATGGAGATGGAGAGGTCCATGCGCAAGGAAATGCCCATAGATACAGCGCCCAAAGATGGCCGCAAGATCACGGTGGTCTGGCTGGATGACGACGATCAGCGCAATGAATCCATTAGCCAATATCGCTCCCTGGAACGCTTGCAGGCAGGCGGCGGGGATTGGGATGAGACTGATACCGGCTGGTGGATATTCACAGACAGCAAGACCCAGCAGAAAATAGATCCGATCGCATGGATTTCCGAGACCGAAGGCGGCGATGAGGATGAAGAAGATAATTGATATTTCCGAAATGATGCTGGTCAATTAAATTTGACTTTCAGAATCCTATTTTATCATAAGATCGTACCAATTGTCGCAAGCGAAGCCCTGCGTTGGTCTGATAATGTGCTATGTTTGCCTGAAATGAGCCGGAGATTGAGAATGACCGCCATGCGTACCGAAACCGATACTTTCGGACCGATTGAGGTTGCGGCCGACCGCTACTGGGGCGCACAGACGCAGCGCTCGCTGCAAAATTTCAAGATCGGTGGCGAGCGCATGCCCTTGCCGCTTGTGCATGCATTGGGCATCGTAAAGCGTGCGGCGGCGGAAACCAATGTCACGCTCGGCAGACTCGATCCAGTGCTGGGGCAAGTCATCGCGGTTGCAGCATCCGAAGTTATTGAAAGCAAACTTGACGATCATTTTCCGCTTGTCGTCTGGCAGACCGGTTCTGGCACGCAGTCAAACATGAATGCCAACGAGGTCATTTCCAACCGCGCCATCGAACTTCTGGGCGGCGAACGCGGCTCGAAAAAGCCGGTCCATCCAAATGACCACGTCAATATGAGCCAGTCATCCAATGACAGCTTTCCGACTGCCATTCACATCGCCACCGCGATGGAAACAGTCAATCGGCTCTATCCGGCACTGGAGCAGCTCACACAAGCCCTCAAAGCCAAAGAAGAATCCTTCAAGGACATTATCAAGATTGGGCGCACCCATACGCAGGATGCCACCCCTGTCACGCTCGGACAGGAATTCTCCGGCTATCGCGTAGCGCTTGAATATGCGCGCCGTCGCATAGAACAAGCGCTTGAAGATATTTTCCTGCTTGCACAGGGCGGCACGGCGGTCGGCACCGGTCTGAATGCGCCTAAAGGCTTCGATACCGGCTTTGCCGAGGCCGTAAGCGAGATCACTGGCCTTGCCTTCAAGACCGCACCGAACAAGTTCGAAGCGCTGGCAAGTCATGGCGCTATCGCCAATTTCCATGGCAGCCTCAATGCGTTGGCCGCCGACCTCTTCAAAATTGCTAACGATATCCGCTTCCTCGGTTCCGGCCCCCGATCCGGTCTCGGTGAACTAACGCTGCCGGAAAACGAACCCGGTTCCTCCATCATGCCCGGCAAGGTGAATCCGACACAGGCGGAGGCTCTGACCATGGTCGCCACGCAGGTTTTTGGCAATCATACGGCAGTGACAGTTGCAGCAAGTCAGGGCCATTTCGAACTGAATGTCTTCAAGCCAGTCATTGCCTATAATACCTTGCAATCAATCCGGATTTTGAGCGACGCCATGGTTTCCTTTGCCGATCATTGTATCGAAGGAATCGAAGCAAATGAGGCACGTATCAAAGATTTGCTGGATCGCTCGCTCATGCTTGTCACCGCCCTGGCTCCAGTTATCGGATATGATAATGCGGCGAAGATTGCCAAGACGGCCCACAAGAATGGCACAACCTTGCGAGAAGAGGCCCTCAACAGCGGATTGGTTTCGGAAGAGGATTATGACCGACTGGTCCGTGCGGAGCGAATGATTGCTCCAGAGTAATTTACGCACTCGTAATAAACACTATATCGAAAAGCTCATAGTGCGGCCAAGCTAGAGTATTTCCAGCAAAAGTGTGAAACGGTTTTGCGTTAGGACAATGCAACAAAACAAAGACTTAGGGCGGGTCCAATGATTCCGTTTAAACAGGAACCGCTCTAAATGAAACGCAAATCAACTGGGATAGTTAGCTTGACCGCTATCCCCACGCAAATTCGCTCTCGACTGATGCCAAGTGTAGCTAATGACACTCTGCATTTAAAAAAAGCCACGTCTCATATGAGGCGTGGCTTTTTTGTGAAATCTGGAAAACGATCAGGCTTTCAGCCCATTACGAATACGGGCAATAATATCCTGTACGCGCACGTCGATCTGGCTGCGGCGCGCGGACACGAGACAAGCCTGTGAACGCAGAATAATGCCATCTTCGAGCACCTTGAGCCGGTTTGCCTTCAGGGTCGAGCCCGTTGAGGTGATATCGACAATCATATCGGCGGAACCGGCCGCAGGCGCGCCTTCAGTTGCACCAAGGCTTTCTACGATACGATAGACCTGAATGCCATGTTTTTGTGAAAAGAACTGCTGCGTCAGCCGCCAATATTTGGTCGCAATGCGCAACCGGCGGCCGTGGCGCTGGCGGAAATCTGCCGCCACATCGTCAAGGTCGGCCATGGTCGTGACGTCGCGCCAGACTTCTGGTACGGCCACCACCACATCGGCATGGCCAAAACCCAGTTCCGCTTCAATGGTAACGCGCTCGTCAGCATGAGACAGGGTTTCGCGCACGAGATCTTCGCCCGTTACGCCAAGATCAATGCCGCCATAACCAAGTTCGCGTGCTATTTCGGAGGCTGAAAGGAAAAGAATATCGAGATCGTTATCGCCCTCGATCCGGGCGCGGTAATTGCGCTCGTCATCGGGGAGGACGACCTTATATCCAGCCTTTTCCAGCACAGCGAGTGTCTGTGCCTTAAGCCGCCCCTTGGATGGCAACGCCAGTGTCACGCTCATGATCGTTCTCCCGCCAGCGCACCAAGCCGGTCGAGCCAGATGGAAAAGCCCACGCCCGGAATATTGTCGGAGGCGCCCAGCATGGTAAGCAGGCGGTCATAACGGCCACCACCAGCCAGCACGGTTTCGGCTTCCGCTCCCGCCTGCCGGATTTCATAGACCAGCCCGGTATAATAATCGAGCGGTCGACCAAAAGACGCTTTGTAGACGATATCTTCGATTGCGATGCCTGCGGCGGCAATTGCATCCGTCCGGTCTTCAAATTTCTGCAAAACTGCGCTGAGATCAAGCGCATTATCGGCTGCAAAAGCCCGCATGGTGATGGCCGCCGTATCGAGCGAAACCCGAATCGCAAGGAAACGCTTCAATGCATCAAGCGCCGTCGATGGGAAGCGCGTAGTCGCCAGATCTTCCTTTTCGATCAGGCGGCGGGCAATTTCAGCGGGCGTGCGCCCTGCCCCCGGTGAAATACCCGCTTCCAGCATTTCCGCCTCAAGCATGAGCGCCAGTTCCTCCTCGTCACCCTGCGCTACAAGCGGAGCGAGCGTTTCGGGCAACGGATCGCTACGCTGCTCTCCGGTCAGTTCGGCAAACGCTGCTTCCATCGAATGCGCGTCGCCAAATGCCCGCAGCAGTTTCTTGCGCCACCCCTGTGGCAAGCCGAGCGCCTTGAGCATGCCTGCAAAAACCGACTGGTCGCCCAGAACGATTTCGAGCTGCGAACCCGGCGCAGCGGCCTTCACGCAGGCCAACGCATCGGCGATGGAGCGCGCGTCGGATGCCGCCTCATCAGCCGTGCCAAGATCTTCGATGCCCGCTTGCAAAAACTCCGCCGCTCCGTCACGACGCTGGCGAAACACTTCGCCAATATAAGCATAGCGTTTTGGTGTGGAGGCATTGAGCGCAATATGATTGCGACAAACCGGAATGGTGAATTCCGGACGCAGACAAAGGCTGTCACCATTCTCGTTTTCCGTCAGGAAAATACGGCGGCGCAAATCCTCGCCCGCCATATCCAGAAATGGGTCGGCAGGCTGGATCAGTGGAATATGTACCAGTTCCGCTTCGCTCGCGATGAATTGGCTGCGCAGCGTGTCGAAAAGAGGTTCCCGCAGCGAAAATGTAGCTGATCCCATCATTGGCCCGTCACTTTGCCTGCTGGGCGCGATCACGCGCTTGAGCATCGAGGATTTCTCGAACAGCATCCACAAGTCCGCCTTCGTTCACCGTGACCTGCGCAGGGCGGCTTTCACGCCATGTCACATTGTCTTCGATCTCCGCGGAAAGGCGCTTGCCCTCAATCAGATCCTTGATCTGAACCTCGCCCGCTTCACGCTCCTGCGAGCCCTGAATGACAACGCAAGGCGCATTGCGGCGGTCGGCATATTTCATCTGCGCCTTCATGCCGGAGCCGCCGACATACATTTCCGCGCGAATACCCGCCTGACGCAGATTGGAAACCATTCTCTGATAGCGGCCAAGACTTGGCCCATCCTTGTCCATGACCAGCACGACAACCGGGCCAACTGTATCGGAAACATCCAGCTTGCCGAGATTCTTCAGTGCCGTCATCAGGCGTGAGACGCCGATGGAAAAGCCCGTGGCCGGCACTGCCTCGCCACGGAAGCGCGAGACCAGACCGTCATAACGCCCGCCACCGCCGACTGAGCCGAACACGACTTTCTGCCCGTCTTCATTGGTGACATCGAACAGTAATTCGGCTTCAAAAACCGGGCCGGTATAATATTCCAGACCGCGCACCACGGAAGGATCAATCTTCACGCGGCTTTCATAGCCGCCTGCGCTGAACAGCGCCTGCATGCCAGCGAGCTCCGTCACGCCCTGCTCGCCCTTCACATTGCCTGCGACGACAGCTTGCAGATTGGCGATCGTTTCAGCCCCCGTCGCGCCACCGGCAGCGGTGAAGGCCAGAACCTTCTCGATTGCCGCTTCCGGCAATTGCGCGCCCTTGGTGAAATCGCCACTCTCGTCAAGACGGCCTTTGCCCAGCAGCAGGCGCACGCCTTCGGGGCCGAACTTGTCCAGCTTGTCGATGCCACGCAGCACATTGAGGCGGCTGGCGGCATTGCCTTCGCCATCAAGGCCGATGGCATCGAGAACTCCGTCGAGCACCTTGCGATTATTGACACGGATCACATAATCGCCGCGCTTTATGCCTAGTCGTTCCAGCGTATCGGCCATCATCATGCACATTTCGGCATCCGCTGAAACATTGGGCGCGCCGACCGTATCGGCGTCGAACTGCATGAACTGGCGGAAACGGCCCGGACCGGGCTTTTCGTTGCGGAACACCCAGCCGCTGCGATAGCTGCGATAGGGTTTGGGCAGGCTTTCGTAGTTTTCCGCAACATAACGGGCGAGCGGCGCCGTCAGGTCGTAACGCAGCGACAACCATTGCTCATCATCGTCCTGAAACGAGAAAACCCCTTCATTGGGGCGGTCCTGATCCGGCAGGAACTTTCCCAGCGCGTCGGTATATTCGACCAGCGGCGTTTCTACCGGCTCAAAACCATAAAGGTCATAGACTTCGCGGATGGTCGCCATCATCTTTTCTGTGGCGCGCAGATCGTCCGGCGCCCGATCGACAAACCCGCGCGGCAACCGCGCCTTCATCCTGTCCGCTTTATCGGCCATTTTTCCTGCCTGATCACTGATTTTGTTCATGTTACGCCGGAGGTATCCAGCAGATCCGTTGCCGGTTTCCTAACGCATCAAACCCGGTGCGGCAAGTGCGGGGTATGAAGCAAACGCGATGTGCTTAGCCGGGCCGCAAAAAGGACTGGCGTAGCTTCTCAATATGCGCGCGGCAATGGCAGCCTTCGATATGGTCGTTCACCATCCCCATCGCCTGCATGAAGGCATAAACAGTTGTCGGCCCTACAAATGACCAGCCGCGTTTCTTGAGGTCTTTGGAAATGCGCGTCGATATGTCGGTTTTCGGATTAGCGGCCAGCGTCGGATAATCGACAATGGTCGGGCGTTCTTCCGCCTTCGGCTCAAACGACCAGAAATAGGCGGCAAGCGACCCCTTTTCGCCGACCAGTTCAATAGCGCGCCGGGCATTGTTGATAGTGGATTCTATCTTGCCGCGATGGCGCACAATGCCTTTGTCACCAAGCAGGCGCTCGACGTCCTTTTCATCGTAAAGCGCGACGCGACGAAAATCGAAACCATCGAAAGCGGCGCGGAAATTTTCGCGCTTGCGCAGTATCGTCAGCCAGGACAGGCCGGACTGAAACCCTTCAAGGCATATTTTCTCGAAAAGACGCTGGTCGTCAGCAACCGGTACGCCCCATTCCTGATCGTGATAGGCGACATAATCAGGCAGGTTGCCGGACCAGAAACAGCGCACCGTACCATCCGCATCGCGGACTAATCCGGTTGTTTCAGACATCAATTCGTTCATTTTCACTCTCCGAACCTTCATCCAATTTTAATCATGTCGCGCAACGGGCCGCTAACCACAACTGTAATTTGCATAAGATGGCAACAAACGTCCCGCCAATATTTACCTTTATGATTCTATTGCTCCCCACAATGTCCACATGAATTTCGAGGCTGCTCTCCTGACGTATCGCGCCAGGAGAGGCCAAAGGAAACCGCACCAGCGCCAATGCCAAGTGCGAGAGAGACTGATCGGGCACATGAAACCACGTCATCTTCTTTTGATAGGATCGCTTGCGGCAATTGCCGTATCCGTCGTGAATACGGGAATGGCATTCGCCAATGATCGTTACGCCACTCCACCACCCATTTATCTTAGCCGGGATGTTTCGGCCCCATGGATCGCGCAATTGCAGGGCGCGGCGAGCCGGATCGCCCCGCAGATCAAACCGGCAACGGTGCAAAAATCCAAGATATTGCGGCAAAAACAGCAACCGAAAGCGCGCTACCAGAATGTCAGCCAGCAGCGTCCGGCCGCCAATCCCGTCAAAGTAACACGCAAGAAGCAGCTGCAGATGGACCCCGTCTATCTGCCCCAAACAGTTACTTATCCCGGCTCGGAAAAGCCCGGCACGATCATTATCGATACCGGCAAGCGCTTTCTCTATCTGGTCGGGGCCAATGGCAAGGCGCGGCGTTATGGCGTGGGCGTGGGCAAACAGGGCTTTGGCTGGAAAGGCACTCAGCGCGTCAGTCGCAAGGCGGAATGGCCAACCTGGACGCCGCCCAGAGCCATGATCCAGCGCGAACGCAAAAAGGGCCGTATCCTGCCTGCGCAAATGAAGGGCGGCATCAACAATCCACTAGGCGCACGCGCACTTTATCTCGGCTCCACGCTTTACCGGATACATGGTACCAACCAGCCCTGGACCATCGGCAAGGCAATGTCTTCGGGGTGTTTCCGAATGCGCAATGAAGATGTCACCGATCTTTACAATCGGGTTCCTGTCGGCGCGCGCGTAGTCGTGCGCTGATATTTTTCATATAACTGCAATCAATGAGCCGTTATTATCATGTGATAATGACGGCTTTTTGGTGCCAGCTTTATGGAAGAACATTCTAACCTGGCAAAGCTGCCGAAAGAGCTTTTCCTTTTTTTGCGAACACCCCTATGCTGCCGACAGAACGGCATAATATATGAGGGAAGGACAGAACATGACCGTACCGGCAGTAAAACTCAACGACGGCAATCGCATTCCACAGCTCGGTTACGGTGTTTGGAAAATCAGCAATGATGACGCTGCGGTCGCAGTTAGCGAAGCATTGAATACCGGCTATCGCCACATCGATACCGCAGCCATTTACGGCAATGAGGAAGGCGTGGGCAAGGGGATTCGCGAATCGGATATTGCGCGCGGCGACATCTACCTCACAACCAAACTCTGGAACAGCGAACAGGGCTATGAAACGACCCTCAAAGCCTTCGACGCCAGTCTGAAAAGGCTCGGAACCGATTATGTCGATCTCTATCTGATCCATTGGCCCATGCCTTCCAAAGATTTGTTCATGGAGGCATGGCGCGCTTTTACGCGGATCAAAGAAGAAGGCCGGGCTAAGTCCATCGGTCTGTCGAATTTCCGTACCGCCGATCTGGAACGCATCCTCAAGGAAAGCGACGTCCCGCCCGCCATAAACCAGATCGAATTGCATCCGCAATTCCAGCAGGATGAGCTGCGCCTGTTTCATAGCAAGCATAATATCGCAACCGAAGCCTGGAGCCCGCTCGGTCAGGGCACCCTGATGGAAAACGAGACGCTGAAAGCCATCGCCAGCGCGCATGGAAAATCCGTGGCGCAAGTCATCCTGCGCTGGCATATCGAGACGGGAAATATCGTTATTCCGAAATCCGTGACCCCATCCCGTATCCGGGAAAATTTTGAGATTTTCGACTTCCATCTCAACGGCACGGATCACGACGCGATCACCGAACTCGACCGCGCCGATGGGCGTATCGGGCGCAACCCGACCATTGTCGCCCTGTGACGTCTCTGTTACTGCCCGATGCCAGACAGGGCGGCGGGCTTCGGCCCGCCATAGGCCCAGTCGATCAGTTCGACCGTATGAACGATAGGTAATCTGCTGCCTGCTGCAATCTGCGTCATGCAGCCAATATTGCCGGTTGCAATCAGATCGGCCCCCGTGGCCTCGATATTCTTCGCCTTGCGGTCGCGTAGCGTCACAGCAATATCGGATTGCATGATATTATAGGTTCCCGCCGAGCCGCAGCATAAATGCCCTTCCAGCGGTTCGCGAACCGTAAAGCCCGCGCGCGTGAGCAGCTCTTTGGGCTGGCGCGTGATCTTTTGGCCATGCTGCATCGAACAGGCGGAATGATAGGCCACCGTCAACCCGGCTTGCTGTTGCGGTTCGGGCATTTCGATGGAAGCCAGATATTCGGTTACATCTTTGGCAAGCGCTGAAACTCGCGCCGCCTTGGATGTATAAGCGGGATCGAGGCGCAGCATAAAGCCATAATCCTTGATGGTGGTGCCGCAGCCCGACGCAGTGACAATGATCGCATCAAGCCCGCCCGCTTCGATCTCGCGGGTCCAAAGATCGACATTGTGCCGTGCCTGTTCAAGCGCGCGTTCCTCACGGCCCATATGATGCACCAGCGAGCCGCAGCAACCTTCATTTCGGGGTATTATCACCTCAATGCCAAGGCGATTGAGCAGACGCATTGCGGCAGCATTGATGCCGGGATTGAGAACTGGCTGCACACAACCATTGAGCATGGCCACCCGTCCGCGTGTGCCGGTGGCGGAGGTTTTTTCGGCTGCAATCTCCTCGCACGCAGGCAGATGGCGCGGTGCCAGTTCGAGCATGGCCGCAACCGGCTTCAGCCTGTCGTTTTTGCGAAACAGCGGCGCCAGCGGACGTCCGAGCTTTGCCATTTTCAAAGCCGCGCGAAAGCGCGCCGGATAGGGCAGTACCCGCGCAAGAACGGCGCGCAGGAAGCGATCCATGAAAGGACGCTTATAGGTCCTTTCGATATGGACGCGCGCATGGTCGATCAGGTGCATGTAATTGACGCCGGAAGGGCATGTCGTCATGCAGGAAAGGCAAGACAGGCAGCGATCGACATGACGGACGACTTCCTCATCCGCCGGGCGCCCATTTTCCAGCATATCCTTGATGAGGTAGATGCGCCCGCGCGGGCTGTCGAGTTCATTACCAAGCGTCACATAGGTCGGGCAGGTCGCGGTGCAAAAGCCGCAATGCACGCATTTGCGCAGGATTTTCTCGGCTTCATTGACGCCGGGATCGAGCAATTGTTCGGGGCTGAAATTGGTTTGCATGATTTACGCTCCAGCCGGATATTTATACATGCGTCCCGGATTAAGAATATTTTCCGGGTCGAATTGCTGCTTGAGCCGCTGCGAAAGGGCAGCAAGGGCCGGTTCTTGCGGCTCGAATACATCTGTGCTTGCGCGCAAACTCTCCGGTGCGCGCACCAAAGTCGCATGTCCGCCGCCATATCTGGCAATCAGCGCACGCAATATCTGCGCCTCCGGCTCGGCTTCCATCCGCAGCCAGATCAGCCCGCCCTGCCAGTCATAATAGGCGTCCACCCCGGCATGGCGGCGAAATTCATCCACCATGCGCCAGCCCTGCATCGGAGCCATCGATACGCGCCAGACCACGCGCTGGTCGCCCTTTTTGACGAAAGGAAGCACGTCGCGCACCTCGCGCCAAAGCTGCCGTGATTGTGTTTCGTCAAGTATATCGATTGCGCCAGCACGACCAAACCGGGTTTGCAACTGTGCCATCCGATGCTTGACGGATGGTGCAAAGCCTTCAATCCGGAAGATCGTCGCGGCCTCGCCGCCCAGCTTGCCGTCGAGAAAACGCCACGCCACGCTTGGCGGCAGATGGGCTGCGGACGCCACTTCCTCGCGCGCGCCCATCGCCATCGCCATTGCCCGCGCTGCCGCTTCATCGTCGAGGCCGCGCAGGGCGAGCGTGGCGACTGTTTCAAAGGCAGGCAAGACCTTGAAAGTGATTTCGGTTGCAGCGCCAAGCGTACCCCAGGAATTCGCCATGCCTTTGGAAAGATCGTAGCCGGTGACGTTCTTGACCACGCGCCCGCCGGATTTGAAAAACTCTCCGCGCCCGGAAACCACACGCACACCAAGCACATGATCGCGTGCCGCTCCCGCCTTGATGCGGCGCGGACCGGAAAGATTTGCAGCCAGGACGCCTGCAATCGTGCCGCGTCCCGCCTCGCCTGAAAGCAGCGGCCCGTAATCCATCGGCTCAAAATGAAAACACTGGCCATTATCGGAAAGCAATTGCTCGATTTCCGCAAGCGGCGTTCCCGCTCTGGCCGAAAGCACCAGTTCATCCGGCTCGTAAAGCGTCACGCCGCTGAGGCTGGAGAGATCAAGCACATGGCTTGCCACAACCTGATTGCCTATACCGCGTTTGGTGCCGTGGCCGATGATTTCGAGCGGCGCGCCTTTGGCAAGCGCCCATTGCACGGCATCCTGCACATCTGCTTCGTCCCCCGGCTTGATTATACTGGCATCATTCATGGTCAAAACCGTGGAATATCAGGAAAAGCCAGTTCGCCGCGATGCACATGCATACGGCCCAGCTCAGCGCAACGACGCAATTGCGGGAAAACCTTGCCGGGATTGAGCAGATGCTTGGCATCGAAGGCGCATTTGACGCGCATCTGCTGGTCAAGATCGATTTCGTTGAACATGACCGGCATGAGGTCGCGCTTTTCCACGCCCACCCCGTGTTCCCCGGTCAGCACGCCGCCAACCTTCACGCATAGCCGCAGAATATCCGCGCCGAAATCTTCCGCCGCCCGTAGCTGGCCGGGAATATTCGCATCGTAAAGAATGAGCGGATGCAGATTGCCATCACCCGCATGAAAGACATTGGCGACGCGCAATCCGTATTTTTCGGAAAGCGCACGCATACCCGAAAGAACATTGGGCAGTTCCTTGCGCGGGATGGTTCCATCCATACAAAGATAATCCGGCGAAATGCGTCCGACCGCCGGAAAAGCCGCCTTGCGCCCAGCCCAGAACGCCAGCCTCTCCTCTTCCGATTGCGACAATGTACAAGTGGTCGAGCCATTCTTGAGCGCTATCTTTTCCACCTGCGCAATCAGATAGTCCACCTCCACCGGCGGGCCATCCAGTTCCACGATCAGAAGCGCTTCCACATCGAGCGGGTAGCCGACGCGCACGAAATCCTCCGCTGCATGAATGGCAGGCCGGTCCATCATTTCCATGCCGCCGGGAATAATGCCCGCGCCGATAATATCCGCCACGCACTGCCCCGCCTGCTCGCTGGAAGGAAAGCCGATCATGACGGCGCGCGCCGTTTCGGGCTTTTGCAATATGCGTACGCTGACTTCGGTGACGACGCCCAGCAGACCTTCCGAACCCGTCATCAGCCCCAGCAGATCATAGGCTTCACTGTCGAGATGCTTGCCGCCCAGCCGCAGCACTTCGCCGGTAATCAGCACCATCTCGATGCCGAGAACATTATTGGCCGTCAGCCCATATTTGAGGCAATGCACGCCACCGGCATTTTCCGCAACATTGCCGCCAATGGAACAGGCAATCTGCGAGGACGGATCGGGGGCATAATAAAAGCCCTCATGTTCGACAGCTTTGGTGATGCCCAGATTGGTCACGCCGGGCTGCACCACGGCGACACGATTGGGATAATCGATTTCCAGAATGCGGTTGAAGCGCGACAGAACCAGCAGCACTGCGTCTTCCAGAGGTATCGCGCCCCCGGAAAGCGAGGTGCCCGCCCCGCGCGGCACGACGCGGATTTCATGCTCGTGACAATAGCGCAGAACATCTGAAACCTGCTCCACCGTTTCAGGCAGCACCACGACAAGCGGCAATTGCCGATGCGCGGTCAGCCCATCGGTTTCAAATACCCGCATGGCATTGACCGTATCGACGACCCCCTCGCCCGGCACGATTTCGCGCAGCGCTGCAACGATCTGCCCGCGCCGCTGGAGCACCGAAACATCCGGCTCCGGCATGATTAATCCGCTCATGATTTCCTCTTGAACTCCTCTGCCCCCAGAGTGCATCCGCCGCCGCCAGCGTCAAGAGGTAATATTATTTGACCACTTGCGCATGTGGCAAACTGTTTTGATGCAGCGATTATAATCGCCTTGCGATTGCGGGTCGGCTTTGGCTAGATGCTAGCATGATGAGCAGTCTGGCGGACATGGAGATTTTTGCGCGCGTTGTCGCAACCGGCAGCATGTCGGCGGCGGCACGCGATCTTGGTATATCACCGGCGGTGGTTTCAAAACGCATGGGGCGGCTGGAAGAGCGGCTCGGTACGCGGCTCATGCAGCGCACCACGCGCCGCATCGCCCTGACCGAAGCCGGGCATGGCTACTATGAGCGCGTGCTGGAAATTCTTGGCCATATCGAAGAAGCCGAAGCTTTTCTTGCCCGCAAATCGGCGGATGCGCGCGGGACGCTGAAAATCTCCGCCCCCACCACCTTTGGACGTATGCATATCGCGCCTTACCTTATGCCTTTCATGCGCGCCAATTCCGATCTCACTGTCAATATGCAGCTTTCCGACGAGATGGTGGATATTGTCGGCGAGGGCTACGATCTGGCGATCCGCATCGGCGATCTGCCCGATTCCACGCTCGTCACGCGGCGTCTTGCGCCGGTGCGGCGCATTCTGGTCGCTTCCCCAGCCTATATTGAGGAACGCGGCATTCCGCAGCGCATTGAAGATCTGCAAGATCATATCTGCCTTGCTCCGCATAATAACGACCCCTGGCGACTCGAAGGACCGGAGGGGCCGATGACGATTCGGCCTATCGGGCCGTTACAGACCAATTCCAGCGAAATCGTGCGGGAAGCCGTTCTCGCCGGTCTTGGCATTGCACAGCGCTCGACATGGGATATTGGGCCGGAACTGGCAGCAGGCAAGCTCGTGCAGCTTCTGCCCGATTACTCCGCATCGCGTCACGTCGCCATTCACGCGGTCTATCCTTCAAGGCAGTTTCTGCCGGCAAAGGTACGAATTTTCATCGATTATCTGGCCGAACTTTATGGTCCCGTTCCCTATTGGGAGAGTGGCGCTGCTCCACAGAGCTGACTGGAGATATTAACCGCATGGCCGAAACAGTTTTTTCGCGCATTCGGGCAAGCAGAACCGCGGATGATGTCGTGCATCAGATAGAAAGCCTGATCCTGGAAGGGGTTCTGCGCGGCGGCGAACGGCTTCCGGGCGAGCGGGAACTGGCGCGCCAGTTCAATATTTCCCGCCCCATTCTGCGCGGGGCACTCAAACAGCTCGAAAATGCGGGGCTGCTGCTCTCGCGCCATGGCGGCGGAACCTTCGTGGCCGATGTCATCGGACAGGTTTTCAGCGCGCCTGTGGTCGGGCTTTTCGCCAGCCATCGCAAGGCCACCACCGATTATCTCGAATATCGCCGCGAAATTGAGAGCATCGCCGCCGAATATGCGGCCCTGCGCGCAACTCCCGCCGACAGGGCACTGCTGGCAGAAATCATGGACGCCATGAAAAAAGCCAATGATGACAATGATTTCGACAAAGGTGCTCAGCTTGATGTTGAATTTCACAACGCCATTGGTGAGGCCGCGCATAATATCGTGCTACTGCACACGCTGCGCTCCTGCTATCAGCTTCTCAAGGATGGCGTTTTCTATAATCGCAGCCTGATCTACAGCTATCCCGGTGTGGCCGACATGTTTCTCGCCCAGCACCGCGCCATTTACGATGGGGTCATTGCAGGCAATCCGCAAGCCGCGCGCGAGGCAGTGCAAAATCATATTCGGTTTGTCGAACAGGCCATGAATGACCGGGAGTTGAATGACGAACGTGAACGCGTCGCACAATTGCGCTATCGTCAGCGGGCAGGAAAAGAGACAAAAGAAGGCAAAAGCCCATGAAAGGCCCCATTAACCCTATGAAATTCGCCGATGCGAGGGGACCGGAGGGCCTGCGCCTTTATGCTA
This sequence comes from Falsochrobactrum tianjinense, assembly GCF_019100495.1. GTDB lineage: Bacteria > Pseudomonadota > Alphaproteobacteria > Rhizobiales > Rhizobiaceae > Brucella > Brucella tianjinense. Next base: position 101,811 of record NZ_JAHRVA010000002.1, on the reverse strand, counting down.
TTGGCGACATTCATGGCCGTCTCGATCTTTTGCAGGACATGCATGGCCTGATACGCGCCGATATAGACGCGCGCCCGACCCATGACTGGCGCATTATCCACCTTGGCGACTATGTCGACCGCGGTCCCGATTCGCGCGGCGTACTGGATTTCCTCATCAAAGTTTCAAAACATGATCCGCGTATGCTGGCGCTGCTTGGCAATCATGAGGCCGGTTTCCTGCAATATCTGGCGACCGGCGAAGTAACGGGCCTCTTTGCAGCGAATGGCGGCGAGGAAACGGCACGCTCCTATGGCGTCGAGATCGATTTCACGCAGGCCGTGAGCGCACAGGAAGGCCACAGCAATCTGGTGCAGGCCGTCCCGCAAGCGCATATTGACTTCATACGCTCGCTGCCGCGCTCGCTGGCATTCGAGGATTTTTTCTTTTGCCATGCAGGCGTCAATCCGTCCCTGCCGCTCGACGCTCAGGATCCCGATGAGCTGATCTGGATTCGCAACATTTTCCTCGGATGGACCGGACTTTTCGAGAAGGTCATTATCCATGGCCATACGCCGCAGGACGCAATCGATATCCACCCCAACCGGGTCAATCTCGATACCCATGCATGGAAAAGCGGCAGGCTTTCCGCCATCATTATTGATGGTGCGGAAAAACACTTCCTGGAAGCGCTTGATTAATAATGCGAGTTGGAGATGCCGTAGCCATCGGTGGACGTCATGTGATCGCCCGCATCGACGGCAAAGATGCCAACTGCCATAAATGCGATTGCGGAAATCATCAGGACAGTAAGAAGGGCGGCATGCTTAGCGGGCATAATGAGAAACTCTTTCGAGGGTTTGCCGAATAACGATAGGCCGAGTTTTCATAATGAGCAGAACCGAAGCCTGTTCCATCAATCGCCACCCGGAGTCGGGTCCAGTTACACACGAAAAAAGTTACCTGCAACTGAACGGCATGGTTTCCAACACCAGTTTGCCGCACAAGACCTCAAATCATAAGCGGCTGTGGCAAAGGGGCAACGTTAACAGGGGCCTTCCGGTTCCAGAAAATCGACGCACCGCGATGCAAAACGCGCCAAATGACCAAAGTTCTTGACCACAGCCCCTGCCCTCTGCCATCGATGCGATCATGCGCGCGAATTACAGGATGTTCAGACTTTATATCGAGGCCGGACTTGGGGATGGGGCCTGCGTGGAAACCACGCTGCAGGCGGCTCATTATCTTGCCCATGTGCTGCGCCTGAAGGAAGGCGATGAAATCCTCGCTTTCAACGGGCAGGACGGCGAGTGGAAAATGCGGCTGCGGCCCGAGGGCAAGAAGCGGCTTTTTCTTGAGTCCATCGAGCAGACCCGCCCCCAGCCGCAGCCCTGCGACCTGATCTATTGTTTTGCGCCTCTCAAGCAGGGGCGGCTCGACTATATGGTGCAAAAAGCCGTGGAAATGGGTGCGGGCATTCTGCAACCGGTCATTACCCAGCATACACAAATGGCGAAGCTCGGCACGGATCGCATCAGGGCCAATGCCATCGAGGCGGCGGAGCAATGCGGCGTCCTCTCCGTTCCCGAATGCCGCGAAGCCGAGCGATTCGGCCAGTTCCTAGAGCAATGGGACACATCGCGCCGCCTGATATTCTGCGACGAAGGCCATGAGGCAGACGACCCGCTGGCCACCCTCAGCCAGCTTCAGCCGGGGCCTTACGGCGTCCTGATCGGCCCCGAAGGCGGGTTTTCAGAAGAGGAACGAAAGCTTTTGCGCTCGTTGCCCTTTGTGACCGCAATCCCGCTGGGTCCGCGCATCCTGCGCGCCGATACGGCAGCCGTGGCAGCGCTTACTTTGGTACAGGCCGTACTGGGCGACTGGAAAACCCGGCCATGAGAGCACAAATTCCTTACTTCAATGAAATTGACTTGCGTGATTGGACATTTTTGTCCAATCACGCTGAAAAGTGAAAGATGACTGAGGATAGAATGCATGGCGCGCGATACGACTGATGAAACCGCACTGACAGGCGTTGAGGAACTTGCAGCCTATCTTGCAGAAGGCTGCAAGCCAAAGGAAGCCTGGCGCATCGGCACGGAACATGAAAAATTCCCCTTTTATGTCGCCGATAACAGCCCCGTGCCCTATGAAGGCCCGCGCGGCATCAAGGCAATTCTCGAAGGCATGCAGGCCCGGCTCGGCTGGGAACCGATCATCGACGAGGGTAGCATTATCGGACTGGTCGAACCGACCGGACAGGGCGCAATCTCGCTGGAACCCGGCGGCCAGTTCGAGCTTTCCGGCGCGCCGCTTTCCACCATTCACCAGACCTGCCGCGAAGTGAACGCCCATCTGTCGCAAGTGCATGAGATTGCCGAACCGCTCGGCATCCGTTTCCTTGGCCTCGGCGGCAGTCCGAAATGGACGCTTGCCGAAACGCCTGTCATGCCGAAATCGCGCTATAACATCATGACCGATTATATGCCCAAAGTCGGGCATGAAGGTCTGGACATGATGTATCGCACATCGACTGTTCAGGTGAACCTCGACTTCTCTTCGGAAACCGACATGCGTCGCAAGATGCAGGTCTCGATGAAGCTGCAATCGGTTGCGACCGCGCTTTTCGCCAGCTCTCCCTTTACCGAAGGCAAACCGAACGGACTGCTGTCATGGCGCTCCAATATCTGGCGCGACACTGACAATCAGCGCGCCGGCATCCTGCCTTTTGTCTTCTCCGAAAATTACGGCTTTATGGATTATGTCGAATGGGCGCTCGATGTGCCGATGTATTTCATCCTTCGCGATGGCCGCTACCACAATTGCACCCATGTCACCTTCCGCCAGTTCATGAATGGCGCGCTGAAAGGCGAAGTGAGCGATCCGGTGCCGAATATGGGCGACTGGACCAATCATCTTTCAACGCTGTTTCCGGAAGTGCGGCTGAAGCGTTTCCTTGAAATGCGCGGCGCCGATGGCGGTCCATGGCGGCGTATTTGCGCCCTGCCCGCCTATTGGGTCGGGCTGCTCTATGATGCAGAGGCGCTCGATGCAGCAGAAGCGCTGACTCGTGACTGGAGCTATGAAGAGGTTCTGGCCCTGCGCAATGAGGTGCCTTCCAAGGCGCTCAATGCGGATTTCCGCGGCAAGCCAGTGGCGCAGATCGCGCGCGAAACCTTGCGGATTTCGCGTCTTGGTCTTCTCAACCGCAACAAGCTCAACAGCGACGGCTTTGACGAAACTCACTTCCTCGCTCCGCTTGAGGAAATCGTCGCCGCTGGCGTGACGGATGCCGAGCGTATGCTCAACGCCTATAACAGCGTCTGGGCCGGTTCCATCGAGCCCGTCTTTCTCGAATACGCCTATTAAGGGGCGACAGGAAAAACGACGGGCGCGAGGTTGACGCAGAAGTTCTGATTTGCGATCTATTGCCGGTATGGCTGATATAGCAATCGATCAGGACTATCTCACCGAAAAGCTGGCCGCTCTGCTGGCGATTCCAAGTCCGACCGGCTTTACAGATGAGGCCGTGCATTATGTTGCGCGTGAACTGGAGCGGCTCGGCCTCGATGTCGTCCTCACCCGGCGCGGTGCGATAAGGGCACGGCGGCATGGCGAGAACAGACGCCCCGCCCGTGCCATTGTCTCCCATCTCGACACGCTGGGCGCACAGGTCAAATATCTCAAGCCCAATGGCAGGCTGGAACTCGTTTCCATCGGCAACTGGTCAGCGCGCTTTGCCGAAGGCGCCCGCGTTTCGATCTTTTCGTCCAAGGGCATCTATCGCGGCTCGATTCTGCCGCTGAAGGCTTCAGGCCATACTTTCAATGAGGAAGTCGACACGCAGCCGGTGGGTTGGCCCCATATCGAGCTTCGCGTCGATGCGCTGGCACGCAACCGGGACGACCTGGTCGAACTGGGTATCGATGTCGGCGATATTGTCGCCATCGACCCCGCCCCGGAATTCATAGACAACGGGTTCATTGTCTCCCGCCATCTCGACGATAAGGCAGGCGTCGCGATCATGCTGGCGGCACTGGAAGCGATGCAACGGGCCAAGGTGAAAACGCCGGTCGATACTTACTGGCTTTTTACCATCGGTGAAGAAACCGGCGTAGGCGCATCCGCCGTTGTCGTGCCGGATATTGCGTCATTGGTAGCGATTGATAATGGCACTACCGCGCCGGGGCAGAATTCTTCCGAATTCGGTGTCACTCTTGCCATGGCGGACCAGACCGGTCCCTTCGATTATCACCTGAGCAAGAAGCTGTTTGAACTTTGTCACGAGCACGGAATCACGGTGCAGAAGGATGTGTTCCGCTATTACCGCTCCGATGCGGCTTCCGCCGTGGAAGCGGGGCATGACGTGCGCACTGCCCTGCTGACATTTGGCGTCGACGCCTCCCATGGTTATGAGCGCATTCACTTGAGCGCCCTCACCTCCATCGCTCGGCTGGCGGTGCATTATGCGCTGAGCGAGGTGCAGATTGAACGTGACGCGGAAGAACTTGCCAAAGGCGTCAAAGGCTTCACCCATCAGACCGCATCCGAAGCGGAACAGGATCTCAAGCCCGACGATACCCCGGACGACGGCGACAAGAAGAATACTTTTCCTACATAAATTGTGGAACCATCTCGCTGCTGATGCATTTGCCATAGGGCATATCCGGCAAAAGCGGGAATCGCCGAGTAGGGAAATGCGCATGAGGCCGCCGCCACGATCCAAGCGACGGCCTTTTAATTTATGACAACAATGGAGGTTTCAACCCTTTTTATGTGTGGAATTTGCGGAGAAGTGAGGTTCGACGGCGTTACGCCCTCGATTTCAGCAATCTCGAAAATGGCAGACATACTTGCCCCCCGCGGACCGGATGCGTCCGGTATCGTAGTACGGGGCAATGTCGGGTTTGGTCACAGGCGATTGAGAATCCTCGATCTTTCCGAAAAATCGCAGCAACCGATGATCGACGCCGATCTTGGTCTGAGCATCGTTTTCAATGGCTGCATCTATAATTTCCGCGAATTGCGCGCCGAACTGGAGCAGAAGGGCTATCGCTTCTTTTCCGATGGCGACACGGAAGTGATCCTGAAGGCGTGGCATGCCTGGGGCGAAGAATGTGTTTCGCGTTTTCACGGCATGTTCGCTTTCGCCATCCATGAACGCGATAGCGGCAGGCTTGTCATGGCGCGTGACCGCTTCGGCATCAAGCCGCTTTATCTGGCGCAGGTCGCAGGCGCGTTGCGGTTCGCATCGTCACTTCCCGCGCTGGTGAAGGCCGGCGGCGTCGATACATCCATCGACCGCGCCGCCTTGCATCATTATATGAGCTTTCACGCGGTCGTGCCACCACCGCGCACCATCTATAATGGGGTTCGCAAGCTCAGTCCCGCAACCATTCGCATTTATGAAGCCAATGGCAGTTTCACTGACCGCCTCTATTGGCAGCCGCCCTATGGCCGCAGGCCGGGCGACAGCGCTTTAAGCCGCGAAGAATGGCAGGAGCAATTGCTGGATGCGGTGCGCATCGCCGTCAAACGCCGCATGATTTCCGATGTGCCGGTTGGCGTCCTGCTTTCGGGCGGGGTGGATTCCAGCATGATCGTCGGCTTGCTCGCAGAAGCCGGGCAGACAGGCTTGATGAGTTTTTCGGTCGGGTTTGAGGAAGCCAATGGCGAAAAAGGCGACGAGTTCGTCTATTCTGATCTGATTGCCGAACATTTCGGCACTGATCATCACAAGATTTTCGTACCTTCAGCCGATCTGATGGATGCGCTGCCCGGAACCATCGCAGCAATGTCCGAACCCATGGTTTCCTACGATAATGTAGGCTTCTATCTGCTTTCCAAAGAAGTTTCCAAACATATCAAGGTCGTGCAATCGGGCCAGGGCGCCGATGAAGTTTTCGGCGGCTATCACTGGTATCCGCCGCTCGTTGATTCCAATGATGTGGTGAGCGACTATGCCAAAGCCTTTTGCGATCGCTCGCATGACGTGCTCGCAACGCAGCTTGCACCCGAATGGCTGTCTGATCGCGATTATAGCCGCGAATTTCTGAACGAGCAATTATTGCGCGACGGAGCAGATACGCCGGTGGACCGCGCCCTGCGCCTCGACAGCAATGTCATGCTGGTTGATGATCCGGTCAAACGCGTCGATAATATGACGATGGCCTGGGGACTGGAAGCCCGCGTTCCTTTTCTAGACCACGAGCTGGTGGAGCTTGCCGCGCGCATTCCGCCGGAAGAGAAATTGCGCGATGGCGGCAAGGGTATCCTCAAGGATGTGGCGCGCAAGATCGTGCCCGCCGCAGTGATTGACCGCAAGAAGGGCTATTTCCCTGTACCGCAGCTAAAATATATAGCCGGCCCCTATCTCGATATGCTGCGTGACGCGCTGACATCGCAAAAAGCGCGTGAACGCGGGCTGTTCCAGAAGGACTATCTCGACCGCCTGTTTGCCAATCCCTCCGATCATATCACACCGTTGCGCGGCTCAGAACTCTGGCAAGCGGGGCTGCTGGAAATGTGGCTCCAGACACAGGAGGCCTGACATGAAGAAAGCAGACAAGACGGACATGACGAGGCAGAAGACAAGGGGAACGAAAGCCTTCTCTCATCGGCTGACGCGGTTGCGTTCTCCCGGCGAGGCCGGCTCCTATCAGGAGCATCTGCATGGCCAGAACGAGGAAAATAGTTCGGACAAGAACCGCAATGTGATCTTCGACTGCGGCTGGGGACGACTGCTCTTCGCGCAGACATTCGACAGCAACGAGGCAATCGTTGAAGCTTTGCGCGCGGAAGCACCCGATAGCCGCGATATCCTGTTTTATGTCAGTGACCCGCATATCCTGCTCTCGCTGGCGCCGCAGGAAATCTTTCTTGATCCGTCGCACACATACCGGCTGGAACTGGCCACTTATCGCGCAGGCGGCAGACGCACGCGCGGCATCACCATTCGGCGTGCGGTCTCCGAGCTTGATGCAGACGGTATTAACGCGGTCTATGCGGCTTGTGGAATGGTCCAGCTGCGTCCTGATTTCTTTTCCGCCGAACGCGACAATCGCGCCGTCACCTATTTTGTAGCGCAGGACGATACGACGGGCGAGATTGTAGGTACGGTCACGGGCATCAATCATGAGCGACTTTTCGATGATCCCGACAAGGGCGCGTCACTGTGGTGCCTTGCGGTTCATCCGCAGGCGCGCCAGCCCGGCATTGGCGAAAAGCTCGTGCGCAAGCTTGCCGAGCATTTTCAGGCACGCGGACTGAACCATGTAGACTTGTCGGTCCTTTATGACAATGACAACGCGATCCGGCTTTACGACAAGCTGAAATTTCGCCGTGTTCCCTTCTTTGCCATCAAGCGCAAGAACGCGATCAATGAGAAATTCTTCGCATTGCCGCTCAATTCCATCGATGCGCTCAATCCCTACGCGCGCATCATCGTCGATGAAGCACTGCGTCGCGGCATTCATGTCGATATAACGGACGCCGAGGGCGGGTTCTTCCGCCTGTCGCACGGCGGCCGTTCGATACATTGCCGCGAAAGCCTCTCGGAAATGACATCCGGCGTCGCCATGTCGCTCTGTGACGACAAGGCCGTGACAACTCGAACCGTTGCCAAGGCAGGGCTTGCCGTGCCGGAGCAAATTCCAGCCAGTGGCAGCGACGAGACGCTCGAATCTTTCCTCGAAAAGCACGGCAGTCTGGTGGTAAAACCAGCACGCGGCGAACAGGGGCGCGGCATTTCAGTCGGCATTTCAACAATGAAAGACCTGCGCGCGGCAATCAAGCAGGCCCGCGAAGTCTGCGATCAAGTCTTGCTTGAATCCTGCTTCGAGGGCGAGGATTTACGTCTCATCGTCATTGATTATAAGCTGGTGGCCGCAGCAGTTCGCCGCCCGCCGCGCGTGATCGGCGACGGAAAAGCAACGATCCGTAAGCTCATAGAAACTCAATCACGCCGCCGCGCCGCCGCAACAGGCGGCGAAAGCCGTATTCCCATAGATGCTGAAACGAAACGCTGTCTGGCGCAACAGGACCTTACGCTCGATCACATACTTGAAGATCGCCGCGAGATTACGGTGCGCAAAGCCGCCAATCTGCACAAAGGCGGTACCATTCACGATGTAACGGCTGTCGTGAACAAGAAACTGGTCGATGCGGCGTGCAAGGCGGCGCGAGCGATCAATATTCCAGTGGTTGGTATCGATCTGATGATCAAATCACCCGAAGATCCGAATTACATCTTCATCGAAGCAAACGAGCGACCGGGGCTTGCCAATCACGAACCGCAGCCCACAGCGGCCCGCTTCGTGGAATGCCTCTTCCCGCAGTTGAAAACCAATGCTCATCCAGCGGAACGTCGGGCCGGATAAGCAGGATTTTCGGTCAGCGCCGTTTGGCGGGCTGGCTGATCAGGATAACGCCATGGCGGCGCGCAAGCTCGGTAGTGACCGTTTCGATCTCCTGCATCTTGCGCGCGTCGCTCCATCCCAGTTCCCGCGCCGCAATATCTGCTATTGCCTGCAAATTGCTGGTCGAAAGCGCACCGTCGATTGCAAGCGTCGTACGCCGCAGCACGATATCAGCCAGATGCACTACCAGTTCGTTGCGCGCGATCCAGGCGATTTCCGCTGCACTGATCGTATCTGTTTCCGGCAGAAAAACAGTGCCGACTCGTGTCTCCTGTTCGATAATGGCGGAAGCAGTGGTGCCGTAGCGCGCCAATAATGTTTCTACACGCGCAGAAGACAGTCCACTCTCCATGGCGTATTTTCCCACCCATGCGGCGTGCGCCTGAACACCCGCCGGATAATCCTTGCCTCCGCCGATGGAGAGGTTGCGGGTAGATTTAAGGCGATCACGCCCCAGACGCGAAAGCACCGTATCCGCCACTTCCTCGGCAAAGCCGCGAAAGGTCGTCCACTTGCCGCCGACAAGCGAGATGATGGCAAAAGGCCGCTCACGATCCGGCTCGATGATGGGCGCAGAGTGATCGCGGCTGATAAGACCCGGTTCGGAAGCATTCGACGCAGGCAGCGGACGAATGCCACTATAGGCATAGACGATTTGCTTGCGGTCGAATTGCAGCTTCGGCAATAACGAGCGCAAGCTGTCGATAAAATAATCGATCTCGGGTTCTTCGGCACGCACATTATCGGGGTCGTCTGATGGAATATCGGTCGAACCGACAAGCGCCAGACCGTGATAGTCATAAACAAGACAGATACGCCCATCATCCGCTTCGAAATAGATCATACGGCCATTGAGGCTCTTCACCAGTTCCGGATGATCGATGAGAATATGCGATCCTTTGGTGCCGCCGATCATCTTCGTCGGCTTGCCAAGCGCTTCATTCACATGATCGATCCACGGTCCGGCGGCATTGACGACCAGTTTTGGTGTCACCGTAAATGCCGCCCCGTCCGGCCCTTCGAAGCTCACAGCACCGTCTTTGGCGGAAACCAGTGCCATGAAATTGCTGGCAGCGCTCTTGGGGTTTGCGGCGAGGCCGTCGCTCACCAGTTCATAGACGAGACGCTCCGGCTGGCTGACCTTGGCATCATGATAGATACCGCCTGCGACGATCGCCGGGGTAATATAAGGCATTTCCTTCGTCGCGGTATTTTTGAACAAAAACCGATGGCGCGGCATGACACGCTCACGCGCGCCAAAATAATCATAGAGCGCAAGGCCGATCTTGATGAGCACGGCACCCCGGCTGCGCGGCGCGGTAGTGGAGCCCATCAGCGTGCGTAAGGAGGCCCAGACGCCGCGCGTCCACGAAAAAACCGGAATGAATGTCGGCAGGGGCTGGACGTTATGAGGCGCATTTTTCAACAGAAGATTGCGCTCCAGCGTCGATTGCGCGATCAGCCCGAATTCGCCTGTCTCCAGGTATTTCAGCCCGCCATGGATCAGGCGCGACGGCGCAGCGCTAGTGCCGGAACCGAAATCCGCCTTGTCGACGATAAGGCAATTGACGCCCTGCTCGCTCAGATCGCGAAACAACCCTGCGCCATTGACGCCTGCGCCTAGAATGAGGACGTCGACACCCTCCGCTTCCAGTTGCTTGATCCGGTTATATTGAGTGTTCTCGGGCTCGTTCATTTCACTGTCTTTACATCTTTATTGCGCGTCATTTCAGTCGCTCAGAGCTTCGATCTTCGGCCAAAGAGGGCCAAGCGCCGACGCCATCTCACAGAACAGCGCATAGCGCTTTTCATATTGCGAACTGCGCTCCATATCGGGACTATAGGTTATTGCGATGGCATCAAGATCGCGCGGATCGCTATAAACATCGCCGAAAACCCCTGCGCCCTTGCCTGCACAAAGGGCAGCCCCCCAGGCAGCGGCTTCATCCGTATCCGTCACCGTGACAGGCATGCCAAGCACATTGGCGAACATCTGCGCAAAGGCCGGGCTGCGCGATACCCCCCCTGTCAAGCGCGCGCTGGAAATGGCGAACCCGCCTTTAAGATGATCGACGTGAATGCGATGATTAAAGGCGATGCCCTCCCAGACGGCGCGCAGCATGTCGCCACGCTCCTGCCAGCCTCGCAGGCCGAAAAACGAACCGCTCGCCATAGCGCCGTAAGGCGAACCGAAAAGATAGGGATGGAACATAGCCGTCGAGGGCTTCGCCAGCGCCGCGTCGATTTCCGTGCGCAGCATATCGTGGATAGACCGACCCGACTGCTCGGCCTCGCGACGCTCCGCTGCACAAAGCTTATCGAGGAACCAGTCGTAATTCGCGGTTGAGGCAGGCGAAATGGACATATTGTTCCATTCGCCGGGCGCAATGCCATTGCGGCAGAACCAGCTTTCATCGACGCGCGGCTCGGAGGAAAGCGTTTCATTGATCGAATAGGTGCCTGCAACCACTGCGACGGTACCGATCCCAAGACCGCCGACACCCAGGGCAGAGGCCGTCACATCATGCAGACCGGCGACAACAGGCGTACCCGCGACAAGGCCGGTGCGTTCCGCACAGGCTTCCGAAACATCACCGACGATTTCGTCGGAGCGCGCCATGGGCGGCAGTGCCCCCCAAAGCTCCTCCAGACCGAACAGGGCGAGCGCATCTTTGGAATAACCCTGTGTATTGACGTCGGTAAAGGACGTCGAGGCTTCGGTGCGGTCGGTTCCCACCTCGCCAGTCAGGCAAAAGCGCAGCCAGTCCTTTGCAGCCAGAACATGCCCGATCTGCGCATAGCGCTCCGGCTCGTTTTCTTTTATCCATGCAAGGATGGCCGACGGGGCCGAGGCGTGCGGAGCCTGCCCGGTAATGGAGATGGATTTTTTCGCCACCGGCCCGCCAAGCCAGCGTCCGGCGACATCCAGCGCTCGGCTGTCGAGCGACAATATGCCCGGCCCAAGCGGACGACGATCCTTGTCGAGCATATAAATGCCATCACCGTGCGCCGTTGTGGCAATTGCCAAAATATCGGATGCTGGACGTCCGCTTTTCGCGATTGCCTCGGCGATCGCATCCGCGGTTGCGTTCCAGAATTCGTCCATATCACGCTCGACGTGGCGCGGTTGCGGAAAAGACTGGGTCACGCGGCGGCGCGCAATAGAAAGCGGCGTGCCGTCAATATCGAACAATACGGCTTTGGTTACGGTCAGTCCGCTATCGATTCCCAGTAGGCAAGGCATGAATCATCATTCCTGAAATGCAGGCAAAGGCCGCATAGCCTCCGCTCTTGTTTACGTGTCGGTCGCGGCCGGACGCGCGACGACGACATTAATACCTTGCGCCTGCATGCGGTCGAGATGCGCGAAAGACGTTCGTTCGTCGACGATAACCACGTCGAAATCGCTCAATGCTCCGAATCCATGCAGTGCCCGGCGCTCGAACTTGGTGTGATCGGCCAGCAGCACACGCTTGGCGGCACTTTCAAGCATAGCGCGCTTGGTCTCGACCATTTCTGGAGATTGATGGAAAAGAAGATCGTCGGTAATCGCTGCAATCGAAATGAAAGCCACATCGGCACGCAAACGACGAATCTCGTTGGTCGTCATTCCACCCACGAAAGCATTGCACCAATTATAAAGCTGCCCGCCCAGACCCAACAGCGTGATATCGGTCATGTCGCGGGTTTCATTCATCAGGGTGAGCGAATTGGTGATGACAGTCAACGGCGCCTTGGCCGGAAGATGCGGGACCATCTGAAGAACGGTCGTAGAATCGTCGAAAAAAATCGCCTGTCCCGGCTCGACGAACTGCATCGCCGCCGCCGCAATCAGCTTTTTCTCGTCTGCCTGACGCGTGATACGATAAATGTCGCTCGCCTCGATAAGGCTTGTCGGCGCAGCGGAAACGATGCCGCGCGTCTTGCGGCAAAGACCACGGCTGACCAGCTCATCGACGTCCCGATGTGCGGTCATGAGGCTGATGCCGAAGCGTTCGGTAATGTCCTCAATGCGCATTGAGCCTTCGGACATCACGGTCTCGGCGATTTTCTGGCGGCGAACCAGTTGACGCGCATGTCGACTGTCGTTCGGAACCTGCTCCGCCATAAGGTTTTCAATAGCTGCTTTGCTGCTCACTGCCATTCTTACCGCTTCATGCACCGATGGGACGCGGATAGAAACCTGCGTCCCGTTCGTGCGAGGTCTTACTGCTCAAGAACGAATGGCGAAGTGTATTTATCGACATTGTCCTTGGTGATCAGGATGCAGTCGAAAAGCTGCTTTTCCTGATCCACACCGGTTTCACCAGTCTTGATGAAGTTATCTGCTTGCTTGACAGCAGCTTCCGAGAAAACCGCAACCGGCTGAAGCACGGTGTACTGAAGTTCACCGGCCTTGATGGCAGCAACAGCATCTGGCGAACCGTCGAAACCGCCAACCTTGACCTGATCGAGTTTGCCGGCCTTCTTGAGGGCAGCAATTGCGCCCAATGCCATTTCGTCATTGCCGGAGATCACGCCGATAATGTCGGGATTGGCCTGAAGCAGAGCCTGCATCTTGTCGTGACCCTGGGTACGGTCCCAGTTGGCGACGTCCTGACCAGCCTTCACCAGATCAGGATATTGCGAAAGAACGGTTTCATAGCCGTTCGAGCGCGTAGCGGCATTATTGTCGGAAGGCGATCCGAAGAGTTCGACATATTTGCCTTCTTCACCAACGCTTTCCACCCATTGCGTAGCACCAAGGGCTGCGCCCTGCGCGTTATTGGAAACGAGCTGCGCCTTGGCCAGACCTTCCTGATTGATCTCGGCATTCACGAGGAAAACCGGGATATTGGCGGCGATTGCACGCTTGACCGCACCAACCGAACCATCAGCATTGGCCGGATCGAGAATGATGGCCACCGATTTGTTGGTGATGGCGGTGTCGATCAGGTTGCTTTCGGTGTTGGTGTCGCCCTTATGACCCCCAACAACTGCCGAATAGCCGAGGCTTTCGGCGGTCTTCTTGGCGATTTCACCTTCCGTATACCAGTAAGGATTGGAAGGATCATTGACGATGATCGTCATCAGACCTTCGGCCCAGGCCGAGCTGGCGATGAGCGGCAGTGCTGCTGCGGCAGCAAACAGAACCCGCATTCCTTTTTTAAACATGTCTCTCTCCCGTAACAATTAGCGTTGCCATTATGCCGGTTTCCCGGCGGTATTATTTCCAGGGGGCGAGTCCATCGCCATCTTGGAAAGTTTTCGCTACGCCCGAAACGGCCCCGTCCAGAACACTGGGCGAGGCCGCGCGATACTAGCGCCGGGCATATTGAATGCTGTTGAGCAGAACCGCGAGCACGATCACCGCGCCGGTAAAGACGGTCTGCCAGTAAGACGATACGCCGATGATGACGAGGCCGTCAGAAAGAAAGCCGATCACGAAAGCGCCAAGCAGCGTACCCAGAATTGTGCCGCGCCCGCCCGTCAGGGCAGCGCCGCCGATAACGACCGCGGCGATTGCGGTGAGTTCATAGGTATTGCCCGCCGTGGGGCCAGCCGAGGTCAGCTGTGACGACAGGACCAGCCCGGCAATTGCCGCACAGACGCCAGAAATGACATAGACGGAAACCTTGACGCGCTTGACCGGAACGCCCGAAAGTTCCGCCGCCCGTTCATTGCCGCCCGATGCATAGAGCCAGCGGCCAAATGCGGTCCGGTTCAAAACAATTGCGAAGATGATTGCGAGAACGGCAAGAACCAGCACACCGATCGGCACGCCAAAAAGCCGGTTGAAGCCGAGCCAGTCGAAGCCGGTATTGCCAAGTTCGGGACGACCGCCAAGGTTATTGTAGGTTAGACCGTTGGTCATCAGCAGCGCAACACCGCGCGCGCAGTAAAGCACGCCAAGCGTCGCCACAAAGGCGGGAACGCGCAGATAGGCAATCAGCACGCCATTCACCGCGCCCACGAAAGCGCCCAGCGCGCAGGTGATGAGCACGACCGCCCAGACCGGGAAATAAAGAATGATGTCAAATTGCGAGAGCGTCACGCCCTGCATCAGAAAGCCTGCAAACACGCCCGCAAGCCCCAGCGTCGAACCCACGGAAAGGTCGATGCCCCCATTGAGGATCACCAGCAGCATACCGATCGCCAGCAGGCCGAAAATGGCCACATGCGACGACATGATGAGGAAATTGCCGACAGTGAAGTAATAAGGTGAAAGGAACGAGAAGACGGCGATGATTGCAATAAGCGCAAAGAACGCACGGCCTTCGAGCAGCAATTGCACGATGCTGGTTTTACGCTTCGCTCCCTCGGGGGCCGCAGCCTTCTCTTTGGTGCTTGTGACTGACATTCTATCAGTGCTCCATAACTATATCAGTGACTGACCATGGCCTCGCCCGAGGCGGCCATGATCTTCTCCTTGGAAACGTCCGAGCCGAATTCGGCCGAAACGCGTCCGCGGTGCATAACGATGATACGATGGGCGATGCTCAGGCATTCGCCGACTTCCGAGGTGGTGTAGACAACCGCCAGCCCCTGCCGGGCCTTCTCGGCCAGCAGCTTGAAAACTTCCGCCTTTGCGCCAATGTCGATGCCGCGGCTCGGTTCATCCAACAGGACCACTTCCGGCTCTGTCGCCAGCATCTTGCCAATGACGACCTTTTGCTGATTACCGCCCGAAAGCGAGCCAATTGTCGCCTCGCCGCCATCCGTCTTGATGTGAACCTTCTGGATGGCCTGCCCGATCAGGTCTTTTTCTCTCTTCTTCGAGGTGAAAAATCCCCTGATGATAGCGCTGATACTGGCAAGGGAAAGGTTTCCGCCCACCGTCATGGTCTGAACGAGGCCATCGCGTTGGCGGTCTTCAGGAACCAAAACCAATCCTCTGTCGATACGCTGCGCAATGGTCAAACCAGACACATCCTGTCCATTGAGCAATATCTGGCCCTCAGTCGTCTTGAGCCGGCCTGCGACCGCTTCAAGCAATTCCGTGCGCCCAGCTCCCATCAGACCATAGATGCAGACGACTTCGCCTGCGCGTACATCGAGCGACATGCGGTCAACAACCGCGAAACCGGCACCCGACGGATCGGGAACCGTGAGATCTGTCACGGAAAGCGCAACGTCGCCCCATTCATAGCCGGTCGGCGGCGAGCCAAGATCGAAATTCTCGCCAACCATATTGCGTACGATCCATTCCAAATCGATATCAGCGCGCGGAGAATAAGCTGTCATGGCACCGTCTCGCAGCACCACCGCATGATCAGTGATCTGCAAGGCTTCTTCAAGATGATGCGAAATATAGACAATGGCAACGCCGCGCGATGTCAGGTCGCGAATAACCTTGAACAGCACTTCCACTTCCGTTGCGCTGAGTGCGGAAGTCGGCTCGTCCATAATAAGAATGCGCGAATTGACCGAAAGTGCGCGAGCGATTTCAACGATCTGCTGCTGGCCCAGCCGCAAATCCTCGACCAGGGTCAGCGGATCTATGTCCTCTTCCAGCTCTTCGAGAAGCGCACGAGTCAGGCGTTCTTCTTCAGCAAAATTTACACCTGTCGGCGTGCGGATTTCACGCCCCATGAAGACATTATCGCGTACATTCAGGTTTGGCGCGAGGCTCAATTCCTGGTGGATGATCGAAATTCCGCGATCGCGCGCATCGGACGACGAACTGAAAACCACCGGCTCGCCATCGAGAAGAATCGTGCCGGAGGTCGGCTGGATCACGCCCGACAGCACCTTCATCAGCGTCGATTTGCCAGCGCCGTTTTCGCCGAACAGCGTCGTGACCTGCCCGCGCCTGATCTCGAAATTCACGCCCTTGAGCGCATGAACCCGGCCATAGGACTTGGCGATATTCTGCGCGGCCAGAACGACCTCGCCGTGCCTGCCTTCGATTTTATTTTCCGGATTCATTTGACTTCAAATCCCACTGGCGTAACGAGCCAGTTTTTCGGATTGACGAGCTTGAAAACACCGACAACCGAAACCGTCTGTCCGACGAGATTATCAACGGGAACACCTTCCAGTATCTGCTTTTTCATCTCATTATTGAGCGCGGAACCGGCGTTCTGATATTCGATCTGGTTCTTGAACTGGCCAAATTCGATGGTGCCTGTGGCATCACGCAGATCCGTGCCGTTGACAGCCGGGCCGGTTTGGACGCGGATCGTCATACCCTCGGGGAAACCGTCGACCTTGACGATATTGTAATTGGACTTGCGCTCTTCAACGACACCGGTAAACTTGACTGGAATGACCGGATTGACGTCACCTACGCCATATTTCTTTCCAGCGGCGCCCTTGTCGGCCGCAACCGCAGTTCCCACCTCGACCGCATCGACGGCGCGCCTTTCGACATCCGCTTTGACTTTCGGAAACTCTTCAGCACCATAGGCTTCAGGCGAGAAAACCTGCTGACGCACATCGGCCTCGGAACCGATCCTCACCACTGTTGTATCAAATCCGATCGCACCAATAACCACTACCGCAGCAATCACACTCCATAAAACAGAGCGATTGTTTCTGGCGGGCTTCTGCGAAACTTGATCAGCTTGTATACTCATAATCAAACGCCTTGAGCAATTTCTGCTGCCGCGCCATATGCTATGATAGCGGCGTGTTATCAACTTCAATAATGATGTTATAAACACTAATATCTGTCAATCATATGTTTTCATAACAGGGCGATTTTCATTAACCTCCATCTGGAAATCCACATTGAAGTAGCGAAATCCTCTACGCAAAAGCGGGCCAGGGCAAACCTGCCTATGAGCAGGCAAAGACAGAGCACCTCACCCAAACAGTATACTTTATTATTTAATAACAGTATATTATACCACATTATGGTTTTAGAGTTTTGCTCGAGCAGTCCAAAATAGATAGCGCCGGGTCAAATTACTGATGGCGAATTTATCTGCGCCACCCCATTGTGAAAAAAAATACTGTAAGTCAAAAATTTTACAGACACATTCGAAAGCTTATGTTATCTCAATCATATGCATAGCCCGTTTTCGTTAAAATAGGCGTCGCGAGCGGCATATTTCGTCGCGGAAATCCAGTTGTCCGTGAATGAGCACTGTGGGAAAGCGTATCTCCGTCATGCATGGTAAAGGTGATATAATCATCGGGATCGACGCCGGCACGTCTGTCGTCAAGGCAGTTGCATTCAACCTTGAAGGTCGGCAACTGGAATCGGCAGCCGTCCGCAATAAATATGAAACCGGCGAACATGGCGCTGTCACCCAATCGCTTTCCCAGACCTGGGAAGATTGTGCGAACGCACTGCGCGATCTTGGCGATAAAATGCCGGGACTTGCCGAGCGCACGGCAGCCGTAGCGGTTACCGGCCAGGGCGACGGTACCTGGCTGGTGGGCAAGGATAACAAGCCCGTCGGTGATGCATGGATATGGCTTGACGCCCGAGCGGCGGAAACCGTCACACGGCTTGCTGCCGAACCGATGAATCGCGCACGTTTTGAGGCGACCGGCACCGGACTCAATACCTGCCAGCAGGGTTCGCAGATGGCGCATATGGACAGATTTGCGCCGGAACTTCTCGACAATGCCGAAGTCGCGCTTCATTGTAAGGATTGGCTGTACCTCAATCTCACTGGCGTCCGCGCCACAGACCCTTCGGAAGCAAGTTTTACCTTCGGCAATTTCCGCAATCGCCAGTATGACGATGTGGTCATCGAAGCGCTCGGCCTGCAAACGCGCCGCAGACTCTTGCCCGAAATCATCGACGGCACAGAAGTCCAGCATCCTCTATCGCCCGAAGCGGCGGCTGCAACCGGCCTCAAGGCCGGAACGCCGGTGAGCCTCGGCTATGTGGACATGGCCATGACGGCACTCGGCGCCGGCGTGCGTGGCGGCACGGCAGGTGCCGGATGTTCGACCATCGGCTCGACGGGCGTGCATATGCGCGCCAAGCCCGTGGCGGATATTCACCTGAATAAGGATGGCACGGGCTACGTCATCGCGCTGCCCATTCCCGGCATCGTTACGCAGGTCCAGACCAATATGGGCGCGACGATCAATATCGACTGGATATTGCAGGTCGCTGCCGATCTTATATCGACGCCGGAGAAACCCGTCTCCCTGAGCGATCTCATACCCCGCCTCGATGACTGGTTCAATGCCAGCCGCCCCGGCACGATCCTCTATCATCCTTATATTTCGGAAGCAGGCGAGCGCGGCCCCTTCGTCAATGCCTACGCACGCGCAGGCTTCGCCGGACTTTCCAGCCGCGATCGGTTCCCGGAACTGGTGCGTTCGGTCGTCGAAGGCCTCGGTATGGCGACGCGCGATTGTTATGCGGCCATGGGTGAAATGCCTGCTGAATTGCGCATTACCGGTGGTGCGGCGCGCTCGAAGGCCCTGCGCAGCACGCTTGCAGCCGCCGTCAATGCGCCGGTGCGTGTTTCGGCCCGCGAAGAGGCTGGGGCGGCAGGTGCTGCCATGATGGCCGCTGTCGCCATCGGTACTTATCCGGGCATGGATGACTGCATCGCCGAATGGGTCAAGCCATTGCTCGGCACCGGCGAAGCGCCGGATGAAGCGCGCGCAAAGCACTATGAAGAACTCTTCGTTGCCTATCGCGAAGCCCGGCTGGCGCTGACGCCGATCTGGGACAAGTTAGCCCGCATATAGACTATGGGATGCGATTGCATCCGAAGGAGCATGAAATGGCTGAACCGGAAACCTGCGATCTGTTTGTAATTGGCGGCGGCATTAACGGCGCAGGCGTGGCCCGCGATGCAGCTGGACGCGGTCTCAAGGTCGTGATGGCCGAAAAGGACGATCTGGCGCAAGGCACTTCGTCTCGTTCCGGCAAGCTGGTGCATGGCGGTCTGCGCTATCTCGAATATTACGAATTTCGCCTGGTGCGCGAGGCGCTGATCGAGCGCGAGGTGCTTCTGAACGCCGCCCCGCACATCATCTGGCCGATGCGTTTCGTTCTGCCGCACAGCCCGCAGGATCGCCCGGCCTGGCTGGTGCGGCTTGGTCTGTTTCTCTACGACCATCTTGGCGGTCGCAAGAAGTTGCCCGGAACCCGAACGCTTGATCTCAAGCGCGACCCGGAAGGCACCCCGATCCTCGACCAGTACACACGAGGCTTCGAATATTCTGACTGCTGGGTGGACGACGCCCGCCTCGTGGCCCTCAATGCGGTCGGCGCGGCCGAAAAGGGCGCGACGATCCTGACCCGCACGCCCGTCGTCTCCGCGCGTCGTGAAAAAATGGGCGAAAAAGGCAGCTGGATCGTGGAAACCAAGAACCGCGATACGGGCGAAACCAGCACGTTCCGCGCACGCTGCATCGTTAATTGCGCCGGACCATGGGTCACGGATGTCATCACCAATGTGGCCGGATCGAACTCGTCGCGCAATGTGCGTCTCGTCAAGGGCAGCCATATCATCGTGCCCAAGTTCTGGTCGGGATCGAACGCCTATCTCGTCCAGAACCACGACAAGCGCGTGATCTTCATCAACCCCTATGAAGGGGACAAGGCACTGATCGGCACCACCGACATTGCCTATGACGGCCGTGCGGAAGACGTTGCCGCAGACGAGAAGGAAATCGAATATCTGCTAACCGCCGTGAACCGCTATTTCAAGGAAAAGCTGCGCCGCGAAGACGTGCTGCATTCCTTCTCCGGCGTGCGTCCGCTGTTCGATGACGGTAAGGGCAATCCTTCAGCCGTGACCCGTGATTACGTTTTCGACCTCGATGAAACCAACGATGCACCGCTGCTCAATGTCTTCGGCGGCAAGATTACCACGTTCCGCGAATTGGCGGAGCGCGGCATGCATCGCCTGAAGCATATCTTCCCGAAGATGGGTGATGACTGGACGCATGGCGCACCGCTTCCAGGCGGGGAAATCCCCAATGCCGATTACGAAACCTTCGCCAACGCCTTGCGCGACACCTATCCGTGGATGCCGCGCACGCTCGTCCATCATTATGGCCGCCTCTATGGCGCAAGAACGAAAGATGTAATCGGCGCAGCGCAAAACCTCGAAGAGCTGGGCCGTCATTTCGGCGGAAATTTCTACGAAGCCGAAGTGCGCTATCTGGTGGCCAAGGAATGGGCGAAAACGGCGGAAGACATTCTCTATCGCCGTACCAAACATTACCTGCACCTGACCGAAGCCGAACGCACTGCCTTTGCGCAATGGTTCGAAACCAACAAGATTTCTGCCTGAGGACGACATGGCTCTGACGCTTTCGCTCAACACCAATCCGCTGGTCAACCGCTTTGCAGAGCCGGGCGATTTGATCAAAACTGTGGCGCGCGACCTGCGTTTACGCGATCTTCAGCTCACGCATGAATTCATCAATCCGAGCTGGCAGGCTTCGACCATTCGCCGCCTCACCCGTGATATGGACAAGGCGCTGCAGCGCACCGGCGTTCGCGTGACCTCTGGCATGACCGGTCCTTATGGCCGTCTCAACCATTTTGGCCACCCCGACCGCGACGTGCGCCGCTATTACGTCGACTGGTTCAAGACTTTTGCCGATATCATCGGTGATCTAGGCGGCAAGTCGGTGGGTACGCAGTTTGCGATCTTCACCTATAAGGATTTTGACGATCCCGCGCGCCGGGAAGAACTCATCAAGATCGCGGTCGATTGCTGGGCAGAAGTAGCGGAACACGCCGCAGGCGCAGGTCTTGAATATGTCTTCTGGGAGCCGATGAGCATCGGGCGCGAATTCGGCGAAACGATTGTCGAATGCATGAAGCTTCAAGATCGCCTCACCGCCGCCAGTATGGCCATTCCCATGTGGATGATGGCCGATATCGACCATGGCGATGTGACCTCTTCCAATCCGGCTGATTTCGATCCTTATGCCTGGGCGCGCACCGTGCCGAAAGTATCGCCGATCATCCATATCAAACAAA
This sequence comes from Falsochrobactrum tianjinense, assembly GCF_019100495.1. Classification (GTDB taxonomy): domain Bacteria; phylum Pseudomonadota; class Alphaproteobacteria; order Rhizobiales; family Rhizobiaceae; genus Brucella; species Brucella tianjinense. The sequence continues at coordinate 80,517 of NZ_JAHRVA010000002.1, read as the reverse complement.
GCCTGATGGACAAGGGCGGTCATCGCCCGTTCACGGCGGAGTTCAATGCCAAGGGCCGCATCCAGCCGGAACCGCTTCTGAAGGCCCTCGCCGAAGGTGGCGCACGGGACAATGAGATCTGCCTTGAGCTTTCGTTCAAAGAACGCGAACCGAACGACCGCGAAGTCATTCCCCATATTGCCGAAAGTGTGGCTTTCTGGGCTCCGCATATCGACACCGGCGTTGCAGATTTGAAAGTTTAACGGCTACTGGAAGATCATGAACCATGGCGGACCCCGACGATTCCCTTGCCCTTCGTGCTGCCTGGCTGCATTTCGTAGCCGGCATGACCCAATCCGCAGTGGCCAAACGTTTAGGGTTGCCTTCGGTGAAGGCGCATCGCCTCATCGCCAAGGCGGTTGCCGATGGCGCGGTCAAAGTGACGATCGACGGCGACATCACCGAATGTATCGACCTCGAAAACCGGCTCGGCGAGCTTTATCAGCTCGAGTATTGTGAAGTGGCGCCTGATCTTGGTGAAGAGGGATTGCCGCTGGTTGCACTTGGTAATGCAGGGGCCGAATTCCTTCGCCGTGAGATCGAGCATGGGGATCACGAAGTGATCGGCCTTGGCCATGGCCGTACGCTTTCAGCGGCGGTCAAACATATGCCCCGCGTCAGCACGCAAGACCTGCAATTCGTCTCGTTGCTCGGTGGCCTGACGCGAAACTTCGCCGCCAATCCCCATGACGTGATGCACCGTATTGCCGAGAAAACCAGCATGCCTGCCTATGTCATGCCAGTTCCGTTCTTTGCCAATACAGCGGAAGATCGCGAAGTGCTGCTCGCGCAAAAGGGCGTCACCAGCATATTCGAAATGGGCTGCCGCGCGGAATTGAAGATCGTCGGTATCGGCACAGTCGATGGGCAAGCGCAACTCGTCACGTCCGGCGTGATCCAGCTTGCGGAAGTCGAGGAAATCGCTGACCTGGGCGGCGTCGGTGAGATGCTCGGCCACTTCTTCGATGCCGAGGGTCGCTCGCTGGAAACCGGCCTTACCGCGCGCACCATCGCCGCCTCCGTCGAAAATGCCGATATGAGCCGCATCATCGGTCTTGCTGGTGGGGTATCCAAAGTGGAAGCTATTCGCGCAGTTCTTAAAAGCGGACGCCTCTACGGTCTCATCACCGATGAGCGCACCGCGAAAGCCCTTGTCGAAGCCTGAACTGATTCATGTGAACATTTCTACAGGAAGATCACAAAATAACATTTAATTAGATTTTTTTGTGATTTTGTGATTTATCTTTTTAACTGAAATTCATAACGCGGATCGGAAATATGGTGAAACGCGAAGACAGAAGACAAGCGATTATAAATCTGCTGATCGAAAATCATGCTGTCGACCTTGATCATCTGGCCGAGCGCTTTGCGGTTTCCAAAATGACCATTCACCGCGATCTCGACGCGCTGGAACAAGCGGGGGTCTTGCGCAAGATGCGAGGCGGCGCGACCATCGATACCGGCACACAGTTTGAAAGCGATTTCCGCTTTCGCGAAAAACAGGATGGCGAAGCAAAACTTCGGATGGCGCGCGCGGCCCTTGAACTAGTCGAACCGGGCATGACCGTCATGATCAACGACGGCTCGACGGCGGCGGTTCTTGGCACGATGCTGCGCGAAAAGTGTCCATTGACCGTCATCACCAACAATGCCGTCATTATTGACAACCTCAAAGGCGAGAGCGGCATCAATCTCATTGCGCTGGGCGGGGTCTATTCATCCAAATTCAATGCGTTCTTTGGCTTGCTGACGGAAGAGGCGCTATCGCGGTTGAGCGCCGATATCGCCTTCATTTCGACCCCCGCAGTCAACGGCAGATTGGTCTATCATATGGATGAAAGCGTCGTGCGCACCAAGCGCGCCATGACTGCTTCTTCCGTCCGCTCATGCCTGCTGGTCAATCATCAGCGCTTTGGGCGCTCGGCTTTGCATGTCATGGCCGATCTTGCCGATTTTGACGCAATCACCACCGATTTATCGCCCGGAAGCGATGTTCTGGCGCCGCTGGAACAGGCCGGGATCAAATTGACGATAGCAGACTAGGAAAGAGTTATCCCATGGCGAAATTCTGGGTTGGAACGAGTTGGAAAATGAACAAGACGCTTGCAGAAGCGCGTCTTTTTGCTCAGGCACTCAAAGCTGCCGATGGCAGTCGCTCACCAGACATTCAGCGTTTTGTCATTCCGCCCTTTACCGCCGTGCGCGAAGCCAAGGAAATCCTCTCCGATACATCTGTCAAGGTTGGCGCGCAGAACATGCATTGGGCCGATCAGGGCGCATGGACTGGCGAAATCTCACCGCTGATGCTCAAGGACTGCAATCTCGACATGGTGGAACTGGGCCATTCAGAACGCCGCGAGCACTTCGGCGAAACCAATGAAACGGTCGGCCTCAAAGTCGAAGCTGCGGTGCGCCATGGGCTGATTCCGCTTATCTGCATTGGCGAAACACTCGAAGACCGCGAAAGCGGCCGTGCTGCCGAAGTTCTGGCGGATGAAGTACGCGGCGCGCTTGCAAAGCTTTCCGACGAGCAGAAAAAGGCCGAAATCCTGCTGGCCTATGAGCCAGTCTGGGCGATCGGCGAGAACGGTATTCCAGCTTCCGCAGATTATGCGGATGCCCGTCAGGCGGAAATCATCGCGGTCGCGGAAGATATTCTTGGTCGCCGCGTGCTCTGCCTTTACGGCGGCTCGGTCAATCCGGGCAATTGCGAAGAACTGATCGCATGCCCACATATTGATGGATTGTTCATCGGCCGTTCGGCGTGGAACGTGGAAGGCTATCTCGACATTCTGGATAAATGCGCCCGAAAAGTTCAGGCGGGTTGAAAACTCAGAAAACCAAGGAGTAAAATCATGAAAATCGCAGTAGCAGGCGATAGTGCGGGCGAAGGCCTGGCCAAGGTTCTCGCAGACTACCTGAAAGACCGTTTTGAAGTCTCGGAAGTCTCACATACGGATGCAGGCCCCGATGCATTCTACGCCAATCTGTCGGACCGTGTGGCCTCAGGCGTTCTTGACGGTACTTATGATCGCGCCATTCTGGTCTGCGGCACCGGAATCGGTGTATGCATCTCGGCCAACAAGGTGCCCGGTATCCGCGCGGCGCTAGCGCACGACACCTATTCGGCAGAACGTGCGGCGCTCTCCAATAATGCGCAGATCATCACCATGGGCGCACGCGTGATCGGTTCGGAAGTGGCGAAGACCATTGCCGATGCCTTTCTTGCCCAGACCTTCGATGAAAACGGACGTTCGGCTGGCAACGTCAAGGCAATCAACGAAGTTGACGCCAAGTACAACAAGAGCTGATTTCTCAGCCTCTTAAATGCAAAAAAGCGGCCATCTGGCCGCTTTTCTTTTGCTATATCCGCAAAATTAGCTGAATTTCGGGTCGAGCAAGCCATCGCGATAGCGCTTGGCCATTTCCGAAACCGGCAGTGGACGGATCGAGCCTGCGTGGCCTGCCGTGCCGAACTGCTCAAAACGTTCCTTGCAGAGCTTCGTCATCGCCGCCATAGCCGGCTTGAGATATTTGCGTGGATCGAACTCGCTCGGATCTTCCTGAAGAACGCGGCGAATTTGCCCAGTCAATGCCATACGGTTGTCTGTATCGATATTGATCTTGCGCACGCCATTCTTGATGCCGCGCTGGATCTCCTCGACCGGCACACCCCAGGTCGGCTTCATCTTGCCGCCATATTTATTGATGATGTCCTGCAGCTCTTCCGGCACTGAAGACGAACCATGCATGACCAGATGCGTATTGGGCAGCTTGCGATGGATTTCTTCGATCACATGCATAGCCAGCACCGAACCATCGGGCTTGCGGCTGAACTTATAAGCGCCATGCGATGTGCCCATGGCGATGGCCAGCGCATCGACCTTGGTTTCGCGCACGAATTTCACCGCTTCATCCGGATCGGTCAGAAGCTGTTCCTGCGAAAGCTTGCCTTCCGCGCCGTGGCCGTCTTCCGCATCGCCCATACCGGTTTCGAGCGACCCCAGAACGCCGAGTTCGCCTTCCACCGAAATACCGCCCAGATGCGCCATTTCACTGACCTGCCGTGTGACAGAAACGTTATAATCCCAATCCGCAGGCGTCTTGCCATCGGCTTTGAGCGAGCCGTCCATCATGACGGACGTAAAGCCCGACTGGATGGCGGTCATGCAGGTTCCGGCTTCATTGCCGTGGTCAAGATGCACACAAACCGGAATATGCGGATAGATTTCCGTGACTGCATCCATCATATGCTTGAGCATGATGTCATTGGCATAGGCACGCGCGCCGCGCGATGCTTGCAGGATGACCGGCGCATCGGCGGCATCTGCCGCTTCCATGATGGCCAGCGCCTGCTCCATATTGTTGATATTGAAGGCGGGAACGCCATAACCTTTTTCAGCGGCGTGATCGAGTAACTGCCGCAGCGTGATGCGCGCCATTCTTAACTCCTGTCAGTTACGGGTGAAATATTTGCCAAGCACGTCTACTTCTTCAGCCACGCCAAACACCAGTCCGCTACGCTCATGATAGGATTGCGGAACAATGTCGAGGACAGGCATGCGTCCGTCGGTTGCCTTGCCACCTGCCTGCTGACAGAGAAAGGCAATCGGGTTTGCTTCGTAAACGAGCCGCAGACGGCCATTTTCATAGCCGGGCCGGCTATCGTTTACATAGAAAAACAGCCCGCCGCGTTGCAGGATGCGATGCAGGTCGCCCACTGCCGCGCCCAGCCAGCGCATGTTGAAATTGCGTCCGCGCGGTCCGTCCTTGCCATTAAAGGCATCATCGACATAGGCTTTCATGCCGTCAGGCAAATAGCGGTAAACGGAAGCGTTGAACGCCAACTCGGAAGCACGTTCAGGCAATGTCAGATTGCGGCGCGTAATCAGGAAAGTCCCACTGACGGGATCAAGCGTTGCAAGTACAACACCCTCGCCCACCGAAAATCCAAGATCGACCGAATTGCCATAAGAAACGTATCCAGCGGCAATCTGGCGGCTGCCCGGTTGCAGGAACGGCTCGTCCGTATCAGCAGGCACAATGGAAAAAATGGTGCCGAGCGGCGCTCCAAGGCCCACATTTCCGGAGCCGTCAAGCGGGTCGATGGCGACGGCCACAATGCCGTCCTTGCGGCCAGAAACCGGCTTGTCCGCCTCTTCGGAAAGTATGGAAGCAGCACCTGCCGCAATCAATAGTTCGACAAAGAGATCATGCGAACCGACATCGATGCTCTTTTGCTGGTCCTGATCACTGTTGATCCCGACAAGCTTGCCCGGATCGCCCGGAAGCGACCCAAGCGCGATACGGCCTGCAAGCCTGACTGCACCCGCCAGAATGGCCCTGATTGCATTGGCGGTTGCCAGACGCGCCACGTCCTGACCGGTCCATAAGTCGAGATAATCCTCGACATTATCAGCCTCGATACGATCGCAGTCGCCAGCGAGGACAAGAGGCGGATAATGATGTGCGATAATGTGGCAATCGGCGCCCTGCGATGCAATTGGCGCAGATGAAGCGGAACTCATAGACAGCAATCCTTTGCCGGTATTTCCAAGGCATTCCCCCATATGACGGGGCAAGCGGGTGCCTAACATCATTTTGAAAACATAACAATGTGGCTAGAAAATTATAACGATTTAACTGTTATATTATGTTCAAAAACAATGGCCGCAAAGGTCATTTGCACATCTATGGCTGTGGATTCATGAAGGCTGCACTGGAAATTGTTCTCTAGAATTTGAGCACAATCTTGCCGAAATTGTCGCCGCCCTCCAACATGCAATGAGCTTTCATGGCGGATTCGAACGGCAGCACCGCATGAATGGCCGGCTCGATCTCTCCGTTTACCAGCAGCGGCATCCAGCGCTGATGGAAGCGTTCGAGCACTTCCGCCTTCTCCTCGCGTGAATGCGGGCGCAAGGTGAAGCCGCGCAGTTGCAGCATCTTGGTCAATACGGCAGGGACGTCGATCTCCGTATTGCCTGTGCTCAGAAGGCCGTCGAAGGCGAGCCGTCCGCGCCAGTGCGTGCCCTCATACACCGCCGCGCGATCTCTCGCGTATCGTAGAGCAATCAGCAACACCAAAAGATGCGGCCAAGGAAGTCAAGCATCTGCTGCCACGTAGTTAATCAAGCCCTACATCCAAAAAGCCGCGCCGGATTTTCGGTTCGACCCAGTCAAGCTTTTTCAATACAAACCATTCCCACTTTTGCTGGAAAGGCTCTAACGGTTACTTACTTCACGGCATGTCCAGATGGGGCTTGAGCGGCATATCATCCCGGATGGGCACCGTCTGCCGCTCAATCATGCGATGGACCAGAGGCGGTTTTTCACCCTGATGAAGCGCGAACAGTCGTTGTGAAACTTCAGCGTCCGATTGGGTCCGGCGCTGGTTATGGCGCACATATTCCACCCATGTGGGAACGTGGTAACTTTCAGTCCATGTCTCTGGATTTTCCAGATCGCGCAGCAGCGCCCATTGCCGCGCGCCGTCGCGAATGCGGATACGCCGCCGCGCCGCCATGGCAGCGAGAAAAGCCGGAACGTCTTCCTGAGCAATTTTATAATCGACCATAATCATGATCGGGCCACTGCGTGAACGAAGATCAAGGCGGAGCTTCGGCTCACTGAAATGGTTGAGCGGGTCGAGATTGAGCGATTCGAATTCCGGCTGCGGCAATAAAATCCCGATCAGCGCTCCGAACAGAAGCACCGCAGCAGCGGCCATCAACGCAATGGGAACGCCGAAATCTTCAGCTATCGAGCCCCACAGCCAGCTACCCGCCGCCATACCGCCGAAAGTGGCGGTCTGATAGAGCGCCAGCGCCCTGCCCACGACCCAGCGTGGCGTCGAAAGCTGCACAGTGACATTGAAGAGCGAAAGCGCCAGCACCCATGACAGCCCGGCCGGAAGCAGGAACAGGCAGCCAAGCCATATGCTTCTGCTGACCGCAAGCAGCGCGCAGCTTATGGCGAAGGCCACGAAAGCACCGCGGACCAGCCATTCATTGCCCAGAAGCTCCCGCAGATGCGCACTTGAAAGCGCGCCGCCAATAGCGCCCAGCCCGAAAAAACCCAGCATGATGCCGTAAGTGAGCGCAGTTCCCTCAACCAGATCGCGCGCCACTAATGGCAGCAGCGCCAATATGACGACCGCCGACAGGCCGAACAGAAAGCTACGGAACATGACCTTGAGCAGGTTTGGCGACATGGACGCATAGCGCAACCCTGCCACCATTGCGGAGCCGAAGGTTTCACGGGGCAGATCGGACTTGACGGTTTGCGGTTTCCAGCGCCACAGTGCGATAATGAGCGCGCAATAGCTGAAGGCATTGAAAAGAAAAGCGAACGCCGCACCTGCAACCGCAACGATCAAGCCTCCGATCGCCGGCCCAATACTGCGCATGAGATTGAAGCTCATGCTGTTGAGGGCAACAGCCGCAGGCAGGTCGGCTCTGGGAACAATGTCGCCCATCGATGCCTGCCAGGAGGGATTATGCAGCGCGCCGCCACAACCGATCAGAAAGGTGAAGCTTAGCAGCATCCATGGCGTCAGCATGCCAAGATAGGCGAAAGCGGCCAATGCGAAAGAGATAAACAAAAGCAGTATCTGCGCGGTCAGCATGATGCGGCGACGGTCAAAATTATCCGCTAGCGCACCTGCCGCAACCGAAAAAATCATTACCGGTAATGTAGTCGATGCCTGAACCAGCGCAACCATATCGTCGGAATGCGCGATGGTGGCCATCATCCAGCCCGCGCCGACTGTCTGCACCAAGCCACCCAGATTGGAAAAGAGCGTCGCTGACCATAGCCCGCGAAAAATTCTGTTCTGAAACGGTGCAAGAGCGGAAACTCTTTGCGACATCCGGACGGCCTCTCTTTTCATCCGCTTCGTTCAACCTGCCACTTAAAGTGCGACTCGGTTGGGGCAATGCATCTCAACAAAGGAATAAAGCAGAATGCCTTCATATGTTTAAACACAATATGTTTTAGAGAGTTTCATCTTTTCACAAAATCGCTGGCCTGCTCCGCAAACCAACTGGCCCTCACACGAGGGCCGGTTGGTTCCACACTCATTCCTTCACCGCGCCGGTCATGGACGAGACATAATAATCGACAAAGAAGGAATAGAGGATGACGACTGGCAACGAGCCGAACAGCGCGCCCGCCATCAGCGCACCCCATTCAAAAATATCGCCGCGCACCAGTTCGGTCAGCACTCCTACCGGTACAGTTTTATTCTCTGAAGACTGAATGAATGTAAGCGCATAAATGAATTCGTTCCATGAAAGGGTGAAGGCGAAGATACCTGCCGAAATTAGTCCCGGAACAGCAAGCGGCAGGATGATCTTGACCAGAATCTGCCAGCGGCTCGCGCCATCCACCAGCGCGCTTTCCTCCAGCTCGAAGGGGATTGAACGGAAATAGCCCATCAGCAGCCATGTACAGAAGGGAATGAGGAAGGTCGGATAGGTGAAGATCAGTGCAAGGCGTGAATCGTAAATGCCGATTTTGAAGACGATGAAGGCAAGCGGAATGAACAGGATGGACGGCGGCACCAGATAGGCCAGAAAGATCAGCAGGCCCACCGAGCGCGAGCCGGTAAAACGAATGCGCTCGATGGCATAGGCCCCCGCCACGGAAGCAACCAGAGACAGGATTGTGGAGGCCGTCGCCACCAGCATCGTGTTCCATAGCCAGCCCGGGTAGGAGGTCTCGAACAATAGATATTTGATATGATCGAGCGTCGGGCCGACCACCCAGAACGGGCTGTAATTATCGTAATCGGTAAGCTGCGAATTCGGTTTAATAGAGGTTATCGTCATCCAGTAGAATGGAAACAGCAACACGAAGACGAACAGCGCCATGGGCAGATAGAGCGTCACCACCCGGCGCGGCAGGCGGTTGAGATAGGACATACCCTGCGTATCATCGTTGAAAGCCGCATCATGGGCGGCAGGCTGAGATTGTATCTTGGTATTCATGCCGGTCTCCGTGATTAGTCGCCCCCGCCCTGCTGCCATTTGCGGCGCTGCAAGCCGAAGAAGGAGAACATGATGGCGGCAAGCAGGAACGGGATCATCGCAACAGCGATAGCCGCGCCCTCGCCCAATTGGCCGCCGGGAATAGCGCGCTGGAAGGACAGCGTCGCCATGAGGTGCGTCGCATTGACCGGCCCACCTCTGGTCAGCACATAGATGAGCTGAAAATCGGTGAAGGTGAACAGCACCGAGAAGGTCATGACCACGGCGATGATCGGGGTCAGCATCGGCAATGTTACATAGCGGAACCGTTGCCAGCTTGATGCGCCGTCCAGTGAAGCTGCTTCCTGTAGCGAAACGGGGATCGTTTGCAGGCCCGCAAGCAGCGAAATCGCCACGAAGGGGATGCCGCGCCACACATTGGCTGCGATGACAGACGCACGGGCATTGGTGGGGTCGCCGAGGAAATTGATCGGCTGGTCGATCAGTCCCATTTCGATCAGAGACCAAGAGATAATCGAGAACTGCGAATCGTAAATCCACCAGAACGCCAACGCCGAAAGCACCGTGGGCACCACCCATGGCAGAAGTACGATTGCGCGGAAGAAGGATTTAACCGGCAGGTTTTCATTGAGTAGCAAGGCAAGCCACAGGCCAAGCACGAATTTGAGCACCGAAGCTACGGACGTATATAAAAGCGTATTGAAAACAGACAGCCAGAACACACTGTCATCCCAGAGAAATTCGTAATTTTCCAGACCTATGAAAATGCCGTCTCGGCCGATTTTCGTATCGGTGAAACCGAGCCAGACGCCGAGACCCAGCGGGTAGGTCAGAAAGCAGAGCAGAAATACCGCCGCTGGCAGCATGAATAGAAAGCCGAGCATGTCGCGGTTGTTTCCCAGCCGGGCGAGAAAAGGACGCTGCGGCACACCGGGATCGGTAGGGCTTGTCATTGTCATGGACCAAATCTCCAAGGCAAAGAGCGGTAGAGGGGCGAAAGGATTGACTTTCGCCCCTCTACCGCAGCGGATCAGACGCGGTAGTACCGTTCGGCACGTTTTTGCGCTGTCGCAATGGCCTCTTCCGGCGTGGATGCACCAGTGACGGCCGCAGCGAACATATCGACCAGCACATAGTCGGCCATCACCGCAGCCGAGGCATAACCGAGCGGACCCGCATAACCATTCGGGCGCAGTGTTTCCGAAGCCCGTGCATACGGCGCATGGATCGGATTCTCGGTCCAGACGGGATTGTCGGCAAAAGCCTTTAATGGCTGGCAGCAATAGGCGCTGGAGCCTTTGATCCATTCGTTCATTTGGTCGGCTTCCATCATGAACTTGATGTAGGCCTTCGCCGCTTCAGGATATTTGGTGTGCTGGAACAAAAGCAGTGAACTGGTCTGATGCAGTTCGACACTTTTCCCGACCGGCCCGACGGGGAAATTCGTGCTGCGCATGTCTTCAGCAATTTCCGCAAGGCTCGCATCGTTCTTGGCGGCGTAATAGATGGAAACACCGTTGGCTGTCAGTGAAACCTGGCCAGCAAGAAAAGCGCGGTTGTTGTTGATATCAAGCCAGCTTTCGGTTCCGGGAATGAAGGTCGCATAAAGCTCCTTGGCATAGTTGATGGCCGCGAGCGTTTCAGGAGAATCGATCGTGACCTGCCCACTTTCGTCGACCATCTTCCCGCCATGGCTCCACAAAAGCCAATGGGCATAGTTGTTGCCGTCGCCCACAGCCTTGCCATGGGGAAAACCGGCCGGCGTTCCCTTGGCTTTCATCGCCTTGCACAGTTCGAGGAACCCGGCGGTATCCTGCGGAAATTCATCAAACCCGGCTGCTTTCATGTGGCTATCACGATAGACGATCGCATTACCGATGGCCGTCAGCGGCATGGCGATGAACTTGTCATCACGGGTCGCATAGCCCCTCAAGCCGTCATAGAAACCGCCATATTTGGCATCGAGATAATTGCCAAGTTCCGTCAGATCGACGAGCTTATCGGGATATTGATGCGCATCGTCGAACCAGCACATGACGAGATCAGGACCGGAGCCCACATTAGCGGCCACGGCGGCCTTGGGGCGGATATCCTCCCAGCTTTCCTTATCGACACGCACTTCAACACCGGTAGCTTCGGTGAATTTCTTGGTATTGGCCAGCCAGCTATCCTCGTCTCCCTTCACGAAAGGCGTCCAGCGCAAAAGGCGTAAGCTCGCACCTTCTTCCGGTTTATATTCCGGCTCGGCCGCGAAGACCGGATGAATGCCCAGACCAGTCAGGCCCGAGGCTCCCACAAGGCTTGCCGTTCCCGCAAGGAACGTTCTTCTCTTGATGGTCATATGCTCCTCCTCCAAATTCGGGACGTTCTCCCTTGCCGCATCCGCTGTCCCGATGGGCGAATGCCAATATCTGATGATCCGGCCTCTGCGAAGCGGATACGTTATGCTTTCAGACGCTCCCCGCTTTGCTCATCAAAAAGATGAACATTGCCCGGATCAATCGAAATTGAGATCATCTCGCCGGGGCGGACATTGACGCGTTCGCGGAAGACGCAGGTTATTTCTGAGCCGCCGAAACTTACGACGATCTGCGTTTCATAACCGGTCGGCTCAATGACGACGACTGGGGCGGGAAGCCCCTCACTATCGAGCTTTATATATTCGGGGCGAAGACCGTAAATCAGTTCCTTGCCTGCGGCTCCGGGATAGGCATGGGATAGCGGCAGACGGGTGCCATCAGTCGCAACAAACGTCCGGTTATCGTCAGGATCGAGCCTGCCCCGGAGCATGTTCATGGCGGGAGAGCCTATAAACCCCGCGACGAACAGATTATTGGGATTGTCGTAAAGGTCGAGCGGCGAGCCGACCTGCTCAACCTTGCCATCATGCATGACGACGATCTTGTCGGCCATAGTCATGGCCTCGATCTGGTCATGCGTCACATAGACGGTTGTGGTTTTCAGCCGGTGATGCAGTTCCTTGATTTCCGCTCTCATCGCTACGCGTAATTTTGCATCGAGATTGGAAAGCGGTTCATCGAACAAGAAGACTTGCGGATCGCGGACGATGGCGCGCCCCATGGCCACGCGCTGGCGCTGCCCCCCGGACAATTGTCGCGGATAACGATCGAGTAGAGTGTTCAGGCCCAGGATTTCGGCTGCATAATTGACGCGCTTGTCGATTTCCGCCTGCGGCGAGGAATTGAGCATCAGCGAGAAAGCCATGTTTTTCGCAACCGTCATATGAGGGTAGAGAGCATAATTCTGGAACACCATGGCGATGTCCCTCTCCTTGGGCGGCAAGCTGTTGACCGTCCTTCCGCCAATGCGGATTTCGCCGCCCGAGATATTCTCCAGCCCTGCCAGCATGCGCAACAGGGTTGACTTGCCGCAGCCGGATGGCCCTACCAGAATAACAAACTCACCGTCTTCAATATCGATATCAACGCCTTTGATGACAGGAAAATTACCAAAAGATTTCCTCACCTCGGCAAACTGAACAGCGGCCATGCGTCTCCTCCCAGAGTGCAACCTGATTTTGATTTTTCTTGCAGCGCAGTTGCGGGCTCCTCACTTCCCTGACGCGCGCTTGGGGCATTCTCCTGTTAAATCGTCTCGTCGGGACGGCTTCTATTCTTTGCTTCTCTCGCGCCGACAAAAGGTGTTTTCGTTATGGTAAGCACATTTGTGCCCAACAGCAAACGGCCATTTAAATCACCATATGGGCGATGGCGCCGCGTTGATAGTCAGGTCATCAAATCAGCGTAATTCCTTCATCCAGGACAGCCCCGCATCGGTGGAACCAGCTGGACGATATTCCGCACCGACAGGCCGCTCATAGCCTATCGAAGCCAGCAGCCGGAGTATATGGCGATAATCCAGTTCTCCGTGATCCGGCTCGCCACGGTCAGGCACCGCCGCAATCTGTATATGTCCGATATGCGGCAACAAAGCCTCCAGTCGCTTGCTAATATCACCTTCCATGATCTGGATATGATAGCAATCGAACATTAGTTTGAGATTAGGCGCGCCCAGCTCTTCGATGATGGCCAGCGCCTGCGCCGAAGTCTTGAGAAAATAACCCGGCGCGTCGCGGTGGTTGAGCGGCTCAATCAGGACCGTAATGCCATGAGGTGCAGCCAGTTCACAGGCGTAAGAGAGGTTATTCAAAAATGCCCGGTGCGCCTCATCGCCCTGCGCCTTACCCGCCATGACATGAACGCAGGCAGCCTCAAGCGCCGCCGCGTAATCGACAGCCTGACGAATCGCCTGCCGCGCCTCTTCTTCGCGCCCGACAATGGCGGCAAGCCCGTTGTCACCGGCCCCGACATCTCCCCTGTTGGTGTTCAGTCCCAGCATCGACAATCCGGTTTCCCGAAGCGCCGCACTGATCTCACCCACTTCGAATGCATAGGGCCAATGGCATTCGACCGCATCAAAGCCTGCGGCTTTGGCCGCCCGGATAGCGTCCGGGAGCGGCATTTCCTGCCACAGAAAACCTAGGTTAGCAGAAAATTTGACCATCTTAACCGTGCTTCTTAGCGGTTTGCCCCGCCATGCCGGGCAGCATCGTTCCGCTTTTTTGCGCCAATATCTTGGCCACAGCGGCGTCATCCTCCAGACCCAGCCCGGCCTGCGCTGCATCCCCGAACAAGGCAAGCGCCATCTCGCTCAACGGGGTCGCACCACCTGCACTTTCCGCCTCACTTGTAACGATGCCCAGATCCTTGACGAAAATATTCACCGCTGAACGCGGCGTATAGTCCCCTTCGACGATATGCGGCCCGCGGTTCTCGAACATCCAGGATGAGCCGGCGGAAACCCGAATGACATCGAAGACAGTTTCAAGATCAAGGCCGATTTTCGCGGCCAGGGTTAGGGCTTCAGCAGCGGCTGCGATATGAACTCCTGCCAGCAACTGGTTGATCATCTTGACTTTTGAGCCGGTTCCGACTTCGTTTCCCAGTCGGAACACCTTGGCGGCAACCGCATCCAGAGCACTCGATGCCGTTTCAAAAGCTGCGTCCGGTCCCGACCCCATGACCGTAATCTCACCCGCAATTGCCTTTAAATGACCGCCGGACACAGGCGCATCGATGACGGCCATGCCTGCCGCCTCAAGTTCCCTTGCGATTTCGAGCGTAGCGCTCGGAGCCATGGTTACGCATAGCAGGAAAACGGTGCCGGGCCGTGCACTTTCAAGTGCGCCTTTCGGCCCGAAAAGCACTTCCCTGGCCTGATCGGAATTGACCACGAAAACAAAGACCACATCGCTTTCACCGGCCTCGGCAGGCACGGAATAGGCTTCGCCCCCCTCTTTTTCGAAACGCTCAAGCACTTGTGGGTTTATATCGACGCCCTTGGCGCGAAAACCTGCACGCAGCAAGGACAGGGCTGCGCCCCACCCCATCGAACCAAGACCGATCACGGTTGCCGTATTACCTGAACCCACCCTGCTCTCCTCCTTTGATCACACCTTCTTCAGACGGTTTATCAGAAGAACGAACAGTTCCACATGGGATTTAACACCAAGTTTCTGATAGGCGCGTTTGCGATGGGTCTTTATCGTTTCTTCGCCCACCCCCAGCGTATGCGCGATATTCTCTCCCGACTGGCCTTCCACGATCAGCGAGATCACTTCCAGCTCACGCGGGGAGAGAGTGTGGCACGCCATTTCCTGCAATGATTTCGCGATCATGGACGAAGGCTGCTGCCGCCTCTCGGAGGCGCTCGTCCAGAAGCGCTTGTAAAGCGAACTCATGATTTGCGAAACGGCGTTCAGACTTTCCACTTCCCTGGGCCGGTAATGCGCCGTACCCACGCGGTACATTGCGACCTGAACGGTCTGCGTGCTCGAAAGACGGATTGCAAGGCCGATTTCGCGCAAACGCTTCGGCCAACCGATTGTGCTGTAACCAACCTCCTCGGAATGGTCGATTTCCAGAATATCCATATTGCGGGTCGGCTTTTGCAGAATCGAGGAATTTGCAAGCTTCTCCATCTGATAAACGCCGCCGCGCAGCCCAAGCTTGTGCATTTGAAAAAACGGGCTGAACCGATAGGTTGACGCGTAATATTTTTCCAAAACGTCATCGCTAATCCCGAAAGGCAGCGGGTAATTGGGCGCGAACACGCTGTCCTGGTCGTAAATCGAGATCATGGCGAGATCGAAAGAAACCACCTTCTTGAGTGCTGCGACGAAACTGCTCTCGAAATGGGGATTATCCAATTCGTCGATAAGGGCCGCTATCGCCTTATTGCTCTTTGCGAAATCGCTCGTCTCAACCGATCTCATTTTTGATTTTCGTCCCTGAACTTCGCTGGCCGTGCGAAACATGGATGATGGATTGTCTCGCCCAAGGGGGAGGACACCCCTTGGCTTTACCCCGAAGCGTACGCCTTTTCAATCGGCCTTACCAAAGTGCCAGAGCTTTTTATAACCCCAGTGCATCATAAGCAGCGATGGTTCTTTTTGCTTTCTCGCGCACGTTGGCAGCATTGTCACCGGGACGGTAAAGGCTGCTGCCCAGACCGAATGCGCGAACTCCAGCCTTGACATAATCGGCAAAGTCGCGCTCGGAAACGCCGCCAACAGCACCTACGACAGCATTGCGTGGCAGGATGGTGCAGATCGCGGCAATCCCCGAAGGCCCGAGCGTTGCAGCGGGGAAAAATTTAAGCGCTGATGCGCCGCTTTTGATAGCCAGCAAAGCCTCGCTGGCCGTATAGCAGCCCGGCATGGAATAAAGGCCGCGTTCGACAGCCGCGCCTATGACCTGTGCATCCGTATTGGGGCTGACCATGATGCGCCCGCCAAGATCGGCAAGCTTGTGAACGTCTTCCACAGTGAGGACGGTTCCCGCACCGATCAGCGCCCGCTCGCCGAACAGTTCGACCGCCTTGCCGATTGAAACCCATGGCTGGGGCGAGTTGAGCGGGATTTCTATGGCTTCAAAACCCTCTTCGATCAGGGCACCCAGAATGGCCTCCACCTCTTCGGGGCGAATGCCGCGCAGGATCGCCACCAGCGAGCGCTTGAGACCGGGCCAGGGCATTTTTGTCGATGTGGTGGACATGGCATAACTCCTTGTGAGAAAAGGCAGATCGTGCGGACCGGCTCAAGCCGTCCATATCTGGCGGGCGAGCGTATAAAGGCCGGTTCTGGTGATATCGTCGGCATTGACAATGACTGGCTCCAGACCAGCCTGTTTCATCGCCACCTCGTAAAGCAGACCCAAGCGGCCATCGGAAATGAGAACAGGCGCGCGCATGCCGGGATATTGCCGCATGGCCGCACCGATTTCCGCACCGATCAGCAGAGCTGACAATTGCACCGCGCCCTCGCCGTTGTCGCTATAGCCCAGAAGCTGGCCTGCGCGCAGTTTGAACAGACCCTGTGCCAGTGCATCGGGATCGGCAATCGCCTTACCTGCGATCAGGAGAAATGCGGGTGGAATTTCCGTGCCGCCCTTCGCCGCGCCCACCGTATGCTTGAGAATGGAATGCTTGCCGATGACGCTGAACAGCTCACCGGTCATATAGGTGGTGAAGCCATGGATGGCTCCATCGCGCATTTCCACCCATTTGCTGTGGGTGCCGGGCATGCAGATGATCCGGTTCGCGCCATTCGCTCCAAGGCCTAACAATTGCGTTTCTTCTCCGCGCATGACATCGGGAGCAGCCGGATCACGCTGCGCCACGCCCGGCAGGATACGGATATCGCGCGGCAGTTCTTCGATGCTTCTGACTGCATCGGCCAGACCGCCAAGCGTCGCCGGCACCGCGACATAGGGCGCTTCCACCCAACCCTGCCGCGCACCGGCCATGCCGCAGATTAGAACCGGCAGATCGGGATCTGCTTCCACCGATGCCAGATGTTTTTCCAGAACAACGGCGAAGCCGGTCTGCACCGCCTTCATCATGCCTTCATCCGACCGGCTTTCGGCGAGAACCGCACCATCACGGTCAAATAGCCACAGGCGAAAACTCGACGTGCCCCAGTCAACGGCGCAAACGAAAGGGGAAGAAGCAGAAACTGTCATTGGCTCAACCATCTATGGAAATCATCTCTTCGGCAATGTCGCGGACACATTCTGCCATCGCCTGTGTAATCGGCCCGGATTCAGCCTCTTCAAAACGATAGCGCGGCATGCTCACGCTGATACAGCCCAGCACGCGACCGCCCCGGTCGAGGATGACGCAACCATAACAGCAGATATCTTCTTCGTTTTCCTGCAAATCGAGCGAAAACCCGCGCTGGCGAGTTATCTCGATCTCGCGGGCGACCGCATCGCGGTCGGTAAGCGTGTATTTCGTGCGCGATACGAGAGGTATTCGCGCAAGGGTGTTGCGCACTTCCTCAGCGTCAAGACTGGCGAGCCATGCCTTGCCCACCGAACTGGAATGAAGCGGAACACGCATGCCGATGCGCGACATCATCCGAACGGTGCGATTACTTTCGATCTTGTCGATATAGACCATCTCGTCGCCACTGCGAATTGCGAGATGGACCGTCTCGTCAAGCCGGTCACGCAGGCGCGCGAGCGGTGTTTGCGCAGCCTTTCTCAGATCGGACCTGTCCCAACTGCGCGCGGCAAGGCTGATAAGACGGGGGCCGAGCAGTAATGCTCCCGTCTGCGGCTCTTCCGCCAGCATGCCTTCGGATTTGAGCGCTGCGACGATGCGGTAAACGGTCGGGCGCGGAAGGCCGACCGATGCTGCAAGTTTTGCTGTTGTCATCCGTTCGTCACTATCGCTGACCGCCTGCAACACGCGCATGAACCGCGAGAATGCCGCCGTGCCGGGCACCTCTTGCCTGCGCGCAGAACCATGTTCCTCGTTGCTCATCGGCGACGTATCCTTCCAGCCAGAACCGACCTACGCCACCAGATAGCCCCCATCGACGGGCATGACAATGCCGGTAATGAAGGCTGCGGCGGGACTGCACAGAAATGCAACAGCACCCGCAATATCTTCCGGCGCGCCCCATCGCTTCATGGGCGTCCGCTCAAGGATCGGGCCGGATCGCACAGGATCGTCCTGAAGCGCCTGCGTCAAAGGCGTGGCGATCCAGCCCGGCGCAATGGCGTTCACGCGGATGCCATCGGGCGCGTAGGCAATGGCGAGCGATTTGGTAAGCTGCGCTACCCCGCCCTTGCTTGCGCTGTAAGCCGGAACCAGACCCCCGCCAAAGAAAGACAGCATGGAGGCGGTATTGACAATGGTCCCGCCGCTTTTGGCCAGTTTTTCGCGGGCCGCCGAGCAGACGCGCATCGTTCCAGTCAGATTGATAGCGAGTACTTTCTCGAAAACGTCAAGCTGATGTTCCTCCTGGCGGCGGATCACACCGGCGCAGTTCACGACGATATCGATACGATCCAGACTATCGACCAGTGACTGCACTCCAGCTTCGTCGCACACATCAAGCTCGCGAAAGCTTATTGCAGCGCCGGTTTCGGCACGAGCTTGATCTGCGCCAAGTCCGACGGCGACCACCTCGGCCCCAAGCCGGGCAAGCCCCTGCGCCACGCCTGCGCCAATGCCGGTTGTAGCACCCGTCACCAGAGCAAGCTTCCCAGCAAAGATATTCGTCTGAAATGTCATGATTGTGCCTGCAAAGGGGAAGATTTACGGTTAGCGAGCGAGCGGCCCAAGAGCCGCTCGCAACTTCACAATTCACCACTCAACGGATAAATTGATCGACATAATCCGCGCCAAGGCCAATAGCCTCATAATGTTTGCGGCACATATCGATCTTGGTGAAGACATCTTCATACCCATTATTGTTGCCCCAGGGGTCGACGTAATACATGCAGCCGTTGACCTGGAAATAAGTGATCATTTCCTCGACGCCTTCATCAACCACCAGCGTATGAATCTCACCCGGCGGTTCAAAAGCATAGGAGCCTTCTGTGGCGACCC
This sequence comes from Falsochrobactrum tianjinense, assembly GCF_019100495.1. Taxonomy (GTDB): domain Bacteria; phylum Pseudomonadota; class Alphaproteobacteria; order Rhizobiales; family Rhizobiaceae; genus Brucella; species Brucella tianjinense. Next base: position 61,567 of record NZ_JAHRVA010000002.1, on the reverse strand, counting down.
AGTCATGCTCCAGGTAGCGCCAGCTACCCTTGAGCACGAGGGCATGGACCGGCCCCGGATGGCGATGACGACTGAGAACGCCAGACTTGCGAACTTTCAGCAAGTTCATCCAATAGCCAGCCGAACGGTTGAGGCACAGCGGTCGAAACCAGACATTCTCAGACTGGGGCACCCAGATACGATCATCGGTCGGGATGGCGTTCGGCACCACCAGATCCGGTAGCATTTCGACTGGCTGGGGGTTCTGATAAGGCATTCGTCGCAGGACTTCGGGGTCGACATCCCCCGGCGGCTTTTCAGACACGCTCTCCTCCTTGTTCATATTATAGACACACAGTCTACAATATGAACTTTGCAATAGGCGACTGACCGTGTCAATGGCAATGTTTCCGGCCGCTCTCTTTTCCAGAAATTTCTAAAAAAGTCATTTAAACACACATAAACAAAAGCTTACGCGATAAACCGCGTAAGCTTTCTCTTCCACTCGAAAAGGCGTAAATCTGCGCAGCTTATCGATGTTCACTCAGGAAGGATGAGAAGCGGTCGATACCATCGAGAAGCTTGTCTTCCTGCACCGCATGGCACCAGCGCAACCAGCCATTGCCTTCAGGGCCGAATGCGCCACCAGGCGCAAGCCCAAGGCCCACTTCGCTGAGCAATTGCTTTGCAAGGGCAAGCGTATCGGTAAATCCGCTCACACGGAAGAAGACATACATAGCGCCGCCCGCATCGGGGACTTCGACACCGTCGAAACCCTTGAGCGCGCTTTGCAGCACGGCGCGCGTGCGCACGAGTTGCTGGCGCATATTCATTACTTCTGTCTCGCCCTGCTTGAGCGCGATGGTAGCAGCCCGCTGCGTCGGCTCGAAAATGCAGGAGAAATTATACTCGATCAGCTTCGCCAGATCGTCGCCAAGAGCTTTTGGCCCAAGAATCCAGCCCGCACGCCAACCCGTCATGGACCAGGCTTTTGAGAAGCTGTTGACCGAAATGATGCGGTCTCCCTCTTCATAATAGCGCTGGAATGAAGGAGCGGAGCGCTGGGCGGGATCGTAAACGAGCCGTTCATAGACATCGTCGCAGAACACCCAGATCCCGTGTTTACGGCAATGGGCGAGGATGGCGACAATGCTTTCTTCATCAATTGTCCAGCCCGTCGGGTTATTGGGCGAGTTGATGAAGAGCGCGCGCGTATCCGGCGTCAGGGCTGCAAACAGCTTGTCGAGGTCCAGCGACCAACGGCCTTGCGCAACGTCCAGTGCAACACGTTCGACCCGAGCGCCCAGGATGCGGGGTATCTCGCAGACATTCGGCCAGAGCGGCGTGATGGCGACGACTTTATCGTTTGGCGACAGCAGAAGCTGCGAGGCGATCATCAAACCCGACACGCCGGACCCTATCGCTGCGACTCTTTCGATATCAATAGGCCTCTCATGCAGATTGCCCAGATATTCCGCGATCGCCTCACGGAAATAGTGGCGTCCAAGATTTTGCGAATAGAAGGTCTCTCCGCTCTGCAAGGAGCGGACGGCTTCCTCGCAGATGAAGCCCGGCGTCGGGCGGTCGGATTCGCCGAACCAGAACGGCAGGACGTGGGACTGCCCCATCGCGCTATTGGCGACTTCTCGAATAAGCGAGCTGGACAGCGCCTGCACTTGAGGACGGGCCTCAATCGGAAATGACGGATGAATGTTCATGAACTGTGCCTCTGCAACACAACAAAAATATCAAAAGGGAGCGCGCGTCAGTTTTCCGACGAGCGGACGATTGAGCTGAGGAAGAACTTCGCACGATCCGTCTGCGGATTATCGAAGAAGCTATTCGGATCGTTTTGCTCAATGATTTCGCCCCGCTCCATGAATAGGACGCGGTCGGCTATCCGCCTTGCAAACGACATCTCATGCGTCACCACCAGCATCGTCACGCCGGTTTTTGCGAGTTGCTGGATCACATCGAGCACTTCCCCGACCATTTCGGGATCGAGCGCCGAGGTCGGCTCGTCGAAGAGCAGAACAGCTGGCTCCATCGCCAGCGCGCGCGCAATTGCCACGCGCTGCTGCTGTCCACCTGAAAGCTGGTCGGGATATTTATGCGTATGCTCCGCAAGGCCGACACGTTCGAGCAACTGCTTTGCCTTGGCTTCGGAATCAGCCCAGGAACGCCCGCGCACCCGCACCGGAGCGATGGCCACATTCTTGAGCGCGGTCATATGCGGAAACAGATTGAACTGCTGGAACACCATGCCGACTTCCGCGCGCACCTTGACAAGGTTCTTGCCCTGCGTAACAGGTACACCATCGACAGTAATCGATCCCGAAGAAAAATCCTCAAGCAGATTGATGCAGCGTATAAGTGTAGACTTTCCCGAGCCCGACGATCCGATGATCGTGATGACTTCGCCGCGCTTTACTGCAAGATCTATGCCCTTGAGGGCATGGAATTTGCCGTAATGCTTTTCCAGACCCTTTATCTCTATGATCGTTTTCGCGTTGTTCACTTTTTGATTGTTTTGGCTCATTTATAGTTCCTCCCGCTCGGTCGCGTGATGTTTCGCATTATCTTCAACGAGAGCGCTTTTGTTTCGACTCGAGGATATTGACGATGCGGACGAGCGGCAGCAGCAGGACCAGATACAGCACTGCGGCGCCGATCAGCGGCGAGGGATTGGCATAGAATGCCTGTGTCTGGGTCGCCTGTTTGAGCAGATCCGGCAGAGCGACGACAGAGGCAAGTGCGGTATCCTTGATCAGGCCTACAGCAACGCCGGTCGCCGGAGGAATGACCATGCGCATGGCTTGCGGCAGGATCACATCGATCATCATGCGCGGCCAGGAAAACCCGAGGGCTTGCGCTGCTTCGAATTGGCCACGCGAAACCGCCTCAATACCGGCACGGAAGGTTTCAGCCATATAGGCCGAAGCGACAAGCGACAGGGCTGCGGTAGCGGCCCAGAACGACGTCAGCCGAAGGCCGAGGAACGGCAGAGCGTAATAGATCAGTACGAGCAAGACGAGCAGCGGTATCGCACGGAACAGATCAATATAGGCGGTCGCGAGAATGCGTGTGACATAGGGCGAATAAAGGCGGATCAACACCAACACTAACCCCAGAGCAAGCGAAATGACCAAGCTCGTCGCACCAAGAACAATGGTGAGGCCAAAGCCTTTCAAAAGCAGCGGGGCCGCGTCCGTAAGAACCCCTATATTCACAAATGTCGTAATAAAATCCATTCAAACCACCAATGGTATCGTGTTCGTTCGGCCAATCGCAGCAGACAGGCATGGAAAATGGCCCCTCTGCGGAGGCCATTTTCTTCTCGCTATCATCGAGCCAGTCAGTTCGTGGGGATCGGATGCACTTTCAGCGTGCTGGAATCAGCGTCTGCATCCGTTCCGAACCACTTCTTGTGGAGACGTTCCATCTCGCCTTCATTCTTCAGGGCTGTGATGGCTTCGTTCACGTCGTTGAGAAGCGGGCTATCCTTGCGCAGCATCAGGCCGAACTGCTCATTGGTCGGAATGGTCGCTACGATTTTATACTGCGGCTTGTCGCGGATGTAGTAAGCGTCGATCGGGCAATCGTGGATAAAGCCAGAAATACGGCCAGTCGCAATGTCGAGCATTGGTTCGGCATTTCCATCATAACGCTTGATGGTTCCAAACTTATGCTTCGCCTCATTGTCCGAAGCCCATATTTCACCGGTGGTTCCGGTGATGACTGCGACGTCCTTGCCTTCCAGGCCATCAAAACCTTCAATGCCACCTGAGGTCGCTACTGTAAGACACTGATCTGCATCATAGAAAGGCTGCGTGAACGAAACTGATTCAAGCCGCTTGGACGTAATGGTGATGGAGCCGATCGCAATATCCGCGCGGCTCGACTGCACAGCCGAGAACAGACTGTTGAAAGGCATTTGCGTAAATTTGGCGGTCTTGTTGATGCGAGCGGCAATCAGGTCAACCAGATCGACCTCAAATCCTTGAAGTTTGCCGCTGGCGTCTTCAAATTCAAAAGGCACATTGGCGATATTAGTGGCGATCGTGATCTCCTCCGCCACTGCGGCCGAGCCGGATGCCACCAAAACTGCAATAATCGCCGAAGCGGTTCGCTTGAACATCAATTCCTCCTATTATGCGCGCGCAATTCTCTAAGGGCGCCTGATGCCCCTATATTCGAAATCAAAGCCGACAAGTATCCCACTTAAAGGGGACACCTGCCGTTCCAGACCTGTTTTTTGTAAAGAGAAATAAAGTCGACTGAAGTTCAAGCCGCTTTGCTGCGCTGGAAAGGGCCATGCGGAATTTCCGGTGGTGTGAAAGACTCGGCCGAGGCACGGTCCCAGCGGCTATACCAGTCCGACAATTCGGGAATCTCGTTACCCGATACCAGAAAGCCCTCCGGCAGATAGGGATAGGCTTCGTTGCCGTCGAGAAACTCATTGTCCTTCTGGCGGAACATAAAATGATAGGGCATGAAATCACTCGGATTGGTCAATCCGGCAGCACCGGCGATTTCGCCCAGTGCGCGCATCGTGTTGCGGTGAAAGCGCGCCACGCGCTCGCTTTTGTCACCAACGTCGATGGCCTTCTGGCGCAGCGGGTCCTGCGTGGCGATGCCGACAGGGCAGGTATTGGTGTGACATGACTGCGCCTGGATGCAGCCGACGGCGAACATAAAACCGCGCGCGGAATTGCACCAGTCGGCCCCCAGCGCCAATGTGCGGGCTATGTCGAAGGCCGAGATAATCTTGCCCGCGGCCCCTATCTTTACCTCGTCCCTTATGCCCGCCCCGCGCAGGGCATTGTGCACGAAAGTCAGGGCTTCGAGCATTGGCATGCCGACGCGGTTGGCAAATTCCACAGGGGCTGCGCCCGTGCCGCCTTCGGCACCGTCCACGACGATGAAATCGGGATTGATGCCGGTCGCCAGCATGGCCTTCACCATGCTCATAAATTCACGCCGATGACCAATGCAAAGCTTGAACCCGATGGGCTTGCCGCCCGAAAGCATCCGCAACTGGCCGATGAATCGCATCAGTTCGATGGGGGTGGAGAAAGTGCTGTGCGCGGCCGGGGAAACGCAATCCCTCCCCATGGGAATGCCGCGTGCTTCGGCTATTTCTGCCGAAATCTTGGATGCAGGCAACATGCCGCCATGGCCGGGCTTGGCCCCCTGGCTCAGCTTCACCTCTATCATTTTGACTTGCGGATCGGCGGCAGTGGCGGCAAATTTTTCCGGCGAAAAACTTCCGTCATCATTACGACAGCCGAAATAGCCCGACGCCACCTGATAAATAAGGTCGCCGCCGCCTTGCCTGTGATATTTGCTGATGCTGCCTTCGCCGGTATCGTGGGCGAATTGGCCTTTCCGCGCCCCGCTATTGAGCGCCAGAATGGCATTCGCCGACAGCGCTCCGAAGCTCATGGCCGAAATATTGTAAAGGCTCGCATCATAGGGCTGCCTGCACGCCGAGCCGCCGATTCGCACGCGAAAATCCGTATTCGCGATGACAACCGGGGCCGCCGAATGGGTCAACCACGCATAGCCGGAGCCATAGACATTTTCGATAGTGCCAAAAGGACGCTTGTCTTCCTCACCCTTGGCACGCTGATAGACCAGACCGCGATCCTGCCTGCTGAACGGCACCTCGTCATGATCGGCTTCGAGCATATACTGGCGAATTTCCGGGCGGATGCTTTCAAGGATGAAGCGCATATGCCCGATGATCGGATAATTGCGCAGGATCGCGTGCCTGCGCTGGCGCATATCATGAATGCCGACAAGCACCAGCCAGCCGAAGAAAGCGGCGGGAAGCCATAGCCAACTGCTATAGAAAACTGCCCCCAGAAGCGAAAACAATGCCAGAAGTACCGCAGCAACACAAACCGTGTAACGCTGGTATGCAAACATAACCGTCACCGTCAAACATGCTGTCCGTCCAGAACACATAGAGGCTCCGCCCGGCTTTGTCCACAAAGCCCGGTGCGTTATCATCTGCTATTCAGACATGAGATCATTCCCCCGCCAGCAGTTCCTCCACTTCCCGTGCGGTCGGGGCCGCCGCACCGGCTCCTGCCCGCGTAACCGCTATTGCTCCCGCCGCCGATGCATAGCGCACACAGTCATGCAGCGACCGGCCCTGCGAATAGGCAACCGCAAATCCGCCATTAAAACTGTCGCCCGCAGCCACGGTATCCACCACCTTGACCTTGAAAGCCTCAAAATGCGTCACCTCATCAGCCGTGACCAGCAATGAACCACGCCCGCCGAGCTTTACGATCACGACCTTGGGGCCGCCCTCCAGAAGCCTGCGTGCCGCTTCTTGTGCCGAGGCAATGTCAGTCGGCTCGATCCCCGTTATTTCGGCAGCTTCCGTTTCATTGGGTGAAACGATATCGCTGAGCGCAATCAGATCGGCCATGCGTCCTGCGTCGCCAACCGGCGCCGGATCGAGGCAGACCACCCCGCCCGCAGCCCTCACTGCCCTGGCGACCGCCAGATTGGCCTCATGCGGAACTTCGCGCTGCAAAAGCGTTATTTTCGCTTTGGCGATATCAGCAGCATATTGATTGATGTCCGTCGCCGACCAGCAAGCATTGGCCCCCGCACAGACTGCAATCGTATTCTGCCCGGCTTCTTCAACCTGAATAATGGCCATACCGGTATCGACATCGTCCAGAATGCGAATGCCATCCGTTCCGAGGCCGAATTGCTGCATTTCCTTCAAGGCCAGATCGCCGAAAATATCCCTGCCGACCGCGCCCGCAAAACGGACCTCGCCGCCAAGCTTCGCAATCGCCACGGCCTGATTGGCGCCCTTGCCGCCAAGCCCGATACCATAGGCCGAGGCGTTGACAGTTTGTCCGGGCCGGGGGAGCGTGGCCATTCTCGCGCTGACATCGACATTCACACTGCCGAAAACAAAAATCTTCACCGAAAGCTCCGTAGTTTAATTTGCTCGAACCATAACGATGCCAGCATCAAAGTGCCATATCTGCAAATGCGTACACACAAATAAGACCGGTACAAACACTCCGTCAGAGCGGATAGGCATTTGCCTCCGCCCGCAAAGCTGCTAATTAACAACGTCTGTTTTCATCGGTATTCGTAATGTTTTTGTTGCTGGTTTCCTTTCTCGCAAGCGCCGTGCTTTGTGCTGCCGCTCTTTATGTCCTGTCTTCATTGCTCCCGGCCAGGTTTCTGGCCGCACAATTCAGCGCGCGTTCCAACCATACGGTTCCGGCGCGGCAAATCGGCGGCCTTGCACTCATACCGGCGATACTTATCACGCTGTGGATGTTCGGAACGGATAACGGGGTCAACAGCAGCCTTGTTCTCTGCCTTTGCGGCGCGACAGCATTGCTCTGGATCATTGGCGGATTAGATGACCGCTTTGAACTTTCCGTGGCGACGCGCTTCAGCTCGCAATTTATCGCCGCTTGCCTTGTTGTTTATGGACTGGGTCCTGACTTCCGCCTGCTGCCCGACATCCTGCCTCACTGGGCCGAAATTGCGCTTATCGTCATCGCCCTGGTCGCGACAATCAACGTAACCAATTTCATGGATGGCCTCGACCTGATGACGGCGGTCGGCATCGGCGCACCGCTGGTTGGCGTTGTCTTGCTTGCGACACTTCATCTTGCTGGGATGGAAAGCGGTACGATAGCCGCCATAACGGCAGGTGGGCTGCTGGGATTTGCATTCTTCAATCGCCCTCCCGCAAGTATTTTTCTGGGCGATTCAGGCAGTTTTCCGCTCGGTCTTCTCACCGGTACTGCATTCCTCTTGCTGGCGCAGGAAACCCACATCGTCGTTGCCCTCATCCTGCCACTCTATTATATTCTTGATGCGCTCACCACCATCATCTTGCGCGCTATTGCAGGCGAGAATATTCTCAAGGCACATTCCAGACATGCCTACCAGATTGCCCGGCGATCAGGCTGGAGTGTCCTGAAAATCACCGGTCATATCGCGCTGCTCAATATTATTCTGATCGGCAGCGCCATCGCGATGATGAGCCTCGATCATATGTTCGTGCGGATAGCGTTTCTTCTGGTGGCGATTGTCGCTGTGTTGCTGCTACTGCTCGATTTTCGAGGATGCTTCAAGAAGCTATGACGCCAAACAACACCTTGCGGATTGCATCAATATCGCCACTTTCCATCGCGGCGCGCAGCGCATCCAAGCTTGCAGGCACATCGACATCTGCCTTCTTGCCCTTCGGCGCGCGCATGATCTTGGGATGGCGTGTCGCCTGTACATGCGAAGGGTCATAGAAGAGTTCTTCATACATCTTCTCGCCTTCACGGACACCTGTCACCTCAATGGCGATGTCACCTTGCGGATTTTCCTCGTTGCGGACGGTAAGCCCCGCCAAAAGTATCATGTTTTCAGCCAGATCGATGATTTTCACCGGATCGCCCATCTCAAGCAGAACCGTATCGCCCGATTCTGCGATAGCACCCGACTGAACAATCAATTCCGCCGCTTCCTTGATGGACATGAAATAGCGCGTCATATCCTTATGCGTCAGAGTCACCGGCCCGCCCTGGGTGATCTGCTCGCGAAAGAGCGGCACGACCGAGCCGTTGGAACCGAGCACATTGCCGAAACGGACGGAATAGAACAATTTCTGCTTGCCAGCTTCCGCGGCCAGCAGGCCGTGATAATAGACCACCAGCTCGGCCCAGCGTTTCGTCGCACCCATGATATTGGTGGGCCGTACGGCTTTGTCCGATGAGATCAGCACCATGCGTTCCACATCCGTGGCAAGGGCTGCAGCGGCAACTTCCAAAGTGCCAAAAACATTGTTGTAAATGCCGATTAGCGGGTTTTTCTCGACCAGCGGCACATGTTTATAAGCCGCGCAGTGGTAGACGGTGTCGACGCGATGATCACGGATCGCCTTTTCGATACATAACCGGTCACTCACGGAACCGAGGACCGGTACGACAGGGCAAAGCGCGATCTCCCGCAATTGCCTGTCAATCTGGTAAAGCGCGAATTCACTCTGCTCGAAAACAACTATACATGCGGGGTTGCGTCGAGCGATGGTGCGGCAAAGCTGGCTGCCGATCGATCCACCCGCGCCCGTCACCATGATGCGGCGACCTTCGACCACCTCACGCAGCAGATCGTCGTCCGGTGGAACGGGCGAACGTCCAAGCAGATCGTCAATCTCGATATTGCGCAGGGCGCTGACCAGATATTTTCCAGCCGTCAGGTCGGCAATGGGTGGGAGAATGCGGGTATTAACCGCCAACCGGCCCAGAAGGCGGGCAAAATGCTGCCTTTGCTGCTGCGTAAGCCCCGGCTCCGAGATCAGAACCTGATCAATGCCGAAATTCTCGATCAGGTTTGGAATCTGCTCAGTGCCATATACGCGTAGACCCACAATATCCATACCGGTGAGTTGTTCGTCTGGATCGACAAAACCGATCACACGCGTATCACTGTGGCTTCGGAGCGCGACCGCAAGCTGGCGTGCCGCCTCGCCTACACCTATGATAAGTGCCGCGCTCGAATAGGTCTTGTGCGTTTCAGCGTTTCGCAACAGCCATTTTGCGCCAAAACGGCTGGCCGAAATCAGCACCGTACTCAAAAGCCAGTAAAGCAGAGGAACGGAACGCGGTAATCCTGTACCACCAGAAAGCTCCATAAGAAAGACCAGAGCCACCCAGAAAAGGGCGGAAATGGCCGTAGCCTGAAAGATCGGCCATATGGATCGCTCAGCCAGATAGCGGATAATGGCCCGATAGAGGCCAAACCGGACGAAGACCGGAACGGCCAGAACCGGCGCTATCAGAATAAGAAAGAATTGCGTATTTGTCGGAACGAAAACAAAGCCAAGACGTATGACAAAAGCGAGATAGGCGCTGAGCAATAACAGAGCGAAATCGCTCAGCAGCAAGATGATCTGCTTGGCACGGCGCGGCAGCAATGCCAGCCTGTGCCAAAAACATCCAAAATTCATGCGCATCCGCCCCAAGCCATCAACGAGAGAAAACTAAAAGTGCCGACAAAGGCCCGATCGATGTAACGAAGACAAACAGTTTCGGATCCCGCTTGGCCAAATCGGCATCTCCAATTCCTGACCCAACGCGCATCATTTTCCATTCTCCAAAAGCCGTTCATGCTTCGAAAAATGCGCCGGAGCCTGACAAATCGCGTCTGTGCTGTGATGTGTAACGGTAAAATCATATCAATCACAGCATCGTTAGCATGAGTCCCATTATGGAACCATATTAATTGATAAAACCGGGTTTCATGGTGATCATATATACCCCGTAAATGCTTGAAAGTAGATATAGGACGGCCCACCCTTGCTGAAAGGATAGGCCGTCCTGATCATATTTTACCTATTCCCATATGTGCGAGAACGGGAGCCGCGCTTCAGACGTCTTGCGGGAGGACGTCAGCCGGAAAGTTCTGATAGCTGACAGGACGCAGAAAACGGCGGATGGACAGCGTTCCGACGCTGGTCGCGCCAAAATTGGTGCTGGCCGGGTAAGGACCACCATGCACCATGGCCTCTCCAACTTCCACGCCAGTCGGGAAGCCGTTGGCCAATACGCGTCCGGCCTTGCGTTCCAGCACCGGAAGCAGCTTACGGGCCGCCGGCGCGTCGCCTTCGTCCATATGCAAGGTTGCCGTCAACTGACCATCGAAGCCCTTGGCGAGACGAACCATGTCATCCACGGAGTTGACGCGCACGACGACGCCCAGCGGACCGAATACTTCTTCGCTCAGCGAATCATCTTCGAGGAATGCTTCGCCCGTCGTCTCATAGAGGTTCGGCGAAGCTTCGCGACCCTTGCTTTCAGTGGTCAGAACCGGCTTCACCGAATTACGACTGTCGAAATGCGCCTTGCCGTCCTGATAGGCCTTGGCGATACCGTCGGTGAGCATGATCTGTGGTCCGACCTTTTCGAGCGCATCGCGGGTCGAGGCCACAAAACTGTCCGCATCCGCGCCATCGATCACGACGGCAATACCCGGATTGGTGCAGAACTGTCCCGCGCCCATGGTGAGTGAGCCCGCCCAGCCCTCGCCAAGCGAGGTTGCGCGTGCCTTGATCGCTTCCGGCAGCAGGAACATCGGGTTGACCGAGCCCAGTTCGCCAAAGAAGGGGATTGGTTCCGGGCGCTGCGCGCAAAGATTGAACAAAGCGCGCCCACCGCCAAGCGAGCCGGTAAAGCCGACCGCCTTGATCAGCGGATGGGTGACCAGTGCCTCACCGACCTTGCGGTCACCGCCCTGGATCAGGCTGAACACGCCCTTGGGCATGCCAGTCTTCTCGATTGCAGCCAGAACGGCCTCGGCAACGATCTCGCCGGTTCCCGGATGGGCGGAATGCCCCTTGACGACCACTGGGCAACCTGCGGCAAGCGCTGCTGCCGTGTCACCGCCAGCGGTGGAGAATGCCAGCGGGAAATTGGAAGCGCCGAACACGGCAATTGGGCCCACCGGGCGCTCGATCATGCGGATTTCCGGACGCGGCGCGGGCTTGCGATCCGGCTGCGCCTCATCCACGCGATGGTCGAGATATTCGCCCTTGCGGATATGCTGGGCGAAAAGCCGAAGCTGGCCGGTCGTGCGGCCGCGTTCGCCTTCAAGCCGTCCAGCTGGCAAGCCGCTTTCCTGTGTACCGATTTCCGTAATGGCAGCAGCGCGGGCCTCGATCTCGTCGGCAATTGCCTCCAGAAATGCGGCACGCTCTTCGCGGGATGTGTAGCCGTAAGTCCAGAACGCATCTTCCGCCGCCTCGCAGGCGCGAGCCACAAGCTCGGGCGTACCAACGGCAAACTCATATGACGGCCCCGTCGCAGGCGAAGATGCGAAAGTCTTCTCGCCTGCAACCCATTCACCGGCAATCAGATGGCTTCCATGGGGTTTCCAGCTCATTATTCTTCCTTTCTGCGATAATTATCGCATTGCGATCTGTATTCTGACATCCTGGGGATGTGTCGCATCGGCACGTTTAAACGCCTCGATGCTTTTACTAAAGGGATAAGTTGTCGAACCTAGCGATTTTACCTCAACCCCGCCTGTTCGAGCAGGCCAATAGGCAGCCCTATATGCTCGTATAGCCCGCATCCGCAGTGACGATGGACCCGGTCATCAGGCTTGACGCATCCGAGGCCAGAAACTGTACAATCGACGCGACTTCTTCGGACTTGCCCATGCGCCCCGCAGGAGTGAGATCAAGCCAGCGGTCGATCAGTCCGGCCTGGCTTTCCAGACTTTGCAGCAAAGGCGTTTCGATATAGGTCGGCGCGACAGCATTGACCCGCACGCCACGTCTGGCCCATTCAACCGCAAGCGAGCGTGTCAAATGATGTACACCGGCTTTCGAGGCATTATAATGACATTGCGGCTGCGGCACATTGACGATCGTCGCCGACATGGAGCCGATATTGATGATCGATCCCCGGCCCTGCTCCAGCATTCGGCGGCCAAAGGCGCGGCATGTGCGGAACACGCCGCTCAAATTGACCTCAATGACGCGATCCCAGTCCTCATCGCTCATATCTTCGGCAGGCACGTTGGTGACAATACCCGCATTGCAGACAAGAATATCGAGAGGCGGCAGTTCGACTGCCAGCGCATTCAGCCCGCTGGTGTCGGTCACATCGAGTTGACGGGCCGTGGCGCTGCCGCCGATGCTGTTTGCCGTATTTGCGGCGCGCGCCAGATCGATGTCCGTGCAGATTACCGTCGCGCCAGTTTCAGCCAGCGCCTGCGCACAGGCCGCTCCAATTCCCTGACCAGCACCCGTAACGAGTGCAAGCCGCCCGTTCAAATCCATTTTCGCACGATATGTCATCTGTTTTATCCAATATGAATTGCACTGATCTGTTCAGATAGATCGAAGAACGGGACGGACACCTCTTTTGCGCCATTGTAGTCTGCAATAAGACATCCGGCACACACTCCTTCGTGAGAATCGGGGGATCATGCCTCCTCCAACGTATGTAGTAAAACTATTGAATGAACCGCTATTTCGTCAAGTACGAAAGTTCTACCACTACATATAAGCACCGCCCTGACTCATGACGATCAGGCGATTTTAGCCAAAGCCTCAGCAATTTATGCGCAAGTATTTGAAATTAATGATATTAATCAGTCCATGTAATTTTTGTTATTTTTCAGGATTGGTGAATTGCGGTTCTCTTGATATGTAGTTATGCTATATTTCATGAGGCCCAACAGACGACCTGACTGCTTGAGAATAGCGCGGAGGAATATATGACGGACGTAACCCTGTCACAACTCGATGGCAAATTGTTCATTGACGGGAAATTCATTGAAGGGCGCGGCGGGCGCAATGATGTGAAAAACCCGGCCCGCGATCAAGTCATCGGACAGACTGCGGAGACAACGGTCGACGAAATCGAACAGGCTGTTACCAGCGCCCGTACCGCTTTCCGTCAATGGTCACGCGTCCCTGCTAAAACGCGTTCTCAGGCTCTGCACAGACTCGGTGACGCAATCACCGCCGACGCACAACGTATGGCGCATATCATGACGCTGGAACAGGGCAAGCCGCTCAATGAAGCCAAAGGCGAGATCCTCAAGCTTGCTGAAGCCTGCCATTTCTATGCCGAAGAAGCCGTGCGCGTTCTGGGCGAGATCGTTCCAAACGATCAGAATGGCTATCAGAGCCAGGTCATTCGCGAACCCATAGGCGTCGTTGGCGCGATCACCCCATGGAATTATCCCGCCGAACTGATTGGCTGGAAGCTTTGCGCCAGTGTCGCCGCTGGTTGCACCATCATCATCAAGCCTGCCGAACTCACTCCTTTCACCGCGCTTGCCATTGCCGAAAAAGTGGCCGAGGCGGGCATTCCCGCCGGTGTGGTCAATGTCCTGACGGGCAAGGGGTCGATCGTCGGACAGGCACTGGTGGAACATCCCGACGTCGACAAGATCGCCTTCACCGGTTCGAGCGCGGTTGGATTGCAGATTCAGCGTTCCTGCCCCACAGTCAAGCGCCTGTCGCTGGAACTGGGCGGCAATTGTCCGCTGATCATCACCCAAAGCGCGGATATCGATGCGGCTGTCAAGGGTGCGGCGCGCCGCTCCTTCCGCAATATGGGACAGATTTGCATTGCCATCAATCGCATCTATGTAGCCCGTCCGCTTTACAGCAGCTTCCTCGAAAAATTCGCACAGGCCGCCGGTGGGCTGACCATTGGCGATGGCCTTCTGAACCCCGGCGCGGATATCGGCTCGATGGCGTCCGCCGATCCGCTCAAGAAGACGCATGAGCACCTTGCCGACGCACTCGACAAGGGCGCGCGCCTGATTACCGGTGGCAAGGCACCGGAAGGCGATGAGTTTGCGAAAGGTTTCTTCTTCCAGCCAACCATCGTTGCCGATTGCACCCACGCCATGAAGGTCATGAGCGAAGAGACTTTCGGTCCTCTGGTGGGCGTTGCCCCCTTCGACACGCTGGAAGAAGCCACGACGCTTGCCAATGACACGCCCTATGGCCTCGCATCCTATGTCTATGCGCGCGATTTGCAGGAAATTTACCAGCTTTCCGCCGAACTCGATTACGGCAATGTCGCAATCAACAATGTCGATGCGGGCATCATGAACGCGCCCTATGGCGGACGCAAGCAAAGCGGCATCGGCTATGAACACGGTCGCGAAGGACTGCTGGAATATTTCAATTTCAAGCATATCCGCCTTCACCACGGCGCAGGAGCCTGAGACCATGGCTTCGGCACTTCTGGGTATCGATATCGGAACTTCGGGATGCAAGGCGCTCCTGCTCTCCATTGATGGCGATATTCTTGCAACCAGCACTGCCACTTACGGGCTTTCGCAGCCGCAAGTGGGCTGGACAGAGCAAGACCCTTCCCTTTGGATCGAAGGCGCGCGCAAGGCCGTTGCGCAAGCCATGGCGCAATGCCCAGGGGTCGAATTGCTCTGCGTCGGCCTGTCTGGTCAGATGCACGGACTGACACCGCTCGACGCCAATGGAGAGGTCCTGCGCCCCGCCATCCTGTGGAACGATCAGCGCAATGCCGCCGAGGTGACTGAAATCACGAAAAAGGCCGGTGGCCTTGAGGCGCTGATTGCCCAGACAGGCAATCGCATGCTGGTCGGCTATACGGGCGGCAAGATTGTCTGGATGAAGAATCACGAGCCGGAACTGTTTTCCCGGCTGCGCCATGTCCTCAATCCCAAGGATTATCTGCGTTTCATCCTCACCGGCGAAATGGCGACCGAAGTATCCGATGCATCGGGAACGGGCCTTTTTGACGTGAAGCAGCGCAAATGGGCGACGGAACTGATCGAACAGATCGGTATCGATCCATCGCTATTGCCGCGCTGCTATGAATCGCACGAGATTTCGGGACGCCTCAGCGCGACCGGTGCACAATTGTTCGGACTTCCGGCTGGTATACCCGTTGCCGGGGGCGGAGGCGATAGCGTCATTCAGACCATCGGCTCCGGCGTGATTGCGCCCGGCGAGCTTCAGACCACCATCGGAACTGCCGGAATACTGGCAGCCGCTCTGGATGCCCCGGCCCCCAGCCCTGACGGACGCATCCAGATGTTCTGCAACGTCGCTCCCGATAAGTGGCACGCGATGGGCGTCTCGCTGAACGCAGGCGGTGCAATGGGCTGGCTTCGTTCGGTTCTGTCGCAGGCAGGCCAGCAAGATGCGCTCGATTTCGACACCATCGTAAAAGCTGCTGCCGCAAGCAGGCCCGGCGCGCGCGGCTTGCTGTTTCTTCCCTATCTGAATGGCGAGCGCTGCCCGCATCCCGATCCGCTTGCGCGCGGCGCATTTGTGGGTCTGACGGCCCGACATGGTTCCGGCGATATCGGACGTGCCGTCATGGAAGGCGTCGTCCATGCATTTTACGACATGCATGAGTTGATGAAGTACATGGGCATTGAAGGCACACTCATCAAAGCGTCTGGCGGCGGTGCGAAATCGGCACTCTGGCGGCAGATGCAGGCCGATCTGTTCGGCTGCGATGTGGTGACAACAGAAGGCGCTGCAGAGGGTGGCGCCTTTGGCGCGGCACTGGTTGCTGGCGTCGGCGTCGGGATCTGGCAAGACGCCACACAGGCAGCCGGCATATTGCGCGAGTTGACCCGCCAGCATGCCGACAATGCAGCCGGGGAGATCTATCGCAAGGCGCATGACATCTATCGCAATCTTTATCCCGCCCTTACGCAGAGTTTTTCCGCGCTCAACAATCAAGCTTTTGCAGACTAATTCATTGCAAGCAGATGAACGACAGGACTGCCCATCTTATGACCCAATATTCAGCCTTGATTTTCGATCTCGACGGCACCCTCATCGATAGCGCACCGGATATCGCCGCCGCCGTGAATGTCTATATGAAGGATCACGGCTGGCGGGAACTCGATGTGGCCTATGTCGAAAAATTCATTGGCAATGGACCGCGCCGTCTGCTGCTGGATATTTTCATCGATCAGGGCCTGCCCTCCGATGATGCGACGGTCGATGCGGCGGTCAAGAGCTATATTGAGAACTATCACCGCAATCCCGCCGAGAAGACGCGCTTTTTCGATCATGTCCGCGAGGATCTGGAAGGGCTTCACAAGGCTGGATTTCGACTTGGCATCTGCACCAACAAGCCCCACGCTCTCACGCAGGAAATTCTCAAGCTCCTCAAGCTCGATCATATATTTGACGTGGCCCTGGGCGCGGATGCCGTGCCTGCCTGCAAGCCCGATCCTGGCCACCTGCTGGCCGTGGTAGAACAGATGGGGCTGGAGGCTAAAAGCTGGGCCTATATCGGCGACACCAATGTCGACCGGGCAACTGCGAAAGGTGCTGATGCAACCTTCTTTGTTGTGCCGTGGGGCGGCGGGGCAGAAGTGGATGTAGAGCCGCATCAGCGTCTTACACGAATTTCTGATCTCATGAACTATCGCCCCGGTGCAGATGACGAAGTGGCAAAGGAACGGATTGCATGACCGTCAGCCTGTTACAGTCCATATTTCAGGAAATGGATGCGATGGGGGCGGCCGAGCAGCGGCTTGCAAAATTCGTAAGCACATCGCCCGGCGACGTCATCCATATGAGCATGGCCAAGCTCGCCGAGCGCTGCTCCGTCAGCGATCCCACAATCATGCGCTTCAGCCGCAGGTTCGGCTTTGACGGCTATCAGGATTTTAAACTCCATCTCGCCCAGAGCCTCGTTCCGTCCGCACCATTCGTCTATGAGCAGATCATTCCCGACGATGGCATCGAGAATATCGTTCGCAAAACGTGCCGGAACTCGCTCAACGCCATTCAGCGTGTGCTTGAAGACCTGATCCCGCAACAGATTGAGAATGCCGCCCTGCTTTTGCGCGACGCTACATGGACTGGCATTTATGCAAGCGGCATCTCGGAAGTGACGGCAATCGACGCCGAGCACAAGTTCCAGCGGCTTGGAATGCGCTGTGCAGCGGTCATGGGGCGGCAAAAGCAATGGATGCATGCGGAACGGTCGCACCCCAATGAGGTCGCCCTGATTTTTTCGCAGTCGGGTCACACCAAGCAAATGGTGGAACTGGCCATTGCCGCACGGGCGGGCGGCGCGCGCGTCGTATCGGTAACAGCCGCCGACAGCCCCCTTGCCCGCGTGACCGATGGGCTGATCGCAGTCCTCCCCTATGACCAGACGGAACTCATGACACCGCTGGCCTCGCGCCTCAACCACCACCTCGTCGTCAATATGCTCGTCACGGCCATTGCCGTATCGAGCGGCAGCAAATTCCCCGACCAGTTGCCAGCCCTCGATTCCTGGCTGACCGACAAAATCCGGGACTGATTTGAACCCATCACCACACGCGGCCGTGCGCAGCCGCAGATCGTCCATCATCAAGGAAGACAAATGTCAGAACAGCAAAACGAAGCCAAAAAAGTAGCAGGGCGGCGAGTAATTGAGGAATTCGTTCGCGACGGCATGAAACTCGGCCTGGGCTCCGGCACAACCTCGCATTTTTTCGTTCGCGAACTTGGCAAACATGTCGCCAACGGCATGAAACTCACCTGCACTACCACATCGCGCTCGACCATCGATGTAGCACGTGAAGTCGGTATCGCCATTACCGATCCCAATGAAATCGGCGAACTGGACCTGACTGTCGATGGACCCGACGAAATCGACCGCCAGTTCAACATGATCAAGGGCGGCGGGGCCTGCCTTCTGTGGGAAAAGATCATCGCTCATGCCTCGAAACAGATGATAACCGTCTGCGACGAGACCAAGATCGTCGACAAGCTCGGCGGCTTTCCGCTGCCAGTCGAGGTGGTCCAGTTTGCGTGGAAGCAGACCGAACGGATGGTGGCGCGCGTTCTGGTCGAGCATGGAATCACTGCGCAAATGACGCGCCGCATGCGTGACGACCAGCCCGTGGTAACCGATAGCGGCAATTTCATTCTCGATTGCAAATGCGGTGTGATCGCCGAGCCGGCACCGCTTGAAATCGAACTCAACCGCATTCCGGGTGTGGTCGAAAACGGTCTTTTCACCCGTGAATCAGCGGGAATGGTTGTCGGCTGCTTTGACGGCACATCCTACGTTCAGATGCGTTAATGTAGTAAAACTTCTAAATACGATTTGACCCGGCCATGGCTTTCTCTGACAGAAAAAGCCATGGCCGGGAGAATTTATGGGCATTTTTCCGGTTGTTTGGCCATGTGCTTGAAAATTCTCGCGGTGAGCGTTATCGATTCATCCGAAACAACTTGACAACCAGATCTGCTATGTAGTGAAACTATACGTCTTATACCTAGGGAGGTGAGCATGAGTATCGATCTGAAACTGAACCGCCGTCATGTTCTAGCCGGGGGTCTTGCATTGGGTGCAAGCACATTGGCCGGTCGCGCAGCATTTGCACAGGACCGCGTATTTCTGCCGTTCAGCAATAAGAGCCTCGACTATTATTTCTTCGTCATCGAGGAAGAGGCCGTCAAGCGCGCCGTTAATGGCAAGGAATGGTCCTTTCAGGCCACCAACGCCAATTTCGACAATACCAAACAGCTTGAACAATGGCAGAGCCTGATGCTGTCCAAGCCCGCGGGCATTGTTGCCGATCCGATCGACAGCCAGGCCATCGTCAGTGCAATCCGCCGCTATAACAGGCAGAAAATTCCGGTCGCTATCATCGACACGCCTGCTGATGGCGGCGATGTCGCGATCACCGTCAGCTTCGATAATTACGAAGGCGGCGTTATGGCCGCGCGCGAGATCATCGACCGCCTGACCAAGAAATATGGCAGCCCGCGCGGCAAGGTGCTCAATTGCTACGGTTCTCTTGCCAGCGTCGCCTGGCGCCAGCGCAAGGAAGGCATGGACGCCGAATTCGCAAAGCATCCTGACATCACCTACATCACGCGCCCGACCGAAGGCCAGCTTGAGCAGATGCTTTCCGTGACGCTCTCGACCCTTTCGGAACATCCGGATCTGGACGCAGTCCACGCGCCCAGCGATTCGCCTGCGCGCGGCATTGCCACTGCTCTTCAGCAGAAGGACCGCTGGAAAAAAGTCGACGAGGAAGGCCACGTCATTTTCGTGACCATTGACGGCGAACCGGTCGCCCTGAAATGGATTCAGGAAGGCTTCATGGATGCCTGTGTATCTCAAGACCCGATCGCTTATGGCGAAATTGCCGTCGATATGCTTGCTGAACATTCGATGAAGGGCGAAGAGGTGCCGCTGGGCACTTATGAGAACAAGAAATACTTCTGGGAGAAGGGCGAAATCGTCAAGGGCACAACGGGTCCGACACTGATTATTCCGCCATTCGTCATCAACGGTGAAAACGCCTCTGACAAACGCCACTGGGGCTATGTCGCGGAAAATGACTGGGGTGTTCCCTACACCTGATCAGGGTGATGCAATCCGGTCGCCAGTTAATGGCGACCGGAAATGCGTGAAACAGGAAGAGAGAACGGCTTTGCAATCCAGGCCGCTCCACGGATGGAATGAACCATGATGAGCAATCAGACCAAGGCCCATGCGGCAGTCAGCCCGGCGCAAAACAGCGCGCCTGTCAGTGACATCGCCTTGCGCGTCGACAAGGTAGGCAAGAATTATGGTTCCTTCTCGGCCCTGCGATCGGTCAGCCTGAATATACGTCGCGGCTCCATTCATGGTCTGCTGGGCGAGAATGGCGCAGGCAAAAGTACGCTTGTGGGCATCATTTCGGGCCAGAGAACCCCAAGCAGCGGCACGATCTATCTCAATGGCAAGGCAATCCGCGACGCCGATGTCAAGGCCATGGAAGAAGCCGGGGTTTTCCTGGTCACGCAGGAGCCGATGATCGTCGATCACATCTCGGCATCCGAAAACCTGATGCTGGGCATCTGGCCCTCGCGCGGTGGTTTCGTGCGCTGGAAGAAGCTCAAGGCCGATGCAGCAAGGATGCTCGAAGGATCGGGGATCGATCCCGATGCGAATGCGGGCAGGCTCAATGCGGTTGCGCGCCGTAAGCTCAACATTCTGCGCGCCATGTTTTCCGGCGGCAAGGTCATCATTCTGGACGAACCGACCGCTGCACTTACGGTTCCCGACCGCCGCCAGCTTTTCGATTTCATGCGCCAGTTGAAGGATGAAGGCGTCACCTTCATTTTCATTTCCCATTATAATGACGAAATTCTGGAAATCTGTGATGCGGTTTCGGTGCTGCGCGATGGTGCGCTTGCAGGCGGCAGCGAAGACATCGAAGCGATGACGTCCGAGCAGCTTTCCGAACTGGTTCTGGGGCGCGGGCTGGACCTGTTCCAGCGCGAGCGCAAGACATTCAGCGATGAACCCGTAGCCGTACGCCTGCGCAATGTCACAGCCCAGCACGTCGAACTCGACGAACTCGATATAAGACCCGGCGAAATCGTCGGCTTCACCGGCTTGCCCGGAGCCGGCGCAAAAGAACTTGCCCGGACCATTTTTGGCCTCAACCGCGCAACAAGCGGCACGATCAGCCTGGCTGACAGCGCAGATGAGAACCTTCCGCATCACCCCAGCGCGGCTTTCGACAGGGGCATCGCCTATCTTTCCGACGACCGGCGCAAGGACGGCGTTGTTGGCCATCTTTCGATCGCCGACAATATCGCTCTTTCCTCGCTGGACCGCCGGGCCACATTCGGCTTCATCCAACAAAAGCGCGAAGCGGACCTTTGCCATGGCTATTTTGCCAGCATGGGGATCAAAGCCGCCAACGGAGCTGCTGCCGTGGATACGCTGAGTGGAGGCAACCAGCAAAAAGTCTGTCTTGGCCGCGTTCTCGCAACCGAGCCGCGCCTTCTGATCCTCGACGAACCAACCAGGGGCATTGATGTTGGCGTCAAGCAGGATGTGCTGCGCACCATCGACGCGCTGAGCCAAACGGGCGTCAGTATCATTATCGTGTCCACCGATACCGACGAACTGGTGCGGGCCGTGGACCGCGTATGCGTATTCCGGCACGGCTCCGTTCAGGAAATTGTAACCGGCGACGAAATCACCACCGAAAATCTGCGCAGCCTGGCTCAGGCGTGACCGCACCATCGGTAAAGGAATAAGAGAATGAGCACTGTTATGACAGCAACCGCACAGAAAACATCTCCCAGGAAAAAAAATGAAACCGTCCACAAGGCGGTTGGCTGGGTCCTGCATAATGTGGTCTGGATCTGGCTCGTAGCGCTGTTTCTCGGTTTTGGAGCCTTTAACGAGTTCTTCCTGACCGTCATGAACATGCAGAATATCATGGTGCAGGCCACCGTGCTGGGCATGCTTGGCCTTGCGGTCGCCCTGCCGCTGCTCGTGGCGGAAATCGATCTTTCCATTCCGGCCAATCTCGGCTTCTCCTCGGCAATCGGCGCGCTGGCCTATTCCGATCTGGGATTGCCGTGGTTTGCAGCCATGCTGGCCGGTGTGGGCGTCGCCACGCTCATCGGCTTCTTCAACGGCCTGTGCATCACGAAGCTGCGTATGGTTTCATTGATCCAAACCCTGTCCATGATGATTATCCTGCAAGGGGCCCTGCTGGCGATCACCCAGGGCAAGACCCTGACCAACCTCACCGACGGTTATGTCTGGATCGGCCAGGCATCCATCGGCGGATGGCCGGTCATGCCGCTGATTTTTCTCGCCGCATTGATACTGGTTGGCGTGCTGTTGCGCATGACGGTTCTGGGCCGTTCCATCTATGCAGTGGGCGGCAATCCGCTCGCTTCCAATTCGGCTGGCATCCGCGTTGACCGCGTCAAGATCATCGCCTATACGATTTCTGGATTTCTTGCAGGCGTGGCAGGCTTTCTGCTGGCGTCATGGCAGATGGCCATTACGTCCAATCAGGGTTCGAGCTATCTGCTCTACGCAATCGCAGCCCCCATCATCGGCGGCGTGAGTGTGTTCGGCGGGCGCGGCAATGTAATCGGCATTCTGGGCGGCGTACTTCTGCTCACTGTCATTCAGGTCGGGCTTGCAATCATCAATATTCCCTCATTCTATGTGGGAATGATCGGCGGCTTCATGATCTTCATCGCAGTGGCAATCGACGCAATCCGCGTGCGCTACTTCGCTTGAAACCTGCATGATTGAAAATAATGTCCCAACTCATTGATGAACTTCGTACTATCGCCGGTCGCCGTCATGTGCTGACCGGCGATGCGCAAACACGCCGCTTCCGGCAGGGCTATCGCTATGGCGGCGGTGCAGTGCTTGCCGTCGTGCGGCCGGGCACGCTGGTCGAAATGTGGCGCGCATTGCAGGCCTGTCACAAGGCGGGAACCATCATTATCTGCCAGGCCGCCAATACGGGCCTGACCGGAGGATCAACGCCGGTTCCCGAAGGCTATGACCGGCCCGTCGTCATCATCAATACAATGCGCCTGCGCCGTCTCGACCTCATCACCGGCGGCGGTCAGGTCGTGTCGCAGCCGGGCGTGACGCTCGACCAACTTGAAAAGACCCTGCGCCCCATCGGGCGCGAACCTCATTCGGTGATCGGCTCAAGCTGCATCGGTGCATCCGTCACAGGCGGCGTGTGCAACAATTCGGGCGGCTCGCTGATCCGTCGCGGCCCGGCCTTCACGCAGCTTGCGCTTTTTGCGCAGACCACCGCAAGCGGTGAACTCAAGCTTGTCAACCATCTGGGCATTGAACTGGGCGAAAGCCCGGAGGAAATATTGGGGCGGCTTGATCGCGGCGAGATAAACGAGAGCGACATCGCCACTTCAGCCAACCGCCATGCTTCCGATCATGAATATTGTAATCATGTGCGCGATATTTCTGCTGCAACGCCTGCGCGCTTCAATGCAGACCCCCGGCGGCTATATGAGGCATCCGGCTCGGCAGGACGGCTTGCCGTATTTGCCCTGCGCCTCGACACTTTCCCCGCAGACGAAAAAACACAGGTTTTTTACATCGGCACCAATGATCCGGCTGAACTGGAAAATATCCGGCGCGATATTCTCGGCGATTTTGAAAGCCTGCCGATTGCGGGCGAGTATATGCACAGCTCCGCCTACGCGCTTAGCCAGCAGTACGGCAAGGACCTGTTTCTCTTCCTTCAGGCTTTCGGCACCGACAGGATTCCTCTCGCCTTTGCGCTCAAGAGCCGGTTCGACGCGATCACCGAGAAGCTCGGCCTGGGCAGCGCGATCAGCGACCGTCTCCTGCAATTCATAACAGGATTGCTGCCCGAGCACCTGCCGCTGCGCCTCAATGACTTTCGCGACAAATATGCCCATCACCTGCTGCTTAAAATGGGCGATACTGGCATTGACGAAGCACGCCAATATCTTTCGGCACGCTTTCCAACCCAGAATGGCGCCTATTTCGAATGTACGGAACAGGAAGGCACAGCCGCTTTTCTCAACCGTTTTGCCGTGGGTGGCTCGGTTGTCCGTTATCGGGCGGTTCATCCAAAAACAGTCGAGGATATCGTAGCGCTCGACATTGCCTTGCCGCGCAACACGCTCGACTGGTTTGAAAAACTGCCCGACGAGATCGCACAAAAGATCGATTTCACGATGTATTGCGGCCATTTCTTCTGCCATGTCCTGCATCAGGAATATCTGGTCAAGAAGGGCGAGGACTGCGATGCGGTGAAGGATGCGATCCTGTCTCTGCTAAGCGCACGCGGCGCGCAATATCCAGCGGAACATAATGTCGGCCATCTCTATCCGGCAGCGGATTCGCTTAAAGACTTCTATCGGGAACTTGATCCGACCAATTCCTTCAATCCGGGGATCGGCAAAACCTCGCGGCTGCTCAATTGGCAAGAGCCAGGGCATTATACGCAATAGATGCCCCTCCCTTGCACTCGTGGCCGCTCACTCTGCGGCGATCAACGGCATTTCGGCCACTACCGGGAAACTGACCGGGCGCAGGGAAGCATAGCCGTTGATTATCTCAAGGACGTGTGAATAGACGTTCGAACCATTTTCCAGCGTGGGCAGCTTCTCCTCATGCATGATGCTGATGACGATAGCATCGGGGCAATGGCCCTTGAGCGCGGTATGGAAACGCGCTTTGGAGGCCGGGTCGAGTGCGCCGGTGGCCTCATCAAGGAAGATGATCGACGGCTTGTGCAACAGGATGCGCGCCAGCATTGCCTTCTGTTTCTGCCCGCCCGAAAGCACCATGTCCCACGGCGAGCCGTCAGCATCGGCATTTTTCATGCGCCCGATGAATTCGCCAAGATCCGCTTCATGCAAAACCGCAGCCACAGCGAGATCATCGAAGTCTGCTTCGTCACCGGGCAGGCAGACAAGCTGCTTCAAGCTCACGGAGGGAAACTTGGCCTCTTGCGGCGCATAGATGGATGTCGCCTTCTGCGGATAGATTATGTCGCCCGTACCATAGGGCCAGAGGCCGTTCAGCGCCTTGATAAAAGAGGTTTTACCCGAACCGGACGGCCCGCGCATATAGACCCAGTCGCCACGGCGGATACTAATGACGCCCGAACGCAGGAAGGGTGTTTCGCTCTCCGCACCATGCATCAGAGTCAGATTGCGCACGGACAGCCCGAAACGCGGATGTTGCCGGGTGAAGGTAAAACGGTTGACGCCGGTGCGTGCATAAAATTCTGCAGGCTCTTGAACATTGTCGATTGCCCGCGCCAACTCGGTGACACGGCTCGCATTCGCACGAAGATTGGCGATGGCTGGCATGACCTGGATAAACCATGAGCAGTCGTTGATCATCGCCGCCACAAGTTCCGCCCCGGTCACATAATTGCGGAAGCTGACAGCCCCGCTCATATAAGGTAACAGGCCGGGAATATAGGCAATGATGCGATTGGACATGAAGCCATAGGCCTGCGAAAAGGCGAGATAAGCCGCATCGAACCGGTTGAGGCTGTTCCATGTGCCGTCGACGTCCCTGTAAAGACGTTTGTTGACGGTGCGCTGCACGTTTTCCCCTTCGGAAGCGGAAATCTGAAAGCTACGCCGCAGAAGCGTGGTCCATTCGCCACGGTAGGAACCTTCGGCCTTTTGCATGCCCAAATTGAGCCGTTCCAGCCTGCGGCCGATCTTTATGGCGATCAACGTACCCAGGGGTACATAGATGATTATCGCGGCCAAGGCGAGGATCGCGCCGCCATAGGAGCCGAGAAATTCCAGCCCAGTCACTTCGGTTGAGATTTCAATGAGCTTCTGACCGACGAAAAAGGCAGAGAGCAGTACGCCGACAATGCCCATGACAAGGCCGATGGCACCGCCCGTCATGCCCTTGATGGACTCCTGCAACCGCTGGTCCACATTGTCGGGCAGATCACCGCCTTTTCCCTGTTGCAAATGAAAATGCGTGTGATTGCGGTCAAGCAGCGCATCGGAGAAACTATCATTGAGCCATTTTCGCCATTTGCGGTGCAAGGTCGTGGATAGCAGATGCCGGAAGCCGACAAGGCATACATCCTTGGCAAGCATGAGCACGATCAGAATGCCCGCATTAGCGACGATCATCATAAGCGGATCCTGAACGGGAGCGGATTTCACATTGACAATGGAATTCATCAGGTGGCCCGAGGCCTCGGCCACCCAGACCGTAGTCTTGCTGATGATGGCGGTGAAAAGGAAGATTGCGAGGGTCAGGCCCCAAGCTTCTTTCCAGCGCTCCGAAACCCAATAGGCGCGCATGAGACCCCAAAACGAGGTCATGGAGGACACGGCAGAGCCACCCTTTGCTAGCAAGGAATGCTGTTGTACCTGCCGTTTCGTCTTCAATCCGGGCTCCTTTCGCTCACGCCTTGTAACGTTTTGTAACATATTGCAACAAACTGTGGTTAACGAAATGTTAATAGTCAACACAAATCACGATCACTTTTATGTAGCAAACCGTGTGCAGGCGATAAGCAGCGGATAATGCAAGACTATTTTGCGCATGTTTTATGCGGAAAATCGGTTTTCTTTCAAAGGAAGGTCTGATAGCCCTTCCTTGCCTCCTCCGGGCATTCGCACGCATTTCTGCGACGCCGGTTCGGGCAATGGAGCAGAAATGGCCACGGAAACAATCATCAAAACACTGGTCCGTAAATTGCCGGTATTTTCCGGCATGGAAGAGGCCGCTTTCAATCAGCTGATGAGCCATGGAACGCAACGCATCGTTCCCAAGAATAGCGCTGTCTTTCAGCAGGGCGAGGAAGCCGATCTCTTCTATCTTCTGGTTCAGGGAAGGTTAAAGGTCACGCAAGTAACAGCGGACGGCCAACAGATCATTGTCCGCGTCGTCAATCCGGGCGACCTTTTTGGTTTCGCCATGGCTTTGGGACGCAAGGATTACCCCGGCACGCCGGTCGCATTGGTGGACAGCAGCGTTCTCGCCTGGCCTATGGAGATGATGAGCGATTTCATGGCGCGTAATCCGACGCTTGCCGTCAACACCATGCAGATGATCGGAAGCCGCCTCGACGCCGCCCATTCACGCATCCGCGAAATCTCTACACAGGAAGTGGAACAGCGCGTGGCGCATGCCATCATCCGGCTTATCAGCGAGGCAGGCGTAAAGGATGAAGGCGGCATCCGGATCGATTTTCCGGTTTCCCGCCAGGATATAGCAGAATTGACCGGCACGACCCTGCATACGGTTTCACGCATCATCAGCCATTGGCAGGGCAAAGGCTGGGTGGAAGGTGGCCGCAAATCGCTGCTCGTCCGCGATCTTCATCGCCTGCAACAGATCGCCGACAGCGATATCTAAGGTCGGCCCATACATCTTCTTATTTGATCTTCATCAAAGAAGCCCCGTTTGCCAGAGACTAATATCAACGTGGCCCGACCGGCACCGTGGTGATGCTGGGACCTATTTATGGAGATCGAATTAAAATGCGTAAAATTGCCATTCCGTTCGCTACCGCTGGACTTTGCCTTCTGATGGCTGCCCCCGCCTTGGCCGAGAATTTTGAAGTCCACATGCTGAACAAAGGTGCGGAAGGCGTAATGGTTTTCGAGCCTGCCCTGATCAAGGCCAATCCCGGGGACACTATCACTTTCATTCCGGTGGACAAAGGGCACAATGTCGAGTCGATCAAGAATATGATTCCCGAAGGCGCGGAAAAGTTCAAAAGCAAGATCAATGAAAATTATACGCTGACCGTGACCCAGCCTGGTGCCTATCTCGTCAAATGCACACCGCATTATGCCATGGGCATGATCGCGCTCATCGAAGTAGGCGACAATCCGGCCAATCTCGATGCAATTGTCGCGGCCAAGAAGCCTAAAGCGGTGCAGAAACGACTGGAAAAAGCACTCGCCAGCGCACAATAGATTGATCGCTACCGGTAGGGCGGCCCCAAGTCTATGCTCGGGGCCGGTTGCAATGATGAGGAAGCCATGACGACACAGGAAAGCACACCGACTGCCTCCGCCGGTCCGGGTGCAACGCCCTTCATACGCCGGGGTGCGATAGCGCGCGGCCTGAAAACTACCGGTCCGGCAATTTTAGGTTATGGCTTTCGCCCCTTCTTTTTTGGTGGAGCCATATGGGCGGTCATGGCTATGCTGCTATGGATATTGTCGCTCACCATCGGCCTTTCCATTGGCGGCTCTTACGGCGGCGTCAACTGGCATGCGCACGAGATGGTGTTCGGTTTCGCGCCCGCTATTCTGGCGGGTTTTCTGCTAACCGCCGTGCCAAACTGGACCGGCAGGCTACCGGTTTCAGGCACGCCGCTCGCATCGCTGGTCGGGGTCTGGCTTGCCGGAAGAATCGTTTTTCTGGCACCCGACCTGATGCATCTCCACATTGCCGTGATCATTGAAAGCCTGTTCCTGCCGCTGCTACTTTTCATTGCGGCGCGTGAGATCGTTGCAGGCAAGCAGTGGCGCAATCTCAAGGTGCTGAGCGGCGTGGCTATCATCATGATCGCCAATCTCACCTTCCACTATATGGTGCTGACAAATGGTGATGTGGCGCTCGCCAACCGTCTCGGAGTGAGCGCCTTCGTGCTGCTCGTCATGCTGATCGGCGGAAGGATCATACCAAGCTTCACCCGCAACTGGCTCAATCGCACGGGCGAAACACGTTTTCCCGTGCCTTTCAACCGCTATGACGGCTTGTGCATCCTCGTCGGCGCAATCGCCTGCCTTGGCTGGATTTCGGCCCCCGACCATTCGCTGACCGCAGTGCTTGCCATGATTGCCGCAGCATTTCATGCCGTGCGGCTCTATCGCTGGCGCGGCTGGGCAGTGACGCGCGAGAAGCTGCTCCTGATCCTACATGTCTCCTATGCCTTTATTCCTGCGGGTTTTATCGCCATTGCCTGTGCTGCGCTCGGCAGGCTCAACCCCTATTCGGCCCTGCATGTGATGACGGTCGGAGTAGTCGGCTGCATGATGCTCGCGGTGATGACCCGCGCGACACGTGGACATACGGGACACAAACTGGCCGCTTCGTCCCTGACGCAGGTGGCCTATATGTGCATCGTTGCGTCAGCGCTCATCCGGCCCTTTGCGGAGATAATGCCAAATTTCTTCCATACACTGCTTGCCGCGTCGGCACTGTTATGGATGGCGGCCTTCGGCCTCTATATTGTAGAATATGCGCCCATGCTTCTCAGGCACCGCCAACAACATGGATAATGGGCCCCCACCGGAAGGTGGAGAACTTGTGTTTTCGCGCATCTAGTTATTGACGCATAATTAACTTCATATACCATATCTTGTGTTCAGGGTGCTTTCGATTCGTAAGTGTCGAAAGCGAAGATGGGAATCCGGTGCGGGCTGTTTACAGAAGACAGCGCAATGCCGGAGCTGCCCCCGCAACTGTAAGCGACGAGTTCTTGTCCACCATGCCACCGGGTATTCCGGGAAGGCGGACACAGGGCGATGATCCGCAAGCCAGGAGACCTGCCTTGAACATGAACGTCCACGGGCGGGGTGTCCGGATGGCGCGCAGTCGAGCATGGCAGTCAATTGCCGTGCCTGCATTGCTGCCCCCGAATATCCCACCACAAGCTTCGGGGTGAAGAGCATGTCAAATCAACCAGTTCCAATAGGCTCCGCTTTGGAGCGACCGGGCCCGCGAGCCCGTCGATTGATCCGCTGTAGCTGCGGATAGTCTGTCCTTGACAATAAGCCGTTGATTTCACGTGCACCCAAATGCGCGGCGATTTTCTGCGTCTTTTTTCCAAACCACCTCCCAGTTTTGCCGACCAGTAAGTGAGGATGAAATGAACGTCACCGTCTATAGCAAGCCCGCCTGCGTGCAATGCACCGCCACCACCCGCGCACTCGACCGTCAGGGCACCGAATATGAGGTCATCGATATATCCGCCGATGCTCATGCTTACGATCTCGTTCAGGGCATGGGCTACCGGCAGGTTCCGGTTGTCGTCGCAGGCGAAACCCATTGGGCGGGTTTCCGCCCCGACATGATCAGCGCCCTCGCCTGAACGGATCGGACGCTGCGGGGAACTTTGCCATGGGCCAGATCGTCTATTTTTCCAGCCGCTCGGAAAACACGCATCGGTTCGTGATGCGGCTTGGAATACGCGCGCGCCGCATTCCGCTGGTGAGCTACGCAGACGGTTCGCACCTGTTTCGGGTGAATGAACCTTTCGTGCTCGTCACACCCACCTATGGCGGCGGCGGTTACAAAGGCGCGGTTCCCAAGCCGGTTATCCGCTTTCTCAATGATGCGGATAACCGCTCGCTCATTCGCGGCGTGATCGCTGCGGGCAACTCCAATTTCGGCGAAGCTTTCGGCCTCGCCGGCAAGATTATTTCCGCCAAATGCCAGGTCCCCTATCTCTACCGCTTCGAGCTTCTGGGAACCGAGGACGATATTGGCAATGTCAAAAACGGAATGGAACGATTTTGGAAACGGCAGATATGACCCTGACCCGCGAGCGTGAAACCGGCGTCATAGAAGAAGAATCTGTGACGCAGACGGCGACCAGACCGGCAGAAACGGCGCTGGATTATCACGCGCTCAACGCCATGCTCAACCTTTATGACGATGCCGGCCGGATTCAGCTCGACAGGGACCGGCAGGCCGCTCGGCAATATTTTCTCCAGCATGTGAACCAGAACACCGTCTTCTTCCACAATCTGCGTGAGAAGCTCGATTATCTGGTGACGGAAGGCTATTATGAGCGAGAGGTTCTCGATCAATATTCCTTCAACTTCGTGCGCGATCTTTTCGACGAAGCTTACGCGAAAAAATTCCGCTTCCCGACCTTCCTTGGTGCCTTCAAATATTACACCAGCTACACGCTCAAGACATTTGACGGAGAGCGCTATCTGGAACGCTATGAAGATCGCGTCTGCATGGTGGCGCTGACGCTTGCGCGCGGCGATGAGCAGCTTGCGCGCGAAATGGTCGATGAGATTATTTCAGGGCGTTATCAACCGGCGACACCGACCTTCCTCAACGCAGGCAAGAAACAGCGCGGCGAACTGGTTTCGTGCTTCCTGCTACGCATCGAGGACAATATGGAGTCGATTGGCCGCTCCATCAATTCGGCGCTGCAACTGTCGAAACGCGGCGGTGGCGTGGCGCTGAGCCTGACCAACATTCGCGAATCCGGCGCGCCTATCAAGCAGATACAGAACCAGTCCTCCGGCATCATTCCGGTGATGAAGCTGCTGGAGGATTCCTTCTCCTATGCCAATCAGCTGGGCGCGCGGCAGGGTGCAGGCGCGGTCTACCTGCACGCGCATCATCCCGACATCATGCGCTTTCTCGACACGAAACGCGAAAATGCCGATGAAAAAATCCGCATCAAAACCCTGTCGCTTGGTGTGGTGATCCCCGACATCACCTTTGAACTGGCGAGGAATGGCGAGGATATGTATCTGTTCTCGCCCTATGATGTGGAGCGTGTCTATGGCGTGCCGTTCACTGAAATTTCAGTGACGGAAAAATACCGCGAAATGGTCAATGACGCCCGCATCACCAAGAGGAAGATCAAGGCGCGCGAGTTTTTTCAGGTATTGGCGGAAATCCAGTTTGAGTCCGGTTATCCCTATATCATGTTCGAAGATACGGTGAACCGCGCCAACCCGATTGACGGGCGCATCACCATGAGCAATCTCTGCTCGGAAATCCTTCAGGTCAGCGAAGCCAGCACCTTTAATGACGATCTGTCCTACCAGCATCTGGGCAAGGATATTTCCTGCAATCTCGGTTCGCTCAATATTGCCGCAGCGATGGATTCACCCGATTTCGGCAAGACCATCGAAACCGCGATCCGTGCGCTGACCGCCGTTTCCGATACCAGCCATATCGGCTCGGTACCGTCGGTTGCACGCGGTAATGATGAAAGCCACGCCATCGGCCTCGGCCAGATGAACCTGCACGGCTATCTGGCGCGCGAGCGGATCTTCTATGGTTCCGAAGAAGGCATCGATTTCACCAATATCTACTTCTACACCGTAACCTATCATGCCGTCCGCGCATCCAACCGGCTGGCAATCGAGACGGGGCGCTCCTTCAGGGGGTTCGATAAATCCAAATATGCTTCCGGCGAATATTTCGACAAATATACCGACCAGCAATGGGAGCCGGCCACCGATCGGGTGCGGGAAATTTTCTCTGACGCAGGCATTGCCATTCCCACGCAGGAAGACTGGCGTAAGCTGAAGAAGTCCGTAATGGAAGGCGGGCTTTATAACCAGAACCTTCAGGCCGTCCCGCCGACCGGTTCGATCTCCTATATCAACCATTCGACCTCCTCGATCCATCCGATCGTCTCAAAGATCGAAATCCGCAAGGAAGGCAAGATCGGTCGCGTTTATTATCCCGCCGCCTTCATGACCAATGACAATCTCGAATATTATCAGGACGCCTATGAAATCGGGCCTGAAAAGATCATCGACACCTATGCCGCCGCCACGCAGCATGTCGATCAGGGCCTGTCATTGACGCTGTTCTTCCGTGATACGGCCACCACGCGCGACATCAATCGCGCCCAGATCTATGCATGGAAGAAGGGCATCAAGACCATCTATTATATCCGCCTGCGCCAGATGGCGCTGGAAGGAACGCAGGTTGAAGGCTGCGTTTCGTGCGCTCTTTGATCCAAGGTGAAGCAATGAACATGCAATTCAAACCCAACTCTTCGAAAAAGCCCGGCATTGCGCGCGCAATCAACTGGAACCGCATTGAGGACGACAAGGACCTCGAAGTCTGGAACCGTCTGACGGGAAATTTCTGGCTGCCTGAAAAGGTCCCGCTTTCCAACGACATCCAGTCATGGGAAACACTCAAGCCCGTGGAAAAGCAGCTTACCATCCGTGTATTTACCGGCCTCACCCTTCTGGATACAATTCAGAACGCGGTCGGCACCGTGACGCTGATGGAGGATGCCGCCACGCCGCATGAGGAAGCGGTGCTGTCCAATATTTCCTTCATGGAAGCGGTACATGCGCGTTCTTACTCGTCGATATTCTCCACGCTTTGCCTCACGCCAGATGTGGACGACGCCTATCGCTGGTCGGAAGAAAACGAGTTTCTGCAAAAGAAATCCGCGCTTATTCTCGATAATTACCATTCTGGCGATCCACTGAGGAAAAAGATCGCCAGCGTCTTTCTTGAAAGCTTCCTGTTCTATTCGGGCTTTTATCTGCCCATGTACTGGTCGAGTCGCGCCAAGCTGACCAATACCGCCGATCTCATACGGCTCATTATCCGTGATGAGGCGGTGCATGGCTATTATATCGGCTATAAATACCAGCGCGCCATCGAAGATCTGGATGAGGCGAAAAAACAGGAAATCAAGGATTTCGCCTTTGAACTTCTGCTGGAACTTTATGACAATGAAGTTCGCTATACGGAAGCGCTTTATGATGGCGTCGGCCTTACGGAGGACGTGAAGAAGTTCCTTCACTATAATGGCAACAAGGCGCTGATGAACCTGGGCTATGAAGCATTGTTTCCTGCCGAAGCCTGCAAGGTCAATCCGGCAATCCTGTCCGCATTGTCTCCCAATGCCGACGAAAACCACGACTTCTTTTCCGGCTCCGGCTCCTCCTATGTCATCGGAAAGGCCGTCGCGACAGAGGATGAAGACTGGAATTTCTGACTGATAACAAATGGTGCCGCCCCGGCGGCGCCGTTCCTCCAGCAGCCAGTATACAGATCGATATTTACCCTGAATCTGCCTTGACCCTATCGGACGCGCGCTAATCGCGTTAAGCTTCCAGCGTGCCTGACTGTAATGGAGCCAGAATAATGAAAACATCATTGATCATGGCCGGCCTCCTTGTCGGTATGGTTGCTGCAACGAGCGCCCACGCCGCCGATGTTGTCGTCAGTTCGAAGATCGACACCGAAGGGGGTGTTTTAGGGAATGTCATCCTCCAGGTCCTCAAAGCCCACGATATCCCCGTTGCCGACAAGATACAGCTTGGCGCGACGCCAATCGTGCGCGAAGCGATCATACAGGGGCAGATCGATATCTATCCTGAATATACCGGCAATGCTGCTTTCTTCTTCAACAAGGCGGACCTTCCGGTCTGGAACAAGCCGGAAGAAGGCTATCAGGAAGCCAAAAAGCTCGATTATGACGCCAACAAGATCGTGTGGCTGACGCCTGCAAGCGCCAACAATACCTGGGCCATTGCGCTGCGCAAGGATCTGGCAGAAAAGAACAATCTCAAAACATTATCTGAATTCGGCAAATATGTCGCCGGGGGCGGCGAAGTGAAGCTTGCGGCCTCGTCGGAATTCGTCACCTCGCCCACCGCCCTGCCCGCCTTCCAGACCGCCTACAGTTTCACCCTCAAGCCCGAACAGCTCATCACCCTTTCGGGCGGCGATACGGCAGCGACCATCGCGGCCGCAGCACAGCAAACTTCGGGCGCAAATGCGGCAATGGTCTATGGCACCGATGGCGGCATTGCGCCTGCGGGCCTTGTGGTCATGGAAGATGACAAAGGAGTGCAGCCGGTCTATCTGCCCACTCCGATCATCCGCGAAGCCGTATTGAAGGAGTATCCGCAGATTGAAGAGCTGCTCAAGCCCGTTTTCGCTTCGCTTGATCTGGCAACCTTGCAGGACTTGAACGGGCGTGTGCAGGTGGGCGGAGAACCGGCAGCCGATGTGGCGCGCGATTATCTCACCAGCAAGGGCTTCATCAAATAGACCCTTCTGCTGCCCTTCTTGCTCTGGGCGAACAGGACATTCATGCAGTCAAAAGCAGATCATGCCACTGCTGCTCACGCGCGTTTAAGCTTCGACCGGCTGGGATTGGTGATCGCGCTCATCATTATCGTAGCGCTCGTGCAGCCTTTTGCGCTTGTGCGGCCCAATCGCATTGCCGCCACCGCACCAGTGACGATCCTCGACGCATTGCCGTTCTGGCAATCGCTCGCCATGATCGCGCTGGCACTCGGTTCAGTCCTTGCCATGGTCTGGCGCACCGCACCGCAATTGCGCCTTGCCATATTGAGCGTGTCGCTGCTGGCGCTGGCAATCACCATCGGCTCAAGCGCCAGCTATCTCACTCCTTCCGACAATGATTATGCGCGCGTTTCGCCCGGCAGCAGCTTCTGGCTGATGTTTCTGGCATTGGCTCTTGCCATCGGCGATACATTCGTGCGCCTGCAACTCAAACCGCTCACGCGCCTTGCAGCACTTGCGGTTTTCATCATTGTGCTGGGCATCTTCCTTTATGCCGGAGTGTGGAGCGATCTTTCGATCCTCAAGGAATATGCATCGCATCGGGGGCCGTTCATGAATGCGCTCAGCACCCATGCGTTGCTCGCTGGCGGTTCGCTGGTGGTGGCCTTTCTCATCGCCACGCCCATCGGCATCCTGATCCACCGGATCAAGCGGTTGCGCGATGCGGTGCTGTCAGTTTTCAACGTCATCCAGACCATTCCCTCCATGGCCCTGTTCGGAATGCTGATTGCGCCGCTCGCATGGGTTGCTGCCACTTTTCCCGGTGCAGCAGCCTTGGGCATTGCCGGTATCGGCCCGGCCCCTGCCTTCATTGCATTGGTCGCCTACGCGCTTTTGCCGCTCGCACTGGCAACCGTTACCGGCCTCGACAGCGTTGCGCCAGCCGTGGTCGATGCCGCAAATGGTGTCGGCATGACCCGCTTTCAGCGGCTTTTCTCGGTCGAATTGCCGCTCGCCTTTCCGGTGATCCTGACCGGCATCCGCGTCGTTCTGGTTCAGAATATAGGCCTTGCAGTGATTGCCGGGCTGGTGGGTGGAGGCGGGCTTGGTATTTTCGTCTTTCAGGGCATCAGCCAGACTGCCACTGATCTGGTGCTGCTGGGCGCGCTGCCAACCGTTGCCATGGCCTTCGCCGCCGCCATTCTGCTCGACGCGCTGATCGAAATCAGTCGTGGCCACCCGAATATGGAGCAAAGCCCATGATCGAGATCGCAAATATCAGCCGCATCTACGGCACGCAGGCTGCTGTAGACGATGTATCACTGACCGTCGACGCGGGCGATGTAGCGGTTATCGTCGGCACATCGGGTTCAGGCAAGACCACCTTGCTGCGTATGATCAACCGCCTTGTCGAGCCAACCTCCGGGATGATCCGGATCGATGGCCGCGACAATCGTGAACTGCCCGCACATATTCTGCGGCGCGGCATCGGCTATGCGATTCAGGGCCATGGGCTTTTTCCCCATCGCACCATCGCCGAAAACATCGCCACGGTGCCAGTGCTGCTCGGTTGGAACAAAACACGAATTTCGGAGCGTGTGGATGAGCTTCTGTCGCTGTTTCGTCTCGACCCCGCGCTTTATCGCGAGCGGATGCCGCATGAGCTTTCGGGCGGAGAAAAACAGCGGATCGGCGTAGCCCGCGCATTGGCTTCCAACCCGGCGATCCTCTTGATGGATGAGCCTTTCGGTGCGCTCGATCCCATCATTCGCGACAAGGCGCAGGAAGACCTGCTGGCAATCCAGAAACATTACGGCACGACAATCGTGCTGGTGACGCATGATATGGAGGAAGCCATCCGTCTGGGTTCCCGCATTGCGGTCATGGACAAGGGGAAACTGCTCCAATATGCGACGCCAGAGCAGCTCATCACCCATCCCGCCACGGATTTTGTCCGCGCGCTGCTTGGCGGCGGCGGTGACCGCGTGTTCCGACTGCTCGCCCTCAATACGGTCAGCGGACTGATCGAAACGGGTCATGCGGATGGTGAGCCGGTGGCGAGCTCCGCATCGCTGCGCGAGGCGCTGGGCACAAGCCTCTGGTCGGGTCGCCCTGCCCTGCCAGTAAGCCGCGAGGGCAAGATAATCGGGCGCGTCACCCGCACCGCTATCGAAGACTATGCCCGCAAGGCGGCATCATGAGAGCAGGTACAATCGCCAAAGCCGCCCTACTGCTATTTCTATGCGCCTTTCTTTTCGAACCAGAGCTTTTCAAGGGCCTGCTTGCACCCTATGCGCGCAATAATGCTCCGGCGATCTATACGCAGAACTCACTGTTGAGACTGACAATCAATCATCTCGTGCTGGTGGGGGCTGCAACACTTACCGCGACGCTCGTCGCCGTCACTCTGGGAATTCTGACGACCCGGGCAGGCGGGCGCGAATTCCTGCCGTTCTCGCGCGCCATCGCCAATATCGGCCAGACCTTTCCTCCGGTCGCTGTGCTTGCCATCGCAGTTCCGGTTTTCGGCTTCGGCTCGGTGCCGACCTTCATAGCGCTGGTGCTTTATGGCCTGCTGCCAATATTTGAAAATACGCTGACCGGGCTGACCGAGCTTGACGCTTCGGTGGTGGATGCGGGGCGCAGCATGGGGATGACCGAACCGCAATTGCTGTTCAAGGTCGAGCTTCCTCTGGCCCTTCCAGTCATCCTCTCGGGCATAAGGCTGAGCACGATCATTTCGCTTGCGACCGCAACCATCGGCTCAACCGTTGCCGCAAGCACGCTGGGCGAGGTCATTGTCGCAGGTCTTCTGTCGGGCAATACCGCCTTCGTCCTGCAAGGGGGCCTGATTGTCGCGGCCCTGGCCATTCTCATCAACAGCGCTTTCGTTCTCGGCGAGCAGAAGCTGCGGGCTAAAACCACTTAAACTGGCTCACGCCTCCTCGATGACCCGAACGCTCTGCTCGCCACCAATATCCACTAACCGGGTCGGCGGGGGCACCTCATGCACATCATGCGTGCCGAAGCTACTCGGATAGAATTCATAGCCTGCCGGGGGCGTTGGGGGCACGCTTTCATCGATCAGCTTTCCACCCGCAAGTTCGGTCATTGGATCGGGAATGGCACTGATGAGCCGCCGCGTATAGGGATGCGTAGGGTTGGAGAAAATCTGGTTCCACGGCCCCGTTTCCACCACCTGCCCGAAATACATCACCGCCACACGATCGCTCATATGTTCGACCACGCTCAGATCATGGCTGATCATGATGTAGGAGAGGCCAAGCCGCTCTTTGAGTTCCAGCAGCAGGTTGATGATCTGCGCCCGGATTGAAACATCGAGTGCCGATACCGGCTCATCGAGGACGATCACTTTGGGATTGAGCAAAAGCGCGCGCGCAATGCCGATACGCTGGCGCTGGCCACCGGAAAATTCATGCGGATAACGCTTGGCCTGTTCGGGCTTCAGGCCAACAAGACGCAGGATTTCTTCCAGCCGCCCATCAAGCTCGCTACGGTTGCTGATACCATGAATACGCAAGGGAGCCGCCAGCGAAGTATAGACCGTCTGGCGCGGATTGAGCGAAGCGAAGGGGTCCTGAAACACCATTTGCGCCATTTTCGCCCGCTCCAGCCGGGACGGCTCGTCCTTACCGGTAATCGGCTTGCCCTCGAAATAGATCTCCCCATGAGTAGGCTTCTGAAGGCCGACAATGGAAAGGGCCAACGTTGACTTTCCGCAGCCCGATTCACCGACAACCGACAGACATTCGCCCTTGTTCAGCGTCAGGCTGAGATTGTTGACTGCCCGCAGCAATTGCTTGGACCGGCTGAACAATCCGTTGCCGATGGGAAAATAGACGCACAGATCGTCGATGCGGACCAGCGGCTCGGCAAGTGCGGTTGAATAGGTTGCCCTGTCAATCATGGTGGAAACACCTCACGAAACCAGTATCCGCCAGCGGAGTCTGTTCAGGCGGAGACGCCCGGCATATGTCGGTCGCGCGCGTACAGCGCGGCTCGAACCGGCATCCCTTTGGAAAAGCGGAAATGGACGGCACGACGCCCTCGATTTCCTGCAAGCGCCGCTGGCCTTCGCTCTGGCGTGAGCCGAGTTGCGGCAGCGACGCGAGAAGCCCTTGCGCATAGGGATGCGAAGGATGGTGAAACAAATCCGCCGTCCCGCGCTCTTCGACCAGATGTCCCGCATACATGACGCCGACGCGGCGGCACATTTTGGCGATCACCCCCAGATCGTGGCTGATCATCAGTACGGACGTGCCGCGCGCATTACACAATTCATGCATCAGACGCAGGATTTCCGCCTGCACAGTCACATCAAGCGCGGTTGTCGGCTCATCTGCGATCAAAAGATCGGGATTACAGGCCAGCGCAATGGCGATCATGACACGCTGGCGCATCCCCCCTGACATTTGGTGGGGATAGTTTTTCACCCGCTGATCAGGAGCAGGAACCTGCACGCTCGCCAATGCCTCGACCGCCTTGCGTTCCGCCTCATGCCAGGTCGCACCCTGATGCAGTACGAACATTTCAGCGATCTGCCGTCCCACCGACGATAGCGGATTAAGCGCCGTCATCGGTTCCTGAAAGATCATGGCGATGCGGTTTCCTCGCAGCTTGCGCATTTCACGCGCCGATGCCAAACGCAAATCCTGTCCCTTGAAGCGGATGGAGCCACCGGTGATGGCCAGCGGCTTGCGCAGCAGGCCGATCATCGACAGGGCCGTGATGCTCTTGCCGCAACCCGATTCACCAACCAGGCCGAAAGTTTCTCCCCGACGAATGGTAAAAGAAACATCTTCCACCACATTATGCCTGCGGCTGCCGGATACGATGTCGAGGCGGAGTTTATCCACCTCCAGAAGCATGTTTTCACTCATATCTTGCGCGTCCTCATATGCGGGTCAAGCCAGTCGCGCAGACCATCCCCGAAGAGATTGAGCCCAAGCACGGTGAGGAAGATTGCAATACCGGGGAAGATCGCAGCCCATGGCGCATTCACGATCAGTTCGCGCGCATCGGTGAGCATATTGCCCCAGCTCGGTGATGGCGGGCTGATACCCAGGCCAAGATAGGAAAGGGCCGCTTCCGCAAGGATCGCATCGCCCATGCCGAGCGTCCCGATAACCAGAATCGGGCCGATCATATTGGGCACGATCTGCGTGATCATGATACGGATATCGCTATAACCAAGCGTCTTTGCCGCCTGCACATAGCCCTGCTTTTTCAGTGACAAGGTGGAGCTGCGCGCGATGCGGCAGGTCCATGACCAGTTGGTGAGGCCAAGCGCCAGCAACAGGCTTGGCAGGCCCGGCCCAAGCACGGACATGATGGCGAGAGCAAAGATCAGCGACGGAATGGCCAGCATCAAATTGGTGAGGCCATTGACGAAATCATCCCACCAGCCACCGAAATAACCGGCGGAAATACCGAAACAAAGGCCGATGACTGTATTGATGCACTGGGAAACGATGCCGACGGTCAGCGAGACCCGCGCACCATAAAGAATGCGCGTAAAGACATCGCGGCCCTGTGCGTCCGTGCCGAACCAGAATTGTGCATCAGGCGGCATTTCCGCACTCATCAGATCGGCGTCCATCACCGGGTGATAATGAGCGAGAAAGGGTGCGAACACCGCACCCAACAGCATGATGACGCACAGAACCCCGCCGAGTACGAAATTGAAACGCAGATTCATGAGCTTACTCGTGGCTTATGCGCGGATCGATGACCGCGTAAAGAATGTCAACGATCGTATTGATGACCAGAAACCACAATACGATCACGAGGATTGCTCCCTGCACGACCGGAATGTCGCGCAATGAAACGCTGTCGATGAGAAGCGATCCGAGCCCCGGCCAGGAGAAAAGCTTTTCCACCACGACCGCCTGCCCCATCATCGAACCGAACTGGAGGCCGATCGTGGTGATGATGAGCACCAGCGCATTGCGCCCCACATGCCATTTGACAAGCCGGAAGCTGCTCATGCCCTTTGAGCGCGCGGTGCGAATGAAATCCGCATTCATCACTTCGAGAACCGCCGCGCGCGTCGTGCGCGCAAGAAGCGCCAAAGGAGCAACGCCCAATGTCATGGCGGGCAGGATGATATTGCGTATGCCGCCATCGCCATAGCCAAAACTGGGCAACCAGCCGAGTGTGAGCGCAAACAGATACATTGCAAGCAGGCCGAGCCAGAATTGCGGCAACGACAGACCCGAAACCGCACCGATCATGGTCACGCTGTCGAGGAGGCTTCCGGGCCTGAGAGCTGCGATGAAACCCAGCGGCACGCCGATGAGAATGGCAAAGCCCATCGCAGCGAAAGCAAGTTTAAGCGTCGGCCACATGCGCTCCTGAATGAGCGTGGCGACAGGCTGGCGCGAGCGATGGGACGTACCAAGATCGAACTGGGCAAGCTGCACCAGATAATTGCCGAAGC
Organism: Falsochrobactrum tianjinense; assembly: GCF_019100495.1. Classification (GTDB taxonomy): domain Bacteria; phylum Pseudomonadota; class Alphaproteobacteria; order Rhizobiales; family Rhizobiaceae; genus Brucella; species Brucella tianjinense. Next base: position 20,569 of record NZ_JAHRVA010000002.1, on the reverse strand, counting down.
GCACGTAGACCGGCTTGTCCAGCCCAAATTCCTTAGTGATCTTCTCCACGGCTCTGGGGTCATTCATACCCTTGCCGCTGGCGACCAGTCCGGACGCGATGCTGCCCGGCACCACGCTGAAAATGACAAATATCAGCAAGGATACCGCTATGATGGTCGGTATCATCTGCAAGACACGCCGCACGATAAAATAAAGCACACGGTCCTCCTTCCGTATCAGCGCTCAAGGCGCTGGAGCAAAGGGGATCAGTGGCCCGCACCAGTTTAGCTGGAGCGGGCCGATCCTGTTCGACCGGGGATCAGCGCCCGGACGGAACCGTTTCGTCTACCCACAATTTTTCGTAGGATTGAATAGCAAGCTCGGCGGAGTTGGGTTGAAGGCCGTGCAGCCATGGCTGATAAGCCATAACGGCCTTGTTGTAGTTGAAGAACCAGACCGGCGCTTCCTCCTGCAACAGATTGTTGGCCTTGCGCAGAAGCTCGTTCTTCTCTTCTTCCGTCGCGGCTAGCTTCGCATCGTCAATCAGCTTGTCGAAATCCGCATTGGCAAACTTCTGATAGTTACAAGCCGATTGCGGCGTCTTGGAATAGAAGCACTGTAGCGATGTCAGCGGATCGGGCCCGCTTTCAAGCGACCACATGAAAGCCTGGAAATTACCGCTTGGCACCACCTCGGAAAGCACGGAAGCCTCCACCGGCTTGGCCTTGACCTTGATGCCAACCTTGTCGAGCATCGGAATTATGGCCTCAACAATGGTCAGACCCCAGCTTTCGTTTTGCGTCGCCGTCAATTCAAACTCGAAGCCGTCCGGATAGCCGGCTTCAGCTAGCAGGGCTTTCGCCTTTTCCGGATCATAGGGATAAGGCTTTGCATCCTTGTCGAAGGCTGGCGAAGAATTTGGCAGCCAACTCACTGCGCGATATGCCTTGTCCTTGACGAGGCGTTTTATGATCAAATCGCTGTCGATAGCATAATTGATTGCCTGGCGGACGCGCTTGTCCTGAAACGGTTTATGGTCGGGATTAAAACCAACCATGCGCGTATAGACCTCAGCCACTTCCAGCAGGTTCTTCGACAGTTCCGGATCTTGTTGGTAGGCTACATATTGCGCCGAGCCCAACACCGCCACATCGATTTCCTTGTTGCGGAAGGCAACGTCGCGCGCCGCCGCATCACCCATGATCATGATATTGATCTTGTCGGCGTAGGGCTTGCCTTTTTCGTAATATTTGTCCCATTTCTCGACCGTCAGGCGCGAGCCGGGAATATACTCGGCAAATTTATAAGGCCCAAGCCCGACAGGATGACGCTGGAATTCCTCGCTATCGCCTTCACCAGCGGGATAAATCGCGGTATTGTTGCGCATGAAGAGGAATTTGGGATCGATCGGCTGGTTGAGCGTGATTTCAAGCGTATGGTCATCGATCTTTTTCAGGCCGGAAATTTCCTCGGCTTTACCTTGCGTGTATTCATCTGCCCCTTTTATTTCAGCGATATAACGAGCCGGAGGGAATGCCTTTTTGGGGTCCATCATCCTTGTATAGCTCCAGATGATATCATCTGCCGTCAGCTGTTTTCCATTATGGAAGTAGGCATCCTGGCGGAGCTTGTATGTATAGGTCAGCTTGTCATCTGAAGCGCTCACTTCTGTGGCAAGCCCGAGGACCGGCGTGTTTTCGTTAGCGTCCCAATCATAAAGCGTGCGATGAATGGCCTTGGCGTAAAATTCGTCCTGCGTGGCAGGCGAAGCGTGAATATCAAGCGACGAAAAACTGTCCCCATAGGGCGCTACGAAATTCACAACGCCACCCGAACGCGGCTCATCGGCGGCGTAAGCCGCAGTTCCCGCCATCAGTACGGCGGACAAAGCTGCCATCAATGCGAATTTTTTCATTTCTTTCCCCTTTAAGATTATTGTTCTGGTTCTTCCGGACCGTTTATCCGGGCGGCACAGCAAGATGCCAAACCGCCCGGCGCCCCCCGGCTTATTGACGCTCGAACACCACTTCGCCCCCGCGAATGGTGAGCATGCATTGCGTATCGTTCAGGATTTCCTCCGGCTTTGCAGTCAGCATGTTACGTGAGAAAACCGCAATGTCCGCCATCTGCCCCGGTACAAGCCTCCCCTTCGCATTCTCAAGCTTCTGGGAGAATGCACCATATTCGGTATAGACCTGCAAGGCCTCTTCGATCGTAACCCGCTCATTCGCATCCATCACCGTCCCTTTGCCGGTTTCCCGCGTCAGCATGGAATAGATGTTCGGATAGGGATTGGGATGGCAAACGGGCGAATCGCTGCCTGTCGCAGGCTTGAATCCAAGGTTCTTCCATGTCTTCAATGGATAGCTCGGCAGCGCCCTTTCCTCACCCAGAACGGAAATATAGGCATCGCCGAAATCATAAATGAAAACCTGCTGCGGACACGGATAAATGCCCGCTTTGCGCATGCGTTCGTGCTGCTGCGATGTGGAAAAGCCGCAATGTTCGATGCGGTGTCGCCGGTCAGCATCGGGATGCACGGCAAGCGCCTTTTCATAAGCGGTGATAAGCTGGCCGATTGCCGCATCGCCAATGGCGTGACAAGCGAACTGGTAGCCCTTTCCGTGCCAGTCGAGCACCAGAGCTTCAAGCTCTGCATCGGGTAGAATCTGCACACCCGTATTGTTGTCGTCACCCAGATAGGGCCTGCTCATCCATGCGGTGCGCCCGCCCGCCGATCCGTCGAGGAATATCTTGACGGCACCGATCCTGACCATATCGTCGCCAACGCCGGAAACGAGGCCCGTCTCGTAGCATTGCTCGACAATGGACTTGCCCGGATCGCCGAGCAACACCAGCCAGCTACGCACTGGCAGGCGCTTTTGCAGCTGGGCGAGATTATAGGCGCGGATCTCGTCGAAACCGGCAACCTGTCCCACTGCTGCATCCATGACGCTGGTAATGCCATAGGAAAGCAGCAGATTGCCCGCCGCCTCAATGGCATCAATCATCTGCTCGGTCGTGGGGTCGGGAATGGCTGCGCGCACGAGGCCTTGCGCGTTTTCCGCGACCATGCCCGTCAACTTACCGTCCTTCTGCCCGATCAGGCCACCTTCGGGTACGGGCGTATTTTCGTCCACCCCCGCCAGCTTGAAAGCAGCGGAATTGAAGATCGCCACATGCCCGCAGGCACGAACCAGCATGACCGGGTTATCGGGCGCTACCGCGTCCAGTTCTTCCTTGAGGGGATGACGTCCCGTATCGAGTTTTGTCTGATCATAGCCGCGCGCCATGACCCACGCGCCGGGCGGCGTTTGAGCAGCCTTGCGGCGGATCGCCTCCAGCAAACTGTCGAGCGTAGGTGCCGCATGTGATGTCGCGTCGATCCAGTGCAGCGTCAATCCGAGCGAAATCAGATGAAGATGCGCATCGTTTAGGCCGGGCGTGGCGAAACCGCCCTTGAGGTCCACCAGACGCGTATCGGCGCCCTTATAGGCGGCCACGATTTCCGTCTGGTTTCCCGTCGCCAGAACCTTGCCCTGCCAGATCGCCAGTGCCTCGACGGTTCCCTCTTCATAACCACACCAGATCGTACCATTAAACAGAATGGTGTCGGCGTACAATTCCGGCCTTGCAGGCATGCAGTAATTTCCTCCCAGAAATATCAGCTCACAAATTTTCCATCTGAATATCCGGGCTACAGGTCCCCCGATCCTCTCCCTTTTTCAAATCGCCCTTTATTGATGGAAACTCTTCCATCGAATGTTTGAACAAACAACCCGTTAAATCGATAATATTCTGCGCTAATCCTATACATATTGACGAAATGCCCTTTGATCTGACGAAGTCGACAATGATTTTTGTCCCAGATCGAAACACATTTCGCCTTTGGACGCGCACATCGCCGTGACGGCAGGCCGGAATCACCCCTCGAAACTTCTTCCCAGAGTGAAATTTAGTTGAAAGTGAGTGCGCCCAACTATCTTCCATACTAGTCTACCATATGCTAGAAGCAGTTTCGGATTCATGGAGGAATGGAATGCGGCAGACATGGCGATGGTTCGGACCAAAGGACCTCACGTCGATTGACGACATGCGGCAGGCGGGCGTAGAGGGCGTTGTTTCCGCTCTGCACCATGTGGCAACCGGAATCGTGTGGACGCCCGAAGAGATTGCACTGCGGCAGGCAGAGATCGGGCGAATGGAAGATGGAGCACCGTCACACCTCAAATGGGAAGTAGTCGAAAGCCTGCCCGTGTCCGAAGACATCAAGAGACAGACGGGTGACTGGAAAACCCATCTCGCCAATTGGAAAACGAGCCTAACCAATCTGTCCCGCGCCGGGATAGAGACCATCTGCTATAATTTCATGCCGGTGCTGGACTGGACGCGGACCGATCTGGCCTGGCGGCTGGATAGCGGTGCGACATGCATGCGCTTCGATCTCATTGATTTTGCGGCTTTCGATATTCACATCCTGCAACGCGCCGGCGCTTCCGAAAGCTTTTCTGATGATGTGGTGCAGGCTGCAAAGGAGCGCTTCAACGCCATGAGCGAGGAACGGCGAGAGCAACTTGCAGTAAATGTGGTCTATGGCCTGCCGGGCACCGCCGAGACTTTCAGCCTTGCCGATGTACGCCAGCATCTGGCGGAATATGATAATATCAGCGCGGAAAAACTGCGTGGCCATCTGTTCGATTTTCTGGCCGAAGTCGCTCCGCTGGCCGAAGAACTGGGAGTGCGTATCTGCTGCCATCCCGACGACCCGCCGTTTTCGCTGCTTGGCCTGCCGCGCATCATGTCGACGGAAGCGGATTACCGGCAGATGATCGAGGCGGTGAACATTCCGGCAAGCGGCATCACGCTCTGCACCGGTTCGCTCGGAACACGGCGTGACAACGACCTGCCCGGAATGATGCAGCGCCTTGGGGATCGCGTCCACTTCCTCCACCTGCGCAATGTCATGATCGAGGATCCCGGCAATTACGGCTCTTTCTACGAAGCGGGCCATCTGGAAGGCGGCACCGATATGGTAGCGATGATCGCAGCTATTCTGGCGGAAGAACGCCGCCGCAAGACCGCAGGCCGCAAGGACTGGCAGTTACCGATCCGCCCCGATCACGGTCAGGATATTCTTGACGATCTGAGCCGCAGGGGCCAGCCCGGCTATCCGTCGATTGGTCGTCTCAAGGGACTGGCGGAGCTGCGCGGCATCATGACCGCGCTGGAACACCCTTCTTTCGCAAGGCAAGCCTGATGAGACTATCCGCAAACAGCCCCCGATCGGACGGCGCTTCATGGCCCGATTATCAGCCGGAAACCCATAATGCAGGCATTGTGCATCTGGGTCTGGGGGCTTTTGCACGCGCGCATATCGCAGCCTATACGGATGCGGCATTGGCGGTCGCTCCCGGCAACTGGCGCATTATCGGTGTGTCGCTGCGCGGGACCGATGTGGCACAAGCATTGAATGCTCAGGACGGACGCTACACGCTGATCGTGCGCGGCGAGGAAAACCGCGCCAGCGTCATCGGTTCGATCTCCCATGTGCTTTCGGGGCCGGGCGTCGGCGCGTATGCATTGGCCGCCATCGTTCATCCCGCCTGCCATATTGTGAGCATAACCGTCACGGAAAAAGGCTATGGCCTGCTGCGCAGCGGCGGCTGCGACCCCGATCATCCGGCAATCAAGGCCGACCTGGCCGAACCTCACGCGCCAAAAGGCGTACTGGGCCTGCTGACATTGGGGTTGAAACGACGTTTTGATGCTTCCCAACCGCCTTTCACCATATTGAGTTGCGATAATCTGCCCGACAATGGCGCATTGCTGCGCGCTGCTGTCATCGATTTCGCCCGGCGCGCGCATGGTGCCAATCTGGCCGAACGCATCGCAAGCGAGGTTGCCTTTCCTGCCACGATGGTTGACCGCATTACGCCGCAGGCAACGGCGCAAACCCGCACCGACGCCGCGCTCGCCACAGGCTGCGACGATGAAGCAGCAATCGAGACGGAGGCTTTTTCGCAATGGGTCATTGAGGATAATTTCCCCCATGGCCGTCCGGTGTGGGAGGCCATGGGGGCGACATTCACCGACAATGTGCGCCCGTTCGAGATGATGAAGCTGCGTATGCTCAATGGCAGTCATTCCATGCTGGCCTATACCGGTTTTCTGGCGGGTAAAACCTATGTGCGCGATGTAATGGCGGATGCAGCGCTCAACAAGCTGGTGCTGCGCCATTTGCGGGCAGCGGCAAAGACCCTTCCTCCAATCGATATCAATCTTGATACCTATGCACAGGCGCTTGCGGAGCGCTTCCGCAACCGCGCCATTGCGCATGAAACACGGCAGATTGCCATGGACGGTACCGAGAAAATGCCCCAGCGCATTTTTGCCCCCGCACTCGACACGCTGGAAAAGGGCGGCGATACCACGCCTTTTGCCTTCGCCGCCGCGGCATGGATGCGTTATGGGTTAGGTTATAACGATATAGGCAAAACCTATCCCCTGAACGACCCGCGCGCAAACGAGATTTCAGCAGCACTCAGCCATCTCTCAACTGCCGATGCAATATTTTCCGCTTATGCCGGATTACCTGGATTATTGCCGTCTGTGCTCAAAGGAGGCCTTTTTGCACAACAGGTCAAAGCCTGCCTGCAACGCATGTTGTCAGACGGCGTGACGGAATCAATCGCGTATGAGGCGGCAAATTTGTGCGTCAGTCATCGTTGACGATCAGATTCGGATAACGCTGCGCAAGGTGCTCGGTAACTTTCAGTACTTCCGAAAGATGCACGCGCACAGCCGCTTCCGCTGCCGCCGGATCGCGCTGGCGTATAGCCGCGAGCATGTCCTTATGCTGTTCGATGAGCAATTCAACGGGCGTGACGTTGGGCAGGCTTAGAAAGCGCAGTCGGTCGAACTGAGCTTTTTCACGTTCGAGCAGACCCCAGAGATCGCCAACGCGAATGCTGTTGGCGATGGTGCGATGAAAAGCATCGTCTGCCATAGTGAAGTCTTCGGGCGAATCCTTCGAGTTTTCTTGCGCGGCAATGATCCCATCGAGTTCGGCCAGAACATCCTCGCCAAGCCCCTCTTCCGCCGCGCGCCTGAATACCGCGATCTCCACAGCGTTACGCACAAAGCGCGCGCGCCGCACCGCAGACAGCGAAATCGGCATGATGAAGGTGCCGCGCTGCGGCCAGACCTCGACCAGCCCCTGATCGACCAGCCGCAGCAGCGCCTCGCGCACTGGCGTACGGCTGGTGCCGAAATGCCGTGCCAACTCGTTCTCAGAGACGCGCTTTCCCGGCATCAGCCGCAAGGTGATGATGTCGTTGCGGATGGCTTCGAGAATGGTTCCAACCGCAGGCGGAACCCCGCCACCATGCGCAGATTTTTCCTGAAGCTGGATCGGGCTGGCCGGAGTATCATTCATCTTTAACCGTCCCAGCCCAGATGGCTCAGGAAATCCCTCGTGCGGGTCGTATGCGGATTGTCAAAAATCTGCTCCGGCGGTCCCTGCTCAATGATCTGGCCGTTGGCAAAAACGACGACATGATCCGCCACCCGGCGCGCAAAAGTCATTTCATGGGTCACGACAATCATGGTCATTCCGTCATCCGCCAGCCTTTTCATGACGTTGAGCACTTCACCGATGGTTTCGGGATCAAGCGCCGAAGTCGGCTCATCAAAGAGCATGACTTCCGGTTCCATTGCAAGTGCTCTGGCGATGGCCACGCGCTGTTGCTGGCCGCCGGAGAGATTGGAGGGATAATTATCCGCCTTGTCGGACAGGCCCACCTTGGCCAGCAATGCGACGGCACGCTCGCGCGACTGCTTCTCAGACAGCCCCAGAACGGTTGTCGGCCCCATCATGATATTGCCGAGCGCATTCTTGTGCGGAAAAAGCTCGAAATTCTGGAACACCATGCCCATGCGCTGGCGCATGGAGCGCGCCTGTTTCGGGTCCTGCGTAAGCGGTTCGCCATCGATCAGGATCTCTCCGCCGCTCATGGCTTCCAGACCATTGGTGCAGCGCAGCAAGGTCGATTTTCCCGAGCCGGAGGGGCCGATGAGGCAGACGACCTGCCCGCGGTGTACTTTCAGGCTGACGCCATTGAGAGCGACGAAATCGCCATAGGATTTGCGCACATCGCGATATTCGATGACGACATCGCCTGTTTTTGCGGCTGCGGTTCTGGGAGATGTCATTCGGTAACCCCGTATTTGCGATGAATCCAGTCGACGAGCTTGGCCTGCGGATAACCCAGCAGCCAATAGATCGCCGCCATGGCGGTCAGAAGCTCGATCACGCGGAATGTCTGGGAGCGTATCTGCATGGCCGTATGCGCCAGATCGCCGACAGCGATCACGGATACCAGCGACGTGTCCTTGAAAAGCGTGACCCATGTGGTCGCCAGAACCGGCAGCACGCGGCGTGATGCCTGCGGCAATACGATCTTGCGAAACGCCGTCCATTCGCTCATGCCCAGCGCCAGCCCGGCCTCGGTCTGCCCTTTGCGAATGGAGCGGATACCGGAGCGGAACGTCTCCGAATTATAGGCGGCATTATTGGCGACCAGCGCCACAAGCCCGGTCATGAAAGGCGAAAACGAAAGCCCGCTGATCATGGGCAGCACATAGAACGCCCAATAAACCACCAGAATGATCGGCAGATTGCGCATCAGCTCGACATACCAGGTTGCGATCACCGCAAGGGGCCTGAAACGCGATTCGCGCATGACCGCAACCAATATGCCCAGCGGTGTCGCAAGGAGCATGGTCAATATGGTCAGCGCTATGGTGATGAGCGCGCCGTGGCCCAATGCGGGCAGGCTTTTCCAGATGATGGACCAGTCGAATGTCATGAGCGCCCCAGGAAGGAAATGCGGCGGTAGAGCATGTCGACGCCTCGGGTGAGTGGGAAAATGACGATGAAGTAAAGGATCATGACTGCTGTGAAAGCTTCGACGGGTGCATATTTCTGCCCGGCGATCGCCTCGGCGCGCCGCATGAGTTCAGGCACGGCGATCACAGTCGCAATGGCCGTATCCTTCACCGCCAGCGACAGCAGCGAGCCGAAGGAAGGCAGCATACGCACAAAAGCCTGCGGCAGCACGATCTTACGCATGACCTGGCTCTGCGACATGCCCAGCGCCAGCCCCGCGCGAACCTGCCCCGGACGAACCGACTGAATACCCGCGCGCACGACTTCCGCCACATAAGCGGCAAGATGCAGCGACAGCGAGAACAAAGCCGACCAGAAGGGAGGAAGGTTTATGCCCGTTGCGATGGGCAGGGCAAAATAAACCCACACCAGCACCACCAGCACCGGAATGGCGCGCATGGAATCGATATAAAAAACGGTTATCTTGCTAAGCCATGTCGGCCCATAAAGACGGGCGAAAGCGAGCAGCAGACCCAGAAGAAAGCTTAATATACTCACGCCCGCTGCAAGCAGAAGCGTGACCATCAGCCCATCGAGCAGAAATCGCCAGCTCTCAAATATGGCGCTGAAATTGAATTCCATTTGTCATTAACCCTGAAGATTCTGGAACTCTGAAGGTCCTGCACGAAACAGGACAGCCTCCACACGCTGCCGGAAAAGACCGCGTGTGGAATTGAAATCGTTCACATTTTGGCGACTTCGGCTTCTTCAAGCTTGAGAAGTTCCGGAAGCTTCGGCTCCGTCACCGCCTGTAGCCATTCGAGATATTCGGGCTGGTTCTTGTCGATGGCGAGGCCGATTTCATTCACGGCTTCGGTGCTGTCCTGACAATTATTCTCGCGCGGCAGCGCTTCCAGCCCCTTTACATTGTTGCTCAGGGCAATGAAAGGAATACGGTTGATCGGCGCAACATCGGCGCGACCAGCCATGATTTCTTCCATGGGCGCCGCAGTTCCGGCACTCGTGACACCGCGCAGTGTGGCGTTTGGAAAACGTTCCTTGACCCAGTTTTCCTCACCGCCGCCGGTGAAATAGGCAATGGTCACTTCCGGACGGTTGAAATCGTCAACCGACTTGGCTTCGGAAACCTTGGGGTTGGAAGCCTTGCCGAAAACGCACAGCGACGTGCGCGAATAGGTGACGAAATCGACGACTTCCTGCCGCTGCTTGGTCATGGAAAGCGGCGAAATGGTCATGTCCACCTGATTGGCTGCCAGAACCGGAACCTTGGTTTCATGCGAGACGAGAACCGGAACCAGTTTCACACCGAGATCATCGGCATAGGTCTGCGCCAGCGACCAGGCCGGACCCCGCCAGCGTTCGCCCGAGCCCGTGGTGTCCTCGACCAGCCACGGCGGATTGGCCAGAACGCCTACGCGCAGCTCGCCCGCTTCCTTGATCGCGTCGATACGCGCACTCTTGCCCGGTGCGGGAACTTCCTGCGCCTGTGCCAGTCCCGCAAGAAACATCGCACTCAGGGCAGTCGCGGCCACGACTGCATATAATAGCTTTTTCATTATAAACTGCTCCTCACCTCTACCTGCCAGCACTCCCCTGGCTAGGTAAGTATTCTAGTATACAAGATTGGAGCACGCAAGAGGGCAGTTTGGACAAACCTTCCACCCCGCTCCGGGAAAATTACGGTTTTCCAGAACCGGAAAAGAGGTGGCGATCACTCGCCAATGCACAACACTCAATTTATGTCACTGATGTTTACCGCTCCTATTAAGAAAATGCGGTACTCGCCCAACATTGAAGCGCTGAGGCAATATAGGGCGAGTTTAACGACTTATTTACCATGATTGTAAGAAGATCGGCTGCAAATCACATTACAGCGGTGCATTCGCAAAATTTGCCTTTGGCTGTTCTATCGAGGGAAAAGTGACTTCTCATGGCAAACTCCCATCCGGCATCCGGTTCACGCTCTATAATAGATGAACTCAACGTCCTGCGGGAGCGCCGTCCTGCATCGAATGCGATGGATGAATTGCGCCATACCTTGACCGAACTGGAAAAGCGTCTGTCGCTGATGAGCACGCCTCCCGAAAGCCATCGTTATCAGCAGCCCGATTATTATCACAACTCGGTGCGCGAACCGGCAGAGTTACCAGCCTATTCACAGCCTAGGAGCGCAACCGTCATGGAAAGTGCGGCCCTGCGCCAGATCGACCATCGTCTGAATGAAATCAGCCGCGCACTGATTGCCGCCAACCGGTACCGCGAGACCTCTCGTGAGGATACTGGTCGACTCGACCGGATCGAAAAGCGGCTGACAGAACTGACCGGACAGCTCGACACATCTCTGGCCGAACAGAATTCGGATATTCTGTTTCGCCGCCTCGGCGAGCTTTCGCAGCGTATTGATACGCTCAACGGCGCTTCAAACCTGCCGCAGCAGGTCATCGAACCGCTTGCCCGTCAGATCAATCTGCTTGCGCAGCACCTTGGCAAGCTCATCGACAATCCGCATTCTTCGGATTACCGCTCCATCGACGCTCGTCTGGCCACCATCGCCGGAAAACTTGCCGCAATGGAGAAGCGGGCATCCGAGCCAAACCCTGCCATTGTAGATAAATTGAACGAGCGTTTTGCAGCGCTGGCCGAAAGGCTCGACGCGCAATATGCCAGCCATCATATCGGCCAGGAAACCATTCATAATCTGGAAAGCCAGCTTGCCACGATCGCGCAGCATCTGGTGCAGCCATCTGTGGAATTTGCGGAACTCAAACCGCGCCTAGACAACATTGAGCGCTCGCTTTCCTCCAATCGCGAAGCAGTTTTCGATGCAGCGCGCGAAGCCGCCGAAAGCGCCGTCGCTCGCCTTTCAGAACATGGATCGCAGAACGACAGCGCCATGGCGCTTCAGCTTTCCAATGATATAAAATCGCTGGAATCCCTTGCGCGCACGGCGGAAGAACGCAACGGGAAGTCCTTCCAGTCCGTGCATGAGGCTCTGGTCAAGGTGGTGGATCGCCTGACGCATCTTGAGCAGAATATGAACGGGGACGGGGAGTCGCCTGCGGCCAGCAATCCGTTTTCTGTAGCACCGCAACCTGTTGTGGTTCGTACGCCCGTGGCTGCCCAAAAGAAAAGCAAAACGGATATTGCCTCCCCGCTCCTTGAAGAGAAGCTTGGCCATCTCACGCCGAAGATACGTCGCGAGCCGGAACTCAACCCGACACTCGATTCGACCCAACCCGATAATGATGGCGCGCTTGATCTCAGCACGATCATGCGGCGTGTGCGCGAGGAACGCAGCCAGCAGGAGGCTGGCAAAGATCAGCCCGGCGGCAAAGCGGATTTCATCTCCGTTGCCCGGCGCACGGCACAACAGGCAGCCGATGAATCGAAGCAGATCGAAGAAAAGCTGGCCGAGGGCACCGAAGATCGGAAAAGCTCGCTCGGCGGCTTTTTCCATCGCCAGCGCAAACCGATCCTGATGGGCGTCGGCGCGGTCATGATCGCCATCGCCGGCTTGCAGGTCGGCTCGGCTTTTCTACAACATGACGAGCAGGCCGACCCGGCTTCGCAGCATGCGGAATTGCCCGCAATCGATCCAGCAACCACGGCTTCGGTTCACGCACCCGCCCTCACCCCAGACAACGAACCTGTAGCTCCTGCCACGGTGGAAATGCAGGAATTGCCGCAAATGCCGGAGACCATCACTCCGGCCACGCAGATTACGGAGCCACGCGCGGAAAGCGTGCTCGCAGCCCCTTCGCCAGCCGCCGAACAGGCCGGACAGAACGCTGCGATCACGGATATTCCGCAGGAAACGGGCCCGGAGGCGCTGCGCGACGCAGCATCCAAGGGCGACACCCGCGCCCTCTTCGAGATCGGCAATCGCTATATGGAAGGCCGTGGCGTTACCGCCGATTTCGCACAAGCTGCGAAATGGTATGAGCGGGCCGCAGAGCAAAATTACGCGCCGGCACAATATCGCCTTGGTAATTTCAATGAAAAGGGGCTGGGAATGCCCCGCGACCTTGCCAAGGCGAAGGACTGGTATCAACTTGCCGCTGGACAGGGTAATGCCAGTGCGATGCATAATCTGGCCGTCCTTTATGCTTCGGGAGCCAATGGCGCGCCCGACAACGCTGCGGCAGTGCGCTGGTTTACGGAAGCTGCGGAACTAGGCGTGAGAGACAGCCAGTTCAATCTGGGTATTCTCGCCGCCAAGGGACTGGGAATGGCGGTCGATCTGGAAGAGAGTTACAAATGGTTCGCGCTTGCCGCCAATTCGGGCGACAAGGATTCCGCGCAAAAGCGTGACCAGGTTGCCGCAATCCTCAAACCCGCGCAACTCAAACGCGCCAAGGGCGCGGTGGAACTCTGGAAGGCAAAACCTTTGAACGAGGCCGCCAATTCCATCGACGTGCCGGAGGGCTGGTCAGAAGACGCACCTGTGGCCACCAGTTCGGTGGATATGAAAAAGGCCGTGCGCAACATACAACTCATTCTCCAGAAGAACGGCTATGACGTAGGCGCGGCAGATGGAGTGATGGGAAGCCGGACCCGCAATGCCATCGCTGCAATACAGAAAGCCAACGGCCAGAATCCGACCGGCGAAGTGGACCAGCAATTGGTGCAATTGCTTCTCGAAAAGAATGGGTAAAGCATGGCTCAAAACCGGCGATAATTTGTTTCCGCTCCCGGAAGATATTGCAGGAAAGTTACGCGCTTCCAATAAGGTAACTCTATTTTGAATCAGGGTTTGACTTCGCCGCCCTGAAAGAGCAAGACGATACTGGACAGGCCTTGCGGCCGGGCGCAACCGCAAGCGACTGCATGTCATGCGTAGTATAACCGGGTTCGGAATTGGGTATTTACCTTCCCATTGCAGAATTGTCGGTCAACATGCTGGTTCTGCTTGGCATGGGCGCTGCCGTGGGATTTCTCTCCGGCCTCTTCGGTGTAGGCGGCGGCTTTCTCATCACACCACTGCTGATATTTTACAACATCCCGCCAGCAATCGCTGTTGCCACCGGTGCCAATCAGGTCATTGCTTCCTCAGTTTCGGGTGCGCTTGCGCATTTCAAACGCCGCACACTCGACATCAAACTGGGCTTGTTTCTCGTCGCGGGGGGCCTGTTGGGATCGCTGGTGGGCATCTTCGTCTTTTCATGGCTGCGCGATCTCGGCCAGCTCGATCTGATCGTCTCCATTCTGTATGTCTTCTTTCTGGGTACGGTCGGCGGACTGATGCTGGTAGAGAGCCTGCGCGCCCTGCGCCGCACCAAAAAAGGGCAGGCCAGCGCGGCGCGGCGCCCCGGCCAGCATACATGGATTCACAAGCTGCCCTTCAAGATGCGTTTTCGCACCTCAACCATCTATGTCAGCATCGTTCCGGTGCTCGCCATCGGCTTTTTCATCGGCCTGCTTTCATCGGTGATGGGCGTCGGTGGCGGTTTCATCATGGTTCCGGCGCTGATCTATCTGTTGCATGTTCCCACCAATGTCGTGGTGGGAACCTCGCTGTTCCAGATCACTTTCGTTACAGCTTTCACAACTGTTTTGCAGGCGACCGCCAATCAGTCGATCGATATCGTCCTTGCTTTCCTGCTGATGCTGGGCGGCGTCATAGGCGCGCAATACGGCGCACGCGCAGGCCAAAAATTGCGCGGCGAGCAATTGCGCCTGCTGCTTGCACTTCTGGTTCTCGCCGTCGGCCTGCGCCTCGCCTTTGGCCTGTTTGTGCGACCCGACAACCTGTTCTCCATCTCAATTGCGGATATGTGATATGAGAAAGCTCGCGCTCATATCCGCATCGGCCCTGAATCTTGCAGTCTTGCCCGCTGCAGCGCAGATCAACTCCATCGGCGACGGCAACAATATGCCGCAATTACGCAATCCGGCCGAAGAGACCATCGAGATCGGCCTTTCCACTGAAACCATCGCCATCACCTCGAATTTCGGCGGCACTCGACTGACTATCTTCGGCGCGCTCGATAATGCTGACCCGCTGATCCAGCGTCAGGGCCGCTACGACATCATAGTCGTACTGCAAGGTCCCTCGCGCGATCTGGTCATGCGCAAGAAAGAGCGCTATCTGGGTGTCTGGGTCAATGCGAATTCAGAGACGTTTCTAGGCGTTCCCCTGTCCTACTCATTAGCCTCAACGCGCAATTTGCAGGATATTGCCGACGAGAAAACATTCCGCCAGCTTTCGGTCGGGGTGCACAACTTTTACCTGACACCAGAGGACCCGACGAGCCTTTCGGACAATATTCCCAAATTTGCTGATGAATTGCGCGAGATGAAAATCCGCGAGGGTCTTTACAGCGAGCGTGTTGGCGGAGTGGAGTTCGTATCGCGCACCCTGTTTCGCGCCACGCTGAACTTGTCAGCCAATGTGCCGGTCGGACGCCATCGCGCGCGCGCGCTATTGTTTCGCAATGGCGTTTTCCTGCGTGAAGCCAGTACGGGTCTAGAAATCGTCAAGGCAAGTCTCGAACAAAGCATCTACGACGCAGCCCATAAACACAGCTTGCTCTATGGCCTGTTCGCCGTTCTTCTGGCCGTCACAACCGGCTGGGTGGGCCGCATTCTTTTCCGCAAGGATTGAACCAGATTACTGAGTAGCGGCGCTTGTCACGCGGATCGCGTAGATATCGACCGGCTTGCCTTGGCCGCTAAGATCGGAATTGATCGTGATCGTACCGCCGCCGCCCACTGTCTGATCTGCCGGAAACGTCACATCAAAAAGGAAATCGCCGATCGTATCACGAATGTCGTAGCGCCTGCGCCCGCAATCGCCCAGAGCAGCAAAATTGCAGCTTACCGACATTTGCGTGGTTCCCTCGCCTTCGCTACGCGCCACGATATCGAAGGTCGCTTTTTTGCCAGCCAACTGATTGAGCACACCCTCGCCCACGTCGAAGGTGATTGTGTCGCCCACACCCAACGATTGAATGCGCACGAAACTACTATTGCCCTCTCGCATGATTTCCGCCTGTCCACGCCCTTGCACGGACATGCGCGTCGCCTCTTGCGGTGTGAAAATATTAATCCAGCGACGTCCTTCCGGGTCTTCGCCCTCCATGACCGGAGCAATACTGCCATCAGCATGCAAGGGAGAAGAAGAACCACGCGTGAAATCGGCGAAGCTGTTGTAAAGTGAATAGCCGATCATAACGGCCACGACCAGAACAAGCGCAGGAATGCCATAGCTGTAAAACGGGGAGCGGCGCTTTTTCGTGCGGCTGCGATGGGTTGCGCTAGCCTCATACCCCTCCCCTGCACTGCGCCTGCTCTTTTTTAGCGTCGGGCGAATATCCGCCGTATCAAGAGCCGGACCGGCTTCAAAAGCGGCTCTTCCCAGAACGGGATCCGCCGATCCGAGAGTGTCAGAAGATGGTTCCCGCTGCGGCGCGGTATCCTGTCGAGGCAGGAATTCCCGCTCGATTCGAGAGATCGCGTCCTTCAGCTTCTGGCGCCGCTGTGCTTTCTGCCCGTCATTCAATGCCGCATTATTGGTCGCAAGCGCGCGTTCATGCGCGCCCCAGGCCGCCTCGTAAATACGCTGGCGGGCCGCCGGATTATGCGCCTCCGCCTTTGCGAATGCGTTCCTGATTGCGCGTTCGATACTTTCCAAAAGGCCGATCTTCCTTCGTTCGCGTATTCGGTCATGCCATTGCGGCGATATTAAAGCTGCATTTCAGCATACCGCTAAACAAGCGTCCGCGATATTAGTGTCTGAATCAAGGTGGTTTACCTGTTCAATACATGTTTTGGCTAGCCGATATGGTTGCCAGATTGGCTAAATATGAACTTTAAAGCGATTTTCCCCTGCCGTTTGATAAAAAACACAAGACAATATCAAAATCGCCATCCTGATTCCCGCACTGTTTTATTCTTGCTGTTGTCATAGGTCATGATAAAACTATGACGTTTACGGAAACGTCAATTTATAGGAGAACAGAATGGCATTGCCGGAAATTTTGAAAAACGGGTTGCGCATTCCGGTCGTAGGAGCGCCGCTGTTTATCATTTCCCATCCGGCTCTGGTTCTGGCGCAATGCAAGGCAGGTATTATCGGCTCCTTTCCTGCGCTCAATGCGCGCCCCGAAGCCCAACTCGATGAATGGTTGGCTGAAATCACCGAAGAGCTTGCCGCCTATGACGCGGCCAGCCCAGATCGTCCGGCTGCGCCTTTTGCCGTGAACCAGATCGTTCATCGCTCAAACAAACGGCTTGAACACGATCTGGCTCTTTGCGTGAAATACAAGGTTCCTATCGTCATTTCCTCGCTGGGCGCCGTACCCGAGGTCAATGCGGCCATCCATTCCTATGGCGGCATCGTCCTGCATGACGTCATCAACAACCGCCACGCCAATTCGGCAATCCGGAAGGGCGCTGACGGCCTGATCGCGGTAGCAGCGGGTGCAGGTGGCCATGCGGGGTCCCTTTCGCCTTTTGCGCTCATTCAGGAAATTCGCGCATGGTTCGATGGGCCGCTTCTGCTCTCTGGCGCAATCGCCAATGGCAGCGCGATCCTTGCCGCGCAGGCCATGGGGGCGGATCTTGCCTATGTCGGCTCACCCTTCATAGCGACCCCGGAAGCGCGTGCGACTGACGCATATAAACAGATGATCATCGAATCAAATTCTGCCGACATTGTCTATTCGAACTATTTCACGGGCATTGCCGGCAACTATCTCAAGCCTTCGATCGCCAGAAGCGGCCTCAACCCGGACAATCTGCCAGAAGCTGCCCCCTCCAAAATGAACTTCGACGCGGCACATCGCGAAAGCGCCAAGGCCTGGAAAGACATATGGGGCTGTGGTCAGGGGATTGGCGCGGTTAAGGAAGTTCTGCCAGTTGCTACACTCATCGACCGGCTGGCACGCGATTATGAGGACGCTCGCAACCGTCTCTGCACTCTCGTCTGAACCCCTTTCCGGCAGATGGAAGTGCTTGTATAGGCCGATAGAGGCATTGTGCTGATAAGGTCTGCAATTAACATAAGGTTTGTGCGTTTTGGACCTTGCATTCCTTTGTGCTTTTGGTTATCAGCGCACCGTCCGGTTATGATCCGAAATGCATTTCCAGGGCCGCATTAGCTCAGTTGGTAGAGCACATCATTCGTAATTAGCGGGTCCGCTAGAGAATGAGGTTCGAAGCCAGTGGGTTGGGGCTGGTGAGTGAAAGTTAGTAGGGCCATAGTATGGCCGTGTGTGAAGGGTTAAGCCGCTTTAGCTCAGTTGGTAGAGCACATCATTCGTAATGATGGGGTCGCGTGTTCGAGTCACGCAAGCGGCACCACTTCCCAGCTTGAGGAAGTCAAAGTGCGCAGATGACCGGTGGTCCATACGATCCGAGAGCCGTCGCCAACCTCATGCTGGACGAGGCTGACCGGTCGGGGATGAAGGTCACCAATCTTGCACTGCAAAAACTCCTCTACTTCGCCCACTCCATTTTCCTGATCGAAGCCAAGCGACCTCTGGTCAGCGGCTATTTCGAGGCATGGCAATACGGGCCGGTGCATCCTGCCGCCTACTCGGCTTTCAAGACGGCTGGCAGTTCTCCTATCGACTTCCGCGCCACCGGGCAGAATGTGATGACCGGCGAGCGCATAACTCTCGACCTGCCCAACGACCCCGCTATTCGTCGCCATCTGGCGCGTATCATGTCGTCCTACGGGCAGCTATCGCCGGGGCGACTGGTGGACATCTCCCACGCCAAGGGAGCGCCTTGGGATTACATTGCGGACATAGGAAGAACATCGGTTGCGCTGGGGTTGCGAATCCCCGATGATGTCATCGTTAACCGATTCAAGTTCCACAAGGTTTCCGTTGGCGCGGCTCCGGTCGCGGGAGAACCGGATGAAGATACGCCGCTTACCTGAGATCGATCTTGCCCGTGTCGCAACGCTGCCGACGGATCAGAAGCGGCGCGAACTTGAGCGTTTCAAGCTCGGGCATCCGACGATCACCTACAAACCAGTGCGCGCCCGGTTCGCCGATATCTTCAATGTTCAGCCTGATATGTTCGCGGCTGCCGACCCGACCGCGTGGCCGGTTCTGGAACGACTGATACAGGCAAAGGCGACCTCCGACGACGAATGCAACGCCAACCTGCTCGTCGCCAAGGGTCTGCACGACTTCGCGCGCGCAAATGCCTTGCGAAGCCGCTCTCAAGCCTTCTTCCCGCTATCACTGAGCGTCGGCGAGAAGGTGGAATACTGGTTGCCGATGGTGACGGCGCTGGAGGGTGCCCCGCTGGTGATCTTCATCGATCCCCGGCGCGGCAAGCGTCTGACGGCAGAAGCGAGACGGTTTGTCTTCTCGATGATGCATGAGCATATCAGGGTCGCCAACCCCGACTTTACCGCCGCTCAGCTCGGGGTCGTGCAGTTTGGCG
Organism: Falsochrobactrum tianjinense; assembly: GCF_019100495.1. GTDB lineage: Bacteria > Pseudomonadota > Alphaproteobacteria > Rhizobiales > Rhizobiaceae > Brucella > Brucella tianjinense. The sequence continues at coordinate 1,280 of NZ_JAHRVA010000002.1, read as the reverse complement.
ATGCCGCTGATGACCAGCGCCCGGTGACGCTGAGCACCGCCGAAGGCGTCGAACTCTTTGGCTTCGACCAACTCGACCAGACAGATGGTGCGCGAGACCTACGACATCTGGCGCGAGGTCAGCGAGGCGCGCGAAGACGAGGTTCGCCGTAAGGCCGCTGGCGGTGGTCACGGCCCTCTGTTCGACTGACGGGCCTCAGCGCCCTTCCAGCCGCCGCCTGACGGTCTTCCGCACGCGATACCAATAGGTCTGCTCCGCGCCGTCGCTGTCGCACCACGCGCGCTCGTGGCGGGCAAAGGCCTCAAGTTCCGGGTCGGGATAGCTGGCGATAATGTCGTCAGCCACGCGGGCAATGTCGTCAACTGGGATCAGCCTCGGCTTGATCGCGTCGGTCCAGATCGTCCAGAGCATGAGGCCGACGAAGAAAAGTGCCTGACCGACGAAGAAGATTAGTAGCAGCCACGAAAATGCTTGAACGAATATATCCCACATCGCACCATCCCCGATGAAAATGCGATGTAGCCTATAGTCAACAAGTGGAATTTGAAAGCAAAATGAGACTCATAGTCCGTGGCCTCATCGTCTACACATCTGGCCTATCGTGGGCATGGAAGACGTGTGCGCGATACTGGCCCGAAACATCAAGGCGGCCCGAGGCCTTCTGGGTTGGTCCCAGGAAGAGCTTGCCGACCGTGCAGAGATCGACCGCACCTATATCTCGGGTGTTGAGCGGCAGGTGAGGAACCCAACGATCACCGTGGTCGCAAAGCTGGCCAAGGCGCTCGGTACCACGACGGCGGACCTGCTGACGGACCGATCGAATTGACCACGCGGGCATGGAGTAGTGCCAAACCGCGACCCTTACGTGCCCCAAAACCAAACGTGCTGCACATAACCCGCGCCGACGGCCGTCAGAGCGTCCGACAGGCGGCTTTAGGCACGCCCATGCCCAAAGCCGCCCCCGCCGCTGCCTATGCCTCCTACGGCGTCTGAGGCGGTTCTGAGCGCCCCGTACCGCGTCCGGCAGGCCGACCCAAAACGTAGCGGACGGCATGGGTCGTTGCCCCTGTAACTTGTAACCGTAACTTAAGGTCCGAAAGCTCCAAGGACGGCAGGGGGAGTAGTACACTCCCCCTGCCGTAGGGCGCGGCGCAGAAGGTTGCCGCGCTTGTATTGGGGTTACGGGTTACAGCCCGGTCGCAGCAGGGTCGGCTCAAAATGGCGAATCCTCGCTCGAGGCTGTGTTTCGGCGTGGAATATTGACCCCACTAGCGGGCGAA
>NZ_JAHRVA010000019.1 GCF_019100495.1 Falsochrobactrum tianjinense | reverse complement strand
GTCTGAACAGTTTCGGGCGTTTCGCTAAGTGGATTTCCGCCTCGATTATGCCGCCACCATCATTGGTGCCAGCGCGTTGAAGTAGGCCTGATCCGGTGTCTGCCGGTCAAGGGATGAATGTGGGCGTCGGCTATTGTAAAAGGTCAGATAGCGGCCGATGCCAGCGCGGGCCTCGGACACTGTTTTATAGGCGTGGAGGTAGACTTCCTCGTATTTGATCGAACGCCAGAGCCGCTCGACGAAGACGTTGTCCCGCCACGCACCCTTGCCATCCATCGAGATGGCGATTTCCGCCTTCTTCAGCACCGTCGTGAAGTCCATCGAGGTGAACTGCGAGCCCTGGTCGGTGTTGAATATGTCGGGTCTGCCATAACGGGCCAGCGCTTCCTCGACTGCTTCGATGCAGAAGGCTGCCTCCATCGTGATCGACAGTCGCCACGACAGAACCTTCCGGCTGAACCAGTCCACAACGGCGCAGAGATAGACAAATCCGCGAGCCATCGGAACATAGGTCAGGTCCATCGCCCAGACCTGATTGGGTCTGGTAACCGCCAGCTTGCGCAGGAGGTAGGGATAGATTTTGTGCCCAGGTGCCGGTTTCGACGTGTTCGGGCGACGGTAGATCGCCTCGATGCCCATCTTCTTCATCAGCGTGGCGACGTGCAGTCGACCGGTTTGTAACCCTTCTCCCCTCAAGAGCCCTTGCAACATCCGGCTTCCGGCAAACGGGTATTCGAGATGCAACTCGTCGATCCGGCGCATCAGAGCCAGATCGCCGTCAGACACCGGACGCGGCGAATAATAGACACTGCCACGACTGAAGCCGAGAAGCTTCGCCTGACGCACGACGGACAGCTTGTGCTCGCGGTCGATCATTTCTTTCCGCTCAGCAATCCCGCCTTGCCGAGCGCTCCGGCTAAAAAATCATTCTCCAGCGTCAGCTCCCCGATCTTGGCGTGCAGCGTTTTGACATCGACGGTTGGACCCGTCGGTTCCGCCTTCGCTTCATCGCCGAAAACGCCTGTCGCCCCCTCAAGGAGCTGGTCTTTCCATTGCTTGATCTGGTTGGCGTGCACGTCAAACTGTTGGGACAGTTCCACCAGCGTCTGCTCGCCTCGAATGGCGGCGAGCGCCACTTTTGCCTTGAAAGCCGGGCTATGGTTCCGGCGCGGTCGTCTCGTCATGGTATCTCCTGTTCCCGGCATCTAAGCCGAAGTCAGGCAGAAATTCCACTTATCCCCCTGTTCAAATTTCCCGAGCCAGCTCT
>NZ_JAHRVA010000018.1 GCF_019100495.1 Falsochrobactrum tianjinense | reverse complement strand
TTCACCCCCTTTACTTGTCCAATATTGACCCCCCGATTACGGATTAGCACTTGGCCTGCCCGATGCTGGCCGGGGTTGCAAAGGGTAGGCCAAGTGCGGGTGATTAGCTGTTTCGGCTTTAGCTTTGAGAGCGGTTTTTAAAGCGCCATGAATCGTTGCCTGTCTCTACGATTTCGCAATGGTGCGTCAGGCGATCTAAAAGTGCAGTTGTCATTTTTGCATCGCCAAAGACGGTCGGCCACTCGCCGAACGTCAGATTGGTCGTAACGATAATCGAGGTTCGCTCGTAGAGCTTGCTTATAAGATGGAACAGCAACTGCCCGCCTGCCTGAGCGAATGGCAAGTACCCCAGCTCGTCGAGAATAACAAAGTCGAGACGGTTGAGATATTCTGCGGTCCTGCCTTGCTTCCCGTTGCGTGTTTCAGTTTCAAGTCGATTGACCAGATCAACCACATTGAAGAAACGGCCACGTGTGCCATTGCGAATGAGTGCGCGCGCAATGGCAATAGCCAGATGGCTTTTTCCTGTTCCCGTGCCACCAACCAGAACGACATTTCTTTGATCGCTAACAAAAATGCCTGTGGCCAACTCGCGAACCAAACCTTCGTTGATTGGGGTGCCGGTAAAGTCGAAGTCCTCAATGTCCTTAGCAAGAGGTAATTTGGCTATGCTGAGCTGGTATCGAATGGAACGTGCTTGCTTTTCTGCAATTTCCGACTGCAACAACTCACCCACAATACGTGGCGGTTCGTGCTGCCGTTTTATTCCATTCCCCATCACCTCATCATAAGCGCTGCGCATACCATAGAGCTTCAGCGTTCCCATGAGTTCAAGTACCTGCGTGCGTTCCATCAGCTTGCCCTCCTAAGACTGTCATAGCGTGAACAGTCGGCGATTGGTTCATGCATCAATCGAAGTGCGTCGGGGAGTTGGAGTGTGGGAGTTGGAGCCGGGTCTCGACTGCGTGCGAGAATGTTGATGATAACTGCCGCAGAATACACGTTATGATCAAGCGCTTCCTGACATGCAGCATCGACATTAGCCAATCCGTCGGAAGGTACGCATGCGAGGATGGTGACCATCTGCCGATCACCATCGTGAGCGCTCTGCAAACGTTTGCGGATTTTCTCCATTGCGGCTGGCAAAACCCAATCGCGGAAAGGTGCGCCATTGCGTAGAGCGCCAGGTTTTCGAGCAAGAACAGGCACATAATGCCATGGGTCGTAGATCGTTTCACCTCGATGAAAGCTACGCGTATGCTCTGCGACCTTCACACCATCCTGCCGTATGACGATCCGATCTGCATAGGCATGAACTTCTACAGGACGACCAACTGCAGTTGAAAGAACCGAGTATTTATTGTTGTCAAAACGGACGGTGCAGGTTTTTGATATCGACGCTGGAACACAGTGAAAGCCGTCGAAGGGGCCAATATATGGTACAAGACTTTTGCGTTCTTCCTCAAATACCTGCCAGATCATGCGCTGGGTTTGTTCAGGATGGCGGTGTGCTTTTGCATAAGCGATACATTTATCGAGGAGCCAGACATTGAGTTCCTCCAAACTTTTGACCCGTAAACGCGGTGTAAAAAAGCGCTCTCGAACCAAGCCAACCTGGTTCTCAACCTGTCCCTTCTCCCAACCTGATGCCGGAGTACAGGCAACAGGCTGAATAAGGTAATGACTGCACATTTGCTGGAACCGACGATTATACTGCCGCTCTTTCCCAACAAAAATGGCATCAACAGCCGTTTTCATATTGTCGTATATACCGCGCGTACAAGCGCCACGGAAAAACACAAAAGCCTTATCATGTGCATCGAACACCATTTCCTGGCTTTCGCGCATGTAAGCCCGCGCAAACATCATCCGGCTATGACACAATCGAACGTGCGCAACCTTGATTGTCGTCGTCACACCATTGAGCCGAATAATCTCATGGCTCCAATCGAACTGATAAGCTTCGCCTGGCGCGTAATAGAGCGGAACGTAGGCGTCACTCGCCACTAATCCGCGCTTCTTAGACCAGGATTTGGCATAGCGGCGGACGGTGTCATAGCTGCCTTCATAGCCCAGCGCCCGAACTTCTTCATAAATGCGGATAAGCGTCAACCGCTCACGAGATGCCTTACCTTCGTTGGAAACAAGAAAACGTTCAACGTCTCCTTTCCAAGGCTCCATCCTCGGAAAGGGCTGATGTTCACGTTTGTAACAAAACTCCGTCGCATCAGATCGCAGTATTTTGCGAACCGTATTACGAGAAACATGAAGCTCTCTGGTGATCTTCTTTACCGACCAGCCTTGAACATGGAAGGCGCGCCGGACACGAGCAATCGTATCCACTCTTTTCAACTCCCTACTCCATCCGCTGACTAAAAGTCAGATCCTCGGATGAAATCTAGCGGGGGTCAAAATTGAATAAGTATTCGCCCGCTAGTGGGGTCAATATTCCACGCCGAAACACA
>NZ_JAHRVA010000017.1 GCF_019100495.1 Falsochrobactrum tianjinense | reverse complement strand
ATCGTTCCAGCCGGAGCCGATGAAGGTACCTACACCCACTATGAGCGGGTGCGCGACATGCGTGAAAACAAGCTGATCGCGCCTGCCGACCCCGGGTTGTACGAAGTGCGCTATGTGCTGCGCGAGGGTGGACGGACATTGGCTTCCACCCCGGTGGAAGTGGTTGAGGCCAAGGTAACGGTCAGCGGCCCGGATGTGGTGCGCGCGGGAAGCAAGCTTCGTGTCACCTGGTCGGCTTCGATCCACCCGGAAGACTATATCACCATCGTGGCCACGGGAACCGATGAGGGAAAATATGCTGACTATATCCGGGTTCGGGACAAGCTTGAGGGCGATTTGAAAGCACCTACCGAAACGGGTCTCTACGAAATCCGCTACGTGCTGCGCGAAGGTGCTCGCACCCTGGCCAGTCACCACATGGAAGTTGTGGCGCAAGACGCGCCGCTGGATGACGGAGCCGGGCTCAACGCACCGGCGCAAGCGGGTGTCGGCGAAACGATCACCGTTTCGTGGACTACGGCAGCCAGCAGTGCGGACCCGCGTATCTCTGTTGCCCGCGCTGATCAGGCTGACTTTAGCTGGATCGCCGCCCACAAGGTGGGGGCAGAAAAGGTGCTGGAACTGCAAATGCCGGCGCAAGCCGGAACCTATGAGGTGCGCTTTCTCGATATCAGCGGCCGCAAAGTTCTCGGCCGCTCAATCGTGGAGGTGAAGTGAATATGGCACGCGTACTCAAAGCGGTGCTTGCTGCAATTGCGCTCGGCATCACCGCATTTCCGGCGCACGCCGAAATTGACGGACACGGACCCGATGCCTGGCGTGTGACGGGGGTACCCGTCAACGACGTTCTCAATGCCCGCATGGGGCCGGGTACCAACTATCCGGTGATCGAGAGATTCGCCCCCAATGAGCGCGACATGCAGCAGATCACCTGTGTGCCATTCTATACGGCCGCGCACTATACCGCGATGTCGGAAGCTGAGATCAAGGCGCTACCACCACGTTGGTGCTTGATGCGCAATAAAGCAATGAGCAAGGCGGGTTGGGTTGCGCAGCGCTATATCACGCCGGAAAGCGAGGATGCCGCTGCGGTTTCGGTCTCCCGGCAGAAGACGCCAGCGCACGAGCCTTACGCCAGCAGCGCGAATATTGATCCGGTTGCCCAGGCACAGGATCTCGTGCGCGAGATCTATGAACGCCAGTTTCAGTCGGAAAACAGCAACCTGCCAAGCGCGTTCGATCCAGCGGTGGCGAGGAATTACTTCACCGACGACATTGTGGCCTGGCTGGCCTCCGGCAACGTCGGTGCGCATCCGCTTTATGGCGCTCAGGATTTCGATGGCGCCATAGAAGACCCGGTGCCCGACCCTCACCAGCCGATGCTGCGCGGCATGATCACAATCAATGTCGATTTCACCAATTTCGGCAAGCAGCAGCGCGCAGTCTTTTTACTGCGCGCTGACACCACCAGACCCGGCGCGCCGCTACGCATTTTCCGCGTCGAACACAACGGTTGGTCTTATCCGTAGGCAATGGAGAAAGAAGTGATCACAGGAAACTTCGGAATGGACGAGCGTAGAACCGGATCCGTTGTCATGATCGGCTTGTTCAGCAGCTTAATGCTGACAGGTTGCAGCGCGGAGGCGGAAGCGCCGACATCAGAAAGCGCCGCCGCTGCAATAAGTGTTTTGGAAACATCGGCAGGTCGCTACGAATTTACGCCGACGACATGCGCCATCTATAGCCAGGATGATTTCGACGATATTGAAATCCAGGGGCCAGGGACGACACCGGATGGAGAAAAGTTCTTTTTCGAACTGTCGTCTACTGCAAATGCAATGACCATTGGCCTGGGCGTCGATGGCCCGTTCGCTAGCCCCGAGCGGCAGCTCAAGGCCGGACGCATCGCTTCGCAGGAATTCACCATTGTGACTTCCGGGCGGCAACTGTCCGTTACCGACCTGATGCTGGTAGATGAAAATGGTGCATCTATTGATGACCGTGCCGCCCTGAGCATCGATTGCGGTGTACGGTAAGGAGTTTGAAATGAAAAGGACTGCCGCGGCGCTAATGATTGCTGCATATTTTGCAGTACCTGCTTTCTCACAGGAACTGCCTGTGTATGCAGAGACGGGAACCATCGACATCACATTCGGCGATGAACGAATAACCCACTACACAACGTGGAATACCGTGCCGAACGATCCGGACCGCCAGGTGCATACCGCAAGCTGGCTGATCATGAAGCCACAACTCATGGGCGGCGTGAACATCTCCCCTGATGATGTGTTCGTGCTGATTACATCGCGCGACAGCCTGAGTCCGAAGCCTGGACAGTCGTCGTTGCGGGTAGAAATTTCCCTGAACCCGGAAACGCTCGAGCTCAAGTCGAAGCCTGCTGCGTCCATTCGCTTCCACCCCAATGGCGATGATTGTGTTTCGGCGTGGAATATTGACCCCACTAGCGGGCGAA
>NZ_JAHRVA010000016.1 GCF_019100495.1 Falsochrobactrum tianjinense | reverse complement strand
CAGGTCGCGCCATCCGAACCGATCTGCCTTTGCAGATCGACGGGGGAAAGGATGCGAACGCTGGCCTGCCGGTCGCGGCCGGCATCATAGGCGGCGGTGCGGCTCTCGAAATCCTCCGGGATGCGCCATTGGTCAGCGTCGATCCGCTCGACAATCCCGGTGCGGCGTAGTGTCTCCATTCGCCGAACATGGGGCATCGACATAGCCCTCATAGTCGCCGCCCGGAACGCGGCCCTCGAACTTGGCCTGCTCCAGATGGTGGCTCAGTCGATACATGTCGTCCTCGGCGATGGCCGTGATGGTGCGGTCGGACGGCCGGGCTTCGCTTGATGATCTCATGGTGTATCTCCTGCCGCCAAAAGCAGCAATTAATTCTGATGCTTCAAATGGATGAACACATAGAGGCGCTGTTAGTTGATCCAGCTTGTCGTGGAACTGGAGCCGGCCGCCTGACCATTCTGCTCGTTGGCGTCGCTCGTCGATTTTGGATGAGGCTGATCGCTCGCCTTAAGTGATTTATCTTACTGGCTTGTCCTCGTATTCTCCTTATATCCATCCGTGCCAAGCAAAAATTCTTTCATATATCGCGCGCACCACTGCCTGTTTGTTCTGGTTGTATTCGTGAGCCGTTTTGACGCTATGCTTGGCCGTTAGCTTGGCATCAGCATACAGCTGACGATCATCAGAATGTTCACGCAACCAGTCACGAAAGAGACGATGTCGTGTATGTTCAGGGCAATCGGGTCCAAATACGTGCAGATTCACGCGCGGATGGTCTAACCTTAACATCCTGTGTTGATACCAGGAGCGTTCGCGCACGGTGAGTTCGTATCCGACGCTTGTAAGGGCAGGAATGTAAGCCTCTTCCTCGTTCGGATCATTCACGATCAGATCAATGTCGATCACGGGCTTGGCGGGCAGCCCCAATACGGCCGTGGACCCGACATGCTCAATAGCCAACGCGGTTTCGCCCAAGGCATGCGCAATCTTGTCTCTTTGAGACTCGAAGGACGCTTCCCATTGAGGAGTATAGGGTTCCACCGAGATGTCTTCTTGCTTCGGCTTACCCGCAACCCAAGGGTTCTCATTCGGATCGCCATCCTCGAAGGTCATGATCTCGATGGCATTCAGTTGATCAGTAATCGGCTCATTCATATCAGGTATCTCCGTTAAACTTTTTCTGCCGGTTGAATTGAACGGCCCATTTCATCTGCGAGGGAAAGCAGATTTCGGAGCGTTGTGCTGCGATTGTATGGCGACCAAACGGCTGAGAAGGCTACTGGCTCAGGCTCATCAATGACAGGACGAAACACCACGTCCGGCCCTGATAAGCGGGACGTGGCTGTTCCGACAACGCTAATGCCAAATCCCTGCCCAACCATCGATAGCAACGAACTGCGCTCGATCCCAAACCGTAGGATCGATGGTGGCGGCCAGTGCCCCGCAAGGCGCAAAACGATATGGTCATGGACCTGCGGGCCGGTTCCGCCATGCCGCACAAGGAATGTCTCGTTAGCCAGATCGGCCCATGTGACGCCCGCTTGCTCAGCAAGACGATGGCTTACAGGCAGCGCTGCCAGCAAGGTTTCAGTCCATGCATGTCGAGAATGGCAGTCCGGCAGTTCTGGTGAGCCAAACACAAATGCCACGTCGATCCGGCCAGCTCGCAGTTGCATGACTACTTCGCTGGCGGTTCCCTCGGTCACTTCGACAGTAATGTGAGGATAGTTTTCGTGGTATTTCGCCAGTAGTTCGGAAGGGAAGCTACCGGGGGTAAGGGCATGGACCCCCACATGAACATGCCCGTGATCTCCGCAAGCGAACGCACCGGCCGTCTTCACGGCATGGTCGATTTGATTGATACCGGCAGAAATTTGTTCAACGAAATGGCGGCCCGCCGCAGTCAGTCGCACACCTCTCGCGCGGCGCTCGAACAGCAGGATGCCGAGCGAGTCTTCCAGTGCTTTCACCCGCGCACTGACACTCGACTGGCTGATGCGTAGAGCGCTCGCCGCATGACGAAAGTTCAGATACTCGGCCACGGCGAGCGTCTGGATCAAGGATGACATCGGAACGCGTCCGCGAAACAGCAGGGATGGCTCGTCTGTATCGAGTGTACTAGGTGAACGACGACGCATAGACCCACCACCCGATTATCGTCTTCCCAGCCACTCCGAATCTCGGGAAGAAACTAAATGTAGCCTTCGCGTTCATGGTGCCGATCATGACAACGGTATCGCTCATGTTTCCCCTCGGCTCTCGCGAAGCCGGTAGTTGATCTCGCAGAAGACGCGCGCTCCTGCCCAAGGCGGAACTATACTCTTGTTCTATCATGCAAAAAAGGACACAATAAGTCCAACATCATGCTAAAAGAGGACATAGTGCTCGATCTTTGGCGCATCCGCTGTTTCGTTGCAGTCGGCGAGACCGAGCATATCGGCACGGCGGCGGAACAGCTTCATATCTCGCCGTCGCCGTTGAGCAGACAGATTCACCAACTCGAAGGAGAGCTTGGCGTTAAGCTGTTTGCTCGCACAGGAAGACGAATCCGGTTGACCTCCGCTGGACGCGCCTTTCTCGAAATATCTCGTGATCTACTTGATCATGCGAATAACGCCGCTCATGCGGGGCGCAGATTAGCAACACCGGAAGCAGGATCGGTTACAATCGGGTGTATTCAGGAAGCAGTTCTTTGCGGAATAATTCCCAAAGCCATAGAAACCATTTCCTCAAAAACAGATGTCTCTCTTGGGATACGGAACCTAAAAAATCTGGATCAACTGATCGCGCTTCAAGCTTTGAAAATAGATGTTGGGTTGATGAATAGCGCACAAGACCCTGCGTTATATGAGAGCAGGAAGATTTTTGAGGAACCATTTGTTGTAGCATTTTCTCCAACTCATAGGCTTTCCCAGTTCCCCGATTTCGATCCAATCGAACTGAGAAAAGAAGCGTGGGTAGGCCCATCCCTTGACGTTTGGGAAACAGTCAATCGAATGCTTTCGGGGTCAACGAGAAAGGTGACGAACTACGAAACCTACGATATTGCTGCAAGCATCGCGATGGTTTCTGCCGGGATCGGGTTTACGATAGTGCAAAAAAGCGTTGCCGATGCTTATGGTTCAAAAATTACATTTCGCAAAATGCCAGAGTCTGTGCTTTGTTTAAATATTTATGCCGTTTGGAGACTTAATTCGGCAAACGCCGCAACCTTCCGAGTTGTCGAGGAACTTGATGTGCTCGGAAAGGAAGCTATGCGTTTGGTCCATTCATAATAATTATAGCCCCAATCCCCTATGGCGACCCAATTGCCATGACACGGAGCCGCCCTGCACGACGCCCATAACCTCGCGGCCGAGTTGGCGGTCGATGACGGGCCGCCACGGGACAAGTGTGAACTCATGGCTCTTTTCCACCACGGCGAACTTGCCGCTGGATAGCTGCACGGTGCCCGTGAACTTGCCGGTGACGCTTTCGCCATCGGTGGCGGCGCGGAACGGCAACCCCTTGTCGCCAGCCATCTCCGCTCCGACGCGGGCCACCTCGCGCTCGCGCAAGGTGGCGAGAAGATTGCGCCGATAGAAGATGCGACCGTCCCGCGCTCGGCTGGCGTCGCGCTGCTCGACGTGATGCTTGCGGCGCTGCTCCATCGCCTCGCGCACCTGCTG
>NZ_JAHRVA010000015.1 GCF_019100495.1 Falsochrobactrum tianjinense | reverse complement strand
CTATAATAGCGTTCATTGACGAAACGTTTGCAACAGAACCGCTGCGCGTCGTGGTGCCCGACACCAACGCGCTGCAGCATTTCATCATAGGGCAGTTGACGAAAACCAAAGGCGTATCGACGATAAGGTCGAGTTTCGCTCTCAAGCAGGTCAAGTACAAGACGGCGCTGCCGCTCAAGTGAACGCGCCGGGTGCTAATCCGACACCCAGTCCACGACCTCGGACAGGCCGACCCGTTCTGTCATAAAGCCGTTGGAAGGATGGGCATGATCGGGCCAGCCGAATGAAATCCCGCACACGACCCGCCTGCTCTGCGGCATGCCGAAGAATTCGCAAATATCGGCCGCGTAATTGGCGAGCGCCGCCTGGGCGATGGTCCCCACCCCCAGCGCCTGCGCCGCCAGCATGAAATGCGAGACATAACCGCCGCAATCGATCGCGCCATAGACACCCAGCGCCTCCTCGGTGGTGACGATGGCGACATGCGGCGCGTCGAAGAAAGCAAAATTGCGCATCGTCTGGCGTGCATAGGCCTCCCGGTCGCCGCGTTCTATCCCGACGGCGTCATAAAGCTGGAAACCGCATCGGCGCCGCCGGTCCTGATATTCGCCCGTATATTCGCGCGGAAACGCGAAATCGCGCGTTGCGGGATCGGACGACGCCGCCTTCGCCAGCATCATCCGGCGAAAGCGCTCGGTCCCCTGCCCGGATGTGACGGTCAGCCGCCAGGGCTGGGTATTGCTCCATGAGGGAGAATGCTGCGCCGTGACGAGAATCCGCCGGATCAGCTCGTCCGGCAACGGCGTCGGCAGGAACGCCCGGCAACTGCGCCGCGCCTCCGCCAGCCTTTCAAACGAAAGCCCGGCTTCCCCCGCATCTGCTTGCGGATAGTGTCGATCCATCAATATTTCTCCCTGCCGAGACCGAGTCTCGGCCGTACATGTGACATGCGGACTTTCGTTTCGATAGGCGTCATTTTCGGGCGCCCGGATTGGCGCCGAGCACCATGGTGAGCAGGCAGACGGAGAACGACAGAAGCGTCAGCATGGTGGATACCGCGGCGATGACCGGCGTGTTTTCCCACATGATGCTGCTATACATCTTGACGGGCAATGTGATGGTCGTCGGTCCATTGAGGAACCACGCTATGACGACCTCGTCGAAGGACGCGAGGAAAGCAAAGAGGAAACCGGCGAAGACCGAGATTTTCAGTTGCGGCAGCACGACCCGGCTGAAAATGCGGATCTGCCCCGCGCCCATCACCATCGACGCCCTTTCCAGTGCGGGATCCACCTGGGTCAGGCCGCTGAGCGACAGCATGACGACGAAGGGCAGACCATACATCGCATGGGCCAAGACCAGCGTGATAAACCGGCCCTGCATGCCCGTCGCCGCCGCAAGGAAGTAAAGGCCGAGCGCGATGACGATCACCGGGACGAACATCGGCGAGATAACCAGCATCTGAACGGCCGACCGGCCGAAGAAGCGCCCGCGCGCGAACGCGTAGGCGGCGGGAACGCCGATTAGAGTCGCTATCACCGATGCCGTGGTTGCGATCTGCAGACTGTTCCACAGAGCGCCGATCCACGCCTCGGAACCAAAGAACTGCCGATACAGATTAAGCGATAGATGCGCCCGGTCGAGCGTGAATTCGCCGGCTTCCGACAGCGAGATCGGGATGATCACAAGGCTCGGAATGACCAGATAGGCATAGACGAGACAGGCCAGAACCGCCGACAGGGAAGGGAGACGCCTTTTTTTCGGGCGGGCAGGATTCATCGTTATCGCCATCGGTTCAGCGTCCCACGCGTTGCTGGAGTTTCAGGACCACGCCCGCGAGCAAGCCGCAGAACAGCAGCAGCAAAAGCGCAATGATCGAAGCGCTCTGCCAGTCCAGCACTTCGCGCGTATAAAGATCGATGATGTTCGCCATCATCATATCCTGCCGTCCACCCAGAAGCGCCGGAGTGACGAAGAAGCCCATGGACAGGACGAGGCAGAGCAGGAAGGATGCCAGCACGCCCGGCAGGCTCTGGGGAAAGGTGATCGACCAGAAAATCCGCCACGACGACGCGCCCATCACCTCGCCTGCTGCCTGAATCGTCTGGTTTTGCGCGGAAAGGCTTGCGAGGATCGGGAAAATCGCGAACGGAATGAGCGCGTTGCTCATGCCGACGATCACCGCGAAGCGGTTGAACATCATGTCGAAGCCATCGAAGCCGGCGGCGCGCAAGACCGTGTTGATCACGCCGCGCTCGCCCAGGATCACGATGAATGCATAGCTCTTCACCAGGATGCTGGTCCAGAACGGCACCAGAACCAGCGTCAGGCATACGGCTTTCCACATCCGGGTCTGGCGCATGAGATGGAACGCGACCGGATAGGCCATGAGCACGCTGACGACCGCGCTCGTCAGGCTGATATAGACCGTGTTCAAAAAGACTTTGAAAACGAGCACCGATCCGGCAATTTCCAGAACGCCTTCCCAAAGCCCCCTGTCCTCACCAACCGTGTAGGAGGCGACAAAAATCATTGGGATAATGAACAGACTCAGCGAGACGAGCGTCGCAGGTGTCGCGAAGGGTGCAAGCGATGGAAGGAGATGCTGACGTCGGGATGTTGTCATTCCAGCCTCAAACGGTAATGTGAATGATATCACTATGTGCTAACTTTTATCAATTTACAATACACAACATCGATAATATGATCGACCAACATAAGAACGCGCGCCGAACTGGCGCCGCACATCAAGAGGGTCGACTATGAGCACGGTTGAATTGCGTGGAATCAACAAGAGCTATGTGAATTTCGTCGCGCTGAACGATATCGACCTGACCGTCCCGGAGGGCGAGTTCCTGACGCTGCTCGGCGCCAGCGGATCGGGAAAGACCACCTTGCTCAACATCGTCGCCGGCATGATAGCGCCCGACAGCGGTGCCGTGCTGATCGGCGATCGCGACGTCACTGATGTACCCCCGCGCCAGCGCGGCCTTGGCATGGTGTTTCAAAGCTATGCGCTCGTGCCTCATATGTCTGTTTTCGACAATATCGCCTTTCCGCTGCGAATTCGGCGCATGTCGCCGGCCGATATCAAATCGAGGGTGGAACGGATTCTGGATATCGTGCAGCTTGGCCATATCGCACATCGCAAGCCGCGCGAGCTTTCGGGCGGGCAACAGCAGCGCGTGGCGATCGCCCGCTGCCTGGTCTACGAGCCGCCGGTCATCCTGATGGACGAGCCTTTGGGCGCGCTCGACAAGAAACTGCGCGAGCAGCTTCAGCAGGAGATAAGGCGCATCCACAAGGAAATGGGCATAACCATCCTTTACGTGACGCATGACCAGGAAGAGGCGCTTTATCTTTCCGACCGCATATGCCTGATGAATGGCGGCCAGATCGAACAGCTTGGAACCCCGCACGAACTATATTTCCAGCCCGCGAACGCCTTCGTCGCTGACTTTATCGGCGAGTCCAACCTGCTGTCCTGCAACCATGTCGCATCGGACCGCGTGCGCATCGATACGCTGGGGCAGGAAATCCATGTGCTTCCCAACGGCGCGGCCGCCCCCGACAGGCTGTTGATCCGCCCGGACAAGATCGCCGTTCTCGCCGAGGGAGAAAGCCGCCCCAACGAGTTTTCTGGCGAAATCGAGGCAGTCGCCTTCGTCGGCGAAACCGTGCGCCTGACGGTCCGCTGCGGCAGGCAGACCTTCACGGTCAAGGCGCCCACCGGCTCCCCGGCGGACATGCGCAATGTCGGCTCCACCGCGCGCATCGGCTGGCACCCGGAGGAAGCCCTGCTCCTTTCATGCTGACAGTTTCCGGTGAACTTCCGGGAAAGCAACCAGCCGGCGTTGTCGTACTAAAATCGTCTACCCCGACATATTCCCAGCCGTTCGAAGCTTCTTGATTGATGATTGCTTCATATTCCTTGACCGCTGCTTGTCGTTTTTCACGAGCATGTTGGACGGTCCCGCGACACACCGATATTGATACGTCATTAATCGGTTCTGTTGCAAACGTTTCGTCAATGAACGCTATTATAG
>NZ_JAHRVA010000013.1 GCF_019100495.1 Falsochrobactrum tianjinense | reverse complement strand
ATTGTTGCTTGAGTGAAAGCGGTGCGGTTGAGCCGAAACTAAAGCGCGTCCGTTTTAATCCGGGTCATAACCTGCAGCCGCGAAGTAGTTTGCACATTCCTGTGGTTTAATGAGCGGAACGATTTTGCCGACTGTATCCCCACAACGCATCAACTGAGCGCTCGGCTTTAGCCCGCATAAACGCTTTCAGTTTGGAAAAGGCCATCTCGATTGGGTTAAGATCGGGGCTGTAGGGCGCGGGAATAAAAAAACCTCCCCGAAACGCGCGGGGAGGTTTTTCAGTCAATAAAGCGCGGCAATCAGAACAGCAGCCATTCCTTGAAGCGCTTGTCGAGCGCATCATAGTTCTGCCCCCAATATTCGTCATCGATGAACGCATTGAGCGGGCTTTCGACATCCGGCAACCATTTGCGCGCCTCGTCGGACATCAGCTTGTTGGCTTCCGTGAGCACCGGGGCGAGGCTCAGTTTTTCCGCAAGCTTGGCCTGCGTTTCGGGACGCAGCGCGAAATCGATATATTCCATCGCCTGCTTTTTCCGCGCGCTGCCTTTCAAGACCGACATGTAATTGAACGCGTTGACCGTCTGCTTGAACGAAATAGCCAGCGGAACGCCTGTCTGCACGGCCGCCCTGATCCGGTTCGGATAGGCATAAATGAAATCGATCTCGTTGCTCTGGATCAGGGTCACCATCTGCGGCGTCTGTTCGAACCATTTGCGCACATGCGGCTTGATACGATCCAGCGCCTTGAAGCCCCGTTCCACATCGAGCGGGTAGAGATCCTTCGGATCGACACCATCGGCCAGCAAGGCGACCTCGAGCGTTTCCGAAATACGATTGCGGAACGCGCGGCGGCCGGGGAAGGCTTCGACATCCCAAAGCTCTGCGAAAGTCTGCGGCCGCTTCTCCTTGCCGTCATTCGTATTCCAGGCAATGCCGCCGCAATAGATGTAATTGGGCACGCGATCCTTGCCGACGCCGCCGACGATCGAGGAGGTCTTGACGATGGAAGTATCGATGTCCTCCCAGTAATTGTTCTTGGAGCCGGCCATGATCAGCGGGCCGGAAGCATCGAAAATATCCCATTCGACATTGTTCGACGCCACCTGCGCCTTCACCTTGGCGAGGTCAGGCGTGTTGAGGAACTGGACGGGAACGCCGCTTGCCTCCGTGAACGGTTTGGCGACGACTTCCTGCAACGCACCGGCATAGGAACCGCCATAGCTGACCACGACGAGCGGCTTCGTGTCGGCGCGGGCGCGGATGATCGCCGGCGCGGAAACGGTAAAGGCGGCTGTTGCCGCCAGCCCTCCCAGCACGCGGCGGCGGTTTGTGACAAAAAGCAGTTTCGATTTATCGATCATGTTTCCCTCTTTATCGTATATTGATAGTTAATATCTAATAACGCCACCGTGCATGGGAAATGTCAATCATTTTCGGACTGCTACGCATGGTGACGCTTCCGGCGTTTCGCCTTAGGAGACGCCGGCCATTTTTCCGCATCCCAGCAATCCTCCAACGATTTGCTCAGCTCATGCTTGCGGATGCGCTGGGTGGGCGTGCGCGGAAATTCATCGATGAAGGCAACGAAGCGGGGCACCTGGAATTTCGCCATATGCGCGCGGCACCAGTCATGAAACGCCTCGACCGCGAAGATCCCGCTTACCGGCTTGATGAACACCTTGAGTTCCTCGTCACCGAATTCGTTGATCACCATGGTCACCGCACTTTCCTCGACCTGCGGGTGCTGGTTGATGACGCGTTCCACTTCCCAGGCCGAGACATTCTCGCCGCGCCGGCGGATGCTGTCCTTCTGCCTCGCGAAGAACCAGAACACCCCGTCTTCGTCCTGACGCACCAGATCGCCCGTATGAAGCCATCCGTCGCGGATCGCCGCGGCGGTCGCTTCGGGGTTGCGGAAATAGCCGGGCGTGACGATATCCGGCTGCTTGCCGCGGATCAGCAACTGCCCCACCTCGCCCGTCGCGACGGCTTGCCCCGTCTCGTCGATAACGCGTGCCTCGAAATAGGGCAGAGGCACGCCGAGCGCGCCGGGAATGCCTTGCGTATTGGCTATGTTGAGCGCCGCCGTTTCCGTCATGCCGAAACTGTCGCGCATTTCGACGCCGAAACGCTCCTCGAATGGCCGCCATGTCTGGGTCGGGCATCCGCCGCCCCAGGCGACGCGGACCTCATGCCCGCGGTCATCCGGCTTTGGCGGCTGGCGAAGCAGAAGTTGCAGCACGCCGCCGACATAATGGATATGCGTCGCCCTGCTCTCACGCGCCCATTGCCAGAAATTCGAAGCGCTGAAACGATCCACCATGGCAAGCGTGACCGGTGTGCACAGGGCCAAGATCACCACTTCGATGCCGAACAGGTGATACATCGGCTCCCAGAAAAGCGGCCGGTCCCCTTCCCTTATCCCTGAAATGTTCAGGGAACTTATGGCAGCGGCGTGATACATCGCATCCGTGATCAGGACGCCCTTCGGCGCGCCCGTCGTCCCCGACGTATAGCAGATGGCAACGATGTCGCTGGATTTCCCCCGGCGCTGCGGCCGCCCGGCAGGGCCGTTGGCAACCGCGTCGAACGCAATGAAGCGCACGCCCAAGGGCGACGACGCAGGCAGCGCCCCTCTCCAGATCAGTGTGACGGACGCGCTGACGGCGTCGAAAGCGGGCAGAAGCTGATCGGCATATTCGGCGTCGGCAATAATTGCCTGCGGCTCGCAATGCGCCAGTTGATAGCGAAGCCCATCGCCGCGAAGATGCGTGTTGATGGGTACTGCGATCGCCCCGATGCGCAGCAGACCGAGCAGCACGAGGATATGATCGGGATGATGCGAAAGCATGACGCCGACCCGGCTTCCCGCGACGATCCCTGACGAGAGAAGGCCATTGGCAAGACGGTCTACGCGCTCGCTGAGCTGGGCATAGGTGATTTCTTCGTGCTTCCAGCGACAGAAAACCCTGTCGCCATGTTCGCGGACGCGGGCATCGAGAAGATCGCTGACGGTCAGACCGGTATCAATATGCTGCATGATCTGCAAAGTCTCGCTCCACACGGGATCAATAGAGCCAGCGGTCGGCATTGGCGATCTCCCAGGTTTCCCCGGTCGGATTCAGCGCATCGGGGCTTGGCTGCCGGGTAACCGACACGCGGCCATTCAGTGTCCATGCCGCCACTGTCTGGAAGGCGAAGCTTGCATGGCGCAGTCCTTCCGGCGCGTCGGCGGCGAAGGGAAGGAACGATCCGAGCGTGATCGCGAAGCGGTGGTCGCTGAGGCGCTGCAACTCGAAATTCTGGTTCTGAGCCTTGAGCAACCGCGCGAAGAAGGCCGCGATGGCCGCCGCGTCTTTGCCTTCGATCCCGGCATCCCGCTTGAATTCATGCGCATATTGCACGGCCATGCCGCGCATCGTCTGCTCCCACAGATAGTTGGTCGTGTGCGGGCCATACATCTGCAGAAGGCAGTCAAGCGTGGTGGCGACATATTCGCGCGACCAGTTGCGGCGCGCCTTCAGCATGCGCGGCTCAGGCCAGAGAGTTTCGTCGAGGCGCGGCGCGCTGGCCGGATCGAACTCGGGCGTGTGCGCGGCCTGCTCGAAGCGCAGTTCTTCGCCCGGCGCCAGGTCATGGTCGTATTCGTAGAAATAGCCTTCGTCATAGGGATCGCCCTCCATGACGAATTTCGTCGCGACCCAGCCAAGCCGCTTGTTGCCCATCATCCGGCCATTGGCCGGGTGCCAGATCGAGAAGATCGTGCGCCGCAGCGAAGCGGGCATGGCCAGCATGGAGGTGCCAGGATAGGTCCACATCGGCGCCGTATAGCGAATCCAGACCTTCTTCGGCGTTTCCTCGACATATTCCATCGTCAGGCCGCCGATGAGATTGGTGTACCAGTGATACTTGCCGGCAGCGACCGCCGGCGGCTCGTCGGGCGAGATGCCGAGCTTGAGAAGCCCCTGCTGGTAGAAGCCCTGCTGATGCTGATGAAGCATCAATCCCCACAGACGCTTGATGGCGTCCTCGCCCTTTTCGCGAAAGACGATCGCGCCCATGGCTCCGAATGTTCTGCCCCAAAACTTTGCAGCCAGTCTGCAATCCGCCCGCAGATCCTCGATCTCTGTCTGGTTCATGTCTCTCTCCATCCGAATTATCTAATAATGATTAGAGTTATCATATAATGATTGTCAATGACATTTTTTGCGTATAGAGAATGCCTTCTGACTTGCATAAAGCTTCAATATAGTCATATTGCAATAATTACTATCATTATGTGATAATATGGAGATTCAGATGGAGAACAGGGAATTGCTGCTGTCCCACGAAGACGGTGTCGCGGTCATCACGCTGAACAAGCCGGAACGGCTGAATGCCTGGACGGGCGCGATGCGGGCCGATCTGGGTCGCATGCTGGCTGAGGTCGGCTCGAACGACGCCGTCAGGGCGGTCGTCGTCACAGGCGCGGGCGAGCGCGCCTTCTGTTCGGGGCAGGATTTCACTGAATCGCAGAATTTCGAAGGTGGCGCCGAGGCCGACCGCTGGCTTGCCGATATCAAAAGCTTTTACGAAACCATACGCGACGTCGAAAAGCCGACCATAGCCGCGCTAAACGGCATAGCCGCCGGGTCCGGCTTCCAGGTCGCGATGCTGATGGATTACCGGATCGGCCATGCCGGCGTCACCATGGGCCAACCGGAACTCAACAACGGCATTCCGAGCGTCGTCGGACCGTGGGGCGTCTTTGCCCCGCATCTGGGCGTCGCGCGCAGCATGGATCTCATTCTCACCGGCCGCATGATGAACGCCAAAGAGGCCCGGCACACCGGGCTCCTCAATGAGATCGTCCCGGCCGGCGAGGTGCTTTCGCGCAGTATCGCCATGGCGCGCGAACTCGGCGCCAAGCCGCCGATAGCTCTTCGCCTAACCAAACGGGCCTATCGTGAGGCCACGCAGCCCGGCTTCGATCACGCTTTCGAGATCGCCGAGGAAGCGCAGCGCGAGGCCTTCGCTTCGGGCGAGCCGCAACGCTGCATGGAAGAATTTTTCCGCATCCGCGCTGCGCGCAAATCAGCATGACCGACGGCCACGGCCATTCCAAACGGAGGATATTCGATGGACGAAACATTGAGGCAACTGGTCGAGCGGCGCGCTGCCGCCAATGGTGACGATGTCTTCCTGATGTTCGGCGACGACGTTGTGACGTTCGGCGACCTCAAGAAGCATGTCGAGGTCCGCGCTGCGGCATTGTCCTCCCATGGCGTGCGCGCCGGGGACCGGGTCGCGCTCATGCTTCCGACGGTGCCTGAGCATATCTATCTGTTTTTTGCCTGCGTCTGGCTGGATGCTACCGTCGTGCCCGTCAGCATCCATCTCAAGGCGCTGGGTATCCGCACCCAGTTCGCCAGTGCGAAGCCGCGCTACGTCATCGCGGACGCGAGTTTTGGCGAACTCGCACGTGCGGTTTCGGAGGATCGCACCGTCGAGGGCGTCATCTGGCGCGGTGACGTGCCCTCCGGCGACAGCCGTTTCGCCGCGCTGGAAACCGTGCTGGCCGGAACCGGTTCCGTTCCCCCTCACGCGCCCGGAGGGCTCGACCGCCGCTGCATGGTCTCCTATACGTCGGGCACGACCGGCGAGCCGAAAGGGGCCGTCCTGTCCGAGCGCTGGTTCCAGATCGGCGCGAAGAATGCAGGCCAGCTCGCCGAGGTCAAGTCGGGTGATGTCCTGTTCCTGTGGGAGCCGTTCTTCCATGTCGCCGGCTGGATGACGGTGCTCATGAGCCTTCAGCACGGCGTGCGTATCGGCATGGTCGAACGTTTCAGCGCCTCGCAATGCTGGGATCAGATCCGCCGCTATGGCGCAACGCAGTTCCATTATCTGGGCGGCGCGATGAATCTGCTGCTCAAGCAGCCGGAGCGGCCGGACGACGCCGACAATCCGGTGCGGGTTGCATGGGGCGCCGCAGCGCCGACGCAAAGCTGGAAAGTCTTCGAGACGCGCTTTGGCGTTTCCATCCGCGAAGGCTACGGCATTACGGAAGCCGGCAATTTCACCATGCTGAACCATGGCGGGCCGATTGGATCGATCGGAAAGCCGGTCGAGGAATTCGAGGCCTTCATAGCCGACGAAGCGGGCAAGCCAGTGGAAGACCGCACCGTCGGCGAGATCGTCCTGCGACCGAAGGAAGCGGGCATCACGATGCTGGAATATCTCGGCAATCCGGAGAAAACCGCCGAAGTCCTGCGCGACGGATGTGTCTTCTCGGGCGATCTCGGCTACCGCGATATCGATGGAAATTACTATTTTTCAGGCCGCAAGAAAGATAGCCTGCGCAGGCGTGGCGAGAACGTCTCGGCATGGGAAGTCGAACGGGTCATCAACGCCCACGCAATGGTCGAAGAATCCGCGGTCATCGGCGTCGATTCCGAAATGGGCGAACAGGACATCAAGGCCTTCGTCCGCGCGGCGCCCGGAGAAACGGTCGAGCCAGCCGATATTCTGGACTGGTGCAAGCAGCACCTCGCTTATTATCAACTGCCTCGCTTCATCGAGATCGTCAATGATTTCCCGCGCGGACCGACGCAACGAATCCGGAAGACCGAACTCCCTCAGAGAACGACTGGAATATGGGACGCGGAACAACATGAACACCGCAACAGAGCGGCATCGACAGGCCGATAGTCCGGCTATCGGCCTGTCGATAACAACGATCGCATATTGCCATTCATTGTGCATTCAGCCATAGGGGGGATGTATCTGCATCTCGTTCCAGGAGTTCGGCATGACTGATGATAAGCCCGTCAGAAAAACGGGGCGTCCGACTGGCGATTCCGGCCTTTTCAATTCCTCATTGGAAAAGGGATTGAGCGTATTGCAGGCTTTTAATGACGGACGTCCCAGTCTGACGCTCACGCAGGTCGCCGCTGTGACGGGATTGGAAAAGAGTGCCGCACAGCGCTTTACGGCTACACTCGTCGCATTGGGCTACTTGCAGAAAGACCAGACGACCCGGCAATACAGTCTCACCTCCCGCGTGCTGCAGCTCAGCGCCAACTATTTGCGTTGCCATGTTCTTCTGGAGCGGGCAACGCCCTATATGCTGGAGTGGAACAGCCGTATCGGGGAAGCGGTAAACCTGGCCGAGATGGACGGGGCGGACGTTATTTTCCTCGTTCGTTATCGAAGCCGCAACGTCGTGGGTCCCGCGCTGGTCGCTGGATCGAAATTCCCTTGGTATATCAGCGCACTGGGACAGGCCATGGTTGCTTATAAACCCGCCGGGGAGCGCAACCGGATCTTGGCAGCAACCAATCCCGTCAGCTATGCCAGCCAGACGCTTACGACACGCGAAGCTCTCGAAAAACGGCTTGAGACGATCCGAACAGATCGCTTCGCCCTGACGCATCGCGAATCTTTCGAAACCGAAATTTCCTTGGCGGCTCCGATCTTCGGCCCGTCTGGCGACGTCGTGGCTGCGGTGGGCACGGCGGTCGTCACACCGCAGTGGACGGTCGATGACGCGCGGGCGCGCCTCGCACCTGCATTGCTCGATCTGGCCCAGGCAATATCAAGTCCGTCCCAGATAAGCCGGCCCGATTTGAACGTTTAAGAATTCAATTCTTCATACGAAAAACGCCGGATATCGGGAAGCACAGCGGGGCAGTGTAACTTTAACCTCAGCGCGAGCGCACTCCGATCTATGGTGCTGATCTTAGGAAGATTACAGGCCAGCGATTTCGCGCCACATCTTGGTGGCGGTCTGACGCAGCTCGCGATGATCGGCTGAGGTGAGAAGATTGCGGGGAAAATGGTGTAAGTTGTAGATAGGGTCGTGAATGGACGGATCTGTTGCAAACATTGGTTTAGCACGGGGCGCAGCTTA
>NZ_JAHRVA010000012.1 GCF_019100495.1 Falsochrobactrum tianjinense | reverse complement strand
CGAAACGCCCGAAACTGTTCAGACAAACCGAGCCACCTCTGTTCGACTGCGGGCTAGCCACTGGCGTAAAGCAGGGCGTCAAATTGAGGGCTTGGGCAAACAGCCTCGTGTCCCTTGCTGTGTAAGCCGAACCATTGTCGGAGAGATGCTCGATAGCATGCGGAGCTTGGGTTGCTCCGAAGCGTGTCTCGACCGCCTCCAGCATCATGTCGCGGACGTCTGAGCCGGAGATGCCAGCATTTGCGACCGCTGTCCAGGCAATGATCTCGCGGTCGAAAGCGTCGATGATGAAGGCGAGACGAATGATCTCACCGTTCCAGCAGGTAAATTCCAGACCATCCGAGCACCAGCGCAGGTTCGAGCGCATGAGCATGACCTTGCCGTCGTGAATGCGGCCTTTGCGAACGGTCGTATGCTTCTCCAGCAACATGCCGTGGTTGCCCATTATGCGATGAACCCGTTTGGCGTTGACGACAGGCTTATCGGCGGCCCGCCTTTCGCGATTGAGAAGCGCGGCGATCCGCCGATAGCCATAGGTCGGCCTCTGGTCCACCAGCCTGCGGATGACGGGCAGGAGCTCCGCATCCTCGGCCTTATGATAGGACCCGCGCGGCTTTGATCGGCCTTTCAACCGCTCGATGAGGTTCGAGCGGGAGACGCCCAAAGTTTCGGCGACAGCCTTCATCGGGAACCGTCCCTCGGCAACAAGATCGGCCGCGATATCCGTTTTTGTGAGTCTGCTTTCGAAAGGGCTTCGCGGAGTATTTCGACTTCCATCGTTTTGCGACCAAGCATGCGCTCCAGCTCGCGGACGCGATCTTCCAGCTTTTTCACTTCCGAATTGCCGACAACCGGCTCGTCAGAATCCACCGCTGCAGCACCTCCCTCGCTCAAAAGCCTGCGCCACCGGTAAAGTAGATTGGGCGCAACGCCATGGCGGCGAGCGGTAGAAGATACCGTCTCGCCTGGTTCGAAACTCTGCTCAATGATTGTCAGTTTCTGCTCGGTTGTCCATCGCCTGCGGCGCACATCTCCCGTCAGCAATTCGACGTGTCTGAAATCGTTAGACATAAGCCTATACTCAAGCCTGTGGTTGAGCCTTTCTGCTTATGCCGACTGTCCGGTCGAAATGGGGGCAGTTCATATCGCTCAAACAGCAACTTGCGGAGATCACAGCGTAGTTGCGTCCAAAGTTAAGGTGCGCTCCATCCCGACCAATTTTTTTTGCAACAAAGCCGCCTAATATGTGTATGTCAGAGTTCGACTGCTCGACTGAATTCTGCGGAGCACATCTCATACAGATGCCTAACGGCGGGATTGTTCTGTAAAAAACTTGCTACTCCAAAATATACCTGAACTGATACCAGATCAACTAGACCAATGCTGAGAACATCCGTATCGTTCGAATGCACAGTCCAAGAGGGAAGAATTCCAAAACCAAATCCCTGCTCAATGCATCGCTTGACGCTCGTACTACTTGAAACGGAAATAGGGGAAGTTATGTCGATGCCTTTGAGCTTGATAAAATCGAGAGCAATATTGCGAAGCGTTTGCCCTGGTTCATGAGTTATGAATGGGCGCCCCTTCATCCACTTGGCAACGTCATCTTGCGGTTTAATCGCTCCCCAAGACGCGGGATAGACGAGGCTAAGGTTGTAACTGCCGAGTAGGCGCTGTGTTAGGATCGGATCACCAAAATATTGCTCGGAGATAAGTACGTCTACGTCGCCATTTTTTACGAGATCGGACAGAGCAGTATCGCGTTCGTAAAACGATAGCTCGTAATCAGGATATTTCGCACGAAATTGGGAAATGATGTTCGGAAACATGTGAAGGAAAAAACCTTGCGGTACACCGATCCGTATAAAAGCTTTCTGTTTGTCAATTAACGTCTTGATCCGTTCAAGCATAATATCAAGCTCTGGATTCAATATACCAAATAATATAGCTCCCTTGGGAGTGAGCGATACACGCTTTGCACCTTGTTCAGAAACAATCAGTTTACTGTCCAGTATCTGTTCAAGTTTGCGTATGTGATTTGCGACTGATTGGTAGCTTAAATTCAGCTCACGTGAAGCCGCAGAGAAAGAACCTTGTTTTGCAAGATGATAGAAGGTTTGAACCAGTGTTAGACTGGGCTTAGCCATATTGCTCCCATCCACCTAAATACAGGCCTGCAACGCTAACTTCGAGCACCATCGAGACGGTGCCTAGCCAGTTTTCTTATCTTAATACAAATTATTGAACCTGTTACAAGATTTCGAAGAAGTATGTACTGGTTTCTTGTATCGACAGCTATTCGCTCCCTATGGCAGATTTGAATTTACATTGCAATCGTGGGTGTGAGGTTTGAAATGAATGGTGCGGCAGCTCTTGTAAGAATGCTTTCTGATTACGGAGTGGAAGTCATTTTCGGCGTTCCTGGTGATACCAATGTCGCCCTATACAGAGCTCTTAAATCCATAGAAGGTGCACCGGTTCATGTGCTGTGCCGCGACGAACGATCCGCGGTTTTTATGGCAGATTGCTATGCGCGCATTTCTGGCAAACCAGCAATTGCAGAGGTCCCAAGCGGTGCAGGTGCCATGTATGCACTACCTGGCGTTGCAGAGGCGAATGAATCATCTGTGCCGGTGATCTTATTGGTGAACGACATCCCACGCGCGGGCGTGGGAAGAGGCACTTTAACGGAGCTGCCTATTGGTGAACTGTTCCGTCCAATCGCAAAGCACGTCGAGACCCTTCCGTCAATCGGCAAGTTGCCTGAAGTCGTACGCCGTGCATTCCGTTATGCAACAGCAGGTCGCCCTGGCGCAGCTGTCCTCGCACTACCTGAGGATATTCTGTACGAAGAAATACCTGAGGCCGATGTGTCCTTGCATATAGAGCCGCAATGCCGCGTGGCACCGTCTTACCGCGTTCAACCGCAACAAGACGCAATTGACGCCGCAATGACAGCGCTCCTTGAGGCAAAAAAACCACTAATAGTCGCTGGCGGTGGCCTGAACCGTTCTGGCGCGTCCCTTGCGTTAACACAATTTGCCGAACGCTTGAACATCCCGGTTGTAACCACCATCACAGGACAGGGCGCCGTACGCGATAATCATGATCTTAGTATCGGCATTATCGG
Source organism: Falsochrobactrum tianjinense (assembly GCF_019100495.1). Taxonomy (GTDB): domain Bacteria; phylum Pseudomonadota; class Alphaproteobacteria; order Rhizobiales; family Rhizobiaceae; genus Brucella; species Brucella tianjinense. Next base: position 6,920 of record NZ_JAHRVA010000012.1, on the reverse strand, counting down.
TGATAACGGGTTCCATCCGCACGCACTATGGGCACTGGAGAATGCTGATCTCGTTGTTTATATAGGTTGCCGGATGGGTTCTGTTGCCACAATGAACTGGCGGCATCCATCTATGAATGCGCATTGTAAAATTATACAAATTGATCTGAATCCTGAAGTCATCGCGAATACATACGAGGTTGACTTTCCCATTTACGGTGATGCTCGTGCTGTATTAGAGGCGATGATTAATGCGATAAATCCTGAGTATCTACTAGATACGGTAGTTTGGGTTGACAATATCAACCAGCGCCGGAAGGAATTCTGGGAACATATTGCGTCCATGGATGAGCAAGACCCTTCGCCGATCCGACCTGAGTTTATCATCGAAACGCTTAATCGTCATCTTCCCGCCCCTTGCAATGTTATTTCTGATGCTGGAACACCGACACCTTATTCTACGCGTTTTCTGAAGTTTTGTGACGATCAATCCCGGCTAGTCATTCCTCGTTTTTTCGGCGGGTTGGGTTATGCCATACCGGCAGTGATCGGTGCCTATTACGCAGCTCCAAATGTTCGCCCTGTCGGCTTGTTCGGCGACGGATCACTCGGGATGTCAGCAGGAGAACTGGAAACCTTGTCACGATTGGACATACCCGCTGTTCTAATTCACTTCAACAATGCCTGCTTTGGCTGGATTAAAGCGCTACAGCGCGTGACAAATACGGAACGATCAAACGACGGTACATTCAGTGTCGATTTTAATCCACATAGTATGGATAAACTTGCCAGCGTTTACGGTATCCACTCGTCGCGTGCTGAAACTCCCGAAGAATTTGAAAACGCAATTGCTGAAGCCTTCAACCATGATGGTCCGTATTTCATCGATGTCGTTGTAGAATCTATCGCGAATCGGGTTCCTCCCGTCTATTCATGGCTCACGAAAACAGGTGCAAACCCGATAGCACCTGAAAAGAGAACAGCAGCGTAGAAGGCGGATCAAACATATGTATTCTTGGGATTTTCAATTCCTCTGGAACTATAGATATTTATTTATTGAAGGCATCGGCGTCACAATCGGGTTTACTGCCGCCATTGTTGTTTTCGGTATTATAGTTGGCCTAATCGCAGGGCTTATGATGCTGTCACGATTTTCCCTGCTCCGGTTTATTGCAGCGGCTTATATTGAGCTGTTTCGCTGTACGCCTTTGCTGGTTCAGTTGATCTGGATGTATTATGCATTGCCAATTCTATCGGGGATTGAACTATCCGGTGTCTCTGCTGGCTTAATCGCACTATCGCTTTATGGTGGCGCATTTTATGCCGAAATCATCAGAGGTGGCGTGATTTCCATCGATATCGGACAAAGCGAAGCCGGTATGGCACTCGGTATGACGCCCTTCCAGATTATGAGACGGGTTATTCTTCCTCAGGCGCTTAAGCGTATGGCTCCGCCTATGCTGAACCAGTCGATTATACAACTTAAGAATACGTCGCTGATTTCGATTATTGCTGTACCAGACCTACTCTATCAAGGGCAAATTATCGCACATGACAGCTACAAACCACTTGAAGTGTATACAGCAATTGCTCTTGCTTACTTGGCGATACTCTTCCCTCTGACGGTATTGGCACGCTACGGCGAAAGAAAGCTATTGGTAAGAGATTAATTATGGCTAGTAAACCAAAGATCGAAGTCAGTGGTATTCGCAAGAGTTTTGGCTCTCTCAATGTCCTTCGAGATATAAGCCTTTCAATTGATGTCGGCGGTGTTGTTGCCCTGATTGGCCCTTCAGGTTCGGGAAAATCAACGCTGTTGCGTTGCCTCAATCTACTGGTTACCCCGGACCAAGGAAGCATAAGCATTGGTGATAATCGCTTCACGTTCGGGCCTGGTACTGTCCAGCCTTCCAAGCGTAAGCTTGCCAGTTTTCGCGCCAATACGGGAATGGTGTTTCAGCATTTCAATTTATTCCCGCATTTAACTGTGCTTGGAAACATAATTGAAGCACCAATGACAGTGCGCAAAATGTTGAAGGAAGACGCAAGGCTGCTCGCAATGGAGTTGCTAACCAAGGTCGGATTACCGGATAAAATGCATGAGTATCCCAGCCGGTTATCCGGTGGGCAAAAGCAGCGTGTAGCGATTGCGCGTGCCTTAGCAATGCAGCCAGAAGTCATGTTGTTCGATGAGGCAACATCCGCACTTGATCCCGAACTGGTCGGTGAAGTTCTGTCAGTAATGCGTTCGCTCGCGCTCGATGGCATGACAATGATGATAGTCACCCATGAAATGGCCTTCGCCCGAGAGGTCGCGGATAAGGTTATCTTCATGCGTGATGGCGTTATCGTCGAGGAAGGACTGGCAAAGGACGTAATTGACAACCCCCAAAATGCGGCGACACGTGCATTTCTGACCCCTTTTCATCAAAAGAGCGGTGCTTGATCCCGCGATTTTGGATCTGCCGTTGGTCGTAGCAGAGCAGAATATGGCCGTTTAGTTACAACACATTATAATAACAAAATGGGAGCAATAATCACATGACTACTACCAATCGACGCAATCTATTGACCGCCGGGCTAGCATTATCGGCTATCGCTGTCCCTACAGCGGCTGCAGCCTCTCAAAGTAGCGGCAAAGAGCCCGTTATGGAACGGGTTGCACGTACCGGCGAGCTTCGACTGGGCGCCGTGGCTGGTGGTGCGCCATTTACGTACAAAGATATTGCAAGTGGTGAATGGAGGGGCTTCTGCGTTGATTTTGCTAAAGATATTGCTGCAACTTTTGGAGCAAATCTCAAAATTGTAGAGACGACATGGGGCAATGCTGTATTGGACCTAGAGGCAGACAAAATTGATCTGTTCTTCGGCATGTCGCCCACGCCAAAACGGGCTTTAGTGGTAGATTTTTGTAACTCCCTCTTTATGAGTGCCTTCGCCATGATCCGCAAAAAGGGTTTTGAAGGTAAAGATTGGGTAGAGCTTAACGACCCATCCGTAACGATTGCTGTCGATGTCGGTTCATCCCATGACCAAATTGTTACACGGCTTTGCCCGAATGCCAAAGTTTTGCGCTTCAAATCCGTAGATGAAGGTGTGGCTGCAGTACAGGCTGGCCGCGCGGATTGCCAGATTGTAGATGTTTTTCTGGCACTGACAATGGTGCAGAAGAACCCGCAACTGGGAAAACTTACCGTTCCACAGCCGGCCTATGGTGCTTCAACCAATGGTGGTTTCCGTCGTGAAGACAGAGCGACTTGGCGCGATTTTGTAAATGTTTGGATTAACTACCAGAAAAACATCGGCGGCATTCGTGAGATCGTAGTGAAAAACATGGAAGCGATTGGCGTTTCCGCGTCGACCATTCCGGAAGGTCTTGACCTATAATCCATCTAAGTTGGCCGTTGCATGTCAGCGGTCATCGACTAAATAGGAACCTGGGCATGAACCAGTCTCGCATGCGCGAAGAGTTACTGCCGCAAATCACCGACGAAGATAAGATTGAGCTTGAACGAGGATACCAGCTTCTTGTTGATTTAATCAACGTCATCAAAACCACCCATCACTTTGAACTAGATGAGGCTTCTGGGGAGTGTAATCCTCATGCGTAACATCGGCTCGATGTCAATTCTCACGCTGCGAGACGCCATAGCCAATGGTCAAATATCGGCTGTTGATACTGTCCAGAACTTCCTGGATCAGATTGAAACAAGCCAACAGACACTCTCTGCGTTCACTACCGTGGATATCCAAGGTGCGTTAAAGCAGGCAGAGGTAATTGACGCAAAGGTCAGGCGAGGCGAAAAACTTGGGCCTCTTGCAGGCGTCCCCGTCTCGATTAAAGATATTATAGATGTTGAGGGAATTGCAACTACAGGCTGCTCGCGCTCTGCTCTCGATATGGTCGCATCAAGCGATGCAGACGTAGTTGCGCGTCTTCGGGCATCAGACGCTATTATCATCGGCAAGGCTAATTGCCATGAATTCGCATTTGGCGGCCCATCATTTGATCTCCCTTTTCCACCCGCCCGAAATCCTTGGAATCCACAATACTTCCCCGGTGGTTCATCCAGCGGCTCTGGCGCGTCAGTCGCGGCTGGCCTCTGTTTTGCGTCAATCGGAACCGATACTGCAGGGTCAATTCGGCTGCCCAGCGGCCACTGCGGTGTCGTTGGCCTAACGCCAACTTATGGCAGCATTTCCATGAGCGGCATCCGGCCTCTCAGCGGTTCGATGGACCACGTTGGCCCGATGGCCAGAACTGTGCAGGATTGCCGCGTAGTGTATGAGTGCTTGAGCAATCAAAATGCCACCAGCGATAATGTGAGCAAGACATACAGCAATGGTGACCTTAGGGGCGCGCGGTTTGGTATGGCAATTTTGGAGCCTACACTTGAGCAGCGTTTACAAGCTGAGATACGTGAGACCTATCGTAATGTAGGCTCTATTGCCGAAAATGGTGGTTGCCAAGTGGAGCAGGTTCACCTGCCGTCATTGCATCTAATCCATGCTGCCGCATCCGTTGTTATGATGGCGGAAGTTGCTGCCAATTACGCAAAATCGGTTCGTGCGCGTTATCAAGACTTTGGCGCGGCTTTCCGTTTACGGTCTCTGGCCGGAGAATGCGTTGGGAAAGACGACTACCAGCTGGCTAGCTCCCTACGCAATGAGCTTTATCTCGCAATGAAAAAGCTATTTGAACAGGTAGATTTCGTAGCCTTACCAGTATCATTAAAGGTGCCCGGCAAGCTTACAGAAGTAGACCGCTTCTATTTTCTGGGCGATTTAAATATCAATATTCTGGCAAATTTTTTACATCTTCCTACTGTCACACTGCCATGTGGATTATCAAACGAAGGTTTGCCGATCGGTATTCAGATCGTCGGACGCAGAGGAAGTGAGGTGTCGCTACTCAATATTGCTGAAGGATTGGAACGGCATATCAACTTTAAACCCTTAACGGCCGATTCCGTCAGATCAACGATGCTCAGAAAATAAGCTGATCCGCTTTTGTCGTGAAGAGTTTGGATAACCAAGGCGCTCTTATCGCAGTCGAGGTTAGCTAAATTGTGTCCATTTTTTGCGAAAGTCAGTGGGTGATAGCACACACGCTGAAATCTAAATCACGGAATGAAGATGACTAAACATATTGCAGTTATTGGCAGTGGTATTGTCGGGGCTTGTGTAGCAGCGGCGTTGGTAACGGACAATCATCGCGTTACGCTGATAGAGCCAGGGCCCGTCGGAGGGGAGCAGGCAGCTAGTTATGGTAATGGTGCGTGGGTAAGTCCAGCATCCATCATTCCGATGTCGGTACCTGGTACTTGGAAGAAAGTGCCGCGGTATCTTCTCGATCCTAACGGGCCGCTGACGATCCGATGGCGTCATTTTCCATCCATGTTGCCATGGTTACTGCGTTTTCTCAATGCTGGGTTTACGAAAGCAAAGGTGGAGCGTACCGCTCGAATACTCACGTCTCTACTCAACGACGCACCGTCACGGCACCAGAAACTTGCTGAAGAAATTAGCCGACCTGAATTGATCCAGGCAAAGGGGTTATTATATGTCTATCCTGATCGTGATGCGTTCGAGAAAGATGTGCTTCCCTGGAACTTGAGAAAGCAGAACGGTGTTAAGTGGCAGGAGCTCGAACGGGCTAACCTTCATGCGCTTGAGCCAACATTGAGCGAACAGTACAATTTTGGGGCGTTGGTTGAGCAAGGTGTGCATTGTATTGACCCTGGCGCTTATGTAGCTGCAATCAAGGATTACGTTGTTGCTTGTGGTGGGAGTTTTATGCCTGCTGCTGTGACAGGTTTTTCGGTGCATAGTGGCAAGCTTAACGCGGTGCAGACTAACGCAGGTGTCGTGCAATGCGATGCAGCTGTGATTTGTGCAGGTATTCATTCTCGTAAACTAATTCAAATCTGTGGTGATTATGTCCCCTTATGCAGTGAACGCGGATATCATGTGGTTTTAGAAGGAATGCATGAAGGGCCGAGCATACCAATTATGACAAGCGACAGTAAATCAGCGAACACATCGACACGCTCAGGTTTACGGATAGCAGGCCAAGTCGAGATGGCCCCGATTGAAGCAACCCCAAATTGGCGACGTGCAGATATATTGTTAGCACAGGCTGCCACGACTTATTCAGTGGTGCGCAACAGTTTAAAGGGGACTAATGTATCTCGCTGGATGGGGCATCGTCCGTCAACCCCCGACGGCCTGCCCGTCATTGATCATTCTTCGTTATCTGATGATATTATCTATGCTTTTGGGCACGGACATATCGGCTTGGCTACTGCTCCAGCGACGGCTCAGCTTGTAGCCGATCTGATTGCAAAGCGTGATTCTTTCATAAATTTAGAACCATTTATGATCAGACGTTTTAAACTTTAGGAAATTCGCTGGGTTGCCATACCCCGATTGTGCGTTGTTGCACGAAACGAATTACGGGTGGAATCTGGTCTTTGATGCAGGATTATGCGGTTTCACCTTTCAGGTGGATGGATTTCGGGTGTGGCGTTTGCAGCATACGGTTACGGACGGTGTTGTCACGTTAAGTTACCCAGGCCGATAATGGGCTGATGCTCTCAGATTTCAGGCAAGGCAGGCTGCACTTTTCCATGTATCGAACGCTTCAAGACGGTGGTAGCGAATTGTTTGTGCGGCACGGCGGTGGGATGGAACTGAAAAGCGATTGCGGGTAGCAGAGTGCATGGATACGAACCGTTGCAACGCTCCCGGAGATCGGTGGCCTTGCATGGTGCGCTCCCGTTTTCGAAATGGCAGGTGGCTATTCTCAGCCCTATTATTGAGGCCCTTGTGCGACCAATGATCGAGGCTGGGTGTGAACCGCGCCGGGTTTGCCAGAGGTGTCAATCGGAACGGAATATTCAGAGGTGGCTCGGTTTGTCTGAACAGTTTCGGGCGTTTCG
>NZ_JAHRVA010000011.1 GCF_019100495.1 Falsochrobactrum tianjinense | reverse complement strand
GCACCGTCGGCGCCGGCATCGTATCCTCGATCATCGAGTAACTTTTTACGAACCGGCGGCAAGCCGCCGGTTTGGGCCGCATGAAAGATTGAGGCAACACCGGTTATGGTGTTAAAGATATTGCAGCGCTTGCGCTGATAGGGGTATAGCTCAGTTGGTAGAGCGACGGTCTCCAAAACCGTAGGTCGCGGGTTCGAGCCCTGCTGCCCCTGCCATTTTTAAACGAGTGCTTATGGCTTGACTATAAGCACTCGTTTTCTGTATCTACAGTAAACGGTATATCCGCTGATTTTTTTGATGCGCTCAAGGCGGTGGCCAAGAGTTAAGTAGGCCGGGGCTAGAGATATTTCCCGCCAGTATTCACTAGACGGGAGAGTGCAGCGCTGCCGCACGATTGAATGGTGGGGGGTAGCGAAGTTCGCAAGGATCGAATCTGCCGATAAGTCCGGTATAATATTCTTTTACCAATGGGCTTGTGTTTTTCGGGAATCGGTTCTATGTAACGTCAACAGACACGCGGTGCGTGGGGCTGATTTTTCAGCTTTGCGTGCCGTATATGCGTGGGGACCTGTTACTGATTCGTTTTAGGTCAGGAGCGGTGGTGTCCCCCGGCAAGACAGAGCGGCAGATGGCATCCAAAACGAATCCGATCACTTTTTTTCAGCAGGTTCGCTCCGAAACGGCGAAAGTGACCTGGCCGACCCGGCGTGAAACGCTTATCTCCACCATTATGGTGGTGGTTATGGCGTTTTTTGCTGCTGCATTCTTTTTTCTTGCCGACCAGCTTATGGCCTATGGCGTAGAATTCATACTTCGCCTTGGTCGCTAAGCAGGATTGGAGAACTACGAGATGACGGCGCGCTGGTACATCGTTCACGCTTATTCCAACTTCGAAAAGAAGGTGGCCGAGGATATCGAGATCAAGGCCAAGCAGAAGGGCCTCTCGGATTATATCGAGCAGATCGTGGTGCCGACCGAGAAGGTCGTTGAAGTGCGTCGCGGTCGCAAGGTCGATGCGGAGCGCAAGTTCTTTCCCGGTTATGTGCTGGTGCATGCCATTTTGACGGATGCGGTTTTCTCGCTCATCAAGAACACGCCAAAAGTCACTGGTTTTCTTGGAGATTCGAAGCCTGTTCCTGTTTCACAGAAGGAAGTCGACCAGATTCTGAACCAGGTTCAGGATGGTGTCGATCGGCCTAAGTCATCTGTGACTTTTGAGATCGGTGAGCAGGTTCGCGTTTCGGATGGTCCGTTTGCATCATTCAACGGCATCGTTCAGGAAGTTGATGACGAGCGTGCGCGTCTCAAGGTCGAGGTTTCCATCTTCGGGCGCGCGACGCCTGTGGATCTTGAATACGGTCAGGTCGACAAGGTCTGATTGGTTGCCCGCAAGGGCGTTCACCGTAAAAGGTGAAAAGGTGGAAGGAGTGGCGGCTTAGCCGGTTGTCAATTCCGCACCACCAAACTGCCGGTCAGTTTGTCTGACGTCAGTCGAAAGCCGGGTTTCCGGCATGTATCGAGAACGCCGGGTTCCCGGCATTTTATGAAGGCAGAAAGCAATGGCTAAGAAAATTGCAGGCCAGCTGAAGCTCCAGGTTCCGGCAGGTGCGGCCAATCCGTCGCCCCCGATCGGCCCAGCGCTCGGTCAGCGTGGCATTAACATCATGGAATTCTGCAAGGCGTTCAATGCTGCCTCGCAGGAAATGGAAAAGGGTTCGCCCATTCCGGTCGTGATCACATATTACCAGGATAAGTCTTTCACTTTTGTGATGAAGACGCCTCCTGTGACCTATTTTCTCAAGAAAGCCGCCAACCTCAAGTCTGGTTCCAAGACTCCGGGCAAGGCGAGCGCCGGCACGATCAATCGCGACAAGGTCCGCGAAATCGCTGAAGCAAAGATGAAAGATCTGAACGCTGCTGACATTGAAGCAGCGATGCGCATGATCGAAGGTTCTGCCCGTTCGATGGGCCTGGAAGTGGTGGGCTGAGACGATGGCGAAAATTTCCAAGCGCGTTGCAAAAATCCGCGAAGGCGTCGACCGCGATAAGCTCTATGATCTGTCCATTGCTGTGGGCCTGGTCAAGGAACGTGCGGTCGCCAAGTTCGATGAAACCATTGAAATCGCCATGAATCTCGGCGTTGATCCGCGTCATGCCGACCAGATGGTCCGTGGCGTCGTCAACCTGCCCAATGGCACCGGCCGTACCGTTCGCGTCGCAGTTTTTGCGCGTGGCGATAAGGCCGAGGAAGCCAAAAAGGCCGGCGCGGACATCGTTGGCGCCGAAGATCTGGTAGAGATCGTCAACAGCGGCAAGATCGAATTCGATCGCTGCATTGCGACTCCGGATATGATGCCGCTCGTCGGACGTCTTGGTAAGGTTCTTGGCCCCCGCGGCCTGATGCCGAACCCGAAGGTCGGTACCGTCACCACCGATGTTGCTGCTGCTGTTGCCGCTTCCAAGGGCGGTGCTGTCGAGTTCCGTGTTGAAAAGGCTGGTATCATCCATGCCGGTATCGGCAAGGTTTCCTTTGACAGTCAGAAGCTCGAAGAGAACATCAAGGCATTTGCCGACGCTGTTTTGAAAGCAAAGCCTGCCGCTTCGAAGGGCGAGTATCTCAAGCGCGTATCGCTGTCCTCGACGATGGGCGTTGGCGTTAAGGTCGATCCGGCAACCGTCAAGGTCGTCGCTTGATTTTCAAGGCTCCGGTCATCCGGGGCCTGCACCTTTCCGCAAGAAAGGAAGGCTGCTGGCCTGTTCCGCGCAAGCGGGGCGAAAAGCAAGAATTCCGGATCGTATGATCCGGATAGCCGGATGAAAATCCGGTTATCCTGTCCGAGATTGCAGGCGGCTATCATCTTCGGGTGATTGCCTTAAAAGCAAAGCCTGCATGAGACGTGGAATAACCGTGTTTCGCGCGCAAGCGCATGCAAGGTTTGAACCGTAGTTGCCTTGGGTGAAGCCTGTCTGATGCAGGTGAAACTGAAGGGGACAGGATCCTCGAACGCTGATTATGTCGAAAGATGCAATCGGCAAAGGCAACCCGGCAGGGCCATGTTGGTCCTGTCAACTGGAGAGAGACAGTGGATAGAGCGGAAAAACGCGAATTTGTCGCGTGGCTGAACGGCGCTTTCAAAGAGTCCGGTTCGGTCGTCGTGGCCCACTATACCGGTCTCACCGTTGCGCAAATGAGCGATCTTCGCTCCAAGATGCGCGATGCTGGTGGCACCGTTAAAGTCGCGAAAAACCGCCTTGCCAAAATCGCTCTTCAGGGCACGGAATCGGAAGGTATTGCTGACCTGTTTACGGGTCAGACGGTCGTTGCTTACGCAAACGACCCGATCATCGCTCCGAAAGTAGCTGTCGAATTCGCCAAGACCAACGACAAGCTCGTTGTTCTCGGCGGTGCAATGGGTGCAACAACACTCGACGCCGAAGGCGTCAAGTCACTTGCTTCGCTCCCGTCGCTCGACGAACTGCGCGCAAAGCTGGTTGGTATGATTCAGACCCCGGCTCAGCGTCTTGCAGTGCTCACCAGCGCTCCGGCGGGCCAGATCGCCCGCGTTATCGGCGCGCACGCCCGGAAGAACGAGGCGGCTTAAGGCCGTTTCTCGCTGTCAACAGTTCAAACCTTAACTATAGGAAATGTAAAAATGGCTGATCTCGCAAAGATCGTTGAAGACCTTTCGGCCCTGACCGTTCTGGAAGCTGCTGAGCTTTCCAAGCTTCTCGAAGAGAAGTGGGGCGTTTCGGCTGCTGCTCCTGTTGCAGTCGCTGCTGCTGGCGGCGGCGCTCCGGCTGCTGCTGCTGAAGAAAAGACTGAATTCGACGTCGTTCTCGTTGACGGCGGCGCTAACAAGATCAACGCGATCAAGGAAGTGCGCGCAATCACCGGTCTCGGCCTCAAGGAAGCCAAGGATCTGGTTGAAGCTGCTCCGAAGGCAGTCAAGGAAGGTGCTTCGAAGGACGAAGCTGAGAAGATCAAGGCACAGCTCGAAGCTGCTGGCGCCAAGGTCGAGCTCAAGTAAGTTCGAGTTTCCCGGCGGACGTATCCCGTCCGCCGGTTTCATCCGCAGCGGGTGAAGTATTACGCAAGTGAGATCGAACAGACGGTTCGGTTTTCTTGTGGGGTTATAATCGGAACGCTATCGCATACTAAACGTTCCGATCAGTATGAACCCTTTTCCTGATGGCCGTAACCCAGGCTTTCAGGAAACGGGTTTTAACCCGTTAGAGCGGCATACATCCATCAGGATGCAAAGCTGCTCCAGACTTAGAGATCGTGCATTACCCTTTCTTCCATCGAAAGGATTTTGCGCCAAAAGGACCGCCGAAGGGCGGCACAGGATAAAGGCCGCAAGGCGTGAGCAAGCCGTAAGGCTATAGAACGAGGAGCGACGATGGCTCAGACCCATTCTTTCAATGGTCGCAAGCGCGTACGCAAATTTTTCGGCAAGATACCCGAAGTCGCGGAAATGCCGAACCTCATCGAGGTTCAAAAAGCATCATACGACCAGTTCCTCATGGTTGAGGAACCTGCTGGCGGGCGTAATGACGAAGGTTTGCAGGCGGTTTTCAAGTCTGTTTTCCCAATCCAGGATTTCTCCGGCGCTTCAATGCTGGAATTCGTCCGCTACGAATTCGACGCACCGAAATTCGACGTTGACGAATGCCGTCAGCGCGATCTGACCTATTCAGCGCCGCTCAAGGTGACGCTGCGCCTGATCGTGTTCGATATCGATGAAGATACCGGCGCCAAGTCCATCAAGGACATCAAGGAGCAAGACGTCTATATGGGCGACATGCCGCTCATGACGGACAACGGCACTTTCATCGTGAATGGCACCGAGCGCGTTATCGTTTCGCAGATGCATCGTTCGCCGGGTGTGTTCTTCGATCACGACAAGGGCAAGACGCACTCTTCAGGCAAGCTGCTTTTCGCGGCTCGCGTCATTCCTTATCGTGGTTCCTGGCTCGACATCGAGTTCGACGCCAAGGACGTGGTCTATGCCCGTATCGACCGCCGCCGTAAGCTGCCTGCCACGACGCTCCTCATGGCGCTTGGCATGGACGGCGAGGAGATTCTATCGACGTTCTACAACACTGTCACCTATACGCGTGACGGCGACAATTGGCGCATCCCCTATTCGGTCGAGCGCTTCAAAGGCATGAAGATCGTTTCCGATCTCATTGATGCGGATACGGGCGAAGTCGTTCTGGAGGCAGGCAAGAAGCTGACCGCACGTTCGGCACGTCAGCTCGCCGAAAAGGGTCTCAAGGCGATCAAGGCAACCGAAGACGATCTCTTCGGTTCATATCTGGCGGAAGATATCGTTAATTACGCCACCGGCGAGATATTTCTCGAAGCTGGTGACGAGATTGACGAGAAGGTTCTCAAGACGTTGCTCGACACGGGTGTTGAAGAGATCAACGTTCTCGATATCGACCATGTCAATATCGGTGCATATATCCGCAACACGCTGGCTGCCGACAAGAACGAAAGCCGTCAGGACGCGCTGTTCGACATTTATCGTGTCATGCGCCCGGGCGAGCCGCCTACGATGGACTCGGCAGAAGCCATGTTCCATTCGCTGTTCTTCGATTCCGAGCGTTACGATCTTTCCGCGGTTGGCCGCGTGAAGATGAACATGCGTCTAGATCTTGATGCGGAAGACACCGTGCGCGTTCTGCGCAAGGAAGATATCCTTGCCGTGGTCAAGATGCTTGTCGAATTGCGCGATGGCCGTGGTGAAGTCGACGATATCGACAATCTGGGCAACCGTCGCGTGCGTTCGGTCGGCGAACTGATGGAAAACCAGTATCGCGTCGGTCTGCTGCGCATGGAACGTGCGATCAAGGAACGCATGTCCTCGATCGAAATCGATACGGTGATGCCGCAGGATCTGATCAATGCGAAGCCTGCCGCAGCGGCTGTGCGCGAATTTTTCGGCTCCTCACAGCTGTCACAGTTCATGGATCAGACCAACCCGCTTTCGGAAATCACCCACAAGCGCCGTCTTTCGGCTCTTGGACCGGGCGGTTTGACCCGTGAGCGCGCTGGCTTCGAAGTCCGCGATGTGCACCCGACCCATTATGGTCGTATCTGCCCGATCGAGACGCCGGAAGGCCCGAATATTGGTCTGATCAACTCGCTTGCAACTTTTGCCCGCGTCAATAAGTACGGCTTCATCGAAAGCCCGTATCGCAAGGTTGTCGATGGCAAGGTGACGAATGACGTTGTCTACCTTTCAGCTATGGAAGAAGCCAAGCACTCGGTGGCGCAGGCCAATGTCGAGTTGGATGCTGAAGGCGGGTTCATCGATGAATTCGTCATCTGCCGTCACGCAGGCGAGGTGATGATGGCTCCGCGTGAAAACGTGGACCTGATGGACGTGTCGCCCAAGCAGATCGTTTCGGTTGCGGCAGCGCTTATCCCGTTCCTCGAAAACGACGATGCCAACCGCGCTCTCATGGGCTCGAACATGCAGCGTCAGGCGGTTCCGCTCGTACGTGCGGAAGCTCCATTCGTCGGCACGGGCATGGAACCGATCGTGGCTCGCGACTCAGGGGCTGCAATCGGCGCGCGCCGGAGCGGCGTGGTTGATCAGGTCGACGCAACGCGTATTGTTATCCGCGCGACGGAAGACCTTGATCCGTCCAAGTCGGGTGTTGATATCTATCGCTTGCAGAAGTTCCAGCGCTCGAACCAGAGCACCTGCATCAATCAGCGTCCGCTCGTGCGCGTTGGCGATCGTATTGGCAAGGGTGACATCATTGCTGACGGCCCGTCGACGGATCTGGGTGATCTGGCTCTCGGTCGCAACGTGCTCGTCGCGTTCATGCCTTGGAACGGCTACAACTACGAAGACTCGATCCTGCTTTCCGAGAAGATCGTTTCGGATGACGTCTTCACCTCGATTCACATCGAGGAATTCGAAGTAGCCGCTCGTGACACGAAGCTTGGACCTGAGGAAATCACCCGCGATATTCCGAACGTTTCGGAAGAAGCGCTGAAGAACCTCGACGAGGCAGGTATCGTTTACATCGGTGCTGAAGTGCATCCTGGCGACATTCTTGTCGGCAAGATCACGCCGAAGGGCGAAAGCCCGATGACGCCGGAAGAAAAACTTCTGCGCGCTATCTTCGGTGAAAAGGCGTCCGACGTTCGTGACACCTCCATGCGCATGCCGCCCGGAACCTACGGTACGATTGTAGAAGTTCGCGTTTTCAACCGCCATGGCGTTGAAAAGGATGAACGTGCAATGGCTATCGAGCGCGAGGAGATCGAGCGTCTCGCCAAGGACCGTGACGACGAACAGGCAATCCTGGATCGTAACGTCTATGGCCGTCTGACCGATATGCTCGACGGGAAGGTTGCTGCTGCCGGGCCGAAAGGCTTCAAGAAGGGCACGACCGTCACGCGCGACATCATAACGGAATATCCGCGTTCGCAATGGTGGCAGTTTGCCGTTGAAGATGAAAAGCTTCAGGGCGAGCTGGAGGCTCTGCGCAGCCAGTACGACGATTCCAAGAAGCTGCTTGAGGCACGCTTCATGGACAAGGTCGAGAAGGTACAGCGCGGTGACGAGATGCCTCCGGGTGTCATGAAGATGGTCAAGGTCTTCGTTGCTGTGAAGCGCAAGATTCAGCCGGGCGACAAGATGGCTGGCCGTCACGGCAATAAGGGTGTGGTTTCGCGCATCCTGCCGGTTGAGGATATGCCATTCCTCGAAGACGGCACGCATGCCGATATCGTGCTCAACCCGCTTGGCGTGCCGAGCCGCATGAATGTGGGCCAGATTCTGGAAACCCATCTTGGCTGGGCCTGTGCGGGTATGGGCAAGAAGATCGGTGAGCTTCTGGATGTTTATCGTAAATCGGCCGATATCAAGCCGCTGCGCGAGACGCTGGAGCACATCTATCCGGACAATGACCGTAATGAGCCGGTTCGCTCTTATGACGATGAAGCCGTCGTCATGCTGGCCGATCAGGTAAAACGCGGCGTGTCGATTGCGACGCCTGTTTTCGACGGCGCTGTGGAAGCCGACATCAATGCGATGCTGGAAGACGCAGGTCTCGCGACCTCGGGCCAGTCGACGCTCTATGACGGACGTACTGGCGAGCCGTTCGACCGTCAGGTGACGATGGGCTATATTTATATGCTCAAGCTTCACCATCTGGTCGACGACAAGATCCACGCGCGTTCGATCGGGCCTTACAGCCTCGTTACGCAGCAGCCTCTGGGCGGTAAGGCCCAGTTTGGCGGTCAGCGCTTCGGCGAAATGGAGGTCTGGGCGCTCGAAGCATACGGTGCAGCTTACACGTTGCAGGAAATGCTTACCGTCAAGTCGGACGACGTGGCAGGCCGTACGAAGGTCTACGAAGCGATCGTACGCGGCGACGATACGTTCGAAGCGGGTATCCCGGAGAGCTTCAACGTTCTTGTCAAGGAAATGCGTTCGCTCGGCCTTGATGTCGAACTGGACGATACGCGCGACGAGCAGCAGCCGGCACTTCCGGACGCGGCGGAATAAAAACACTAAGGCGCGCCATGGTATTGCCGTGGCGCGCCCGTATTGTCAGTTCCAAACTGTATAATTCCGCGATTTCTTTTCAGGATGGCAAGGGTTTTCAGCTCGCCATCGACGACACAAGGGCGGCGGATCGCCCTCAAGGAGAACGGCATGAACCAAGAGGTCATGAATCTTTTCAATCCTCAGGCTCCGGCACAGACGTTCGATTCCATCAGAATCTCTATTGCCAGCCCTGAGAAGATTCTGTCCTGGTCATACGGCGAGATCAAGAAGCCAGAGACGATCAACTATCGTACGTTCAAGCCAGAACGCGATGGTCTCTTCTGCGCGCGTATCTTTGGCCCGATCAAGGATTATGAATGCTTGTGCGGCAAGTACAAGCGCATGAAATACAAAGGCATCATCTGCGAAAAGTGCGGCGTGGAAGTCACGTTGTCGCGCGTTAGGCGCGAGCGCATGGGCCATATTGAACTGGCCGCGCCGGTTGCGCATATCTGGTTCCTGAAGTCGCTGCCAAGCCGTATCGGCACGCTCCTGGACATGACGCTCAAGGATATCGAGCGCGTCCTGTACTTCGAGAACTATATCGTTACCGAACCGGGCCTGACCTCCCTGAAGGAGCACCAGCTTCTTTCGGAAGAAGAATATATGATCGCTGTCGATGAATTCGGCGAGGATCAATTCACGGCGCTTATCGGCGCAGAAGCTATTTACGAGCTTCTGGCCTCGATGGAGCTTGACAAGATCGCCGCCGATCTGCGCGTCGATCTGGCCGAGACGACTTCGGAACTAAAGACGAAGAAGCTGATGAAGCGCCTCAAGATCGTTGAGAACTTCATTGAATCCGGCAATCGTCCCGAGTGGATGATCATGAAGATCGTGCCGGTGATCCCGCCGGATCTGCGTCCGCTCGTGCCACTGGATGGCGGTCGTTTCGCCACGTCCGATCTGAACGATCTCTATCGTCGCGTGATCAACCGTAACAACCGTTTGAAGCGCTTGATCGAACTGCGTGCGCCTGGCATCATCATCCGCAACGAAAAGCGTATGTTGCAGGAAGCCGTCGATGCGCTGTTTGATAACGGCCGTCGTGGCCGCGTAATCACCGGCGCCAACAAGCGTCCGCTGAAGTCGCTGTCTGATATGCTCAAGGGCAAGCAGGGCCGTTTCCGGCAGAACCTGCTTGGCAAGCGTGTCGACTATTCCGGTCGCTCGGTCATCGTGACCGGTCCTGAACTCAAGCTGCACCAGTGCGGCCTGCCCAAGAAGATGGCGCTCGAACTGTTCAAGCCGTTCATCTATGCTCGTCTTGACGCCAAGGGTTTTTCCTCGACCGTCAAGCAGGCAAAGAAGCTGGTTGAAAAGGAACGCCCGGAAGTCTGGGATATCCTCGACGAAGTCATCCGTGAGCATCCGGTTCTTCTGAACCGTGCCCCGACGCTGCACCGTCTCGGCATTCAGGCATTCGAGCCGGTACTCATCGAAGGCAAGGCGATTCAGCTCCATCCGCTTGTCTGTACGGCGTTCAACGCCGACTTCGACGGCGACCAGATGGCTGTCCACGTACCGCTTTCGCTGGAAGCACAGCTTGAAGCGCGCGTGCTGATGATGTCGACCAACAACATCCTGCATCCGGCCAACGGCGCACCGATCATCGTTCCATCGCAGGACATGGTTCTGGGTCTCTATTATCTGTCGATCGTGGCGGAGAAGGAGCCGGGGCAGGGCATGGTTTTTGCTGATATGGGCGAGTTGCAACATGCGCTCGAAAACCAGGTCGTCACGCTGCATACCAAAATCAAGGGCCGCTACAAGACCGTGGATGCCGAGGGCAACCCGGTATCGCAGATCTATGAAACGACACCAGGTCGCATGATTATTGGCGAATTGCTGCCCAAGCACGGCAGCGTGTCGTTCGATATCTGCAATCAGGAGATGACCAAAAAGAACATCTCCAAGATGATCGACCACGTTTATCGCCATTGCGGCCAGAAAGAGACGGTCATTTTCTGCGACCGCATCATGCAGTTGGGCTTCGCTCATGCGTGCCGCGCGGGTATCTCGTTTGGCAAGGATGACATGGTCATTCCGGACGCCAAGGTAAAGATCGTTGCCGACACTGAGGCGCTCACAACTGAATACGAACAGCAGTACAATGACGGCCTGATCACTCAGGGCGAAAAGTACAACAAGGTTGTTGATGCCTGGGGCAAGGCGACCGACAAGATCACCGAAGAGATGATGGCGCGCATCAAGGCGGTTGAATTTGATCCGGTGACTGGGCGTCAGAAGCAGATGAACTCGGTCTACATGATGTCGCATTCGGGTGCTCGTGGTTCTGTCAACCAGATGCGCCAGCTTGGCGGTATGCGTGGCCTGATGGCCAAGCCGTCGGGTGAAATCATCGAAACGCCGATTATTTCCAACTTCAAGGAAGGCCTGACCGTTAACGAGTACTTCAACTCGACCCACGGTGCCCGCAAGGGCCTGGCAGATACCGCCCTGAAAACTGCAAACTCGGGTTATCTGACACGCCGCCTTGTTGACGTTGCTCAGGACGCGATCATTTCGGAAGTGGATTGCGGCGCGGAAATCGGCCTTACCATGCAGCCCATCGTTGATGCCGGCCAGATCGTGGCCTCTATTGGCCAGCGTGTTCTGGGCCGCACGGCGCTTGACCCGATCCTGCATCCGGCAACCGGCGAAGTCATCGTCGAAGCTGGCCGCATGATCGAGGAAAAGGACGTGGAGATCATCGAGAAGGCTGGCATCCAGTCGATCCGCATCCGTTCGGCGCTGACCTGCGAAACCCGCAATGGCGTTTGCGCCAAGTGCTACGGTCGTGATCTTGCACGCGGTACGCCAGTCAATCAGGGCGAAGCCGTCGGCGTTATCGCTGCTCAGTCGATCGGCGAGCCGGGTACCCAGTTGACCATGCGTACCTTCCACTTGGGCGGCACTGCGCAGGTTGTGGACTCTTCCTATCTCGAAGCGTCTTATGAAGGCACGGTCAAGTTGCGCAACCGCAATGTGGTTCGCAACTCGGATGGCAATCTGGTTGTCATGGGCCGTAACATGGCGGTTCTCATCGTTGATGCTTCGGGCAAGGAGCGCGCCGTTCATCGTGTCACCTATGGTTCGCGCCTGTTCGTGGACGAGGGCGATACGGTCAAGCGCGGACAGCGTATTGCCGAGTGGGATCCGTACACCCGCCCGATCCTCACCGAGGTGGAAGGCTATATCGAGTTCGAAGATCTGGTCGATGGCCTTTCAGTTTCGGAAACCACCGATGAGTCGACCGGCATCACCAAGCGCGTCGTTATCGACTGGCGTTCGACCCCGCGCGGTTCGGACCTCAAGCCGGCTATGGTCATCAAGGACAAGAGCGGCAAGGTTGCCAAGCTGGCGAAGGGAGGCGAAGCCCGCTTCCTGCTTTCGGTTGAAACGATCCTTTCATTCGAACCCGGCGCACATGTGAAGGCTGGTGACGTTATCGCCCGTCTGCCAATGGAAAGCGCCAAGACCAAGGACATCACCGGTGGTCTGCCGCGCGTGGCCGAACTCTTTGAAGCCCGCCGTCCAAAGGATCATGCAGTCATCGCCGAAATCGATGGTACTGTCCGCTTTGGTCGCGACTACAAGAACAAGCGCCGCATCGTCATTGAACCGAATGACGATACGGTCGAGCCGGTCGAGTATCTCATTCCCAAGGGCAAGCCATTCCATCTTCAGGATGGCGACGTCATCGAAAAGGGTGAGTATATTCTGGATGGCAACCCGGCTCCGCACGACATTCTGGCGATCAAGGGCGTGGAGGCTCTCGCTTCTTACCTCGTCAATGAGATCCAGGAAGTCTATCGCTTGCAGGGCGTTCTCATCAACGACAAGCACATTGAAGTGATTGTCCGGCAGATGCTGCAAAAGGTCGAGATCACCGAATCTGGCGATACCGGCTATATCACTGGCGATCATGTCGACCGTATCGAACTGGAAGAGATCAACGAACGTCTCATCGAAGAGGGCAAGGCACCCGGCTCCGGAAATCCGGTTCTGCTTGGCATCACCAAGGCTTCGTTGCAGACTCCATCGTTCATCTCAGCCGCGTCGTTCCAGGAAACGACCCGCGTACTTACCGAAGCCGCGGTTGCCGGCAAGATCGACACGTTGCAAGGTCTCAAGGAAAACGTCATCGTCGGCCGTCTCATCCCGGCTGGTACTGGCGGCATGACCAACCAGATTCGCCGCATTGCGACTGCTCGCGATGAACTGATCATCGATGAGCGCCGCAAGTCCTCAGGCTCCGCGGAAGCAAATGCGATGCTGACGGATATGACCAACAGCGCAGCCGAATAAGGCGCGTTCATGAAATGAAAAAGGCCGCCTTTCGAGGCGGCCTTTTTTGTTTTGATCTGCAGAGTGATGATGCAAGCAACTATTGATCGAGTTGCAATACGGCGCATTGCGTGCCGCACTTATTCTTCGTCGTCTTCGAACTCTATGAGCGCGACTTCGCCGCCGAGGGCGGTTTTCCAGGCGCTTTTATGCGGCTCTTCTTCCGGTTCCTCGGTGATGGTGCCGATTTCGAGTAACTCAGCCTCGCTATAGCCTTCTTCTGAAAGAATACCCAATACAGTCTCGACTAGATCGTCGTCTTCATCCGCTTTCAGTAGTAAGTGCACTTCAACGGGCGTTTTTTCCCCTTCTGTCCAGACATCAGCGATAATCAGATGAATGGGCTGCGAATCGTTGTCCGGGGAGGGGGGTGTCGATGACATTGAGATTTCCTTAATATTCGGTTGCGTTTCGACTCGGATGTGCTTCAATAGCCCTTGAATTGATCTGGTGCCATCCTGACGTAAGCGAATGGCGGTTTTGTTGCGAAGATAATCGCCTTCCAGTGTTTAAAGTAGCACGATTAGCTATCCGTATGGGACCAAAATGCGGTTTTGTAGCCTTTGAATGCAGAAACTTAACGTGGCGCTCTTGACGAAACGCCTCCAAACACGTATCAGCAGCCCATCTGAGCCGATGTGAGGCTGGCTGTTTCGGGGCGACGCGCTCTGAAGTTCGCCTCAAACAGGGTTCGTTTTACGATCGAAATGCAACTTGCCGTTTGCATGAAGCTTTTGCTTCCTCTGCTTTTGTTCGGGGTGGCCGCAGATGGTGTGGCTGGTCCGGATTTTGTGCATGAGCACTCCGGTGAAACGGCCCTTCTGGGGCGCTGATACGAGATTTTTTATAGAGGAAGGTTTGAATGCCTACCGTAAACCAGCTGATCCGCAAGCCGCGCACTGCCCCGGTGAAGCGTAATAAGGTGCCTGCCCTGCAGGCGAATCCTCAGAAGCGCGGTGTTTGCACCCGCGTTTATACGACGACCCCAAAGAAGCCGAACTCGGCTCTGCGTAAAGTCGCCAAGATTCGTTTGACCAATGGCTTCGAAGTCATCGGTTACATTCCGGGTGAAGGTCACAACCTTCAAGAGCACTCCGTCGTTATGATCCGTGGCGGTCGTGTCAAGGATTTGCCGGGTGTGCGTTATCACATCATTCGCGGTGTTCTCGATACACAAGGCGTGAAGAACCGCAAGCAGCGCCGTTCGAAGTACGGTGCGAAGCGTCCTAAGTAAGGATTTTCCGGGGATACCGGCCGCCGGAAGGCGAGTTGAGCCCGATGTAATTGAGAGATTGAGACGAAATGTCCAGACGCCATAAAGCAGAGAAGCGTGAGATCAATCCGGACCCGAAGTTCGGTGATCTCGTCATTACCAAGTTCATGAATGCAGTCATGCTTCATGGCAAGAAGTCGGTTGCCGAAGGCATTGTTTACGGTGCGCTTGAAGTAATCGAAGCCAAGGCGAAGTCCGAGCCGGTCGCGCTGTTCCATCAGGCGCTCGACAATGTCGCTCCGCACGTTGAAGTCCGTTCGCGCCGCGTTGGTGGTGCAACCTATCAGGTTCCGGTCGACGTGCGTGCAGAACGCCGCCAGGCTCTTGCCATCCGTTGGCTGATCAATGCTGCTCGTGGCCGCAACGAGACGACGATGATCGATCGTCTGTCTGGTGAGCTGCTTGATGCTGCAAACAACCGTGGTTCTGCTGTCAAGAAGCGCGAAGATACGCACCGCATGGCGGAAGCCAACCGCGCATTCTCGCATTACCGCTGGTAATCGTCGAACCCTATTCAAAGAGCAAGAACATGGCCCGCGAATATAAAATCGAAGACTACCGAAATTTCGGTATCATGGCGCATATCGACGCCGGCAAGACGACGACGACTGAACGTATCCTGTTCTATACGGGCAAGAACCACAAGATTGGTGAAACCCATGATGGTTCGGCTACGATGGACTGGATGGAGCAGGAGCAAGAGCGTGGCATCACGATCACTTCTGCTGCGACGACAACGTTCTGGCAGGGTCGCGATGGCAAGAAGCGTCGCTTCAACATCATCGACACGCCGGGCCACGTTGACTTCACGATTGAAGTCGAGCGTTCGCTCCGTGTTCTCGATGGAGCAATCGCTCTTCTCGACGCCAATGCCGGTGTAGAGCCGCAGACGGAAACTGTCTGGCGTCAGGCTGAGAAGTACCATGTTCCGCGTATGGTTTTCGTTAACAAGATGGACAAGATCGGTGCAGATTTCTATCGCTGCGTCGAGATGATCAAGACCCGTCTTGGTGCGACCGCTCTCGTGGTGCAGCTGCCGATCGGTGCTGAAACCGAATTCCAGGGCGTTATCGATCTGATCGAAATGAAGTCCTATACTTGGGACGGTTCCATCGGTGGAGCGACCATCGTCGGTGATATTCCTGCCGATATGCAGGATAAGGCGGAAGAATACCGCGAAAAGCTGATCGAAGCGGCTGTCGAAATCGAAGAGTCGGCCATGGAAGCCTATCTCGAAGGCAATATGCCGTCGAATGATGAGCTTCGCGCGCTGATCCGTAAGGGAACCATTGCTGTTCAGTTCCATCCGGTTCTGTGCGGTACGGCTTTCAAGAACCGCGGCGTTCAGCCGCTTCTCGACGCTGTTGTCGACTTCCTGCCGGCTCCTAACGAAGTGCCTGCGATCAAGGGTATCGACGTCAAGACCGAAACGGAGACGACTCGCGAATCTTCGGATGATGCACCGCTTTCGCTGCTGGCATTCAAGATCATGAACGATCCGTTCGTCGGTTCGCTGACCTTCGCCCGCATCTATTCGGGCAAGGTGACTAAGGGCATCTCGCTTGAAAATACCGTCAAGGGCAAGCGCGAGCGGATCGGTCGTATGCTTCAGATGCACTCGAATTCCCGCGAAGATATCGAAGAAGCCTTTGCAGGCGACATCGTTGCTTTGGCTGGCCTCAAGGAGACCACTACTGGCGATACGCTTTGCGATCCGCTGAAGCCGGTTATTCTTGAGCGCATGGAATTCCCGGATCCGGTCATCGAAATCGCTATCGAACCGAAGACCAAGGCCGACCAGGAAAAGATGGGCATCGCGCTCAATCGTCTGGCTGCCGAAGATCCGTCCTTCCGCGTCAAATCGGATGAAGAATCCGGCCAGACGATCATTGCGGGTATGGGTGAGCTTCACCTCGACATTCTGGTTGACCGCATGAAGCGCGAATTCAAGGTTGAGGCCAACATTGGCGCGCCGCAGGTTGCTTATCGTGAAACCATCACGAAGGCTGCTGAAATCGACTACACCCACAAGAAGCAGTCGGGTGGCTCGGGTCAGTTCGCTCGCGTCAAGATTATTTTCGAACCGCATGAAGGCGACGATTTCATCTTCGAATCGAAGATCGTCGGCGGTGCTGTTCCGAAAGAGTATATCCCTGGTGTCCAAAAGGGTATCGAAAGCGTCATGGGTGCGGGTCCGCTTGCCGGCTTCCCGATGCTCGGCGTGAAGGCTACCCTGATCGACGGTGCTTATCATGATGTTGACTCCTCTGTTCTCGCCTTCGAAATCGCTGCCCGTGCAGCATTCCGTGAAGGTGCACAGAAGACAGGTGCGCAGCTTCTCGAGCCGATCATGAAGGTTGAGGTCGTGACGCCTGAAGATTACGTCGGTGACGTGATCGGTGATCTGAACTCGCGTCGCGGTCAGATTTCAGGCACCGAAGCTCGCGGTATTGCAACGGTCGTTAATGCAAATGTTCCACTGGCTAACATGTTTGGCTACGTGAATAGCCTGCGTTCGATGTCCCAGGGCCGCGCGCAGTACACGATGCAGTTCGACCATTATGAGCCGGTTCCGACTGCGGTCGCACAGGAAATCCAGAAGAAGTTCGCGTAACCTTCAGGGTTACGCCAGACAGTAAAAAAAGCCTGAGCAGGCTAGAAATTAGGAGAGCTCAGATGGCAAAGAGCAAATTCGAACGTAACAAGCCCCACGTTA
>NZ_JAHRVA010000010.1 GCF_019100495.1 Falsochrobactrum tianjinense | reverse complement strand
GACGCCGACCATGAAACACTGAAGCTCGCTCCGGTGGTCACTTGTTCAAGTGCAGCAATGCCCATTTCCGCTTCGACCACTTCTACCGGAGCCGTGCCAAGCGTACGTGCGCCCTCGCGCAGCACATAGCGCACTTCATAAAGGCCCGGTTCGGCGGGCGCGATCAGCTTGTTTTCAGTGTCGCCCCGCACACGCTGGTAGTTGGTGTATTTTCCTTCATCGGCCCCGGCGGGCACGATGGCGACATAGTCCTCCGGGTGGATCGAAGCCGACCATGACACGGTAAAGCTGGAGCCGGTCGTCACCTGCTTTGGCACTTCGAGCTCGATTTCCGCTTCAACCTGCTGTTCCGGCTCTGGTTCGGGTACGACCTGCTTCTGCGCCATCGGTTCCAAATCCATGACCGACTGCACATGTGCCAGCGCGTCTTTCAGCTCAGCCGCATTCTGGGCCGGGACAAAAACACCGCCGGTGTTTTCGGCGATGCAGGCAAGGCTGGCATGGGCCTTGTCTTCAAGGTCGAAGCCAACGACATGGGTGGTGAATTTAACGCCCTGCTGCGCCAGTTGCGCGGCCAGCGCGCAAGGGTCGGCCTGACATGTTTCAAGGCCGTCGGAGATGAGCACCACAGTAGCGGGATTGTCGCGATAAGACATGAGATCGGCCGCATGCTGCACAGCGGCGGAAATCGGCGTCTTGCCTTTCGGGCGGATACCATTGACCGTATTTATGAAGCCTGCCCGGTCGAGCCGCCTGGGTTCGATCAGGGTCTCGATATCGCGGCAATCACCTTCAGAGCGATGCCCGTAGGCGACAAGGCCCAGATTGGTGTCGTCCGACCAGCCAGTCACCAGACCGGTCATTACTTCGCGTGCGATCTCGATCTTGCTGACACCATCGATCTGGCCCCACATCGAGCCGGAGGCGTCATAGACGATCACCACATCTTCGGCCGCCGAGGCCACCGAAAGGGGCATCATGATTGCCGTGGCCGCGACCAGCGCCGCTTTCAGAGCTTTCATCATTGTCTCCTGCTTCGTAAATTGCATCATGCCGGACGTACGCCGCTTCCGGTTTGCGTGCCGGAGGCACCCGTCGGACCCATGGCGCGGGCTTTCAGCTTGCGGAACTTGGCCGACATCTGCTCCAGCCTTGCGTCCCATTCTGGATCTGGATGCTGGCCTTCGATGGTCCTGAAATAAACCTGCATCAGGCAGGCGATGGCGAAGGGCTCCAGAAGCGCGGCCTTGACGCTCCAGGCAAACAGCAACGCAAAGATGAAACCGCCAGCCGCCCAAGCGCCGGGCATCACGTAGACGACGAGAGCTGCCGGCGCGAGCATGACCAGAAACACGAGAAAGCTCATGAGGTAGACAATAATCGCCAGCCAGGCGGCGTTCTTGAGCATCACCTTGTAGTTCTGGCCATAGAGCACCAACGCTTCCCTGGCCGATTCCCACGGGTTGGTCGAACCGGTGCGAATTGCGTATGCGAGGATTACCTCGTCGATGAAACCGACGGCGATCCGCAAGAAGGCGTGCAGGATGCCCGAAAGCTGCTGTGCACCAGGTATGGGCAGGATGGTCAGAATACCGCGCACCAGCCCCGTAATCGCACCGATTACGCCCTTCACAAGCTGATCAATGGCGAACAGTACGCTGGCCTGAGCGAAGCGCTCCTTCACCACCGTTGTCGCATGGCTGATCTGCGACTTCCCGTCCGGCATCGGCTTGCCGTCGATCAGCTCGACCAGCACCGCAATATGGCCCGCCTTGACGATGTAAAGGATGTATTCGCGCGCCCAGTACATGATGGCGCCAAACAGGCCGAAGCCCATGATACCGCCCCACATGGTCGTATTGGCCTGGAAGCCTCCATCACCGAAGCCGCCGACACCGTAGCCGATGCCAGCGCCGGTTCCCGTTACCAAAACGTAACCAACGGCGATGCCGAAATAGACGGCCATCCGCAGCACAATGAACGGCATGGTCCGCGCCATCATTACCAACGCGCCACCAACACTAAAATCCCACATGCTCTACCCCGCCTTCCACATCTGTCCGGAAAAATTTAGCAGAAGCAAAGCAAACATGCCCCATCCATTTGAATAGGGACATGCCGGAAAATCTGAGTATAATTGGGCAACCTGTACCCAGGACAGAAAAACATATAAATTAAGCGGGTACAAAAAGGACGAGACACAGCTTGGGGGGCAGCGCGTCGATTTGCAGGTATTTTTCTTTTCTATTCTGACAGCCACGTTGTTTTACTTTACTCCCGCCATCCATGGCCGGGATCAGTCAGTATTGCCACCTCCCAAGTCACCCCTCATACTTGAAGTGCGTGGCGCTGTTTCGAGGACCAATGCGGAAGGGGCAGCGCATTTCGACATGGCGATGCTGAGGCTGTTGCCTGCAGCCCAGTTGGAAACAACGACGGCCGTCACAGATGGCGTGCGCCGCTTTGACGGCTTTCTGATGAGAGATCTTCTGGCGCATGTCGGCGCCCAAGGCACAACCGTGACGGCGAGAGCCCTGAATGATTACACGATTGACATCGCGATCGAGGATTTCGACCGATTCGACGTTCTCGTTGCCTATGAAATGGATGGCGAACCGTTGCTGACAAGCGACAAGGGGCCTCTGTGGATAGTCTATCCGCGTGACCAGCATATGGAGTTGCAAGATATTCGCTTTGATTATCGCTGGGTCTGGCAATTGCGATGGCTGGATATTCGATGAGCAGGCGGGCGCGTGCACTGCTGGGCGTTGCGCTGCCGGTCTTGGCTATCATCATGTTCATCGTCCTGCTGGCGTTCTCGCTGATGCGCCTTTCCAATATCGAGCGGGACATGCGCATTGAGGGTACCCAGAACATGCTGTGGGTGATCTCGCGGGCACATATTTCCAGCCTTCAGCTAGGCGAGGCCGTGGCGGGCAGCGTTGCTGGAGAAGTTGATCCCGCGCAGATGGAGTTGCGTTACAACGTATTTCTCAGTCGGCTTGCCTTGCTTGATGATGGACCGCAACGCCGCCGGATGGAAGCACTTGGCGCCACCTTCACGCTTGACACCTTGCGTGGAAGCCTGCCCGAGCTTGGCTCCCTGCTGATGAACGCCGGGCCAGAGGTGGTGCCCCGTATCAAAGCTCTCCTTCTGCCTTACAATAACGCGCTTACGGAAGCCGCCAACATGGCAATGGTGGCCGAATGGGACGACCTTGGTGCCACGCTTGACGCGACACGAAAGCAACTCTGGCAAATCATCATCTCCATGATTGGAATCTCGCTGGCAGGTACCGTGCTTTGCATCCATTTTTTGCTGGCGATCCGCGATGCGCGGCAACGAACGCGCCTGCTCAACAAAGAAAAGGCGTTCTCAGAACTTTTGATTGGCTCCAGCGGTGAAGGCATCGTCGCTGTAGATATGGACCGGCGCTGCACGGTCTGGAATGAGGCTGCCGAACGGCTATTTGGTCTCGCTGCTGACGGGGCTACGGGCACGATGCTGAGCGAACTCTCTGGTTTTTTCGAGGTCGACAAGATCGACCAAGCCATCGGCGATGCCCTTCAGGGCCAAGCTGTTGCACTGTTGGACCAGCCGTTCTTTCCATCTCACCAGTCTGAACCGCTTTATGTCGACTTGCGTTGCTTCTCGCTGCGCGATGGCGGGCGCATCATGGGTGCGATCCTGCTGGTCTCAGACGTGACCGAACGGAGAGCAGCACAGCGGGAGATTGCCAATCATCGTGATCATCTGGAGCAAATGGTACAGGCACGTACGCAGGAGCTTGACGCAGCCCTGACCCGAGAGCGGACCACGGCGGAGCTTTACCGGAATTTCGGCACCATGATCTCGCACCAGTTCCGCACGCCGCTCGCCCTTGTCGATTCCGCGCTTCAGCGCCTGATGCGTCGGCGTGACAGGCTTACTCCCGCAGAGGTGCTGAAACGGGGCGAGGAAGCCCGCGGCGCTATCACGCGCCTGGTTAGGCTGGTGGAAAGCACCCTCGACGCCGCGCGCCTTGATGCCGGCCAGATCGAAGTCCGCAGCCAGGTTTGCGATCTCGGCATCCTCGTAGCAGAAATCTGTTCCCGGCTGACAGAAGACACAGGATCGGGGCGGATCACAGTCACGCTTCCTGACGGCGGTTCTCCCATTGCTTATTGTGACCCCGTCCATGCGGAAAACATTCTCACCAATCTTCTGTCCAATGCCGCGAAATATTCACCGGCAGAAACACCGATAACCATTACCCTTGCCGAGAACGGCACACAGATCGAATGCGTCGTGGCCAACGTAGGAACACAGGAGGAGTCGTTCGAAAACGACGCGCTGTTCGAACGCTATTATCGCGGCAGCAATACCGAAGGCCGCCCCGGTATCGGTGTCGGCCTCTACATGGCGAGAGCGTTTGCCCGCTTGCAGGGCGGCGACGTGCAATTGCAACGCTCTGACGCGGGTGTAGTCCGGCTGGCAATGCTACTGCCCCGCAGCACTTCCGACTCCAGCTCCGTCGCGACCATGGAACTGAGGAAGGAGTCGGCATGACATTAGTGCCGTCTCCTACCCGGAAACGTTCTGTCATCCTCTGCATCGAGGATGAAGCGCAACTGCGGCGTGACATCAGGGATGAGCTATTCGAGGCAGGTTACGATGTGGTCGAAGCCGGCGATGGCAAGGAAGCGTTCGACAAGCTGGCCCAAGTCTGCCCTGATCTGGTTCTTTGCGACATCTCCATGCCCGGCCTCAACGGCTATGGTGTGCTTGAGGCCCTGCAGGAAAGGGGACCGGATTATGCCAAAATTCCGTTCGTGTTTCTCTCTGCTCTTGCTGATCCCAGACACATCGTCGATGGCAAACGGCTTGGGGCCGATGATTACCTCGTCAAGCCGATCGATTATGATCTCTTGTTGGCGACTGTTGAAGCGCGCTTACGTCAAATTGATCGGATTCGTTCAGCGCTCCCAATGGAGCCGGCTGGTCCCGATTTTACAACGCGGTCGGTGTCCTATGGCTTCACACCCGCAGAAATACGGATCACACAAGCGCTCACACAAGGCAGGAAACTGACACAGATCGCAGTTGACCTTGGTGTCTCGCGGTCTACCGTTGCCTTTCATATGCGCAATATATTCCAGAAGACGGGAACTGGCAGGCAGGCGGAACTGGTCGCTCTACTACTCAAGAAATGACGACCCATCGGGGCTTTCGTATATGGATCGTTATATGCCTATCGAGCCTGTGTTTTCTCGACCGTTTCTTTTACTGGCGTTCCTGTCCAACAAAGCGAGAGGTGTCAAGACACAAGTATAACCACTTTCGATAGGAGGTCTCGACTTTGCTAACGACCGATATGAAGGCGCGCAACCACCATGCAGAGCCTCATGCATAACGTTTTTTGGGAAAAAATCATCAATCGACTGGAAGCGATTCGAACTTTTTCACCGCTGAACGCCCCCGTTTCTACGCGCGGGCTGTCCTCTGCAGGATGCAAAGGCGTACGCTCGGCGGCTATAGCATATTGTGGAGGGTAATCGGCGGTATTTGGCGCGCCGTACCGGGTGAAGATGACAACTACGTATACGCTATAACCCTACAAAAATGTTTCTAGGGCAAGGGATGGGAGCCGGATGGACGAAACCGCCACGGCGGGCTCGGCTCATGACAGGCCGGACCCCGACACCGGCCGTCGTTATTGCGCCACCCTGAACCCACTCGCTGGGCCTGGAACGGTGTCGCACCACCTACGCGCCATGCAAAGGTCCTCCGATTCATCTTCGGTTCTTTTCATAAAAAAGCTCTCGATGCCTGGCGATATAACTAGGATGAGGCCGATCACTCTCTCGTGCAGGAAGAGCGATTCGTTTGCTCAGCTGGCCGAATAATTCCAAGAATGTAGGAGGAATCTTTTCTGCCGATACCAACAAATCATATTCATCCGTAAGGGATATAAGGTGTCTGTCGAACAGCCAATGTACGGTGGCAGTAAGTGCAATTCCGTTCTGCACCACGTCAGGCCCGCCGCTGGCGACCGCCCAAATATGAGCGCCCTGCACCTCAGGCTTGCCAGCATGGTCTAACACCGCAAGGCCTGTGATTGCGCAACGATTTTCGTACGCTTCGCAAACCAAAGCCCGAAAATTTGCTTCCCTAACGATGCGGCTCGTTAGAATCCTCTGTACCCGGTAGTCTCGCTCTTCTGGAAGGCTGTTGCTAAGCGCCTCACCCATATTCCCAAACGCGCCATCGAATAAGTCAAGTGCGGCTGACTTCGAAAGCGTTTGCCCCAATCCGGCAACCACAATAGCTACGAAGTCCTCATCGGAAATTATCCTGACGGAGCGGCCGCGCAAATACACACCGACCTGCTTTTGGGGAATAATCCGCAGTGCTTCTTCCGCATATCGTCCGTCGACACGCCACGGCACTGGATTGTCGAACTGAACGTAATCGGCATACCTGGCATAGCTCATAGCTGGATTATTAATGTCTTGCTCGACGTCGGCAATTCGAGCCACAGCGAAGTACGCGAGATTTCCTCCGTCGGCGCGTGGTCTCCGAAGCACCACCCAATCGTTCTTACACTGTCGAACACTGGTGAGATAACGCCGAGGGAACTGATAATGCTCAGTTTGATCGTCGTCATAGATGGAGGTCGGCTTCGTGTCGAATACGGCTTTCATTGAACTACATGTTTTGTTGCGTGTACCGAATTCGGAATTTTCCCATTTGCGCCACCGAAAAACAATTCCTTATTTATTTCTGTAATACGGTGGGATGTTTAAGAAACCAAAATCTTTGCAGCCTGTTCGCGAGCAAACTACACTGCTTGAATGGATGCTCATACGACCGCACAACGGCGCAAAAACATGCAAGCCGTGAAGTCAGAAAATACCAAGCCCGAGCTAGCTGTTCGCAGGGCGCTGTTTGCACGTGGCTATCGGTTTAGATTGCATCGTCGCGATCTACCCGGTTCGCCGGATATTGTTTTCCCCGGTAGGAAGAAAGCCGTACTCATCCACGGGTGTTTCTGGCACGGGCACGATTGCCCCCGCGGCCGAGCTCCCAAAACTCGCGTAGATTTCTGGCGTGATAAGATCGAAAAGAATCGTGCACGCGACAAGCGAAATCACGAGAATTTGGAACAGCTCGGATGGAGCTCGTTCACAGTCTGGGAATGTGAAATCAAAGACTTAGAGAACCTTCTGAAGCGTTTGAGCATATTTTTAGATGTTGATTCTACTTCGATCCAACAACGCCACTAGCTGAATTCCCCGTCTATTTTAGCTGCGTTGTACACATCATTAATTATTATTGGGGATGTCGGCGCGACTAGTAAAAGCGCCACCTCTGTATCCGAGGCCGATGCGAGTCACGCTTGTCCCAACTTTTTGTATGAAATTTAGGGCATATTCATAGCGCAGCTTTGCATGGACGGATGCTTTAGCTTCGGCAAGTTCGATTGAGCCGCCAGCCAGTTGCGGTTTGATTAGGTCGAACTCTGTGCCGCTCAACATACCGTCGTTTTTAGCTATAAATGTCCGCCAGGTTACTTTTTCCGAGGATCTCTGTCCGTGGGCATTGGCAGGGACGTGGAGCCCTAAACACGTAATTTTATTGATGGACGTTTCGACGAAACAATAATGTCCGCTATTGATGTCTCTTTCGTCGAGATCGCTTGCCTCGAAGATATTAAGCTTCAACGCTGTGAACGGCCGCAATTCTTTGCTGTCGCCCACAAAGGCGACAGTGTTCTGCCCAGGCTGCATGTCGCAAGCGGGTGTTGCACATACCCACCATTCATTATTGAGCTTAAATATGTGACCGCAATCGAGATGTCCATTCCCTGTTATCACGGGAAGAGTCGAGATATAGCTGTTGAAGTGTGTCGCTGCGGATCTGAGAGCCCCGGATTCTGTTAGGTCAACGCCGTAATGGCCAGCAAACTTGTTGCTAGTGGCAGTATCTATTGCGTGAATATGCTCTCCGAATTCGATGATTGCCGGTTCGATCAGTGTGCCGAGTGCTTCTGCCTGTCCGTTCAAATGGTCGCGGATCAGAGACGCTCTCCCCTCTGCCGACCCAGCGTTGCGTATCAAGTCGTAAAAATAGGCGAAAACCTGTGCCTTTGAGAGAGTACGATCCTCTACTTTAACACCGTTACAGCTGATCTCATGTCTGATTTTTGCCGACAGCAGCCGTGATGGTGTCGGTTCCCAAGCCTCTAAAGCGCATTCAAGTTCTGTAAGCAGGTCGTGATGATTTTTCTCGACGAAAGTAATGAAACCACGACCTGTCCGCAGCCATAGTCTGTCGCCTTTTTGGGACCAATTCAGGCCTTCGAAGGCTTCTGTTGCAAAATCATCTTTCCGCGACTTTTCGAACGTTGCGATGGCCCAGAACGCGAAAGCTTTCTTGTCGCGCCCGTTCAGGCCGATATTCTTTGCCCAATCGTGGAGTCTTGCGAGTATACCCTTGCCACTCATATAGAGCTTCAGCTCATCTCCACAGGTCACCGTCGGATGTCGAAGCCGTAAATAGGTTCCGATATCGAAATGCTCCGACAGGTCTTTCGGATTGAATTTCTCTTCCGCATTAAGCTCGTCGAGCTTTTCCTGGAGTTCTTCGATCAATGCCAGCTCCTTGTCGAATTCTTTCGACAGCGGCCTACTCAGGCTGATGAGACAGCTATGGAACACATCCTGAAGAACTGGTTCCTGAGTATGGACGACGACAAGGTTGAAGTGCTGGTTGCGTAGGACAGACCGTATAATGTTGCGGGCCATTGCACCGCCGAGTCCGCTCTCAGCGCCCTCCAGATTATAGTCTAGGATAAGGAGATCTGATTGATGTAAATGATCTGCAGTGGCGTCGGGTGCGTCGTGTACATCAAGAATTAACGCAGGTTTCTTCTCTCGAAACTGCTTTATGACGCTCAACGCTCCTTCTGGATCCGTTTGCCATTCTTTGTTCGATGACCGTGTTTCCAGATCAGCATTCCGAGATGCCGCCGAGAGCTTATTATTTAGTACTTCGTCCCATGTGGGATACTGATCATCTACGATTAGAACCGAGCGAATGGGAACGATGAACGCTTCCCTGATAAGGCTTTGGAATGACGTCATCGTCCGAATTCCGCTCCCTTGAAGTCGATAATGAAGTTTGCACCTGGCAAGAGCCGAAACTTTTTTTCATTCGCATAGCGTATGGAGTGCCCTCCGACGGTCAGGTTCATACGGCAAAGGTATAGGCCGATGCCGCGTCCGCCGTTCATCTTCCGCGTGAAAAACATCCGGAATAGATTTTCTTGGTCGAGTGGGTCGACGCCGGGACCGTTATCCGAAACGGCGACAGACCGGTCGACGATATCAAGACGAATAAGAGGGGTGCTCGTGTCGCTGTGAATGAGCCAGTAAATGCTGTTGTTAACCAGATTGATAAAGACGGGCAGTAGCCGTGAGGGCTGTTCTTCAATCGAGAACGCCCGAAATGCATCGGACGCTTCGATGTTTATCCCACGCGTCCGGATCACCGATGCAAAAAAGGCGTGCAGATATTCGATGATTTCTTCGCCAGTAATTCTCCGCCGGACACGTGTGCCTGAAAGCTTCAGAGGCGCGAGAAACTCGAGCTGCTGGCTCAGTCCTTCGAAGCCGAGCTCTATCTGTTCGGTTCCGGGCGGGGAGCCAGCGGCCCTCACCTGACGGAGGCCCGTGCGGATGAGCTGCTCGTTTGTGTGGAGCTCGTGTCCGAGAATCTCGACGGTGATACCAAGCTGAGCAACTTGGTTTAGCCTGTTCAGCTCATCGCGTAGCTCGGAATTCTCCGCAGTTCCCTGTCGGGCGATCAACTCCACATCGATGTTCGCTTTAAGCAGTTCTAGTGTGTCGATATACGACTGGAAAATTCCTTCGTTCTCTTCATCGATGACGTGGCGCAGTGTGCTGAGTTTTTCCAAGGCCTCATGCAGGTCGCGAAGTCCGTTCTTCACCTGGGTCAGGACCGGAGCAGACTGCTCATGAAAAATCTTGTTTCGGCTGGAAAACAGGGCCTCGATGCGCCCCTTCTCCGTGTCTTGCAGTTCATCAACCTCTTTCTTCCATCGACGGGTGCGGGCATGAATCTGTCCGGCAAGCTGGTTGATATGCTGAACGACAATCTCTTCCGGTTTTGCAGGTTTTATCCGTTCCAACGCCTCCTTCCGTGCCTCCACCATCTCGGAAAGAAGACCCTGAACGTCTGTGTAGATCTGCCGGAACTGCCGGTAATCGTCTTCGGCGGTCCCGAGGTTGGAGGTTACACCGACAACTCGTAGTGCGGAAATGCGTTCGTCGAACTCTGTGAACGCTGCCTGTGCGCGCATAACATCGGCCTCAGACTGAAGAGCCAGCTCTGACCGGTAAGCAGTTATTTCTTCGGCCAGTTCGAGAACCAGCGGGAGGTTTTTATTCAGCTGTGCTCTGAACCTCTTCCGGTTCCGTTTGGCCAATTCTTTTCGTTCTTGCTCCGCTCGAGCCTTGCGGTTGTGATCCTTAATATCTTGCAGTTCAGTCTTACGAGTTTCCGATTCCGCACCAAAATGGTCCCGCGCCGAGGTACGCAGTATGTTGACGACCAGGGTCCTGAGCGCCTTGGCCGCACGATTGTCGATAAAGCCCTCTCTACCAGCTTTGTCGCGAAGGTTTGGGTTTTGCTCGCGGGACAGAGCGACCCTACCGAACATACGTCGTGCGTTCCAGAATTCACGGCCAGCACTAACGCTGCGACGCTGTTCAATTTCGAAGAAGTCGCTGTCGACTCGGCCGTAGGGAAGGATTCGCAGGCCGTTTCGATAGATCAGGAAGCCGGAATAGCGACTAGCTAGCTCGTGCAGTCTCGCATGTTGGTCGTCGGTGTGGGTCGAGTTTTCCCGCATCCTTTCATAGGTCGAAAGGTGAATCGAAAACGGTCCGACGAACGTTGTGGGACCGTGAGGCGGGGTATAATCGGCGGGTGGCCTGATCACATAGTCGGCGCCAGTTTCCCGCCATTCGCCGAACGCCTTGATCTGTCCACGGAATACACCGTCGGCATCGATATTGCCACTGATGACATGCTCCATGTCATCAGTGGTGTCGCGAGTGAGGCGGTCCAAGTCCCTGCCGATGATCGGGTTGGGAACTCCGTCCGTCCAGGTAACCACTTCGTAGTTGAATTCTGGATCGAAGGCGTTCGTTTCGTTCGCTGCGGCGCTGACAAACGGGTCGGTAAAGGCAGAGAGTGTCGCAAAAAAGTTATCGCGTATGCTTCTGGTCGATCCGTCAGGAGCGATGCTTGGTAGTTGAGCACGAAGATCGTAGTTTATGTCCGACACAAACATAGCTGTGCCGCTATCGGCTTCGCCGTTCCAAACGCTCCACTGCGAAAAATGGAACTCATCGAAGCGCGCCTTGATGATCGTACCCACGATTTCTTCGGACGGTTTCAGTGCTGAAGGGTCCGTCTCTTGCATCAGAGAATCGTACGCCGCCCACGCCTGGCTCAGTCTCTGTATACGCTGAGGGTCTTTTTTCCCGCCCCAAACATTGTCTGTGAGGCTGTCAAATAGTTCTGGAAGCAGGGAGGATAGCTGCCCAGTCTCGCTGAATTCCGTTACGGGAATTAAGATGTCGGACAGAACGAGAAAAGGGTTTTCGAATATACGCCAGTCGACAAGGGCGGCTACAAAGTCGCGGTCTCTACGTTTGGAGATGATCAGCAGCAGCGGACCGAGGTTGGCCGATGAAAGACGTCCGATACCCTTCTGGCCTTGTTTCGACCGTTTCGGCAGCCTGTTCCGGTCTTTCTCGTCCGCTCCTTGCCCGTCATACTTGGACTCGGTGCCTACTACGAGCCATCGTTCGATGAACTCGTCACGGCTCATGCCATGACCGTCATCAAGAACTGCGGCTACAGGTTCTTCGCCGTCGAAAATATGCAGTCCTACCGACCGGGCGTAGGCGTCGTACGAGTTCTTCCAGAGTTCGGAAATGGCTGTCGGACAGTCGGCAATCTGTTCCCGTCCAAGGTGGTCAATCGTCCTTGCCTGTGTTTTGAAAGACAGGGTGTCGATCATGCGGCCTTCGCAATCTTTCCGGTGGCTCTTGCGGCGAGAACCGCCTTTTTGAGCGGCGCAAGGAGTGCCCGCGCAAGCTCCACAGGCACCGCGTTGCCGACCTGTATTCCTCCGGCCATTAGGCCACCTTCGAAATTGTACCAATCCGGAAACGACTGAAGGCGCGCGGCCTGGCGCAAGGTGATCCCGTGATGCTCCGTCGGGTGAACGAAACGGCCCTTCGAAGGGTTGATACAAGCCGTTGTCATTGTTGGCCCGGGACGACTTGGATTGATCCTGCCATAAACGTCTTTATGCCCGGAGTGAGCTTCGTGGCACGGAAGGATCCGACCGGAATCGCTACGTGATCCCCCGTTGGGCGGCGTGCGTCTAAATGCATCCAGAAGTTCTTTTCCGTGCTGCATATGGATGTCGTTTGGATCACTCTTAGAAGGTGCCTTTTTGAATGCGACAGCCGCCGACACCCATGCAGGCAGGTCCGATTCCGCGTCTGGAGCAGCATGCGTAGCTGAGGGCGGCCAAGCAGGTGGCGCAGATAGTTTCTTCTCATCGTACCCAAGAATGAAAACTCGGCGCCTGCTTTGCGGTACTCCGTAATCTCTGGCATTCAGTATTTGTGGTTCGAGAACGCCGTATTCGGCCGAGGCAGCAAGCGTATAGAAAGCTTCTAAGTATTTTTCGTGCCTCGGCCATAGTAGGCCCGGCACGTTCTCAACCAAAAAGAATGTCGGTCGCAAAACCCGAACATACTCAAAATATCTGAGAAGCAGTTCGTTGCGGGGATCGTCCACGCCAGCGTCCTTTATCCTGTGCGTGGAAAAGCCTTGGCATGGCGGACCGCCCAGCAGAATATCGCACCCGAACTTGTCGAATCCAGCCTTTTTGCGCACCTCGCGGGGATCGAGCGCCGTAATGTCGTCCGAGAATAACTGAGTTTCCGTCATCTTGGAGGCGATCAAGTTGGATCGGTAGGTGGCGCAGGCATGCTTATCCCATTCAATGGCGGCTGCCACCTTTATGCCTGCCTGGTAAGCGCCTAAAGAGAATCCGCCAGCTCCGGCGAACAAATCGCATGCGAGCACGTCGGATTTATTTCCATTGCCCCGCGCCAGCTTGCCGACATTTTTTTTCTTTTTCGTCAACTGCCGCTCCTATTGGCCCTTACGCCGGTCCTTAAGCTCCTTGTTTGGCACCTCAATTCCAGCCGCGTTTAGCGCGCGCAAAACAATCACTCTCATCGTTTCTCCGCTTTCCGCCGATTTGAGCCGTAGGCTCTTTTTCGTCACTGCGGGAACTGTGATCTGAAGCGTGTCTTCACGGTCGGATTGCTTGAGGCTGCTCATGACCACTCCATATGATGAAATCATGTTACCATGATTATCACTCGGTTCAAGTAAAGACTATCGTTGGTCATCTGAGACTGGCTATGGGCTTTGCCCCCGGCGCGGCGAAAGTCGCAGCCTCCCGAGCCCCCCGCCTTTGGCTTGTGCGCCCGCCGCGCTGATCCTTTGGCCTCGCCCCCTATTGCTAAGGGCTTCGCCCCCGCGCCAGCAAGGTAAGTGGAACCGTCCGGGGCGGTATCCCCAGCCTTCCGCGCTTCGCTTGTGCAGGCCGGGTGATCCCCCTCCACCCCGGCCGCCCTTGCTCGTTGCTACCCCAGTCTCGGCGACGGCCAGAAGGTCAGGCGCGGCGTTCCGCTTCGCTGACCTTCAGACCCGAGGATCAGAGACATGACCAACGTATCCGACAGCAATACCCGCATCTATGTCGCCTGCCTTGCTGCTTACAATAGCGGCTATCTGCATGGAGCTTGGATCGACGCGGATCAGGACGCGGACGAAATCAGGAGCGAGATTGCAGCCATGCTTGCGCGGTCGCCCATCGAGCACGCGGAGGAATACGCCATCCACGATTATGAGGGCTTCGAGGGTGTCACCATCAGCGAATATGCCGGCATCGACACCGTGGCACGGCTGGGCGCTTTCGTCGCAGAGCACGGTGCACTAGGCGCGGGCCTGCTGGAGCAGTTCAGCGGCGACATAGACCAAGCCGAAGCCGCCTTGCAGGATTGCTATCATGGTCAGTTCACCAGCCTCGCGGATTACATGGAAGAAGTCACAACCGAGAGCGTCACGATCCCCGAGGTGCTGCGCTACTATGTCGATTGGCAGGCGATGGCGCGCGATGCCGAGATGAGCGGCGATCTTTTCACCGTCGAGACGGCGCATGATGAAATCCACGTCTTCTCGAACAGATAAAATCTGCGCTGCCTTTCCCGCATTGTCGCGGGAAAGGCGTTCTCTTGAACAAGAGTAGATGTTAAGAAGAAAATAACCAATAATGATCGGGTTCTCCGCTCAACGTATCTTCCTTTGGATGCTTTTATATTTCCAGTAAACCTTGAACCTCTCTTTGCCGGGCGATGCCCAGCATCCCGGCTTGGGGAGGTGACGCCATGCTGAGAATCGAGTGGCGATTGCCAGCGGCATACGGGCATACAAGACATATCCCGGCCGCCGGCTTCGCGTGGGAGTATTTGCGCCGCAACCATGATTATCGTCGGGATTTTCAGACCATCGCACAAACCGGAGGACCTACCGGCCGCGACCTAGAAGGGTTCGCGGATCGTTGGGGATTGCGATTTCCCGTGCGATCCCGACGCGCCACATGACCGACAATCACCGATTTGGATTCCGAGCCTTCAACCGCAAGCAGTGAGGCTGTCGCCGGTCGATCACAAGAACGGGGACACCGAACCAATATTGACGCTGGCGCATCTCGACGGCCTCGACCTGCGCCGCGCCGCCGATGGCTGGCACGGCATCTGGCAGGCGGATGGCATCGCACATCAATTCTGGCTGCCCGAGGCGGTGCCCGACGCAGCCGCCTTCTATGCCGTCACTCTGCCTATGGATTCTTTTCTTGAGCTTCGTGCCCACGCCGCGCGCCGTTTCTGGCGTTCCCTCAACGGCCGTGCGCCCGGTCCTGACTTTCGGGCGGTCCCCGCCCAGCTCCGACAATGGCATATCCTGTCCCTGCGTGCACTCGACGCCCGGCTGCGCGGTGAAAGCTACCGCGCCATCGCCGAAGTCCTGCTCGGCTTTCGTGGCACCAAGGAGGATTTCGAGAGTGACCCGCGCAAGAACAAGGCCCGCCGGTTGGTCGCACATGGAATCAAGATGATGCGCGGCGGCTATCGCCTGCTGCTCCACTATCCGATCAAATCGGCCACACGTTAACGGATGCGCGCATTGAATTTGTGATAGTCACGAAATCTCGACGGAGATTGCCGTGCATTTACCCCCGTTCGTCGGATGGTAATCCACCGAGCAAGCGGTAAGCACCATCAGAAGATCAACTTCCGCACGCAAGACCACATTGCCCCCCGGCGGGTTATTGGAAGCGAGTACTTCCAATCGGCCATCCTGTTGCGGCTCGGATCGCTGAAACAGATTAACCGGATCAGGGCAAATCGGAACTGACATACCGGCTTGACGGATAGCGTTCAGAAAATTGTCCCTACAGTTTGGATGGTTCGGAAATCCCGCGCGCTCATAAAGACCAGTATTGCAAGCCGGAAAAAGCATGTCGTGTGGGCAGGGTGAATTATCTTCGATCAGCGTCAGCAGCGGAATCGCTTGCTCACTGTAAAAGCTCTCGCCGGGCTGAGGAAACAGTCGCTCCGTAATGTCGCGAGTTTGAGAAGTGCTGAGCCAATCGACATTGCCGCCATCTGAAACAATCGCCCACATATCCGTAACCTGTTGCCCATCGGGGTCGATAATCCGAATGTGCTGTCCCGCCTTTACAGGAAATCCTCGGCCAGATTGAGGTGAGATAACGAGCTGGTGCGGAGTAGTCATTGTTGGCGTCTAAAACTCTCTTGGAAAAATCCCGAATCTTGCAAACGTTTTGAGGCTCAGGCCCATCACGTTACGATCCATCGCGCAAGCATTGATCGTGCGGCCATCGCCGTCACGCCCTGTTCGCGGCTGCCTGCTCCAGAATTTTTCGGTAGCCCTCGCGCGAAAGCCATTGGGCACGTTCGAGATGGCTTTGCCAGCAACGATAGGTCCGTAATTCCTCGGCCAAAGGATCGCGGTGCAGGACGATCCGCGCCACTTCCTTCCAGTCCGCATCCTCGGCCTTGGCATCGAGAAGCCGCAGATAGGTCACGAAATGCCGTTCGTCATAGGCGGTTATGGCGTCGCCGGTCGGCGCTTCGTCGTCCACATCAGGATCGAGTTCGACTGGAATTTTCATCGTCATTCCCCCTCTACCCGGAAGGGCCTTGCTTGCGGTGCGCCCCCGCAATAGCCCCTCTGACCTTGGTGATCGGGGAGTTGGAAAACCGAGCATACCCGGTCCCGTAGACCTTTAGGCGGGTAGCCCTGGACATGCGCCCACGGCTCCCCGACCATAGATCGAGGAATCCGGTGCCCAATCGGAGGGCACCAATCCGGTATGCTTCGGGGTTTCCACGCCCCAGAGCAGCGCGTCTGCTCCACCCATAATTCTAGACGAACCGCGTGCGAATGTCTTTGGCTTTTCCGCGCGGCAGGCAATGAGCCGCTGAAATCCCTCATCTATTGGCCGCGCACCGCCCCAAAGGGGGGTGCCGCCAGCGCATAGGTGCAAATGCGGCACGCTACGCGCCGCCGATCCCTCGCCATGGTTCGCCACAGTCCGCTGCCGCCCCCGGCAGCCCAATCCCGACTGGAGGTGATCCATGCCCAACCCGCTTGCGGGCCTGCCGCCGCGCCTGTTGCGCACCAAGGAAGCCGCGCGCTTCCTCGGCATATCCATCCGAACCCTTGAGAAGCATCGCACCTATGGCACCGGACCGACCTATCGCAAGGTCGGCGGTCGCGTCCTCTACACCGTCCGCGATCTGGAAGGCTGGAGCGCAGCGGGCGAGCGCAAATCGACCCGCGACAAGACCGCCGGCACCGTCTTTCCCGCGCGTCCGCTCACGCCCGAAGAACGGGGCGACTGCTAGATGCTGCGCGAGGACGATCACGACCCCGCGCAGCCGGCCGAGGACAGCGAGCGCAGCCGCCTAGACCCCTTTGTGGTCGCCACAGGCGATGCGCCGCCGCGCGACCAGCGCGATTTGATGGAACGGCCATTCTTCTCGCTGGCGAAGACCCCGCGCACCAAGCCGATTCTCTATAAGGCCGCCGACATAGAGGTGCAGGTGTTCGGGATGCCCGAGCACGGCATGGCGACCATATGGGACGCCGATG
Organism: Falsochrobactrum tianjinense; assembly: GCF_019100495.1. GTDB lineage: Bacteria > Pseudomonadota > Alphaproteobacteria > Rhizobiales > Rhizobiaceae > Brucella > Brucella tianjinense. The sequence goes on along the minus strand of NZ_JAHRVA010000010.1, from coordinate 5,226 downwards.
TGCTGATATGGGCGGCCTCGCAGATCGTCGCGGCCGAGAACAACGGCCTCACCACGTCGCGTTTCTTCCGGTTCACGCCCTACCATCTGTTGCGCGCCATCGGGCGACCGACCGGCAACCGGCAATATCTGTTGCTCAAGGCCGCGCTGGCGCGGCTGCAATCGACCGTCATTGCCACCACGATCCGCAACGGCCCGCATTGGCGTCGCCGGCAATTCTCATGGATCAACGAATGGGAGGAAATGACGACGCGCGCCGGCCGCGTCGAGGGCATGGAGTTCGTCCTGCCCGAATGGTTCTACAACAGCGTCATCGACCGTTCGCTGGTCCTGACCATCGACCCGGCCTATTTCCGGCTGACTGGCGGCATCGAGCGATGGCTTTACCGCGTCGCCCGAAAGCACGCCGGGCACCAGCGCCACGGCTGGATTTTCGAGATCGCGCACCTTCATCAGAAATCCGGCAGCCTCGCGCGGCCGTCCGACTTTGCGCTTGATCTGCGCCGCATCGCGGCCCGTCAGCCGCTCCCCGGCTACCTGCTCCAGATCGAGCGGGAAAACGGCCGCGAGCTGCTGCGCATCCGCCCCGGAAACCTGTCAACAGGCACTGTTGATAACCCTGTTAATACCATCGGCACATCAGGCGCACGGGGTATCGGCACATCAGGCGCACGACTATCGGCAGATCAGGCGCACGAACCGCAACTAACGCTTTGGCCTGAAACGCGGAATCCGACCGCTAACTTATCTAACAGAGAATCTAACTCTTTTTCTTTGACGCGCGCGCAGGCGAAGCGTGGTGCCGGTTCTGCCCGAAGGGGCGAGCCATGACGGCCGCGCTCGACAAGCTGCGCCCGCGCAGCCCCCAGCACATCACCGGAGACGAACAATGACCCGTCGCGCCCGCCGCAGCGCGCACGGCCGTCCGCTGCCGGACGGGCCTGCGCCCTTCACCACTTTGGTCGAGCTGACCTTCGAGAAACGCAAGGTCGAGCACTGGATACGCTTCGGCCGCAAGAGCTACGAACAGATCATCGACCGCCGCCGCAGCGTTGTCGGCTTCGCGCCGGGCAGCGTCTTCGCCTTCGTCCGATGGGCAAACGGCGACCATGGCACAGTCGTTTCCCGCATCGACATTGTGCGGGCAATCGGGCGCGGCGAGCCGCTCCAGACATTGCCGTTCGTCCGTCCCGGCGGCGAAATCCTGTTGCGGCTGGACGGCTGGCCGAAGGTGCAGCGCGCACTTGCCGCCATCGACGCCGTGGATTCGCTCGGCCTCGATCCGGCCGACGCTTCGCCGGACCACTGGCGGCACGTCCACAACCGTCTGACCGCCAATCTGGAGCCGCACGCCTACACCCCCGAGCGACATGCCGCTTGGCTTCACCGCCGAAGGATCGAGCCATGACGCGCCGCCGCATCCTCACGGTGACGGCGCTCGCCATCGCCAGCATCGCCGCCGCCAGCGCCGTCGATCTACCGACGAAACTCATCTGGAACGCCACGGCCAGCGCGCCGGTCGGGTTCTACACCGTCGAGCCGGCCGCCCGGATCGACGTGCCCGAGCTGGTCGCCATCATGCCGCCCGAACCGCTCGCCGCCTTCATGGTCGAGCGCGGCTATATCGCGCGAGGCGTCCCGCTCTTGAAGCGCGTCTTGGGCCTGCCCGGACAGCGGGTTTGCCGCTTGCGATCCACGATCACGGTTGATGGGATCGAGATGGGTGAGGCGCTGGAGCGCGACAGCCTCGGCCGCGATCTGCCCATCTGGCAGGGCTGCCGTGTCATCGGCGGCGGCGAATTCTTCCTCATGAATTGGGAGGTCCGCGACAGCCTCGACGGCCGTTATTTCGGACCCACCCCCGCAGCTTCCGTCATCGGTCGAGCGGTCCCGCTCTGGACCGATGAGGAAGGCGTCGGCCGCTACGAGTGGCGCGCGCCGACGCACTGAAACCACCCCCCGAAAACCAACCGCAGGAGATTTCCATGGCAGAGATAGGCACCTTCACCCGCACCGAAACCGGCTATGCCGGCGAGCTTCATTCGTTCGGCCTCCGCGAAAAACTGTTCATCGTTCCGGCCAAACCGAGCGACGTGAAAAACGCACCCGACTATCGCGTGCGCCTCGATAGCGAGGACGGCCCGGACGCCGGCCCCGCATGGAAAGACTCCAGCGAAAATGCCGGCGACTTCGTGTCGATGAGACTGGAAGGGCCGATCTTTCCGTTTCCGATCCGCGCCAGATTGTTCCAGTCCAACGACGATCCTTCGGTCTGGACGCTGCGTTGGAAGCACGCCCGGAAGATCGAGGATGAGGAATGAAGGCCGCGCGCGTCCGGCCCGCCATCCGGTCAAAGATCGGCATCCCTTTGTTCGCGAAGCCGTGTTCGCGGTTCAAAATGCTTCACTGGAGCATTTTGCGGGCGGCGCTGCCGCCGTCACCGCTCACCCCATTCGTCCCGCTCGGCGACCGGACGGCCGGCGCGCACAGCGAAGGTCAGGGGCGGCCATCGGCCGGCGCTTGCGCCTCGCCCTTGACCGCAGCGAGCACGATGGCAGGCTGGCGGCGAAGCGGAGACAGGCAGGCATGGCGTTGTGCCGTCCTGCTGCTGGCGGGGGCGCTTTCCGTCTGCATCGGATCGAGCGTCGCTGTCGCGCAATCCGTGCCAGTCGAGCGCCTGGCCGCCGCCCATTCCCATGCAGCCCACATCGCCGAGGCGTCGCAGCGTTTCGGCATCCCCGAGCACTGGATTCGTGCCGTGCTGCGCGCCGAGAGCGCGGGCGACGTGCGCGCGATTTCGTCGGCCGGCGCGATGGGATTGATGCAGGTGATGCCCGACACATGGGCGGGCCTGCGCGTCCGCCATGGCCTCGGCCGCGATCCCTATGACCCGCGCGACAACATCCTCGCCGGCACCGCCTATCTGCGCGAGATGTTCGACCGCTACGGCAATGTCGCGGCGATGCTGGCGGCCTACAATGCCGGTCCCGGCCGCTACGACGAGCACCGCGCGACCGGCCGCCCGCTTCCCGCCGAGACACGCGCCTATATCGCCGCGCTCGCGCCGATCCTCGGCGGCGCGGCTCCATCGGATGCGCCGTTGCAACCACCGGCACCGCCGCCCGATTGGCGCGAGGCACCGCTGTTCGTCATGCGCCCGGCCGACACACGGGCTGCCGCCGCGCCGCTGTCCGAGGCGCAATCAGGCGACGGTCGCGCTGCCGTTCCGGCGCGCGACCCCGCCCGTGCGGAGCCGCAGGACGGCAGCATTTTCGTGGCGAGCGCCAGCGACGGGGGAGCGCCATGAGGGCAGCGTTCCCGCGCGCGGCGGCTTTGGTTTCGGCATCCGGTCGGGCAGGTTTGCGCCCGGCTGGATTCCCGGCAGGAAGGGCAGCAAAGGCAGGAAGGGCAGAGGGCAAGATTAAAGAAGACGGCACCATATCGGGCCGCTTCTGGAAATTGTTGTTGTCTGCACACTGGTTAGGTGACGGATTCCGGCACCATGGTTTTGAGGGGCCGCGTGCCGCGATTTTGCGCAAAGCCTTGGCTTTGCAGGGTTTCGAGCGGCACCATAGGCGCAGATCGGCCGTTTTCCGGCAGTTTGGGCTGGAGTCGCGCCCTTGAGCGCCGACGACGAAAACCGCTTCCGTCCGAAGCCCGGCCGCATCCGATCCGACACGCCGAAGGCCGGGAGACCCAAGAGCTTTTTCACGCAGGTCAGGAAGATCACCCGCCAGCATCAGGCGGCAGCCTCCCGCGATCCTTCCATGCCTTCATCCGGCCGGCCGTCATCGCCGGGGCGGTCCCGCGCCGTGGTCGCCAGCGGCAAGGGCGTGAAGCGCGGCCGGGGCGCGAGCTTTGTGCGCGCCCGGAACATCTCCGGCCAATGGCATCATCGCCAGCCCGGCAGCCGCCGCGTGCTCGTCAAGCAGCGCAGCGTCCGGGCTGCGTGGAAGGGCGGACGCGCCCGCGCGCATCTGCGCTATGTCCAGCGCGACGGCACGTCACGCGACGGCGAGCGCGGCCGGCTCTATTCGGCGACCGAGGACCGCGCCGATGGCGACGCCTTCCTTGATCGCGGCAAGGACGACCGCCACCAGTTCAGATTCATCGCCTCGCCCGAGGACGGCGCGGAGCTATCGGACCTCACGGCCTACACCCGCGATTTCATGAAGCAGGTGGAGGCCGACCTCGGCACGAAACTCGATTGGGTTGCCGTCAATCACTACAACACCGGCCATCCCCATGTGCATATCATCGTCAACGGCCGCGACGATACCGGCGGGGATCTAGTCATCAATGGCGACTACCTTTCCGCCGGCCTGCGCGAACGCGCCAGCGAACTTGCCAGTCTGGAACTCGGCCCCGTCACCGAGATCGAGCAGACCCGCAAGCTGTCGGCCGAAATCGACCAGGACCGTTTCACCCGCATGGACCGTGCCATGACCGAGGAAGCCGATGCCCGCTTCCTCGACCTTCGCCATGAACCAGCAGCGCCGAGACGGCAGTTCGAGCGCACGCTACGCCTGCGCCGTCTCGCCAAGCTGGAGAAGATGGGGCTGGCGACCGAACACGCGTCCGGCGTTTGGGAATTGAGCAAGGACATGGAGCCGGCCCTGCGCGAGTTGGGCGAGCGTGGCGACATTATTCGCACCATGCAGAAGGCGCTCGGCCCGCAGGGCGGCGAACGTGATCCCATGAGCTTCCAAATCCATGACGGAGCGCCCGAGACGCCCATCGTCGGCCGCGTCGTGGACAAGCATCTGTCCGACGAGTTGGGCGAGAACCTGACAATCGTGGTGGACGGGATCGACGGCCGCACACACCACATTGCCGGCATCGCGCCCGAGCGGCTGGAGGACGCCCGCATCGGCAGCGTCATCCAGATCGGCCCGGCCGAGGTGACGGCCCGGCCGTCCGACCGCACCATTACGGCCATCGCGGAGGACGGCATCTATCGGCCGAGCCGTCATCTGGAGCAGGCGAAGTTCGAGGGCCGCGTTCCGGGCGGCGACTATGAGGGCTTTGTCGATGCCCATGTGCGCCGATTGGAGGCGTTGCGCCGGGCCGGGATCGTCGAGCGGATCGACGCCGACCAATGGCGCATCCCCGATGATCTGGTCAGCCGCGCGGCCGCCTACGACGCCGGCCGCGACAGGCAGGCAAGCGTTCGCGTCCTTTCCCCGGTCGATCTGCAAAGGCAGATCGGTTCGGATGGCGCGACCTG
>NZ_JAHRVA010000001.1 GCF_019100495.1 Falsochrobactrum tianjinense | reverse complement strand
CAGCAGGTGCGCGAGGCGATGGAGCAGCGCCGCAAGCATCATATCGAACAGCACGACGCCAGCCAAGCGCGGGACGGTCGCATCTTCTATCGGCGCAACCTTCTCGCCACCTTGCGCGAGCGGGAGGTTACCCGTATCGGCGCGGAGATGGCCGAGAGCAAGGCGCTTCCATTCCGCGCCACCACGGACGGCGAAAGCGTCAGCGGCAAGTTCACCGGTACCGTGCAGCTATCCAGCGGCAAGTTCGCCGTGGTCGAGAAATCCCATGAGTTCACCCTTGTCCCGTGGCGGCCGGTCATCGACGGCCAGATCGGCCGCGAGGTTATGGGTGTCGTGCAGGGCGGATCGGTGTCGTGGCAACTGGGGCGGCAGAGGGGGCTGGGAATTTGAGGTCGCTTATGTCCTGAAGTAGCGGGTTTCGTGATCTGAGAACACCCTCGTGGAACGTCAAGTTCTTAATCCAGATTAGGCACCATTGCGTGGCTCAATCAACTCGCCAATCAGTCCAACAGCGCAAGAACGTCATCGAAAATCTCGTCCCACTCGCTGTCGCCTATTTCGCGCAGCCCCATGAACCGGAGCATGAAAGCGCCTTCGGCAGCCAGGAAGGCCACCCGTGCGTTGCGACCTTCTTTTGTTGACATGTCCACGCCGCGCAGGCGGCTCTGATACCAGTTTCTCACCTGCGTCATGTGCTCCGGCGATTGAAGAAGCGCAGCAATGATGCTGGCCGCCTTCTTCTTTGCGACCACACTTTGCTTGAAGTCGAAAATGATGTCGCGCCGTACTTCACCGAGGGCGTCGACAGGCTCAGGATGGAGAGAGGCTAGATCGACTTCGTATTCGCGGCCCCATCTTTCGAACATTGCGGCGATAAGGGCGTCCTTTGAGCGGAAGGAATATTGCAGCCCTCCAACTGACACCCCGGCCTTGCGGGCGACGGCATCGATGGTCAGGCCACCCGCGCCGTTTTCCCGAATGACCTCCTCTGCGGCGTCGAGGATCGCGTTCTCGTCAATTCTCTTGGCTCGGCTCACGCTTGTCCATTCCAATAAATATGTTCATATTGATCACTGTACCGACTCCGTGCCAATATCTCCAGTAGGCCTTTTCATGACGATACATACAGCGCCGGACGCAGGCATTGAGACGATCAGCAACGGCTCACCATCCCGCTCCGAGATCGCGGCTATGGGAGCCGCGAAGCGGCCGATACGTCTCCTGAACTGTGATTTGGAAGAGAGCGACCTTTCCAACCTCGACATGACCGGGTGGCGCTTTCAAGATTGTATTTTGAAGCGCACCAATTTCACCGGCGCCACGCTTGACGAGGCGGCGTTCGTCAGTTGCCGGGGAGCGTACGTCGATTTCACGGCAGTAAGGCTTGTCGAAGCGACCATCGAGAAATGCGATTTCAACAACGGTAAGTTCGGGGGCGCGACCCTCACTCAGGCGTGCTTTGTCGGCTGCAAGCTCACCGGCGCCGACTTCACCAGAGCGCGCACCAATTCCGTCACCTTCAAGGAAACCATCCTGTCGGCGGCGCGCCTCCCGGGTGTTTCGTTTCGTAAGGTGGAGATCGAACACGTGGATTTAAGCATGGCCGACCTCACAGGATGCGATTTTCGCGAAGCGGTCTTCTCCCGTTCGAGCCTCAGAGAAGCAAATCTCGTCGATGCCCGTTTCGAGGGTGCTGATTTGCGCGGCGCAGACCTTGGAGGCATTCGGCTCAATGACGCTCGCAGATTCAAAGGGGCGACGATCTCGCCCGAACAAGCCGGCACTCTTCTCGCTGAAATGGGTTTGAGGGTCCACTGATCAAGGAATTCAAAAAGCGAACCGCAGGGCGCTAGCAAGCAAGGGACCGATAGTATGAGTTATTCAGAATTTGATGTTTCGAGCTGGGGGAGGAAGGAGCATTTTGAGGTTTTAAGTTCTGTAGGGCAATGCACGTTTAGTCAGACGGTTCAATTGGATATCACCAAGCTGCTTGAGCATGTGAAATCCAATGGATATAAGTTCTACCCGTGTATTATTCACGTTATTGCAAAAACGGTGAATAGATTCGCAGAATTCAAGATGGCAAGCTAATCGTTTGGGATATTGTCCATCCTAGCTATACGATCTTTCACCCTGAAACCGAAACATTTTCCTCATTGTGGAGCATTTATCACAGTAATTTTGATCAGTTTGTTTCTGAATTCGAAAAAGATAGGGGAGCGAATCTAAGCAACTACTCGTATTTTCCTAAGGGATTTGTTGAGAATATTTTCTATGTGTCAGCCAATCCATGGACGAGCTTCACCAGTTTTGATTTCAATTTTCCCAGCATAAACAACTTTTTCGCACCAATGTTTACTATTGGTAAGTATTACACTAAAGGTGACAAGATTTTCGTCCCGCTGGCCGTACAAGTGCACCACGCTGTTTGTGATGGCTTTCATGCTGGGCGGTTAATCAATGAATTGCAGAAGGCTTGCGATGAGTTAGCAAGCTAAGGGATAGTCGTGGCGCAGCAACAACTTGCACAATTTCTGAAAACTACCGCGCAGCTTCTACGTCGTTCGAGATCGGCCGTAGTTAGAAACGTCAGGAACTGACTCGTGCGGCGACGACGTTCAGCCACGCAGATTAAGCGCCAATGGGGATACCGACCTCGCTCGGGTCGCGCATTCCCATGGCCTCCCTAATCCAGACACGAGTTTCCGCCACGCCGCCAACGCGCTCGGCGTGGCGCAATCCAGCCTCGGCGCGAGTGAAAACACTATCTCTGGATACGAGATAGTTTGGCGTCTCAGGCAGTCGGAGAGGCAGCTTGATGCCGCATCCTGCTCACAGTTCGGCGAGATAGTTCACGCTCATTTCGGTCTTGCCGGAAGGAACAATCTCCGGCCGAGCTTCGCCCACCTGTTTAAACCCGGCGCGGAGAAGCACCCTCTCAGACGCAGGGTTTTCCTGAACCGTTCTCGCGCGGAGATTTTTCAGGCGCAGCTTGCGGGCCATGTCCTTGGCCAGCGTAAGCGCGTGGCCTGACACCCTTCGGCCACGATGCTCAGGTCCTACCCAATAGCCAATTTCCGCATCATCTGGCTTGACGTCAAAGAACACCAAACTGCCGAGGAATGAATCCGAACCTGCATCGGAAATTGTCAGGACGGCCAAGGTTCCATCGCGCAGACCGTCCGCAATCGCCCCTTGGATCATGTCACGAACAATTTGCGGCGTATATTCTTCCAACGGCAAGTGAGCGAAATGCTTGACCAGAGCATCGTTTGTCCCGGCAGCGTAAGCTTCCGCGTCTGCATCTGACATGGCTCTGATCGTCACCAGGCCATCCGAGATCGGCAAAACCGAGAGAAAATCTCGATCTGCCGATAAGTCCAAAGCGCCCTTCGGATTGCCCATTCTTGCCTCCGTTGTTGGTTGGATTAATTCAGCCTCGGCGCAACCCATCGCTGGCTTTCGCTGCGGCTAGTGCCAGTCGTAAAGGATCGGCGATCCGTTGACTCGAACGGTGTTCGATTGATAGAGTGATGCACTACGATGTGTTTGACTGTCAAGGCTGTCGGAGGGGGCAATGGCGAAAGCCGGATCATCGAAAACGGACCTTGGCTCGCCGACGATCTGGCTAAAACCCCCCAAGCGTTCGCGCGACGTTCCAGCACTGACACGAGAGCGCATCGTCCAAGCAGCCGTCGAGATTCTCGACTCCGAGGGCCAAAATGGACTGACCATCCGCAAGCTGGCGGCGCGATTGAACGCGGGCGCTACATCGCTCTACTGGTATGTAGAGACACGCGACGACGTGCTTGAACTCGCGCTGGACAGTGTTCTTGGGGAGATTTCGCTTCCGACGGTGGCGTTGGAATGGGACAAAGAACTGGTCCGCTTTCTAACCGACTGGCGGCAGACACTTCTAAGGCATCCTTGGTCAACCAGTCTGGTGGGATTTCGGCCGTTGCTCGGCCCTAATGCGTTGGCTCGATCCGAACATCTGCGCGCGACCCTCATGGGGACGGGCTTGCCGGAAATCGAAGTTATTCATGCCGGATATACGTTATCCAACTTCATGCTCGGATCGGTCGCCACACAAGTAGCGTGGCAAGCGGGTAATGAATCAGCAACCCGCGCCCGTGTTGCCTCTTTTCTTCGGGAAAATGCAGCCAAGTATCCGTCCCTCTCATCACGGGTCGAAGGTGAACCCGACGACTGGGATGAAAGCTATTCTCGCGGGTTGAGCTGGATAATCCGTTCCTTCGCCGCCTCATGAGGTGGCGAGAAGATGCGGCGGCGACATAACGTATCAATGAACGACCATCAGTGGGGGGTGCCGAGTCCGCTAGGATCGCGCATTCCCCTCGCATCGCTGATCCAAACGCTCGCCGTCGCCGAATATCTAAACTTCCGCCACGCCGCCAGCGCGCTCGGCGTGGCGCAATCCAGCGTCAGCGCCCGCGTGAAGGCGCTGGAGGAAGACCTTGGCGTCCTCCTGTTCGAGCGTCATGCTCGGGGCGTGCGACTGACCGAGGCCGGACGCCACTTCGTCGAGCGGATAGCTGCCGGCGTCGATCAGCTCGACCATGCGGTGAAGACCGCGAGCATGACGGCGGCAGGGAAATGGGGACGCCTGCGCATCGGCATCCATGCCCTGATCCCCGGCAGCTTCCTTGCCGATCTGATCGCGCAATACCGGGAAGACCATCCCGGCATCGAGGTCGAGATGACCGAAGGCACGGCCCGCGATGCGGTCATGCAGCTTCGCGCCGACCGGCTGGACGTGGCGTTTGTCGCCGGCACGCCCGATCTGCCCGACTGCCATACTCGCCCGATCTGGACCGAGCCGCTGGTGGCGGTGCTGCCGGAACAACATCGCCTTGCCGGGCAGTCGGCAATCACATGGACCGATCTGGCTGGCGAGACCTTCCTTGTCCGCTATGGCGGCACTGGCCCGCAAGTCCACGACCATATCGTGCTGCGCCATGCCGGACGCTGGCCCGCGCCGTCGATCCTGCGCTTCGATGTGGAGCGTGGAACAATGCTGACCATGGTAGGACAGGGCTTCGGCATCACCATCGTCGGCGCGGCCACGGCGCTGCTGCCGACGACCGGAATCGTCTTCCTACCTTTTGCGGATGAACCAGAGCCGGTTGCCTTTACCGCCGTCTGGTCGCCGTTCAATCGCAGCGCCGCGCTTCGCAACCTGCTCAACCTTGCAGACCGAATGAACCGTTGGGGCGATTCGCCCGGCCAGTTGCGCGGCAGAGACCACTCGACCGGATAGCGTGAAGGGAATCCGTCCTATTTACCGCCGATAGTATCCGGCAGCCCTCCGGCAACCGCTTTCCTGTTGCCTGTCCCGATTTTGCCTACTCTCTGATCGGCTCCGTCTCTTTTGCCGACTGGAGCCTGCATTGCGCGGAGGCCGAATCCTTTGGGGTCAAATCGCCGTAGTCTTCACCATCGTTCTGGTGATGGTGTGGGCAGCGACGCAATGGACGGCGTTCCGCCTCGGCTTCCAGCCGCAGCTTGGAGCACCGTGGTTCGAGCTGGCGGGCCTGCCGATCCATTATCCGCCCGCCTTCTTCTGGTGGTGGTTTTCGTTCGACGCCTATGCGCCCGCGATCTTCGTCGAGGGCGGCATCATCGCGGTATCGGGCGGTTTCCTCGCCATCGCCGCCGCCATCTTCATGTCGATCATCCGGGCACGAGAGGCGCGCAACGTCGCGACCTACGGATCGGCGCGATGGGCCGAGGACAGGGAAATCCGCGCGGCCGGATTGCTCGGCCCCGATGGCGTCCTGCTCGGCCGATACGACCGGGACTATCTACGCCATGACGGTCCCGAGCATGTCCTATGCTTCGCCCCGACGCGCAGCGGCAAGGGTGTCGGGCTGGTGGTGCCGACGCTGCTGACATGGCCCGCATCCGCCATCGTCCACGACATAAAAGGCGAGAACTGGACGCTCACAGCCGGCTTCCGCGCCAAGCACGGCCGCGTCCTGTTATTCGATCCGACCAATGCCAGATCGTCCGCCTACAACCCGTTGCTGGAGGTGCGGCAGGGCGAATGGGAAGTCCGCGACGTGCAGAACATCGCGGATATTCTGGTCGATCCCGAAGGCAGCCTCGACAAGCGCAACCATTGGGAAAAGACCAGCCATAGCCTGCTTGTCGGCGCGATCCTGCATGTTCTCTATGCGGAGAAGGACAAGACGCTGGCAGGCGTCGCCAATTTCCTGTCCGATCCGCGCCGCCCGGTCGAGGCGACCTTGCGCGCCATGATGGACATGCCGCATCTCGGCGAGGCTGGCGTTCATCCCGTCATCGCGTCGTCAGCCCGCGAGCTGCTGAACAAGAGCGAGAACGAGCGCAGCGGCGTCCTTTCCACAGCCATGTCCTTTCTCGGACTCTACCGCGATCCCGTGGTGGCGCGGGTGACGGCACGATGCGACTGGCGCATTGCCGATCTGGTCGGCAGCCGCCAGCCCGTCACGCTCTATCTGGTCGTGCCGCCATCCGACATCAACCGCACCAAGCCGCTCATCCGCCTGATCCTCAACCAGATCGGCAGGCGCTTGACCGAGGAATTGACCACCTCCGGCAAGCGCCATCGCCTGCTGTTGATGCTGGACGAGTTTCCGGCGCTCGGCCGGCTCGACTTCTTTGAATCGGCGCTCGCCTTCATGGCGGGGTATGGAATCAAAGGCTTGCTGATTGCGCAGAGCCTCAACCAGATCGAGCGCGCCTATGGGCCAAACAACGCGATCCTCGACAATTGCCACGTCCGCGTCAGCTTCGCCACGAACGACGAAAGGACGGCCAAGCGGGTGAGCGACGCACTCGGCACCGCGACCGAGTTGCGCGATTCCACAAACTACGCCGGGCACAGATTGGCCCCGTGGCTCGGGCATCTCATGGTGTCGCGGCAGGAGACGGCCCGGCCGCTGCTTACGCCCGGCGAGATCATGCAGCTTCCGCCCACGGACGAAATCGTGATGGTCGCGGGAACCCCGCCGATCCGCGCCACCAAGGCCCGTTATTTCGAGGACGCGCGGTTGCAGGAACGCATCCTGACCCCGCCCGATCTGGTCGCCGCTCCGTTGGCGCCCGGCCCATCGACCGATGACTGGTCCGGCCGCGTGGTCGCGGCGGAAAGCCGTTCCGCGACAGACCCCGAACGCGCGGCCGAAGGCGATCCGGCCAATGCCGGCATCCGCCGCGAGCCGGAATTGCCCGAACATGAGGAAGTGATCGCGCCGCCGCCGTCGCCCGAACAGGAGTTCGAGTTTCTGGACGACGAGCCGGACGTTGACGCGGCCAAGGCCCGCGCCATGCGCCAGCGCATGAGGATGGTCGCGCGGCAGGTGGCGCTGAACCCCGATGACGGAATCGACCTTTGAGGATACGCCCATGGCAACCAGAACTCGCCTGAATATCTATTTCGACCCCGCGCTTATTCCGCAGATCGAGGCGATGGCGTTGCGCCGCTCGGTGGCGCTGCGCCGCAATGTCTCGAAATCCGCCATCGTGGAGGCGGCGGTCATGTCCTACCTGTCCGGCGATGCCGACGACCAGCTCGAAGCCGCCATGTCGCGCCGCTTGGACAAGCTCGGCCGCCAGATCGACACGCTCGACCTAAATCTCGCCGTCCTCGGCGAGACGGTCGCGCAGTTCATCCATTTCTGGATGACCATCACGCCGCCGCTTTCAGGAGCTGCGCAATCCGCTGCCCGCGCGAAAGGCGCGGAACGGTTCGAGGGCTTCATGCAGAACCTCGGCCGGCGTCTGGCGACGGGCGACAGGTTCCTCAAGGAGCTGTCGCGTGACCTCGACTCACTTCCCGACGATCCGTTGCAGGACGGGTCCGAGAGCAACGGCGATCAAGAATGAGTATTCGGACCCATCCTATTTACCGCCGTTCGCCGCCGATCACCGCACGCAGCTAGATACTTGTTGAACCAGCCCAATTCCGGGCTTTCTTAATCGACCCCGATCCGGGGATCGCCTGTCGCGCCCCATGAAGAAGTGGGGCCGACATGACCACCAACCACCATAAACCGGAGGCGATTGCACGCGGCGCACGCATGTTGCGCACCGCGCTCGGCCCCGCAATCGCCCGGCTGCTCGAAGACCCGGCCTTGGTCGAGGTGATGTTGAACCCGGACGGGCGGTTGTGGATCGACCGCCTGTCCGAAGGGCTTTCCGATACGGGCGAGCGGCTGTCTGCCGCCGATGGCGAACGCATCGTTCGGCTGGTCGCGCATCATGTCGGTGCGGAGGTTCATGCCCGCAGCCCCCGCGTCTCGGCCGAGCTGCCGGAGTCGGGCGAAAGATTCGAGGGCCTGCTGCCGCCCGTGGTCGCCGCCCCGACTTTTGCCATCCGTAAGCCGGCCGTCGCGGTGTTCACGCTCGACGATTACGTGGCCGCCGGCATCATGTCCGCCGATCAGGCCGCGACGCTACGCGCGGCCGTTTCCTCCCGCGCCAACATCCTCGTGGCTGGCGGCACCAGCACGGGCAAGACCACGCTGACCAACGCGCTGCTCGCCGAGGTGGCGAAGACGGCGGATCGCGTCGTCATCATCGAGGATACGCGCGAGCTGCAATGCGCCGCGCCCAACCTTGTCGCCATGCGGACGAAAGACGGCGTGGCGACGCTCTCCGATTTGGTCCGTTCCTCGCTGCGCCTGCGCCCCGACAGGATTCCCATCGGCGAGGTGCGAGGTTCCGAAGCCCTCGACCTGCTCAAGGCATGGGGCACCGGCCATCCGGGCGGCATTGGCACCATCCATGCCGGCTCCGGCATCGGCGCGCTGCGCCGGCTCGAACAGCTCATCCAGGAGGCTGTCGTCACCGTCCCGCGCGCGCTGATCGCGGAGACCATCGACCTCGTTGCCGTCCTTTCCGGGCGCGGTTCCGCGCGCCGGCTGGCCGAGCTTGCCCGCGTCGAGGGGCTGGGGCCGGACGGCGACTACCGCATCTCGCATCCCATCCCTTCGGCAATCCCCACCAGCACAGGAGAATCTTCATGATCCGCACCCTTACGCGCGGCTATCGCTTCGCCACGACCGCCGCATCTGCCCTTGCCATCAGCCTCATGCTCGCCCCGGCCGCCCATGCGTCCGGTTCGTCGATGCCATGGGAACAGCCCTTGCAGCAAATCCTCCAGTCCATCGAGGGGCCGGTCGCCAAGATCATCGCCGTCATCATCATCATCGTGACGGGCCTGACCCTCGCGTTCGGCGATACCAGCGGCGGCTTCCGTCGCCTGATCCAGATCGTTTTCGGCCTGTCCATCGCGTTCGCCGCATCGAGCTTCTTCCTGTCTTTCTTCTCGTTCGGCGGCGGGGCGCTCGTTTGATGGCGGGCGGCCTCGAACAGCTCGACGCGGTGCCGGGCTTCACGGTCCCGGTCCACCGGGCGCTGACCGAGCATCTCCTGCTCGGCGGCGCACCGCGCTCCATCGCCATCATGAACGGAACGCTGGCCGGAGCCGTGGGCCTCGGCCTGCGCCTCTGGCTGGTCGGCATCGCCATTTGGGCAATCGGCCATTTCGCAGCCGTATGGGCGGCGAAGCGCGATCCCCAATTCGTCGAGGTCGGGCGTAGGCATCTGCGCGTCCCCGGCCATCTGGCGGTGTGAGGGCGCGGCCATGATGAACCTTTCCGAATATCGCCGCACCGCCGCCCGGCTCGCCGACTATTTGCCATGGGCCGCATTGCTCGGCTCCGGCGTCGTCTTGAACAAGGACGGCAGTTTTCAGAGGACGGCGAAGTTTCGCGGTCCCGATCTGGATTCCGCCGTCGCGGCCGAACTGGTCGCCGTCGCCGGCCGCATCAACAGTGCCGTGCGCCGTCTCGGCTCCGGCTGGAGCATCTTCGTCGAGGCGCAGCGCAGCGAGGCCGCGACCTATCCCGGCAGCACGTTTCCCGATGCCGCATCGGCGCTGGTCGATGCCGAGCGCAAGGCCGGTTTCGAGGAAGCAGGCACGCATTTCGTGTCGGGCTATTTCCTGACCTTCCTCTGGCTGCCCCCGGCCGAGGAAGCCGCGCGCACTGAGGCATGGCTCTACGAGGGCCGCGAGAAAACGGGCGTGGACCCGTGGGAGCTGCTGCGCGGCTTCATCGACCGCACCGACCGCGTGCTGGCCTTGCTCGACGGCTTCATGCCCGAGTGCCGTTGGATGGATGACGGCGCGACGCTGACCTATCTCCATTCCACCATCTCGACCAACCGGCATCGCGTGCGCGTGCCGGAGGTGCCGATGCACCTCGATGCGCTGCTGGCCGACCAGCCCTTGACCGGCGGGCTGGAACCGCGCCTTGGCGACGCGCATCTGCGCGTGCTGACCATCGTGGGATTCCCGACCGCGACGACGCCGGGCCTGCTCGACGAAATGAACCGGCTGCCGTTCCCCTACAGGTGGAGCACCCGCGCGATCCTGCTCGACAAGACCGATGCGACCCGGCTGCTGACCCGCATCCGTCGCCAATGGTTCGCCAAGCGCAAGAGCATCGCCGCGATTCTGAAAGAGGTGATGACCAACGAGGCGTCCGCCCTTGTGGACACCGATGCCGCGAACAAGGCGCTCGACGCTGACATGGCGTTGCAGGAGCTTGGGGCGGACTTCGCGGGCATGGCATACGTCACGGCGACCGTCACCGTTTGGGATGCCGACCCGCGCCTTGCCGACGAGAAGCTGCGCCTGGCCGAGAAGATCGTTCAGGGCCGCGACTTCACCGCCATGCCCGAGAGCGTCAACGCGGTTGACGCATGGCTCGGCAGCCTGCCCGGCCACGCCTACGCGAATGTCCGCCAGCCGCCTATCAGCACCTTGAATCTCGCCCACATGATCCCGCTTTCAGCGGTGTGGGCGGGGCCGGAACGGGACGAGCATTTCGGTGCGCCCCCTTTGCTCTTTGGAAAGACCGAAGGCTCAACCCCGTTCCGGCTAAGTCTCCATGTCGGCGACGTAGGCCACACCCTTGTCGTCGGCCCGACCGGCGCGGGCAAGAGCGTGTTGCTTGCCTTCATGGCCTTGCAGTTCCGGCGCTATGCGGGATCGCAGGTTTTCGCCTTCGACTTCGGCGGCAGCATCCGCGCCGCGTCGCTCGCCATGGGCGGCGACTGGCACGACCTTGGCGGCGGGCTGACAGAAGGGGACGAGGCGTCCGTTTCGCTCCAGCCGCTTGCCCGCATCCACGACACCTATGAACGCGCATGGGCGGCGGACTGGATTGCGGCCATCCTCATGCGCGAAGGCATCGCCATCACGCCAGAGGTCAAGGAATATCTTTGGCCGGCGTTGACTTCGCTCGCCTCCGCGCCGGTCGAGGAACGCACCATCACGGGCCTCAGCGTCCTGCTGCAATCCAATGATCTGAAACAGGCGCTCCGGCCATTCTGCGTCGGCGGTGCCTATGGCCGGCTGCTCGACGCCGAGGCGGAACACCTCGGCTCGGCCGATGTTCAGGCGTTCGAGATCGAGGGCCTTGTCGGGACCGGCGCGGCCCCGGCCGTGCTCGCCTATCTGTTCCATCGTATCAGCGACCGGCTCGACGGCCGCCCCACGCTGCTCATCATCGACGAGGGTTGGCTTGCGCTGGACGACGAAGGGTTCGCCGGCCAGCTCCGCGAATGGCTGAAAACGCTGCGCAAGAAAAACGCCAGCGTCATCTTCGCCACGCAAAGCCTGTCCGACATTGACGGCAGCAACATCGCGCCCGCGATCATCGAGAGCTGCCCGACGCGGCTCTTGCTGCCGAACGAGCGGGCCATCGAGCCGCAGATCACGGCCATCTATCGCCGCTTCGGCCTCAATGACCGCCAGATCGAAATCCTCGCACGGGCCACGCCCAAGCGCGACTATTACTGCCAGTCGCGGCGCGGCAATCGCCTGTTCGAGCTGGGCCTGTCTGAAGTCGGCCTAGCGCTCTGCGCCGCATCGGCCAAATCCGACCAGACGCTCATTGCACAGATCGTCGCCGAACACGGCCGCGATGGCTTCCTCGCCGCATGGCTGCGCGAGCGCGGCGTCAATTGGGCTGCCGACCTGATCCCGAACCTCACCAATCTTGCCGACCGGCCGGAATCCGCCCTGCCGGCCCGGCCCGATATCCACCCCACACAGGAGATACTTCCATGACCTATTCCAAGATCGTCGGGGCCTCCGCCCTCGCGCTGGCGCTCGCCGTGCCCGTCGCACTTTCGCCCATATTCGCAAGCCCGGCCCATGCGCAATTCGGCTTCGGCCGGATCGTCTTCGATCCCTCCAACTATGCCGAGAACGTGCTTACGGCCGCGCGCACGCTGGAGCAGATCAACAATCAGATTCAGAGCCTCCAGAACGAGGCGACGATTCTCATCAATCAGGCCCGCAATCTGGCGAGCCTACCGCATAGCTCGCTCCAGCAGCTCCAGCAGAGCGTTCAGCGCACGCAGCAGCTTCTCGGCCAAGCGCAGAACATCGCGTTCGAAGTCGGGCAGATCGATCAAGCGTTCCAGAGCCAATACGGCAATGTCTCGCTTTCAGCGACCGACGCGCAGCTCGTCGCCGATGCGCGCGGCCGGTGGGAGAACACGGTCGGCGGCTTGCAGGACGCGATGCGCGTTCAGGCGGGCGCGGTCGGCAATATCGACAGCAACCGCGCCGAGATGGCCGCGCTGGTCGGCCAGAGTCAGGGCGCGACCGGAGCATTGCAGGCGACGCAGGCCGGCAATCAACTGTTGGCGCTCCAGTCGCAGCAGCTTTCCGACCTGATCGCGGTCATCTCGGCAAGCGGTCGTGCCGACGCACTGACCGAGGCAGAACGCGCCACGGCCGCCGAACAGGGCCGCATCCAGCGCGAGCGGTTTCTGACGCCGGGCAGCGGATACCAGCCCGGCAACGCGCAGATGTTCAACAACGGCAACAACTGACCGGGAGGCTCGCCATGGAAGGCAAGATGCTGGCACGGCTTGCGGCCGTTGTGTTCATCGCTATCGCCGTCACGGCGACCGCAATCGACATGGCACGGAAGGACGAGCCTTCCGCGCCGCCCGCCGCGCCGGCCCTCCAGCCCCCGGCCGATCCCCTGCGCGAAACCCTGCGCCGTTGCCAGCAGCTCGGCGAGGCGGCGGCGAGTGACGCCGACTGCCTCGCCGCATGGGCCGAATCCCGCGACCGCTTCCTCGGCCGTGATCGCAGCGAGGCGCGCTGACCATGGGCAACACGGGCGTCATCGACAATTTCCTTGGGGTCTTCACCTCCTACATCGACAGCGGGTTCGGCCTGCTCGGCGGCGAGGTGGCGTTCATCGCCACCACCCTGATCGTTATCGACGTGACGCTCGCTGCACTGTTTTGGGCATGGGGCGCGGATGACGACATTATCGCGCGGCTGGTCAAGAAGACGCTGTTCGTCGGCGTCTTCGCCTACATCATCAGCAATTGGAACAACCTCGCGCGGATCGTCTTCGAAAGCTTTGCCGGCCTCGGCCTCATGGCGTCGGGGACCAGCTTTTCCATCGCCGACCTGATGCGACCGGGCCGCGTGGCACAGACCGGCCTCGACGCCGGCCGTCCGCTGCTTGATTCCATTTCCGACCTGATGGGCTGGATCGCCTTCTTCGAGAACTTCATCCAGATCGCGTGCCTGCTGTTCGCATGGGCGCTGGTGGTGCTGGCCTTCTTCATCCTCGCCATCCAGCTTTTCGTGACCCTGATCGAGTTCAAGCTGACCACGCTCGCCGGCTTCGTCCTCATTCCCTTCGGCCTGTTCGGCAAGACCGCGTTCATGGCCGAGAAGGTCTTGGGCAACGTGGTGTCCTCCGGCATCAAGGTCTTGGTGCTCGCCGTCATCATCGGCATCGGCTCGACCTTGTTTTCGCAGTTCACGGCCGGCTTCGGCGGCCAGACCCCGAGTATCGACGACGCCATGGCGATTGTGCTGGCAGCCCTGTCGCTGCTCGGCCTCGGCATCTTCGGTCCCGGCATCGCCAACGGCATCGTCTCTGGCGGCCCGCAGCTCGGCGCGGGCGCGGCCGTGGGAACCGGGCTTGCGGTCGCAGGTGCAACCGTCGCCGCTGGCGGCGGGGCCATGCTTGCCGCCAAGGGTGGTGTTGCCGCCCTGTCCGGCGGGGCCGCGGCCGTCCGCGGCGGTGCGGCCACCGCGGGCGCGGCGACCGCCGCCTATAGCGTCGGCTCGCTTGGCCAATCCGGTGCGGCCGGCCTCGGCGGTGTGGCGCGGGCCGCAGGGTCGGCGGCTATCTCGCCCCTCAAACGCGCCGCCGCGCGCGCCAGCGAATCCGTCAAATCCAGCTTCTCCGCTGGCGCGAAGGCCGGATTTGGCGTGACGGGCGGCAGTTCCACCATGGGAACGGTCGGCGGCGCAAGCGCCGACCCCGCCGCCGCGCCATCCGGCGCGGCCGGAAGCCCCCCGGCCTGGGCGCAGCGGATGCGGCGCTCGCAGGCCATGAACCACGGCACCACCATGGCCGCCCATGCGGTGCGCTCCGGCGACAGCCACGGCGGCGGTTCCTCCATCAACCTTTCCGAAAGTGACCGCTCATGAGCATCTTCAAACGACCATCGACCCACTACGGCAAGTCGCCGGAACCCGAGACGCCCTATCAGAAGGCCGCGCAGGCATGGGACGAGCGCATCGGCTCGGCCCGCGTGCAGGCGAGGAACTGGCGGCTCATGGCCTTCGGCTCCTTGATTCTTTCCGCAGGCTTCGCCTCGGCGCTGGTCTGGCAGTCGGCACGAGGGACCGTGGTGCCATGGGTGGTGCAGGTCGATGATCTCGGACAGGCGCAGACCGTCGCGCCGGCCGCCGCCGACTATCGCCCGACTGACCCACAGATTGCTTTCCATCTCGGCCGCTTCATCGAGCAGGTCCGCGCGATCCCGGCCGACGCGATCATTGTCCGCCAGAACTGGCTTCGCTCCTATGAGTGGACCACGGATCGCGGCGCGGCGGCATTGAACGATTATGCCCGCGCCAACGATCCCTTCACCAAGGTCGGCCGTCAGCAGGTCGCCGTCGAGGTCTCGAGCGTCATCCGGGCGTCGCCCGACAGCTTCCGCGTGGCGTGGACCGAACGCCATTTCGAGAACGGCCAGCTTTCCACGACCGAGCGATGGACCGCGATCCTGACCATCGTGATCCAGACGCCACGCGACGCCGAGCGCCTGCGCGCCAATCCGCTGGGAATCTACGTCAATGCAATTTCATGGTCGCGGGAGATGAGCCAATGAGGACGATCACCCGCACCCCGGCAATCGCGGCCGTGCTGCTTTCGGCCACCATGCTCGCAGGCTGCGCCACCAACCGGACGCCGCAGTTCGGCTACGACGCCAGCGTTCCGCCGCTGCCGACCGTACAGGCGGCGGCCGACAACACGCCCCGGCCGCTGCATGTGCCCCCGACATGGACAGTAGCGCGCGGCGGCACGGCTGCCGGCACGCCGACCGGCCGTGTCGAGAACGCCAACGCCGCCGCCCGCGTCGAACCGCGCCGGGAAGGTTACTACAACGCGATCCAGATTTATCCGTGGTCGGAAGGCGCGCTCTATCAGGTCTATGCCGCAGTCGGGCAGATCACGACCATTGCGCTGGAGCCGGGCGAGAGCCTGACAGGTGGAGGGCCGATCGCGGCCGGCGACACGGCCCGCTGGATCATCGGCGACACCGAGAGCGGCAGCGGTGCGAACCGCCGCGTCCATATCCTTGTGAAGCCGGCCCGCGCGGACATTTCCACCAACCTTGTCGTCACCACAGACCGGCGCACCTACCTGATTGAGCTGCGCGCGCGGGAATCGCTCTACATGCCCGCCGTGGCATGGGCCTATCCCGCGCCACCAGCAGGCCAGCGCCAGACCGTTCCGGCCGCGCCCGTCATCCCGGCCGAGGCTGCGCGGAACTACCGCTATGGCTTGCAGGTGCAGGGCAACAGCCCGCCATGGCGGCCGGTTTCCGTCTTCGACGACGGACGCCGCGTCTATGTCGTCTTCCCGGCCGGGATCGTGCAGGGCGAGATGCCGCCGATCTTCGTGCTCGGCTCCAACGGCGAACCGCAGATCGTCAACAGCCGAATCCATCAGAACATCCTGATCGTAGACAGGCTGTTCGGTGCGGCCGAGTTGCGCCTTGGCAGCGGCAACCGCCAGCAGGTCGTCAGGATCGTCCGCACCAACCCCACGCAGGCCGCAGGCGCGCAACCCGCCAGCGTGACCGGAGGCTCCCCCTCATGACCGACAACACCATCGCCGATACTGCCGCCCCCATGCGCTTGCGCGCCGAGCCGCCCCGCGTCACACGCCTGTCCCGCAAGATGCTGGCAGGCGTCGGAGCCGTCGCGCTTCTCGGCATAGGCGGCGCGCTGATCTACGCGCTCCAGACCCGCGATCGAGGACCGGGCGGCGAAGAACTCTATTCGACCGAGAACCGATCCACGGCGGACGGCCTTGCCGGTTTGCCGCGCGACTATACCGGGCCAGTGCTCGGCCCCGCGCTGCCGGGCGATCTCGGCCGCCCGATCCTCGACGCGCAGAACAGGGGGCAGCCGGTCACGCCGCCCGTCATGGCGACGCCCGCCGTCGATCCCGCAGAGGAACGCCGTCGCGCCGAGGAAGAAGCCGCGCGCTTGAGCAATGTGTTCTTCCAGTCCGGCCCGCGCACGGCAGCGTCGGAAGGGACGGCCATGCCAGGGCTTGCCGGTCTTGGCCTCGGCGGACAGCCCGCGACGCAGGACCGGCACACGGCGTTCCTCAATGGACCCGTGGACCGGCAGACAGTCGCGCCGGATCGCGTCACGCCGCCGGCCTCGCCCTACATCCTTCAGGCCGGGGCCGTGATCCCGGCCGCGCTCATTACCGGCATCCGTTCCGACCTGCCGGGCCAGATCACCGCGCAGGTCACGGAGAACGTCTATGACAGCCCGACCGGCTCGCTGTTGTTGATCCCGCAGGGCACCCGCATCATCGGCCAATACGATGACGGCGTGACCTTCGGCCAGCGCAGGGTGCTCTTGGTGTGGAATCGCCTGATCCTGCCGGGCGGCCGTTCCATCGTCCTTGAGCGCCTACCGGGCGCGGACGCCAGCGGTTACGCCGGCCTTGAGGATGGCGTCGATTATCATTGGTGGGATCTGATGAAGGCCGCAGGGCTGTCCACGCTGCTCGCGGTCGGCACGGAGCTGGCCACCAGCGACGAGGACCGGCTTATCCGGGCCATCCGCGACGGGGCGCAGGATACCGTCAATCAGGCGGGCCAGCAGATCGTCCAGCGCCAGTTGCAGGTCGCGCCGACGCTCACCGTCCGGCCGGGCTTCCCGGTCAGGATCATCGTCACCCGCGACCTCGTGTTCGAGCCGACAGGAGGTTGACCATGACCAAGCTTAAACTCGGCCCTCTGCCCGACGACAAGCCCGTGAAGGTCACTGTGGAGCTGCCCGCGCCGCTTCACTGCGATCTGGTCGCCTATGCCGAGGTGCTGGCCCGCGAGAGCGGCCAGCCCGCCGCCGATCCCGTCAGGCTGATCGTGCCCATGCTGGAGCGGTTCATCGCCACGGATCGCGGCTTCGCAAAGGCGCGGCGAGCGATGCCTCACCCCCGAATTGAGTGACAGCTTTGCGGACAAAGCGGTCATAGCGAACTGCTGCTAACTTGCCCTAAAACTCGATGGTGACTGACGAAGCGTTGCGCTTTGCCTCGCCTTGGTAGACAGCTTCGATGTTGTTGCCATCGGGGTCCAACACGAAGGCGGCATAATAGCCCGGATGATAGGACCGGATACCGGGTGCTCCATTGTCGCGCCCACCATGCGCCAACGCCGCGCTGTAGAAAGCATCAACCGTTTCGCGATCCTTCGCCTGAAATGCCAGATGGTGCCGCCCCGTCAACTCGCCCGAAGCGGTCGGACTGTCAGCGGAAGATACGGTAAGCTCATCGGCTATGAAGTAGCCATTATCCGTGATGAGAACCGGTATCCCCAGCACGGACATCACCGCCGTATAGAAGCTCTCGCTCGCTTGCAGGTCGCGCACGACAAGCTGAATATGATCAATCAAGCGGCCACGGTGCAATTGCATCGGCTTGCATCTCTTTCTGTGAAGTCTTCAGCGCAAAATTACGCACAATTCTGAAGGACTGGTAGGGGGCTCTTTTGCGTCAAGCATCAGGGGTGCCGCCAGCGCATAGGCACAAATGCGGCACGCTACAGCCCGCCGACTGCCCTCCATGGTTCGCTTAATTCCGGGGTCTTGAGCGCCCCGGAATCCGCCACAACCCAGGAGGATTCCATGTGCGCAGAGCGCCGCCGCGCCCGCAAAGGGCGACCGCGACAGTCCATCCCCGAGCCACTTCCCGACGATCTTTTCGACTATGCCGACGATCCCGCGCCGGATGGTCGGGCGCGAGCCAGCAACACGCCGCTTCTCGGCCCGGATGGGCAGATCATGCGCGTCACCGACGACTGGCCAGAGGATATTCCCGTCACCGAGGCCGAGATCGACGTGTTCGAGCGTTGGTTTGGCGATGTGTTCGATGACCTTCTGAACCCGAGAAAGCCGGATGATGGCTTGCATTTCCTATCACAAACTGATAGGAAAAAGACTTGAGCGGGCATCGTGATCCGGGCCTCGACACGCTTCTGGACCTTGATGGACAGATGCTCTTTGTCGATCCCGAGGGCGGCTATTGGGTGAAGTTTGTCGTCACCCACATTCCGGCATCCCCGGAAAAGCCACACGGTCTCGATTACTCGCTCACGCTTCACGGGCCTTCGGGCGAACGGCTGGTCGGCTTCGACAACGCCCATCCGGTCGGCCGGGCCAGACGCGGCGAGCCGATGGACCATCGGCACCGCCTCCAGACCGTGAAGCCCTACGCCTACGAGGATGCGGCCACTCTGCTGGCCGACTTCTGGCAGGCGGTGGACGCGGTGTTGAAGGAGCGAGGTGCCCTATGACCACATTGAAAGTCGGGATTGCCGACTATGAAGAAATGAAGGCGCGCACCATGCGGATCGCGCGCGGCGAGGAAAAGCCCGCGCCCGGCGATCCGAAGGTGTGGTTCACCTCGACCGAATCCTTCGCCAAGGTGCTGTCGGCCGGCAACCGCGAACTACTGCGCATCATCGCCGAGAAGGCCCCGGCATCACTGGAGGAACTGGCGGAAATCACCGGCCGGGCCGGCTCCAATCTGTCACGCACGCTGAAAACCATGGAGAGCTACGGCCTTGTGCGGCTTGAACCGGGGCATGGACGCAAGCTCGCGCCCAAGGTGGTGCATGACCGGGTGGAACTGGCGCTGCCCCTGATCGACCGCCCCAAGGCGAAGAAAGCTATGGGAGGCTGACCATGAACATTCACAACCCAACCACTACCGCCCGCGCCGCCCTCTATTTGCGCGTCTCGACTGCCCGGCAAGCCGAGCATGACATTTCCATTCCCGACCAGAAGCGGCAGGGTGAAGCCTATTGCGAGCAACGCGGCTATCAGCTCGTTGAGACTTATGTTGAACCGGGCGCAACCGCCACCAACGACAAGCGCCCCGAGTTCCAGCGCATGATCGAGGCGGGCACGTCGAAGCCCGCGCCCTTCGATATTGTCGTGGTGCATAGCTTCTCGCGCTTCTTCCGCGATCACTTCGAGATGGAGTTCTACGTCAGGAAGCTGGCGAAGAACGGCGTCAAGCTCGTGTCTATCACGCAGGAGATGGGCGACGATCCCATGCACCAGATGATGCGGCAGATCATGGCGCTGTTCGACGAGTATCAGTCCAAGGAAAACGCCAAGCACGTCCTGCGCGCCATGAATGAGAATGCCCGGCAAGGCTTCTGGAACGGCGCACGGCCGCCCATCGGCTATCGCATCGTCGCAGCCGAGCAGCGGGGATCGAAGATCAAGAAGAAACTGGAGATCGACCCGTTGCACGCCGACACCGTGAGGCTGATCTATCGCCTGTTCCTTGAAGGTGACGGCACGTCCGGCGCGATGGGCGTCAAGGCTATCGCCACCTATCTCAACGAGCGCCGTTTCTTCACCCGCGACGGCGGGCGCTGGGGCTTGGCGCAAATTCACGCCATCCTGACCCGCACCACCTATATCGGAGAGCACAGGTTCAACACGCGCTCGCACAAGGATCGGGAGAAGAAGCCGGAGAGCGAGGTGGCGATCATGATGGTGCCACCCCTGATTGACCGCGAGATATTCGACGCGGTGCAAGCCCGGCTCAAATCCCGCAATCCCATGGTGACGCCCGCGCGCGTCTCCAGCGGCCCCACGCTCCTGACCGGCATCTGCTTCTGCGCCAAGTGCGGAGGCGCGATGACGCTCCGCACCGGCCGGGGCAGCGCAGGGCAGACATATCGCTACTACACCTGCTCGACCAAGGCCCGGCAGGGCAAAACCGGCTGCAAGGGCCGCACGATCCCGATGGGCAAGCTGGACCATCTGGTCGCCGATTATATCGGGGATCGCCTGCTCCAGCCCAAGCGGCTGGAAACAGTCCTTGCCAGCGTCATTGACCGGCGGCAGGAGCGCACCGAGCGCCGCCGAGAGCATCTTGCCGAGCTTCAAAGGCGAATCGCGGAAGCCGACCAGCGGCTCGGCCGTCTCTTTGACGCCATCGAAGCCGGTATGGTGGATAAGGACGACGCCATGGCGAAGGAACGCATGGTGAGCCTCAAGGCATTGCGGGATCAAGCCGCCGCCGACGCCGAACGCACGCAGCTTGCGCTCGACAGTTCAGGTAATCAGGGTATCAGCCCCGATATGCTCAAAGGGTTCGCCCGTAAGGCTCGTGAGCGGATACGCCTCGACGGTGGAGGCTACCGCCGCGATCATCTGCGCGCGCTGGCGCAGCGTGTCGAGGTCGCCGACGACGAGGTTCGCATCATGGGATCGAAGTCGGAATTGCTGCGAACGCTGGTCGCCGCTTCAAGCGTAGAAACGGCGGCGTTCGGCGTTCATGGTTCTGTACTGAAATGGCGCACCCGACAGGATTCGAACCTGTGACCTCTGCCTTCGGAGGGCAGCACTCTATCCAGCTGAGCTACGGGTGCAGCACTGAAGACAATAATGTCTCCATCAAGGCGCGTTTTAGCCGAAGTGTGCTACAGCTTCAATGGCTTATTTGGATATCACCCATGAAAAATCCGGGCGCTCAATATATCATCAATCCGCGAACAAGAGCCAGCAGCAAACCATACTGATCGATCACCGGCTTGTTTATCATCGGCGCTGATGGTGGGCGCGACAGGGATTGAACCTGTGACCCCTCCCGTGTGAAGGGAGTGCTCTCCCGCTGAGCTACGCGCCCGTCCGAGCCAGAGGACCTCGCATGAATGCAGAAAGCTCATTTCAAGGTGGGCGGGATATACGAGGACGGCATATAGAAAGTCAAGTGCAGCCTCCATGGATTGCAGCCGTTGTTCCACTTCTTGGTTCGTAATTTCACGGCGCAGCCTAAGAGTTTTGTATGTTTGTTCAGAGAGCCGAGAGGCGCGATTGGGTCGTTTTATCGGATGCCTTCCGCAAACCCGAATCGCGATCATAGACATCATTGAAGAAACGGATATTACCCTCTGTATCCGGCCAAGCGGTAAAATAGGCGATATAGACTGGCACAGGATCGGCCACTTTCAGGCCGCGTTCGTTCTTGCCAAAATATTTGCTCAACTCTTCGACCGGCCTGCCCAATACGGCGGCTGCCATATCGCGTGGTTGTTCAAGACGGATGCAGCCATGGCTCAAAGCGCGCATATCACGGTTGAAATAAGACTTCGCGGGTGTGTCATGCATGTAAATATCATGCTCATTGGGGAAGAGGATCTTCAATTCACCCAAAGCATTATCAAGACTCGGCTTCTGGCGGATACCGACATGCGCCTTGCCTGCGGCAACCGCATACCAGTTCACCGCGCTGGCCGGGACTTTTTTCCCCCGTACATAGACTTCATAGCCGTTGCGGTCGAGATAGCTCGAATCGCGCATTACCTTGGGCAGCATTTCATTGAGAATGATTGAACGCGGCACACCCCAGGACGGATTGAAAACAACAGTCTGTATCTTGTCATAGAAGAAATATGTCTGGTGGCGCGGCGAGCCAATCACCACATTCATGGCCAGTTTTTCCTGTCCGCCTTCAAAATACTCGGCCCGGTAAGATGGCTGATTGACCATTACGTAACGCGAACCGAAATCGTGCGGCAACCAGCGAAGCCGTTCCATCGAATAAAGAATACGATCCCGCTTGATTGAATCCTGCTCACCTTGCAATGCAGCTACAGTGTTCTTGCCTATAATACCGTCCGGCGTATTGCCAGAAAGCCTCTGATAACTCTTGATCGCCGATATGAGTTCAGGATCATAGAAATTTGCATCCGCATGAGCCTCAAGCACATCGCGGTGTAATTCCAGATAGGTTGCGGGCGCATGCCGATTAATGAGCGCTATGACCTTGCCGATCTCGCTGCTTTCATCACCAGGGCGTATCGCCCTATCCAGCAAAATACGGACAGGCTGTCGCTTCGGCTCCCCGATTTCCGCCAGTCCACGCTTCAACGCAGCATAAGCTGCATTATCGGGCTGAAAGCTTTTCAAGTAAGCAACAGGGTTGCTTTCCGAAACCAGCCTTTCAAGCACAGTCTTTGGATTCACGCGGCCTCTCGGTAGATCATGAAAACCACTTAGCCGGTCGGCAACGATTCGCCCCTCGCCCGCATCGATTGCGTAACGCAAAGCGCGCGCAGACAGGCGGATTTCAAAGTCGGCCAGCTTTTGCTGCCGTTCGGCAATCCGGGCGGGATCGAAATGATTTGCGGGAATGGCAACTGCATATTCGTTCGGGTTCAGCCCATCTTCGGCGGCGAGCGCAAAGAAAGCAGCGATATTGCTGGCCTTATCGAGGACCTTATTATCCGCCGTCCATAGAAACGAGCGATTTTCCGAATAGAAAGCAACCAGCGCTTCGGCAATCCGCTTTTCTGCCATAACGTTGATGAATTTCAGATAATCTGCTGCCGCATCAAATGCGGCTTCGCCGTGTGTTTTTTCACGGTACTGTGCACCAATCGGCGACATACCGGAAGTAAATGGGTCGAGACGAAGCGTATCGACCGCTGCCGTAACCTGCATATCGAGCGCGCTGAAATCGACCTTCACCAGCGGATCGGGCTTGTAATCGTAAACCTGTGGTCCTTTCACGGTGACGCGTTGTTGCACAGGCGGTATGTTTCTGGGGGCAGATTGCGGGGCGGAAGCCGGTTTTACAGCTCGTTGCGCAGGAACGGACGGGGCAGCTCGCGTGGGCGTCGAAGTGGATTCGGCCTGTTGCTGACGGCGCTGCTGAAACAGTTCCAGCAAGGAATTCGCGGCTTGCGCCGGCATGACGGAAAAAAACGTCGATGCCGCAAAGGCAAAAACCATGGCGTTGCGGATATATGATCCGCGCTTGCGGCAATCCTTTACATCCCGATACAAAGGTTTGGAGAACTGCATTTCCACCGCCATTCCATGCAATCGCTGTCATGCGAATCCGCTTCAAAATCCAGAGGCAGGATTAACGAATCTCGTATAGAAACTTTTAACGCTGATGCTCTCCCGCGCATTTTTGCGGGCAACTCTATCATGTTTTTATGAAAGTATACTTGCAGAGCACAATCGCATTCCCCGCCAATCGAGATGAACAATGTGCCGCAGTGGCATCCGCTCTGCATCACGCTAAAAGCCCTAAAAAGAACCGCGTAGCGCATCCTGGAACTTGAAATGATTCTGGCCGACGCTGCGGGCAAGCAAGCGAGGTACTACGATGGCAGAAGCAAGCGCCGCCGATCTTTTCCCTCTGGGTGAAGACGATACCCCTTATCGTAAGCTGACTTCCGATCATGTGTCGGTCGATACATTCAAAGGGCAGGAAATTCTCAATGTCGATCCGCAGGGACTACGCGTTCTTTCGGAAGCAGCCTTTGCCGATATCAATCACTTGTTGCGCCCAGGGCATTTACAGCAACTCGCAAACATTATGAAAGATCCGGAAGCCACCGATAATGACCGCTTCGTTGCTTATGATCTGCTGAAGAACGCCAATATCGCCGCCGGCGGTATTCTGCCGATGTGCCAGGATACGGGTACTGCGATCATCATGGGTAAAAAGGGCCGCCGCGTCTGGACAGAAGGCGGTGATGCGGACGCGCTCGGCGCAGGCGTTCTGGACGCTTACAACAAAAAAAACCTGCGTTATTCGCAGCTTGCGCCGATTTCGATGTTCGAGGAAAAA
The DNA here is from genome assembly GCF_019100495.1 of Falsochrobactrum tianjinense. GTDB lineage: Bacteria > Pseudomonadota > Alphaproteobacteria > Rhizobiales > Rhizobiaceae > Brucella > Brucella tianjinense. The sequence continues at coordinate 1,149,084 of NZ_JAHRVA010000001.1, read as the reverse complement.
AACACCAAGAACAACCTGCCTGCTCAGATCGATATTTATCAGGAAGGCGAAGATGCCTATAAGTTCCTGTTTGTCGCCAAGGGCGGCGGCTCAGCCAACAAGACATTCCTGTTTCAGGGAACGCCATCGCTTCTCACGCATGACCGGATGGTGGGTTTTCTCAAAGAGAAAATCCTGACACTCGGCACGGCAGCGTGCCCGCCCTATCATCTGGCCATCGTTATCGGCGGCACTTCGGCGGAGATGAATCTCAAGACCGTCAAGCTTGCTTCTACTCGCTATCTCGACAGCCTTCCCACCCAGGGATCGGAGGCAGGCCATGCTTTCCGTGACCTGGAGATGGAAGCTGAAATTCATAAACTGACGCAGTCTCTGGGGGTCGGTGCGCAGTTTGGCGGCAAATATTTTTGCCATGACGTGCGCGTCATCAGGCTACCGCGCCATGGCGCTTCGCTGCCGATCGGCCTTGGGGTTTCGTGCTCCGCCGACCGACAAGCAAAGGGCAAGATCACCAAGGAAGGTATCTTTCTGGAACAGCTCGAAGTCAATCCGGCCAAGTATATGCCCGAGATCGACGAGGAGAAACTGTCATCGCATGTGGTCAAGATTGATCTTAACCAGCCCATGGAGCAGATACTTAAGGAACTGGAGAAACACCCTGTAAAGACACGTCTTTCTCTTACCGGTTCAATTATCGTAGCACGCGATCTGGCACATGCGAAAATTCGCGAGCGCCTCGAAAATGGCGAACCCATGCCGGATTATTTCAAGAATCACCCGATCTATTATGCGGGCCCAGCAAAGACCCCCGCCGGTTACGCCTCCGGTTCATTCGGACCCACGACGGCAGGTCGCATGGACTCCTACGTCGACCAGTTTCAGTCGTTCGGCGGCTCAATGGTCATGCTTGCAAAGGGCAATCGCTCGCGCCAGGTGCGTGAAGCCTGCGGTCGGCATGGCGGCTTCTATCTCGGCTCCATCGGCGGACCGGCAGCGCGCCTTGCACAAGACTGCATCAAAAAAGTCGAGGTCGTGGAATATCCAGAGCTTGGCATGGAAGCGATCTGGCGCATCGAGGTCGAAGATTTCCCTGCCTTCATCATTATCGACGATAAGGGCAATGACTTCTTCAAGGAACTCAATTTAAGCTGAGATAGCGAAAGGCGGCAAAGGCCGCCTTTATCTTCTGGGATCGCGGGTCAGCCCTTTTTGCGAAAGATCATCGAGATAATTCTGCCAAAGCGTGTCCTTCCCAACGCCGAGCCTGTGGAGATAAGTCCATGAAAACAATCCAGTATCGTGCATGTCATCGAAGGTGATGCGCACGGCATAATTGCCAATTGGCTCCATCTTCATGATCTCGACATCGCGCTTGCCGCCAACCGTTACCCGTTGTTCGGGCGAATGACCTTGCACTTCCGCCGATGGCGAGAGCACGCGCAGCAGCTCCGCAGTCAGATCAAACCGTTCTCCATCCTCAAAAGCCACTGTCAGCATTTTCCGGTCGCTGGAAACGCGCAACTCGGTGGGCCAGACATCGCTCATTACAGTTCTCCATTTTCACAAGCTGCGCCAGTATCCCGCTTTTGCAAGGGACTGTCGATATGCCGCCCCTCCTTAAAACCGCTTGATTATTGTGCAAACTGGACAAAGGCTCCTGGAAAACCTATGTCATGAAGAGAAGTACAGATTTCGCTCTGCAATATGTGAAACAATGGCTTATCGGATGCAACACTCTCAAACACAGCCCCTTGTTTCTCCGGTCGGACAAATGATTGATCCGTTCGGGCGCGCCATCACCTATCTACGTGTTTCGGTGACAGATCGCTGCGATTTCCGCTGCACCTATTGCATGGCAGAGCATATGACCTTTCTGCCCAAGAAAGACCTGCTCACACTGGAGGAACTCGATCGGATTTGCAGCGCGTTTATCAATAGAGGCGTACGCAAACTGCGCCTTACGGGCGGCGAACCGCTTGTGCGCAAGAATATCATGCATCTCGTCCGCAGCCTCTCCCGCCACCTTGCATCCGGCACTCTGGATGAACTGACGCTGACCACCAATGGCTCACAGCTCGTCCGGTTTGCAGATGAACTCGCTGATTGCGGCATACGCCGTATCAACGTGTCCATGGATACACTTGACCCCGGCAAATTTCGCGAGATCACCCGTTGGGGCGATCTATCTCGGGTTTTGGAAGGGATAGAGGCCGCACAGAAGGCTGGTATCAGCGTCAAGATCAATGCAGTCGCGTTGAAAAACTTCAACGAACTCGAAATAGCCCACATGATTCGCTGGGCCCATGGCCGCAACATGGACCTAACACTCATCGAAACCATGCCAATGGGCGAAATCGAGTTTGACCGCACGGATCAATATTTACCGCTTTCGCAAGTGCGTGCCGACCTCGCCCGACAGTTCACGCTCCATGATAGCCTATATAGTACCGGCGGCCCTGCCCGCTATGTCACGATTGCGGAAACCGGCGGCCGCCTTGGTTTCATTACGCCGCTAACACATAATTTCTGCGAAAGCTGCAATCGTGTACGCCTCACCTGCACTGGCATGCTCTATATGTGCCTGGGTCAGAATGACGATGCGGACCTGCGGCAGGCGGTGCGCGCCAGCGAAAGCGATGCGCTGTTGAGTGAAACCATCGATGAAGCCATTTCACGCAAGCCCAAGGGACACGATTTCATCATCGACCGGGATCACAACCGCCCTGCTGTCGCTCGTCACATGAGTCTTACAGGCGGCTAGAAAACAATAACAGTCTTTTTATTTCAAGTATAAATAACACTCGCGAAAGCTATGCTGGGGCGATATGTATTCCTAAACGGGATTCTCTATCGTGCCGCAGTCAGCTAACTTCCGCGCAAGTATTTTTATGCTTCTCGCCATGGGCACTTTCACCATAGGCGATTCCATCACGAAATATCTGCTCACTGAGATGAACAGCGGCCAATATATGCTGCTGCGCGGTATTTTCGCCACCATGGCAATCGGCTTTCTTGCATGGCGTAGCGGAGCTTTGCGCCAGTTCTCGCTGGAGCGGATGACGATAATACGCGTTCTGGGCGAAGTTCTGGCCACCATCACTTATATTTATTCGCTGGGCCATCTCTCGCAAGCATTCTGTTCGGCAGTTTTTCAAGCCACACCGCTGGTCGTTACACTGGGAGCTGTGTTATTTTTCAAGGAAAAGGTCGGGTGGCGGCGCTGGCTGTGCATTTCCGGGGGGCTGGTAGGCGTATTGATCATCATCCGCCCCGGTGCTGACAGCGCAGCAAGTCTGGGTGCTGTCGCAATTCTCCTCGCGAGCATCTGCTTCGCAGCCATGCGCGATCTCGCCACCCGGCGCGTTCCCGCCCATGTCTCCACGCTCTATCTTTCCATGGTAACAACAGCCGCCATAACCCTAACAGGCGGCGCGCTTACCGGCCCCATGGGCGGGTGGCAGCCCATCGGCCTGACATCTGTCTTGCTTGCAGCGGTCGCCGCCGGTCTGCTGTTGGTCGGCTACCATTTCATCATTCTGGCCATGCGTGAAGGTGAAATTTCTTTTGTGACGCCATTCCGTTATTCCAGCCTCCTTTGGGCCATTGTGTTAAGCACCGTGGTCTTTGGTGAGGCGCCGGATGCTTATACGATCGCCGGATCGGCTCTGGTCGTGGGCAGCGGCGTCTATATGGTCTATCGTGAAAAGGTCCTCAAGAAGCGCACAAAACACAGGAGCACGCTTGCTGCTCAACCAACAGGAGTGGAGCCGTCATGAAAGAAGCGTCAGGCCAAGTTGCCGGCGCCATTATTGCCGGCGGGATTTCCAGCCGGATGCAGGAAGGCGGAATCTTGGGCGACAAATTCTTTCAGCGTATTGGCTCCGATACGATAATCGAACACGTCGCCAGACGGCTCTCGCCGCAAGTTGATCTTCTTTTCATCAATGCTAATTGCGATCCTTCCCCTTTCGAACCCTTGGGATATCCAATTGCCACAGATGTGAAAGCCGATCATGGCGGACCGCTGATCGGACTATTATCGGCGCTCCGCTTCATCCCAACATTTCCACTGCTGCTCAGCGCCGCAGCCGACAGCCCTTTCTTTCCGCAAGATCTTGGCCGCCAGCTTTATGAGCGTCGGCGGAAAACCGGCGCAAGAATTGTACTCGCCAGTTCTAGAGATCGCATTCATCCTGTTTTCGGGCTTTGGGAAACCACGCTTGTGTCGATGCTTGAAACATGGCTGGCGGATGCAAAGAAAGCGAGTGTGCTGGCCTTTGCTACCGATATCGGCTTTGAAACGGTAGAATTCCCGCTTGTCACTCTACCGGGGCGGAATGAAACCTATGACCCGTTCTTCAATATCAACCGGCCAGATGATCTTGCCGAGGCCAGACGGCTGAATGAGGCACTGAAATGACGCAAAAACTATTTGGTATTACGGGCTGGAAGAATTCCGGCAAAACGACATTGACCGAAAGGCTCGTGCAAACGTTTACCAAACGGGGTTATCGCATTTCCACCATTAAACACGCGCATCATAATTTCGATATCGATCATCAGGGCACCGATTCCTGGCGACATCGCGAGGCGGGCGCGGTGGAAGTCGCCATCGTATCATCGGCCCGCTATGCGATAATGCATGAGAATATGGGTGAGGAAGAACCGTCCTTGCATGAGATCGCGTGCAAGCTTGCCTCTTGCGACCTTGTGCTTGTGGAGGGATACAAGGGCGAATCTCACCCCAAGATCGAACTGAGACGAGAAGGCGGTCACGCAGGACCTCCTCTGTCCGCAAGCAATCCGAGTATCGTGGCGATAGCCAGCGACCATCCACAGATTGATGAGAATCTTCCAGTTTTTCATATTGATGCGGTGGAAGAAATCGCCGTCTTTATCGAACATCTCATGCAGCTTTGTGAGAAACCCTAAATATTGGGCTATTTGTAGTATATTATACGGTGTTTAGGCTATTTGCTGCGGATCTACTCACAAGTTCGGCGGTACGCACGTAAAATTAAATTACGCGAGCCATCTTGCCATACAGTGGAAAATGGTGGGATTATCGAAACGGGAACGGATGGCTGAACATAAGCGCGAAAAAATATTGCGCGTCAGCGGTTCCTGCATTTATTGATAGAGGCTAGGGGGCGCTATCAGATCTGCTATCCACGGCATATGATCGCGAACATCCCTTGAAGGGGCTGAACCAGAAGAATAATCAGGGAACCAGCCACAACAAACGAGAGGACGAGAAATGCGCGTTATCAAGCGTATCGCAGCAGCAACGTCAGTTGCAGCACTTGCAATCGCGATCGGCGGTATGAGTGCCGGAATTGCAAATGCCCAGGAGCCTTTGAAGTTGAAAATCGGCACGGAAGGCGCCTATCCTCCCTTCAATTTTATCCAACCGGATGGCACACTTTCTGGTTTCGATATCGACATCGCCAAGGCGCTTTGCGTTGAGATGAAAGCGGAATGCGAATTCGTGACGCAGGAATGGGACGGCGCGATCCCTGCCCTTCAGGCTGGCAAGTTCGATGCCTTCATCGCATCCATGTCCATTACGGAAGAACGCAAGAAACAGGTCGATTTCTCCAATAAGTATTACAACACCCCACCTGGCATCGCCGCGCCCAAGGATACCGACATCAAGGGCGTGACCAAAGAAGACCTTGCCGGCAAGATAATCGGGGTACAGGTATCGACCACCCACGCCAATTACGCGGAAAAGACCTTCACCGACAGCACAATCAAAGCCTATCCGACTGCGGAAGAATACCGTCTCGATCTTGCCAATGGACGTCTGGACGCGGTCAATGATGACAGCGTAACGCTGGCCGAATGGCTGAAAACGGAAGACGGCGCATGCTGCAAGATGGTCGGCACTTACCCGCCTGTCATCGAGATACACGGCCCCGGCGCCGGTGTTGCAATCAAGAAAGGCCGCCAGGATCTGGTCGATAAGTTCAATGAGGCGATCAAGGCTATCCGCACCAATGGCAAGTATAAGGAAATCAACGACAAATATTTTGATTTCGATGCTTATGGCGCCGAAAACTAATCCAGTCTGACATTGCAGCGCCGGTTTACTCATGCATAAACCGGCGCGATTATTAGAGCTTGTCCGGCATGAGAGTTTGCCGGAGCAAGATCTGTGGAGTTTTCATTGTTTGTATTATTGAATACCGTACGGCCTCTGGGAAGGGATTAGGCGCATGGAACATTACGCCACCTTGTTAGGATTCAGTTCCAGTGGCTGGGGAACAAGTATAGCCTGGGGACTTCTGGTCACGATCTCTCTGGCCCTTGCAACATTGCCCGTGGGCCTCGCCCTTGGGTTTCTTGTAGCGCTGGGCAAGCAGTCGGAAGAACCATCGGTCCGGCTCGCATGCAACATCTATACCACCATATTTCGTGGTTTGCCGGAGCTTCTCACCCTCTTTCTCGTCTATTTTGGCGCATCGCTGGGCCTGCAACGACTGCTCGTCTTCCTCAACATCAGTGCCAATATCGAAATCAACGCCTTTATGGCCGGTATGATTGCGCTCGGTTTTGTGTTCTCTTCCTATTCGAGTGAAGTTTTTCTGTCGGCATTTCGCGCTATTCCACGCGGGCAATATGAAGGCGGCTACGCGGTCGGTCTGTCTCATTGGCAAACAATGCGCATGGTCATTTTTCCGCAACTTATCCGCATCGCTCTGCCGGGCCTCGCAAATCTCTGGCTTGTCCTGTTGAAGGACACATCGCTGGTTTCGGTGATTACCCTGTCCGATATCCTGCGCCAGACATCCATTGCAGCGCGCGTGACGAAAGAGCCATTCTTATTTTTCGGCGTGGCCTGCCTGCTCTATCTCGCCCTTGCTATCATCTCCTCATATTTCATTGAGCGTATCGCCCGCTGGGCCGATGCGGGCAACGATCCATCGCGCGGGGCATGACCATGAGTGAAACTATTTCTGGAAATTCAGGCATGATGCCGCCTCCGCCGGTCGCCAGAAGCTGGACTCGTGCGCGCGTCGCCGGCCATGTGATCGTTGCGATCTGGGCGTTGCTTTTCGCGGGGCTTGCGATCTATCTTTATAATGCATGGCGCATTGATCTCTTCGAAACCTATGCGCTGCGATATTGGTCGGGCCTGCTGACCACACTGCAACTGGTTGCGGTTTCCATCGTCATTGGAGCAATCCTGTCGCTGCCAATTACAGCCGCGCGCATGTCCAAGAAGCGCTGGGTTCGCAATATCGCCTTCGGCTATGTCTATTTCTTCCGCGGCACGCCGCTGCTTGCGCAAACCTTCCTCATCTATTACGGCTTTGGTACTTTCCGACCTTTCCTCTCAGATATCGGGCTGTGGTCATTCTTCCGCGATGCGTGGAACTGCGCCATTCTCGCTTTCTCGCTTAATACGGCGGCCTATCAGGCAGAAATCCTGCGCGGTGCCATTCAGAGCATTCCGAGGGGGCAATGGGAAGGTGCTGCCGCATTGGGCATTTCCAAACGCGTAGCGTTCTGGAAAATCATTCTGCCACAGTCCCTGATCGTTGCATTGCGCCCTTACGGTAATGAAGTCATCCTCATGATCAAGGGATCGGCCATCGTGGCCATTATCACCGTACTCGATCTGATGGGCGAAACTCGCCGTGCCTACTCACGCACATTCGATTTCCAGACTTATCTGTGGGCAGCCGTCATCTATCTGCTTATCGTTGAATGCCTGCGGCATATCTGGGATTTCCTTGAAAGACGGCTGACACGGCACCTTGTTCGCTAGAGAGTTTCCAGCAAAAATGGAAACCGGTTTTGCGCCCGAAAATACGTAAAACAAACAGATAGAGTGCCCCGGCTAATATTCGTGAAGTTACTGGAGGAACATGAGAATGACAGCAGTGAAAGTGGCCTTCCTCGGATTAGGCGTTATGGGCTATCCAATGGCCGGCCATCTGAAAGTCAAGGGCGGCTACGATGTCACCGTTTATAACCGGACAGCGGCCAAAGCCGAAAAATGGGCGCAGCAATTTGGTGGTAAATATGCGGCCACACCGGCAGACGCCACTTGCGATGCAGATTTCGTTTTCAGTTGTGTCGGCAATGACGATGACCTGCGTTCCGTGACTACAGGGCCGGACGGCGCTTTTTCTACGATAAAACAGGGCGCCATATTTATTGACAACACGACCGCTTCCGCAGAAGTCGCGCGTGAACTTGATGCAGAAGCCCAAAAACGCGGCTTTCATTTTCTCGATGCACCGGTTTCCGGTGGGCAAGCTGGCGCTGAAAATGGTGTACTGACGGTGATGGTCGGTGGTTCGGAGGCCATCTTTGAGCGCGCCAAGCCTATCATTGAAACCTATGCGCGTTCGGTGGGCCTCATGGGGACTACCGGCTCCGGGCAACTGGCCAAGATGGTCAACCAGATCTGCATTGCCGGGCTTGTGCAGGGGCTGGCGGAAGGAATTCATTTCGGCAAGAAAGCAGGTCTGGATATAGAGGCGCTGATCTCTGTTATTTCCAAAGGAGCCGCTGGTTCGTGGCAAATGGAAAATCGCTCCGGGACCATGAACCAGGGAAAATATGATTTCGGTTTTGCCGTCGACTGGATGCGCAAGGATCTGGGCATCTGCCTTGACGAAGCTGACCGCAATGGCGCTCTTCTGCCTGTTACCGCATTGGTTGACCAATTTTACAAGGAAGTTCAGAAAAGCGGCGGCGGGCGTTGGGATACATCATCGCTTCTTGCCCGGCTTGAACAATAAAAGCAAAAAGCCCGGATTGATCCGGGCTTTTTATTTGGATTAACGCAAGATCAGAATTTGACCTTGGCCGTCAACGAAAGAGCGCCGACAAAATCATTACCGAACTCACCGGTAGAACCCAAACCCGGTGTACCGACGCCTCGATCATCCAGTTCACCTGATGTAAGTACGCCAGCCGCACCGGCAAGACGAATCTCGAACTGTTCTGTCGGCTTATAGTTTGTGCCAAGGCCAAACAGCCACACGTCCGTCTGCGACGACAAACCGGTCGTTGTGCCGCGATCCCATGTAATGGTAGCAGCAGCCGACCATTGTTCATTGAATTTATGGCCAACGCCGCCCGTGACCGTCCAGCCATCCTTGAATTTAAGCTCAAGGGCCATAATTTCCTGACCCGGAGCAAAAATACCAGCATAAGGTACGCCGCTGCTATTCACGAAGCTGATACGATCGATGCTTGACCAATCGGTCCATTTCACCGAACCAAAAGCAAGCCAGTCGGGTGCGATGCCTGTCTGGAGCTTGAACTCAACCGATTGCGGTGATGCAACATCGCCCACCACTGCAACAGCACTATTGGGAATGATATTCCCAACCTGTCCATTCAGATCGTAATTCAGTCTGGACTGATAGACCAGACTTGCACGCAAGGCATATTCGGGAATCTCATAGGCAGCACCCAAGCGCCAGCCAACGCTTTCGCCTTCAACGTCGAGAGTACCGACACGGAAAGGAAGCGACCCTCGCGCAGGCAGCAGGCGCGTCTGTTCGCCCCTGAGCTCCTGATAGCTCACACCACCTAGAATACGGAAGTAACCTTTTTCACCTGCCGTAAAACGGTAGGAGCAGTTCAGACCATAGTCATGCGATGAGATTTTCTGCTCAATTGCGACATACATACGGACGGTGTCCATACCAGCATCCGTATGAGCGCCCCAAGGCTGGCGATACTGTGCTGCACAAGCCAGATCGTCCGCCAAATCAAACTTGGCGGAAATTTTAGGAACCCAATAGCTTTTTGCTTCATCGACCGAAGTGCCATATGGGCGGCCTGTGATGGGATTGATCCCGCCGGTTCCATTTGGCGGGGGCAGCGTTCCGACAGCCGATCCGCGTATATTCTTGAGCTTACGCTGCGGTGCAACGAAAGTAGCGGTCGTATCGACGACATTGCCCTGCTCGAACAGAATGTCAAAATCTTGCGAACTGCGCTCGAAACCGCCTGCTTGTGCACTTACGGCACTCCCCAGCAGGGCCGTAGCAATGCTAATCAATTTTGCATGCTGCAAACTCATAAATATCCTCCCGACGGCGCGAACTGTACGTTGACGCAAACGTAAATCAGGAATGATTTGTCCTGCAAGTTCCATAAATTAGGGATCATGTAAGTAGAGATGCGCACTTACTTCTAAAAACCGCTAAAAGCAGGAGTAATTACGGAAATTTTCAATTTTCTGAGGCCGATTAAGTTCAGGAAGGCCGTTTTGGGCCATTTTTCAGCCAGTTTTTCGCCTTGTTGCTAAAGCGCAACAAACCTCAAAAACCGTCGGGAAGATGGTTCTGCACGGAGGCAGGCTGCACGAAAGGTTGAATAACCCGACCCCGACATTCTATGAGGCAACAGGCGTTTTGCCGCCAGTCACCTGATTCGAGTCTCGTTTATGCCCGCTTGATCCGATCAGCCCGCTTCGCGAATTCGGGCCTCGGCAGTAGCGACACGCGCCGCTGCATCGTTGAGTTCAGCCAGTCTTGCACGTTCGGCTTCGACCACTTCCTCGCGAGCATTGGCAACGAATTTCTCGTTTGCCAACTTTTTCTCTATACGCTCTATTTCGGAAGTGATCTTGCCGGCTTCTTTAGCCAGACGCGCGGCTTCAGCCGTAAGATCTATCAGGCTTCCCAGCGGAATGCAGATTGTTGCTTCGCCAAGCACCATCTGGGCCGATCCTTTGGGAGCGTGCGTTTCAAAGGAAACATTTTCCACACGAGCAAGGCGCTTGATCGCAGCGTCGTGGCGGCTGAAGCGATCAGTGGTCGCGGCACTGGCATCGAGAATGACAATCGGAGCCACCGCCCCTGCCGGGACATTCATTTCAGCACGAACGGAGCGGATTCCGCTGACTAAATCCACCAGCCAGTTGATATCTGCCGCAGCTTCTTCATCCCCGAAGGACAGATCCGGCCAGCTTGCCAATGCAAGCACGCCATCGCGATTCTTGCCCTCGCCTGCCGTCAAAGACCAGAGTTCTTCGGTCATAAAAGGCATGAAAGGGTGTAACAGTTTGTAGATCTCATCCAAACAGTAAGCGACCGTTGCCTGCGCTTCAACCTTAGCAGCCTCATCCTCGCCCATAAAAATCGGTTTGAGAAGCTCAAGATACCAGTCGCAGAACTGGTTCCAGACAAAACGATAGGCAGCGCTCGCCGCTTCGTTGAAGCGATAATTGGCAATACCGTCCGTCACCGCATGGGTAGCTTTAGTCAATTCTGTCAGAATCCAGCGGTTGACGGCCAATTTAACATTGCCCGGCGCAAAATCCGGATCAAGCTTTACACCATTCATCTGCGCAAAGCGCGTCGCGTTCCAAAGCTTGGTGCCGAAATTGCGATAACCTGCGATACGCGCCGGATCAAGCTTCACATCGCGGCCCTGAGCGGCCATGATGGCCAGCGTGAAGCGCAATGCATCGGCACCATATTCGTCCATCAGTTCCAGTGGATCGATAACATTGCCCTTGGATTTGGACATTTTTGCGCCATGCTTATCGCGCACCAGAGCATGCAGATAGACCGTATGGAACGGAATCTCATCCATGAAATGGATGCCCATCATCATCATGCGGGCGACCCAGAAGAACAGGATGTCGAATCCTGTGACCAGAACACTGGTCGGATAATAGGTTGCAAGTTCCGGGGTGCGATCCGGCCAGCCAAGCGTCGAGAACGGCCAAAGTGCCGATGAAAACCAGGTATCGAGCACGTCGGTATCGCGCTCAAGCGTGACATCCTTACCGTAATGGGCGCGTGCGACAGCCTTGGCTTCCTCTTCGCTTTTTTCGACAAAGCAAGTTCCGTCAGGACCATACCAAGCCGGAATCTGGTGTCCCCACCAAAGCTGGCGTGAAACGCACCATGGCTGGATATTTTCCATCCAGTCGAAATAAGTCTTTTCCCAATTCTTCGGCACAATCTGCGTGCGGCCCTCACGAACCGCCGCCATGGCAGGCTTCGCCAGTTCGGCGGCGTTCACATACCATTGGTCCGTTAGATAAGGCTCGATGGGAACGCCACCACGATCGCCATGTGGAACGGCATGGGTGTGGTCTTCGACTTTTTCAAGATAGCCGCGTTCGTCCATCAGTTCCACGATGCGCTTGCGCGCTGCGAAGCGATCCTGACCGTCGAGTTCGTTAATTAGCGCCTTGAGTTCTGGCGCGAGCTCAAGCCCTTCGAGGAAATCGACATTGTCCTTCAGCGTAATAGCAGCATCGGGCGTAAGAATATTGATCGCGCTCAGATCATTGCGCTTGCCGACTTCAAAATCGTTGAAATCGTGCGCGGGCGTAATCTTCACTGCACCGGAACCTGCTTCTGGATCAGCATAATCGTCGGCGACAATAGGAATATGACGACCGACGAGCGGCAGAACGACATCATTTCCTACAAGCGCGTGATAGCGCTCGTCCTTGGGATTAACGGCAACGCCGGTATCGCCCAGCATGGTTTCCGGGCGGGTGGTCGCCACCACGATATAGGTGTGCGGGTTTTCAGGGTCGAATGGCACGTTTTCCAGCGGATAACGGAAATGCCACAGATGCCCCTTTGTTTCGCGCGATTCGACCTCAATGTCGGAAATCGCCGTCAGCAGCTTTGGGTCCCAATTAACCAGACGCTTATCGCGATAGATGAGGCCTTGCTTGTGAAGGTTTACAAAAACTTCCAAAACGGCACGCGACAGCCCCTCATCCATCGTAAAACGCTCGCGCGACCAATCGCACGACGCGCCCAGACGGCGAAGCTGATTGGAGATCATGCCGCCGGATTCGGACTTCCACTGCCAGACGCGCTCGATGAACTTCTCGCGACCAATCGTGTGGCGATTAGGTTCCTTGCGCTCAGCCAGTTGCCGTTCGACGACCATCTGCGTAGCAATACCCGCATGATCCATACCTGGCTGCCACAAGACGTTCTTGCCGCGCATACGCTCGAAGCGAACCATGATATCCTGAATCGTGTTGTTGAGCGCGTGGCCCATATGCAGCGATCCAGTCACGTTCGGAGGCGGAATAACAACGGCAAAAGGATCCGCGCCCAGCTTCGCGCCGGCCCCCGCCTTGAATGCGCCGGCATCGTCCCAGCGTTCAGCGATTTTCGGCTCGGTAGCCGCTGCATCATAAGTCTTATCAAGCATGGAAACGTCCGGTCTTTATGCGCAAAAAGGATTATGGGCTCAATAGCAACTAAAAGCTGACAAATCACCCTAAAAGTGAAAACCCGCCTGTAAGGCAGACGGGCCACATATCGGTATTTAGATAAAATTAGGGCATGCCGTATGAGTATGATTAAACGCGATACGCTTTAGCGTTAGCTACGGACCACACGTTCAATTTCTTCACGAACAAGGCGTTCAACCAGATCAGGCAGATTACTATCAAGCCAGTCCTGCAACATCGGGCGCAGAATATCGGCGGCAATATCATCGAAAGAACGCCGCGGTTCGGAATGGACCGCATGGCTGAGATCCTGAAATGCTGCCGCAACCTGCCGTTCTGCCACTTCCGATAAAATATGCGTCGCACCACCAGCCTTGGAAGGAGATGCGACGGCAGTCGGCTTCCCCACAGCAGGCGAAAGGTCTTCATTCATGGCTTCAGCTTTCAACTCCATAACAGAACTGGCTGCGTCATTCTCCACCTTGTCCAACACCACCTTTCCGGAAGCGGAAACCGGCGGCACCCATTCATCATTACGGTGATCGTCATTCTGGGCGTCGAGAATAGGATCATCCCCATCTTCTTCCGTCTTGATATCGGATGTCCGTTCCCCCGGCTCGGAAATTACTCCGCGCAGCGCCGGCTCTTCAGGAAAAACATCGCCCTTGGCGACCACAGGTTGATCAGGTTTCTTCTGTTTCCTGTTGTCAGCTTTTTCCGCTTCCTCCGCCACAAGCGGGCGGCGGAATTCGGCGACCTCGCCACGCGGCGAAATGGGGGGCATGGGATGGCGCGAGACATCACTATCTTCAATAATCCGGCGAATGGAAGCCAGAATCTCTTCCATTGACGGTTCCCGTGCTGCGCTGGATGCTTGTGCCATAGCTGTCCGTCTTCCCCATATTGCCAACTGCTTACAAAGGCAGAGAATCAATGGATTAAGGGTAACGGACCTTTATTGATTTGAGAATCCCTCACAGGGGCAGACCCATTTGAACTCACAGCTTTATCGATTTGTTAAGATTTATCAGACGCTTTGCGAATCAAACAAAACGGCGCCCGAAGCGCCGTTTATAATTCTTAGGACAATCGGTCAGCGACCATCGGGTGTGCGCAAGCCGAACCACTTGTCCTTCACAGCGTTGTAGTGCTCTTCAGGCTTATACTCGGCGACCTGAAGATTGAGATGCTGGGCTGTCATGCGTCCAGTCGCATTCAACAGAGCATAGCTGGCCACCACGACATCGTGCTCGGCCATAACAAGCGCGATCTGGACCTTGACCAAATCATTCTGCGCATTCAGGACGTCCAGGGTGGTGCGCTGGCCGACTTTACGCTCTTCAACCACGCCATCCAGCGCAAGTTGTGCCGCGGCGATAGCGTCGCGGTTCGCTTTGACGGATGCGCGTGCCGCTTCAAGCTGCGACCATGCCGAACTGATGGCCTGACGCACCTTGTCCTGCACGATATCGACTTCGATACGAGCCTGGCCAAGCTGCTCCTTAGCCTGACGCACCTGTGCCGATGAGCGTCCACCAGTATAAATCGGGATGCTGACGCCCACTCCAACGGAGGCCGAATTACCGTCACCGACATTGGTTCCGGCGTAGGTATCAAGATGGCTCGCGCTGGCCGTCAAGCCAACCCTTGGCAGCAGGGCACCTTCTTTTGCCTTGACCGTGTAGCCCTGCGCATTGACCGCATATTTCGTCGCCACAATGCCAGGATGCGAAGCCAAAGCGCTGGCATAGGCAACATTTGGCGAATTCGGGAGATTGCGCGCTATGGAAGCGGTGGAAAGTTTGCCCGGCTGCGCACCGATGACCTGCATGTAGGTTGCTTCAGCAGATTTGACATCAGCGCGTGCCGCACTGAGTTCGGCTATCGCCGTCGAGTGTTGCGATTCTGCCTGAGCGACGTCCGTGCGCGTACCCTCGCCAACATCGAGACGGGCGCGCGACGCGCGAACCTGTTCATTCATGGCGGCAAGATTCTTTTCACGCAGCGCTGCAATCTGGCGCAATTGATAAACGTCCATATAAGCCTGAACGGCCTGAAACAGCGTGTTCTGCTCATCATTACGCAGGTTTTCGCGCTGCGCATAAACCTGCGTCTCGGCGGCAGCAACATTGTTCTTGGTCTGGAAACCGTCGAACAGCATCTGGTTCAGCTGAATTCCAAAAGTACCCGTTGTGCGGGCGTCTGATGTCGGAGCCTTGCTGCGGCCGATATTATAAGAACCGGTAATCTCTGGCCGATAGCCGGATTTGGCAATGGCGACGTTTTCGTCCTCAATACGCACCCCGGCTCGTGACGAATTCAAGGTAGCATTGTTCTTATAGGCTTTCACGAGAGCGCCGCTCAACGTCTCCGACCAAGCGGCCTGCCCCGCTAAAACGGTGCCAGACAGCAATACTCCGGCCGCCATGAGTCTTTTGCACGCTTTGAACACCGTATACCTCATTTTAGAACAAACGAATCCATCAATCGAACCGATCAGTTCGGGGTGCCCTTAATAACCCGTAAATTGCGTCATTTCCATTGCTGACGGCGGCACTTTCACAAACAATTTTCCCGGCGTTGCAGATTTAACCCATGCACCGGATTCAGAACTCGAACTGCTCGATACGCTCAAAACCAGGAAGTGGCTTCACCGCCGCATTGAAAACACCGCGACCAGAGGCAACTCCGTCTTCCTTGACGTAAATCCGCGCAGTTCCCGCATTTCCTCTTCCTTCGACGGCAACCAGGCGACCTCCCTCCTTGAGCTGATCAAAGAAAGCTTCAGGAATGAAGTCCACCGCGCCCTCGATCAGGATGACGTCATAAGGCGCTTCGGAAGCATAACCCACATGCAAATCCCCCGAAACGATCACAACATTGTCATAGCTTAGTTCCTGAAGACGAGCGGTCGCCACCGCCGACAATGCGGAATCACTTTCGAGGCCAATAACAGAACCTGCGAGTTGCGAAAGGATGGCAGAAGAATAACCCGTGCCGCAGCCAATATCCAGAACGACATCGCTCTTGTTGATGAGCGCGAGTTGCACGAGCTTGGCGAAAGCCGAAGGCTCCATGATATAACGTGGCGCGGACCCTTCGCTGTCAAGCAACTGATCTTCATCGATATAGGCAAGCGCCTGACGGTTTGCCGGAACAAAAGCTTCGCGCGGAACGGTCAGAAATGCATCAATGACTCCCAGATCGGTCACATCTCTGGTGCGGATCTGGTTATCGACCATCTTCGTGCGAAGATCCTGAAAATCGGCTGCCATAGCCATGCCTTACATCCTTCTTGATCGCCTCATGCGATGATTGCGCCTGCTGGTGCCCCTCACGGCAGATATCAGCACCTTGCCGAAGAGGCACCATAAACGAGATTTACCGTTGATGTGGCAAAAATCGCCGCCACAGTCAATGAAACACAGAATTTGTGACATTCACCGCAACACTTGGCCACCTTTCCACAGCAATCACATTATTACAAAACCGACGCGGGATAGCCCGCCGCTACAAGAGCCGCCAGCGCATCCTCACGTGAGGCTGAGCCATCAAATTCAACTTCCTTTTTATCGAGATCAATCTCTATAAGGGCATTCTCATCAAGGTTGCGCAACGCGGAGGTCACGCTTTCCGCGCAACCGCCGCATTTCATCTTGGGAACTGAAAATCTCATCATATTTACTACTCCATGTTGGAACAGCGGCAAGATGGAGCTTCCCATCGTGGTAAGGTCAAGCGCGTTTTCTAAATCACTGATGCAGCCGCAATTATGGCGCTTCACAGATTTCCGGAACGCTCTTTTCGATCGCCAGCGGGGATTTGGTCAACGAACCGGTCATGATCTGCATCGGCTTATAGGGTGGCTCGTCCTGAAAGCCGGGATTTGAAAGGTGGATCGTGTAACAACCGCTATAAACTTCTTTTTTACCATCGTCGTTTTCCGACTCTATAGCGACTGGCACACTCCAGTAGATTTGTCCCGCTCCCGGATCCGGCTCGGTTTTGCGCACGGCCACTTTTACGCTTTTGGTGCCTTTATAACCTTCTACAAAGTTGTTGAAATCCGGCTCGCGCGCGTCTTCCTGATAGTAGCTGTAGGCACGGCCATATTCCTTGCGATTGATCGCATTGTAATAGGATTCAATCAGTGCCTGCGGGGTTGATCGGTCATCACGATAATCGGGGACAGTGATCCCATCGGCGGCGTCTTGTGCCTGCTCGAATGGCGCTGTTTCTTCGACAGGATTCGATTGTTCCTGTTTGGGCGCTTCCTGAGCCTGCGCGCCGGATTGAACGATGACCGCGCTCAAAAGACCGGCAATTCCGGCATATAACAGAGGTTTGATCCGTTCATGTGACATTGAATTCTCCTCTTTCAGCAATCTTTTTTGCAAATCCCGATCGATGCTCTCGATTTGGTGTCTTGCGGTAATGATGTTACAACACTAACTGTAATGAAAACGTGGCGACGCTAGTTAAAATCCTGCCGCCGCGCAATGCTGGATAATTCTCCGGTTTTCACGAATATAACAGCGGAAGATAAAATGGGCCGTTTCTCAGTCTTGACACTTACCGATGCAGCCGTAGCGCGCGTCAGTGAAATCATGGCTTCGCATAAAGGTGCCCTCGGCCTTCGCGTCGGCGTCAAAAAGGGCGGTTGCGCGGGCATGGAATATACGGTTGGCCTCGTCACCGAAGCAAAGCCAGGCGACGATATCGTCGAAAAGGATGGAGCCACGGTTTATGTGGCTCCCGAAGCGATGCTGTTCCTGCTCGGAACGCAGATGGATTTCGAAGTAACGACCCTGCGCACCGGATTCGTTTTCAACAATCCGAACCAGACTTCGGCTTGCGGCTGCGGAGAATCGGTCGAGTTGCGACCGGCTTCGCCGGAAAGCCTGCAACAGGCACAGGGAGCTGCTTAGAGCAAAAATAGATAGACGGTCCCATCAAACTGGAGCCGCTCTGGAGCAACTCATTCCTCATCCCTTAAAAAGGCCTATTCAACTATTTTCAGACATGACAAGCCAGCGGAGAAACAATTCGGTTTCTCCGCTGGCTTGATTTTTGCTCCATTGAAAATGCTTAGACCCCGGTCGGGATCAGCATGAAAGCCGGAATATCATTGCCGAAACCAACCGGCACCGGACCATCATCATCATCGCGATCACGACGGCGCTTATGCGTCTCATGATGCGGCTTGCTACGCCGCTCCTCATTGGAAGCACGGATCGTCTCACGGCGTTCCTTATGCTCTGTTGCAGCTGGTGCAGCTTCTTCGGAGACCGCAGCCTCTGGCTTTTGCCCGGCTTTCGGCTTGGTAGCCTTGCTCTTGCCACGGGCTTGCCTGCCCTTATGCGTCGTATCTGCGGATTCGTCGGCGGCAGGCAGCGTGGAAAGATCGCCGTCGTGCCATTCGATCTTTTCACCGATCATATTCTCAATTGCCGCAAGATATTTCGTATCGGAGGGAGTCACGATCGTGAAAGCCTTGCCGGAGCGGCCAGCACGCCCTGTACGGCCAATACGGTGCACGTAATCTTCCGCATGGATAGGGACATCAAAA
Organism: Falsochrobactrum tianjinense; assembly: GCF_019100495.1. Classification (GTDB taxonomy): domain Bacteria; phylum Pseudomonadota; class Alphaproteobacteria; order Rhizobiales; family Rhizobiaceae; genus Brucella; species Brucella tianjinense. Next base: position 1,130,326 of record NZ_JAHRVA010000001.1, on the reverse strand, counting down.
TTAAAAACGTGGCTGACATCGGGAATATCGAGTCCACGCGCAGCAACATCGGACGCCACCAGAATCCGTAACTTGCCATCTTTGAAATTTGCCAGCATCGCCATGCGGGCGCGTTGATCCATATCGCCATGCAAGGCGCCAGCATCGAATTCGTGCCGAATCAACGAGCGGAACAATTCAGATACATCTTTTTTGCGGTTGCAGAAGACGATTGCATTTTTGAGCGTATCGCCTTCGGTGCGAATGAGATCGCGCAGCGCTGCGCGCTTGTCCCAATCTTTCCTGCCCGATTTGACCAGGCGCTGAGTAACTGTCTTGGCGGTGGAGGACGCCTTGGCGACTTCAATACGCACTGGCGAATGCAGGAACTGCTCAGTGAGCTTAGTGATTTCCGGCGGCATGGTAGCCGAGAAGAAAAGTGTCTGACGCGTGAAGGGAATCAACTTGCAGATGCGTTCAATATCAGGAATAAAACCCATATCGAGCATACGGTCCGCTTCGTCGATGACGAGAATTTCAACGCCAGTCAGCAAAAGCTTGCCGCGCTCGAAATGATCGAGAAGGCGACCCGGCGTTGCGATCAGCACATCCGCACCGCGCTCAAGCTTGCGCTCCTGCTCATCAAAAGAAACGCCGCCGATCAGCAAGGCCACATTCAGACGCTGATTGACACCATATTTTACGAAGTTTTCTTCAACCTGCGCGGCTAGTTCGCGCGTCGGCTCAAGAATGAGCGTGCGCGGCATACGGGCCCGAGCCCTGCCCTTTTCCAGCAGATTGAGCATCGGCAGAACGAACGAAGCCGTCTTGCCCGTTCCAGTCTGGGCGATGCCAAGCACATCCTTGCGCTCAAGCGCAGGGGGAATGGCGCCCGCCTGAATGGGCGTGGGTGCGGTGTATCCTGCCGCTTCAACCGCAGCAAGCACTTTCGGAGAAAGACCGAGTTCGGCAAATGTCGTCAATGGAGGCGTAGCTCTCTGTTTTGGAAATGAGGTCCACCCATCCTGTCATCGCAGCCGCGTCATCGGGCGCAGGAACCAAGGCAGAAAAGGCATCTGCGACGCCAGGAGCGTCTTCATACAGCATCGCCTACGTCCGGAACGTGCAAAAGTCAACCAAAATACCAACGCAAAATATAAAAACGGTCCTTTATATGTATTTTGTTATGTTTCACGTCATTCTAAAGCGTGAAAATACTCAAATCAAAGTCAGTTAATGCCTGAATTGTTCTGTCAGAATTCGTTCGTCCCAGGAATGGTTTTTATCAAACAGGATAGCAACCTGGCTGTCGGGATCTTCGCGAACGGTAACGGATCGTACTGATTTCACTTCACTATTGTCTGCGACCGCATTGACCGGGCGCTTTTCCGTCTCCAGCAAGTCCATCCGAACCGTCACATATTTCGGCAAAAGCGCCCCACCCCACCGGCGCGGACGAAAAGGGCTAACCGGCGTAAGCGCCAGAAGCTGCGCCTCCAGCGGCAAAATAGGTCCCTGCGCTGATAGGTTATAGGCAGTAGAGCCTGCGGGCGTAGCGACCATAACCCCATCGCAAACCAACTCTTCGAGCCTCATCTTGCCGTCGATAGTGATGCGAATTTTAGCTGCCTGATAAGATTGCCTGAAAAGCGAAACCTCATTGATAGCCAAAGCAACAAAAGGCGGTGCATTTTCGGTTTCCGCAATCATTTCAAGAGGACGAATCGTCTCTTTCTGTGCGGCATGGATGCGCTCAGGCAGGTCGTCCACGCTGAATTCATTCATCAGGAAGCCGACCGAGCCGCGGTTCATGCCATAAACCGGCTTGCCGCTATTCATGAAATCGCGCAGTGCTTGCAGCATGGTACCATCGCCGCCAAGCGCCACGATTGCATCCGCATCTTCCGCTGCAGCGTGTCCGTAGCGCTTTACCAGATCCTTTTGCGCCGAGAGCGATTCTTCGGTCCCTGATGAGAGAAAATGGAGCGCCAGGGGTCTATCTTTCATATTTTCCGTCTCGGTGCGCTAAAGCGGCTTCTTTTCGAGTATCCAATTGGCTATCATAGGAAGAACTGGCTTACCATGATCCAATCATGTGAATTTTCGCTTTACACGCGCCACATATATGCTAATCGGACGCAAGTGCCCTTATAGCTCAGTTGGTAGAGCACCTGATTTGTAATCAGGGGGTCGGGAGTTCGAGTCTCTCTGGGGGCACCATTAAGCACTTCATGAACATGCCGGCATTAATAATTTTATTTTTTCTGCTTCGGTAAACAATTTCTGCTGCACAAAACTTCTCCTATCTATGGACATCGTAATAATTGTATACGCGCGGACAATTGTCTTTATATTTTCTACATAATAAGTTTACATACTATAGAAATTGATATTATCGGATATGCTAATATATGACACAGCGCCGTATCTGTATTTCTGTCGTCACCCGCAACAGGCCAAAAATGCTTGGCGAGCTGTTTTCTTCTTTGGCTCTTATTGTAAAGCCGGGGAATATCCGTCTATCTTTTCTCATCGTGGAGAATAATTCGGCCTACACCCTGGACGATACCATACAAGGTTTCCGGGTTATGATGCCCGATGAAGACATCGAATATCTTCTTGAACGTAATATCGGCATATCCGCGGCCCGTAACCGCGCGCTCAATCATGCCATCGAACAGGGTTTCGATTTTCTTGTTTATGTCGATGATGATGAATTCGTAGATCCTACATGGCTTGTCAACTTGCTAGCTGAGCGGGATCGCCTTGATCTCGACATTGTGGGTTCGCCGGTGCGACCCAAGCCTTTTGACCCGAACTTAACCGTTTGGCAAAGAATCGTATGGTCGGGTATCGAACGCATGGGCTTCAAATCAGAGTGGAAATGCCGCCATAGGTGCAATAACGGTCAGGGCGATTTAATTAAGGTTGCTACGGGTAGCTGGATGGGGCGCCTCGATTTCTTCCGTAAAACCGGGCTGCGATTTGATTCCCGGTTCGGCCTGACTGGAGGAGAAGACTGGAATCTGTGGGCGCAAGCCAAATCCCAAGGAGCCAAAACCGGCTGGGCCTGCGACGCTATCGTCTATGAGACGGTGCCCTCGTCACGCCTCACACTTGCCTATCATTTCCGCCGTAATCGTGATCACAACATCACGGAATTTGGTGCACGATACCGGGAAAATCCCAAGCGCGCACTGCGGCAGCTTCCTGTCAAAATTCTAGGCCGGATGCTCAAATTTATCATTGCCGTATGCTCTATTCCGTTTAAAGGCGGACTGGCACTTGTTTCGTCGGCAATGGCATTGGGGGGAATAGTTGGTCTGATACAAGCCTGTTTCGGAAAAAGCTCCCGGCATTATGCCAATACAACAGGCTTCTGACCCAGATATAACAAAACCCCGTCAAGCGGGGTTCGTTGAAGTGTTTTACTGGCAATAAGCGGCAGTTTTAATACCAGCCTACTGCGACCTGCGCTTCTTCCGACATGCGATCAGGCGTCCATGGTGGATCAAATGTCATTGTCACTTCGACAAAGGAAACGCCTTCGACAGCACCCACGGCATTTTCCACCCAGCCCGGCATTTCACCAGCAACCGGGCAACCAGGCGCGGTCAGCGTCATTTCGATCTTGACAGTGTGGTCATCTTCGATGTCGATCTTGTAGATCAGCCCCAGTTCGTAGATATCCGCAGGAATTTCCGGGTCATAAACAGTTTTGAGCGCTGCAATGATATCATCTGTCATCCGCAGAAGCTCATCCTGCGGGATGGCGGAGGCAGAAAATGCAGCACTTCCGTCTGATGGCGTAGCCGCATCGGCGGGGTTCGTTTCAGCCTGCTGCCCTAGATTTTGTTCCATAGTGGTCATCCGAAAAACCTTTTCGCCTTTTCCAAGGCTTCTGCAAGCGCATCCACTTCCGCGCGGGTGTTATACATACCGAAAGATGCACGACATGTGGAGGTGACACCGAAACGTTTCAAGAGCGGCTGTGCACAATGCGTACCCGCGCGCACCGCGATCCCGGCCCGGTCGATCACCATAGAGACATCATGAGCATGGATGCCTTCGAGTGCGAAGGAGATAATTGCGCCCTTGCCCGGAGCATTGCCATATATGCGCAAGGAATTGATCCTGCTCAATTGCTCATGAGCATAATCGCGCAAATCTTCCTCATGCGCCAGAATGGCATGGCGGCCAATTCTTTCCATATATTCGAGAGCGGCACCCAAGCCAATCGCCTGTACGATTGCAGGCGTTCCCGCCTCAAAACGGTGCGGCGGATGATTATAGGTGACGTTTTCTTCCGTCACTTCCTCGATCATTTCACCGCCCCCCTGGAAGGGCCGCATTTTTTCGAGCATTTGCGTGCGCCCATAAAGGACACCAATGCCGGACGGGCCATAGACCTTATGGCCCGTAAAGACATACCAATCACAACCGAGATCCTGAACGTCGACGGGCAGATGGACTGCACCCTGACTGCCATCCACCAGAACAGGAATACCGCGTTCATGCGCCAGCCGGACGATTTCCTTGATCGGCGTGACCGTACCCAACGCATTGGACATATGCGTGATCGCGACCAGCTTGGTGCGCTCGGTCAGGCGCTTCTCAAATTCCTCGATGTGGAAAATGCCTTCATCATCCACCGGAACAAAGACAAGCTTTGCCCCTTGCCGCTCACGAATAAAGTGCCATGGCACGATATTGGAGTGGTGCTCCATGATGGAGAGGAGGATTTCATCGCCTTCGCCAATATTGGGCATCCCATAACCATAGGCGACCGTATTGATCGCCTCGGTGGCATTTTTTGTGAAGACGATCTCGTCAACCGAATCAGCATTCAGAAAGCGGCGTACCGTTTCACGGGATTTTTCATAAGCATCCGTTGCCGCATTTGAAAGAAAATGCAGGCCGCGATGCACATTTGCATATTCATGGGCATAAGCATGCGTAATCGCGTCAATAACGCTTTGCGGCTTTTGCGCGGAAGCGCCATTGTCGAGATAAACCAATGGCTTACCATGAACCTGCCGCGACAGAATAGGGAAATCGGCGCGAATTGCCTCAACGTCATAAGCTGCAATCAGTGGATTCTTCTGGTCCATGATCGTTCCTTTTGCCTCTTGGGCAGGCAAGATGGGGTGAAGCCTTGCGCCACACCCCACCTTGTTCAATCAGGCATGGGCGGCGAGCCAATCGGAAAGCATTTCTTCAAGTACTTCCACCAACGGCTCGTTTTCCAGTTCCTCTATGATTTCAGCGATAAATGCCTTGATCAGCAGGCCGCGTGCTTCACTTTCAGGAATGCCGCGGGACATCAGATAGAATAGATGCTCATCCTGAATCTCTGTCACCGTCGCACCATGGCCGCAGGCCACATCGTCCGCGAAGATTTCCAGTTCCGGCTTGGCATCGAATTCGCCATCATCCGACAGCAGAAGCGTATTGCACGCCATGCGAGCATCGGTTTTCTGGGCAAGCTGGGCAACGCGGATCATGCCCTGGAAAACGCCGCGCGCGCGGTCCTTGACGACATTGCGCACGATTTCCGTCGACTGGGTGTTTTCCACCAGATGCCCAACCGTCATGGTGATGTCGGTGTGGCTGTCATCGGCGAGGAGATTAAGAGCACGCATCTCGAAATCAGAATCTTCGCCCTCGACATCCACATGCACTTCCTGACGCACCAGCTTGCCACCGGCATTGATGATATAGAGCGTCAGCTTCGAGCCCTTACCCAAAGTGCCATTGAATTGTGCAAGCTGGGTCGATTGACCGAATTCGCGCAGAATGACCCACACGATTTCAGCACCATCGCTCACTGTGACATGGTTGATCGATGTCGAGAAACTGTCACCCTCGCCGCCTGACTGGCGTTCGATGATGGTTGCCTTGACATTCGCTCCGATATGCACCGGAAAGCGCGTATGGCCCTGCCCCGACTTCTGGATATTCTGGATTTCCAGAGGCGCTTCAAGCTCGGTGCCGTCAGCGATCGAAATCACCCAGCCATCGCTGACATAGGCAGTATTAATCTGGCCAATCGTGTCGTCAACGCCGCGTATATTGAGTTGCGGAAGCAGCGAACCGTCGCTCAATGCATCGCGAACCGGCGTCAGCGAGACGCCTGCCGGTGCCTTCGCATCAAGCGCTACGCCATTGCTGGTCGGCAGAATCGACGATCCGGCCAAAAGAGCAGGAAGCGCGTCGGAGCCAGCGGCAGCATCGAATACCGACACGTTTTTCAGCAGCGTGCGGAAATCGGTGTAGTGCCAGCTCTCGATACGGCGCGACGGAAGGCCATGAATTTTGAGCGTTTCAAGTGCTGTATCGCGTGCCACAGCAACATCGCTGCTGCCCGGCAATTCGCCAATGCGGCCAATGAAATTGTCAATCAGCGCACTTTCAGCCGGCGTTCGCGACCGTGCGGTCTGGATATTCATGTGATCCATACCTCCTTAGGCAGCTTCGCCGATCAGATCGGCATATCCATTTTCTTCAAGATGAAGTGCGAGGTTCTTGTCGCCCGACTTGATGACCTGGCCCTTATAGAGCACATGCACCGCGTCCGGCACGATATATTCGAGCAGGCGCTGATAGTGGGTGATGACAATGATCGCGCGATCAGGCGAACGCAGGGCATTGACGCCGTCCGAAACGATCTTCAGAGCGTCGATGTCCAGACCGGAGTCGGTTTCGTCAAGCACGCAAAGTTTTGGCTCCAGAAGCTGCATCTGAAGGATTTCGGCGCGCTTTTTTTCACCACCCGAAAACCCGACATTCAAGGGGCGCTTGAGCATATTCATATCGATGCTCAGTTCGCCGGCAGCTTCCTTGACGCGCTTGATAAACTCCGGGATTTTCAGTTCCGGCTCGCCGCGCGCCTTGCGCTGGCTGTTCATCGCCACCTTCAGGAATTCCATCGTGGCCACGCCCGGTATTTCCATTGGATACTGGAACGCCAGAAAAATGCCCTTGGCAGCGCGTTCAGCCGGATCGAGTTCCAGAATGGACTCGCCATTATAAAGAATATCGCCCTCGGTCACTTCGTAATCGCTCCTGCCTGCAAGAATGTAGGACAGGGTGGATTTGCCCGAACCGTTGGGGCCCATGATGGCTGCAACTTCACCATTGTTCACGGTGAGGTTCAGGCCACGGATAATTTCCGTGTCGGTGTCGGCGATCTTTGCATGAAGGTTCTTGATCTCAAGCATGGGTATAACCTTGTATCTTTATGCGGTTTCACCGGAAAACCATTTTAACTTTTCCGGAAATCGCTCGTGCCAGTAAAACCGGCCAGAAAAATCATATGCGGAAAGGCAGCAGAAGCGCGCCGGATCAACCGACGCTGCCCTCAAGTGAGATGCCGATCAGTTTTTGCGCCTCGACGGCGAATTCCATCGGCAGTTCCTGAATAACTTCCTTCACGAAGCCACTGACGATCAGGGCAATCGCCTCTTCTTCCGGAATACCGCGCTGCATCACATAGAAGAGCTGGTCTTCGGAAATCTTCGAGGTGGTCGCTTCATGTTCGAAATGTGCCGTAGCATTCTTGGCTTCGATATAGGGCACTGTATGCGCACCGCAATCGTTGCCGATCAGGAGCGAGTCGCACTGCGTGAAGTTACGCGCATTCTCCGCCTTGCGATGGGCAGAAACCTGTCCGCGATAGGTATTGGAAGAATTGCCTGCCGAAATACCCTTGGAAATGATGCGGCTCGACGTGTTCTTGCCAAGGTGGATCATCTTGGTGCCACTGTCGATCTGCTGATAGCCGTTGGAGACGGCAATCGAATAGAACTCGCCGCGCGAATTGTCGCCGCGCAGAATGCAGGAGGGATATTTCCAGGTCACTGCGGAGCCGGTCTCGACCTGCGTCCATGAAATCTTGGAATTATCACCACGGCAATCGCCGCGCTTGGTGACGAAATTGTAGATTCCGCCCTTGCCCTGGCTGTCGCCCGGATACCAGTTCTGAACTGTCGAATACTTGATTTCTGCGTTTTCGAGCGCGATCAGTTCCACGACTGCCGCGTGAAGCTGGTTTTCATCGCGCTGTGGCGCGGTGCAGCCTTCGAGATAGGAAACGTAAGAGCCTTCCTCGGCAATGATGAGCGTACGTTCGAACTGACCCGTATTGCGCTCATTAATGCGGAAATAAGTCGAAAGCTCCATCGGGCAGCGAACGCCCTTGGGAACATAGACGAACGAACCATCCGTAAAGACAGCCGAATTGAGGGTCGCATAATAGTTATCCGATACCGGCACGACCGATGCGAGATATTTCTGCACCAGTTCGGGATGTTCCCGAATCGCTTCGGAAATCGAGCAGAAGATCACGCCAGCCTTGGCGAGCTCTTCCTTAAAAGTCGTAACGACGGATACACTGTCGAATACGGCATCAACCGCGACACGCCCCGAAGCATAGACATTGTCCGAAGGGTTGCCGTCGATTTCGCTCGGCTCGCCCTGCTTACGCACGCCAGCCAGAATTTCCTGCTCGCGCAAGGGAATACCAAGCTTTTCATAGGTTCTGAGCAGTTCGGGATCGACTTCATCAAGCGACGTCGGCCCTGCCTGGTTTATCGGCGCGGCATAATAATAGGCGTCCTGGAAATCGATCTTCGGATAATCGACCCGCGCCCAGCCAGGCTCTTCCATAGTCAGCCAGCGCTCATAAGCCTTCAGGCGCCATTCCAGCATCCATTCCGGCTCGTTCTTCTTGGCTGAGATAAAACGGATAATGTCTTCGTTGAGGCCCTTGGGGGCCTTGTCGACTTCAATCTCGGTCTCGAAACCGTATTTATACTGGTCCACATCTAAACTGCGGACCTGATCAATGGTCTCCTGCACAGCAGGCATTGGCGTTCTCCATCCTCGTCGGGTTCAAGGGCCGACAGTTGCAAACGTCAGGGCAATGATAGTTGCGCTATCGTCACCACATATAGTGCGCGTAGTCCTTCTTTAAAACCTCTCTAAACTAAATTTCAAGCGTCAACGCTAAAATTTGCCCCAAAAATTCAAGAATAATTTATGCGCCCGCGCCGAAAGGCGCTTTCAGCCCGCTTTAGAGCGCTCATGTCGCTCCACAATCCCGCGTAGGATTTCGAGAAAGCGATCAATTGTTTCCTCTGACGCATCAGGGGACAGCGAAATGCGGACGGCGCCGGGGCCGTCTTCATGGCCCATCGCCGCCAGCACATGGCTTGGGCCTACCTTGCCCGATGAACAGGCGGAACCGGCCGAAAGGGCTACGCCCGCCAGATCGAATGCGATCTGCACTGTCTCGGCTTTTTGCCCTTCGAGGGAAAAGAAGGTGGTATTCGCAAGCCGCTCGGCCTTCCTGCCATGAATGAGGGCGCGGGGCGCGATCCGCATCAACCCTGCCTCCAATCGGTCACGCATCGCGGGAGACCAGCCAGCGCCAGCCAGCCGAGCCAGCGCCTGCCCGGCTGCGGCACCAAAACCCGCAATAAGCGGTAGCGCTTCGGTGCCAGCACGATGCCCCTTTTCCTGCCCGCCGCCGCGCACCAGCGCACGCGGCATCATCAGATCGGAGACAGCAATAACAGCGCCGACGCCCTTCGGGCCGCCGATCTTGTGTGAGGAAATTATGAGATAATCTCCGCAATTATCTGTAATATCTAATTTAATCCGTCCTGCCGCCTGAACCGCATCGATAATATAGACGCCGCCCGACGCCTTCACCAATGCCGCAATCCGGGCTATCGGCTGCACCACACCCGTTTCATTATTGGCTGCCTGCACGGCAACAAGCGGCAGTCCGGTGGCCTTGTCATGGGCTTGCAATACTTCCTGCAACACATCCAGCCGCAAGATGCCGTTTTCATCGACGGGGAGCATGGTAATGTTTTCAGGTGCGAACTGGCCGCCCGCGATCATGCAGGGATGCTCGGTCGCGCCGACATAAAGATGCGACATCCGCACCGGCGCGCGGCCCATCATAAAATGAGGCGTCAACATGGTGGAAGCAGCTTCTGTTGCCCCCGATGTGAAAAAGACATGATCTGCTCTGGCATTGACCAGTGCCGCCACGTTTCGCCGCGCCGCTTCCACCAGCGCGCGCGCGGCACGACCTTCCCTGTGCACGGACGATGGATTGCCTGTTATCTCCAATGCCTCGATGACCGCCTTGCGTGCTTCATCGAGCAAAGGCGCGCTGGCATTATAATCCAGATAAAGCCTCTTGCCGGTCGCGATCACCGATCTTATCTCCTAAGCAGACGGCTACGAACGCAATTTTCTTGAATTTTCAATCAGGAAAAGCCTATTAAGCCATTTCAGCTACTGAACCTGGTTCAGTCTATAGTAATTTCAAAACGGTTCTAGAAGCGGTGCGACCTCACGTCAAGCGCACCGCCTCGGAGCCGATCTTCCGGTTACGAGCGGAGTAAACATGCCAGAAGTCATCTTCAACGGGCCTGCAGGGCGTCTCGAAGGCCGCTATCAGCCTTCCAGGGAAAAGAATGCGCCGATCGCCCTGATCTTGCATCCGCATCCACAGTTCGGCGGGACAATGAATAACAAGATCGTCTACGATCTGTTTTATATGTTCCAGCAACGCGGTTTCACGACCTTGCGTTTCAATTTCCGCAGTATTGGCCGCAGCCAGGGCGAGTTCGACCACGGAGCGGGCGAGCTTTCGGACGCCGCAAGTGCACTGGACTGGGTTCAGGCCCTGCATCCAGATTCCAAAACCTGCTGGGTGGCCGGTTATTCTTTCGGTGCGTGGATCGGCATGCAGCTTCTGATGCGCCGCCCGGAAATCGAAGGCTTTATGTCGATCGCGCCGCAGCCCAATATCTACGATTTTTCGTTTCTGGCGCCCTGCCCGTCTTCCGGGCTTATCATCCACGGCGATCAGGACAAGGTTGCACCACCGAAGGATGTGCAGACGCTCGTTGACAAGCTCAAGTCACAGAAGGGCATCACCATCACCCAGAATACGCTTGTTGGCGCCAATCATTTCTTTTCCGGCCTCGGCGATCAACTGATCGAGGAATGCTCGGAATATCTCGACCGCCGTCTTGCGGGCGAACTGGTCGAAGTGCGTCCTAAACGCCTGCGTTAAGCGCGATCATCAAAAGAACATTCCGGCGGGTTTTCCCGCCGGTTTTTTATGGCGCAACCAAAACACCGCCTGAAACCGACCTGTCGCAGCCAGTGGTCGAAGGATAGGTCAAAGGCAAGCCCCGTAACGAGCGAACGGCCAGATAGGCCCAAGCCTCCGCTTCCATCGCATCGCCGTCAAAGCCAGCATTATCAGCGTCGATAACCCGAGCATCGTCGCATTGGGCAAGTGCTGAAAACTCGGCCATGATGGCCTGATTCTTGCGTCCGCCACCGCTGACAATATAGGTGCGCGGCGTCGCAGGCAGATGAGATGCCGAACGCAGGATCGCGGCGGCACTCACAAAAGCCAGCGTACGCGCGCCATTCACCATGGACATTTCTTCCCTGGCAGGCACCGTGAAATCTCCCCGGTCCAGAGAGCGACGGCGATTGCCCTTGAAAAACTCGTGATCAAGATAGCGATTGGCGATATTCCCAACCACATGGCCGCTCATTGCGACCGCTCCGCCCGCGTCAAAACTGCCCTGCTCGTGCAATTCCATCCATTGATCGATCAGCATATTGCCCGGACCGCTATCGTAGGCGATCAGCGCGCCATCTTCACCCACATAGGTCAGATTGGATATTCCGCCAATATTGACGAACACGACCGGGCCTTCGAGACCAATTGGCAGATTTGCGGACAGAGCCGTATGATAGGCAGGGATCAGGGGGGCGCCTTCGCCTCCATTGCGCATATCTTCCGCACGCATGTCATAGATTACAGGGATGCGCGTCTCTGAGGCCAGCAGAGCGCCATCGCCAAGTTGCACGGTAAGAGCCTCCTGCGGTCGATGTAAAACCGTCTGGCCATGAAAGCCGATGACGTCGATCTCCTCGGGCTTCAGCCCGTATTCGTGAAGAAAATCCTGAATGGCCACGGCATGAAGCAAAGTCAGGTCGCGCTCCAGCCGTTGCAGAATACCGGGACGGTCAGCGCGTTCGGCAATGCTCCGCGCGTCAAGGAGCGCCGCCTTCAATCGCGCACGAAACCCGTCCGAATAGGACATTGCATGGGAGGGGCCGCGCTCGACGCGGTTTTCGCCATCGGTGGTCAATAGCGCGATGTCGATACCGTCCATCGAAGTTCCGCTCATCAGACCTATGGCGCGTTTTAGATTGCTCATACGGGAGTTTCCTTGTTATTCCCGGTTAAATGATGTTAAAGGCAAAATATCTCAATGCAGTAAGCACTTACTTACCGCCAATTACAATCTCGCCTCATCAGTCAGGAAAAGGGCATGTCCGGTTTCAAATCCGATTTTCTTCGCACGCTTTCCGAGCGCGGCTTCATTCATCAAATCTCCGATGAAAGCGGTCTGGACGAATTGTTGGCCAAGGAAACCGTGACCGCCTATATCGGCTTCGACCCTACAGCGCCAAGCCTTCACGCTGGCGGGCTGATCCAGATTATGATGCTTCACTGGCTCCAGCAGACCGGCCACAAGCCCGTAACCCTTATGGGTGGCGGTACTGGCATGGTGGGCGATCCATCCTTCAAGGACGAAGCGCGCAAGCTGATGACCGAAGACACGATTGCCGAAAATATTGCCGGCATTCAGCGTGTTTTTGCGAACTACCTGACCTTTGGCGATGGTCCGACCGACGCACTGATGGTCAACAATGCCGACTGGCTCCGCGATATCAACTATCTCGAATTCCTGCGTGATGTAGGTCGTCATTTCTCGGTCAACCGGATGCTTTCGTTTGATTCGGTGAAGCTGCGTCTTGAGCGTGAGCAGTCGCTCTCGTTCCTCGAATTCAATTACATGATCCTGCAAGCTTACGACTTTGTCGAATTGAGCAAGCGTTATGACATGCGCCTTCAGATGGGGGGCTCGGATCAGTGGGGCAATATTGTCAACGGCATCGACCTTGGCCACCGCATGGGCACGCCCCAGCTTTACGCCCTCACCTCGCCCTTGCTGACCACCGCATCCGGCCAGAAAATGGGCAAATCCCTGGGCGGGGCGATCTGGCTCAATGCCGATATGCTCAGCGCCTATGATTTCTGGCAATACTGGCGCAATACCGAAGATGCAGACGTAGAACGCTTTCTCAAGCTCTATACGACCTTGCCGCTGGACGAAATCGCCAAGCTAGCCGCGCTGGGCGGTGCTGAAATCAACGAGGCAAAAAAGGTACTGGCAACGGAAATTACTGCCATCCTACATGGCCGTGATGCCGCCGAAGAAGCCGCCGAGACCGCGAGAAAGACCTTCGAGGAAGGCGAATTGTCGAGCAATCTGCCGACGGTCGGCGTTCACAAGGCCACCCTCAACGAAGGAATTGGTGTTCTGGCACTGATGGTTCTGGCGGAGATGTGTACCACCAATGGCGAAGCACGCCGTCACATCGAAGGCGGTGCGGTGCGTATCAATGACGACCCCGTCAGCGATCCGCGCATGATCATCAACTCGACCGTTCTCAACGATCAGGGTGTCATCAAGGTCTCTCTGGGCAAGAAGCGCCATGTGCTGATTCGCCCCGCCTGATGATTTCAACGAGATGAAACAATAAAGCCGGGACAGCCCGGCTTTATTTTTGGCATGGCTCCCGGATTCTTGGTCAGAATTCAAAAATCGAGCGGAAAATGCCAGGCGCAATGATGGAAATCGGATTGACGATGACCTGCGGCTGCTTGGCGTTTCCCTCAAGCTTGAAAGTAATGCCAAGCAAGCCGCGATCGCGGCCATTGCCCAGCAAGGCCCCGAAAATCGGCACTTCTCCGAAAATACGGTTCACTCCATAAGCAGGCATGAATGTTCCGGTAATCGACATATCTCCCTTGGCATCGTAAAGCGTGCCCTGAAAAGTGGTTCCGACAGAGGGACCGCGCACCACACCTCTGGAAAGCTTGAGATAGTCTTCCCCCTTTTCGATCAGGGAAAACCCGCGCTCAATATCGACACGCGAAACATCGAGATTACGCTTCACTGCCTGATTGAGACTTGTGCCGCCACTGTCCGGTGTACTGGAAACAATTTTTGCCAGTCGTGGTTCGTTGATGATGGCGAAATCGCGAGCATCGATCTGACCGCTCAAGGGGCCGTTCCCCTGCCCCGTCAGTCCGACCGTGATCTTGCCGCCACGTATCTTGTCATAAAAGTCAAAGAAACGCAGTACCGCACCCGCATCATTGGACTGCAAGGAAATGGAACGCGCATCGCCCTGATCATTATTTGTGGCAACGAAAGACTGGCCAGAAGAGGTCAATGCATTGATCGACATTCCGGAAACCTTGCTTCCCGCCTTTTCATAGGACACGGCTACATTGCGTAGCTTTTCGTCATGGAACCCGCTCACTTCGTCAATTTGCGCGCTAACAACAAGGCGGACATTACTGCGTTCCGCTTCTACACTCTTTTTGTCGAGGTCGGACACCTGCTTGATGAGCGAACGGGCATCGAACTGCGTTCCCTTAACGCTAATCCGATAGCCGCCCGAGTTTCTTGCCGCTTTTACTGAGAGCCTGTCAGAGCGATTGAGACGCATTTCACTGAAATTCGCCGATTGCAGATTGCCGTCGACGATAGAAAGTCCGCCTTTGGCGCCAAATGTATCGCCGGTCAGAACAAGATTGCGAATATCGAAATTGCCCTCGCCATTCTCGATCAGGTCAAACGTCAATTTTGCCGGAACGCCGCTTCCCTTTCGCCATCCTAGCCAAGGAAGGCTAATCTGCGTCTTGCTCAAATCGGCCTGAACATGGCGCTTGTCGCCTTCCTTCATACCAAGATCAACGATAAGGGGGCCGGATAATACTCCGTCCAAATCAGGTAGAATCCTGCCGCGGCTCTTATCGTCGATCTCAAGCCTGATTTTCTGATCCTGCTTCACCGGACCGGAACGATCCACTGGCTCCGTCATTGAAATTTTCGCTGGAACTCCATCAAGCCGCGCATCCGCAGTGATGATTGCCGCTGCCTGATCGATTTTAATATTCCCCGTCGCCTCACTGACCATCGAACCACCCACGCGCTGCGAAATGGCAAGGCCTGAAAAGCCGATATCAGCATTCCATTTCAACGTTCCCGGCGGTGCGCCCTTTGACACCGCGAAGGCGACTTTCACCCGCGAGCTAACATCACCGGTCACGTCCTTGGGCTTGAAGGGAATATTCTTGAGAATGTCGATGGGCTTTTTCCCGGCAATTTCAGCAATTGCCGCCGCCTCTCCGGAAACCGTCAAATCAAGGTCGGCGATCACCGGCCGCTGCGGCCCCCATGGAATAATCAGCGTACCGTCCGTAACCGTAGCCTGCCGGTTATCAGCCGTATAGGCCACACCTTTTTGCAGATTTATTGTTGCATGAGCGCCGCGAACCGAAATCGTCCCATCAACATCGCGCACAGGCGGCAGTTCGCCAATGACGTCGAAACGCGTGTCCGAAATGTTAAAATCAGCTTTTATCTCGTCTCGCATCAGCGGCGGCGGAAGGCCCGGACCATTGAAGCGTCCGCCTGCAAGAGAAATATCGATGCGGCTGTCGGTCAATGTTCCGCCAAAAAGGTTCTTGAGCACCCATTCCCGAGCGCCATCCGCCACATCGATAGGCCAGAGGTGCTTGGCATCTGCGACTGGCATATGAGGAATACGCAGCATGAAGATCATCTCCGGTGAACCATTCCCGAAGCCCATACTGCCTTGCCCGTAAAGCTCGCCGGTGGCAGTCTTAACATCAAGGCCGGAGAACTGAATTCGCTGCTGGTCGGCCAGAAAGCGCCCCGCAATCCGCGCGCCAAACGACAATTGCGGGCCGCTCGACTCCGTCGGCATACTGGTCGCGGAACTCGTCAGAACCTCAAAGCGATAGCCTGTTCCTGCTCTATTATTTTCGGCTTCCGGTTCGGGTCCGAAAGCGCCGTTGAATTGCACCTGCAATCCACCAAGCTCAAGGTGGGAAGGCCGGATTTCGATCTTTCCGCTACCGACGGCATGTTCGAGACGTAACAGGGAGCGACCGCGAACACCCTCTACCTTCCCTAACTGCATGTCGATACTGCCGATTTCCACTTCCGCCGTCAGACGCTCCGGTTCATCCCCCTTCGCTGCTTGCCCCGACAAGCGCAGGGTTGCATTGCCGTCCAGTTCAAAATGGGCGGGATTGACGCGATTACCGATAATTGGTGCAACTTCTTCGGGCGAACCCAGATCAACCGGAATATTTCTGATATCAAGTTGGAACGCCTCAAGATCGTTCTTTTGATCTTTACGATCTATATTGCCAGACAGGATAATCGTTTTGCCATTCCATACGACAGCGCCCTCGATTGCTATCTTGCCCGAATTTTCGAGTAGTCTTAGTTTCTGCACCTGAAGGCTTTGTATCGTATCGCCGGTCTTGAAACGAATCGTGCTGTTCATCAGCCCGATCGCCTGCGTATTCTGATCGCGCAGCAATTCGAGGTTGCGGCGCATCGCTGCGAAAATCTCTTCTGAAACCGCATCGAAATCGATAAAGCCGCGCTTGTCATAAGGCAGCGATTTCCAAAAACCGGCCCCTTCCTGCTCGGGTACATCGAAAGTAGCGCCATCAACTTCCAGTTCGGCAACGCGAAGTGTGCCGGTTAGAAGCGGCAGCGGCGCAAGGCCCAGCCGCACGGATTCTATATTTCGAATTTCAATGCCCTGCTCGGGATCGAAAATCGAAACATCCTGCGCTTCCATGGCCACAAGACTGTTGCCGTCGAGCGAAAGGGCGGCACTGCCAATTGAAGCGGAAGCCTTGGGGCCAAGAATATCGATGAGGCCCTTTTGCGCCTCATCGCGCAGAAGATTACTATTCACGCCTTCACGCAAGACCACAAACCCTGCGCCGCCAAGCAGAATGAGAATAATGCAAAGAGAAAGAAAAGCGTGGGAGCACAACGAAAGAAAGGAGCGACGCGAGCGAAACGGAGTCTGCACGACACCCGCCGCGCCTTCCTCGGCAAGGCGTTCGATTCTCTTCAACTCCCGCTTGCTGAAGCGGATTTTGCTCGGTCTACCTGTCAATATTCCAGCCGAATAGCTCGTTCCGTAAATAACGGCCTCACGAAATGACCGTGAGAACCCGATAATGTCCTATTTTTCATTTTACTTCTGCCCGAGCAGCAGCCGGTGCGCAGGAATAGTTGCACAAGCGGGGCCCGAATGCGATAGCTCGAAATATAACAGGCAGTTTTCATGCATATCCATAAAAGAAAGGCTTTGATATGGCTCATCCCCAGCCTGGAGACACAGCACCCGACTTCACATTGCCTTCCGATAATAATGAGACGATCTCCCTTTCGTCGCTGAAAGGCAAAGCTGTAGTTCTCTATTTCTATCCGAAAGACGACACTTCAGGCTGCACCAGAGAAGCGCTAGATTTCTCACAATTGAAGCCAGAATTTGACGAGATAGATACGCAGATCATCGGAATCTCACCTGATAGCATCGAAAAACACGCAAAATTTCGCAAAAAGCACGGATTGAGCGTCGATCTTGTTGCCGATGAGGATAAAACGGCTCTGGAAGCCTATGGCGTCTGGGTCGAAAAGAGTATGTATGGCCGCAAATATATGGGCGTAGAGCGTACGACTTTTCTGATTGATGCCGATGGGCGCATTGCGCAAGTCTGGAACAAGGTGAAAGTGGCCGACCATGCGTCAGCCGTACTCGAATCCGCTCGGATGCTTCGACCATGAATGGCTGCCATCCGCGACCCCAGTCGTGATGATCGGAAAGCATACCTATCCCACCAAGTTTTTGTTAACCTTGATGCGCTGTAATCGGTATTATGATATTCAGGCTACCTAAATTGGGCGTGGTATGGAATCAGGCCAATTCAATATGTGGATATTACGGCTCTATGAGCGATAAACATCGCCGCCATTTTCTGCCCGGGTTCTGCGCCGCGCTTGTCGTGGTGTTACTTAGCTATGCTGGCGCAAATGCCGATGAGCAGCAGATAGCCCGCATGCAGCCCTTGCCGGAAAAGCCTTCGGAAACCGCACCGCAGGAGATTGATCAGCCAGATTCACTTGTCCCCACGGAAGCCCTTGAGGCTTTTGGCATCGATCCAATTATAACCGGGCCTGCGCCCAAAGCGTAGCGTAGTTGATGTTCCGATTGTAAACTATTCAAAGAATAAACCCGGCATCTGGCCGGGTTTATCATATCATTCGATGTCTTCGACAAACTCGGCACCACCGTGGATGCGGTGCGCGAGTGCCGCCTCCATGAAAGGCGTCACCGTGCCGTCCAGCACCTCTTGCGGATTGGTGCTTTCAACACCGGTGCGCAGATCCTTCACAAGCTGATAGGGCTGAAGCACATAAGAGCGAATCTGATGTCCCCAACCAATATCGGTCTTACCGGCATTGGCAGCGTCCGTCGCATCCTCGCGCTTTTTCAGCTCTTCCTCGTAAAGGCGGGCGCGCAACATCGACCACGCTTTTTCGCGATTCTTGTGCTGCGAGCGCTCGGCCTGACACTGCACGACGATACCTGTTGCGATATGCGTGATACGAACGGCGGAATCGGTCGTGTTGACGTGCTGTCCGCCCGCGCCCGAAGCGCGATAGGTATCGATACGCACATCCGCTTCCGTCACCTGTACCTCGATATTGTCATCGATGACAGGATAGACCCAGATACTGGCGAACGACGTATGGCGGCGTGCATTCGAATCATAGGGCGAAATACGAACCAGACGATGCACGCCCGATTCAGTCTTGAGC
Source organism: Falsochrobactrum tianjinense (assembly GCF_019100495.1). Lineage (GTDB taxonomy): Bacteria > Pseudomonadota > Alphaproteobacteria > Rhizobiales > Rhizobiaceae > Brucella > Brucella tianjinense. The sequence continues at coordinate 1,111,502 of NZ_JAHRVA010000001.1, read as the reverse complement.
ATACCGTAGGAATTATGTCCCTTGACGAGAATGGTGGCAGACTTGATGCCCGCTTCTTCACCGTCGTGCACTTCCATGACCTCGACCTTGCGCCCGCTGCGCTCAGCCCAGCGTGTATACATGCGTAGCAACATCGAAGCCCAGTCCTGGCTTTCGGTTCCACCCGCACCAGCATGCACTTCGACATAGGTGTCGTTGGCGTCCGCCTCTCCTGAAAGCAGCATATCGATCTGGCGGCGATCGGTTTCGTTCTTGAGTTCGCGGATGGTGTTTTCCGCATCCTCGATGACCGACTTGTCGCCTTCCTCCTCGCCCATGGCGATGAGTTCGACGCTGTCATTGAGCATTTGAGTCAGATTGTTAATGCCATTGATACTGTCGTCCAGTTGCTGGCGTTCACGCATCAGCTTCTGGGCTTCCTGGGCATCGTTCCACAAGGATGGGTCTTCAGCTCTCTGATTCAGATAGCCCAGACGTTTGATTGCCTGATCCCAGTCAAAGATGCCTCCTCAGCAGGCTTATGGCCTGCTGGATTTCGTCAACCAGCGTCTCGATTTCCGCGCGCATGGGCAAATCGTTCCTTCACTAAAGCGGTACATATATGGAAAAACACCAGCCCGACACAATGCAGGCTCCGTTTCATCCAGGCTCGGGAGGCCATTATCAGAAGCCCTCAAGCGCGGCGGACCATAATTAGCGCGCCGCGCGGTGTAAAGAGGCAGTTCAGTAAAGCCCGCCGGAACCCGAATTAATTGCCCGCGTAGCCTGCGGAGATTGCGGATTGACCGGTGCACCTTCACGAAACTGATCCATGCCAATGACTGAATAGGTGTCCGAAGGGCCAGTACCCGGCTTGAAGGCTTCCATAAAAAGATTCGGATCGCCCTGATTAGCACGCATACCGGTCTTACGGTTGATAGCGATCAAGGTCATTCCTTCGGGTACGCGGAAATCGGTCTTCGGCGTTCCTGCGAGTGCATCCGTCATAAATGCCTTGAACACAGGCGCAGCAAGCGCACCGCCGGTATTGCCGCGTCCTAACGGGGTCGGCGTGTCGTAGCCCATGAAAACTCCGACGACCAGATCAGGCGTGAAGCCTACGAACCAAGCGTCCTTCTCGTCGTTGGTGGTGCCGGTCTTGCCAGCGATTGGGCGGTCGAGGCTCTTCAAAAGTCGTGCCGTGCCGCGCTGCACCACACCTTCCATCATCGAAGTTATCTGATAGGCGGTCATCGGATCGAGCACCTGATCACGATCATCGATCAGCGTCGGCTCTTCCTGATTGGCCCATTGGGAAGCATTGCAGCCTTCACACTGGCGCGCATCGTGTTTGAACACGGTCTTGCCATAACGATCCTGAATACGATCGATCATCGATGGCGTGATGCTCTGCCCGCCATTGGCGATAACGGAATAGGCCGTCACCATGCGCAGGACAGTGGTTTCCCCCGCCCCCAGCGACATGGACAGAACTGGAAGCATCTTGTCATAGAGGCCGAAACGTTCCGCGTATTCCGCAACCGTTTTCATGCCCAGATCCTGCGCAAGGCGCACGGTCATAACGTTACGCGACTGTTCGATGCCATAGCGCAGGGTCGATGGGCCGGAGAATTTTCCCGAATAATTTTTGGGTGCCCAGATACCGAGCGAGCCGCCCTGGTCGACCTCCAGCGGCCCATCCAGAACCACGGATGCGGGCGTGTAGCCATTATCGAGCGCGGCCGCATAAACGAAAGGCTTGAATGACGATCCTGGCTGACGATAAGCCTGCGTCGCGCGGTTGAACTCGGACTCGGCGTAGGAGAACCCGCCAACCAAAGCCAGAACACGTCCGGTATGCGGGTCCATCGCGACCAGCGCGCCTTCGAGTTTCGGCGGCTGTTGCAAACGGTAGCGGGAATCGCCATCGGTTTTGGAGACATAGATGATATCTCCACGTTGCAAGACGCCTTCGGGCGATTTGGCGCTGCTGCGCTTGCCGCCTATATTGATAATGCGCATCGCCCATTTCATGTCGTCGGCAGCGATAAAGGCACGCTTGCGCTCATTGCTTCGCGAGCCTGATCCCTCAAGCGGCGGTTGCAGCCCGATATCTGCACCTGCGGCAGAAACATTGAGGACAATGGCCAATTGCCATTCCGGCACATCCGAAAACGCCTGCATATCGCCGAATGCCGCACCCCAGTCGCTGCCGAGATCAGCATTCTTGAGGGGGCCGCGCCAGCCACGTGCCTCATCATAGCGTAGCAATGCGGCTTGCAGAGACTTGCGCGCATTAACCTGCATGGCCGGATTGAGCGTCGTACGAACCGACAACCCGCCTTCATAAAGAGCGTCGACGCCGTATTTCTGGATGATCTGGCGGCGCACTTCCTCGGTGAAATATTCGGAAGCGAAAAGATAGCGCGTGGCAGTGCGCGGCTTCACGCCGAGCGGCTCTTTCTTCGCTTCATCCGCCTCTTCCGTGGTAATGTAGCCATTCTCGGTCATACGATCGATAACCCAATTGCGGCGTTCAATCGCGCGATCAGGGTGACGGAAGGGATGATAATTGTTTGGACCTTTCGGCAAGGCTGCCAGATAAGCCGTTTCCGCAATGGTCAATTCGCCAACCGATTTGTCAAAATAGGACAGAGCCGCGCTAGCAATACCATAGGATCCGAGGCCAAAGAAAATCTCGTTGAGATAAAGTTCAAGAATACGATCCTTGGAATAGGCCTGCTCGATGCGCATTGCAAGAATCGCTTCCTTGATCTTGCGATCGTAGGTCTGATTGGAGGTCAGAAGGAAGTTCTTTGCGACCTGCTGCGTAATCGTGGATGCACCGACCGGGCGGCGACCGGAACCCATATTCTTGAGGTTAGTGACGACCGCGCGGGCAAGGCCACCAAAATCGAGGCCGTGATGCTCATAAAAGGTCTTGTCTTCGGCAGAGATAAAAGCAGCCTTCACACGATTCGGCATTGCCTGAATGGGCAGGTAGAGACGGCGCTCGCGCGCAAATTCGGCCATGAGGCTGCCATCGGATGCATGGACGCGCGTCAGAACCGGCGGCTCGTATTTTGCGAGCACTTCATAATCCGGAAGGTCGTTTGTGAGACTTCCCACGTAAAGGGCCGCCCCGCCTGCCACCAGCAGCATCAGAACCGTCCCAATCCCGAAGAAATATCCGATTAACCTTACCATAAATCCGGAATCCTGCCGTCAGATTATTCGCATATAAAGGGAACGGCATCACAGCCTCCCATTCGATGCATTATGCCGTTACGATCCATTTTACCATAGAGGCAATAGCTGGTTAGTGACCACCAAATGCGTCAAAGGCAAGTTCGTTTCCCTGTTTTTACCAATTTAACGCATACAAGGGGAGTGTGGGGATAAAAATAGAGGAAACTGTTGCAAGCATGCATCTTATAAGAGGAGGCGAATATCAACCCCTGCTAAAGTTTATGCACCTACCCTTTTGTGAAAGCCGCAGGGCGTTTTAATACCTCAAAAGATTTGATAGCCAGAGCAATCCGATCCACCAGCTTGCTCCGCCATTGGGGATTTCTGATGAGCTTTTCGTCCTCCGGATTGGAGAGGTAGCCGATTTCGATCAGTACAGACGGCACATCTGGCGCGCGCAACACCTGAAAACCGGCATAGCGATGCGGGTTATTGATGAGATTGATCTGCCCCCGAAGCTGCTCGATTACCTTTTCGGCGAAGCTTAGGGAAAAGGTGTGCGTTTCCCGGCGCGTAAGGTCGAGCAGGATATCGGTCACTTCCGGCTCTTCTTCGGGAACGACACCAGCGACGTTATCGGATTTGTTTTCGCGTTCGGCCATAGCACGCGCGACAGAGTCCGAAGCCTTATCGGAAATCGTATAAACAGTCGCGCCGCGAATATCATGTTGCGTTATCGTATCGGCATGGATGGAAACGAAGAGATCGGCTTCATGCTGGCGCGCCAGCCGCACACGCTCCGAAAGACGCAGAAACGTGTCGTCATCGCGCGTCATAAGGACCCGGATATTATCTTCCTGTGCTAGCCGATCCCGTAACTCACGCCCCACAGCCAGCGTAAGGTTTTTTTCCTTGATGCCGCTCAGGCTCTCGGCGCCACTGTCAATTCCACCATGGCCGGGATCAATCATGACGGTAAAAGGCCGCGTTTCACCGACTTGGCTTGGCAATGCCGCCGCAACGGGCGCTTCGCTGCGCTCTGTCGAACCCGTTACATCGCGTTGCGCATTCAGTTTTTCGATGAATTCCCGATCCGATGCGGCCACGATATCGGCAACAAGGCGATAGCCCGGCGCATTCGTGTTTTGAAGCACGCGTATGTTTTCGACATTGAATGGTCCGCGTAATGTCAAAATGAGGCGCGAGCGGCCCTTGCCGACAAGACCATAACGCACGCGGGACACAATCCCCCTCGCCTCAAGGCTTTTCTTGTCGAAGCCAAATCGTGTTTCGGGAAGATCCAGCACCAGACGGTGCGGATTATCCAAAAGGAGTGTTGAAAAGGACGGCTTGCGGTTGAACATGACGACGACACGCATCCGTAAATCGTCTCCAGCCATACGAAATGTCAGTGCAGACAGAGGTACCTGCGGAGGTTCCGCCGCCGTCGCAAAACCGATACTTGTCAAAGCCGCACACAGCAACGACGCAAGTACGAGCAGCATCTGCACGGCAGGCTGCGCCCTTTTTCCATGTCCATGACCGAGATAATGCATTCACCGTCACAATCGAAACGTTATGGAATGTCTGACAGCAATAACTCCGGACCCGGAATTTCGCTTCGTCCCAACCTGTAGGGATATCATAAAATCATCCGTATAAAACTCTAGTTAATGAAAGCTTTCGAGCCTGCTTTCCACCGATTATAATGGCCTGTCAGAGTTTATAAGTGGCTTTCGGCAAAAATGCGATGACAGGCATCAATTGATATTCTCCCTTGTCATAGCTCAAGCGACGCCATAAAAGCTAAGGTAGGTTATGGAGTAGCTGCAAGAATCGTTTGCTGGTTTTTTTTAAAAGAACCGCGAGGAAAGCTGCAAAAACAGTGGCGTATGTAATTTCGTCATCCCGATAACCGCACAGAATTCGACGGAAATACGGCTCTCTGCCGCTTTCGTTCTCAATCGGCCGACTGCGCATGGATACGCGCTGTCGCCAGTGCTCGGAAAGAGCAAACAGGTCGGCCCGGCTTTTTCGGGTCATATATGAGGTCGTTTCGTTTGGAATAGCTATGGGTCAAGCAAGACTGACCATTGCAAGCCTGAAGACCGTGATCGCCACGAGGCCATCGCGCGCGAAGACAGCAGCTTTCATTCCAGCGAACCCAGAATCACCCGGCAGATGCATCCCAGCCAGGACGACAGCCTTCAGGGCCTCGTCCGGCGTACGCGGATTGCGTCTTCATGCCGGCAGGAAAGACACTAATGTCCAACAAAATGCTTATCGATGCCTCCCACCCGGAGGAAACCCGCGTTATCGTTACGCGTGGCAACAAGATTGAAGAGTTTGACTTCGAGTCGGAACATAAGAAGCAACTGAAGGGTAATATCTATCTCGCACGCGTCACGCGCGTCGAACCGTCACTTCAGGCTGCTTTCGTGGAATATGGCGGTAATCGCCATGGTTTTCTGGCTTTTTCGGAAATCCATCCCGACTATTATCAGATTCCGGTTGCAGACCGTCTGGCCCTGCTGGAAGCGGAAGCAAAAGCCGCCCGCGCGGAAGACGACGATGAAGAGCCACGCGCAAAGAACGACCGCTCACGCCGGCATCGCCGTCGCGGTCGCCGCGATGGCCAGAATAACGATGCACAGGCGGACAGCGCAGGCAATAGCGTACCTGCCGCAGAACCTGTCGGACCGGCTTTTGAAAATTACGTACCGGGGACACCAGCCATAAGCTTGATGCAAAATGGTGATGTCGTGTCCGAGGCCATCGAAAATGGCAATGGCGACGATGATGACGACCCTGACGGAGATAATGGAGACAGCGAGGACGATGTTATCGAGTCGGTCGGCTCGGAAGATGCAATGGAAGAACTTCCCGCGCATAGCCGCACCAACCGCCGTCAGTATAATATCCAGGAAGTCATCAAGCGCCGCCAGATCATTCTGGTGCAAGTAGTCAAGGAAGAACGCGGTAATAAGGGTGCGGCGCTTACGACCTATCTGTCGCTGGCCGGTCGCTATTCCGTGCTGATGCCCAACACCGCGCGCGGCGGCGGCATTTCGCGCAAGATCACCAATCCGCAGGACCGCAAGCGCCTCAAGGAAATCGTCAAGGAACTCGAAGTGCCGCAAGGCATGGGCGTGATCTTGCGCACGGCCGGAGCAAACCGTACCAAGGCAGAAGTCAAGCGCGACTATGAATATCTGATGCGCCTTTGGGAGAATGTGCGCTCGCTTACCCTGCAATCGAGCGCCCCCGCCCTCGTCTATGAGGAAGGCAGCCTCATCAAGCGGTCCATCCGCGATCTTTACAACAAGGACATCACCGAGATTCTCGTTTCAGGAGAGAGCGGTTATCGCGAAGCAAAAGACTTCATGCGCATGCTCATGCCCAGCCATGCCAAGGTGGTTCAACCTTACCGCGAACAGATTCCCGTCTTCACGCGTTATGGTGTGGAAGCGCAGCTTGACCGCATGCTTCAGCCACAGGTTACGCTGAAGTCCGGCGGCTATCTGATCATCAACCAGACTGAAGCCCTGGTTGCCATTGACGTCAATTCCGGTCGCTCGACGCGCGAACATTCCATCGAAGATACGGCGCTCCAGACCAATCTGGAGGCCGCAGAAGAGGTCGCGCGCCAGCTGCGCCTGCGCGACCTTGCTGGCCTGATCGTCGTCGACTTCATCGACATGGAAGAAAAGCGCAACAACCGCGCTGTCGAGAAGAAGATGAAGGAGTGCCTCAAGGATGACCGTGCGCGCATTCAAGTGGGCCGTATCTCGCATTTCGGTCTTCTGGAAATGTCGCGGCAGCGTATCCGCGCATCCGTTCTTGAAAGTACGATGCAGATTTGCCCGCATTGCGGCGGCGCGGGTCATATCCGCTCCGATTCCTCGATGGCGCTGCATATTATTCGTGGTATCGAGGACTATCTGCTGCGTCATTCCGGTTATGATATCGTTGTGCGCACTCCGGCAACCTCCGCCCTTTATGTGCTCAATCATAAACGGCAGTTACTGGCCGATCTGGAAGGCCGTTTCGGCGCTGCCATCAGCATCGATGCCGATGAAAGCGTTGGGGATCAGCAATTCGCCATCGACAAGGGCGGACCGTCGACGCGTCCTGTGACGCAACCTCCGGTTCAGCCGATGGTCTATGAAGACGACATCGAAGATCCCGAAATCCCCGTCGAGGAAGAAGAGGCCGAAGAAGAGACCAAGACTGACATCCAGCATCGCGAGGAAAATGGCGATGAAGCTGAGCGCAAGCGCCGCCGTCGCCGTCGCCGTCGCGGCGGACGTGACCGCGAAGCGTCAGAGCAGACGGAACAATCCGAAACCGGCGCGGATACTTCCAATGAAGAAAGCGACGAGGAATCGGACGCACAAAACACCTCTTCCCAGAGCGAGGAAGACCGGCGCAAGAAGCGCCGCCGGGGACGCCGGGGCGGTCGCAAGAACCGCCGTGACGATGAGATTAATGTAACAAAGATTCCCGATGCAGAGCCAGTTGGTTTCACTCCGGTCTGGCCTGTAAGGGCGGAAGAACAGTCCGACGAGGCAGCAATGCCCGAGGCGAGCGTTCAGGAAGAATCTGCCAGCGTTGAAGCCGTCGAAGTGGCGGAAACCGTCACTAACGAAGTAGAAACAAAGCCGACCCGACCGGCGCGCAAGCCGCGCGCTCGCAGGACTGCCAAAAGCGAAGAAGCCATCAGCGTCGAAGCTGTTGCCGACGAGGTGCAAGAGGAGCCGGTAAAACTGGCCCGCAGGACTCGCACGCGCAAGAAGGCGGTCGAGGGTGAAATTGCGGCAGAAACTGTCGTACCAGATGAAACCCCTGCTTCAGCAGAAGTTGATGCGGAAGAGGCTAAACCCAGACGCCGAACCCGGAAGGTAGCAGCCAAGCCGGAAGCCGCAGAGCCTGCGCCAGAAACCGAAACTGCAACTCAGCACGCCCCGGCTGTAGAAGCTGAAAAGCCAACGGAGCCGGTCGTAACATCAAGCGAGAGCGAAGGGCAGAAACCAAAACGCGCCGGGTGGTGGCAGAAAAAGGGCTTTTTCTAAGCTTTTATGAAACATAAGAAAACCGGCATAAATGCCGGTTTTCTTTTTATTTTCACATTGAGAACGGTTTTACCGATTGAGCAGTCAAGTTTGCTGCCGCGGAAGCCATTCTTCCAGACGTCTTATGGCTTCCAGCATTTCCTCCACCTTGCCCGCATAGGAAAAACGCATGGTGCGGTGGCCGTCCAAAGGGTCGAAATCTCGACCGGGTGTGGCGGCGATATTGATCTCGGCGATCATGCGGCGGGCAAATTCCATACTATCATTGGTGAAGCGGGAAACATCGCAATAGGCATAAAAAGCGCCGTCCATCGGGGCTGCGAGCTTCAGCCCCATCTGCGGCAGATGGTTCATCAGGATCAACCGATTCTGGCGATAGCGATCTTTCACCTGTTCCAATTCTTCCGTGGCGTGAAACGCTTCGACTGCGGCGCGCTGCGAGAGTTCCGGCGCGGAGATATAAAGACTCTGGCCAATCCGCTCTATTGCACGTACATCGCCTTCCGGCAGAACCATCCAGCCTATGCGCCATCCCGTCATACAATAATATTTGGAGAATGAATTGATGACCGTAACGTCATCGGCAATTTGCAGCGCCGTGACATCTTCCATTTCATAAGAAAGCCGATGATAAATTTCGTCAGAAATCACCCGGATCCCGAGGCTACCGGCCCTCTCGATTATCGCCTGCAATTCCGCCTTGCCAATCACCGCTCCGGTCGGGTTGGCGGGACTTGCGAACAAGACCCCCTTTAGCGGTTTTTCCGCATGAACGTCAGCAAGTGCCTGTGCAGTCAGGGACGCGGAAGCATCGTTGCCTGTAGGGATTTCGACCACTTCCAGGCCGAGCGCAGTCAGAATATTGCGATAGGCTGGATAACCAGGGCGCGTGATCGCTACCCGGTCGCCGGGATCGAAATAGGCCAGAAACGCCAAATTGAAAGCCGCCGACGATCCCGTCGTGACAGCTATGCGCTCCGCCGAAATCGTCACGCCATAGTGCTGCGCATAATGCGCGGCGATTGCCTCGCGCAATTCGATGAGGCCAAGCGCGTCGGTATAGCCGATACGCCCGTCTTCGAGGGCGCGCTCCGCCGCCTGCCGCACAGCCGCCGGTGCAGGATCTGCCGGTTGGCCCACCGCCATAGATATGATCGGATGCCCTGCGGCACGACGCCGATTGGCCTCTGCCAGAACGTCCATGGCGTGGAAAGGCTCGACCGTGCTGCGGTTGGATAGTCTCTTCAACTTGGCCTCCAGAACTGATTAAGCGACACTGCCTCCCGCCCTATAATCGCCGGATTGGTAAAGCAACAGCGAACGCAGGGAAAATGCGGCACTATCGGTAAATCGACGCACAAGCTATAAGAATCGCGCCAGTTTGAAGAAGGATGAGGAGCTTATGGGGATGATGAGTGCAACTGCCCCGGCCAGAAAGTTTTCATTCGGCGGTGTGGTACGTAAGTCTGTGGCCGCTTTCGCGGCCCTAGCCATCGCTATGACGGGTGTCCTGCCCGCTTCCGCGCAATCACGTGGCGGCAGTGTTCCGATTGTTCGTGATGCGGAAATCGAAGCTCTGGTCGCGGACTATGCCAGACCCATTCTAAAAGCCGCTGGCTTAAGCAGCCGAGGCATTCGCGTCATTCTCGTCAATTCCCAAAGCTTCAACGCCTTTGTCGATGGTCGCCGCATATTCATCAATACCGGCGCACTCATGCAGGCGGAAACACCAAATGAAATCATCGGCGTTATCGCACATGAAGCAGCCCATCTCGCAGGCGGACACCAGCACCGCCTACGCGAACAGCTAAGCCGCGCCCGCACAATGGCGATTATCGGCGCGCTTCTGGGCGTGGGCGCGGGCGTTGCAGGTGCTGCCGCAGGCAGCGGCGCTGCGGCAGGTGCAGGCGGAGGTTTTGCCATAGGCAGTTCCGAAATGGCCATGCGCAGCCTGCTTAACTATCAGCGTACCGAAGAAATGACCGCCGACAGGCTGGCGGTCAATTATCTCAACGCAACCGGCCAATCTGCCAAGGGGATGCTTGACACATTCGCGCGGTTCGCTTCCGCTCTGTCGCTGTCCGGTACGCAGATCGACCAATACCGGATCAGTCACCCCCTGCCGCGCGAACGTATCGCCAATCTAGAAGAGCTGGCCAGGAAAAGCCCCCATTTCAACAAGACGGATTCCGCCGCCCTGCAACTGCGGCACGATATGGTGCGCGCCAAGATTGCTGCCTATTCCAATACTATGGGCGCGTTGCAACGCATGTTCCGCAGCAATCCAGGCGGGCTCCCTGCTCGCTATGGTAGCGCCATCACCACCTATCTGAATGGCTCGGCACGCGCCGCCATGCCCAAATTCGATGCGCTCATCAAGGCACAGCCCAAGAACCCCTATTTCCAGGAAATGCGCGGAGAAGTTCTTATCAAGGCCAATGATGCGGCGGGCGCGGCAAAAGCCTTTCAGAAAGCCGTTTCTCTCGATCCTCGCAAATCACCGCTTTTGCGGATGAGCTATGGGCGGGCACTCATGCTGACGGGGGTAAAAGCCAATATGCCGACCGCCATCAAGGAAATCAAAGCCGGTATTGCGTCCGATCCGGAGTTTCCCGGCGGTTACGGTTTTCTTGCGCAGGCCTATGGCCAGTCGGGTAACAGGGCGCGCGCAAACCTTGCCACCGCCGATATGCACTTTTATTCGGGGCGGTTGCAACAGGCGCAGATATTTGCCATCCGCGCCCAGAAGCAAATGAAGTCCGGTTCACCCGACTGGCTGCGCGCGCAGGACATCATCAACACCAAGCCACGAAAATAATGCACCACGGCATCACTGACGTGGATTTTCAGAACGTATGAAAGTGACCAATATGAAGAATGCGATTTTAGGCTCCATGATAGGTGGCGTCATCGGCATTGCCGCCCTCGCCTCAGGTTATTATGCAGGCACGATGCAGCAGGCCATCCCGACCGCTGCGACACAGCCACCAGCTTCCGCATCCACACCTCGACAGACTGTCGAGGCCATCGTTCGCAATTACCTGCTTGAGAATCCGGAACTAATCGTTGAAGTTCAAGATTCGCTTGAGCGAAAGCAGGCAGAAGCGGCGCAGCTTCGCGTCAAGGAAATCATCGCATCAAACAAGGACGAGCTTTACAACTCATCTCACGACGCCATATTCGGCAATCCGAACGGCGATGTGACGGTCGTTGAATTCTTCGATTACAATTGCGGCTACTGCAAACGTGCCTTGCCCGATATGCAGGCCATTCTGAAGAACGACCCGAATGTCCGTTTCGTCATGAAAGAATTTCCGATCCTCGGTCCCGATTCCATGCGTGCGCATATCGTTGCGCAGGCTTTCAAGGCTTTGATGCCTGAGAAATATGCGCAGTATCACGAGATACTTCTAAGTGCAGCTGAACGCGCGACGGAAGAGTCCGCAATTGCCGATGCCGTCAAACTTGGCGCAGACGAGACACAGCTTCGCGAAAAAATGCAGAGCCCGGAAATCCGCGGCGCATTCCAGAACACCTATCAGCTTGCCAGCCAGCTCAACATCACCGGAACACCGTCTTATATCGTCGGAAACGAACTTGTGCCGGGTGCAATCGGTGCGGAAGGCCTAATCGAGAGAATCGCTGCGGCACGCGCAGCCGCAAAAAACTGACGGCTGACAGAATAAAGTCTGGCCTGAATGGCAACATGGCCCGGCGTTAAAATTTACCGCAAATTACGTTCAGGTCGTAAAGAATAGCGGGAAAAGCGCCGGGGCAGAATATAAGCGATGAATTAGAGGGTTTCGACTTGCGTTCAAGCCCTCTATATGGAATGCGAAGTGCAGTCGAAATTTCATGATAGGCCCGTTATCGATCGCGGACGGATATGGTAAAGACAGTTTTTGTTTTGAACGGTCCCAATCTCAATCTTCTTGGGAAACGGGAGCCGGGCATATACGGTATTGCTACGCTCGAGGATATCGAAGCGAGTTGCAGAGGTGAAGCCGACCAACTGGGCCTGACGATCGACTTTCGCCAGACCAATCATGAAGGCGAACTGGTGAGTTGGATTCAGGAGGCAGGCGACAAGGACGCCTACGTCCTGATCAATCCTGCCGCCTATAGCCACACTTCGGTGGCTATTCACGATGCGATCCGCTCGGCAAAGGTTACGGCAGTGGAAGTGCATCTGTCGAATATTCATGCGCGTGAAGCGTTCCGGCATCACTCCTATGTCTCCGCAGTCGCCAAAGGCGTCATCTGCGGCTTTGGCGCGGAAGGATACCTGCTCGGCCTGCGCGCACTCGCGGCAATTGCCAAAGAAGAAGAAAACAACGGGCAAGCTTTAAAAGGGGCCTGATATGTCCAGCAAAAACTCTGTCATCGACAAGGAAACCATCCGCGACCTGGCGGATATTCTCAATGAGACCGACCTGACCGATATCGAGGTCGAGCACGGCGATCTGCGTATCCGCGTTTCGCGCAAGATAACGGTTCAGGCAGCGGCGACCGTCATGCCTGCGGCACCCGCAGCAACTGCCGCCACACCGGCAGCAGCCACTCCCACCCCGGAAGCAGCCAAAGCCGAGCTTGCCAAGAACGCCGTGCCTTCGCCGATGGTCGGCACCGCCTATCTCGCCCCTGCCCCTGGCGCACGCAACTTCATCGAAGTCGGTACGCAGGTGAAGGAAGGCCAGACGCTTCTCATCATCGAAGCCATGAAGACCATGAACCAGATTCCCGCCACCCGTGCCGGAACGGTCAAGGCCATTCTGGTGGAAGACGCCCAGCCGGTCGAATTCGGCGAGCCGCTCGTCGTCATCGAATAACAGCCGTATTGCTTAAATAAAATCCGGCTTATTCAAGGAACGGGCAGCAAGCGTAATGTTTCAAAAGATACTCATAGCTAATCGAGGCGAAATCGCTCTTCGCGTGCTCAGGGCCTGCAAGGAACTGGGCATCAAGACAGTCGCAGTTCATTCCACCGCAGACGCCGACGCCATGCATGTGCGCCTTGCGGATGAAAGCGTGTGCATCGGGCCGCCGCCATCGCGCGACAGCTATCTGAATATTCATCAGATCGTCGCCGCATGCGAGATCACCGGTGCGGACGCGATCCATCCCGGTTATGGCTTTCTGTCAGAAAATGCCAAGTTTGCCGAAATTCTCGAAGCCCATGGCATTACTTTCATCGGCCCTACCGCATCGCATATCCGTGTCATGGGCGACAAGATCGAGGCCAAGCGCACCGCTAAACGCCTCGGCATTCCGGTCGTTCCGGGTTCGGACGGCGGCGTCACCGACGATGAGGAAGCCAAGAAGGTCGCCAGAGAAATCGGTTATCCGGTCATCATCAAGGCTTCGGCCGGCGGCGGTGGGCGCGGCATGAAGGTCGCGCACACAGAAGAAGACCTCTCCGTGGCGCTCGCCACCGCTCGTACGGAAGCAGGCGCGGCCTTCGGTGATGATGCCGTCTATATCGAGAAATATCTCGAAAAGCCGCGCCATATTGAAGTGCAGGTGATGGGCGACGGTGCGGGTAACGCCATTCACCTTGGCGAGCGTGACTGTTCCTTGCAGCGCCGCCACCAGAAGGTATGGGAAGAAGCCAACTCCCCGGCCCTCAACGCGGAAGCTCGGGACAGGATCGGCATGATCTGCGCCAATGCCTGCGCGGAACTGGGCTATCGCGGCGCAGGCACCATCGAATTCCTCTATGAGAATGGCGAATTCTATTTCATCGAAATGAATACCCGCCTTCAGGTGGAGCATCCAATCACAGAAGCCATCACCGGCATTGATCTCGTTCATGAGCAAATCAGAGTCGCTGCCGGGCTTGGTCTTTCGATCAAGCAGGAAGACGTGCGCTTCTCCGGCCATGCCATTGAATGCCGCATCAATGCCGAAGATCCACGCAACTTCACGCCATCACCGGGCCTGATCACCCATTACCACACGCCGGGAGGGCTGGGCATTCGCGTGGATTCAGGCGTCTATTCAGGCTATCGCATACCACCTTATTATGACAGCCTCATCGGCAAGCTCATTGTGCATGGGCGCAATCGCGTGGAATGCATGATGCGTCTGCGCCGTGCTCTTGACGAATTCGTCGTCGATGGCGTGAAAACCACCCTGCCCCTGTTTCAGGATCTGATCTCCAATCAGGATATAGCCAATGGTGACTATGATATCCATTGGCTGGAAAAATACCTGGCTGGCGAGACCGAAAACAAAGGCGCTTAAGGAAAGTGGCCGCAGGAGCATTCTCGGACGAATATTCGATCGAGCCGGAACTGCTCCTGCGAGCCTATGCCGCCGGAGTTTTTCCGATGGCGGAAGAGGCCGACGTCCCAGAGATATTCTGGGTCCGGCCTGAAAAGCGCGGTATAATTCCGCTGGATAGGTTTCATATCCCGCGCAGCCTCCAGAAAATCATCCGTCAGGGTATATTTGAAATCAGGCTCGACAGTGATTTCGAGGGTGTTATCGACGGCTGCGCCAGCGGCTCGGGCGAGCGAGCCCGGACATGGATCAATATGCCGATCCGTCAGGCCTATGCCCGGCTGTTTGAAATCGGGCATTGCCACACTGTCGAAGCCTGGCATAAGGGAAAGCTCGTAGGTGGCCTTTACGGCGTGACGCTGGGGCGAGCATTTTTCGGCGAAAGCATGTTTACGCGCAAGCGCGATGCTTCAAAGGTGTGCCTTGCCTATCTAGTTCAGCACCTTAGGCAACAAGGTTTCGAGCTTCTCGATACACAGTTCACAACGCCTCATCTTGAGCGCTTTGGAGCAGTGGAAGTTAAGCGAAAGGAATATGAGAAAATCCTTGAGCATGCATTGGAAAGCATTGCCCGCTTCTAAGATCAGTTGCGCTGAGCCGGAGGCGGCACGTCCGATGTCTGCTTGCAATCCTTCAGCCAGACATCATAGACGGAATGCTCGACCGCATTGAGACCCGGGCTATCCGCAAACATCCAGCCTGTGAAAATACGACGAATCTTGCGGTCCAGAGTGATCTCATCGACCGCAACAAAACCATCCGTACGCGGCGCTTCATCTTCGGTGCGTGAGTAACAAACCTTCGGCGTCACTTGTAACGCGCCGAATTGCACCGTTTCGTTGATATAGACATCGAATGTGGTAATGCGGCCCGTAATCTTGTCGAGACCCGAAAATTCGGCCACCGGATTGGAAATGCGCTCTGCCTTGGCCGCATGCATACTTACGCCCATCAGGAACGAAACCAGTGCGATCCTCGTGGCCTTGTGAAATTTCTGTTTTCCGTTACCGGACATGCCGGAGGCATATTTCATCAAAACAGCATTCCGCATCAAAAATGGTTAAACAGCGAGCCTGAAAACGTTTCGATCTGATTGAACCAGATCGGCGCCTCAGAAGTTTGCTTTGCGCCAGAATGCGCACTCAACAATTCCTACGTATGAAATGTGACGATTCGTTGCCCTGCCGCAAGCGGCAATGACGCCTGCCAGTCCCAGTCGCTCCTCTATCCTCAAGAGCTTGCGTCAAAAACGGTGATATATAAATCCGACGCAAAGATTCACGCCGGATATGATTGTTTGCATATGCTTAGTTGCCCGGCGTCCAGGCATCATACTCGCCTGTCACGCGCGGACGCTCTTCAGGTTGCTTTCCGGGCAGCGCAATCGCGCCCTTCGGACGATAGGCATAGGGAGTTCCGGTGAGGTTCTGAAGATGCGGCTGCTGCCAATCACGCGGCTTGTAATTTTCTTTGCTGGGCGGAGTGTCGACACGATGGTGCATCCAGCCGTGCCAGCCAGCGGGAATAGCACTTGCTTCCGCATAACCGTTGTAAATCACCCAGCGGCGCGTGCGTCCTTCAGAGTCCTTGCCACCCTGATAATAGACATTGCCATACTCGTCTTCACCAACGCGCTCGCCCTTGCGCCATGTATGAAAGCGGGTTCCGAGTGTCTGGCCGTTCCACCAAGTGAAGACCTGTGTGAGAAATTTCTTCATGACCTATCCAGATCCAATATTGTCACCTGCGGCTAAAGCCGCCAAATTTTCATTGTTTATGGCCCCATCATCGCACCAAGGCAAGGGTCAAGTTGCCGCTGTTACCGGACTAAGAGTTACATGCTCCAGCCTTCAAGCTTCTTCTCCATGACCAGCACCGGTTCCTTGCAAGTGGGAGCACCCCAATCCTCGTTCCTGCCTATGCGGACATAGCCTTTATGTTCATAAAAAAGGACAGCTTTATTATTACGCTCGATAACCTCAAGTCGAATCGCACTCACATCCGGGAAAGCTATCTCGACTTCAGCAAGCAGCATCGTGCCGATACCATGCACCTGTGCTTCCGGGCGGACATAGAGTTGGTGCAACGATACCTTGTTTTTGTCGGCTTGCTTCGCAAAAGCCATACCGTCAATTCCGCCTTTGCTGTTATTGGCAACCACAAATTCCGAATATGGCTTACGCAGATTAGCTTTCAAAGCCGCAATCGAGTGCCATTGGCTGGTAATCGCAGTCACCATGTCCCGGCCAAGAATATCGTCGAAAGTCGCATGCCAGGTTTCAACCAGCAGCTCGTGAACTGCCTGAAGGTCTGCCTCACTGGCGCTACGTACCCACATTATTCTTCAATTCCCAGCTTGGCCTTAACCAGTTCATTGACAGTCTGCGGATTAGCTTTGCCGCCTGTCGCCTTCATGACCTGGCCGACGAACCAGCCTGCCAGCGTCGGCTTCGCCTTGGCCTGCTCAACCTTGTCGGGATTGGCGGCGATCACATCATCGACGGCTTTCTCGATAGCACCGGTATCGGTTACTTGCTTCAGACCACGCTCTTCAACGAGCTTTTTCGGATCGCCTCCCTCGTTCCATACGATCTCGAACAGATCCTTCGCAATCTTGCCGGAAATGGTACCTTCCTTGATCAGGTCAATGATCGCGCCAAGCTGGCCGGGATTTACCGGAGAGTCCTCAATGCTCTTGCCCGCCTTGTTGAGCGCACCAAGCAGATCGTTGATAATCCAATTGGCGGCGGCTTTGCCGTCACGACCTGCGGCAACTACCTCATAATAGTCAGCGATGGCTTTTTCGGTCACGAGGATCGAGGCGTCATAGACTGAGATGCCCTGCTTTTCGACCAGACGCTGCTTTTTCTCGTCCGGCAGTTCCGGCAGATCGGCGGTAAGCGCATCCACAAAAGCCTGATTGAATTCGAGCGGCAAGAGGTCCGGATCGGGGAAATAACGATAGTCGTGCGCTTCCTCCTTGGAGCGCATGGATCGTGTTTCACCTTTTACCGGGTCAAAAAGGCGGGTTTCCTGATCGATAGAGCCACCATCTTCAAGAATGGCGATCTGGCGGCGCGCCTCATATTCGATTGCCTGACCGACAAAACGGATCGAATTGACGTTCTTGATCTCACAGCGCGTGCCGAATTCGCCACCCGGACGGCGTACCGATACGTTTACGTCGGCACGCATGGAGCCTTCGTCCATATTGCCATCACAAGTGCCCAGGTAACGCACGATGGTGCGCAGTTTGGTCAGATAAGCACGCGCTTCATCCGACGAGCGCAGATCGGGCTTGGACACGATTTCCATCAGCGCCACGCCAGAACGGTTAAGGTCCACATAGGACATGGTCGGATGCTGGTCATGCATGGACTTGCCCGCATCCTGTTCCAGATGCAGCCGTTCAATGCCGATCTCCACGTCTTCGAACTGGCCTTTATTGTCCGGCCCGACAGAAATCATGATCTTGCCTTCGCCAACAATCGGCTGCTTGAACTGCGAAATCTGATAGCCCTGCGGCAGATCGGGATAGAAGTAGTTCTTGCGATCGAAAACCGACTTGAGATTGATCTGCGCTTTCAAGCCGATACCAGTGCGTACGGCCTGTTTCACGCATTCCATATTGATGACAGGCAACATGCCAGGCATGGCCGCATCAATCAGCGAGACATTGGAATTCGGTTCTGACCCGAAAGCCGTAGAAGCGCCAGAAAACAGCTTCGATTGAGACGTGACCTGTGCGTGAACTTCCATGCCGATGACGACTTCCCAGTCGCCGGTGGCACCTGAAATGAAACGTTTGGGTTCTGGCGTACGCGTATCGATAAGGGACATGCTGGCTCGTAAATACTTTGATTGGGCTGAAACTCGTTCACTACTGGCTAGAACAAAGCCTCTGGTGATGCAAGCTTTTCAGCCCTCCATTTCAGGAACTGAAAACGAAAAGGCCGCGCATTGCGCGGCCAATCCATATTCATCGAGAAGGAGCCGATCAAGCTTCTTCAGACTTGCCTTCGTCGGCCTTTTTCTTCGGAGCGGCCTTTTTCTTCGGTGCAGCCTTCTTTGCAGGCTTAGCTTCCGAAACAGTATCTTCGTCTTCTTCTGCCGTCAGCTCTTCCTTAGTGACCTTCTTGTCGGTTACGTCGATATTGGCGAGCAGATGGTCGACAACTTTTTCTTCGAAGATCGGGGCGCGGAGGTTAGCCACGGCATCCGGCGTCTTGCGCAGGAATTCGTAGATTTCCTTTTCCTGACCCGGATAGCGACGAACCTGATCATAGACTGCGCGCTGCAATTCCTCTTCCGAAACTTCAACGCCAGCCTTTTCGCCGATTTCTGACAAAACGAGACCAAGACGAACGCGGCGTTCGGCGAGCTTGCGATACTCTTCGCGCGCGGCTTCTTCGGTCGTGTCTTCGTCTTCAAAGGTACGTCCAGCCTGTTGCAGATCGAAATTAATCTGCTGCCAGATATTGTTGAATTCGGCATCGACAAGCTTCTGCGGCGTTTCGAACTGATAATCGCCATCAAGAGCGTCAAGAATCTGGCGCTTCACCTTCTGGCGCGTGATCTGGCCATATTGGCTCTCGATCTGTTCGCGAACAACCTCGCGCAAGCGCTCAAGCGTCTCGATGCCGAGCTTCTTAGCGGTTTCGTCATTGAGTTCCAGTTCGTTCGGCTTGGCAACTTCCTTCACCTTGATGTCGAAGGTGGCTTCCTTGCCAGCGAGATGCGCAGCGCCGTATTCCGCCGGGAATGTCACATTGATGACCTTTTCGTCACCGGCCTTGACGCCGACGAGCTGTTCTTCAAAGCCCGGAATGAACTGGCCGGAACCAAGAACGAGCTGCGCATCGTTGTCGGCGCCGCCTTCGAACGGCTCGCCATCAAGCTTGCCGAGGTAATCGACCGTCACGCGATCTTCGTTCTCCGCCTTGCCCTTCTTGGTTTCGAAGGTACGGGTCGAAGAAGCGATACGCTTGACCTGCTCGTCAACTTCTTCATCGGGAATGTCGACGACTTCGCGAGTCACGGCAATCTTGGAGAAGTCCTTGACTTCGATAGCCGGCAGAACTTCGTAATTCAGCGAGAAAACGAAATCGGCCTTGCCGTCGAGAACCTGTTCAGCCTCTTTTTCGTCTTCCGACATGATTACTTCGGGCTGCGTTGCCGACTTTTCGTTACGGTCGGCGAGAATCGAACGCGAGGAATCGTTGAGGATCTCGTTGACGATCTCGGCCATGAAGGATTTGCCGTACATCTTGCGCAGATGAGCTGCCGGCACCTTACCCGGGCGGAAGCCGTTGATGCGTGCGTTGCCGCGAGCGGTTTCGAGCCGCTCAGCGAGCTTGGCTTCGAGATCTCCGGCCGGAACCACGACTTTAATCTCGCGCTTCAGCCCTTCATTGAGCGTTTCGGTAACCTGCATGTCAAACCTTCACTTCTGTCATTGTCCCGCCGTCATCGGCTTATCTGCCTCGTCGCGGGAGAGAAATTCCTTTGCCTTATGGCAGTTGGTGCGGATGGAGGGACTCGAACCCCCACGGTCTCCCGCCAGAACCTAAATCTGGTGCGTCTACCAATTTCGCCACATCCGCCTCTGAGCCAAACAGCATTCATTCGAACGCAACAAATCCGTCTCAGAAATTGAACCGCCCTCGAAAGCGCGCGTCTCTATATCATTCAATTTTGCCGGTTCAAAGGAAAAAAGCCATGCTTCCTGCATTGAACTGACAGCTTTCCCGGCTCACGATCCATTAAGCCAGCGCGCATGGCTGCGTACCTCTCTATATAGCGTTTTGGCGAGAGGAGCCAAGTCCGCCCAAGCGATCAGTAAAGCGGCTCCTCATAAAGCTGCCGCCCGTCGTCTCGCAGCGCTTTCATTACCGCCTTGCCGGCCTCATCAATCGCCACGACCGCTGTTATCTTGAGCGCGCGCTGGCTGTTCTCGATTGCGCGTCCCTCACCTTCGGGTACGTAATAGCGCTCAATACCGTAGCGAAGATGGATTGCCGCGTTCGGAACATCCGAAATGGGATAGGTAGTGTCTCCCCGAATCTGCACCTCGCCAGAAGCCAAATCATCAAAAGGCGCAAATGACGCCCGGGAGAAATGCCAGACACCGTTCTCTCCAGCTTTCAGGACGACATAAACAGAACGGGCCCCTTGTGCAGGCTGACCTTGAATATCCCTGCGAGAAACAGCCGAGATTTCATAGCGCAAGTTCACATAATCGCCGCGCATCAAGTCTCGTGGATCAACAGGTTCGGTCTGCAACACGACTTCATGGCCCGAACGCAGCACCGTCGCCCGTTTCTCGATTCCGGCATAGAGAATTCCTGTCTGCAACATTGCAGCAGTTGCTGCTCCGGCATAAAGCCATTTGCGCGGAAACATTTTCATGGCCGGCCTCCATTGGCATGTGCATGCCCGAAACGCTTCTCCATGCGGCGCACGAAGGCTGCGAGAAGCAGCACCAAAACGCCTGCCGTAAGAAAGAAACCCGATGTGCCGATCATCGAGCCAACTGTGGCAAAAGCCAGATAAAGCACTTCCACCGAAAAAGCCGCGTAGGCGATGGAACGCAAGCCACCGTTTTTCCGCCCGCACAGCGCAAGCGCGCCCACTGAAAGCGCGAGAATCAGGATTCCGCACAAGACGTCATTGGTCAGCATGCCATAGGCCGTGGATGAAAACAGACGGTCCATTTGCAGAATACCAAGCGCTAAAAGCGCCAGAAGCAAACCATAAGATGCCAGAGGATGCGCAAAACGGGTCAGCTTCTGAAGCGATTCATGGGCAAATGCATCGGCCATCATCAATGCGATGCCTGCGATAATCATTGATGCCAAAACGGCGCGGCTTTCATTTTCGCTATAAATCAGCACCGCCCAACCGATGACGAACAGCGCCCAAAGGTGAGCCGCGTGCCGGGAGCGGGTAAAAAGCGCGGTTATAATGCCGGTCAGAGCCAGCAAGGGCCCTGCCCAGCGATAAGTCAGATCGCCATAAGCGGGATCGATCATATATGTGGACAGGTAGAAACATGCCACCCCGGCCCCAAACGCCGCCAGCACGGGTGCACGCAAGAGAAAGGAAGATACAAGAACACCTCCCGCCCAAAGGATTGCAGCCGACTGCATATCGCCTGACATATGATACATCTGACCAACAAGTGCTATGCCTGCGCCAAATGATGCCGCGCCCACGATATAAAGAGCGGGCGGCAGGATTCTGTCGCCACGCGATTGCCGCCACGCGCCGCCCAGATAGCCTGCCCAGATCAGAGCGAATACCAGACCAATGCGCATGAGTCGCGGCATATCCTGCCAGTTGGCAGCGACAAGCATGATGACGGCGGCCCCAAGCAAAAGCCCGCCAAGACTGGCCAGCACCGCACCGAGGCTGAAACGTGGTGCGCTCTTTTCAAGGTCGGCATGAAGGCGCGATGCGGTTTCCCCATCGATGAGACCGTCATGCTGCCATCGGTCAACGAGGCGTTCTACGGAAATTGAAAACGACAAAACATCTCCTGAATATCGGCGCGCCTGCAAATTATAGTTCCAAATATTTGAGAACATACAGGAAACTGCGCCGCCAGCAAGCAGATAGAACCAATCGCTTTGCGGCAGATTTGTGCCCGGCTGTTCTAATCGATTTAGCATGGCTTGCATGCCCAGCAGGGCAGCTATGCAAACTCGGCCCTACAAGCTTTGAAAACAATGGCTTATATCATGGGCAACAAACGAGATGAATTGAACCGAACACCAGTTCCTCAACCGTGAAGGAATAGCACCATGAACCTTTTTCGCTCTTACAATAACTGGCGCCGTTACCGCGAGACCGTCAATGAGCTGAGCCAGCTTTCGACTCGCGAACTCAACGATCTGGGTATTTCCCGCGCCGATATTCCGCATGTCGCACGCCAGCCCAAGCATCGTTAATCGAACTTCGAATTTCCGGACCTGAATCCTCCTCCCATCAGGTCCGGCACATCGCAAGATATTCCTCCCATATTTTGCGGTAACAAGACCGGCTTCTCCTCCTCCCAATGCCGGTCTTACAATAATGGCATCCGTCGTTCCTCCCACGACGGATGCCATTTGTTTTTGTGATCGCGAAATCTCCTGCCTCTCTCCCATTGAAGACCGCCTTTAAAGGAGATAAAGAATTCGCCATGTCACAAGATAGTGCTTCCTCTCCCATTCACATTGTCGGCGGCGGCCTCGCCGGGTCCGAAGCCGCATGGCAGATCGCGCGCGCAGGCATTCCCGTCGTGTTGCACGAGATGCGTCCCGTTCGCGGTACCGATGCCCACAAGACAGAGCAACTTGCGGAACTCGTCTGCTCGAATTCGTTCCGCTCGGATGATGCGCAAACCAATGCCGTTGGCGTATTGCACGCGGAAATGCGTCTGGCCGACTCGCTGATTATGGCGTGCGCCGATGCCCATCAAGTTCCCGCTGGCGGCGCGCTTGCTGTAGATCGGGACGGTTTTTCGCAAGCGGTCACAGAAAAGCTGGAAGCCCATCCGCTGATAACCATCGAACGCGAAGAAATTGCTGGTCTGCCCCCAGAAGAATGGGGAACAACGATCATTGCCACCGGTCCCCTGACTGCTCCTGCCCTGGCCGAAAGCATCAGCGCAGAAACCGACTCAGATGCGCTGGCCTTTTTCGATGCGATTGCACCCATCATCCATTTCGATTCGATCAATATGGATATTTGCTGGTTCCAGTCTCGTTATGACAAGGTTGGCCCCGGCGGCACGGGCAAGGATTACATCAACTGCCCGATGAGCAAGGAGCAGTATGAGGCATTCATTGCGGCGCTCATCGAAGGCGACAAGACCGACTTCAAGGAATGGGAAGGCACGCCTTATTTCGATGGCTGCCTGCCGATCGAAGTGATGGCCGAACGCGGCGCGGAAACGCTACGCCACGGCCCGATGAAGCCGATGGGACTGACCAATGCGCATAATCCCACGGTCAAGCCCTATGCGGTCGTGCAGTTGCGGCAGGACAATGCGCTTGGCACGCTCTACAATATGGTGGGCTTTCAGACGAAACTGAAATATGGTGCACAGACCAATATATTGCGTATGATTCCTGGGCTTGAGAACGCAGAATTCGCCCGGCTGGGCGGACTGCATCGCAACACCTACCTCAATTCACCGGTGTTGCTGGATAATGTGTTGCGGCTCAAATCCCGCCCCTCCTTGCGCTTTGCCGGTCAGATTACCGGCTGCGAGGGCTATGTCGAATCCTCAGCCATCGGCCTGCTGGCGGGGCGTTTTACCGCTGCGGAAAAACTCGGAGTTGCGTTTACTCCGCCGCCGGTCACAACCGCTTTCGGTGCATTGCTAGGTCATATTACGGGCGGACATATTGTGGCAGAGGACGAACCAGGCAAGCGCTCGTTCCAGCCAATGAATGTCAATTTCGGACTTTTTCCGCCCGTGGACGTGCCAAAACCTGAAGGCAAGCGCCTGCGCGGCAAGGAAAAGACTATCGCCAAGAAGCAGGCGCTTTCTGCCCGCGCACTGGCCGATTGCCGCAAATGGCTGGGAATCGCCGATTAGTTCTGGAAATTCGCGCGCAGTATCAGCCACTGCTTGCGGATGGGCGAAAGATCGGCCACTCGCTCGGCAGCTTTGTCACCCAATCGCTCGATTGCCTTCAGATAAGCGGGAATGAGCGCCATCGGCAGAAATGCCGGACCAAGGCTTTTGGGTAAGTCTTTCTTCGCCTTTTCGAAGATGGCGAAATGCTCGCGCGCCAAGGCCAGCATGGCGCGGATTACGCGTTCATGCGCGGAATGATCCTCATTCCCCAGCATCGCCCCACGCGTGACGCCAACGGCCTGGAGCATATCGGCAGGTGCATAAAGCTGGCCGCGCCGCCGATGGACCGGCAAAAGGCGCATCAAACCGGTCACGGCCTGCGCAACGCCGGCATGGCCGATTGTTTCCGTATGCGACTGCGCCGCATCGCGGTCCAGAATGAAACCCGCAAGCTGGACCAAAGCCGATGCCGTTTCCCCGCAGTAACCTTCCAGATCGTTGCGGCTCGGCATGGGATCGTCGTAAAGATCGAAGATACGCGCCTCACAATAATTGTCGAACGCAATGCGCGGCAGATCGTATTTTTCGATTGCTGCGATCAATGCCGCTGCTATCGGGCTTGCATCGGCGCTTCCCCGCGCCTCTCCATTGATGAGATCGCGCCACCATTGCAGGCGCACCTCGCCGGGGAGCGGCTCATGCACGAGGTCACGAATGCGGGCGATTTCGGCGTTGAATGCATAAAGGGCCGCCAGTGCGCCGCGCTTGTCTGCGGGCGCATAGAGCACGCTAAGATAACGATCCCGGTCCGCTTCGCGCAGAAGGGTCAGGCAATGTGCCTCATTCTGGTTCATGGGTTTCAGTCTACAGCAAGCAGCGCCGCCGCGACTGCGCGATCTTCGGCCAGAAGCACATTATAGGTGCGCACGGCGGCACCTGTGCTCATCGGGTCGGATGAAATGTGATGGGCGCGCAGGACTGCGCGCACCTCTTCGGGGATGCGCCGCAAATCCATCCCGGTGCCGACCAGAAGAATTTCGATATCCGCTGCCTGTTCCAGAATCATGTCGATGTCCCGGCGCGAAAGGATCGGCGGCGTCTGCGGCTCCCAGCCATGAATGCCCGTCGGCAGGCAGAAAATCGATCCCCGGTGCGACATATCAGCAAAGCGAAAGCCGCCATTGCCATATGCATCAATAGGTGCGCGGCCCGGAAAATGAGCTTCGCGGATTTCTATGCCTTTTGCCATTACATGCTATCCAGATTGAGTGACTGCGCCAAATCCTCCCCCACGCCATCGTCATCTGCGGACCCACGCGGCTTGAGCCCAAACTGCACCAAGAGAGGTGCTGCGATGAAAATGGAGGAGTAGCTTGCCACAACGATGCCTACGCTAAGCGCCAGCGCAAAACTGCGAATATCCACGCCTCCAAATACATAGAGCGGAATATGCGCAATGAAAGTGACAAAGGACGTCAGCAGGGTCCGTGATAATGTCTGATTGATGGAAGCATCGATGATTGCGGGTAAGGGCGCGCTTTTATAGCGGCGTAGATTTTCGCGCACACGATCATAGATCACAATGGTATCATTGAGAGAATAGCCGATAATCGTCAGAATAGCGGCCACGCTCCACAGATTGAACTCCATACGGAAAACGATGAACATACCCGCGAGAATGATGACATCATGCAGGGTCGACAGTACCGCGCCAAGAGCGAGCTGCCAGCGGAAGCGAACCCAGACATAGGCAAAAATGCCGATCAGCGAAAGAATGACGGCGAGCAACCCTGCACGCGACAATTGTTCGGAAACGGTAGGGCCGACCACTTCAACGCGCCGGAATGAATAATCTTCCTCGAATTCACCGCGCAGCTTGACCGCAACCGTCTGCTCCGCATCGTCGCCCACTTCCTGGCTACCAATGATCAACAATGCCGAGCGGGTCGATTCGGCGGGGAGGACATGGGCGCTATCGATATTGAGTTCGGCTAGGCGATCATTGATATCCACAAGGTCAGCGTCGCCACTACGCGCCTGAAGTTCGACCATAGATCCGCCGCGGAAATCGATGCCATAGTTGAAGCCGATATTGACGAACAGAGCGACGACGATAGCGCAGGCCAGAACCGATATGCCCAGCGTGACGAACTGGAGACGCATGAAGGGAATTTTCGTAACCGTAGGGACGAGTTTGAGGCGGCGCTTTGGCACTTCCTTGGGCTTAGCTGTCCGCACCCATTGCGCAATGAGAAGACGCGTAAAAGTCAGCGTGGTGAATAGCGTTGTGCCGATACCGATGGCAACTGTCAGCGCAAAACCGTGCACCGCGCCCGAACCAAGCAGAAACAACACCATCGCCGCAATCAGGGTCGTCAGATTGGCGTCAACAATGGTCGAAAGCGCACGATAGAACCCCGATTCCATCGCCTGTACCACGGAATAGCCCTTGCGGCGATCCTCGCGCACGCGCTCATAAATGAGCACATTCGCATCGACCGCCATACCGATGGTAAGGACGAGACCAGCAATACTCGCAAAGCTGACCGACGCTCCAATCATCGACAAAATGGCAGTCAGAATGATGATATTGGCGAGAAGGGCAACCATGGCGATAACGCCGAGGATGCCATAGGAAAGCACCATAAACAGGCCGACAAGCACTGCTGCAAGAACGATGGCCAGTATGGCGGCGCTCGCATAATCATCGCCAAGCGCGGAAGCAATCGTGCGTTCTTCAAGCACCGAAACGGCCTGCGGTAAGGCACCCGAGCGCAGAACCACGGCCATATTATTGGCAGACGGCAAATCAAACGCACCAGAAATCAGCAATTCGCTGGTATCAAGCGGTTCATTTACAACCGGTGCGGAAACAACCTGGTTGTCCACCACGATTGCAAAGCGCGTGCCGAGTGCCTGCCCGGTCGCTGCGGCGAGATTGCTGCGGCCCTTCTCGTCCAGCGTCAGCGTGATGAGCGGCTCGCCATCGTCCGGCGATAGCGTTGCTTTGGCATCGGTGATATCCGCGCCGGTGAAAACCGGCTGTTTCTTCAGCAGGTATCCAATGGGGGGATCATCATAGGAATAGACAACCTCGCTATCGGCAGGCGGAATTCCCTGAATGGCGTCATTCGAGGACATGGAATCATCGACGGCGCGGAAAGCCAAATCCCCGCGAATGCTGAGAATATCCTTGAGAAGCTGCGCGTCATAAAGACCTGGAACCTCGACGCGAATCCGGTTGCGCCCCTCTTCCTCAACAATGGGTTTTCCATAGCCAAGCTCTTCAAGACGCTGGTGCATGATGGCGGCGGCGCGGGCTGTATCACCCTCGCCGGCATTCTGCACCCGAAGAACCAGACGGGAGCCGCCAGAAAGATCAAGGCCAAGGGAAACCTGCTGTTTGGGCAGGAAACCCGGCAGATTCGCCAATGTTTCACGCGAGAAAAAATTGGGGGATGCAATAATAAAGCTGACAATGACCGCCAGCCAGATCAGCGCCGTTTTCCAACGTGAAAAATAAAGCATAGAGCGGCAATTCCGTTTCGGCTTGAATCAAAGGAGCCAGAGCGCAAATTGCATATTGCTCTCCAGCGAATATGCATGGCTGCGCGCCATGCATCACTTTGCCGAACTCCGGTCATCGAAAGGCGTGTGGGACCAGCTCGAAAGGGCCGATGATTTCCGGAGCCCCGTTGCTCCTTGAAAGAGCTTACTTACTCTTATTGTCGGCTACCGGCTCGCCTTTGACGCGCACTTCCATCAAAGTGCTGCGCAGAACCCGAATACGGACGCCTTCAGCGATTTCGATTTCGATTTCGCCGTCATCGTTGACTTTCTGGACCTTGCCGACAATACCGCCGCCAGTCACAACCGTATCGCCACGGCGAACAGCAGCCAGCATTTCCTGGCGTTTCTTCATCTGCGTGCGCTGCGGGCGGATGATAAGGAAATACATGATTACGAAAATAAGAACGAAAGGCAGAATGCTCATGAGCATATCTGGTCCGAAAGCGCCGCCGCCGGGTGCCTGGGCAAAAGCCGGTGTTACAAACATCAGAAACTCCTTTAAGATCACGAAGACAATTATTTACGGCATTACAATGGTTGGTGCGGCAATTGCAACCGGCGAAGGCTCAACCGCGCCAAGGTCGCACACTTTTCCCGTAAGCTGTGGCATGTTAAGCCCTGTCCATCACTTGAGGGCATTAAATGACAACCGAAAATATACTCAGCCAGAAACTTGACCGCCTGATCGCCGCACTCGAACGCATCGCACCGCCACAACCCGCGATTCCCGATCTTGAAGCCGCCGATTGCTTTGTCTGGGCACCCGAACGCCTGACGCTCGATCCAGTCAAAAACGTCAATCGAGTGGATATATCGCTCATTCGCGGCGTCGATCTGGTACGCGACCAGTTGGTGGATAATACACGCCGCTTCGCCAAAGGCTATCCGGCCAACAACGTTCTGCTCTGGGGCGCGCGCGGCATGGGAAAATCTTCGCTCGTCAAGGCCGCACAGGCGAGCGTCAATGCGGAACTATCCAATCAGGCACCTTTGAAGCTGATCGAGATTCACCGCGAGGATATAGGCAGCCTGCCTGCGCTGATGAACCTTATCAAAGACGCGCCCTATCGCTTTATCCTGTTTTGCGACGATCTTTCCTTTGATCATGACGATACGTCCTACAAGTCGCTGAAAGCAGCACTTGAGGGTGGCGTGGAAGGTCGTCCGGGTAACGTGATTTTCTATGCGACCTCGAATCGCCGTCACCTCATGCCGCGCGATATGATCGACAATGAACGCTCGACGGCGATCAATCCGTCCGAAGCCATCGAGGAAAAGGTTTCCCTATCCGATCGATTTGGCCTGTGGCTTGGGTTTCATAAATGCAACCAGGACGATTATCTGAACATGGTGGACGGCTATGCGGCCCATTATAAGCTCGATTATGATCGGAAAAAAATGCATGCGGAAGCGCTGGAATGGTCGACCACCCGCGGAAATCGCTCCGGTCGTGTCGCATGGCAATATATTCAAGATCTTACCGGTCGGCTCGGAAAAACGATGTAATCAAAAAAGGCGGGTCATTGACCCGCCTTTTTTGAAGCTCTCACGCTCTTATTTGTTTTGACTCGCATCTTATCCGAAAACCGCTTCACACTTTTCGGGATACGCTCTAATCTTCTCAGGATTCCAGATATTTAGCCGGATTAACGGGCGATGAATCCTTGCGAACCTCGAAATGGAGCTTCGGTGATTTCGCCTTGCCGCTCATGCCGGACTTAGCGATATTCTCGCCCCGACGGACCTTCTGGCCGCGCTGCACCAGAATCTGGCTGTTATGGCCGTAGACGGTGACAAGGCCATTATCATGGCGAATGAGAACTGTCTGGCCGAACTCCTTCAAACCATCACCCGCATAGATGACCACCCCGTTTTCAGCAGCCTTTACCGACGTGCCTTCCGGAACCATGATGTCGATGCCGTCATTGACAGACGTGCCGTCACGCTGGCCAAAACTTGCCAATACGCGACCACGAACTGGCCAGCGCATCTGCGAAATGCCGGTGGAAGACGGCACAGCTGCCTGATCTTTTTCGGCTTCCTCAATGACCTTGTTGCTGGCCTGCGGCGGCGTGTAAGGCTTGACGTCCGCAGCGTCTGGCGGCGCCGAAACCGTCTTTACATTTCCGGTAGTCGCTGGCTTTTGCGGCTGCGGCGAGACGGCGGCTACTTGCGTCGCAGCGCCAGTGGCAGGAGGGATAACCAGTGACTGCCCGACGCGGATAGCCCCATTGGTGAGGCCGTTTGCCTTCTTCAACTGTTCGACTGGAACGCTGTGTTTTTGCGCAATAGAGAAAAGAGAATCTCCGCTCTTGACCGTATAGCCACTCGCCGAAGCGGTTTTCGGTGCATTGTTGGCAGCTGGCGCAGGCGCCGGGACAGCGGCAGTGTTGGGGGCTGGCAGCGGAACCCCGTCTGCGGTCGCGGGCAACTGGCCCAGCACCTTCGTGCCAACAGCGACATTGTTCGCCGCCCCAGCGGCACTCACCACTCTGGTTTCCGCATTTGCCGCGGCATTATTGACGCGGTTGGCGGCTGTATTCTGTGCTTCATACACCTGGTTTTGCGCCTGTGTCGCGGCAGCGGCCACAGGGGCGGAAGAGACTGGCGGAAGGCTGTTGCGCTGGACCGAACCGCTTGAAACTGGTTGCGCGGCAGCAACTGGCGCGGACGCATAGACATTATTGGAGGACTGCTGCACGACGCGCTGACTGGACGTGGAACCCGTATAAAGTCCATCGGTAAAGCGCATCGTATCGGCGCTGCATCCTGCACCAAACCCGGCAATCAGAACGATGGCTGCATTCCGCAGAAGGCGCTCGGACGTATGCTGCAATATTGGAAAACGCATGTTCAACTCGCCCACACTCTAGATACTCACTGGGACTGATTAAAACGCGTTAATGTTACTCGCTGGTTAAGAATCGAAATTTGCGCGCAAAAAAATTCATCAATTAGACACCATAATCACACAAGCACCTTCCAGCGAAGGCTCACAGCACGGCTGAAACCCCTTCTATAAAGGGCTGATAGCGCACCGGCATGATGTTTTCCTGCTCGAAACGACTTCCCACTTTCGCGATGCGCGTCACAATCTGCTGACCGTCACCGGGGCCAACAGGAGCGATCAAGACGCCATGAGTTGCCAGAAGTTCCACAAACTGGCGCGGCACCTCTTCGCAGGCAAGCCAGACAACGATGCGGTCAAATGGCCCGCCCGGAAAGCCATGACGGCCATCGGCATGTTTTACCATGATATTTTCGCGCTTGAGCGTAACAAACTGCTGCAAGGCGCGGTCGCACAGTTTGCGATAGCGTTCGACCGTAGTCACCCGACCGGAAAGGCTCGCCATGACAGCGGCGGTAAAACCGGAACCCGTGCCGATTTCAAGCACACGATGACCTGACTCCAATTGGAGCGCGGAAATAATGCGTGCCTGATCGTCAATGCCTTCCATATATGCACCGCAATCGAGCGGGGCAGTACGCGGACTATAGGCAAGATGCGACCAGGATGCGCTCAGAAAGCTTTGGCGCGGCGTCGATTCGACTGCCCCAAAAAGGCGGGCATCATCAATACCCCGCCCCCGCATGCGCAAAACAAAGGATGCAAATCCTTCTCTGTCCGAAAGCTGCTGGCGTTCAGACACAGCCTGATTCATGCTTCGACCTCAAGCACCTTGCTCAATTCAGCGCGTACCTTCTGCGCCGTCAGGTCGAGATGCAGCGGAGTGACGGAAATGTAATCCGCACGGATTGCCGCAATATCGCTATCCTGCGCAACTTCCGCCTTGGTGCGGCCAAACTGCAACCAGAAATAAGGAAATCCGCGTCCATCACGACGTTCGTCAAGCCGCGCATCGTGGCTAAGTTTGCCTTGTGCGGTTACGCGCGTGCCCTTGACTTCTTCCGGCGCGCAGTTGGGAAAATTGAGATTGAGCAGAACGCCTTCGGGCCAGCCAGCCTTGATCAGCTTTTTGATCAGAGCAGGCGCATGAGCCTCGGCAGTTTCCCAGGGAACGATGCGCCGATCACCTTCATAGTCGTACTCTTGAGAAAGCGCGATGGCGCGAATGCCAAGCAATGTTCCTTCCATGGCACCGGCAACAGTACCTGAATAGGTCACATCGTCAGCCATATTCGCACCGGAATTCACACCCGACAGAACCAAATCCGGCGGCTCGGGCAAGACGTGGCGCACGCCCATGATGACGCAATCAGTTGGCGTGCCGCGCAAAGCAAAGCGGCGGTCGTCGATCTGACGAAGACGCAGCGGTTCCGACAACGTCAGGGAGTGAGCAAGTCCGCTCTGGTCCGTTTCAGGCGCAACCACCCAGACATCATCGGAGAGCTGGCGTGCGATGCGCTCCAGAACTGCGAGGCCCTCGGCATGGATACCGTCATCGTTCGTCAGAAGAATACGCACGTCTTCACTCCTTTATCGAGACTGGAAATTTGGTCAGGCGGCTTTTTCAATACGCGTGAGGCCACCCATATAAGGCTGAAGTGCTTCAGGAATGCGAACGCTTCCGTCTTCTTCCTGATAATTTTCCATCACTGCGATCAAGGCGCGACCGACAGCAACACCCGAACCGTTGAGCGTATGCACGAAACGGGTTGCCTTTTCGCCTTCAGGACGATAGCGCGCATTCATGCGGCGCCCCTGAAAATCACCGCAGACCGAGCAGCTCGAAATTTCGCGATAAGCGTTCTGGCCCGGCAGCCATACTTCAATATCGTAGGTTTTCTGCGCGCCAAAGCCCATATCGCCCGTGCAAAGGACAACGGTACGGAACGGCAAGCCAAGACGCTTCAACACTTCTTCGGCGCAGGCGGTCATGCGCTCATGTTCGTCAATTGCGCTTTCCGCGTCGGTGATCGAAACCATCTCGACCTTGAGGAACTGGTGCTGGCGCAGCATGCCGCGCGTATCGCGGCCAGCTGATCCGGCTTCCGAACGGAAGCAGGGCGTCAAGGCTGTATAGCGTTGTGGCAGCGTCTTCACATCGACAATTTCATCCGCAACCAGATTGGTAAGCGGAACTTCCGCTGTCGGGATCAACCAGCGGCCATCGGTAGTGCGAAAGAGGTCTTCTGAAAATTTCGGCAGTTGGCCCGTACCGTAAACAGCTTCATCGCGTACCATCAGCGGCGGCATGGTCTCCATATAGCCATGCTGCGTGGTGTGCAGATCGAGCATGAACTGGCCGAGCGCGCGCTCAAGACGTGCCAATGCGCCTTTGAGGATCGTGAAACGTGCACCTGCGATCTTTGCCGCGCGTTCAAAATCCATAAGTCCAAGCGCTTCGCCCAGCTCAAAATGCTCCTTGGGCTGGAACGCAAAATTATGCTGGTCGCCGATACGCCGGATTTCGACATTATCCGCCTCATCCTGGCCAAGTGGCACATCATCAAGCGGAATATTGGGAATGCACGACAGCGCATCGTTCAATTCCCTGATCAGGCGGCGCTCTTCTTCCTCGGCCTCGGATAGAAAAGACTTGAGTTCACCCACTTCCGTCTTGAGCTTCTCGGCGGTAGCGGCATTCTTCTGCGCCATGGCCTTGCCGATTTCCTTGGACGCTGCATTGCGGCGTTCCTGTGCAGCCTGAACCTTGCCCACATGTTCGCGGCGCTTTTCGTCCAGCGCGATCAGTTCGGACGAAAGCGGATTTGCTCCGCGCTTGGCAAGCGCCTTGTCAAGAGCTTCGGGATTTTCGCGAATCCATTTGATGTCGAGCATGGAAAAACCGTTTCGTCATGTTTAATAGAATGAAGGCCGCACAGGCTTGCGGCCCGAGGTTTCACAGAGGTAGATCAGGAAGTAGAGGCGCTGTCTTCGGCTTCAGCCGCAGCCTTGGCTTGGTCGCGCTGCTTCTCAATCATTCGAGCCAGTATGATGGAAATCTCGTAGAGAAGGATCGCCGGCAAGGCAAGGCCGATCTGGCTTGCAGGATCGGGCGGCGTAAGCACCGCGGCGACCACAAAAGCAATGACGATGGCATATTTGCGCTTATCTTTCAGGCCCGCGGATGTCACCAGTCCAACCCGTGCCATCAGGCTCGTCACCACAGGCAACTGAAAAACCAGACCGAACGCAAAAATGAGCGTCATAATGAGGCTGAGATATTCAGAGACCTTGGGCAGGAGCGAAATTTGAACTTCGCCGCCGCCGCCGCTTTGCTGCATGGCCAGAAAGAACCACATTACCATGGGCGTGAAGAAGAAATAAACAAGCGCACCGCCGATAAGGAACAGGATTGGCGAAGCGATAAGAAATGGCAGAAAAGCCATCCGCTCATGCTTATAGAGACCCGGCGCCACAAATTTATAGATCTGCGCCGCGATGATCGGAAAGGCCAGAACGAGACCGCCAAACATGGCCACCTTGATCTGAGTGAAGAAAAATTCCTGCGGTGCGGTATAGATCAATTCCGCCTTGGAGCGATCCATGCCTGCCCAGTCGATCGCCCATTGATAAGGCACGACGAGCAGATTGAAGAGGTGTTTCGCCAAGGCAAAGCAGAAAATGAAAGCCACGAAAAACGCCACGATCGCCCAGATCAGGCGGCGGCGCAGCTCGATCAGGTGTTCGAGCAGAGGAGCTGAGCTCTGTTCAATTTCGTCCTCGTCCCGGTTCACGCTTTGCTTCCTGTCTTTTCAGTCGTCTTTTTCGCTGTCTTCCTAGCCGGCGCGGCAGGCTTTACGGCAGCAGACTTTGCAATCGCCGCTGCCTTCGACGCTTGCCGCTTCATAGCTGCCGGTTTTTCGCCTGCGGCTTTGGAAGCCGCCTTCTTGCGCGGCGTTTTCGCAGTCGCAGCAGGCTTTCCAGCGGGCAGCTCGGTAGAAACGGGAGTGTCACTCGCATCGACCGATGTCGTCACCTCAGCCGCTTTTGCAGGTTCTGTGGGTGACGTGGATGATGCCGATTTCAGGCTTGAGCGCAAATCCTCACCGGCGCTGCGAATCGGATCGAATACCTGTGTGAGCTTCGACCGAGGGTCGAGCTTGCGAGCCTCGTCGACGATATTCTTCACGTCTTCGAGTTCAGCTTCCTTCAAGGCTTCATTGAACTGCTGCCGGAATTCGTTAGCCGTGGTGCGCATCCGCGCCGTCGCCTTGCCAAACGCCCTAAGCATCTTTGGCAAATCCTTGGGGCCAACCACCACAACCAACACGATTGCGACTACCAGCAGTTCAGACCAACCGATATCGAGCATAATCTGATACTCCGCGCTTCTGGCGCGCTCGTCCCGTCTTTCGGCGGAAAACCGCACATTCAATGGCAAAACATGCTGCGCACCCATATGGCAGGCAGCATGTTTTCATAACAGATCAGGACTTCGTCGTCTTCTTGACGTCGTTGACGGTTTCGTCAGCTTTCGCGTCAATCGTGCGCGCGTCTTCCTTGTCTTCTTCAGACATGCCGTGCTTGAAATTCTTGATACCCTTGGCGACATCACCCATCAGTTCGGGGATCTTGCCACGGCCAAACAAAAGAAGCACAACCGCGAGAACGATCAACCAGTGCCAGATAGAAAAGCTACCCATTTCATTCCTCTCATCGCCGCTGATATGCGGCCCATTCCTGTATTGCTGAATATGATTTAAGCGCTTTCAACATATCTTTCAAACGGAAGTATGACTGTGAACGAAGTTACAACGAATTTATTTGTTGCAACTCAAGCATTGCATCAATCTCCGCGCGGCGCCAGCAACCCCAAATCTTCAAGGTTGATGTCCTCCAGCGGCTCTTCCTCATCGGTCAATTCGTCGGGATCGACACTGGGAATCGGCACTGCGAAACCAGACGGTATACGCGCAGAAAGCAGCCCTGCCCCGCGCAATTCCTCCAATCCCGGCAGGTCCCGTATCTCCGGCAAGCCGAAATGGTCGAGAAATGCGTCGGTCGTCCCATATGTAACAGGGCGCCCTGGCGTCCGGCGGCGGCCTCGCAATTTGACCCACCCCGTTTCCATCAGCACATCAAGAGTGCCCTTGGATGTTTCCACCCCACGAATGTCTTCAAGTTCGGCACGGGTGACAGGCTGGTGATAAGCAATAATTGCAAGCACTTCCATGGCCGCGCGGGAAAGCTTGCGCTGCTGCACCGTTTCCCGATTCAAAAGAAAAGCGAGATCCGGCGCAGTGCGAAAGGCCCAAGCCGCCCCTACCCGAACCAGATGGACGCCGCGTCCTTCATAAACTTTCTGCAAATGATGCAGTACGGCCCCCAGATCAAAATTTACAGGTAAACGCTCAATTAAAGCCCGCTCGGAGACGGGTTCCGAGGAGGCAAAAATAATGGCTTCGACCATCCGTGCGGCGTCTGCCAAAGGCATAGACGAGGCGGAAGGCTGCATATCTTCTTCATATTCATCCATTGCAAGCTCTGCTTCAGACATCGTCGTCCTCATTCAATTCGCTAAAACTGCCCGCTACCCGCATATAAACCGGCTCAAACGGTGCGGTCTGCCGAACCTCCAGCTTGCCTTCCCGCACCAATTCTAGGCTTGCAGCAAAAGAACTTGCCAATGCGGAAGCTCTTTCCTGCGGCGAAAGCGCGTAATTGATCAGAAAGCCATCGAGCGCAATCCAGTCTCCGCTGGCTCCCATCAGGCGAATCAGCGCCGCACGCGCCTCTTTGAGCGACCAGACGGCGCGTTTTTCTATCTGTACATGCGTTACGGCTTGCCGCTGTCGCTGCGAGGCGTAGGCCGTCAGAAGCTCGTACAACGAAGCGGAAAACTGGCTTGAACGATCAACGACAACCATTTCCGGCATGCCGCGCGCAAAAAAATCGCGTCCCAGCCGATTGCGATTGACCAGCTTTGCCGCAGCATCGCGCATAGCCTCAAGACGTTTGAGGCGAAATTGCAGCGATGCCACTAATTCTTCGCTCGTGACGCCCTCATCGTTTTGCTGCTTTGGGATCAGCAGCCGGGACTTGAGATAGGCAAGCCAGGCAGCCATAACCAGATAGTCGGCGGCCAGCTCAAGGCGCAGTGCCTGCGCACGCTCAACAAACACCAGATATTGCTCGGTGAGCGCCAGAACGGAAATGCGTGACAGATCGACACGCTGACTGCGGGCGAGATGCAAGAGAAGATCGAGAGGGCCTTCAAAGCCCTGCACATCAATGAGAAGCGAAGGCTCGCTTTCCGCAGGCCCGCTATCGCCTTGCCACATGGAATCCATCGGCACGACGATACCAGCTTTGCTCCCTGTGTCTGTTCCTGATCCAGTCAAGCTATCCTGCCATAAAGTACTATCTGCATTGCCAGTTTATCAAGTTTTGACGGCTACGCCATCAGTTCAAACATCTGGCCGAATTCTTCGCGCAATTCCTTCTCGTCGGAAAGGTCGGGGATGCCCGCATAGACTTCCGCAAGCTCCGCACGCTTCCTCGCCTTGCCTTCAAGGACAGGCACGCGCGCCGCAACCGTGATCAGCTCTTCCATAATGCCCGCGCAGTAAAGAACAATATCGCAACCCGCACTGACTATGCCCTCTGCCAAATCGCCCAGTTCGCCCTGCAAGGCTTTCATGGAAATATCGTCACTCATAATCAGCCCATCGAACTGGATAATGTCACGGATGACCGTATCGATCACTGTTGGCGATAATGTCGCAGGCCGCTCCGGGTCGATACAATCGAAGACGACATGCGCAGTCATGGCCATTGGCAGGTCATTCAATGCCCTGAAAGGTATGAAATCATGGGTGACCAATTCGCTGAGCGGTACGTCCACGCGGGCAAGCTCCTTATGCGTATCGCTGAAAGCCCGGCCATGACCCGGCATATGTTTCATGACCGGCAGCACGCCACCTGCGAGCAACCCTTCCGCCGCAGATCGGCCCATTTCAGCAACATGATGCGGGTTCCTGGAATAGGCGCGCGAGCCGATCACATCATGCGCCCCTTCAATCGGTACATCCAGAACGGGCAGGCAATCAACATTCACGCCTGCTTTCAAAAGATCAAAGGCATGCAGGCGCGCCTGTAACCACGCAGCCCTCAGACCGGCTTCCGGGTCACTGTCATAGATCGCGCCGATTTCAGCGGCAGACGGATAGTTGGGTACCAGCGGCGAGCGCAGGCGCTGCACGCGCCCGCCTTCCTGATCAATGAAGATCGGCGCCTGGGCACGACCGGTCAGGTCGCGCATTTGCGCCGTCAGGTCGGCAAGCTGTTCGAAACTTTCCACATTGCGCGCAAAAAGGATGAAGCCCCACGGCTTTTCATCACGGAAGAATGCTACTTCGTCGGGCGTCAATTTTGTCCCGGATACACCGGCAATCCATGCCTTGCACTCTTTCATGCAATTTCCCTTCGATCTCATCGTTGCGCCATTCCGAGTTTAGCTGAAAAATTATCAACCGGAGAGTCAAGAAAAAGGGCGGCCAGCGCCGCCCTTTTCGTCATCAACTTATATGAATGGGCTTATTGCGTCACAAAGCAGCTTCCGCCCGCAGTCTTGAGACGTCCACAAAGAGCCGTAGCATCGTCTTTCGAGCCGGCCTGAACCCGCACGCGGTAATAAGTACCCTTGTTCGGAATATCCGCCCGCTTGATATCCACGCTGCGTCCGCCAATCACGCTGCCATAGCGCTGCGCCATATTGGCATAAGATCTCTGCGCCAGCTCAGCCGATGGCTGTGACGCGATCTGGATGAAATAGCCGCCCGCAGCGGCAGCGGAAGCCACCTGTGGTGCCGGAGCAGCCTGCGTGCGCTGGGGAACATTGCCAACGACATTGATTGGCTGATCGGCGGGACGCGAAGGCACGATTGGCGCGCGCACCGGCAATTGCGGCGGCGTTTGGGGTGCAGCCGTTTCCAGCGCAGAATCTGGAACGGTGGAGCTTGCAGGCTGGGTTGCCAATTCCTGCGGAACATCATTGCCCGAAGCAAGAGCTGCAATTTCATCAGTCTCCGCAGGCGGTGCGATTGGCGCAGAATCATCCAGCGCCGACTGTGCAGGCGCAGGAGCCGACGATGGCACGATCGAGCCATCGGGACGAACGATCATGGTTTCCACTTCACGCGGCTGGATCAGTGGAGCATTCGGCTGCGGATCGGCATCAGGAAATTCGTTCATTGCAGGTTCGGTGTTTTGCGCTGAAGAAAGATCGACCGGCTCCTCACCGGACGAAATCAGGGACTTCTGTTCAGGGCTGCCGGGCAATGTACCCGCAACGCGGTCATAAACGGCTTTATCTTGATTGGGTACCGTGACGCCGCCCGGGTTCTCCGGCTGGATCTTGACCGGGTTATTATCGGCCCGGATGACGACGGGTTCGCCCGAACCGCCATTGCCAAGAAAATGATAGCCAATACCGCCAATCAACACTGCAATCCCCGCAACACTTGCAAGAATAAGACCACGACGCCCGCGAACGGGACGGTTGCGGTAAGCTTCGGCAGCGCTCCCCAGATCATCTTCGGGTTGCATGGCGGCGCGTTCGCCAAAATCGGCACCTTCCATTGTCTGCGCGCCCTGCGCGGCCCAATGATTGTAAAAATCGTCGCTGGAAGCGTTTAAATCGGCAGCCTTGTCGGAAGCAGCGGATTGACCATAGGCCGGAGGGCGTCCGTATGACGTTGTCGCAGCCGCCAGACCAAGGGCTGCGCCAGCCACAACCTTGCTCTCGGGGAGATAGGACGAGGCGCTTTCGCGGAAAATATCTTCAAATGCCTTGTCCGCCTCGCTCTGCGCATCGGTTTTTGTAGCGCTTTCGTCCACTTCTATCGTATTGAAAACCTCTGCAAATTCGGTTTCCAGCTCGGACAAACCGGCATTCGCCTCCTCTTCGCCATATTCGATTTCCGGCAGATCAAGGGCGTGGGTCTGTTCAACCTTGCTTTCCGCAACATTGACGGTTTCTACTTCTGGAGCGAGAGCATCGAATGCCGGGGGCGCATTCGCATAGCCTGGAAAGGACGCATCAACGGCCTGCCGACCTTCATCCGAATAAGTTGCATGCGCGTAGCCAGACACCTGAACCGGATCGTCGCCAACCTCTTCCGCCAGATCAAGATCATCGATGCTAAAAAAGTCCTCTTCATTAAAGAGGTTCGCTTCCTCGCTGGTTGGTGCGGATGGGACGGCAGAAAGGTCGCCCGATGCTTCAAAGCCGAAATCATCCTCGCCAAACGAGATTTCATCGAAGTCCGGCAAATCGTCGTCAGTTGCCTCTCCTGCAAGACTGTCGGATGGAGACTGTTCATTCTCAAAGGTAAAATCGTCTTCAAAAGTGAAATCGTCCAGCGCATTCTCCACCGCTTCATGAGCAGGAGGTTCAGCCAGATGCGGTTCGGCTGAGAGCACGCCGCTTACGCCAGCGCCAGCCGTGAAATTGCTGCGCGGATAATGCGGATAAACCTGCGCTTCCGAATAGGAAGCCTGATCTGGCTGATAGGAAGATTCGGCGGATTGCGCCGTCTTGCCATAGCCCTGCTCCACATCGCCCTGAAATGCCGGTTCATTGTGGAAATCACCTGTCCCATGGGATGTAATATCCTGCGGCTGTTCCGGCATTTCGGCATAGGTCGATGGCTGAGACGCCGCCTGCGGTTCATCCCCGAACAGAAGATTTTCCAACTCGTCTTCAAGCGAAGGCGACGAATGGGCTGGCACAGACCGATAAGTCTCATTATTCGGCTCAATCACCGGAATATCCCAATCAGAGCCAGACGAATCTTCGTTCAGATAGCCGTCGCTCTGCAACTCGTCCATAGTGGGAAAAAGGGCGGAATCGAGGTCGCTAGAAGCAACCTGTTCGTTCGCATAATTCTGCTCGTTCTCAGTCGAGACTGCGGGAAGGCTATCGCCGAAAGCGTCCCGTGCCTGCGAATAGTCATTATAGTCGAATTGCGGCACCGGCTCGGAGCCATCCGCCTCGATAAACTCGAAAGACTGCGCTTCGGGTATTGTCTCATCATGCGCTTCCAGATGAATATCCGGCTCCTCTTCGGGAGTAAATACAGGTTCATTATTCTGAACCTGCGGGGCAGCATGATCACTCGCAGCGATTTCAGTGGTTTGAAAAGGCGTGAAGGATTGGTCCTGAAGTGGCGGCTCAAAATCGCCGAGGAGTTCACGCTCAAGCTCAAGGGCAAGATCATCCGGCGCAGAATTGAGGCTCGGCTCAAAATCCGGTTTCGGGTGATACTCGCTTCTTTCAGTAGTGTTTTCAGCGGACGCGCCGAAATCCATAATCCGCGAAAGTTCCATCAGCGGATCGTCTTCGTGCAGCGGGCGTTCGCCGTAGTTACGGGGGGTAGCACTGCTGTCCGTCATGACGTGTTCCTAACTCAACCCTGGACGCCGCAAGACGTCTCGATACATTATGTTGTAGCGAGGCAATGTGGGCAAAAGTTGACGGCAATTTCCTGCGCCTGAAGGAAGACCGACGACTTGCAGCCTCGTCGATCTTCCATCTTTTGACTTACCGGCCCCAGCTCAGCACCTTCGTTGAGCTTATGGGAGCGGAACTGTCCTAGCGCATTTCCATGGGAGCATCCGCACCAATTATGGTCAAACCGGAAGTCAGCACATCGGAAACAACCTGCACCAGCCCTAGCCTTGCTAGCGACAAGTTTGGATCGTTAACCTTAATAAAACGTAAGTCCGGGTTTTCTGTACCCTTGTTCCACTGAGAATGGAACGAACTGGCAAGGTCATAGAGGTAGAAAGCCAAACGATGCGGCTCCTGATGCGTGGCAGCAGATTCGATCAGACGCGGATATTCGGCAAGCTTGCGGATGAGCGCGATTTCGCTCTCATCAGTCAGCTTCTCAAAGTGGTCGGCCATGGAAATCCGGTCCAGATCTGCAAAACCAAGCTGATCGCCAGCCTGACGGAAAACCGAATGGCAACGCGCCGAGGCATATTGCACATAAAATACGGGATTATCCTTGGATTGCTCCGTCACCTTGGCAAAGTCGAAATCAAGCGGCGCGTCGCTCTTCCGATAAAGCATCATGAAGCGCACTGGATCACGCCCCACCTCGTCAACGACATCGCGCAAGGTGATGAATTCGCCCGAACGCTTTGACATGCGCACTGGCTCGCCATTACGGAAAAGCTTCACAAGCTGGCAGAGCAATACGGTCAGTTTCGCCTTGCCGTCCGAAACCGCACGCGCGACAGCTTCCAGCCGCTTGACATAACCGCCATGGTCAGCGCCCAGCACATAGATCATCTCATTGAAACCGCGATCATACTTATCTTTAAAATAAGCAACATCAGCGGCAAAATAGGTAAATTCTCCGTCGGACTTCATCAACGGGCGGTCAATATCGTCGCCCACTTCGGTCGAACGAAACAGGGTCTGCTCGCGATCTTCCCATTCTTCCGGAATCTGGCCCTTGGGTGGGGGCAGCTTGCCCTTATAGACGTGCCCTTTCAACGTCAGATCATTGATCGCCGCACGGATGGCGCGAGCGCGATCGGCATGCAATGTGCGTTCGGAATAGAACACGTCATGATGAACATTGAGCGCATCGAGATCGGCGCGGATCATGACCATCATGGCATCGATCGTGCGGCCCTTGACGATAGCCAGCGCCTCCTCGTCGGACATTTGCAGAAGATTCCGCCCGTACTCTTCCGCCAGTTTCTGGCCGACCGGAACCAGATAATCGCCAGGATAAAGCCCAGCCGGGATTTCTCCGATATCATCTCCCAGCGCCTCGCGGTAGCGCAGCATCACCGAGCGCGCCAGAACATCGATCTGCGCGCCTGCATCGTTGATGTAATATTCCTTGACGACCTCATAGCCCGCAAATTTCAGCAGGTTTGCCAGCACATCACCAACAACGGCGCCGCGGCAATGCCCGACATGCATCGGGCCGGTCGGGTTGGCTGAAACATATTCGACATTGACCTTCAAACCGTGCCCAAGCTTCGAGCGACCAAAATCGGTGCTCTCATTGAGCATGGACGCGAGCTGGCGCTGCCAATAGCCGGCCTTGAGCCGCAGATTGATAAAGCCGGGGCCAGCCACATCAACCGATTCGACATCCGTATCGGAACTGAGCGCTTCAGCGATGGAAGCGGCCAGTTCGCGCGGATTCTGTCCGACGGCCTTAGAAAGCACCATAGCGGCGTTGGTGGCGATATCGCCATGCGAGGCATCGCGCGGCGGCTCGACGCTGACACGCGACAGATCGAGCTCTCCACCATCTTTCGATTTCAAATCAATATTTTGTAATGTCTTTTTGATGCGCGCGTCGAAATCTGCGAAGATATTCATGGTACGTCCTGTCAGGCTTTCGTCAGGTTCCGGCGATGTTTCCGGCGTCGGCTTGTGATAAAAATAGCGGGCTTTCACTCTATCCGTGCTTTGAAACCCGCTCTATCCGCCCCGATTAAGCTAAATCGGGTGTGTGGTCAAACAGTCGTCGGTGTTCGCGCACTGCATAATTGTCGGTCATTCCGGCAAGATAGTCGGCGACGCGGCGCGCACGACCCGCTTCGTCCAGTGCATCGCAACCGGATTGCCACTCGGACGGCATGATGGAAGGATCGCTGAAGCAGATATCGAACAGGTCCAGAACGATCCTGTCCGCCGCCTGTCTGCGGACGACGACGCTTTCATGGAAATAAAGGTTCTTGAACAAAAAGCGTTTCAAGGCTTTTTCTTCATTCTGCATCGTCAAGGAAAAGCCGACTAGCGCCCCCGGCTGGTCACGCACATCCTCGACACTTTGCAGATTTGCCGCAGCGATACGGCGTTGCGCCTCTTTAATCACATCCTCGACCATGATCGTAATCTGACGCCGGACCAGTTCATGGCTCGTGCGCACCGGGTCAAGTCCGGGATAACGCTCCCGCACAACGTCGAGCAGCCGCTCGGTCAACGGCACTTCATCGAGTGATTCCAGCGTCAGCAGGCCCGAGCGCAGGCCATCGTCAATATCATGCGCATTATAGGCTATGTCGTCGGCGATTGCGGCGCATTGCGCCTCAAGGCTGGCAAAACGGGCAAGTTCAAGATCGTAGCGCTCGTTAAAGTCGAGAACGGGTTGGGGCACCGGCGTTTGCGGGTGCGTAGTGGCGGGGCCGATCAGGGGGCCGTTGTGTTTGACCAGCCCTTCCAGCGTTTCCCATGAAAGATTGAGGCCGTCGAATTCGGCATAACGATGCTCAAGCTTGGTGACGAGACGCAAGGACTGGGCATTATGATCGAAGCCGCCATAAGATTTCATACGCTCATTCAGTGCTTCTTCGCCAGTATGACCAAAGGGCGTAT
This sequence comes from Falsochrobactrum tianjinense, assembly GCF_019100495.1. Lineage (GTDB taxonomy): Bacteria > Pseudomonadota > Alphaproteobacteria > Rhizobiales > Rhizobiaceae > Brucella > Brucella tianjinense. The sequence continues at coordinate 1,067,583 of NZ_JAHRVA010000001.1, read as the reverse complement.
GGCCAAAATCATGAACCAGTGCAACCGCTTCCGCGAGATCCTCATCGAGCCGCAGCGCCCGCGCCAAGGCCCGCGCGATCTGCGCCACTTCTATCGTATGGGTGAGCCGGGTTCGATAATGATCGCCCTCGTGAGCAATAAAGACCTGTGTCTTATGCTTGAGACGCCGAAATGCCGTGGAGTGAATGATCCGATCACGGTCACGCTGAAAAGGCGTACGCGTCGCGCTCTCGGGTTCGGGCACCAGCCTCCCCCGGCTTATTGCCGGATCGCAAGCATAGGGCGCACGTTCGCGATAACCGAAACCTATTCCTTCCAGTGACATTGCGGTGCATCCTTCAATGTAATATGATTACATCCGCCTTGCGCGGAGATTGACTTCCTGACCCCGCGTTCTTAGCTATCAGTCAGATATGAAAGCAAGTATGCGTTCGTTGAAACTTCGAGTAAAATCCAATTCGCCCCTCGCAACTGCAAGCGGACAAGACAGATGACAGATATCACCGTTTCCGAATCCGCAGCTAAGCGGATTGCCAAGATTATCAGTTCAGAACCGGACAAGAGCGCGCTTCGCGTTTCTGTCGAAGGTGGAGGCTGCTCTGGATTCTCCTATAAATATGATCTGGTGGATGAGCAGGCCGACGACGATCTTGTTATCGAGAAGCTCGGAGCAAAGGTACTGATCGACTCGATTTCCGTTCCCTATCTGGATGGTTCGGAAATCGATTTCGTCGATGACCTGATGGGGCAATCGTTCCAGATCCGCAACCCGAACGCTACGGCGTCATGCGGCTGCGGCACAAGCTTTGCGCTTTAAGATCGTATTTGAGAAATTAAAACCGGCTGCATTTTGCAGCCGGTTTTCTTTTGTTATTGCTTCACCGATGAAACCGTCGCGTCAATATGATCGACAAGAGCATCCGGCAGGCCGAGCCGTCCGGCCAGCATGTCGAGATAGCCGCGTTCCGCACGGCTGTCGGGATCAATGGTCAGGCGCGAGGCCGTATAGAGTTCGACCTTCTGCTCCTCGGTGTGCGCTGCGGCAACTAATGTATCGAGATCGACCGGATCGGCCAGTTCATTCTGAAGAAACGCTTCTGCCTCGTCATCCAGTCCCGAAATCTGCACTTTTTCCATGATGCGCGCGCGTTCGGCATCATCGATATGGCCATCAGCCTTTGCCGCCGCAATCATCGCCTGAACAAGCGTCAGCACAAAACTGTTGCTCATTGCCGACGACTGGGGATGAAAAGGAGAATCGGCAGGTGGCGGAAGCAGTTCAGGCCCCTGCGCCACTGGCTGCTGGGCCATTTGCGGCGACTGACCCGATTTGTAATTCTTGTAAGCGAGATACCCCAGGCCGGCGATAGCGGCCACGCCACCCACCGCCGCGACATTGCCAGCCAGCTTGCGGCCGGTTTTGGTACCCAGAATAGCGGCTGCTATCGCGCCGGTTGCCAAAGGGTTACGCTGGGCCAGACCCGCAGCCTGTCCCGCTTTGTCGCGGACGCTCCCGGACATGCCGGGTATCTGCGATCCCAGAAACTGGTCGAGAAGCTTTTTGGCGTCGAACATGCAAATCTCCTGATGGATTAAGATGAAAAGGAGATAGGAACGCAAAAGCGGCAATACAAACGAACAAGGCTATCAAAGGAAAGAAATATGGCCATTCGCGAATTTGCAGGGTAATTTCTGTGGTGGAGCCTGAGCGGCGCTTGCCCTCGCCCGGCAGAGTGCCTAATCATTTCATCATGAAAATCGCGACATGGAACATTAATGGCGTCAAGGCGCGGATCGACAATCTTCAGCACTGGCTGAAGGAATCATCGCCCGACATTGCCTGCTTGCAGGAAATCAAGTCGGTTGATGATTTATTTCCCCGGCTGGAGATCGAAGCGCTCGGCTATCATGTCGAAACGCACGGCCAGAAAGGCTTTAACGGCGTCGCAATCCTGTCGAAAAAATCGCCTGATGAAGTCATTCGCGGCCTTCCCGGCGATGATGGCGACGAGCAGGCGCGGTTTATCGAAGGTGTTTTTTCGACGGAAAAAGGCGTGGTGCGCGTCGTGTCGCTCTATCTGCCCAACGGTAATCCGGTCGATACTGAGAAATTCCCTTACAAGCTGTCATGGATGCAGCGTCTGGAAGCATGGGCCAAATGCAGGCTCAAACTTGAAGAACCACTGGTTCTTGCTGGCGATTACAATGTCATCCCTGAACCATATGATGCCAAAAACCCGCAGCAATGGCTGGGGGACGCGCTGTTTTTGCCGCAATCACGTCAGGCGTTCCGCAGGCTCGAAAATCTCGGCTTCACCGATGCAATACGCGCGGCGACGGACGAAGAAGGCATTTATTCGTTCTGGGATTATCAGGCCGGAGCATGGCAGAAAAATAACGGTATCCGCATCGACCATTTGATGCTTTCGCCGGAAGCGGCCAATCATTTTGTCTCTGCAGATATTGAAAAGCACACTAGGGCATGGGAAAAGCCGTCGGATCATGTGCCTGTAACGGCGACATTTTCCTTCTAATCCGGCTGAAGTAGCAAGAAAGCCGAACCGGCTTTCACTTCAATATTCGCCTTTAGTGATATAATCGCTGGCAAGAGCCACTGCGTTGCGGCGATCAGCTTCCGGGGCAATAGAGAACGCCTGTTCCTGCATATCGCGTATCCAGATGCAATCCTCCGTCGGGCAGCGCTCGAAGGCCGCTGTCAGCATAGCAAGACCGCGTACCGTCTTGCCTGCCTGAAACAGCATATTGCCAAGCATTGCCTGCGCACTCGCATTGCCTTTTTTGGCCGCAAGCTGGAACCAGCGCGCGGCCTGAACGGCATTGCGCTCCCCGCCCTCGCCGGAAAGAAGCATCTTTCCAAGCTCGAACTGGGCCGCCGCGTCGCCGAAATTCGATGCAGCCTGCACATAAAGATTACGGGCAAAACGGGGATCGGAATTGACCGGTGTGCCGGGAATCCCCTGCTTCACATAGCCGGCAAGGGCGACCAGCGCATCCGCAACGTAAGATTCATTTTCGGAACCGGGCTCTGCTCCATCGCGAACGATCTTCTCGAAAATCTGGTAGGCTTCATAGTCGTTTTCCGCAACGCCATCACCATCGGCATACATGCGGGCCAGCTTCCATTTGGCCCCCTGATGGCCACGTTCAGCGGCATAACGCAAAGCCTTGACTGCCTCATCCTTATGGCCGTTCTTGTAAGCGGAAAATCCAAACTTGAACAATTCAAACGGGCTTCGGGACTTTTCGGAACTGTCGTTCAGATCGAAGGCCGATGCGCTGTTGCAGACAACTGCAAAGCCAAGCGCCAAGGCAACGAGGGGATATGAAAAACTGCGAATACGCATCACAACGCCGGTCTTTCACATTGGGTGAACAAAATGGACTTGAAAGGCAGAATAGATTGCCTTTTGGTCAACAGTGCGTCCCGATTTTGACGGAAAAAAGCCTGACCATTTCGTACGATACGAACAGGAAGCAGAGCAGTGCCGTTACTGCTCAAAAACGGATCGTTACTCAACAATACGCCTTTCTTCATCTCTTCCTATCCTGCCGGGAGCCGAAAGCCCCACCGCCGTTCAACAGCTTTTACTTTCCTATCGGGTGGCGCGCCTTTGTGGCGGGAAATGGGCAAAAGCCGTTCGACGCCCTTATAGCCTGAAGCAATGGTAAAGACTGTTGCCGATTAAACACAAACTCTGGGTCACAGCTCCCTCACATGATGGAGATGGGACAATTGGAGATGCCGTGATTTTTCCAGTCAACGAGATAGGCTATTAGATGGATGATCCAGAGGGCGGAAAATGAACGACAAGCGGCGTGTTTACCGGCGACTTCATCGTAGGCGAAACGGAAGAGGAATCAGAGGTATTTTCAATATCCTTCTGACATTGTTTCTTTTTTTCGGCCTTGGCGCAATTATCCTGTCCCTGCCCGCTAATCGCAAGCCGACAGAAACTCTCACTGGAGCGGCCTATGTCATCGATGGCGACACAGTTGTTCTGGGTCGAATCCATATCCGCCTTCTTGGTATCGATGCACCGGAAATGGGACAATTTTGCCAAAAGGCGGGGCGGGAATATGCGTGCGGCAGGGAAGCGCGCGCCATGCTGCGAAACAAGATTGGCAGAAGGGCGATTCGCTGTAAGAAAGAGGGATTGGATAAATATCGCCGCGACCTTGCCCGGTGTTATCTTGCCGAAACCGATCTCAACCTATGGATGGTCGAACAAGGCTGGGCGGTTTCTTATGGCGATTACCGTAGCGAAGAAGCTCTTGCCCGCCGTGAGCAACGCGGCTTATGGGCGGGGCAGTTTGAAACACCATCTCAATGGCGCAAGGAACACCAAAAGTCTGATGAGGAGATGGAAACCGGCCACGGTGCATCGCCATCTGGTGCAATAAGCGAATTGATACATTATATCAGAAAGCGCATCATCGCTCTTATTTATTCCTGACCATTGGAGTCGACCTGTTTCATGGAAAATTTGGACGAGTTGAGGCGCTCGATCCAGGCATGTCGTATTTGCCGCGACGCGCCGCTGTTTCCACCGCCTTTGCCCCATGAACCCAACCCGGTCTGTATTATTTCCAATACTGCCCGCATTGCGATCTGCGGACAGGCGCCGGGCATTCGCGTGCATAACACGTCGCTGCCGTTCAACGATCCTTCCGGCGATCGCCTTCGGCAATGGCTGGGCACCAGCCGCGAGGAGTTTTACGACCCGGCCCTGTTTGCAATCGTCCCCATGGGCTTCTGCTTTCCCGGCTATGATCAGCATGGGGGTGACCTGCCGCCACGCCGCGAATGCCGACAAAACTGGCATGACCATATTTTCGCCGCGATGCCGCAACTCGAATTCGTCCTCGTCGTCGGCCAGTATGCCCTCGCCTATCATCTGCCAGACTGGCGCAAGAAAAATCTGACAGAAACGGTTCAGAACTGGCGAGGCTTCGTGGCGACCCCGAATGAAGCCGGACGGATCGTGCTTCCCCTGCCCCATCCTTCTTGGCGCAATAGCGGCTGGCTGAAGCGGAATCCCTGGTTCGACGCAAAGCTTGTTCCCATTCTCCGACAAAAAGTCCGCCAGTTGATCGATAACGGAAAATAATTTTCAGAGCTGTTATTCTCAATAGAATAATTTCCCTGTAAATTCGCGCGAATGCAATTCATAAGGTATGATGTTTCAATACGACCGCTCTCTGCGGAAATGATTTCTAAAACTGGGAACGATATCGATGGACAGACTCGACAGGAAAATACTGCGTTTATTGCAGGAAGATGCAACATTGGCGGTGGCTGACGTCGCCAAGAAGGTCGGACTTTCCACGACACCCTGCTGGCGTCGTATTCAGAAACTGGAAGAAGATGGCGTCATCAAGCGCCGCGTCGCCATTCTTGATCCCGTACGTGTCAATACGCGCGTCACCGTCTTTGTGTCGGTGCGCACCAGTTCGCACAGCAATGAATGGCTCAAGCGCTTTTCCGAAGTCGTTCAGGAATTTCCGGAAGTAATCGAATTCTACCGCATGAGCGGCGACGTCGATTATCTTCTGCGTGTTGCTGTGCCGGATATCGCCGCCTATGACGCTTTTTACAAGCGCCTGATAAGCAAGATCGAAATCCGCGACGTGTCCTCTTCCTTCGCTATGGAGCAGATCAAGTATACGACCGAATTGCCGCTCGACTACATGGTGCTAGATAAGGAAAACAACTAAATTAAAAGCCCAGAGCGAATTCCGGGCTTTGCTGTTTTCTTATTTCGCGGCGGTGGTGATGCCTACCTGCTCGAAGGTCGCCATGCCGCTATGGCAAAGAGCCGCGGCCTTGACGATACCGGCAGCCAGAGCTGCCCCGGTGCCTTCACCCAGCCGCATACCAAGATCGAGAAGCGGCTTCTTACCGAGCTTTTCCAACAGAAGACGATGGCCCGGCTCGCCGGAGACATGGCCGAAAAGGCAATGGTCGAGCGCTGCGGGATTGGCTGCATAAAGAATGGCCGCCGCAGAACTTGCGACGAAACCGTCAACGATGACCGGTATTTTTTCCATGCGAGCGGCGAGAATCGCCCCGGTCATGGCTGCAATCTCCCTGCCGCCAAGACGGCGCAGAACTTCCAGCGGGTCTTTCAGATGGGCCTGATGTAGTGCGACCGCATCGCGAACGGCAATAATCTTGCGCTGCAACAACTCTCCGGTCGAGCCGGTACCCGGTCCCACCCAGTCCTCAGCCGTACCTCCGAAAAGCGCCAGCGCAATCGCCGCTGCAATTGTCGTATTACCTATTCCCATTTCACCGATGCACAGAAGATCGGTGCCGCCGGCTATGCCCTCCATGCCGAACGCCATGGTTGCGGCGCAGGTGCGCTCATCCATGGCTGCTTCCTCGGTAATGTCAGCGGTAGGGTGCTCCAGCGCCAGATCGAAAACTTTCAGCCCAAGATCGTGCGCAATACAGATCTGATTGATGGCAGCGCCACCAGCGGCGAAATTTTCAACCATCTGAGCGGTCACGCTTGAAGGAAACGGCGTGATATTTTTTACGGTCACACCGTGATTGCCTGCAAAGACAGCAACCAGTGGACGATTGACATGCGGCACCGGCTTTCCGGTCCAACCAGCCAGCCAGACGACGATCTCCTCCAGCTGTCCGAGCGAACCGGCAGGCTTGGTCAAAGTCGCTTCCCGCGCCAGAACCACCGCTTGCGCACCGAGATCGGGGCCGGGAAGATTGCGAATAAGTTCACGGAAATCGTCAAAGGGAAGGCCACTGGCGCTCATATCATCTGGTCCAATCAATCAAGGAAGGGTACAAAACTGTTGCGCTCGTCCTATAAGCACTTGAACAAATTTTCAAATCACCTCTTTGCGCCAGGCCATTCCGTCGGCAAAGAATGTTAATAAAGCGGAGCAAACAGATGCAACCTTCCAGCATCATAAGGGACACGATCCAGTCTCTGGGCTTTTTAAGCCGCTTACCGCTTCCGCGTGACTGGCTCGACGGTGCAGGCGATTCGCTCAAGACAAGTATACGCGCCTTTCCTTTGGCGGGGGCCGTTCTCGGCCTGCTAGCAGGCATCGTCCTTCTGCTCGCCGATTATCTGCGTCTTCCCGCTCTCGCATGCAGCTTCATGACCGTGGGCACATTGATCGCGATGACCGGCGCATTGCATGAGGATGGCCTTGGCGATACTGCCGATGGTTTTTTTGGCGCTGCCACACCCGAACGGCGTCTCGAAATCATGAAGGATTCGCGCATTGGCACATTTGCGGCCCTTACGCTGATTATTGCAACCGGCCTGAAAGCAACGCTGCTGGCGGCGATCATGCAACGCGCAGGCACGGGCTATGCCATATTGGCCCTAACTGGAGCCGAAGCAGCAAGCCGCGCCGCAATGCTCGCGCTCTGGCACGGCCTGCCCTCGGCACGTCCCGGCGGACTTGCCGACAATCTGGGGTCGCCCAAATGGGAAACGCTTGTCTGCGCGCTGGGGATCGGGCTTGGTATTCTTGCCATCGCAATCGTTCCGGCGGGCGGATTTACAGCCCTGCTCGCGGCACTGATCTTTACAACCGTCCTGCTCTATGGTTTTGCAAAACTATGCATGGCCAGGATCGGAGGCCAAACGGGTGACACCCTCGGCGCGGCCCAGCAGCTTGGTGTGCTTGCAATCCTGCTCGGGCTTGTCACGGCGTTGTGACGTAACCACATTGCTCTCATGAATATAACAGCCATCGAATCGCCTTGCATATTGGTATGCGCCATGGACAGTCGGACTGGCTTTTGTCTGGGTTGTGCGCGCACATTGAATGAGATAGCGCGGTGGACAAGCATGGGTAATCAAGAACGGCAAGCTATACTTGCTTTATTGCCAACCCGGCATGAACGAATGGAAAAGAAAGAAGGCTAATGGGGCGTTTTTTCTGGATTGTGATTGCTGCAATTGCAATCGTTGCCTTACTGCTGATGAGCAATCATGATGGCGGCACCACCCTGGGCCTTGCCAATGATGCTTTCGGCCAGGCCGCATATCTTGGAATATGGGGCGTTGTGCTGGCGGCAGGTTTGCTCGGCTCCGGCATAAAACTGAGCGATTTCGCCCGCAACATGGCGGTCTGGGCCGTCATCATACTGGGCCTCGTCGCCGCCTATCAGTATCGCTACGAGCTTCAGGATGTGGGCAGCCGTATCACTGCCGGCCTTGTTCCTGGCAGTCCCATTTCCGATCGCGCCGTGGATGGCTCCCTCACTGTTACGCTGGCCAAATCAGCCAATGGACATTTTGAAGTGAGCGGGCGCGTTAATAGCGCGCGCGTACATTTTCTCATCGATACGGGAGCATCTTCGGTGGTGCTTTCGCAAGAGGATGCGCAACGCGCCGGGATCGATACCGCCTCACTTGCCTATTCCGTGCCGATCATGACCGCGAATGGCAGGGCGACCGCCGCCAGTATTCAGATATCGTCGCTGAAAATCGGTGATATCGAGCGCAATAATGTGCGCGCCATGGTGACGAAAGAAGGTTTGATGACCGGCAGCCTGCTCGGCATGAATTTTCTGCAAACATTGGGCGGTTTCAGCGTCCGCGGTGATCAGCTCATCATGGTGGACTAAGCCGCTTCGTTGCAAGCTTCCGTCACGGATGAATAAGCTTGACGCAGCACATCGCTGGTTGCGCCGGGTCTTGTGGCGTCTGTGGACAATATCTGTCGCCAGCGCCTTGCGCCCGGCTGGCCTGTAAACAGCCCGACCATATGGCGGCTGACATGCGAAAGCCTGCCACCGGCAGCAATATGCCGGTCGGTATAATCACACATGGCTTCGATAATCTCAGTCATATCGACCGACTTGTATTGCTCGTCATAGATGAGGTGATCGACCTCGACAAGCAAAGCCGGATTATGATAGGCGGCGCGGCCGAGCATGACGCCATCGATATGGGTAAGATGCGCGCTCGATTCATCCAGGTTGGCAATACCGCCATTGATACCGACGAAGACCTCGCCCAGACGCGTTTTGAGACGATAGACGCGCTCATAATCGAGAGGCGGAATATCGCGGTTTTCTTTTGGCGAGAGCCCTTTCAGCCAAGCTTTTCGGGCATGCACCCACAACGCATCGGCACCCGCTTCAAGAACCCGATCGGCGACCGCATCGAGCGCGGTTTCCGGGTCCTGATCATCAACGCCAATCCGGCATTTGACCGTGACAGGCACGGATACAACTTCTTTCATCGCCTCCACGCAACGGGCGACGATATCGGGCGTCTGCATAAGGCACGCGCCGAATGTACCCGATTGCACACGGTCGGAGGGGCAGCCGACATTGAGATTGATTTCATCGTAACCGAAATCCGCACCAATGCGAGCAGCTTCCCGCAGCTTGGCAGGATCCGAACCGCCAAGCTGCAAGGCGACAGGATGCTCGGTCGCACCGAAACCCAGCAGCCGCTCACGCGGACCATGGATGGCGGCATCGGCAACGACCATCTCCGTATAGAGCAGCGCGCGCTTCGAAAACAGCCTGTGAAGATAGCGGCAATGGCGGTCTGACCAGTCCATCATCGGCGCCACCGAGAACCTGTGGTCTGGATAATTGTGTTTTTCATCTTTTATTTCAGTCATTTAAACAACAATCCTGACAATGCGATTCAGGCCTCCGTTTACGGGCACGCCATCAAGTGGGTGCAAAAAGCCACAAAGCGGGGAAATGTTCAAGCTTATGACGATCGCTGCATTAGGCTTTGGGCGTATAGGCCGATATATGTGACTTTCGACCATTTTACACGGTATGATTAATTCACCCGATTCCCGTCATGGAAATGCAAGGATTTTCAGCGTGAGCTCACTCTCCCCCTTCGACAAGCCTTTCGACGCGTTTCTGTTCGATATGGATGGAACCATCCTGAGTTCGATTGAGGCGACGGAGCGTGTCTGGGGTGCATGGGCCGAGCGCCACGGCATCGATCCGGTCACATTCGTGCCGACCGTTCATGGTGTTCGCGCCGTCGAGACCGTGTGCAGGCTCGGATTACCCCATCTCGACCCCGCGCGTGAAGCGAAAATTCTGCTCGAAGCGGAAATGGCCGATCTCGACGGTATCGTGCCTATTGACGGCGCACCGGAATTCCTCGCCTCCCTGCCGAAAGACCGCTGGGCAATCGTTACCTCCGCGCCGCTGGAACTGGCGCGCCGCCGCCTTGGGGCCGCTGGACTGGCAATGCCGCAGAACATCGTCTCCGCCGAAGACGTGGAGCGGGGCAAGCCTAGCCCCGAATGTTTTCAGCTTGGGGCCAAGAGGCTTGGTTTCGATCCCCGCAACTGCCTTGTTTTCGAGGACGCTGCGGCGGGCATTGTGGCCGGGGAAACGGCTGGCGCCAGCGTTATAGTCGTGACCGCCACGCATCCGCATGCACCGCAAACCTCTCACAAAAGCATTGACAGCTATCACGAACTTCAACTGAGCGTGGGCAGCACGGGCAAGCTATCTATCCGGCAAGCTGATTAGATCACGCGCCGCCCTTCCCGCCAAACCGTGCGGATGATTGGTACATGATCAGCCACCTGTACTCGCACCAGATCGGCGCGCTTACCTGTCACGATCTCGCCCCGGTCCTCAAAGCCAACAGCTTTTGCGGGATTGGCAGATACGAAACGGATTGCCTGCGGCAGCGAGATTTCCTCAGCCACATCAGAGAGAAAAAAGGCCGATTGCATCATGCTCGCCGGAATATAATCGGACGAGATAATGTCGAGATAACCGGCTTCCGCCAGTTCGCGGGCCGAAACATTGCCCGAATGTGAACCGCCGCGCACGATATTGGGCGCACCCATCAAAACCGACAGGCCCGATTCTTTAGAGGCTTTCGCGGCCAGATGCGTGGTCGGGAACTCGGCTACGCGGATACCTTGCGCACTCGCCTCCGCGACATGCTCCGCCGTCGCGTCGTCGTGGCTGGCAAGAATGACACCGCGTTCACGGCAGGCCGCGGCTATCGCCTTACGGGTCGGCGTTGAATATTGCTGCGACTGCTGCATGCGCTTTTCGCAATAGAGCCGGAACTCTTCCTCTGACACTTTGAGCTTGCGCATATAATAAAGCTTGTAAGTCTCGATATCCGTAAACTGGCGTTGCCCCGGCGCGTGGTCCATCAGGGAAACGAGCCTGACGAGCGGATGATTGCCGAAGCGTTCAAAAGCGCTCTGACAATCGGGGGCAGAAACCTCACAACGCAGATGCAGAAAGTGATCGGCGCGCAGGCGTCCAGCTTCCCGGCCTTCGGCGATTGCTGATGAAAGCTTGCGCATATCCTCAATACCGGTCTGCGCTTCCTCGTCAAAACCGATGCGCAGCGCGTCGAAGACAGTCGTAATGCCGGAAGCCGCGATTTGGGCGTCGTGCGCCTGTACGGCGGCAATCGGATTCCAGCGCACTTTCGGGCGTGGTGCATAATGGCCTTCGAGATGGTCGGTGTGCAGTTCGACCAACCCCGGCGTCAGGTAATCGCCTTCCATGTCCTTGCCGGTTTCGGTGGGACCGGATGCTATATCAACGATATTGCCATCGACAATCTTTATAGCCCCCTCAACCACTTCGTCGGGCAGAACGATACGTGCATTTTTAAGAACTGTTTCAGTTACCATCCGTCAAAGTCTCCCAACAGCCCGTGAAGGCGGCTTCGCCATCCTTGTACCACCGGTCATGGGATGCAGCGAATGAATCTCGAACGGAGCACCCGGTTCAGGCTCCATGAACAGGGCAAGATTTGCAATCTCGACCGTCTCATCCAGAACGGGTGCAAAAAAATCGTGCAAGATACGTTCAACGTGGGGCCGATTCTTTTCCTCGACAGGCCCTGTCAGCGTCATATGAAAACGAAACTCCTCAAACACATAGGGATAGCCCCAGCGCTCAAGATTGTGCCGCTGCTGCTCGCTGAGTCGCTCCGGGCGTCGACGGGCAACTTCCATGTCCCTTAGTGAGGCGCGAAAACGGTCCAACGACACCACGACATCATTAGCCAACTGGTTGAGAGCCGCCACCGGCTCCTGGGGGACCAGCGCAAAAAAGGGGCCGAGCGCCCGAAGCTTCAAGCGTGGAATCACGACTGGCGCAGTCAGCGAAGCAAAATGCATCAACGCCGACAGAAGATCGCTTTCTTCAAAGGCGTCATCGAGCCGGAACGGTGCCTTGAGGGTAGCGTGAAAACCATAACGGCGCGGCTCTTCGGTAAGGCACGCGATTTCCTCGGCTGAAAGCGCGCGAATCGCCGGTCGCTTGACCGGCTCGCCGCTGAATGCATCCCGGCCCAGCCAGTTGGCAGCCACTTTCAAAAGCGCGTCGCTGGAAGGCGGCGTGAAATAAATCGCATAACGCATGGTGATTCCTTTTCTCGCGGGATCGTTACACGCGGAATGTGGCAAGTCGATAAAGGCCGCGTGACAGCAGAATTTTTCACGAGATGATTTTACATCGCAGCAATTTCGTATAGGCGTACACGCGTAATTAACAGGAGGCACACGGATATGGGCGACGGTAAAGGCGGTTTTGCATCCATCGGAGAATGCATGATCGAGCTTTCGGGCAATAGCGGCGATCAATGGCGCATGGGATTTGCCGGCGACACATTGAACACCGCCTGGTATATGCGCGCCCTGACGAATCAATCCTATCCAGTGGAATATGTGAGTGCTTTCGGCGAGGATGATTTTTCGCAAAAACAGCGCGCCTTTTTCCAGTCCCATGGAATCGGTACTGCTCATAGCCCAACAATCAAGGGCGTCCATCCCGGCCTTTACGCCATCACGCTCAATGGCGCGGAGCGCTCCTTCACCTATTGGCGCAGTGACGCCGCAGCCCGGCGGCTTGCAAGCAACCGCGATGTGTTAAAAAGCAGCCTTTCAGGGCGTGACATCATCTATTTTTCAGGGATTTCGGTGGCAGTGATTTTCCCTGAACATCGCAAAACTTTCTTTGAAGTCCTGCGTGAATGCCGCTCCGAAGGTTCAAAAATCGCTTTCGATCCAAACTACCGCCATCAACTCTGGCCCGACCGTGAGGCGGCGCAAAAGACGATCAACGAAGCCATGCGGCTTGCCGATATCGCATTGCCGACCTTCCCCGATGAACAGGCGCTTTTTGGCGATAAAGACGCCGACGCTTGCGCGCAAAGACTGCAAGGTCTGGGCGTGAAGGAAATCGTCGTTAAGGACGGCACCGAGCCAGCCCTTATCCTTGCCAATGGGGAGCGCGTGCTGGTCCCGTCCGCCAAGGCCGATGCGGTCGACACGACTGGCGCGGGCGACAGTTTCAACGGCGGTTATCTCGCGGCGCGCCTGAAAGGCTTGTCACCCGTGGAAGCAGCGCAAAAGGCACACGCGGTCGCCGCGCGCGTCGTCGAGATTCGCGGTGCGCTTGCACCCATGGAAACCGCACGGGCTGCGTTTGCTGGCTGAGCCCCTAACCCCGACTAAACGTATAGTGGCTCGTCTGGGCGTAGACCTCGCCCGGACGCAATATAGCCTGCGGAAAATAAGGATATTCGAGCGATCCCGGCCAGACCTGCGGCTCAAGGCAGAGCCCGGCGTGGTCGCCATAGGGCCTGCCGGTCAGGCCGATACAATCCTTGCCCATGGTGTTGCCCGCATAAAACTGTACACCGGGTTCCGTGGTGGCGATGTCGAGCCTTATGCTGGAACGGGCCGCTTTCACGGAAGCGCAGGGGCGTAGCGGCCCGCGCGAGGCGGCAAGGCAGAAATTATTATCATACTTGATGTGCTCGCCGTTCTCCTCGTAACGAACTGACCGGAAATTACGAAAATCATAGGGCGTTCCCCGGACTGGCAAAACGCGGCCATCGGGAATGAGATCTTCGTCGACCGGCATATAGGCGTCGGCCTCGATTTTCACTTCGTGATCGAGAATATCGCTTTCGCCGCCATCATCGAGATTGAAATAGCTGTGATGGAGAAGATTGCAGATCGTCGGCCTGTCGGTCACAGCCTCAAGGCGCACGATCAAGGTGCTATCGGCATTGAGCATATAGGTGCAATGCACGTTCAGATTGCCCGGAAAGCCCATTTCGCCATCGGCGGCCATGGTTGCAAGCGTTACAAAATCGGGGCCGGTGCTGGCCACTTTCCAGACGCGCTTTCCCAGCCCTTTGGAGCCGCCATGGATATTATGCCGCCCCTTCAGGTTAGCTTCGACCTCGTAAATATGGCCATCCAGTTCAAAGCACGCATTGCGGATACGATTTGAGAAGCGCCCGGCAATCGCACCAAGATGCGGCGAATGCGCCGGGTAATCGGCAAAATCACGATAGCCAATTACCAGCGGGGCGTCATGGCCCTTCATGCGTAAATCCTGAATGGCCGCGCCCCATGTGATAATCTTTGCCTCAAGCGGGCCGTTGGCGATTGTCAGGCGGTGAACCGCTTGTCCGTCCGGTGCATATCCAAAAATTCCCGATGTCACGATAGCCGCCTGTAATGAACCCGATGAATTGGGGTCCCTATCAAGACGCATCCTGGCGCGCGAAGCAAGGGAGTGTCGTTCAAATCAATGGTAGCGAACGGCGTTTCGCACTGTATGGAGGCCTATATGCTTGTTTTTTTGGCCCTCAGCGAAGGACATTTCAAAATTTTGTAATCCGCTTTATGTTGCGCTTCACATGTCACGCGCCTTATATGCGCTAGAAATCCCGGTGAACGTGAAAGCAATATGACTTTCCCTATCACGGGAAAAGCGCTAGACACGCGCAGATACTCAGACGCATGCCTTTTGCGGCATCGCCAGAATAAAGGAATCGAAATTTGTCCTCTACTTTTGACAAAGTCGCCGACATCATCGCCGAAACGAGCGAAATCGACCGTGATACAATCACGCCGGATAGCCACACAATCGATGATCTGGGCATAGACAGCCTCGATTTCCTCGACATCGTGTTCGCTATCGATAAAGCTTTCGGCATCAAAATTCCGCTGGAACAATGGACGCAGGAAGTGAACGAAGGCAAGGCTCCGACAGAAGAATATTTCGTTCTGAAGAACCTCTGCGCCAAAATCGACGAATTGGTTGCGGCCAAGAAAGGCTGAACCGGCACGCAAGCTGACGGTATTGAAGGGTGAACATCCGTGTTCGCCCTGATTCCGTTTCTGGATCACTCGCAGAATCCACGGACAGAACCGAACCATGCAAAGCAATAAAGTCGTCATCACCGGCATCGGCATCATCTCTTCGCTAGGCGAAGGCGTGGAAGCACATTGGAACAGCTATTCCAAGGCTGGTGCAGAACCACGCCTCGAAAGCGAAGCCTTTGCTCCCTACACTGTCCACCCGCTCGGCGAAGTAGACTGGAGCCTGCAAATTCCAAAGCGTGGCGACCAGCGCCAGATGGAAACATGGCAGCGTCTCGGCACCTATGCAGCAGGACTGGCGTTGCAGGACGCCGGCATGAAGGACGACGAAGCGCTTTGCGCGACCATGGATATGGTCGTCGGCGCAGGCGGCGGCGAACGCGACATCACCGTCGACATGCAGATTCTGGAAGAAGGCCGCACCAGCAATGATCGCGGCGTCATGCTCAACGAGAAACTCTCGACGGAGCTTCGCCCTACCCTGTTTCTTGCGCAGCTTTCCAACCTGCTCGCAGGCAATATTTCCATCGTGCATAAGGTGACGGGCTCTTCCCGTACTTTTATGGGCGAGGAAGGCTCCGGCATTTCTGCAATCGAAACAGCTGCGGCGCGCATCCGCACCGGCCAGAGCACGCATGCGCTCGTCGGCGGCTCCTACAATTCCGAACATTTCGACATGATTCTCGGCCATGAACTGGGCGGCCTGCTCAAGCACGACGGCTGGGCTCCGCTCTGGCAGCGCGACGGTTCGGCCGGGGGCGGCATGATTTCAGGTTCCGGCGGGGTATTTCTTGTTCTGGAAAATGCCGAACATGCGCAAAAGCGCGGCGCACGCGCCTATGCGGAGATCGCCGGTATCGAAAGCGCGCAGGTTCGCCGCAGCAGCCAGGATCTCGCCAAAACGATGCGCGATCTGGTCCTCGCGGCCAATGGCGGCAAGGAGCCGTCCTATGTTATTTCCGGTGCATCGGGCGCGCATGAAGCAACCAGGGCTGAAAAGTCGGTACTGGACGGGCTTGCCGCGACCTATCGCGGTATATCCGGCCTGACCGGTCACCTGCGCGAGGCGCAGTTCCCGCTGGCGCTGGCGCTGGCGGCGATTTCCGTCTGGAAGGGCGAAGCCTTCGCACCGCTCGACGCCTCCGAAAAGGCTGTCGACGGCACGGTCGACGAGGCCATCGTCACCACCATTGGGGCAACGCGCGCCGAAGGCGCTGCAAAGCTGGTGAGAGCATAAGATGAGCAAATATACAGACCATCTGGGCCGTCCCATCGTCGCCATCACAGGTGCAGGCGTTGTTTCCTCCCTCGGCCAGGGCAAGGAAGACAACTGGGCCGCGCTGACCGGCGGACAGTCGGGCATCCACACCATCACCCGTTTTCCCATCGACAATCTGAACACGCGTTTTTCCGGTACGGTTGATTTTCTTCCGGAAAGCGAAGTCGGCGCTTCAGCGCTTTCAGAGGCGCTGGCCCGCCTTGCCGGTGAGGAAGCTGTGGCTCAGTCCGGTCTTTCCACGACGGATTTCGGCGGCCCGCTGTTTCTGGCCGCCCCCCCGGTCGAACTCGACTGGAAGAGCCGCTTCGCACTTGATGCCAGCGTGAAAGACGAAGGACCGGCAAGCTACCAGCTTCTGCTCGAAGCCTGCCGTCGCGCCCGTCAGGATGCGCTCTTCAACACGACGCAGTTCGGCTACATCGCCGAACGCCTGTCGGAAATATTCGGCACGCGCGGCCTGCCGATCACGCTTTCGACCGCGTGCGCTTCCGGCGCAACCGCCATCCAGCTTGGCGTGGAAGCCATCCGTCGCGGTGAAAGCGACCGTGTGCTTTCCATTGGAACCGACGGTTCCGTTTCAGCGGAAGCCCTGATCCGCTTCTCGCTGTTGTCCGCGCTTTCCACCCAGAACGAAAAGCCGGAAAAGGCTTCAAAGCCGTTCTCCAAGGACCGCGACGGCTTCGCCATGTCGGAAGGTTCAGGCGCACTCGTCATGGAATCGCTAGAAAGTGCTGTTGCACGCGGCGCCAAAGTGCTGGGCATTCTGGCTGGTTGCGGCGAAAAAGCCGATGACTTCCATCGCACGCGCTCCAAGCCGGATGCATCGCCTGCAATTGGCACCGTGCGCGCGGCCCTCGCCGATGCCGGTCTGACCGAGACCCAAATTTCCTATATCAACGCGCATGGCACCTCGACACCCGAAAACGACAAGATGGAATATCTGGCGCTTTCGAGCGTATTCGGGGAACGTCTCGGCTCGATTCCCGTTTCCTCCAACAAGTCGATGATCGGCCATACCCTCACTGCGGCTGGCGCAATCGAAGCGGTATTCTCGCTGCTGACAATCCAGACAGGTACCCTGCCCCCGACCATCAACTACGACAACCCGGACCCGGCCATTCCTCTCGACGTTGTTCCGAATGTGAAACGTCAGGCTGAAGTTTCCGCCGTGCTTTCCAATTCGTTCGGCTTCGGCGGACAGAATACCAGCCTTGTTTTGACGGCAAATCCGAATTAATCGGTCCGACAAAGATAAATTCCTGATGATCCCGGACGGTTTGCCGTATCCGGGATCATGCCATGAAAGGAACCACCATGCGCGCCTTGCAGCTACTCGACGATCGTCGCCTTGAAATCACCGACATTACTCCGCCGCCCGCCCCCGGCATTGGCGAAGTTACCGTGAGGATCAAGGCTGTCGCGCTCAATCATATCGACGTATGGGGCTGGCGCGGCATGGCTTTTGCCAAGCGCAAGATGCCGCTGGTGATCGGCGCGGAAGCTTCCGGTGTCGTCGATGCTGTCGGCCCGGGCGTTTCAAGCCTTCTGCCGGGGCAGCTCGTCTCGATTTACGGTGCGCGCACCTGCGGTCTTTGCCGCGCCTGCCGTGAAGGCCGTGACAATCTGTGCGAGCATGTCGGCGGCGTGCACGGTTTCCATCTCGACGGTTTTGCCTGCGAGGCCGTGAATCTTCCAGCCCGCCTGCTTGTTCCTGCCCCTCCCGGCGTGGACGCCATCGGTGCTGCGGTCGCGCCCGTCACTTTCGGCACGGTCGAGCACATGCTGTTCGACAACGCCAAGCTTGAACCGGGCGAAACCGTTCTCGTTCAGGCAGGTGGTTCGGGCATCGGCTCAGCGGCCATCCAGCTTGCCAAGAAGATGGGCTGCACGGTCATCACGACGGTCGGCTCCGACGACAAGATCGAGAAAGCCAAGGCGCTGGGCGCCGATCACGTCATCAACTACCGCGAGGATCGTTTCGAAGGCGTAGTGCGCAAACTCACCAAGAAGAAGGGCGTGGATGTGGTGTTCGAGCATGTGGGCGCGGACACCTGGGCCGGTTCGATGCTCTGCATGAAGCGCGGCGCGCGCCTCGTCACCTGCGGCTCCACCTCGGGTGTTTCCACGAGCATGAACCTGATGCAGCTCTTCCAGCAGCAGCTCAAGATTTTCGGTTCGTTCGGCTGCCGCATGGAAAACATGGCCGACGCCATGCAGAAGATGGCGCGCGGCATCGTGCATCCGGTGATCGACACCGTTGTCGGTTTCAACGACATCGACACGGCGCTGAAGCGCATGGAAGGCCGGGACGTATTCGGCAAGATCATTCTCGAGATCGACTGAACACTGCCGCAATGATGTTCAAACTGAAGCTTTTCCTGTTTCGCTATACGCGCAAGCTGAAGCAACTCAACTATTGGCTGTGGGCGCAGGCGGTTTTTGTGCTGCTTGGTTTCTTGCGTCTTTTCCCGGCGAAGGGGGCGATCAGCTTTTCAGCCAAGGTGGCGCGGCTGATCGGCCCGCTGACCCCCCGCCACAAGGTCGCGACCGATAATCTGCGCGCCGCCTATCCGGAGAAAAGCGAAGCGGAAATCGAGGAAATCGCCCGTGACATGTGGGATTCGATGGCCCGCCTGCTGGCGGAGTACATCTTCCTCGACGCGATTTTCGATTTCGATCCCTATGCTGCCAAGCCGGGCCTCATCGAAGTTGAGGGAATTCCGATCTTCGAACGCCTGCGCGACGAAAAGAAGCCGCACATCTTCTTTACGGCTCATACCGGCAATTTCGAGCTTCTGCCGATCTGCGCCGCCACCTTCGGCCTGAACGTCACCGCTCTTTTCCGCCCCCCGAACAATCCCTATATCGCCAACAAGGTTCTGAAAGCGCGCCGCACCAATATGGGGCATCTGGTGCCGTCGAAAGCGGGTGCGGCCTGGGCGCTGGCGGGCATTCTCGGCGATGGCGGCAATGTGGGCATGCTGGTGGACCAGAAGTTCCATCGCGGTGTGCCATCCACCTTTTTCAACCGCCCGGTAAAAACCAATCCGCTGCTTGCCAAGCTGGCGCGGCAATATGATTGCGATGTCTATCCGGCGCGCTGCATCCGCCTGCCCGGCGGGCGCTATCGGCTGGAGCTCCATGAACGCATGGAACTGCCGCGGGATGGAAAAGGCGAGATCGACGTTGCCGCGACGGCGCAACTTCTCAACGATACCGTGGAAGACTGGGTTCGAGAATATCCTGGCCAATGGATGTGGTTCCATAAGCGCTGGGGATAGGATTCTCACCGTTCATATGATACGGGCAAGCCACGCCGCTCTATCTTTTTGTTTCTACGCATTATCCAACGCAAAACCGCTTCGCACTTTTGCTGGAAATGCTCCAGGAGACCATCATGCGCCCCATTGCCATTGCCCCATCCATTCTTTCCGCCGACTTCGCCCGTCTTGGTGAAGAAGTCGATGCCGTGCTGGAAGCAGGCGCGGACTGGATTCATATCGATGTCATGGACGGGCATTTCGTGCCGAACATCACATTCGGCCCGCAGGTAGTGAAGGCGATCCGCCCGCGCACCAAGGCTTTTTTCGACACACACCTGATGATCGCCCCATGCGATCCCTATCTGGAACCCTTCGCGGATGCGGGATGCGACCTCATCACGGTTCACGCCGAGGCAGGCCCGCACACACACCGTTCGTTGCAGAGCATTCGCGCACTCGGCAAAAAGGCTGGCCTATCGCTCAATCCCGCAACGCCTGTCGAAGCACTGACAAATGTGATCGAAGACGTCGATCTGATCCTCGTCATGACAGTCAATCCGGGCTTTGGCGGACAGAAGTTCATCATGTCTATGCTCGACAAGATCAAACGCGTACGCGACATGGTCGGCGACCGGCCCATCGACATCGAAGTGGATGGCGGCATCACGCCGGAAACAGCTGGGTCGGTCGTAGCAGCAGGCGCGAATATCCTTGTGGCAGGATCGGCCGTCTACAGGGGCGGGTCCGTGGAAGCCTACCGCACCAATATCGAAGCTATTCGCGCTGCTGCCGAAGCTGCCCGCAATTGCTAAGTTACATTTGTTCAATTTCATAGGATAAGCCAATGATCCCGCGCTATTCCCGGCCAGAAATGGTCGCCATCTGGTCTCCCGAAACGAAGTTTCGCATCTGGTTCGAGATTGAAGCCTATGCCTGCGAAGCTCTTGCGCAGCTTGGCGTCATTCCGAAGGAAGCTGCAAAGACTATCTGGGAAAAGGGTAGCGCGGCGAAGTTCGACGTCGCGCGTATCGATGAGATCGAGGCAGTCACCAAGCATGACGTGATCGCATTCCTCACGCATCTGGCCGAATTCATCGGCCCGGACAGCCGTTTCGTGCATCAGGGCATGACTTCCTCCGACGTGCTCGATACCACGCTCAACGTCCAGCTGGTGCGCGCTGCCGATCTGCTGCTCGCCGATATGGATCGGGTGCTGGAAGCTCTGAAAAAGCGTGCTTTCGAGCACAAGGACACGGTGCGTATCGGTCGCAGCCATGGCATTCATGCCGAACCGACGACGATGGGCCTCACCTTTGCGCGCTTTTATGCCGAAATGGCGCGCGGGCGTACCCGCCTCGTTGCAGCGCGGGCAGAAATCGCCACCGGCGCAATTTCCGGCGCCGTCGGCACTTTCGCCAATATCGACCCGCGCGTCGAGGAATATGTCTGCGCCAAACTTGGCCTTGAAGCCGAACCGGTTTCCACACAGGTTATCCCGCGCGACCGTCACGCGATGTTCTTCGCGACGCTCGGCGTCATCGCATCGTCGATTGAAAACATCGCCATCGAAATCCGTCATATGCAGCGCACGGAAGTTCTGGAAGCGGAAGAATTCTTCTCGCCCGGCCAGAAGGGTTCCTCTGCCATGCCGCACAAGCGCAATCCGGTGCTGACCGAAAACCTGACCGGCCTCGCTCGTCTGGTGCGCATGTCGGTCACGCCCGCCATGGAAAACGTCGCTCTCTGGCACGAACGCGATATTTCGCATTCGAGCGTCGAGCGCGCCATCG
Organism: Falsochrobactrum tianjinense; assembly: GCF_019100495.1. Taxonomy (GTDB): domain Bacteria; phylum Pseudomonadota; class Alphaproteobacteria; order Rhizobiales; family Rhizobiaceae; genus Brucella; species Brucella tianjinense. The sequence goes on along the minus strand of NZ_JAHRVA010000001.1, from coordinate 1,046,095 downwards.
GTCCGGACACCACCGTCACGCTCGATTTCGCGCTCAACCGTCTGGCTGGGGTGATTGAAAAGCTGGTGATCTACCCGGAAAACATGTTGAAAAACATGAACAAATTCCGCGGTCTCGTTCACTCGCAGCGCGTTCTGCTGGCGCTGACCCAGGCTGGTGTGTCCCGCGAAGACGCCTACCGTCTCGTGCAGCGCAATGCCATGAAGGTCTGGGAACAGGGTGCGGATTTCCTCGAGGAACTGCTGGCCGACACGGAAGTGCGCGCCGCACTTTCCGAAGAGCAGATCCGTGAGAAGTTCGATCTTGGCTATCACACCAAACATGTGGACACGATTTTCAAGCGCGTCTTCGGCTAGGGAGACTTCGCCTCTGGCGGCCTGCAAATCTCGCCAACACTCTTTGGTTGGCTCATAATTTGAATCAGTAAAAAGCCCCATGTTTTTGAAAGCATGGGGCTTTTTGTATTTCAAAAATCAGTTGGCTTACGCCTTGGTCTTGATCGTGTTGACCACGTTGCCCCAAGGGTCCACGAACGTGCTGTTATTGCCGCCACGTGTATCTTCCAGTTCAACCCATGCGAGACCGGTGCGATCCATGTCGCGCTTGCCAGCACCCGCGCTTTGCCAGGCATTGGCCGCGATATGGTGATGATAGCGGCCAGTGGACATGAACACCGCCTTGTCGCCATAGGCCGCTACCGTCTCAAGGCCGAGCTGTTCGTGCCAGAAAGCCTCGGCTTCCCGCGCGTTGCCGACGCGCAGATGGACATGGCCTACTACGGTGTTCTGCGGGGCGTGGTCCCATTCGCCGCCTTCGCGCTTGATGACGTCGAGTAGATCGCCCACATCAAGGGGATCGGTGGTCATGGCCACCTGGTCGCCGTTCCATTGCCATTCGTCATGCGGGCGGTCGGTGTAGATTTCGATGCCGTTGCCTTCGGGATCGGTCAGATAAATCGCTTCGCTGACCTTATGGTCCGATGCACCGCTGACCGGCAACTGCCTGTCGATGGCGCGGCGCGACCAGCGCGCCAGATCGCCACGCGTCGGCAGCAAGAAAGCCGTATGATAAAGACCAGCGCTACGCGGATCATCTGGTTTTGCCGCTGAAAATTGCTCGATTTCCATGAGTTCGCGGTCGCCCGCACCCAGTACAATGGATGCGCCGCGGCGGGTCATTTCGCGCAGGCCGACTACGTCGCGATAATATTCAGCGAGTGTTTCAGCATCACGGGCTTTGAGACCGACGCGAGCGACGCGCACCGGTGTCGTCATTGCGAAGGGAAGCGGTGCGGATAGTCGGGAAGTCTCGGCATCCACCATTTTCGATTGCACGGTCATGTTAATCTCCTTTACGGGATATCTGCGCGTATGAGTGTTCGCTTTCCCCAAAGATCAACATTTGAGGTGCATTTCACAAGATAGTGATCTGCGAACAGGCTGTTCATTATTCGTAAGCTCCATATGCAAGGTTATGGGAGCCGGATGCTTGAAGAAGTCGTAAATGCGCTCTAAATGGGGGCCATGAAAGTCAAAGACGCAGATATTCTAATCATCCCCGGCTATACCAATTCCGGTCCCGATCACTGGCAATCCCGTTGGGAGAGCAGGCTCTCGACCGCGCGACGTGTGCAGCAGGCCGAATGGACGAAGCCTGTCAAGGAAGATTGGGTCGAACAGCTTGTAAGGGCTGCCATCGAGGCCACCAAACCGATCGTTCTGGTCGCCCATTCCCTTGGTGTCGCGACGGCGATCCACGCAATTCCGCAAATACAGCACAAGGTGGCCGGTGCGTTTTTCGTGACCCCGCCTGATGTTTCAAATGAAAAAATTCGCCCTAAACATCTCATGACATTCGGCCCCTATCCACGCGACCCCCTGCCGTTTCCTGCAATTACAGTGGTCAGCCGCAACGACCCGTTTTCAAGCTTTGAAGCTGCGGAAGGCGTGGTCAAGGATTGGGGCGCATTGTTGATCGATGCGGGCGAATCAGGGCATATTAATGCCGAGTCGGGGCATGGCCCATGGCCGGAAGGCTCAATGGTATTTGCCCAATTCATGGCGCAGCTTGAGCCAATAAAGCATCATTAATTCAGTATATTAGAGCGCCTTCTGATTAAAGTGAATCAGAAGGCGCTCTTTTTCAGCTATTATTGTGTCACTCACGCACGGATATCGTCAATGATCGTCTGCGCGCCGAGCCGGATATAGCCGCCATCGGTGCTCAGGGTCAGGAACTGAAAGCCCAGCGGTATATAGCGGCGCGCGAATTCAGCCGTCGGCGAATAGATGCCGGCGAATTTACCTGCAGCAGCAGCCTTGCGGGCAATCGTTGTGACCGGTTCAATAATCGCCTCGGAATCCGGATTGGCTTCGCGCCCATTGCTCCATGCAATCGAGAAATCGGCAGGGCCTACGAAAACCCCGTCTATACCGCGTACATCGAGAATGGCGTCCAATGCATCAAAAGCCTCGCGGGTTTCGATCATCGCAAAAGCCAACGTCTCACGGTTGGCAGTGGTCAGATAATCGTTGGAACCGGGCGCACCATAATCCGCATTGGCGCGGAACACGCCCCAGGAACGTTCACCCACCGGCGGATATTTCATGGAAGCCGCAAATCTGCGCGCGTCCTCCACCGAATTGATCATTGGGGCGACGACGGCCTCGGCACCAAAATCCAGCGCCCGGCTCGCCATATCAAAACGACCGACCGGAATACGCACGACTGGCGGCTTTCCAGCGTTCAGCACCAGGCTGAGACTACGCAATACGCTTTGCTCGTCATGACCGCCATGTTGCATGTCAAGCAGGACAGCCTCGAAAGCGCTATGGGCGAGAACTTCCACCGTCAGAGGTTCAGGCAAGGAGGACCAGGCAGAGAGAACAGTTTCTCCGGCGCGCAGACGTGAAGACAGGGACATCGATATTTCCTTCATGCAAAAAACCGGGGCGGAAATGCTTTTGCATTTCCGCCCCTTGAACGATCAGTCCTGCTTCACCTGCCGAACGGCTTCCTCAAGCAGGGCGAACATCTTCTCGCGGATGGCCTCATCCGTCTGTGTAACGCCGGCTGCGTCGAAGTCCGCGCGAACCTTGCGGAAAACATCTTCATCTCCCGCTTCCTCGAAATCGGAAGCCACGACTTCACGCGCATAGGCGTCAGCATCGGCCTCTTTCTTGCCTAACTGTTCGGCGGCCCAGAGGCCGAGAAGCTTATTGCGGCGTGCTTCGGCCTTGAAGCGCAATTCCGCATCGAGCGCGAATTTCTTTTCAAAAGCGTCGCGGCGATCATCCATGCCAGTGGTCATTCATAAAGCTCCCAAAGCTCCAGGTTAACGAAGAGATTACCAGGCACTCTCTTGCCTAAAGCTGGCAAGGGGCGCAAGATTATACAAGTGCCAAAGAGGGACTTTCTTGCTTTATCTGGCTTGGAAAGGCGGAAATCAGGGAAACGGATGCAAAGCAGGATTGTTAAAAGTACATAATTGCTATAGGTAGCCCGCGAGAATAGCGGCTAAAGCCGATCATCACAGATTTGGAACTCCGAGAAAAGCCATGAACCGTCGCCGCCGTATTTACGAGGGCAAGGCCAAGATTCTTTATGAAGGCCCCGAGCCCGGCACGCTTGTCCAGTTCTTCAAGGACGATGCAACAGCTTTCAATAAAAAAAAGCATGAAGTCGTTGATGGAAAGGGCGTTCTCAACAACCGCATTTCCGAGCATATCTTCACGCAACTCAATCGCATCGGCATTCCCACCCACTTTATCCGCCGTCTCAACATGCGTGAGCAGCTAATCAAGGAAGTGGAAATCATTCCGCTTGAAATTGTCGTGCGCAATGTTGCAGCCGGTTCTCTCGCCAAGCGACTCGGCCTGGAAGAAGGCACTTTGCTGCCGCGCTCCATCATCGAATTCTACTACAAGGCTGATGCGCTCGATGACCCGATGGTCACTGAAGAACATATCACCGCCTTTGGCTGGGCCAGCCCGCCGGAGATCGACGACATCATGGCGCTCGCCATTCGCGTCAACGACTTCCTAACCGGTCTTTTCCTCGGCATCGGCATCCAGCTTGTAGACTTCAAGATCGAATGTGGCCGCCTGTGGGAAGGCGATATGATGCGTATCGTCGTCGCCGACGAAATTTCGCCCGATTCAGCGCGTCTTTGGGATATTGCAACCAATGACAAGCTGGATAAGGACCGTTTCCGCCGCGATATGGGCGGCCTCGTCGAAGCTTATCAGGAAGTGGCGCGCCGTCTCGGCATCATGAACGAGAACGACACGCCACGCCCCGCCGGCCCGGTTCTGGTGAAGTAAGCTTTCCACACAGCCCGGACGATCCTCTCCGGGCTGCTTCATTCGATCAAATCAAGCAGCAGGAACTACAGAGTGATCAAGGCACGCGTCACCGTAACACTGAAAAACGGCGTTCTCGACCCGCAGGGCAAAGCTATTGTCGGCGCGCTCGGAAGCCTGGGTTTCGAAGGAGTTAACTCCGCGCGTCAGGGCAAGGTTTTCGATCTCGAACTCGAAAGCCCGGACAAAGCTAAAGCCGAAGCCGATCTGAAGGCCATGTGCGAGAAGCTGCTCGCAAATACGGTGATTGAAGATTATTCAATCGCTATCGGCTGAGTTATTTGAGAGAGCAGAAGCCATGAAATCCGCAGTTATTCTCCTTCCCGGCCTCAATCGTGACCGCGATATGATCGCAGCGCTCACCAAGATCAGCGGTCAGGCACCCGTCACCGTCTGGCAGACGGATACGAGCATCCCCGATGATATCGATCTGATTCTCATCCCCGGCGGGTTTTCCTATGGAGATTATCTGCGTTGCGGTGCCATCGCTGCGCGTATGCCGGTGATGGATGCTATTCGCGAGAAGGCTGAAAAAGGTGTAATGGTCATGGGCGTCTGCAACGGCTTCCAGATACTCGTGGAGGCCGGTCTTCTGCCAGGCGCACTGATGCGAAATTCTTCACTGAAATTTGTGTGTCGCGAAGTCAAGCTTGAAGTTAGCAACGCCAATACGTCCTTCACTCGCGGTTACAAGCCGGGCCAGATCATCCGCTGCCCCGTAGCCCATCATGACGGCAATTATTTCGCCGATGCCGAAACACTCCAGCGTATCGAAGGCGAAGGTCAAGTCGTATTCCGTTATGCGGAAGGCACCAATCCGAACGGATCGGTCAATGATATTGCCGGTATCGTCAATGCACGCGGCAATGTTCTGGGCATGATGCCGCATCCGGAAAACCTGATTGAAAGCGCGCATGGCGGCGATGATGGCCGCGCCCTTTTCGCAGGTGCGCTGGGGATCGCCGCCTGATCCGCTACTCGATCCGCTTCAGGGGCTGGCGTAGAATTTGATTTCGTGGCAGCTTGTCGTTGCATGACTTCCTACGGCAACCGAATCGGGGAACGATATCGATGCAATTATATTCACGGCCTCTTTCCCCCTATAGCGCATTTGTGCGCGGCGTGCTGTATCTCAAGGATCTGCCGTTCAAGCCGATCATTCCACCCTACCCGTTTCCGGCTGATTTCAGCAATATAACGCCATTAAAGCGCGTTCCGGTGCTAATTACCGGTTCTGGCGAAACTCTGTTCGAAGCGGCGGTCATCGCAGAATATCTGGAAGACCATTTTCCGGAAGTGCCGGTTTTGCCCGGCAACCCGCGTGAGCGCGCCCTGATCCGTCTCATGGCCCGTATCGCCGAACTGGAAATACTGGGGCCTGCCATGAAACTGTTCATCCTTCTGAGCAAGCCCGAACAGGACATGGCATCCATTGAGCGGCTGTTTACCAAGCTGCATCGGGGCCTTGGCGTGGTCGAGGACCGTTTCTCCGATCGCAATTATGCCATCAGCGATACTCCAACGCTCGCCGATGCATGGCTGGTGCCTCTGCGTTTCCTCATGGAGCCGCTCAAGAAGCTCTCCGGCAAGGAAGATTTGCTGAACGCCTACCCAAAATTCGATGCATATGCAGCAAAAGCCAAACAGCATCCAGCGTTCGATCTCATCTGGAATGAAATGAGCGACGGGCTGAAAGCGTTCATGCCGCAGCTTGCATAAAATTCCTTCCATCCGCGTCCATCGGAGCCATCCTTGACTAAAAAGACATTCGCTCTTTTGGCGTTGCCCGTCCTCACGCTTTTTATGGCCTGCACGCAGCGCCCCGCACCTGGCCCTATTTCGCTCGATTCCACAAAGGCCGCATTGCCGACCATGGAGCACATCGCACTTTCGGCCAATAGCTGCTGGTTCAAATCGAAAGACAAGGATTTTCGCGGCTATACGCTGGCGCCAGAACTCAATTCGTTCAGCGGGCGTCCGCGTATTCTGGTTCTTCCCGCCCGCAATCTGGCAAGTCGTCCGGTTTTGGTGGTGCAAGCAGAAGGCAATCCGGCCCGCGTCGAAGCCTTTGGCCCGATGATGCAGCAAAGCCATGGCGGACGTATTGCCGGCGATGTCGGCCGTTGGACATCAGGCGAAAAGGGCTGTTGAGGCTGATAATAGGCAGGCAGACCATCAAAGGCGGCATTTGAGCCATAAAATCGGCATTTTCCTGTCGCGCTTCCGGCCGAGTTGGGCTAAAGAGACCCCTTGAATCCTTAGGCGTCCGCGCTTCAGCAGAAGGCGTTCGGGTGCCGCAGCCTGCGACGGGGTCTCTCATCTCCATGACTATTTCCAATCAGCGCGACATCACGCCGGATCTGATCGAAGCGCACGGCCTCAAGCCGGACGAATATCAGCGCATTCTCGATCTTATCGGACGCGAACCCAGCTTTACGGAGCTGGGCATTTTCTCGGCCATGTGGAACGAGCATTGTTCCTATAAATCATCCAAGAAATGGCTGCGCACGCTTCCGACCACCGGAGCACGCGTCATTCAGGGCCCCGGCGAGAATGCGGGCGTGGTCGATATTGGCGATGGCGATTGCATCGTCTTCAAGATGGAAAGCCATAACCACCCCTCTTATATCGAACCCTATCAGGGTGCAGCGACGGGTGTTGGCGGCATTCTGCGCGACGTGTTCACCATGGGCGCGCGCCCGGTCGCAGCAATGAATGCGCTGCGCTTTGGTGAGCCAGATCATCCAAAGACGCGGCATCTGGTTTCCGGGGTCGTGTCCGGTGTTGGCGGCTATGGCAATTCCTTCGGTGTGCCGACCGTTGGCGGCGAAGTCAATTTCGACAAACGCTATAACGGTAATATTCTGGTCAATGCATTCGCGGCCGGTCTCGCCAAGACCGATGGCATCTTCTATTCCAAGGCCGAAGGCATTAGCCTTCCGGTCGTCTATCTTGGCGCAAAAACGGGTCGCGACGGCGTTGGTGGCGCGACTATGGCTTCGGCTGAATTCGACGAATCGATTGAAGAAAAGCGTCCCACTGTCCAGGTGGGTGATCCATTCACCGAAAAATGCCTTCTGGAAGCCTGTCTCGAACTTATGGCTTCGGGCGCGGTCATCGCAATTCAGGATATGGGCGCCGCCGGTCTGACCTGCTCGGCTGTAGAAATGGGCGCCAAGGGCGACCTCGGCATCGAACTGGTCCTCGACCATGTGCCGGTGCGCGAAGAGAACATGACGGCTTACGAAATGATGCTTTCGGAAAGCCAGGAGCGGATGCTCATGGTTCTCAAGCCGGAAATGGAAGCACAGGCGCAGGCGATCTTCCGCAAATGGGGCCTCGACTTCGCCATTGTCGGCAAGACCACCGACGATCTGCGCTTCCGCGTCATCCATCAGGGTGTGGAAGTCGCCGACCTTCCGATCAAGGAACTGGGCGACGAAGCGCCGGAATATGACCGTCCATGGATGGAACCGGGCAAGCACGGCCCGTTGCCAGCCAGTAATGTGCCGGAAGTGGAAGACTATTCCGCAGCCCTTCTCAAGCTGATCGGCTCGCCCGATCTTTCGTCACGCCGCTGGGTTTACGAGCAGTATGATACCCTCATTCAGGGCAATTCATTGCAGCTTCCGGGCGGCGATGCAGGCGTGATCCGCGTCGAGGGCCATGAATCCAAGGCGCTCGCCTTTTCGTCCGATGTGACGCCACGCTATTGCGAAGCCGATCCTTTCGAAGGCGGCAAGCAGGCTGTGGCCGAATGCTGGCGCAACATCACCGCAACGGGTGCGGAGCCGCTCGCCTCCACCGATAACCTCAATTTCGGTAATCCTGAACGCCCCGAAATCATGGGGCAGCTTGTCAAGGCTATCGAAGGAATCGGCGAGGCTTGCCGCGCGCTGGATTTCCCGATCGTTTCCGGCAACGTCTCACTTTATAACGAAACCAACGGCCAGGCCATCCTGCCGACACCGACCATTGCCGGTGTTGGCCTCATTCCCGACTGGACGCAAATGGCGCGGATCGGCGGCATGCAGGATGGCGACACGCTGCTTCTGCTTGGTGGCGACGGCACACATCTTGGGCAATCCATCTATTTGCGTGACTTGTTCGACCGTGCCGACGGCCCGGCTCCGACCGTCGATCTCCTTCTGGAAAAGCGTCACGGTGATTTTGTACGCTCGGCAATCCGCAACAGTCAGGTGACGGCTTGCCACGATCTGTCTGATGGTGGCCTTGCCATCACTGTTGCCGAAATGGCTATCAAATCCGGCAAGGGCGCAACACTCGATATTGGCGAGGGCTTGCCGCATGCGTTGCTTTTCGGCGAAGATCAGGCGCGTTATATCGTGGCGGCGACGCCCGAAATGGCAAAGCTCATCGCACTGAATGCCGAAGGTGCGGGCATCCCGTTCCGTATGCTTGGTTTGGCGGGTGGAGACCGACTCAGCTTTGGCGGTGTCTGCGACGTATCGGTTGCGGAACTGACTAGAGCCTATGAAGGCTGGTTCCCTTCATTCATGCAGGGCGAACCATCAGCCGATAATTGAACTTTCGACTTTCCTGTTACCAATTGCCATCCGGTCGGAAAGTCCCCGCGCCGGCTGGTTTGCCTGTCTGCGATATAAGCGTTAGACAGATCAATGTTGACGTATCACGACGATACGTTACGATTCGTCGGACAATAAGAAGTAGCCGGAAACGGCGGGAGATTTTGCATGGCTATGGACGCTCACGAGATCGAAAAGCTGATACGCGAAGGGATACCTGACGCAAAGGTGACGATCCGCGACCTTGCCGGAGACGGAGATCACTATGCCGCCGAAGTGATTGCGGAGAGTTTCCGCGGCAAGTCGCGCGTGCAGCAGCACCAGATGGTTTACGACGCACTCAAAGGCAATATGGGGGGCATCCTGCACGCCCTCGCCTTGCAGACCAGCGTCCCCGAATAAATGAAAACGCACCGCCCGCAAGGGCGGTGATTTTTCTCCTGCGGCAACATGCTACCCTCGACCGTAGGGACTTTTTCGTGAATTTGACTTGCTTTCGCCTTTAGAGGGTGATTACCAGAATTCAACGCACTATATTGAGGCAGAGCCTCCCCTACGCGAGCCGGAACTTGAACTGGCATCCTGAAAGGAAATCAAATGACCGGGATCAAAGATTTTATCGACAACGAAGTGAAGACCAATGATGTCGTGCTATTCATGAAAGGTACGCCGGGTTTCCCTCAATGCGGTTTTTCAGGTCAGGTCGCTCAAATTCTCGACTATCTCGGAGTTGACTATAAGGGAGTCAACGTACTGGCTTCCGATGAGATCCGTCAGGGTATCAAGGATTATTCCAACTGGCCGACCATTCCGCAACTTTATGTGAAGGGCGAATTCGTCGGCGGCTGCGACATTATCCGCGAAATGTTCCAGTCCAACGAGTTGCAATCCCTTTTTAGCGATAAAGGTATTGCCACCAAGGCTGCTTGAGGGTTAATTGCCCATTATACGGCTTTTGCCTCCTCGTTTTCCCAAAGGCGCCGGTTAACGGCGCCTTTTATATTTGCCTGATTTTCAGGTTTCAGACTGCCACTCGCCACGCTTGTTTTAAATATCCAGATCCGTGCCGCTCATTCAGACGCACATTCATACCAAGGAACGCCAGTCATGCCACTCGACATCAAGGACGGTGCGCCGGACCAGAAAACATCCATGCGCGCACGCACTGAGTTTATTGCGCTCATCGCTGCGATCATGGCTATCAACGCGCTTGCCGTCGATATCATGCTGCCAGGCCTGCCACAGATTGGTGCGAGCCTTGGCGTTCAGTCAGAAAACCATGCACAATTCGTCATCACTGCCTATCTGCTGGGATTTGGCGTCTCTCAGCTTTTCTATGGCCCCTTGAGTGATCGTTTTGGCAGAAGAGTCCCGCTTTTCGGCGGGCTGGCGATCTTCATTCTCGCTGCTCTCGGCGCGGCCTTCGTTACCAATTTCGCAGCCCTCATCGTGCTGCGCGTATTACAGGGCCTCGGAGCGGCAGCGACGCGGGTCATCGCGGTTTCCGTGGTGCGCGACCGTTTTGCCGGACGCCAAATGGCGGAAGTCATGTCACTGGTCATGATGGTGTTCATGATCCTGCCCGTCGTGGCACCTGCCACAGGGCAGATCATCATGCTGTTTGGCGAATGGCATCTGATTTTCCTCTCCATGGCCGTATTGGCTGCTGCTGTCGCCATCTGGGCCTATATCCGCCTGCCGGAAACACTGCCGAATGAACAACGCCGCCCGCTGACTATGAAGAGCGTAATCGGCGGGTTCCGTATTGTTCTCTCCAACCGCGTGGCCTTGTTCTATATGCTCGGCACGTCATTCATTCTCGGCGCGCTGTTCGGCTATATCAATTCGGCTCAGCAGATTTTCGTCGGTATTTATAAACTGGGCGCGATGTTTCCGCTCGCCTTCGCCGCCGTGGCATTGACGCTGGCGCTGGCATCCTTCCTCAATTCCCGTCTCGTCGGGCGTTTCGGAATGCGCCGCATTTCGCAGACCATGCTGCTGGTGTTCACAGGTTTCAGCCTGATCTGGATGGTGCTTTCAATATCGACCGAGGGGCATTTACCATTCTGGTTGTTGATGGTCATCTATATGACCATCATGTTTTCGTTCAGCCTGGTGACAGCCAACTTCAATGCCCTGGCCATGGAGCCGCTTGGCAACGTCGCCGGAACTGCATCCTCGGTTCTGGGCTTTGCGCAGACCGTGATAGGAGCGTCGCTCGGTGCCATCATCGGTCAGGCCTTTGACGGGACGACCACCCCCGTCGCCATAGGTTATTGCGTGCTTGGCTTTGTTGCTCTCATCTGCGTATTGATCGCCGAACGCGGCAGATTCTTTCAAACACAAAACAAGCCACTATAAAATATTCTTTATAAAAGGCCCGCCGAAACGGCGGGCCAAACTGTTCTCATTCTGCCCACAGGGCCGCGTGAATAGCCTGCCAGCTTTCCCTATTCGGAGCCACAACAAGCCCGCCGGCAGCGTGTGATGGCAGATAGTCGCTACCGTCCCAGCGCGCGAGATAACCGCCTGCTTCCTGATGAATCAGCGCACCTGGCAGGTGGTCCCAGGGCATCAGCTTGTTATAGACAGCAAAATGCGCGCCGCCCGTCGCGATAATCCGATATTCATGCGCAGCACAGCGATAGCCTATCTGCGAGAGAAATTTCGTGTGATTGCGCGCCAGCTGCGAGCGCAGCGGCTCGTCCGTATATTGCCAGGAGACCGAGCCGGTCATTTGCGAAATATCCGCAGGCGGCGCGACATTGACCTTGCTCATATCGCCATTGGCCCGACGGATATGGCTACCGCTTCCTTTGGAAGCCACAAGCCAATCTTTGCCCACCGGATCGTAAATAAGACCAGCCACCGTTTCTCCCTTGGCGACAACAGCCAACATGACGCCGAAGAGGGGAACGCCGGAAGCGAAATTGAAAGTGCCGTCAACAGGATCGATAGTGAAGGCAAGTTCCGCCTCGCCCAGCCCTTCAATCAGCGCTGGATTATCTGAACAGGCTTCTTCGCCGACAATCAGGGCATCGGGAAACTGCTTGCTGAGCTGTGCGGTAATGAAATGCTCGGCATTCACATCGGCTTCTGTTACCAGATCGGCGGCTGAGGTCTTCTGGCGGATGTCACCATGCCCAAGCTTACGGAAGCGCGGCATGATTTCCTGCTCCGCCGCTTCGGCCAGAAGACCCGCCAGCCAATCGATCTGCTTTTCATCAAAGCGCACAGTCATTCTCCATCCTGTTGCCGGTCATCAGACCAGTGAAGTCAAACAGCTTGCGGTCAAGCAGATGGCTTGGCCGCACATTGGTCATAGCTCGAATCATTGTGTCCTTGCGGCCCGGCATACGCTTTTCGATATCAGCCAGCATGGCTTTCATCGCGTTGCGCTGAAGCCCTTCCTGACTGCCGCACAGGTCACAGGGAATAATCGGGAATCGCATCGCGGTCGAGAATTTTTCAAGATCGCCCTCGGCCACATAGGAAAGCGGACGAAACACCATGAGATCGCCCTCGTCATTGAGAAGCTTTGGCGGCATGGCCGCAAGTCGCCCGCCATGAAACAGGTTCATGAAGAAGGTTTCGAGAATATCCTCGCGATGATGGCCCAGCACAATAGCAGAACAGCCTTCCTCGCGTGCGATACGGTAGAGATTTCCACGACGCAGGCGCGAGCAGAGCGAGCAGTAGGTCTGTGTTTCAGGCACCTTATCCGTCACGATCGAATAGGTGTCCTGATATTCAATACGATGCTCAATCCCGTAATGGTTGAGAAAATCGGGCAGAATATGCTTGGGGAAATTCGGCTGCCCCTGGTCCAGATTGCAGGCGAGAAGCTCGACAGGCAGCAATCCGCGCCATTTTAAGTCAAGCAGCAAGGCCAGAAGGCCATAGGAATCCTTACCTCCCGAGAGGCAGACCAACCAGCGCTCGCCGGGTTTCACCATCGCGAAATCATCGACGGCCTGTCGCGTCAGGCGCAGGAGCCGCTTGCGCAATTTGTTGAATTCGACCGAAGTCGGCACATCGCGAAAAAGCAGATGACAGCCATCGCCGCCATCGTTCTCCGCAACAGTTGGATCGAAAGCGTTCATGGTGCTTCCTGCGAATAAGTGCAACTGATGCCTACATACAGAAAAGCCGCCCTTGGGGAAACCAGGGGCGGCCATTTCTTGTGCTAATTGAGCCGGGGCCGAAATTAACGCGAGTAGAATTCGACGACGAGGCTCGGCTCCATCTGGACGGCGTAAGGCACGTCGGAGAGAACCGGAACGCGAGCATAGGTCGCAACCATCTTGTTGTGGTCAACTTCTACGTAGTCAGGCACATCGCGCTCGGCAAGCTGGGCAGCTTCGAGAACGATTGCGAGCTGCTTCGACTTTTCGCGAACTTCCACAACGTCACCAGCCTTGAGGCGGTAGGACTGGATGTTGACGCGGCGCCCATTCACATTCACATGGCCATGATTGATGAACTGGCGGGCGGCGAAAATCGTCGGAACAAACTTGGCGCGGTATACAACCGCATCCAGACGCGACTCGAGCAGGCCGATCAGGTTTTCACCCGTATCGCCCTTGCGGCGAGCAGCTTCGTCATAGGTCTTGCGGAACTGCTTTTCGGAGATGTCGCCATAGAAGCCCTTGAGCTTCTGCTTGGCACGAAGCTGGACACCAAAATCCGACAGCTTGCCCTTGCGGCGCTGACCGTGCTGGCCGGGGCCGTATTCGCGGCGATTTACGGGGGACTTCGGACGGCCCCAGATATTTTCACCAAGACGGCGATCAATTTTATACTTAGCGGATTCGCGCTTGCTCATCGCATTTCCTTTAATAAGTTGGACGCCCGAAGGCGCAGACAGGAAACGCGCCCTCCTCTGCCCTTGGTTTTTCAAGGACTGACAGGATGAAGCGCGCAAGAGCGATCTTCATCCACGGGACACGTCAAATGAAACGCCGGAGACACAGTTCCAGCGGTGGCGGCTTTTAGTCATGAAGGAGGCAAGTTGTCAAGGCTTGGGCACCGTTTTCCGCTGTTTCCGGACCTTATACGGCGCGTTTGCAACCAATTGCCATCAAGCGTGAAGGAACGGTAAGGCGCATCTTCACATTAAACAAGGGAAACAGTATCAAAAGGAGCCAATATGGCCGTTTCTATCACTTCTCTTCAAAGAGCCGCACTTGCCTTGCCCATCATGTTCTTTCTGCTACCCGTATCCGATCCGTACCTGGTTAGCCCTTCCTTCGCAAAAGCGCGAGAACTGCCTAAGGCGGTTCCCATTCCCGCCCCTGCCCCATCGCGAAATGGAACGAGAGAACCGCTTGGCAATAATGCACCCATTCAAAAGCCCGCACCGCAAAAGGACGAGCGCGTCTATCAAGTCGCGTGTCCCGCCCTGATGAACGGTGATGTGGAAGGAAAACTCCAGCCTCCCCTAGGGGATGGGCCGCAATGCGGTGCACACTCCCCTCTTTCGTTGACCGCCATCGGCAAAACGGAGCCATTGAAATTCGCCAACGCCGTCACAACAAATTGCGCAATGGCAGTCACGCTTGCGCAATGGAGTGACAACGTCAAACAGGCTGCGAAAGAGACTTATGGCGAGAATATAAGAATCACCGAGATCGGCACTGGTCCGGGCTATCAGTGCCGCAAGGTGAATGGCGCAACAGAAGGGCGCGTATCCGAACATGCCTTCGCCAATGCGCTCGACATCATGTCCTTTAAATTCTCGGATGGCTCTGGAACACATCTGGAAAGCGGCTGGAATGGTTCGGAGAGGGAGAAAAAGTTCTGGCACGCGGTGCATAAGTCAAGCTGCGAACTTTTTATGACTGTCATCGGTCCCGATGGCGATGAGGCCCATCGCACCAATATGCACCTCGATCAGGGCTGTCATGGAAAATCCTGCCTTGCCCGAATCTGCCAATAGGATATTCTGATTTGGAAATAGACATGATGAATGCTTTTACGATCTGATCGTTATTATCGATTGCTTGGCCGCCAGAAGCGGCCGCTTTTCAGAAGGAACAACTTCATGAAATTGACCAAAATCATATTGTCCACCATTTTCACACTGGGTTTTAGCGTAGCAGCGCATGCAGATGCGGTTCCAAAGCGCGGCAAGGATTTCAAAGGAAATTATCAGACACTCACACAGGATCAGAAAGCTGCGCCGCAGATCGCTGAATGCGTCGCGAGCGCTTACGACTACGTCAAAAAAAGCAAAAAATATGATCGGCTCGGCTTCACGCAGGATAATATTGACGCCGCCACCACAAGCAACAAGACTGTAAAATTCAGCGCTCGCGACCCGCGTAAGGTAACGATGATAATCGCGATTTCCGGCGAGGCACGGCCCAGAGCCAACAGCACACAATGGGATAGCATCACGCTGCGCTGCGGTATTGCTGGCGGCAAGCTGAAAGCCATTGAACTGGCATCGGGCAAGAGTGCGAGCTAGGCCTGCATTCACGCGGACACACTACTGGCCCCTGATCTCAAATCAGGAGTTCTTCTTTTCCGAAACATGTCCCGGCAGGTCTTTATGGCTGGTTTCCGCGAATTCTTTTAGTTCCTTTTCGGTCATCGATTCATACATTTCTTTCGACGCACCGAATAATTCGCTTTTCTTGATTTCACCGCGTTTTGCGGCAAGGGCGGCACCCGCCGCCTTTTGCTGAGCCTGTGATTTTGCTGGCATGGTTCATACTCCCTGTTACTAGAGCATAACGAACCGGCCAGCCCCAGGTTCCTGATAAATCAGATCAGTTCGACGTCGACCACGCCGGGAATAGCCTTGATGGCGCTAGCGATCTGCGGGCTAACGCGATAGCGATGCGGAAGCTCGATCTCGACCTCCCTTTGTCCTTCCTCCTTGATGACGATCAAGCTAACCTGCCCATCGCCGCGCGTGCTGAAATGCGGCACAATATATTTGACCGCTTCCGCCGAACGCAAATAAAGGCGCAGTGCCTTTTGCATGCGGCAGGCTTCATCTTCCAGCGATTGAACCGTCTGGATACGCAAGCCGATTCCCTCCGGGCGGCTTTCGGCGGACACTGTAATGACAACGGATTTGCCACTTTCCAGAAGATCGCGATACTGCGCCAGCCCTTCCGAAAAAAGTACCGCTTCATACTGGCCGCTGGCATCGGACAGTTGCACGATGCCCATCTTGTTTCCTGTACGGGTCTTGCGCTCCTGACGCGCCGTCACCGTCCCCGCTAGGCGCCCGGCATTAGCACCGCGCTTAACCGCCGCGGAAAAATCCGCCCAGCTCTGAACCCGCATACGATCCAGCACCGTGCGATATTCATCGAGAGGATGTGCAGAAAGATAAAAGCCAACAGCCTGAAACTCGCGGTGCAGTTTTTCCGAAGGAAGCCAGGGTGCCGCCTGCGGCAGGATCAAGGTTTCCTTCGGTGCACCGGACAGGCCGAAAATATCCGCCTGTCCGCTGGCGGCATTCTCCTGCGTGCGCTGCGCAAACCCCATAATCCGATCCATGCCGACGCTCATCGCCGCGCGGTCGCGACCGAAGCAGTCCATCGCACCCGCATTAATGAGGCCTTCCAGCACACGGCGATTGACGATTCTGGGATCAACCCGCTCACAGAAATTCTCAAGACTTTCGAAGGGCTTTTGCGCCCGTACCTCGACAATGTGATCGACGGCAGCTTCTCCGACACCCTTGATGGCCGCCAGAGAATAGAAAATTTTTCTATCTCCGACCTCGAATGGCCGGAATGAGGTCATGACGGACGGTTGAACCACGTCGATACCGAGGCGATTTGCTTCACGACGGAAATCGTTGAGCTTATCGGTGTTCGACATGTCGTAAGTCATCGAGGCGGCAAGAAACTCGACTGGATGATGCGCCTTCATATAGGCGGTCTGATAGGAAACGATAGCATAGGCCGCCGCATGCGACTTGTTGAAGCCGTAGTCGGCAAACTTTGCCAGCAGGTCGAAAATCATGTTCGCCTGCGCCTTGTCGACCCCGCCTTCAATGGCCCCCTCAACGAAGCGGACCCGCTGCTTGTCCATTTCTTCGCGAATTTTCTTGCCCATGGCGCGGCGTAGAAGATCGGCCTCACCGAGCGAATAGCCCGAAAGCACCTGCGCGATCTGCATCACCTGTTCCTGATAGACGATAACGCCCTGCGTTTCCTTGATCAGGTGATCGATCTTGGGGTGAATAGAGGCAATTTCCTCCTCACCGTTCTTGCGTGCATTATAGGTCGGGATATTCTCCATCGGGCCAGGGCGATAAAGCGCGACCAGCGCGATAATGTCCTCGATACGATCGGGGCGCATACCAAGAAGCGCCTTGCGCATGCCCGCGCTTTCCACCTGAAACACGCCAACCGTCTCACCGCGCGAGAGCATTTCATAGGTCGGTTCGTCATCGAATGGCAGATGCGAAAGATCGACCTCGATCCCTTTACGCGCCACGAGCTTCACCGCGGTTTCAAGCACGGTCAGCGTCTTGAGGCCAAGGAAGTCAAACTTGACGAGTCCCGCCTGCTCCACCCATTTCATATTGAATTGGGTGACGGGCATATCGGATCGCGGGTCGCGATACATCGGCACCAGTTCCGAAAGCGGCCTGTCGCCGATTACGATGCCAGCAGCGTGGGTGGATGCATGGCGATAAAGCCCTTCAAGCTTCATCGCAACATCGAGAAGACGACCGACGACCGGCTCCTTCTCGCGCTCCTCATTGATTTTGGGTTCCGTTTCGATGGCCTGCGCCAGTGAAACCGGGTTGGCCGGGTTTTGCGGCACAAGCTTGCAAAGGCGATCAACCTGCCCATAGGGCATTTCCAGTACACGCCCCACATCGCGCAGCACGGCGCGCGCCTGAAGCGTACCGAAGGTTATAATCTGCGCGACCTGATCGCGCCCGTATTTTTCCTGCACGTAGCGGATCACCTCTTCACGGCGGTCCTGGCAGAAGTCGATATCAAAATCAGGCATCGACACGCGGTCGGGGTTGAGGAAACGTTCAAACAGCAGCGAAAAGCGCAGCGGGTCGACATCAGTGATGGTCAGCGCATAAGCGACCAGCGAACCAGCACCGGAACCACGTCCCGGCCCCACAGGAATGCCATGCGCCTTGGCCCACTGGATGAAGTCGGCGACGATAAGAAAATAGCCGGGAAACTTCATACGCGTGATGATCCCGATCTCATATTCGAGCCGCTCGGCATATTGTTCTTCGGTATAGCCCTCGGCCAGTCCCGCTGTTTCCAGCCGCATTCTGAGGCCTTCACGAGCCTGGCGCGCCAGTTCACCGGCCTCGGCCTGAACAGCAGCTTCAGGGTCATTGGAATCGCCAGTGAAACGCGGCAGAATGGGTTTGCGCGTTTGCGTGAACCAGCTGCAACGCTCGGCAATTTCTATCGTATTTTCGAGCGCTTCCGGCAAGTCTTCAAAAAGCGCGGCCATTTCGGAGCGGCTCTTGAGGTAATGATCTGGCGTCAAGCGACGACGATCGTCATTTGATAGAATCTGCCCCTCAGCAATTGCCAGAAGCGCATCATGGGCCTCGAAATCCTCAGCATTGAGGAAAAATACCTCATTAGTCGCAACCAGCGGCAGGTCCATCGCATAGGCTAGTTCGACCGTGCGCGCTTCCAGAGCGCGATCATAATCGGCATGGCGCTGTAATTCGACATAAAGTCGATCTCCGAAAGCCTGTCGCAAAAAGCCAAGACGCGCTTCAGCACGGTCTGGCCGGTCGGCAGCAAAAGCACGGCCTATTGGCCCAAGTGCCCCCCCCGAAAGGGCGATCACATCCGCAGAGCACTCAGAAAGCCAGTCCGCTTCGATATGCACCGGGTCTCCGGCAGGCGTATCGAGAAAGGCGCGGCTGACCAGCCGCACGATATTGGCATAGCCCTCCTCCGTCGCTGCAAGCAGAACGAGGGGGGCAAGATCAAGAACTGCCTTACGATTGGCGCTGCGGCTATTATCATCATGATCGCCAAACGCCACGTCCAGTTGGCAACCGATAATCGGCTGCACACCGTCTTTCGAGGCCTTTTGCGCAAATTCCAGAGCGCCAAAGAGATTATTGCTGTCGGTAATCGCGATGGCCGGAGATTCATCGGCAACCGCCTGCTTGATGATCTTGCTGACAGGAAGCGCACCCTCCAACAAGGAATAGGCGGAATGCACCCGCAGATGAACAAAACGCGGCGACAAAGAACCCTCGCCCGTCACGCTACTTGTTATACTGCTCATACCATACCCCGATCTTGACGAGCCGCAGACCTGTCATCAACGGTCTTCCAGCGGCATTCGGGCAACACAATCCGCGATTGCGTAACCTGTCCCGCCAAGGCGACTCTTGTCACCCGTTTCGTCAGTTTCGGGGAAGATAGCAACAATGTCCATAGGCACAGCCGTTACTGGAGATTGGGTTCACAAGAGAACCCGGCGCCTATTCAGATTACACTCACCCAGATAGCGAAAGTCGCGATAAACAGGCTGACGGAAATGAAAGACAACACATCGTGGACGAGATCGGCCATGTGGAAAACTCCTCTTTGTTCACTTGTGTTTGTAATTTGTTCTAAGTATGTTCTTTCGTCAACCCCCTTTTGTTCTCATCCTTATATTTAAGGTTTATGAAATATGAAGACGCTTCCACCGAGAGTGCGATTAGCCGCGGCGAAGTATTTGATAATGAACAAAGAAAGAACAGTTGCGTGCCGTCAGAAATCTACGACTTTGCCTTCATGTAACGTTACACGCCTATCCATGCGGCGGGCAAGTTCGTGATTGTGTGTGGCAATAAGGGCAGCCAGGCCGGACTGGCGCACAAGCGCTTCAAGCGCGCCGAAGACATAAGAGGACGTAGTCGGATCGAGATTGCCAGTTGGCTCATCGGCGAGAAGCACCAGAGGGGCATTGGCGACAGCACGGGCAATCGCTACGCGTTGCTGTTCGCCGCCCGACAGTTCTGCCGGACGATGGGAAGCGCGCTTACCGATCTTCATATACTCGAGCAGTTGCTGCGCCCGCTCGGCAGCTTCCTTCCGGGTCAGGCCGCGGATCATCTGCGGCATCATGACATTTTCTAGAGCGGAGAATTCCGGCAGAAGATGATGGAACTGATAAACGAAACCAATATCATTGCGGCGAACTGCGGTGCGCTCATCGTCCGAAAGTGCGCTACAGGAGCGGTCATCCAGAATGACGTCCCCGTGGTCGGGCCGTTCCAGCAGGCCCGCAGTATGCAGCAGCGTCGATTTACCCGCGCCGGAGGGCGCGACCAGTGCGACCATCTCGCCGCGACGCAGCGTGAAATCGGCATCTTTGAGAATAACCAGTTCGCGGTCGACCTCATTATAGGCGCGACTGACCTGCTGTAGCCGCAGGATAATTTCTGCCGCCATTATTCGTACCTCAATGCTTCGACCGGGTCGAGTTTGGCAGCGCGCCAGGCTGGAAAAATTGTCGCAATAAAGGAGAGAACCAACGCCATAAGAATGACCGAAATGGTTTCTCCGGGATCCATCCGCGCGGGAAGCTGGCTCAGGAAATAGAGTTCCGGGTTAAACAGCGTTGTGCCCGAGAGCCACGAGAAAAACTCGCGCAGCCGCTCAACATTGAGGCACACAACGACACCCAGAATAACGCCCGCAAATGTGCCGGTTACGCCGATTGCAGCCCCCGTCATCAGGAATATACGCATGACCGCGCCGCGCGTTGCCCCCATGGTACGCAGGATCGCAATGTCGTGCCCTTTGTCCTTCACAAGCATGATCAGGCCGGAAATAATGTTCAGGGCTGCCACCAGCACGATCAATGTCAGGATCATGAACATGACGTTCCGCTCGACTTCCAAGGCCGAAAAGAATGTCTGGTTGCGCTGACGCCAGTCCACCATGGAAATCTGGCGCGCGGCTACCTCTTCGACCGGTGCGCGCATCGCATCGACCTTATCGGGATTATCGACGAAGATTTCCAGCGACTGTACCTTTCCTTCCTGATTGAAGAAAAGCTGCGCCTCGGAGAGCGGCATCATAACGATGGAGGCATCATACTCCGACATGCCAATCTCGAAGATCGCGACGATCGGATAGGCTTTCACGCGCGGGTTGACGCCAAAGGGCGTCACATCGCCGTCGGGCGAAATGACTCGCAGCGAATCCCCGATGGAAAGACCGAGATTTTCCGCCATACGGGTGCCGATGGCTACGCCGCCGCTTTCATCAAAGCCTTGCAAGGTGCCCTGTCTGATATTGCCGGAAACGAGCTTGAGTTTATCGAGGTCTTCTTCGCGAAGCCCACGCACCAATGCACCGGTTCCCGCCCCGATATTGCCCTGCACCAGAGCCTGCCCCTCAACGACCGGAATAGCGAACTGAACGCCCTGAATACCATCGATCCGCTTGATAAGATCAGCGTAATCATCCAGAGGCCGGTCCATCGGCTGCATGATCAGATGCCCGTTAATGCCCAGAATGCGGGTCAGCAATTCAGCTCGGAAGCCATTCATCACCGCCATGACGATGATGAGGGTGGCTACGCCCAGCATGATGCCGGTGAAGGAAAAACCGGCAATGACGGAGATAAATGTCTCACGACGGCGCGCGCGTAAGTACCGCCAGGCGATCATACGCTCAAAAGCCGAGAACGGACCGGATGAAGGCGCCTTGCCAGACGCCATGTCCTTTCCGTTAGGTTTTGCTGCCGCCGCGTTGCTCATGCTCAGGCCGTCAGCATATTGATGGCCGCTTCGACCGTGAGGTTCTGACGCTCGCCCGTTTTACGATCCTTAACTTCCACTTCGCCAGCAGCCACGCCACGCGGACCGACGATCACCTGATATGGCAGGCCAATCAGGTCCATGGTCGCGAATTTCGCGCCCGGACGGTCATCCTTATCATCGAGCAAGGGATCGACGCCCGCATTCGTCAGCGCCCCATAAAGTTTTTCGCTCACGCCATCGCAGGCTTGGTCGCCGGTCTTCATATTGACGATGCCCGCGCCGAATGGCGCAATCGCCTTCGGCCAGATAATGCCCGCATCGTCATGGAAAGCTTCAATCGCTGCAGCCACAAGGCGCGACGGGCCAATCCCGTAAGAACCCATCGAAACGAAATGTTCCTTGCCGTCCGGCCCCTGCACTTTAGCGCCCATGGGCTCGGAATATTTGGTGCCAAAATGGAAAATATGGCCAACCTCGATACCACGCGCTGAAAGCTGGCTGTCGAGTTTCACATCCGCCCATGCGGTTTCGTCGTGCATCTCGTCGGTTGCGGCGTAAGGCGTTGTCCACTTATTGACGATATCGGTAAGCTGCGCATCATTGCGGAAATCCGTATCCGCTCCAGGAACAGCCAGATCGAGATAGGCGCGGTCACAATAGACCTGGCTTTCGCCCGTTTCCGCCAGAATGATGAATTCGTGACTGAGATCGCCGCCGATCGGGCCGGTATCGGCGCGCATCGGAATAGCCTGAAGGCCGACACGCGAGAAAGTCCGCAGATAGGATACGAACATGCGGTAATAGGCCATTTTCGCGCCCTCGAAATCAAGGTCAAACGAATAGGCATCCTTCATCAGAAATTCACGCGAGCGCATCACGCCAAAACGCGGACGCACCTCGTCGCGGAATTTCCACTGAATATGATAAAGATTGAGCGGCAGATCCTTATAGGAGCGTACATAGGAACGGAAAATATCCGTCACCATTTCTTCATTCGTCGGGCCAAAGAGCATATCGCGTTCCTGCCGGTCCTGAATGCGCAACATCTCTTTGCCATAAGCGTCATAACGGCCGCTTTCGCGCCACAGTTCCGCTGACTGGATGGTTGGCATCAATATTTCATTCGCGCCGGCGCGGTTCTGCTCTTCGCGAATTATATCGCAAACCTTGTTGAGAACCTTCAGGCCCATTGGCAGCCACGAATAGATTCCCGCAGACTGCTGCCGGATCATACCCGCGCGCAGCATTAATCTGTGAGAGACAATTTCCGCCTCCTTGGGATTTTCCTTCAGAATGGGCAAAAAATATTGCGACAGACGCATCGTGACCACCGATCAAGAGAAACTACCTGAATGCTCGCAGTGAGTGCGCATAGAATCAGGCAAAAATTAAGCAAACTCATTGGCTTCTTATCGGGTTATGCAGCCATTGAAAACCCGCCCGACCATGCTTTACCGAAGAGGAGATTTGCCGTCCACAACCATCATACGCACAACCGGGAGTAAGGCTCAGGGCAAGAGGCAAAAGAATTCACATTAAATTTCAATATATTACAAATAGGCAATATAAAATTGAAAAAAATTGCGAAGGAAATATGACGCAGTGAAAGATTTTTGGTGACAAAAGCTGTGCAGTCCGCTATTTTTTTCATCAATAAGCCTAACAACGGAACAAAACCGTTGGTTCACGCGGTCAAGTCTTGGGAGGATGGATCCAGGCGCGATTTTACGCTGCCGCCGGTAAAATGGAAATGGGTCGAACGCGTATTCAATTAGCAAGGCGGAAGCCTTGCTTTTTTTTGCCTTGAAGAAACCTTATCCATTTACTCGGTGCATTTGCACCTAGCAGCACTTCCGAAAATATGGCTGGAAACGGTGTAAATCTATTATTATTCAATGATTTATGCAAACAAACTGAGATTTTGATTCAGAACGCCATGCATCCAACCAATCATCCAGTCATGGCCGATCTTGCACCTAAAGCGTATCGCATTTAATCATACTTATACGACGCACTTTAACTTTTTGTTTTTACGCATGTCTTTATCGAAAAACCGGTTCCCACTTTTCCGCGGCATGCTTTAAATAATAGGCACCAACCTCCGTGCCCCACTGGAACGACTTTAGGTGAGGTCGGGGAAGAAATGCGGGATGTCGTCCAGTCCCAGCCCTTTAACCTGCGTAAGATAATAATAAAGGCCGAAAATCAGGCACGCAACCACGGTCGTACGCAGGAAAGCGAGGCCGATACGCGGCTTTGCCGGGGCGCTAGCCACCGTTCCTAGTGTCACATCGTTTTCTTCGGCCTGGGTGCGCAGACCGACAGGCAGAAGCGCAAACAACGTCGTCCACCAGATAATGAAATAGATCGCTATGCCGGAAACCAGAGACATGCTTACACCTCCTCCAATTCGATGAGTGTACCATTAAAGTCTTTGGGGTGCAGGAATAGTACGAGTTTTCCATGCGCGCCAAGTTTCGGTTCGCCATCACCAAGGATACGCGCCCCTTCCGCCTTTAGGCGGTCGCGGGCGGCAACAATGTCCACGACTTCGTAACAGAGATGGTGCATCCCGCCGGAAGGATTCTTTTCAAGGAAGGATGCGATGGGCGACCCCTCGCCCAAGGGTTCGAGCAGTTCGATCTTGGTATTGCCAACATCAATGAAAACGACCGTCACACCGTGTTCAGGCAAAGCCTGCGGCTGGGTCAACTTCGCGCCGAGCATGTCGCGGTAGAGTGTAGATGCGGCCTCAATATCCGGAACTGCAATCGCGACATGGTTGAGACGTCCAAGCATCAGTATTTCCCTCCCGAAGTTTTGCTTACCTTATCCGGTTGAGGAACACCGTCACTACCGGCTTTTTGCCCCACACTTCATTTGCCGCGGCCCGAACGGCCCGGCGCACGGATTCGCGCACGACTTCCAGATCCTTGCGGCGTGCACGCGGAATACTGTCGATGGCCTCGACTGCGGCATCAAGCAGAATATCTTCCAGCAGATCACCCTGCCTGTCTTCTTCCGGAAGGCCGAAAGCGACCAGATCGGGCTCTTCCACCAGCTTGAGATCGCGGTCGAGCAGTACGGAAACCGCCACATGGCCGACATAGGCCAGCTTGCGGCGCTCGACCATGCCGATTTCGTCCTCATCGCCGATAAGCTTGCCGTCTTTGTAAATACGGCCCACTGGGGCTTCATCGATGATTTCGGCCTTGCCCGGAGCCAGTCGCAGCATATCACCATCGCGTATCTGCACGACTTCCTCGATGCCTTCCATCGCTCCCAGCGAACCTTGCGCCACCAGATGAGCGGCCTCGCCATGCACCGGCACCAGAATTTTCGGGCGAACCCAGGAATACATGTGCTTCAACTCATTCCGGCGCGGATGACCGGAAACATGAACAAGCGCTTCGTCGTCGCTAATCAGCTTGATGCCGCGATCGATCAGCTTATTCTTGATATCAAGGATGGCTTTTTCATTGCCGGGAATGGGACGCGATGAGAAAATCACCGTATCCCCCGGAGAAAGCGCTAGGCTGCGCATCTCATCACGCGCCACTTTGGCGAGCGCCGCGCGCGGTTCGCCCTGACTGCCTGTGAGGATCATCACGACGTTTTCACGCGGTATATAACCGTAATCGTCTTCGTTCAGAAACTCCGGCAGGCCTTCCATATAGCCAAGCTCGGTGGCGACGGCGATGGTGCGCTTCATTGAGCGTCCGACAACCAGAACCTGCCGCCCCGCGTCTCGCGCAGCTTCAGTGATGGAGCGAATACGTCCAACATTGGAAGAAAAAGTTGTAATCGCCACGCGGCCGCGCGCATTTTCGATCAAATCGCGCAGGCTTTCGCCAACTTCGCGTTCAGAAGGTGATTCCCCATCCCGCATTGCATTGGTTGAATCGCAGATGAGCGCCAGAACGCCCTGATCGCCGAGCGCGCGGAAGCCAGCCTCATCGATGAGCGGTCCCATGGAAGGGTCTGGGTCCATTTTCCAGTCGCCCGTATGAACAACGGTACCGAGTGCTGTCGTAATTGCGAGAGAAACCGGTTCCGGAATTGAATGGGTGACGGCAAGGGCCTGAAACTTGAAAGGGCCGACTTCAAAACTTTCACCAGCCTTGAAGATCGTGATCGGGATTTCCGGCGCACCGAATTCCGACTGGCGCTTAGCCTCAAGTAGTCCTGCGGTAAAGGGCGTTGCATAGACCGGCACTTTCAATCTCGGCCACAAGTCGAGCAATGCGCCATAATGGTCTTCGTGCGCGTGGGTGATAACTATCGCGCGCAAATTATGCTTTTCGGCCTCAAGGAAACGAATGTCGGGCAGAATAAGATCTGCGCCGGGATGTTCAGGGCCGGCAAAGCTTACGCCCATATCGACGACCACCCATTCGCGGCTGTGTTCCGGCCCGTAGCCATACATGGCGAGATTCATGCCGATTTCGCCGACGCCGCCGAGGGGCAGGAAAACAAATTGCGTCAATGGTGAGCGGGGCATTATGCCTCCCTATTTATTTTAAAATGTAATTATGCCTCTGTTGAACCGGCTGCCGATAGTTTGCAAGCCTGCCAGAACACGCATAACGACGATTTGTGCACAATATTCAGTCAGGAATCTGCTTTAATGGATGCAGCGGTTCCAAAATAGACATCACCCGCCGTCACCGTAGTGCGCGTCCCGTCATCTTCACGAATGACAAGGCGGCAATCCGAATCGATGGTTTCAAACAGGCCTTCGACGATACGCTTGTTGAGCTGCATGGCGACGGGCTCGCCCAGACCATGCGCGCGCTTGAGCCATTCGGCGCGGATAGCAGACAGACCGCGTCCGCCATCCCAAATCCGGTAATAGTTGCACCAGGCATCTGCCAAAGCCAGAAAGAGGGTAGCCGCATCCGCATTGCTACCCAAGCCATGAAGCGAGGCTGCAGGATAAGGCAATCCTTCTGGCGTCGCTACAACATTGGTTCCCATGCCGACCGCAAGACCAAAGCGTCCATCCGCCAACAAGGTGGTCTCGAGCAAAATGCCCGAGAGCTTGGCGTTGTCGACCAAAACGTCGTTCGGCCATTTCAGGGCCAGCTTTACACGCGCGGCGATAGCGGACGGCAGAACCGCCTCCACCGCATCGGTCAGAGCGAGACCGGCGACAAAACCCAGAGTAGCGGCGATTGCGGGATCGAAGCGATCGACCAGAAGCAGTGTGGCGGCAAGGTTGCCTTCAGGGGTCGTCCATGTCCGGCCGCGCCGTCCCCGCCCGCTCTCCTGTCGCGGAGACACAAACCAGATAAGGCCATCATCGCCAGCATTGGCGCGAGCCAGCGCCTCAGCGTTGGTGGAACCGACTACAGGAAAGACCTCCAGCCGATATCCTTGCATCACAGCCACGGGCGCAAGCGCAAAATGCATGGCTTTGCCCGCAGCTTCCGTCATGCTCATATTAGAAGAACGTCTTGGCTGCGGTTTCGGCAAGTCCGCCAAGCCAGCCGCCGATTAGCGCATAGAACAGGATGAATGCTCCCGATATCGCCAAAATCAGGCGCAGTTCGATTGCAGCCGGAACAAAGCCGCCTGCCGGTTCATCGAACCACATGAGCTTGATAATGCGCAGATAATAGAAGGCACCCACGACAGACGCGACAATACCGATGATCGCGAGCGGATAAAGCCCGACCTCAACGGCGGCCATAAAAGTATACCACTTACCGAAGAAGCCAGCCAGAGGTGGAATGCCGGCAAGCGAGAACAGTATCACGGTCATGATGGTCGCAATCACCGGATTGGTGCGCGACAGGCCAGCCAGATCGTCGATCTGCTCGACATTGCCGTCCTTGGTACGCATGCACAAAATAAAAGCAAAGCTGCCGAGCGTCATGACAAGATAGATCAGCATGTAAAGGGCGACCCCGCGCACGCCGATAACCGTACCAGCGGCAAGGCCGACAAGTGCGTAGCCCATATGGCTGATCGATGAATAAGCCATCAGACGCTTGATATTGCGCTGGCCGATGGCGGCAAAGGCACCCAGCACCATCGAAGCGATAGCAACGAAGGTGATGATCTGCTGCCAGTCATGCGTGACCGGAGCAAAAGCATCCGAAACCACACGCACGATCAATGCCATTGCCGCCATTTTCGGAGCCGCCGCGAAGAAAGCCGTCACAGGCGTCGGCGCACCTTCATAAACGTCGGGCGTCCACATATGGAACGGGACAACAGAAATCTTGAAGCAAAGGCCGGCAAGGATGAATACCAGACCAAAGACCAGCCCCAGCTGGCGCTCTCCACCCGAGACTACGCTGGCGATTTCATTGAAGCCGATATGCCCGGTATAGCCATAAACAAGGGTGATACCGTAGAGCAGCATACCTGATGATAGTGAGCCAAGGACGAAATATTTCAGACCGGCTTCCGTGGAACGCAGGTTCTCGCGATTGAATGCTGCAAGCACATAGAGCGCCAGAGACTGCAATTCGAGGCCCAGATAAAGCGTCAGCATATTGGAAGCGGACACCATGATGAGCATGCCGAGCGTCGAAAGGACGATCAGTACAGGAAACTCGAACTTGTCGAATTTTTCTTCACGCGCAAAGCCGACAGACATGACGAGCGTCACAATAGAACCGATCAGCGTCAGCACTTTCATGAAGCGTGCAAAGGCATCGTTGACGAAGCCATCGGCAAAGGCGGTGCCATCGTGCGGGAAAATAATGACAAGAGCCAGCGCAGCAATCAGAACAGCGACGGCAAGTCCATTAACGAGGGTGGAGGCGCGCTCTCCGGAGAACACGCCGATCATAAGCAATGCCAGCCCGCTCAGCGCGAGGAGAATCTCGGGAGCTGCGAGAGACAGGGAAGCAATCAGGTCGGTTTGCATCGGGCCTTCGCCTTTACTTATTGCGCCAGCATAGCGCTGGCTGCATTGGCCAGCGCTGCTTCGTATTGATTAACCAGAGCATGCACGGCACCTGCGGTCGCATCGAAGACCGGCATCGGATACACGCCGAAGAAAATAGTGAGGACCACAATCGGATAGAGGATCAGCTTTTCACGCGGGCTGAGGTCAAGAAGCACTTTGAGGCTTTCCTTGGTCAACGCGCCGAACACCACCTTGCGATAGAGCCACAGGGCATAGCAGGCCGACAGGATCACACCGCTCGTAGCAAACACCGCTACCCATGTATTCACGCGGAAAATACCGAACAAAGTGAGGAATTCGCCAACGAAACCCGACGTACCCGGAAGGCCGACATTCGCCATGGTGAAAACCATGAATGCGACGGCATATTTGGGCATATTGTTGACGAGTCCACCAAAGGCAGCGATCTCGCGTGTATGCATGCGGTCGTAGATCACGCCCACGCAAAGGAATAATGCGCTGGAGACGATACCATGCGAGAGCATCTGGAAGATCGCGCCCTGCACGCCCTGCTCGTTGGCGGCAAAAATACCCATTGTCACATACCCCATATGGGCGACCGACGAATAGGCAATCAGCTTCTTCATATCGTCCTGCACGAAGGCAACAAGCGATGTGTAGATGATCGCAATAACGGACAAAGCGAAGATCAAAGGAGCAAAATCGGCGGAAGCCAGCGGGAACATCGGCAGCGAAAAACGCAGGAAGCCATAGCCGCCGAGCTTGAGCAGAATGCCGGCCAGAATGACCGAACCGGCAGTTGGTGCTTCAACGTGGGCGTCAGGCAACCATGTATGTACCGGCCACATCGGCATCTTCACGGCAAAAGACGCGAAGAAGGCCAGCCATAACCATGTCTGCATGCTTGCCGGGAATTCGTGCTGGAGCAGTTCTACGATATTCAGCGTGCCGGCCTGCCAGTACATCGCCATGACAGCGATCAGCATCAGCACGGAACCGAGCAGCGTATAGAGGAAGAATTTAAGGCTCGCATAAACGCGGCGCTTGCCACCCCACACACCGATGATGATGAACATCGGAATAAGGCTTGCTTCAAAGAACACATAGAACAGGAACAGATCAAGCGCGCAGAACACGCCAATCAGAAGCGTTTCCAGAATAAGGAACGCGATCATGTATTCCTTGACGCGCTTATCGATCGCTTCCCAGCTCGCCAGAATACAGAATGGCATGAGGAAAGCCGAAAGCACGACGAAAAGCATCGAAATGCCGTCAACACCCATATGGTATGAAATGCCGCCGCCGAGCCAGTCGACCTGTTCGACCATCTGGAAGCCGGGATTCGAATTATCGAACCCCGCCCAGACGACCAGCGAAAGAATGAAAGCGAAAACAGTCGTGAGCAGCGCAACATTCTTGATGTTGCGGCGCGCAGCTTCGCTGTCATCCTTGATGAGAAGGATCAACAAGGCGCCGACGAGCGGCAGAAATGTGACCGTAGAAAGAATTGGCCAGTCGGTCATCAGAAAGAGCTCCCGAGCATCATCCAGGTGACGAGCGCGGCGACGCCGATCAGCATCGCGAATGCGTAATGATAAAGGTATCCGGACTGCATCTTGACGACGCGGTTGGTGACATCGAGCACACGGGCCGACACGCCGTCCGGGCCGAAACCGTCAATGAGCCAGCCATCGCCGCCCTTCCAGAACACGCGGCCAAGCCAGCGCGCCGGACGAACGAAGATGAAGTCGTACAGTTCGTCGAAGTACCACTTGTTCAGGAGGAACTGGTAGAGACCGCGATGGCGGACTGCGAGATCCTTCGGAATTTCCGGCGAGCGAATGTAGAATATCCAGGCAATGACGAAACCGATTACCATCGAAATGAATGGCGACAGCTTCACCAGCAGCGGAACATGGTGATATTCCTCGACAATCTGGTTACCCGGCAGGGTGAACAACGCGCCCTTCCAGAACTCCACATAATCATGGCCGAAGAAATGTTCCTTGAAGAGAACGCCTGCAAACAAGGCGCCTGCACCCAGGAGAAACAGCGGCACGAGCATGACAGGAGGCGAGTCATGAACATGATGCATGACTTCGGCAGAAGCACGCGGCTTGCCGTGGAAAGTCATGAAAATCAGACGCCATGAATAGAAGCTCGTAAACAGGGCCGCGATCACCAGAAGCCAGAAGGCGTAACCGCTTGCAGCACTATGCGATGCAAAAACAGATTCGATAATCGCATCCTTTGAAAAGAAGCCGGCGGTGCCGATGACCGTTCCCGGAATGCCGACGCCGGTAATCGCAATCGTTCCGATCAGCATCATCCAGTAGGTCGTCGGGATCAGCTTGCGCAGACCACCCATGCGGCGCATGTCCTGCTCATCGGAAACGGCATGAATGACCGAACCCGCACCAAGAAACAGCAGCGCCTTGAAGAAAGCGTGCGTAAACAGGTGGAACACGGCTGCGCCATAAGCGCCAACGCCCAGGGCCACGAACATATAACCAAGCTGCGAACAGGTTGAATAAGCGATGACACGCTTGATATCGTTCTGAACCAGAGCGACCGTTGCGGCAAAGAATGCCGTGGTTGCGCCGATAATAGTGACGATCAGCAAGGCATCCTGCGACAGTTCAAACAGCGGCGACATGCGTGCGACCATGAACACGCCCGCCGTCACCATGGTTGCGGCGTGAATGAGCGCCGAAACAGGCGTCGGGCCTTCCATCGCGTCCGGCAGCCAGGTGTGGAGCAGGAACTGCGCCGACTTGCCCATGGCACCCATGAAAAGCAGGAGGCAAACAATCGTCAGCGCCGTTTCCTTATGCAATTCATAGCCGAGGAAATTCAGCACGACTGAATTTGCATCGGCAGCGCCTTCGGCAGGCAGGTAATTCGCGGCAGCGGCGAAGATCGTATTGTAATCGACCGACTGGAACAGCGCGAACACGCCGAAAATACCAAGCAGGAAGCCGAAGTCGCCTACGCGGTTGACCACGAACGCCTTCATGGCGGCGGCATTTGCGGACGGCTTCTGGAACCAGAAACCAATCAGAAGATAGGAAGCCAGCCCCACGCCTTCCCAGCCGAAGAACATCTGAACGAGATTGTCAGACGTTACCAGCGTAAGCATGGCGAAGGTGAAGAGTGACAGATATGCAAAGAAACGCGGACGATGCGGATCGTGGTGCATGTATCCGATGGAATAAATATGCACCAGTGCCGATACCGAGTTGATGACAACGAGCATGACGCCGGTCAGCGTATCGATGCGCAAAGCCCAATCGAAAGAAAGCGCGCCCGAAGTTACCCATTCCAGAACGGGGATACGGACGGTCTGCGTTTCGCCCAGCGGAATCTGGAAGAATGCGACCCATGAGCAGACCGCAACGATGACCATGAGGCCGGAAGTGATGTATTCGCTCGCTTTGGCTCCGATCTTGTTGCCGAAAAGCCCGGCAACAAGAAAACCAATAAGCGGAAGGAAGACGATCGCGTAATAGAGCATTTGCCCGTCAACCTTTCATAACATTGACGTCTTCCACCGCGATGGAGCCGCGGTTACGGAAGAAAACAACGAGAATTGCCAGACCGATTGCCGCTTCAGCAGCAGCAACAGTCAGAACGAAGAGCGCGAAGACCTGCCCGACCATATCGCCGAGAACAGAGGAAAACGCCACAAAATTGAGATTGACCGACAGCAGGATCAATTCGACCGACATCAGGATGATGATGACGTTCTTGCGGTTCAAGAAAATCCCGAAAACGCCAAGCGTGAAAAGAATGGCCGAAACGGTCAGATAGTGAGCAATATCGATTTCCATATGCTTATCCTCTGATGCCTTTGCCTGTTTCCACCTGTTTGATCTCGATCGCCGTTTCAGGCGTACGCGCAACCTGGACCGGGATAGACTGGCGCTTAATATTGGGCTTGTGTCGCAAGGTCAGAACAATCGCGCCGATCATGGCCACCAGAAGGATCAATCCGGCAATCTGAAACTGAAAGACAAAGTCAGTATAAATAATGTCGCCCAATGCAGCCGTGTTGGGGCGCACGGCAAGATCCGGGATCGGAACCGTACCCTCGCCCAGCTTCGGCGCGAACATCGGGCCTGCAAAAACAACGATCAGTTCGCCCAGCAGGATGAGCCCCACCAGAGCGCCGACCGGCGCATATTGCAGTGCGCCGCGCTTCAGTTCCGCAAAATCCACATCAAGCATCATGACGACGAAGAGGAAGAGCACCGCCACAGCGCCGACATAAACGACGAGCAGGATCATGGCGAGGAACTCGGCCCCCGTCAGCAGGAACAAAGCCGCCGCATTGAAGAATGTGAGGATCAGAAACAGCACCGAATGCACGGGGTTGCGCGCCGCAATCACCATGAACGCACTGGCGATCATGATAAAGGCGAACAGATAGAAGAACGCTGCCGCAATACCTGTTAGCATGGGGAACCCCCAACACCTTTCCGTGAGCAAAGCCTTATTGCCTTGCCCGCTTTATTCTTTGTTTGCCGCGAGAAACTCGCGAAACCCGAATTCCAGCGGCAAGCCGGGTCTCCCCACCTTGCCGCCAATTTCAAAACCTCGGCAGCCGGAACAAAATTCCGGCTGTTACCGATCAGCGATACGGCGCATCCAACGCAATATTGCGCGCGATTTCGCGTTCCCAGCGGTCGCCATTAGCAAGGAGCTTTTCCTTGTCGTAGTAAAGCTCTTCACGCGTTTCGGTCGCGAACTCGAAGTTCGGACCTTCAACGATGGCATCCACCGGGCAGGCTTCCTGACAGAAGCCGCAATAGATGCACTTCACCATGTCGATGTCGTAACGCACCGTGCGGCGCGTGCCGTCGTTGCGGCGCGGACCAGCCTCGATGGTGATGGCCTGCGCCGGGCAAATCGCCTCGCAAAGCTTGCAGGCGATGCAGCGTTCTTCACCGTTGGGATAACGGCGCAGCGCATGCTCGCCACGGAAGCGCGGCGAAACCGGGCCTTTTTCATGCGGGTAGTTCAGTGTCGCCTTGGGCGCAAAGAACTGACGCATGGAAAGGAAGAAAGCCGCGACGAATTCCTTGAGAAGGAGCGATTTGGCCGCTTGTGCGATTGAAGCCATTCTTATTACTCCTTACGCCAGACCGAAGACTTTGAGGAAGGTTGCCGTGGCGACAACCATGAACAGCGAGATCGGCAGGAACACTTTCCAGCCCAGACGCATCAGCTGGTCGTAACGGTAGCGCGGGACGATTGCCTTCGCCATGGCGAAGAGGAAGAAGCAGAAGCACAGCTTCAGCATGAACCAGATGATGCCCGGCACCCAGCTGAGGAACCACACATCAACCGGAGGCAGCCAGCCGCCGAGGAACAGGATGGTCATCAGGGCGCACATCAGCGTAATCGCCACATATTCACCAAGGAAGAACAGCAGAAACGGCGTGGACGAATATTCGATCATGTGACCGGCCACGAGTTCCGATTCCGCTTCGACCAGATCGAAAGGCGGGCGGTTCGTTTCAGCAAGAGCCGAGATATAGAAGATCACGAACATCGGAAACAGGCTGAGCCAGTTCCAGTCGAGGAACGAACCCGGCAGGCCCAGCATGGTGCCAAGTCCGGTATTCTGCGACAGAACGATGTCGGTGAGATTGAGCGAGCCAACCGTCAGCAGCACCGTGACGATCACGAAGCCGATGGACACTTCATAGGAAACCATCTGGGCGGCAGAACGAAGCGCGCCGAGGAACGGATACTTCGAGTTGGACGCCCAGCCGCCCATGATGACGCCATAAACTTCAAGCGAAGAAATGGCGAAGATGTAGAGAATGCCGACGTTGATATTGGCGATCGCCCAGCCTTCGCTGACCGGAATGACCGCCCATGTCGCCAGTGCCAGAACCGCCGAAACGAACGGAGCCAGCAGGAACACGCCCTTGTTGGCGCCCGACGGGATGATCGGTTCCTTGAAAACGAATTTGAACAAGTCGGCAAAAGCCTGGAACAGACCCCAGGGGCCGACCACGTTCGGGCCGCGGCGAAGCTGTACCGCCGCCCAGATCTTGCGATCCGCATAAAGCAGGTATGCCACGACAATCAGCAATACGACGAGCAGAACGACCGACTTCAGCGCTATGATCAGCGCGGGCAAGACGTAAGCTGCAAAAATTCCGTCCATTTTTCCGTCTCTCTCTCGCCTTACTCGGCTGCCTGGCTGAAGCTGCCTGCCGCAAGCGCCGAGCACTCTGCCATGACGGCGGAAGCGCGGGCGATCGGGTTCGTGAGGTAAA
Source organism: Falsochrobactrum tianjinense (assembly GCF_019100495.1). GTDB lineage: Bacteria > Pseudomonadota > Alphaproteobacteria > Rhizobiales > Rhizobiaceae > Brucella > Brucella tianjinense. The sequence continues at coordinate 1,011,281 of NZ_JAHRVA010000001.1, read as the reverse complement.
AATCCTTGACCGGGGAAACGAACGCGTCGCTGCCCGGATTGGAAGCCTTGCCTGCCAGCGCGACGAGATCGTCGGCGGAAGCAGGTGTAATGGTGTCGATAGCCATCATATGCGGGTAGTCCGCATAGAGCTTCGCGCGAAGCTGCGACAGCGAGTCGAACGGCAGGCGCTTGCCCAGGCTGTCGGAAAGAGCGCGCAGGATCGCCCAGTCTTCCTTAGCCTCGCCCGGTGCGAAACCGGCGCGGTTGCCGAGCTGCACGCGGCCTTCGGTGTTGAGCCATGTGCCCGACTTTTCCGTATAGGCTGCGCCCGGCAGAATGACGTCTGCGACATGCGCACCGGCATCGCCGTGCGTGCCGATGTACACCACGAAGCTCGAACCCTTGGCGGTCATGTCGAGTTCGTCTGCACCGAGCAGGAACACGACATCAAGCTTGCCCAGCATATCACGGGCCGGCTTGCCGCCCTCGCCCGGCACGAAGCCGAGGTCCAGAGCGCCGACGCGCGAAGCTGCGGTATGCAGAACGGAGAAGCCGTTCCATTCGTCCTTGATCGCACCGACATCCTGCGCAAGCTTGGCGGCGGTCGAAAGAACCGCACGGCCATTATCGCCGGTGAGCGCGCCCTGACCGATGATGATCAGCGGACGTTCGGCCTTGGCCAGCACGTCGCGGAATGCGTGTTTGCCAGCGGCAACGGCTGCGAGCGTGTCTGCGCCTGCGCCCAGATACTCGTAGTCGTAACGCAGCTCAGTCTGTTCGCCAATCAGCGCGACCGGGAACGGCCCCATGCGCTGGCGCTTGCGAATGCGTGCATTCAGAACTGCGGCTTCGATCCGCGGATTGGAACCGATGATGAGCAAAGCATCAGCGTTTTCAATGCCTTCGATCGAAGTGTTGAAAAGGTAGGTTGCACGACCGAGCGCCGGATCGAGGCTCACGCCATCCTGACGGCTGTCGATATTGGTGGAGCCGAGCGAGCCCATCAGGGTCTTCAGCGCATAGATTTCTTCGACCGAAGCCAGATCGCCGGCAACAGCGCCTATTCTGTCGGCCGATGTTGCCGAAACCCTGGCAGCGATTGCTGCGAAAGCTTCAGGCCACGACGCCGCGACCAGGCGGCCATCCTTGCGCACATATGGACGGTCGAGGCGCTGCGTGCGCAGACCGTCCCAGATGAAGCGGGTCTTGTCGGAAATCCACTCTTCGTTGACGTGTTCATTGATGCGCGGCATGACGCGCATCACTTCACGGCCACGGGTGTCAACGCGGATGTTGGAACCGACCGCATCCATCACGTCGATGGTTTCGGTCTTGTTCAATTCCCACGGACGCGCCTGGAAAGCGTAAGGACGCGAGGTCAGAGCGCCGACCGGGCACAGGTCGATGACATTGCCCTGAAGTTCCGAGGTCATGGCGCGTTCGAGATAGGTGGTGATCTCGGCGTCTTCGCCGCGACCGATCAGACCCAGCTCGGAAATGCCGGCCACTTCGGTCGTGAAGCGGACGCAGCGCGTGCAGTGGATGCAGCGCGTCATGACCGTCTTGACGAGCGGACCGATATATTTGTTCTCGACAGCGCGCTTGTTCTCGCGATAGCGCGAACCGTCCGTGCCGAAGGCCATCGCCTGATCCTGCAAGTCGCACTCGCCGCCCTGATCGCAGATCGGGCAATCCAGCGGGTGGTTGATAAGCAGGAATTCCATCACGCCTTCGCGGGCCTTCTTGACCATCGGCGTGTTGGTGAAGATTTCGGGCGCTTCGCCGTTCGGACCGGGACGCAGGTCGCGCACGCCCATGGCGCAGGATGCCGCCGGCTTCGGCGGTCCGCCTTTTACTTCAACCAGACACATACGGCAGTTTCCGGCGATGGAAAGCCGTTCGTGGAAACAAAAACGCGGCACTTCCGCGCCTGCGGCTTCGGCAGCCTGAAGGAGCGTATAGTGATCGGGAATTTCGATCTCTGTGCCGTCAACCTTGATCTTTGCCATCGCTTTTCCAAACCTGCGGCTCATGCCGCATATTCTAGATGTCAGACTTCCAGACCTGCCTGCCAGGCAAGTCTCACAACTTGTTCAGCCCGCTTATTCCGCTGCTTCCAGACGAATGTTGCGGCTCTGAACGGCGTTGCGTGTATATTCATCGATACGCTTTTCAATTTCCGGACGGAAATTGCGGATCAGGCCCTGAATAGGCCATGCAGCCGCATCACCAAGCGCGCAGATCGTGTGACCTTCAATCTGCTTGGTGACGTCGAACAGCATGTCGATCTCACGCTTCTGCGCGTTGCCCTTGACCATGCGTTCCATCACGCGCCACATCCAGCCCGTACCTTCACGGCATGGTGTGCACTGACCGCAGCTTTCGTGCTTGAAGAACGCCGCAAGACGCGCAATCGCCTTGATGATGTCGGTGGACTTGTCCATGACGATCACGCCGCCGGTACCGAACGAAGATTTAACTTCGCGCATGCCGTCGAAATCCATCACGGCATCCATCATGTCCTCTGCCTTGACGACAGGGCAGGATGCGCCGCCGGGAATGACCCCGAGAAGATTATCCCAGCCGCCGCGGATGCCGCCAGCGTGCTTCTCGATCAGTTCGCGGAAGGTAATGCCCAGACCTTCTTCCACGGTGCATGGCGTATTCACATGACCGGAAATCTGGAACAGCTTGGTGCCGACATTGTTCGGACGGCCAATGGACGAGAACCATGCTCCGCCGCGACGCAGAATTGTCGGCGCAACCGCGATCGATTCAACGTTGTTGACCGTGGTCGGGCAGCCATAGAGGCCCATGTTCGCGGGGAACGGCGGCTTCAGACGCGGCTGGCCCTTCTTGCCTTCAAGGCTTTCCAGCAGCGCTGTTTCCTCGCCGCAGATGTAAGCGCCCGCGCCGTGATGCAGGAATATGTCCATATCCCAGCCGCACTTGTTGTCCTTGCCGAGAAGGCCGGCATCGTAGCATTCATCAATCGCCGCCTGAAGCGCTTCACGCTCGCGCATGAATTCGCCGCGCAGATAGATGTAAGCGGTATGCGCACCCATGGCGCAACCGGCGATCACGCAGCCTTCGATCAGCGTGTGCGGATCGTGGCGCAGAATTTCGCGGTCCTTACAGGTGCCCGGCTCGGATTCGTCGGCATTGACGACGAGATAATGCGGACGTCCGTCGCTCTGTTTGGGCATGAACGACCACTTGAGGCCGGTCGGGAAGCCAGCGCCGCCGCGGCCACGCAAACCGGACGCCTTCATCTCGTCGATGATCCAGTCACGGCCGTTGTCGATGAAGCCCTTGGTGTTGTCCCAATGGCCGCGCGACATCGCGCCCTTCAAGGACTGGTCCTTGAAGCCATAAATATTGGTGAAGATGCGATCTTTATCAGCCAGCATGTCTCACCTGTTTCCGTTCGTGTTAGTCACAATATCCGACCTTGGCGGGAGGCTCATCATACCGGCTTCTTTCCGAATACCTTGATGTATTCCTCGACACCGCCCTTGGCCAAAGCTTTGGCTTGCTTCACCCAGTCTTCACGGTCGATGCGACCGTGGAAACTCAGATAACCGTCAACCCATTCGCGCTCGGCCTTCTTCCAGGAAGCGACTTGTCTGAAAGTGAAGATACCAAGCTCGTGCAAGGTGGCTTCGATCTTCGGGCCGACGCCTGAAATAAGCTTCAGATCGTCAGCCGCTTCCGGGCGTTCCATGGCAGCCGGGCGGTTCTTGTCATCGAGCTTGAAGTCCTGCTTTGCCTCGACCGACGCAGCCTTTTCCTTCGCATTCGACACCTTGACGTCAGACGGCGTCTTGAGGGCCGGCGCGGTTTCAGGCGCGTTGGTTACAGGCTTGGCGGCATTGGACGGCGCGACGGTTTCGGCCTCAGCCTTCGCTTTGGCTTCCGCCTCGGCCTTGGCCTTGGCAGCGGCGGCGTCGGATGCCTTGCGGGTTTCCAGGCCGATCTTCTTGTAGTCCAGATCTTCCGTCAGCGACGTCAGGCCGTTGATCGGCTCGGACGTCACCCGGTCGTTCTGCGGACCCGGCTTAACCGCATCACCCTTCCCTGCTTCGAAAGCGTCGATGATTTCGGCAAGGCGTTCCGGCGTCAGGTCTTCATAAGCATCCTTGAAGATCATGACCATCGGTGCGTTGACGCACGCGCCCTGACATTCCACCTCTTCCCACGACAGCGTGCCTTCGGCATTCAGTTCGAAAGGATCGTGGTGGATCTTGTGGCGGCAGACGTCCATCAGCGCTTCCGAGCCGCGCAGCATGCACGGCGTGGTTCCGCAAACCTGAATGTGGGCACGCGTACCGACCGGCTTGAGCTGGAACTGCGTATAGAAGGTTGCGACTTCCAAAACGCGGATCAGCGGCATGTCGAGCATTGCAGCAACATGCTCGATGGCAGCCTTCGTGACCCAGCCATCCTGCTCCTGCGCACGCATGAGCAGCGGAATGACGGCCGACTGCTGGCGGCCTTCCGGGTATTTTGCAATCGTCTTGTGCGCCCAGGCCTCATTTTCCGCGTTGAACGCGAAACCAGCCGGCTGGACGGCATCATCTGCGAGACGGCGAACGGACATCAGCGGTCAACCTCACCAAACACAATATCAAGCGAGCCAAGGATTGCCGACACGTCGGCCAGCATGTGGCCGCGGCACAGGAAATCCATAGCCTGAAGATGGGCAAAGCCCGGGGCGCGCAGCTTGCAGCGATAAGGCTTGTTGGAGCCGTCCGAAACGAGGAAGACGCCAAATTCACCCTTCGGGGCTTCGACTGCTGCATAAACTTCACCGGCAGGCACATGGTAGCCTTCCGTGTAAAGCTTGAAGTGATGGATGAGCGCTTCCATCGAGCGCTTCATCTCGCCGCGCTTCGGCGGCACAATCTTGTTGTCGGTGTTGGAGACCGGGCCGACGCGTTCCTTGCCGAGAAGCTGGTCAACGCACTGACGCATGATGTGCGCCGACTGGCGCATTTCTTCCATGCGGATCAGGTAACGGTCGTAGCAATCGCCGTTCTTGCCGATCGGAATATCGAATTCCATCTCGCTATAGCACTCATAAGGCTGCGACTTGCGCAGATCCCATGCAGCGCCAGAGCCGCGAACCATGACGCCCGAGAAGCCCCATGCCCACGCATCTTCCAGCGAAACTACGCCGATATCGACGTTGCGCTGCTTGAAAATGCGGTTCGGCGTGATGAGATCGTCAAGATTCTTCAGTGTGGTGTGGAACGGGTCGATCCACTTGCCGATATCTTCGATAAGCTGGTCAGGCAGGTCCTGGTGAACGCCGCCCGGACGGAAGTAAGCCGCGTGCATGCGCGCGCCGCAGGCGCGTTCATAGAACACCATCAGCTTTTCGCGCTCCTCGAAGCCCCAGAGCGGCGGCGTCAGCGCGCCAACGTCCATGGCCTGCGTGGTCACGTTCAGCAAATGATTGAGGATACGGCCGATTTCCGAAAACAGAACGCGGATAAGCTGGCCGCGCTTCGGCACGTCGATACCCAGAAGGCGTTCGACAGCGAGCGCATAGGCGTGTTCCTGATTCATCGGCGCCACGTAATCGAGGCGATCGAGATAAGGCAAAGCCTGGAGGTAAGTCTTGGCCTCCATCAGCTTCTCGGTGCCGCGATGCAGCAGACCGATATGCGGATCGACGCGCTCGACGACTTCACCGTCGAGTTCAAGCACCAGACGCAGCACGCCGTGCGCCGCAGGGTGCTGCGGACCGAAGTTGATATTAAAATTGCGGACCTGAGTCTCAGCCATGTTCAGCTTCCTGTCGCTCAGTTCGTCTTTGCTTTCTCATCGCCCGGCAAGACGTAATCCGTCCCTTCCCATGGCGAGAGAAAATCGAAATTGCGGAACTCCTGACGCAGTTCCACCGGCTGGTAGACAACGCGTTTCAGCTCGTCGCTGTAGCGCACCTCCACAAAGCCCGTCAGCGGAAAATCCTTGCGCAGCGGATGGCCTTCAAAGCCGTAATCGGTCAGGATGCGGCGCAGGTCCGGATGGCCGGAGAAAAGGACACCATACATATCGTAGGCTTCCCGCTCAAACCAGTCGGCGCCGATGAAGACGGCGGTTGCCGAAGGCACCAACGTATCCTCGTCCGCCTCGACCTTAACGCGAATGCGCTGGTTCTGGCGCGGAGACAGAAGCTGATAGACCACTTCAAAGCGCTTTGCGCGCTGCGGATAGTCAACGCCAGAAATGTCCGTCAGATTGATGAACTGGCACTGCACATCGTCACGCAGGAAAGTCAGAACGCTGATGAGGCTCGCCACCGGAACACTGAGCGTCAGCTCGCCATAGGCCAGCTTCGTCTCTTCGATAGAATCGCCGAGACGTTCCTTGATATAACCGGAAAGTTCACCGAGAGCTTCTTCGCTCATATCCTTAACTTCCTTTTTTAGAACTCGCCCTGCCCTTGGGAGGTAGCAGCCGAGCCCCAACGAACCTTGCCGCGCTTTTGGGCCGAAGCCATAATTAACGCTCGATCGTGCCGGTGCGGCGGATTTTCTTCTGCAACAGAAGAATGCCGTAAAGCAGCGCCTCTGCGGTGGGCGGGCAGCCGGGCACGTAAATATCGACCGGAACCACACGATCGCAGCCGCGCACCACCGAATAGGAATAGTGGTAATAGCCGCCACCATTGGCGCAGGAGCCCATCGAAATCACGTAGCGTGGCTCCGGCATCTGGTCGTAGACCTTGCGCAGCGCCGGAGCCATCTTGTTGGTCAGCGTACCCGCGACGATCATCACGTCGGACTGACGCGGAGAAGCACGCGGCGCAATGCCGAAACGCTCGGCGTCATAGCGCGGCATGGAAATATGCATCATTTCCACGGCGCAGCATGCAAGACCGAAGGTCATCCACATCAGAGAGCCGGTACGCGCCCAGGTGATCAGCGCGTCAGCCGACGTGACGATGAAACCCTTGTCGGACAGTTCGCCATTGAGATCGTTAAAGAACGCATCGTCAGAGCCGACAGGCTTGCCCGTGCGTGGATCCAGAATGCCTTTTGGCTGCGGAGCCACAAGTGTAGAGTTGGTATTGCTCAATCCCATTCCAGCGCTCCTTTCTTCCATTCATATATGAAGCCGATGGTCAAAACGCCAAGGAAGACCATCATCGACAGGAAACCAAACCAGCCGATTGCGCCGAATGACACAGCCCATGGGAACAGGAAGGCGACTTCCAGATCGAAAATGATGAAAAGAATCGACACCAGATAGAAACGGACGTCGAACTTCATGCGCGCATCGTCAAAGGCATTGAAGCCGCACTCGTAAGCGGAAAGCTTTTCCGGGTCCGGCTGCCTGTAAGCGACAAGAAACGGCGCAACCAGCAGGGCTACACCAATTATCATTGCGATACCCAGAAAGATGACTATCGGCAAATAGGAATTCAAAAGCTCGTTCATGATCCTTATCCGGCTTGAATACGAGGCTGCGCCGCCTGTCATAAGCTTTTTGGAGCCTACGGCCATGCGACACATTGCATCTGCTGCAACCTCGTCGCCCCAAGCAGCTTCAAAAGGCATGCCGTGCGAACTCAGCTCATTTCGTGGGGACGGTTAGCGCAGCAGGCACCCAAGCGCAAGCCCTTCGCCCCAACAGGTGGGGATAGTGCGGCCAGATGTCCGAGAGCAGACGGTATCAAGCCCATATTTCCCACCCAAACACCCTATAACATGAAAACATCATAATTTCGTGAGGAAATCGCGAAAAACGTTCCGCCGTTGCAGTCGCAGTGAAAGAATCAATACTCCGAGAGCAGCGCATGACTACCAGTGACGGTTAATAGAGCGCCGTATCCCAGATACCCTACCCTGCTTCCCCTTCCGTCAAAGAGTGAACTGCGACGGCTACGGTCACATCATTGTGAAAGAGAGAAAATCATACCTGTCGCATTCGCGATAAGGGAAAGAAATGGCTGTCAGACAGCTTCCTGCGAGATCGCTTGCCTTCAAAAACCCGGAGACGTCTTTACGATTCATCCGTTCGGGATTGAAGGCGCAAATCGAATCGCAAGGAGATTATATTGAGCACCTACCTGCTTGCCAGCGGAGATATCTTCATCATTGTGATAGGAATCATTTCTGTCACCTATCTTTCATGGACGCGGCGAGAAAAATAACATCAGGCTGGACAACCCTGCCTGACCTGAATGACCGATCGAGTGATGTGAGCTCGGACCCGCGGCCTCCAGCATGACAGGCCGAAAAGAACTGTGTCCACATTAATCGGTTCCAAGCTTGCAACAACATTCTCCATCCGTGGACAAAACCCACCTATTACGTCAATCAGGTGCTCGCCAATTACAATGGCGACGTGCGGGAACAGTCTTGTAATTATTGCAGCCATACTATTTTATTTGGTTTTATAAATATAATTGGCTTTTACGTGACCGATTTTGCTGCGTTACGCGACTAAATCTAGTGGCTGGGGAACATGGCAATTATTTGCAGAACATCACTTCTACGCGCCAGTGCAATCAGCCGTGCAGTTCAGGGCTTGAGGCTGACAACCGCGCTTGTTGGTGCGGGGGCTGCCGTGGGTTTCGGTGCCGCGACGCTGTGGAACGATCAAGCACAAGCGCAGGACTGGCTCGGTGTCGTTGATGGTGATTTTTATAACACTGCAAACTGGAGCACAGGAACTGTTCCAGGAAGCGGGGATACCGCGATCTTTGATAGAGCACCGGTTAGGTCTGTCAATGTAGTATCCACTGCTGGCTTAGCAGCTCTAAATTTCACGGCGGGAGCTGACGCGTATCAAATCACGACCGCCCCCGCGACCATCCTTCAGGTCGGAACCATCGATAACCAGTCAGCGAACGTCCAAACTCTCAATCTGTCTCAAGGGGAAGCGCTGGAGCTTTCGGGCGACGGCCTAACCGGTCCAGGGAAGACAATCTTCGATACGTCGGCGGGCGGCACATTATACTTGAACGGCACTGCAACGGCAGGCAGCGGGCGCTTTATCGGTGGTGACGGGGCTCTCTCACTGTCGCCACCACCGGTGCAACTGCAATCGGGTCGATTGAAGGTGGCGGGACTGTCCGCTTCATAGGCGGCGTCACATCTGAATTGTCCATAGGGAGCCTTAATACAGATACCGATTTCTCAGGTAATATCATTGATACTGGGGGCAATCAGAAAAGTGGGCACTGGTACGCTTACACTTTCAGGCGACCATAATAGCTTTACTGGTGGAACTACCATCAGCGCAGGTGTTTTACAGATCGGCAACGGTGGAGCGACCGGATCTCTCCCCGGAAATGTCGTCACCAATGGCGCGCTTAGTTTTAACCGCAATAATACGATGACGTTCACGGGAACGATCTCCGGCAGCGGTGAGGTCCGCCAAGTCGGCACGGGTACCACTGTTCTGACGGGTATCAACACTTACCCCGGCGGCACAAAAATCTCGGGCGGCACGCTGACCATTGAAAATGCAGCAGCCTTGGGAACAGGTGATGTAACCATCGAGAACGGTCACCAACTCATTTACGGAGCAAGGTGGCGCGGCTGCATTACACGCTGATAGTCCAACCACAGATGCGACATTCGTCACGCTTGGCAGCCGCGTACAAACCGGTTTCACGCTTGGCAATGCGCCAGCAACGGTGCGTGGTATGCTGAGCTGGCGTCATGCCTTCAGCGATGTCACGCCCGAGGCGCGCCTTGCCTTTGCATTCAAAGTTGCCGGCATACCAATCGGCAGGGATGCCGCCGTCATTGAAGCCGGGCTTGATGTCGCCATCACATCATCCGCTACACTCGGTCTTTCCTATCGCGGCCAGCTTACGAGCCGCACCAGCGACAACGGGTTCAAGGTCGATCTGACCGTCAAATTCTGATGTTACTATGAGGGCAGCTCGCGTAAACGCGAGCGCTCCCCTTCTTCTCCTGCACCAACGCTGCCAGCACTTGGTCAAGACGCTTGTTCGTCTTCTTCATTTCCTGCCGGGCCTCCTTGGTCTCGTCTTTGGGTTCCCGGAAATCATCACGCAGTCAACTGCGTGATGATAGCCACCGGCGACTCTGATTCAGGAGATGGCGGCATATACCGTTTTGTCTGCAAAGCTTGCGAATTCGATCAGCCAACCAATGAAATTGAAGCAGATCTACCTTCCGGTCCAGATCGAAATTATTCGCGCAGTGGATGCGGCACAAGAACTCAGCCGAAATAAGATCAAGGGAAAGAATTATGATAAAGCTAGGAATTGCCGGTCTGGCGCTTCAATTTTTGCGGGGCGCCACTTTTCTAAATTATTGAAAAGTGGCGCGAGTGACGGGGCTCGAACCCGCGACCTCCGGCGTGACAGGCCGGCACTCTAACCAACTGAGCTACACCCGCGCATTTCTCGATCAGCCTTGCGGCTGCGTCGCAACCGGCGTTTCCGTCCGGTGTGAGCGGTCGTTTAAGGGGTTCTCTCACTACTGTCAAGCGAGTGACTTGAAGAAAAAATAAAATTTTCACTTTTACCCGAAAAGTCCCGCTTTTATTAGCTTTTTTGGCCTACCTCTCTTTTCCACAGCCCTTTCCAGATGGCTGAAAAAATTTGGACTCCTGCGAAAAATAGAATCGTTATGCAAAATGACGAACCTGAATCGGGAGCAACTCTGAAGTGCCTAGATTAAGACAGAAACAGACAGGCCTGCCGATTTTTATCAATGAGATAAAAGAAGGATGTGCGATTCATAATTTTACGCTTGCACTCTGCGTATGAATTGCCTAAACGGCTCTCACAACGACTGACAAATCAGTCGGGCGATTAGCTCAGTTGGTAGAGCGCTTCGTTTACACCGAAGATGTCGGGAGTTCGAGTCTCTCATCGCCCACCAGTTTTCCTTTAAAACTTTAGAGCCTTCACAACGCGTGACGTTATTCAGCTCGTACCGCGTGCCACGCTTATCTACAAATGCTCGCTAAAAGCACAAAATCATTGTCATTGTCGGCGACAGTAGGGTGATTTTATTTCTCAAAACGACTCGTGGCGTCACGGTCGCGCTCGTATCGCCTTACAAGCGGAAAGGGCGGCAACCAGGACTCGCGGCGAACAGTCCAAAGTTCATAGGTTGGCATCAGTTGGCCGGTTTCATCCAAGGAGCCCAGGCTTATTTCAATCTCGTCGGCAGTGCGTGCAAAAACCGGGGAGCCGCAGCGGGGACAGAAAAAACGTCCGGCATAGTCGCGAGTTTCTCCTTCGATTGTCACCGCCTCCTGAGGAAATATCGCGGAAGCGTGAAAAAGAGCTCCATGATGCTTACGGCAGTCCAGACAGTGACAAAGACCGACCCGATTTGGAGGACCTGAAGCCACAATCTGGACATCTCCACACAGACAACTGCCCGTAAACCGGTTCATGCTGCCCTCCTCAAAGATCAAGCACGAAGAATGCTACAACGGGCAGCAGCAGTATTGCAATCGTCTGATACGAACGGGTTTGCTATTTGATACTGCAATAATGAAACAGGGCGCATTCTGGTGAGAACACGCCCTTGTTTAAAAACCGGTGCAGAACCGTCAAGCCTTTGCCAATGCCTGTTCGAGGTCTGCGATAATGTCGTCTGCGTCTTCTATGCCGATCGACAGGCGAACGACGTCCGGTCCAGCTCCGGCAGCAACTTTCTGCTCGTCGTTCAGCTGACGATGGGTGGTCGAGGCCGGGTGGATGACCAGCGAGCGCGTGTCGCCAAGATTTGCCAGCAGCGAGAACAGTTCCAGACTGTTGACAAACTTCACGCCCGCATCATAGCCGCCCTTGATGCCGAATGTGAAAACGGCCCCTGCGCCCTTCGGCGCATATTTCTGCTGGAGCTTATGAAATTTGTCGTGCGGCAGACCCGAATAGCTGACCCAGGACACTTTTTCATGTCCATGCAGCCACGAAGCAACCTTCAAGGCGTTGTCGCAGTGGCGCTGCATGCGCAATGGCAGTGTTTCCGTCCCGGTCAAAATCTGGAAGGCATTGAACGGCGAGATAGCGGGACCGAAATCGCGCAGACCCAACACGCGAGCGGCGATAGCAAAGGAAATATTGCCGAATGTCTTGTGCAACTCCAGACCCGCATAATCCGGACGCGGTTCGGTCAGAAGCGGATAATTGCCGGACTTTGCCCAGTCGAAGGTCCCCCCGTCGACCAGAATGCCGCCCATGGAATTGCCGTGTCCGCCTATGAACTTGGTGAGCGAATGGACCACGATATCCGCGCCGTGTTCGATTGGACGCACGAGATAAGGCGAAGCAAGCGTATTGTCGACGATCAGCGGCAGGCCGTGCTTGTGGGCAATCTCGGCAATGGCCGCAATATCTGTAACGATACCACCCGGATTGGCGAAGCTTTCGATGAAAATTGCGCGGGTGCGGTCATCGATGAGATGTTCGAAATCCGCAGGGTCTGTTGCCTCTGCCCAGCGCACTTCCCAGCCGAAGGATTTAAAGGCCTGCCCGAACTGGTTCATCGAACCGCCGTAAAGCTTGTTGGCGGCGATGAAGTTATCACCCGACTGCATGAGCGTGTGGAAAATCAGAAGCTGTGCCGCATGGCCGGACGCGGTCGCTACCGCCGCCGTACCGCCTTCCAGAGCCGCAATACGCTCTTCCAGAACAGCCGTGGTAGGATTGGTGATGCGCGTATAGATATTGCCGAAAGCCTGAAGGCCAAAAAGCGATGCAGCGTGGTCCGCATCTTCAAACACAAAGGAAGTCGTCTGATAGATGGGCGTTACGCGCGCGCCGGTGGTCGGATCGGGTTTCGCACCGGCATGGATCGCCAGCGTATCGATGCCGGGTGAACGTTTCGTCATATTTTCCTCCTCATTACATCAGAAATATCAATAATCTGGCCGGACGTTAGGCTGCGCCCCTGATAAAGCAAAGAAGAAAATTGCGTAAAAATACGATAATATAAAAAATTAATCCCTCTTCTATGCCCTGCCGATCAAACGTGGAAATTCTATAGCCGGGCAGCGGTTCATAACCACTTTCAGCCCTGCTTCTTCAGCTCGCTCGACCGCCCCGGCATGAACCACACCAAGCTGGGTCCATAAAATATCAGGTCTGCGGTCCATCGCCAGAATTTCATCAACGATGGACGGAAGGTAGCTGGATGCACGAAATACATCGACCATGTCCACCGGCTCATTGATATCGGCCAATGTAGCATAAACGCGCTGGCCATTGATTTCCTTACCGGCCTGACCGGGATTGACCGGAATGGCATGATATCCCTTGGCCAAAAGAAAGCGCATCACGCCGTTGCTCGGGCGTTCCGCCCGCGGCGATGCGCCCAGAAGGGCAATCGTCTTTACAGACAAAAGAATGTCGCGAATATCTTGATCGGTGGAAATGGGCATATCGCTACTCCCTTCAAGCGTGTTTATTCTATCCTTTGCAAAACCGGAGGAAAAGCATGGCCGATATGAAACCTGTGATGCAGATAGAAGAGCTTGGCTCTTTCATGAAGCAGGAATTTCCTCAGCTCAATAGCGATTTCGAGATCATCGATATCGGCGACGGATTTTCCGCCATGCAGCTTCGTGCAGGCGAACAGCATCTGCGCCCCGGCGGCACAGTGTCGGGACCATCGCTGTTTGCGCTGGCCGATGTCGCCGCTTACGCCGCGATTCTGGCCCATATCGGGCCGGTGGCTCTTGCGGTAACGACCAATCTCAATATCAATTTCCTGCGCAAGACAACTCCCGGCACGGTGCAGGCAATGGCCCGGATTCTCAAGCTTGGAAAACGCCTGGCCGTCATCGACATAAGCCTGACCAGCGGCGAGGAAAACAACCTGATTGCCCATGCAACTGCAACTTACTCCATTCCACCGCATTAAAAATATACGGTATTATAATACCTAACATATAACACTCTGTTTCTATTGTTCTTTTCATATTGCAATTAGAAAATGGCGCTTGACGAGAACGCCAAGTTTGTGTATTTACCCGCCGGCAGTGCATGAAAGCTAGCTTTCGCGCGCCCGCAGTTGAGTAAGCTCAACACAAGCAACAAGAAAAGCCCTGATCGTAAGATCTCGGATCAATCTAAGGAAGACTTCTATGGCAACTTTCTCTCAGAAGCCGGCTGAAGTGGTGAAGAAGTGGATTCTGATCGACGCAGAAGGCATTGTCCTCGGTCGTCTGGCCACCATCGTCGCCAATCGCCTGCGTGGCAAGCACAAAGCAACCTTCACCCCGCATGTTGACGATGGCGACAATGTCATCATCATCAATGCCGACAAGGTTGTTCTGACCGGCAAGAAATACACCGACAAGAAATATTACTGGCACACCGGCCACCCGGGTGGAATCAAGGAGCGCACCGCGCGCCAGATTCTCGAAGGCCGTTTCCCGGAACGCGTTGTTGAGAAGGCTATCGAGCGCATGGTCCCGCGCGGCCCGCTCGGACGTCGCCAGATGAAGAACCTGCGCGTTTATGCAGGCTCGAACCATCAGCATGAAGCTCAGCAGCCCGAAGTCCTTGACGTCGCAGCGCTGAACCGCAAGAACAAAGGGAATGCATAATCATGGCTGAGCAGCTCAACTCGCTCGAAGAACTCGGCAGCGTTGCCACGACCGAAGCCGCCGCTCCGGTTCACGTCCAGAAGCTGGATGCACAGGGCCGTGCCTATGCCACCGGCAAGCGTAAGGACGCCGTTGCACGCGTTTGGGTCAAGCCGGGCTCCGGCAAGATCACCGTCAACGACAAGGAATTCGAAAAGTATTTCGCACGTCCGGTCCTGCAGATGATCCTCCAGCAGCCGATCATCGCATCGAACCGCGCCGGTCAGTTCGACATCGTCGCCACTGTTGCCGGCGGCGGCCTCTCCGGTCAGGCCGGTGCCGTTCGTCACGGTATCTCCAAGGCCCTCACCTACTACGAACCGGGCCTGCGCACGATTCTCAAGAAGGGTGGCTTCCTGACCCGCGATAGCCGCGTCGTTGAACGTAAGAAGTACGGTAAGGCCAAGGCCCGCCGTTCGTTCCAGTTCTCCAAGCGCTAACGCGCTTAGGGCCAGTTCTCCAGGCGCTAGCGCGCTTGGGGCCAGTTCTCCAAGCGCTAGTATCTATCGCTTCAGAGCTTACAGAAAAGCGGGCCTTCGGGTCCGCTTTTTTGTTATCCACTCTTCCGCTATATAAAATCTGTTTCATGCTTCCCGGAGCCACAGATGCCCTCGAAAACCATCGATCACGCGATCACAGCCCGCAGCCTGACCGGCGCCGCCACAGACCCGACCCATGCGGGGATCCTGTCCTTCATGCGGCGGATCTACACCAAGTCGCTGAAGGGGGCCGAAGCTGTCGTCTGGGGCATTCCGTTCGATGCAGCCGTTTCCAACCGCCCGGGCGCGCGGTTCGGCCCGCAAGCCATCCGGCGTGCATCGGCGATCTTCGACAATGATCCGCAGTATCCATTCGAGCGCGATCTGTTCGAAAACCTCGCAGTCATCGATTACGGCGACTGCCTGCTCGACTATGGCAATCATTACAAAACGCCCGCGACCATCGAACGCGAAGCCGCGAAAATCCTGAAATCGGATGCGTTTCTGCTGACGCTTGGCGGCGATCATTTTGTTACCTGGCCGCTTTTAAAGGCCCACGCCGCCAAATATGGCCCGCTGGCGCTGGTGCAGTTCGATGCGCATCAGGACACATGGTTTGACGATGGCAAGCGCATCGACCACGGTTCGTTTGTGGCCCGCGCCGTGCGCGATGGCATCATCGATCCCGATCACTCGATCCAGGTCGGCATCCGCACCCATGCGCCGGAAGATTGCGGCATCAAGATCATCCATGGCCACGAAGTCGAGGATATGCCGGCGGCGGTTATTGCCGAGGAAATCCTGAAACGTACTGGTGGCAAGAAGACCTACCTGACGTTCGACATCGATTGTCTGGACCCCGCTTTCGCACCGGGCACAGGTACACCTGTTGCCGGAGGCCCTTCGTCGGCCAAGATGCTGTCGGTGCTACGCAAGCTGGCAACGCTTGATTTCGTGGGTGCGGATGTGGTCGAGGTTGCACCGGCCTATGATCATGCCGATATAACGGCGATAGCGGGCGCTACAATCGCGATGTACTATCTGGGCCTGCTCGCCGAAAAGAAGGCGCGACGATGAGGCGCGACTATTCTTACAGTTGAGAAACCGATTCAACACGCTACAAGACTGATTCCGGACACCGACGTAAATTACTGAATTCAAAGGCAAAACGCATGAAACCGAAAATCTTCATCGATGGCGAACACGGCACCACTGGCTTGCAGATTCGCAGCCGCCTTGCCGAGCGGGACGACCTTGAAGTAATTTCCATTCCGCAAGCCGAGCGCCGCAACAAGGATTTGCGCGCCGACTATCTGCGCGCTGCCGACATTGCGATCCTGTGCCTGCCGGACGACGCCTCCAGGGAAGCCGTTTCACTGCTCGAAGGTCATAACTCGACCCGCGTCATCGATACGTCTACCGCACATCGCGTGAACCCGGACTGGGCCTATGGTTTTGCGGAGCTTGCCAAGGGCCAGCGCGAACGGATTGCGGAAGCACGTCTTGTCGCCAATCCCGGCTGCTATCCGACGGGCGCGATTGCGCTTGTCCGCCCGCTCCGTGATGCCGGGGTTCTGCCTGCCGATTACCCGATCAGCGTCAATGCGGTTTCCGGCTATACCGGCGGCGGCAAGCAGATGATTGCGCAGATGGAAGACAAGAACCATCCGGAGCATCTTGCAACCAGCAACTTCGTCTACGGCCTGCCCCTGCGGCACAAGCATGTGCCGGAATTGCAATTGCATGGCCGCCTGGACCGCCGCCCGATCTTCAGCCCCAGCGTCGGGCGCTTCCCGCAGGGCATGATCGTACAAGTTCCACTGTTCCTTGACGCACTCGACGGCTCGCCTTCGCTTGAAAAGGTTCACGCGGTTCTGACGGAGCACTATGCGGGACAGAATATTGTCGAAGTGGTTCCGCTTGAAGCAAGCGGCAAGCTGCCGCGTGTCGAAGCGGAAGAGCTTGCAGGCAAGGACGGCATGAAGCTGTACGTTTTCGGCACGCAAGGCGATGGCGAGGTCAATCTGGTGGCCCTGCTCGACAATCTCGGCAAGGGCGCATCGGGCGCTGCGGTGCAAAACATGAACCTTATGCTTGGCAAGGCCTGATGGCAGCCAGGCCAGTATTTCCCGTCGAATGGAATATCGGCGCATTTGCGCCGCTGGCCGATACGCATTCAAGCCTCGTCTGGAAAGTTGAACGCAAGAACCATCCGGGCGAGGCTTTCGTCGTCAAGCAGCTGAAGCCTGCCGGCATGGAGGAGTTGCGCGGCGCGCATTATCTTGGCTGGCAGAATGGTCATGGCTCTGCACGCCTTTACGGCCTTGAAGGAACATCGATGCTGCTCGAATATGCGGGCAGCTATCATCTCGATGAACATTTGAAGAGCGGTCGCGATGCCGAATGTCTGGAGATTTTCGGAGGCGTACTTGCCGCGCTGCATACACCCGCTCCCGCTCCGATACCCGCCGACCTGCAACCGCTGGACAAGCATTTCTCCGGCCTCTTTGCCGTGACAGACAAGAAGCCGATCTATGCGGAAGCAGCCAGGCTTGCGAAACGCCTGCTGGCAATGCCATACAAGGCCGTTCCGCTGCATGGCGATATTCACCACGAAAACATCATCCGGGGGCCACGCGGCTGGCTTGCCATCGACCCGCATGGACTCGTGGGCGATGCAGCCTTCGATGCGGCCAACATATTCTACAATCCGTTGGACCGTGACGATCTTTGTCTCGATCTTCAGCGCGCCCAGCGCATGGCGGAGCACTTCGCGCCGGTCATCGGTTGCCCGCCTGCCCATATTCTCGACCATGCTTTCGCTTATGGCTGTCTTTCAGCCGCATGGCATCGCGAGGACGGGAATGATCAGGGCGAAGCACGGGAACTGAAGATCGCTTCCGCGCTGCGACATCTGCGTCAGACCGCCTATTCCTCGTAAGCACCTTTGGTCGCGCGCCAGTGCGCGACGGCGAAGGCCAGGACGATCAGCGCAACAAACTGGTGCGTCAGCCCAAGATGCAGCGGCACACTCATCAAAAGCGTGGCAATGCCGATAACTGCCTGAACAAGAACGAGGCCAAGCAGCACGACCGTGCGGCGCGCATGGGTGGTGTCCGGCGCACTCCGCCAGACCTGAACCGCATGAAGCACGGCCATCACCAGAACCGTATAGGCGAACATGCGGTGTACGAACTGCACGGTCTTCGGATTCTCGAACAGATTGCGCCACCATGGCGACTGGATGAACAGATCGGATGGAATGATCGCGCCATCCATGAGCGGCCAGGTGTTGTAGGAGAGGCCCGCATGCAGCCCTGCGACAAGCCCGCCCAGATAAATCTGAACCAGAACCGCAAGCACCAGCCAGCCGGCGAAGCGCTGGATCGGGCGCGCCGCCGGTCGCTCGCTATAACTGGCAAGCCCTCGCGCAATATAAAACACCGCCGTGATGATGACACAGGCCGTCGTCAGGTGGATCGCAAGTCGGTATTGGCTGACACTGGTAAGCTCGCTGAGGCCAGACGCAACCATCCACCAGCCGATGGCGCCCTGCAAGCCGCCAAGCGCCAGCAGGCCGAGCATTCTGTATTTCAGGCCCGTGTTGAGGCGTCCGCTCAGCCAGAAGAAGACGAGCGGAATGGCGACCAGAAAGCCGACGAACCGCGCCAGCATGCGATGCGCCCATTCCCACCAGAAGATATACTGGAATTCCGAAAGGGACATGCCCTTGTTGATCTGCTGATATTGCGGGATCTGGCGATACTTGTCGAATTCTTCCAGCCATTCGGCATGGTTGAGCGGGGGAATAACGCCGTGGATCGGCTTCCATTCGGTGATAGACAGGCCCGAACCCGTCATGCGGGTGGCGCCGCCCACCATCACGATTGCAACGAGAACGACAAAGACCGCATAGAGCCAATAGCGCACGAGGCGACGGTCGCGATCATCCTTTGATGTTCCCGACTCTTGTCCCATACGCTGCAATGATGCTGCCGTCATGCCATTCACCTTTTACTAGTACGCTGGAGGATACATGCCGCATAGGCGAAGCGGTTACAAGTTGGCGTCACGCGACATGCCGCCGCGTTTTTGCTTCCTTTATGCGTAGTCAAGGGATAGTGATGGCACGCAGAAGGAGAATGACATGCCCGTTCGGCTGAAAAAACTCATAGGTACATTTCTGCTGGTTGCGCTTGTAATCATCTATGCGATTTTCGCCACGATGATCGCGGTGGCTCTCCTTGCCAATTCAAGTGCATGGGTGCATCTGCTCTATTTCTTCTTGACCGGCATTCTCTGGATTCTGCCAGCGATGGCTATCATCTGGTGGATGGCCCAACCTCCGCGACAAAAGCGCAATCGATGAACCGGACGGGGCAAAGACGGATAGCCGATCAAGCGCTTGCCCTGCTGGAGCCGCGCATTATTACCGATTATGCGCAATTGCAGAGTTTCCGAGCGATTGAAGACGCCATCCATGGCAATGCGCAATCGCTGAGCTGGGTGGAATGCTGGCGCAAGCATGTCAATAAGGACAGTTTTATAGCCGCGCTTTTTGCAGGCGGTCAACCAGCGATGATGCTTCCCTTCGAAGTCGTCGGCAGCGATCGTTTACGCGTCGCGCGCTATCCCGGCGGCTCTCATGCGAACTGCAATTTTCCATGGCTGAACTTCTCACAGACAGTGTCTGTGGATCGCGCAGGGTTGGAGAAACTTGTCGCGGCCATCCGCCAGGCAAGACCGGATATCGACACCCTGTCGCTGACACGCCAATTGCCGCAGCTTGCGGGCGTGGACAACCCACTTTTACGCTTGCGCAGCCGACCCAATCCCAATCCTGTTTTGGCGGCATCGCTCTATTCGGGTTTCGAGACGGTGCTTGAACGCAGCAATGCCAAGCGCAAACTTAAAAAACATCGCCAGCATGGGCGGCGTTATGAAGATGCAGGCGGCTGGCGCATCTATTCGCCGCAAACCCGCAAGGAAGCGGAGCAGACGCTTGATGTTTTCTTCGCCCTCAAAGCGCACCGATTTGAGCAGATGGGTATCAGCGATCCTTTTGCAGGCACAGATGTGCGGGCTTTTTTCAAGGACCTCTTCGGGAAAGACGCAGGCAGACAGAATGCAGCCACTCAACTGCAAGTCCTTGAAGTCGGCGGCATAATCCGTTCACTCATGGGAAAAACGATTGCCAAGCCCGGTCCTTCCGTTGAATTCAGCGCCATTGCCAATGATGAACTGGTCAGCGCCAGTCCCGGCGAATTCCTGTTCTATGAAGACATCAAGAACAGTTGCGGCACCGGATATGAAATCTATAATTTCGGCATTGGCGACGAACCATACAAGCGTGAATGGTGCGATATCGAAACAGTGATCTACGATACGATCATGCCACTTAGCACAACCGGGAAAATATTCACTGTGCTCGATTCGATAAAGACCCACGCGGTTGCGTCAATCAAAAGCAATCCTCGCCTTTGGCAGGCCACGAAAGACCTGCGCCGCAAATTCGCACGGCGCTAGGCTTCCCCTTCTGCGGCCACATCCATCAGAATAATGACGTCCTCGTAGCCCCCCTGATCCATATCCAGTGCGGATCTTACGACCTCATCGTCGTCCGGATCGACTATATTCATGATGACCTCTACCGGGCCATCGGCAATTCGGTGAATCTGCCGCGAGGTCGATGTTCCACATTCAACCAGAACGAAATCATAGACCGTTTCCAGCGCATCGAGAATGAACGGCAGCCGCTCAACCGAACGCATGGCATCTTCCGGGTCCGCCAGCCCGAGCGGCATGATATGAGCCTGCGAAAAATGGTCGTTATGGATCACATCGTTAAGGCGCTTCTGCCCCCCGAGCAATTCGGTAATGCCCGGCAGGTTCTTGCCGTCCAGCATCGCCGTCCCCAGGACCCCATAAGCTGTCATGTCGATAAGGATGACACGCTTGCCCCGATCTGCCAGTTCGCGCACCAGACGCATCGAACCGAGGGCCGCCTGATCGCCTTCAGGCGAGACAATGATGACACGCTTCAACTCTCCTTCAAGCAGGCGGTCAGCGACGCTTCCAACGCTATTGGGGCTGTGCGGCTCAGCAGCGCTTAATGGGCGTTGTGGCGTCGGCTTCTCGTAAACAAACTCGTTTTCCGACGGTGGGACCGAAGCCATGTCAGTGGCGGCTGCGATCACAGGCATTTCAATTTCTTCGACGGCTTCGACACCGTCTCTATCCAGCGGAATAAAAGCCCGACCGCTAAACATTTCGCGCAGCAATACGAAGATCGACAAAAGTAGAAGCCCCGCCACGAAAGTCGAGCTGACGATGGGCAAGGTTTTTGGATAGTAAGGCACCCCAGGTGCATCAGCACGCGAGAAAATGCGTGCATCGGCAGGTACATAATTGCGGTCAGTGCGCGACGCCGCCTCGCGATAGCGTGTCAGATAAGTTTCGAGGAGCTGGCGCTGTGCGGCCGCCTCCCGTTCAAGTGCACGCAGTTCCACCTCTTGCGTATCGGCCTGTGCGGCCTGTGCCTTAACGCGGTTAAGCTCGCGATTCAATTCATCCTCACGCAGCTTCGCCGCCGTCACCTCGTTTTCGAGGCTCGCCAGCAATTTGCGCGCTTCCGCCGCTATCTGGCGATCCAGATCGGCAAACTGTGAACGCAGAGAGCGGATACGCGGATGGCCGTCAAGCAGCGTCACCGAAAGGTCGGCGATCTGCGTATTAAGCTGAACACGCCGTTCGGCCAAGCGCTGCATCATGGGAGATGCGATCACATCAGGTAATGTATCAACCGCTATACCTGCCTCAAGCGCGGTGCGGACGCTTGTCGCCTTGGCCTCGGCGCTGGCGCGCTCGGAGCGGATGCGTGTCAACTCACTCGATACTTCAGAAAGCTGTTGCGAGGCAATTGTGCTGTTGGCTTGCCCGGTTAGAAGACCATGGGCGGCGCGATAATTGGCGACCTTCCTTTCAGAATTGCGCACCTTGTTGCGCAGGTCCTCGATTTCTGGGGCCAGCCAGCCGGTCGCATCATCTGTCGACTGAAGCTTTGCTGCGCGCTGAAGGGCGATATAAGCATCGGCAACCGTATTCGCGATATCGGCAGCTTCCCGCGCGTCGGACGACATATATTGAATAACGATCACCCGCGAGCCGGCGATATTGAAGACTTCCAGATTTTTGCGAAGCTTTTGGAGAACCCGTTCTTCTTCCGACAGATCGGCGGGGTTGGTGCGCATGCCAAGAAGAATCAGGATGTGGGCCCAAGGCTTTGTATTTGCTGATACAAAGCCTTCTTTCTCGGTAAGTCTGAGCCGGTCTGAAACCTGCTTGAGCAGATCAGCGGACGCAACCACCTCCACCTGGCTTTTCACGCCTTCAGGATCGAGAAAGGGCCGTTCCGCCGCTGTTTCCCCATCAGGGCGGGTATAGATAGATTCGCCCACTTCGATAAGGATGCGGGTTTCCGCGCGGTAGTCGGGGGTCAGAAGCAGGCAGAATACCCACGCCAACACAGCCATAAGAGCCGCGCCGCCGAGGATCAAAAGCCAGCTGCGGCGCAAGCCTTCAAAAAGCGCACCGATATCAATATCCGCGTCTTTCGACAAATCGTCGGTTCTCGACATTATGATACTCCGCAGGCGCGGCTTGATATAACCACCCTCGCCTCTCCCGAAACCGGCTCCCGCTTCTGGACCAGATCCATTTTGTTATCAAACGTAAACGAACAAGGTAACTAGAGGGTTAAGTTGGATCGCGACGATAAACTATCGTTGGTACAAAGATTTTCCGCTCGCGGCACGGTTCTTTACCAGCCATTAACCATAATCAAACGATAACGCTTGTTAACAGCATTCGGATTTCACGGCATTTTGATGATGCCAAGGAAACGAAGCACCATGAGCGGGAATGGTTT
This sequence comes from Falsochrobactrum tianjinense, assembly GCF_019100495.1. Lineage (GTDB taxonomy): Bacteria > Pseudomonadota > Alphaproteobacteria > Rhizobiales > Rhizobiaceae > Brucella > Brucella tianjinense. The sequence continues at coordinate 988,293 of NZ_JAHRVA010000001.1, read as the reverse complement.
TCGGAAGTGACCGAGGCAGAAATGACGATGCAGAAAACTCATAACAGGCGCAGAAGGCATGTGGTACTTGCCGCGCTTGGCCTTACGGCGATGATGCTTTCCGCATGTTCGGGCTATCGCCCTGCCCCACCCGCCTTTCACGCCACATTAAACGAGCCTTACCGGCTAAATTCCGGTGACCGGGTTCGCATTACCGTTTTTGAACAAGCAAGCCTCACCAACAATTACAGCGTCGACCAGTCTGGCTATATTGCCTTCCCCCTTATCGGCAGCGTTCCGGCGAGCGGCAAGACCGTCAAGCAACTTGAGGGCATCGTCGCATCGAAACTGCGCGGCGGCTATCTGCGCGATCCCGATGTCAGCATCGAAGTAGACCGCTACCGTCCGCTTTTCATCATGGGCGAGGTCGGCGCTGCGGGGCAATATTCCTATGTACCCGGCATGACGGTTCAAAAAGCTATCGCAGCGGCGGGTGGCTTTACCCCCCGCGCCAATCAGGAAAATGTCGACATTACACGTCAGATCAACGGAGAGGTGATGACAGGGCGGGTTCTCATCTCGGATCCGATTTTGCCCGGCGACACGATTTATGTGCGCGAACGCCTGTTCTGATGGCGATCAATGTTCGATGAAACGAATGTTCCCCCGCTTCGAATCGTCCATTGTTTCCGCGAGCCGACCGGCGGGCTGTTTCGTCATGTGTGCGATCTTGCCCGCAGGCAAGCCGCGAACGGCCATCAGGTGGCCATCATTTGCGATGCAACGACCGGCGGGGCGCGCGAAGACGGGGAGCTGGAGCAAATACGGCCAACGCTTGCGCTTGGCCTTCATCGCATCGCCATGCGGCGGCAAATCGGGATCGGTGATCTCGGCGCGGCGCTCATGGCCTACCGCACCATCAAGAAATTGCAGCCGGACATATTGCACGGCCATGGCGCCAAAGGTGGCGTCTATGGCCGCCTGTCCGGCTCAGCTTTACGGGTTTTCAGGTCTCGCGTAGCCCGTATCTATTCACCGCATGGCGGCAGCCTGCATTTCGACACAAGGACGCGGCACGGCGGCGCGGTCTTTTTGATCGAGAAGTTGTTGGCCCCGCTGACCGAAGCCATTCTGTTCGTTTCCAACCATGAGAAGCGCATCTATGAAGAAAAGGTTGGTCGGCCCTATGACCTTCATGCGGTCATCTATAATGGTCTGTCGGACGAGGAGTTTTCTCCGGCTGGGACGAACGCCGACGCCAGCGACTTTCTTTTTATCGGCGCAATGCGCGAATTGAAGGGCCCGGATTTGCTCATCCGCGCGATTGCCAATATTCGCAACAAACAGGGACAAGCCCTCACCGCGACCATAGTCGGCGATGGCGCGGACAAACCGGAGTTCGTGGCGCTAGCCAATGAACTCGGCATTACAAAACAAATCCGTTTCCTACCGGGAATGGCTGCTCGGGAAGCGTTACCTCTTGGCCGGATCATGGTCATTCCATCTCGTGCGGAAGCGCTTCCCTATATCGTGCTGGAGGCTCTTGCTGCCGGGAAAAGCGTGATAGCCAGCAATATCGGCGGCATTGCGGAAATTTTCGGCTCCGATTCCCCTGCACTGGTGGAGCCGGATATCGGAGCGCTGGCTGAAAAACTTCTTGCGGTGGCAATCGATGAAGGCACCTTCCGCTCTTCCATGCCCGATAGTTCCCGCTTGCATGAGCGCTTCAATCTGCAAACCATGGCGCATTCTATAGAAATAGTTTACCGTGAAGCACTTTCCTGAAAAACTTGCGGCTGCGGCGATCCACTGAACAGCATTTCCTTAGGATTTGCCGTTAGGTATGATCCCGCAATTAGATCAGCAGGGGCAAAATCGTGCAGGATAAAGATACAGCTTCTCAATTTGATCATGAATCCTTGAAAGCAGCTGGCAGCAATAATTCGGGTTCCAAAGAACCTGTGAAACTCAATGAAATGGCGTACCAGATGGCCGCGCAATATAAGCGCGACACCTTTTCACCGGTCATGCTGAGCGGGGTAATGCGCTTGGCCGAATTCGGCCTTATCTTCCTCACCGGCATTCTCAGCTTCGCATTTTATGTAGGGATCGGGGGCCATCTGGACATTTATTACCCACTCATTACCACTGCGGGCGGCACCCTGTTCGTGCTGATGATGGAGCTCAATGATGGCTATCAAATCAATATTCTGCGCGGCCCTCTTCGTCATCTCAGGCGACTGATAATCAGCTGGGCAGCAGTGCTTGGTACGCTTGCGGTGGCAGGTTTTCTATTCAAAACATCGTCCGATTTCTCACGCGGCTGGTTCCTGATCTGGGCGGCAAGCGCATTCATCCTGCTTATAGTGGCACGCATTTTCGTCTCACGAAAAATCCTGCGTTGGGCGCGAAACGGCACCATGGAACGCAGGGCGGTCATTGTCGGCGGTGGCACGAATGCCGAAATCCTTATCCGCTCGCTTGAGCAGCAAGCCGATAATGACATTCGCATCTGCGGCATTTTCGATGACAGGGACAACCGCCGCTCGCCGCCAATCGTCGCGGGTTATCCGAAACTCGGCAATATTGACGAATTGATCGAGTTCGCCCGCATCGCGCATATTGACATGCTGATCGTGTCCTTGCCGATCAGCGCGGAAGCACGGGTGCTTTCGCTTCTCAAGAAGCTTTGGGTTCTCCCCGTCGATATTCGCCTGTCAGCGCTCAATAATCATTTGCGGTTTCGTCCGCGCGCCTATTCCTATATCGGCGCGGTGCCGATGCTCGATATTTTTGACAAGCCCATCAATGATTGGGACTCAGTCGCGAAACGGATTTTCGATATTGTTTTCAGCCTATTGGGCATTATCCTGCTTTCGCCGATTATGCTGGCTGCGGTCATCGCGATCAAGCTCGACAGCAAGGGACCTGTCATCTTCAAGCAGAAGCGGCACGGCTTCAACAATGAAATCATCAATGTCTGGAAATTCCGCTCGATGTATGCTGAGCAGTGCGACCCGACCGCGCGCAAGACTGTCACTAAAAACGACCCGCGTGTCACGCGTGTTGGTCGTTTTATCCGCAAGACATCCATCGACGAGCTGCCGCAATTTTTCAATTCCCTTGCGGGTACGCTCTCACTTGTTGGGCCACGCCCGCATGCCGTGGCGGCACACTCCCATAATGTGCTCTATAATGAGGTTGTCGATGGCTATTTCGCCCGCCACCGCGTGAAGCCGGGTGTAACCGGCTGGGCGCAGATCAATGGGTGGCGCGGAGAAATCGACAATAAGGAAAAGATACGCATGCGCACGGAATATGACTTGTACTACATCGAAAACTGGTCACTCTGGTTCGATCTCAAGATTCTGTTCCTGACACCTATCCGGCTGCTCAATACGGAAAATGCCTATTGAGCGCTTTTGCGCATAAGGCCGATGCGGCGGATTGTGCGCGAGCCTTGCCTCCGGCAAATGCCGCAGGCAAACGCGCCCTGAACCAGATCATCGCAAATTTCGCCATTGGTCTTGGTGTTTTCCTGCTGGGTTTAGTCATGAATGAACCAGCCCCGTATGAGCTGTACATGGCCGGGCTTATTGCTCTTGCCCTGCTTTTTGGGCTGCGCATGACACGGACCAGCGCGGTCTTGCTGGCGCTGTTCGCCATCTTCAACTTTGGCGGCATGATTTCCGTCATGCAGATGGCCGATACGAAAGATGCACCGCTTTATATTGCCGTTTCGCTGTTTCTTGCTTTCACTGCCGTATTTTATGCCGCGATCATCGAAGCAGATTACCGGCGCCTTGGAATAATATTCAACGCCTATCTTCTCATCGGCGCGATTTCAGCCATTCTGGGGATAGCAGGCTATTTCAATCTTTTTCCCGGTGCGGATATTTTTACCCGCTATGGGCGTGCGCAAGGCGGCTTCCAAGATCCGAATGTCTATGGACCATTTCTCATATTGCCTTTTACGTGGAGTCTGTATCAGAGCATGACAGGCCGCGGGCGCGATCTACTCGTCCATTTGCCTTTGTGCTGCCTGCTGGCGCTCGGCATTCTGGTTTCCTTTTCCCGTGCCGCATGGATCATGGTGCCGCTTGCCTTTCTTTGCATTTCCGGAGTTGTGTTTCTCCAAAGCGGAAGCAACAGGTTTCGCCTTCGCCTCATCACAATGGGCCTATTGACCATCCTGGCCATTCTTCTGGCTATCGTGTTGCTGTTGCAAATCCCCGATATGCGGGAATTCTTTTTCGAGCGTGCACGCCTTGAGCAAAGCTATGACAGCGCTCGTCTGGGACGGTTTGCGCGCCACTGGCTCGGTATGTTACTCGCCATGGAACATCCGCTAGGGATCGGGCCGCTCGAATTCGGTCCTCTCTTCGGTGAAGACACACATAACATCTGGCTCAAGGCCGCACTCGATTATGGCTGGATAGGCTTTGCCGCCTTCATGATCCTGACCTGCCTGACAATCGCCATCGGTTTAAGACTGCTATTCCGCAGGCGTACATGGCAGCCTTTTCTTTTATGTGCTTATACTGCTTACCTTGGCCATGTACTCATAGGCAATGTGATCGATACGGATCACTGGCGGCATTTCTATCTGCTTTTCGGCATTATCTGGGGGTGTGCGGGACTGGAATATAAATACCAGCGTAGTGTCGCTGACCTGGCGCAGAGTTCCCCAAACGACAAGACACAACCACAGGAGAAACAACCTTGCAGTTGTTGATCTATGCTGCGGCGGCGCTCTGCGAGATCGCCGGTTGCTTCACATTCTGGGCGTGGCTCAAACTCGATAAATCGCCATTGTGGCTCATTCCCGGCCTGATATTCTTGGCGCTGTTCGCCTATTTGCTCACATTAATCGAAAGCGATGCTGCCGGGCGCACCTATGCTGCCTATGGTGGTATTTACATCATTGCATCAATTGTCTGGATCTGGGCTATGGAAGGTATGCGTCCGGACAGGTGGGATATGATGGGTGCCGCAACCGCCTTTATCGGCACATGCATCATCCTCTTCGCCCCGCGTACGTAACCGGGGCAGTATTGATCGCGATTGAATAATTGAAAATGGTCGGAGCGGCGGGATTCGAACCCACGACCCCTTGACCCCCAGTCAAGTGCGCTACCGGGCTGCGCTACGCTCCGAACCGGGGAAAGCCTTAGAATGCAAAGAGTTTTTCTGCAAGCCTAAAAACAAGAAATAAGAACAAAATGCACACATATGCAAGCTATGGCATGTCTCAGCATCAAAAGCGCCACGGAAACCTTGCCATATCGTTCGGCTTTGCGCGCAGCTGGAAGCCTAGGGTGTTCACGAAATGAACCACGCGAGGCAGAGAGGCAAGCCTTCGTCAATAACAATTTGCCTTATCAGGCGGTCCTTTTCCTAACGCCATGTCATCGAAAGAATCTTGACAGGCATCTCTTCCAGAACAGGCAAGGCCTACCTATGGCGATCACCACTTTACCTTGAATCCTGCCTGCCCCTTGATGGAATTGCTGTCACCGAAGTTGTTGAGGCTGGCGTTGACGAGGCCTTCGCCATAGATCGAATATTTGTCGTCGTTCCAGTTGTAGGAACCGCCAATACCCAGCCCGCCCCAGAGACGATCGTTACGGCGGGCAAAGCTTATACCGGCAACATCAACCTTCATTCCCTCAAGGAACTCATAGTAAAGATTCGCAATACCGTAAACGTGCGCACGGTTTAGCATGCCGTCGGCATTCTGCCATGAATTTTCGTGATCGAGCGTCATACCAAGGCGTCCCTGCAGGCTTTCGCTGCGACTCTGGCCGGGGCACAACAGGATCAGTAGGATCGCTCGGATCCGTAGGGCCAACCGGGCTTCCCGGCTGCAATCTCGAACGCAGATACCAATGCCCATCTGCTGGCGCACTGGTTGCACCCTGATAGAGCTTATAGGCGTGCGCACCGGCAACGACGGCCTTTTCACCATTATGGATATAATCGCTCAACAGGTTGAAGGTGCCGTCCGAACTTCCGCCGACTTCTACGATCCTGATGCCTTCGCTTGTAAGCATGCCGATGGAGTTTCCCGGTGCTATAATGCCCCGATTAATAACGGAGCCGACAGTTCCGATGCCTTGCAGGCGGCTATTCGCTTCTACGTTGATTGTGCCGCCAAGCGTGCCGTCAACACGCATCGTTCCGCCAAAAACTGTAGTCGTTCCGGTAAAGGCGGTATTATCCAGGGCGGAAAAGCGCGTTAAGCCTGCATAATGCTCAATCGTTCCAGGCCCTTCGATCTGCTGAGCAAACTCGTAGGGACCGGTTTCACCGTCGGATGTGTGGTTGAAGACAAGCCTGCTATCACCCAAGCCAAAATTGATCTTGGAAACGTTCAGAAGACCAGCCGGGGCCGCTTCGCCGTCAGCGGCCGAGCCGATGTTCAGTTCACCTTTCGCATTGTCGCCTATGGCAATATATACTTCTCCGCCACTGCTTAGCATGCTGCCGCCGCTTATGGTTACGGTGCCCCGCCCCTGTCCGATGCCAATGACCGTATCCCCCCGAGTCTTGACAATGCTGTTTTCGCTTAATGTCAAATTACCAGCACCGATACCGACGATAAGGTTATTTCCGATATCGAGCAGTCCGTGCTTCTCGACACGAGCGGAGACAGTACCAAACTCTCCAATCAGCCCATCGCCAGTGGTAGAAATTTCCGAGCCTGAACCAGTGATCAGCAGTTTGGTTGAGGTTCCTGGATTGCTGACCAGTTGGAGCAGGCCATAGGAATCTGGTGGACGGGCGAAATCGCCATTGATGGCGATAAGGCCGCCGCCGCTTACTTCTATGGAGACGTTTCCGGACCTGCCTCCAGCGGAGAGATCGCGACCCTCGATTATCAACGCAGAACCCCCGCCGCTGACAACCAAGTCTCCCGAACCATTCAGATTACCTAATGAAACATTGTGCGCCTCTATCTTTGCGCCGTCCAAAATGTCCACACGGCCATAACCACCGTTGCTATTACCGATATTAAGATGCGAGCTTGATCCGGTCACGGCCAGCTTGGCGTGCTGGCCTGAAATTATCAAATGCCCCTGTTGGGAAGAACCGATGCTAACAGTACTGGTAGTTGTGAGAGTGGAATCGGTAATCGTCAGTGTTCCCGATCCTGAAGTACCAATATTAGCAGCACGTAATTGAAAAGCTGAATTGCCGGACAGGATTAATGATCCGCTCGCACCAGCGTTTGAGCCGATATTAAATGTTCCACCCGTAAAAGCGATGCCGTTTACTAAGACAGGGTTCGAGGCAGAATCATTAATCGTGACGTTGTTGTTCGCTCCGTTTTGAGGCGCCGTGTTTCCATTCCAGTTGGAATCCTGGTCCCAGTCTGCAGACTGGGAGCCATTCCAAATCGCATTATGCGCCGCAGCTGACAGGGGATTGCAGTACATTGCAGCAGACACAAGAGCCAAGCCAGCCACACCGGAGAAAACACGATATAATACTGGTAAATGGATATTGTAGAAGCTTACGCACGCTAACTTATCCATGCCTGCTCCTTATCCATTATTATGCGCAGCAAATAAAATAAACAATTACCTAAAAAATAAAAAAGATCAAACCTTAGAGAAAGCAGCGCGTACTGCAGCTTTTTCTATAATCAATACAAATATTCTTGGTGAAGGTGGGGCGTGATTGGCCGCCATCCGCGCTCGCGCCAGCAGTTGAAATCAGTGGCGGGTTACGCGTGCTGTGCGCCCATCAGAAAGCGTCGTGTTCTCAAAACTGCCGAGCTGGAAGCGATGATAATCCATCTACCCGACTTCTGCCATCTGCACGACTACACTTGCTTCCGAACTCTCGAATGGAGGCAAAAATAGCGCAAAATGCGGCTCAATCCAGAAAAGACGACGAATCCGCATTGCTGTAATGCGCGCCCAACTCTTGCTTCGGCGGAAAAATCCGATTATCTGGAATATGCGCGGGACGACTCGCGTCTGTGTTCGCATAGGGGACGGCCCCATAAAAGGGCTATTATATGGCTGGACCTATAGAACAATTTGAGATCAGGCCTATCGTCGAGCTCGGCGAAATTGCTGGCCAGCAAATTGTTTTCACCAACTCTGCGATGTACATGCTGCTGACGATTTGCGTCGCAGCTGGCTTTCTTTTGCTATCATCACGGCGCGGTGCGCTTGTACCTAACCGATGGCAATCATCTGCCGAAATGCTTTACGAATTCGTGTCCAAGACATTGCGAGACAATGCCGGCGAGCAGGGGATGAAGTTCTTCCCGCTGGTATTCTCGCTGTTCATGTTCATTCTCGCGGCAAATCTGATCGGCATGCTCCCTTATGCCTTTACAATAACGAGCCAGATCATTGTGACATTTGCGCTGGCAATGCTGGTCTTTTTCACGGTTATTATTTATGGGCTCGTACAGCACGGTTTGAAATTCTTTCGCTTGTTCATGCCTTCCGGTGTTCCAATAGCGCTCGCACCGCTGATTGTCCCCATCGAAATCATGTCCTTTCTTTCACGGCCCGTCAGCCACTCTGTACGTTTGTTCTCGGTAATGCTTGCGGGCCATATCACGTTGAAAGTTTTTGCCGGATTTGTGATTGGACTGGGAAGCTTGGGAACGCTGGGGCTGGTATCCGCCGTCCTGCCTCTCGCAATGGTGGTAGCGCTGACAGGGCTTGAGATATTGATGGGGGTCATTCAGGCCTATGTCTTCGCCATGTTGACCTGCATGTATCTCAACGACGCGTTGCATCCAGCTCATTAATTCCATTCCAAAAAACAGCCCTACCGCGAAAGGACGGCCTTTCGCTTTGTTCACACCGACTGGGACGACCCAAGACTACGGAGCATAAAATGGCATGGATTTATCTTGGGGTAGCGGGCATTCTTGAAGTCATCTGGGCCTACTACATGAAAAAATCGGAAGGCTTCTCGGTTCTGACGCCCAGCATTATCACTCTCATCACGATGGTGGGAAGCTTCATCCTGCTTTCGGTGGCCATGCGCAGCCTGCCGCTTGGCACTGCTTACGCGATCTGGACCGGCATCGGAGCCGTCGGTGCTTTTATTGTCGGAATATTTATTCTCGGTGAGGCCGCGACATTTTTCCGTGTCGCCAGCGTGGCACTCATTCTAGCCGGCATCATCGGCCTGAAAATCTCATCGACGTAAATCGGCTAGCATTCCGGCAGGCGCGGCACGGCTTCTGCCGGAAGTATCTAACTAACGTACCTGATCCAGCAGGCGCTTGCATTCCAGAAGATCGAAAAGCGCTTCCTGCAATAAAGCACGATTGTCTTTGGAAGGACGCTTTCCATCCGCCCCGATGGGGCCGTCTTCTTCACCCTTGAGCAGCCCGAACAGCTTGCGCGCCGGTTGCGGCGCCTTAATGCCGCTTGGCAGTGCCATATCGTAATCGGACGCACTTTCCGCAGCCTGCTTTTCCGCCACCGCTTGTTTCTGGCGCGTAATGGCCTCAATAGCCTGCACGTCACCGTTGCCAAGCGCGATGATAAATTGTGCATTATGTTCACGAAGCAGCCGCTGTACGCCCTTGATCGTATAGCCCTGATCGTAAAGCAGATGGCGGATACCCTTGAGCAATTCCACGTCGAGCGGGCGGTAATAGCGGCGCCCGCCGCCCCGCTTCATGGGCCTGATCTGGGTAAACCGGGTTTCCCAGAAACGCAACACATGTTGCGGAAGATCGAGGTCCTCTGCCACCTCGCTAATCGTCCTGAATGCATCAGGGCTTTTTTCCATCCGCCTGCCCTTTCCAGTGGTTCGGTTTCGCCATGCAGCGCAGCTCCGCCAGCCCAGATCGTTCAATCGACGACCGTCCCTCTTTGGAAACCGCAATGCGCATCATTTCGGCAAAAGGCATGTAGCACAAAATATTTGCCAAAAAAGCTCCAGCTTTGCGGAAGCATATATTAGCGCTTACGACTCACTTTTCGGCTCAGTATATAATATCAGCACCTTATAAGCACCCCTTCATGCATGACAGGAAGAGTGATGCTGACAAGTTTTTGAAAAGACGGATAGGAATGCGCGTGCGCACCAGGAATGTGCGATCAAACTGGAGGCCGGGACGCCTCCTGCGCGAAATCGAAAGCCTTATTGGCCGCCTTTGGCCTTGCGTTTCTGATGCTCTTGCAGAATGCGCTGCTTCAGAACGTTAGAGGCCTTGAAGGTCATGACACGGCGTGGAAGGATTGGCACCTCCTCGCCGGTCTTGGGGTTACGGCCGATGCGCTCATTCTTGTCTCGGACCTGAAATGTCGCAAACGACGACAGCTTCACTGTTTCACCGTTGACGATGGCGTCACAGACTTCATCGAGAATCATCTCGACCAAAGCCGCCGATTCCGTTCTGGATAGGCCCACCTTTCGGTAAACAGCCTCTGCCAGATCAGCGCGTGTGACCGTCTTACCTCCCATAACCGAACCTGCCTGGTTAGCGTTTGAACAGATAATATCCTTACGTGACAGGACGTTACACAAATAAACGCGGTTCGGTCAAGCTGCGAGTTCCATCGCAGCAGATCAAATTTTCCGATTACCAGCGTAGCAAAACCGCGCCCCAGGTGAATCCGCCGCCCATGGCTTCCAGAAGAACGAGGTCGCCTTTTTTGATGCGCCCGTCAGCTACGGCTGTCGCCAGGGCCAGGGGAACTGACGCAGCGGAAGTATTGCCGTGCCGGTCGACGGTGATGACGACCTTATCTTCGGGGATATTGAGCTTCTTGGCCGAGGCGTCAATAATGCGCTTATTGGCCTGATGCGGCACAAACCAGTCGATATCGCCAGCGGTCAGGCCAGTCTCAGCGAAGGACGCCTCAATCACGTCGGTAATCATGCCCACCGCATGTTTGAAAACTTCACGGCCTTCCATGCGCAGGTACCCGACAGTCTGGGTCGTGGACGGACCGCCATCCACATAGAGCTTTTGCTTATGGCTACCGTCCGAGCGAAGATTGGCAGCAAGAACGCCACGATCGGAGGTCAGGCCCTTGCCTTCCGCGGCTTCGAGAATCAAAGCACCCGCACCATCGCCGAACAGCACGCAGGTCGTGCGGTCGTTCCAGTCAAGAATACGGGAGAAGGTTTCCGCTCCGATGACCAGAACGCGTTCGGCCATGCCGCCGCGAATATAAAGATCGGCAGTCGTCACGCCATAGATGAAACCACTGCAAACCGCCTGCATATCGAAGGCAAAGCCGCTCGTTATGCCAAGTTCATGCTGGATTTCGACAGCGCTTGCGGGAAACGTATTATTCGGCGTCGAGGTCGCGACGAGAATGAGGTCGATATCGGAAGCTTGCAGACCGGCATTTTCCAACGCCGCACGAGCGGCCTGCGCGCCCAGCGAGACTGTCGTCTCGCCTTCGCCCGCGATATGGCGCTGACGGATACCGGTGCGCTGAACGATCCACTCGTCGGAGGTTTCAACGACACCTTCAAAATCGGTATTCTTCATGATCCGCTTGGGTAGCGCCGAACCAATGCCTCTTACGACAGATCTTATCATCATTTATTCCTGTCCTGAACTGACCGCCGCGAAGCGCATGCCCCACCGTCAAACTTCATACCCTATTATACAGGGTCAATTATTATTTGGCTGCCTCGCCGCCATCATCGAATGCAGCATGCGAATGACTATGGTGGAAATGCGCCAGGTCGGCTTCAATCTTTTCCAGAAGCCGGTTGCGTACCATGTCATAGCCGACTTCGACCGCCGAGCAAAAACCTTCCGCCGTAGCGCTGCCATGGCTTTTGATGACGATGCCGCTCAGGCCCAGAAACACACCACCATTGACTTTGTTGGGGTCCATTTTTTCGCGCAGGCGGTCGAAAGCGCCTTTAGCAAAGACGTAGCCGATCCGAGCCATCAATGTACGGTTCATGGCCTCGCGCAAAAGAGTGGCCATCTGACTCGCAGTGCCTTCCGCCGTCTTGAGTGCGACATTGCCGGTGAAGCCTTCCGTCACCACCACGTCAACCGTACCCTTGCCGATGTCGTTGCCTTCGACGAAACCAGCATATTCAAGGCCGGCGAGCTCCGTGTCGCGCAGAATCTGCCCGGCTTCCTTGATCTCGCCGAGGCCTTTGACCTCTTCGGTTCCGACATTAAGCAGCCCGACCGTGGGACGGCGAATTTCAAACAGGGCACGCGCCATTCCGGCACCCATCACCGCATAATCGACCAGTTGGCGCGCATCCGCGCCAATCGTCGCGCCGACGTCGAGTACGATACTGTCCCCGCGCAATGTAGGCCAGATACCTGCAATCGCCGGGCGCTCGATATCGGGCAGCATGCGCAGGCAGAATTTGGACATAGCCATCAGTGCGCCAGTATTGCCCGCTGACACGCAGACATGCGTATCGCCGGTCTTGACCGCCTCGATGGCCTGCCACATGGATGATTTGCCGCGCCCGGCCCGCAGCGCCTGGCTGGGCTTGTCGTCCATGCCGACGGCGATTTCGCTGGCGCGGAATTCGGAAGCCGCCTGAAGCTTGGGATAACGCGCCAAGACGGGTTCGACCTGGCCGACCAACCCGAAGAAAATAAAGCGTATGTCAGGATGGCGCTCAAGCGCCTTCGCCGCGCCGGGGATGACCACTTCAGGGCCAAAATCACCGCCCATGGCGTCAATCGAAACTTTAATCACTATTGATTATTCCTGTGCGATTCTTGTTCCCCGATCCCGTCTTGGAAAACAGAGGAGTTTGGCGCGAAAATAGTGTTTTTCCGGACGCGCACAACAAGATTCTCTCAAGCCCCGGTAAATCACGGCTTATTGCGCCATTCTGATAGCTTGGCAAAAGGCGAATCAGGCTTGTTCTCCTCCTCCTCGCCGCCGCCGTAAACCATCGGTTCCGTTTCAGGGGCAAGCCCCAGCGTGCGCGGATAAGGGTCTATAGCCAGTTCGAAAAACTCTTCCACGATCGCACCTAGGTCGATTTTATCCCCCGTGAAAGTTTCGGGAATGTCCGCATCTTCGGCATCAAGCAGCAATTCGCCGCTTTCATCGAGCTGAATACGAGCCAGCCGCGAATTTTCCGGCACGAAAACTGCGTCGATTTCCTCTGCGATTTTGCTGCCGACCGGCTCCAGCGTCACAACGCAGGACTGCACGATTTGCGCGTTGATATGGCCACGCAGGCGTATGCCATTCTTCTTCCAGCGTGTAAGAAGAAGTTCGGCATCGAACGAATTTACGGCCTCCAGCCCGTGCTCCGCCGCCAATGCCGCTCTTTCCTTCTCGCTGGTTCCAATATTCACCGTCAGGCCCTTCTGGGGAAGGTTGAGAACCGGAACGGGATAGGTCAGCGCCGGTTTATCCGTCATGACTGTCTGCCTCTTTTACACTATCGCCAGATATTTCATCCGCATCGATAAAGGATATGCCGCCTGCCGCCAGAACATCGTCTCCGAGTTGCGCCAGTCGGTCGCGGCAGGCAAACATATATGCTCCCAGATAGTGGGCCTGCGGCCATATTTCGAGATCCGGGCGAATATTTCGTGTCAGGGCGGCGGCAAGCGCTTCAACATCACCGGCATCAAGCGCTTCGCCGTAGGAATTGACACGGCCGTAGAACATACGGGCCAGTTTCTTCATACGCTTCGGCACGCCTTGATCGCCGATTCCCAATTCTCGCAGCGAATGATCCACATCCTTGAAGAATTCGTCCGCCACTTCCTGCGCCAGCATCATGAGGGCGGAATTTTTGCCCTTCATTCGATGCAATGTGAGGAAAATATGCACGGATAGCATTTCATAGCGGCCAAGCGGCGTATCGGGTACTTGAAATTGTGCATAAAAACGCTTCTGCCGCGCCGCTGCCACGATCGTTTCGTAAACGCGAAGTATGATAATCTCATTTGTTTTTGACTTGCGGCGAAAAAGTTGAAGAATCATTCCCATACGACCGTAATTGTTGCATCCAGAAGCAAGGTGGTTTACCGAAGTTCTCCGGACGGCGAAAGTGCCGCGCTGATTATAGAATGTATGGAGAGGTCTTTGTTGCAGCGAATTTTCCCAAGCGCGCCGAAGCAGCGTGCTCTTCTCGCCGGCACGGCAATTCTCTTTTTGGCGGCTCTTGCCGGATGCAACACCGTATCCACGCTAAATCCGTCGGAAACGATTACAGAGGGTTATGTGCTCGATCAGGAAGCATTGGATTCGGTACCGGTCGGCTCCAGCCGCGAGCAAGTGCTTCTGTCGCTCGGCACACCATCCACCACGGCAACCTTCGATAATGAAGTGTTTTATTACATTTCGCAGAAGCGTTACCGCGCCATGCAGTTCATGAAACCGAAGATTATCGACCGGCATATCCTCGCCATTTATTTCAACAAGGACGGTCAAGTCGAGAATATCGCCAATTACGGCCTGAAAGACGGCAAGCTGTTCGATTTCGTATCGCGCACCACGCCGACAGGCGGCAAGGACCAGACCTTCCTGGGCCAAGTCATTCAGGGTGCTTCCAAGACCCCGACCTCGTTACCGGGAACAGGCGGCTGATCAAACAGGGAGCCTAACTACATATTTGACAAAAGCCCGCCAAAATGGCGGGCTTTTTTATTTCGGGCTGAACTTGTGTCAAGCCATGTGTGCGAGCACAGCCAGCAGCAGAAGGGCCACGATATTTGTGATCTTGATTGCCGGGTTGACAGCAGGACCAGCAGTATCCTTGTAGGGATCGCCTACGGTATCGCCGGTCACGGAAGCCTTGTGCGCGTCCGATCCCTTCAAATGCTTCACGCCGTCAGTGTCAGTAAAACCGTCCTCGAAACTCTTCTTGGCATTATCCCATGCGCCGCCGCCCGACGTCATGGAAATGGCCACGAACAACCCGTTGACGATGACGCCAAGAAGCGAAGCGCCAAGTGCTGCGAAAGCCGCAGCTTTTGAGCCGGAAAGCAGTAGCACGCCGAAATAGACAACAAGCGGCGCCAGTACCGGCAAAAGCGAGGGGATAATCATCTCGCGAATGGCCGCCTTGGTCAGAAGATCGACCGCACGCGCGTAATCGGGGCGTTCCGTTCCGGCCATTATGCCCGGCTTTTCGCGAAACTGCCGCCGCACTTCCTGCACTACGGCTCCGCCCGCGCGCCCCACAGCGGTCATAGCCATGCCGCCGAAAAGATAGGGGATCAGGCCGCCAAAAATCAGACCCGCAACCACATAGGGATTGGACAGTTCAAACGAAACCGGTCCCATATCAGCAAAATAGGGATAGGTCTGGCCGTTGGCTGCAAAATAGGCCAAATCGTTGGAATAGGCCGCAAACAGGACCAGAGCGCCCAGTCCCGCCGAACCAATCGCATAGCCCTTGGTAACGGCCTTGGTCGTATTGCCCACCGCATCCAGCGCATCGGTCGCCTTGCGCACTTCCGGATCGAGCCCGGCCATTTCGGCAATGCCGCCTGCATTGTCCGTAACCGGACCGAAGGCGTCGAGCGCTACAATCATGCCGGCGATGCCCAGCATGGCGGTGACAGCAATTGCCGTGCCAAACAGACCCGCAAGCTGATAGGTGCCAATGATACCGCCAATGATGACAATGGCAGGCAGAGCCGTCGATTCGAGCGATACCGCCAGTCCCTGAATGACATTGGTGCCATGTCCCGTCACCGAAGCCTGCGCGATGGAATTGACCGGGCGCTTGTTAGTGCCGGTGTAATATTCGGTAATCACCACGATCAATCCGGTGACGATCAGACCGATTATTCCACAGATGAAAAGATTGGTCCCGGTGATCAGCATTCCCGCGACAGTGCCGATCTCTCCCCAACCAATGGTCAGTGTATTGGCGATGGCAAGACCCGCGATAGACAGAACACCGGTTGCAATCAGTCCCTTGTAAAGCGCGCCCATGATCGAGCCATTGACGCCCAGCTTCACGAAGAACGTGCCCGCAATCGACGTGATGACGCAGGCTGCGCAAATGGTCAGCGGATAGAGCATGACGCTGGAAAGCACATCCGATCCGTTGAAGAAGATCGCAGCCAGAACCATTGTGGCGACCACAGTGACTGCATAAGTCTCGAACAGATCCGCCGCCATGCCCGCACAGTCGCCGACATTGTCACCGACATTATCGGCAATAGTTGCCGGATTGCGCGGATCATCTTCCGGAATGCCTGCCTCGACCTTGCCGACCAGATCGCCGCCGACATCCGCGCCTTTGGTGAAAATGCCGCCACCCAGCCGGGCAAAAATGGAAATGAGCGAAGCGCCAAACCCGAGCGCAACCAGCGCATCAATCACCGTGCGGTCAGACGGCGCGTAGCCGAACCAGACAGTGAGCACCAGATAATAGACGGATACGCCAAGCAGAGCGAGACCCGCCACAAGCATGCCGGTGATCGCACCGGACCTGAAGGCCAGTTCAAGCCCTCCTGCCAGGCTGAGTGTCGCAGCCTGCGCTGTGCGCACATTGGCGCGCACCGAGACGTGCATGCCGATAAAGCCTGTCAGGCCGGATAGGACTGCGCCGATCAGAAACCCGATTGCAGCCGTGATCGACAGCAGATACCAGACTGCCAGAAACACGACGATGCCGACAATGGCGATCGTGGAATATTGTCGTGTGAGATAGGCTGACGCGCCTTCACGGATAGCGCTGGCGATTTCCTGCATACGCTGCGTCCCCTGATCGGCCGCGAGGACCGAGCGGGTCGCCCAGATGGCGTAAAGGACAGAAAGCAGACCGCAGGCAATGACGAGAAGAAGAACTGCCATTCCAGTTTTCATTAAGGCGAACTCCCATTGAGCTTGCGCCAGCCACCAGCAGACCGCAACGCGATTGCCAGCACGCATAGCGCTTGAAAGGCCCGAAAACCCCTCCCCGGACCAGAATTAGCGGCATGGAAGTGCCTGAAGCCAATCGCCTTGACCGGGCTTCGTCGGTCTATTCTTGTTCTGGAAACATTCGCCGGAAATCAAGACATTGGCGAGTTTTCCTGTATTTCAGCATTCTCTATGCCGCGCGCTCAAGATGCGGAACGCTTTGACAAAGGTCAAGCTGTTCTTTGCCAGCATAATAGAGGGGGTCCGCATAAAAGAACCGCAAAATAAAAGGGCCGCGATCTCTCGCAGCCCTTTGGATTTCATGATGTGAGCAATCAATGCCTGTTGCGCGGCTTGGCGCCACGGCTTTCGCCACGAATTTCAAAGGCAAGGCGATCCAGCACGGCATTGACCAGTTTGGGCTCTTCTTCCGTGTAGAATGCCTTGGCGATATCAACATATTCCGAAACAATCACCGCCGTCGGCACGTCTTTACGCGTTTTCAATTCCCACGTACCCGCACGCAGGATGGCGCGCAGTGTCGAATCTAGGCGCGACAGCGGCCAGTCTTCGGTCAGCGCCAGATGGATCATCGGGTCGAGCGTGAGCTGGCTATCCACCACGCCCGCGACAATGGCGCGGAACCATTGCGGATCAGCGTCGAGAAATTGCGTGCCATCCACTTCCTTGCCAAGCCGATGAGCTTCATACTCGGCCACCACTTCCATGACGCCCGTGCCCGCGACGTCCATCTGGTAAAGCGCCTGCACCGCGGCCAGACGGGCAACGCCACGCTTGTTTGCAGTGCGAGGAGCATTGGGCGTGGAGCGGCCTTCTGAAGACGAACTCATATTATCAGGCTCCGAATTTCTTGCGCAGATCAATCATGGTCAGCGCTGCGCGAGCTGCAAAACCGCCCTTGTCGCTATCCTCGCGGCGAGCGCGTACCCAAGCCTGTTCCTCATTTTCGACGGTGAGGATGCCATTGCCGATAGCGAGGCTTTCTTCGACGGCAAGATCGGTCAGCGCACGGCAGGATTCATTGGAAACAATGTCGAAATGGTAGGTTTCACCACGAATAACGGTGCCAAGCGCGACAAAACCGTCATAATCCGTGCCACCATTCTCAGCGCCATCCAGCGCGAATGAAATAACCGCCGGAACCTCCAGCGCGCCCGGAACCGTCACGATATCATAGGTCGCGTCTGCAGCATCGAGAGCAGCCTTTGCGCCGTCCAGAAGTGCGTCAGCCAAACCGTCGTAAAAACGCGCTTCAATAATGAGCAAATGCGGCTCGTGTTTCGACATGAGAGACTCCATGACAGATTTCGCGGACCGCAAATAGCGGTCAACGCTAAAATAGAAAATACGCTTAGGGACTGTAGGCTCTAAGCCTATTTCCGGTATTGCGCAAGCCTTGCCGCGTAACGTGCCAGCTGATCGATCTCAATATTGACTTTATCGCCCGCCTTACGGTCGCCCCAGGTGGTCACCTCCAGCGAATGGCGGATAAGCAGAACGTCAAATTCATTGCCGTTTACGCCGTTGACAGTCAATGACGTGCCATCCAGCGCGACCGAACCTTTCTGCGCAATGAATGGTGCAAGTTCCTGCGGCGCGCGCAAGGTAAACCGCACGGCATCGCCCTCGTCCTTGCGTTCGACGATCTCCGCCTGTCCGTCGACATGGCCGGAAACCAGATGGCCGCCCATTTCATCGCCCAGCTTGAGAGAACGTTCGAGATTGATCCGCGTCCCGTTCTGCCAGTTGGAAATCGTAGTCAGACGTAAAGCTTCTTCCCACGCCTCGACCTCAAACCAGCGTGCATTCGTGCCTTTCTCCGGCAGGGCAACGACTGTAAGGCAGACGCCGGAACAGGCAATCGAGGCACCTAGATCAATGGTTTCAGGATCGTAGGTGGTTTCGATGCGCAACAGTACACCTTCATTCAATGGCTTGATGCGGTCGATCTTGCCAATGTCGGTAACAATCCCTGTAAACATCAAGTCTTCCTTACATATTCGGAACAGGCGTCATCGCCGTAATGCGCTTCACGCAACAATGCGAATTCTTCTGCGATATGGGTTTCAAGTCCGGCTACAGCAAGCCCAGTTTCTCCGATCCGCATTGGCGAGCGGAAAATAACGAGACGGTCGACCAGCTTTTCGTTCAAGAAGCTCTTCGCAACTCCAGCCCCACCCTCGACCAGCACTGACGAAATGCCCTGCGCAGCAAGATCATCCATCAGTTCCGGCAGGGCAATCCTGCCATGATCGCTTTCCGCAGCAAGCAACCGGCAACCCGCCGCCTGCATTTCGTCACGCCGTTCCTCCGCCGCCCCCTCCAGACAGGCCAGCCAAAGCGGGGCTGCTTGCACCGTCTGCACAAGTTTTGAGGCAAGCGGTAGCCGTAGGGCGCTATCGAGAACGACACGGACCGGCGAGCGTTGTTCCAGCCCCGGCAGACGGCAGTCGAGCAGCGGGTCATCGGCCAGCGCAGTTTCGATGCCGATCAGGATAATGTCGCTTTGCGCCCGCAGCAGATGCGACTGCGAACGTGATATGGAGCCGGTAATCGCAACCTGTCCCTCGCCCTTTTTGCCAATCATGCCATCGGCGGAAAGTGCAAGTTTTAGAATCACTTCGGGGCGTTTTTTCGTAGATCGATTCAGATAACCGGCAAGATCATCCGCAGCTAGCGCCGAAAGCAGGCCGGGTATGACCTCAATACCCGCCTCGCGCAGTATGACGAAGCCTTTTCCGCTCACCCGCTCATCAGGGTCGGTCGCGGCGACGAATACACGCGCAACCCCTGCCCGCACCAGCGCTTCTGCACAGGGCGGTGTGCGGCCATGATGCGCGCAAGGTTCCAGCGAGACATAGGCCGTGGCTCCGAACGCGGCGTCACCCGCCTCCACCAGCGCCTGCGGCTCGGCATGCGGTCTGCCGCCTATCGCGGTGACGCCGCGCCCGACGATGATACCGTCCTTGACGATAATTGTCCCCACGGAAGGATTGGTTCCGGTCAAGCCCTTATTCGTGCGGGCATAACGGATCACCGCCTCCATATAGCGGCGGTCATCCGATGTTGGTTCTATTTGCGGAAATTCCAAACCGCTCATTCTCACTCGTCCAGGTCGTCCCCGACCTCACTCACAGTCAGTTCATCAATGACATTATGAAAATCAAGGGCTTTGCTGAAATTACGATAGACCGAAGCAAAGCGGATATAGGCGATGTCATCAATGCCTTTGAGCGCATCCATGGCCAGACGACCGATTTCGTCGGACGTCACTTCTGGTTCGCCCGAACTCTCCAACTGGCGCACAATGCCCGAAATAGCGCGCTCGACGCGTTCAGCGTCCGCATCGCGCTTGCGCAGCGCAACATCAATGGATCGGGTGAGCTTGTCGCGGTCGAAAGGCACGCGCCGACCGCTCTTCTTGACGACCATGATATCGCGAAGCTGCACCCGCTCAAAAGTGGTGAAACGACCGCCGCAAACCGAACAGACACGGCGCCTGCGAATGACCGCGCCATCTTCCGCCGGACGGGAATCCTTCACCTGCGTATCTTCAGACTGGCAATAGGGACAACGCATGGAACTCTTTCAACTCGAATATTTGCAGCGCAACCTTATGTGGTGTCGCAACTCCCTGAAACGCAAGAGCGAGACCTGCGATAACTGATTCTCGCAGATCATAGCGCATCTGCATGATCGGCCCTAATAAAGGCGATAACGAAAAAGCCCCACTCAACAGGGTTGAGTGGGGCCAAGTCCATAATCACAACCAGGCCTATCCCTGATAGCCATACATCGGGAAACGGCCAGTCAGCGCGATGACCTTTTCCTTTACCGCCTGCTCGACAACTGCATTGCCTTCGTCGGAATTGGCAACCTTGAGGCCATCGAGAACCTCTGCGATCAGCGAGCCGATTTCCTTGAATTCAGCCACGCCAAAGCCGCGTGTCGTGCCAGCAGGCGTACCAAGGCGGATGCCGGAGGTGACAAAAGGCTTTTCAGGATCGAAAGGAATGCCGTTCTTGTTGCAAGTGATGTTGGCGCGGCCAAGTGCCGTCTCCGCGCGCTTGCCGGTCGCATTCTTCGGACGCAGGTCTACCAGCATCAGGTGGTTGTCGGTGCCACCTGAAACGATATCGAGGCCATGCGACTTCAGCTCTTCGGAAAGAGCGCGCGCATTGTCGACGACATTTTTGGCATAAAGCTTGAATTCCGGCTTCAAAGCTTCGGCAAAGGCGACGGCCTTACCGGCGATGACATGCATCAGCGGACCGCCCTGCAAACCGGGAAAGACCGCCGAATTGATCTTCTTGGCGATGTCCGCATCCTTGGTGAGGATCATGCCGCCACGCGGGCCACGCAGTGACTTGTGAGTCGTCGTGGTGCAGACATGCGCATGAGGAACCGGCGAAGGATGCACGCCGCCAGCCACAAGGCCGGCAATATGTGCCATATCGACCATGAGATAGGCGCCCACTTCATCCGCGATTTCGCGGAAGCGCTTCCAATCCCAGATGCGCGAATAGGCCGTACCGCCTGCCAGAATCAGCTTGGGCTTGTTTTCTCGGGCAAGACGCGCAACCTCATCCATATCAATGAGATGATCGTCTTCGCGCACACCGTAAGATACGACATTGAACCACTTGCCCGACATATTGACGGGAGAGCCGTGCGTCAGGTGGCCGCCGGAATTGAGATCAAGTCCCATAAAGGTGTCGCCGGGCTGCAAAAGTGCGAGGAATACGGCCTGATTCATCTGGCTGCCGGAATTCGGCTGAACGTTGACGAACTGGGCGTCGAAAAGCTTCTTGGCGCGCTCAATCGCCAGCTCCTCGACCACGTCGACAAACTGGCACCCGCCGTAATAGCGCTTGCCGGGATAGCCTTCCGCATATTTGTTGGTCAGAATGGAGCCCTGCGCCTCAAGCACTGCGCGAGAAACAATGTTCTCTGAGGCAATCAGCTCGATTTCATGGCGTTGGCGTCCAAGTTCGTTGCGGATAGCGCCGAAAATATCAGCATCGATTTCCTCAAGGCTTGCATTGAAGAAAGCATCCGAAACTGAATTCGTAGCGGCATTGGCTTGCGACATGTTCACACCCTCCGGTTAGCCGGTCAAAGCTATATGGTCGAGGCGCATTATCACACTTCGCGGGTCAAGGCCAATGGCCGCCAAGCGAAAAGTATATACCAAAATGCGGCATAGCGTGACTGCCGCCAGCCAAACGGCGGCAAATCAGGTATCGGTACCGAGCGCCAGTTCGGTCGCGCCGTCCATCTTGTAGATATCGTCGCGGAATTGCACGACACCGTCTCCCGTGGCCCAGGCGGAAATATAAACGAAGTGCAATGGCACCGGATCAGCCACCTGAATGGGCGTGTTCGTACCCGACTTGATCATATTCTCAATATTCTGGCGATCCCAACCCGGCGTGTTCTTTAATAACCAGACATCGAGGTCGCGCACATTCTGAACACGCACGCAGCCTGATGAATCGAAGCGCATGAGTTTGTTGAAATAGCTCTGCTGTGGCGTGTCATGCATGTAGACAGCATGCTGGTTATGGAAGTTGATCTTGGTCGAGGACATGGCATTGATTTTGCCGGGGTCCTGCCGGAACATCAGCCTCACTGCATCGTCCGTATTCCAGTCCACGCTTTCCGGCGCAACTTCCTGCCCCTGCTGGTTATAGAGGCGAATCTTGTTTCTCGTCAGATATTGCGGGTCTTTGCGCATCAGCGGAATAATATCCTTCTGGATGATCGACTTGGGCGCTGTCCAGTAAGGATTGAGTATGACTTCGTGAATCTTCGAGTTGAGGATCGGCGTCTGGCGGTCGATCTTGCCGACCACAGCCGTATGGCGCTGCGCGACATTGCCGCCCTCTACCGCCTCGATACGAGCAGCGGGAATATTGACCATTACAAAACGCTGTTCGGACTGGGTTGTACCCGCAATCTGAGACAGACGCTGTAAATTGGTATGCAATTGGCCAAGGCGCGTATTGGCATTCACATTCATCGCGGCATAGGTGAATTGCCCCATCACACCATCCGCAGGCAGGCCGTGGCGTGCCTGAAAGCGCTTGACTGCTGCATCGACATAAGTATCGAAGGCGCTCGACCCGCCCGCTTCACGGGGAAGGTCGCCGGAAACGATCAGCCGCTGGCGCAACACCTGGACCGATGGGTCGTTCACGCCGAGCCGGAGCTTGGCATTGCCGGGAACCGCAGGCCAGCCGCCACGTCCGGCTATATCTGTATATTGCGCGATGGACGTCTGGAGGCTTGCAACCGTCTGCTGGCTTAGAACCGGCTGGTAGGTCGCAACCGTCTGAGCACCGGTGGCGCGGGCATCGAACTGGTCTGCCCAGTTGCCACGGCGCGGCGCGGCAAGAATGTCCGTCAATGCCTGCTGCTGGGCGAAAGCCGAAGAAGCAAGAGCCGAAGCCGCCACAGAAAGACCGGCTGTTGCGGCGCCGCGCAGAAAGCTGCGGCGGTCCACGCTGAAGGCGGCGGTATTCTTGTCGTTTCTGGCCATTTTTCCCGATCCCAAAAGTAAGGAGATTGCGCAGAGGCAATATATGGAAGATGCGCTGTCTAAATTTCTTATGCGGGGTTTTATGGCTTATTCATGTCGCCGCCCCCCTTTTCAAGGGAGGCGCAGCCCTGACATTACGCAATTTCCTACGATGCCCTATGAAAGGGACCGATTGTGACCGTTCTGCAACAAGGTCTGCCGGTCAAAGACGATAGGCAATCGTGTCGTTCCAGAAGCGGTCGAGGCGTTGCAGCGAGCGGTTCATCGCCGAAAATTCCTCGACCTGAATGCCACCGACCTGCTCAATCGAGGCGATATGGCGCTGATAAAGGGCCGCGACCTGATCGGCGATCTCGTTGCCCTTTTCGGTGAGGCTTATACGCACCGATCGGCGATCGGCCTGCGAACGCTGATGATGGATGAAGCCCGTCTCGACCAGTTTCTTGAGATTATAGGAAACGTTGGAGCCGAGATAATAGCCGCGTGAGCGCAATTCGCCTGCCGTCAGTTCGGAATTGCCGATATTGAACAGGAGAAGAGCCTGCGTGGCGTTGATATCGCTCTGGCCGCTGCGGTCGAATTCGTCCTTGATAACATCAAGCAGACGACGGTGCAGGCGCTCCACCAGTTGCAAGGCTTCCAGATAAAGGGTGCGAAGTGCCGCTTCCGGGTTGCGGAGCGGGGCGGCCGCAGCCGCCCTATACTGTGCATGGTTCATTTTCTGCCTCTCTGCCGGAGCAGCCTTGCGTGAAGCCACTCTCTTTGCCTGTTCAAGCGGTGTATTTTCTCACCGCTCTGAGAGGACTTTAGGCGAGATGCATAAAATTGGGCTTAAAAGTCAGACTTAACAGTAACTTACCACGGAAGTTTCTGCTTCAAGCTTAATATTTGCTTACCCCTATAGAGCTTGCCAGCGGTTCAGGACGCCAGTCCTGCCCGCGACTGGCGTCTTTTTTGAAGGAAAAGCAAAACCTGGAAAATGATATAGACAAGGATGCAGACCGCATTAAATGCGACCGTAATCGGCTTATACTCGAAGTAGCGCGAGAATGCCGAATAGATGGCGATCTCGCCGATTGCCGCCACGAACCACAGCACCGGTCCCCATGGCGCGCGCATCCACAGGCCGGTCGCTGCAACCGGCATAAGCACCGCAAGCGCGACAATCGCCGTCTGCCACTGCCATGGCATCAGATCGAAGCGCCACAAAATGCCCGGATTAATACCGATCAGCCTTATCCAGTAATAGACACCGCTGGCCAACGCTACCAGCGCAATCACCCTGATGAACCACACAAAGGACCATTCCGTGCCGCTCGGTTGTACGTGCTGGTGCAATTCGTCCTGGCGCATCAAAAGCTCAGTTCCCTCTCGCCCAGATTTGCAAAATAGGCATTGATTACTTGCGGCTTTACCTCGTCTAACGAGGCGGGCTGCCAGATCGGAGCGCCATCCTTATCGATAAGTACAGCACGCACCCCTTCGTAAAAATCGTGCCCCTCGATCATACGCGACGCGATGCGGTATTCCATTCGCATGCAATCGTCGAGTCCAAGAAGTCGTCCCTCGGCGATCTGGCGGAAAGTCACGGCAAGACTTGTCGGTGAACGGGCGGCGAGGACAGTCAGGATATCGATCGCCGGTTTGCTGCCATTGTCGGCAAGACGCTGGAGCGCGGCAAAACATTCCTCCAGCGTGGCGTGCGAAAAACATTCCGCGATCACCTGCCGGGTTTCGGGCGGCGTTTCAAAATCCGGATGCTGGCTGCGGGCCGGTATAGCATCGATATTCGCCGTGGCGATCAGGTCATCGCGCATGTCTTCGAAGTCGTCGGCTGCGACCGCGTGGGTCGCGATGCCGCTTTGCAGGCAATCTCCCCAACGGATGCGGTTTCCGGTCAACGCCAGATAATAGCCGAAATTATCATGCAGATGCGGCAGAAAGGCACTGCCGCCAACATCGGGGAAGAAGCCGATACCGGTTTCAGGCATCGCAAACAGCGTATTCTCCGTCACGATGCGGTGCGAGCCATGCATGGAAATCCCCGCACCACCGCCCATGACGATGCCATTGAGCAACGAAATGTAGGGCTTGGAAAAGCGCCCTATGCGCGCATTGAGCCGATATTCATCGCGGAAAAAATCATAAGCAGGCGCACCGTCCCGCCCCGCCCTATATGCCGCTACTACATCACCGCCAGCGCAGAAGGCGCGGCCATCGCCTTCGAGAATCATGCAGGCAACTGCCGGATCGATTTCCCAGGTATCGAGCGCCCGGTGGAGGGCCAGAATCATATCATGCGTAAGGGCATTGAGCGCTGACGGGCGCGTAAGCCTGACAAGGCCCGCCTTACCCTTGCGTTCGAAGCTGATTTCGCTGCCGCCGCCAAAATCGATCTGCATTCTGCTCTCCCGTTTTATGAAATGGGTAGAAAGTGAAGGCCACCGCGTCAATCCTGCACAGGCCAATGCGCTTGGTTTCACCACTTTTACCGTGATAAACCATCCCTATCTGATAACAAGCTTTCGAACCTGTAGATTCTCAAGCTTTCTTTGTCGGGAAGTTTTTATGAACGATCGTCTGTCCAAATTGTCGCCCTCCAATATCACCGGCCATATCGATGATGTGACCGGCAGTAGACGCCTGCGCCGTATGCGCAAGGCCGAATGGTCACGCAGGCTGGTGCAGGAAACGCGCCTGACCGTCGACGATCTGATCCTGCCATTTTTCGTCACCTACGGAGAAGGCATGAGCGAACCCGTCGAAGCGATGCCCGGTGTCGAACGTCATTCCGTCGACATGGCGGTGCGTCTGGCGGAAAAAGCGGCGAAGCTCGGCATTCCAGCCATCGCCCCCTTCCCGCGCGAGAGAGCCGAAGTGAAGACCGAAGATGGCTCCTTCGTGTTCAGTCCCGACAATCTCATCAATCGGGTCGTACGCGCCATCAAGAAAGAGGTCCCGGAAATCGGCATCATCACCGATGCAGCACTCGATCCATTCACCACTCATGGTCATGACGGCATTTTGCGCGATGGCGAGATCGTCAACGATGAATCCGTCGCCATGGTCGTGCGCGGCGCGCTTTCACAGGCGGAAGCGGGCGCGGATATCATCGCACCCTCGGACATGATGGACGGGCGCATCGGCGCTATCCGGCAGGCGCTGGATGAAAACGGCTTCAATCATGTCGCGATCATGTCCTATGCCACCAAGTTCGCCTCGGCCTTTTACGGCCCCTATCGCGATGCCATCGGCACGCTGGGCGTATTGAAGGGTGACAAGAAGACCTATTATATCGATCCGGCCAATTCAGATGAAGCGGTGCGCGAAGCCGAACAGGACGTGATCGAAGGCGCGGACATGCTGATGGTCAAGCCCGGCATGCCCTATCTCGATATCATCCACCGGCTGAAGACCACGTTCCGCCTGCCTACCTATGCCTATCAGGTATCGGGCGAATATTCGATGATCAAGTCGGCGGGCCTCAATGGCTGGATCGATGAAGAAAAGGTCATGATGGAAAGCCTGTCTTCTTTCAAACGGGCAGGCTGCGACGGCATTTTGACCTATTTTGCACTGGATGCCGCCAAAAAGCTCAAAAAACATGACTGATTGCGCGAGGAAGCTACCTGAAATCAGTATTTCCTTGAAATGGCCGGTTTTTGTCACCACTTTGGGCTTGTTCTGCGCGGTGCGGAGCAGCGGACGGAACATGTATTTCCCGGACGCTTCTTTTTGAATGACTGGAAGGAACCATGTCCGACCATATTCTGCACGGTGAAATCATGACGCCACGTTACGAGAGCCGCGCGTTTTTTGAAGGCGTGCGTACGCGTCGTATCATGGCTTTTCTGATCGATTACCTGATCGTTTTTCTTCTCTGCATTCCGGTGGCGATCCTGATCGCCCTTTTCGGCGTCCTCACACTGGGGATAGGCTGGATGCTCTATGCCATCATGTTCCCCGTCGTTGCATTGCTCTATGTAGCGCGCACAATGGGCGGTCCGAGACAGGCCACGAAGGGCATGCAGATGATGAATCTCAAGCTCATCAAGCTTGAAGGCGGCATGGTGGCCCCGATGCTCGCCATCGTCCATTCGGTGCTGTTCTGGGCTCTCAATGCCATATTGACGCCATTGATTCTACTGGCGACACTAGTTCTCGACCGCAAGCGCACGGTCCATGACCTGCTACTTGGCACTGCGGTCATCCGTTCAGACCGCTAAATAGACAGGCACACCGCCTAAACGACGCTTTCGCCCCGGTTTCAGGGTTGGCAGGCAAATTACCTATTGACGTTTCGCGCTGCCAGACCGATTCTGATGGGGTATCGTGATGGTTCGGGTATTGCCGTTTCGTGGATATTGAATGACCCATCAGCCGCAACAATCTCCGCAGTTCTTTCTGACGGCCCCGTCGCCCTGTCCGTATCTGGACGGCCAGATGGAACGCAAGGTTTTTACGCATCTGGTCGGCGACAAAGCGACCGAGATCAATGATCTGCTGACACAGGGCGGTTTCCGCCGCTCCCAGAATATTGCCTATCGCCCAGCCTGCGAGACATGCCGCGCGTGTGTTTCGGTTCGTATCCTCGCCGACGAATTCTCGATGAACCGGACCATGCGCCGGGTCTCGAATCACAATCGCGACCTGATCGGCCGCGTTCACAAAACACAGCCCAGCACAGAGCAATATGCGCTGTTTCGCGATTATCTCGATGCCCGGCATCACTCGGGCGGCATGTCCGACATGACCGTGCTTGACTATGCAATGATGGTCGAGGACACCCATGTAAATACGCAGATCATCGAATATCGCAGACGCGGACCGGACAGTTTTATCGACCCCAAGGGCGATGGAGAACTGATCGCCGTCGCGCTGACCGATGTGATGGCCGATGGCCTTTCCATGGTCTATTCGTTCTTCTCACCACAAATGGAAGAGCGCTCGCTGGGCACCTTCATGATCCTTGACCACATTCAACGCGCCCATGCCGCCGGTCTGCCGCATGTCTATCTGGGCTATTGGGTCGAAGGCTCGCGCAAGATGCAATATAAAACCCGCTTCAAGCCGCAGGAACATCTAGGCCCGCGCGGCTGGCATCGTTTTGAGGGCTGACAGCCTCTTGTCAGAACTTGCCCGAACGCGGGAAACCTTTCGGCACCGCACGGCCAGCAGATGCGCGTGCAGCTATCCATTCGAGAAGCTCGTCCTTGTTGCGCGTGAAAGTCCGCACGGCTGAATCCTGCCATGTCAGACCCTCGGCAATCGCAAAAGTACGAATGTCGGATACGCCGCCATCCTTGTATTTTTGCAGGCGCACGCCTTTGCCGCGCGTCATTTCCGGAATTTCAGAAAGCGGGAAGATGAGCATTTTGCGGTTTTCGCCAACGACCGCTACATGATCGCCCGACACACGCAAGCAAAGCTTGGCTTCGTCGGGCGCTTTTACATTCATCACCTGCTTGCCCTTGCGGGTATTGGCGACTGCCTCGCTTTCCGCGACGATGAAGCCATTGCCCTCATGTGAGACGAGCAACAGTCTGGCTGCCGGATCATGCACGAAAGCCATCAGAATATCCTGGTCGTTTTCCATATCGACCAGGATACGGATCGGTTCGCCGTGACCGCGCCCGCCCGGCAGCGTATTCGCGCCAATAGTGAAGAACTTGCCGCCTGTGGTGATAAATAGCAGCTTGTCGGTCGTCTCGGCGTGGAAGGCAAGCTTGAGCTTGTCACCTTCCTTGAAGGACAATGTCGAGAAATCGGCCAGATGGCCCTTCATCGCGCGCAGCCAGCCCTTTTCGGACACGACGATGGTCACGGACTCACGCTCGATCATCGCCTGATGAATTTCCTCAAGGTCACGGCTCGATGCATGCCCGAATGTGGTGCGGCGCTTGCCAAGCACGCTTTCAGGGCCAAACTTTTCGCGCACAGTCTTGATCTCTGCGCTGATCTTTTTCCACTGGCGCGTGCCGGAAGCAAGCAGCGCCTCCAGATCGGTTTTCTCTGCGGTCAGCCCATCGAATTCCTTGCGAATTTCAAATTCTTCAAGCTTGCGCAGGGAGCGCAGGCGCATATTGAGAATGGCCTCGGCCTGAACGTCGTTCAGCTCGAATGTCCGTATGAGTTCCTGCTTGGGCTCATCTTCCTGGCGGATAATGCGGATGACCTCATCAAGATTGAGATAGGCTTTGAGGAAACCACCGAGGATTTCCAGCCTTTTCTCGATTTCGGCCAGCCGGAACTCGGCGCGGCGAACCAGAACTTCCTTGCGGTGTTCCAGCCATTCGCGCAACACGCCGCCCAGCGAAAGCACGTTCGGCACCTTGCCATGCGAGAGCACATTCATGTTGAGCGAAACGCGACTTTCAAGCTCGGTCAGCTTGAAAAGCGATTCCATAAGCAACTCCGGGTCAACACTACGATTCTTGGGTTCAAGAACGATGCGGATATCTTCCGCCGATTCATCGCGAATGTCATCGAGAAGCGGCAGTTTCCTGGCCAGAAGCAATTCCGCGATCTTCTCGATCAGACGCGATTTCTGCACCTGATAGGGAATTTCGGTGACAACGATCACCCATGTGCCGCGATTGCCTTCTTCCTTGTGCCAGCGGGCGCGCACCCGGAACGAGCCGCGCCCAGTGCGGTAAGCCTCGACAATGTGGCTATGGTCCTCGACGAGGACGCCGCCAGTGGGAAAATCAGGGCCGCGGACCTTGGTTTTCAACAGGGCGACGGGATCGCTTTGCGCTTCGCGCTTGAGTTCCTCCCATTGCTCCGGCGAGGTAATGAGTTCCTCGACCGGTGCATCGGGATGGTTGATCAAATAAAGCGCAGAGGTGCAAAGCTCCGCCACATTGTGGGGCGGAATATTGGTCGCCATGCCGACCGCGATACCTGCCGAGCCATTGGCCAGCAGGTTGGGAAACGCACCGGGAAGCACGATCGGTTCTTCGTCTTCCTCATTATAGGTCGGGCGAAAATCGATGGCGTTCTCGGTGATGCCTTCCAGAAGCAGCGTTGCGACTTCCGTCATGCGCGCTTCGGTGTAACGCATCGCGGCGGCGTTATCGCCATCGATATTGCCGAAATTACCCTGCCCGTCGACCAGCGGATAGCGCACCGCGAAATCCTGCGCCAGACGCACCAGCGCATCATAGATCGAGGCGTCGCCATGGGGATGGAATTTACCCATTACATCACCGACGATGCGAGCGCATTTCGCATAGCTCTGATCGGGATTGAGGCGCAAAAGCCGCATCGTATGCATGATGCGCCGATGCACCGGCTTCAGCCCGTCACGCACATCGGGCAGCGCACGATGCATGATCGTGGAGAGCGCATAAGCGAGATAGCGCTCTTCAAGGGCAGATTTGAGATCGACCCGTTCGATGTGTTCTTCGCCGTCGCCCGGCGGAATCAAACTTTTTCCCATGGTTCTCAGTACCAATTGCGCGATTCGTCAGCAAGTGGCGATGAGAACCAATCCGGTACATTCATCACGAATATGCCGCCATTCCCCCTCTATAAAAAGTTTGGCTGTGTTTTCTTGAGAGCAATCATGCCACAAATGAAACCAGCGGCCTTTTCCATGCGCAACCGTTTATGAAATAAAATCAGGAGTCTAGAAATGCAGCTTTTCGACTTTACCAGCCGCACAGCCCGCCTTTTCACCACGAGTACAGCGATATCGCTCATTTTAGGCAGCGCGGCGATGGCCGCGGATGCCAATGCTGTCGCCGAACGTATCAAGGCGCTCTATGCGCAGCAAGGTGGTGAGTTGCGCTTTGCCGATGTTCAGGCCGATGGTTCCGACATTATTCTCGAAGGCACGAAGATCAGGCTTCCGAGCCTCTCCAACAAGGAAACCATGGTCGGCGATATTACGCTCGAAAATGTTCAGGACACAGATGAAGGCGGCTACAGGATCGAAAAAGTAAGCGTACCGGATCTGGATTTTCCCGCAAGCGAGACCGGGGAAAACGATCAGGCTTCCTTCAAGGGCATAGAAATGGGGAATGTGATTATTCCGCCCGAAACAGCCACCAGTGCGCTCGACAAGTTCGTTCTTTACGACAGGATGAAGATCGACGAGATCACATTCGGGACACCCGGCACGGAGGGCGGGACGCTCAGGGATATGGAGGTCACGCTCGATACGTCCAACAAAACGGAAAAGATGGATTACGCCTGGTCCATCGCAAATATCGACGCGACGTTCCCAAAGGACAAGAATCCGCTTGCCTCTCTTAACATGAGCAGTTTCAACGGCTCGCTCAACTCAAAGGGTACATGGCGACCGCAATCGGGCGATATGGTGCTGGACCAGCTTGAAATCAATGCCGTAGATCTGGGCAAGATCAACATTACCGGCACGATTGGTGGCTATGATCTGGCCTTTCTGGAAGCCGTTCAGAAAACGCAGCAGGAGATGAACAAGGCAGACGCCGACAAGGAAGCGGCCGGGCTTGCGGCTCTTAATCTCGCCCAGCAATTAAACCTTCAGAACCTGACAATTCATTTCGACGACGACACGCTGACGCAGAAACTGCTCGAATATTATGCGAAGCAGCAGGGCTCTGATGCGCAAACGCTTGGCATGCAAATGAAAATGCTGGTGCCGTTGATGGCAACGCAGCTCAAGAGCCCGGAATTCGCGCAGCAACTGGCAGCGGCAGCGGATAAATATTTTTCCGACCCAAAATCGCTGACCATCAGCGCTTCACCAGATCAGCCGGTTACTTTCGCGTCCATCGTCGCCACCGCCTCGGTGGACCCAACCAAGCTCATTCAGCTTCTTAAACTAAGCGTTGACGCCAATAATTAAGGCCAAGCACAAAAAACCCGGCGCGACGCCGGGTTTTTTTACATCGTAAAATGAATGCTCAGCTTTTTTGCACCGGGGCCAGCCGGATATGCAGATCGCGCAACTGCGCTGGCGACACATCCGAAGGCGCGCTCATGAGAAGATCGAGCGCCTGCTGGTTCATCGGGAAGAGCGAAATTTCGCGCAGGTTCTTCGCGCCCACCAGCAGCATGATCACACGGTCGACACCGGCTGCCATGCCGCCATGCGGCGGCGCGCCATACTGGAATGCGCGGTAGAGGCCACCGAAGCGCTCTTCCACGTCCTGCTGGCTCAGACCAACCTTCTCAAATGCCTTGACCATGACTTCGGGCAACTGGTTACGGATCGAACCGGAAGCGATTTCAAAACCGTTGCAGACGAGATCGTACTGGTAAGCCTTGATTTCGAGCGGGTCCTGATTTTCCAGCGCATCCATGCCGCCCTGCGGCATTGAGAACGGATTATGCGCGAAGTCGAGCTTCTTGTTGTCTTCGTCCCATTCGTAGAAGGGGAAGTCGACGATCCACGCCAGTTCAAAACGGTCGCGGTCCACGAGATTGAGTTCCTCGCCGGCGCGCGTACGGGCGTCACCCGCAAACTTGTAGAATTTCGACGGCTGGCCAGCCACAAAGAAGCAGGCATCGCCATCTTCCAGACCAAGCTGGCGGCGCAGGGCATCGGTGCGTTCTTCGCCGATATTCTTCGCAATGGGACCTGCACCTTCAAGCTTGTCGCCTTCCTTGCGCCAGAAAATATAGCCAAGGCCCGGCTGGCCTTCGCTCTGCGCCCAGGAATTCATCCGGTCGCAAAAGGCACGGCTGCCGCCGGTCTTGGCTGGAATGGCCCAGACTTCGACCTTAGGGTCGTTGGCGATCATATTGGCGAAGACCTTGAAGCCGGAACCGGCGAAATGCTCAGTCACGGCCTGCATTTCGATCGGGTTGCGCAGGTCGGGCTTGTCCGTGCCATAGGTACGGATCGCATCGTCATAGGCAATACGGCGGAATTGCTGCGTTACCGGCTTGCCTTCAGCGAATTCCTCGAAAATACCGCGCATGACCGGCTCCATCGTTTCCCAGATCTCTTCCTGGGTGACGAAGCTCATTTCAAGGTCAAGCTGGTAGAATTCGCCTGGCAGGCGGTCAGCGCGCGGGTCTTCGTCGCGGAAGCAGGGAGCAATCTGGAAATAACGGTCGAAGCCAGCAACCATCAGAAGCTGCTTATACTGTTGCGGAGCCTGCGGGAGCGCATAGAACTTGCCCGGATGAATACGGCTCGGCACGAGGAAGTCGCGCGCGCCTTCGGGCGAAGATGCCGTCAGGATCGGCGTGGAGAACTCGTTGAAGCCAATATCGGTCATGCGGCGACGCATCGAGGCAATGATCTTCGTGCGGCTCATGATGTTCTTGTGAAGCGTTTCGCGGCGCAGATCGAGGAAGCGATATTTCAGACGAATATCTTCCGGATAATCCGGCTCACCAAAAACCGGCAGCGGCAATTCCTTTGCCGCCGACAGCACCTCTATTTCAGTGGCAAAGATTTCCACATCACCGGTCGGCAGGTTCGGGTTCACCGAATCGTCGGCGCGGGCCTTCACTTCACCATCGACCCGGATGACCCATTCGCCACGAACGGTTTCGGCAATCTTGAAAGCAGGCGAATCAGGATCGGCAACGATCTGGGTCAGGCCATAATGGTCGCGCAGGTCGATGAAAAGAATACCGCCATGGTCGCGGACGCGATGGACCCAGCCGGACAGACGAACATTGGACCCGACATCCGACTTGCGAAGGGCTGCGCAGGTGTGGCTGCGATAACGGTGCATGATTTCTGCCTTTTGGAACTCTATAAATCTTGTGCAGCCAATGCGCTGCAAATTCGGGCGGAAAAGCGCATTTTGGCCGGGTTTTGTCAAGCCTTGCACTGGCGCGATAAGGATTTGTTAGACCAGCTTGACAGAACATGTCGACAAAAATCACTATTGAGGCATTGTTAAAAGGAAATTTGCTGATTGCCCCGCGACAAGCAGCAAAGCTTTGTCTAAAGGGAAACCATGCAATTGATCACCACCACACAGGCTCTCGAAGAGGCCATATCCGCTCTCGCCCAGTCCGATTTCGTGACAGTCGATACCGAATTCATCCGTGAAACGACCTTCTGGCCGGAATTGTGTCTCATCCAGATGGCTTCGCCGGAGCACACCGCGCTGGTGGATGCTCTTGCGCCGGGCCTCGACCTCGCACCTTTCTTCCGGCTGATGGCGGATGAAAAAGTGATCAAGGTTTTCCATGCCGCGCGTCAGGATATAGAAATCGTCTTCCATCTTGGCGGCCTTATTCCTGCGCCAATCTTTGACAGCCAGGTGGCCGCAATGGTCTGCGGCTTTGGCGATGCTATTTCCTATGACCAGCTCGTGCAGAAGATTACCGGCAAGCAGATCGACAAGTCATCGCGTTTCACCGACTGGCGCAGACGCCCACTCTCGGAGAAACAGCTCGATTATGCGCTGGCCGATGTCACCTATCTGCGCGATATCTATCTCTATCTCAAGGAAAAGCTTGAGAATGAAGGTCGCAGCGAATGGGTCAATGAGGAAATGGCGGTGCTCGGCGCGCGCGAAACCTATGATCTGCATCCCGACGATGCATGGAAACGCGTGAAGACGCGCATGCGCAAGCCCATCGAACTTGCCATCGTGCAGGCCGTCGCCGCATGGCGCGAACGAGAAGCGCGCGAGCGCAATGTGCCCCGCGGGCGCATCATCAAGGACGATACGATTGGCGAAATCGCCCAGCAGCAGCCGCGCGATGCGGAAGCGCTGGGCCGTCTGCGCACCATCCCGAAAGGCTGGGAGCGGTCGTCGCAGGCCGCTGGCCTGATCGCGGCAATCCAGTCGGCGCTGGCTATCCCCAAGGACGATCTGCCGCGTCTTCCCAAGCCCTCCCATATGCCGGAAGGCAATGCTGCGGCAGTCGATATTCTCAAAGTGCTGCTCAAGCTGGTAACGGAAGAGCATAGTGTTGCGGCAAAAATTGTCGCCACTTCCGATGATATCGAGAAGATAGCGGCCGAAGGCGACGATGCCGATGTTCCCGCGCTGCAGGGCTGGCGTCGAGAGGTTTTCGGTCAGAAAGCCCTCGATCTCATTGGCGGTAAAATCGGCATCAAGTTCGAGAACCGCCGCATTCAGGCGGTTTCGTTAGAAGGATAAGGGAACCAGTTGCCGCTTCTCACTCGCTCATTCCTTCAATAGCAGCGTCGCCGACCGCAAAGTAAAGCCTCTTGCCAGTCAGCTTGGCAAGCTGCTGCAAGCGCCCCTCCGGGCGATCCGAAATCAATTCAGCCAGATCGCCCGGTATGACAAGCGCAGTACCTTTTTCTTCCTCGCGCCAGAACAGGCGCGGGATCACGCCGGGCATAGAGGCCGAAAGCAGGTAAATCACCCGTAGCAGCGCGCCCAGCAACCGGGCGCGTTCACGCAGGCGCGGCGTGGCAAGCTGGACGATTTCCGGGCCGATCTCATCTTCGACCAGCCCTTCATGCCGATAATAGTTGGCCAGCGCCATGAAGGAGCGGCCCGCATGATCAATACCGCCGAAAGAGCCATGGGCGATAATATTGAGCGCTTGCAGACCGCGGTAATCGGGATGCGCGCGCCAGCTTATATCCGCTACGAGGCAGGCCGCCTGCCGGTAACGGGCCTCGTCTTCCGTTTCATCCAATCCAAGAACCGGCAGCGAAAGCGTCGTCCAGGCCGCCAGTTCGCGCGCATGGCGCGGCGAGCGCGAGCGCAATATGGCAAGCTCTTCCGCCGAAGCCAGCAGCGGATCGAGTTTCTGCTCGTTCTTGGGCAGGAGCGAATAAAGGTAGCCTTCACGCACCCCAAGCGCTGAAAATACAATTCGCGAAGGCTTCATACGGCGGATGGCTTCGAGCAGAACCGTGGCGCCATAGGCGAGAAGCTGACGGCGGTTTTTCGACACAGCCTCAATACCGGGCATAGTGTCGATATTGCCTTTCGCCACCCGCTTCAGGAAGTCCTGTGCCTCCGCAGGCTCCATCTCATAGCCATGCATGACATGGAGCGGATAATGATTCGCCGTCATATGCAGCTTGGCGAGATTTCGCCAGGTGCCGCCGACAGCATAAAAAACCTCGCCCTGATGCTTTTCAAGCAGCGTGGCGCGATCCAGTTCAGTGCGGGCAATTCTGGCCGCTTCGTCAAGATCCTCATTCGCCATGTCCTGCAATCGCAGACCGCCCAGCGGCAGAGTAATGCCGTCGCCGATTTCGTGGTCCTTCACCGCCACCAGTTCGAGACTGCCGCCGCCCAGGTCGGCAGCGATTCCCTGCGGCTTATAGAAGCCCGAAATGATGCCAAGCGCCGAATAATGGGCCTCTTCCTTACCGGAGAGGACTTCGATATGCCGCCCCAAAATGGCTTCAGCCTGTGCGATGAAGTCAGGCCCGTTCTTTGCCTCGCGTGCCGCAGCGGTCGCCAGCGCATGGATGGAAATCGCGCCAGCCTGTTCGGCCAGCACGCGAAAACGCTTGAGCGCGCGTAACGCCACCTCAACAGATTTCTCGTTCAGCTTGCCGGTCCTGACCAACCCTTTGCCAAGACCGCATAGAAGCTTCTCGTTAAACAGCACGGTCGGAGAACGGACGATGCCTTCATAAACCACGACGCGAATCGAGTTAGAGCCAATATCGATAACCGCGACGGGTTTGAGACCTTTTAATCGGCCCTGTGCTACGGCTGGACTCATGAAGTCGTATTTCTTTCCGCCTGCACACGTTTGCGATGTGCGATCAGACGGGGGGCAGATGACTTCAGCGACTTTCCGCGACCAGACAAGCTTGGATTTGTCATGAAATATTCCTGCGCATTGAAAGCTTCCTCTCCAGCTTCTTTTTCTATCCGGCGAGAGGTGCCATCCGCAAGTAGCTGATAGCTTTGTTGGTTATCAATTATGTTAGCAAACATGATTTGCGACAGGATTTGCCGATGCACGGTAGCATTGGTGATGGGTACCAGGGTCTCGACGCGACGGTCGAGATTGCGCGGCATCATATCAGCGGAAGCAATATAGACGATGGCCTTGCCCGAAGGCAGATCATTGCCGTTTCCGAAGCAGAAAATGCGGCTATGTTCGAGAAAACGCCCAACAATCGACTTGGCCCGAATATTGTCGGACAGGCTGGGAACGCCCGGCCGCAGGCAGCATATGCCGCGCACCACCAGATCGACCTGAACTCCGGCCTGACTTGCCGTGTAGAGCATGTCGATAATCTGTGGATCGACAAGCGAATTCATCTTCATCCAGATCGCTGCAGGCCGTCCGACTTTTGCATGGGCGATTTCGTCCTCGATATGTTTGAGGATTCGCGTACGCAGCGTCAACGGTGAAATAGCGATCTTCATTTCTTCGTCCGGCTGGGCATAGCCGGTAATGAAATTGAAGATATGCGCCACATCATGAGCAATTTCCGCATCCGATGTGAAGAAGGAAAGATCAGTGTAGATGCGCGCCGTAATCGGGTGATAATTGCCGGTGCCAAGATGTACGTAGGAGCGCAGCCTCTGGTCCTCGCGGCGCACAACCAGAGACATTTTCGCATGGGTTTTCAATTCGATAAAGCCGAACACCACCTGCACGCCAGCACGTTCGAGGTCGCGCGCCCAGCGAATATTGGCTTCTTCATCGAAGCGCGCCTTCAATTCCACGAGCGCCGTCACCGACTTGCCGGCCTCGGCGGCATCGACCAGCGCGCGCACGATCGGGCTGTCATTGGAGGTGCGATAAAGCGTCTGCTTGATCGCCAGCACATCCGGGTCGGCAGCAGCCTGACGCAGGAATTGCACCACCACGTCGAAAGATTCATAAGGGTGATGAACAACGATGTCCTTTTCACGAATTGCTGCAAGGCAATCGCCAGCATGTTCGCGGATACGTTCTGGAAAACGCGGATTGTAAGCCACAAATTTCAGATCGTCGCGCGGAATCGAGACGATTTCCGAAATCATGTTCAGCGCAAGAAGCCCTTCGAGAACACTGATACGGTTCTCCGAAACACCCAGTTCGGTTGCAACGAAAACCCGCAGGGCTTCGGGAATCTCCGCGTCGAATTCAATGCGGATCACCTGACCGCGGCGGCGACGCTTGAGGGCCGTCTCGAAGAGACGCACCAGATCCTCGGCTTCTTCCTCAACTTCAATATCGCTATCGCGGATGATGCGGAACGTACCCGCCCCGCGCACTTCATAGCCGGGGAACAACCTTCCGATGAACAGGCTGACCGCATCTTCGATCCGGATGAAACGATAGGTGTTCTGCTGTTCGGAGGGAAGCTGGATAAAGCGTTTCAATGCCACGGGAATGCGCAGCAGCGCCGTCATCGGATGGCTGTCGAACCGTCGAGCCAGTTGCAGCGCAATGGAGAACCCCAGATTGGGAATGAAGGGGAACGGATGCGCCGGATCGATGGAAAGCGGCGTCAAAACGGGGAAAATCGTCTCTAGGAAATGATTTTCGAGCCAGTCCTTCTCATCTTTCGACAGGGCCGAGGGACGAACTATCGCGATATTTTCCTTGATGAGTTCATCGCGAAGAGTGCGCAAACACGTCTGTTGCTCCTCCTGTAAACGGCTCACTTCGTCGAGAACAAAATCAAGTTGCTCCTGCGCAGTGCGACCATCCGCGCTGCGCTGAGCCACGCCTGCGCGCATCTGCGCGGCAAGACCAGCAATGCGAACCATGAAGAATTCATCGAGATTGGCTGCGGAAATGGACAAAAACCGCAAACGCTCAAGCAGCGGCTGGTGCAGATTGGCCGCCTCTTCAAGAACACGGCGATTGAACTGAAGCCAGGAGAACTCGCGATTAACGAAACGCTCCGGGCTTTGCATCAAAGCGGCGATATCACTATCACTTGATATATCTTGGCTATCGGTGGCCATTTCGTCCGTCCGGGCTGCCATAGTGCTGTTTTCGCTCATTTTTCCTGTTCCGGCTTTTGCCGGCACATCCCGGCATGGCCATAAACCTATGGATGTCATATGACAGTTTGATAGCAAAGTGCTTGAAATGTCCCCAGAATTGTTGAAAACGCTTCCAGAAACAAGCCGTTCGCGCTACACCCTCGCCAAACAGAATGTCGCGATCCACAGCTAACGGAGCGTATCATGTCCGATCACATTATCCCACATTTCCAGAACGACGCAGGTCATAATGCAATAGAAATCAGTGTGAAGGAGTTTATGTGCGTTGGCGCAAACCCGCCATTCGACCATCCGCATGTCTTTCTCGACATGGGCAATGAAAGTGAAATCGTCTGCCCTTATTGCTCGACGCTTTTTCGCTACAATCCACAACTGCATGCCGATGAAACCGTCCCGGTCGGTTGCATTTATAAAGCGCCCGTCGAAAAAGCTGCCTGACATTCATGCACGGTCGAAGCCGCCGGGAATATGAGCGATATTGACAGAGGACGCATACTGATTGCGGGAGCTGGCATTGCGGGCCTGAGCGCTGCGCTGGAACTTGCCACAAGGGGCTGGAGCGTGCGGCTATTTGAAAAAGCCACGGCACTTTCCGAAGTGGGAGCCGGCCTGCAACTGGCCCCCAATGCAATGCGCCATTTGCAGCGCCTGGGTGTCGCCGACAGGCTTCGCGCAAAAGCCGTCACGCCAGAAACGCTCTATCTTGTCGATGGCCGCAGCGCCCGCCCCTTGCTCGCGATGCAGCTTGGCGACAAGGCGCTTAAGCGCTGGCATCATCCCTATCTCGTCTGCCACCGTGCCGATCTGCAATCGGCCCTGCTGACGGCCTGTCTTGAAAACCCTGCAATTAAGATCGATCTCGACGCCGAGATCGTACAGCATGAAACTATCGACGAACGGATCGAGGCGCAGGTCAGACGTGGCACGATAGTCGAGAACATCGAAGCTGATTACCTTCTGGGCTGCGATGGCGTGTGGTCGGTCGAACGCACTCGCGCCGGGCATAGCAAGGCGCGTTTCAGCGGCTATATCGCATGGCGTACCACGATTGCCGCAAGTACCCTGCCCTCATCCTTTGCCAATGCGCTGCCGCAACGAAAAGCCGTTTCCGCCTGGTTGGGCAAGCGGGCGCATTTCATTGCCTATCCTGTCAAGGGCGGAGAGTTTTTCAATTTTGTTGCCATTACCGCTGGCGAAAATCCGGGCGAAGTCTGGTCGAAAGCGGGCGAGCGTGAGCAGCTGCTGCCGATATATAAGGGCTGGGGGCAGCCCGTTCGCGACGTGATCACATCAACACGCGAATGGACTTATTGGCCACTCTTTGAAATGGCTGACGCGCAGTTTGTCTGTGCGGGCCGCACTATCCTGCTTGGCGATGCCGCCCATGCGGTAACGCCTTTTGCAGCACAGGGTGCCGCAATGGCAATCGAGGACGCCGCAGCAGTGGCACAGGCGCTGGACGCGAAGGATCCGACGGTAGCGCTTCGATATTTCGATATCATACGCAAAACACGCCTTGCGACGGTTGCAAAACGTGGAGCCTTCAACCGTTTCGCCTATCACGCAACTGGCGCTTTTGCGCTCGGCCGCAATATGTTACTCGCGGTGCGCTCGCCGGAAAGCTTTCTCAAGGATCTGGACTGGCTTTACGGCTATGATGCCCTTGCCGCCGTGCAAAACTAAATAGCGTCGCGCGCGGCTTCCAGCGTGGCAATATCAAGCTTGACCATTTTCATCATCGCTTCGGCGACACGCTGCCTCACATCTGGGGCACCATTTTGCAGGATATCAAGCAGAAACTCTGGCACGATCTGCCACGAGAACCCGTATTTATCGGTCAGCC
This sequence comes from Falsochrobactrum tianjinense, assembly GCF_019100495.1. GTDB lineage: Bacteria > Pseudomonadota > Alphaproteobacteria > Rhizobiales > Rhizobiaceae > Brucella > Brucella tianjinense. The sequence goes on along the minus strand of NZ_JAHRVA010000001.1, from coordinate 947,241 downwards.
AGCTGCATTCCATTGGCGAGCCTCCCTCGACCAATCTGTCCCAGAAGTCATCAAGCTCGGCCTGATCCTTGCATTTGATGATAAGAGACGCCGCCGGTGAGAATTTGAATTCGGGACCGCCATTGAGGCCGCATATGGATTGTCCATCAAGCGTGAAATTCGCAACAACGACATCCGTACCAGCAGGCTGGTGAGAATGTTTGAAGCGAACGAGGCCATCGACTGAGGCTGTTCGGCCGCATTCGCGAAAAACCGAGACGTAATAATTGGCCGCTTCTTCAGCCTGCATGTCGAACCATAGGCAAATCGTAAGGCCGGACATCGTTTTCTCCTCTCTGCAACTATTTGTGAGCATGGTGGCGTTCCGAGGTCGCTATACCTCTCCACCCCATTTTTTCCCGACAACCCACTTTCACAGCTATAGAATATATGGAGTTTACGATAATTCTCGGGCACCTGACGATTTTCCACATAACGTCAGTTGCAAAGGCGTGCCGAAATGACAATTTACCTTGAACGGACCTGTCCGATTCTCCGGATATTCGATATAGAAAAAGCTAGAAAAATCTATCTCGGCTGTATGCTGGATTGGAAGCATCAGTCCGTTCGGCGGAGCGCATCCAGTTCGGCAAAGGGATGCAGGAAGAAGAAAACGCCCACCGGATGACCGGCGGGCGTTTTCAATTGATAAGAAACAGTCCGATTAGTGCAGAATCTGGCTCAGAAACAGTTTTGTGCGCTCATGTTGCGGATTGTCGAAGAATTCGTTAGGCGAATTCTGCTCCACGATTTGCCCTTGATCCATGAAAATCACGCGGTTGGCGACCTGACGCGCAAAGCCCATTTCGTGCGTTACGCAGATCATGGTCATGCCTTCGTCGGCAAGGCCCACCATCGTATCGAGCACTTCCTTGACCATTTCCGGATCAAGCGCCGAGGTCGGCTCGTCAAACAGCATGATCTTCGGGTTCATGCATAGCGCGCGCGCAATCGCCACGCGCTGCTGCTGGCCACCTGAAAGTTGGCCCGGATATTTCTTTGCCTGTTCAGGGATCTTGACGCGCTCCAGATAATGCATGGCGACTTCTTCGGCCTGCTTCTTGGGCATCTTGCGCACCCAAATCGGTGCCAGCGTGCAGTTTTCCAGAATGGTCAGATGCGGAAACAGATTGAAGTGCTGGAACACCATGCCGACCTCGCGGCGCACCTCGTCGATCTTTTTGAGATCGTTGGTCAGCTCGACGCCTTCGACGACGATCTTGCCCTTCTGGTGTTCTTCCAGACGATTGATGCAGCGGATCATGGTCGACTTGCCCGAACCGGAGGGACCCGCCACGACGATGCGCTCGCCGCGCATGACCCTCAAATCGATGTCGCGCAGAACATGAAACTCGCCAAACCATTTGTGCATATTGGTGATGTCGATCGAAACCTCAGTCTTAGAGACTTCCATTTTTGACCGACCACCATCGGCATCCGTTTGCTGGACAGCGCTCTTTTGTGCACTCATTGCCATTACTCATCCCTTATTCTTATCGCTTGTGACCTGTATCGAGCCGACGCTCCATGAATATAGAGTATCGCGACATAGCGAAACAGAATATCCAGAAAACGAAGCCCGCAAATATCAAGCCGGTTGCGGGCGTCTGTGGGGAGGCCCAATTGGCATCGGAGAAGTTCTGGCGGACGATGCCCAACAGATCGAACATGCCGATGATGTAAACGAGACTGGTATCCTTGAAGAGACCGATAAAGGTGTTCACGATACCCGGAATCACTAATTTCAAAGCTTGCGGCAATATTATAAGACCCGTCTTTTGCCAATAGCTCAGGCCCAATGCTTCCGCACCCTCATACTGGCCGCGCGGGATCGCTTGCAGGCCGCCGCGCACCACTTCCGCCATATAGGCGGAAGCAAAAAGCGCTACGCCAATCAGTGCACGCATGAGCTTGTCGAACGTCACGCCCGGCGGCAGAAAAAGCGGCAGCATTACGCTTGCCATGAACAACACCGTCACCAGCGGCACGCCGCGCACCATTTCGATGAAGATGATGGAGAAGGTCTTGATGACCGGCAGATGCGAGCGTCTTCCGAGTGCCAGCAGGATACCGAGCGGAAGAGAAACCGCGATGCCGACGAAAGACAGAACCAGCGTGACGAGCAGACCACCCCAGAGCGGGGTTTCGACAAACCGCAGACCGAACCAGCCGCCAACCAGCAGGAAAAACGCGATCACCGGAAAAACAAAGAAAAACAGAATTGCATTCAATGCCTTTTTCGGCACCTTCGGAATTAGCAGCGGTACGAGCAGAGCTACGAATATGATTGCGGTGAGATTGACGCGCCAGCGTTCGTTCAGCGGATAGCGGCCATACATGAACTGCTCATACTTGGCATTCACGAACGCCCAGCAGGCACCCGACCAGCCCTCGGGTTGTGTGCCACCTTGCGCCACGGTCAGGCACGCCTCGCGGCTGCTACCGGTCCATGCCGCATTGATGAACAGCCATTCGATAACCGATGGCAGAAGCCAGGCCAGCGCGAGAAGCGCCAGTATGGACATTGCCGCATCGACAGGGGTGGCGAACAGATTGACGCGCAACCAATGCGAAATGCCCTGCACGGAATGCGGGGGCGCTTCCTCATCAACCATTTGCATACGAACATATTGGAGATTGCCGCTTTGCATTATTATCTCTCCACCAGTGCCATTTTGGCATTGAACCAGTTCATCAGGCCCGAAGTGATCAGACTGATGCCGAGATAGATCACCATCCAGATTGCAACCACTTCAACGGACTGGCCGGTCTGATTGAGAATCGTCCCGCCAATCGCGACAAGGTCCGGATAACCAATGGCAATCGCCAGCGAGGAGTTCTTGGTCAGGTTCAGATACTGGCTTGAAAGCGGCGGAATGATAATGCGCAACGCCTGCGGTACGATGACGAGGCGCATTGTCGTGCCGCTGCGCAGGCCGAGCGCATAGGCCGCTTCGGTCTGCCCCTTGCTCACCCCGAGCACGCCTGCACGAACGGTTTCGGCAATGAATGCCGCCGTATAGAAGGAAAGGGCCAGAAACAGCGCCAGAAATTCCGGCTTTACCTGACTGCCGCCGGTGAGATTAAACGTGCCCAGCGTTGGAAAATCGAAGGAAACGGGAAAACCAGTGGCGATGAGCGCCAGCAATGGAAGGCCGACAATCAGCGCTATCGTCACCTGAACCGTATGAAAAGGCTGGCCCGTCGCCATGCGCCTGCGGCGCGCCCATCGCGCGATCATAAAGGCGGCAGCCATACCGAGCAGCAGAGCCACAGGAATGAGCCACGCTCCCTCACCCCATATCGGAGCAGGAAAGAAAAAACCCCGGTTATTGAGAAAGCCGCCGAATGGCAAGGCCAGGCTTTCTCGTGCCTGCGGCAATACCGACAAGACGCCGAAATACCAGAAGAAAATAACCAGAAGGGGCGGAATATTACGGAAGATCTCCACATAAACCATACAGATCTTGCGTATCAGCCAGTTTTTTGAAAGCCGCCCGATGCCAACCAGGAAACCAATGATCGATGCGGTAATGATCCCCAGAACCGCTACATAGAGCGTATTCAGCAGACCAACCAGTATGGCCCGCCCATAGGTAGAATCGCTGGAATAGGAAATCAGCGACTGGCTGACGTCAAACCCAGCCCGCCCATTCAGGAAATCGAAGCCGGAAGCAATACTGGCGCGCTGGAGATTGGTGATCGTGTTGTCCACGATCCAGTAAATCACAGCCACAACGGCCACGAAAACCAGAACCTGATAAAAGATGCCCCGAACGCGCGGATCATACAAAAATGAAGTTCCGCTGCTGTTGTGGCGTTTTTCGCGTACAGAAAAGGAAGCCATATGTTTCCTGTTTTCTTTCGGCTACAGCATCGGCCCGAAAATAGAATCCATTTTCAGAAACATGGGACGCCGAACCGTTCTGCCTTGCAATTCGTGCTGCAAGATGCGGATTAGCAGACCTACAGAGCCGAAAAATCTGGCGGGCGCATAACGCCCCCGCCTGATATCGGCTGATAAAGGTCCCCTTCCTAGTGCGGTGGGTTTGAAGTTCCTGTCATTTGCTTGGTATCTGTGTTCAGAACTTCAAATACGTAAGCCACACTAGCGGATCGGCATGCCGTATTGCAGGCCACCCTTGGTCCACTGGGCATTGACGCCGCGGGCGATCTTGAGCGGGCTGCCCGCACCAAGGTTGCGCTCGAAAATCTCACCGTAATTGCCGACACCCTTAAGGATGTTCACCACCCAGTCATTGGTGAGGCCAAGATCGGTACCGATCTTCGTATCAGCTTCAGAACCCAGAAGGCGCTTGATTTCAGGGTTGTCGGAACCCTTCATTTCCTCGACATTGGCCTGAGTAATGCCGAATTCCTCCGCATTGAGCAGCGCGTAATGGGTCCAGCGAATCACATCTGCCCATTGGGAATCGCCTTGGCGAACGGCGGGGCCGAGCGGCTCCTTGGAAATGATTTCCGGCAAAACAACATGGTCGTCCGGATTAGCCAGTGTCAGGCGGGTCGCATAAAGACCGGACTGGTCGGTGGTATAGGCATCACAGCGGCCCGAATCATAGGCTGCATTGGCCTCTTCGAGCTTCTCGAAGACCACCGGATTATATTCCATTTTGTTGGCACGGAAATAATCGGCCATGTTCAATTCAGTGGTCGTGCCGGCCTGAACGCAGATCGATGCACCCGAAAGCTGCAAGGCGGAATTGATACCCGACAGCTTCTTCGCATTGATCATGAAACCCTGACCGTCGTAATAATTTACGCCGGCGAAATCGAGGCCAAGCGACGTATCGCGACCGATGGTCCAGGTGGTGTTGCGGATCAGCACATCCACTTCGCCCGACTGAAGCGCGGTGAAACGCTCCTTGGCGTTAAGCGGCGTGAATTTCACCTTGGTGGGATCGCCAAAGATTGCCGCTGCCACTGCGCGGCAATAGTCGACATCGAAACCCGACCATTCGCCCTTATCATCAGGCGAAGCAAAGCCGAGAAGGCCAGTATTGACGCCGCACTGTAGGAAACCTTTCTCCTTTACATCGGAAAGCGTGTCCGCCGATGCTCCCCAAGCCGCGCCAAGCAACGCCGCCACACCCAATACACCCGTCAAAACAGTTTTTTTCATCTGGCCTGCAACCTTTTTTAAGTTCCCTGGAAGCCGTAGAGCCGGATTCAGCCCAAACGCCTTTGTTGCTATATTTTTTGCAGAAGCTCGAGAAAAATGTGCATCCCCCAAGCCATGCCTAATGCAGGCAATTCCCCTCACCCTGAACCGTTATCGGTCCTTATTGCTTAATTCGGGCATGGTGACTTCCCTGCCGCCTTCACAACCCTATCGAAGGCGATATTTTGGCTTTGGTCAAGTTAATAACGCAGGAGAAAAGGCCAAATCATTGAAAAAAACTGTGCGAGATCCGTGAGTTTTTACATGATTTCCCTACTTCCGGGTAAATCGGCCCAGTGATGAGGGCAAATAATACCTAAAATGGAACTCTGCAAAATAATATAATCATGGCAATAAGTTACTAGATTTCTCAGACGCTTATACATTCCCACAGGGCCATATTTCAGGCAAATTCAGACCTGCGGAAAAGCCCGCTCCCCGGAAAAAGAAAAAATAATATTTCGCGTCGCCAAAAAGCGCGCCACCCACCAAGCTGCAATTATGCCGACGGTCAGCCCTGCGACCACATCGGTGGGATAATGCGCACCCGCCGCAAGCCTGCTGATGGCGAGAAGCAAGCAAACCGGCACGGTTGCGATTCGCCAGCGAGGAAGGAAAATCCAGAATGATACCAGCATAATGCCTGCCATCATGGAATGGCCGGATGGGAAACTTTCATAGGCATGCTCGCCGTGGAAAGGAGAGAAGTAGGCTGCGCCCAGTTCGTCAAGCAGCACCGGCCGCGCCCGCCCTATAGCAAGTTTGCCGATTTCCAACGGAAAACTTCCGGCAAGGATTGATATGAGCAGCAAAGTTGCCCAGCCATGTAACCAGACCAGCGCGCTCCGGAAAGAAATGCGAATCGACGGAGAAAGCAGGCATGCCGTCACGAGCCAGACAATAAGGGCAATAAAAAGCCAGACGAGCGTACGGATCGAGTCTGTTGCCGCGCGCAGCCCCTTCATCAGTATCCAATCGCTGGTCATAGCGCTTCGGGCAAGCTGCGCGTCCCAGATGTGCAGCACAAGCAGAATAAACGGCAAAACCACAATTACCGCCGTCATTTCCAGCGTCCACGCCGACGGAGCACCCCGATAGGCAGGCTTGAAAAGGGCGCGCATCAGTTCTGAAGCCACACGAAACGGCTGGAGGAGAATATCCTTTGCTTTTGCCTCTGCCATACAGGACTACTCTTTCCGTTACTTTGGTATAACTGTTACAAAGGAACTGCATAATTTTACCTTAAATCGATTCCGATTTAAGGAACCATGCAGCAGGGTTTCCGCCGGGGAAGAACTCAAGGATTTTCTGTCATGCCTGCCTTCTCAGCAAACAGGCTTTGCAGAATCATCGAAATGAGAATCGGCGGACCAGCATGCAACACGGTCTGGAGGCAATTTCGTGGCTAATAAGCAGGACAGAACAGAAAAACCGGGCATAAACACACGGCTTGCTCATGATGGCTATGCGCCGCGCGACTATCACGGCTTTGTCAACCCACCCGTGGTACGCGCTTCAACGGTCCTGTTTCCTGATGCGCAAACGATGGCGAGCGGCGGACAGAAATACACCTATGGCACACGCGGCACGCCAACCAGTGAAGCCTTGTGCAAGGCGATTGATGCGCTTGAAGGCTCGGCAGGAACGGTTTGCGTTCCATCGGGACTAGCTGCTGTCACCGTCCCCCTTCTCGGCTTCCTTTCGCCTGGCGACCACGCGCTGTTTGTCGATTCCATCTATAATCCGACCCGCCATTTTGTCGATACGATCCTCAAGCGCATGGGCGTAGAGGTCGACTATTATGAACCCGAAATCGGCTCTGCCATTGCCGGACTGATGCGCCCCAATACCAAGGTCATTTTTACGGAATCTCCGGCGTCGAACACATTCGAGGTTCAGGACATTCCTGCGATCGCGGAAGCAGCGCATAAGGGCGGAGCCATCGTCATGATGGACAATACCTGGGCGACGCCGATTTATTTCAGAGCACTCGATTTCGGCGTGGACATCAGCATTCACGCCGCAACCAAGTATCCATCAGGCCATGCCGATATTCTATTCGGGACTATTTCCGCCAATGAAAAATGCTGGCCGCAACTTCTGGAAACGCATGGCACGATGGGTTTGTGCGCGGCACCCGATGACACATATCAAATATTGCGTGGCCTGCGCACGATGGGCGTACGGCTGGAGCATCACCGCAAAAGCGCTCTTGAAATCGCCCACTGGCTTGAAAGCCATCCGGCAGTCGAACGCGTCCTGCATCCAGCGCTAGAAAGCCATCCCGGCCATGAAATCTGGAAGCGTGATTTTAGCGGCTCATCCGGCGTATTCGCTTTCGTTCTGGAAAAGGGCGGGCAACCGGAAGCACACGCATTTCTCAATGCGCTTGAAATTTTTGGCCTCGGCTATTCATGGGGCGGCTATGAAAGCCTTGCCAATGAAGTCCACCTCAAGGACCGCACGATTGCGAAAGGCGATTATGCGGGGCCGGTCATACGCCTGCAAATCGGGTTTGAGGATGTGCCGGATCTGATCGCCGATCTGAAAAAAGGATTTGCCGCCATTTGAATTTCTGTCCGTCCCGGAAGCTTTATTGCCCGGATAGGATCATCCCGCTGCACCTGCATCATTATTTAGCATTAAATAATAGCGCTTAATAATGCTGCAAATCTACTTCCATCCTGCGGAGAAATACCTATAATCTCCATTCAATATCCATGAGAAACAGGTATCGGTCAGTGTTGTCGTGTAATATAGGCAGAAATTCGGCCTCCCTTGCAATACGGAATTTTCTTGCGCTCATTTTTTTCGCAGTATTCTGTGTGCCTGCCGGTTCGCAAGATGCGCCTCTGAGGCCAGTGAAGGTCGGCGTTTATGTGAGCGAGCCATTCGTCACCAATCAGGGCGGCGCTTTTGGAGGCATGGCAATCGATCTTTGGCAGAATGTCGCCTTACGGCTCAATCTCGCTTCGAAATTTGTCGAATATCCCAACTATAACGAGCTGGTCAAAGCCGTCTCCGAAAATCAGGTCGACGCAGGTGTCACCAATCTAACGATCACGGAAAGCCGTGCGGAGGTCGTAGACTTCACCCATCCCTGGTTCGATGCGGGCCTGCGTATCATGACGCATACGGATGCAGGGAACAGTTGGGGCGAATTGATAACCAATCTCGAAGACGCCGGACATCTGGCCACCTATGCCTGGATCGGCATTGTTATTCTTGCAGCGACACTTTTTTTGACTTTGTTCGACCGACGCTTCGACCAGAATTTCCCCAGATACTGGCATGAAGGCTTTGCCGAGAGTTTTTATCATGTCGTCTCTATCGCAACGACCGGAAAAAGCTCGCGTAAAAATCTATTCGGCTGGATTGGCCGCATCTGGCAGGCATTCTGGCTCGTATTCGGCATAGCCGTCGTTGCTTATGTCACCTCATCCATTACCAGCGTGATGACCGTGGCCCATATCACTCACAATATTACCGGTATTGCCGATCTACAAAACAAATCTGTCGGAGTGCGCAGTGGAAGCGTATCCGAACAGATAATGAAAGAGCGATCCATTGCAACAGTGCCCTTTGATCACCTTCCCGAAGCTGTTGCAGCGCTGGTCAATAACGAGGTTGCCGCGATTGTCGGCGATAGTCCGGTGCTGGAATATTATGCGCACAAGAACCCGCAGGAAGCCATCGATGTTGTCGGCAATGTTTTTAGCCCCGATAAATACGGCTTTGCTTTTCCACGCCATAGCGATCTTGTGAAACCCGCTTCGATCGCGATTATCAGCATGTATGAGAATGAGGATATTGCCGAATTGAAAGACAAATATTTTGGACCGAACAATTAATTGATGGGGCAAATTTGGAAAAGCGGTCAAACGGCCGCTTTTTTACCCCTGCCTCAGTGGTCATTATTGATCGTATATTAGTAAAATCTTTAATATTTTCATGATTTTAGGCGCCACTTCGCCTTGTGCGTTTTGTTTTATGCCAAAATGCGATAGGAAACCCTTCTGTTGAACCGGCTCTCTATGCTGCCGGACGCCCCAAGGGAAACACCATGATGAACTGGATATTTGTGTTGCAGGGTGTCATCGCAATCGGCCTGGCCATATTTGCGATAGCCGTCATTTTGCGCTACCGTCGATAAAGTCGCCGTTTTCGCGCTGTTCCAAGGTGCAATGCAATCGCTGCCAGATATGGCCAAGGAACCTCCCACGCCCCTGCTTCGTTTATCTGAAAAGAAGCTGTTCAGGGAGAACTGCGATGAAACTTTCTTTCAAGGCCGCAATTGTTGCTGTCGGCGTTTTTTCCGCCGGTGCCGCGCAAGCCGCAAATGCAATTGTGACGGCTGACCTTAATATCCGCACCGGCCCCGGAACCAGCTATGGCAGAATCGGCAGCATTCCCAACCGGGCGCCTGTTACCGTGCATAGCTGCGCAACCGGCTATAGCTGGTGTCAGGTGAGTTATAGCGGCATGTCAGGCTGGGCATCTTCGCGCTATCTTGCGATACGTGAAGGATCAGTCCGATCAGATGATTTCGGGCGCAGCGCCGCTCTCATAGGCATTCCGCTGATCGCGGGTGTCGCAATTGGTGCAGCGCTCAACGACAGGGATGACCATTGGCACCGCCGTGACTGGCACCGTAGTCGCTGGCATCATCGCCACCGCCATTGGGATCGCCCCCGCCACCGTGGTCCACGTTATTACAATCGTACGCGTGGAGGCGATGGGCCGCACGGCCAATAGTAGATATGCGACCGAGAAACGCCGCTGTGATCGCGGCGTTTTCGTGTTGCAACAAGTCGGTTGCGCACCGGCAAGGGCTACCATGTTATGGGCGATGCAGCCTTGTGGCATTCGGGCCTTATTCCTATAAGCATACTGAATATGAATCACAGCCAATCATGATCAGGATTTATGCATGTCAGATGAAATCGTACGCGACAGCAACGGCGCCCAGCTCAATGACGGTGACTCGGTTACTCTTATCAAGGATCTGAAAGTAAAAGGCACGTCGACGACACTCAAGCGCGGAACGCTGATCAAAGGTATCCGTCTGACCGGCAATCCTGACGAGGTCGACTGCAATACCAAACAGGTCAAGGGGCTGGTTTTGCGAACCGAGTTTCTGAAAAAAGCCTGATGGGGCTCCCGCATTGGTAATCTCAAGGGCAGCGAGCAGATATCAATTATGACAATCGCACCCTATTGATTGTGACAGCGTTCTTAGGCCAGCTTATGCAAGAAGCATGGAGATCAAACCAATGCGCATAACAAAAATAAATACCATCGCCTACGACCCGGACAGCAAAACACTTTCATTTACGGGCCTCAATCGTTTCTCCAGACCCCGGCAGGGATCGGTCTTTATTGATGATGAAGTGAAGTTCATTGAAATCATTCATCAATTGCTTGCAAACTCCGACAAATCATCCGTAGATTTCGCGGCTGAATTAAAGCCTGGAACGGAAAAGAAAAGTAAAAAGAACTCATCCGACAAAGCCAACAAGACCAAACAAGAAGAGAATGTGCAGACTGAAACGCCCCAGGAATAGGCTGCTTGCTTTTCCTGCTCCTTACCCCGACTTGAACCAGAGTTCCTGATCGCGACATCGCTTAACCTGGATCAAATTGGCGGAAACATTGCATCAGCATCACCGCGCGCCTAGATGGCGTCGTCCGCATCCCTGCGCTGGCAATCAAAGCCCTTCGTGCTTACGTTGTGAATATGGATGGCTGTGGAACCTGATTCACCTGGAAGACGTATGAACAAAACCTGCCTGTTGGGCATTCTTGCATTAACGCTATCCGTCACACAATCGGTCGCAGCTACCGATGCCGAGGTCGTAACGGAAATGGCGACCAAATGCTGGAAACTACCGGAAGGAACCGATTATCAACGGGCTTCCGCGACATTCGAAGTCACCTATAATGCGGAAGGTGAACTGGTTCGGATTGAGACTGTTGAATATCAGCCTGTGCGCCGGGCAGGCAAGCAGTTTGCAATCAGCGCTCAACAGGCACTGATGGAATGTGCGGATAGAACCCCGGTTCGGTCAAGAACCATTCGCATCATTATGAGATTCGTAGCCCCTCAATCGGATGGCCCATTGATAATGAGGGAGCCGCTCCGGTAACTTCCTTCCCCGGTCCGCTAGCCACCCGACGTGACGTAGCACGCATGTATTTACTGGAAAACTCTTGCTCCGGACCTCGTTTCGCGGTTCAATCCAACTTCAAAAAGGAGCATCAATGATGATCTATCCGATTCATGACTATCACGGACACCGTATCGGCACCATCATGACAGAAGACTCCGGCAATCCAGACGATCGTTGGGTTGCTTACGCCATTCACGACGAGCGGCAAACTTTTCCTTCATGGGAAGCGGCCCGGACCTGGATAGAAGTGATCGCATCTGAGTACCGAACCGATATATAATAATGATCTCATCCACTTAGCGGCAACTGCAAACCCCTATCAAGGCACGGGGTGGTAGATAGTTGCTCCATGCCAGTGCGCCTCGTTGGGGGGAATACTGCTATCCATATCAGTATGTGCCCCGCAGATTTTCTTCTTCGTAGCACTCTGATTTCTATTGTGATTTGCGGTTATCCGGACGGAGGATCAGAATATGGCAACATTCTGCAAACTTAACAGGAATACTACAATGACCCTCAAAGCCCTTGTTTCAACTGCAACTATCGCTTTGCTGTCGCTTTTCCTGTCCGGATGCGTGAGCGATTCATATTATTATGATGGGTACAGGGATTCCGGCCCTTCCTATGGCCATTACGAAAGATCTGCGGTTATTTACCGTACGGGGCCGCGTTACAGATCACGACATCATCGAAATGATCGATATTACCGCGATGCAGGCCCACGTTATGAGAGGCAGCATGCCCGTTCGGTAAAGCGTTCCCGTGTCTCTTCTCGTGATGCAAAGCCGCGTCACCGTCCGGAGAACAGACAGCGACCTGACCTCAATCAAAGCGCTCAGCCCCAAAACGGAATCCTGAATAATTATAGACACCGTTTGCGTCAAAACAGATAGCAATCGCGTCACGCATTAAGCCTCTTCCTGTCCCTTTACGGGGTAGAGCCACGTTAGTTTGACTGTGAGCTATCTCGGCAAACCCCATGCTATGATCGAGCTTTATACATGGCAGGCGAACGCTAAAAAGCTCACTCAATCGGGCGCGGAGAAACTAAAAGAGAACATGCCATCCCCCCACCTAAAATCCATTTCCCCTTACCTTAAAAAAAGATAGGGCTTTTCAATACCTTGCGGGAAGTGTCGCAGATCATCATTGCGCAAATTCGCAATTTTCACCTGATATTTGCAACAGGAATTTTCCTGCAAAATCAGCGCCAGAGATTTTGTCGCGAAACTTAGGATTTCTGCGACGGTGATTAGCGGAGTCCCACCCGTCATGCATAAGCGACCAGTGTGAAAGTTCCTGGAATGCTCACATCCGTCCAGTCTGGGTGTTCATCCAGCCTTACTATCGTAAACCCGGCTTGGATGGCGGCCGTCATGATGTCTCCCATCGTCCAGAAGCGATAAAGGCATTTCCCCAAGGATACGCTAGTGGCGTCAGGATTGGGCACGTCGGCCTCTATTAGGCCGGTCTGGAAATAATCATGCGGACCTTCGGCCCAAAACAACTTCCGCTGAACCGGATGAAATTCGTTCAACACGAGCATGCCACCGTTTGCTGTGAGCTGGCGCATTACTGTGAAAAACCGCTCGATATTCTGATGGTAGTGGAGAATGCCAAGCTCCAGTACGAGCACATCGAAGCTGTGGTTCTGACCTAGTTTGCCCGCTTCCATGGTATCGCAAAGAGCATAATCAATCACGACGCCAGCCGCTTCGGCCAAGCGAAGGGCAAAACGCCGGTTCTCTTCCGAGAAGTCGATGACCCACACCTCGGCACCTAGCCGAGCGAGTGCTACGGCAACGCGCCCATGAGAGCCTTGGACATTGCAGATGCGTTTCCCCGTAACGTCTCCAAGATAGGGATATAGCCGCCGCAGAATATGTTTCGGTTCGGCAATGATCTTTGCCGCCTCATCTTCTGGTGTCCCGAAGGCGGATACCCACGCGTCAAAGCGTTGCGCGTTCCAAGCGAGCCGGTTCGTTTCGGTGATTTCGTCCACTCTGTTTGTTACCATTGGTCTAGCCTACCGCCGGGTAAGGCGTCGGGAAAAGGGGGGACGTCGCGAAAATCCCGATTAAAGTTTCGATTTTGCGTCTGATATTTGCGACGCAAACACAGGCACCCACGACCATCAAAATCCATATTCTACTTTTGTTCGTCAAATTGGCCAAAATCCCGCGTTCGGGCCGACTCGGCCTATCTGGCCAGAAGCCGCCTTTCGGAATCCTTCTCCTGTCGCGAAATTCCCACAACCTGCGACACGCTTTGCTATCGTACCATGTTCGATTTGTAATGCTTCGATCAACCCGGTGAGCGGCAGGAACGGGATCGGAAGCCGACCGTGGACGAAATCTATGCGCCGAGATTGCGTCGCAGTTTCGGACCGACGCAGAGGGAAGGAACGTTGAGAAAGATCAGCAATGCTGACCCAAGGGCAACATAGTGGCCAAAAAGGCCAAATATCGCGTCATTCGACAAGTATTTTGAGAGTGGCGATCCCGGCAGGATTCGAACCTGCGACCTACGGCTTAGAAGGCCGGTGCTCTATCCAGCTGAGCTACGGGACCTCATTCAGAGGCACTGCCAAAGAATTTGATCTGATTTCTCTTACCCAGATTCCAGGAATGCCGCTACCATCAAATTTTCCGCCTGAATATGCTTTCAGGCGGAGGAAGTTCAATGTGTCCAGGATTGCGTGCGGTCAAAGCGAAAATTATCCGAATAGGCGATTTTGCGCCGCTTGGTTTCCTGTGGCTCGAAGACACGGTAAGCAACACCGTTGCGGGTCGCATACTCCACGGCTTCCTCACAGCTATCGAAGAACAGGCGAATCTGGCTTCGCATATCGCTCGACGAGGTGTAGCCCATCAAAGGCTCGACCCTGCGAGAGCTTTCCGGCTCATATTCAAGAACCCAGCGGTCGGTTTTGGCCGTACCTGACTGCATTGCGGTCTTAGCTGGACGGTAAATACGTGCAACCATTTCGACAACCTTGTTCCATGCATTACCCTGAAAGGGCGATAAATTTTACCAAGGCAATAGTTTACACACCGCGGCATGTCAACGCGATAAAGGCGCACAGCGCAATGATCCGGCGAGCAATAAGATTGGTGTATTGTTTGTAATAATGGTCGGAGCGAGAGGATTCGAACCTCCGACCCCCTGATCCCAAATCAGGTGCGCTACCAGGCTGCGCTACGCTCCGTGCTTTTGCAAGCGGCCCTTCCCTAGATAATCATCGAATATAAAGCAAGCGATAAAAACCGAAGTGCCTAAATTTATTCGTTCGCCCCGCCGAACAGCTTACAAAAGCCGAAGCGAGAGGAACCATATGGTTTCTCACACGTTTTAATCTGGCAATTCAGCTTTGGGGAGTTCCAGCGTGAATCGAAATGGCCTTTATCTGATTATCGGCGCTCTTATAGTTGTGGTCGCCGGGTTTGCTTATTATGCCTATCAGGAAGAAACAAAACCTGCGGGTATCGAGATGAAAATCGGGGAAGATGGTATTTCCATTGAGGAGAATTAACAAAAAAAGAAGTTATAAACATATAAACCGATTTAGATTTCAAACGCTTACGGTTTGTGATTAAACTTTTTTGGCGGGTGTGTGTTATTCGATTTCCACGACAACGGAGGATCGAAATGTCTATCCAGACTTCAGACGCGCTATACCGCCGTCACGAACGCGAATGGGCTGCTTTTCGTGATGCAGTCGAACAAAACGAGACGAGCCAGAAGCGAAATGACCCAGCTTCCGACGAACCAGTCTATGGAAGCAAACTTTCGGATCATGAGTGATCTGTTCAGCATCTCCTAATAAAACGCCGCTTCTGCGGCGTTTTTTATTGCCACCGCAATATCGTGAAATTTTAAATGCACAAAAAATGACTTGGGATTTCGAGAGCAGCGGCTACTTTCGCAGCATGATTGATTCAACTGAGAGGACCGGGAAATGACGGCGCAAAAAGTAGCGATTGTAACGGCTGGCGGCAGCGGCATGGGAGCGGCCTCCGCACGACGGCTTGCCAAAGACGGTTTTGCCGTGGCGATCCTATCTTCCTCGGGTAAGGGCGAAGCTCTGGCCGGTGAGCTTGGCGGTATCGGCGTCACCGGCTCAAATCAGTCAGTGGATGATCTCAAGCGGCTCGTCGATCTGACCGTGAAGAAATGGGGCCGCATCGATACGCTGATCAACAGCGCCGGTCATGGCCCGCGCGCGCCAATCCTCGAAATTACCGATGAAGACTGGCATAAAGGGATGGATACCTATTTCCTCAATGTGATTCGGCCAAGCCGTCTTGTGGTACCCATCATGCAGGAGCGGAAAACGGGTACAATTATCAATATTTCATCGGCATGGGCTTTTGAGCCGATTTCCCTGTTTCCCACCTCGGCGGTATTTCGTGCAGGGCTGGCGTCTTTTACAAAGATTTTTGCCGATGCCTATGCGAGCGATAATATCCGCATGAACAATATCCTGCCCGGCTGGATCGACAGCCTTCCCGCCACCGAAGATCGCCGTGAAAGCGTACCCATGCAGCGCTATGGCACGAGCGAAGAAATAGCGGCTACGGTTTCGTTCCTTGCTTCCGAAGGGGCTGCTTATATTACGGGGCAGAATCTGCGTGTGGACGGCGGTGTTACCCGATCCGTTTAAACGAGTTCCAGTAACCAAATGCGAAGGAAGGCACGCTAGTGTCTTCCTGTCGCGATTCGGACAGGGACGGAACAAATGGCTGCAAGGAAACGGAGTTCTCGCTCGCCCAAGCGCTCCACCAGGCGCAAAAGCAGATCGGGTTCAAGCACGCCTTTGTTGGCGCTGGGTGTTATTTTAGGACTTGGAGCATTCAGCCTCTGGGCCACCTCCCAACATAAGAACCCGCATGCCGCACTGACCGGATTATTCCAACGCTCCGTATCCAAGCCCGCCCCCTCCGCACCGGCGAAGGCCGAACGCAAGCCACAGTCAGAAAAGGCCGTAGTTGAAAAGAAAGCTGCCTCGAAGTCAGATGCGAAAGACTTCGCCAAGGCAGTCGGCCCCGTTCCACGCCCGATCGCGGCAGTAGCGCCAGCCCGACCAAAACCACTGGAACAGACCGCTGTTCGCGCAGCCAAGCTGCCGATGCCGCCGCGCGGCACCAACGCACCGGCCCAATCGCCTTCAGTCATCTTCGCAAAAGTGAAGCTGACTATTCGCAAGAATGCATGGGATAAATCGCCCGCCATCGGCACGGTCGAAAAAGGGCGCGAAATGCGTTCCTATGGCAAGACGGGCCGCTGGCACCGCGTCGTGGTGCCTTCGACCAATATGATTGGCTGGGTGCATGAAGATCAGCTTGTCGGCGGGCGCAGAAAACCCGATAGCGCAAAAATCATTACCGGATCGATTGCGAAGAAACCGCAGGCAGCCGCTCCGGCTTCTTCAAAAGCACCGCAAAAGTCCCGTATCAAGCCCCCATTGGCGGTCGGCCAACATAATTAGTGCGCTCTGTTGAGCAGGCCTTAAATCTGCTCCGATGTCGTATTGATCGAACACGGCTTAACATCTGTGACCATAGCTGCAAGTTGCGGATCACCGGGCAGATATATAAACCCTGCCCCTGTCAACGACGATGTATCAGCGATGAGATCACCATAGAGCTGATCAAAAAGCGCTTTCTTTCCCAAAACTGCCAGCAGTAATTTCATGAATACAGCAGGAACCGGCACCAGTCGCGATGGTCGGCCCAGCGTGGCGCGTGTTTTTATCACCAGTTCGCGTGTCGAACGCGGTTGCGGCTCGGCCAGATGGAAAACTTTGCCTGCAACTGTCTGTGCCGGGGCATCGACCAGAAAAGTCAGCGCGCGCACCACATTTTCCAGCGACACAAGACTGCGCCGATTATTCGCACAACCGAAGGGAAGCGGCAGGGGCGTGTCGCATAATTTCACTAGGGCTTTAAGATTGGCGCGTGCGCCCGGTCCATAGACAAGAACGGGACGGGCGATCACGATTTCAATGCCGCCCATGGCGAGAAGCGCCGTTTCAGCACGCGCTTTGGCACTACCGTAATCGTCGCGTGGTGCGAGTTTCATGCCCGGCGTTAGCGGCGATGGATTGCCTGCAACCGTATAGATCGTAGAGACGAAGATGAAGCGCCGCACACCGGCCTGCCGGGCTTTTTGCGCCAGTTCGACCGTCAGGCGATGGTTGACCGCATCGAACTCATCCGCCTGCGGGCGCGCAGCCCCGGTGCGATGGGCAAGAGCTGCGCAATGAATAACGGTTTGGGCATTCGAGAAATCCGGTTCTGAAAGATCGGCGCGCGATAGTGGAAGGATGACATGCCCCTCGCTTTGAAGATGGCGCGAAAGCGCGCCGCCAATAAACCCTCCTGCTCCAGTGACGGCAATCTTCATTCGTTACCGTCATCCATTTTGGAAAGTATCTGTGCTGCCAGGGTACGGGTGATACGGGTTTTCTGTTCCAGCGCTGCGCGGTCGAGCCAATCCACGAGGCGAATGGCCGAGAGAAGTGAACGCTCCATCCGGCTGACGAGATAACTCACAACATGCGGCTCCACACTGACCTGCCGGTCGGCGAACAGCTTGTGAATCACCCCCGAAAGCAGCATGTCGTCCGGCTCCGAGATTTCGACTACGGTCGCGGCTTTCAGGCGCGAAGCGAGATCGGGCAGCTTCACATTCCAGTTCGCCGGGCGATGATGCGACGTTATCAGCAGCGAAGGCCCCGGCCCCTGCGCTGCATTCTGCCGCACGCTGTTGATGAGATGGAACAGGCCCGTCTCGTCGAAAGGCTCGCCGCCAATATCATCGATCAGAACAGGCCGTTCCGCAGTGCCGGTCACAGCCTCATCCGTAATAGCGTTCGGATCGACCAGAAGCGCGTCGGTGGCGGAGCGCCAGACTTCCGCCAGATGCGTCTTGCCAGCGCCAGTCGGCCCGGCAAGAATCACGACAGGCGTCAGCCAGTTGGGCCAGCGGTCGACAAGCTCCACCGCCGCACGGTTCGATGACGTGACAATAAGGTCTTCGCGGTGATAGCCGGGCTGGTGCTCAAGATTGAGCGGAATCTGACGCGGTTTCATTGCTTCTTGCCTGCATTCTCGCCTGCCTCGATAAGCGGCCCAGCATCGGGGTCTGGCTGTTTATAGGCAGGGTCATACATAGGAGAATGGAGATAGCGGTTCAGCGCGAAGCGTACAAGCACTGCGACAGCGGCTGCGGCAGGCACGGCGACCAGCATTCCGGTAAAGCCGAACAGGGAGCCGAAAGCAAACAACGCAAACATCAGCCAGACGGGATGCAGGCCCACCGAAGAGCCGACGAGCTTCGGCTGGAGAATATTGCCCTCCACGAACTGACCGAGAAAAAATACCGCTGCCACGGCCACGATCATGATCCAGTCGGGCCAGAACTGTACCAGCGCCACGCCAATGGCAAGCGTCAGACCGATAAAGGACCCGACATAGGGAATGAAGCTGATAAGACCAGCAAAAAAGCCGATCAGCAGGCCAAAGTTGAGGCCGGTCAGGGTCAGACCAATGGCATAATAGGTACCCAGTATCAAACACAAGGTTCCTTGTCCGCGAATGAAACCTGCTACAGCTGCATCCATTTCGCCCGCAATGCGCCGCACCGTATGAAGCTGGGAGCGCGGCACCCAGGAATCGATCTTTTCAACCATATGATCCCAATCGAGCAACATATAGAAGGCGACCACCGGCGTGACGACGAAAAGCCCCGCAATATCGATAAGGGATTTCCCCGAATTCCACAGGGACTGAAGCAGCGTCGACAGGAAACCGGCGCTCTGCTGGAGCAGCGAACTGAGATTTTCGCGGATGACCGAGCTGTCAATGCCGATATAGCGTTTGAGCCATTGCGAATTCTCATTGGCCAGAAGCGACTGGAGCTGCGAGATGTAATCGGGCAGTTTGGAAATGAAATCGACAAGCTGAGTGGCCAGAACCGGGATGATAATCATCAGGCCAATAACAAGCGTCACCAGAAAGATCAAAAGAATGACAACGGTGGCAGCCAACCGCGAAAGACCCATTCGCTCCAAACGGTCGGCCACCGGATCGAGGAAATAAGCCAGTGCCATACCCGCCACGAAAGGCAGCAGCACCGAGCTGAAAACCACGAGGAACAACACGAACACCGCCATTGCCACAACCCAGAACATCGCCTGACGCCGTATGCTCGTACCGGTGATGCCTCCAAGTTCGACATTGACGTGAATATCGCCGTCGCGCGCCGTCGCGTCCGATTGCTGTATCGTCTTGTTCACGCTTCCACGCGCTGGCGCTGGTCTCTTCACCATATTGATCCACTCTCTGCAAAAGGCAGTCTCGCTCTGTCCTATATAATAGACCCGTGTTACTTTTATCGTAATGACTGTCTCAATGCGATCTTGCCGGAACGGGAATATTCGGCAGATTATCACGTTGTTTTGCGCTTTTCCGCCCCTTCGGCCTTGCAGGGCAGGCAATCTCATGTCATTGCGCGCTTGAATGATCCCCTGTGTGGGACACAGCCCAGTTTCCGGCCAGTTTCAGGAGCAGATCATGACCGTGGAAAACAACCCCGACAGCAAGCCCGGCAGCAAGAACGGGCTGACTTATGCGCAGGCTGGCGTCGATATCGATGCCGGGAACCTGATGGTCGACAAGATCAAGCCGCTCGTCCGTTCCACGCGCCGCCCCGGTGCGGATGGTGAAATCGGCGGCTTTGGCGGTTTGTTCGATTTGAAAGCGGCAGGTTTCACCGATCCGGTGTTGGTCGCGGCCAATGATGGCGTCGGCACCAAACTCAAGATCGCAATCGATGCCGACAAACACGACACGGTTGGCATCGATCTCGTCGCCATGTGCGTCAACGATCTGGTTGTGCAGGGCGCAGAACCGCTTTTCTTCCTCGACTATTTTGCCACTGGCAAGCTCTCACCGGACCAGGGCGTCGCTATCGTTTCTGGCATTGCGGAAGGCTGCCTTCAGGCCGGGTGCGCGCTTATCGGCGGCGAAACGGCTGAAATGCCCGGCATGTATCGCGATGGCGATTACGATCTCGCAGGCTTTGCCGTCGGTGCCGCAGAACGAAACCGGCTGTTGCCACGCGGCGATGCGCGTGAAGGCGACATCATTCTGGGGCTTCCTTCGTCGGGTGTTCATTCCAACGGCTTCTCGCTGGTGCGCCGTATCGTGGAAATGTCGGGCCTTGGCTGGAAGTCCGAAGCACCGTTCCAGTCCGATGCGACCCTTGGCGAAGCGCTGCTGACGCCAACACGCATTTATGTGAAGTCTCTGCTTGCCGCAATCCGCGCCTGTGATGGCATCAAGGCGCTAGCACATATTACCGGCGGCGGTTTCCCCGACAATATTCCGCGTGTTCTGCCAGAAGGGCTTGCCGCCGAAATCGATCTTGATGCAATTCCGGTTCCGCCCGTCTTCTCATGGCTTGCCAAAACCGGCGGTGTGGAGCCGCTTGAAATGCTACGCACTTTCAATTGCGGCATCGGCATGATCGCCGTGGTCGAACCAGACAAGGTGGGCGAGGTTCTAGCCGCCCTTGCCGCAGAGGGCGAAAATGCCGTCACGCTGGGCCGCATGATCAAGCGCGAAGGCGAAGGCGTCGTTTATCGGGGCGCGCTGGTCCTATGAACCGCAAGCGGGTCGTCATTTTCATCTCGGGTGGCGGCTCCAATATGGAGGCGCTGATCCGGGCTGCGCAGGCACCCGATTTTCCGGTACAAGTCGTCGCCGTCTTCTCCGACAAGACCGAAGCGAGCGGTCTCGCCAAGGCGCAGGCGGCAGGTGTTTCCACGCATATATTCCCGCGCAAGGAATATGCTTCTAAGGATGTGCATGAAGATGCGATCCTTGCAGCTCTCGCTACTATCAAGCCCGACATCATCTGCCTGGCAGGCTATATGCGGCTTTTGTCGAGGCGCTTCATTACGCCTTATGCAGGACGTATTCTCAATATCCACCCTTCCCTCCTGCCTCTTTTCCCCGGATTGCACACGCATCAGCGTGCGCTTGATGCAGGTATGAAACTGGCAGGCTGCACCGTGCATCTGGTGACGGAGGGCGTAGACGAAGGGCCTATTCTGGCGCAGGCTGCTGTTCCGATTCTCGATGGCGACACGGCTGATATTCTTGCCGCGCGCGTGCTAAAGGCAGAACATCGGCTTTACGCGCTGGCATTGTGCAAATTTGCCACGGGCAAAACCGAAGGCGATGGACTGCAAAATGCGATGGTCATCAGCGCGTAAGCCCCGTAACAGAAATCGCCCCATTCGATTTTTTTCATGCGCGAAACTTTAATTCCCGGACAGAAGCTCTAGTTCATTTGACAGGAAAGCTGCGCCGCAGTTTCCCAAAGGCGCGTCGTCGCCTTGTTCAATATGCTTTACAGAAGAGGACAATAATCATGTCTCTCCGTTTTTCGACTTCTTTCCTGTCAGCTATGGCCGTCGTTTCCGGCATTGCATTAACCGCTCCTGCCTTAGCCGCGGATGTGGTTCTATCGCCCGCATATACAGCACGCACACAACCGCGCTCGGAAGTCGGCACGCTGACCTGCGACATATCCCCAGCAATCGGCGTCATCATCGGCAGCCAGCAGGATGTCGACTGCATATTCAAACCTGTACGCGGTCATGGCCCGATTGAATATTATACCGGCAATATCACCAAGCTCGGCATTGATATCGGCTTCACCAATGGCGGCACGATCGCCTGGGCCGTGTGGGCGCCAACCGTTCGCCCACAAGGCGCCCTCATGGGCCGTTATGTCGGCGCTTCGGCGAATGCGGCCATCGGCATTGGCGCTGGCACCAATATTCTGACCGGCGGTTCATGGAAGACGATCTCGCTGCAACCAATCTCGGTGCAAGGCCAGAAGGGCCTCAATGCAGCCGTGGGCCTTTCCAAGCTCAAGCTGAACTACGTAGGTTGAGTTCAAACCCCGCGCCAAATGTTTGTGGCGCGGGGCCTATTCTATACCAGCTTTCTGATCCAGATCTTGGTGTCGTGAACGGCGAGGCCGCCATAAGGCGCGGGCGCATCGGCGCTGGTCAGCACATTGATCCCCTCGCCTCGTTTGAAAGCGGAATTGGGAAAAATTCCTTCTGAAATCACGACGCCGCGCTTGTGACCGGCGCGAATACAGGCGTGCAGCAAGACTTCCCCGCGATGATTGCCGATCTCGATTTGCGCGCCATCGACAATGCCCAGCTCCGCGGCATCATCCGGATGAATGAGCAATTGCGGGCGAATTTCTTTGTCCAGCGACGTTGGCGTTTCGGCAAAGGTCGAATTGAGGAAATTATGGGCGGGTGATGTAGCGAGCCGGAAAGGATGCTCATTGTCCGCTGCCTCAATCACTGCCCAATGGTCGGGAAATTCGGGAATCGTCTGGTAAGGCCCCTGCATTCCCATCACTTCAGGCGGCCTGTTGGGCGCGGGACTGCCGGTCCAGTCGGGGCGGAAACGAAACTTGCCATCCGGCCATCTAAACCCGTTGAGGAAATGCGCTTCTTCAAATGGGGGCTGCATATCGATGAAACGCTTTTGCTTCAATTCATCAAAATGCGGCAGATTGCTGCTGGCGTTCATATTGTCGATCAATGTGCGCTCATCCAGATCGAACCCAGGCAGATGCCCAACGCCAAGTCTTTTTGCCAGTTCATTGATGACAAAAATATTCGGCCGCGCCTCGGCATAGGGTTCGATCAGCTTCGGCCCCAGCACCAGGTGCTGCTGGCCGCCACCACGATAAATATCGTCATGTTCAAGGAAGGTCGTAGCAGGCAGCAGAACATCGGCCATTTTCGCCGTATCGGTCATGAACTGCTCATGCACCACGGTAAAAAGGTCTTCACGCGCAAAGCCTTCACGCACAAGGCGCTGCTCAGGCGTCACATTCATCGGATTGGTATTCTGGATCAGCAAGGCAGTGATAGGCGGGCCACCATAAAGCGCGTCAGGGTCGCCGGTCAGAACGCGGCCGATCTTCGACTGATCGAGATAGCGAATTCCGTTCTTCTGGAAAGCGCGCCCTTCGATCTCGCGCTTATCCAGTTTGAAAATGCCGGAATTGGAATGAAACGCGCCGCCGCCCTCATATTGGAACGCGCCGGTCACGCAGGCGATGGAGGTTGCAGCGTGCATATTGACCGCGCCATTGCGCTGGCGTGTGAAGCCATAACCGAGGCGGAAGAAAGTGCGCTGTGTTCGACCAATGAGATGAGCGAATGCTTCGATCTCTACAACCGACAGGCCGGTGATCGCCGCCGCCCATTCTGGCGTGCGGGTCTGCAAATGGGCTTCAAGCCCTTTTGGATCATCGGTATAGCGTTCGAGATAATTCCAGTCAGCAAGGCCATCGCGAAAGAGAACATGCATCACCGCGCAGGCAAAGGCCCCATCCGTGCCGGGCTTGAGTACGATGCCCATATCCGCTTGGCGCACGGTCGCATTGGCATAGATGTCGATGACCACGATCTTTGCGCCGCGTTCCTTTCGCGCACGCACTGCATGGGTCATGACGTTGACCTGGGTTGCCGCCGCATTGGTACCCCAGATAACGACCACATCGGCTTTCGCCATTTCGCGCGGGTCTGGCCCCGTCAAGCTGCCGGTTCCGGCAAAATAGCCGGTCCATGCCGTATTGGTGCAAAAGCTGTCGAACTGGTTCGAATAGCGCTTGGCATGGCGCAATCGATGAATGGAATCGCGCTGCACCAGCCCCATCGTGCCCGCATAATAATAGGGCCAGACCGTCTCGCTGCCGAAATCCCGCTCTGCCTTGAGAAAACGCTCCGCAACAAGATCGAGTGCTGCTTCCCACGATACCTGTTTCCACTCTCCGCCGCCCTTGCGCCCGGCACGCAGGAGCGGATGTTTCAGGCGGTCGGGGTGATGGGTGCGTTCGGCATAGCGCGCCACCTTGGCGCAGATCACACCAGCCGTATAGCTGTTGTCCTTTGCGCCGCGGACGCGACCGATGGTGCGTTCGTCCAGCAGTTCGATATCGAGCGCGCAGGTTGACGGGCAATCGTGCGGGCAGGCGGAATGGCCGATTGTGATATTCGGTCTCGTGAATGACTGGCTCATGGCTTCTCTTTTAACGCAGACGTGATACCACGGGAACAGGTTTGTGTGGCAGTACTTTCAGGCGATACGAAGTGTCACCGCGCCAAGCACGATCAAGGCTGCTGCTAAAAAACGCGGCAGGCCGACTTTCTCTTTCAGCACGAAAGCGGAAATCAGCACTCCGAACAGGATCGCTGTTTCGCGCAGGGCCGCGACTACGGCTATCGGGGCCATGGTCATCGCCCAGAGTGCCAGACCATAGGAGCCGAGCGTTCCCATTCCGCCGATGATGGCAGGACGCCAGCGATGGCGCACATAATGGATAAACCGATCCGGCTCGCGATAAAGCGCCCAACCGGTGAGCGGTGCCGCATTCACCAGAAACAGCCACAATGTATAGGAAAGCGGCTCGCCTGAAACGCGCACACCAAGACCATCAATGATCGTATAGCCCGCGATGAAACCGGCATTAGCCAGAGCGAGCATTGCCGTGCGGGAGGAGGTTGCGCTATTCCGGCGCCGCGCTTCCAGCGCCATAGCAAGCACGCCGCAGCAGATCAGCACGATGCCGAGCCAGCTCTTCCAGCCCATCAACTCGCCTACCAGCGGCCCGCTGACCAGCGCTACAAGCAGTGGCGGCGTGCCGCGCATGATCGGATAGGCTTCGCTCATATCGCCTGATTTATATGCAGCGGCCACCAACGACATATAGAAAATCTGCGTGATCGTGGAGAGTGCAATATAAATCCAGCTTGCAGGAGCGGGCAGCGGCAGAAATGGCACGATAAAGAGTGCAATAAGACCCGCGGCACCCGTCACGCTCGCGGCTGCGAAAAACTTGTCACCACTTCCCTTTACGATAGCATTCCAGCTTGCGTGAAGAAACGCGCCACAAAGGACTATGAGCAGGACGCCACCGGACATTGGCTAACTCGATTCGGAGGGAAGCAATTGATGACACTTATATGTCACAATTATCGAGACGCGGATATTGCCGAAAAGAGCAAGGCGTGAAACAAGCGCAGTCATGAATTATCGCCATGCCTATCACGCCGGAAACTTTGCCGATGTCGTCAAGCACGTCATCCTTTCGCGCATTGTCGAATACCTCAAGCGCAAGGAGCAGGCGTTTCGTGTGATCGACACCCATGCGGGGATCGGCCTCTATGATCTGCGCGGAACCGAAGCCGACAAGACCGGAGAATGGACCGGCGGCATCGGGCGCGTGATCGACGCCGTGCAAAAAGGGCAAGTCGAACCACAGGCGATGGAATTGCTCGCCCCCTATCTTGAAGCCGTGCACACAGTCAATCCGAAAGGAGGGCTGCGGCACTATCCCGGTTCGCCATTGCTTACGCGGCATCTGCTGCGCAAGCAGGACCGTCTGTCGGCACTGGAACTGCATCCGCAGGATGCGGCAAAGCTCGCCAGGCTTTTTGCAGGCGACATTCAGGTACGCGTGATCGAGCTGGATGGATGGCTGTCCCTTGGTGCGCATGTTCCACCCAAGGAAAAGCGCGGCCTCATTCTCGTAGACCCGCCTTTCGAAAAAGAAGGCGAGTTCGATCGCCTGGTTGACGGACTTGTCAAAGCATATAGGCGCTTTCCTGGTGGAACCTATGCATTCTGGTATCCGGTCAAGGAGCGCAAGGAAACCGAACGTTTCAGCAAGCGACTGCGGGAAACCGGAATTGCCAAAATCATGCAGATCGAGCTTGCGATTCGCGCACCCTCGCCCGATCCGCGCCTTGACGGCACAGGCATGATTGTCATCAATCCGCCCTATACACTGGAAAGTGAGATGCAAATCCTGCTTCCCTGCCTTACCAAGTTGCTTGGCGAAGAAAAGGGGAGCAATTTCAGCGTTCAATGGATACGCGGCGAAACGGATCGTACTTGACCGACGCGGATTGCTGGTTGAAACTGCGCCTCAGCAGTATTTCAGGCTCGAATTGCAGGACAGGACAAGACATGCAACGCAAGTTGAACCGCATCGGACAGTTTTCGCGAGCAGCACTTTTGGTCGCTGCCGTTGCTCCCCTGACGATTGTTTCCTTGCCCGCAAGCGCGGCTGACTATCTCGCACCAGCCCCCGCAGGTGTTGTCGATGCCGGGCTGTGCAGCCAACAGGGCGTTCTGCGCAGCGTTGTCGCCGATTTCGGCTACCAGGTGCGCCATGTGCCAAACCTGCCGCAGGTTGGCATTTCCGCCATGAGCGATGTCCGGCTGACGCGCTATGAACCGAAAAACAACCCGGCAGAAATCGAGCGTACCTATTGCAAGGCGACAGCCGTTTTAAGTGACGGCCAATATCGTTCCGTCTGGTACATGGTCGAAGAAGGTCAGGGCTTTGCGGGCGTGGGGCAGAATGTGGAATTCTGCGTCGACGGCTTCGATCGCTGGCATGTATATGATGCGAATTGCCGCGTTCTACGCTGACCGGAGGCATTGATGCTGCGCAAATTGGCGGTGATCCCAGCCGCCGTGATTGCAACTGCACTTGCAGTGCTTCCCGTGACCGCACAGGATCGGAGTGATAGCCGCCCTGGTGATTTTGACTTTTATGTACTGGCGTTGTCCTGGTCGCCAAGCTATTGCACTCTGGAAGGCCAGCGAGCCAACAAACAGCAATGCAGCAAAAACAAACCGTCCGGCTTTGTCGTCCATGGGCTTTGGCCGCAAAATGAATGGGGCTATCCGGCGAACTGTTCGTTCGATAATAGCCGCAGTCGCGGCAACTATGTCCCACGCCACATCATATCCCGCTTTTCCGACATCATGCCTTCGGCAGGACTTGCAGCCTATCAATGGCGCAAGCACGGAAGCTGTTCGGGACTGACGCAAAACGACTATTTTGCAACCATGCGTGACGCGCGTAGGCGGGTGAACATTCCGCCCAGCCTGCGTAATCTTGCAAGCGGACGGCGCGTCGAGCCTTTGTTGGTTGAAAAAGCCTTTATTGCAGCCAATCCGGGCATAAAAGCGGGCGGAATTTCGGTCTCCTGCAAAAGAAACTATCTTCAGGAAGTGCGTATCTGCATGAGCAAAGACCTGAAATTTCGCGATTGCAAACAGGTCGATGCCAATGCCTGTCGCAGCCGCACCGTCCTTATGCCATCAACCCGATAATATTCATTCTCAGGAACAGCCATGACCCAGATACTTTATTCGCCCGCCTCGCCTTACAGCGCGAAGGTGCGCATGGCGGCACTTTACGCTGGCATTCCCGCTGAAAGCATCGCCGTGAATACTTCGTCTGAACCGGAAAACCTGATCAATGCCAATCCGCTCGGTAAAATTCCGACGCTCATCACCGATGATGGCAAAAGTATTTTCGACAGCCGCGTGATCACGCAATATCTCAACCGCACTTCCGGCAACAAGCTGTTTCCACGCAATGCCGAAAAACGTACCGATGCAGAACGTTTCGAGGCCATTGCCGACGGTTTGTGCGACGTGCTGCTGGCCCATGTTTATGAACGCAGAATGCGACCCGAGGAAAAGGTGCACCAGCCATGGCTCGACCTGCAATGGCGCAAGGCCGAACGCGCGCTCGACCTTCTCAATGAAGCACCTCCTCGCCTTGCCACTAAATTACATGGCGGCCACCTTGCCGTCGCTGCGGCACTTGGCTATCTCGCCCTGCGCTTCGAAGGCAAATGGGAACGCGGACGGCCGAAACTCAAACGCTGGATGAGGCGCTTTGAAGAACTTCATCCAGAACTGGCCAGGCTTTTGCCGCAGGGTTGAGACTTGAATAATAAAAAACCGGGCAGTTTCCTGCCCGGTTTTTCTGTACGATTATCGACTAATCAGAACTTGTAGCCGACGCCGACGCGGATATCGTGAGTGTCGAGCTTGTTGCGGATCGATTCACCGCCGAAGTTGTACGTCTTGTTACCAAACTGGGTATAACGGTATTCAACGCGGCCCAGAATGTTTTCGGTCAACTTGGCTTCGAGACCAGCACCAGCCGTCCAGCCAACGCGGAACTTGCTTTCGTCGTCAATGCCGTTGTCAAGCTTGACCTGCGAACCAGCAACACCTGCGGTGATGTAAGGCAGAACTGGATTCATATCGTAGCCAAGGCGGCCACGCAGCGATCCTTCGAAGCCCTGCTTGGCTTCCAGGCCATTCTTGGACTTCTTGGCCCAGGAATAACCTGCGTCACCTTCGACACCGTATACGATCTGATCCTGCTGGAAGTTCCAGCCGGCATAGGCACCAGCCTTCAGATCGTCCGGCTTGATGGTGCCGTCGGTGCTGGTCTTGACCTTGTTCCAGCCGTAGCCGAGATACAGACCGGTATAACCGCCAGCCCAGCTATACTGCGGAGCCATTTCAACCGGAGCCGGAACAGGAGGCTGCTCCATGATAGCGTCTGCGGCAAAAGCGGTAGCAGAGAACGGCAGCAGCGCAGCCGAGGCGATTACGAGTGATTTAAGAGTGCGCATAGCATTCTCCTTGACTAAAATTACTTTGGCGCGGTCCCTTATCGGGTAGGCGATTTCGGGAGTGAACCACCCATGCCGCGCTGACCGGACTGACATATCGGCGGTAATTGCGGCATGATCTGCCCCCTTCTGTGAAGAGATCCTGACGAGAAGATGGCTAAATTGCGATGTTGCATTCTCGCAACGCTTGGGGATCGTACCTATATAAGTGCTTACCGACACCATAAAGCCGAATGGCAAAAAGCGATTTGCAACAAACCCCCTGATTTTGCTAGACTTTTATTAACAGCAAAGGAGCACGACGCCATTTTTCGCTGTATTTTATCTGGCAAAGTGGCATGAAATGAAGCAATGAATCACGATAAGAAAGTATTTACCGTGTTGGATAATCCAGATGCCCATCCGCTTGCAAATTACCCTGTTCTGGTGACGGGTGGAGCACGGCGCATCGGAAAAGCCATCGTTGAAGATCTGGCAGCCCATGGCTTTCCGGTAGCAATTCATTGCAATCAATCACTCGATGAGGGCCACGCGCTTGCGGCTGAAATAACCGAACGCGGCGGCAAGGCCAGCGTCGTGCAGGCCGACCTGAGTGACGAGAGCGGGGTACGCGCCCTGTTGCACAAAGCGGAAAACGAGATCGGGCCGATCCGGCTGCTTGTCAATAATGCCTCGCTATTCAAGGATGACGGTATCGGCAATCTCGATATGCATTTGTGGGACCGCCACTTCGACGTTCACCTCAAAGCTCCGGTGATCCTTGCGGAGGAAATGGCGAAGGCGCTGCCTGCCGATGCAAGCGGTCTTATCGTCAATGTTATCGACCAGCGGGTCTGGAAGCTCAATCCGCACTTCTTCTCTTATACACTTTCCAAGACCGCGCTGTGGAGCGCCACGAAGACACTTGCGCAGGCGCTGGCACCACGCATTCGCGTCAATGCCATTGCCCCCGGCCCCACTTTGCCGAGCGAACGGCAAAATATGGATGACTTCCAATTGCAGATCAGCAGGCTGCCTTTGCAGCGCGCGCCCGATCTGTCCGAATTTGGTCGCACTGTTCGCTATTTCTGGGAAAGCCGTTCCGTAACCGGACAAATGATCGCACTGGACGGCGGCCAGCATCTGGCATGGGAGACGCCGGACATCGCAGGAATCAGAGAATGACCAGTCCTCGCAAAACCAATGATGACACTGCCCCGCACCTGCCGCCGGATGACGAGATGGATGTGGCCGGTATCGTCGTCGGAGAAGCCGATATGGAAGAGGATGATGAAACCATTGAGGAAATCCCGGCTGCACCTTCGGCAGTCGAGTTGATTCAATGGGACAGTTCGGACGGCCTGCCGGACACGAAAGGTCTGAATGGCGCCGACATTATCAACGCATTCGTCAAGCATCTGCCGAATAATCCCGGCGTCTATCGCATGTTCAACAGTGATGGCGACGTGCTTTATGTCGGCAAGGCGCGCAGCCTCAAGAAGCGTGTCTCCAATTATGCACGCGGCGTCGGCCATTCGAACCGCATAACGCGGATGATCCACGATACTGTCACGATGGAATTCGTCGTGACACGCACCGAAACCGAAGCGCTACTGCTCGAAGCCAATCTCATCAAGCGGTTGCGCCCGCGCTTCAACGTGTTGCTGCGCGACGACAAATCGTTTCCCTATATTCTTCTGAGTGGGAATCATCGCGCACCGGGTATTTTCAAACATCGAGGGGCGCGCAGCCGGGCAGGCGAGTACTTCGGACCTTTTGCTTCCGGGGGAGCCGTGACACGCACAATCAATGCGCTTCAGCGGGCATTCCTGCTGCGCACTTGCACCGATTCGGTTTTTGAAAGCCGCACGCGCCCGTGCCTGCTCTATCAGATCAAGCGCTGTTCCGGTCCGTGCACGCACGAAATCAGCGATGAGGATTATGCGGAACTGGTGCGTGAGGCCCGCGCCTTTCTTTCCGGCAAAAGCCAGAGTGTGAAGGACCATCTCGCCGCGGCCATGCAGGCAGCTTCAGCCGAACTCGACTTTGAACATGCCGCTGTCTACCGCGACCGGCTTACCGCGCTGTCGCATGTTCAATCCCATCAGGGCATCAATCCGCAAACGGTCGAGGAAGCGGACGTCTTCGCCATCCATCAGGAAGGCGGCATGACCTGCATTCAGGTCTTCTTCTTCCGCACCGGGCAGAACTGGGGCAATCGGGCCTATTTCCCCCGGGCCGACAGTTCGCTCGGCCCTGCCGAAGTGCTCGGCGCGTTCCTGTCGCAATTCTATGATGACAAGCCCTGCCCCCGCCTCGTCCTGCTGTCAGAAACGGTTGATGACCAGTCCTTGATCGCGGAAGCTCTGTCCACACGCGCCAGCCGCAAGGTTCAGGTCAGCGTGCCTCAACGAGGCGAGAAAAAGGAATTGGTCGATCATGCCCTGACCAATGCCCGCGAAGCGCTGGGGCGCAGGCTGGCCGAAACATCGTCGCAGGCGCGGCTGCTGAAAGGGTTTGCCGAAACGTTCAAACTGGCCCATGCCCCGCGCCGCATCGAAGTCTATGACAATTCGCATATTATGGGGACCAATGCGGTCGGCGGCATGATCGTTGCGGGACCAGAAGGTTTCGTCAAGAATCAGTACCGCAAATTCAATATCCGCTCGACGGATATCACGCCGGGCGACGACTTCGGCATGATGCGCGAGGTTATTGCACGGCGGTTTTCGCGGCTGGTCAAGGAACATGGCAGGGAACATGATGCGGAGAATGCCGTGCCTGTGCCAGTGAACGACGCCGAAATGGACGACAACTTCCCGGCCTGGCCCGATATTATTCTTATCGACGGCGGTCAGGGACAGGTTGGCGCGGTGCGCCAGATTCTTGCCGAACTGGGCATCGGCAAGCTTGTGACCGCCATTGGCATCGCCAAGGGCATCGACCGGGAAGCTGGGCGCGAGCGCTTTTTTGTTGAAGGAAAGCAACCCTTTACCCTGCCACCACGCGATCCGGTGCTCTACTTTGTCCAGCGCCTGCGCGATGAGGCACATCGTTTCGCAATCGGGACGCATCGTGCCCGACGCAAAAAGGAAATGGTCGCTAATCCGCTGGATGAGATTTCAGGAATCGGTCCGATGCGCAAGCGCGCTTTGCTACATCATTTCGGGACCGCAAAGGCCGTCTCAAGGGCAGCAATTGAAGATCTCATGCAGATCGACGGCATTTCGGAGGCCATGGCGCGCACCATTCACGATCACTTTCAGGACAGATAACGGTAATTTGTCCGCACTTGCACCGAAAATGCTCCACAGGCGGCATTACGTCCTAATAGAACAATAAGCGCAGGTGTTGATTTTCTTTGCCATCCCTGATGATGATGGACACTAATAAAGGATGCGGCGGTATAATGCGGAAAAATCATACACTTTCTTTGCCCAACATTCTGACTTACGGACGGATTGTCGCCGTGCCAATCGTCGTCCTGTGCTTCTTCGTGGAAGGACGCCTGCAATCGAGTGACTTCGCCCGCTGGACCGCATTAGCGATTTTTGCCGTCGCGAGTATCACCGATTTCTTGGACGGTTATCTTGCACGCATATGGCAGCAGACATCGACCATCGGCCGGATGCTCGACCCCATTGCTGACAAGCTTCTGGTTTCGGCCTGCCTGCTACTGCTCGCAGGAGACGGCACGATTGCCGGATGGACCCTCTGGGCCGCAATCATCATTCTCTGTCGCGAAATTCTGGTTTCCGGCCTGCGTGAATATCTGGCCGAGTTGAAAGTCAGCGTTCCCGTTTCCCAACTCGCAAAGTGGAAAACCACGGCCCAGATGGTCGCGCTTGCTTTTCTGCTGGCCGGCCCTGCCGGGGACAAGGTTCTGCCCTATACAACCGAGATCGGCATCGGCCTGCTTTGGATTTCCGCGATTCTCACCCTATATACGGGATGGGATTATTTCCGCGCTGGCCTCAAACACGTCATGGATTGATCTCGTGAGCATAAAACTCATCTATTTCGCCTGGGTGCGGGAGAAAATCGGCAAGGGTGAGGAAGTGATCGAACTTCCTTCGCCACAGATGACTGTCGGCGGGTTGATCACCCACCTCAAAAACCGTGGCGACGAATATGCCGCCGCTTTCGAGCACGAGAACATCATCCGCGCCGCCATCAATCAGGAACATGTCGATCATAACGAACTGGTCGGGGACGGCAATGAAGTGGCGCTTTTCCCGCCCATGACAGGAGGCTGAGATGAGTGGGCAACAGACCTGCCCTCTTCTGATCAGCGTCCGCAGTGCCGATTTCGATATTGCCGACGAAATCCGCAAACTCGGCGAGGGGCGCAATGATATAGGCGCGATCGTCAGTTTCACCGGTCTTTGCCGCGATGAAAATGGCAGGCTCGCAGCGCTTGAGCTGGAACACTACCCAGGAATGGCCGAAGCCGAAATCCGCCGCATTGCCCATAAGGCGAGCGAACGCTGGTCACTGGCGGGCGTTTCGATCATCCATCGCTATGGCCTTATCAGGCCCGGTGAGAACATCGTTCTTGTCGCCACCGCATCCGCCCATCGCAATGCTGCTTTTGAAGCTGCTTCATTTCTCATGGATTACATGAAAACCGACGCGCCATTCTGGAAGCGCGAGCATCTTGTCGGCCATACGGAAGGCGGATGGGTTGCGGCCAAGACCGAAGACGAACAAAATCTTGAGCGATGGCAATAACCGTGGATATCGCCTTTCGTATTTTCCAAATATCCGAGCTCCCTGTTTTAACTGTGAATTAACTACTTAAGCTCCTAAAATAAGGGAGAATTTCAGGCGCACCCAATTACGCTGCCACAATTTTCACATGAAGCTTCGATTATTGTCGGCCATAAGAAATATGCGGGGGCAAGAGTTTCGGAAACTGGTAATGATAAAAGGACTAATGAAAACGCTTTCAATCGCGGCGGCGCTCACTATCGGCATTGGCATGCTGGGCGGAGCAGCCCTGTTTGTCACCACTTCTATGCCAACAGCCAGCATTGCCGCCGAGAAAATCGTTAGCGGCAAGGTCCTTTATCGCGAACGTATCGCGCTGCCGCCGGAAGCCCATCTCACTGTCCAACTCAATGATATATCGCACGCGGACGCACCAGCGAAAACGATTGCCGAAACACGCATTGAAACGGTTCAAGGCTCTCCGCTTCCCTTCGCCATCAGTTTCGATGCCGATCAGATCAAGCCCGGCCATAGTTATGCACTTCAAGCCCGCATTACCGCAGGCGATACGCTTTGGTTCGTCAATGACGAGCGTTACTTCATCGATCTGGAGAAGCCCGTAGCAGCCATCGACATCAATGTCGTGATGGTTCGCAAAAGCACCGATGATAGGGTGGCGAGCAGTATTGAAGGCAGGGACTGGCTTGCGGAGGATATTCAGGGCGGTGGCGTCATAGACAATGCGCAGACCACACTGACAATCAATACTGATGGCGCGGCAAGCGGCTCCGGCGGCTGCAATCGCTATTTCAGCAAGACCGTCATATCCGGCAAGAGTATTTCTTTTGCCGAGATTGGTTCAACCTATATGCAGTGCCCGCCTGCTCTTATGAATCAGGAGCGCAAGTTCCTTGATGCTCTCAGCAAGACCCGTTCCTATAAAATGGAAACCGGCAAGCTTGTGCTTATCGACGAGAATGGCGAAGAGTTGGCCACCCTCGCCCAAAGCCTTTGATTTAAAGTAATAAATTTAGCGAACAAAAAAGCCGGGCGATGCCCGGCTTTTTTGTTCAATATTGGCTATTATCCGACGATTTCTGTACCGGAGAACCAGTAAGCGATTTCTTCGGCAGCGGTTTCCGGAGCGTCGGAACCGTGGACGGAATTTTCACCGATCGACAGGGCGAATTCCTTGCGGATGGTGCCAGCGGCAGCATCAGCCGGGTTGGTCGCGCCCATGACTTCACGGTTCTTGGCAATCGCATTTTCGCCTTCGAGAACCTGAACGATGGTCGGGCCGGAAGACATGAATTCGGTTAGTTCACCGAAAAATGGGCGCTCCTTGTGAACAGCGTAGAAGCCTTCGGCTTCACGGAGGCTCATCCAGACGCGCTTGGACGCGACAACGCGCAGGCCGGCTTCTTCGAGCTTGGCCGTGATTGCGCCGGTCAAGTTGCGGCGGGTCGCGTCGGGCTTGATCATGGAGAAGGTACGTTCGATTGCCATTATGATACCTTTTGATGGAAAGGGAGGAAATGAGGCTCTATACCGTCGATAGGCCCGGTTGCCAAGTGTTTCGGCAAGGCACAGTTGCAGGAAGTTTCCGCTTTTTTGGAAATTGCATGCTGCGCCCCGCCAATCCCTTGCGAAATTGCCAACAGCCATGCGATAGAGCCTTACCATGCTTATTCTCGACGACATATCCGTTCGCATTGCCGGACGCCTCCTTATCGATCATGCCAGCGTGACCCTGCCAGCAGGGTCCAAGACCGGTTTTGTCGGTCGCAATGGCACAGGTAAATCCACCCTGTTCCGCGTGATTACCGGCGATCTTACGCCTGAAACAGGTAACATATCGCTTCCCAGGAACACGCGAATAGGTCAGGTCGCGCAGGAAGCTCCGGGTACGGAAGAAGCTCTCATCGAAATCGTGATGAAGGCCGATAAGGAACGCGCGGCGCTGCTCGAAGAGGCCGAGACGGCGACAGACCCGCATCGTATTGCGGAAATTCACATGCGCCTTGCTGATATCGATGCCCATTCGGCGGAAGCGCGCGCAGGCGCGATTCTGTCCGGTCTTGGCTTCAATTCAAAGGCGCAGCGACAACCGGCTTCAGCTTTTTCCGGCGGCTGGCGCATGCGCGTTGCGTTGGCAGCGGTGCTGTTTGCGCAACCTGACCTGTTGCTTCTTGACGAGCCGACCAACTATCTCGACCTTGAAGGCGTGTTGTGGCTGGTCGATTATGTGAAACGTTATCCCCATACGGTCATCATCATCAGCCACGACCGCGACCTGCTTAATTCGGCCACCACGTCGATCATGCATCTCGATCAGAAGAAGATCAGCTTCTGGCGCGGCAATTATGACCAGTTCGAGCGGCAGCGGCATGAAATGCTGGAACTCCAGCAGAAAGCACATGCCAAGCAGGAAGCCCATCGCAAGCATATGGAATCCTTTGTTGAGCGTTTCCGGGCCAAGGCGACCAAGGCGCGCCAGGCGCAATCGCGCCTGAAAGCATTGCAAAAGCTCAAGCCCATTGATCTGTATGTCGAAAGCAATGTGCAGCCGTTCCGTTTTCCCGATGCCGAAAAAAAGACCGCCTCGCCGATTATCGCGCTCGATGATACCGATGTTGGCTATATGCCGGGCAAGCCGGTTCTGCATGATCTCACCTTGCGCATCGACAATGATGACCGCATTGCGCTGCTCGGCTCCAACGGCAACGGCAAGTCGACGCTCGCCAAGCTGATCGCAGGACGTTTACTCCCTGAAAAGGGAAAGCTGACCCTCTCGCCCAATCTGAAGGTCGCCTTTTTCGCCCAGCATCAGCTTGACGATCTGATACCGGAAGACAACGCTATCGAGCATGTGCGCAAGCTGATGCCGGCCGAAACAGAAGCGAAAGTTCGCGCGCGCGTAGCCCAAATGGGGCTTTCGACCGAAAAAATGCTGACGCCTGCCAAAGATCTGTCGGGCGGTGAAAAAGCACGCCTTCTCATGGGGCTTGCGACCTTCCATGGACCCAATCTGCTTATTCTTGACGAACCGACCAACCATCTCGATATCGACAGCCGCGAAGAACTCGTGCATGCGCTCAACGATTTCAATGGCGCGGTCATTCTGATCGCTCATGACAGGCATCTAATCGAAGCCACCATGGAGCGTCTATGGCTGGTGCGCGAAGGCGGCGTGCAGCCCTTTGACGGCGATCTCGACGAATATCGCCAGATCGTACTCGCGGATGCTCGCGGAGAGCCTGCGGCAGACCGCAATGAGGAGCCGAAGATCACCAAGGCAGAGCAGCGCAAACTGGCTGCACAAAAGCGCGAAACGCTGGCGCCATTGCAAAAAAAGATCAAGGAAACCGAAGGGTTGATCCAGAAATTGCAGAAACAGATTCAGGGTTTCGCAAGCCGGCTGGAAGACCCCGCGCTCTATGATAAGGAACCGCATAAAGCGGCCCAGATCAACAAGGAGATGAGCGACGCCAAAACCGCTCTCGCACAGGCGGAAGACGCTTGGCTGGCGATGTCTTCCGAATATGAAGACGCGATGTCTGCATGATTCAGCTTTATGAGCGGTTCCTGTTTAAACGCAATCATCGGAACCGCTCCAAGTTTTTGTTTTGACGCATTATCCGGACGCAAAACCGCTTCGCACTTTTTCTGGAAATGCTTTATGGGCGGCGCAGGCGGGTTCGCATCAACGCATAGACACCCAGAACACCGAGCACAAGGCCGATCGTCGTGTAAGTTTCGTCAGCGTCCTGCGCGCCACGGCGTAGTACCAGATCCACTTTTGAAAGCTGAAGCCCGTCCGTATTGCCCTGCACGGCGCGGAAAGCATAGAGACCCGGCAGTACCGGATCGATGTCGCCTGCACTTTGGCGCAGCACGCTTCCATCCTGCGGGCGATCTGAATTGATGGAACTGCTTGCTGAGACAAAATCCAGCCCTTTGGACAGGATCGGAAACCCATCGCGGCTGACGGCAAGCGTCAGCGCCGAGCGGCGTTCGACCGGAACATAACCGGGCAGCGGCGTGGCATCCACAAAAATACGCACTGGCGCATCGGCTTCGGAGAGACGTATTTCCTGCGTCCTGAAACCGCTGTCGCGACTTTCGAGAATAGTCCAGCGGCCAATCTCGCTGCCGGTGAAATGGCGCATATACCACGGATAACCCAGAGCAAGGCCGAAACCCGCAATAATCATGGCGACGAAAATCGCGCGCATCAGGCTTTTCGCTCCCAGCGACGATCGGATGTTTGCTGCCAATAGGTCAAATCGTGATTCTCCGCCTTGAAGGCTTTCCATTGCGCGCGCGCCTGCTCAAGCTGGTCCTGATCGTGACCGTCGAACATGACGACAAGCCGTTCATAATCCCCGGCCTGCTCAAGCGCCGCTCCCTCGACAAGAAAGCGGACCGTCGCGCCATTGGGATTAGCCTGCGACGTGGTGAGCAATACGGGCTGGTGTTCGGAGTGAGGCTCCCTGTCGGTCCCATGCGCCACAAAAGACGTGTCGGAAAAGGTCCAGAGTAGACTATCGAGAGCGTCGCGTCGTTCCTCGCTGACCGTCTGAATCGTCACCCGCCAGCCACGCCCCAGCGAGCGCTCGACAAGGCCCGGCAGAGCCTCATCGAGAGTCGATTCCGTCAGATGATAAAAGAGGATTTCAGCCATGCCTATCCGTACAGGATAAAGGGGAACGAAGAAAGTGATTCACTTCCTCGCTCCAACTTGTTGTTCCTGAATCGATTTCAGCTTTCGAAATGATCGCGCACAAGGCGGTCGAGAAGACGTACGCCATAGCCCGAAGCCCATGACTGGTTGTATTCATTGGCGGGCGAGCCCATCGCCGTTCCGGCAACATCCAGATGCGCCCATGGCGTTTCGCCGACAAATCGCTTGAGGAACTGCGCCGCCGTGATCGCACCCGCGTAACGGCCGGAGCTGTTTTTCATATCGGCAAATTTGGAATCGATCATCTTGTCATATTCCTTACCGAGCGGCATGCGCCATACCTTTTCGCCCGTCGCCTGCCCTGCTTCGTAAAGCTGGTCGGCAAGCTCATCGTCGTTCGAGAACAGCCCGGCATGATGTGTGCCCAGCGCCACCATGATCGCGCCGGTCAACGTGGCAAGATTGACGATGAAACGCGGCTTGAAGCGATCATTGGTGTAATGAAGTGCGTCAGCCAGCACGAGGCGGCCTTCCGCATCAGTGTTGATGACTTCAATTGTCTGGCCCGACATGGAAGTTACGATGTCGCCGGGACGCTGCGCATTACCGTCCGGCATGTTCTCGACAAGGCCGATCACGCCGATCACATTGACTTTTGCCTTGCGGCCCGCGAGCGCGCGCATCAGGCCGGTGACGGCTGCAGCCCCGCCCATATCGCCCTTCATCTCCTCCATGCCCGATGCAGGCTTGATGGAAATGCCGCCCGTATCGAAAACCACGCCCTTGCCGACAAAGGCCACTGGCTGATCCTTGCCTTTGCCACCCTGCCATTGCATCACGACAAGACGTGGCGGACGCACGGAACCTTGTGCAACGCCAAGAAGCGAGCCCATGCCGAGCTTCTTCATTTCCTTTTCGCCGAGCACCTCGACCTTCACGCCGAGTTTTTCGAGCTTTTCTGCTTCTTCGGCAAATTCAACCGGGCCAAGAATATTGGCCGGTTCATTGACCAGATCGCGCGCCTTCAACACGCCATCCGCCACGGCTTCGGCGACTTCGAGGGCCTTTTTGGCGCTTGCGACATCCGCCACGCAGAGATTGATCTTGGCCGCATGTTTCGGCTCGCCGTCTTCCTCGTCCTTGCGGGTCTTGTAACGATTGAAATCGTAAGAGCGCAGGAGCATCCCCAACGCCACGTCGGCAGCTTCATCACCGGCAATAGTTGTTTCGGGTAATGCCAGCGTCACGGTCGCGCGCACAGATTTGCCGATTCGCGAAAAAGCCGCACCGCCGATCTTGATCCAATCGTCATTGCCAAGCTCGCCCGGATCGCCGACGCCGACAAGAATGATCTTGTCCACGCCCTCACCTGACGTGTCAATTGTTTCTGCGGTCTTTCCTAGCGCGCCGGAAAAACCTGAAATTTCAGCTATACGCCTGATTTTATCCGCACCGCCGACCGCCTGTGCTGCCTCGTCCGCAAACCCTCCGCCCTTGGCGACCAAAATGATGCTTACGCCTTTTTGCGGCGCTGAAAATTCACTGAAAGAAATGGAAGGATGTTTGGGCATAACGACTCCAGACTGGGACCAGACAATGAGATGACACGATTGTGTCGCGACTTTTCCTCACTCATGTGAGACGAATATGGCAAAACGGCAAGAGCGCCGCAGCATCAAATTCAAGTTTGCGTTAACTGGCGTGAGGTCTTGCCGAGTATGTTTTACATCTCCCGTTCCGGAAAAAAACAAGTTGCTTCAATTCGCGCGATTCCTTTAACAGTCTTCAAAGCTAGCCCCGGCGGAAAATATTTAGTAATCTGTTAACCAAGTTTGTTGGGTTAATTTTAGCCAAACGCAATTAGATTATACGTTAGAATAAGAGCACTGTTTTCTCTGGGCAGGCTTCTTCAACGAAACCGGGATGTAGACTCCACCTATGAGATTGATCGAGTTGTACATCCTGCGCCGCGTGGCGATCATGTTCTTTGCGGTGCTGGGTGCCGCAGTGGGCATTACATGGACGGTACAGGTGCTTCAGCGCATCGACTTCCTCACCACAAGCGGCCAGTCTTTTCAGACAATCGTACAGTTCAGCTCGCTGCTGATTCCGTCTGCAATTCCGCTGGTCATGCCGTTTGCACTGATCATCGCTATTACGCAGACGCTCTCGACGATGAACCAGGATTCCGAACTGGTCGTCATCAATGCGTCGGGTGCGCCGCGCAGCGCCGTCATGCGCCCGATCCTGCTGCTCGCCGCTGTCATTTCCGTGGTTTCGTTTCTCGTCGCCAATTATGTCGATCCCTATTCGCGCATGAACATGCGCGCCATGATCGCCAATGCGAGCGCGGATCTGCTCAATGTGGTGGTTCAGGAAGGCAGCTTTCGCAAGCTGGCCGACAATCTCTATATCCAGATTGCCGAGCGTCGCGCCGATGGCAGCATTGGCGGGCTGTTCATTGCCGATTCGCGTGATCCTTCACTGGATCTGATCTATTATGCGGCCGATGGCGCGATTGCGAGCACACCTGCGGGCGACATGTTGCTGATGCATGATGGCGAGGTACAACGGCGCGACGTTTCGGACGGCACCGTCTCGATCATCAAGTTCAATTCCTATGCCTTCGATCTTAGCCAATTCACTTCAGCTGGCGACGACTTGGTCATTTATGCGAAAGACCGTCCGCTTTCCTATCTGCTCAATCCCGATCCCAACGATCCGATCCTGCAAACACGGCCATTGCGTTACAAGGCAGAGTTGCACCGCCGCCTGACCGAATGGCTATATCCCGTGGTCTTCGCGATGATCGCCCTTGCTTTCGCCGGCGATTCCCGCTCGCATCGCGAAGCGCGCGTATCGGCCTCATTCTCGGCAATCAGCACGGCACTTCTGGTCTACTGGGCAGGTTATTTCTCGTCCGACCGGGCGGATAAGGACGAAACATATATGGTCGTCATGTATCTTGTGCCGCTCGGCGTCATTCTGGTGACGGGTTTTGCACTAGCAACGGGACGCCGCATCGGGTTTCCCGACAAGTGGAATGATCGGCTTCTGGACGGCTTCGACCGCCTCAGGCGCAGCATCTCCGACACCTACAATCGCGCAATCGGAAGATTTCGCGGCGATGCAGGAGGCCGCGCATGATCGGTTGGACGCTTGGCCGCTATTTCTTCCTGCGTTACGTGCAGATAACCTTTTATTTTCTACTCGGCATTTTCGCGCTGGCACTGCTGCTCGATTTTACCGAGAATGCGAGCAAGCTTGCCAATCTTCCCGGTTACACGGTCTGGGCCGCCTTGGGCATTTCCGCCATGCGTGTGCCCTTCATCATGCAGCAGATGATCCCCTTCGTCGCACTTTTTTCGGCCATGGCGACGCTCATATCGCTCAATCGGAAATATGAGCTGGTGGTCGCGCGTTCGGTCGGGGTTTCGGCCTGGCAATTCCTGCTTCCAGCATGCTTCGGCGCTCTTTTATTCGGACTGGCGACGATCTTTATTCTCAATCCATTTGCCGCTTATGGTTTTTCCAAAGCGGAGGAGATCGCGGCGACATGGAAAAGCGGCAAGGTCACGGATGTTTCCGCCTTGCGCGACCCATGGCTGCGCCAGAAGACAGACGAAGGCGAAACGATCATTGGGGCCAAGAGCATTCTGGATCAGGGGACGACCCTTGCCGATGCAACGTTCATTCAGTTCGATGAAAAAAAGAACATCAAGCTGCGCTACGACGCACGGATTGCCAAGCTCAAGGCAGGCCATTGGGAGCTAACCGATGTTACCCGATTCTCACGCGGGGAAGAGCCGGTACGGCTGGACAGCCTGAATATCGCCACGCAGCTGCGACCGGAATATGTGGAAGAAAAGCTGGCCTCACCCGATACGATTCCCTTCACGCAACTGCGTCACAAGATCGAAGTCGCCCGCTCCTTCGGCTATTCTGCGAATGCATTTGATATGCAATACCAGTCACTTCTGGCATTGCCTGCGCTGTTGATGGCAATGACGCTCATTGCTGCAACGGTATCTTTGAAATTTGTGCGCTTTGGTCAATCGGGAGCGATGATTCTGGGTGGCGTTATTGCGGGCTTCATGCTTTATGTCGTCACGGTATTGGTCAAGGCATTCGGGAATGCGGGATTCGTTCCGCCATTCGTGGCTGCCTGGGTTCCTGTTGTTATTGCGACATTCTTTGGTGTCTCCTTTTTGTTGCATAAGGAGGATGGTTAGTGGGTTTGAGTAACGCCCGCATGGTGCTGCCCCATGCACTCTCGTGGTTTGCCCGCGGGACTGCGATGGCATGCGTCCTTGCTTCGCCTTTCATTGCTGTCGCAATTGCCCCCTCGCCAGTCCAGGCGCAGGATGCGCTTGGCACCGATTATCAGAGCGATCCGAATGCGCGCATGATCTTGCAGGCGGATGAGCTTGTCTATGACCGCGATGTGAATGTCGTCACCGCTCAGGGCAAGGTGCGCATCGAATATGACGGCAATCGCCTCGTTGCAGATCGTGTGACCTATAACCAGCAGACGCGGCGCATGACGGCGAGCGGTAATGTTGAAATCGTCGAGCGCGATGGCAACAAGATCTACTCCGACCATCTTGATGTAACCGACAGTTTCCGCGATGGCTTCATCAATGGCCTGCGCGTCGAGACGACCGATAATACACGCTTTGCTGCTGAAAGCGCAGAGCGCAGCAATGGCGAGATCACAACCTTCAACAACGGCGTCTATACCGCCTGCGAAGCCTGCAAGAAAAACCCTGACAAGCCAGTGCTCTGGCGGATCAAGGCCCGCAAGATCATCTGGAACAGCACAACTAAAACCGTTCGCTTCGAGCGGGGGCGTTTTGAGCTTTTCGGCATGCCGCTGGCCTATTTTCCCGCCTTCGAGATGGCCGATCCGACAGTCAAGCGCAAAAGTGGTTTTCTGTTTCCCGGCTTCGCCTATAAAGACGATCTGGGCTTCGGCATCAAGAATTCCTATTTCTGGGCGCTTGCACCCAATTACGACGTAACACTTTCGACGACGGCTTACACCAAGCAGGGTTTCCTAACGGAAGCGGAATGGCGCCACCGTCTTGAAAACGGCACCTATAATCTGCGCATCGCCGGCATTCACCAGAACAAGCCGGGAGAATTCGACCTCAACACGATCGACCGTGAAGAAGACAATCGCGGCATGGTGTCCTCGAAGGGTGATTTCGCGATCAATTCGCGCTGGCGTTTCGGCTGGGACGTGATGGCCCAGACTGATCGCAATTTCAGCCGCACCTATGATCTGGCAGGCTATAGCGGACAAACGCAAGTCTCCAAGATTTATCTGACCGGCGTTAATAATCGCAATTATTTCGACCTGAATTTCTATCGCTTCAATGTGCAGGAATCCTATCTGCCTGACCATCCGAATGAAATGCATTCGCGCCAGCCGTGGGTTTTCCCAAGCCTCGATTATTCCTACACCCTGCCCAATTCCGTTTATGGCGGCGAACTGAGCTTCAATACCAATTTGCAGGTTCTCTACCGCAAGAACGCCAATCATACAGATCCGTTTGTCCGGGTCAGGGACGAGAATGGAAATTGGGTAGACAGACCAAATCCCTATCCCCGCATCCCCGGTTTCAGCGGCACCAATATGCGGCTGACCAATGAAGCGGAATGGAAGCGTACCTTCATCACCCCGGCGGGTCTGGTGATTACGCCATTGCTGGCGCTGCGCGGCGATGTAATTGGCGCCAATACAAATTTCGATCCGAGCCTTGCCGGGTTTGCAGCGGATTCGGTACGTTCCGAAGCATTCCGCGGCATGGCGACAGCCGGGCTGGAACTCCGTTGGCCGATCCTATTCTCAAGCACCAGCGCCACGCATATTCTGGAGCCGATCGCACAGCTATATATGCGCAATAATGAACGCTATGCGGGCGAACTCCCCAATGAAGATGCGCAGAGCTTCGTTTTTGATGCGACGAACCTGTTTTCGCGCGACAAGTTCGCCGGTTATGACCGTGTAGAAGGCGGTACACGCGCCAATCTCGGCCTGCGCTATTCCGGCAATTTCAACAATAGCGACTGGGCACTTTACGCGCTTGGCGGGCAATCGTTCCAGTTGGGCGGTGTAAACTCCTACGGCTCCGGCGACTTCCTCAATATTGGTGCTGATTCCGGTCTGGAAGGCGCGCGTTCCGACTATGTCGCCATGATCGGCACATCGAATTCGACCGGCCTTGCGCTGGCGGCACGCGGACGTTTCGACAAAGAGAATCTGGACGTCAAGCGCGGCGAACTGGAAGCACGGCAAAGCTGGAAGAAGCTGACTGTCTCGGCCCAATATGCCTACATCGCGCCGCAGCCCGCTTATGGCTATGCCGAACTCAGGCAGGAAGTCTCGGGTTCGGCCACGGCGCGGATCAATACAAACTGGAGCGTGTTCGGTTCTGGCACCTACGATCTTGTGTCCGATACACTCGTGCGCGCCTCGTCAGGGCTTGCCTATGATGATGAATGCTTCACCTATTCAATGGCCTACGTCCAGACCCGCAATCCGGGCGAAGACAAAGCATCGCATAGTATCGGCTTCAATATATCGTTCCGCACGCTTGGCGATATAGGCAGCAGCACCT
The DNA here is from genome assembly GCF_019100495.1 of Falsochrobactrum tianjinense. GTDB lineage: Bacteria > Pseudomonadota > Alphaproteobacteria > Rhizobiales > Rhizobiaceae > Brucella > Brucella tianjinense. The sequence continues at coordinate 902,297 of NZ_JAHRVA010000001.1, read as the reverse complement.
CGACATTCTGATACCTGAAAGAGCGGGCATAATCCATTGTGACCGATCTTTCTCTCGTTGAGGTCGCCTTTCCTGTACTGGTAAAATACCAAAGGGTCATTGTTTCGCCGCACTGGCTAATCTATACAAGCATCAAGACAGGGTTGGTTTTCGACGTATCCGGCCTATAATAATAGTGTGGCATCGACCAACCAGAACTAAACACATCCGGTAAAGCCTCGTATTTGCCGACCTGAAGGAATCGGGAAAGAAAGATGATGTTTGCAAGACCTCTTTTCGCCTCCATGCTGGGCGCTGCGGTGTGCCTGACGGCGCTTGGAACGACTGCGACACTTAGCCCGGCTTTCGCGGCGAGCGGCGGGACAGAGGTCAAGATCATTGTTTCCGGCAATGCAATCACCACGGGCGATATCCAGCGCCGCGTGGCTTTTCTCAAACTACAACGCAAGGGCGGCAATCTCAACCAGACCGCTCGGCAGGAATTGACGGACGAAATGCTCAAGCGCGTGGAGATGAAAACGCGCGGCATCAATATTTCCGATCAGGAAGTGGATCAGGCCTATGCGGGTTTTGCGACGCGCAACAAGATGAGCGTGACGCAGCTTAACCAGCTCATGAATCAAGCTGGAATCACACCCGATCACTTCAAGAAATTCATCATGGTCCAGATGGGATGGGGGCGGCTCGTGAGCACGCGTTTCCGTTCCTCCGGGATGATCAGCGAGCAGGAAGCCGTGCAGCGCATGCTCAAGGATGGCGGCAAAAAACCTGTCGCCACCGAATACCACTTGCAACAGGTCATCTTTGTCGTTCCTGCTGCCAAACGCTCCCCCGGCACACTTGCCAAGCGCCGTCAGGAGGCGAATGCCCTGCGCTCGCGCTTCCAGACTTGCGACAATACTCGCCAGCAGGCCAAGGGCATAATCGACGTTACTGTGCGCGATCTTGGCCGCATCATCGAGCAACAGCTTCCAGGCGAATGGTCCAAGGACGTCAAGGCCACCGGCGTCAACCGCACCACGCCGCCACATGATACGGAAAAGGGCGTCGAGTTCCTCGCCGTTTGCGGAACCCGTCAGGTATCGGACGACCGTGTCGCCCAGCTCGTCTTCTCCATGGAAGGCATAGATTCCGAAGCCGGACAGGAAAAAAAGGCCGAGGATATGAGCAAGAAATACTTGCAGGAACTTCGTGAGAAGGCCACCATTGTAAATCGCTAATATATGCTGCCGGAACCGCGCAGCGTTATTTCAGATCTATGAATGGAGGTCGACACCTCCTTGCTCCTGACCAGCCGAGAAACCCAATGAGCGCCCAGCCTGTTCTTCCGCTCGCCGTTAGCATTGGCGACCCTTCGGGCATCGGGCCTGATGTTGCGCTCACGGCATGGTTGAAGCGTGCTGAACTTGCGCTGCCGCCTTTTATGCTGATCGCAGATCCGGATCAGTTGGCTGCACGGGCGCGTCATCTTGGCCTCGAAGTGCCAATTTACACCATAAACACAGCATCGGAAGCTACCCAAATTTTAACGCAGCAACTTCCGGTCTTGCCGCTTGCCAACAGCCATAAAGAAAGCCCCGGCACGCCATTGCCGGAAAACGCAGCCGGAACCATAGAGGCGATCGAACGGGCCGTAGCCCTGACATTGCGCGGTGAATCTTCGGCAGTCGTCACTTGCCCGATTGCCAAGAAGCCGCTCTATGAGGCGGGCTTTTGCCACCCCGGCCATACAGAATTCCTTGCGGAACTGGCAAGCGGTTATCTGGGCCGGACCGTCACCCCCATCATGATGCTTGCTGGACCGCAACTGCGCGCTGTACCGGTGACGATCCATATTCCCCTGGCGCAGGTGTCATCGGCCCTCACCAGACAGGCTATCCTTGAGGTCTCGCGCATCACCGCACGGGAACTGAAAGAGCGTTTTGGTATTGCCTCCCCTCGCCTTGCGATTTCCGGTCTTAATCCCCATGCGGGCGAAGGCGGCGCACTCGGCAAGGAGGATGACGCCATCATCCGTCCAGCCATCGAAGAGTTACAGCGCGAAGGCATCAATGCCTGGGGTCCGCTGCCAGCGGACACGATGTTTCATGCGCCAGCGCGCGCCACTTATGATGTCGCTATTTGCATGTATCACGATCAGGCGCTGATTCCCGCCAAGGCGCTGGCCTTTGACGAAACCGTCAATGTAACACTTGGCCTGCCTTTCATCCGGACTTCACCCGACCACGGCACCGCTTTCGATATTGCAGGCAAGGGCATTGCACGACCGGATAGCCTGATTTCTTCCATCCGCCTTGCGGACAAGCTGGCGGAAAACACCGCGGGGCACAGATCATGAGCATCGATAGTCTCCCCCCGCTACGCGAGGTCATCGAACAGCATGATTTGATGCCAAAAAAATCACTGGGCCAGAATTTTCTGTTCGATCTGAATCTGACCTCCAAAATCGCCCGACAGGCGGGCAACCTTCAGGATCAGCCGGTAATCGAGGTCGGCCCCGGTCCAGGCGGGCTCACCCGCGCCCTTCTCGCACAAGGCGCTTATGTGACGGCGATCGAACGGGACGAACGCTGCCTTGACGCTCTGGCGGAAATCGAAGCCTATTATCCGGGACGGCTGCGGATCATTGCAGGCGATGCACTTGAGCAGGATTTTGCAGCACTTTTCCCTGATGGGCCAAAGCCGCGTATCATTGCCAATCTGCCCTACAATGTCGGCACGCAATTACTGCTCAACTGGTTGCTGACCGAGCCATGGCCACCTTTCTATGCATCCATGACGCTGATGTTTCAAAGGGAAGTCGCCGAACGCATCGTAGCGGCGCCCGGAAGCACCCATTATGGGCGGTTGGGCGTGCTGGCGGGATGGCGCGCGCAGGCGAGAATCCTATTCGACGTACCGCCGCAGGCATTCACGCCGCCCCCCAAGGTCACGTCGTCGGTCGTGCATATCGTACCACGCGAGGAGCCTTTGCCTTGCCGCGCGGCAAGGCTGGGCCAGATAACGCAAGCCGCATTCGGTCAGCGCCGCAAGATGCTGCGTCAGAGCCTCAAGCCGGTTGGCGGCGCGCAATTGCTGGAAAAAACCGGTATTGACGGAACCCGCCGCGCCGAGACGCTCAACGTTGCGGAATTCGTGGCGTTGGCCACCGTATAAATTTCAAATTGTCAGAGCACTAGAGCATTTCCAGCAAAAGCGTGAAACGGTTTTGCTGGAAATGTATAAAAACAAATAGATAGAGCGGTTTCAATGATTCCGTCAAAACCAGAACCACTCTGAAATTTACTTCTCTACCCGTATCCGGTTACGGCGATGCTCCCGAACCATCGACCAGGTATAAAGCGCAAGCCCCGTCCAGATCAGCACGAATGCACCAAGCTGTGCCGTCGAGAACGGCTCATTAAAAATGAAGATCGCAAACAGAAACAGCATCGTCGGCGTCATATATTGCATCAGCCCCAGCGTCGTATAACGCAGCAGTTTCGCGCCGCCCGCATAAAGAATGAGCGGAATGGCAGTAAGCGGACCGGCAAGCAACAGTAGCGAAATATCGGATGACGAACCGGCGACGAAATGATCCTGCCCATTCGCGCCCAGCCATAGAATGTAGGCGAGCGCGGGAATACCAAGGATCAGCACTTCAAGCGTGAAGCCCTGTAAGGCCGGCATCGGCAGAGACTTACGGAAGAACCCATAAAGCCCGAACGTCACCGGCAGGACGATCGATATCCAGGGCAGTCCCCCGGCCTCTAATGTCAGAAGCAGCACTGCCGCAAAGGCAAAGCCCACCGCTATATATTGCGTCTTGCTCAAACGTTCTCCAAGAAAAAGGCCGCCCAGAACCACGTTGACCAAGGGACCGATATAATAGCCGAGCGCCGTCGCCATAACCTGATCATGAGCCACCGCCCAGATGTAAACCGTCCAATTGACCGAGACGAGCGTCGCTGTCAGCGCCGCCATAGCCAGCATGCGTGGCTGGCGCAGGGTTGTGAAAATACCCTTAAACTGTCCCAGCAACACCAGAAGTAGCAGTGCGACAGGCACAGACCAGACAATGCGATGCGCCACGACTTCGATAGCAGGTACGTGAGAAAGTGCCTTGAGATAGAATGGCAGCGCACCCCAAAGCCCATAGGCACCCAGCGCCATCAAAAAGCCCCGCGCCCCGTCCGAAAGGCGGGCCCCGGACAAGGTCTGCTCGGTCATTTCCATCTCCGCATTGAATCCGGCTCTCGGAAAGCCGAAACTTCGAATACCATATTGAGTATGCTATGCGCTCAGCGATTGATAAAATCCATTCAATTAAACTGATCAAAGCATCAATTAGCGTGATTGAAGCGACTATTCCGCCGCCACAAGCCCGGCCAGAGACCGGTTTTTCATCAGCTTGTAATTGATGGAGTCCATCAGCGCCTGAAAGGATGCATCGATAATATTGTCGGAGACGCCCACAGTGCGCCAGCGCGTGCCGGTTGCGTCGCCCGATTCGATGAGTACGCGGGTAATCGCCGCCGTGCCGCCGTTGAGAATGCGCACCTTGAAGTCAACCAGTTCAAGATCCTCGATTTCTTCCTGATAGCGACCAAGATCCTTGCGCAGTGCGATATCCAGCGCATTGACCGGGCCGTGACCTTCCGCAACCGACATATGCATCTCGCCATCTACCTCAACCTTGACTACCGCCTCCGAAACCGTCTTCAGCATGCCATTGACATCGAACCGGCGCTCAACCAGGCAGCGGAACGAATCCACCCTGAAGAATTCCGGCTGCGGACTGAGCATGTTGCGCGCCAGAAGCTCGAAACTCGCATCCGCCCCTTCATAGGCATAACCTTCCGCTTCACGCTCCTTGACCAGCATGATCAGCGCATCAAGGCGAGCATCGTTCTTGGCTACGTGAATGCCGCGCCGCTCCAGTTCAGCGATGAAGTTCGACTTTCCACCCTGATCGGACACCATGACACGGCGGCTATTGCCGACCGTTTCCGGCGGAATATGTTCGTAAGTCTGCGGTTCCTTGAGAAGCGCCGAGGCATGAATGCCCGCCTTGGTGGCGAAGGCCGACGCGCCAGCATAAGGTGTCTGCTCAGCGGGCGCGCGGTTAAGAATATCGTCGAAAGCGCGCGAAATACGCGTGATCGCCTTCAATCCCTCTGCCGAAACCCCCAGTTCGAAACGATCCGCCCAATAGGGCTTGAGCGCCAGTGTGGGGATCAGGGATACGAGATTGGCGTTGCCGCAGCGCTCGCCAATTCCATTCAGCGTTCCCTGCACATGGCGCACCCCGGCGTCAATGGCTGCCAGGGAGACGGCAACCGCCTGTTCCGTATCGTTATGGGCATGAATGCCAAGGTTTTCGCCCGGTACGACAGCACACACCGCTTTGACGATGCTGGCGATTTCGGAAGGCTGCGTGCCGCCATTGGTGTCGCACAGTACTACCCAGCGCGCGCCTGCCGCATAGGCGGTCTTTACGCAGGCCAGTGCGTAATCAGGGTTTGCCTTGTAACCATCGAAAAAATGCTCGCAATCGACCAGTGCCTCGCGCCCTGCCATGCGGGCGGCGGTAACGGAAGCGGTGATGGATTCGAGATTTTCCTCATTGGTGCATCCAAGCGCCAGACGCACATGGTAATCCCAGCTTTTGGCGACAAAACAGATCGCGTCGCTCGACGCCTGCAACAAGGTCACAAGTCCCGGATCATTGGAAGCGGAAACTCCGGCCCGCTTGGTCATGCCGAAGGCCGTGAATCTCGCTCGCGTTGTTCGGCGCTGCCTAAAAAAGGCCGTATCGGTGGGATTGGCGCCGGGATAGCCACCCTCGATATAATCGACGCCCAATTCTTCAAGCAGTCCGACAATCGCTTTCTTGTCCTCGACCGAGAAGTCAACGCCGGGTGTTTGCTGTCCATCCCTTAAAGTCGTATCATAAACATAGATGCGCTCGCGTGTCATTTTGCCTGCCTGTCGGTGGATGTCTGCTTGAGTATTTATGGCTTCTGCCAATTGTCCGTATCGTGGTCGGGATGCTGGTAGGAAACCATGGTTCTTATGAATTCGATGCTCTCTGGATCGCGCTCGGTTTCCCAACCAGGCAATTTTGCGAGACCGTCGACATAGGGAAGCTTCTTTTCGACCCCCCATTGAATGACCGGCCCAATCGCTTCCGGATTGTCGAAGGCACCAATCGCCAGCGCAACGCCATCCGGCGCTTCGTAAGTGAGCGGCGTGCCGCATTCGGCGCAAAACCCGCGCCTGACATGATTAGAGGATTGAAAGCGCTTCGGCTCATTGCGCGTCCATTTAAGCTTTGCTTCCCGAATGGAAACCAGCGGCGCATAAAAGCTGCCGAATGCTTTCTGGCACATGCGGCAATGGCAGATCGAGGCGGAACCCAACGCGCCCTCGATACGAAAACGCACCGCACCGCATTGGCATCCGCCGCTATAAAGCGGCTTGTTATCAAGAGTCATGGCATCCTTCCCTCTTGTCGGCTGCTATCAGCTTACCACATCCCAAGTCGTGACGCGTTCGCCGGTCGCAGGGTCCTTGCCGTCTTTCAACTGCACTCCTTTTCCAAGAAGCTCATCACGAATGCGGTCAGCTTCCGCCCAGTTCTTCTCGGCGATGAAATGCAGACGCTCGCTAATGCGCGCTTCAATCACCTCTCTGTCCACGGCCACCTTCGCGAAGATGGGCAGGTCGGAGACCGCCATGAAATAGGGATCGAGCAAGCCCAGAAGCGCCATGCCTTCGCCCAGTACCGCAGTGTCCTTCGTCTTGAAGGCTTTTCGTAGCGCGGTAATCGCAGCCCAGGTATTGAGATCGTCCGCCAATGCCGCGACCGCTTCATGATCCGCAGAAACCTGCTGTGGCGAAGCGAAGCCTTCGTCTCGCAGGAGGCCATACCATCGATGCAACTCTTCCGCAGATTCCGCCAGACGTTGCCCCGTCCAGTTGATCGGCTCGCGATAATGGGTTTGCAACATGGACAGGCGAGCCGCCAGCCCCACCCAACGGTCACGGATGGAATTATCGTTCCAATCGTCAAGCTGCGGCAGGCCCTTATCGAGTACGTCGCGAATGGTGATGAAATTGCCGAGAGACTTCGACATCTTCTGCCCTTCGACTTGCAGAAAACCATTATGCATCCAGACACGGGCCATCCGCTCTGTATCAAGGGCACAGCAGGACTGGGCGATCTCGTTTTCATGATGTGGAAAGACCAGATCAATACCGCCGCCATGAATGTCGAACTGGTTCTTTTCCGGATCGTCGCATTTCAGACCGCCGCCAAATGGCTCCAGGAGCTTCGCCATCGACATGGCCGAGCACTCGATATGCCAGCCGGGGCGGCCTAACGTCTGAATTCCCGCCGGGGACGGCCAGCCCGGCTCATCTTTCTTCGACGGTTTCCACAGCACAAAGTCCATTTCGTCGCGCTTGTAAGACGCCACATCTACGCGTGCACCTGCTAACATTTCATCGAGCGAACGGCGCGCAAGCGCACCATAACGCGGCCCCTTGCGCGTATTCATTGTCGATGGGGAAAACAGCACATGATCTTCCGCGACATAGGCGACGCCGCGCTGCACGAGCCGGTCGATGAGCGCGCGCATTTCATCCATATGTTCGGTTGCGCGCGGCTGCACGGTCGGGTGCAAATTGCCGAGCGCACTCGCATCGGCTTGAAACTGCGCATTGGTGCTTTCAGTGACTTTGCGGATCGCCTCGTTGAACGGCAAGTCCGGATAATCGCGAGCCGCACGCGCATTGATCTTGTCGTCGACGTCAGTAATGTTACGGGCGTAAACGACGTGCTCCGCGCCATAGACATGGCGCAGCAGGCGAAACAACACGTCAAATACGATCACCGGCCGCGCATTGCCGATATGGGCATGGTCATAAACAGTCGGGCCGCAGACATACATGCGCACATTATTCGCATCGAGGGGTGCGAAATCCTCCTTGGTGCGGGTCAGCGTATTGTAGAGACGGAGTTGCGGCGCATCAGCCATTCTAATTCCCCAAAAGGCCTGAAAATACGGGTACGAAAAACCACAGCCGACTGGCCGGGGCGTTATCATCCTGTTTATGCGAGGGGAGACGAAAACGGCCGGGCCAGCAAGCTGCTAGCCTATAATAATCGAACCAGTACAAATGATTGCGGTCGGCATTTTCATGCGGCCACTTATCCCCACCCCAACCGCTCACGTCAAGGACTTTTAGAAGAGCCCGTTCGCAATGGTGGATTTACCCCGATTTTTCTGTGGCATTTTTACAACCCTTCCAGATCTTGAAGAGCGTTAACCGGAATACCGTAAAACCGGCCTCAATCAGCCTTCATTCCGTCTCAATCCATCACAAAATAGTGAGGTACATTTTGGATGAGGATGGACCAATGCCTAAAAATCAACCGCAACCGCGACAAGATCAACTGATCAGCCAATATCGCGAAATCGGACCCGCCGTTCTGGTTGCCGCCCTGCTGAACAAGACAGATCGCAAGGGCAAAGCGCGCAACGACAATCATCGCCGCTCGATCCTGGCGATTAAAAGATTCGATTAAAAAAACGCACTAAAAGGCTGATGCCGATCAGCGCCATCACCACGCCGATGATGCAATCGAGCACGCGCCAGGCGGCAGGCCTGGCGAAGACGGGCTGTAATAGCCGCGCGCCATAGCCAAGCAAGAAAAACCACACGAATGATGCAGTTACCGCGCCTGCGGCATAGACAGCGCGGGCAAAACCCTCGAAGCGGGCTGACAGGCTGCCAAGCAATACCACCGTGTCGAGATAGACATGGGGATTAAGGAAAGTCAGCGCCAGACAGGTTGCAACCGCTGCTTTCAAGCTCACACTACCGTTCGATCTGACCTGCATGGCTTCCGGATGGAATGCGCGGCGAAAGGCCACCGACGCATACCAGAACAGAAAAGCCGCACCCGCCAGAGTGACGAAAGAAATGAGCCTGGGCGATTGCGCGATCAGCGTTCCAAGCCCCGCAACACCGGCCACTATGAGCAGGGCGTCGGACAGCGCGCAAATCAGACACAGAATAAAAACATGCTGGCGCAACAGCCCCTGACGCAGGATGAACGCATTTTGCGCGCCGATGGCGATGATAAGCGACGCGCCAAGAAGAAACCCGGAAAGAGCGGCTGAGTACACAGAAATTCCCCAAAAAATAAAAGCTGAAATCAGAACATGGAAAGCTGGCCGCCCGAATCCGCCTCCGGTTCCGACCTTTTCTTTCTTTTTGGCTGAGGCGCTTCCGCCGTCAAGCCTTCTTCCACGCGGGTCTGCAAATCCGGCGATGTATTGGCCACCTTGTTGACCTTGTCGGACACCGGAATGACCTCGAAGAAATCATCCTGAACGGGCCGCATGATATCGGCCACTTCCCTGGGCAGAAAGTTTTTGCAATCGAGCCAGCGGGCAAAATCTTCCGGCTGCACCACGACCGGCATGCGCTCGTGGATCGGGCGCAGCAGTGCATTGGCACTTGTTGTCAGCAGACCCGCCGTGTCAATCTGCGATCCGTCGGCGCTGCTCCATGTTTCAACCAATGCACCAAAAGCCACAATGCCGCCGTTGCGCGGCCTGATCCAATAGGGCTGCGATCTGTTCTTGCCCTCGCGCCGCCATTCATAAAAGCCGGAAGCAGGTATCAGTGCACGACGATGGTTGAGGGCCGCGCGGAATGAATTCTTTTCCGCGGCGGTTTCCGAGCGGATATTAAACATCAGAGGCCAGTCATTGGGGTTCTTCACCCATGACGGCACAAAACCCCAACGGACCAGCATTCCCGCCCTGTCAGGCCGGTTGCTTCCGGGCGGCGGCGTTTCACCCGCCAGAATGGAGAGTATCGGTTGGGTTGGCGCAATGTTGTAACGTGGAGGAAAATCCTCCGTAATCATTGCACCGAGCAAGGCTTCAACCTCTTCCCGGCTTGCAGTTAAAGAAAAACGTCCACACATGGCGCCTATGTTCAGGCTTTTCCCTCATGGGTCAAGCCACGGCTGTATTGCCAAATCCGCGCGGGGCCATCATAGCTGATGCATGACTACAGTTCCGCTTTTTCCCGTTCCGCCGCAAATTCACGGCGTCTCCCTGATCTGCCGCCGCGACCGGCGCTTCCTGCTCGTCCGCCGCGGCAAGGAGCCCTGGAAAGGCTGGCTTGCCTTTCCCGGCGGCAGCGTCGAGGCGGGAGAAACCGCACAGGAAGCGGCCCTTCGTGAGTTGAAGGAAGAAACAGCACTGGATGCCGGTTCGCTTGCCCATGTGATTACGGTCGATCTGGCGCTGGAAGGCCAGGCTTATGAAAAGAGCTATTATCTGTCCGTCTATCGTGCCTTCGATCTTTCAGGCCGTGAACAGGCAGGCGACGACGCGGTTTCCATTCACTGGCTGACGGTGGAAGAAATGGCCACGGCGAATGTGACCGAAAGCACGCTGGACGTGGCGCGTTCGGTGGCGGAACGTGAAGATGGGCTTATATATTAATCCTGTTGCGAAAGCTGCCTTGAAGCAGCCCCTATTTCACGCAACAAAGCCGGCGAGCGAGAGGGTTACACTTGAAAGGCAACTGGCTTTCACTGCTGACGGTTGGATTATGGCTGGGTGCGGCATCCCCGGCCCTATCCGCGCAGGATGCACCCTATGAGGGGAAGCTGCTGAGGGTCGCCGAAATCCTCGGTTCGCTGCATTATCTGCGCAATCTTTGCGGAGAAACCGGCAGCGAATGGCGCGACCGGATGGATGCGATCATTGCCGCCGAAAATCCGCCAGAGGCGGAAAGAATGCGGCTTATATCGAGTTTCAACTATGGATATCGTGTTTTCAGCGATAATTATGTGCGCTGCACGCCTTCTGCCCTTGCGGCGATTGACCGCTATACGAAGGAGGGAGAAAGCTTGTCGAACGAGATCATCTCGCGCTATGGCAATTAACCAATTCATAACTCTTATGCGGATTGACGTAAATTGCGCCATCCAAATCCGCAGTGATCTGTTAATACTGTCTTAAAAATGACAGTCAGGCTGCAAAGCATTTTCACTCCCGATGACGGTGAGAAACCCGCCCATGCAGTAGAAAGGCGCAAGCCAGGATGAAGCCTATGGAATATATGCCAGCCGATCTGGACGAAATGATTGCCCATGAAAAGAAGCTGGTCGCGATCGAATATCAGAACGAAGCCTGGGCTGATGGTATCTCCGAAGGTATCGAGCCTGAAATACTGGCCGAAGCTGCTTTCACCACTGCGCTGACCGAACTCATGCGTGAAGCAGGCGAGGATTGCGCGCTCGAGCTGATTGAAAAAATGCGCGAACAGATCATTGCCGGAACCCTGCTGCCGGAGCGTATCCTCCAATAGGATACGCTCCATTGAATTAACGACGCGGCAAAGCTTCCAGAAATTCGACCGGCTCGCCCTTGTTCGGATTGACGATCTCCGCTTCCCACATCACCTTGATGCCACGCACGAAAGTGCCGACCGGCCAGCCGGTGACACTCTTTCCATGGTAAGGCGTCCAGCCTGCTTTTGAGCCTGCCTGTTCGTGGGTGATGGTTTCGCGGCGCTTCATATCGACGATCGTCAGATCGGCATCATAGCCGACAGCAATGCGGCCTTTGCGTGCCATGCCGAAAATACGGTTGGGGCCGTGGCTGGAAAGATCGACGAAGCGTTCGAGCGACAGCTTTCCGGTATTTACATGGTCAAGCATGATCGGCACCAGCGTCTGCACACCCGTCATGCCGGATGGCGAAGCGGGATAGGACTTCTGCTTTTCTTCCAGCGTATGCGGCGCATGATCTGAACCCAAAACATCAACAATGCCCTGATCAATGCCTTTCCAGACGCCGTCGCGATGGCGCTTGTCGCGCACGGGCGGGTTCATCTGGATCAGATTGCCGAGCGTCGCGTAATCATCCGCCGAAAGCGTCAGATGATGCGGCGTGGCTTCGCAGGTCGCCACATCCTTGTGCGCGTGCAAGAAATCGATCTCTTCCGCAGTCGAAATATGCAGCACATGAATGCGCGCGCCGGTTTCGCGCGCAATGCGCACCAGACGCTGAGTGCATTGGAGTGCCGCCACCTCATCGCGCCATACCGGATGGCTGGACGGGTCGCCCTCAACGCGAAGGCCTTCACGCTCTTTCAGGCGGAATTCGTCTTCTGAATGGAATGCGGCGCGGCGGCGAGTATTTTCGAGAATGGAGCGAACGCCGTCGTCATCCTCAACCAGAAGATCGCCGGTCGATGAGCCCATGAAAACCTTGATGCCCGCTGCACCCGGCAGGCGTTCGAGTTCCGCCACATCTTTCGCGTTATCACGCGTTCCACCGACCCAGAATGCGAAATCGCAATGCATGCGATGACGACCGCGCCGGATCTTGTCTTCAAGCGTCTCGGCTGAAGTTGTCAGCGGCTTGGTGTTGGGCATTTCAAAGACAGCCGTCACGCCACCAAGGACAGCAGCAAGAGAACCCGTTTCGAGATCTTCCTTATGCTCCAGTCCCGGCTCGCGAAAATGAACCTGACTGTCGACCACGCCGGGAAGGACATGCAACCCCGTACAGTCGATGGCCTCACCCGCGGAATTTGTCCCAAGAGAGCCAATCGCCTCTATCCGTCCGTTACGAATACCGATGTCGCGCTGACCTGTGCCGTCGTGATTGACGATGGTTGCACCTTTCAGGATCGTATCGAACGTTTCAGCCATTGTTGTCTCCTGCTGACTTGATGGGACTTGCGAGCCTCTTCGATGGGGCTTACGTAACGATGGCGGCAAAGGCAAGGAAGAAGCAATGACGATGGTATCCGGAATGGTAAATCTTTCCAACAGAGCGCTGGTTCGTATCACGGGCGAAGAGGCAGAGAAATTTCTGCAAGCCGTGATCACCACCAACCTCGACAAGCTGGGGACGGACGAATTGAAGCCCGGCGCGCTTCTTTCGCCGCAAGGAAAAATCCTGTTCGACTTTCTCGTATCGCGCATCGAAAATGGCCTGCGCTTCGATATGCCGGCAAGCATTGCGAGTGATTTTATCAAGCGAATGATATTCTATCGCCTGCGCGCCAAAGCAGAAATTGCCCAATTGCCAGAATCGCTTGTGAGCGTTTGCTGGCAAAATGATTCTACTCCTTCAAACGATGATGTGATCAAGCGCGATTCACGCTTTCCGCAAGGGTTGAATGTGCTGCGCATCTATGGCCCCGCTGACGGTACGAATGATGAAAGTGCCTGGGTTCGGCTTCGCGCCGAACATGGCATTGCCGAAGGCGAAGCCGATTTTGCCTATGGCGATGCTTTCCCGCATGATGTGAATTTCGACCAGACCGGCGGCGTGACATTTCCGAAAGGCTGTTTCGTTGGGCAGGAAGTAGTCTCACGCATGCAGCATCGCGGCACGGCGCGTCGCCGCGTTCTGGTAGCAAGAACGGAAGCCTCCCTGCCCCCGATGGGCACGCCGGTCAAGGTAAGCGAGCGCGAAATCGGAACGCTCGGCAGTTCGGCGGGCGACCTCGGCCTGGCTCTTGTGCGCATCGACCGCGTAAAGGATGCAATTGATTCCGGCACGCCGATCATGGCCGATGACACGATCATCACGCTGACCCTGCCGCCACATGTGCGTTTCGGTTTGTCGGAACCGGAAACGGGGGATGCCTGATGGCAGCCGTGGACCGCTCATCGGGAAAAGAACGCGCATGGCAGCGTATGCTTTCAGGGCGTAGGCTGGATCTGCTCGACCCCTCACCGCTTGATATTGAGATCGAGGATATCGCGCATGGGCTTGCGCGCGTGGCGCGCTGGAACGGGCAGACGGTCGGTGAACATGCCTATTCGGTGGCACAGCACTCGCTGCTGGTCGGACAGATTTTCAATCGGCTCGTTCCCGACGCCAGCAAAGAATGGCAGATGCTGGCATTGCTCCACGATGCGCCCGAATATGTGATCGGCGATATGATTTCGCCCTTCAAAGCGGTGATGGGCGGCAATTACAAGCTGATCGAAGCACGACTGGAAAACGCCATTCACTTGCGCTTCTCGCTTCCCCCGATCATTCCCGCAGCCCTCAGAAAACAGATCAAACGCGCCGATCAGGTCGCGGCTTATTTTGAAGCCACACGGCTTGCGGGCTTCACAGAAAGCGAAGCCGTCAAATATTTTGGTCGTCCGCGCGGATTCGATCCCGAAGGGCTTTCGCTTACGCCGCGCCCAACGCAAGAAGTACAGGAAGAGTTTCTGACCTGCTTCTGCGAACTGGAAAAAGCGCGCAAAGGTTAGAGCGGGACCCGCCGCTCTAAATGTTTGTTTGTCGCATTGTCCTGATACAAAACCATTTCACACTTTTGCTGGAAATGCTCTCATCATGCCGCATATCGTCGTCAGTCCGCTCTCGCAACTGGCCGCCCAGATCGAACAGCACCGGCCCAGCCATATCGTAACACTCACCAGTGCCGGTATGCCTTCCCTACCCCTTGCCACCCATCGGCTCAGCCTGATCTTCAATGATATTATCGAGCCGCGCGACGGCTTGGTGCTGCCCAATCGAACCCATGTCGAACAATTGCTCGACTTCGCGGAAGACTGGGATCGCGCGCAGCCGCTCCTAATCCATTGCTATGCGGGCATATCGCGCTCTACGGCCAGCGCCTATATCGTGGCGCTGGCCTTAAACCCGTCTGGGGATGAGGTAGAATTTGCAAAAATGCTCCGCAGGCTTTCACCTTCCGCAACACCCAATATGCGGTTGATAGAATTGGCGGACGGGATACTTGAGCGCCAGGGCCGCATGATTGCGGCCATACAGGAAATCGGACGTGGAGCGGATGCCTTTGAAGGCGAGGTCTTCAGCTTGCCTGTTTAAGCCATGGTAATAGTGCGCGCCACTGCATTGAGAAATCCACTGCGTGCATCCGGTGGCGTCTGCGCGCGCGGCTCCCAGACATGGCGCGTGAAGAAGAAACCGGTCATAGTGAAAGCGCGGTCGAGATCGTCATAGCAGGAAGCACGCACGGCAGTGCTATTGACGAAAGCAGGCAGTGGCAGAAGCTTGTCGGCCCATGGCGCGCCTGCATCGGCGCAAACCGCGCGCCCTGACCTAGGGGAAACATAGATCAGATTCTCGCGTGTACCAGTGGCGGCGCATTCCTTGAGGTCAAGGCCGAAGCCCAGTTCTTCAAGCATCATCACTTCAAAGCGCAAGAGCAATTCGCCCGCCGCCAGCGGGTCGTCGAAATGTTCGAGGATGAGATGGAGGGTTTCATAGAGCGCTCTTTGCGGATCGCGTTCGGGCAGAAGCCGCAAATGCGATGCCGCAAGCTGGATACCGTAAAGCGCGACCGGCGTTTCTATCAGGCGCGCGGCGGCAAAGCCCAGCGGTTCGATAGTGAAACTGCCCAGATGTTCATCCAGACGCGCCCACCATGTCAAATCGACATGGTTTCCCGGCTGAAGCAGAGGCTGCATGCGGCGGGAACGCCCGCCGCGCGCCATACCCATATGACGGCCATGTTCGCGCGTCATCACCTCGACGATGGCGCTCGTTTCACCATGACGCCGTGTGCCGAGAATTATGCCTTCGTCACGCCATTCCATAGAATATTTCCAGCAAGCGGAAACCGGCTTGCGCCCAAACGCGACCGGCATCCAATGCCAAGCATTGCCGCTTATTTCGGGAAATCAAGTCCCATTTCGCGGTAGCGCTCGGGATCGTTACCCCAATTTTCGCGCACCTTCACGAACAAAAACAGATGCACATTCTGCTCCAGAATTTCGCCGATCTCCTTGCGTGCGGACTGCCCGATTGCCTTGATCGTCTCGCCCTTGTGGCCAAGAACGATCTTTTTCTGGCTTTCGCGCTCGACATATATCACTTGTTCGATACGCACCGAGCCATCCTTGCGCTCTTCCCATCGCTCGGTTTCAACGGTGGACGAATAAGGCAGTTCTTCATGCAGGCGCAAATAGAGCTTTTCGCGGGTGATTTCGGCGGCAAGCTGGCGCATCGGCATATCGGAAATCTGGTCTTCTGGATAATACCACGGACCCTCAGGCACGCTTTGCGCAAGATATTTCGCCAAATCCTTGCAGCCTGACCCGTTGAGCGCGGAAATCATGAACGTGCGGTCGAAAGTTGCTATTTCATTGCCCTTCTGGGCAAGTTCAAGCAATTTAGGCGGATCAACGCGGTCGACCTTGTTGAGCAACAATATTTTCGTCTGACGCACATTGGCCATGCTTTCGAGAAGCGCCTGGGCATTCTCGTTCAATCCGCCCTGCGCATCAAGGATCACCAGAATAATATCGGCATCCTTCGCTCCGCCCCAGGCTGTCGTGACCATAGCACGGTCGAGCCTGCGCTTGGGCCGGAAAATACCGGGTGTATCAACAAGCACGATCTGCGCATTGTCCTCGATGAAAATACCGCGCACCAATGCGCGCGTCGTCTGCACCTTATGCGTGACGATTGAAACCTTGGTGCCCACAAGCTGATTGACCAGCGTGGATTTTCCGGCATTCGGCGCTCCAATCAGCGCCACAAAGCCGGAACGGGTCGCCCCGGTTTCAGTTTCGCCATCTATCGGCGTCGTCGGATCGTTCATTGTCCATCCTTTGGGTGAGCGTTTCGCTTCGCGATTATGCAACGCTCTATTTGTTTTCTGAATAAGCCAGAAAGCGCCGTTCCGCATCAAGCGGAACCGTCTCGTTTCCATATGCCCTGCCGATAGAGCATTGCCTCCGCAGCACTTTGCTCGGCTATACGCTTGGACCGCCCCTCGCCTGTTTCGGGGTCGAACCCCTTTACGGTCACTTCCACGACAAATAGCGGATCGTGATCCGGCCCGCTGCGGCTTACAATAGCGTAAATCGGATGCACATTGTCCTGCTGATGCGCCCATTCCTGCAATTCCGTCTTCGCATCGCGCCGCGCTGCGCCCGTTTCAAGCGAGCGCTTTTGCCAATAGCGCATGACGAAAACACGGGCAGCCTCAAGCCCGCCTTCGATATAAATGGTTGCAATCAGAGCTTCCACCACATCGGCCCGCACATTCAGGAGACGCTTGTCATTGAGCGATTTTATGTCCGAACCGGTATGGATGAGATCGGCAAGCCCGATTTCATCGGCAACAGCCGCACAGGTTTCGGCATTGACCAACGCATTCAGGCGCACAGACAATTCGCCTTCAGGCGCATCGGGGAATGCGTTGAAAAGCATCTCGGCGACGGCGAGGCCCAAGACACGATCACCCAGAAACTCCAGCCGCTCGTAATTGGCGCGCGAAGGTGTCTGAACGCTCGAATGGGTAAGCGCACGTTCCAGCCGTTTTAGATCGAGAAAACGGTAGCCTGTGCGCTCTTCCAGAGCAATTGCGGCCTTCTGCGCGGAAACCATATCAGTTTCCGGTAACTGCGGTATGCGGCTCGCCGCTGACCCATGATAAAAGGCGGCTGAAGCGAACATCGGTGGGCCATTTCCAGATTTCCAGCGGGCTTGCCTTGTCCGCAATGGAGAAGAAAATAATATTCGAGCGACCGACCAGATTTTCAAACGGCACATAGCCGACGCCAAAACGGCTATCGAGCGAGTTGTCGCGGTTGTCGCCCATCATGAAATAATGACCGGCAGGAACTTCAAAAACGCGCGTATCGTCGCCGATGGAATTGGGCGCAAGATCCAGCGTATCATAGGTCACGCCATTGGGAAGCGTTTCGCGATAGACCTCGACGGGCCGATTAACCTCTGTAACATCAGGATTGTCGATGGTCCCGACCCGCTCGCGCTTGACCGGCTGATCGTTGATATAGAGCATGCCGCCGCGCATCTGCACACGGTCGCCCGGCAGGCCGATCACACGCTTGATGTAATCGATCGATGTGTCGCTGGGCAGTTTGAACACCACCACATCGCCGCGCTTGGGTTCGGCGCTCCAGATCCGGCCTGAGAACAGATCAAGGCCGAAAGGCAGCGAATAACGTGAATAGCCATAGGCATATTTGGACACGAACAGATAGTCGCCTTCCAGCAGCGTCGGGCGCATCGAGCCGGACGGAATGCTGAAGGGCTGGAAAAGAAGGCTGCGAATAATCAGCGCCAGCAGCAGCGCTTGCACGATAACGCTGACGGTTTCGCCAAGGCCGCCGGATTTTTTGCTTTCACTTTTGCTGGACACGTTCATTGTATCTCCGCTTGCCGTTGTGCGATCTAATAACGGCTAAGATTGCCCGAAGCAATCTGATTGCAATCATTCGCTCGCATTGAGGGCTTCGATAATCACGAAAGCCTGTGCGAGAGGAAAATCATCGGTAATTGTCAGATGTATGGCAGCACGCATGCCTTCCGGCAGAAGTTTTTTCAACTGCTCCGCCGCCCCGCCGCTAAGCTTCATGGTCGGCTTGCCCGATGGCAGGTTCACGACGCCCATGTCACGCCAGAAAACGCCGTGCGAAATGCCGGTCCCAAGCGCCTTGGCACAAGCTTCCTTGGCCGCGAAACGCTTGGCATAGGATGCGGCGCGCTGCTTGCGCCCTTCGGACTTTGCCTGCTCAATCGGGGTAAAAACGCGCTGCCGAAAACGATCGCCGTGTTTTTCCAACGTCTTTTCAACACGCCGTATATCAATCAGATCGCTGCCAATGCCAATTATCATGTGTTTCGCAGTTCCTGCCTGCGATGCCGGTAATGTTTGATCGCGAGACGTTCAAGCCTGCGACGGCGGAATGCAGATACGGCAAGCCGCGTCACGAAATAAACCAGCACGGCGAAAACCGCGCCGAGAATCGTCGATCCGAACAGCATCGGCTTGAGGAGCGGCGCCCAGATTTCATCGAAACGCATGGTTTCCAGCGCACGTCCTAGATGCAAGGGCGGCGCGTCGCCGAGCGACCCTCCGATGACTAGTCGGCCAAGCTCATAGGTACTGCCCCAGATGAAGGGAAGCGTCAGCGGATTGGCAAGTGTGGTGCCAAGGGCGGCAGCGGCGATATTACCTGCCAGAAAGTAGGCCAACACGATTGCGATAATCAGATGGAAACCGAAAAACGGCGTGAAAGCCGAGAAAACGCCGACAGCAAGTCCCGCCGCTACCGCATGGGGCGAGGCAGCGATGCGCAGCACTCTCTTGCCGCCATATTTCAATGAACGGGAGAAAGACCGGCGTGGCCATACGAGCAGCCTGAGGCGCTCTTTTCTGGTCAGCGGATTTCGACGGCGAAACAACATAAACTTCTCATACTGGTCCCTGCGTGCGGAAACAATTGTTATTATTGCATTGGAGTGTTTCCACTTTCCCTGTAGGAGCAATGAGGATAAGCATTATTCGCAATTTTTCCATTGCGCGCGACATCAATGCGCAACGAGCGGTCCCCGGAGAAAGCAATGAGCATGAGCGCTGCCGAGCAGCCTTCGAACAGCGGTGCGAACAATACGGTTCTCACCATTATCCTGGCCACGAGCATGGGCCATTTTCTCAACGACATGATGCAGTCGTTGCTGCCAGCTATCTACCCGATGCTCAAAGAGAATTACAACCTGACTTTCTGGCAGATCGGGCTTCTCACCTTCACCTTCCAGATGACAGCTTCGATCCTACAGCCCCTGGTAGGCATTTATACTGATCGCAGGCCACTGCCCTATTCGCTGACCTTTGGTATGGGCAGCACGCTGATTGGTCTTATTCTGCTGGCGACGGCACATCATTATACGTTCCTCCTGCTGGGCGCTGCCTGCATCGGTTTCGGATCGTCCGTGTTTCACCCGGAAGCTGCGCGGGTGGCGCGCCTCGCCTCAGGCGGACGGCATGGTTTCGCGCAATCGCTGTTTCAGGTGGGCGGCAATTTCGGCTCATCGGTGGGGCCGCTTCTCGCCGCTTTCATCGTGCTGCCCTTCGGCCAGGTCAGCGTATCATGGTTTTCACTCGCGGCCCTGATGGGCATGTTCCTGCTCTGGCGTGTGGGCAACTGGTATAACAGCTATCGCCTCGCCAATGCGAATCGGCCCCGGCCAGACAGGACATTACCGCTGCCGCGCAACAAGGTGATCGCTTCCATTTCCGTGCTAGCCATGCTCATTTTCAGCAAATATGTCTATATGGCTAGCCTGACGAGCTATTATACATTCTATACGATCAGCCATTTCGGCGTCACCGTGCAGGCCTCGCAACTGCTGCTTTTCCTGTTTCTGGGCGCGGTTGCGGCGGGAACCATCATCGGCGGTCCTATCGGCGACAAGATCGGCACACGCAAAGTCATCTGGGTGTCGATCCTCGGCATTCTTCCCTTCACGCTGGCGCTTCCTTACGCAAATCTGGAAGTGACAGCGGTTCTCACCATCATCATCGGCTTTGTACTCGCCTCCGCCTTTCCGGCAATCATCGTATTCGCGCAGGAGTTGCTGCCCGGACGCATCGGCATGGTCTCGGGATTGTTCTTCGGGCTGGCCTTCGGCATAGCCGGGATTGCAGCTGCGGTGCTCGGTATCGTCGCCGACCACACCAGCATCGAATTCGTCTACCAGATCTGTTCCTACCTGCCGCTGCTCGGGTTGCTGACCATATTCCTGCCCAAGCTCGAAAAGCTTCACAAAGCCTGAAAAAAGTGGAGCACCGCTCATCCCCCAATGAACGGTGCTCCGGGTTGCCACCGACCTTTCGACGGCCCGGTGCAGTGGCAATATTTTAATAGAGCGCAGCACGCTCTATTTCTTTGTCTTGTCGCAAGCTCACACGGCGAAGCTGAAGCTTTGCATGTTCTCCCTGCGGAATTCATCAAATGCAGCAGCCACGAGACGGATAAGCGGCTTGCCATCCTCCGTGGCGCTGATAACGCCATCACGCACCTCGACCAGCCCGTCCGTCACCAGCGGGCGCAGTAGAGCCAGTTCGTCGGCGAATTCCATATCCGGCGCGATATCATTGAGATCGACCCGGAAATTGCACATGAGCGCGGTTATGATCCCCGCGCGAACCCTGTCGCTCTCTCGCATGGAATAGCCGCGAACAGTCGCCATCTCCCCCGTATCCACGCGGCGGCTATATTGGCCGACATCGGAAATATTCTGCGCATAGCCGCCCGGATACTGCGAGATTGACGATGGGCCAAAACCGATCAGCGTCTGGCAGCCATCAGTCGTATAACCCTGAAAATTGCGATGCAGCGTCCCGTTCGCGGCGGCTATGGCCAGCTCATCGTGGGGTAGTGCAAAATGATCAATCCCCACTGGTTGATAACCGAAACGCGTAAAATTTTCCGCGACAGTCCCCGCCTGCGCGAAGCGCGCTTCCGCGTCCGGCAACATGCTGGCATCGATCAGTCGCTGATTGGCGCGGCGCTGCGGCAGATGCGCATAGCCGAAGCAAGCCACCCGGTCGGGTTTGAGCGACGCAACCCGCTCGCATGTTTCACGCAGCGTTTCGACGCTCTGGTGCGGCAGGCCGTAGATCAGGTCAAAGTTCAGCCTATCTATACCGGCCTCGCGCAAGAAAGAAGTTGCTCGAATAACGATTTCTATTGGCTGAATGCGGCCAATGGCCTTCTGCACATCGGCATCGATATCCTGAACGCCAAGGCTTGCGCGATTGACTCCCATGAGCGCCAACGTCCGTGCCAGAACCGATGTGACCGTGCGCGGGTCAAGTTCGATGGCATGTTCCATTTCAGGATGAAAGTCGAATGCCAGACGCAACGCGGCAAGAATGCGATGAAACTGGAGAGCCGTTAGAATGGAGGGCGTGCCGCCGCCCCAATGCAGATGCATGATCTGCGGTCTGACGGTCAGATTGCTACTTACTGTTTCGATCTCGCTGAGAAGCGCGGTAACGAAATTCTCCACCACGTCCTCGCGGACCGCCATCTTGGTATGACAGCCGCAATAGTGGCAGATCTGCTTACAATACGGCACATGAATATAAAGCGAGACGGCTTCTTCGGGACCGATCCGGCGCAGCCAGCAGCGCGTCGTGTCGGAAGTGACGGATACAAAATCCGCCGCCGTCGGAAACGAAGTATAGCGCGGCACGGTCAGCGCCGCATAACGCCTTATCGCAGCTTCATGCATGGCACGTCCACCCCGCATTCAGACGATGTTCGATTGCCTGCCACGACGACACCTATCCACCTCATTGAAGTAGGCCAGCAATTCCGCTTCAGGAATTATGCAGCGGGCCAGGTCAATTTCCACGGTCAGGTTTAGGCGGCGCCAAAGGGAATTGCATTGATTTAAATCAACGCAATTAAAACTTGCAATCCGGCAGTTTAATAATGGGGGTCAGGCCGCATCGGGGTCCATGCCAGCAACGACTGTCAGCGAGCGGCGCGAAAGGATTTCGACCGTATTGGCATCCAGCAACTGAATGAGGCCCTGTGTCTTGAGCTTGGTGAAGCTGCGGCTCACCGTTTCGATGGTCAGACCGAGATAATCGGCGATATCGGTGCGGTTCATCAACAGATGCACCAGATCGGCCTTGCCGCCATGTTGTTCTGTGCGCGCGGCCAGAACCAGTAGAAAGCTTGCGAGCTTTTCCACCGGCGCAAGACGGCCCAGTACAAGCTGATTGTCGCGCGCGGTACGCAGTGCATCGCGGGTCATCTGATACAGCCGCTCTTTAAGCCGGGGGAAGCTTTCCATCAATTCGTCCATTTCCCTGGCCGAAAAAGCACAAAGAGCGGAAGGCACCACCGCTTCGGCGGATTGCGAATAGACATCATCATCGGCAAGGCCGAGATAATCGCCCGGAACCAGAAAGCCTGCTATCTGGCGGCGTCCGTCGGGCAGCAGTGTATATATCCGCAACATGCCTGAAGTGAGACTGAAGACGCGGCGCTTCGGCTCGCCCTCCTCCACCAGCAATTCGTTGGCATCAAGTTGCTTGGAACTCATGATGGCTTCGAGCGCGCCAAGATCCCGGTCATCGAGCGCAGCGCAGACCGCCATCTGGCGGACATCGCACTCGGCACACACCCCGCAGGGTGCGCGATAAGCCGATTTGGGATCGAAGACGAGAGGCACAACAGCCACGATGATTTCCTAGCGACAGGGATATGAGCAAGCATTTGGTCTGCTCCCTAAATTAGGGATGCAGGACCAATACTCCAAGAGCAATTTCGCCGCAGGATTGGAATTATCCAGTATGACTGCCTGAAAATCGGGTCAGATATTGCGGCTGCCCGGTTTGACGGCCGGAATTGCGGCCAGTTCCGGCGGCAGATTATCGGACGTGTAGGCTGGCACTTCATATTCAGCAAGCGAGATGAGCCTCGTGCCGACATCGGCTTTGCCTGCGGAGCGGTCGACGATGCAGGCGGCCGCGACGACTTCAATGCCGAGCTTTGTCATGCAATCGATAGTTTCGCGAATGGACAGCCCGGTCGTGACGATATCTTCCACGATGACGACCCGCGCGCCTTCCGGCATATCGAAGCGACGCAGGCGGAATATACCGTTCTCGCGCTCCACCCAGACCGACGGAACGCCCAAATGGCGCGAGGTTTCGTAGGATGGGATGAGGCCGCCAATCGCAGGCCCGACGACATAATCGATCTGGCCCAGACCCGCCACCCGGATTTTTTCCGCCAGCGCCTTGCACAGTTTCTCGGTCTTGTCGGCGTGCATGAAAACGCGTGCCTTTTGCAAAAAGATGGGACTACGCAGGCCGGAGGTGAGAATAAAATGACCTTCAAGGATCGCTCCCGCTTCGCGGAAGACGGCAAGCACGTCTTCGGTGTTCATTCTGGTCCTATCCGTTTACGCGCTTTGCGCCACTGACGCCCGCGCTTTCTTTGAGTTGGGAAATGATGCGATTGAGGTGTTTAAGATCCCACACTTCAACGTCAATAATCATTTCGGTAAAATCGGGTGCAGTACGCACCATGGAGAGATTGTGAATATTGGCATCGTTGGATGCAACGATCTGCGTGATCTCGGCCAACGACCCCGGCGAATTGATCGCGGAGACGCTGATGCGAGCCGGAAAACGCTCATGCATCCCTTCGTCGATGTCCCAGCGTACGTCGATCCAGCGCTCGGGCTGGTCATCATAGGCGGTAAGAGCTGGCGACTGGATCGGGTAGATGGTGATACCTGCGCCGGGCTGCAAAATACCCACGATGCGGTCGCCCGGAACGGCCCCTTCGGGCGCGAAACGTACCGGGAGATCGGAATTGGTGCCGCGAATCGGTAGCGCCTTGCGGCTCGGCTTTTCGCCGTTTTCTGGCGGCATCTTCGTGTCTTCTGAACCTTCTGGCACCTTGAAGATCATCCCAGCCGCATTCTGGATGTTGAACCAACCCTTTTCGCCGGTTTTCGCCGGATTGTTCTGCGAAGTAACGCGGGTATCCTGATAATCAGGATAGACCGCCTTCACCACATCAGAGGATGGCAGTTCCCCGCGTCCCACCGACGCCAGCACGTCCTCCACATCCTTGCGTGCCAGACGCGGCAGGCCAGGCTTGAGAATATCTTTGCTGAACGGCTTTCCGGCGCGCTCGAAGGCACGCTCCAGAATGCGCATGCCAAGCCCGGAATATTGCTTGCGCACCGCCGAACGGGTCGCACGACGGATGGCGGCGCGCGCCTTGCCTGTTGCCACGAGCGATTCCCATGCCGCAGGCGGTACCTGCGCCTTGGAGCGGATGATGTCCACTTCATCGCCGTTCTTGAGTTCAGTCATCAGTGGCATGATGCGGCCATTAACCTTCGCGCCGACGCAGCTATCGCCAATGTCGGTATGCACCGCATAGGCGAAGTCGATCGGGGTCGCGCCGCGCGGCAGCGCAATAAGACGCCCCTTGGGCGTGAAGCAGAAGACTTGATCCTGAAACAGTTCGAGCTTGGTATGCTCCAGAAACTCCTCCGGGTTGTCGCCCTCCGAAAGCTGCTCAATGGTCTGGCGCAACCATGCATATGCATTGGTTTCGGTGGAAATCTTGTGCGGATTGCTGGCGCTGCCGCGATCCTTGTAGATCGAATGGGCGGCCACGCCGAATTCCGCAATCTCGTCCATCTCGCGAGTACGTATTTGCAATTCGACGCGTTGGCGCGACGGTCCGATGATGGTGGTATGGATCGAACGATAGTCATTCTGCTTGGGCGTCGAAATATAATCCTTGAAACGGCCCGGAACCATCGACCAGGTGGTATGGATCAGTCCCATCGCGCGATAGCAATCCTGCACCGTGTCGACCATGACGCGGAAGCCAAAAATATCGGAGAGCTGCTCAAAGGACAGCCCCTTGGTTTCCATCTTGCGAAACACGGACCAGGGCTTTTTCTGGCGGCTTTTGACGCTGGCCTTGATGCCGTTCTTTTCGAATATCTCGGAAAGGTCCTCTTCAATTTTCTGAAGAAGGCCACGGTTTTTTTCAAGAAGTTCTGCAAGACGGTCGGTAACGGCGCGCCAAGCATCGGGATTGATGTAGCGGAAAGCCAGATCCTCAAGCTCTTCGCGCGTGTCCTGCATGCCCATGCGCCCTGCCAGCGGCGCATAGATATCCATGGTTTCTTCTGCGATACGCAAGCGCTTGTCCTCGCGCATCACACCGAGCGTACGCATATTATGAAGCCTGTCCGCAAGCTTCACCAAGAGTACCCGTACATCTTCTGAAATGGCAAGCAGCAGCTTGCGCAGGTTTTCCGCCTGCACTGCCTTTTTGGAAACCAGATCGAGCTTCTTGAGCTTGGTCAATCCCTCGACAAGCTTACCGATCTCAGGCCCGAAAAGCTGGTCGATCTCCTGCCGTGTGGCGGTCGTATCTTCAATGGTGTCATGCAGCAGAGCGATTGCAATCGTTGCTTCATCAAGATGCATATCCGTGAGGATAGCGGCCACTTCAAGCGGATGGGAGAAATACGGATCGCCGGAAGCACGCTTCTGGCTGCCATGCTTCTGCATGGCATAGACATATGCCTTATTGAGAAGCGCCTCGTTCACGTCAGGCTTGTATCGCTGGACACGCTCCACAAGCTCATATTGGCGCATCATCTACCGAAACTCCCTAAAGCCGCATACAGACATAATCGCTATTTTGACCAGAAAACGCTAAAAAATATAATACTTTACGCTTTTCCAAAGCTGTTTTTTACCAACAGGCTTAATTTCCGGGCAGTGAAAGGCAACATGGGCCGCCATTATACAAAAACGTGCGCCGCAGCCGATCAGCCGCGCGCACGCTTCATTGTTTCAAGCAGCCGTGATGCCGATCAGAAATCGTCGCTTTTTTCTGGGGCGACCAGACCTTCAATGCCAGCGAGCAATTCTTCTTCCGACATGCGGTCAAAAGAAACCACGTCTTCTTCTGCTGTCTCGGCAATGCTTTCAGAAGCATCTTCGGAAGCGTCCGGAATCTGCGCCGGAGCGGCTGCTTCCGGTTCGTCGATCTCGACATGCTTCTGCAACGAATGAATCAGGTCTTCCTTCAGATCGTCAGGTGAAAGCGTTTCATCGGCGATTTCACGCAGCGCGACCACTGGATTTTTATCGTTGTCGCGGTCGATGGTGATCTGTGCGCCCTGGGAAATCTGGCGTGCGCGATGACCGGCCAACAGAACCAGTTCAAAACGGTTCTCGACCTTATCTACGCAGTCCTCAACGGTGACGCGGGCCATGGGCGGTCCCTTTCATTTCTTAAGCTTTAACGGAATTTCTCTGCACATAACGCTTGTGCGGCGTAATTACAAGCAAAAGCGCGAAAATGCGTATACATATGCATCAGCAATCATCCGCCATTGATTTATCTGACATAAGCCCTAACTGTTTCATATCGGTACAATGGATTTCAGGCTACAGGGGTTACTCCAATAGATTCATAAAATTACCGGTGGTCTGATTTCGGCGTTTGCGTTCCGGTATTACTGGCGTCTAGAAAACGCCAAAATCAGACCGCTGGCAATTTAGTGGGAGCAAATAACAACCATTAGTTGCTTGTTTTTCTATAATTTCTCCTTAGAACGCAATAAGCGTCTTTGGTAAAAATTAATACCGCCCGCCGTTTGAAAAACAAATCTAAATACGCGGTCGATGGCCCACTCCCTTCCGACCGTAGAGTGGATATATTACACGATGTTCGATTCTCGTGAAAAGATTGCGCTTTTTATTGATGGCGCCAATTTATATGCAGCCTCAAAGACTCTCGGTTTCGACATCGATTACCGCAAATTATTGAAGGCTTTCCAGAAGCGCGGCTACCTGCTGCGTGCTTATTATTATACGGCGCTGGTGGAAGACCAGGAATATTCGTCGATCCGCCCGCTGATCGACTGGCTCGATTATAACGGCTACAAGGTTATCACCAAAGCTGCCAAGGAATTCACGGATTCCACAGGCCGCCGCAAGGTGAAGGGCAATATGGACATCGAACTCACCGTCGATGCCATGCAACTCACCGATACGGTCGATCATTTCGTGATCTTCTCGGGCGATGGCGACTTCCGTTCGCTGGCCGAGGCATTACAGCGCAAAGGCCGTAAGGTTTCGGTGGTTTCGACACTCACCACGCAGCCTGCAATGATTTCCGACGAATTGCGCCGGCAGGCAGATCATTTCATCGATCTCGTTTCGCTGAAGGCGGAAATCGGGCGCGACCCGTCCGAGCGTCCGCAGCAGCAGCGCCGTCACGATGAAGATATAGATGAGGACTATTGACGTCTTCCTGCGTCCAGTTCATGCAGGACCATGATTTCAGAACCCTCTCCGAATTGCGCCATTTGCCCCCGGCTGCATGATTTTTTACAAGAATGGCGGCGCAAAGAGCCTCAATGGCACAATGCGCCGGTCTCTCCTTTTCTGCCTGCACATGACGACGATGTGCGGCTTCTGATCGTCGGGCTGGCTCCGGGCCTACGCGGGGCGAACCGCACCGGGCGCCCTTTCACCGGCGATTATGCAGGCGAGCTTCTCTACAGCACCTTGTGCGAATTCGGTTTTGCAACGGGCAAGTTCGAGGCCCGCCCCGATGACAGCCTGCGACTGCTCGACGCCTGCATTGTGAATGCCGTGCGCTGCGTGCCACCGGAAAACAAGCCGACAGGCAGCGAGATCAATAATTGCCGCCAGTTTTTCAGCCCCCTGCTCACGCATTTTGCAAATTTACGAGCGGTCGTGACATTGGGTACGATCGCGCATCAGTCGACCGTCCGCGCCATGGGCGCACCGGTCGCCCGCCATCCTTTCGGACACGGAAAGGTAACGGATATCGGGAAATTGCGCATATTTTCGAGCTATCATTGCTCGCGCTACAATACGAATACGGGCCGGCTGACCGACCCAATGTTTCGCGATATTTTCAGAAATGCGCGCGCCTATCTCAATGAGGTTTCCGCTTAACTAACCGCGATCCCGCAGCAACCGCGCCTTCTCGCGATTCCAGTCACGTTGCTTTTCCGTTTCGCGCTTGTCATGGGTTTTCTTGCCACGCGCCAGAGCCAGTTCAAGTTTGGCTCGCCCGCGATCATTGAAATAAAGCTTGAGCGGAACGACAGTCATGCCTTCGCGAGAAACAGAGTTGAACAGCCGGGACATTTCGCGCCGGCTGACCAGCAGCTTACGCAATCGGCGCGGTTCGTGATTGAAACGGTTGCCCTGCGTATATTCAGGCACATAGGAATTGATCAGCCAGAACTCGCCATTTTCAAAACTCGCATAGCTTTCGGCTATATTGGCCTGATTAGCGCGCAATGACTTGACCTCGGTGCCCGTCAGAACCAGACCGGCTTCCAAAGTATCGATGATCTCGTAATTGAAGCGCGCCCTGCGGTTTTCCGCAATGATTTTACGCGCGGGAGAATTCTTCGGCTTATTCATAACCGCATCATATACAGCATCGGTTCTGAAATCGGAATCGATATTTGGGATGCAGAACCCATTGATTCAAGAAGTTAACTGCGGCATCAAACGTAAATGCTCCCGCAAGCGGGAGCATAAATCGTCCAAAACGGCATTTGGCCAGATCAGTTGATAATCCCCGCATGCTGCATAGCCTGCTCGATTCTCTGTGCCGTTGCGGCTTCAACCGTCACCATGGGCGAGCGCAGGACATTTTCGACGCGGCCAAGGCGCGACAAAGCATATTTGGGACCGGATGGATTCGGCTCGATGAACAGTGCCTTATGCAGTGGCATCAGCCGATCCTGCAGTTCCAACGCACGGCCAAAATCGCCAGCCTGGCAGGCCGCCTGAAATTCCGCGCAAAGGCGCGGTGCAATATTGGCCGTCACGGAAATGCAGCCCACCCCGCCATGGGCATTGAAGCCAAGCGCCGACGCATCCTCGCCGGAGAGCTGGATGAAATCCTTGCCACAGGTTTCACGCTGCTCGGATACGCGCTCGATCTTGCCGGTCGCATCCTTCACGCCAATGATATTCTTGTGGTCGCGCGCCAGTGCGCCCATGGTTTCAGGCAGCATATCAACAATCGATCGGCCCGGAATATTGTAGATCACGACAGGGATTGAGACCGAACGCGCCACGCGCGAGAAATGTTCGTAAAGGCCACGTTGATTGGGCTTGTTATAATAGGGCGTAACGACGAGCACCGCGTCCGCGCCAGCCTGCTCCGCATGCTGCGCCAGCTCGATGGCTTCCACCGTGCTATTAGAGCCCGCACCCGCTATTACCGGCACGCGGCCTGCTGCCACTTCGATACAGGCTTCAACGACACGCTTGTGTTCGTCATGCGAAAGGGTAGGCGTTTCACCCGTGGTGCCAACCGGCACCAACCCCTGCGTACCTTCTTCGATCTGCCAGTTCACAAAATCACGAAAGGCTTTCTCGTCGAACGCCCCTTCACTATCGAATGGCGTGACAAGTGCAGTGATTGAGCCTTTCAGCATCGTGAACTCCTGAAAAATACATAAAGCGCCTCATTGCGCCACGCTGATCCATGGCACCCACAAGGCGGTGCACCATAGTCTTGCAGCGCGAATCGAGCAAGCAAATTGCGCGCGTAAAACAGCGATGCAGAGATGGTTTTGCAATAAATATATCGCCTCTCCCTATAGCAGTCCGCCATGAGGCGAACAGGCGCAAACAGCAATATAACCCTTTATTAACCCTTGTTTCATGCATCGCAACTACAATTACGGACGCAACCTATGGGAGATGGGCGGGGCTTAGAAATGCCTCATTCAAACAATAGCTTGCCCATTATTGGGGCCTCGCCTCGCCAGTTCAAGCGGGAAAAAGATATAGCCACGCCCACAAAACAAAGAACGCTCGTTTCGAGCGGCCTTATTTTGGCTAGCACGCTGCTGGCGGGACAGGTCGCACCTTCTTATGCCCAGTCTTCCCTGCCCGCCAATGTTCCGACTCCGCTCGCGCGCCCTTTGTCATCCCCAGCCATACCGGGATTGGCGCCGTCTGAATCGCCGATCAATCTGGTAGTTCCAACGGCGCGCCCGGCGACACCCGATCCTGTCATCACCTCATCGTTCGGCCGGATAGAAAATCCTGCCATCGTAGCCGGAACACTTAAAAGTGGACTGGACGCGCTTTATTCCGGCGATTCAGACAGCGCGCTTGCCTTTCGTAATGGTATGCCGCAAGGCTCGCTCGATCGCCAGATCCTCACATGGGCAATCGCAACGTCTGGGACAGCCGGAGTGCCAAGCGCCGAAATCGCCGCGGCCACTTCCGAATTGCCTGGCTGGCCCGGAATGCCAGCGCTGCGCCGTAATTCCGAGCGCGCTCTTCTTAAGGAAAACCCGCCAGCCAGCACGGTGATCGCAACTTTCGGCACGACACTTCCACAGACAACCGAAGGAATGATCGCCCTTGCCCGGGCCTATATGGCGGATGAAAATACCGCCAAAGTACATAAGCTTCTCGCGCACTGGTGGCCGCAGGCGCGCCTTTCAGCCGACGAGGAAACCCGAATTCTAAAAGAATTCGGCGCAGTTCTGACGCGCGAAGATCACCAAAAGCGGATTATCCGCTCGCTTTATAATAACCGCCTGCAATCGGCTAAGCAGCTTGCAGGGCCTGCGCAGGCACAATCGCTTTACAAAGCCTTTGCGGCATTGGCGAAAAAATCACCCGATACGGCCAAGGTCATTGCCGATGTGGACGCTTTCTGGCATGCAAACCCTGCCTATCTGTTTCTCCAAATCCGCCATCTAAGGCGTGCGGACCGCTTCACCGAAGCCGCCGAACTGATGCTCAAGGCTCCTCGCCAGACATCCTCCCTTGTCGATCCCGATGCGTGGTGGGTCGAGCGGCGCATCCTTTCGCGCGAGCTTCTCGATATCGGAAAGCCGCAACTTGCCTACAAACTTGCTGCGGGACACGCTGCCGAATCACCCGCAATGGCGGCTGAGGCCGAGTTTCACGCAGGATGGTATGCCTTACGCGCATTAAAGCAGCCGAAGCTTGCCGTGCCGCATTTTACTAAAATCGCAGAGATTTCTTCGCGCCCCATATCCGCTTCGCGCGCCTATTACTGGCTAGGACGCACCGCTGAAGCCGGTGGCGGTGGCGATGCCCGCAACTATTATCGCCGCTCGGCACATTTCGGCACCACTTTTTACGGCCAGCTTTCTGCCGCAAAACTAGGCGAAAAAGCGCCCGAACTGGCCTATCCAAAGCCATCCGTCGCAGAGCGGGTGCGTTTTTCGGGCCATCCCGCGGTTCAGGCAATCAGGAGGCTTGAACAGATTGGTTATAGCAACCGGGCGAACACACTTTATATGCTGCTCTCGCGAGAGCTTGGCAGTGTTGGCGAATTGGCCCTTCTCGCCAGCATGGCCGAAAAGAATGATAATCATTATCTCGCCTTGCGTGTCGGCAAGACAGCTTCCCTGCGCGGACTAGATGTCGGCGCGCTTTCGCATCCGCTCGGCGCTATCCCCGCCAGCGCTAATATCAGTGGATCGGGCAAGGCGCTTGCTTATGCCATCGCCCGGCAGGAGAGCGAATTTAATGTCGGCGCAGTCTCGAAAGCAGGCGCGCGCGGGCTTTTGCAGCTCATGCCAGCCACCGCCAAAAATGTCGCAAGCCGCAACGGCATGGCTTTCTCATCCCAGAAGCTAACTACCGACGCCGCTTATAATGCCACGCTTGGCGCTCATTTTCTTGGCGAGCAGCTCGACCGTTTCGACGGCTCCTATGTGCTGACCTTCGCCGGTTATAATGCCGGGCCGCGCCGCGCTTTGCAGTGGGTCGAAAAATATGGCGATCCGCGTGGCAAGCCTATCGAAGAGGTCATCGACTGGATAGAGCGAATTCCCTATTCGGAAACGCGTAATTATGTGCAGCGCGTGATGGAGAATTATGAGGTCTACAAGACGCGCCTTACCGGCAATGCCGATATACGCGCCGATCTTGTTCATGGCAGGTCCTGATCCAGCGAAATACAGGCGATCACGCTCATGTTTTTTTCCGGCGCGGTGCGGTGGCTCTCGTTTTCGACGCAGGTTTCTTCGGCTTGGCAGCGCGTTTCGGCGCGGGTTTGCGCGCTGATTCGGCAAGTTTTCCTGCCTGTGCCACCCAGTTTTCGCGCGTCACTCGACCAGAAAAGCCGATCCGGCGCTCGATCCATGCCGCTTCCTCCATGTTCCATTGCGCGATCTGCGAATAATGGAAAATGCCCAGTTCATGCAACATGCCCTGCACAGCCGCCCCGATGCCTTTGATGGCAGTCAAGTCGTCCACCTTGCCGCGAAGCGGGGCTTCAAGCCATTCCGGTCGATGCTGTTCCTCGATCTTTTCAGCGGGATGTTCCGGTTCATCCTCTTCTATGGCTTGAGCAGGGCCTTCTGTTTCTTCCGCTGTTGATTGAAGCGCAGGCGTGCCCGTTTTTTCCTCATCCTCGTCTTCGAGCGGTTCTGCAATGTGCACGACAGCAGCCTGGGGGCTTTCCAGAGCCTGCGGCTTTTCATCTATTGCGGGCGCTGCATGAGCAGCCGCGATGATAATGTCTTCCCTATCCTTGCCGGCGTTTATTCGGCTTTTGGCAAAGCGGTTCAAAATACAGCCGATAATAAAAGCAATGGCAACAAGAATCGCCAGTTGAGCGATCAATATCGGCATGTAGGTTTCCTCATACTATAGAGCGGCCTCGGTTCTCATGGAATCATTGGAACCGCTCTACCTGCTTGTTTTTACGCATCTCTGCGCAACATAAAGCATATGGAATCCGTTCGCCATCCGATCCGAAGCATTCATTAATAGATACAGGAAAGGCAGCAATGGCCCCGCTGTCAATCAAAGATTCTATCGCAAGCGCACATGACAAAAAACCCGGCAGCGATGCTGCCGGGTTTCCTGTAACCAATCCTGAAAGGATTAGAACGAACGCTGGAAGCGGATCGTTGCTCCGAATGCGTCTTTTTCAACAAGACCAGCTTCACGAAGCGGATGATCGGTGTCCCACTTGGTGTAGGTGACTTCTGGCGTAATGGTGAAGCCAGGTACGAGCTGGTAAGCTACGTTAGCAGCAAGAGCGGTTTTACCCCAGTCTTCGTAAGCAGCCTGGAAGTTGATTGCTGCGCGCTCGGTTGCCTTGAACTTCAGGCCACCCCAGACAGCCCAATCGCCGCCCCAACGACCGTAGTTCTGGTCGATGCCTTCTTCCGAAGAATAACCGCCCTGTACCCAGGCCGAGAACTGTTCGGTGAGGTTAACGTCCAAACGAGCCTTTGCAGACCATTCTTCGATAACCGAGTCATAAGCTGCAACGGCTGCGATCGAACCCCAGCCCTGAGCGTACTTCAGGCCACCAACGATATGCGGTACATATTCGTCGATTACGTAGTCATCGCCGCCTTCTTCGAGAGCGAGCACGGCAGAGAAGCCGTTTCCGCCAGTGAAGGTGTACGAGATCTTGCCCGTGCGGTAGGTACCAGCGTCGACCACGTCATCGTTGATGATGTCGCCGAGGTAACCAGTGAAGGTGTGGAATTCGGATTCGTCGATACCGACCTTCAGGCCACCGAGCTTGATGTAAGCGAAGCGCAGATCGGTGCTACCGGACGCATCACCGTATACGCCGTCAATGCCCGAAGAATCAGCGCCATAGTTGAAGCGCAGTTCGGTGAAGGTCGACAGGGTGCCGAGTTCGGTTTCCGAAGCGGTCGAAAGACGCAGTGCGAAACGAGCGCCCTTATCCCAGCCTTCACGGTCAAAACCAGAGTAAGCATCGTCACCAGCCTTGACGTCGTAACGGACATAGCCATGGACGCGCAGGCAGGTTTCGGTACCCGGAATGTAGAAGTAGCCAGCGCCGTAAGCATCGCAGACGCGGACATATTCAACTGCTTCTGGCTCTGGCGCGACGATTACGTCGGCAGCCTGAGCGCCGGTAGCTGCAACCAGGGCGGCAGCGGAGCCGAGGAGAAGGCTCTTGATGTTCATTTCTGACCTCCAGTCAAAGTTAAAAATGGGTCTGGGCATTTTGATTTGGCTGAAGGACAACCTGTCCCCATCCCCTGATGAAAAAGTCGCCCCGAAGCGCTCCTTCTTCTGGATGTGAAGATACTCGCCAGCTTTTTCGTTTCAACATCGAATATAGCTTCCCACCCCCTGCGAGACCGCTATGCAGAGGGGTTGTTGCAGAAAAGACACGAATTCGCCGCCTTTGGATTGAGAAATTCAGACATTTTTAACATTGCTTAATGCCTGTTAACTCCTCTTAACGCTTGAAAAGACGTATTTTTTAGCAATCAGGAAATGAGAGGTGCCGAATCTGCGCCATGGCTGTGGAATTATGGCAACCGCTCTCCGGCAAATGCGTTTACAAACCGGCTCCATCACGAAACAGGCGAATCCCGGCTCCGCGCGAGTCGCCCGGACACTGCCTAAGACCGTTCCGGGAAGCATGAAATCGCGGTTATTCGCATATGCCTTTATATAAAGAATGAGATTCTGGCGGGAATTTTACCTTCCAGCGCGCAAATCGCTTGAAATGATGAAGCGTACCGGCTATCTCGCCCTTACCGGAGAGGTGGCCGAGTGGTCGAAGGCGCTCCCCTGCTAAGGGAGTAGACCCGGAAGGGTCTCGTGGGTTCGAATCCCATCCTCTCCGCCATTGTTTCTCCAAGCCCTTGAAATCACTTATACTCTTGGAATTTCTGGTTCCTTGCTTCCATAAGAGAATATGTTTCTTTCCTCTCTATATAGAAAGAGGCGGGACAAGTTGATATGCCTGAGCCCTGATCCATTATCGGGTGCGGAAGGCTGGTTTTTGCGGTCCTTGCGTTCCCCCAGACCAAACCGACCGGAAACGCCATGGCATCGCCTCGTCTTACACCCCTTGTGAAAAGCCTCCCCGAAACCGTACCATTCGTTGGCCCGGAAACGCTGGAAATGCAGCGTGGAAAGCCGTTTGCGGCACGAATCGGCGCCAATGAAAGCAGCTTCGGCCCCGCTCCTTCCGTCATCGCTGCAATGCAGAAAGAAGCCTCAGAAGTCTGGAAATACGGCGATCCGGAAAACCGTGAATTACGTCAGGCGATTGCGGCCCATCACGGCATCAATGTTGAAAACGTCATGCCCGGCGCCGGTGTCGATGCCCTGCTGGGGTTGGTCGTCAGGCAATATGTCCAGCAGGGCGATAAGGTAATCAATTCCCTCGGCGGCTATCCGACGTTCAATTATCATGTCTCGGGCTATGGCGGGCAGTTGCTGAGCGTACCTTATAAAGAGGACAGGCCAGATCTCGATGCCCTCATCGATATGGCGCGCAATGAAGAGCCCGCGATTCTATATATTGCCAATCCCGATAATCCGATGGGCACATGGCATGAAGGCGCGGATATTCAATCCTTCATCGAGCGGGTTCCTGAATCCACGATGCTGATTCTCGATGAAGCCTATTGCGAAACCGGTCCTGAAACAGCCTTTCCCGCTTTCGAGACCGATCGGCCCAATATATTGCGGATGCGCACGCTCTCAAAGGCTTATGGGCTTGCGGGCATTCGTTGCGGCTATGTCATAGGCTGCGCCGAGGCGATCCGGTCTTTCGACAAGATTCGCGATCATTTCGCGGTCAACCGGATTGCACAGGCGGCGGGGATCGCGGCTCTCAAAGACCAGGCCTATCTGCGTGAAGTGGTCGGAAAAATCCATGCGGGGCGGGATCGAATCGGGAAAATTGCCGAGCAGAACGGTCTTGTCGCGATCCCCTCAGCCACCAATTTCGTCGCCATTGATTGCGGCGCTGATGGCGCATTTGCAACGGCGGTGCTCAACGGACTGATCGCCCGCGATGTTTTTGTGCGCAAGCCCGGCGCGCCAGTTCTCGATCGCTGCATTCGTGTGAGCGTCGGCATCAATGAACAGCTCGATGTTTTCGAAGCCGCCCTCCCCGAAGCGCTCGCGGATGCGCAGCGCATTCAAAAATTCGTCTGACAGTGGAGAAATCGTATGCCTGATTCCCGAAACGGCCCGTCGCGCAACATCTTGTTCAGCACGCTTGGCGGGCTCTGCGGCGCATTGGCAATCGCCGCCTATGCCGGGTCCGCCCATGGAACGGGAAGCCAGCTTGCGACTATCGCTCCCTTGTTGCTGGGTCATGCGCCCGCCTTGCTCGTTCTTTCCCTGATCGCACCGGCCAGCCGTACCGCGCAAATCGGCGGTACCATGTTGTTTATCGGACTGATGCTTTTCTGCGGTGATCTCTATTTACGCAGCCTGACGGGCAACAGGCTTTTCCCCTACGCCGCCCCGACTGGGGGAACGCTCATGATGCTTGGCTGGCTTATCACCGGCCTGACCGGCTGGTTCTCGAAAAAAACATAACAACAAAAGGGGCCTTCGAGGCCCCCTTTTGATCTTGTCGATGGATTACGAATTGCCTTTCAGGCGCGCATTGCACAGGCTGTAATAGCCGCCGCCCTTCTGTATCCATTTGAGGCCGCCCAAGGCGTTGGCTTCCTTAGCCGCATAATACTGCTCAAGGCAGGTGCGCATGCGGGCTTTTCCGGGCGATTCGCTCGAGAATTTCGAAGAAACCTTCGTCGGGAATTTAACGCCGCGCGGAGCGGCGATGGTTGGCGCGGCGGGTTCGGAAGTGCCATCCGTGCTCAGTGCCGCCGGGTCAGCACCGGGGCCGCATTCGGACTTACGGAAATCATTCCACTTAATGCCATTATCGGCGCCAGCTTCCTTGGCGGCTTTATATTTCGCGCTGCACTCCTTCATCGTCAGGCCCTTGGCTGCATCGTCGGCAGCGGGCGCTGCGGCCTTCTTCTTTGCGGGGGCCGGAGCAGCGGCGGCGTCATCGCTGCACTGGGCCTTGCGGAAATCATTCCACTTTTGGTCGCCAAGCGTACCCGCTTCCTTGGCCGCCTGATATTTCGCGCTGCATTCCTTCATCGTCAACGCGCTGGCGGGAGATGAAAAGGCAAAAACCGACATGCCCATGATAATGGCGGTGCCAGCCAAGGCTGTCATAGTGCGAATAGACATTTTGTAGCTTCCTATCAAACTAAACTCGTCTACATTCAAATCTGCCGCCAGACGAGATGGCTGTCAATCATTTGCTCAATATTACGACTATCTACAATACAAAATTTCTAACCGACATTCTTGACGTGTTACAGTCATAGAAGTGTCTCCAAGTAAATTTATAGTAATTCCGTGCACCTGTCCGATCTTTATTGAAGCAGAGTTAATATCCCGAATCGCTCGATAGATAGCGGGACCGTTTCGGGGAGATGCTGTCTAATGCGATGTCATCCATTCGCGCGCACCGCGCAGTGCCGCAGCAAGCTCGCTTTTGCTCATGGTCGCTGCGACCTGATTGCGCATGCGGGCAGCTTTCTGATTCCCGCGAATGGCTGCGATATTGAGCCATTTATGTGCCTCGATAACGTCGATCTCACAGTCACGACCGATCGCATATTTCAAACCCATTTCCAGAAGGATGCGATCCTGTGGAGCCGTCTTGTCGTGTTGTGCGAAGCTGTGAAATTGCGTCATTTGTCTTTTTCCCTGTTAAATCCCGAGAACCGTCCGTTCTGTTTTCGGGGCTGGCTTTACCGTCCCGAACCGCCGGATCTGTCGTTCCGTTCATGATCCTCAAGATAAGGCAGAGGGATAAAATGCGCGTTAAACCAAATGCTTAACAGGAAGCCAACGAAATCCCAACAAGGGGTAAAATTGGTATTTCGTTAAACATCCAAACTATACGGATTGCTGGTTTTTTTGAAAATCATGCCTTTGCTCCGCTATTTGCGCGGAAACCGAATGATAACCATAGCCAGCTTTGGTTTCTGCTTTCCGGTCGCATGACGGGGACTGATCTGCCAGAGCGAATATCTGACCCGACGATAATATGACGGCAAAGCGACCCATCTTTTCAGGAAATAGATGAGTCGCTTCACCCGTATTTAGTTTTCACGTTGTTAAATGACGCCACGCTATAGTCAGCGGGCCTTTTGGCCAAACAGGATTTTTTGCTCTTCTTCCTGATTGGCAGAAGCAGCCGCGCGTTCACGCTCTTCCTTGCCCACAAGCAGGCCGCGCTGTACGGCGGGCCGCGCATTCATCGTTTCATGCCAGTGCTTGAGATTGGGGAAATCTTCCAGTTTCTGGTCGTAATTCGCATAGGCGTTGATCCAGCCGATACAGGCCATATCGGCAATGGAATATTCACCGGCAATATAATCGCGCCCTTCAAGCTGGCGGTTCAGCACGCCGTAAAGGCGATTGACCTCGTTCGTATAGCGGTCGATGCCATATTGAATCTTTTCGGGGGCATAGACGCGGAAATGTCCCGCCTGTCCCGACATGGGTCCCAATCCGCCCATCTGCCACATCAGCCATTCATCAACGGCGACGCGCTTGCGTTCGTCGGATGGGTAGAACTTGCCGAATTTACGGCCGAGATATTGCAAGATCGCGCCAGATTCGAACACCGAAACTGGCTCGCCGCCCGGGCCTTCCGGATCGACGATGGCAGGCATGCGGTTGTTGGGAGAA
Organism: Falsochrobactrum tianjinense; assembly: GCF_019100495.1. GTDB lineage: Bacteria > Pseudomonadota > Alphaproteobacteria > Rhizobiales > Rhizobiaceae > Brucella > Brucella tianjinense. The sequence goes on along the minus strand of NZ_JAHRVA010000001.1, from coordinate 863,375 downwards.
ATCTTGAGAAAATCAGGCTGAAACTGATCACCCTTGCCGATATTGATATATTTGACCTGATAGGGAACCCCAAGCTCCTCCAGCATGATGCTGATCTTAACGCCGTTCGGCGTCGGCCAATAATATAGCTCAATGGGTTTTATCTGTTGAGACATCGTGCTCTAACTCCCGTTTTCTTGGCTTTGCGCGGAATTCCGGTTCCAGTTAACATAGTTACCACCGTGCTTTACGCAAGTAAGGCCCGGTACAGGTTCGTAAAACATCAATATTTTTGAACGCCAGATGAATATGCGCCTCAGGAAAGGTTCAGGTGCGGACGTTAATTTGAATGTTGTAAAGATAGAACGGCCATTTTTCGGGGGCAAACATGCTACTGTGGCGTTTCACCATCGTATGCTTGCTGATCGCGGGGCTGGCAATTGTCGCCAGCATTTTCGTTGATCGCAAATACGATATTTATAAAGATCAGTCGGTCATCGATCCGGTTACGGCGAAGCGTATGCAACATGCAGGCGGTAGCTATCGGTCATGACTGCCAGGCTTCGCATTTTCAGCGCAATCGCCTTGCGCATCTTTTTGTTTACTGCCGTGTTCACCGGGCCTTCTGCGGTTTTCGCCTATAATCAAATAGGCCAGAAAAGCGGGATGAACGGGATCGGACTGGTTCTATATGTCAGCCTGCAACGCAACGCATAAAGTCGTACATGCCACCTTCATGGATTTTGCCAGACTGGGCTATACTAGGCCATGACACAGCGAATCGAACAGACATTTCTCACCGCGATCAAAACTCCTCCGGCCATAGAGCCGGAAGTTTTCGCAGATGCGCGCGCGGCCGTCGCCGCCCTGCGCAGGCTTTACGACCGCAACACCGCCTTTCTGCGCGATGCCTTCGCAAATCTTGCCCGCGGCGAGGTTCCGCCCCAGCGCTACCGAGCTTTCTATCCCGAAATCTGCCTGTCCACATCCAGTTTCGCGCATGTGGATTCGCGCCTGGCCTATGGTCATGTCAGTATGCCGGGCGACTATTCAGCCACCATCACCCGACCTGATCTTTTCGAAGACTATCTGGTCGAGCAAATCCGGCTTTTGATGCGTAATCATGGCGTGCAGGTCACGGTGCGTGAATCCACCACGCCGATTCCGATCCATTTCGCCTTCATGGAAGACACCTATGTGGAAGCGGCAATCGCCGATGCTTTCACATATCCCATGCGCGATCTGTTCGACGTGCCGGATTTGACATCGACCGATGACAAGATCGTCAATGCCGATCTCGACCCCGCGGCGGGCGGACCATTGCCGCTCGCCCCCTTTACAGCGCAGCGCGTCGATTATTCCCTGCACAGGCTTTCGCATTACACCGCCACCGTCCCAAAGCATTTTCAGAACTTTGTGCTGTTTACCAACTACCAGTTTTATATGGACGAATTCTGCGCCTATGCCCGCCAGCTCATGGCGGAGGGCGGCGGCGGGTATGAAGCCTTCATCGAACCGGGCAATATCATAACGCGAGCCGGTGAAACCGCGCCGAGTACCGGAAATCCGCTTCAGCGCCTGCCGCAAATGCCCGCCTATCATTTGCAGCGCGCCGATCATTCCGGCATCACCATGGTCAATATCGGCGTCGGCCCTTCCAACGCCAAAACGATTACCGATCATATCGCCGTATTGCGACCGCATGCATGGCTGATGCTCGGTCATTGCGCAGGCCTGCGCAACAGCCAGCAGCTTGGCGATTACGTTCTGGCCCACGCCTATATGCGCGAAGATCATGTGCTTGATGACGACCTGCCTGCCTGGGTTCCCCTGCCCGCACTCGCAGAAATTCAGGTAGCGCTCGAAGAAGCGGTCGAAGAAATTACCGGCCTGGAAGGTTACGACCTCAAGCGCATCATGCGCACGGGAACGGTCGCAACCATCGACAACCGCAATTGGGAACTGCGCGACCAGCGCGGCCCCGTTCAACGGCTCTCGCAAGCGCGCGCCATTGCGCTCGACATGGAATCGGCTACCATCGCCGCCAATGGTTTTCGTTTTCGCGTGCCTTACGGCACCCTGCTCTGCGTTTCCGACAAACCTTTGCATGGGGAACTGAAGCTGCCGGGAATGGCCACCGAATTCTATAAAAGACAGGTGGCGCAGCATTTGCAGATCGGCATCAGGGCGATGGAGAAAATTGCCTCCATGCCCGATGAAAGCCTGCACTCGCGCAAGCTCAGAAGTTTTTACGAAACTGCCTTTCAGTAACAGAGCATAATCGGGCGGAGGAAGAAAATCCTGCCGCCCGATCGCTGTTTACATAGACCGGTCCTTCGCCGGCATTTCTCTGGCGGCGGTCGAGACGCACACGGTCTCAAATGTGAACATTTATTCTCTCGCATTATCCGGACGCAAAACCGCTACGCACTTTTGCTGGAAATGCTCTACATGTTCACATAGACCGGTCCTTCGCCGCCTTGTGGCGGGACCCACTCGATGTTCTGGTTCGGGTCCTTGATATCGCAGGTCTTGCAGTGCACGCAGTTCTGCGCATTGATGACAAAGCGAACATCTTTAGCATTCGGGTCAGCAGCGGCATTGCCGTCCGCATCGACCCATTCATAGACCCCCGCCGGACAATAGCGCGTCGATGGACCGGCAAAGACGTCATGCTCCGAGGTCTTCTGCAATTCCATATCGCGGACCAGCAAATGCACCGGCTCGTTTTCGTCATGGTTGGTGTTTGACAGAAACACCGATGACAGGCGGTCGAAAGTCAATACGCCATCGGGCTTGGGATAATCAATCTTCCTGTGTTTTGCCGCAGGCTCCAGCGATTGCGCATCGGTCTTGCTATGTTTGAGCGTCCCGAAGAGCGAAAAGCCGAAAAGCTGGTTGGTCCACATATCGAGACCGCCAAGGCTCACGCCGATTACCGTTCCGAAGCGCGACCAGAGCGGCTTGACGTTGCGGACCTTTTTCAGATCCTTGCCGATGGCGCTATCGCGCCAGCTATTTTCGATCTCTACCGGCTCGTCATTGGCACGGCCCGTGGCAATGGCCTCCGCGATCTTGTCAGCGGCCAGAATGCCCGACAGAACCGCATTATGGCTGCCCTTGATGCGCGGCACATTGACAAAACCCGCCGAACAGCCAATCAGCGCGCCGCCGGGGAAGGAGAGTTTCGGCACTGACTGGAACCCGCCTTCGGTGATAGCGCGCGCGCCATAGGAAAGGCGTTTGCCGCCCTCGAACGTGTCGCGGATGGCCGGATGCGTCTTGAAACGCTGGAATTCCTCGAACGGCGCCAGATACGGATTCTTGTAGTTGAGATGCAGCACGAAGCCGACCGCAACCATATTGTCTTCCAGATGATAGAGGAATGAGCCGCCGCCGGTCTTCATATCAAGCGGCCAGCCAAACGAATGCTGCACCAGGCCCGGCTTGTGCTTCGAGGGGTCCACCTGCCAGAGTTCCTTGAGGCCGATGCCGTATTTGCCCGGCTCACGTCCTTCATCGAGCTTGAACTTTGCTATCAGATGCTTGGCGAGCGAGCCGCGCGCGCCTTCGCCGATCAGCGTATATTTGCCCAGCAGTGCCATGCCGCGGGTGTAATTGGGACCATGCGTACCATCGCGCTCAATACCCATATCGCCGGTTGCGACGCCGATCACGGCACCTTCGTCATTATAAAGCACTTCGGTCGCCGCAAAGCCGGGATAGATTTCTACGCCCAGTTCTTCAGCCTTCGTTCCAAGCCAGCGGCAGACATTGCCGAGCGAGACGATATAATTGCCGTGATTGCTCATCAGCGGCGGCATGGCGAAATTGGGCAATCGCACCGAACCGGCAGGGCCAAGGAGAAGGAAATGATCGTCCGTCACCGGGGTTTTGAAGGGATGGCCCTCGTCGTCGCGCCAGTCTGGCAGAAGCTGGTCGATGCCCACCGGATCAACCACCGCACCGGAAAGAATATGCGCGCCGACTTCGCCACCTTTTTCAAGCACGACGACGGAAAGCTCAGGGTTGATCTGCTTGAACCGGATCGCCGCAGCAAGTCCCGCTGGACCTGCGCCTACGACCACAACGTCAAATTCCATGCTTTCGCGTTCAGGAAGCGCATTCGCTTCAGACATCTATGCCTCCGTCCGGTATGCTATTGCTTCACTATGCCAGCGCGAGCAATGCATCCAATTGTTTTACTCATGATCCTATCTCGAATAGCGATAAGACGCATTCGAAAGGGACACATTTCCCCATATTCGTTTATCCTCTGGCAGAGTTGAGAACTATCGCCTATGCGTCCAATTGTCCAAAACTCTCGCAAAGCAATCGTACAATGAGGCTGTGCGGGCGTGAAATAGCCGGTCGCCCTCTTGCATTTGCAGCCAAAATTCGCCACCTCACTTGGTGAGGTATATGAATGCAAGACACTCGCGAAACGTTGGATATGGAGGAGCTGCTGCGCTTTTATGCGGAAGCGGGCGTCGACATGCCGCTTTCGGAAACGCCCATTGACCGTTTTGCCGCGCCGCAGCGCCCTGCTCCAACGCAAAAAGCCGCGCCAATCACGAGCCTGTCTGAGACCGTGCGGCCATCGCGCGAACCACGCGCCGCCGCCATTCCATCTCCGGCAAGCAGGCCAGTGCAGGCCGCAGCAGATTTACCGGATAACGCCCAGATAGCGCTTGCGCGCGAAGCCGCGTCACAAGCAACAACGCTGGAAGAGCTGCGCGAGCGGCTTGCGGCCTATGATGGCTGCAACCTGAAATTCACCGCCAAGAATCTCTGCTTTGCCGATGGCGACCCGTCTTCGGACATCATGTTCGTTGGCGAAGCGCCGGGCCGCGATGAGGATATCGAGGGCCTGCCCTTCGTCGGCAAATCCGGGCAGTTGCTCAACCGGATGATCGAGGCGATCGGGTTAAAACGCGAAAGCGTCTATATCGCCAATACGATTCCGTGGCGCCCCCCCGGCAATCGCACGCCTACGCCGCTGGAAACCGAATTATGCCGCCCGTTTATCGAACGGCAGATCGAGCTTGCCACTCCTAAAGTGCTGGTCGCGTTGGGCGGCCCGGCAGGCAAGGCGCTGACGGGCGCATCGGAGGGGATTTTACGCCTGCGCGGCAATTGGAAAGTTCATCGCACGCCATCAGGCATGGAAATTCCGGTCATGCCCACCCTGCACCCGGCCTATCTGCTGCGCACCCCCGCACAGAAACGTTTTGCCTGGCGTGATTTTCTGGCTGTAAAAATGAAGCTTGCTGAATTAGAGGACTGATTGTCCTTCAAGGCAACGGCATCGACAGTGAGCAATGTCACCAACATGCCGCAAACATGTATTAATTCGCCGTTCGCAAGACGCCTGACCGTGGCGGGCACCTTTACAATATACAGGCTTCGTGGAGTTTCACATGGCTGGACAGCTTCTGCCCATCGCTGCTCTGCTTGCGAGCACGTTTCTCATGTTGCTTGCCGGTGGCCTCGCAGGCATCCTTTTGCCCCTGCGCGGAGGTATGGAGGGCTGGTCCACTACGATCATCGGCGGGATGGGGACCAGCTATTCGCTTGCTTTCACCATTGGCTGCATCGTTATTCCCCATCTGGTGCGCCGTGTCGGTCATGTGCGCGTCTTCTCCGCTCTACTGACGCTGCTGTCTATCGCACTGCTTTTGCACTCGCTCATTGTCGATCCGTCCGCCTGGATGATTTTCCGCGGCATTGCCGGGTTTTCACTTGCCGGCTCCTATATGATTATCGAAAGCTGGCTGAATGAGCGCGCCACCAATGAATCGCGCGGCAAGATATTCTCGATCTATATGATCATCACGATGTTTGGTTTGCTTTGCGGGCAATATATCCTGCCCTTTGGCGATGCGGGAACGCAGACGCTGTTCATCATCTGCGCCATCATCTATGCAAGTGCTCTGCTGCCAACCGCCCTTTCAAGTGCCCAGTCGCCAAATCCACTGACGCAGGTCTCCCTCGATATCAAGGGGCTCTATCGCCGCTCACCAGTTGCCGCCATTGGCTCCCTGCTCGCCGGTATCGTGGCGGGCACATGGAACTTCCTGGCGGCAATCTATGGCGAAAAGAACGGGCTGTCGACATTTGGCATCGCGACCATGCTGGCCAGCGCCATGGTGGGAGGAACGATCTTCCAGTATCCGCTTGGCCGCGCCTCGGATTTCATGGACCGGCGTTATGTCATGATCGTGGCGGGCATTATCGGATTTGTGCTTTCGATGGTGATGGTGCTGTTTCATCCCTCGTCACCCTATACGCTCTATGGGATGATGTTCCTGTTCGGCTCGGTGCTCTATCCGATCTACAGCCTCAACGTCGCCCATGCCAATGACTATGCCGATAACAGTGAATTCGTGAAGATTTCGGGCGGACTGCTCATAATTTACGGGGCCGGGAGCGTATTCGGACCGGCACTGTCCGGTCCTCTGATGGATCTGATGGGCGCGCGAGGCTTCTTCGTCGTTATGGCGCTAGCCTATGGCATTTACGGGCTGCATGCCTTCTGGCGCATGCGTCATCATCGACGCCCGGCTCACAGCGATCAGAAAACAGAATACAAGTTCCACACTCCGGACGGGCAATCCACGCCGGAAACCATGTTGCTCGATCCCCGTTCGGAAAGTACTCCGGAACAGTCCTGACCCGGTAGGCTTACTGCTGCTGCGGCGCATTAACCTTGTGCGGCTCTATCGCCAGCTTATGCTCGCGATAGATGATGAACCCGCCTGCCCCCATGACGATGGCGCTGCCCACAAGCATTTCGAAGGTCGGAATATCACCGAAAAGCAAAAAGCCGATGCCCAGCCCCAGCAGCATCGACGTATATTCGAATGGCGCAATCGTGGACATGGGCGCATGGCGATAACATTCAGTCAGCAGAATCTGCGCTACTCCACCGGCCACGCCAGCCCCGATCAGCATGGCCAGTTGCGGCCAGTTCGGCATTACCCAGCCGAAAGGCAGGCTGAACAGCGCAATAACGCTGGAGGACAGGGAAAAATAAATAACGATAGTTGAGGTGCGTTCGGTTTGCACAAGGCGGCGCACCAGCATCATCGCAAAAGCGGCCATGGTTGCTCCGCCGAGCGCCGCCAAGGCACCGACTGCTTCGAATTGCCCGACATTGCCTTCCGCAAACAGCGTCATACGGGGCCAGATGATAATCAGCACGCCGAACAAGCCAATGAGCACCGCGCTCCAGCGATAAAGACGCACTACTTCATGCAGCACGAGAGCACCCAGAATCACTGCAATCAGCGGCGAGGCATAATTGATGGCAATGGCCTCTGGCAAAGGCAGCCGGGTCAGCGCCAGAAAGCTCAAGGACATGGCGCCCACGCCAACCAATCCGCGCCAGAAATGGCTGAAGCCGTGCCGCGTATAAAGAATGCCGGAAAACTGACCACGGCAGGCGAAATAACACAATATTGCAAGCGCTGCGAAGAAGGAGCGGAAGAAGATCAATTGTCCAAGGGGAATACCTTCAGCCGCCTTGATCAGCGTCGACATGCCGACAAAAACCGTAACGGACGCAATTTTGAGGCCGATACCCAGCAGCGGATTATGGCCAAGAAGGTTGACCTCGACCGGCTCACTCGGTGAAATATTCGATGGAGACGCGTCCGGGAGAGATTTCACAACGCAATTCCTTGAACAGGCCTGATGCCATAGCGGGCTATGCATAAGCCGGTTCGCGCAAAAGTGCCAGCACAGCAGAGGACAGAAAAACAAAATATCTCGCTATCTTAGCTTTTCTTGTCGGATGGCGAAAAGCCGGTTACGGTTCGCCCGACGAACGGATCACAGAAAAGAATTTTGCAATGCGTACTGAAACCGGCCGGACATTTCGCCTCGAAGATTATCGCCCCACGCCTTATGCTATTCCCGCTACCAAACTCGATTTCCAGCTAGAGCCGGAAAAAACGATCGTGCGGGCGGAACTCATCATTGATCGCCGCCCCGGCACGCCTGTGGGCAGACCGCTCATCCTTGATGGCGACGAACTGAAACTGGTCAGTGTCAGCATTGACGGCACGCAGCTGGGCGGCAACAGCTTCACCGCCACGCCGGACAGGCTGGAGATAACCGATCTGCCGGAAGGTGAGCGCTTCGTTCTGGAGATCGTCACGGAAATAAACCCGACGACCAACCGCCAGCTTTCCGGGCTGTATCGTTCAAGCGATGTCTATTGCACCCAATGCGAGGCCGAAGGCTTTCGCCGCATTACCTATTATTATGACCGCCCCGATGTGCTTTCCGTCTACACCGTGCGCATCGAGGCTGATCGCAACGTTGCGCCGATCCTGCTCTCGAACGGTAATGTCCTCGAAAGCGGCATGGTTGCTGATCAGTCAGGGCAGCATTTTGCGATCTGGCACGATCCGTATCCCAAGCCATCCTATCTGTTTGCGCTGGTGGCAGGTTCACTTAGCGTTGTCGAGGACCATTTCACCACGCAATCGGGTCGCCCGGTCAATCTGGCCATCTATGTCGAGCACGGCAAGGAGGCGCGCGCACTCTACGCGATGGATGCGCTCAAGCGTTCCATGCGCTGGGACGAAGAAAAGTTCGGGCGCGAATACGACCTTGATGTTTTCAACATCGTGGCGGTTTCGGATTTCAACATGGGGGCCATGGAAAACAAGGGCCTCAATGTCTTCAACGACAAATATGTGCTGGCCGATCCAGAGACTGCCACCGACGCCGATTATGCCGGTATCGAAGCGGTCATCGCACATGAATATTTCCATAACTGGACCGGCAACCGTATCACCTGCCGCGACTGGTTCCAGCTTTGCCTCAAGGAAGGGCTGACGGTCTATCGCGATCATGAGTTTTCGGCCGACCAGCGCTCACGTCCCGTCAAGCGTATTACCGAGGTAAAAATCCTCAAGGCGCAGCAATTCCCGGAAGATGGCGGCCCGCTCTCGCATCCGGTTCGCCCGCGCGAATATAGCGAGATCAACAATTTCTACACGGCCACGGTTTACGAAAAAGGGTCGGAAGTGGTGCGTATGATCCGCACCATCATCGGGCCTGAGCTTTTCCGCAAGGGCATGGACCTCTATTTCGAGCGCCATGACGGCGAGGCTGCGACCATCGAAGATTTCATCAAGGTCTTCGCCGATATATCGGGGCAGGATTTTTCGCAATTCGCGCTCTGGTACGATCAATCCGGTACGCCGCTGGTCCAAGCCCGTTTCAGCCATGATGCGCAACAGGCCCGTTTTACTATCGAGCTTGCGCAGACAAACGCGCCCACGCCCGGGCAGCCCGTAAAAAAGCCGATGCATATTCCCATTGCCTTCGGCCTTGTCGGGCCGGATGGTCACGATATGCAGCCCACATCCATCGAGGGCGGCATGGTTCGCGATGGGGTCATTCATCTTTGCCATGCCAAAGAATCCATTGTTTTTCATGGCGTGGCCGAGCGTCCCGTACCTTCGCTGCTGCGCGGTTTTTCGGCCCCTATCAATCTGGCTCAAGAACTTTCGGCGCAGGAACGCAGTTTCCTTGCGCTTAACGACAGCGATCCCGTCGCACGCTGGCAGGCCATGAACGGTATTTTCACAAAAGCGCTGCTTGATGGCGCCAAGCGTGCACGCGACGGCTACGAACCGGAAGTCGATGGCATCATCACCGAACTGGCTGGGAGCATCGCTTTTGACGAGAGGCTTGATCCAGCCTTTCGCGCACTTTGCCTGACCTTGCCGAGTGAAAACGATATTGCGCGGGAAATGGGCCAGAATGTCGATCCCGACGCCATTCTAGCCAGCCGTCAGCATATGACGGGTGCCATAGCTTCAGCCTATACCGACCAGTTTACCTCGCTTTACGACGCCTTGCGGCAGGAGCGCGCCTTTTCGCCCGATGCGGCACAGGCAGGCAAGCGAGCCTTGCGTAATGTGCTGCTTGATTATCTGAGCCGCCATGACAGCCACCCCGACCGCGCGGCAGAACAATTTGGCGAAGCCGACAATATGACGGATCGCGCCGCAGCGCTTGCCATATTGGTGCATCGCTTTGGTGATACGCCGGAAGCACATGCGGCGCTTGCCTCCTTCGAGCAACGCTTTGGCAAGGATGCACTCGTCATGGACAAATGGTTCATGGTGCAGGCCACCCGCCCCGGTGAAGCCGCACTCCAGAACGTGCGCGCATTGATGGAGCATCCGCTGTTCTCACTCGACAACCCCAATCGGGTACGCGCCCTGATCGGATCGTTCTGTGCGGCTAACCCGACGGGCTTCAATCGTTCGGATGGGACAGCCTACACCTTTTTCGCCGATACGCTCCTGGCTATCGATCCGGAAAATCCTCAGCTTTCCGCGCGGCTGCTCACGTCGCTGCGTTCCTGGCGCTCGCTTGAAGAAGGACGGCGCGAGCACGCGCGAGTAGCGCTGGCGCGCATTTCCGCTGTTGCCAGCCTCTCCACCGATCTGCGCGATATTGTGGAGAGGACACTCGCCTGATTCGCGAGTTCCCTATTTATGGGTAATGCCAGCTCCTTACCTACCACAGTCAGGAGCGGCAAGGAGCGACCGGCCTTCTTAGGGCAAAGCTCGGCCGTCCATACAAAAACTTGCAGCTTTCATGAGTCATTTCAGGGCTTTAAGTGCACCGCCTTAGAAACTGATTCCGGTTAACACCTTGAGATTCATGGAAAAAAGAAAACCGATAGGTAGAGAATTTCATCATGCATTAACGAATTCTCTGGACAGAGCGAATCACTTTTGATTCATTAAGCTTGTTCGGAGCTGACGTTTCGAAACGCTTTGAGTACAGACTTCAGTTCGTGCAGTTCCGGGCGGCTGATGCTTCAGCCTATCGTTGGAACTGATTCAAAAAATCAAGAGGGGCCCTCGATGGCGAGCACCGACGCGTATGACGCGCCGGCGGGGAAGCATTGCGCGCCCCGACGGGAAAGAAAGAAAGGCAGGCTCTCGGGTCATGTCAGTCTTCTTGCCGGCCCGGCCTATGGCAAGTTCATCTCGATGGAGCCGATATTGCGCCGCCTCGTTCCGGCGCTCATTATCATATTCCTCATCATTCTCGGCGTGGCGCGTGTTTTTTCAATGCTTTCGTGGCGCGAGGATATCGAGCAGCAGCACAAGGCCGCTCTTTCGGCAGCGACAGCCAATCTGGCGCAGATGATCGAGCGCGCATCCAATGGTATCGATGGGGGCGTGAACGCGCCTGCGCAGATGGCACCGAAAGATATCGAAAACATCATCGCAGAATTCCGCTCGCGCGGCCTTTCCTCTCCCAGCATGACAATCGCTCTGGTCAACGACACCTCGACGATCATCGCCGCCTCCGGGCCGCAGTCGGACATGGTGGGCAAGCAGGCAAGTGCAGTGTTCGGCGAGGTCCAGCCTTTGTTGCTTTTTGCCGAACGCGCAGGCGTGCTCACAATCACCATGCAGGGCGAAGCAGCCTTCGGCGCCCTATCCAAAACGGTCTCAACGCCTTTTGCAGTCATCGCGGTACAACCGGAGCGGACGATCTTTGCCGAATGGAAACGCGCGGTTTCGCTCAGCATCACCCTGTTTGCCGGCACGACCGGAGTGATGTTCGCGATCCTTTACGCCTATTTCAGCCAGGCGGCGCGGGCGCGGGAAGCCGACGATCTTTCCGGCCAGATCCAGCGACGCATCGATATGGCGCTGGCGCGCGGGCGCGGCGGATTGTGGGACTGGGACATGGCGCGCGGGCGTATCTACTGGTCGCGTTCCATGTATGAAATGCTCGGCTATGAGGCACAGGACGCAGTGCTCCCTTTCGGCGATGTTTCCGCGATCATCAATCCCGAAGATGGCGATCTTTATTCGATCGCGGAACGGGCGGCAGCGGGGGATATTTCCCATGTGGACCGCGTATGGCGCATGCGCCACGCAGACGGCTCATGGGTGTGGATGCGAGTGCGCGCGGAAATCACGACCGAGAGCGATCTGCATCTGGTCGGCATCGCTTTCGACGTCAGCGAGCAGCACCGCTTTGCGCAGCAGACAGCGGAAGCCGATATGCGCATTCGCGAAGCCATCGAGAATATTTCGGAAGCCTTCGTCTTGTGGGACGCCAAAAGCCGTCTGGTCATGGCCAATTCCAAATTCAGCGAATATGCGGGCCTGCCGGTCTGGACGTTGAGGCCGGGCGTACCGCGCAACGAAGTTGACGCCCATACCCGCCCGTTCAGCTTCGAGCGCCGCATGGCGAACGAGCATAATCACGCGGGCGGCCAGACTTTCGAGCGGCAATTGAGCGACGGGCGCTGGCTCCAGGTCAACGAGCGACGTACGCAGGATGGCGGGATGGTTTCCATCAGCACCGACATCACGCAGATCAAGCAGCATCAGGAGCGTCTGGTCGAAAGCGAGCGCCGCCTGATGGCTACGATCCACGATCTTTCCATCGCCCGCAAGGGCGAGCGCGACCGCGTGCGCGAGCTTTCGGAACTGGCACGCAAATATGGCCAGGAGAAAGAACGCGCGGAAGCTGCGAACCGTGCCAAATCGGAATTTCTCGCCAATATGTCGCATGAATTGCGCACACCGCTCAATGCAATCATCGGCTTCTCGGAAATGATTCAGGCAGGGACGTTTGGGCCGCTCGGCTCTGACCGCTATGAAGAATATATCAACGATATCCACACCAGCGGCAATTTCCTGCTCAACGTCATCAACGACATTCTCGACATGTCGAAGATCGAGACGGGGCATTTCTCGCTCGACCGCGAAAAAATCGATCTATGTCCGCTCATTAATGAAACGGTGCGCATGATCTCGCTACAGGCGGACGAGAAGGAAATTACGGTGGATACGCGCATTGAAGAGGCAATGCAGCTCTATGCCGATCGCCGCGCGATTAAGCAGGTTCTGATCAATCTTCTGTCCAACGCCGTGAAATTTACCTCCTATGGCGGACAGATCACCGTGCGCGCACGCAAGACCGGCACAGCGCTTTTCATGACCATACAGGATACCGGCTGCGGCATTCCCAAATCGGCGATCAAGAAGATCGGCCAGCCCTTCGAGCAGGTGGAAAACCAGTTCACCAAGACCCATACCGGTTCGGGCCTCGGGCTTGCCATCACGCGCTCACTGGCCGAACTGCATGGCGGCTGGCTTCGCATCCGCTCGACGGAAGGTGTGGGCACGGTGGTTTCAGTGTGCATTCCCGATCGCCGCGAAAACGGCGCTCCCGGTCTTCAGTCCGAAACCCACGCTGCCTGATTATTGCACAAGTTCATCAAAGCCTGAGCGAACCTCCACCGCCAGTTCCGTCAGATAATGCTCGACCCGCTGGATGTCGGGCATATCGGCGGCGCGGCACAGCAGATCGATCATGCCGGGGATGAACTCCTCGCGCCTTGCATCGCGCCCAATGCAGAGCCGGGTGGTCTGGCTGAGATTGGTATAGAAGCGATGCGCTACAACGAGACTGTCAATACGGGCAGGATCGGCAAATGACGGCGCAAGCCCCGCCAGCACGTCCTCCGTGCCCAGCGGGCGCGGCGTATGCGCCACCCTTCCCGCAAGAGCCGCAAACTGGGCGATGAATTCGAGATCGATAATGCCGCCCGGCTTGAGCTTGAAATCCCAATCGTCAAGTGGCGGTTTTTCCCGCTCAATCAATTCGCGCATCTCGCGCACGTCATGAGCAATTTTCTTTCTGTCACGCGGAGTGGCGAGCACATCTTCGATTTCGCTTTTTATGAAATCGATAAAGGCCGCATCGCCATGGATCGGGCGTGCACGCGTCAGCGCCATATGCTCCCAGGTCCAGGCTTCGCTGCGCTGATATTTGCCAAAGGATTCGATATGGGTCGCGACGGGGCCTTTATTGCCTGATGGCCGGAGCCGCATATCCACCTCGTAAAGCACGCCTTCGGCGGTCGGCGCGGAAAGTGCTGCAATCAGCCGCTGCGTCAGGCGGATATAATATTGCGACGGCGCAAGCGGCTTTTCGCCGTCCGATTCCTCAGCGTGCCTGTCGTGGTCATAAAGCAGGATCAGATCGACATCGGACCCGGCCGTAAGCTCGCGGCTGCCAAGCTTGCCCATGGCAAGAAGTGCTGCTTTCGCGCCCTTCACCCTGCCGTGCCGCCGCTGTAATTCGGCCTCCACCGCCTCGAAAGCCTTGCCCACCATCAGTTCGGCCAGATCGGAGAAAGCGCGGCCTGCGCGCACCCCATCTATCGTTCCGGTGAGAAGACGGATGCCGATCAGGAAACGGTGTTCGGCTGCGAAAATGCGCAGGCGGTCGAGCACTTCTTCATAATCGGTCGCAGCCCCCAGAAACACGCGTAACCTCTCTTCGAGATAGGAACGATTGGGTACTTCCGAGAATATGACCGGATCAAGCAGGCCATCGAAAACATGGGGGTTACGGGTAATGATCTCCGCGAGCTTCGGTGCAGCACTCATAATCATTACGATGAGATCAAGCAGGCGCGGATTGGATTGCAGCAAGCTGAAAAGCTGAATGCCCGCAGGCAGGCCCTGCAAGAAGCTGTCGAAACGCAGCAGGGATTCATCGGCGCGCCTTGTTTCGGCAAAGGCGTTGAGCAGGGCCGGTATCAATTCGGTCAGACGCTCGCGCGCTTCCGCCGATTGCGTGGCGCGATAGCGGCCAAAATGCCAGGTGCGGATGACGCGGCAAATATCGCTCGGACGCTCATAGCCCATGGCGCTGAGCGTTTCGAGCGTGCCGGGATCGTCCACATCGCCGGTGAAGACAAGATTGCCGCCGGAAGAACCCAGTTCCGGCGCCTGCTCGAACAGGGCGGCATAGTGCTTTTCGACCGTCTGGAGCGCGCCGAGGAATCGATCGGAAAACTCTGCCGTGTCGGCATAGCCCATCAGATATGAAACGCGGGTAAAACCTTCGTCGTCTTCCGGCAGAATATGGGTCTGCTCATCGGCAATCATCTGGATACGGTGTTCGACTTCACGCAGGAAATTATATTCTCGCGCCAGCGCATCGCGTGCCGCATCAGTAATCCAGCCGCGTTCCGCCAGCCTGCCCAGCATGGGCACGGTCTGGTTGCCTCGCAATTCCGGAAAGCGCCCACCGGCGATCAATTGCTGCGTCTGGACGAAGAATTCGATCTCGCGAATGCCGCCGCGCCCCAGTTTCACATTATGGC
Source organism: Falsochrobactrum tianjinense (assembly GCF_019100495.1). Classification (GTDB taxonomy): domain Bacteria; phylum Pseudomonadota; class Alphaproteobacteria; order Rhizobiales; family Rhizobiaceae; genus Brucella; species Brucella tianjinense. The sequence goes on along the minus strand of NZ_JAHRVA010000001.1, from coordinate 848,215 downwards.
CGCGAATGGCAATATCGCCATGGCCTTTATGGGCATGTATCTGTCGTTTGATCGAATGCACATCGGCGATTGCGGCATAGTCGAGATATTTACGCCAGACATAGGGCGCAAGCTCGGCCAGCACCTGTTCGCCCGATTTGCGGTCGCCCGCCACGGGCCGCGCCTTGATCATGGCGGCGCGTTCCCAGTTCTGACCGCGCCCCTCATAATAATGCAACGCGGCTCCCACCGGAATCGCAAGCGGCGTCGAACCAGGATCGGGACGAAGGCGCAGATCAACGCGGAAGACATAACCATCCGCCGTGCGATCCTGAAGGATACGCACCAGCCTGCGTGTCAGGCGCGAGAATGTCTCGATACATTCATAGGGATCACCGATGGCGGGCCGGGTTTCATCGACAAAGACGATCAGATCGATATCGGAGGAATAGTTGAGTTCCCGCGCACCGAACTTGCCCATGCCCAGCACGATCCAGCCGCAATCCTTTTCAGGATCGTCACGATCTGACAGCACGATCTTGCCCACGCTGTCCGCATCGCGCAGCAGAAATCGAATGGCGGCTCCTGTACTGGCTTCGGCGAGATCTGTAAGCCAGCCGGTGGTAGTTTCGGTGTCGAAAATGCGCGCCACATCGCACAGTGCGATCAGCACATGCGCCTCGCGCTTGAGCTGGCGCAATCTGCTCATCAGGATGGTTTCGCTAATCCCTGCCTGTGTGTCGCACAGGGAAATTTCGGCCAGAACACCGGCCAGCGCCGTCTCCGGCGCATGGGCTGCGATCCGGTCGAGAATGCGGGGCTGGCGTGTCAGCACTTCCCTTATATAGGGGGAAAGGTCCAGCACGGCGGCAAGAAAAGCTGCTATATTATTGTCACGCATAAGCGCCAGGACGCGGGAAAATTCATCTTCCTGCGCTCTGGCTTCAAGATCAGCCAGAAAGGATTGCGCCCTTTGCTCGTCGAGCGGCGCAAGCGGGCAGAGTTTACGATCAAAAAACAGTGCCTTTGCGTCCTCTGCCGCCATAGTCCCCTCTTATAATCCGATCTGGCATTGCATATTTATTTAGCTGTCTCGTCATGAGGCAGCGGAAACTCCAGTACCGCCCGCAGGCCGGGTTGGTTATCCTCAAGACGAAGCGCGCCACCGTGCAACTTCATAATCGCCTTGGCAAGACTTAACCCCAGCCCGGAGCCCGGCTGGGTGCGACTTTCTTCAAGCCGCACAAAACGCTCGGTGGCCTGCTCGCGCTTGTTCTCAGGAATGCCGGGGCCATTATCGGCCACGACGATGCGCACATGTCCCGGATCGCGCTCCATGGCCAGGGTCACAATGGAGCCGCCCCTCTCCCCACCGGCATATTTGATGGCATTATCTACCAGATTGGAAACTGTCTGGCCGATCAGCTCGCGATTGATGCGCACGGGCGTATCATCCAGTGTACCCAGCTCAAATCTGACGCCTGCATCTTCCGCGACCGGCTCATACATTTCGGCAACATCGCCCACAATGGACGCGAGCGGCATGTCATCCAGATTTTCCGATGAATAGCCTGCCTCCAGCCGTGAGATCATCAGGATTGCATTGAATGTGCGGATAAGCTGGTCGGATTCGCCGATAATATCTTCCAGAGCCGCACGATATTCAGGGCCATCCTTCTGGCCCGAAAGCGCTTCTTCGGCGCTATTGCGCAGACGTGTGAGCGGCGTCTTGAGATCATGAGCGATATTGTCGGAGACCTGTTTCAGCCCCTCGTTCAGTTCAAGGATGCGCCCCAGCATGATGTTGAGATTGGTCGAAAGGCGATCAAATTCATCACCAGAACCATTAACCGGCAACCGCCCCGTCAGATCGCCCTCCATGATGCGTTGCGACGCGCCCGAAACTTCATCGATACGCTTGAGCGCCCGGCGACCCACGAAGAACCAGATGAGGAAAGCCCCTACGCTCATGATACCGAGCGCCAGCATGAGCGAGCGGCGGACAAGATCGCGGAAGCGTTCCGGCTCGCCCAGATCGCGCCCGACCAGAAGACGCATTCCATTGGGCAATGCGATCACCACGGCAATCGCGCGATGTTCGGTTTGCGCGCCTTGTTCGCCATAGCGGCTATAAGTGAAAGCGCGCTCGACAATGCCGTTCGTGTCCAGAACACCGGGCTGCACGCTTTCGACATTTCCGGCCAGGATACGTCCGGTGGGATCAGAGACCAGATAGAGATAGGCGCCGGGCTGGCGCGAGCGATAGTCAATAGAACGCACAAGCTGCGGAATGCCGCCTCGCGCATAGCTTTTGCCGATACTTGCAATTTCTTCACCCAGTGCTTCCTGCGTTTGCCCCGCAAGAAAGGACGCGGAAAGATTGGTCATATAGAAGACCAGGGCCACGGCACCAACTACAAACAGCAGCAGATAGAGCGCTGAAAGGCGAGCAGCCGTTGTGCGCATCAGCGCAGAAAAGCGGCTCATCATTCCGTCCTGGCAGCCGTGCCCGGCTGTTTTGTCCGGTCTGCTTTGAGCATATAGCCCGCGCCGCGCACGGTATGGAGCAGCGGTCCATCAAAGCCTTTTTCGATCTTGCTGCGCAAGCGCGAAATATGCACATCGATCACATTGGTCTGTGGATCAAAGTGATAGTCCCAGACATTTTCCAGAAGCATGGTGCGGGTGACGACCTGCCCGGCATGACGCATGAGATATTCGAGAAGGCGAAATTCGCGCGGCTGAAGCGCGATATCAACGTCCTGCCTGCGGGCAGTATGCGCGAGCCGGTCAAGCTCCAGATCACCGACACGATAGATTGTGTCCGCTTCGCGTGGGCTTGAGCGGCGCTGCAAGACCTCGACGCGCGCCAGCAATTCCGAGAAAGCATAGGGCTTGGTAAGATAATCGTCTCCGCCCGCACGCAATCCGGTAACGCGATCATCGACTTCACCAAGGGCAGACAGGATCAGCACCGGCGTTTCCATGCCTTTGGCGCGCAGGCCCGCCACGACGGAAAGCCCGTCGCGCCTGGGCAGCATACGATCCACGACCAGCACATCGTAGTTGCCGTTTTCGGCCAGTGCATAGCCGATTTCACCATCACCCGCGATATCGGCTGAATGTCCGGCCTCGGTAAAGGCTTTCTCAAGATAGCGGGCCGCTTCGCGGTCGTCTTCAATAACGAGAATCTTCATGGCGTCACTATAAACCGGGTCGCTGGAGAAAATGAAGCAATGCCAGACGGAAGTTCCGCCTGGCATCCAATTTTCAGACGTTTTTCGTCAGAACGATCATCCGTTGCGGTTACCCGGCCTGATCGATCGGCAAAGCCACGAAGCGGCTCTGATCGTTGCTCTGCAATTGCAGCAGGACCGCCTTGCGACCCGCCTTTGCGGCTTCATCAATGGCCTTGTTGATGTCCTGTGCGTCTTTAACAGCCTGGTTGTTGACGGTTACGATCACATCGCCGGAGCGGATGCCGCGATCCGATGCATCGCTATCGGGATCGACATTGGTCACAACAACGCCGTTGCCGTCTTCAGACGGAACAACCGTCAGGCCATACGAGTCAAGAGTTTCGCCTTGCTGCGTATCGCCGCCTGGAGCCGGATTGTCCGTCTTGCCCAGATCCTCCGGCATGGCCGCAATGGTGATGTTGACCTCTTCGGCCTTGTTCTTGCGCCAGACAGTCAGAGCCACCTTTTCGCCGGGCGTGATATTGGCGATCTTGCGGGCAAGCTCGCGCGGGCCATCGACCGTCTCGCCATTGACTGCGGTGATCACATCTCCCGCGTTGATGCCAGCTTTTGCGGCCGGTCCATCGGATTGCGGCGAAGCGACAAGCGCTCCCTTTTCTTCAGCAAGGCCAAGCGAGGCTGCGATGTCCTTGGTGACAGGCTGAATCTGCACGCCGATCCAGCCGCGCTCGACCGACCCCTTCTTGATGAGCTGATCGACGACCTGCTTGGCGGTCGATGACGGAATGGCAAAAGCAATGCCGACGCTGCCGCCTGATGGTGAGAAGATAGCAGTATTGATGCCGATGACTTCACCCGACAGATCAAAAGCCGGTCCGCCGGAATTGCCCTTGTTCACGGCTGCATCAATCTGGATGAAGTCGTCGTAGGGACCAGCACCGATGTCGCGGCCACGGGCAGATACGATACCGGACGTAACCGTGCCGCCAAGACCAAAGGGATTGCCGACCGCAACCACCCAGTCGCCGACGCGGATCTTGTTATCATCGCCAAAGGTGACATAGGTGAATTTGCGCTTGGCATCTTCGATCTTGAGCACGGCAAGATCGGTGCGCGGATCGGTGCCGATCAACTTGGCATCGAATTCCGCACCATCATCGAGCACGATGCTATAGGCATCGCCATCGGAAACGACGTGATTATTGGTGACAACGTAACCGTCTTCCGAAATCAGGAAGCCGGAACCCTGCGCCACTGGACGTTCATGTCCCGGACGGCTTTTCTGGCGGTTTCCGGGACGCGCATCGCCGCGCGGCTCGACGCCGAAATCACGGAAGAAACGCTTGAGCGGGTGCCCGTCAGGCAGTTGGTCAAACCCCGGAGAGCCAAAGAACTGCCGCCCGCTATTGGCGGTTTCCTGCACATCCTTCTTCACCCGAACGCTGACAACAGCCGGACGGACTTTTTCAACCAGATCCGCGAAGCCTGCCTGCTGAACGGGCGGGGTGATCTTCACAGCTTCAGCGCGGGCATCATTGAGCGCGCCCATCGGACCCGTTGCAACGAATGTACCAGCGAGCGCAGCCGCCAGTGCTACGGCTGCAACACTTTTGCGATATTTGGAAATCGTAGCTTTTGACATCTGTCTCTCCTTACGAGCAATCCGAGGCCGTTACCCCATCAAGGCAATCCGGCACTGTAAATCCTTTATAGGGCGTAAGATAGCGAGAGCTACCTTACCGCTCGATTTCCGGAAGATGAAAGTTTTGTAAGGTTGAGAAAAAATACCGGCCCGAACGGTGGGTTATTTATCGTCAAGAAGCCGGGTAAGCTCGGCTTTTTCACGCTCCGAGAGGGGCTTCTGGACTTCGGCCATCGTGTCGCGCTTGCGGAAAGAAAATATCAGCGCACCTCCGCCAATCAGCAGAATCAGCACCGGAAAACCCCAGAGCAAGGCAGTCTGCGCATTTAAACGCGGTTTTAGCAGAACGAACTCGCCGTAACGAGCCACGACAAAATCCATGACCTGCCGGTCCGAATCGCCCGCAGTCAGGCGCTCGCGCACCAGAATGCGCAGGTCGCGCGCCAGTTCGGCATTGGAATCATCAATGGATTCATTCTGGCAGACCATGCAGCGCAGTTCTGCCGAGATTTCGCGCGCACGGCTTTCAAGCTGCGGATCGGACAGAACCTCGTCGGGATTGACCGCCAGAGAAGGTGTCGCCTGAAACGACAGCCCAAGCCCCAGCACAAGCGATGCAGCCGCCGCGCGCAGCCTCATGCCGTCGCCCCTGCTTTTCCTGTTGTGGATGACGATGCGGATTTGCGTGCCTTTGATGGTGCGCCCACGCGCAGGCGGCGGTCGGCCAGCGAGAAAATGCCGCCCAGCATCATCACAATCGCGCCGTACCAGATCAGCGTCACATGCGGTTTCCACCAGACACGCACCACGATAGCGTCATCGCCCACCTCGTCGCCAAGCGCGACATAGACCTGATTGAACCATAATGTCCTTATGCCTGATTCTGTGGTCGGCATCTGGCGGGCAGGGAAGAACCGCTTGGAAGGTTCGATCAGGCCAAGGTCACGGGCCGTTGAATCGAACAGTGTGAAGCTGCCGCGATTTTCAGTATAATTCGATCCGGTAACGGGGCGCAGCCCCTCAAAGCGCAGCGAGTAATCGGCAACCTTCGTGGTATCGCCGGGGCGCATGACCAATACGTTTTCTGTGCCGAACGTTGTGACGCTGACGATCCCCAGCAGGGTGATCCCAAGTCCCATATGCGCAAGTGCGGTACCGAAAACCGAACGCGGCAAGCCTTTGAAGCGCGCAAATGCCTTTGCAGGCGATACCTTGCCGATGCCCGCTTTCAGAAGCAGATCGGTGAGACTGCCGAAGATGAGCCATGCGGCAAGGCCGATGCCCATTGCCGCAAGAACCGAGTGGGCATTGCTGCGCCACAAGACAATGCCCGTCACCACCAGCGACAAGGCAAATGCCGTCATCAATCGTTGCGCGACCGCATAAAGATCGCCTCGCTTCCACGCAAGCAGCGGGCCGAACGGCACGGCGAAAAGCAGCGGGATCATCAATGGCCCGAAGGTCATGTTGAAGAAGGGCGCGCCCACGGAAATCTTGTCGCCGGTCAAAACTTCGAGCAGAAGCGGATAGAGCGTGCCGATGAGAACCGTCGCGGCAGCGGTCGTCAGAAAGAGATTGTTGAAGACCAGCGCGCCTTCGCGCGAGATCGGCTGGAACAATCCGCCGGACGCAAGGTTCTGCACGCGCAAGGCAAACAGCGAGAGCGAACCGCCGATGAAGACCGCCAGAATGGCGAGAATGAAAAGGCCGCGCCCCGGATCGGTCGCGAAACTGTGCACGGAAGTGAGAACACCGGAGCGCACCAGGAAAGTACCAAGCAGCGAAAGCGAGAATGTCAGAATCGCCAGCAGGACCGTCCAGATTTTCAGCGCCGAGCGCTTTTCCATCACAAGGGCGGAATGAAGCAGGGCTGTGCCGACCAACCATGGCATGAAGGACGCATTTTCGACCGGGTCCCAGAACCACCAGCCGCCCCAGCCCAGTTCGTAATAGGCCCAGTAAGATCCCATAGCGATGCCGCCGGTCAGAAACATCCATGCGACCAGCGCCCATGGGCGAACCCAGCGCGCCCATGCCGCATCGATACGGCCTTCGATAAGGGCGGCAATGGCAAAGGAAAAGCAGACGGAAAAGCCGACATAACCAAGATAAAGGAGCGGCGGATGGATTGCGAGGCCGATATCCTGAAGGATCGGATTGAGGTCTCCACCCTCCATGGGAGCGGGGAAGATGCGCGTGAAAGGATTGGAGGTAAAGATGACAAAAGCCAGAAAAGCCGTTGCTATCCAGCCCTGAACCGCCAGAACATTGGCGCGCAATGTCTCGGGCAGGTTGGCGGAAAAGCCCGCCACCAGCGCGCTGAAGAAGCTCAGGATCAGCACCCACAGCAGCATAGAGCCTTCGTGATTGCCCCATACGCCGGTGATCTTATAGAGAAGCGGCTTTTGCGAATGCGAGTTCTCGACCACGTTGAGAACGGAAAAGTCCGAAACGACATAAGCGATGGTGAGGACCGCAAAGGAAAAGGCGATCAGCGCGAAAACAGCCACCGCAGTTGGCACCGCAACAGCCATAAGCTGCATGTCTCTGCGCTGCGCGCCAATAACGGGCACGATCGATTGCACGACCGACAGGGCCAGCGCCAGCACCAGTGCAAAATGGCCGATCTCGACATTCATAGACTGTATCCCGGTTTCTTCATTGGCCTTCCCAGACGCCCTTTTCCTTCAGGCTGCTGGCCAAATCCTTGGGGGTGTAATTCTCATCATGCTTGGCCAGCACATTGTCGGCGCGGAACACTCTGTCAGGACCGAAACGGCCCTCGGCTACGACCCCCTGCCCTTCACGGAAAAGGTCGGGCGGAATACCCTCAAAAACCACTTTGGCGGTCTTGATCGTATCTGTAACGGTGAAATGGAGTTCGCTGCCCTGCCGCGTTACCGAACCTTCCTCGACGAGCCCCCCCAGACGAAACCGCGCGCCGGAAGTAATTTCCTGTTCGGTCAGATCGGCAGGCGTGCGGAAAAATCGAATATCCTGACTGAAAGCCATCAGCATGAGGCCAACGGCCACGGCCAGAACCGCCAGAGCGCCGCCGATCAGCATCAGACGCTTGCGTTTTCTCCGGCTGACGGCACGGGCAATGCCTGCGCCCTTGTTCACCCCCGACTTTCCGGGTCCATTTTCCTGCGTAGTCGCACTCATTGGGTCGCGCTCCCCGCTTTCAAACCAAGTCCGGCGGCGAAACCTTGCAGATCCGCACGCTCCTCGCCTTCGAGGGCTTCAAGCCCCCTTTTCAAGCCGTCCAGAGCCGCATCGCGGCGATTGAGGATCATATAGGAGCGCACGAGGCGCTTCCAGCCATCGACGTCAGCGCTGTTTTCGCGAAGCCTTGCATCCAGACGCTGGACCATGCCTTCAATCATGGCCTGACGATCTTCGGCGCCAAGTGCTGCCGCCGCTTCAACATCTTCGGGTGTCGGGCCTTGCGGGGCAGCGGCCCCTCCACTAAGGCTGGCAATCGTCTGCTCGACCTGCGCGCGCCAAGGCGCGTCAGCCGGGGCTTTGTCCAGAAACGCCTGCAACCTTAGCGCCGCGGCATCACTGCGGCCATCCTGTATTTCGCTCTGCGCCAGATAAAATTGCGGGCGGACATCATCAGGTCCAAGCTGCGCGGCCTTTTTGAAAAGCGTTTCCGCCTCCGCCGTGACCGTTCCGCCGGATATCTCGACCAGGGCTTCGCCGAGGCCAAGAACGCGCGCCAGGTTCTCGCCTTCCAGACGGATGGCCGAACGATAGGCATTGGCGGCGTCAGCACCACGATTGAGCCGCAGATAAATCGGGGCCAGCACATCCCAGCCGCGCGCATCGTCGGGATTTTGCGCCAGATGGGCTTCTGCCCGCGCAATGAGCTGATCGACCGAGTTGCGTTCCGGGCTGTCAGCCAGACGGGCGGCAAGCGGCATGGATGGCATATCTGGAGCGCCGAAAAGCGGATAGACGCCCCACGCGATCAATGGAACCGCGAGCACGGCGGCAAAAGCCAGAAAGCGGCCCGAGCGTGCCTTGTCCGTGCCTGATGTAGTTTTCGTACCGGCCTTTTCCGCACCAAGAATGCGGCGCGCAATTTCAAGGCGCGCCTGCTCGGCGCTCGCGACATCGATCATGCCGCGCGCAGCATCCGCCTCCACTTCCTGCAACTGGTCGCGGTAAACTTCCAGATCATTTTTTTCGGCAGGCAGAAAGCCCTGCCTGTTGCGCGTCAGCGGCAACAAAACAATCAGTGTGGCTGCAAAAGTCAGCAATGCGGCGGTTAACCAGAATTCCATGGCTGAGACTTAGTCGCAGCGAAGGCAAAAACCAACATCTACCTGCGCCAACGCGCCCGACAGGGGCAATTCGCCGCAAAGAGGATCAGGTCAGCGGCGTCCAGCTTCCGTCGGGATTGCGGCAGGCGGTCCCGCGCATTGTCTGCGGCACGCCGGAAATAGAGAATGTGTGCGTATATTGGCGGCAGTTCTGCGAACCCACCTGATAGGGTTGCGCCGCCATCACGTCGCCGGAGGCCGAGCCGCTGCTCCACGAAATCGCTTTACCCGCAGGGGAATATTCGAGCGTGCGATATTCTGCCTCAAGCGCCTTGCGGCGATCGTCCTCGCTCAACTGGCTGGCCGCATTGCCCAACAGCCCACTGCCCAATGGCTCAAGCAGGTTCGGCTGTGTCGATGATGATGAAGAAAATTTTCCAAGAGACGCCAGACCTGTTCCCTTGCCGCTGCCAACCGTTCCGCAACCTGCAAGGGCAAGCGCCATAAAAACAACCAGAAGCGAGGGAGAGAGTCTCGATACCATCGTCATAATAAACCGGCCTTTTAAAATAATGTGTGCATATTATCGCATCACACATCTATTGTTCTAATCTTCTGGTTCGCCTCTTGGCAAAGTCAAACATCAATTTTCGGCGTCAATCTTCAGTCAGGGGCAAGACGACGCGCACCTGAAGCCCGCCAAGCTGGCTTTTACCAAGATGCAGGCTACCGCCATATTCACGAACCGTATCCTGCACGATCGCCAGTCCGAGCCCCGTTCCGGGCTTCGTTTCATCGACGCGGCTGCCCCGCTTCAATGCTTCGTCGATCCTGCCGGGCGCCAGTCCGGGCCCATCATCTTCGATCAGGATTTCAAACTGATGCTGCCCACCCTGCGGTTTTTCCAGCCCCATACGCAAAACGATATTCACACGCCTGCGGCCCCATTTTCCTGCGTTCTCAAGCAAATTACCAATAATTTCTTCAAGGTCTTCCTTCTCGCCCGCGAAAACCGCACCCGGCGCGTGGTTACGAAATTGTATCTCGAACGTCGGATTGAGCTTCGCCGTTACCCGTTGCATACGCTCAAGAACCGGCGTCACCAATGTGCGGAACACCACACTGTCGCGCTGGGCGGCGATGCGCGCGCGCTGGAGATAATGCTGGATCTGCACCTGCATGGCCTCGCTCTGCTCACGCACGATGCGTCCATGCTCTCCGCCCATCGCGCGTGCCTCGTTCACCAGTACAGACAGCGGCGTCTTGAGCGAATGTGCGAGATTGCCGACCTGCGTCCGCGACCGCTCGACGATGCGGCGATTGTTTTCGATAAGCGCATTCATTTCGCGCGCCAAAGGCGCAATCTCCAGCGGCAGCGCGGTATCGAGCCGGGGCGAGCGCCCCTCGCGTATATCGCCAAGCGCCCGGCGCACCTTGTCGAGCGGACGCAGGCCAAACAGGATCACCGCTGCATTTATCAAAATGCTGCCAAGGGCAAATATAGCCAGGTAGAGCGCGAGCCGCGTTATGAAATCCGAAACCTCCGCAAGGACTTCGGTGAGATTACCCATGACGCGGAAGCGTGCAACACGGTTATCATTGTCGAGCACGACTTCCGTTTCCACGACGTAGAGTTTCTCGCCATTCAGGCCGGGGAGCGTATAGCTACGCATGAAGGAGCTATCGAAGGGAACCTGCGTCACCGGAATTTCCGGCACTTTACGCCCCAGCAAGGACGGAGATTGCAACTGGCCGCGGGTATTCGGCGTCACCGGTTCGACTGACCAGTACCAGCCGGAAAGCGGACGGGAATAACGCAGTTCCCCCAGTTCGGGACGCCCCTGAAGCAGACCATCGCCCGAGATACTGACAGAACCGACGAGGCTGAACAGATGCGCCGTCAGAAGCCGCTCGAAATTGCTGCGCGCAGCGTCACCATACAGCGTGCTGATGAAGGTGGCCACGACCACCAGCGCCAGAATGACCCAGAGCGTCGAAAGCGTAACGACGCGTATTGCAAGAGAACGCAGCGGTGGGAAAATGCGAAGAAGCTTCAGTTCCCGCTCCCTTTCATCTCGGCCTGCTCGTCCGAGCGGATGCGATAGCCCATGCCGCGCACGGTTTCGATCAGATCGACACCCATCTTCTTGCGCAGCCGTCCGACGAAAACTTCGATTGTATTGGAATCGCGGTCGAAATCCTGATCATAGAGATGCTCGACCAGCTCGGTTCGCGAGACGACCTCGTCCATATGATGCATCAGATAGGAGAGCAGGCGGTATTCATGTGAGGTCAGCTTGAGTGCGACGCCATCGACGCTTGCTTTCGATGTCTTGGTGTCGAGATTCAGCGGCCCGCAGACCAGTTCCGATGAAGCATGACCCGCCGCGCGGCGGATCAGCGCGCGCAGGCGCGCCAGCACTTCCTCGATATGGAAAGGCTTGGCGACATAATCATCAGCACCGGCATCGATACCGGCCACCTTGTCGCTCCAGCGGTCGCGCGCCGTCAGCATGAGAACGGGCATCGTGCGCCCGCTGCGCCTCCAGCGCTCGACGACGCTGATACCATCCATTTGCGGAAGACCTATATCGAGGACAACCGCATCATAGGGTTCGGTATCGCCCAGATAATGACCTTCTTCACCATCAAAAGCACTGTCCACGACATAGCCAGCCGCAACCATCGCATCCGAAAGCTGCCGGTTCAGGTCCTTGTCATCTTCAACAATCAGGATACGCAAGCCAAGACTTCCCCTTGCAAAGGCGCTTACTGAGCCGGAACCGCGACTTCGACGCGTCGCGGACGCTCGCCATCGCGACCGGGTACGAGCACGACAATGATACACATGGGCTTGCCGTTCTGCGTCGTCGGCGTGGCCTTGGCCAGTTGCCCGCCCTGCGAGGCGGCCACCCGTTGGCCCACTGCCGCGCAATCGCCAGCGGCAGCGATCAGAAGACTGGACTTCTGCGGCGCGCCCATCGGCAAGGCACCGGCATCAACCGGCAACAAGCCAATGCTGACCGCGAGAAGCGCGAAAAATTTGAGAGCAGCGTTCTGTTTCATCATGCAGCCTTATATAGCGCCTCACAGCTGAACAATGCATGAACGATACACTCTGCTTTCAGGCACAAAGGATTTTTTTGACTCGCCGAACTTCTCCGGCCCGAACAAGGGCCGGAACCGTCCGGAGTTATTTAAGTATGATCTTATCAATATCTTTCAACATTGCACGATCATGCCACTTTTCAAAACCTCACTATCACGATTTGTAATATTATGAAATGCGCGAAGTTGCGCCGACACGGCCCAACACCGTCACAAGACCGGCCATCGCTGTGGCAAGTTGCAGCAGCGTTTCGGTCAGAAGGCCCTGATCCAGCACACCGCTTCCCAGACCGAACGCGCCTGCAAGTGGGAGGGTCAAGGCGACCAGACCTGCCCAGACCGTGCGCGAGAGATACCATGGTTTATTGTCAATCATAAATTTCCTTTCTGAGTTTTACATACCGCCCATAAGATTGAGAGTTGCAAAATCGCCTGCGCCGGTTTTTGCGCCCAGCATGGCGACACGAAACAGAAAATCATCTGTTCCCACATCGCCAAGCCGCTGGGCGCTGTTATAAAGCCAGGTAGATTCGGACAATTGTTCGCTTCGCACGCGTTGCCCCGCCTGCCATATTTCGACAAGATAGGCCTCGCGTTCCTCTCCGAGCGGAATATCTTCGCCAAGCCAGCTGTCCGCATCGATGCGACCGCGCCTGATCCAGCTGAACGCCAGATCGCCATTGGCACGGCGATCCGCTTTCACATGGACCGGACTTAGAGGACGCAATGCCCGCAGACCGCCGCTCTGACGAACCGTAGCGAAGAATTCATCGGAAAAAACCTTCCCCGCCGTGCCAATCCGCCAGTTGATATCCAGCCCCAGTTCAGCGGGTTGCAGTCCGATAGATGTCACCGCGCCATCCAGCAGAATGAACGGCGTCTCGACCGGCTTTTCGACCCGGCTGGCTGGCTCCGTACCAAGCTGGCCGCGCAGCAACCTGCCAAGCTGCCACTGGTTGAGCCCGACTTCCTCGGCATCGAGAAACTGGAAAACTTCCCAATCCCCATCCGGCGATTGCAGCAAAGCCGTATTGGCTCCGTTGAGAATTTGCGCCAGCGGACGCGATTGCAACTCGCCCGCATAGAGCGCCACTTCCACATATTGCCCGTCGATAAGACGACCGCTCGGAGCACCTGCAAGCGGAGCAAGCAATTCGCCCATCACTGCACGCTCGCCAATCAGGGCGCGTTCGGCAAAGCCGTCATCTGCTGGCGACGCATAGACCGCAACCCCGCGCCATGGCCTTGCATGGCAGGCAATGCGGAATTGGCCGACGGGATATTCCGCACCCGGCCAGAGCGGCAGATCGAGCAAATGAAAGATCGGCTTCATATCCGAAACCGGGCCTCCGGGCGGCAGACGCGGCGTCTCGCCCCGGTCCGCGAAGACGATGTTGGGGGCCAGCGCCACAGCTCTTACCGCGCGGACCTCTGCGTCTTCGAGCGCTGTCACCACATAATCGCGTCCGCCGCCCAGAATGTCGAGACGAACACGATCTCCGACATGAAGAGCCGCCTGCGACCAGGGCAAGGCAAAACTGGCCGTGCGGCGTTGTGCATAGCGGCGCGCCATCCAGCCTTGCGCAAGAGCCGCTGCCTGCCCCGGCTCCATCGCTCCCGACAGGCTCAGGCTTTCCGTTCCCTGCCCCTCATCGCGCTGCGCCGTTGCGCCCACGACCTGAAAGTCGCGCAGCGGATCATGGCAGTAAAACTCCGCCACGGCGGGAAGTTCGTTCTGATCATCGAGCACCGAAGTCAGGGCATCCCCGTCCTGCGGCTCCACCAGCGCCGCCTGAAGGTCCAGCACCGGAGCGGCGCGCGCTATGTTTTCAAATACGAAGCGCCCGGCCTGCTCGAAACCATGAACGCCGAATATGTCCAGGAGCGGCTCCAGCACGCCGCGCGCCGTTGCCGATTCCGATATGACAAAGCCGGTCAGATGGCCCTCTGCCCCGGAACAATCCGCCTGCGGCAATCCGAAATCATTGAGAATGGCCGCGATCAGTTCATCCAGCGCAACCCCGCTGATCCGCCCATTGAGCCAGTGGCCCAATCGCCAGTTGGCCGTGTCGCCCCATATATCACCCCGAAGCGGGAATTCTGGAAACGGTCTCGTATCCCATGACCACAGATAGATGCGGTCCATATCGAGCATCGGCCCGCCATAGACCGGCGATACAGGATTGTTTTGCGGCCAGTAATGGTAGTGAGCGCGCAAAAACCGATCCATGGCGATATCGGCGCGCGACCCGTTGGAAAAATAAGGCGTAGCATTTTCCGATGATTTCGGATCGGGAAAGACGTTGGGCTGGTTCGGCCCCTTGTCCACGGCAGGGCATCCAAGTTCGGTGAACCAGAACGGTTTGGATTGCGGCACCCAGCCGGTGGGCTGCGCCGCTTCCCTGCCATCGATCCTGTTATAATGGCGATTGCTCCACCATGCCCGAATATCCTTATAGCGATAGACCCATGGCTTGCCCGCCATGCCATCGGTAATCGGCCTGCGGATACGCGCGGCGCGATCCTCCGAGCTTGCATAATACCAGTCGAAACCTTCGCCCGCCTCTATATTGGCGATCAGGCCATCCAGATCATAGGGGCTTTCAAACCCATCGGGATTGCCGCCGTCAAGGTCCGCATCGCGCCAATCGGCCAGCGGCATATAGTTGTCGATGCCGATGGCGTCGATTGCCGGATGCGACCAGAGCGGGTCGAGATTGAAGAACAGATCACCGCTGCCGTCCTGCGCCTGATAACCGAAATATTCCGACCAGTCCGCGCCATAGCTGATGCGGCAGGCAGCACCAAGTTTGGTGCGCATCTCGGCGGCAAGCGCACAGAGATGCGTCACGAATGGAAAGCTCTCGCGGCTGTCACGTATGTGGGTCAGCCCCCGCAGTTCCGACCCCAGCAGAAAGGCGTCGACGCCGCCAGCCTGCAAGGCCAGATTGGCGCAGTGATTCAGAAAACGCCGATAACCCCATGCTCCATTGACGAAAGCTTCGACCTGTCCTCCCGCTTCCGCCGTCTTGTCCGGCGATCCCGCGACCTCGGCGGCAGGATGACAGGTGATGCGCCCGCGCCATGGATAGACCGATTGCCCGATGCCGCCATAGGGCGACGGCAGCGCGTTGCCAGCGGGAATATCCATCATGATGAAAGGATATAAGGTCACCTGCAAGCCGCGCGCCTTCGCATCGCGAATGGCATCGATAACACTCTGGTCGGAGGGTGTGCCGCCATAGGCTGCGCCCTCGCCGCTTTTTGAAATCACATGCGCCTGCGCGCGCGTGACGTTTTCCACCGTCCAGAGCTTGCTTGGCCTGCGCGCCGAGGCATCGGTGACGCCGGGGCGGATGCGGCACTCGCCCGCGCGCAGATCGTCGCCGAACCATGGCAGCACAATAGCCACATGGCGCAGCCCCGGACAAAGCGCCTGCAATTCGTCCATGGCGACGCTCCAGTCGCTGCGACCGCGTGTGGCATTGCGATTGACCCAGCGTTGCATTCCCCAGAAGGGCTGGTCGCTGACCGGATCTGGCGAGAGGCCGAATTCGGTCGAGCCGGGTATAAGGGCGATGGCGCGCACATCGCGCGCCAGTTTTCCGACCGGGCGCATGACCTCGAACTGGAATTGCGGCAGACGATTGCCATAGGCGTCGAGCGGGATGCGATCGAACACGACATAGGCGGTGCCGCGATAGGCAGGAGCATTGCCGGTGCCCTGCTTGGCTTCGATCAGCGGATCGGGCTGCTGCGCCTGCGTGCCCCGATAGATGCGCATATCGATCCCCGTGAGGTCAAGCTCCTGCCCATCGGCCCAGACGCGGCGAATGCCTGCGATTTCGCCTTCGCAAATCGCATACGCAGCATTGCCGAAATAGCTGTAGCTGGTCACTTTGGGACCGCCCTTGCCGCCTTGCCGCTCCGTGGTTTTCTTCTCCTCGAAACGCGTGGCCCAGATGAGCGTGCCCGACAGTCGCGCCGTGCCGTAGACGAAAGGCAGGCTGGCACCTTCTTCGGCGGTCGCTACACGACCGCTATTGAGCCGCGCGCCTTCCATATGGCGGGTGGAATTGATGATTGCGGTATCGACGGCATAGCCGCCCATCGCGCCCAGCCCAGCGCCGATGGCCGCACCCACGGGACCGAAAATGCCGCCAACGGCAGCACCAACCGCTTGCAGAACTATTGTCGCCATTTCTATGGTTTCCGTTCGGGAAAAATGAAAATTCCGGCAATGCGCGCGCGCCATTGCGGCACCAGCGCCGAGGCCATCACACTATGCCCCTCATAGGCATGGATGAAACGGTTCTCACGCACCATGATACCAAGATGCTTGGCCGCGAGGCCGGGTCGCCAGCGAAATACCAGCAGATCGCCCCGCTGCGGTTCGAGGCCATCGCGCTCGCCCATATGCCGGCGGGCCGCTTCGAGCAATGGATCGCCGGCTGCTGCTTCCGCCCAGTCGGGCGCATAGGCACCGGGATTTTCCGGCTCCACCCCATAGAGCGAACGCCAGACGCCGCGCACCAGCCCAAGGCAATCGCAACTGACACCACGTCGCGACGCACCGTGACGGTATGGCGTGCCGAGCCAGCATTCGGTCTCGGCAATGACAGTTTCCGCGATCATCATGGAACCAGTGCACTCCCGTCATATTCATTCTCGCTGTTGACATAGGCAAAGGCCGCATCATTGCCCGGCAGATGCGGATAGCCGCGAAAATTGCTGCCATTGCCAAATTTGGCTTTGCAAGTCGCAAAGCTCTTGTCGCATCCAGCGACAATGCGAAAACCGTCACCCACGCCAACCGGCATTAGGGGCGGTTCACGTAAATGCAGTTCACCGCCTTCATGGCCTGCCACGCGTATGGAACGGCCAGCATTGGCACCCGTTTCCCAGGAGAGAGTGCCTTGCCTAAACCATCCGCCTGCAAAGCCGCCAAGCCCGGCAACCGTCAGAGCCGCACCTTCGGCCCGGATCACCGAGCCATGGGCGAAAAAACGCGGATCGCCAAGATTCACACCGCAGCGCCCGTCACCGAGCTTCGCATCGCACTGACGCTGGATGCGGCGTCCGCGTATGGCATCAAATGCTGCTGCTGCACCCTTGAGTTCCATGACAAAGCGGCTGCCCGAACGGCTGATCGTACCCGCCGTCCAACGCCGAAGCATCATATGCTGCTGAGGATTTTTCCAATTGACCAGATAGGTTTCGATGGTCGCACCATCATAGCGCCCCTGCTCGATATCGGTGTCGCTGATGCGGGTGGAAGACAGCACTCCTTCCACTTCGCCACCGGCGATGGAAAGGCCGAGCGCGGTCGTCGCCTCGCTGCTGTTGAGGCCCGTCAACGGCTCACAGGAAACAGCTTGCAAAACCAGCGCCCTGTCATGATCGGTAAAGCCGAGGACGAGTTGATCGGAGCGTCTTATAAGCCAGGCAAAGCAATGGGTTGTCACTTCGCTTTGCAGATGTGATTCAAGTGCCGCCGGAACCGGGATCATGCCTTCACCTCGACAATCGGAATAGAGGGAATTTCACCCGCTTGAAACGAGGCGATGCTGGCCATCAACCGATCCGTGTCGAAACGAACCGCCACGTCGAAAAGAAAGCCTGCCGTCACCAGCGCGTTATTGGCGGGCGTATATTCAGGCTGAAAAGCAACCACCCCCGTTGCGCTGTCAACGCTGAAGGCTTCGCCTTCAGCCAGACGTACGCCGTCGACGGCAATGACGACCGATCCGCCCACCGGTCGCCGGATCGGACGGTCATAGGCTTCATTGCGTTTGATAAGCTGGAAATGCCGGTTCGCCCCATCGCCCGTACCGATCGGCTGATCGAAGGGTGACGGCGCGGCAGTACTCAAGGCCGATGAAAAATCGAACGGATCGCGGAACCGAAACGCATGAAGCGAGCCGCGCCGCGCCTCAAAAAACGCCAGCACGGCCTTGAGATCATCAAGCGAGCGCAGGCCGGTTCCGGCATCGAAATGCCTGCGCGAATGCGCCCAGCGCGCATTGCGCTTTTCCATGCCGGAAGTAAGCGTGACGATTTCATTGCGCCATTCCGGCCCGCCGGTTGCGCCGAAAGAAACGCCCAGCGGAAACCGGACATCATGAAAGACTTCCATTACATCCTCCTCGCACCGCGACGCACCGCACCCGCCAGCATGGTGGAAAGCTGCGCCTGAGATTTTCTGAAAGACGAGGCGTCGGGCGATGTCATGTTGAAGACCACCTGAACCGGCTTGCCGCCTGCACCACCGCTCGCCACACCCAGCCGTCCGTCCGCGCCGCGCGCCAGCGGCAGGATGGCTTCCGCCCCCGCCTCACCGGTCAGGCCCAGCGAACCATTGCCCATGCCAAAGTAGGTGGGGCTCGATACGACTCCGCCCTTGGCGAACGGTATGATGCCGCGCATACCGGCCAATGCGCCCGACATCAGCGACGAGCCGAGATTCTGG
Organism: Falsochrobactrum tianjinense; assembly: GCF_019100495.1. Lineage (GTDB taxonomy): Bacteria > Pseudomonadota > Alphaproteobacteria > Rhizobiales > Rhizobiaceae > Brucella > Brucella tianjinense. The sequence goes on along the minus strand of NZ_JAHRVA010000001.1, from coordinate 829,549 downwards.
AGCGGCTGAAGGCCCGCCGAAAGGGCCGAACCGGCCAGACTGGTCGCCAGACCGCGCAGAACGTCTTCCAGTCCCTTGCCGGACAGTATGGCGCTTTTGAATGCTGTGGTCAGGCTGGAACCGAAGCTCGACGAGCGCTTTTCAAGGTCGGTCAAGGCACGGTCGAATGCGCTCGTATCCGCCTCAACGGAAACGCGCATTGTTTCATCTGTCATGTAAAATCACCTGTCGGGAAAAGCGTGCATCAGCGCATCGAGCGTCGCGCGCGTGGGCGCATTCGCCGCGCGCGGCAAAGGCCCGATTGCGGCAGCGAATTCGCGCAGGGTCAGCGCCCAGAAGTTTTGGGAAGAAAGCCGCAGCAGACCCAACCCCGCCCGCATGACCTCATCCCATGGAAAGGGTTCGGGCCATGGGAAAGGTTCGGGCGAAGATTGTGATTCAACTGCGGCACTCAAGGGTTTGGCGCGGAATCGCTTTCTGCCTTTTCAGCGCTTCCGAAAGTAGCTGTCAGAAGCGCCGAAACCAGACGCGCAAAACCGGCAGCGCCGCCATCCGCGCGCATTTCGGCAACATCCTCATAGCCTACATTATGACCGCCGCCGCGCAGGCCGGCGCAGATGATGCGCTGCATATCGTGGGCGGAAAGCCTACCCGTGGAAAAGCGTGCAATCAGATCGGAAAGATTGTCCGCCTCAAAAGCCGCCTCCAGTTCCGCCAGCGCACCCAGCGTCAGGCATAGGGTCCAGTCACGACCATCAAGTTTTGCCGCAACCTCGCCACGATGTCGATTGACCATCATAGTGCTTCTCCAAAAGCAATCAGCCCGGCTGATTCCAGCGCGATTTCAAAGGTCACTTCCGCATCGTGATTGCCGCCATATTCCAGCGCTACGATCTGGAACAGTCCGGTTATGGTGCCGAAATCCGGCAGGACAATCTGCCAGTCCCTGATCTCGCCATTGAAGAAAAGGCTGCGCATCAGCTTGTCCGATGCCGCATCCTTGAAAATGCCCGAGCCGCTGACAGAGGCGCGCTGAACGCCGCTGCCCGAAAGCAATTGCCGCCAGCGGCCTGCTGCGTCTGCATCGGTCACATCGACTGTTTCCGCATTGAAGGCGATGCGTTTGGTGCGCAGACCCGCGCAGGTTTCAAACAGGTTTTCCCCCTGCGCGATTTTCAGCAAGATATCCTTGCCGCGTTGAGCTGCCATTGTAAGTTCCTATCAGTAAACTGCTTCCGTCACCGCGCGATATCGCATGGTGCCCAGATAGCTGCCAAGACCATCGGTGTTGCGCGCCAGAACTTCCGTGAGCATCAGATTGACCAGACGATACCCATCCAGACTGAGCATCCCATCTGCGAGCCGCGTGGCGATGTGTGCGGCGATGTCGAGCACGCGCTTGCGTCCGGCTTCGCGCGCCCAGATCTGGATGTTGAGAAAGTGCTCACCGCCCGGTTCGCTCGCGGTACTCCAGTCGCGACTGAGCGTCTCGCCCAGCGTGATATAGGGGAACGGCGTTTTCGGCGGAACACGGTCATAGACACGTTCCCCGCCAAGCGTTTCAATCAGTTCGCCGTCATTCCTGAGAGCCTCAAACAGGGCCTTCTGCAATGCTGCTGCGCCGCTCGTCATATCGTTCCCCGCTTGTTTCCTTGATTTCGCTGCTGCCGGGCCTGCGTCCAAGCGCCAGATCCTCGCGCACGGCAAGCTGCCGGAAGCGCAGGGCGCGCACGAGGCCGTCGAAGGTGAGTTTCATGGCAATGTTCATCGCCCCTCCTCCACGGCCAGACAGATGAGATAGCGCCCGCTCTCGTCAGGATCGTGCACCGAACGCAGCGCAAAGACACGACCGCCCCTGCGCAAGCGCTTGTCCGAGGAGATGTCATCGCAAAAACGCACCAGTATGCGGTGTGTCACTTCCGGGCGCGGCCTTGTCCCGAAATCGCGCTGCGCAGTGGATACAGGCTCGATACGTCCCCAGACAGTGGCGACTTCGGACCATGTTTCCTCATAGCCGCCCATGCCATCCCCAACCGGAAGCATGGCTTCGAGGGCCAGTTCGGAAGTGAGCTGGCCCGGATCGATAAAGAGCATATTGTTCATAAGGAAATCCGCCGCCAGCCATCGACCATCTGGCCGACCATCGGAGGAAAGGACGTGGGTGCGCTCTTGGCATTCACGCCCGCGCGCGATTCATAGAGATGAGCGGTCAGGCTCAATATGGCCTGTTTGAGCGTGTCGGGCACATCGGCGCCTGTTTCGCCGAATCCGGCAAGAAAATCGACCTCAAGCCCGGTGAAAGAACGTGCATCAGGATATTGCGCCATATAGACACGCTGCGGCCTGCGGTCGTGCTGGAGAACGAATTCCTCCGGCGAGAAGCTGATGGCGGTTCCATCGGGCTGATAGGCGACAACAGCTGTCACCGCCTTCACCGGATAGCGAAACAGGGCCAGGCGGCCCGAACGCGGCCAGCGATCGACCCGCAGACGCCAGGTCTGGTCGATCAGCGCAAGGCCCGTTTCAGCCTCGACAAGCTCGCGCGCCGTCCTGAGCAGCCGTTCGAGAATATCATCTTCGCTCTGGGTGGAAATTCGCAAAAATGCGCGTGCATCGGCAATCGTCACCGGTTCCGTTACCGGTGGCGTGACAAGAAACATTGTCATTGGCTTTCCCCTATAAATAACTATCAAATCAGAGAGTTACGCATGGCACCCCATAAACAGATTCAACCCGATCAAAAGCGGAATCTAGCTGCCAAATCCGGCAGGGGATGGTGAAACGACCTGAGAAAATTGACAGCCAGACCGCTGTCATTTTCATCAGGCAGAGAACTTCAGAAGCTTGATCGCATCGAAATCCTGAACGCCGCCGCCAACGCGCTTGGTAGTGTAGAACAGCACATAAGGCTTGGCGGAATACGGATCCCGCAACACGCGAATGCCAATACGGTCAACGACGAGATAGCCGCGTTCAAAGTCGCCGAAAGCAATCGGCGTGGCGGCTGCGTCGATATCGGGCATATGCTCCGCCTCGACCAGGCCGAAACCCATGAGCGAGGCCTTTTCACCGACAGCAGCCGGGGGCTGCCAGAGATAATTGCCATCGGCATCCTTGAGCTTGCGCAATACGCTTTGCGTCTTGCGGTTCATGACGAAATTGGCGTTCTGGCGATAACCAGCCTTGAGCGCATAGATCAGCTCGATCAGCTTGTCGGACGGATCTTCCGCAGGCAGCGCGCCTTCAGTACCCGTTGCGATATGGCCGAGCTTGCCCCATTCCCAGGCTCCGTCTTCCACCGTGTCATAATGAAGGAAGCCGGTCGGCTTATTCTCACCATTACCGGTGATGAAGGCGGCGCTTTCCTGTTCGGCAAAAGCAGCTTCCACCTCATCGGCAATCCATTGCTCGACATTGATCGCCCCATCATCGAGAAGTGACGAGGTTGCCGCTGGCATGGCGTAGATTTCCATGGTCGGGAACTGCAATTCTGCAAGCTTCGCCGAAGCCGTCTGCGGACGCGCATCGGTTTCGCCTACCCAGCCCACGGCAGGGCCGCTGACCGAAAACGGCTTTTTGAGCACAGCGCCCGAGACCTGACGCACGCTGGAAATGCCGCGGATGGGTGAGAGAACACCAAGCCTGCGACCGATTTCGGTTTCCAGTTCCGCCGGAACCAGATAGCCGCCATCGGGGCCGGATGCATAGGAATGCGCCTTCTGCTCGACCCCGCGCAGCGCCTGTTCGTCGCCTCGACGCACATAAAAGTCGAAAGCCTGCTTGTGCTCGATATTGGCAACCGCACCGCCCGCACCCAGCGGCGGGCGCGCGTTCTTGAGCGCATACTGGTCGAGCGCCTGTTTCTGCTCATCCAGCGCGCGGTTGATACGATCAACCTTGTCGCGCAACAGCACGTCCGTATCGGCGCTTTTCTCAACCTTCTTCAGACGCTCATCATTGGCTTCGCGGAAAGCGGAAAATGCCGTCATGAACTCGTCGAAAGCTTCTGATACATCACCATCGTGGCCTGAACTGGAGCCAAGCGCCTTGGTTTCCACGCTCTTGGTTTCGAGCGGGATTGCATGATTTTTCTGCATATTCATCCTGTTATTTCGAGTTAGGGATCATAAGTCTGCAAGCATCGCGCATACGCCGCGCAAGCCCTGCTTCGTCCTGCCAGATGGCGTCCCGCCCTTTCCGGCCCTGATGAGCTGCCAGCGCCGCATAGCCTTTGGCTATGACGGTGCGCGCAGCGCCACGGCTCAGCCCCGCATCCCGCGTGAGCCAGCGTTCAAATTGTCTGATCGTGGGCAATTGTGCCTTGACCGTGCTGACGCGCGCCTGCGGCAGCATCGGAAATGTAACCACCGAGATTTCCCACAGGTCCGCCTCAAGGATATGGCGCAGGCCGGTGCGCGCATCCTTGCGCGCCCTCACTGTGCGAAAGCCGATGGAAAGCCCGTCAAGACCGCCACTGCGCATGAGTTCGAGCGCTTCGCGAGCGCGCGCCACGCCCTTGGCCAGCCTGCCCTCGACGTAAAGCCCACGCGCATCCTCGCGAATAGCGGTCCATATGCCGATGGGCTCAGTGGCATCATGCTGCCACAGCATACGCACGCCGGAAGCCTTGCGTTCACGCAGCGCCCGCGCAAACGCGCCGGGTTCGATCACGTCATTGCCAAGATCGGGCAGGCCGAAAACGCTGGCATAGCCGCCGAAACTACCGTCGATTTCCACCTCATCCAAGGCAAGGGGAGCGCGTTTGGTTTCGAGCCTGAAATCAGGTTTTGCCATTCTTGTTCCTTTCGGATGGCGGCATTCCCGGCAAGATTGCGGGCAGAGGCGCATCTTTCGCCCGGTCGGTAAAGCGCTTGAAAATGCCCAGTGCCGACCAGGCCGCAAAGCTTGCCGCAGCCGATCCCATCAGCATGAGTTCGGCGCGCCCCAGCGATTCAGAAAGCGCCAGCGATTGCGCGATTTTCACGCCCGCCGCGCCGCCAAACACCATGCCGCAGATGATGCCCACGGCGAAGCGGATCGCCGCTTCGCGCTTGCCGTGCGGCAGCATATAGGCGAGCGAAACAGCAGATCCGGCCACCGCGCCCGCAATTTTGGAAAACCATATCCAGGCGGCATCGGAAGCGAAAACCGCATCATTCCAGTTGCTCATCTTAAGCTCCTTCATGCGCGCGGCTGATAGCCGACCGCATCGCGTTTTTCGTCATCAGTCAGGAACGGGGCCTCGGACACGCGCCGCCAGAGGGATTCGCGTTCCAGCGACAGGCCCTCGATCCGGTCCACATCATGTTCGAGCCGCAGATCACCGCCGAACAATGGCCCCAGCCAGCCGCCAAATGCCTTTGCCGTGCGGTCGATCAGCGGCAGCACGGTCAGGCGATAAAAGGCGCGATTGGCTTCGGCATAATTGGCGTAGGTATTATCGCCGGGAATGCCCAGCAGCATGGGCGGCACGCCGAAGGCCAGCGCAATATCGCGGGCGGCGCTGTTCTTGGCCTGAATGAAATCCATGTCCTGCGGACTGTAACCCATGGCTTTCCAGTCGAGCCCGCCCTCCAGAAGCAAGGGGCGCCCCGCCCCCGATGCCCCGGTATAGCCGTCTTCAAGCTCTGCCTTGAGACGCTCGAACTGCTCTTCCGTCAGATTGCCACCATCCTTTGGCGCATAGACCAGCGCGCCGGACGGTCGTGCTGAATTATCGAGCAAAGCCTTGTTCCATGCGCCCGCCGCATTATGAATATCGAGCGCCATGAGGGCTGCTTCGAGCGGCGGAAAACCATAGTGGTCATCCAGCGGATGAAACAGTTTGAGATGCAGCCCCGTGGGTGCTGAACCAGCCAGCGAAACCGCCCTGCCCGACGAGCCGAAACGATAGACGAGCGACAGCGGCCAGCCATCGCTTGCGGTTTCCAGCGTCACACGCTCGGGCCGGAGCAAATGCAGCTCGAACCGGCCGCTGGGCAGGTCGACCCGCTCGACATAGGCATTGCCGGAAATCAGCAGATGCCCGTAAAGCCGCTCGAAAAAGCTGCTGCCATCGACACCTGCCTGCGGCCGCGCAATCAGATCGAGCAGCGGGTGGATTTCGTGCTCCGTGGCCCCTTCATATAACAGCCAGGGCACATTGCTTGCTGCTTCCGCGATCAGGCGCACACAACGATGCGCCACCGGATTGCGCATAAAGCCCTCGCGGGCCAATGTCGTATAATCACGCGCGATCCACGATGCGCCGCGCTCGACATGCAGCGCCACGAACCCGGTCGCCATTTTGGTCTGCCGCTGCGCATGAGAATGCGAGGCTGCGTTCGCGGCGCTTTTGCGCCACGGCCAATTCCACGCCATATGTTGGCTCTCCAATTTTAATTCAGTTGTCAGCCGAAGCGCCGGACGCGCGGCTTGCGCTCCGCACCGAGCATGAGTTCGCCCAAGGCCCAGACCAGCGCATCGAGCCGGTCGGGCGAACGCCCGCTGGACAAACCTTCGGGCGCAAAATCACACATTTCATCTTCCAGCGCCGAAAAGCGTCCGGCATGGCGCACCCGGTCCTGCTCGTAAAGTGCCGCGACCGGCTCGGCCCGCAGCCATTTGCCCCGCGAGGCGCGCCGCATCAAAACCGGCACCGACGCATCTTCCGCCGAAAGCACGGCGGCGACCATTTCACCGCCCTGATTGACTTCGGCCAATATCGCATCCGCCTCATAGGCATGATAAAGCGCGATAGCCCGGCGCGCCCATTGATGCGGCTTGGCCATTTCCATGCTTTCATCCGCCAGCACATGGCCAAACCCGTTTTCGTCGATACCAGCCACGACAATGCCGCAGGCATCCGACGCCTTGCCCGATGAGGCAGGCGGATCGACCGCCACCAGAATACGGACCAATGGTGGTGCTGCCTGCTCGAAACATTGCTCGATGCGCTCGCGCGACCACAATGCGCCTGCGCGTTCCTCGATCAGTTCGCCGTCGAGTTCCTGCCGCCCCAGCCGGGTCCCGGCATATCGCTGGTTGATAGTCTGCATGAAGCCATCGGCCAGATGCGCGGCATTCTCGGCAGTGCGCATATGGGTCATGGAAACCGAAGCATCGGTCATCAATGTTTTCAACAATGGCACTGCGCGCGGTGTCGTCGTCACCACCTGCCGGGGCCGCTGGCCCAGACGCAGGCCAAATTGCAGCATGTCCCATGTTTCCTGCGGACGTTTCCATTTCGCCAGTTCGTCGCACCATGCCGCATCGAACTGGGGACCACGCAAACCATCGGGGTCTTCCGAGGAATAAAGCGACGCCACCGCGCCATTGTCCCATAAAAGTCGCCGCCGCGTGGCCTCATAGCGCGGGCGTGCAATACGCGAGACGGACAGAATGCCCGACGGGCCATCCACCATCACCTCGCGCGCATCGGCAAAGGTTTCACCGACCAATGCAATATGACCGCTTGGCCGGGCGGCAAAGGGCATCAGCCCCAGCGCCATTCCCGACACCCATTCGGCACCTGCCCGCGTCTTGCCCGAACCGCGCCCGCCCAGAATAAGCCAGACCCGCCAGTCACCGGCGGGCGGCAATTGCGCATCACGCGCCCTTATCAGCCATTCGTTTTCCGCCGCCAATATCTGCCTTTGCGTCAAGCCCGCCGCCCAGGATTTCCCGCGCGCGCCTTTGTGCAAGTTCTTCAATTCTCCTGTCTATACGTGCCAGCACCTGCCGCAGTTCGCTCAGGCTCACCACCGTTCCGGCATTCTCCTCCTGACGGGAAGAGCCGGTTTCAGAGGCAAGCTCACCAACCGTCTTCACGGCCCGCGCCAGCGCCATCAAGGCTTCCGCCTTGCTTTTATCGGGCAATTCCTCGCCCTCGATGAGCTTGCGGAGTTCCGCCTGCAAACGCTCAAGCGCATGATCCGCAGCCGTCGGCATATTGAGCTTGTCCGCCTCCAGCTTCAGGCGGCGGACGCGGTCCCGATATCCTTTCTCGGAAAGGCCCAGGACCTCTGCGATTTGCGCAATTTCTATGGCGTGTTTCATTTGCAGGCGAAAAGCCAGCCTGACCCGCGCCTCACGGCGCTCGTCTCCTTTTGCGATTTTCAATTGCAATATCCAAAGGCTACCCCGTTTCCTGCTTTGCTCCATGTCCTCGACTTTGCGGGATATGCTTTCGCATCAAAAAGCAAAACCCCGAAAGCCATCAGGTTTCCGGGGGCAATACTTCGCCAATATCAGCCGGGGGGTCGAAGCTGTATCGGCCTCAGCCGCAATTTCTCGACTGTGCCTTATAGCTATCAAACGACCGTTACGCAGTCAAGGACTATTTTCCTATTCTTGATTTTTTTCCCATTATTTTTTGCAATATCCGTTTACCAATTAAGATAAGTTATAGCTTACTAATCTGCTATGATTGCGGGGCAAATCTTGCCCGTATCCACATTCAGAGGGTGCCGAAGTCATCGTTCATGCGTAAACCGGCTGACAAAGATTCTGGGAAGAACAAGCGCAGGCCCTTCCGGGTTTCGCGACTGATCGGACTTGACGCATGGATCGATTCGGCGCTCTACAATCTGCGTTTTACCTTGCGCGAAGGATGGGAAAACATCACCATCCTTTCCAATCGCCTGCGCGTGAAGGGCTTTCGGCGTTTCGTCATTGAAGTTCTGGATGAAGGGTTTACGCTCGGCGTTATCGGCGCGGTGTTCATGCTGGCGCTTGCATTGCCTGCTTTCGAGGAAACCAAGAAAGACTGGCGCTCGCAGGACGATTATGCGGTGACGTTTCTCGACCGCTACGGCAACGAGATCGGCCAGCGCGGCATCCTGCACCGGCAGGCCGTACCGATAGACGAATTGCCCGATCATGTCGTCAAGGCGGTTCTGGGCACCGAGGATCGCCGTTTTTTTGATCACTACGGCATCGACTTCTGGGGGTTGACCCGCGCGCTCAACCAGAATCTGCGCGCCAATGGCGTCGTACAGGGCGGCTCCACGATTACGCAGCAGCTGGCCAAGAACCTGTTCCTCTCCAATGAACGCACCATCGAGCGCAAGATCAAGGAAGCCTTTCTTGCGCTTTGGCTGGAAAGCAATCTGAGCAAGAAGGAAATCCTGCAACTTTATCTCGACCGCGCCTATATGGGCGGCGGCACTTTCGGGATTGCTGCGGCTTCGGAATTTTATTTCGGCAAGAACGTCAAGGATGTCTCCCTTGCAGAAGCGGCCATGCTGGCGGGGCTTTTCAAGGCCCCGGCAAAATTTGCGCCGCATATCAATCTTCCAGCGGCGCGTGCACGCGCCAATGTCGTGCTGTCCAACATGGTCGAAAGCGGTTTCATGAGCGATGGGCAGGTTGCGGTCGCGCGCCGTAACCCGGCCAACATCATCGACCGGGCCAAGAATGAAAGTCCGGATTATTTCCTCGACTGGGCCTTTGAAAAAGTAAAGCAGATCGCAAGCGATATTCCGCAGCACACATTGATCGTGCGCACCACGCTCGATCGCAATCTCCAGAAGGCAGCCGAAGAATCGCTGGAATTTCATCTTCGGCAATTTGGCCAGGAGTATGATGTTTCTCAAGCCGCGACTGTCGTGCTGGCCAATGACGGCTCTGTGCGCGCGCTCGTTGGCGGGCGCGATTATGGCGAAAGCCAGTTCAACCGGGCGACCAGCGCATTGCGTCAGGCCGGCTCCTCCTTCAAGCCCTATGTTTTTGCCGCAGCCATGGAAAAGGGGCTGACCCCCAGCACAGTAATTTCCGACGGGCCGATCAGCTGGGGCAACTGGTCGCCGCGCAATTATGGCCGCAGTTTTGCCGGGCGCGTTGATCTGACGACGGCACTGGTGCGCTCGCTCAACAGCGTGCCGGTCAGGCTCGCGCGCGACTATCTCACCACAGCTCCCATAGTCGCGCTGACCAAAGCCATGGGGGTGGAATCGCCTATTTCATCGCACAAGACCATGGTGCTGGGTACATCTGAAATGACGGTGATGGATCAGGCGACCGGCTTCAACGTATTTCCCAATGGCGGCATGGCGGGCAACCGACATGCCTTCACCCAGATCGTTGCAACAGATGGGAAAGTTTTGTGGGATTATCGGCGCGATGCTCCCAAGCCACACCGCGCTCTGAGCGAAAAAGCAGCTTATGAGATGAACTCCATGCTGGTGCAGGTGCCTGAGCGCGGCACGGCCCGTCGGGCGGCGCTGCAGATGACGCGCGTGGGCGGAAAGACCGGTACGACGCAGGATTATCGCGATGCATGGTTTGTCGGCTTTACCGGAAATTTCACCGCCGCTGTCTGGTTCGGCAATGATAATTTCACACCGATGAAAAACCTCACCGGCGGCGTGCTTCCAGCCATGGCATGGCAGCGCATGATGAATTATGCCCATCAGAATATCGTGCTCAAACCAATACCGGGGATAGACCCGCCCTTCCCGGCCCAGCCCAAGACTGCGGAACCGAAAGTCGCCGCAACGGGCAAGCCCGACGAGATGATGGCAGCACCGCCGCGTGTTCTTTCGCCCGCGGCCACACAGGCCCTGCGCGAATTGCACGACCGGCTTCTGAATGCGCCGCCGGTGCCAGCACTTGCCGGGCGTACAAAAGTTTCAGTTCTTTGAGTGCGCGATGCTAGAGACCATATCCAAAATTCTGGCGGTACTGGCGGTTGCGCTGGGCGGCGGCATATGGATCACCGATTATACGCTCGATCACTTCGACGGTTTTGGCGAGTTGCAGGTCGGCGGATGGAGCGCCTATCCTGCATCGGGCACGATGGATGCCGACCCCTATTCCAAAGCGCGGGCCGCACGCAAAGCCTCGCTCGCATTGGGCACCGCCGAGGGGCTGGCCTTTTATGCGCGGCGCGACAGCAATGGCCGGGAATTGCAGCGGCGCTGCAATTATCGCTTGAGCGGCTTCACCCCGCCTGCCCGTTTCTGGACGCTTTATCCGGCAAATTCCGACCTCATGCCGATAACACCAAGAGATGGCTTACAGCCGGCGCTGCATTCGCGCGAGATTCTTTATAATGAAGATGGCAGCGTGACGATCGCCGTGGGGCCGGATGCAAGCCCGGATAATTGGCTTGCGGTGGAAGGCAGCGGGCCTTTTGTTCTTGTCATGACACTATACGACACACCTGCGGCAAGTTCATCCGGCCTTGCCGATCTCGTCATGCCACGCCTTTTGCCTGCTCCCGGTCAGGGGGATGCGTGCCGTGGCTAAGATATTACACCTGCTTCTCCTCGGACTTGCTGGCGCCGCAATCGTGCATATCGCCGTTCTACTGCTTGTTCCCCTCTATTCAGACAAAAACGCCTGGTCACATATGGAAATATTGGGCGACGCCTATCGTTTCCATCATCTGGGCGAACAGGCAGGCGTGGTCAGTAATCCCGACCCGCTGATTGCGCAGGCGGCCTGCCGTTTCGATCTAGCCGATGGGCCTGTGCAGATCGCCACCAGGGGCACCCCGCCCTTTTGGTCGCTGTCGATCTATGCGCCCAACGGCGACAATCTCTACAGCCTCAACGATAACGTTTCGAATGAGCGCGCGCTTGATCTCATCATCGCCGATCCTATAGGCATGGCGGGCTTGCGCGCCAATGGCCGCCAGAACGACAGCCGCACCATTCTGGTTGAACAGAATATCAGCGAAGGCGCGGTCATATTGCGCGCCTTCGTTCCCGATGCAAGTTGGCAGACCCAAGTACAGCGCTTCTTCGAGAACGCAAGCTGCACAACGTTTGAACTACTCTAACCCCCGATTATCTCACGGTTAATGAGTTGCTAAGGCTTGGTGACTATTATTCAAGCCGCCGGTATTCGGCAGACTATGTAATAGCGTTTGGTTCGGAGCCTACCGGGGTATCTTGCGTGACAAATGACCAGTTCCGCGTTCTGGAGGAGATTTCAGGGAGTCGGGGGCCGTCGAACCCTAATGCGGGCGGCAGCAGCAAGGCGGACGATCTTCTGGTCGCCGCGATAGCCGCCTTTGCGGCCATTACACGTCCCGGACGGCATGACATCCAGCAATTCCAAGATCTGGCCCTGCCGCTTCTGCAAAGCGCAACCACGCGCGGCAAGCGTCAGGCGGCCAATGCGCTGGCCTCGCTGGAAAACGCTCCGCGTCATCTTCTGCTGGCATTGTCCAATGAACCGGTGGAGATTTCCGCCCCTTTGCTTTTGCGCTCGCCCCTGCTGCGCCCCGCCGATTTGATCGACATAATCGGCAGGCACGGGCTGCTGCATGCGCGCGCCATTGCGCGCCGTCAATCCGCCGATACGCTGCTCAAACAAGTGTTGGGCAGTTTCGCCGATCCGGTCATCGACCGCCTGCTCAAGTTGCAGGAAAATCTCGCCAATCTGGAGACGGAGCAGTTGGAAACGCCTGCGCCCGCCTCCCTTTCTGAGGATGAAGCGCGCCACGCGGCAAGCCGTTCTGACCAGATGGCATTCTCTTTACAACAACCATTGCTGAGTTCAGGCGCAACTTCTGGAGTCGATCATCTGATCGATACCGCCTTGTTGATCGACGACCAGATTTTCCGCACTGCACTTGCCGATGCGCTCGATCTGTCCTTTGAGCGCGCCGATGCGATCATCGGACAATGGCCCAATACCTACCTGCCGATCGCGCTGCGCGCACTCGGTCTTTCCTCATCGGAATGCTATCTCGTCATGACTTCGGTTCTGGGACCGATTGATGCCAATCGCGAAAATCTGCGCGAATTCGTTCATATGTACCGCTCCATCGATCGCGAAAAAGCCGTGACGCTGCTTCGGCGCTGGAAAGCCGACGACATGTCAAAACTGCTGCGCAGCAAATTGCGGGAAATGGCGCAGGCGCACAATAGTGCGTCGGCGGAGAAAAGCGCCACTTTCGACGGACACGGCGTGCATTCTTTAAGCTAAGCCCCCCTCGCCTTCCGCTATCGAAAACAGGCGGGCGGGATCGGCTATATCTTCCAGCTCGATAAGCCAAAGATCAGGATCGAAGCGGATTTCGCGTTCCATGCGCGCCGCTGCCGTCTCGTCGTCGGCATCGCGAAGGATGCACGCAAACATGCGTTCGCCGTTATTATCATCTTCATAGGAGGTTTGCGGAGCAGGCGAATAAAGGTCACATATGCCATGACGCGAGCCGAGCTTGATGAAGATCGCACCCGCTTCCATAGCGCCGCGCCGGACGAGGTACGCAAACCCTCCTTCGCCCTGCACCCTGCGAATCAATGCCGAAACCCAGAAATCCGACGTCAGGCGCATGATCTGTCCCGCATCAGCTAATGAGGCCAATCTCGCGCATCTTGCCGATCAGTACGGCATCGATTTCGCCAGTCATGGGTAAGCCGAAAAGCTTCTGGAATTCGCGGACCGCTTCCTGCGTGGATTTACCTGGAACACCGTCCACGCTTACCCTGTCGTTGCCGAAAGCCTTCAACCCTGCCTGCACACGCACGATATCCTGCGACGAGACCTTGGCCTGCTGTTGCGCGGCGGGAACCAGCTCGGGCGGTTTGCGTTCCGGCGTCACCTTGCTTTGCAGCGAAGCCAGATCGGGCGCGCGCTTTGCGGGCGCTTCCTTTACAGCGACAACAGGCTGCGGACGCGGGACCGGCACGACAAATTCCCCGGATTTTTGCATAATCTTCGCCACATCGTCCTGCTTTGAATCGCGGGACGCAAATACAGCATTTCTTCCGGGCGCAGGCTTTTTCTGCATCACGCCCAGTTTTGCCTGAAGCCCCTGCCAGCGCTCGACTGCCTCGCGGGTCTGCGGGCCAGAAAATCCATCGACCTGCCCTTTATATATGCCCAGCGTCGACAGTCTTTGCTGCAAGCGCGCGATTTCCAGGTCGGCGTTGGGTGCAAGGGCAGGGAGCATTTCATCAATCGAGCCGGTAACTTGCAGTCGGTCGGGTGACAAACCAGCAAGTTCCTGCGATGGCTCCATATCCTGCAACACAGTAGCGACACTTTTTGCAGGTTCTGCCGGTTTTTCCACGGCATGCTCCGCTGCCATCGTGCTGGGCAGGGTCGCTCGCGGCGTCGCCTTGAATATGAAATCCGACCGCGTCTTGAAGAAGACGGCATCGTGGGCCTGCGGCTGGTACCAGAGCGCATTGGCCGAAACGAAACCCATCACCACTGCAAAGGCAGTCGCGCCGCCAGTCAGGACCGGATTGCGCACGATGAAATTGCCGGCAATGATCGCCAGCGCCGAAGCGGAATTGAAAAAAAGCTGGAACAGGCGACGACCGGGACTACGCCGTTTTACGGGTTTGCGCATGGCCCTCTTTCCGGTTTTCGTCTTTCTGCCATTCGTCATGCCGTTCTCCCTGGTGACGGTGCATGTCGATCACCGTGCCAAGCTGCCGATCATCCTCTCCCAAAGGATCACATTGGTGTTTGTTCTGGTTTTGCGGACCTGCGACGGGCAGTTGAATGGTTACAACCGTTCCCTCGCCCACGCTGCTTTTAAGCTTCATCGAGCCTTGATGCAATTCCACAAGCCCCTTGACCACAGACAGGCCAAGGCCGCTCCCCTCCTGTGCGCGCGTATAGCTGTTGTCGGCGCGCGTGAAAGGCGTTCCGATGCGCTGCAAATCTTCCGGCGCGATGCCGATGCCCGTATCCGAGACGCAGATTTCGAGCATGGCGCGACCATCGGTCAGGACCCTCGCCGCATCGATGGTGACGCAGCCGCCCGGCTCGGTGAATTTGACAGCGTTCGCGGCAAGGTTGATCAAAATCTGCTGGACTGCCCGGCGATCCGCCATCACCTCGCCTACAGCCGTATTGACACGGTGACAGAAGGCGATGCCCTTCTTTTCCGCCTGCGGCAACATTACCGAAGTGCACATATCGACCGCCTCGCGGAACCCAAAACTGCATGGTTCGATGCGATAGGTGCCTTCTTCCAGTCGCGAATTATCGAGCACTGAATTGACCAGTTCGAGCAGATAATGGCCCGACTGGTGAATAAGCCCGGCATATTCACGCTGCTTTTCATTCTCCAGACGACAACCCATGCCCTGGGCCATCTCATGAGAAAGCATATCGGAAAAGCCGATGATCGAATTGAGCGGCGTGCGCAACTCATGGCTGACCGTCGCCAGAAGCCGCCCCTTGCCGATCCGTTCCGCTTCGAGTTCCGATTTCAGCGTATCAATCTGCCGAATGAGATCCTGCTCGCCTTCCAGCGAACGTCCGACCAGCACGATTGTGTCATCCACGCAGGCACCCTCCAGCCGGTAGCCGAGGAAAACCGGGCTGCCATTTTCAATGGAGCGCAGGCGGATATCCGCCGTATGGGCGGTCGAGCCGCAGCGTAGATCTGCAAGCAAGGAGAGATATTGCACGCGGTCGGCCACATGCACGCGATCAATCAGCGCAACACCTTCCAGCATTTTTGGCTGAACGCCAAGCAGAGCAGCTGTCTGATCATCGATATTCTGCAAGACGCCCTCAAAATCCATGACGATGCGCACATCGCCCTTAGGCAGCATGGGGGCAAGCACGGAACTGGCGGGTGCGGCCTGTTGCGTCGCAGTTCTGGTATTGAAACTACGGGTGATGAGGCTCGCGGTATAAAGAACCAGCACAACGACGGAAACAAGTGAGCCGCCGGAAATCGCGCCGCCGCTTCTGATGGCAAAAAATGCGAGAATAAGCGCCGCCGTCCCGACGCCCGCTCCTACGACGGAGCGCTTGCGGCTTGCAAACCAGATTTCAAGCGGCAACGCCGCCGTTATAAGCCAGAGCGCGGCGTTGTCATGGGCGAGAAAACCGAGTGCGGCCAGACCGGCTGCATAGACGGTAAAATTGAGCACAATCAGAAAAGATGCGGGCAGTCCCATGAGACCGAGCGCGCTAAAAATCATCGCCATTCCGGCAAGGCTTGCTGCGAGAATGGCCAGCTCGGCAAAGCCCGTGGCCGCGCTGGAGGCGAGAACCGCTGCGAACAGGAGAACAGGCATCAATATCAGCGAGGTCTTATCCGCCCGATGCCGGCAGAAATCGTCATGAAAGCGCGCAAAAGCCTGCACGAAGGTGCTGCGGATTTCGGCTGCTTTCAAAAAAATGGCTTTCAATGTGCTTTACTCACTCACTAATCTGCGGACTGCCGGGATCAATCCGGTTTTCCTGACGTCAGATTGCAGGCGAGGCTTTAAAGAAACGATAAAGCAAAGCCATTCGGTGCGCCGTGCGGCTGAATATGGGTCTTTGAGGCGTAGCTTTTGTCGCTATGGTAAACAGAAGATGGACAGGCACCCGCTTTTCTGGGAAGCGCAGGCAGGCCGTCCGAATCGCTCCGGTTACGAAATCTTTTCTATTCAAGCACAGACTGTACCCATCGATCGATCAACACAGGCGCATAATCCGCGAGCACAATGATCCGCTTTGTTCTCAAATCTGCATTCTGGCTGTCGCTGGCATTTCTCATAATGCCGCACTTCCTGCCAGCGGAACCGGAAAGCGAAACGCAGCAACAAGCCGCGCCGGTTGAGGGCAAAACCGAGCGTGACCAGATCGGTGATCTGTTGGCCAGCGGCAAGACCGCCGTCGAGATTGGCAAGCTCTGCATAGATAATCCGCCGCTTTGCGAGGGCGGGCAGTCCTTTCTTGCCAGCACAGGACGCCAATTGCTCGCAAATAGCGGTGCAATGCTCGACTATCTGAGCAGCCATTTCAGTTCAACACAGAAACAGACAGCCCTTCCTGCTCCGACGAAGCGGGAATTCATCCCGATTCCGACGCCGCGCGAAAGCGCATTGCATCAAATCCGCGCACAGCGTTGAGCTTTTCCGTGACCTCGCCTGCTTTTATACCTATATAGGCTACATACCCGATAGCGACGGAATTTCAGGCGAATATCATGACCACCACAATCGATAACATCATGTCCGATTTCGAATTTCTCGACGATTGGGAAGATCGCTATCGCTATGTGATCGACCTCGGACGAGAATTACCGCCTTACCCGGACGATGCCCGCGACACGGTGCACAAGGTTCAGGGCTGCGTCAGTCAGGTCTGGCTGAAGACGCTGCCGCATGAAGGAGCCGATCCAGTCATCGAATTTCTCGGAGATTCGGATGCGCATATCGTGCGCGGCCTCGTCGCCATCGTGCTTGCGCTTTATTCGGGCCGGAAAGCCTCGGAAATCCTTGCCACCGATCCCGAAGAAGTGCTGCGCAAACTCGGACTTGACGAGCATCTCACGCCGCAGCGCTCAAACGGGTTGCGCGCCATGGTCGCGCGCATTCACCGCGAGGCGGAAGCAGCCAGGGTTTCAGCGTAAAACCTCTTCCACCGAAAGCGCCATCGCCAGCAGATGCCGGTCGGTGCCAGCGCGCGCTGTCAGCATCAGGCCGACAGGCAAAGGCGTGACCGGCATAGGCAGGCTTATGCTGCAAAGATCGAACTGATTGGCGATCTGCGTATTGCGCAGCAACAATGTTTCAACGCGATCATATTCATCCTCATCATTGCTGACCGAAGCTATTGTCGTTGCGGCAATGGGCGTAGTCGGCGTGATAAAAAAATCGATCCCGCGCAGCCGCTCATCCATTTGCCACGCAAGATTTTCGCGCGTGCGCATTAACACCGCATAAGCGTCATCGGATACTTTAATGCGCCTGGAAAGCGTGCTTTTGACCCTGATATCGACATTGGCCGCCAAATCAGGGAGCCAACTGTCAGCATGAACGCGGCTGGCTTCGATCCCGGCTATCGAGCCGATGCGTGTCGCTTCATGCAATTGCAAAATAAGGTCGTCGATCTTAATTTCGACCATATGCGCGCCAGCATCTTCAAGTGCCTTTTTGGCACTCATGAAAGCTGCCGCCACCGGCTCTTCCATATCCTGAAGCAGCAGGCCCTCCGGCACACCAACCTTCCGCCCCGCCAGCGATAGGGCTTCGGGCAGGACCAGCGGTTCTCCCGCCATTGCCGCATCCGCTAAAATGCAATCGGCGACGCTGCCCGCCAAAGGCCCCACCGAATCAAGCGAAGGCGCAAGCGGAAATGCACCCTTGAGCGGAATACGCTGTGCTGTCGGCTTGAAACCCACCACGCCATTCAATGCAGCGGGAATGCGCACCGAACCGCCAGTATCGGAGCCGATGGCGATTTCGCTCGTGCCTTCCGCGACCGATACCGCAGCCCCCGATGAGGAACCGCCGGGGATGCGCGTCGGGTCGATTGCATTGGCCGGAACGCCATAATGCGGATTGAGGCCGACTGCCGTAAATGCAAATTCGGTCATATGAGTCTTGCCGACAATGACGGCCCCGGCGCGACGCAAACGCTCGACGATCAGTGCATCCGTGATTGCAGGAGCGGCTGTCTTGCGAATGGCGGAACCCGCCAGCGTAGGCTCGCCCCCCACATCAAAGAGATCCTTGATCGATACAATGCGCCCATCAAGCGGCCCCAGCGCTTTGCCCTGCGCCATGCGCGCATCGGAAGCATCCGCCTCCTCGCGGGCCGTATCGGCATAGGTCCTGCCGAAAACCTGTTCATCGACTGCGCGCTTTTCCAGCCGCAATAAAATGGTTTCCAACCGATCCCTGCTCTTTTGCATCTTATTCTCCCACACGATCCTCTTGCATTGGCATTCCTGATAAGACATTTCCAGCAAAGAAAAAACTGGTTCGCCGGAAATGCTTCAGCCTCGTTTTTCCTGATGGAGGGACGGACGATAATCATCGCTCCCCCAATGCAGAATCGCATTAGATCGTCGGGGCTGCTCCTGCGGCGGACAATAATGGCGGTGCAGTATTGCAAGAGCGGTTTTGAGCAGCATTTTTGCGGACCGGACTGGCCATTTCCGTTCCCTCTCGACCCTTTCCAGCCCTTTGAGAAAGCAGCAGATATCGATCAGCACTCCGCTCAGTTCCGGCCCGACCGCCGCCAGCGCACGTTCGACCCGCATCCGGCTGGCCAGCGCTATATCGGTGAGCTCGGCCATGCCGCCTGCGCCAGACCGTCCGCCTCCGCTTACGCTCACATCCCAGCGCGATGTGACCGACGGCATCAGCGATCCGCGCGTAAAATCCGCACGCAGACGTTCACCCGCCCGAAACTCGTCTTCCGAAAGAAAGGCTTCGCCATCGGAGCCCTTGCGGCGATAAAGCATGGCAAGGGGCGATTCGCAGGGGTTGATTTCAACCTTTTCGCCTTTCTCCAGTTCTACGGTTTGCGTCTCGCGGGCTGCCGCCCGTGATGGGATTGGCTTGCTTGCGACGCTCTTGCGGCCGCGTTGCGAGAGTGCGATATGCTGCCCCTCAAGGCGCAGCATATCCTTGTTCTGCATGGCTTCTATTTCCATGCGCGAAGCTGCAATGGTGCCCTGCTCCCCCACCAGCAGAACATGAGTTTCGCGAACCGAATCCTGCACCTCGCAGCCGCCCTGTTTCAGGAAACGCATAATTCGCGTCTCGGAAGCTGAAAATCTCATGCTCATGCCGCGATCCTCCATGCTGTAAAAGCGGAATGTACGATCCTTTCAAAAGACGAGATGATAGCGTCGAATTCCTCATCGTCGCGCATATCCTCCACGAGATGGCAGGCGTGCATGACCGTGGTGCGGTCGCGACCGAAGCCGGCGGCTACTTCGCTCATCGCCATGCCGAACGAGGTGTGGGCGACATACATGCCCACCTGCCTGACGCGGGCAACCGCGCGCCTGCCACGCAGAGGCGCACGCAGCTCCACCCCGCTGACCGCGAAAGAGGCTGCGAGCAGATCGATCAGGGCATCGCACAATTCCGTGCTGCTCGCCTGCCGCCTCCGGCTCAAGGCACGGCCGGAATATCCCAGGCTGATTGTTCGCCCATGCCGCGCCGCGATCACTTGCAAAGCCTCGATAGCTTCTGCCCGGTTGTGAATGACGTTCGATAGTTCCAAAGACATTACAGCTTCCTCACATTAATAGGAATATCTTCTTATAATGAGGAAAACGCAAGCGTGGATAAGTTTATTGAAATGGCTTATGCCCAGAGATTAATTAATTATAGGAATATTATCCAACAGCCCGGATATTGAGCGATCCTATCCTCGACGACCCAACACAACCAACGAGGAAAAACAGATGGAAACTGCTCTTAGAACCGCCAAGACAGCTTTTCTCGCCGCCCGCGTCGAGGAGCGCTCGAACGCCATGCAGCGCGCCGCCCTGCAAATCATTGCGGGGATCGACATGGATAAATTACTGATTGCATCGAAGGAGGAGAGGCGGAATGCAAAAGGCAAACTCAACCGTTTGATCGAGCGCGAGCGCCTTAAAGGCATGAATGGTCACTGGAGTTACGATCTCAATCGCCACATCGCGCTCAAACAGGCTCGCGACCGGCTCGCAGACTGAGTTCGGCGTTTGTTTCCAGATGGAATGGCGGTTTCGCAGTGAGGAAGAAACAAAGAAAAAATACGTTGCGCCAACGAATGCCAGCGCAACGTGTTTATGTGATGTTATCGGCGCAATTGTGCCTGATATTCAGAGCGATCAGGCTTCCTTGGGCTTGCGGCCCAGGCCCATCTTCTTGGCAAGGCGCGAGCGCGCAGCCGCATAATTGGGAGCGACCATCGGATAATTGGGATCGAGATCCCACTTCTCGCGATATTGTTCAGGCGTCAGGCCGTAATGGGTCATCAGGTGACGCTTGAGAGACTTGAACTTCTTGCCGTCTTCGAGACAAATAATGTAATCGTCAGTAATCGATTTCTTCGGGCTGATGGCAGGCTTCGGCTTTTCAACGACGACCGGCGCTTCTTCACGTTCGACATGACGCTTGAAAGCAGTATGCACTTCAGCAATCAGCAACGGCAGTTCACTGGCGCGAATCGAATTGTTTCCGACATAGGCGGCGACAACGTCAGCCGTCAGGGTCAAAAGCAGTTCTGCATTCTCATCATGGGTTTCAGGGTTTTCCATTGTTTTTCCTTTTTGGTGTTCTTTTAGCTCAAGCAGATGGCGGCTCAAAAAACTGAACCCCGCCCCACAAATTCCTGTGCGCGAACCAACTTAATCAATCCTGCAATTATCAATGAATATTGCTATTTGCAATAGAATTGTCAAACCACATTACATTAATGGAGATGAACTCTTCTTGAGTGAATTAATACAATGCACTTAAATCGAACTTTTAATCGCTATTAAGCCTGCACAACCGATGATAACCAGAATTTGAGCTTCACCATTTATTGATGAAGAAAGGGACCCAAGCATTTCAGATACCCAACTCCCATACTTCGCAGCTTTTATATGAACAACAAAATTTTCTGCACCAGATATTGCAGCGCAGAGCAAACAAACGCAATTTATTGACTGGGGCTGTGACAGGGAAACGAGGCCGCAAAATGGCCCAACTCGAATATATTTCATTGAGATCAACTCGCATTTAGCCTGTATGCCAATTATATAAAGGAACGGGTTGCAGAGCGGATGCGGGAAGCACGATGCCCCGATGATCCCATTGTCAGCCGCCCCACCCATAGAGAGGATCGAACCATGTCCAATCCTGCCGATCAGACCCGTTCGCTGAAGGTTGTCAAAACTGATGATGAATGGCGCGAGCAACTCACGCCGGTCCAGTACCAGATCACCCGCCAGCATGGCACCGAGCGTGCTTTCTCAAGCCCGAATTTCGACAGTTCGCTCAACGGCGTCTATCGCTGCGTCTGCTGCGATCGCCCGCTATATAGCGCGGAGACGAAATATGAATCAGGTACCGGATGGCCAAGCTTCTACCAGCCAATAGAACCGGATGCTGTTGTAGCCTTCGAAGACCGCTCCTATGGAATGGTGCGCACTGAAATTCGCTGCGCGGATTGCGACGCTCACCTGGGACATGTCTTTCCTGATGGTCCGCCGCCAACCGGCCTTCGTTATTGCATGAACGGACACGCGCTGGTTTTCGATGAAAGCCCAACTTCGTAATTTCGACCACCAAAACTAAACGATCGGGGAGCGGTTCCATACTTCATCAGGCATGGAACCGCTCCATTTCAAACACAACGGATTTTCAATGCCCTACGATTCAAATCGTCTTTCACCTCCTTCCGCACCCAAACATCCCGTGAGAGACACACGCCATGGCATCACCCGCACGGATGATTATGCATGGCTGCGCGCCGAAAACTGGCAGGAAGTCTTCAAGGACCCCGCCGTGCTCGCACCGGACATCCGCAAGCATCTGGAAGCGGAAAACGCCTATCAGACAATGCTGATGCAGGACACGGAAGCGCTGCAAAAGCAGCTTTTTGCTGAAATGCGCGGGCGTATCAAGGAAGACGATTCCTCCGTTCCCGCAAAGCACGGTCCCTATGCCTATGGCGTGTCCTACAAGACAGGCGGCGAGCAGCCGCGCTTTTTGCGCACTCCGCGCGACGGCGGCGCGGAAACCATCCTGCTCGACGGCGACCACGAAGCAGAGGGCAAAGCCTATTTCCGCCTCGCCTCCGCAGATCATTCGCCCGATCATAATCTGCTTATCTGGGGCTATGACGACAAAGGGTCGGAATTCTACGCACTGAAAGTCCGCGATCTCACCACCATGGCGGATATTTCCGACATGGTTGCCGATACCAATGGCGGCGGTGTGTGGGACGCACAAAGCCGGGGCTTCTTCTACACGCTGCTTGACGAAAACCACCGGCCATCCAAGGTTTTCTATCACAGGATCGGTACCGAACAGTCGGCGGATGCGCTCATTTATGAAGAGCAGGATCCCGGCTTCTTTCTCGGCGTCGGCGGCTCATCGCTCGATGATTACATTTTCATCGACATTCACGATCATGAAACATCGGAATGCTGGCTGCTGCCTGCCGACGATCCGGCAGCAAAGCCGAAGCTCGTCATGGCGCGCCAAAAAGGCGTCGAATATGACATCGCGCCAGGCGGCGATGTTTTCTATATTCTGACCAATGCCGATGGCGCCAAGGATTTCAAGATCATGCGCGCGCCGGCATCCGCGCCTCAACCGGAAAACTGGGAAGAAGTCGTGGCCGAAGTGCCGGGACGGCTGATCCTGTCGCATTCCGCCTACCGGCATCATCTTGTCTGGATGGAACGCGACAACGGATTGCCGCGCATTATCATTCACGACCGCGAAACCGGCGAACAGCACGCCATCGCTTTCGATGAGGAAGCCTATTCGCTCGGCCTGCATGGCAGCGCGGAATATGATACGGATGTAATCCGCTTCTCCTATTCCTCGATGACCACGCCGGAACAGCTTTACGATTATAATATGCGCACGCGCGAGCGCACGCTGCTCAAGACGCAGGTAGTGCCTTCCGGCCACGATAATCAGGATTATGTCACGCGCCGCATTCTGGCTCCTGCTGCTGACGGCGAAATGGTGCCGGTCTCGCTGCTCTATCACAAGGACACGAGGCTCGACGGCACCGCGCCATGCCTGCTTTATGGCTATGGTTCCTACGGCATCACCATTCCCGCAAGCTTCAGCACGTCGCGGCTTTCACTCGTGGATCGCGGCTTCATCTATGCCATCGCCCATATTCGCGGCGGCAAGGACAAGGGCTTTGCCTGGTATGAAAATGGCAAGCGCGAGCACAAGGCCAACACCTTTACCGACTTCATCGCCGCAGCACACCATCTCGTGCACGAAGGCTTCACCAGTCATGATCGGATCGTCGCTCATGGCGGATCGGCGGGCGGCATGCTGATGGGCGCGGTCGCCAATATGGCTCCCGATGCCTTTGGAGCCATCATCGCCGAGGTCCCCTTTGTCGATGTGCTCAACACCATGCTTGACGACACGCTGCCGCTGACGCCTCCCGAATGGCCCGAATGGGGCAATCCGATCAGTTCGGCAGATGATTACCGCAACATTGCCAGCTATTCGCCCTATGATAATGTATCGGCGCAGTCCTATCCCTTCATTCTGGCGGTTGCGGGCCTCACCGACCCGCGCGTCACCTATTGGGAAGCGGCCAAATGGGTTGCCAGACTGCGGGAACGTAAGACCGACGACCATCCGGTCTTGTTCCGTATCAATATGGATGCGGGACATGCCGGTGCGTCAGGCCGGTTCTCGCGGCTTGAAGAAGTCGCTTATTCTTATGCTTTCGCATTGAAAGCAGTTGGCAAGCTTCCCGATCAGCCAAAGTAACAAGCAACTCCCGGCAACTTGATTTGCCGGGAGTTTTTGCCGGGCCTATATTGTGCAAAGCCGACATGGAGATCGCATCATGAAACGCGCGATGACTTTCCTGATCGCATTCACGCTGGGGCTGCCCTCCCTCGTCGCGACCAGCGCACAGGCTCAGGTCCGCAAAGATGTCAGCGAATATGCGGGGCAGCGCTGTAATACGCCACCGCACGGCAGCGGCGTCATTGTCGGACAGTTCAGCGGTGTCGAAGAATCACCTTTCATCAGCGATGACGATGCCCGTGTGCCGATCGACCGTTTCCGCTGCTTCACCTCTATGAGCGAATGCCAGGGTTGGCTCTATACGATGCAAAGCAAGTATACCAATGCTGGCGCGCCCTCGGTGGTCCGTTGCGTCAGACGATAGGTCAGCGGTTTGCCGGATAACCGTTTGCGTGGGCCGGAATCGCCTTGAGATAAGCAGCGATCGCTTCGCGATCTGCATCGGTGAGTTGCGCCATGTTGGCGACTACATCGGCCATCGATCCACCTAACGAATCGAAATCCGGAGTGAAGCCGCTTTGCAGCGCATAGGCGATGTCGTTTTCGCTCCAGCTATCGATACCGCCCTCACCCGAAGTGATATTGGGCACGATGCCTTTGCTGCCATCGCTTCCCGTTTCAGGCGAAAGCGACCCTGCCATCCACTGGTTGGTCTTCAGCCCGCCAATAATATTGCGCGGCGTATGGCACTCGCCGCAATGGCCCAGCGCTTCACTTAAATATTGACCGCGCTTCACCTGATCGGACGCATCGGCGGTCTCAAGCACCGGCTCACCGGAAAGATAGAGTAATTTCCACAAGCCAAGCCCACGACGAATATTAAACGGGAAACCCAGTCTGTGACCGGCGGTGGCATTATCCGATTCCGGCAACGTCTTCATATAGGCAAAGAGATCGGCCACATCCTGCGGCTGCATCCTTGCGTAAGACGTATAGGGAAAGGACGGATAGAGATGCTCGCCCTGCCGCCCGACGCCCATGAGCATGGCATTGGCGAAATCTTCCAAGGTCCAGCTTCCGATGCCCTGATCCGACGGCGAAATATTGGGCGCAACGAAGATGCCGAAATCCGAAATCAGCTCATGCCCGCCCGCGAGAAGCTTGCGTGCATCGCCCGAAGCGCCAGGGGCGGCGTGGCAGGAAGCGCAGCCCCCGGCCCAAAACACCTGCTCGCCCTTTACGGCATCGCCCGGCTGCAAGGATGCAAGCACCGGCTCATCCACTTTCTGCGGCTCGGTCAGCACCCAGAACGCCGCACTGCCTGCGGCAATTATCGCTGCGAGACCATATACCAGTTTACGAGTCATGGTTGCCGTTCCGCAGTCAGTCTTTCTTGATACGATAGGCCCGATGGCAGGAGCCGCAATTGGCGGCGACCTGTTGGAAAACCGGCTTCAGCGCATCAAGGTCCTGCGGGTTCGCAGCCGCTGCCGCAGCGGCATCAGTTCTGAACTTTTCGATATGCTTGACGAAATCGTCCCTGTCTTCCCAGATTTTGGGCGAGGCTTCCGTGTCGCCCTGATCGGAGCCGGACGGGAACAGGGTATCCGCGTCGAATTTATGGGCATCGGCATCAAGTGTTTCGAGTGCAGCCAGAGCCGTTGCCGCATCGAACTGCTTTTCACCCTTGATCATCGAGGCAACGGCACCGACCGATCGGCCCATCTCTTTCATGATGGCCTGACGATCCGCAATTGCATCGGCGTGCGCCGCTCCTGCCGCCAGCAGGGCGAGAGAGCCAATGGTGAAGAAGAAGAAACGCATGCAAGCCTCCGCACTTAAAAATCAAACAAAGTTAGCCACTTATAGCCAAGGCGCTAAGATGCTGACGCATCATGCCTTGAAAAGGTTCAACCGCCACACAAGCTTAACCAAAGCTTGATGAGTCTTGGTCGAGCCCGAATATCCAGCACAGTCGCGGCCAATGCAACCACTGCACAGAGTAAGGACCTTTCAAGGAAAGTAGCATGCAGGATTTATAAGGCTTATTACATGTAATTCACGATGTTGTGAAAAGCCTGACCAAAATACTATTATTAAATAGGCTCCGCTCACGCGGAGCCTATGTGCCTTATCTCGCTATAGCTTTTGGCAAATCAACAGCAGGCGAAGAATTATGAGCGTCGTTCTGCTTTTCTTTTGGGGCAGGCGATCCAAGCATGCACAACCAATATGGCTGCCCATATTGTTCACACTGGGCCGCGCAATTCCCTCCCTGATCCGCCAATCCCTTCATGATGCATGCATAAGAAGAAGAAGAAACAATCATAGTAAGAGCAAATATAGAGAAAAACATACTGTGCTTCTTTAGCATAATGAAATCCTATGTTATTTAAAACGACAGCTTGATAGCATTTAAAAATTTCAAATCGAATTAGCACATTGTCTAAGCAATATATTGCAGATTAAGAGCTGGCTTAAATGACAACATAAAGCCCCGGAGGACCGGGGCTTTACATATTAGCTAGCGAATTGCTGTCAGCAGCAATCAGGCCTGTTCGTACAGTTCGAGGACATAATCCCAGTTGACAAGACTGTCGACAAAAGCTTCGAGATATTTCGGACGCGCATTGCGGTAATCGATGTAATAGGAATGCTCCCATACATCGACGCCGAGGATCGGCGTTGCGCCATGAACCAGCGGGTTTTCGCCGTTCGGGGTCTTGGAAATTTCAAGCTTGCCGTTCTTGACGGAGAGCCATGCCCAGCCCGAGCCGAACTGGCCAGCACCGGCAGCGAGGAAGTCTTCGCGGAACTTGTCGTAGCCGCCGAGATCCGATTCAATCGCCTTCTCAAGCTTGCCCGGCAGCTTCTTGCCACCGCCATCCTTCTTCATCCATTTCCAGAAATGGATGTGATTGTAATGCTGGGCGGCATTGTTAAAGAGGCCCTGATTCTTGCCGAAGCTTTCCTTGACAACCTCTTCGAGGCTCTTGCCTTCAAGGCCGGAGCCTTCCAGCAGCTTGTTGCCGTTGGTGACATAGGCCTGATGGTGCTTGTCATGGTGAAATTCGAGTGTTTCGCGCGACATGAAGGGGCTAAGTGCTTCATAGTCGTACGGAAGGGCCGGCAGTTCAAAAGCCATTGGAACTCTCCTCTATATCATTCGGCTTGCGATGGGCAGAGCGGATACATGCCCCAAAACTTGCGTGCTCAATCTACATAGGCCGCAACAGTGCGGGCGGCAATGGCGCATATTCCAAATTTCATCGACTGCACAATGAATTATTATTGAAATCACTGGGAATTATTATTGAAATCGCTGGACAATAGAGTCCAGATTAACTTTCCATACGCCTGTCTGAACGGAGAAACCCAGTGGCTTACAGTTCCTATGTCTTCGATGCCTATGGCACATTGTTCGATGTCCATTCGGCGGTGCGTCGGCATGAAGACAAGGCCGGGCCGGACGGCCGCGCCTTCTCCGAACTCTGGCGCGCCAAACAGCTCGAATATTCGTGGATTCTGAGCCTGATGGGAACCTATAGCGATTTCTGGAAACTGACCGAGGAAGCGCTCGACTTCGCCTTTGCCCGCTATCCCTCCGTCGATCCGGCATTGCGCAACGATCTGCTTGATGCCTACTGGAATCTTGACTGCTATCCGGAAGTCCCTGCTGCTCTCAAGTCCCTCAGGAACCGGGGCGCGCGGCTGGCGATCCTTTCCAACGGTTCGCCCGCCATGCTGGAGGCCGCCGTCAAATCGGCAGCCCTTGATGTACTGCTCGACGATGTGATTTCGGTCGATGCCGTCAAGCGCTACAAAACAGCGCCCGCCGCCTACGAACTCGTCACCTTGCAATGGCGGCTTTATCCTTCGGCGATTTCCTTTCAGTCGTCAAACCGCTGGGATGTTGCGGGAGCGGCACGCTTCGGCATGCGGGCAGTATGGATAAACCGTTCCGGCCAGCCCGACGAATACAAGCAGTATTCCCCGGCCCTTATCCTGCCCAGCCTGGAACTTCTGGACTGATTTTACCAAGAGCCGATCAGGGAAGCCCCGCTGCAGGCAACCATTGCTCCCAAAATTGTGTCACAACGGCAACACGAGACACAGACTATGCCCCGGCCACGTTTAAGCCTTATTGCGACCGGCCCGACGCCACATTTTTGAGGCGTTTTGCGGCCAATCAGACAGGGCCGCTACTGCCCGTCTTCAACTTGCAGACGCAATCAGAGCGTTGGTCGCGTTTCGTTAACCCTAACATTGTATCAGTAACTCCTCCCGTCACTAATCTGGTTATCTCATGCAAACAACCCTTACCCGCCGTTCATTTCTTACGGCAATGACAGCAACAGCGGCGGCCGGCCTCGCCGGTTGTGCTCAGTTGGGGCAGAATGTTCCGATCATCGATGTGGATGCTTCAGGAAACCCCATCAAAAAAACCCCGCAGGCCAATGTCGACGCCTCCTATGGAAGCTGGGTTTCCATGTATGCGGCGGTCGAAGATGAGGGCTATCAACTGCCCGCCATTCCGATCCAGAAAATGGACAAGCGTTATCTGCGTCAGGTCGTACAGGACCCGACCGGCGAAATGCCCGGCACTATCGTCGTGGATACTGCCAACCGCTTCCTTTACCTGGTGCTCGGCAATGGGCAGGCCATGCGCTACGGCGTTGGTATCGGTCGCGATGGCTTCGCATGGTCGGGCCGCGCCGTTATCCAGTACAAGCGCAAATGGCCGCGCTGGACGCCGCCGGACGACATGATCGCCCGTCAGCCGGAACTGGAGCCCTACAGCGCGCGCAATGGCGGCATGGATCCGGGCCTCAAGAACCCGCTTGGCGCCCGCGCGCTCTATATCTTCAAGGATGGCAAGGACACGATCTATCGCCTGCACGGCAATCCCGAATGGTGGACCATCGGCAAGGCCGTTTCATCGGGCTGCGTGCGCATGCTCAATCAGGACGTCATGGATCTTTACAATCGCGTTCCGCCGAAGTCGCCTATTCTGGTCATGTGATAGGGATAAGGGAGCAGGCGAAACTGCCATAGTCGCCAACTTATACCAAAGCTTGATGAAAGAAACTCATTGGGTTTTGGTTAAGTCTGTGCGGCGATTGAGCATTTTCAGGGCGTGATGCGTTAGCATCTCAGCGCCTTGGTGTTAAAGCGCGCCGAATGAAGAATATTATATGAACCGGCCATCCTGATTTATGCCCCAATAATTCAGCACCTCTGAGATGAGGTGATGCTTGTTAAGCGTCGCACAAGAATTAGCAACTTGCTTGGAAAACTGACTTTTACTTCCAACAAATACGTCCGGAAAACTATTCAATTTATTCGCGATCTCCGTTGGATTTGTTTGTTCTTCACTACGCGATACCACAATCTGCTTCCACGTTGGCTCGATGAAAATTTCACCATCGGGACTCTGCAAGAAAAAATGCACTTCTCCTCTGTATCCGGCGTTGATCTTCTGGACCCTTCCATGCAGTGAGGTGTCTTGAAGAGATGACAAAACCGCATCACAGCTTTCACCGCACAAGCCTCGTCGAAAATGAGATTGAATGAGAGATTCTTCTTCTGAGAGATTGATGCCCCATTTAGCGTTATCGGCGTTGATTTGCTGGATATGCCGGTTCACTGCGTTGTCTGCCAATTGAGCGATATGTGTCGACAGTTTTGGGGATGGTTGGGCAAGTTCCATCGCGTTACGTTCCACTTCTCTGGCCGCGATACTTTGTACCCCCCTTTCACCGGTTTGTGCCACAACACAACCAATCTGCAGCGGCAGCTCCGCACCATCGGTGGCTACATCTTCACTAACCCAAAGAGCATCGCGGGCGATCTGCGAAAGAAGACCCTGGGATAACGGCATGGTGCTCAGCCTCCGATTTACATCGGACAACAAGTAGCGAAATCTCCCGCTGAGAACACCCGACAAAAATAACAGCCTGCCAAGGCAAAAAAACTATGCTCGTTTTTTGTAATCAGGAGGATCATATCAACCTAGAGTGGCAAATTCTGAAAAATTAACCCCTATGAGAAGCACCCACTCCCTATTGCCTTGCTTAGCGCTTGAAGCTGCCGAGAATACCGCGCACCAAAGCGCGGCCAAGCGAACTGCCGACCGAGCGCACCACCGATTTCATTGCGGCTTCCGCAACCGTCTGACGCCCTGAGCGGCGGCCCGTGCCAAGCGCTGTTCCGACAAGATCGCCGAAAATGCCGCCGCCACCCTCGCTGGATTCCGCTTCGGCTTCCTTGCCCTTTTGCTGCGCCTGGGCAGCAGCCTGCGCTTTTCTAGCCAGCATCTCGAATGCAGAATCACGGTCAACCGACTGATCATATTGCCCCGATATCGGGCTTGCCGCGATGATTTTCGCGCGCTCGTCCGGCGTCAACGGGCCGATGCGCGACGATGGCGGGCGAATCAATGTGCGCTGTACGACGGACGGCACGCCCTTAGCCTGCAAGGTCGAAACCAGCGCCTCGCCGGTCGCCAGATTGGTGATCGCCTTAAATGTATTGAAATCGGGATTCGGACGGAATGTATCTGCGGCAGTTTTCACCGCGTTGGTTTCGCGCGGCGTATAGGCGCGAAGCGCGTGCTGCACCCGGTTGCCAAGCTGCGCCAGCACGCTTTCGGGCACATCGAGCGGATTCTGTGTGACGAAGTAGACACCCACGCCTTTCGAGCGAATCAGCCGCACCACCTGCTCGACACGGTCGATAAGGGCTTTTGGCGCTTCGTCGAACAACAGATGCGCTTCATCGAAAAAGAATACCAGCCTCGGCTTGTCGGGATCGCCAATTTCCGGCAATTCCTCGAACAGCTCGGACATCAGCCAGAGCAGGAAGGTCGAGTAAAGACGCGGGCTCATCATCAGCTTGTCGGCGGCGAGCACACTGATCACGCCGCGCCCGTCCGTCGTCGTACGCATGAGGTCCGCAATACGCAGCGCTGGCTCGCCGAAAAAATTCGAAGCACCCTGCTGGTCGAGCACAAGCAGGGAGCGCTGGATCGCGCCCACGGAAGCTTTGTTGACATTGCCGTATTTGGCCGACAATTCGGAGGAACGTTCCGCCATTTCCGTGAGGATCGACTGCAAATCCTTGAGATCGAGCAGCAGCAGACCTTCTTCGTCGGCCAGACGGAAAGCTACGTTGAGCACACCTTCCTGCGCCTCGGTGAGATTCATGAGGCGGGAAAGCAATAGCGGCCCCATTTCTGAAATGGTCGCG
Source organism: Falsochrobactrum tianjinense (assembly GCF_019100495.1). GTDB lineage: Bacteria > Pseudomonadota > Alphaproteobacteria > Rhizobiales > Rhizobiaceae > Brucella > Brucella tianjinense. Next base: position 798,176 of record NZ_JAHRVA010000001.1, on the reverse strand, counting down.
CGGACCGGATGGCCCTGCTCGCCGAAAATATCCCAGAAAATGACCGGCGCGGCGCGCATCTCATAAGGGTCGAGCTTGATCTCGGCGGCGCGCTTTGAAAGGTTGTCATTGAGAATGCCTGTCGCGGCAATACCCGAAAGGTCGCCCTTGATATCCGCGCAGAAAACCGGGACGCCAGCGGCGGAAAAGCTTTCTGCCAGAACCTGCAATGTCACCGTCTTGCCCGTCCCCGTCGCGCCGGTGACAAGTCCGTGCCGGTTGCCATATTTGAGCGCCAGATATTCCGGCTGCTGGTAGGAATCGTCCGGCTTGCGGCTTGCGCCAAGGAAAATAGCGTCATCGGCAGTCATCAGGCAGGTCGCTCCCTAAAATTTTCTCCTTTTACGGTATAACCGCAGCACGCTCCCGCTACAACGGCAAAGCCATCTTTAACTTGCAAAGTCGTGGCGAGAATGCGTATTACGTAAACGTAAGATTATTTGGGAGAGTCTCATGGATGAACTGATCGCCCGCATCACCTCCAATGTCGGCATCGATGCGGCAACGGCGCAAAAGGCCGTTGGCATGATTTTAGCATTTCTGCAAAAGGAAGGTCCGGCCGACAAGGTGCAGGAATTGCTGGCCGCAATTCCGGGTGCCGAAGAAGCCGTGTCCCAAGTCAAGAGCGGCGGCCTTCTTTCCGGCCTCATGGGCGGCGTGATGGGCCTTGGTTCCCAATTGATGTCGGCGGGTCTGGGCATGGGCGAGATTTCCGGCGTGGCCAGGGAAACCATCCGCTTTGCCAAGGAAAAGGCAGGAGATGAACCAGTTGATGCGGTTGTCGGGGCCATTCCCGGCCTTGGCCAGTTCATCTGAACTGTACTGAAACCGGCCGGCCCCGATGTTCGGGACCTGCCGGACTTTGGGCTTGCCTTATGCCGTTTCCGTCTCGGTTCGCACATCGATATGACGGGCTCGCCCGGCACCCCAGCCGTTGATTGCCGCGCACAGTCCCAGCACCGCAAACAGAATGCCGCAAGCTGCGAAGCTTTCCGTCACATTATGAATCATGCCTACCAGCAGCGGGCCTATCGCTGCCAGGACATAGCCCACGCATTGGGCCATACCGGAAAGATGCGCCGCCGTATGAGAGTCAGGCGCGCGCAACACGATCACCATCATGGCAGCGGCAATGAGTCCGCCCTGCCCGATGCCCTGCACGATAGCCAGCGGCCAGAACGTCCAGCTTGGCAGATAGAGAAAGCCAGCAAGCGCCAATGTCGCGCAGGCGCACAGAATGACATTGATTGCGCTTTGGTTTTTCTGCCGGATGGCGATCGAGGGGATCGCCAGACAGGTAATCACCTGAGCCATGATGGAGAAAGAGACCAGCCCCCCAGCGGTTGCAGCGCTTAGTCCTCTTTCGCGCAGGATCGGCGCCAACCAGCCAAACACGATATAGGCCAGTGAGGATTGCAGCCCCATAAACAGCGTCACCTGCCATGCGAGCCTGTCTTTCCACAAGCCGATCACGCGAAAGCCCGAATGAGCCGTATTGTGCTTCGCCCGCAGGGCCTGCGGCAGCCACAAAGCCAGAACCAGCGCCGCCGGAATGGCCCAGAACGCCAGTGCCAGCCGCCACGATCCGCCAAGCATATCCTTGATCGGGATGGTAAATCCGGCAGCAGAGGCTGCGCCTGCGCATAATGCCATCGTATAAAGGCCGGTCATGATTGCCGCCTGCTTGGGAAAGTCGCGCTTGACCACGCCGGGCAGAAGCACATTGCCCATGGCAATCGCGGCTCCCGCCAGCCCTGCGCCGAGAAAAAGCCACGCGACATGATCGAAGCCGCGCAGCAGCATTCCCACCGTCAGAACGGCCACGACAAAAAGCAGCACGCGCTCCGCGCCGAAACGCTGCGCCAGTCGCGGCGCGAAAGGCGCAAAAAGTCCCATGCAAAGAACCGGCAAGGTCGTCAGCACGCCTGCGGCCATCGATGACATGCCCGTGCCTTCGATAATTTCGGGCAGCAGCACCGATACGCTGGAAAAAACGGGCCGCAGATTGGCAGCGATCAACACAAGGCTCAATCCCAGAAGGATGCGCAGAGCCTTGCTTGGCGGACGCTGGGCGCTGGGTGGCGGTACACTGTCCGTTTCCGCGTCGATGAGCGGTTCCGGCTGCACCTGCATTTCATTCTCTGTGTCGACAAGAGAAATCGGGCTTGTATGGCTCATAAGGCCACCAACCTTTCCGGTTCTATGATTAGGGAAACCACAAAACGGCACATAGCGGCGCCAGTTGTGTCCGGGTCGTCGCATCAATGCTCCAAATCATCGGATGATTAACCTTCGTGCGCTCATACTGTCAATGCAGATTGACGACGGCGCGGCAAAGCTTTGAAAGCGCCGCCGCATTCCGTTAACAATTTTCGCGCAATGTTGGAAAACAGTTTCAGGGATTTGCCATCAGGTGCCGCATGATTACGCTTTACTGCCTTACAGGAGACCATCTCCAACGCGTCGATATCGAGCCGGGCCAGCCATTGCCCGATAATGTCATCTGGATCGATCTGTTCGCACCCGCCGTCAATGAAGACCACATTGTAGAAGCATGGACGGGTATCTCCATTCCCACGCATGCAGACATGACGGAAATCGAGGAATCAAGCCGCTTCTATATGGAGGGCGGCGCGCAATATCTCACCGTGCCGATCCTTCACGCGGTCGATCTCGACCACAGGGAACTGGCCCCCGTGACCTTTATCCTGCACGGCACTCGCCTCATCACCGTACGCTATGCCGATCCCAAGTCCGTCAGCATTTATATTTTGCGGGCGACGAAGCCGGGCAACGGGTTGATATCGGCCAAATGTTCGGGACTTGCCATCATGCTAGGCATCACCGAGGCCACAACGAACCGCCTTGCGGATATTCTGGAAGGGGCCGCCGGAAAGATCGATGCAGCGTCGCATTCGATCTACCGCCGCCAGCCCAAGGCCCGCCCCATGACGACGCAGGATTTCCGGCATATTCTCACGCAGATCGGCGGACAGGGAACATTTCTGTCGCGCGTGCGCGAAAGCCTTGCGGGACTAAGCCGCATGCTGGTCTACCTTTCGGCGATCAACAGCCCTGTCGCCACAAAGAAGGACACGCGTTCGTGGATCAAATCGCTGGAACGCGACGCCCAGTCGCTGACCGCTTACGTGGATTTCCTGTCCAACAAAGTGACATTCCTGCTCGATACTATCGTCGGGCTGATTTCGGTCGAACAAAACGCCATTATCAAGATTTTCTCGGTCGCAGCCGTGGGCTTCATGCCGCCAACGCTGGTCGCATCAATCTATGGCATGAACTTTTCCTTCATGCCGGAACTGAATTCGCCCTGGGGCTACCCCATGGCGCTGGGCCTGATGATCGCGTCCGCCATATTGCCACTTGTCTATTTTCGGGGAAAAGGCTGGCTCTGATCTAAATCTTCGCCGACACGATTTCCCATTGCTTGCCATTGATCTTCACGACATCACCGACCGGCTTGCCGAAAAGCATGATGGCAACGGGCGCGGCATGAGAAATCTTGCCCTTCGAGGGATCGGCTTCGTCTTCGCCGACAATGGTCCAGATACGAGTTTCGCCGTCCTCGTCCTCAAGCTCGACTGTCATGCCAAAGCGAACGACATCGCTGCCTGCCTCGGGCACCGAAAGTTCGGCCGTCTCGCGCCGCGCAGCCCAGTAACGAAGATCACGCGAGATGCGGGCAATGGCTGAACGGTCGCCTGCGACATTGGCCTGCGCCAGTTCGCGCTGAAGGTGCGCAAGCTCATCTTCTATCAGGGAAAGGCCATTGCGCGTGACGAGGTTGCGAAACGGGCTGATCGGCCGCTCTCCCAGATCGTCGGGCGCGTCGTCCTGTTCCTTGGTAAATGCTCTACTCATAGAACGATTCTAGGCTGGCGGCAGGCTTTGCGCAAGCCTGCTGCCCTAACCTATGACAGCATTGCGAAACACCTCTACCGGGGCCACGCTGCCAAAAGGTATCCCGTTCCAGTTCTTCATTCCCGGGCTGGCGAAAGCTGCAAGCTTTGCCGATAGTTCCGCATCCTTGTGGAACATGCGCGAAAGCAGGCTTGCCACCATGGCTTCGGATGCGCGTGTTGCGCCGTCATCGCATTTGAGCGCAAAGCCGAGGCCCAGTTCCGGCACCGCGCCGCAAAAGACGCCCTCCGCGCCGGTTTTGACGAAAATCCGCCCCGGCGCCATGCGCATGAGTTCAGTGCAGGCGCGTCTAGTGCCCGCCACATAAAAGGACTCGGTCATACAAGCATGGATCAGGCGCTGCGCAGCCTTGGCGCGGTTCTCACCAAGCCCGGTTCCTGTCGCCATCCTGGCGAAGCCATGGGCAATATTCGAAAGCGGAATGGCGTAGGTGGGTATCGAGCAGCCATCCGTGCCGCAATGGTCGATATCGTGGACCGCGCCGGTCACATCCACCATCGCATCACGCACCATGTCCTGAATATCAGAACCAAGCGCGACATAGCCCTTGGTTTCCATGCCGCAATGCATGCAGGTTGCTAGAAATCCCGCATGTTTTCCAGAGCAATTATTGTGCAGCGGCGTCGGCGTTTTTCCGCTTTGCGCCAGCTTGATGAGTACGGGCTGCTGGAACGGCCAGTGACTGCCGCATTCAAGCACCGATGCATCAAGCCCGGCCTTCTTCAGCATCGATTGGGCGCGCGCGACATGCTCTTCTTCACCGGAATGCGACGCGCAGGCCATGGCGAGATCGGCATCGTCGAAGCCGAAAGCATCGGCGGCACCGCTTTCCACCAATGGCAGTGCCTGAATGGATTTGACCGCCGAGCGCGGAAAAGTCGACCGCTCTATGTCGCCAAGCGAAAACACCCTGCGCCCGTCGCCATCATAAACCGCGATTGCGCCACGATGGCGGCTTTCCACCACCGGGCCGCGAAATACTTCCACCAGAACCGGATTGCTTTCCATCGCCTCACCTCGATCATCGACTCGCCGTCACATCAGCCCGCATGGCGGCCAACAATGTGAACAAAGCATAGCCGATCCGCAACCATTAATCGGGGCAAGATTTCCGAGTCAGATTTTTATTGATTGATCAGTCAATCAAAAATAGAATAGCGAGCAATTAACATGAGATACGAACGGAAATGCCAAAAATCGGAATGGAACCCCAGCGTCGGCGCGAGCTTATCGATGCCGCCATACGCACCATCGGCCAACGCGGCTCGCTGGATGTGACAGTTGCGCAGATCGCCCACGAGGCGGGGGTATCGCCCGCCCTCGCACATCACTATTTTGGCGGCAAGGACAAGCTGATCCTCGCCACCATGCGCCATTTGCTGCGTGAATTGGGCAATGATCTCAACAAAGCAACCGGACATGCGCAGACGCCGCATGAGCGCCTTGCGGCGATCATCGCGGTCAATTTTTCCGCAGCGCAATTCTCGCGGGAAACCATTGCCGCCTGGCTGACCTTCTACGTTCATGCGCAGCAATCGGAGGATACACGGCGGCTATTGCGCGTCTATGCGCGGCGGCTTCATTCCAATCTGGTGTTCGCCCTTGCACAACTGACCGGGCGGGAGCGGGCAAATCATATCGCCGAGGGCGCGGGAGCGCTGATCGACGGGCTTTATATTCGCCACGCGCTGGGCGCAGGCACGCCGGATGCAGCATCCGCAACCGCGCTGGTGGAGGAATATATTGCCATGCAGCTTTCGGGGGAAAAATAATATGGAAGCGGATTTCATTATCATCGGCTCCGGCTCCGCCGGTTCCGCCATGGCCTATCGCCTGTCGGAAGACGGGCAGCATTCGGTGATCGTCATCGAGTTCGGCGGTCCGGATATCGGCCCGCTGATCCAGATGCCCGCAGCCCTCTCCATGCCCATGAATATGGAGACCTATGACTGGGGCTTTGCGACCGAGCCGGAACCGCATCTTGGCGGACGCAGCCTGGTGACGCCGCGCGGCAAGGTGTTGGGCGGGTCATCCTCGATCAATGGCATGGTTTATGTGCGCGGCCATGCGCGCGATTATGACCATTGGGCCGAAAGCGGTGCGCAGGGCTGGGCCTTCGCCGATGTGCTGCCCTATTTCAAACGCATGGAAAATGCCCATGGCGGACAGGAGGGCTGGCGCGGCACTGACGGGCCGATGCATATCCAGCGCGGACGTCGCGACAATCCGCTGTTCAAGGCCTTTATCGACGCCGGACGCGAGGCGGGCTTCGAAGTTACGGATGACTATAACGGCGCGAAGCAGGAAGGCTTCGGCCCGATGGAGCAGACGATCTATAATGGACGTCGCTGGTCGGCAGCCAATGCCTATCTCAAGCCCGCGCTCAAGCGCCCCAATGTGCAGTTGGTCAGGGGGCTTGCCCGCAAGGTCGTGATGGAAGGCAAGCGCGCCGTCGGCGTGGAAATCGAAGCAGGTCGCACATTCTCCACCATCCGCGCGCGGCGCGAAGTCATTATTGCGGCCTCGTCCATCAATTCGCCCAAGCTGCTCATGCTTTCAGGCATCGGTCCCGCCGCCCATCTTGCCGAGCACGGCATAGAGGTAGTTGCCGACCGTCCCGGTGTCGGGCAAAATCTTCAAGACCATATGGAAGTCTATATCCAGCAGGAATGCACGCAGCCCATCACGCTTTATTCCAAGCTCAACCTGTTCTCCAAGGCGCTGATCGGGGCGGAGTGGCTGTTCTTCAAATCGGGCCATGGCGCGACCAATCATTTCGAATCGGCAGCTTTCGTGCGCTCGAAAGCGGGTGTCGAATATCCCGATATTCAATATCACTTCCTTCCCGCAGCCATACGCTATGACGGCAAGGCGGCGGCGCAATCGCATGGCTTTCAGGCCCATGTCGGGCCGATGCGCTCGAAATCCCGCGGCAGCGTATCCTTGCGTTCGGCCAATCCGCACGATAAACCCCGCATCCTGTTCAATTACATGTCGCATGAGGATGACTGGGCCGATTTCCGCCATTGCGTGCGGCTGACGCGCGAAATCTTCGGACAGGACGCCTTCGCTCCCTATCGGGGCGCAGAAATCCAGCCGGGTGCAGATGTTCAAACCGATGAGGAAATCGACAGTTTCATCCGCGCACATGCGGAGAGCGCCTTTCATCCTTGCGGCACTGCGCGGATGGGCGCGGTTGACGATCCCTTCGCAGTGGTTGATCCTGAGTGTCGCGTGATTGGTGTCGAAGGATTGCGCGTAGCGGATTCATCCATCTTCCCACGCATCACCAACGGCAATCTCAATGGCCCGTCGATCATGGCGGGCGAGAAAGCCGCAGACCATATACTTGGCCGCACACCGCTGCCGCGTTCCAATCAGGAGCCGTGGATCAATCCGCGCTGGCAGGTTTCGGATCGCTGATAATATCGAGGAGAAGAACATGAAAATACAGCCGAAAGCCTCGCATTTTATCGGCGGCGCATATGTGGAGGACAAGGCCGGTAAACCGCTTCCCGTCATCTATCCGGCAACGGGCGAAGAAATCGCGAGGCTTCATACGGCAACGCCCGATGTGATCGAAAGTGCGTTTGTCGCAGCGCTGAAGGCACAGGCCGAATGGGCAGCACTCAAACCCGTCGAGCGTGGCCGCATCCTGCGGCGCACGGCGCAAATCCTGCGCGAGAAAAACAAAAAGCTCTCGAAGATCGAAACGCTCGATACCGGCAAGGCATTACAGGAAACACTGGTCGCGGATGCGGCTTCGGCAGCCGACGCGCTGGAGTTCTTCGGCGGGATCATTTCCGGTTTCAACGGCGAATTCGTGGAACTGGGCGGCTCATTCGCCTATACGCGCCGAGAGGCGCTGGGCATTTGCGTGGGCATCGGCGCATGGAATTATCCGATCCAGATCGCCGCGTGGAAATCCGCCCCGGCACTCGCCATGGGCAATGCCTTCATCTTCAAGCCTTCCGAAAACACCCCCCTTTCCGCACTGGCCCTTGCCGAAGCCTATCAGGAAGCGGGCCTGCCGGATGGGCTGTTCAATGTCGTTCAGGGCTTTGGCGAAGTCGGCGCAGCCCTCGTCAATCACCGCCTGACAGCCAAGGTTTCGCTCACTGGCTCCGTGCCGACGGGCAAGCGCATCATGGCACAGGCGGGCGAACACCTCAAACATGTCACCATGGAGCTTGGCGGCAAATCGCCCATCATCATCTTCGATGACGCGGATCTTGAAAGCGCCATCGGCGGTGCGATGCTCGGCAATTTCTATTCGACCGGACAGGTCTGCTCCAACGGCACGCGCGTTTTCGTGCACAAAGCCATCCGCGAGCGGTTTGTGGAACGCCTTATCGAGCGCACGCGCGCCATCCGCATCGGCGATCCGCTGGATGAGGCCACGCAGATGGGTCCACTGATAAATGCCGCGCAACGCAACAAGATTCTGTCCTATATCGAGCAAGGCAAAAAGGAAGGCGCGACGCTTGCCTGCGGCGGCGGCATCCCCAAACTGCAAGGCTTCGATAAGGGCTTCTTCATCGAGCCTACCGTCTTTACCGATGTCACCGACGAGATGACGATCGCGCGCGAAGAGATTTTCGGGCCCGTGATGAGCGTATTGGAATTTTCGAACGAAGAGGAAGTCATCACACGGGCCAACGATACGGAATTCGGCCTTGCCGCAGGCGTGTTCACCGCCGATCTCGCACGCGGCCATCGCGTAATCGGACAGATCAAGGCCGGCACCTGCTGGATCAATGCCTATAATCTGACGCCGGTGGAAGTACCGTTTGGCGGTTACAAGCAATCAGGCATCGGGCGCGAGAATGGTATCGCGGCGCTCTCGCATTACAGCCAGATCAAGACTGTCTATGTCGAAATGGGCAAGGTCGACAGCCCCTATTAAAGCACATCACAAAGAAAACAGTTCATGGCGATTCAATCGCCATGAACATTTACTATCATACCCACAAGAGTGAAAAATAAATATTATTACAAATAAGAATTATTAAATAGAATTAAATTACGTTATCGCTTTGCAAGAACACAATATCAATAATAAATTATCACTTATACTATATGATAACTCAATATATATGAGTTTATTATTGCAGTAATTCCCAAAAATGGATTAACATCGACCTACACTCAAGCACAGGGTGGACATAAATAAAGGTCGAGAGCATTGCTGAACCATGACAGAACCGACATCGCCAGCGAAGTGTTTCTGTCAACCGACATGGTGGATTCCACAATCCGGGACGGCTTCTGGCGCGAGGCACTGAAACTTCTCTACGAAGTATCCCCTCTAAATGATAAAGATAATCAAGGCCTTAATGGATCCTTGCGGTTTCATATGCTCGGTACGGTACTTGTCGGCTCGGTCACATTCAACAGCCAAACCTACAAGCGCACAAAGAGCATCATCGCCCGGAGCCACTTTAACCATTATATGTTACAGCTCATACTAGCGGGCAGGATGCAGGGAAATTTTAACGGCGCCAGCATCCGAGCCGGGCCCGGCGACATCCTCATTCACGACCTGTCGCAAGTAGTGTCCAGCGAGGTGGAGGCCGGTTCGCGCATTACGGTGGTGATGCCGCGGCACGAACTGGAAAAGCATGTCGGGTTATGCAACCTGCACGGCGTTGTTCTGAAAGCCAAGGCTGCTATCACCCGCCTTCTTGCCAAATACCTTAAAGAGGTGAATTGCACCATTAACGAGCTGACGATTGCGGAAGCTGAAGCGGCCAAGGAAGCAATCCTGTTGCTGCTCGCCAGCGGTATCCATGGCAACAATGAAGGTTTTCCCGAAAACCTGCCGGTCAGCCAGCCCATGCGCTCGCGCATTCTCGCCTATATAGAGGACAATATAGCCAATCCGCTGATGGGTCCGCATTCGCTCATGCAGCATTTCCGGGTATCCCGCTCTCACCTTTATCGCACACTGGAAGCCGATGGCGGTGTCGCCAAGGCTATCCGCGACCGACGGCTTGATCATGCAAACCGGATCTTAACCAGCAGGAAGGACAAGCCGGTTTCCTTCAAGGAAATCGCCTATCATTGCGGTTTTCGCGATGGAACGCAGTTTGTCCGGGCGTTCAGGTCACGCTTCGGATTTTCTCCCAAGAAAATTCGCGAAGCAGACACTTTACCGCCGCAACTGGAAAGCAGCGTACTTTCGCTTCATAGTCATTTAACCTGTCAGGCAACAAAACTCGACATTTCCCAGCCAATCCGCCGGGAAACAATTCACCGGCTCAAGCGATAATTGCGCCGGCGCGCATGTCCCTCCAGACACTGCCATCCGAACAGACCATTTGCGCACCCGTACCGGCATCGGTCACAAAAACCATAGCCCCCGCGCCATGCATCGCAGCCGATGGCAGGCCAGCCACGCTATAGGATGCGGGACGGATGGGGCCGTCGACATGCAATCGCGTTTGTGGCCACACCGAGCCGACCGCAACATTTCCCGTGGCGTGATCCACCTTGACGGCTTCGCGCCAATTGCCGCTATCATCGCCAACCTTGATGCTGAAATTATTATCGCCATTCAATCCCATTTCCGCATGGCCGGTCCAATTGGCCTGGAATAGCAGGCTGGCCGTATCCGTCGATGCCTGCTTGTTGACCTTCACCTGATGACCGGCACCGGCATTGTTGAACAGGCTCGCCTCGGACGAAACCGCGAAACGATTGATCGCGTCAGCGGTCGCCTGCACACCCAGCAGTGAGAGCGACAGGCTGTCAGGCACCGAGGCCGTGCCTTCCCAGTTTATACCGTTGAATACCATCAGTCCGGCTTCGTCTTCGATATAGGCCAGCCAGCCTTTGGCGGGCGACACGAACAACCACCCACCATCAATGTAAGAGGCAATCAGATGATCTTTACCGCCCCAAGACCCGACGGCGGAAGATGCCACGATATAACGTTCTCCCGCCAAGGGCGTTTCGGGCGCTTCGGCCTGCATGCGCGAACGGACGCTCAAGTGCACCACGGCATCAAGCAGCCGCAATGCTTCATTGTGGGTGACGTGCTTCTGCGCCTGGCTGGGCAGGATATAGGGAAGCTTTAGATTGGGTGTTTGGTCCATGAACAGTTCCTCGCATTGACAATACGAGGAGCTTACCCGCAGTTTTAAAGGCGGGGATAAGTTCGTTCAGCTGCCGCGGTAGGTTGAATAGGCCCACGGGCTTACGAGTAGTGGCACATGATAATGGCCGTCCGCATCGGCAATCGCAAAACGAATCGGAACCAGATCGAGAAATGGCGGGTTGGAGAGATCCGCGCCACGGCCTTCAAAATATTCGGCCACATGAAATTGCAGTTCATAGGTGCCGCTGCGCATTTCGCCGCCCTCAAGAAGCGGCGCATCGGTGCGGCCGTCCAGATTGGTCACGGTGCGCTTGATCAGTTCCGGCGTGCCATTTGCAGCGATTCGATAAAGTTCGATTCGCATCGCAGCAGCGGGACTGCCATGAGCTGTATCTAGAACATGAGTGGAGAGCTTGCCCATGATGGTCCTTGGATTTGCTGTTCAGAAAGCCGGAATGGCGTCGATACGATAGATGAAATCGGAGAAAAAATATTCCTCCAGATTGTCTTCCTTGCCAGCACGGTCGACAATCAGAAAATCGCTGGCCTGCTCCAGTGACAGGAGCGGATGATGCCAGACATTGCGCCAGTAATTGACGCCCTGATCCCCATGCGCCAGAAACGCGCGCAATTTGCCGGGCTTTCCTCCTGCATCCTCCGCCACCACGACCAGAAACGGCCTGCCCTGCAAGGGGATGAAAGCCTGCGAACCGAAGGCATGCCGCTCCATCATGGTGATGTCGATGGGCGCAGCGAAGGGCTGTCCGCGAAAGATATTGATGAGGACACGCGCCTCGGTTCCCTCGGCTTCGACGCGCGCCAAGTCGTGAAAACGCTCGGTCGTGCCATTATTGATAAGGCGGCGCTCGGCGCCTGCGACCTCGATCACATCGCCGAAAGGCGCGAAAACGGCTTTTGTCAGTGGCTCTACGCCAAGTGTTTCAACCCTCACTTCGTTCTCCCGCCAAGCAAATTGATTGCCGGACAACAAAACTTTGCCCGATGCCGCTTGTCAACCACGAAGCAGTTTCAACAAAGATATGAAAAAGGCCGGAATTATCCGGCCTTTCCAGAATATCGCCTGAGCCGCAGCAATCAGCGCTTGAACAGCGCGATTACAGCCGGAACACCGCAAGCGGCAAGAGCGAGCTTGACCAGATCGCCGATGATGAAGATGCCGAAGCCGAACGCAATGCCCTTTTCAAGACCGAAGAGATAGGCCATCCAGCCTGCGCCCATGACCAGCACGACCGCTTCGGCAAGCAGCATGACGCCGCCCAATGCCAGCGGATTGCGCGCCAGACCCTTGTCGGCGGCGCGGCCAACCATCCATGCCGCGGCGAGATAGGACAGCAGATAGCCGCCCGTCGGGCCGACCATATAGGCAAGGCCGATGCCCTTTTCCGGCGTTCCGGTGAAGACAGGCATGCCGAGTGCGCCTTCGAGCAGGTAGAGCGCGACGGTTGCGACTGCGAGGCGGGAGCCGTAAAGTGCTGCGATTGCGAAGAGCGCGAAGGTCTGCATCGTCACATTGACATAGACGAGATCGACCTTGATCTTGGCCGAGATCGTCAGGACGGCAGTGCCGACGAGCGCAAGGGAAACAAACCAGAAAGCCCGCGCCAGTTGTCCCGTAGGCAAATATTCGGCTGCAAGTGATGCAGTGGCAACTTTCGACTTGGTTTCGTAACGCATTCCTGTCTCGCTCCTTCAACTGGGCGTTTCCGATGCTCTGCCCAGATTATCCATTTGAAACCCAACTATATAAGGCTTATGCCGTTTCGGCAATCGAACCAACGAGAACTGGACCGTATTTCATGGCGCTTGATTTCGACGGCAGCTTTGTCCCCTCATATGGGACGCCGGTTGCCTTGGGTAAAGATATTTTGCGCCTGACTGTCAACAATCCAAGCGCTTTCACGTTTCATGGCACCAACAGCTATATTGTGGGCCGCGACACGCTTGCCGTCATAGATCCTGGCCCGGAAAACGAAGCGCATTATCAGGCTCTTCTTGCGGCAATTGCGGGTCGCCCCGTCAGCCATATTTTCGTCAGCCATACCCATCGCGATCATTCGCCGCTCGCAAAGCGGCTCAAGGACGAGTTTGGCGCGCTGAGCGTCGCCGAAGGACCGCACCGCCCCGCCCGCCCCTATCATGCAGGGGAAATCAACATGCTGGAAGCCAGCGCCGATACCGACTTCGTTCCCGATCTGGCGCTTGGCAACGGCGAAGCAGTTCATGGCGATGGCTGGACATTACGCGGCATTCATACACCCGGACATGCCGCCAACCACATGGCTTTCGGGCTTGAAGATACGGGCGTGCTGTTTTCCGCCGATCATGTCATGGCATGGGCGACATCCATCGTTGCGCCGCCCGACGGGGCAATGAGCGATTATATGGCTTCGCTGGACAAGCTGCTCTTGCGCGACGACTATATCTATCTGCCCGGTCATGGTGGGCCGGTGACGAAGCCGACCGCCTTCGTGCGCGGACTGCGCGCTCATCGCAAAATGCGCGAGCGTGCAATTCTTGAACGTATCGTGCAGGGCGACCGCACCATTCCCGATATGGTCAGAGCCATCTATCGCGAAACCGATCCGCGCCTGCATGGTGCTGCGGCCCTGTCGGTTCTGGCCCATCTGGAAGACCTTGCGGGGCGCGGCGAAATTACCACAGACGGCAACCCCTCGCTTGACGGAATCTATCAACCCGCATGATTATTCGACATCGAGCGGAGCCTTGTTCACCTCGCCCTCAAGCTCCGCCAGAAATTGCGTGATGAAGGCTGCGTTCAGTCCCATGTCACGCTTGCCGTAGCGCGACAGCGAACGCATATCGACATAGGTTGTCTCGCCTTCATCTAGCAGGCGGATAACCACGTCGCTTTTCAGGCCAAGAATGAAACTATGGGCGGTGGCGGCAAAGCGGATCATATTCTGCTGCGCCGAAGGCGAGTCCCGGCTGATCTGCGTCCAGCCGAAGGCTTTCAGGGCGGTTGCAACACCCTGCGCCACGCGATCGGGTGCTGCCTGATACCGGCGCCCCAGAACGTCAGGATAAGCCGATATCTGCGCCAGTATTTCGCTCTGCATACCTGCCGTGATCGAGTTCATGCGCGGCAGGCGTTCAGGCATCTGGGCCGGGAATTGCGGCGGCGCCTGGAAATCGGTGGCCAGATCATAGAGCGGCGGCGAGCCGTACCAGAGGCCACCCGCGATGCAAAGCGGCAACAGCACAACAAAGGCAAGAAAGCCGCCCCAGAACGATCGTGCGCCACCCTTGTCGCCATTGATCCATAAATTGCGAAATCCCTTGACCGCGCATAGCAAAGCAAGGAGCGCAAGAACTCCGCTCAAGCCAGCCACCAGCACGAAATCCGGCGTTTCCAGCACCCAGAAGCGATGGATGAAAAAACCGAGTGCCAGAAGCACCGTTGAAAACATGCCAAAACGCAGCGCCCATATAGCTGAGCGCGATTGACGGCGCTGATAGCGAAGCTTTCTCATACGACGTTCCAGACAATATGTGCAATTGCGCCCATGCATAGCAGAGACACCGGCCCGGCAAAAGAATGCAGGCGTTGTTTCGCCTGCTAATTCATGCAGCTTGAAGGAAACGGAAAAAATATAGCTAAATCAATAGAAAGCCTATTGCAGCAACTTCTAACGAAAGGCATGATTGCGTATATGGGGGCTTTTTTCGGATTCGTCGGAGAGGACGGTATGGAACGCACCCTTCATCATGGCTGTTTATCAGCGTCATCCGGCTCGACTGATACCGAACCGGAAATCATGTCGCTCGAAGCTGTGGAACTTGAGTTTGCGCTCGGCGCCATTGACGTTCTGACCGAAGGGTTCGACGCAGCCCTTGCCAAGGCCGCTGAACGGATCGGCGGCGAAGTACTCTTCAATATGCCCGCTCTCGACACCAAAGACGCGCAGCGTATCGGCGCAATCGCCATTGCCGGACAGCCGCAGGATCAGGTCATCTTCGTCACGCTACGCAATGATGGAACCACGCTTTCTGTCGCCCCTCTAACCGGGGACAACGCCTTATTCGAGAGCCTTGGCCGCAACTATGCAGCAGTCATGAAAATCTTGTCTCCGGAGGAGAAATCCAACGGGGCCTGAACGGCTGCAAGCTCCATTATATGGCTTCAGCGGAGGCAAAGCTAAATTTTATAACAGTTATTTTTGCCTGATGGCCGCCTGCGCCGCCGCAAGACGTGCTATAGGCACGCGGAACGGCGAACAGGACACGTAGTCCAGCCCGGTTTTTTCGCAGAAAGCAATCGACGACGGGTCGCCGCCATGCTCGCCGCAAATGCCCAGCTTGAGCTTTTCACGCGTCTTGCGACCCCGTTCCGCCGCAATCTGCACCAGCTCGCCCACCCCGTCGATATCCAGAGACACGAACGGGTCCTGCTCGATTACACCACGGCTCTGATAGGAGGTGATGAAACCGGCGGCATCGTCGCGCGAGATGCCAAAGGTGGTCTGGGTGAGATCGTTGGTGCCGAACGAGAAGAATTCCGCCGTTTCGGCAATCTCCGCAGCGCGGAGAGCCGCGCGCGGCAGCTCGATCATCGTGCCGACCATATAGTCGATCCTGATGCCTGCCTCGCTCATGACTTCCTTTGCCACGGCATCGATACGCGCCTTGACGAAATCCAGTTCCGCCTTCAGCCCGACCAGCGGCACCATAACCTCCGGGACCACCGGCTCCCCGGTTGCCTTGCCCGCCTCGACAGCCGCCTCAAAAATGGCACGCGCCTGCATTTCGGCGATTTCCGGATAGGATATCGCCAGACGGCAGCCGCGATGGCCCAGCATCGGATTGAATTCATGCAGGCTATCGGCGCGTTCCCGCAGTCTGGAGGCATCCACGCCCATGGATGCGGCGACCTCTGCCACTTCCTCATCCGTGCGCGGCAGGAATTCATGCAGCGGCGGGTCGAGCAGGCGGATCGTGACGGGAAGCCCCTTCATGATCTCGAACAATTCCTTGAAGTCCGATCGCTGCATCGGCAGGAGCTTGGCGAGCGCCGAGCGACGACCCTCTTCATTGTCCGCAAGGATCATTTCGCGCATGGCCACGATGCGTTCGCCTTCGAAAAACATATGCTCGGTGCGGCAAAGGCCGATGCCTTCCGCCCCGAACGACCGCGCTGTGCGGGCATCCGCCGGGGTTTCGGCATTGGCGCGCACCTTCATGCGGCGGGTCTTGTCCGCCCATTCCATCAGATGGCCAAAATCACCCGAAAGCTCAGGCTGAAGCATGGCGACAGAGCCTTTCAGCACCTGCCCGCTGCCGCCATCGACAGTGATGACATCGCCTTTCCTGAAAGTCTGGCCTGCTGCCAGCATCGTGCCGTTGCGGTAATCGACACGCAACGATCCGGCGCCCGAAACGCAGGGTTTGCCCATGCCGCGCGCTACGACCGCCGCATGGCTGGTCATGCCACCGCGAGTTGTCAAAATGCCTTCAGCCGCATGCATGCCGTGAATGTCTTCCGGGCTGGTTTCGATGCGCACAAGGATGACCTTGCGACCTTCCGCTTTTGCCTGCTCCGCATCTTCGGACGAGAACACGATTTCACCCGTTGCGGCCCCCGGCGAGGCAGGCAGGCCCATGCCGATCACCTGTCGCTCGGCCCGCGGGTCGATAGTCGGATGCAAAAGCTGGTCGAGCGCCGCCGGGTCGATGCGCAGCACCGCCTCTTCTTCGCTGATCAGCCCTTCAGCCGCCATTTCCACGGCCATTTTCAGCGCCGCCTTGGCGGTGCGCTTGCCCGAGCGCGTCTGCAGCATCCAGAGCTTGCCGCGCTCGATGGTGAATTCGAGATCCTGCATGTCGCTATAATGCTGTTCCAGCCTGCCCGCGACTTTCAGGAATTCGGCAAAAGCCTCCGGCATGACCTTTTCCAGCGATGGTTTGTCGGAACCCGCGGCAATGCGCGCTTCCTCGGTGATGTTCTGCGGTGTGCGGATGCCCGCCACCACATCTTCCCCTTGCGCATTGACAAGGAATTCGCCGTAAAGCTTCTTCTCGCCTGTCGAGGGATTGCGCGTGAAGGCAACCCCGGTGGCCGATGTCTCGCCCATATTGCCGAACACCATGGCCTGCACATTGACCGCCGTGCCCCATGCGGCCGGAATATTATGCAGGCGGCGATAGGTAATCGCCCGGGCATTCATCCAGCTTGAGAAGACCGCGCCAATGGCGCCCCAGAGCTGCTCACGCGGGTCCTGCGGGAACGGCGCGCCCAGTTCTTCCTCGACCTTCGCCTTGTAAAGCCCGATCACCTCTTTCCAGTCATCGGCGCTCAGCGCCGTATCGACCTCGATACCCAGATCGGCCTTCTTGTCTTCAAGGATTTCCTCGAAGAAGCCGTGATCGACGCCCAGAACGACATCGGAATACATCTGGATGAAACGGCGATAACTGTCATAGGCGAAACGCTCGTCGCCCGCCTCACGCGCAATGGCCTGAACCGTCTCGTCATTAAGACCAAGGTTCAGAACCGTATCCATCATGCCGGGCATGGAAGCGCGCGCGCCGGAACGCACCGACACCAGAAGCGGCTTTTCGGCATCGCCGAAATTACGTCCCGTCAGCGTCGCGACCTCATCGAGCGCGGTTTTCACCTGCGCATCGAGTTCCGCCGGATAGGTGCGCTCATTGTCGAAATAGGTGGTGCAAACTTCGGTCGTGATCGTAAATCCGGGGGGCACCGGCAGGCCAAGGCTGCTCATTTCAGCCAGGTTCGCCCCTTTGCCGCCCAGAAGATTGCGGTCACTCGCCGCACCTTCCGCTTTACCGTCGCCGAATGAGTACACCCACTTCACCATTCTGGCCTCCTCGCACAGATTACGATCCGCAGGCACGAGTGCCACTCCACAGGCGCTTGCGTAAACTGCCATCGTGCTTATGCGATCAACCCACGCCATGCCAACGAAAAAAGAGGGAGCGCGACAATAGAATCGATTAGACTGGAAGACTGCGTGCGCGACGATTGACTCCGATATGAAAATACGGCAAGAATAAGAACAAATAGCGAACAATCAGGAGGCAATAATGCGCACCACCGGCAAGCTCGATTATCTGGAAATACCAGCAGGCAATGGCTCTCTCGACTCGGTCAAGAGCTTCTATTCACGCGCCTTCGGCTGGTCCTTCACCGATTACGGCCCGACTTACTCCGCCTTTTCCGAAGGTCTGGACGGCGGTTTCGATGCCGAACCCTCGGCGGCGTCCAAGCCCTTGCCCGTCCTTTATGCGACGCAACTCGAAGCGGCACTGGATAGTGTTACGGAAGCTGGCGGCAAAATTATCAAGCCGATCTTTGCCTTTCCCGGTGGGCGGCGTTTTCATTTCACCGATCCGGCAGGCAATGAATTGGCCGTGTGGAGCGAGAATTAAACTTAAAAAGTGCAGGTCAGCTTGCTTCGCGCAAGCTTTCCGCCGTTTGCAAATCCACCGAGACAAGCTGGCTCACACCCTGTTCACCCATGGTCACACCGAAGAGGCGATCCATACGGGCCATGGTGATTGGATTGTGGGTGATGATCACAAATCGCGTTTCAGTCGTCGCAGCCATTTCGTCCATCAGGTTGCAATAGCGCTCAACATTATGGTCGTCGAGCGGCGCGTCCACTTCATCGAGCACGCAGATCGGCGCAGGATTGGTCAGGAAGACGGCGAAGATCAGCGCCATGGCGGTCAGCGCCTGTTCGCCACCCGAAAGCAGCGTCATGGTCTGCGGCTTCTTACCGGGAGGGCGGGCGAGAATTTCAAGCCCCGCATCCAGCGGATCGTCACTTTCGATAAGCTGCAATTCCGCAGTGCCGCCGCCGAACAGATGCGTGAACAGGCGCTGAAACTGCGCATTGACCACATCGAAGGCCGCAAGCAAGCGCTCGCGCCCTTCCCGGTTCAGGCTCTGGATGGCCTGGCGCAGCTTCTTGATCGCCTCGATTATATCCTCGCGTTCGGAGATGATCGCATCAAGGCGACCGGAAAGCTCCTGGCTTTCTTCTTCTGCACGCAGATTGACCGCGCCAAGCCGTTCGCGCTCGATCTTGAGCCGCTCAAGCTGGCGTTCCAGTTGATCCGGATCAGGCAAACGGTCTTCCGGCTTGAGGCCGGTATGCCTGATCGCTTCATGCGGAGCGCAATTGAGTGCTTCGGCAATGCGCGCTTGCGCATCCTTGCGCCGTTCCTCGGCCGCATTCAGGCGCTCTTCGGCGCGTGCGCGCTGTTCGCGGCTGGCGGCGAGCTGCTGGATAGCAAGCGTCGCAGCCTTGTCGAGTTCGCTCTGAGCCGTTTCAGCCTGAGCCAGAATGTCTGCCGCTTCCTTGCGGCGAGCTTCTGCCTGCGAAAGCTCGTTCAACAGCGCGCGACGGCGATTTTCAATTTCATCGGGCGCTTCTGCCAGATTTTCCGCCTCATCCGCCGCCTCAACGCGCCGATCATTAAGCGCTGCAATCTGACGGTCGGCATTTTCTGCGCGCGAAATCCAGTTGCGGCGTTCGATCGCAATCATTTCCAGACGACGCTTTCGCGCATCCGCCTCGCGGCGCAACCCTTCATAGGCAGCGCGCGCTTCCGCCAGCGCCGTGCGGTCGGCCATAACTTCATTGGTCAGTGCTGAAAGACGCTGAGCAATTGCTTCCATATCCGGCATTTCGCCGAGATGATCTTCGGCCACGACAGCCTGGATCTGCGCTTCCTCCAGATTTTCTTCAAGCCGGGCTTTGGCTTCATCCAACGCCGAACGCCTGGTCGCAAGTTCTCCAGCCGCGCGTTCTGCAACCGCCAGCGCTTCACGCGCCTCATCGAGGCTGCGCTGGTTGGTGCGCCATGCGTCGCGGGTGACGCGCTCTTGCTCGACCGCTTCGCGGACCGCCATTTCGCCCCGCGCTACCATCTGTTCGGCATCTTGCACGCGCTTTTGGGCAGAAACTGCTTCCTGTTCGAGTTCGGCAAGGCGGTTCTTCTGCGCCAGTCTCTGGGCTGCCGGGGTCGGTGCATCCGCGCTGGCCGTATAACCGTCCCAACGCCACAATGCGCCAGCCTTGCTCACCAGCCGCTGGCCGGGATGTAAAGCGGCCTGCAAGAACTTGCCGTCACTCTCGGACACCACACCGACCTGCGCCAGCCTGCGCCGCAATTGTTGCGGCCCATCGACCAGCCGGTCGAGCGGGGTTGCACCCGCTGGCAAAGCCGGATCGCTTTCAAGGGCTGGATTATAAGTCCAGTAAACCGGAGCCTGATCGTCGCTGGCCGCATCGAGATCTTCACCAAGCGCCGCGCCAAGGGCTATCTCATAACCCTTTTCAACCCGCAATTCCTCGACCACAGGCGAAAACTGCCCAGCCTCGCCCGCATTAAGAATGCGTGCCAATGTCTGCGCTTCAGTCTCGATGCGATTAAGTTCGGTGCGCGCATCATTGAGGGGCTGGCGGCTTGCCGTCTCGGCTTCACGCGCAGCACCCACCAGTTCTTCCGCCGTGATCACGGCTTCTTCGCAAGCTGCCAGCGTTTCTGTCGCGGCATCGACTGCAAGGCGCTTTTCGGCGGGGTCGAACAGGCCACCGATCTGCTCCGTGACCGATGCAATATCACGCTCGATATTGTGCATCTGGCTGGTCAGGCGATCGCGCCGATCCTGCGTTTCCTTGAGCGCGCGTTCGATCTGCACCCGCTCGGCGGCGGCTTCCGCGCGTTCTGCCGTCACCCGCGCCAGCGCGCTTTCGCTGTCGGCCAGACGGATTTCGGCTTCCTCAAACAGGGCGCGGATTTCCTCGTCACGCTCGCCCGATGCCTCATTGGCCGCGATCAGTTCCTGCTCTTCATCGTCAAGGCGCGCCAGAATATCGGCGTTCTCACCCAGCATCTGTTCTTCGCGCGCAATGTCGGCGGTCAGCTGTTCGAGCCGCTTCATCAGCTCGGCGCGGCGCGCACGGATGCGCTCGTCTTCCTCATCAAGCTGTGTGCGGGTGATGGAAATGTGATGCAAAGCAGCGGCGGCCTTGGCTTCCGCCTCGCGCAGTTGCGGCAACTGCTGCGCGCCGACAGCCTGGTCGCGGGCAGCGTTCATTTGTGCCTGCGCCATGCCGCCGACAGCGGAGGTCGCCTGCGCCAGTGCGCTCTGCGCTTCGCCCTCCTGCGCCTTGGCCTGTACCCAGCGCAAATGCAAAAGGGCTGCTTCCGTGCGGCGAATATCGGCGGACAACCCCTTAAAGCGATTGGCCTGCCGCGCCTGCCGCTTGAGGCTTTCAATCTGGCTTCCCAGTTCGCCCACTACATCTTCAAGGCGTTCGAGATTGGCTTCGGCAGCACGCAGGCGCAATTCCGCCTCATGACGACGGCTATGCAGGCCGGAAATGCCCGCCGCCTCTTCCAGCAACGCGCGCCGCGCCTGCGGCTTGGCCTGAATAAGCTCGCCAATACGTCCCTGCCCGACCATGGACGGAGAACGCGCGCCCGTAGACTGGTCAGCAAACAGAAGCTGCACGTCCTTGGCCCGGGCTTCCTTGCCATTGATGCGATAGACTGAACCGGATTCACGCTCGATGCGACGCGACACCTGCAATTCATCGGTGTCATTATAGGCGGCGGGGGCGTTGCGGTCGGAATTATCGAGGAAAAGAGTAACTTCCGCCATATTGCGCGCGGGTCGCGTGGCAGAGCCGGAAAAGATCACATCGTCCATGCCGGAGGCGCGCATGTTCTTGTATGAGTTTTCACCCATCACCCAGCGCAGCGCTTCAACAAGATTGGACTTGCCGCAACCATTCGGCCCCACGACGCCAGTCAGTCCGCCTTCGATGACGAACTCCATCGGCTCGACAAAGGATTTGAAACCAACAAGGCGCAGTCTGGAAAAGCGCATCAGCACACTCCTCCAGCAACGCAAAAAGCGGACGCAGTGAAGCGTCCGCTTTTCATGCCGAAAGGCGGCCTAGAGCAGGTTGTCGATGATTGCCGACATTTCGTCAACCGAAAGGGCTCCAGCGTATTTTTTTCCGTTAATGAAGAATGTCGGCGTCGCATTTACGCCGAAATCCTTCGATCCGCGGTCCATCGTCGCTCTCACATCATCGAGAAGTTGCTGGTTCGTCAAGCAAGCCTTGAACGACTCCTGTGTAAAACCTGCAAGTTTTGCAATTTGTAGCAGTGCGGCTTCACCATCCTGCGCTGTTGCCCATTGTTGCTGCTGTTTGAAAAAGACTTCGATCATGGGGAAATAACGCTCTTCCGGTGCGCAGCGCGCCAGCATGAAGGCAGCGGTTGCGCGCGGATCGAACGGAAACTCGCGGAAAATCAGCCGCGCCTTACCCGTGTCGATATATTTTTCCTTGATCGTGGGGAAAGTATTAACCGTGAAATCGGCGCAATGCGAACAGGTTAGCGAGGCATATTCGACGATCGTGACCGGCGCATCGGCATTGCCATAGACCATGTCCTTGAGCTTGCCTGGTTCCGCGACCTTGGCCGCATCGACAGTTCCCTCGGCATCGCGCGACTGCGCGTGGGCATTTCCGGCAAAAGCCACTCCCGCGGCGGCAGCGCCCGCGAGAGAAATGACGTGTCTGCGATTAAGCGTTGCAGCCATACGAATCATCCAGTCCTGTTTCAATGTTGACTTCTTGTTGTAATCTAATGCGACGCAGATGCATTCACCA
The DNA here is from genome assembly GCF_019100495.1 of Falsochrobactrum tianjinense. Classification (GTDB taxonomy): domain Bacteria; phylum Pseudomonadota; class Alphaproteobacteria; order Rhizobiales; family Rhizobiaceae; genus Brucella; species Brucella tianjinense. The sequence continues at coordinate 775,403 of NZ_JAHRVA010000001.1, read as the reverse complement.
GCCCACCCCGTTCACATGAATTTCAGCACAGCACCAAACTTACATCAAATTTATGGCAAGCAGCGCGCTTTGTGTCCGATTACAGCGATTTATCACTCAAAAACAGTCACTTCTTCGTGGTGCGCTTCTCAGCGAGTATATTCTTGCCAAGCCGCGCCAGCGCGGCACGCAGAGCATCGTCTTCGATGCCATCCGTGGCCTTGTCGATCCGCCGTTCTTCGGACGGAGCCAGAGCCGCGAGCCGCTTTGCGCGTGGCTTGCCGGGCAATATTGGCGGCTTCTGCTCGATGCGAATGCGTCCAATGGCTGAAAAACCCAGAAATCCGTTGACCCGGCTGATGATCTCACCGGTCTCATGCTGAATCTGCAAGGCGGCAAACCCCTCGCAGGCGACAATCAGCGTCGCGGGACTGAACGGGTCATCCTCATGCAGGCGGCGCGGCCAGAGAATGCGCAAGGGGCGCGACGAAGCGCCAATCGCGGGGCCGACGATATCTTCCCATGATTGCAGCAGTGAAAGATTGATACCGGCGCGTTTTTGCAACATCGGATCGACCAGACCCGACGCCATATCCGCCAGCGGGCGAAAGCCCCGTTTGGATTTCGGTTCCCTCATCGCGCTCCATTATAGAAGCGAAACCACTCGACAAACAAAGGAATACCTTCGTCAAGTGTAATTTTGGGGCTGAAACCAAGGTCGCGCGCGGCAAGATCTATATCGGCATAAGTGCGCGGCACATCGGCGGCCGGCATCGGCTCCAGCCTGCGTATTGCCTCTTTGCCGGTCGCCTTTTCAATCGCGCCGATGAAATCATTGAGCATGACAGGCCGGTTATTGCCCAGATTATAAATGGGCGCGGTTGCTTCAGGCTGTGCCAGAATACGCCCTGCCGCCCCGACGACACCGCTGACGATATCGTCAATAAAGGTGAAATCGCGCTGCATCTGGCCGTTGTTGAAAACGCGGATCGGCTCGCCCTTGAGAATGGCCGATGTGAACAGCCACGGTGCCATATCGGGCCGTCCGAAGGGGCCGTAGACGGTGAAGAAGCGCAGGCCGGTGGAATGCAGCCCATGCACATGGCGATAGGAAAAAGCCAGCAATTCGCCGGAGCGCTTGGTCGCGGCATAGACCGAAACCGGATGATCTACGGGATCATTTTCGCTAAAGGGTATCTTTTCGTTCGCGCCATAGACGGAAGACGAGCTGGCATAAACTACCGGCGGGCGCTTTTCGAGTTTCAGCGCTGTCTCGAAAACCGTCACCTGCCCCATGACATTGGAGGAGATATAGGCGGCAGGATTTTCGATGGAATAGCGCACACCCGCCTGCGCTGCGAGATGGACGATGATATCCGCATCACGATCCGCGCCTATTGCCGCCTCGAAAGCTGCGACCTCGGCAATGTTGGCCTTTGCGAAGCGGAATCCCTGTCGCGCCTGCAAGATGGCAAGCCGCGCCTGCTTGAGTTCCACCGGATAATAGGCATTGAGATCGTCGATACCGACGGCCTGCCAGCCCTCATCGAGAAGCTGCAAGGCTGTATGAAAGCCGATGAAACCGGCGGCACCTGTCACTATTGCTTTCATAATGCTCGTTTCACGCGAAAATAGCTGGAAAGACCGGCCCGGCGTGCGGCCATGATCCGGCGCGAACAGGCCGCGTTCAATGCTGCCAGAAAGAACATGACCGATGCAATCGTCACTTCATGCAGAAGCGGATTATGCAACATGCCGTAACTTGTCGATATGACGAAAAAATAGATCAAAGCGCGACGCATTCCCCAACTCTCCGAAAAGCGCCAAATATGGGCAAAGAGAGAAAGAAAAGCCGTCAGCATCAGGACAAGCCCGATAATCCCGTCATTGAGCAACTCATCCAGAATGGTGTTGTGGACGTGGCGGAACCCTTCCAGCAATCGTGCCTGATCTCCCGCCTGCTGCCTGACCAAATCCATTTTTGAATAAGCGCCGACGCCTGTGACCGGATGCTGGACAATGATTTTTACGGCGCTCTCCCACATGACCCCGCGAATATCGGCGGATGCCTTGTCTTCCCATTTGGAACTATCGCCGCTGTCGTAATATTCGACCATGCCGGCAAAGCGCTTGGAAAGAATGTCGCCCACCGGGCCGACAATGATCAAAGCGGCCAATGCTGCCGCCAGCGCCGCATAGGCTGCGCCCTGTTGCCGGATGCTGAAACGTCTGAGGAAAAAGATTATCTCGACTGCCGCGAATATCGGCAGGACGACAATGACCGCGCGGGTTTCGGACGCCAACACCGCCGCCAATCCCAGCACCATCCAGTGCGGACCATTGGCAAGATAGCGTGGCGCCTTGTGCAGCGGGATTGAGGCCGAGATGGCGGCAACACCTGCGACGAAGGCAAAAACCGCCTGATTACCGCCAACCCCGATGCGCCCGCCATGGATGACGGCGAGATAAAAAGCAGCCAATACCGCGAGTATGGTGCCGACGCGCGCACCCACCACATAGGCGCGAAGCGGGTCACGCACCAGAACCATGCCGGGAGCCGCAAAGGCAAATACTGCAATCAGCAGCGCATAGCCAATCTGGCGATTGTCACTTAGCGGCTCACCACGAAACAGGATCAGGCCCAGCGACCAGGCCGCATAAAGCAGGATGAAAATATAGAATTTCCTGGCAAACAATCGCGCCGTCGCGTGCCGTCCGCAGGAGAGATAGATGCCGATGCAGGAAAACAGAAAAAGCAGGAGCGGACCCAGGCCGAAGCGGATGGGCATAGCCGCCGATGCGACGCCCAGCGCCCAGGTGTCTACTCTGCGGCGAACGAGGAATGATTTCTTTAAAAAGCTCAACCCCTGACCTCTCCCAAGCGCGTCATTCTCAATGCATAAGCGATTCGCCGTATATAGTCGGTTGCCCGAAACAAAAGCGTGCCAAGCCTCTTATAGGCTGGCAACCGGGTTTTGGCATAAACACCCCTGCCCTGCGCAATGGTCGAAATGGACGCACCTGACAGGGTCAATACAGGCTTGTCCGTGGTGAATATTTCGTACTGTCCTGCCCAACCGCGCTCCAGCTCCACATCGTAAGGCAAAGACATGACCCGGATTGCATCCAGCAATTTTTGCGCGCCTTCCCGCGATACGAGATAGGCAGCCGCACTGCCCAGAGGGCCATGCAGGCAACGACCGATAGAAAATTTTTCATCAACCTTTTGAAAACTGCGGAATGCCGGGGTGCGATGATTGACGAGTTTTATCACATCCCACCCGTGCAATTGCGTCGCTTTGGCAATAAAGGGTGCGAAAGCGGACGTGAAGCGGACGTCATCCTCGACAATAACCGCATAAGGTTCCGGTGCAGCAGCAATGATTTCGAGTGCCCTGATATGGCTAAAATAGCAGCCGATTTCAGCGGGCAACGGTATCTTTCCATGCCAGCGGCGAAAGCCTGCTTCGTCGAAATCAGCCAACACGTCCCTGTCGAGCAGCTTGCCCTCGACCGCTTCCACGCGGCGCAGATCGACAGAGTATTGATCTGCGCTGGCCTTCAGGCTCTCCCACCGGTCCCGCGAGCGTTCAAGATTGATTGCATAGACCGGGATGGAATTATCCAATGGCTCTCTTCTTTCGTATGCGCACCACATGATCGATAATGATATGACCGACAATGCACTTTATTATCTGTATCAATTCTAAAGGAAGGTCTTTAATCAAGATTCAAATGATTGCCCATAACTTAAATCATATGTTCTTATGCTGACCAGCCCCTCATTCGACCGAACAGACAAGCTGCTTGCATGGTATGATCGTCACCATCGCATATTGCCGTGGCGCGTCACGCCAACCGAGCAAATGCGCGGTGCCAAACCCGATCCCTATCGGGTTTGGCTGTCGGAAATCATGTTGCAGCAGACCACCGTCGAGGCCGTCAAATCCTATTTCACCGCTTTCGTGGAACGCTGGCCTGACATAGAGGCGATGGCGAAAGCCAGCGAAGACGATATTCTGCGCGCATGGGCGGGACTTGGCTATTATTCGCGCGCGCGCAATCTCAAGAAATGCGCGGACCTCGTCGCCACGCAATATAGTGGCAAGTTTCCCGCCAGCACCGCCGCGCTGAAAGAATTGCCGGGCATCGGCGATTATACGTCGGCGGCAATCGCGGCAATCGCATTCGGCGAACCGGCTGCGGTGGTTGACGGCAATGTGGAGCGCGTCATTTCGCGGCTCTTTGCAATCGACACGCCTTTGCCTGCGGCCAAGACGCAGATACGCGCATTGATGGGCGATATGACGCCACCCGCGCGGCCCGGAGATTTCGCGCAGGCCATGATGGATCTGGGGGCGACGATCTGTACGCCGCGCCGGCCAGCCTGTGCGATCTGCCCCATCAATGAGGGTTGCAAGGCGCTGGGCGAGCACGATCCGGAACAGTTTCCGCGCAAGGCTCCCAAGGCGCAAAAACCCGTCCGCACGGGTGCTGCCTTTATCGCCATCGCTGATGACGGTTCGATCCTGCTGCGCAAGCGCAAGGGCGAAGGACTGCTGGCAGGCATGACGGAAGTTCCCGGCAGCGGCTGGACCGCGCGGATCGACGGCGATGCGAGCATCGAAGCCGCACCATTCCCAGCCGGCTGGGTGGCGTCAGGCGTGATCACCCATGTTTTTACGCATTTTGAATTGCGGCTTTCGGTCTATTCAGCCCGCAATATCGCCCGGCATACGGCGGAAGACGGCTGGTGGTCCGCTCCTGAAGAGCTTGGCGGCGAAGCCCTGCCAACCGTCATGAAAAAGGCGATCACGGCAGCTATCCCAGGTGCGTTCAAGCAGCAGGCCAAACGCCACTGACAAAAAGGCGCTCGAACCTGACGATTCGAGCGCCTCGATATCAGACTGTGCTGGAGGCCGTCCGATTGAAATCTCTGGTCAGGCGCCCGCAGCCGCCATCTGGTCCCGGATGATCGTGCGCAGATCATCAATCGGCTTCAAAACGCCGTTTTCTTCAAAGTGCCAGAAAGTCCAGCCATTGCAGGCGTCGAACCCCTGAACCTTCGCACCCATGCGATGGATCGAACCGGCTTCGCCGTTCGCCGTCAACGTACCATCGGCGCGAACAATGGCAGCAAAACGGCGGCGCGCATCGCTAAGAACGGTACCAGGACGCAGAAGACCGGCTTCCATGATGGAGGTGAAGGCCACACGCGGTTCGGCCCGCTTTCCCGTCATCACCGTGAGTTCGGCCTTGCCGAGCGGCTCAACTACTTCGATACGTGCGGTCGCCGCGTCGATATAATCCTGCTCGCGCTCGATGCCGACGAAGTGGCGTCCGAGGCGCTTTGCCACCGCGCCGGTAGTGCCGGAGCCAAAGAATGGATCGAGAATGATATCACCGGGCTTGCTTGAGGCCATCATGATGCGGGCGAGCAACGCTTCGGGCTTCTGGGTCGGGTGCACCTTGTCGCCATTGTCATCTTTCAGACGCTCGGAGCCGGTGCAGATCGGAAACAGCCAGTCCGAGCGCATCTGCACATCATCATTAGCAGCTTTCATCGCTTCATAGTTGAAGGTATAGCCCTTGCCCTTCTGATCGCGCGAGGCCCAGATCAGCGTTTCATGCGCATTCTGGAAACGACGGCCGCGGAAGTTCGGCATCGGATTGGTCTTGCGCCAGATAATGTCGTTGAGCATCCAGAAGCCCAGATCCTGAAGCTGCGTACCGACGCGGAAAATATTGTGGTAGGAGCCGATGACCCAGATGGTGCCGTTTGGCTTAAGAACGCGGCGGCAGGCCAGCAGCCAGGCGCGGGTGAAGGCATCATAAGCCTGAAAGCTCTCGAACTGGTCCCAATGATCGTCAACCGCATTGACCTTTGACTGGTCCGGGCGGTGCAACTGGCCATCAAGCTGGAGATTATAGGGCGGGTCGGCAAAGATGACATCCACGGAATGATCTGGAAGGCGTTCCAGTGCGGAAACGCAATCACCCTTGATGATGGAGTCGAGCCAGGCATTACGCGGGGCCTCAATAGGCAACTCATGTGCAAGACGTACTAGGGACATGGGATACTCGATTACCTGTGGACGCGAAAAACTTGGCCCTATGGTTACTGGACAGGGTAAATATGCCGTTAACGCCAAGTGATTGAAATTGTAAACTTTTTCTTAACTCTCCCGCAAAGCCCCGCATTTGCGGGACTTTATGAACCGACAAGGCTTTGACAGTTTTGTTTGCGCCATCGTAAAGCCGTCAATTAAGTTCGGGGAAACTCAGGCGGCAGCTGCGACGATAAGGGCTGGTTATTTATTTTCGCCTATCATCTACTCAAGACTGGTTTGCTTCGGGAAATGTCCGGCAGGCCGCCCTTGTTTGCATTACCCGCCTGGTATTTGAGAATGAACATAAACCAATTGCGGCATAACCGATATTTACGGGTTCTTTTCGTGCCGTTCCGCATGCGCGCACTCGTACGCGGAAGCGAGTTCGGTCTTGTCATCGCAGGCGCCGCCATCGGCATTATTTCAGCCTTCGTCGTTGCCGCTATTGGCAGCATATCGCAATGGATGCATCAGGCACTGTTCAGTCTGGGCGAAGGCGAAAGGCTCAGCTCCGCCTTGCAGCTTCCCTCCACCGCCTTCATCGCACCGCTGGCAGGCGGCATATTGATGGGGATCGTCATCTGGGTTCTGGCGCGCTGGCGCAAAAGGCCCATAGTCGATCCCATCGAAGCCAATGCGTTGCATGGCGGCCATCTTTCGCTGACCGACAGTTTCATTCTGGTCGGACAGAATCTCATCGCCAACGGGTTCGGTTTATCGGTCGGCCTCGAAGCGGCCTATACGCAGCTTACCAGCGGTTTTGCCTCGCGGATCGGTCGCGCATTGAAACTTCGCCGCGCTGATCTGCGCACGCTTGTCGGCTGCGGGGCGGCTGCAGCAATCGCCAGCGCCTTCAATGCGCCGCTGACAGGGTCCTTCTATGCATTTGAACTCATTATCGGGGTTTATTCCATTGCAACCCTTGCGCCTGTGGTCGTTTCGGCCATCGTCAGCGCGCTCGTCACGCAGGCAATCGGCGGCGCGCCCTTCATCATACAGATCGGCGCTATCGATGGGGTTACGGCGCGCGACTACGTGCCGGCGCTGGTGTTGGGTTTCTTCGCAGCGGGCATTGCCATTCTCATCATGCGCGGCGTGACCTTCATCGAGCAGGCCGCGCGCAAAAGTACCATTCCGACCGTGCTGGCACCGGCACTTGGCGGCGTCCTTGTCGGCATAATCGCATTCGCTACGCCGCAGGTTCTGGCTTCAGGCCATGGAGCGCTGCATCTTGATCTTCACGCCGAACTGACCATTCCGATCCTTCTTCTGCTGATCTTCAGCAAGTCGCTCGCATCGGCGGTGACTATCGGTTCAGGCTTTCGCGGTGGCCTGTTCTTCGCCTCGCTGTTTCTGGGCGCATTGACCGGCAAGCTTTTTGCTGCCGTGATCGGCATGATGTCGCCGCTTGCGCTGGAGCCGCAGGTCTATGCGGTGATCGGCATGAGTTCGATGGCGGTCGCAATCGTCGGCGGTCCCATGACCATGACCTTTCTCGCGCTGGAAGTGACGGGCGACTTTCCCATTTCCATGCTGGTTCTGGGCGCCGTCGTCTCCTCGTCCCTGATGGTTAGAAAGACCTTCGGTTACTCATTCGCCACCTGGCGCTTTCACCTGCGCGGCGAGGCCATCCGCTCCGCCCATGATATCGGCTGGGTTCGCGATCTCACCGTGCAGCGCATGATGCGTCATGACGTGCGCACCGTGCCCATCGACACGGATATCGCAACCTTCCGGCACGATTTTCCGCTCGGCTCGACCCAGCGCGTAATCGCGGTCGATGGCAACGGTTGTTATGTGGGAATGATTCCGGTTCCGGAAGCTTATTCGGACAGTTTCGATACCGCCGATGGCGAGCGCGGCATCGCCGACCTGCTGCGGTACCAGGATGAATTCCTGCTGCCGCTGATGAACGCCAAGGAAGCGGTTGCGCGCTTCGACCGGGCGGAGAGCGAAGCGCTGGCAGTGATCAACAATGCGCAGGAACGTAAGGTACTGGGGCTTCTCACGGAAAGCCATACGCTGCGTCGCTATAGCGAGGAACTGGACCGCCGCCGCCGTGAAGTTTCTGGTGAAGTTTGACGCGATGCTCGTAAGGGTGTAGCTGAACGGCGTGATTTTCCGGCAATTGCCGGACCTCCTCCCCTTATAGCAAGAAGGCCAAATCTATGGCAGCTCCGTCCCTCATTATCTTCGACTGCGATGGCGTGCTGGTCGATTCCGAAATCATCGCGGCGGAAGTGGATGCCGTTCTTCTGACCGAAGCCGGTTTTGAGATTTCGCCCGACGAAGTGGCCGAACGCTTCGCCGGCCTGACGTGGCAGGATATCCTGCTCACCGTCGAGCGGGAAGCGGGCATTCCGATTTCCGCGTCGCTGCTGGACAAGTCGGAAAAGCTGCTCGACGAGCGGCTGAAAAATGAAGTTCAGGCAGTGGAAGATATTGTCGAGGTGGTTTCAGCCCTCAAGCTGCCGAAATGCATCTGCTCGAACTCGACCAGCAAGCGCCTTGAAATCATGCTCAAGCGCGTAGAACTCTACGATCTGTTCGCACCGAAAATTTTCTCGGCAAGAGAAGTGGGAACGAAGAAGTCCAAGCCTGCGCCGGATGTCTTTCTATATGCCGCGCAACAATTCGACGTCGATCCTGCCAATGTGATCGTGATCGAGGATTCCGCCCATGGCATTCACGGCGCACGCGCCGCTGGCATGCGGGTGATCGGTTTCACCGGCGGCGCACATACTTATCCGGGCCATGCCGACAAGCTGACCGATGCAGGCGCTGAAACTGTCATTCACCGCCACAAGGATCTGCCGAGCGTCATTGATGCCATGTCTGTCTGGGTCGATGCCTGATCCTGCGATGCAATCGATCAGGCCGCGCTGCGCTTGTTGCGGCCTTTAGGCTCTGCGTTGAGGGTCGCCAGCAATTTATCGGCTTCGCTCTCGTCGAGGCCGATAAGCAACCTGTCGCCAATAGAGGCGGGCTCGCCCGTTTCTATTTCGAAAATCGCCCAGGTATCCGTCGGCTCAAGCACACGTTCATATTTATGTTTCATGGCATAGACCAGCGCAGCTTATGATCCGCTGCATCCTCTCGTTTCGTCGCAGTTTCACAAGGCACCATTCCCTGCCTGTTTTCAGGGCGGCAATCTCGCTTGCAGCCGTTTTAGCGCAAACTTCTTGCTTTTCGCTTCATATCCACAATTCAATTTGATTAGAATTGTATAGATTTTTCCTATGGTTAATTTTGTTTCCCGCCTGGCTTGACCGAACGCCGGCGCCTTTTGCGCTGTGCGACAGCGCCGACAAGAGCCTGTGCGGCATTTGCATCCATCGGCCTGCCGAAGAGCCAGCCCTGCCCCGAAAGTCCGCCGCACAGGCCGCGCAAATATTCCAGTTGCGCCGGGGTTTCGATTCCTTCGACCACAATGTCCAGCCCATGCTCCTGCGCCATGGAAACAATCTGCGGGACAATCGAAACAGCCTCGCCCTCATTACCCACGGTTCGCGTGAACACCTTGTCGATCTTGATCGCATCGACATGAAGCTCGCCGAGATAGGCAAGATTCGAATAGCCAGTGCCGAAATCGTCGATGTAAATCCGGTGTCCCCGCTCGCGCAATTGCCTGATGCCGGCGGTGGCTCTGGCGAAATCGACCGCGGTGCGCTCGGTCAGTTCCAGTCCGATTTGCTGCGGCTCTATATCCGACGCATCAAGGCGTTGCCTGAGCGCATCCATGAAACCAGGATTTTGCAGATTGCTCGCCGTCATATTGATGTTGATGCGCAATGCGCGCTTCTGGCGAAGCAATTCACCCATTTCCTCGATCACGCGATCGAGCACATAGATCGTGATCTTATCGGCAAGGCCAATGGTTTCGGCGCGCGCGATGAAAATATCCGGCGGAATGAACTCGCCTTTTGTTATCTCCCAGCGAATCAGCGCTTCAAAGCCAACGGTCCTGCCGTCAGAGACGGTTACGATCGGCTGATAGACGAGGGCCAGCTTCTTTGCCGCCAGCGCCTTTTTAAGCATTGAATTGAGCGAGCGGTTCCGGCTTCGGTAATAAAGCCAGGCCATCACCACGCCGCCGCCGCCAAGCATTCCCAGGCTTGTGAACAATATGGGCAGCAGTTGGCCGGAAGGATTGCCCGATTCGGGGCTGGTTGCGAGGCTGATGCAGATGCCAGTCGCCGCATCGCAGCTCTGCTCTTGCAGCCCATTGCTCGAAGCGGCGGCTACATGCTCTCTCTTTGCGAAAAGGGTCGCCAGATTCTGTCCTTGCAGATAACCGTCCGGAAAACCGTAAAGCCGGGCGAATTGCGTCCGGTCCTCATTGGCCATGAAAATGGCGAAGGCATATTTGCGCGTCTTCATGGCGTCGAAGGCCACCGCGCTCAACACGATATTCGCGTCGCCATTTCCGATGACCGGACCGTGGCTGCCGGGCGTGATCAGATTCCTGTCGCGATAAATATATGTGCCGTCGCGAAGCCGCACATCTTCCGCCGAGCGCCTCGGTTCATCCGAAATATCACTGAGCAAGGTCGAACATAGCAGCCGGTCATCGCCGAGCCGACCGATATCCTTGATATGATAGCCAGAAAAAATAAGCTCGCGCAGATAGACCTTGTCTTCCCGCGAGCATTTTTCGAAAGGCGAACGATTAGCCTGGACGAGCGCCTTGCGGGCCGAAACCGCAATGCGGTCTGCATGGGCAGCGAGTGCGTGCATATAAGCATCCATGCCCACCTGCCTATCGCGAAGGCGGAAACTGTCTCCAGCCCATTTGCCCGCCATTCCCCCCAGCAGCAACAGGATGCAGATGACGAAAGTAACAGGCGAGAAGAAACCATTATGCTGAAACCGCATCAGTTGGCCTGCCTCGTCAATGTCCTCGATAACCAGCTTGAAATCTCCCGTATCGACTTCTCTACTTTAATAGACACAGTCAATCGGAAGCATCATATGAGATAAATTCCTGAATATATGATGAACATTCATATATTCCAATTTTTACGGAAGAGTAAATACATATGTTACGAATATTATATTTAGCAATATACAATAAATACTGATGTATAAAATGATTTCCTAATATAACGCAAGATAAATGAGATATATTTCAGGAGACGCATGAATCTTTCATGCGTCTCCATATTTACGGGTCCAAAGCGGGCCGCTATTACTTCGTATTATATGGCCCCTCGTCGAAACCGACGAAAATCTGCACATTCTGGCTCGCTGGCGCGGGGAAGGAAATACCCTTGTCATTAAAGACGAACTGGGTCGCCGTATCGGAGTTTGCGATATTCACAGTCTGCTTGTGCAGTTTGGAATAGACCACCTGACCTCCCTGCAACACCGCTACACGGATCGGCATGGTGATGTTGCCGCTCTTATATTTGGGGCCGGGCACGACCTTTCCGGCAGCGGCCACGTCGATGGTGATGTTGCCCGCGCCATATTGACAAGCGCGCGTCGTGTTGGTGAGCGCTGCCTGATAGATGACATGGGCCGGCTCCTTGTCGCCGCCCTTGTCATAGGTGTTGAAATAGGCTGTCCCTTCGCGCAGGGTCACTGTTGGACAATAGGCGCGAAGTTCGGATTCCCTGATGCGCTGATCCCCCGTCTCGGCGGACGATGAATCAGCGGATTTTTGAGTGCCGCTCGTCGTGCACCCTGCAAGTGCTGCGAGCAAAACCGTTGCAAGGACTGGAAACAACGATGAACGATTCTGTAATGCTTTCTGCATAAACCGGGCTTCCCTGCGCTGATCGACCTATTCTATATTAGAGCGCCGTGCATCCACCAGATGCATATCGCCCTGACGCGTGAGCGTAACATGATGGTGTTTTCCCGTTTTTTGACGCCAAGAGCAACCCCATCCCTCAAAGGATGCTTTAATTCTTGCGGCTTTTTTAGGGAGGCTCTATTGCATTGTGCGGTTCACTGCCACCCTGACCCGAAGTTGAAGGCTTGGAAATGAAATATATCAGCACACGCGGAGAAGCGCCCGTTCTGGGGTTCAGCGATGCATTGCTCGCCGGACTTGCCCGCGATGGTGGTCTCTATCTGCCGCAGGAATATCCGCAGTTTTCACCCGAACAGATCCGTGCGCTGCGTGGAAAATCCTATGAGGATATCGCGCTGGCCGTGCTGACGCCTTTTATCGGCGGCGAAATTCCGCAGGCCGATTTCGAGCGCATGGTGCGTGAAGCCTATGGGACATTCCGCCATGACGCCGTGTGCCCGCTGGTCCAGACCGACAGCAATGAATTCATTCTTGAGTTGTTCCACGGCCCGACCCTTGCCTTCAAGGATGTCGCCATGCAGTTGCTCGGGCGCATGATGGACCATGTTCTTGCGAGCCGTGGCGAGCGGGCGACAATCGTGGGCGCGACATCGGGCGACACCGGCGGCGCTGCTATCGAAGCCTTTGGCGGGCGCGACAATGTGGATATTTTCATCCTGTTTCCGCATGAGCGCGTGTCGCCGGTGCAGCAGCGCCAGATGACCAGTTCCGGCTTTACCAATGTGCATGCACTTTCCATCGAAGGCAATTTCGATGATTGCCAGAACCTTGTCAAAGCCATGTTCAACGATCTCGAATTCCGGGATCGCATGTCGCTTTCAGGCGTGAATTCGATCAACTGGGCGCGCATCATGCCGCAGATCGTCTATTATTTCACGAGCGCCTTGAGCCTCGGCGCGCCGGACCGCCCGGTCTCCTTCACCGTACCAACCGGCAATTTCGGCGATATTTTCGCGGGCTTTGTCGCCAGGCAGATGGGCCTTCCCATCGAGCAGCTCATCATCGCGACCAACGACAACGACATTCTTGCGCGTACGCTTGAGAGCGGCGCTTATGAAATGCGCGGCGTGGCGCAGACCACCTCGCCGTCGATGGATATCCAGATTTCATCCAATTTCGAGCGGCTGTTGTTCGAGGCGCATGGGCGCGATGCGGCAGCCGTACGCGGCCTGATGGACGGTCTCCGGCAGTCAGGCGGCTTCACCCTTTCGGAAAAGCCGCTTGCCGCCATTCGTAGCGGGTTTTTCGCCGGGCGCTCGAATGTCGCCGAAACAGCGAAAACCATCAAATCCGTACTGGAATCCGATGGTTATCTGCTCGATCCGCATTCAGCCATCGGCGTGAAGGTCGCTCGCGAAAAAGTGTCCGGCACCGCCCCGATGGTGATTCTGGCCACTGCGCATCCGGCCAAGTTCCCCGATGCCGTAAGGGATGCATGCGGGGTCGAGCCGCAGCTTCCGGCATGGCTTGCGGACCTGATGCAACGAAAAGAAAGTTTCACAGTTCTTCACAACGAGTTGAAAATCGTGGAAGAATACGTCTGCCGCCATTCCCGCGTGTGATAAAGCCGGAATTAAGAGCAGGAACCCGCATGGGACTATGGGAGCATTTTTCTGATGGGTGTTGAAGTAACGCGTCTTTCCAACGGCTTGACAATTGCCACTGATAATATGCCACATGTGGAAAGCGTCGCCTTGGGAATATGGGTCAAGGCTGGCGCCAGAAACGAAGCGCCGGACAAGCATGGCATCGCCCATCTTCTCGAACACATGGCGTTCAAGGGCACGAATAAGCGCACGGCGTGGCAGATCGCCTCGGACATCGAAAATGTCGGCGGTGAAATCAATGCGGCCACCAGCGTGGAAACCACGTCCTATTATGCCAGGGTGCTGCGCAACGACATGCCGCTGGCGATCGATATTCTTGCCGATATCATGACAGCTCCCAAATTCGACGAGGACGAACTGGAGCGCGAGAAGCAGGTCATCATGCAGGAGATCGGCGCGGCGCACGATACGCCCGACGATATCGTCTTCGACCGTTTTGCCGAAACCGCCTATCGCCATCAACCCCTCGGACGCGCCATTCTCGGCGAGCCGGAAACTGTGGCCTCTTTCACTTCCGCCGATCTGCGTCAATATATGGACGAGCAATACAGCGCCGACCGCATGGTCGTGACGGCAGCGGGCGGCGTGCATCATGACGAATTCGTGCGCGAAGTGGAAAAGCGGCTTGGCGGCTTCCGGGCCTTCAACACGGCCCCCACTCTCGATCTGGCGCATTATGTCGGCGGGGATTTTCGCGAGAATCGCGATTTGATGGACGCACAGGTGCTCATCGGCTTTGAGGGCCGCGCCTACCATGTGCGCGATTTCTATGCCTCGCAGCTTCTGTCAATGATCCTTGGCGGCGGCATGTCTTCACGCCTGTTTCAGGAAGTGCGCGAAAAGCGCGGCCTGTGCTATTCGGTCTACGCTTTTCACTGGGGCTTTTCCGATACGGGCCTGTTCGGCATTCATGCCGCGACGGGGCGTGACGAACTGGTGGAACTGCTGCCCGTCATTATCGGGGAATTGCACAAGGCAGCCGACGCGATCGACATCGAGGAAGTCGATCGGGCGCGGGCGCAATATAGTGCGAGCCTGCTCATGTCGCAGGAAAGTGCGGCAAGCCGCGCAGGCCAGATCGCGCGCCAGTTGCTGCTTTATGGCCGCCCGGTCGCCAATAGTGAGTTGCTGGATCGCCTGGCGCATATCACGCCCAAGCGCCTGACCGACCTGGCGGGACGCCTGTTCCTAGACAACAAGCCCACTATTGCCGGTGTCGGTCCTGTCGGACGCCTGATGAGCTTCGATGGCCTCAGCGATGCTCTTTCGACCAGTGCTCATACGAGGAAGATGGCTATTTAAGGGAATAGGCATAAGGGAACAGGGCGGTATGTTATGCTTGGTACACACTTCAACTTCCCAGTGCCATACTGCCTTATTCACCTATTGCCCTGGCTGATATGATCGGCCTGCCATTCCGCCGCAGTAATCCGACTATCCTTCGCGGTCCGCGCATTCATCTGCGCGAACCGGCAATGGGTGATTTTGCAGGCTGGGCCAGGCTGCGCGAACAAAGCCGCGCCTTTCTCACGCCTTGGGAGCCGTCATGGGCTGACGATGATCTCACCAAAAGTGCGTTCCGTCACAGGATAAGGCGCGTACAGGAGGAAATTTCGGACGGCACCGGCTATCCGTTCTTCATCTTCCGCAACAGCGACCGCCAACTGGTGGGCGGCATTACGCTTGGCAATATAAGGCGCGGCGTCGCGCAGAACTGCATGATCGGCTACTGGAGCGGCGCGCCATTCGCGGGCAAGGGCTATATGACCGAAGCTCTCTCGCTGGCGATTTCCTTTGCATTCGCAGAACTAAGGTTGCACCGGATTGAAGCTGCCTGTATTCCGCATAATGTTCGTTCAATACGGCTTCTCGAAAAAGCCGGATTTCAGAGAGAAGGACTCTTGCGCTCTTATCTCAAGATAAACGGCTTCTGGCAGGATCATCTGCTGTTTGCCCTGATAGAAGGCGACATACGCATGATCAATGGCAAGGTTGAACGCTCGTGAACGGTCTGACAGAAAGGTTGCTGACAAGTCTTGTGCGCTTTGTCGCGCTTGCCGTTATTCTGACCTTTTCGGCAACGCATGCATCAAGCGCGGAATCAATCAAGATTTCCAAGGAAGACACTGCCCTTGATCTGTCGCGCGCCGTCGAGCTGCTACGCAATCAGGGCGAAAGCGTTCAGGTTTCGACCGCCCCCGGCGCGGATGGCATCGTGCGCCGCATCGAAGTACAGGCCGACCCCAATTCCAACGCTTCCGGTGACTGGGCCGCTTTCTCCATTGCCAATCCGACCGACGAGCAAATCGACCGCCTGATCGTCGCACCGCATTACCGCCTGGTCGATTCGGGCATTATCTGGCCCGATCTCGGCTCGCCGCGCATTTCCTCGATCACGCCCAGTGAAGGCTTCGCGCTCGATCGCCAGCCAAGCGCCGATGCGGACGTCTTCCGCATAACGCTCAATCCGGGCACGGTGGTTACTTTCGTCGCCGAACTGTCGTCACACAACCTGCCGCAACTTTATCTATGGGAGCCGGAAGCCTACAAGGATGCGGTTAATTCCTACACGCTCTATCGCGGCATTTTGCTTGGCATTTCCGGCCTGCTGGCACTGTTCCTGACCATTCTTTTCGTGGTCAAGGGGACCTCGCTTTTCCCGGCTACGGCGGCGCTCGCCTGGGCGGTGCTCGCCTATATATGCGTCGATTTCGGCTTCTGGAACAAGCTGATGGAAATCACTTCCGGCAGCGAGCAAATCTGGCGAGCCGGAACCGAAGTGGCGCTGGCCGCTTCGCTGGTGATTTTCCTTTTCACCTATCTCAACCTCAATCGCTGGCACGATCATTTCAGCTATGGCGCGATTACATGGGTGCTCGGCCTGCTGGCGCTGGCGGGTGTCGCGGTCTTCGATCCGCCGGTGGCTTCGGGCATCGCGCGCATATCCCTAACCCTCACCGTGATTTCAGGGGTCGCCATTATCGGCTATCTCGCTGTCAAGGGCTATGATCGCGCGGTCATGCTGATCCCGGCATGGCTTCTTACGCTCATCTGGCTGCTGGGCGCATGGATGACCGTTTCCGGCAATCTCGATAATGACATCATCCAGCCGGCACTTGGCGGCGGTCTGGTGCTGATCGTCCTTCTGATCGGCTTCACCGTCATGCAGCACGCCTTTTCGGGCGGCGCGCTTCAGCAAGGGCTGCTCTCGGACATGGAGCGGCAGGCGCTCGCCGTCATCGGCGCAGGCGATATCGTCTGGGACTGGGATGTCCCGCGCGACCGCGTGGTGACGACGCCCGACATCGCCAATTATCTGGGCAGCACGGCCAGTTCCCTGCAAGGGCCGGTGCGCAACTGGCTTCCCGTGATGCATGGCGATGACCGTGACCGTTTCCGCTCAACGCTCGACGCCATTCTGGAAAACCGGCGCGGGCGCATCGGCCAGATTTTTCGCCTGCGTGCCAATGACGGCCATTATCACTGGTATGCGCTGCGCGCGCGCCCGGTGATCGGCTCGGATGGCGAGGTCGTACGCTGCGTGGGCACGCTCATCAATGTCACCGAACAGAAGAAAGCCGAAGAGCGGCTGCTGCATGATGCGGTGCACGACAATCTCACCGGCCTGCCCAATCGCGAGCTTTTCCTCGACCGCCTGAGCAATGTCATGAACATGGCGCGCGGCGAAAGCAGGCTGCATCCAACAGTCTTCATCATCGATATAGACCGCTTCAAGCAGGTTAATGACAGTCTGGGTATGTCAGCAGGCGATACCATCCTGCTCACCATCTCGCGCCGCCTCTCGCGCCTGATGAAACCGCAGGATACGCTTTCGCGCCTTTCCTCCGACCAGTTCGGCCTGCTGCTTGCCTCTGAAAGCGATCCGGGCCGCATCGCCTCTTTTGCCGAAGCACTGCGTCAGGCGGTTCGCGCGCCGATCGCCTATGCCAAGCGGGAAATCGTGCTGACGGCCTCTGTCGGCCTCATCACATGGACAAAGACCGCTTCCACCGCAGAAGACTTCGTCAAGGATGCGGAACTGGCCATGCATCAGGCCAAGCGCTTCGGCGGCGACCGCATCGAACCCTTCCGCCCGGCTTTCCGGGCCATCGGCAGCGACAAGCTGCAACTGGAATCCGATCTGCGCCGCGCACTGGAGCGCGACGAGATCAGCCTCGTCTATCAGCCGATCGTCAGGATGGAAGAAGGCGATATTGCCGGTTTTGAAGCGTTGATGCGCTGGGAACACCCACGGCGGGGTACAATTTCGCCATCGGAATTCATCCCCATTGCTGAAAGCTCCGGCCTGATCGTGCAGCTTGGCCTGTTCGCCATCCAGCGTTCCGCCGAAGATCTGTTCGCATGGCAGGAGCAGTTTCCGAAGATCGAACTGTTCGTCTCGGTCAATCTGTCGAGCACGCAACTGATCCGGCAAGACCTTATCAATGATGTGCGTTCGGTGCTCTCGCGCATTCATCTTCGTCCCGGCAGCCTCAAGCTGGAACTGACCGAATCCGTGCTGATGGAAAATCCGGAGCAATCGGCGCATGTGCTCACGCGCCTCAAGACGATGGGCATTGGCCTGTCGCTCGACGATTTCGGCACTGGCTATTCGTCGCTGGCCTACCTTACGCGCTTTCCGTTCGATATCATCAAAATCGACCGCTCTTTCGTCAAGGGCGACAAGCCGCAGAAAACCACGCTCCTGCGCTCCATCGTGAGCATGGCCCACGACCTTGGCCTCGCCGTTGTCACCGAAGGCGTCGAAAGCGAAAGCGATGCGCTGCAATTGCGCCAGATGGGCTGCGAATATGTGCAGAGCTTCATGTTCGGCCAGCCATCAAGCCGCGAAGAAGCCACCCGCATGATCAAGGAACAGCTCGACGCGGACGCGGCCTGAGTTTTGGAAAAGTCACGCGTGGCCAGCGTCGGAAACGAGCCGTGACATATCGATGCCCATCTGGGCCATCAGCCGGTCGTATTTGCCGGTAATGTCGCTGTCGAAAAGCATGTCCATCGGGGCGGGACAGGTGAGCCAGCCATTTTCGGTAAATTCCAGATCGAGCTGCCCCGGCGCCCAGCCGGAATAGCCGAGCGTCATCAGCGCCTGCGCCGGTCCCCGCCCGCCATAGATGGCACGCAGAATATCGACGGTCGCGGTCAGACAGACATCTTCTGCCACCGGCATGGTCGAATCCACCATATAGTCATCAGTATGGAGCACAAACCCGCGCGAACGGTCGACGGGACCGCCATTGCGCACGATCATATGCCGCGCACTTTCGGGCAGTACGATCAGATCGTCGTCATCGATGACGCCTATCTGTTGAAGAAGTTCGGGAAAGCCGACCGGCTGAAGCTGGTTGATGATGAAGCCCATCGCCCCTTCTTCGGAATGGGCGCAAATATAGACCACCGCACGGGCAAACCGCTCGTCGTTCATTCCGGGCATGGCAAGCAGGAATTGCCCGTTCAAGAACCCCTGCTCCTGATTCAGCTTCCGCAAAATGGTCATATATAGAAGGTAGCAAGCCTGCACGAAATAACAATATCATTTCAGCCTCACGCGAAAATCTTGTGACCGACCGATGCCCTGAGACTTGAAGGAGCCATTATTTTAATCCACCTTCACGGCATGAAAATCAAAGCCCACCTGCTTGTGCCAATCGCCTTTCTCGCCCTGCTCGCGCCAGCGCAGGCTTCGACCTCAGACTGGACGCAAACGCCGGGCGGACGGGTTCGCATTCTCATCGAGGATAGCAGCACCAAAGGCGAATTACGCGGCGCGTTGCAGATCGAATTGCGACCGGGCTGGAAAACCTATTGGCGAAATCCGGGCGATGCGGGCGTGCCACCCCAGATTACCGTTTCGGGCGACGGCAAGGCACGCATCGACTTTCCGGTTCCGGTGCGCTTCGGCGCTGGCTATGAAGGGGGGGTGGGCTATACACAGCCGGTCTCGTTGCCTCTGACATTCACGATCAAGCCGAGCGACAAGCACCTCAAGGGCAATGTTTTTCTGGGTATCTGTGAGAAGATATGCATACCCGTGCTGGCCGAATTCGATCTTCCCCTACCAGAGCGCGCAGAAGCCTCCTCACCGCAGGCTATCGCAACGCGTACGATCATCCAGACCGCATTCGACCGCCTGCCCTCCCCTGCCTCCAGCAATTTCGGCGTCAGTGAAGCCAGCCATCATCAAGACCGGATCATATTCGAGCTCGCCCTGCCCGATGCTGCCGCTCCGGCGCAGCTTTTCATTGCAAGCAATGAATTGAGCCCTTTGGACGCGGTGCCCGAAGTGCAGGAACAAAATTCGCGTTTTGCAGCCAAGTTTCGCGGCAACGCAAAAGCAGGAGCCGCAATCGACTATACGCTGGTGCAAAACGGCCAGGCGGTTTCAGGCAGCGTCAAACTCGATTGAAGTTCGACTTATATAATCGTTAAACTGTGGCGCGCTTTTCGTTACGAAGGCGATTCGCCTCATTCTTCCCAGGAGAGATAATATGACGATCAAAGTTGGTGACAGGCTGCCTGAAGCAACCTTCAAGGTAAAGACGGCGGACGGCGTCAAGGACATGACCGCCGACGAGGTCTTCAAGGGCAAAAAGGTCGTTCTCTTTGCCGTTCCGGGCGCTTTCACCCCGACCTGCAATCTCAACCACCTGCCCGGTTATCTCGAAAACCGTGACGCCATTCTCGCAAAGGGTGTGGACCAGATTGCAGTCGTCGCCGTCAACGATCCTTTCGTGATGGGCGCATGGGCCGAAGCTTCGGGCGGCGAAGGCAAGATCCTCTTCCTCGCCGACGGCAGCGCCGATTTCGCCAGGGCCGCGGGTCTTGATCTCGACCTGTCGGGCGGTGGCCTCGGTGTGCGTTCCAAGCGCTATTCGGCAATCATCGAAGACGGCGTGGTCAAGGCGCTCAACATCGAAGAGCAGCCGGGACAGGCTGTTACATCCAGCGCAAGCGCGCTTCTCGAACAGCTCTGATTTAGAGCGCCGATCTGATTCAGTCAGATCGAAACGCGCTCTAAGAAGGGCGGCACAAGCCGCCCTTTTATTTTACTTTCAGAGAATGATGGCCGGAATATTTAAACGGCTCCATGCCTGCACGGGCCAGTTCATCGGCGCGCTCGTTTTCGGGATGGCCAGCGTGTCCCTTGACCCAGTGCCAGCGGACAGTATGCGGCTTTCGCGCCTCGTCCAGCGCCTGCCAGAGTTCGGCATTCTTGACCGGCTTTTTAGCCGAAGTTCGCCAGCCATTGCGCTTCCAGCCTTCGATCCAGCCGGAAATGCCGTCACGCACATAGACCGAATCCGTATAAAGGTCGACTTCGCATGGCTCCTTTAACGCACTGAGCGCGGAAATCGCCGCCATAAGCTCCATGCGGTTATTGGTGGTGTCGGCTTCGCCGCCCTTCAATTCCTTCTCGTTGCCGTTCCAGCGCAGCACGGCGCCCCAGCCGCCGGGGCCAGGATTGCCAGAGCAGGCACCATCCGTAAAAGCTTCGATGTGCTTCACGCAACCGCCCCCTGCATTGCCAGACCATATTCGCTCGCTGAGCGGATCTGGCGGTGGAAACGCATGCGACGGACATATTCCATCGGGTCTTTTTTGGTCACGAAGCTGCCATCGGGTACAGTCAGCCAGTCATAAAGACGGGTAAGCATGAAGCGTAACGCCGCACCGCGCGCAAGGATCGGCAGGGCTTCGATTTCCGCCTGCGACAGCGGACGCACGGTATTATAACCGCGCAAAAATGCCGTTCCCTTGGTGAGATTAAAGGAAAAGTCCTTCTCGAAACACCATGCATTCAGGCAGACGGCCACGTCATAGGCCAGAATATCCGTGCAGGCGAAATAGAAATCGATGAAGCCCGACAGCTTGTCATCGAGGAAGAACACATTGTCAGGGAAGAGATCGGCGTGGATAACGCCTTCGGGCAGGCCGGTGGGCCAGTTTTTTTCAAGGAACAGGAGGTCGGCTTCAGCCTCCGCCACCAGCCCCGGTTCGACCGTATCGGCGCGCTCTTTCGACAGGTCCCACAGCGGACGCCAGTCGGGCAGTGTCAGGCCGTTACGGCGGCGCATGGTGAAGTCGCTGCCCGCAAGATGCATATGGGCCAGCCCTTCACCCACGGCTTCGCAATGGGCAACCGTGGGACGGCGCATCCACACGCCTTCCAGAAATGTGACGATTGCCGCGGGACGACCCGCAAGCTCGCCGATCACCGCGCCGTCGCGCCGCACCACCGGCTGCGGGCAGTCGAGACCGCGCTGCGCCAGATGCTGCATCAGATTGAGGAAAAATGGCAAGTCGCCGCGATTGACCCGCTTTTCGTAGAGCGTGAGAATGAAAGCGCCCGCGCTCGTATGCAGCAGATAGTTGGTATTCTCCACGCCCTCGGCAATGCCCTTATAAGAGGTCAGCGTGCCGATATCATATTGCTCAAGAAATGCGCCAAGCTCGATTTCGTTGATGTCTGTATAGACGGCCATGCCGCTTATTTCCCCTGCGCAAATTTCGGTATTGCGACGACTCGATTGTCGCCGTTGACGAATGCCATATCCTTCGTCGTCAGTTCTACATCGCGTATTTCACGATTGACGAGAAAATTCTCGGTTTCTACGACCGTCTCAGCCAGTTCTATCTTCGCATCGAAGCGCTGGCGGAATGCGTCGATGATTTCATCGACGATGATTTCCGGCGCCGAAGCGCCTGCCGAAAGGCCAACCACGGAAATATCGCCAAGCTTGCCCCATTCGATTTCAGCGGCGCGCTGCACCAGCAGAGACATGCGCGCGCCAGCCTTTACCGCCACTTCCACTAGACGTCGGGAATTGGACGAGTTGGGCGCACCGACGATCAGGAACAGATCGCAGCCGGGGGCTGCGGCACGTACCGCATCCTGCCGGTTGGTGGTGGCATAACAGATCGATTCCGCCGCCGGTGCGGTGAGCTTGGGAAACCGCGCCTGCAACTCTTCGATGATACCGGCTGTGTCATCCACGGAGAGCGTTGTCTGGGTGACGAAGCCGAGATTGTCCTCATCCGCAAACGAGCAGGTCCGCGCATCCTCGACCGTTTCGATCAGCGTCACTGCGCCTTCGGGCAATTGCCCCATCGTGCCGATGACTTCGGGGTGGCCGGAATGGCCGATCAGAATGACATGGCGGCCAAGGCGCTGATGGCGCATGGCCTGCTTGTGCACCTTGGACACCAACGGGCAGGTCGCGTCGAGATAAAAGAGGTTCTTGGATTCGGCATCCGCCGGCACGGATTTCGGCACGCCATGGGCGGAAAAGACCACCGGTTGGCCGCGATGCTCCGCTGGGATCTCATCGAGTTCCTCGACGAAAATCGCGCCCCGTGATTGCAGCCCCTCGACCACATAGCGATTATGCACGATCTCGTGGCGCACATAGACCGGAGCGCCATATTTCTTCAGTGCCAGCACGACAATCTGGATAGCCCGGTCAACACCTGCGCAAAAGCCGCGCGGGCCGCAAAGGCGTATTTCCAGAGGGGGGCGTTGGTCAGACATAAAGTGTTCTCACAGGGTTTAGTGCAGCTTGAAGCACGCAAAAATTCCAATCCCGGAGTTGGGCCGCAAAGCGGCCATTGTCAACCCCTTACCAACCTCCGATGGCGCCACAGCCACGTCCCGACAACCCCTATGAGCGCCAGAGCGAGGCCATACCACGTCACTGCATATTGCAGATGATTGTTCGGAAAATCGATAATCGTCACACCGCCCTTGGGCAATCCGCCCGGATTGGGCTTATCATCCGCATCGATGAAAAAAGGCACGGTTTCATCAAGCGCGGGCAGACCGGCGCTTTCGGCCATCGCCGCCCAGTCCTTCCAGTAGAAAACATTCTTCGCAAGATCATTGTCGGGAATGAGCGAGGAGGGTTTTTGCTTCAAGGGATCGCGCGCAAGACCAGTTATGCTCACTGGGCCGTCCAGCTGTCCGTCAAGGCGGGTTTCGGGGTCTTTTTTGTCATAGGGGACGAAGCCGCGATTGACGAGCACGAAGCGCCCGTCTTCGAGCAGCAGCGGCGTATAGACATAAAAACCCGCCTCGCCCGCATGGGTCGCCAGAAAATGGCGCTCGCCCGGATGCATGAAAGTACCGGAAACCGTTATCGGGCGATATTCGACGGTTCCGTCTTCCCGGTAGGCCTTTTCCATCGCGTCGAGCGGCAATGGCTGTTCGTGGATGCGCTGCTGCGTCGAGGCGATCAGCGTTTCCTTCCACAACAGCCGCTGCACCTGCCAGGTGCCGAGCACCAGCAATATGGCCAGCACGACTGCCGATGCGATCAATACGCCCCACGGGAACCGGCGTGGGTTTTGTGTCTGGATCATTTGTCGTTATCCGGATGCTGGTCCAGACGCCCCTGGGCCGCCTTGTGGCGATATTGCATATTGATCAGAACGCCCTTGATGCAACGCATCGCGATCAGGCTGAGAATAATCGCCAGCGGTACCCACAGGATGAAATGGACCCAGAGCGGCGGTCCGAAATTGACTTCCATCCATAGCGCCGAGCCGACCACGATAAAGCCGATGATGAGGATCACAAAAGCTGCCGGGCCATCGCCTGAATCGGCAAAACCATAATCCAGACCGCATACATTGCAACGCGGGGCCACGGTCAGGAATCCGTTGAAGAGATGTCCCTCGCCGCAGTGCGGGCAATGCCCGACAAGCCCGCTCCTGATCGGATCGACCGGCGAGTATGAATTGTCATCCGACATTGCGTGCTCTCCCAGAGTCTTAAAAATAAAAGGCGGCCATGTCGCCAGGGCCGCCCTCAGAATACAGGTTTGGCGCTGGATCAGCCGTGCATTGGCGCACCCCAGCCACCCCAGACATAGATGGCGAAAAAGAGGAACAGCCAGACCACGTCGACGAAATGCCAGTACCATGCTGCCGCTTCGAAGCCGAAGTGCTGCTTCGGAGTGAAATCGCCTCCGATTGCCCGAATCAGGCAGACCGCCAGGAAGATCGTGCCGATGATCACATGGAAGCCATGGAAGCCGGTCGCCATGAAGAAGGTCGCACCGTAGATCGAATCCTTGAACGCAAACGGTGCGTACACATATTCATAGGCCTGCACGAAAGAGAACAGCATACCAAGCGCGACGGTTATTGCCAGACCGGAGATCATGCCCTTGCGGTCATTATGCAGCAATGCATGGTGCGCCCAGGTCAAGGTGGTGCCCGACAGAAGCAGAATTACGGTGTTATAGAGCGGCAGATGCATCGGGTCGAGAACTTCGATGCCTTTTGGAGGCCACTGACCGCCGGTGAATTCGGCACGCGCCACCTGATGCACTTCGTTAGGAAACAGGCTCGCATCGAAGAACGCCCAGAACCATGCCGCGAAGAACATGACTTCAGACACGATGAACATAATCATGCCATAGCGTAGATGCAGCGACACCACGCGCGTATGATGGCCTTCATGGCCTTCCTTGATCGTATCGGACCACCAAGCATACATGCAGTAGAGAACAACTGCGACGCCGATGAAGAAAATCCATGGCGTTACAATATTGACGCCGAAAAAAACCAGCTCGCCGGAACTATTGTAACGCATCCATGAAATGCCACCAATGGCGAGCAAGAATGCGCCTATCGAACCAATGAACGGCCAGGGACTGGGATCGATAATATGATAATCGTGATTCTTTTGATGAACGTCCGCCATGTCTCTCCCCATGTATCCCCTCAGGGGATTCCTCTCAGGTGTCTTCCTGCATAAACCCCGAAAGGGGGATCAGGCAAGTTTCTCATTCGCTGCAAGGGCCGATATTTTTACTGTCGGATATCGCCCGTATCTGTTATCCGAAACCTTTCCGGATACTGCTATATGTCTTCAATTCGAAACCGGCTCTCACCATAAAACCGGTTTATTCGTTTGTCTTTGCGGCATTATCGCCGCACCCTGCAATTCCCGTGCTCAGCTCCCGTTACCGGATGAAGCCGCGCCCTTCGCATCGGCGACCGGTCCCGGATTTTCAATCGGGAAGAAAGTATATGAGAGCGTGATCGTCTTCACATCCTTGAGGTCCGGATCGTTGACGAATTCCGGATCGACGAAGAAAACAACCGGCATTTCCATGTCTTCGCCGGGTTGCAGCGTCGTGTCGGTGAAGCAGAAGCATTCAACCTTGTTGAAATAGGCTCCGGCCCGGCCCGGCGCGACATTGAAGCTCGCACGCCCGTAGGTGGGGCCGCTGAACATATTTCGCGCTTCATATTTGATCATGGTGGTTTCGCCAATGCGCACCGTCACCTCGC
Source organism: Falsochrobactrum tianjinense (assembly GCF_019100495.1). GTDB lineage: Bacteria > Pseudomonadota > Alphaproteobacteria > Rhizobiales > Rhizobiaceae > Brucella > Brucella tianjinense. Next base: position 749,574 of record NZ_JAHRVA010000001.1, on the reverse strand, counting down.
GCTGCACCGGCTTGAAATCCCATGGCAGGCCATTCGCGGTATTGGCGTCGAAACGCACCTTGATGGTCTTGTCGAGAATAGTGTCGGAATACTGCTCCACGCGCTGCGTGGTACCGCCATAGCCGGTCACCTGACAGAAAATGCGATAGAGTGGCACAGAAGCGTAGGCCGCGCCGACCATGCATACAAAGAAAGCGAGACAAGCCACGGCAATTGTCGTGTTTGAGCGCTGCTTGTCGCGCTTTCCGCTATTTTCCTGCCGTTCCGCCATTTTCTCCTCCCGAAAGACCCAACGCCTACATTGGCCGTATGAACACGTTCGCACCCATCTTGGCCAGCGTCCCGACATAGACAAGCAGCACGAACAGCACGAGCGCGATGGCAAGCCCGAACGAGCGGTTGCGCTGCGCTTTTTTCTGCGACTCGGTCGGAACGATCATATCCAGTCCCTCCTTTGCCGATTCTTGCTCTGGCTTGTCCTTCAAAACAGTCTCCATTGCCACGGTCTTCACAGCAGCCCGCTGGCGGTCAAAATATTCAGCGTCACGGCCTCCAGCAGCAGCATCGCGAAGATGCCTGACAAATAGATCAGCGAAAAGCGGAACAGCTTGCGGGCCGCAGTCAGCATTTGCGGCTGCGATTGCGCCATCAGAAGACGCCACGCATAATAGATGAAAGCCAGACCAAGCAGAACCGAAACGGTACCGTAAACAGGCCCGGCAAAACCCATCACCCATGGCAGCACGCCGACCGGTGCCATCAGAAGCGAATAAAACATCGCCTGGCGGCGGGTCGAAAGCTCGCCCTTCACATTGGGCATCATAGGAATGCGCGCGGCTTCGTAATCATTGGCAGAAAACAACGACAAGGCCCAGAAATGCGGCGGCGTCCAGAGGAAGATGATCAGGAACAGGACCGTGCTGTCCCAGGTGATCTCGCCGGTGGCTGCGGCCCAGCCGATCATTGGCGGAAAAGCTCCCGCCGCCCCGCCGATCACGATATTCTGCGGCGTCGAACGCTTGAGCCACATCGAATAGACCACAGCATAGAAAAAGATGGTGAAGGCCAGCAAAGCTGCCGAAAGCCAGTTAACCATCAGGCCAAGTGTGATGACCGAAAAGACCGACAATGTGAGACCGAAGGCCAGCACCTGGCCGGGTTCGATCACGCCAGCGGGAATGGGACGGTTGCGCGTGCGCTTCATTATCGCGTCGATGTCCGCGTCATACCACATATTGAGCGCACCCGAGGCCCCGGCGCCGATTGCGATGCAAAGAATGCTGATCACGGCAAGAACCGGATTGATGTGTCCGGGTGCCAGCACTAGACCGACAAGCCCCGTGAACACCACCAGCGACATTACGCGCGGTTTCAAAAGAGTAAGGTAATCCCGCGCAGTCGCCTCGGATAGGGCGAATGCATTATCGGAAGCCGTATTTTTTTCCACCAGAGACATTAACTTCAACAACCTCGAACTCACCGGGTCATCGCCGCATCCTGCAAAGATGCAAACGGACACCCATCACGATCATACCTCCCGGAAGCACTCGTCGCCCCGAAAAGTACCGCGTCAAATGCCAGCTTGAATACTGACTCTGGATCGACCGGCTGCGGGCGGAATAGAATGCCGCCCGCACATAGCACATTTCCTCGTCCGGGCGAAGTTTTCTTTGGCCACCTCGCCAGAGTCTTCGCCCGACATCATCATTTGATGCGCGGCAGTTGTTCCCACTGGTGGAATGGAGGCGGTGAAGAAAGCTGCCATTCCAGCGTGGTTGCCCCGTCGCCCCACGGATTTGCACCTGCTTCACGCTTCTTCGCGAACGCCTCGAAAACGTTGTAGAGGAAGATCAGCACAGCGAAGCCCGAAATATAGGAGCCATACGAGGACACCATGTTCCAGCCCGCATAGGCATCGGGGTAATCGATGTAACGGCGCGGCATGCCAGCAAGACCCAGGAAGTGCTGCGGGAAGAAGACCAGGTTCACGCCTATGAAAGTGACCCAGAAGTGCAGCTTCGCGGTGAACTCGTCATACATATAACCGCTCATCTTCGGGAACCAGTAGTACCAGCCCGCGAAGATCGCAAACACGGCACCCAGCGACAGAACGTAATGGAAGTGCGCCACAACGTAATAGGTGTCGTGCAGGGCGCGGTCGAGACCGGCATTGGCGAGCTGTACGCCTGTCACACCACCAATGGTGAACAGGAAGATGAAGCCGATTGCCCAGAGCATCGGCGCGCGGAAGGTAATCGAGCCGCCCCACATCGTCGCGATCCACGAGAAGATCTTGATGCCGGTCGGCACCGCGATCACCATAGTTGCGAAGACGAAGTAGCGCTGCGTGTCAAGCGACAGGCCGACCGTGTACATGTGGTGCGCCCACACGACGAAGCCGACAACGCCGATTGCGACCATGGCGTAGGCCATACCCAGATAGCCGAAGATCGGCTTGCGCGAGAAGGTCGACACGATATGGCTGACGATACCGAAGCCCGGCAGGATCAGGATGTAAACTTCCGGATGGCCGAAGAACCAGAACAGATGCTGATAGAGGATCGGATCCCCGCCGCCCTCGGGTGCAAAGAAGGCAGTGCCGAAATTGCGGTCGGTGAGCAGCATGGTGATACCGCCGGCAAGAACCGGAAGCGACAGCAGCAGCAAAAATGCCGTCACCAGCACGGCCCATGCAAAAAGCGGCATCTTGTGCAGCGTCATGCCCGGAGCACGCATGTTCAAAATAGTGGTGATGAAGTTGATCGCGCCCAGAATCGACGATGCACCGGAAATGTGAACTGCCAGAATGGCAAAGTCTACAGCCGGTCCGGGCTGGCCGGACGTCGAGAAAGGTGGATAAAGCGTCCAGCCGCCGCCGGGTCCCCAACCTCCGGCCGGTCCCGGCATGAAGAAGGAAATCAGCAGCAGAAGCAAGGCAGGCGGAAGCAGCCAGAACGAGATGTTGTTCATGCGCGGGAACGCCATGTCCGGCGCGCCGATCATGAGCGGAATCATCCAGTTGGCGAAGCCGCCGATCAGCGCCGGCATGACCATGAAGAAGATCATGATCAGTGCATGCAGCGAGGTGAACACGTTGAACATGTGCTTGCCGGCATCAAGAGCCGCATCGCCTTCAACGCCATAAACCATCGCCGCCAGGCCATGGAAAATCTGGATGCCGGGTTCCTGCAATTCGGCGCGCATCGCAATCGACAGACCGCCGCCGATAATACCCGAAATGATCGCGAAAATCAGGTACAGAGTCCCGATATCTTTATGGTTGGTCGAGTAGACCCAGCGAACCCAGCCGCGAGGCTTGTGGTCGTCATGGGCTCCATGCTCGTGAGCTGCTGTGCCAGCCATGGAATTTGCTCCCGTTTCTTCCAGTCTTGCTACGACATCGGCCCAAAACCATTCCGGCTTCTCGAAGGTCCGATGCGTAGGTTTAATAGTCAGAGCGTCCTGTGCGCACCCTCATGGACACGCGACGCTCTGGCGGGATTTCAGAGGCCCGCCGCAGCCACTTTTTCGTTTGCATCGCCTTCGATGGCGGCCTGAAGCGCCTTGTTGGCTCCTGGAACATCCGATGCTGCCGCAGCCAGCCACGTCTCGTAACGCTCTTTCGAGACCACGCGCACGGCAATCGGCATGAAGCCGTGATCCTTGCCGCAAAGCTCCGAACACTGGCCGTAATAGAGGCCTTCCTTGTCGGCCTTGAACCAGGCTTCGTTGATGCGTCCGGGAACGGCGTCCATCTTCACGCCGAAAGCGGGAATGGTCCAGGAATGGATCACGTCGCCAGCCGTCACAAGAAGACGAACCGTCTCGCCTACAGGAACCACGACTTCATTGTCGACCGCCAGAAGGCGCGGATAACGAGCGCGGTCTTCCTTGCCTGCTTCGGCGCGTTCATCGTCCTTGAGGATCAGGGCGTCGAAACTGACCGGGGTTTCGGTCTGATATTCATATCCCCAATACCACTGATAGCCGGTCGCCTTGACCGTCAGCGTCGGATCTTCCGGCGAATATTGCGCGGTCAGAAGCTGGAACGACGGCACCGCCAGAAACAGCAAAACGATAACCGGACCGACCGTCCAGATCACCTCAATAGCCGTATTATGGCTGGTCTTCGATGGCTGAGGATTAACGCCAGCGCGAAACTTGATGACGCACCAGAGAATCAGAGCCAGAACCAGCAATGTAATCGGAACAAGGAACCAGAGCGTATAACGCTCAAACCAGTGGATCTGCTCGGCGATACCCGTGGCAGCATCCTGAAATCTTATCTCCCATGGACGCGGCTGATCCGCCAGAGCGACCCCGCCCGTCCACAGCAATCCAAGAGCACCCGCGACGGCGCTCTTCGTTGTGGCAAAAATCTTATCCACCAGAACTCTCTCCCTTTTCGCCTTTTCAGGCTGGACGCCGGACGTAAAGACGGCCGCATCCCCCGTCCGCGTTCAACCACACCTTAGCGCACACCGCAAGGAAGGCGAATATGTTCCTGTGCGGCATTTTTGCGCGCGCGGCTGCGTCAGAGGCCCGCATCCATCGCTTTCGCAACTGGCAGGCTTGGTCATAAAAACTTGGAAAAAACTTGGAAAACCGGGGAAACCCATAATGAAGCCATGATTGCGCAGGACGTTTCCTTTAATGTGCCGCGTGACAATGTCTGTAACGGACGGTATTGCTCTCGCGAGGGTGAGATGGAAGCGACAAGCGCTTTTCACCACCTGCTTTGCGCGTTAACGTCCCGGTGATTCGATCTGGAGATTTCATGATTTTGCGCATATCTGCCCGCCGCTCGACCTTTAAACGCCTGGCATATCTCGCAACGGGCGCAGCTCTGGGGCTGGCCGCCGTTGCGATGCCGGCCACAGCACAGGAAACGCCCGCGCAGCTCCCTGCTCCCCAGGAATCGCCGACGCAGCCGCAATCCTCCTCCACGCCGCAACAGAGCGGGACGCTCAAGTCGCAGCATGGCGCATGGTCGATTCTGTGCGACACGCCAGCGGGCGCCAAGACCGAACAATGCGCGTTGATCCAGAATGTGGTGGCTGCCAAGCGTCCTGAACTGGGGCTTTCGGTCGTCGTTCTCAAGACCGCCGACAACAAGGCGCGCATCCTGCGTGTTCTGGCACCGCTCGGCGTCTTGCTGCCCAACGGGCTTGGCCTGAATATCGATGGCAAGGATATTGGCCGCGCCTATTTCGTGCGCTGCTTTGAAGATGGCTGCTATGCAGAAGTAATCCTTGAAGACGATCTTCTCAACACGTTCCGCTCTGGCAAATCAGCAACCTTCATCGTGTTCCAGACCCCCGAAGAGGGCGTGGGCATTCCGGTGGATTTGAACGGATTTGGTGAAGGCTTCGACGCTCTTCCCTGATTTAGGGATGACCACCCGGTTGTTCTCAGCTGGTTTAAGGCTTACATCCTGCGGCACACACATGCCGCAGGATTATTTTTATGAAGAGCCTGATTGATAGTTTCGATGCCAGCCGCGACGATATTGAGCGCCTTGTCGCGCAGAGCCTCCAGGGCAGCGACGATGGCGAGTTGTTCATGGAGTATCGCGAGGCAGAGGCGCTCGTCTTTGACAATGGCCGCCTCAAAACCGGCTCTTTCAACCAGGACCGAGGATTTGGCCTACGCGCCGTAGTAGACGAAGCCATCGGCTACGCCCATGCAGGCGATCTTTCGGTTGGCGCCCTCAAGCGCGCTTCCGATGCGGTTTCCGCCACATTGAGCGGGCATAGCGGCAGCTATTCCACCGCTCCCGCAGGCACCAATCGCCAGCTTTATACGGATGAGAACCCCATCGGTTCGCCGACATTCGACGCCAAGGTGCAACTGCTCCAGCAGATCGACGCCTATCTGCGCGCCAAGGACCCGAAAGTACGGCAGGTTTCGGTTTCGCTGGCCGCCTCATGGCAGCACGTTGAGATCCTGCGTGCCGACGGGCATTTCGTCCGCGACATCCGCCCCATGGTACGGCTGAGCGTGTCGGTCGTGGCGGGCCATGGCGACCGGCAGGAATCAGGCTCGCATACGCTGGGCGGGCGCAAGGGCTTTGGCGATTTCCTCACCAGCAAAAGCTGGCAGCTCGCGGCCGACGAGGCACTTCGTCAGGCGCTCGTCAACCTTGAAGCCATCCCTGCTCCAGCAGGCACTTTTGACATTGTGCTCGGTAGCGGCTGGCCCGGCGTGATGCTGCATGAAGCCGTTGGGCATGGGCTTGAGGGCGATTTCAACCGCAAGAAGACATCGGCTTTCTCCGGTCTGCTCGGACAACAGGTTGCGTCCAAAGGCGTGACGGTTGTCGATGATGGCACGATTGCCGAGCGGCGCGGCTCGCTGACTATCGATGATGAAGGCACACCGACCAATCGCACCGTGCTGATCGATGACGGCAAGCTGGTCAATTACATGCAGGACCGGCAGAACGCGCGACTGATGGGAATGCAGGCGACCGGCAATGGACGTCGCCAATCCTATGCCCATACGCCGATGCCGCGCATGACCAACACCTATATGCTTTCAGGCGACAAGACACCGGAAGAAATCATCGCCTCGATGAAGAAGGGCATTTATGCGGTTTCGTTCGGCGGCGGTCAGGTGGACATCACATCGGGCAAGTTCGTCTTTGGCTGCACGGAAGCTTATATGATCGAAGATGGCAAGATCGGCGCGCCCGTCAAGGGCGCGATGCTGATCGGCAACGGACCCGACGCGATGCAGCGTATTTCGATGATCGGCAACGACATGAAGCTCGATACCGGCAGCGGCAATTGCGGCAAAGGCGGGCAATGGGTGCCGGTCGGCGTCGGCCAGCCACATTTGCGCATGGATCAGGTAACGGTCGGCGGCACGGCGGTATAACAAGTCTTATTCCAGGTGCCTGGCACTGCCGGCAAGTTGAGCCTCAATCACAGACTTGTCGATGATCGACCACACTTGTGCGATCCGTCCCGCCTGAAACTTGTAGAAGACATTCTCGGCGAACTGGATTTTCCGGCCATTCACGGGAAGATCGAACAGCTCGCCTTTGGGTGTGCAGTCAAACCAGAGGCGGCACGAAACGAAGGGCGGCTCGGAAACGAGTAATTGTATGGTGAAGCAGAGATCGGGGATGGCGCAAAAATCCCCTTCCAGCATCGCACGATAGCCAGCCAATCCGAGCGGCCTGTCATTGTGCACCACCTTCTCGTCAACGAATTGTCCCAGCCGTTCCCAGTCCTGCCCGTTCAGGCATTCGATATAATTTTTATAAATATCCGGGAGTTCAGTCACGCCCCGGTTCCTCCTCCAGAAGGCCGGTGACGAAATCGAACAGGCCGGGACGGCGGTCGCGACGCAGGCGCTCCGCCGTGATGATGCCCTTGATCCCCGCATAAGAGCGCTCAAGGTCTTCGTTGATGACGATATAATCGTATTGCACCCATTTCTGGATTTCAAAACGGGCGTTTTGCAGCCGGGTTTCGATCACTTCGGCGGTGTCTTCCGCGCGGCGATTGAGGCGCTGCTGCAATTCATGCATGCTCGGCGGCAAAATGAAGATCGAGACCACGTCGGCAGGCATCTGGGCCTGCAACTGCTCCGCGCCCTGCCAGTCGATGTCGAACAGCATGTCCTGACCGTCAGCCAGTGCAATCTCTGCGGTCTCGCGCAGCGTGCCATAGAAATTGCCGTGCACCTGTGCCCATTCGATCAGTTCGTCATTATCGCGCAGGCGCTCGAATTCGCGCGCGGTGATGAAGTGATAATGCACGCCGTTGATCTCGCTGGGACGGCGCGGACGCGTCGTCACGCTGATCGACAGCGAAAGCTTCATGTCCGGATCGTTGAGCAATTGCCGTGCAATGGTGGACTTCCCCGCTCCCGATGGCGACGAGATCACCACCATGAGACCTCTGCGCGCAATGCCATTTTCAACCGAAGAGGTGGCCATATTCCCGTTACTCCAGATTCTGTACCTGTTCGCGAAACTGATCGACGATCGCCTTCAGTTCAAGGCCGATGGCCGTGATCGATGCCGCGTTCGACTTGGCGCATAAGGTGTTCGCTTCGCGATTAAATTCTTGTGAAAGAAAGTCGAGCTTGCGGCCAATCGGTCCGCCATCGGCAAGCAGCTTGCGCGCCGACGCCACATGCGTCTCAAGCCGGTCGAGTTCTTCCTGAATATCCGCCTTGGTAGCCAGAAACGCTGCTTCCTGATAAAGCCGCGCGTCATCAAGATCGTGCGCGCCGTCCAGCAGAAGCGAGACCTGCGCCGCAAGCCGTGCCTTGATGGTTTCTATGCCGCGCGAGGGATCGTTGCGCGCCGCAAGCGTGAGGCCTTCGATTGTGTCGACATGGCCCGAAAGGATCGTGAAAAGCGCGTTTCCTTCGTGCTCGCGCGCCTCGGCGATTGATTTGAGCGCGCCCTCGAATGCTACGACAATCGCCGCTTCCAGTTCCGCACGCGTCGCCTCGTCCTCACTCACTTCCGTCTGGTCGATAATGCCGCGCAGCGAAAAAATACCGTCGATACTTGCGGGCGCGAGGCCGTGGCGGGCCTGCAATTCGGCTCCAAGTTTCAGCACTTCATCGAGCATGGCCTGATTGACGGTGAAGCCCGCCTGCGCCTGCACATATTCGACGTTCAGCGTGGCCTGAAAATTGCCGCGTGAAAAATAGCGGGCAAGCAGCGAGCGGACCGGATGCTCGGTTGCCTCCAGCCCCGGCGGCAGGCGCAGGCGCAGGTCCAGCCCCTTGCCGTTGACCGAGCGCACTTCCCAGACGATACGCGCCTCGCCATTGGTTTTATCCGGACCTGCTGCGCTATGCTGCACCGCATGGCGCGCAAACCCTGTCATACTCTGGAGCGCCATGCTTCCCTTCCCCTCATGCCGACCGGAAGCCGGTCAGCGTCAGCCCGTCACTGAACGGCATTCTGTTGTTGCTGCTGGGCTTTTTCCCGCTCAACCGTCCGCCATTTGCGCACATTTGCATTGTGCTCCTGCAAAGTGCGGGCGAAGACGTGGCCTCCCGTTCCATCAGCAACGAAATAGAGATCGTCGGTGTCGAGCGGATTGGCAACGGCTTCAAGCGCGGCCTTGCCCGGATTGGCGATCGGCGTCGGCGGCAGGCCATTGATGACATAAGTATTATACGGCGTCGGCTTTTCGATATCCGACTTGAAAATCGGGCGATCCGGCGGTTTTCCTGCTCCACCAAACAGACCATAGATGATCGTCGGGTCGGACTGGATGCGCATGCCCTTGTTCAAACGGTTCACGAAAACCGAAGCTACATGCGGACGTTCCGATGCGATGCCCGTTTCCTTCTCCACGATGGAGGCAAGCGTCACGAATTCGTTCCTGTCCTTGACCGGCAGGTCAGGACGGCGTTTGGCCCATATATCATCGATCAGCTTCTTCTGCGAAGCGATCATGCGAGTGATGATTTCCGTGCGCGACGTGCCGCGCGTGAAATTGAGCGTGTCGGTAAACAGCGCGCCTTCGGCAGGCATTTCCTTGGGCATATCGCCAACCAGAATCGGGTCGGCGGCGATGCGGTCGAATATTTGCTTGACGGTGAGCCCTTCGGGAATGGTCAGCGGATACATGATTGATCTGCCGCTGATGAGGATGTTCATCACATCGCGCATCGTGGCGCCTGCCGGAATGGCGTATTCGCCAGCCTTCAGGTCGTTCTCGTGCCCATAGGCGCGCATGCCATAACGGAAAATGCGCGCATCGGTGACGATTTCGCGGTTTTCGAGACTGTTGGAAACTTCCGAAACGCCAGCGCCGCGCTTGACGAGAAATGTCGTTTCCGTCGTCAACGGCCCCTGAGCGTCAAACTGAACCTTGCCGAAATAAAACAACGCCGACGCGCCCAAAAGCACCAGCACGGCCAGCGAGAGCATGAAATTCATGAACACCACGATCTGGCTGCGCGCATGGCGCGAACGCTTGCGCGGCGGCGGCGTTCCCGGTTCTGGCCGCAAAGCTTCGGATGCCGATTTCGGCACGAAGGGTTTGCTTTCCGCGGCCTGTCCGGGCGCGGCTGAATGCGGCTGCTCTCCAGCAGGATTGGTTCCGGGCTTTTCCTCTGAACTCACTCCATCACCTCGTCCTGTCGCTTGCCCGATTCGATGCCATGAATGCTCAAGTATGAATACTCAAGGCGGAGTTTTTGCTATTGGGCCGGGTCCGGGGATTTGCGAACCCTTTTGAATCGCGACTACATTAAACGTTGTCGGCGATTTTAAACATCGCATCCGGTTTTATTTTGGCAAAAACGCGGAGAAATCCCCGCGTTTTTATTCTTCATCAGATGTTATCGCCGTTCGGTTCAGACGTAGCGGCGCAAAATCAGCGATGCATTGGTTCCGCCAAAGCCGAACGAATTCGACAGGGCCACGTCAATCTTGCGCTCGCGCGGCTTGTGCGGCACCAGATCGATTTTGGTTTCGACCGCTGGATTGTCGAGATTGAGCGTCGCAGGCGCGATATTGTCGCGGATGGCAAGCGTCGAGAAAATCGCTTCCGCAGCACCGGCAGCGCCCAGCAGATGACCGATGGACGACTTGGTCGAAGACATGGAAATTTTCGGCGCCGCATCGCCCACCACCCGTTCGACCGCGCCAAGCTCGATCGTGTCGGCCATGGTCGAAGTGCCGTGCGCATTGATGTAGTCGATCTGGCCGGGCGTGATGCCAGCGCGCTTGATCGCAGCTTCCATGCAGCGCTGCGCACCCTCGCCGTTTTCAGTCGGCGCAGTGATATGATAGGCATCGCCCGAAAGGCCGTAGCCGATGACTTCCGCATAGATCTTCGCACCGCGCGCCAGGGCATGGTCGAGTTCTTCGAGAACCACGACACCAGCGCCCTCACCCATTACGAAGCCGTCGCGGTCTTCGTCATAGGGGCGCGATGCTGCGGTCGGATCGTCATTGCGCTTGGTGGAAAGCGCCTTGCAGGCCGCAAAACCAGCCAGCGAAATGCGGCTCACCGGCGATTCCGTACCGCCAGCCACCATTACGTCCGCATCGCCGAAAGCGATAAGACGGGCTGCGTCGCCAATGGCGTGCGCGCCGGTGGAGCAGGCGGTGACGACCGCATGGTTCGGCCCGCGCAACTTATGCTTGATCGACACATGGCCGGAAGCCAGATTGATCAGACGACCGGGAATGAAGAATGGAGAAATACGGCGGGGGCCCTTGTCGCGCAGCGTGTAGCCCGCCTCTACAATGCCTTCGATGCCGCCAATACCCGAACCGATGAGAACACCGGTGCGTATCTGATCTTCGTCGCTTTGGGGATGCCAGTCAGCATCGTCCAGCGCCTGATCAGCTGCGCCGACCGCATAGACGATGAAAGGATCTACCTTTCGCTGTTCCTTGGGCTCCATATGGAGGTCGGCATTGAACGTGCCGTTCGTACCATCACCGACAGGAATGCGGCAGGCAATCTGGCAGGCCAGATCATCCACTTCAAATTCCGTAACGCGGCGGGCACCGCTTTCACCGGCAATAAGCCGTTTCCAAGTCTCTTCGACACCGCTTGCGAGCGGTGACACCAGACCGAGACCGGTGATAACGACACGCCTCATATTCACCCCTTAGAACTTTATGGTTCGCACTCCACCGAGCCATCGGCTCTAGGCGGATGACGCTTCGATCGCGATCCGGGCCGCGCGATTGCAGCCAAGCCCAGAAGGCCAAAACGAGCGGGGCCGGGATTTATAAGAATCCCGGCCCCGGCAATATAGATTACGCGGAAGCCTTGTCGATGAACTTCACAGCGTCGCCGACCGTGAGGATCGTTTCGGCAGCGTCATCAGGAATTTCAACACCGAATTCTTCTTCGAAAGCCATGACCAGCTCGACGGTGTCGAGGCTGTCTGCACCAAGATCATCAATGAAGCTTGCGCCTTCAGTGACCTTGTCGGCATCTACACCCAGATGCTCAACAACGATTTTCTTGACGCGCTCTGCGGTATCGCTCATGTCGGAACCTCGACCTGTTTGTTTGTTGCTCTGCCTTGGTTAGCGGCATGCAGGATTGTAATCAAGTTATAAGATGCCTGCCAAGTTGCGAACGAACCCGCCCTGTCAGTCATCCTGTGGATATTCCTTTCGGAACCGGATCACGGCACATTTCATCAAATACCGCAATTCTCGTCGGCGCATTACCATGCTTCTTGAGCAAGGCAAAGCGCATTTTCCCTTTCAGCCCCCCGTGTTAAGGCATTATTTACCATAATTTGGGGGGAAAAGCCGTTCAGATCATCGCCATGCCGCCATTAACATGCAGCGTCTGACCGGTCACATAGGCTGCCGCGTCGCTCGCCAGATAGACCACGGCGGCAGCAATATCGGTGCCCACGCCCATGCGCCTCATGGGAATATTGCCCATGATCGCCTCTTTCTGCTTTTCGTTGAGCTTGTCGGTCATGGCCGATTCGATGAAGCCCGGAGCAATGCAGTTCACGGTCACGTTGCGGCTTGCGATTTCCTGCGCCAGCGATTTCGAGAAACCGATAAGGCCCGCCTTGGAAGCGCAATAATTTGCCTGGCCCGGATTGCCGGTCACGCCGACAATGGAGGTGATGTTGATGATACGGCCCTGACGGCGACGCATCATCGGATGGGTCAATTCGCGCGTGAGGTTGAATACGGATGTCAGATTGACATTGAGCACCGCATCCCAGTCCTCGTCGCTCATGCGCACGAAAAGGCCGTCACGGGTGATCCCGGCATTGTTGACCAGAATGTCAACGCCGCCCATTTCCTCTTCCGCCTTCTGGCCCAGAGCCTTGACGGCTTCACGATCAGAGAGATTGGCCGGGAAAATGAAGGTACGCTCGCCGAGTTCGGCTGCCAATTCCTGCAGCTTTTCCTCACGAGTGCCGTGCAGGCCGACAATAGCGCCCTGTGCGTGCAGGGCGCGGGCAATTGCTTCACCCAGACCGCCGGTCGCGCCAGTCACCAGAGCCTTACGGCCAGTCAGATCAAACATCTTGGATCCTTTTAAGCATTAAGCGCAGCGAGAGCTGCATCGATTTCTTCGGCTGAACCTACGGTCACGCCAGTCGCATCCTTGGAAATGCGCCGCGCAAGACCAGTCAGAACTTTGCCAGAACCTACTTCATAAAGTGTTGTGACGCCATTGGCCGCGAACCATTCCACGGTTTCGCGCCAGCGCACCTGGCCCGTCACCTGCTCCACCAGAAGATCGGTGATCTCGCTGGCATCGGTCACCGGGGCGGCGCGCACATTGGCGATCAGCGGCACGACCGGATTGCGTTTCTCGACCGCCGCCAGCGCCTCGCGCATGGCCTCGGCGGCAGGCGCCATCAGGGTTGAATGGAAAGGAGCGGAAACCGGCAGCATGATGGCGCGCTTTGCGCCCTTTTCTGACGCAAGCGAAGCAGCCAGTTCGACCGCTGCCTTCGAGCCTGAGATCACAAGCTGTCCGCCGCCATTGTCATTGGCGATCTGAACCGAACCCGACGCCCGAGCTTCCGTGCAGATGGCTTGGACGTCGCCATGCTCCAAACCGATGATCGCAGCCATCGCGCCTTCGCCCACAGGAACTGCTTTCTGCATGGCATTACCGCGAATGCGCAGCAAACGCGCGGTGTCGGCCAACGAGAAGGTGCCAGCCGCGCAAAGGGCTGAATATTCGCCGAGCGAATGGCCAGCGACATAGGAAACCTTGTCCTTGAGCGAGAAGCCGCGCGCTTCCATCACGCGCACGGTTGCAATAGAAACCGCCATCAGCGCGGGCTGCGCATTGGCGGTGAGCGTCAGCACGTCTTCGGGGCCCTCGAACATGGTAGCGGAAAGCTTTTCGCCAAGTGCTGCGTCCACTTCATCGAAAACGGCGCGCGCTTCCGCAAACTGTTCGGCCAGAGCCTTGCCCATGCCCACTGCCTGACTGCCCTGCCCAGGAAAGGTAAATGCTACCGCCATGAATGCCTCGTTTCTCGCAATTATTTGGCGCGATGTGCCCCAGTCAGGGTCGGAAAGTCAAGTATTTGTCGGTTTTTGCACGATATGCGGCTTGCAAACCGGGGGAAAAACACGTAATGAGCGGCCCGTTCGTGCTTGGCATCAGCTGGGGGCTGAACGGAGGGCCGGATCTTTGGTCCGTGAAGTCTAAAGCGCTTCTCCTCCCGTGTCTCCGCTCTCGACCGTCTCAAGTTGCGCGTCCTTTCTTCTCCGGTTTTCCGGCAAAAGAGAAGTCGCAGAGGCTTAGCCGTTGGTGTCTGGCATGATGCAACAGAAGAAGAAAGGCAAAGCCAATGGCTCTTTATGAACATGTGCTTCTTGCCCGCCAGGACATCTCCCAGCAGCAGGTCGACGCTCTCGTCGAACAGTTCAAGGGTGTTCTCGAAGCTAATGGCGGCAAAGTCGGTAAGGTCGAAAGCTGGGGTCTGCGTCCCCTCACCTACCGCATCAAGAAGAATCGCAAGGCGTATTACACGCTCGTCAACATCGACGCTCCGGCAGCAGCCGTTGCCGAAATGGAACGCCAGATGCGCATCAATGAAGACGTTCTGCGCTTCATGACCATCCGCGTGGAAGAGCTTGAAGAAGGCCAGTCGGCCATGCTTTCGCGCCGTGACGACCGTCGCGACCGCGATGATGATCGTGGCCCGCGCCGTCCGCGCGAAGGCGGCTTCGATCGCGGCGACCGTGGTGATCGCGGCCCGCGCCGTCCGCGCGACAATGAAGCTGGTGAAGGAGCATAATCATGGTTGATATCAATCAGATCCCGACCCGCCGTCCTTTCCATCGCCGTCGCAAGACGTGCCCGTTCTCCGGCTCCAACGCGCCGAAGATCGATTATAAGGACATCAAGCTTTTGCAGCGCTACATTTCCGAGCGCGGCAAGATCGTTCCTTCCCGTATCACGGCTGTCAGCCAGAAGAAGCAGCGCGAACTCGCCAAGGCGATCAAGCGCGCCCGTTTCCTCGGCCTACTGCCTTACATCGTAAAGTAAGAAGAATTGCAGGGGGCGGTTTCCCGCCTCCTGTCCTGCGTTGCGGTGGGCGCAGCGCAGTATTAAAAACCCCAAGTTGAGGTGCAGCGCCTGATCGCCGCCTCTAACTGCAAAACCGGCAAAGCCGGAGCAGGACAGCGAGAATATGAGATTCAATGGAGCCATCATCGGTGTCGGCATAGTGGCGGGGCTTGCTTCGGCTCTGATGTCGTCCGGCGTCATCACCCAATCGGGCCTGGCGATGGTACTCTATTTCCTCACGCCATTGCCTATTTTCGCCGCAGCGCTTGGCTGGGGTTCGAGCGCGGGTATTCTCGCCGCAGCCATTGCCACAATCGCAGTTGGTATTTTCGCGGTACCTATGGCGGCGCTGCTAATGGCGCTGACGAGTTATATTCCGGCTGCGGTCGGCGCCTACCTGTCCGGACTCGCGCGTCCCGCCGACGAACTGGGCGGCCCTAAGGACGTGATGGTGTGGTATCCGCTTTCGGATATCACTTTCCGTCTGGCCCTCATGGTCGCAGCCAGCTTCATCGTCATCGGCGCAATCATCGGTTTCGGGCCTGATATGGTCGGGGAACTGGCAAGCGCACTGATCGACCGGATTGCCGAAGCCGATCCGCAATTCACCCCCGGCGACGAAATGCGGCAGAGTGTCACAGCCCTGCTGATGATCGCATTGCCTGCGATCCAGCCCGCAACCTGCGTGGCCATTCTGGTCGGCAATCTCTATCTGGCGCTGCGGCTCACTGCCCTGTCGGGCCGCCTGCGCCGCCCGCGTGACGACTGGCCCTCGACGCTTCGTATGCCGCGCCAGGCGCTTTTAGTCTTTGCGGTCGCTCTCGCGGTCGCTTTCCTCCCCGGCACAGCCGGCGTGATTGCGACCGTTGTCGCCGGTGCGTTGAGCGCCGGTTTCATGATGGCGGGACTTGCGATTTTCCATCAGCGCACACGCGGCAAGGCGTGGCGCCCGGTGGTACTGTGGTTCGTCTATGTGGCGATCCTGCTTTTCGCATTCCTGCTTTTTGTTTTCATGGTTTTCGGGCTTTTCGACACATCGCGCGGCGCACCCGTTTCGAAAATGCCGGAATCCGGCACTCATTAGACCAAATTAAAACTCGAAAGGAAACTCCAATGGACGTCATTCTTCTGGAACGTATTGGCCGTCTCGGCCAGATGGGCGAAACCGTCAAGGTCAAGGACGGCTATGCACGCAATTTCCTGCTGCCGCAGGGCAAGGCGCTGCGCGCCAATGAAGCCAACAAGAAGAAGTTCGAAGGCCAGCGCGCACAGCTCGAAGCCCAGAACCTGGAACGCAAGAAGGAAGCCGATGCCGTTGCTGAAAAGCTCAATGGCACAAGTTTCGTCGTCGTGCGTTCGGCTGGTGAAACCGGCCAGCTTTACGGTTCTGTCTCAACCCGCGACATTGCCGAAATCGTTACTGAAAACGGTTTCAGCCTGCACCGCAACCAGGTGGAACTGAACCACCCGATCAAGACCATCGGTGTGCATCAGATCGTCATTTCTCTGCATCCGGAAGTCGAAGTGACGGTTGCGATCAACATTGCCCGTTCGACCGAAGAAGCCGAACGTCAGTCAAAGGGTGAAGACCTGACCACCATCGAAGCCATCTACGGCATCGAAGAACAGCCGCTTGCCGAAGAATATTTCGACGAAGACGAAGAAGCTGAAGGCGAAGAAGAGGCATAATCGCCTCTCAGGTCATCGGGAGCCTGGCCTTTTAAGGCATGCTTCCAACGGTAGTAAACTTTATATGATCAAGCCCGGCGGCCTCTGCCGGGCTTTTTCTCTTTCCAGAACGGGAAAAGTGCCTATTCTTCATATCAGTACTATTACAGGTTCAAGATTGGAGAGGTGCTGAAGGGAACATTCATGCTGCACTGGCATTGAAAACCGCCTGTCATGCAACATGAATGTATGCACTGCTTCAATCCCCAGAAGGGAGATGGGGCAATGAATGGGACATTGCGTGTTGTTCTCAACCATATGATCAAAACCGGCGACCTCGCGGTCACTGATGCGGACGGTGCACGGTTCTCCTATGGCGACAAAACCGGCACGCCCGTACACATCCGCTTCAATTCCGCCCATGCCGAGCGCGCGGTTGCCTTCAATCCCGAACTCAAGCTCGCTGAATGTTTCATGGATGGTGAGATCGATTTTCTGGAAGGCGACATTTACACGCTGCTCCAGATCGTCTTTGAAAATACCGGCCCCACAGCGGCAAAAGAGCCGTGGATGCGGGCGATGGGGCATCTACGCATTTTGTTCCGCCGCTTCCAGCAGATGAATACGCTCACCCGCTCGTCCAACAACATTAAAAGTCATTACGATCTTTCGGGCGAGCTTTACGATCTGTTCCTCGACCCCGACAAGCAATATTCCTGCGCCTATTTCGATCCGCCCAACGCAACGCTGCCACAAGCGCAGCTTGCCAAAAAGCGCCATATTGCAGCAAAGCTTCTCCTTAAAGAGGGGCACAAGGTTCTCGATATCGGCTGCGGCTGGGGCGGAATGGGGCTTTATCTCGCCCGCTTCCTCAAGGCCAATGTAACGGGGGTCACGCTTTCGGAAGAGCAATATACCATCGCCAACAAGCGTGCAGCCGAAGAAGGACTTGCCGACCGCGCGAATTTTCAACTTACCGACTATCGCAAGATCGATGACAAATTCGACCGGCTTGTCTCGGTCGGCATGTTCGAGCATGTCGGCGTGGGTCATTTCGCCGAATATTTCGAGCATGCGGCGCGGCTGATGAAGCCTGACGGCATTTTTATGCTGCACGCCATCGGTCGTGCCGACGGTCCCGGCGCAACCAATCCCTTTATCCGCAAATATATCTTCCCCGGCGGTTATATTCCCGCGCTTTCGGAAGTACTGCCGCATATCGAGAAAGCCGGGCTTTACGTGACCGACATCGAAATCCTGCGGCTGCATTATGCCGAAACGCTCAAAGAGTGGCGCAAGGCCTTCATGGCAAATCGCGATCGGGCCAAAGCGCTTTATGACGAACGCTTCTGCCGCACGTGGGAGTTTTATCTGGCCGCCTCCGAAAGCGCCTTCCGCTGGCAGAACATGATGGTCTTCCATATCCAGATCGCCCACAAGCAGGAGTCCGTACCGCTAACCCGCAACTATATCGAAGCGGAGGAAAAGCGGCTCAAGCGCCTCGACAGCGCCCCCAAGGGAGCAAACAGCGAAACGGAATCAGCAAGGAAAAGCATAAAAGCCTGATGTGCGCCAGCGCACGTCAAGAACATATTGTGCGTGGTTTCCTCCGCTCTGTGGATGACTGTGAATCATGGTATGCTTTCCCTCTTTCAGCAAAACTTGGGCCAGGCGGCGTTGCCTTTGACGCCACTTAGGCGCTAGCTGAAAGGATCAGGGACAGGATCAGAGAATCATGGCGGAAGCGGCATTACGCAAACTCGACGATATGCGCGATCAAAAGGACACGCTTTATCGCGAGGCTCCTCACAATATTGAGGCGGAGCAGGCGCTTTTGGGCGCAATCCTTATCAATAATGACGCTTTCTACCGGGTTTCGGATTTTCTCAAGCCAACCCATTTCTTTGAGCCGCTGCACCGGCGCATTTATGAAATCTCGACCGATCTGATCCGCGTCGGCAAGATGGCCAATCCGGTCACGATGAAGACCTTCCTGCCCAATGAGGGCAAGATCGGCGATCTGACGGTTTTCCAATATGTCGCGCGTCTTGCCACCGAGGCCGTCACCATCATCAATGCCGAGGACTATGGCCGCGCGATTTATGATCTTGCGACGCGCCGCGCGCTGATCGGCATTGGCGAGGACATGGTCAATGTCGCCTATGACGCCCCGGTCGACAATGCCCCGCAGGAACAGATCGAGGACGCCGAGCGCCGCCTGTTCGAGCTTGCCGAAACAGGCCGTTACGATGGCGGCTTCCAGCCGTTCAAGGATGCAGTGACAACCGCCGTCGACATGGCCAATGCCGCCTTCATGCGCGACGGCCATCTGTCGGGCATTTCCACGGGCATCCATGCGCTGGACAACAAGATGGGCGGCTTGCAGCCCTCCGATCTTGTCATTCTGGCAGGACGTCCGGGCATGGGTAAAACCTCGCTTGCAACCAATATCGCCTTCAATATTGCAAGCGTTTATGAGTCCGAGCAGCAGGCGGATGGATCGATAAAGGCCAAGAATGGCGGCGTGGTTGGCTTCTTCTCGCTGGAAATGTCGGCGGAACAGCTCGCCACCCGTATCATTTCCGAGCAGACGGAAGTCAGCTCATCGAAAATCCGCCGCGGCGATATTACCGAAACCGATTTCGAGAAGCTCGTCGCCTGTTCGCAGGTCATGCAGAAAATCCCGCTCTATATCGACCAGACCGGCGGCATTTCCATTGCACAGCTTGCGGCGCGCGCGCGCCGTCTCAAGCGCCAGCGCGGCCTCGACGTACTGGTGATCGACTATGTGCAGCTGATGACCGGCTCGTCCAAGGCGTCATCGCAGAACCGCGTGCAGGAAATCACCGAAATTACCACTGGCCTCAAGGCGCTCGGCAAGGAACTCAATGTTCCCATCATTGCGCTGTCACAGCTCTCTCGTCAGGTGGAGAGCCGCGACGACAAACGCCCGCAGCTTTCCGACCTTCGTGAATCGGGCTCCATCGAGCAGGACGCCGACGTGGTGCTGTTCGTGTTTCGCGAGGAATATTACGTCAAGAATCTCGAACCGCGCGACGAATTCGATCCGAAATACGAAGAATGGCGGCAGCAGTTTGAAAAAGTGCGCGGCACGGCCGATGTCATCATTGCCAAGCAGCGCCATGGACCGACCGGCACCGTCAAGCTCGCCTTCCAGGCCGAATATACGCGCTTTGCCGATCTGGCCGAGGGTTCCTACCTGCCCGAACAATACGAATAGGTTTTTTTAAAAACCAAGAAACCGCAGCAGCGCAACGCAGGCAACGCCGAGCGCGGTTGCGCCAAGCAATGGCAGGCGCAGAGCGGCGAATGCAGTGATGGCGCAACTGATCGTTTCGGCTGCGCCGGTCATCAGCGCGGTAGGCGCAACCACCGCCATCAGTACGGCGGGCGGAATGGCTGTCAGCGCTTCCTGCGCGCGTGCCGACAATTTGACATAGCGCATCATCACAAGCCCCGAAAGCCGGATCAATGCCGTGGCTATGGCCATGGCGAGAATGGCGATCAGCGTGGAAAAATCGAGCATCATGGCGCGTTTTCCTCCTGTGCGGCTGGTTCGTGGACCATGGCGACGGCAAGACCCGCAAGCGCGCCGGCTGCAATATACCAGACGCCGCCGAGCAATTGATGAGCAGCGATTGCGGCAATTGCGCTGGCCAGCAGCACCGCACCCGTGCGCCGTCCCTTCCAGAAATTCATCATCAGGACGATAAAGACCGCCGGAAAGGCGAAATCCAGCCCGATCAAGGCCGGATCGCCCAGCGTGTTGCCGACAAGCGCGCCAAACAGCGACGACAGCACCCATGCCGCATAAAAGGGCAGCGCAATACCGGCATACCAGATCGGCGTCAGCCTGCCTTCGCGCGCTTTCAATTCCGCAATCGCCCATATTTCATCGGTGAGAAACAGGATCGCCGCATATTTGCGCCAGCCGGTGAACTGCCCGATGTGGGGGCTGATCGAGGCCGACATAAGCACAAGGCGCAAATTGACGAGGAGAGCCGCGAAGCCCACCGCCGTCCAGCTTGCGGGATGGGTCCATATATCCATCGCCACGAATTGCGAACCGCCCGCGAAGACCAGAGCGCTCATCAACACCACTTCGAGCGTCGAAAGCCCCTTGCCTGCCGCGACCGCGCCATAGATCACCCCGATGGGGATGACGGCTGCAATCAGCGGTATCATCACGCGCGTGCCTGACAAAAATTCCTTTTTCATCCGCCCGCTATAACGGGCTGATTCTCTTTTGTCTTGAGTGAAAATGCGGGACAATGAAAGCCACTGGGCCTCAGCCTCTTGATTCCTGTTTTGTTCTCATTTACCACAGATTCTGCAAAAGCAGAATCGGGGAAGCATGGCCAAGTCGCGCGTTCAGTTCATCTGCCAGAATTGCGGTGCGGTGCATTCGCGCTGGAGCGGCAAATGCGATTCGTGCGGCGAGTGGAATACGCTTGTCGAGGAAGGCACCAATAGCGGGATCGGCTCCGGCCCTGGCTCCATGCTGAGCAAACGCAAGGGCCGCGCGGTGGCGCTCACCTCGCTTTCGGGCGACATAGAAGATGCGCCGCGCATCGTTTCGGGCATCAGCGAGCTTGACCGGGTGACGGGCGGCGGCTTCGTGCGCGGCTCAGCGGTGCTGATCGGCGGCGATCCGGGCATCGGCAAATCCACCCTTCTGACGCAGGCCGCAGCAGCCCTTGCCAATCGCGGCCATCGCGTCGTCTATGTGTCGGGCGAAGAAGCCGTGGCACAGATCAGGCTGCGCGCACAGCGTCTGGGCGTGGCATCCAGCGCCGTGGAGCTTGCAGCAGAAACCAATGTCGAGGACATTCTCGCAACCATTTCCGATGGCAAGCGGCCCGATCTCGTCATTATCGATTCCATCCAGACGCTATGGACGGATATGGCGGATTCGGCTCCCGGCACCGTGACGCAGGTGCGCTCTTCGGCGCAGGCGATGATCCGCTATGCCAAGCAGACGGGTGCCGCCGTGGTGCTGGTGG
The DNA here is from genome assembly GCF_019100495.1 of Falsochrobactrum tianjinense. Taxonomy (GTDB): domain Bacteria; phylum Pseudomonadota; class Alphaproteobacteria; order Rhizobiales; family Rhizobiaceae; genus Brucella; species Brucella tianjinense. Next base: position 727,865 of record NZ_JAHRVA010000001.1, on the reverse strand, counting down.
GCCATGTCACCAAGGACGGGCAGATCGCCGGTCCGCGCGTGGTCGAGCATATGGTCGATGGCGTGCTTTATTTTGAGGGCGAAGGCGGGCATCAATATCGCATCCTGCGCACAGTGAAAAACCGTTTCGGCCCGACCGACGAAATCGGCGTGTTTGAAATGTCGGATGGGGGCCTGCGCGAAGTTTCCAATCCATCAGAACTTTTTCTGGGCGAGCGCAACGCCAAGGCGCCGGGCGCTGCGGTCTTTGCAGGCATGGAAGGCACAAGGCCCGTTCTGGTCGAGATACAGGCGCTGGTTTCCCCCTCCTCGCTGGGCACGCCGCGCCGGGCGGTCGTGGGTTGGGACGGCAGCCGTCTCGCCATGATCCTTGCCGTTCTCGAATCGCATTGCGGGGTGCGTTTTGGGAACCATGATGTCTATCTCAATGTGGCTGGCGGTTATCGCATCAGCGAGCCGGCTGCCGATATTGGAGTGGCTGCGGCGCTGGTTTCATCGATGGCCGGTCTTGCCCTGCCCGCAGATTGTGTTTATTTCGGCGAGATCAGCCTTTCCGGTGCTGTTCGTGCGGTGTCACATGCAGTACAGAGGCTCAAGGAAGCAGAAAAGCTCGGCTTCCAGCAAGCAGTGGTGCCCGGCGGAAGCCGCGAATTGTGGAAAGACCGCGATTTCGGCCTTATGGAAACCACCGCCCTGTCCGATCTCGTTGCGCGCATCGCTGCATCGGGTCCGGGCAAAAAATAAGCACTATCTGTAGCCTGCGGGTTGCAGACCCCGAATTTAATGGGATTTGACAATGGAAGATTTCGTCAACCTTCCCATGTTATATTCCGGCAAGTTTGACCGCCCGGCAGACCGAAAGACACGCCGGACGCCCCCAGATTGAGGACAGGCCAGAATGCCGATTACCATGCTTGATGGAATTTTACTTGGGATAACGCTGGTTTCGGCCGTTCTGGCGATGGTGCGCGGTTTTTCCCGCGAAGTGCTTTCGCTGGTATCATGGGCAGCGGCGGCGGTAGCTGCCTACCTGTTCTACATGCCGGTCCTGCCCTTTGTGCAGCCCTATATCAGCAACGAGACCATCGCCAAGATCGCCGCCGCAGGCGCGGTTTTCCTTGTGGTTCTGATCGTCGTTTCGCTGATTACCATGAAAATCGCCGATTTCATCATCGACAGCCGCATCGGTGCGCTCGACCGCACGCTGGGCTTTCTGTTCGGGGCTGCGCGCGGCGTTCTTCTGGTCGTGGTCGCCATGCTGTTTTTCAACTGGCTCGTTCCGGCCAATCAGCCGGCATGGGTCAGCAATGCCAAATCCAAGCCGATGCTCGATTCCTTCGGGCAGCAACTCATCGACCTGCTGCCCGCCGATCCGGAATCGGCGATCAAGAAATTCAGGACCGGACAGGAAGCCCCAGCCACACCTGAAGGCCAGACTGAAACGCCCGTGCCCGACGACACACCGGCTGCGAACTGATCCGAAATGCAATTTTACCGACCGGCAGCCCAAGCTGCCGGTTATGTCTGTTTTTAGCCTCAATAAGTCTTATATAGCGGGGGAGACCATGCCGCGTGCAAGGGATTGCTTTCAAAAAAGCGCCCTTTCATGTAAAGGTTGCTTTTAACAACCCGCAATCGAAAGGCCTTGCGGACAATGTTCCAACAATCGCATGATGAGACGTCCTTTTCGCTGGACGATGACACGCTGCATGAAGAGTGCGGTGTATTCGGCATTCTCGGCCATGAGGACGCCGCCGCTTTGACTGCGCTGGGGCTACACGCTCTTCAGCATCGCGGTCAGGAAGCAGCGGGTATCGTTTCTTATCATCACCGCCGTTTTCATTCCGAACGGCATATGGGACTGGTCGGCGACCACTTCACCGACCCTGCAACGCTGCACCGCCTGCCCGGCAACCGCGCAATGGGCCATGTGCGCTATTCCACTACCGGCGAAACGATCCTGCGCAATGTGCAGCCGCTTTTCGCCGAGCTGGAAGTCGGCGGCATCGCCATTGCGCATAACGGCAATTTCACCAACGGCATCACGCTGCGCAGGCAGCTCATCGCGTCGGGCGCGATCTTTCAGGCCACTTCCGATTCGGAAGTCGTGCTGCACCTGATCGCACGTTCGCGCTTCACCTCGTCGTCGGACCGTTTCGTGGATGCGATCCGTCAGGTCGAGGGCGGCTACGCCATGCTGGCGCTGACCCGCACCAAGCTCATCGCCGCGCGTGACCCAACCGGCATCCGCCCGCTCGTCATGGGCGAACTCGACGGCAAGCCGATCTTCTGTTCGGAGACCTGCGCTCTCGATATTATCGGCGCGACCTATGTGCGCGACGTCGAGAATGGCGAAGTGATCGTCTGCGAAATTCAGAAAGACGGTTCCATCACCACGGAATCTATCAAGCCGGAAAACCCGCAGCCCGAACGGTTGTGCCTGTTCGAATATGTCTATTTCGCCCGACCCGACTCGGTTGTCGGCGGACGCAGCATCTACGTCGCGCGCAAGAATATGGGCATCAATCTGGCAGCGGAAGCCGGTGTCGAAGCCGATGTCGTCGTGCCGGTGCCCGATGGCGGTACACCCGCCGCGCTCGGCTATGCACAGGCCAGCGGTATTCCGTTCGAATATGGCATCATCCGCAATCACTATGTGGGCCGCACCTTCATCGAGCCGACGCAGCAGATTCGCGCGCTTGGCGTGAAGCTCAAGCATTCGGCCAATCGCGCCATGATCGAAGGCAAGCGCGTGGTGCTGGTGGATGATTCCATCGTGCGCGGCACGACCTCTGTCAAGATCGTGCAGATGATCCGCGATGCGGGCGCGAAGGAAGTGCATATTCGTGTTGCAAGCCCGATGATCTATCATCCGGATTTTTACGGCATCGATACGCCTCACGCCGACAAGCTGCTGGCCAACCAGCACGAAAATCTCGAATCCATGTGCCGCTACATCGGCGCGGATTCGCTGGCCTTCCTTTCCATTGACGGGCTTTACCGGGCCGTGGGCGGGAAGCCGCGTGATCCGAAGGCTCCCGCCTTCACTGACCATTATTTCACGGGTGAATATCCGACCCGCCTTCTTGATCAGGCAGGCGAAAGCAATGTGCATACATTGTCGCTTCTCGCCTCCAACGGCTGATCGTCATCATTCACGCAGGCGGCCCCAAAGGCCGCCTCGCCTTTTTCAACAGGTAATCCGGGGACAGAAATGACTATCGACCTTACAGGCCGGCTGGCTTTGGTAACGGGCGCATCGCGCGGTATTGGCTATTTCCTTTCGCTCGAACTCGCCAAGCGCGGCGCGCATGTGATCGCGGTTGCGCGCACGGTCGGGGGCTTGGAAGAACTTGACGACGATATCCGCAAGATCGGCGGCAATGCCACGCTCGTGCCACTCGACATCACCGATATGGAAGCCATCGACCGTCTGGGCGGCTCCATTCATGAGCGCTGGGGCAAGCTCGACATCATGGTCGCCAATGCGGGCGTACTGGGCACGATCTCGCCCATCGGCCATGTCGAAGCCAAGACCTTCGAAAAGGTCATGAATGTCAATGTCACCAGCGTTTGGCGGCTGATCCGCTCGACCGACCCGCTGCTGCGCGCCTCCGATGCGGGCCGCGCAATCCTGCTTTCATCGGGTGTTGCCCATTCCTGCCGTGCTTTCTGGGCGCCCTATGCAGCTTCCAAGGCTGCGGTGGAAGTGATGGCGCGAAGCTGGGCCGAAGAAACAAAGCAGATGAAGCTCAGAGTCAATTCGGTCAATCCGGGCGCAACCCGCACCGCCATGCGCGCGCAGGCGATGCCGGGCGAAGACCCCGATACCCTGCCCACGCCGCAATCGGTCGCAGAAAAGATCGTAAAGCTCGCCGATCCGGCGCTCGGTGTCACCGGAAAGCTGTTCGATGTGCGTCAGGACCGCTTCCTCGACTACCACTTGCCAAGCTGATTTATTTCTTCCGGCCTTGCCTATAAGCAGGGCCGGTTCTATTTATTGATTGATCTTCCCGCGTAGAGCGCCGTGCGTGCTTTCCGAAAATCAATTACGATTTTCGGGCTGATGCTGTTGCCGTCTTGCGGCTCATTTTTTCAGCGTCCCTTCTCCCCTTTCAGAACTATTCATCACGCGCTGACTGGTTTGGCGCGCATTTCACTTTGCCATTGGATGCCTTATGACCAAAAATCACCAGCGCTTTATTGTCGTCAGCGGCGGGCCCGGATCGGGCAAAAGTACGCTGATCGACGCTTTGGAACGCAAAGGTTTCGCACGCACGCAAGAAGCAGGGCGCGCCATCATACAGGATCAGGTCGCCATCAACGGCCCCGCCCTGCCCTGGGCCGACCGTGCGCTTTTTGCCGAGCTGATGCTCTCATGGGAAATGCGGTCGCACATGCTTGCGCAGCATCTTGAAGGGCCTGTGTTTTTCGACCGCGGCGTGCCTGACGTCATCGGCTATCTGACACTGTGCGGACTACCGGTGCCCTCGCATATAGAGGAAGCAGCGAGCCGGATTCGATATAACAGAACGGTATTTCTCGCCCCGCCATGGGCGGAGATTTTCGCGCAGGATGCCGAGCGCAAACAGAATTTCGATGAAGCCGTACGAACCTTCGAGGCGATGGAAAAGACCTATCGCCGGTTTGGATATGAAGTCGCGCTCCTGCCGAAGTCATCGGTCAAGAAGCGCGTCGATTTCATCGAAGATCGGCTGCCGTCAGTTTTTGTCTGAGGACGTTTCGGCCTCTTGTGCCGCCTTGCGATCCGCCGCATCGCGGCGGTTCCACGCCATCAGGCTGACGGGCAGAAGGGCCACATAGGCCAGCGCCGTAAGGGTGAGCGTGTACCAGGTAAAGCTCATCAAGAAGGCCACATAGGCGACGACGAGCAGGATCAGCGGCACCACGAAATCGCGGCGGATCAGGCTTCCGGCGGTCTTTCCATTATAGACCGGTAGGCGGCTGACCAGAAGAAAGCCGATGGCGACGGTATAGACCGCGACGCCGTAAGCCAGCCACTTGCCTGGCGTAAGCCCCAGAAAACCAAGATAGACCGGCAACAGAACCAGCATGGCTCCCGCCGGTGCGGGAACGCCGATGAAATAGTTGTTCTGCCATGTCGGGCGGTTGGCATCTTCCAGCATCACATTGAAGCGCGCCAGACGCAGGCAGCAGGCAATAGCGTAAAGAAGGGCTGCAATCCAGCCAAAGGAACGCGCCTCATCAAGCACAAAGGCATAGAGAACCAGCGCCGGGGCGACGCCGAAATTGACGATATCGGCCAACGAATCCATCTGCTCACCGAATTTGGACGAGCCTTTCATCATGCGTGCGACACGCCCGTCAACACCGTCGAGGAAGGCTGCGACCAGCACCATCACCACGGCCATCTCGAAACGATGCTCGAACGCAAGGCGAACCCCGGTCAGGCCGGCGCAGATCGCAAGGACGGTGATGACATTGGGAATAACGATACGCAGCGGTATCTGCGAAAGCTTGGGGCCGCGCGAGGAATCCGCGCGGCCATTCGGCTCAAAGGGCGGGAAAGGTGTTTCCATCGGTTCAGGCAACCCGCACGACAGGTTCGGCGCGCACGTTGCCGAATTCGGCAAGCACAGTTTCGCCCGCAATCGCCGTCTGGCCAACGGCGACCCGCACTGCAGCACCGGCAGGCAGATAGACATCCACCCGCGAACCGAAGCGAATGAGCCCGAAGCGCTCGCCCACCGAAAGGCTATCGCTTTCGCGCGACCAGCAGACGATGCGGCGCGCCACCAGACCTGCAATCTGCACTACACCGACCTTGCCATGCGTAGTGTCAAGCAGGACACTGTTGCGCTCATTATCGGTGCTGGCCTTGTCAAGCTCGGCATTGAGGAATTTGCCGGGGCGGTGCACGATCTTTTCGATACGCCCACGCACCGGGGCACGGTTGATATGCACGGAAAATACGTTCATAAACACCGAAACGCGCATCAGGGGTTCGGCCCCCAAATCGAGCTCTGCGGGAGGCACGGCAAACCCGACAAAGGACACTTTGCCATCGGCAGGGCTGATGACGAGATCGTCATCAATCGGAGTAATGCGCTCGGGGTCGCGGTAAAAATAGATGCACCATACGGTCAGAACCAAGCCGATCCAGAACAGCGGTTCCCACAGCCAGCCCAGAATGAGCGAAACCACGAAAAACGCCGCTATGAAAGGATAGCCTTCCCGGTGGATCGGCACGAACGTATTACGGATAGTATCAGACAGGCTCATCGCATATTCCTCGCGTTTCGCCGTATTTACCCCATCCCGCCCGAAATCAGAAACAGTTTCGCAGTTTATTCACGGCTGTCAGCGGCGATCAAGCACATAACGGCATGTGTGAGCGCTGATCTTCTTCAACTAACCTCTGCGCCATAGGCAATTCCTGTCTCAAAGATCAAAAAATTCTGCACCTACGAGGACTGATCCTTCGTCGTTAGCCATGAATTGCCCATTTTCAATTTCCTTGACGATCTTAACCCGCCCCAGAGTCATCCCCTCTGCGGTTCTTTCTAATGCTGTGGCCGCTTTGACGGCACCCTTTTCCTGAATGTCCTTCGGGTTCGCTCTGAGAGCGCTGCCCAAGACCTTTCCCTTGTAAGCTTTTACAGGAGTATGCATATGCTGTGATATTTTGAAGGCCAAGGACTCTTCTCCACCCTCCCCGCCATAGCAAGTGAGAAGTCGTATGGAGGAAAAATCTCTTTCTTGTTTAGCGGCAGTAGCAATTTCGATAGGTTTTTGTGCATCGTACGGGATGCCGTCAAACCATATTCGACCGCCACCAGGAGAGCCATGCGCGACTATATTAAATCGTGGGGCCCCATGATATTCATCATAAAACGTAAATGACTTTGTTACACCAACCTCATCAAAACTCCCAATTTTTATATTAGACGCCCCATTAAACCCGCTCCTTACGTTTTCAATATATCTTTTTGTGTAGAAGCCCTGTCTACCACGCCACGTCGCGCGCTCAACATTATCCGCTATAAAAATTTGTGGCCCGCGTTCAAGCATTGTTGGACTATCATCCAACCCCATGTTCAACATCTGCCGTCGTTGGTTTAACAGGCCCTCAAAAAGAGATTCCGGGACAGGCCCAAATGGAAAATTATAATGTAAAAGCATCATCACCTCCAAAAGCTCAAATATACTACCTTTACGAGCAAGGTATACTGTTAGACTTTTGGATGTGACTACAGTTGGATTTGATTATTCAGCCGCAGGTGTGCCGCGCAGGACCACACCCATATCATCATTTTCACGCACCTTGCGCAGGCGCTCTTCGGCCTCGCTGGCTTCACGCTGGCGATCCCACATCGAAGCATAAAGCCCACCATGTCGCAGGAGCTCTCTATGGTTGCCGCGTTCGGCAATCATACCGTCTTTCAGCACGATGATCTCATCGACACCAATCACTGTTGATAGCCGGTGAGCGATCACCAATGTGGTGCGGCCGCGGCTGACAATATCGAGTGCCGACTGGATTTCCTGTTCGGTCGCGGTATCGAGCGCCGAAGTTGCCTCGTCGAGGATCAGGATCGGCGGCGCCTTGAGGATGGTGCGGGCTATGGCCACGCGCTGCTTCTCGCCGCCGGAAAGTTTCAGGCCGCGCTCGCCGACCATCGACTGGTAGCCCTCGGGCAGATGGCTGATGAAGCCGGAAATCTGCGCCAGCTCGGCTGCCCTTTCCACATCCTCTTCGCTCGCATCGGTGCGGCCATAACGGATATTATAGGAGATAGTGTCGTTGAACAGCACCGTATCCTGCGGCACCATGCCGATCACCTTGCGCAGGCTTTCCTGGCGAACGCCGCGCAGGTCCTGCCCGTCAATGGTGATCGAGCCCGACTGGATATCATAGAAACGGAAAAGCAGCCGCGAGATAGTCGATTTTCCCGCGCCTGACGGACCGACAATAGCCACCGTATGGCCAGCCGGAACGTCAAAGCTTATGCCTTTAAGGATCGGGCGGCTGGGATCATAGGCGAAATGCACGTCCTCAAAGCGGATCGCACCCTTGTCCACTCGCAGGTCCTGTGCACCCGGCCTGTCCACGACTTCCTGCTTGACATCGAGCAGGTCAAACATTTGTTCGATATCGGTGAGACCCTGCCGGATTTCACGATAGATGAAGCCAATGAAATTGAGCGGGATCGAAAGCTGCATCAAAAGCGCGTTGATGAAAACGAAGTCACCAAGGGTCTGCGTACCTTTCTGTACTTCCAGCGCCGACATGACCATGACGGCGGCCATGCCGACGCCGAAAATCACGGCCTGCCCGAAATTGAGCCAGCCAAGCGAAGTCCAGGTCTGCGTCGCGGCCTTTTCGTAACGCGCCATCGCCCCGTCGAAGCGCCGAGCCTCCATGGCCTCGTTGCCGAAATATTTGACCGTCTCGAAATTGAGCAGCGAATCGATGGCCTTGGTATTGGCGTCGGTATCGGAATCGTTCATCTCGCGGCGAATATTGATACGCCAGTCGCTCGCCTTGATGGTGAACCACGTATAGGCCCACACCGTCGCCGCCACCACCAGGAGATAGGATATTCCATAGGCGAAAGCGAAGATGATCGCGGTCAGCGCGAATTCCAGAATGGTCGGCAGCGTGTTAAGAATGGTGAAACGGACAATGGTTTCAATGCCCTTGGTACCGCGCTCTATAACCCGCGAAAGCCCACCAGTGCGTCTTTCCAGATGAAAGCGTAGCGAAAGCTGGTGCATGTGCACGAAGGTGCGATAGGCGAGCTGGCGCACGGCATATTGGCCAACGCTGGCAAAAAGCGCATCTCGCAACTGATTGAGGCCCGCCTGCACGATCTTGGCGCCATTATAGGCCAGTACCAGCATGACCGCGCCAATGAGGAACAGCGGTATGTAATCGGGCGCATCAAGCTGCCCATTGAGCGCATTCGTCACCCATTTGAAGAAATAGGGAACGAGGATCAGAACGATCTTCGAAAAGACCAGAAACACCGTCGCCCATACGACCCGCATGCGCAGATCGGGGCGGTCGGACGGCCACATATAGGGCCATAAATTGCGCAATGTTCTAAGCGTCTCGCCGGAATCAGCAGAAACCGTCTTGGGGGAACTCATAGTTATGTTCTTTCAAGTCAAACAGCGCTACAGCAATTGGTCGTGAGCGCAGTCAAATGGTCGCAAATAGCATGGAGCTGAGGCCGGTTGACGCTATAACGAGAGGTCTGACGCTCCGGTCGATAGTCGATAAGCCCCGTCTGCACCAGCACTTTGAGATGCTGCGAAACGGTAGACTGAGCCAGATCAAGCCGACCAACAATATCCTTGCAGCAGCAAGCTTCTTCCAAAATCAACTGCCTGAGAATGGCGACGCGCACGGGATGACCCAGCGCTGCATAAATGCGCGCGGCATCATCATCGTCTATCGCCACACCGCGCTCCTTTTCAAGGACCTCGGATTGCTTCTCAACTGAAACATTCATCGTATATCGACGATATACGATTGTTCCCGTGACATCAACATATGGCGGAGAATTTTTCTCGCAACCCATGTTTCAGAAAAAAACCAGCCTGTCAGTTTACGGATTCGTGCAAGCGGCGCTGCACTTCCGCGTCCGGCAGCGGCTCCTGTGGCATAACGAAAACCTGTCCCGGCCAGATCAGGTCTGGATTGCGAATCTGATCGCGATTGGCAAGATAGATCGTCGTGTAGCGCGTGCCCTTGCCATAGGTGCGCTTGGAAATGGTCCAGAGATTGTCGCCGCGGCGGATAATGACCGAGCCCTCGACCTTTTGCAGTGCGGCAGGAGACGCAGGATCCTGTACCTCTTCGGCCTGTCCGCTTACCCCCGACGCTATTGCCGAGATATTCTCGCCTGCCACGCGCCGGAAGGGCACGCGCGCCGTTGCGATCACCCGACCGCTAGCGTCCAGCAGATCAGCGCGGATGATGTAATCGCCCACGGCCAGCAGCTTCTGGCTTTGCACCAGAAAGCGGCCTTCGGGTGAAACCGTGCTGGAGCCAAGCAGGATTTCATTGGCCTTCACGGTCACGCTATTGCCGTCGCCCTTCGCGCCTTTGGCGCTGCCCGCCACAAAGACTGATTGGCCTTCAATCTCGACAGCTTCAATGGCAATGGGAATATCGGCAACAGATGAAGCCTGCGGCTCGGGCTTTGCCTGTTCAGCCGCGCCGGGCGTCAATGGCGTTTGCGCGCCGGTTGCAGGCGCTGGTGCCGGTTGCGTTTCGCCTTCCGGTCTTGTGATGAGGCGGCTCGCCTGTCCAGGTTCTTCCACCAGGGCAAGTACCTGACCGCCGGAATTTTCCGGCACGGATACGATCGCTGTCTGCGAGGAGGTGGCAACATTTGCCCCCGCGCCGCTGGCGCGCAGCACAAGCTGGTGATCGCCCGGCTTCAGGGCGCGATCGAGAACAACGGCGAAATCTCCGTTTTCACCGGCCGTGGTCGTGCCCAGCACTTTGGAACCGGCGACCACATCGACATCGGCATTGGGGGCCGCACGCCCGGCAATCACGACCGAGCCGTCCGGCTCGACGCGCAGAATATCGAAGGCGGGAACTGTTGCCGTGCCAGTTGCCGTGTCGATTGCTGTGTCAGGCGCCTCGTTTGCAGCCTGCGCCTGCGCATCGGCATTTTGCGGCTCCGCCTCGGCCTGCACGGGCTGCTGAGATGCGAGAGGTTCCTGTGGTTCGGCAGGCTTTTCCTCTACGGGTTGCTGGGGCGTGGCCACAGATGCTGCGTCCGGCTTCGGCGTTTCAGCCGGCGGCATCAGCGAAGACCAATATAGCGCCCCGCCGCCCAGAACGAGGACGAGCAGAAAGCCGAGCAACCCATAGCTGTACTTTTGCATTTCGCTTCGAAATCCACATCAGATTATTATATTATCGGCTTTATCTGTTTTTTCTTCAACCGACAAGAAATCTGCTGGAAAGTTATTCTTCTACGCAGCTTACAGGCTTTTCCTGTTCTGGATCTTCGATCAGGTTATAAAGATCGGCGGTTTCGCCTTTGGTCCACCAGATGTAAATTCCGCCCGCATATCGCGCACCCGAACCCGAAATCACATTGGCCGCAACAATCGTCTGGTCTTCCATTTCCAGTTCCACCAGCGAAATATCGCCTGCATTGTGATAGGTCGCGGCGATATTCTGCTCGCCGCATTGATAGAGAACTGAATTGACGGTCACCTCCACATCGTCCGGCAGTGCAATGGTGATTTCTCCCGCCGCAGCCGTCGAAGTGGCCAATGAAAGCCCCAGCAGCAAAATCCATTTTTTCATGAGACGTTCCACTCCCTATCAAATTCCTGCTTCTCCAGATATACGGCCCAGCCGGAATGTCCACCCGCAAACCATGCTTTTGCGGCTTCTGGATGCTTGACGCTTGCGCGCTAAAGGCTCAAAAAAACAACATGTCCCAGATTCGATCCATTTGTGTTTACTGCGGCTCTTCAACGGGCCTGAACCCCATTTATCGTGAAGCTGGCGTGGCGCTTGGTCGCTCCATTGCCGAACACGGCGTGCGCCTTGTCTACGGCGGCGGTACGCGTGGCATCATGGGCGCGGTCGCGCAAGGCGTGATGGAGGCCGGAGGCGAAGTCACCGGCATCATCCCGACCTTCCTGCTCGACAAGGAAGCCAGCCTCGAAAAGGCCGAACAGCTGACCGAGCTGATTGTGGTTGACGACATGCACGAGCGCAAGCATCTGATGTTCGAGAAGTCGGATGCATTCGTCACGCTGCCCGGCGGCATCGGCACGGTGGAAGAAATCGTGGAAATGATGACCTGGGCACAGCTCGGCAAGCATCGAAAGCCGATGGTCTTCGCCAATATCAACAATTTCTGGCAGCCTATGCTGTCCCTGCTCGACCATATGCGCGCGGAAGGCTTCCTTCACACCGCGCATCAGGTTCAGCCGCTGGTAATCGACAAGGCGGAAGACATCGTCCCCGCCATTCTCGCCGCCAATGGCAGGGCGCATGAAGGCGACCAGGCGATTATCGAGAAGATGTGAGGTTGGCAGGTAAAAGGGCTACTTCTTTACCAACGTCACCACCGCTTCGACATGCGGAGACCAGAGGAACTGGTCAATCGGCGTGACGCGCGTGATGCGGTAGCCGCCCTTCACCAGAATGGAAAGGTCGCGGGCAAGCGTCACCGGATTGCACGAAATCGCGACAACCTTCTCGACCTTGGATTTGGCGAGCTCCAATGCCTGCTCCTCAGCACCGGCACGCGGCGGGTCGAACACGACCGCGTTGTAAGGTGTCAGCTCGCGCGGCAGCAACGGACGGCGAAACAGGTCGCGCCGTTCGACCGAGACCGGCTTCAGGCCCTGCACATGCCGAATGCCGCGATCAAGCGCGGCAAGAGCCGGTGCATCGTTTTCAATCGCATGAACAGCGCTCTTTTCCGCAATGCGCAGCGCGAAAGTGCCGACGCCGCAGAAAAGATCGGCCACGCGCTTGGCTTTGCCCGTGTGAGCGAGCACCAGCGCAACCATCGCCTCTTCGGCGTCGGCGGTCGCCTGCAGGAAGCAGCCGGGCGGAACTGGAACCGGAACCTTGCCGAAATGGATCAGCGGCTTTTTCGGCTCAACGATGATTTCGCCCTCATGTGAGAGGCGTGCAAAACCCTTCTTGATGACCAGCGCCGTCAGGGCGCGGCGCTGCTCGTCGGTGAGCTTGCCGCAATCACTCGCTGCAAGGTCGAGGCCGGATTCCGTCAGCGTGGCGGCCAGTTTGAACGGTTTGGAACCGGGCGCGAGCAGGGCACCCACATCCCGCAGATCGTCCAGCCGCGAGATGATCTCCGGCACCGTGACGGGGCATTCGACGATATCGATGATTTCATGGCTCAAATGCCGGTTGAAGCCGAGCAGCATGCCGCGCTCGGTCTTGCGGACGGCAAATACGGCACGGCGGCGCGAGCGCGGCGCGCAGGCCAGCAGCGGGTCCACCTCCACATCGAGGCCCCTGCCCTTGAGCGCCGAGACCACCAGTTCACGCTTCCACAGACGATAGGGCTCGTCCTGCCAATGTTGCAGGGCGCAGCCGCCGCAGGCTTCGAAATGCTCGCAAGCGGCGGCCTGCCGCTCGGGCGAGGACTCCAGCAGCGCCATCAGCGTCGCACGGTTTTTCTCGCGCGCCACATTGGCCCGTTCACCGGGCAGCGTGAAAGGCACATAAATCTGGCCGTCCGGGAGATTGGCGACGCCATCGCCGCCCGCACCTATCGAGCGGATTGTTGTTTGCACCATCTTTGGCGTCGTCATTTGTTCTTCTTTCCTGCCAGGAGATATTCGCGGTTGCCGTCACCGCCTTCGATGGGCGACGGACACAGACCCAAAGCGCACCAGCCAGGCTGCGTCTCAAGCCATGATTTCAGTTCTTCTGCAATGCGTTCGCCCTGCGCGGGATCACGCAGAATGCCGCCTTTGCCGATGGCCTCACGTCCGGCCTCGAATTGCGGCTTTACGAGAAGCGCGCAGATAGCACCTTTTTGCGCGAAGGCCAATGCCGGGGGCAGCGCGAGCTTCAGCGAGATGAAGCTGACATCCGACACCACGCAATCGACATCACGCCCATCAAGGTGGACAAACTCCAGCGCGCGGGCATTGACGCCTTCCCTGTTGGTCACGCGATTGTCGCTGCGCAGGCTTTCATGCAACTGGTCGTGACCGACGTCGATGGCGAGTACATGCTTTGCGCCGCGCTCCAGCAGCACCTGTGTGAAGCCGCCCGTTGACGCGCCAATATCGAGCGCCGTGCGGCCCTCAACGTCAAGATTGAAATGATCGAGCGCTGCAATAAGCTTCAGCGCGGCCCGCGATACATAAGCGCTCGCCGGGTCATCCACGGCAAGCGCGCAATCACGCGCCACCGTCTGCCCCGGCTTGGTGACAGCCTTGCCATCCACCTTGACCGTGCCGCGCTGGATCGCATCGCGGGCGCGGGAGCGCGTCGCAAACAGGCCGCGCTCCACCAGCAACTGGTCAAGGCGCGGGCTTTTATCGGCGGACTGGCCGTTCATGAAATCAGGCGCGGAACGGCGCCGCGATTTCCTCGCGTCCGAGAGCGGCAAAAACCGTATGCACAATACCGGCACGATCCAGGCCGGCGCCGGCATACATGGCGTCGGGCTTGCCGTGATCCTGATAGGTATCAGGCAAGGTCAGCGCGCGCACTTTCAGGCCGCGATCCAGAAGACCGTCAGAGCTGAGGAATTGCAGCACATGCGAAGCGAAGCCGCCGACTGCGCCCTCCTCGATGGTGACGAGCACTTCATGCTCGCGCGCCAGACGGCGGATCAGATCGTGATCGAGCGGCTTGGCGAAGCGGGCGTCCGCAACCGTGGTGGAAAGACCGGCAGCGCCCAATTCTTCCGCTGCGGCAAGACATTCCTGCAATCGGGTGCCAAACGACAGCAGCGCAACCTTTGTGCCTTCGCGCACGATGCGGCCCTTGCCGATTTCAAGCAGCGATCCGCGCTCCGGCAGATCGACGCCTACCCCGTCTCCGCGCGGATAGCGAAACGAGATCGGGCCTTCGTCATATTCGGCAGCAGTGCGCACCATATGGCGCAGCTCCGCCTCGTCGGAAGCGGCCATAACCACAAAGCCCGGCAGGGCTGCGAGAAAGCCCGTATCAAACGAACCAGCATGGGTCGGGCCATCGGCGCCCACCAGACCGGCGCGGTCGATGGGGAAGCGCACGGGCAGATTCTGGATCGACACATCATGCACGACCTGATCGTAACCGCGCTGCAAAAAGGTCGAGTAGATGGCGCAGAACGGCTTGAACCCCTCGCTGGCAAGGCCGGCGGCAAAGGTGACGGCGTGCTGCTCGGCAATGCCCACATCGAACGTACGCTTCGGGAACACTTCACCGAAAAGATCAAGCCCGGTGCCTGTGGGCATGGCGGCGGTGACGGCGACGATCTTGTCGTCGTGGCGTGCTTCCTCGATCAGGCTGGTGCCGAATATCTTGGTGTAACTCGGTGCATTCGCAGGCGGTTTGGCCTGCTTGCCGGTGATGACGTCGAACTTGTTGACGCCGTGGTATTTGTCCGCAGCAGCTTCGGCGGGAGCATAGCCCTTGCCCTTCTGCGTCACGACATGGATCAGCACCGGGCCTTTCTGCGTATCGCGAACATTTTTGAGCACTGGCAGAAGATGGTCGAGATTGTGCCCGTCGATAGGGCCGACATAATAAAAGCCCAGCTCTTCGAACAGCGTGCCGCCAGTGAAGAAAGCGCGGGCATATTCTTCCGACTTGCGAGCCTTGTCCTGAAGGAATTTCGGCAGTTTCTGCGCCACCTGCTTGGCGGCTTCGCGCACACTGCGATAAGTGCGGCCAGAAACGAGGCGCGCCAGATAGGCGCTCATCGCGCCGGTTGGCGGCGCTATGGACATATCATTGTCGTTGAGGATCACGATCAGCCGCGCATCCAGCGCTCCGGCATTGTTCATCGCCTCATAGGCCATGCCCGCCGACATGGAACCATCGCCGATGACGGCGATCACATTGCGTTTTTCGCCGGAAAGGTCGCTGGCCACCGCCATGCCGAGACCGGCGGAAATGGACGTGGAAGAGTGCGCCGCGCCAAACGGGTCATATTCGCTTTCCGCGCGCTTGGTGAAGCCCGAAAGCCCCCCTTCCTGCCGAAGCGTGCGGATGCGGTCGCGGCGGCCGGTCAGAATCTTGTGCGGATAGGCCTGATGGCCGACATCCCAGATGATGCGGTCATGCGGCGTATCGAAGACGTGATGCAACGCAACCGTCAGTTCAACCACACCAAGCCCCGCGCCCAGATGCCCGCCGGTGGTCGATACGGCATCCACCAGTTCGGCGCGCAATTCCTGAGTCAGCTGCGGCAGGTCCGATTCCGGCAATGCGCGCAGGCGATCCGGGGTCGGCGCCTTGTCGAGCAGTGGAGTTGAGGGGCGGGACATCGCAATAGCCTATCTGTTTTATTGGGACTGAAACCAAATGCGGTATGAAAGGCCCTATAACAATCTGGGGGCCGAGATCAAGCCTAACGCATGCCTCGCAAAAGCGGGGACCGATTTTGCGGAAACGGCACACGGAAGCCAATGTGCTTTCGCTGGAATAGAAGTCTATTCCGGCAAAGGTATGAAATCGTTCTCGTCGCCGGGCACAATATCGAAGCGGCCCGTGCGCCATTCTTCCTTGGCCTGTTCTATACGCTCCCGGGATGATGAGACAAAGTTCCACCAGATATAGCGTTTCGAGCCAAGTGCTGCGCCGCCAAAAAGCATGATATGCGCGCCTTCAGGGCCAGCCTGCACTACAATATCGTCACCGGGGCGGAAAGCCAGAAGGCGGTCCGGCGGAAACACCTCGCCAGCAATGCCGACATTGCCACTCAGCGTATAGATCGCACGTTCTTCCGTGGTGGGCGGAATGTGAAAACGTCCGTTCGGATTGATGCGAATATCCGCGTAGAGCGTTTCGGCGTGCTGGACGACCGGCGACGACACGCCGTACATCGAACCGATGATCAGGCGACCGGAAAAATCGCGGTCCTCCATCAGGGGCAGATCAGGCGCATTGGTGTGAAAGAATTCCGGATTGATTTCCTCAAGCGGTTCGGGAAGCGCCAGCCAGGTCTGCACGCCGGAGATCGATAACGGACCATTGCGCTCCTCTTCCGGCGAACGCTCGGAATGCACGATACCGCGACCAGCCGTCATCAGGTTCACGTCGCCGGGCCTGATGACCATTTCCGTGCCGAGGCTGTCGCGATGACGGATGTGCCCATCAAAGAGATAGGTCACGGTCGAAAGACCGATATGCGGATGCGGGCGTACATCCAACGCCTCACCGTCGCGCAGTATCGCCGGTCCCATGCGGTCGAAGAAGATGAACGGCCCAACCAGACGGCGGCGCACGGTCGGCAGGGCGCGGCGCACTTCCAGCCCGCCAATATCGCTGGTGCGCGGAATGACCAAAGTTTCAATGGCATCCACGGTCGTCTTGTCACCAAGAATGGGATCGGGGCATGGAAAGAAACTCATCGGATACTCCGCCTTGGGGACACACCGCCTTCAAATGAAAGCGCACCGGCGGGCAACCCGCCGGTGCAACCCTTATGCGCTAATATGATGCCCGGTCAGCGGTTCTGCAACAGCTTGGACAATTCACTGGCATCGGGCACCTTGCCGCTTGCCGTGAGCTTGTCCACCAGTCCGGGCAAAACCTGCGAAAGCTGGTTGAGCAACTCCTGCTGGTCGATACCGGCATGCTGGGCGATTTCGCTGAGCGACTTCTGGCCGATGGCGTCGCCAAGCTGGCCCGGCTCGATGGGCGTATTGTTACCCTGTCCGACCCAGGAATCGACCTTGTCGCCGTGGCCGGCCTGCGTCAGTTGTTCCAGAAGACCACCAAGGCCGCCGCTGAGCGGACCGGGCGCCGGCGCGGCTGATGCATTGCCCGCTGCGGCTCCGCCGAGAAGGCCACCGAGACCGCCAAGAACACTTCCCAGAAGACCACCTCCAGCCGACTGATCGGGCACGGGCTGCGTCTGCGTCTCGGCAGGCTCATCGCTGTGGCCCTTCAACATTTTTCCGACCAGCAATGCGCCGAGCGCAATCATGATCGGCTTGGCAAGGCTGCCGCCGGGGATCGGCGAGTTACCCGAGTTATCGTCAAAGCTTCCCATAGCGCGATACTCCCTGTTGTTCGCTGGGTCTTTCCTCATGCAATAAGTCAAAGTTAAATAGATTTCCGGTTTTGACAAGCATTATACCTTGCCAAATCGAAACTATTGTGAAAATTTTCTAATCGCCTGATGCAAAATTTTATTTGCGCGATAGGAGATATTAGATGTCTGTTATAAGCTGGATTATCCTTGGCCTTATTGCTGGCTTCATCGGCAGCAAGATCGTCAATAAAAGCGGCCAGGGCATGTTCATCGATATTGCACTCGGCATTGTGGGCGCCATTATCGGTGGCGTCATTTTCACTTTCTTCGGTGCAAGCGGTGTGACTGGGCTGAATATCTATAGCCTGATCGTCGCCATAATCGGTTCGATTGTCGTGTTGTGGCTTTACCACGCCATTACCGGAAAACGTTCCATTGGCTGATAAAATATATACAGGATAAAGCTCCGGTTCGCGCCGGAGCTTTTTCGTGGCCGGCAGAAAGCGGCGTTATTTCAATGGGGTTTATCGCACCTTATATTGCAGCCTATGGCGCGATGGCGCTTTTCGTCATAGTCTATTTCGAATCCTTCGGCGCGCCGCTTCCTGGCGAAAGCGCGCTTATCGCAAGCTCGTTTCTGGCGCTGCATGGCACATTGCATATCGAAGCGGTTCTGCTGGCGGTGTTCATCGGCGCGGTACTTGGCGACTGCACCGGCTATCTGATCGGGCGCTACGGCGGGCGCAGGCTGATCCTGCGCTATGGTCATCTGGTCAAGCTGACGCCGGCACGGCTGGACCATTTCGAAAAACTTTTCGACAGAAAGGGCATTTATGTCGTCGCCACAGCGCGCTTTGTCGTGCTTCTGCGCCAACTCAACGGCATCATCGCGGGTTCGATGAAAATGAACCCGCTCCATTTTCTTGGCGCAAATCTTGTAGGCGCTGCCGGATGGACACTCGTCTGGGGCCTTGGCCCCTATATGCTGAGCGGCGTGCTTGCGCCTTATGCTGCCCACCTCAAATCATTGCTGTTATGAATTACTCCGCGTCGAGCGGCTCGGTACCGGCCGGCTGGCCGTCGCGACCGATGCGGATTTTTTCGACCTTGTCTTCCGCCGACTTCAAAAGAGCGTCACAATGCTTTTTCAGCGCTTCGCCGCGCTCATAGATACGGATGGATTCTTCCAGAGCCACGTCGCCGCGTTCCAGATCATCGACGATCTTCTCAAGCTGCTTCAGCGCTTCCTCGAAGCTCATGACTGCAATGTCGGCGTTGGACGGTTCACTTACCATAATTTATCCTTTCAACAGCCGCGTAATATGCGCAGACGCGGACTGCGACAAGCCCTCAAGATCATATCCACCCTCAAGCACACTCACCAAACGGTGATCGCAGAACCGTTCCGCCCGTTCCATAAGCTTGCCCGTCGCCCAATCGAAATCCGCCTCGTCGAGATTAAGCTCGGCGAGCGGGTCGCGGTGGTGAGCGTCGAAGCCAGCCGAAATAAGGATCAAATCTGGCCGGAAGTTGTCCAAAGCGGGCAATACACGACTAATAAACGCCTCGCGGAACTCACGGCTTCCGGTATTGGGGGAAAGCGGCGCGTTGACGATGTTGCCGACGCCGGTTTCATCCCTTGCTCCCGTGCCCGGATAAAGCGGAAACTGGTGCGTCGAGCAGAAAAGAACGCTCTCATCGCGCTCAAAAATATCCTGCGTGCCGTTTCCATGATGCACGTCCCAGTCCACGATCGCCACACGCTCGACACCGTGTTTTTGCTGTGCGTGACGCGCGGCAATGGCGATAGTGTTAAACAGGCAAAAGCCCATCGCCACGTTGCGTTCTGCATGATGGCCGGGTGGGCGGGCGGCGATGAACACATTGTGGGCATCACCTGAAAACACATCGTCCACTGCGGCGGTCGCAGCGCCGATGGCGGTCAGCGCCGCATCCCAGCTTTTCGGGCTTAGATAAGTATCGCCGTCAAACTTGACGATGGGCTGGGGCGCCTCCTCATCGTCCACAGGGTCCGGCAAACGGGCACGCACTGCTTGCAGATGCTCTTCCGGATGGGCGAGCAGGATGGCGGATTCATCAGCGCGGGGTGCTTCCACGCGGTCGAGCCGGTAGAAATCCGGCCCTTCCAGCTCGCTCATCAGTGCGCGGATGCGATCGGGCCGCTCGGGATGCCCCGGCGGCACGAGATGTTCGAGGTAGATCGGATGCCAGTAAAGCCGTGTCGTCATGCCGTCTCTATAGCACCTTCGCGCCAGAACCGTCAGATAATCTCGGTGCGGGCAATGCCGATACCGAAGCCCTCAAGCCCGACATAATGGCGCTCACGCGAGGCAAGCAGCACGATGGACGAAATGCCCAGATCCTTCAGGATCTGGGCGCCAAGTCCGATCTGGCGCCACTCTTCCTCGCGCGCGACAGCTTCCGCATGAGCCTCATGATCGGGCTGGATCGCATCGCGGCTGCGCGTGTCGTGGTGATCGGCGCGCACGCCGACCGAGCCTTCACGCAAATAGACCAGAACACCGCGACCTTCCTTGCCCATGCGCTCCATGATGGCATCGAGATTGCTGCCGCCTTTTCCGAACACATCGTTGAGCACATCTTCACGATGCAGGCGCACCGGCACGTTCTCGCCGTCGCGAATATCGCCGAAGACAACCGCCACGTGCTGCATCGGCTCCCATGGCAACTCATAGGTATAGGCATGGGCCGGACCGGCGCAGGTCTTGACCGGCGCATCGCCGACGCGTCTGACCAGCGTTTCCTTGCGCTGACGATAGGCAATGAGATCGGCAACCGTGACACGGTGCAGCTTGTGCGTTTCTGCAAAGGCCTTTACGTCCGGACCGCGCATGACCGAGCCGTTATCATTGACCAGTTCACAGATCACGCCGATGGGCGGCAGGTTGGCAAGCTTGCAAAGGTCGACTGCGGCTTCCGTATGGCCGGAACGCATCAGCACGCCGCCCTCGCGCGCCACCAGCGGGAAAATATGACCGGGGCGGACGAAATCCGCAGCACCTGCGTTCGGATTGGCAAGATTGCGCACCGTCAGCGTGCGGTCTTCCGCCGAGATGCCGGTGGTGGTGCCGTGGCGATAATCGACGGTGACTGTAAAGGCTGTCGTATGCGCGGATTCGTTTTCGGCGACCATCGGGGCGAGGTTGAGGCGCTTTGCTTCCTCGCGCGTCATGGGCGTGCAGACGATGCCCGAAGTATGGCGTACGATGAAGGCCATCTTTTCCGGCGTACAATGGACGGCTGCGACGATCAGGTCGCCCTCGTTTTCGCGCCCGTCATCATCCATGACCACGACGATTTCGCCACGCTCGAAAGCACGCAGCGCATCGACAACCTGTTTCTGATTATAGCTCATCTATTCCTAGCCTCTTCCAGTCTGGCCACGGTGCCGCAAATAATGATCTGCGATTGCGCAAGCAACCATCGCCTCACCAATCGGCACGGCACGGATGCCCACGCAAGGATCATGACGGCCCTTGGTCATCACATCGACTTCCTTGCCGTCCTTGTCGATGGAACGGCGTGGGGTCAGGATCGACGATGTGGGCTTGACCGCGAAGCGCGCCACGACCGGCGCGCCTGTCGCAATGCCACCCAGCACCCCGCCCGCATGGTTCGACAGGAAGAAGGGTTTGCCGTCATTACCCATACGCATTTCATCGGCGTTTTCCTCGCCGGTGAGGCGCGCAGCTTCAAATCCGTTGCCGATTTCCACGCCCTTCACAGCGTTGATCGACATAAGATAGCTGGCAATATCCTGATCCAGCTTGCCATAAATCGGAGCGCCGATGCCCGCCGGCACACCTTCCGCCACAATCTCGATGATCGCGCCAACGGACGAGCCGTTCTTGCGGATGCCGTCGAGATAGCCGGCAAAGAGTTCCACCGAACCGGCATCGGGCGTGAAAAATGGATTGTTGTCCACTTCATCCCAGTTCCAGCGGCTGCGGTCGATGTCATGGATTCCCATGCCCACCAGCGCGCCGCGCACTTCCAGCCCGGGAACCACCTTGCGCGCAATGGCGCCTGCGGCCACGCGCGCCGCCGTTTCGCGCGCGGAAGAGCGCCCGCCGCCGCGATAGTCGCGGATGCCGTATTTGATGTCATAGGCGTAATCGGCATGGCCGGGGCGGTATTGCCGGGCGATGTCGCCATAATCCTTGGAGCGCTGGTCGGTGTTCTCGATCATCATCGAGATGGGCGTGCCGGTGGTGGTCATGGTCACGCCGTCATCACCGAGAAGCACGCCCGAAAGCACGCGCACCTGATCGGGCTCGCGGCGCTGGGTAGTATATTTCGACTGGCCGGGCTTGCGCTTGTCGAGATAGGCCTGAATTTCGGCTTCAGTGAAGGTGATACCCGGCGGACAGCCATCCACCACGCAACCAAGCGCCAGACCATGGCTTTCACCCCAGGTGGTTACGCGGAACAAGTGACCGAAACTATTATGAGACATTGCCAGACCCGATTACGGATGCGCCTTTTCAGGCAGGATAATGGCTGGTTTTATTGGGCTTTTCGGCCATGGTCAAATCAAGGCTTGCGGGTTCACGGAATTTCCTTCGGATGACCCGGTTCCCGTATTCTTTTTGACACATTCCACCCGCTAAATAACCTTACAATCGCGTTGCCGCAAATGCTCGGCAACAGTCAAACATGTCGAATCAGGAAGAAGGAAGACAGCCATGCATTATCTGGTGGGACTGCTCTTCATCATTGCTTCGCTTTTCTCGACCGTCGCCATGGCGGGCGATGCCGAAGGCAAGATTACCGGCATCAACCCGGATGAGGAAACAATCACGCTTGACGACGGCAGCGTCTATAAATTGCCGGGCGAATTCGATTATTCGGCCATCGACAAGGGCATGAAGGTTCTTATTCTCTATGATGTGGCCGACAATACCCGCTTTGTCACCGATATTCAGGAAGCCCCGTAATACAGGCTCAACTTACCGAAAGAACTTTGCCCGTATCATATTGGCGGACGAAATCGACACGGCTTCCGTTCCAGTGATAGCTGTAATGCCGCCCCTGAATAGGAATCGTTATAACATCCGGCCAGAATATGCCGATGCACAAGCGGCCCCGCATACGCACGCTGGGCCATAAAAGCCCATCGCTGCCCGCGGCGCGCAATTCGCGACCCGCAATCTGCGAGGCCGTATAATCATCGGGATCGAGCACACCGGACATGGCGCGCACATCGTGCAAGTCCCGGTCGATGCTTCCGACCAGCACGCGAAAATCCGAGGTCCAGCCCGGTTCTTCCTGCGTGGCGCGCATGAATTTTGCGTGATGATGGATGGTTTCGGCCAAGGCCACCTCTTCGCGGTCGCCCGCATAATAGATGCCGTAACTGCCATCGGAAAAACGACCCGGCCTGAGCGGCGAACAATGCACAAAAGGCGCCATCACATAGCTCGCGCCCTGCCCCGACACCCGCCTGTGGGCTGGCACCTTGCCAAGATCGCCGATTTCAAAACGAATGCGCGGGTTGGTCTTTTCCTCGATCGCTGCGAGCGCTTCCCAGTCGCGCGGATCGGCAATATCCTCGAACAGGTCGATCGGCGGATGAATGGAACGGATGATGCGATAAGTCTGCGGCCAGCGCACGCCGCGCCGGAGGGCGCTCACCACGCGCCCCGCTCCGCATTGAGCCAGTCACGCATGACGGCAAGATCGGCAATTTCGCCGCGCAGCATCAGATCGAGCGCCGACAGGCCGCCAAAGGCCGCATTGGGTTTTCTTATCCAGGCATAGCCGCGCGCCGCATCGCGAAACAGGTAGCGCAGCCCCTTGTGGATGCCCATCAGATGGGCCATGCGCATACGCAGATCGCGGTCGGTGCGGCCGATCTCGCCTTCTTTCCAGCGTGCCCAGGTTCGCGGCGACATGCCGCCCAGCAATGTGCAGGCTTCCGCATCGGACAATTTCCATGCCCTGAACAGATTGACGGTAGTCCGCGCCAGTGCGCCCGCTTCTTCATCGCTGATCGCGGTCCGCTCACCTGCTGGCGTGGCAATAATGGGCTGAAGCTCCATCCTGCACCTCGCTTTCTGGCAAGATAATATCATCTTTATGCCAAATGGCAAATAATGACGCGAAAGGGAGGTTAAAACGTTTTACGCATTATCCTGACGCAAAACCGTTTCACACTTTTGCTGGAAATGCTCTAAATCCACTCAAGCCTGCCATTTGCGAATTTGAGAATCTTGTCCTGCGGGATGGAGAGATTGGCGGCATCGTGGCCGTCCATATCGCCATAAAGATAGAACAGCGTGCGCATACAGCCGCCATGGGTCACGCAGACAGTGGGCCATTCGACCGCTTCCACCCAGCGACCGATGCGGTGCGAAAGCGCCATATAGCTTTCGGCGGAAGCGCCCGGCGGCACGAAATTCCACTTGTCGTGGGCGCGCGCCTTGACCAGCACCTCGCCTTCTCGCGCGATGTCTTCGAGCATGAAGCCCTGCCAGTCACCGAAATTGAGTTCCATCAATTGCGGATCGGTGCGGAAATCATAAGGGTCCAGTCCCATGCGCAAACGGATGCGCTCCATGGTTTCGCGGGTTCGGCGCAGCGGGCTTGCGACAAAGTCGAAGCCCGCACCTTCACCGATCAGCGATTTGAGCAGATCGCCATTGCGATCCGCCTGCGTGCGACCATGGGCGTTGATGTCGATATCAAGCTGCCCCTGAATACGCTGCGAAACATTCCAGTCCGTCTCGCCGTGACGCGAGAAGTAGATGATTTCCCGTGCCACAATCTTTCCTCAGTCCTTGACGACCGAAATATCCGGCGCGTCCACCGCTTTCATGCCGATGACATGATAGCCGCTATCGGCATGGTGGACTTCGCCCGTGACCGAGCGCGACAGGTCGGAAAGCATGTAAAGGCCGACATCACCCACCTCATCGATGGTGACGGTGCGGCGCAGCGGCGCATTATATTCGTTCCACTTGAGAATATAGCGGAAATCGCCAATGCCAGACGCTGCGAGCGTCTTGATCGGGCCTGCGGAAATCGCGTTGACACGGATATTCTGCGGTCCCAGATCGACGGCGAGATATTTGACACTGGCTTCGAGAGCCGCCTTGGCGACGCCCATGACATTGTAGTTCGGCATGACCTTCTCGGCACCGTAATAGGTCAGGGTCAGGATCGAGCCGCCGCCATCCATCAGCTTTTCGGCGCGCCGGGCAACCGCCGTCAGCGAATAGACCGAGATCAGCATCGTATTGGAGAAGTTTTCCGCCGACGTATCGACATAGCGTCCGGTCAGTTCATCCTTGTCGGAGAAGCCGATCGCATGAACGAGGAAGTCGAGCTTGCCCCATTTCTGCTCAAGCGCCGCAAAAACGGCATCCATGCTTGCGTCATCGGTGACATCGCAATGTCCGGCAACGAAGGCGCCCAGCTCTTCAGCCAGCGGCTCGACGCGCTTCTTCATTGCTTCACCCTGATAGGTGAATGCGAGTTCGGCACCGGCTTCATGTGCGGCTTTGGCAATACCCCAGGCGATGGAACGGTTATTGGCTACGCCCAGAATCAATCCGCGCTTGCCCTGCAACAAACCTGACTTTGCGGTCATTAAGGGTCCTCATTGAAAATAATCAGCTTGTTGCCCTATCGCACAGGCTTGCATTCCCTTCAAGCAATAGGCGACAAAAAGCGGGGGTATTGTCACTTTCCTGACGCAACAGGGCAATTGCGGCCAACCATAAAGGGCTCAGCCACCAGTGCGGTTGCGCAGGAATTCCTCCAGTTCCGTATCGCCGCCTTCGGGGAGCATGATGCGGATATGCACATAGAGATCGGCACGGCCACCGGCTTTCAGCGGCAGGCCCTTCTCTTTGAGACGCAGAATGCGGTCGGAACTCGACCAGGCCGGAACCTTGATGGCGATGCGGCCATCGAGCGTTTCCACCTCCTGCTTGCCGCCGAGCACCGCATCGGCAAGCTCGACCGGCAGATCGACATGCACATCGCGTCCCTCAAGGCGGAAACGGGCGCTGGGCTTGAAACGGATCGTCACCAGCGCATCGCCGGGAGTTCCGCCGACAAGATGCTCGCCCTGCCCCTTGAGACGAATCGTCTGACCGTCCTCGACATATTTGGGCAACTTGATCTTGAGATGCTTGCCATTCGGGAAAATAGCCTCGACCTTTTCCGCGCCCACCGCCTGCGAAAGGCTGATGGTGATGGAAGCAGCCAGATCGGCCCCCTTGGCTGGCCCGCGCTGGCGCGCACCGGCGCGCGCGCCGCCGAAAGCGCCGCCAAAAAGATCGTTGAGAATATCTTCCGCGCCGCCAAAGCCGCCCTGATGGCCGCCGCCGGGGCCGGTGCGGAACTCAAAATGGCTATTGGCGCCGCCCTGCCGAAAACCTGCAAACGGGTCGCCGTGAGCACCGCCCCCCGGGAAGCCCTGAAACAGCGGCTTGCCCTCGGCATCGATCTCGCCACGGTCGAATTGCGCGCGGCGGTCCTTGTCACCGATGATCTCATAGGCCTGGTTAAGCTCGGAAAAGCGCTCCTGCGCTTTCGCATCGTCCTTGTTCTGGTCCGGATGATGCTTCTTGGCCAGCTTGCGGAAAGCCGATTTTATTTCTTCTGGCTTCGCCGTTTTGGCGACGCCCAGCACGCTATAGGGATCGCGCATATAATCCTCATTCAGGAAATTTGACTGTACTATCAGCCGTAAGACTCGTTGACCCTAATATGCGCACGGAAACGGAAAAGTTCCAGAGTTGTATGAAAAACAATCAGATCGGCGCGAAAGAGGTGAGTGTCCAGTTGCCGCCGCGCTGCATACAGGTCTCGCCGCGATAGATGGAAACCCCGTCGAAGGCTTCGCGCGAGGTTTCAAACTGACGGCACAGTACGTCCTCGGACTTGGTTTCCGCAATCGTGGTGATCGTGCCCTGACTGCCGGTATCCGGGTTGGCCCATGGCACCGGATTCTTGCCCCATTGGGTGAAATCGAGCGCTGAAACAATACTTTTGATCGCCGACTGGTCAGAAAGCTTGCCTGTATCGATTTCGGTCTTATGAACCGGCTTCACCGAACCGGTGATAGTGGACGAGTCAGGCACAGCCTTTTCGAGGCTGAAACCACCCATCGCGCATCCGGCAAGCGAAAGAATAACCGCGCCAACCATCGCTCCGCGCAGCAGCGCAGTGCCAGATTTCAACGTCAGATCATGTGTTTCGCGGCGAGCAGTTTCGGCGGCCAACGTTCATCCCTTAATATACACGCTATGGATGCAAGGATTATGGCGAAGTGAAGTTAACAAGCGGTGTGTCGGCAAGGTAAACAAATCATTATTGCAGCACAATGCCTGCAAAGTACTTCCCTCAGCTTTGGGATTGCAGCATGAACCGGACCGGGCGGGCATGGACAAAATCGGCGAATTGGAAGAAGCTCCGTTTCGCATAAAGTTTCCTGTACAGAATTGAAAATAGCGGTAATGACAGATACCAACGACGACTTCACCCAAAGCACCGAACCGTTCAGGCTCTTCGCGCAATGGCTCGATGATGCCGGCAAGAGCGAGCCCAATGATCCCAGTGCGCTGGCGCTCGCCACCGTCGATCCTGACGGTCTGCCCAATGTGCGCATGGTGCTGCTGAAAGATTTCGACGAGCAGGGCTTCGTTTTCTACACCAATTATGAAAGCCGGAAGGGGCAGGAAATCCTGTCTGCCGGAAAGGCTGCGATGTGCTTTCACTGGAAATCGCTGCGCCGCCAGGTGCGCGTACGCGGTCCTGTCGAGAAGGTCAGCGACGCCGAAGCCGATGCTTATTATGCCTCGCGTTCACGCGGCAGCCGTATCGGCGCATGGGCCTCCAAACAGTCGCGCCCGCTTGAAAGCCGTTTCGCACTGGAAAAGGCCGTGGCCGAATATACCGCGAAACACGTCATCGGCGATATTCCGCGGCCACCCTACTGGTCGGGTTTCCGCATTCGGCCGATATCGATCGAGTTCTGGCACGACCGCCCTTTCCGCCTGCATGACCGGGTGCTTTTCACCCGCCCCACGCCGGACGGAGACTGGAATAAAGAGCGGCTGTACCCGTAAAGATTCATCAGACCAGCGGCTTGACCGCCACCCAGAGGCTTCCAAGCACAAGGCCGAGGAAGATCAGCAGACCGACAAAGCTGTTGGACTTGAAAAGCCGCAGGCACTGGTCGGGGTTGTCGATATCGAGCACCAGAATCTGGCGATACATATGCGCACCCGCCGCCAGCAGGCCAGCCAGTGCGGGCATTGGCACCTGAGCGACCGCGAAAGCAGCCGCAAAGCAGCCAAGTGCACCGCCATACAGAACCAACAGCGCGGTTTTGGTGTGGCGCCCGAACAGCCGCGCCGTCGAGCGCACGCCGACCAATGCGTCATCTTCCTTGTCCTGATGCGCATAGATCGTGTCATAGCCAATCGTCCACATGATCGCGCCGATATAAAGCAGCACGGGAGGGAGCGAGAGCGAGCCTTCCACGGCCGCCCAGCCCATCAGCGCACCCCACGAAAAAGCGAGGCCCAGCACGAATTGCGGCCAGTCGGTAATACGCTTCATGAAAGGATAGGCCGCGACGACCAGCAGCGAGGCGATGCCCAGAGCAATCGAAAACCAGTTGAATTGCAGAACCACCGCAAGGCCGACCAGCGACTGTAAGACAAGAAAGAGCTTCGCCTGCGCGCGTGTGACCTGCCCAGAAGGCAGCGGGCGCGAACGGGTGCGATCCACCTTATCGTCAATATCCTGATCGACCAGATCATTATAGGTGCAGCCTACGCCGCGCATGGCGACGGCACCGATGAAAAACAGCAGCAGATGCCACAGGGAAGGCATGATCGACCATACGCCGTCGCCGGGCTTTGCGCCTGCGCCTGCAACCAGCGCCGCCGACCACCAGCAGGGCCACAGAAGCAATTGCCAGCCAATGGGGCGGTCCCAGCGCGCAAGCTGCGCATAGGGCCAGAGCGACTGCGGCAAAATGCGATAGACCCAATGGCCGGAGGGCGCATCCTTCACCCGTCCGCGCGTATCGCGCGACTGGACATCCGAATTGGCCCCGGTGTTGGCCCCGGTGTTGGAATGAGATTGCTGCATGACCGTCTGCTTTCTTGAAAATGATCCGGTTCTGCCCGCTTTCCATGAAAAAATCGCGGACGCACCCTTGCCCGTACGGACGATGGGCAATAGAGACCCAAGTTGAATAAACATTTACTTATATCACGCGCAGGGAGCAAGGCATGAAAGTCCTGTTGATCGGTTCGGGCGGCCGCGAGCACGCGCTTGCATGGAAACTGACGGCCTCGCCTTCGCTCACAAAACTTTACTGTGCGCCCGGCAATCCGGGCATTGCGGAAGCAGCCGAGCTTGTTACGCTTGATGTCAGCGACCACCGGGCCGTCATCGCTTTTTGCAACGAAAAGGCGATCGATCTAGTCATTGTCGGCCCGGAAGCGCCGCTCGTGGCGGGCCTTGCCGACGATCTGCGCGCTGAAAATATCCGCGTGTTCGGCCCCTCGAAAGCCGCAGCCCAGCTTGAAGGCTCGAAAGGCTTCACCAAAGACCTTTGCGCACGCTTTGACATTCCGACCGGCGCCTATGGCCGCTTCAACAATGCGCCCAAGGCCAAGGCCTATATCCGCCAGCATGGCGCGCCGATTGTCGTCAAGGCCGACGGTCTGGCCGCCGGCAAGGGCGTGGTCGTCGCCATGACGCTGGAAGAGGCGCTCGATGCGGTGGATGCCTGCTTTGAAGGCGCGTTCGGTTCGGCTGGCGCGGAAGTGGTGGTGGAAGAATTTCTCGATGGCGAGGAAGCAAGCTTCTTCTGCATCTGCGATGGCAAAACGGCGCTGCCGCTCGGTTCCGCGCAGGATCACAAGCGCGTCGGCGATGGGGATACCGGCCCCAACACGGGCGGCATGGGGGCCTATGCCCCTGCCCCAGTCATGACGGCGGAAATGGTAGAACGTACCATGCGCGAGCTGATCGAACCCACGATGCGCGGCATGGCCGAAATCGGTGCTCCCTTCTCCGGCATCCTGTTCCTCGGCCTGATGATCGGCAAGGACGGTCCAAAACTCATCGAATACAACACCCGTTTTGGCGACCCGGAATGCCAGGTGCTGATGATGCGTATGGAAAGCGACCTGCTCGAAATCATCAATGCCGCCGTCGATGGCAGGCTCGACGAAATTTCCATCGACTGGAAAGACCAGCCCGCGCTGACGGTGGTGATGGCTGCCGATGGCTATCCGACCAATGTGAAGAAGGGCAGCATCATTCGCGGCATCGACAAGCTCGCAGACGTCGAAGGCGTAAAGATCTTCCATGCGGGTACGGCGCAAAAGGACGGGGAGCTTGTCGCCAATGGCGGGCGGGTACTCAATGTCACGGCCATCGCCAGGACCGTCGCCGAAGCACAGGCCAAGGCCTATGACGCCGTGAAAAAGATCGACTGGCCGGAAGGTTTCTATCGGTCAGATATCGGCTGGAGAGCGGTCGAGCGCGAGGAATCCGGTTCCTGACCTTCCGACGTGTGGACGCGATTGCGTCCCGCCTTCTTGGCATCGTAAAGCGCGCAATCGGCGCGGCGCATGGTTTCATAAAGGCTTTCACCGGCGATTTTCTCGGCCACGCCGAAACTGGCCGTCGGTCTCCAGTCAGAATCGCCGACCACAAAACCGAGTGTCCCCATGGCAGTGCGCAAGGTCTGCGCCAGATGATGCGCGTCGTGCATATCCGCACCGGGCAGGAAAGCCACGAACTCCTCGCCACCCATGCGTGCAGCGATCGTCGATTTGGGCAGATGCGCTTTGAGCAATCCACCGAAGGCCGCGATCACGCGGTCGCCGCCATCATGGCCATAGGTATCGTTGACACGCTTGAAATAATCCAGATCGCTCATGATCACGGCGAAGGGTATGGAAGGCCCGTTGCGCGCAAGAATGCGCGCAACATGGCGGTCAAAACCGCGTCTGTTATAAATCTGTGATAAAGCGTCGATCTCGGACTGTTCGCTGGCGTCGCCCACCAGACGCGACAATGTGCGCAGCAGCAAAAGCAGCCCCGTGGCTACGTGAATGAAAACGCCTGTGGAAAGCGAAAAGAGCAAATGCTCGCCATCGCTGTGGTCTTGCGGACGCACATCCGCACCGGGCCAGACGATCAGGAATGTTTTCGAGAAGAAATGGACAAAACTGAGCACCGCCAGCACCATCAGCAGCTTGTCCACCAGGCGCGGCATACCGGAACGGTAGATCACGCGGATGACCAGAAGCTCTACCAGGCAAAGCGGCAACTGATAGAGAAAACGATGCAGGAACGACGCCCTCGGCAGTTCAAAGATCAGCGCGTTGCAGAGGATCGCCCCCGCGAAAAGCACGCCGAGCAAGGGCCAGTTCGGCGGTTGCTTATAGGTCTTGTGCAGGCCGATCACCATTGATGTGAGGGCCATCATGATGGCAGCGAAAGACGCCAGAACAATGAGACGCGGATAGGCGGCGACGGGTATCCAGAACCCCAGAAGCGGCATGGTCGCGGAGCTGGCGAAGGCAAGCGTGAACCAGCGCGGTGCCTGATGGCTTGGCTCCTGAAGAGACACGAAAGCGAAAGTCAGCACAAAAAGACACGCTATCGTCAGATGAACCGTCAGAAAAAACGACACAAGCATCATGAGCGAACAACCCCCCAGCCATCGCGAAGCATATCATCGTGCGGAAAAAATTTCGTTAAGCAGTCTCTAATATCGTTAACGTGTCCGATGGAATAAGTGAATGTGAAACAGACATGAAATATTGACGTTTACGTAATAAGTCGATAGCTCTGTATCGAGGCATTCTTCTGCCTCCGCTGAAAGTTGCAGGCAGATGCAGCGCGGAGCAAAAGAAGACGGTCCGGGAGAGGCCTGAGGAGGAAAGATGTATCGCGCGCCGGTTTCTGAAATTTCCCACACACTGATGAAGGTTGCGGGGCTTGAAAAAGCGCTCGATGACAACCGTTTCCCGGAATTTTCTGCCGATCTGGCTGAGGCCATTCTCGAAGAAGCGGGCAAGTTTGCCGCCGAGCGCGTCGAGCCTTTGCGCATCACCGGCGACCGACAGGGCGCAACTGTCAGGGACGGCATCGTCACCACCGCGCCGGGCTGGAAAGAGCTTTACCGCGACTGGATCGCAGGCGGATGGAATTCGCTCACAGGCACGCCGGACTATGGCGGCCAAGGCCTGCCGACCATGATGTCGGTGGCGGTGAACGAAATGTGGAATTCCGGCACGCTGGCGTTTGCCATTGCACCGACGCTCACTATGGGCGCTGTCGAAGCACTGGAAAGGCACGCCTCGAAAGAGCTGAAAGACATCTATCTCGAAAAGCTCATTTCCGGCGAGTGGATGGGCACGATGAACCTGACCGAGCCGCAGGCGGGGTCCGATCTGGGGGCGCTGCGGTCACGCGCCGAACGCCGCGACGACGGCACCTATCGCATTTTCGGCCAGAAGATTTTCATCACCTATGGCGAACACGACCTGACCGACAATATCGTGCATCTGGTGCTGGCGCGTCTGCCCGATGCACCTCCCGGTACCAAGGGCATTTCGCTGTTTCTGGTACCGAAATTTCTCGTCAATGCGGATGGTTCGCTCGGTCGTCGCAATGATCTTTTCTGCTCCAGCCTTGAGCACAAGATGGGCATTCACGCCTCCCCCACCTGCACCATGATCTATGGCGACGGTTTCGTGAAGGGCGAGGAACAGGGTGCTGTCGGCTATCTGATCGGCGAGGAAAATCGCGGTCTCGCCTGCATGTTCACCATGATGAACAATGCCCGCCTTCTCGTCGGCATTCAGGGCGTCGGTGTGGCGGAAGCCGCCTACCAACAGGCACTTGCCTATGCCAAGGAGCGCAAGCAGGGCCGCGCTATCGGGGCGAAAGAAACGATGAGTCCGATCATCGAGCATCCCGATGTGCAGCGCATGCTTTTGACCATGAAGGCGCTGACGCAGGTTGCCCGTTCCATCACCTATGCCTGCGCCCACGCCATCGACATGAGCCATGTGAGCGAAGGCGCTGACGCACAGTTCTGGACGGACCGCGCCGGCCTTTTGACCCCGCTTGCCAAGAGTTTTGCCACCGATGCGGGCGTGGACGTTGCTTCGCTGGGCGTGCAGGTCCACGGCGGCATGGGTTTCATCGAGGAAACGGGTGCGGCGCAATTGCTGCGCGATGCCCGCATCACCCCGATCTACGAAGGCACGAACGGCATTCAGGCCATCGACCTTGTGATGCGCAAGCTGCCGCTTGGAAATGGCGAGCATATCAAGGGCTTTCTTGCAGAATTGCATCAGGACGCCGACAAGGCTTCCGCCTCCAACCGCCCGGAACTGGGCGAGACCGGCAGCCGCCTTGCGAAGGCTATCGCGGACGCCTGCGAGGCGAGCGACTGGCTGCAAAAGACCGTTGCCGACGGCCGCACAGAAGACGCGCTTTCAGGCGCCACGCCTTACCAGCGGCTGCTGTCGCTCGTTTCCGGCGGCGCTTATCTTGCCCGCGCAGCGCTTGCGGGCGAGGATGCAGGCCGCTCCGCGCTCTGCCGTTTCTATGCCGAAAACATGCTGGCGGAAGTTACTGCGCTGAAGGACACCGTCGTCACCGGCGCATCCAGCCTTGCGGCTGCAAAATCAGCGCTGGAGGCGTGAACATGAGCGAGCATATTCTCATCGAGCGCCCCCAAAACATTCAGGGAGGCGCGGCGCAGATCATCCGCCTCAACCGGCCCGAGAAAAAGAACGCCATCACCCGCGCCATGTATGCTGCCATGGCTGCGGCCTTGCGTGACGGCGACGCGGACGAAGCGGTGCGCGTGCATGTATTCCTCGGACATCCGGGCGCTTTTTCCTCCGGCAACGACATGCAGGATTTCATGGTTGCGGCAACGGGCGGCAATCTTGGACAGGAAATCCTCGATTTTCTCGGCGCACTTTCGGACGCGAAGAAGCCGATCGTTTCCGGCGTGGACGGGCTGGCTATCGGCATCGGCACGACCATCCATCTGCATTGCGACCTGACATTCGCCACGAGCCACGCGCTGTTCCGCACACCGTTCGTCGATCTCGGGCTGGTGCCGGAAGCAGCGTCCAGCCTGCTTGCCCCGCCGCTGATGGGCCATCAGAAAGCGTTCGCACTGCTGGCGCTGGGCCATGGCTTTAATGCCGAAGCCGCACTTGAAGCGGGGCTTGTTTATCGAATCGTCGAAAGTGCGGAACTTGAGGCGGAAGTGATGAAAGCCGCCGACGAAATCGCCTCGAAGCCGCCGCAAGCCATGCAGATCGCACGTAGCCTGATGCGTATGCCTGCTGAAAAGGTGTCCGAGCGGATCATGCGCGAGGCCAGACAGTTCGGTGAGCAGCTCAAATCCGATGAAGCGCGCCAAGCCGTGATGGCATTTCTGACGCGCAAAAAATAAACCCGGATGTTGTGAAACATCCGGGGGCTTTTTGGAGGTCAGCCGAATTCTTTACGGGGCTGCCAGTAACTGGCGACCCTCTCTTGTCAATTCCTGGCGATGATTTCCTTCCCTTCGATCACCATGCGCACGCCCAGCGTTCCGGTCTTGCGACGGGCGAGAAAGCGCGGGCGACGGCGACGCGGCTCCTGCCCCTGACGGCGCGCCTGCGGCTCTCCCGTGCGCACCGGGCCAGTGCTTTCATAAAGCGGACGGGCTATGCCGTCCTCTTCCACCAGCATCATCGGCAGATTGAAGGCTTGCGCCCATGCCCGCCAGTCGGCGGCAACATCGGTCAGGTCGTGCGCCACAAGCAGCGGCACGGAAAGCTGGGCATCCTTATGCATCAGTTCCAGCGTGACAGTGATTTCGCCATATTCGTCCTCGACCGCGCGGGCCGTGACGCCGACGAACGCATTGATCGGCAAAGCAATCGACATAGGCAGGCCACTTGAGGGCAGAACCTGCCGGATCACTGCGCCGCGTTCGTTGATCGTAAAAGTGATGTCTGTCCGCCCGTCATCTGCGGCATAGGTTACGACCTGTGGGAAGTGAAACGGATCAAGCCGCAATTCACGGCCAGCCCATTCGGGCTTTTTCAGTTCCTTGTTCATCATTTTCAACGCCTCTGTCTCTTTAAAGAGCCGGTTATCCGGCTTCTCTTTGCGAGCATGCTTGCTCTTGTTGAGACAGAGAATAGGCGCAGATCCTTACCGACCACCTTAATGAGTTGGGTTAACTTTTCCCTGCTTTTTCATTTGGTTATCAGATTGCAACCGGGTGTAAGGTTTCGGCAATTCTTCTAAATTTGTATTTACTAATGCAAAAGGCGGACAGTTTCCTATCCGCCTTTAAAGTCTGCAAATAGCTTAAACTACAGCATCTTACCAGGGTTCATGATGCCCTTCGGATCAAAGGCCGATTTGATGCGGCGCATCAGATCCAGCGCGAGCGCCTGCTTGAAATGGACCAGTTCGTCACGCTTGAGGCGACCAATGCCATGCTCGGCGGAAATGGAGCCACCATAACTTGCGACGATTGTGTGAATGCGATGGTTCATCTCGTCCCAGCGTGCAAGGAAAGCCTGCTTGTCGGCATCCACCGGCTGCGAGATATTATAGTGCAGGTTGCCGTCGCCAATATGGCCGAAACAGACAATGCGCGAGCCGGGAATCATTTCCAGAACCGCCTTATCCGCTTCCCGAATGAAGGCCGGGATCGAAGCGACCGGCACCGAAATATCGTGCTTGATCGAGCCGCCTTCGGGCTTTTGCGCCCAGGACATTTCCTCGCGCATTCTCCAGAAGGACTGGGCCTGCGCCACGCTTTCGGCAATGGCGGCATCCTGAAGAATATCGGCTTCAAAAGCCTCGCCCAGAATGGTTTCGAGCGTGGTGCGGGCATCTTCTTCCGAGCGCGCGGAAGAAATATCGATCAGCACATACCAGTCATGCGGGCTTTCCAGCGGGTCGCGCGCACCATCGACGTGACGCACGGTAAATTCCACGCCCATACGCGGCATCAGCTCGAAGCCGGTCAGCGACGGGCCTGCATGTTCGCTGGCAAGCTGAAACAGGCGCAGCGCATCTTCGGGGCTTTTCAGACCCGCATAGGCCACGCCCTTGCCTTTGGGCTGCGGGAAGATTTTCAGCACCGCAGCCGTGATGATGCCAAGCGTGCCTTCCGAACCAATGAACAGGTCCTTGAGGTCGTAGCCGGTATTGTCCTTTTTCAGATAGCGAAGATCATCGAGGACTTTGCCATCGGGCAACACCACTTCGAGGCCGAGGCAAAGCTCGCGCATATTGCCATAGGCCAGCACCGCCGTGCCGCCCGCATTGGAACCCAGATTGCCCCCGATCTGGCAAGAGCCTTCCGCCCCCAGCGAAAGCGGGAACAGACGGCCTGCCTTTTCCGCCTCGTCCTGCAAGTTCTTGAGAATGACACCCGCCTCGACCGTCACCAGATTGCCGACCGGATCGAGCGAGCGGATCTTGTTCATGCGACCAAGGGCAAGCACGATGGTCGCGCCGCTTTCATCGGGCGTTTGCGCGCCGACAAGGCCTGTATTGCCGCCTTGCGGCACCACTGACGTTCCGGTTTCATGTGCCAGCTTCATGATGGCCGAGACTTCTTCCGTCGAGCCGGGGCGCAGGACCAAGGCCGAGCGACCCTGATAAAGGTCGCGCGGCTCGACGAGATAGGGCGCGATATCATCGGGCGCAGTCAGGGCGTTCTTCTCGCCCACAATGGCGCTAAAACGTTCGATCAGTGTTTTGTCCAGCATGTGCTTCTCTTCAATCTCATTCAGGAATATTCGTCACGGGGAGCGGCTGCGCGTTTCAGGCGATCATTGATGGCCTCGCCGAGGCCGCCGGAGGGAATGGGTTCAACGGCAATGGTCGCAGCCC
Source organism: Falsochrobactrum tianjinense (assembly GCF_019100495.1). GTDB lineage: Bacteria > Pseudomonadota > Alphaproteobacteria > Rhizobiales > Rhizobiaceae > Brucella > Brucella tianjinense. Next base: position 691,198 of record NZ_JAHRVA010000001.1, on the reverse strand, counting down.
CTGCCGCATCCAGCTTGCGCATAAAGTCGAAAAGATTGCTCGCCGCCTCGCGCAGATTGCCTGTCGCGCTCAGATTGAGTAGCGCTTTCGCTTTGCCGGCCCCGCGCACACGATCCGGGCCAAAAGCCAGCAGCGCCTCGCCCGGCCTCACTTCACGCACATCGAGCCGCATGGCGGCATCGGGCGCATAATGCGAAGCCATCATACCAGGCGCCTGAATGGCAGCGGCATGGGCAGTACGTTCGAGCCTTGCGCCGATAGCGGTTTCGATCTCTTCCGCTGCAAGCCCGCCGGGGCGCAGCAGACGCAAGGTGTCGCCTTCGACCTTGACGATGGTGGATTCGACGCCGACGCCGCAGGGCCCGGCATCAAGTATCATATCGATCCTGCCGCCCAGACCGTCATAAACGGCTTGAGCGCTCGTGGGGCTGATACGGCCCGACCTATTGGCGCTTGGAGCCGCAACGGGACTGTCGAGAACCTTAATAACATCACGCACGCGGCCATGCGGCATGCGGATGGCCAGAGTATCAAGCCCAGCCGTCACAAGCGGGTGGATGGGGCGATCCGTACCCTGCTTTTCTTTTAGCGGCAGCACGAGGGTCAGCGGCCCTGGCCAGAAGGTTTCGGCCAGCTTGCGCGAGAGCGGATCGAAATTCACATAGCGTTCCGCCATATCGATGTTTGCGACATGAGCGATGAGAGGATTGAACTGCGGACGGCCCTTGGCGGCGAAAATACCAGCCACCCCCTCGCCATGGGAAGCATCGGCAGCGAGGCCATAGACCGTTTCGGTCGGGATCGCGACAAGCCCGCCGCGCCGCAGGATTTCGACTGCGCCCGCAACGGCATTGTCATCGAATTTGACGATCTGCGTCAAAGGTTTTGTCCGTCCTAACCCGCGAGCTTCGAGAAATCGGCTACCTTGCTGGTGGCAGCGCGGATACGATCGAGCAGCGCCAGGCGATTGGCGCGGATATTCTCATCCTCGTCATTGACCAGCACCTGTTCAAAGAAAGTATCGACCGGGCCGCGCAGCTTGGCGAGCGCCAGCATGGCACCGTGGAAATCCTCGCGGGCGATAGCCTCCTCGGTCTCTTTGGAGGCCACAGTTGCGGCTTCAAACAGCGCCTTTTCCTCATCGAGCTTCAGAAGAGAAACATCGACACTTTCCGCAACCTTCGTGCCCTTCTTTTCTTCGGCAGCCAAAATATTGGCGGCGCGCCTGGTTCCGGCCAGCAGGTTCTTGCCGTCTTCCTCATTGATAAAGACGATCAGCGCCTCAAGACGGCGAGCGACCAGCAGCAGATTATCCGCTTCCGGCGTCAGCACCGCATCGATGGCGTCATAGCGCGCGCCTTCGTCTTTCAGATAGACCTTGAAACGGTCGTGGAGGAAGGAAAGCAGGTCGCCGAAAATTTCTTCGCGTTTCTCTGCGCTGCTTATCTGCGCATAATTGTTCATCGCAATAAAGCAGACATGGCCTAGTCGCACACGAACATCATTCTCAAGCAGCAACCGAATGACGCCAAGAGCCGCACGGCGCAGCGCATAAGGGTCTTTCGAGCCGGTCGGCTTTTCATCAATCGCCCAGAAACCGACCAGCGTATCGAGCTTGTCAGCCAGCGCGACCGCAACCGAAACCGGGTTTTTGGGCACGAAATCAGACGGGCCCTGCGGCTTGTAATGTTCTTCCAGCGCTGCCGCAACGGATTCATCTTCGCCCTGCAAAAGCGCATATTTGCGGCCCATCGCACCCTGAAGCTCGGGGAACTCGCCCACAACTTCAGTGGTCAGATCGGCCTTGGCAAGCACGGCAGCACGCGCGGCAAGTTTCGGATCGGCACCGACCAGCGACGCAATCTGCTCTGCAAGCAAGCGAATGCGCTCAACGCGCGCGCCCTGCGTTCCAAGCTTGGCGTGGAAGGTGACGTTCAATGCATCCAGACGGGCCATGCGCTGATCGAGCGGTTTTTTCAGATCGAGGCTGAATTTTTTCGCAGAAGCATCAAGCCGGTTAAGATCGGGCAGATCGCCCTGATCGGTGTGCCAGAAATAAAGCGCGTCGGAAAGGCGCGCGCGCACCACCTTGCCATTGCCATAAGCGATTTCCGCGCCGTCATCGCGCGCGGCGATATTCGACACCAGAATGAACTTGTTTGAAAGCGCTTCCGCCTCGCCCTGCTTGCGGGTGACGAAGCATTTCTGGTTGGCGCGGATAGTCAGGCGGATGACTTCCGGCGGGATTTCAAGGAATTCTTCCTCGAATTCGCCCATCAGCACCACCGGCCATTCGACAAGGCCGGAAACCTCTTCCAGCAGCCCCGCATCCTCGACCAGTTCAAGGCCGGATGCGAAAGCGAGATTACGCGCGTCCTGTAAGATCATTTCCTTGCGGCGCTCGGCATCGAGCACGACGAAAGCTTTTTCAAGCTTTGCGACATAATCCTCGAAACGGCGGATTTTGATCGGCTCGCCGTTGCTCAGGAAACGGTGGCCATAGGTGATATTGCCCGATCTGACACCATCGACGTCGAAGTCGATGACCTGCGTTTCTTCGGTTTCAGGACCGAAGGTGCACAGGATAGATTGCAGCGGGCGCACCCAACGCAATGCGCTCGGCTTTGCGGAAGCAGCACCCCAGCGCATGGATTTCGGCCATGGAAAATTGCGGATCGCCTGCGGCACCAGTTCGGCAACAATCTCTTCCGCAGCCCGGCCCGGCTTCGTCAGATGGGCGACGTAGAAATCACCCTTTTTGGGGTCGGAATGCACATGGGCCTGAGAAACATCCGTGAGGCCCGCCTTGCGCAAGAAGCCTGCAATGGCCTGTTCGGGGGCCGAGACCGACGGACCCTTGATGTCTTCATGCACGTCTTTCGAGCGTACCGTCAGGCCGCGAATATCAAGCGTCAGACGACGCGGCGTCCAGTAAGCGGTCGCGGCTTCATAGGTGAGGCCTGCATCGACCAGACCATCGGCAATCATCTTTTTGAGATCACCTGCAGCCTTCCTTTGCATGCGGGCCGGGATTTCCTCGGAAAAAAGTTCGAGCAATAAATCGGGCATCAGCGTACGCCTTCCGCATGCACATTATTTACTTTGTCCGTCCTCGCTTCGCTGCGGTCGGACGGCAGGGCCGGGATTTCCTCGGAGAAAAGTTCAAGCAATAAATCGGGCATTACACAGCCTCGTTTTTATAATTAAAACCACCAGCATCGGTGAGCAAAAACGCCTCGCCGCATTGGCGCGCGAGATTGCGAACGCGCAGGATATAGCTCTGGCGCTCGGTCACGGAGATGACGCCGCGCGCATCCATCAGATTGAAGACGTGACTGGCCTTGATGCACTGGTCATAGGCAGGCAGGACACATTTATGGAGTGAGTTTTCGCCGGTGCCGCCTGCTTTCAGGATGGCCTCGCATTCGCGTTCGGCATCGATGAAATGCTGATGCAGAATATCGGTGTTCGCCATCTCGAAATTGTAACGCGAATATTCCTGTTCAGCTTGCAGGAACACATCGCCATAGGTGACTTTCTCGTCGCCTTCCAGCCCGTTGAAATTGAGGTCATAGACATTATCCACGCCCTGCACATACATGGCGAGGCGTTCCAGACCATAGGTCAGCTCTCCTGCGACGGGCGAGCATTCAATGCCGCAGACCTGCTGGAAATAGGTGAATTGCGAGACTTCCATGCCATCGCACCAGCATTCCCAGCCAAGACCCCATGCGCCAAGCGTCGGGCTTTCCCAGTCGTCTTCCACAAAACGCACATCGTGCAGCGTCGGATCGAGACCGATGGCGCGCAGCGAGCCGAGATAAAGATCCTGAAGGTTGGGCGGCGACGGTTTGAGGATCACCTGATACTGGTAATAATGCTGCAAGCGATTGGGGTTTTCGCCATAGCGCCCGTCCGTCGGGCGGCGCGAAGGCTGCACATAGGCAGCTTTCCACGGGCGCGGCCCCAGCGAGCGCAGCGTCGTTGCCGGGTGGAAAGTCCCCGCACCCACTTCCATGTCGTAAGGTTGCAGGATCGCGCAACCTCGTTCCGCCCAGTAATTATGGAGCGTCAGGATAAGACCCTGAAAGGAACGGGTGGGATGCATATGCGCTGGCAACGTGCTGGACAAACTGGACACCGTGCGGGCCTCGTAATTGAAATGATGGCCCGGTCTAATTTGTCAGCCCCGCAGGGTCAAGCGCGGAGCCATGGAAGGCGGTAAAATCCGCTCATGATCGGCCCGTTCAGTTCGTATCTGGCTTGACCGCCTCGGCCTTTGTCGGCGCAGGTTCAGGCGCAAGACCCTTTTTGAGCTTTTCCTCGATCTTCGCGAGTTCTTCCGGCTCCGGTTTGCCGGCAATGGCGTGATTCCATTGGAAGGTCGCCTCAAGCTGCCGGTCGGTGCGCCAATAAGCGTCGCCCAGATGATCGTTGATGGTGGGATCTTCCGGGCGCAGCTTCACCGCTTTTTCCAGTTCCACCACCGCGTCGTCATAACGTCCGAGCCTGTAATAGGCCCAGCCCAGCGAATCGACGATATAGCCGTCCTGCGGGCGCAGCTCCACCGCCTTGCGAATCATGTCGAGCGCTTCATCGAGATTGATGCCCATATCGACCCAGGAATAGCCCAGATAGTTGAGCACCTGCGGCTGATCGGGATAAAGCTCCAGCGCCTTCTTGAAACTGGGCTCCGCCTGGTCCCATTCCTTCAGCCGTTCATGGGCGATGCCGCGCTGGTAGAAAAGCGGCCAATCCTTGCGTTCGGGCGTCGCAATCTGCCCTACCGCCGCATCATAGACCTTCGCTGCTTCGGCGAAATTCTTGTCCTGCGCATAGACGCCGCCCAGCGCCAGATAGGCACGCATGTCGGTCTTGTCGCGTTCGAGCAGGGTCTTGAGCTGCGCAATCGCCTTTTCCGTCTGCTCACTGTCCGCAAGGTTCAGCGCGCGCTGCATTTCCGCATCGCGCCGATAGGGCGATTTTTCAGGTACCTGGCCATAATATTCGATGGCTTTTTCCGGCTGGCGCAGTTTCGCGGAAATATCGCCAAGCTGGTAGAGGGTCGCGTCGTAATCGGGACGCAACGGCATCGACATCTGCAAGTAAAGCTTGGCGAAAGCCTCCGCCCCGCCGCGATTGATCGCAGTACCCAGCGTATAAAGCGCTTCGGCCACGCCCTGCTGCGCGGTTTCGACCAGGCGTCCGAATTTCTGGCCGGCTTCGATCTTTTCGCGCATTTCGGTAATCGTCATGCGACCGTTGAGCAGTTCCTCGGCTTGCTCGAGAAGGCTGATCGCGCCATCCTTGTCGCCCTGCCGCAGCTTGAAAGACGCATAGGCCATGACGATGCGCTCGTAAGTGTCGGGCGCGGCCCCGCCGCCGGGGCGGTCATCAATGGCTTGCTGGTAGAAATTGCGCGCATTCTGCTTGTCACCCGCGATATCGGCGATCAAAGCGGCATTATAGGTACGAAACAAGCCGTACCATTCCGGCCCATCAATGCGACGCACATCGGCCAGTGCCTGTTTGGGATTGCCCTGCCCGACCTTGACCCATGCTTTCATCAGGGAGGTCGCCAGCATGTCCATGTCGGATTGAAGCGAGAGCATGAGAAGCGGGCCGACCTTGCGGTACTGCTTATGGGAAATGGCGTTGATAGCAAGCGCCACACGCGAAAAGCGTTCGATTTCAGGATCGTTCCTGAGTTCCTCGGCCAGCGGCAATGCGTCCTTGAAACGGCCTTCGGTGAGCAGTGCCAGCAGCAGATTTTGCCGGATCGTGCTGTTGTTCGGATCGAAAGCCATGGCCTGACGGTAGAAATCCACGGCCGCCTCAAGGTCATTCCCGGATTCGGCAGTCCGTGCCGCGAGATAGGCCCCGGCGAAAGAACCAGCGCGCACCTGCATTGCAGGCTCGGCTGCGGTTTTCGCCTGCGCCCCACCTGACGGCAGCGCCATCCCTGCCGCAAGCGCGAGCAGCAAACCGTAAATGGAGCGATATTTCGATCCTTGCCGCATAAAGCCTGTCCTTCCTTCTATTCCTTTGGCGACCCCAACGGGCATCGCTTTCCTCCACTGGAACAAGGCACCCCAAGCATGGCGTTTGTGGGATGGCAAAGCGGAAAACGCATTAATTAACGCGGCTGATGCAGAAATCGATGACCTCGATGAGTGCATCCTTCTGCGGGCTTGCTTCGAGCGGCGCAAGAGCATTGCGCGCCATCTCGCCAAAATCGCGGGCGCGCTGCACTGTATCGGCAATCGCGCCATGGCGCGTCATGATTCCAATGGCCTTTTGTAGCGAAGCATCATCGCTCGCGCCATCCTCAATGGCATGTTTCCAGAAAGCGCGCTCGTCATCGCTGCCGCGGCTATAGCTGAGAATAACCGGCAGGGTGATCTTGCCTTCGCGGAAATCATCGCCGGTATTCTTGCCTAAATCCGCAGCCGAGCCGCCATAATCGAGTGCATCGTCGACAAGCTGGAAGGCAAGGCCAAGATTGAGGCCGTAATCACGCAGAGCCTCGCGGTCGGAGCGCCGCGCATCGGCTATAATCGGTCCGACTTCGGCGGCAGCCGAAAAGAGCGCTGCGGTCTTGGCCTTGATGACGGCGAGATATTCGTCTTCAGTGGTTTCCATATTCTTGGCGGCGGCGAGCTGCATCACTTCGCCTTCGGCGATCACCGAAGCCGAGGTCGCCAGAACGTCGAGGGCTGCGAGCGAGCCAACATCAACCATCATCTTGAAAGCCTGGCCGAGAAGGAAATCGCCGACCAGCACGCTGGCCTGATTACCCCAGATCATGCGCGCAGTGCTTTTGCCGCGCCGCAGGTCGCTTTCATCGACCACATCATCATGCAGCAGCGTTGCGGTGTGCATGAATTCGACTGCGGTTGCGAGGCGCACATGGCCATCACCCTCATAGCCGAACATGCGCGCCGCCGCGAGCGTCATCATGGGACGCAGGCGCTTGCCGCCTGACGAAATCAGATGATTGGCCACTTCGGGAATCATTTCGACATCGGAACCGGCGCGAGACAGGATCATCTCGTTCACACGTCCCATATCGGCTTTCGTCAGGTCGACCAGCGGCTGCACCGATCCTTCCTGTTTCGCTTTCCCGTCAAGATTCAGCACGACACCCAATATCATTTCTCCGAAGCTAGCGCATTCGATACATGATTGCAGAACCATGCATCGATTGATTCCTTTTCAGTCTGATCCCCTCTGAAAATCGCTTCGCAATTTTCGGGGATCATACCTGCTGGCCCGGCCACACTATTTAACCGGATCGGATTGCTCAAGACGCATGTGTCCTCAAACGTCCTTGAAGCCCGATTATTCCGACGCCTGTTCATCATTGAAGGAAGCAGTTGTCAATGCGCTCTATTGGTTACACATTGTCGGGATGATCGAACTTATGCGCACAAATGATTCCGTTTTGCTGTCGGTGGCCGAATCCTTGATGAAAGAGGCTGGAATCGGATATTTCATCGCCGACGCCAATATGAGCATCGTCGAGGGGTCGCTGGGCATCCTGCCGCGCCGTTTTCTGGTCGAAAACGGCAGGCTGGAAGAAGCCAGAACCTATCTGGTCGATGCAGGCCTGGAACACGAATTACGCGATCATGAGCGATAGCACTTCCTCATCCTCCTGCCCGGCCGCTGACGGACCGCAAAGCGTGGAAGAAACGCTCGACGTGTTTCATCGCGGGGCATTCCATCTCGTCCAGCCTGCATTGAAGGGGCATCGTTCGGGAGTCGACGCCATGATTTTGGCAAGCTGCGTGCCGCAAGGCTTTGCCGGACGGCTCGCCGATCTTGGCAGCGGGGCCGGGGCTGCGGGGCTGGCAGTGGCTGCACGCTGCAAGAATTCGCGCATAGTTCTCGTCGAGCGCTCTCGCCTGATGGCAGGCTTCGCCCGCAAGACCATCGCCCATCCGCTCAATGCCGCGCTGGCCGGGCGCATCGATATAATTGAAGCGGATGTCGCGCTGGTCGGCAAGGCGCGGGTGGCGGCAGGGCTGGCCGACAATGGTTTCGATTTCGCCATCATGAATCCGCCCTTCAACGAACCGCGCGACCGCTCCACCCCCGACCCGCTCAAGGCTGAAGCCCATGTCATGCCCGACGGCATGTTCGAGCAATGGCTGCGAACGGCTGCGGCCATCGTGAAGCCGGGCGGCGGCGTCGCCATCATCGCACGTCCTGTTTCGATCACGCAGATTCTTGATGCGATGACGGGCCGCTTCGGCGGATTGAAGGTCGTAGCGGTCCAGCCGCGAGCGGAAAGTGCTGCCATCCGCATCGTCGTGACCGGAATATGCGGCAGCCGCGCCGCGCTCTCGCTCATGCCTCCCCTCATCCTTCATACGGATGAAGGCAACGCCTTCACGTCGCGTGCCGATGCCATCAATAACGGGCAGGCCGCGCTTTTCTGACCGATTTTGGTTGCGGCAGCACGATCAAGCCAATATTCCTGCACCCACACGCCAATCGAGAGTTATTCAAGTCTTCCCAATAAAGAGCTAGCGCAGGTCAATGAACAATAGTCTGAAACCAGTCCGCCCCATATCCATCATGCGCCGTTTCCTTGACAGCGAGTCGGCAGGCGGCATCGTGCTCATGGTGGCGGCTGCACTTGCGCTGATTGTCGCCAATTCGCCTTTGGCGGATACCTATTTCGGGACCCTGCATTCTTATATCGGGCCGCTGAGCGTGGCGCACTGGGTCAATGACGCGCTAATGGCCATCTTCTTTATGCTGGTCGGGCTGGAGATCAAGCGCGAATTCCTCGACGGCCAGCTCGCAAGCTGGCCCAATCGCATGTTGCCCGGCATTGCCGCCGCAGGCGGCGTCATCGTGCCTGCCATCATCTTTGTCGCCTTCAATTATCAGGACGCCGAAAAAGTGCATGGCTGGGCGGTGCCCTCGGCTACCGATATCGCCTTCGCGCTCGGCGTTCTCTCGCTGCTCGGCTCGCGCGTGCCCTCCAGCCTCAAGGTGTTTCTGGCGACACTCGCCATTCTCGACGACCTTGCCGCCGTAATCATTATCGCGATCTTCTATACGGCAGAACTTTCAATGGCCTACCTGGGCGCAGCCTTTGCCGCAGCTGCATGTCTTTTCATCATGAACCGCATGGGTGTTGCCAGGCTGCTACCCTATCTGATCGGCGGTGCAGTGCTTTGGTTCTTCGTGCTTAACTCTGGCGTCCATGCCACCGTTGCAGGTGTCGTTGCGGCGCTGATGATCCCGCTCAAGCCCGCCAAGGCCAAGCCTGACGATATGAGTTCGCCGCTGCACCGGCTCGAACATGCGCTGGCAAAGCCGGTCGCATTCTTCATCGTGCCGCTGTTCGGATTTGCCAATGCGGGCATTTCCTTTACAGGCATGACCCCTTCCATTGTCTTCGACACGCTGCCGCTGGGTATCATGCTCGGTCTTTTCGTGGGCAAGCAACTTGGTGTTTTCGGCGCGGCATGGCTTGCAATCAAGACGGGCCTTGCGCAAAAGCCGATGGGGGCAAGCTGGGCGCAGCTTTATGGCGTCGCCATATTGTGCGGCATCGGTTTCACCATGAGCATTTTCATCGGTCTTCTGTCGTTCCCATCCGAACTGTTGCAGACCGAAACCAAGATCGGCGTTCTGACCGGTTCGGCCCTTTCCGCCATCTGCGGCTATGTCATGCTGCGGATGCTGTCGCCGCAGAAAAAAGCCTGATGAATATCTGATCGTGAAATGCCCGGAAATTATTCCGGGCATTTCTCTTTGTGTTGCCTATATTCTTTCCTACATTGCATCTGACAGAATTTTTAGAACCTGGAGTTCGCCTTGCTTGGCATTTTAACCCGCCTCATTCCGCGCCGTTTCCGCCCAAAATTCATTGAAATTCCCGTCGTGCGAATGCATGGCGCCATCATGACGGGCGGCAATTCATTTCGCCCGATGCTGTCGCTCGCAAGTACCGCAGAAGTGCTGGAAAAAGCCTTCGCCGATAAGGAGGCGCCTGCGGTCGCCATTTCGCTGAATTCCCCTGGCGGCTCGCCGGTTCAGTCGCGGCTGATTTATCGCCGCATCCGCGATCTCGCTGACGAACATGGCAAGCGCGTCTTCATTTTTGTCGAGGACGCAGCAGCATCTGGCGGCTATATGATCGCGTTGGCAGGCGACGAGATCATCGCCGACCCATCCTCCATTGTCGGCTCCATCGGGGTCGTTTCGGCCTCTTTCGGCTTTCCCGAACTTCTGAAGAAGATCGGCGTGGAACGGCGCGTCTATACGGCGGGACAGAACAAGGCCACGCTCGATCCGTTCCAGCCCGAGAAAAAAGCCGATATCGAGCGTCTGAAGGCGCTGCAACTGGAAATTCACCAGACTTTCATCGACATGGTGCAGGAACGACGCGGCACCAAGCTTGCCAATGATCCCGATCTTTTCACCGGGCTGTTCTGGACCGGTACGAAGGCCAAGGAACTCGGCCTGATCGACGGGCTGGGTGATATGCGCAGCTTTTTGCGCAAGGCCTATGGAAACAAGGTCAGGCTGAAGCTGGTTGAGCCGAAGCGCAGCATGCTGGGCCGCAAGATACCCGGCGTCGAACTTGCCCTGGATCAGGGCCTCGGGGCCAATATCGGTGCGGGTCTTTTGTCAGTCGCGGAAGAAAAAGCACTCTGGGCGCGTTACGGGCTTTGAATTTCATGGTTTGACCATGATATACTGCCAGTACTGACAGGCAATCCCATGCCATTTGCATGAATTTTCAGATCATGATCCCGAAACGGCATTCGGGGCCATGTGCAAGCCGAAGGACACAGGCCATGCCCCAGCTTATATTCCTGCTGCTGATCATTGCCGCCGCCTGGTACGGCTACCGCTCGTTCAAGCGCGAGGCGGTGCGCGTTACCCAGCGCGTGCGGCAGGCGGAAAAGGAAGCGCAGAACCGTGCCCACGGCACATTGGTTCAGGACCCGAAGACGGGCGAATATTACGTCAAGAAAGACTGATCCGCTTTCCGCCGATGACGAACCCCGTTATGGACGCCGATCCAGCCATTGATGTGGCCGTGCACCGCGTCACGCGTCTTGCCCCGGCCAAAATCAATCTGGCGCTCCATGTGACGGGTCGCAGGGATGACGGCTATCATCTGCTCGACATGCTGGTGGCCTTTGCCGATATCGGCGATCACGTTCATATCGAAAAAAGCGGCGCGGACAGCTTTCGCATCAGCGGCCCATTTTCCGACGGCATTCCGCTTGATAGCGGCAATCTGGTGCTCAAGGCGCGCGATATTCTGCGCCGAGAATTCGGATCCGCGCTGCCTGCCGTGGCCATTCATCTGGAAAAAAACCTGCCCATCGCCTCCGGCATTGGCGGCGGATCGAGTGATGCCGCAGCAACGCTACTCGCGCTCAACGATCTGTGGAAACTGGGCTTGAGTTTTGACGAACTCGCAACCCTTGGTCTTACCCTTGGGGCCGATCTGCCCATGTGCCTTCATGGTGCGGCCTTCCGCACGCCGCTTATTGCGCGCGGCATTGGCGAGGATATCATTCCTGTCGACGATATGCCCGCTCTTGCCCTGCTGCTCGTCAATGACGGCACCGCGCTGGCAACCCCGGATGTATTTTGTGCCCTGAGCCGGCGCGATAATGGAGCGCTGCCGCAGCGCGCTTTCCGCTCGCTTGAATCCCCTCTCGAATCATTGTGCTCCTATCTGCGTTCCACCCGCAACGATTTGCTGCCTGCGGCGCTTACACTTGCGCCGCATATTGCAAAAAAGCTCGATCTGCTGCGCGGCCACCAGGCGCTTTATGCGCAAATATCAGGTTCCGGCGCGACCTGTTTCGGGCTTTTTGCCGATATCGAAACTGCGCAGCGCGCCGCCGCCGCGATCCGCTCCGACCATCCCGGCTGGTTTATCGTCCCGGCCCGCACGGCATCTTCCAGCCCGATTCCGATCTAAATTTCGCCGTCACAGAATATGTTCTTGATTTGTTCTACGTTTTCCGTTAGGAATAGATTCAGCAATGAGAGAACCGAATCATGGACATCATCCAGCAGGCAGACAAGGTAGCCTTCGGGGCTACATTCGGAACAGACCGGGCGGAACACGCCAATGCGCTGGTCGGTGAAGCGGGCCTGCGTATCGATCACTCAAGGCGGCGCGGACGCGGGGCTGGCATCAATCCTACGGGCCGGTTCGAGCCGGCGACGCGGCACGAATTCGACGATGGCTGGACGACGCTTGAAGACCTGCCTGCATTCAAGACCGATGTGCAAGTCGAAAAACCACGCACGATCATCACCCGCAATGATTCGCCCGACATCAGCTTCGACCGCTCGATCAATCCCTATCGCGGCTGCGAGCATGGCTGCATCTATTGCTTCGCCCGCCCGACGCATAGCTATATGGGTCTCTCTGCCGGCCTGGATTTCGAGACGCGGCTGTTTGCCAAGCCTGATGCGCCGCGCCTTTTGGAGCGCGAACTGGCCAAGCCCGGCTACCAGCCCAAAACCATTGCCATCGGCACCAATACCGATCCCTATCAACCGGTTGAGAAGAAGTGGCGCATCATGCGCGAGATTCTCGAAGTGTTGGAAGCCGCCAATCATCCGGTGGGCATCGTCACCAAATCGGCTCTCGTGGTGCGCGATATCGATATATTGAGCCGCATGGCCGAAAAGGGTCTGGTCAAGGTCGCGCTTTCGGTGACCACGCTCGATGCAAGTCTTGCCCGTACCATGGAGCCGCGCGCTTCGACCCCCACCCTACGGCTTCAGGCGATCCGCAAGCTTGCCGATGCCGGCATTCCGGCCAATGTGATGATGGGGCCGGTCATTCCGGGCATCAATGATCACGAGATCGAGCGCATTCTCGACGCCGCTTATGCGCAAGGCGCGCGTGAGGCAGGCTATGTGCTGTTGCGGTTGCCGCTGGAAGTTGCACCCCTGTTCAAGGACTGGCTGTTGCGCAACTATCCAGATCGCTATCGCCATGTCATGTCGCTGGTGCGCTCCATGCGCGACGGCAAGGATTATGACGCCGAATGGGGTAAGCGCATGCGCGGAACCGGGCCTTATGCATGGCAGATCGGACGCCGGTTCGAGATCGCGGCGCGCAAGCTGGGCTTTAACAGGCGGCGCGTGCCACTGCGCACCGATCTGTTCGAACCGGTCGAGAAAGGCGGAAAACAGCTTTCATTGTTCGCCTGATTTTCGTTTCAGGAGAAGGCTTTCTGTCCCAAGCCGCCACCCTCTGGCAGGAAGCCCTTGCGGAGAATCGGAAGCAATGCGAGCATGACTGCCCCATGACATGCTCCGCTTCTGATTCTCCGCTTCTTTTCGATCTTCCTGTCGCCCCCGATTTCTCCGAAGAGAGAAGGCTGCTGGCGCGGGGGCGCTTTCATATTGCAGGCATTGACGAAGCCGGGCGCGGTCCGCTTGCAGGGCCGGTCGTGGCTGCGGCAGTGGTTTTGGATGCTGGCGATCTGCCGGACGGCCTGGATGATTCCAAACGGCTCAAGGCCGCAAAGCGCGAGGCGCTTTATGAGGTAATCCTCGCCAAGGCCGTGACTATATCGGTTGCCAGCCTGAGCGCGCGCAGCATCGATACAAGCGATATTCGCAAGGCTGCGCTGGAAGCCATGCGCCGCGCCCTTGTCGGCCTGACCCTCAAGCCCTGTCATGCGCTGATCGATGGGCGCGATGTGCCTCCCGGCCTCTCCTGCCCCGGATCCGCTCTGATCAAGGGCGATCAGCGCTCGATTTCCATTGCCGCAGCCTCCATCGTCGCGAAGGTCACGCGTGATCGCATGATGATCCGTGCGGGCATCGCTCACCCGCCCTACGGTCTTGAAATCCATGCGGGATATGGAACCGCAAGGCACCGCGCCGCCATTGAAAGCGACGGTCCCGTGCCTGGCATTCATCGCTATACTTTCTCACCGATCAAAGGGCGCTTCAGCGCCTGAAACAAGCCGCAACAACAAAAATGCCGCCTATGGAAGGCGGCATTTTCACGATCTCTATTTGTAATCGAAATCAGTTCAGGTTCGACTTGACCTGTGTGAGCGCATCCTTGAACAGATTGCCTGAAAGGCGCGTATCCATCTTATCGGATACGATCTTGCCTGCCGCTGCGACCGCCAGATCAACCGCAGACGCGCGAACCGCATTGATGGCATCCACTTCCGCGGTTGCGATCTTTTGCTCGGCAAGCTTGTTGCGGCGGGCCACATATTCCTCGGTCGAACGCTTGGCTTCCTCAAGCAGCGCCTTGGCCTCGCGTTCGGCGGCAGCGACGATGTCGCCTGCTTCCTTCTCGGCTTCCTTGCGCTTGCGGTGATATTCCGCCAGAAGCTGCTGCGCTTCTTCACGCAACGTGCGCGCTTCTTCCAGTTCCTTGCGAATATTGTCCGCACGCTCGTCAAGCGAACGCCCGATCATGCCCGGAACCTTCAGGTAAATATTGATGGCGATGAAGATGACGAGAGCAACAAATGCCCAGAATGTAGCGTCCATTGTCTTCTCCTCAGGCGTTCGTCGCCTTGACAGCCGCCGATATGGCGGTCTTGTCGGCTTTGGTACCCAGAAGCTGCTCGACGATCATCGCCGTAGTATCTTCAGCGATAGCGCCAACGTCGCTCATGGCCTTGGCCTTGATGGCGGCGATGCGCTCTTCTGCTTCCTTGAGCTTGCTTTCAAGCACGGCTTCAGCGGCTGCGCGTTCGGCATCGGCTTCGCCCTTGCCTTTCGCACGAGCGGCTTCGGCAATCGAAGATGCCTTGGCGCGGGCGGCAGCCAGTTCCTGTTCATAAGCAGCGATGGCGTTGTCCGCATCCTGCTTGAGACGGGCGGCCTGCTCGAGATCCTGTGCGATGCGGTCGCGACGGTTTTCGATCACGCCGCCGATACGTGGCAGAACCACGCGCGACAGGAACAGATAGAAAAGCCCGAACGTGATCGCCAGCCAGAGGACCTGCGATGCGTAATGGGTGGAATCAAACGGAGGAAATACGCCGCTGCCGTGCCCGGCCTCTTGCGCAACCCCGGTTTCGGTGTGCACCTCACCGGTGGCAGGGACTGAGCCTTGCTCGCTGGCCGGTTGAGATTCTGTGGCGGTTTGGGCAAACGCCGTGGACACGAACATCCAGATTTCCCCTTCAATCCGGCATGATCTTGTCCGTAAACCGGATCATGCCTTGCTCAAACGTCTTATGCAAAGGCCAGCCGCGCATGCACCGGATTTGGATGCTTCGCGGCAGGCCAGTTCCTTGCAGCCGTTATCAGACGGCGAAGAGGAGCAGAAGCGCGATGAGCAGCGAGAAGATGCCCAGAGCTTCCGTCACGGCGAAGCCGAACACCAGACGGCCGAACTGGCTGTCAGCGGCGGACGGATTGCGCAGAGCGCCGGAGAGATAGCTTGCGAAGATGTTGCCGAGGCCGAGAGCCGTACCGGCCATACCGAAACAGGCGAGACCGGCGCCGATGTACTTTGCTGCTTCCGCTTCCATGTTAAGCTCCTTCTGGATAAAAATAAGTGCGGATTTCAGTTCTGGCGGTCGCCCGCCGGTTAGAACTCAGTGTCCCGGATGTACAGCGTCGTTGATGTACATGCAGGTGAGAACGGTAAAGACGTAAGCCTGGAGAAACGCCACCAGGAATTCGAGCGCGGTGATCGCGACCGTCATCAAGAGCGGCAGAACAGCGCCGCCGATGCCCCAGACATTGCCGATTGCAGCCAACGAGACCACGAAGCCCGCGAAAACCTTGAGCGTGATGTGACCGGCTAGCATGTTGGCGAAAAGACGAACCGAAAGGCTGATCGGGCGTGACAGAAACGAGATTATCTCAATGGCGACGACCAGCGGCACGATGATGCCCGGCACGCCCTGCGGCACGAAGAGCTTGAGAAAGCCGAAGCCGTGCTTGAAGAAACCGTAGAAAATGACCGTGCCGATGACCAGCAGCGAAAGGGCAAAGGTCACGATGATCTGGCTCGTCACCGTATAGAAATAAGGCACCAGACCGATGAAATTCGCAATCAGCACGAACATGAACAGCGAGAAGACGAAGGGGAAGAACTTCATGCCCTTCGATCCCGCCGAATCCCGAAGACTGGTGGCCACGAATTCATAGGCCATTTCCGAAACCGATTGCAAGCGGCTCGGAATCATGCCCCGACTGGATGAGGTGAAGTAAAGAAAGCCTGAAGCGAGCACCACGGTTGCGACCATGAAAGCCGAAACATTGGTGAACGACAGGTCCAAACCACCTACATCGATCGGAATCAACCGGGAAACCTGGAACTGATGGATCGGATCGTTCGCCACCTTAACCTCGTCTGTCATTCCTGCCCGAAGGCAATTGGTCTGCCCGAAGGCGTTTCGTTCTGGACACGACGTCCTGTTGTCATGTGTCTATACGCGAACATTTTGCGCATGTCCGCGAAGACTTATTCCTTGCCGCGCTTTTCCCCGTCAGACTTAATATTGCCTTGTTCGGCAATATATCCTGAAGACCGCAGCACATTGAGGGTGCCGGCGCCAAAGCCCAGGAGGAGGAATACGATCAGTCCCCAAGGCGACGTGCCGACAAAACGATCAAGAAACCAGCCGATCAGCGCCCCGACCACGATGCCCGCGATGAACTCGCTGGAAAGCTTCATGGCCTGCGCGACCGAACCCGATGTTCCGGACCGCTCCTCTTCGGAAGCCGGTGTCTTGAACGCACCTTTTTTGGTCAGTTCGACCTCAAGGCGATTCAATCGCTGATCCAGCTCCCCCGAAACAGGCTTGTGGTCCGCATCCCTACCGGCTCCGGATGGCTTTCCGGGTTCAGTCCCGCGCGCCATGACAGCTCCTTCTTGCAAGAAATGCAGGGCCTTCAACCCCATTTCCAAGTTGCGCGCAACATATTGACACAGCACGCGCTAGTCAAGGCAGTGAAGCGATTGCTACAAAAGGTTTTTTATCTTGGAAAAATATGAGCTTAGCAGATAGTGCGACTCATTTTCCGGCCAAAGTCGCATGAGCGCCACACTATCGGCGCGAGAATTGGAATCGAATCCCGTCAGCCTCGCCTATAGATTCACTGATCGACCGGCGCTTCAAGCCATCTTGCGTACAAATATTCGTGTGCAATGTGATGCATCAGCTCCAGCCCCCGCCATAGGTACGGTAAAATACATGAAGGCCGATCTTGGTCAGTTTCTTCATGGTTGGCGCCCAGAAGGGGCGGACATAGGTGGCGTGGTAATGCGTGGCAGAGCCAACTTCCGGTAGCCATATCCGACCAGCGGTCACGGTTTTTGCAACCTGCTGCGCCATGCGCCATTGCGGCCGTTCGGTGATGCGATGCTTCTGTCCGTCGCAGGCAAATGAAAACTGGCAAGCATTGAGCCAGCTACGATTCTGATAAACCACGCCGCAAATCGTGCCGGGATAAGCGGGGTTACGCACACGGTTGAGCACCACCTGCGCCACCGCAACCTGCCCCTTGACGCTCTCGCCGCGCGCTTCATAATAGACCGCCTCGGCCAGGCATTTCTGTTCTTTTTTGCCAAACGAATCCGCCGGCAGCGGCGTCGCGGCCCAGGCGTGATCCTCCTCGCTGATGGGCGGCACAAAACGGCCCGCATCAGCTTCTGGTTCGAGGATGGCCTCGAATGGCGAAGTCTTGCCATAATCAGGCTTTGCAGGCGCATAGCCGAGCGCCAGAATATCGGGCTCAGGATTATTGACCAGTTTCGCCAGCTGCACCGGGAGTTCCGCCTTGGGCTTGGGCCGCCTGATCGCATGGAAGGCCATGGCGATCTGAACTTCCTTGCCCTCGATGTCGGAATTGGTGAAGGCCATCAGCACATCGGTTTTTTCCTGTGGATGGGTGATCATGCTGATTTTCTCAAACATGCTGCCCGCGCTGAAAGCGCGCGCCGGGGCCTTGGGCTTCACCGAAACGATACGGCTGGTCTTGTCGGAACGATTGATGCGGTTCTCGTCGGGATTGGGATCGTTGACACCCAATTTTGCGCTCTTTCTTTCGCCCGAAAGCGCTACGCGACCGATACCCGGAACTTCGATGCCAGAGGTGGCGATACTGCCCGTGACAGTCGTCGCATCGACGAAAGGCATTTCCGCCTGATGCACGGAGCCAACCGGGGCTTTTGCGATGAAGGCCGTCCAGCGATGACCGGCAATATTAGCGCTGGGAACAAGGCTTGCCATATCTTGCAAAGCAACGGTGCCGGAATTGGAAATCCAGGCAATGGACGCAATCAGCAGGGGCGCAAGCCGATACTTGCGGCGCAACTGGCGCGGCTTTGCCCGCACGGCATAATAGCGACCATCCTGCGGGCAATAGCCTGTGACAGGATAATGCCATACCGGCTCGGCAACCGCTTTTGATCGGCCAAACAGCCCTCGTATCGATACAAGGTGCACCGGAAACTCCACTCGAAACTAGCTTACTCACTGTCTCGATAATGGAGTATTAACCTTGATGACTGGTTAACAGAGTATTGTTTACTATTTGAAAACATTGATTAATTTTTGATTAATACAAGATACTTCCTGCATATTGATGCGCAAGAAAAAGCCCGGAAAATCCGGGCCAGGTATTTGCTTTGTCGCATTATCCCACGCAAAACCGTTTCACACTTTTGCTGGAAATGCTCTATTTTCACCGCTTCTTTTTGGCGCGACCCGCAAAGGGGTTTTCGGAAGTACGCAAGCTAAGCCTTATCGGCACGCCCGGCATATCGAAGGTTTCGCGCAAGCCATTGATGAGATAGCGCACATAGGATTGCGGCATCGCATCGGGGCGCGAGCAGGAAACCACGAAGCCCGGCGGGCGGGTCTTGACCTGCGTCATATATTTTACTTTCAGGCGGCGACCCGAAACCGCCGGCGGCGGCTGATGGGCGATAACGCCTTCCAGCCAACGATTGAGGCGTCCGGTGGAAATGCGGCGGTTCCAGATCTCGTGGGTCGCGATCACATTTTCCATGAGCTTGTCGAGACCCTGCCCGCGCTCGCCGGAGATCGGCACGGCGCGCAGGCCGCGCACCTGCGGCAGCAGCCGGGTGGTCTTTTCGTAAAGATCGGCCAGCACCATCTGGCGATCCTCGATCAGATCCCATTTGTTAAACGCGATGACCGGCGCGCGGCCCTCGCGGATGATGAGATCGGCGATCTGCAAATCCTGCTTCTCGAAGGGAATCGTCGCATCCAACACGATGATGACCACTTCGGCAAAGCGGATCGCCCGCAGGCCATCAGCGACGGAAAGCTTTTCGAGCTTTTCCTGAACGCGCGACTTGCGACGCAGGCCAGCCGTATCGAAAAGCTTGATCTTGCGATCGCGCCATTCCCAGTCAACCGAAATCGAATCGCGCGTGATCCCGGCTTCCGGTCCCGTCAGCAGGCGGTCCTCACCCAGCATCGTATTGATCATGGTGGACTTGCCCGCATTGGGGCGTCCGACAATGGCGATGCGCAGCGGCTTGGTGGTGTCATAGGCCGGAATGACTTCTTCATCCGGGTCTTCGATGTCGTCGCCGACCAGCGCGCCAACTGTGGCGGCAGCGAAAGCCGCGTCGGCTTCTTCCTCTTCGCGCTCATGTGCGAAGACGCGCTCTTCGCCAAGAAGTTCGACGAGGGCGTCGCGCAGATCGGGCATGCCCTGACCGTGCTCGGCGGAAATTGGACACGGTTCGCCAAGACCGAGCTGGAAGGCATCATACATGCCGCTCTGCGCGCCGCGTGCTTCGGCCTTGTTGGCGACCAGCACCACCGGCTTGCCGGAGCGACGCACCAGTTCGGCAAAAGTGGCATCTGTCGGCGTCACGCCTGCCTTGGCGTCGATGATGAAAAGAATGGCGTCGGCTTCGGCGATGGCCGCTTCCGTCTGAGCGCGCATGCGTGCTTCCAGACTGTCATTGGCGGCTTCTTCGAGACCCGCCGTGTCGATGACATCGAATTTCAGGTCGTAAAGTTTGGCGTCATGGATACGCCGGTCGCGCGTGACACCCGGCAGGTCATCGACCAGCGCCAGCTTGCGGCCGACGAGGCGATTGAACAGCGTGGACTTGCCGACATTGGGACGCCCGACGATGGCGAGAGTGAAACTCATTGAATACCCATGGAACGAAAACTACTCCAAAATTCGGATCGACCGATCTCAGCTTTGCGCGGTAATACCCGCACCGCGCATGAGATCGAGCATGGTGTTGGCGCGTTGGCGAATATTTGCCGGCACCAGGTTGTCATCGGCAATCTGCTGGAAGAGCTTGAAGGCGTCGTCAAAACGCTCCGCCTTCCATGCGGCGAGGCCGAGCACTTCGCGCGCGCTGCCGCGCATCGGGTTGCCATCTGCCGAAAGCGTCTCGACGCGGCTTGCGGCATCATCATAAGAGCCGTTGTCGACCAGCAGATAACCTGCGCGCAGGCGTGCTATAGCGCGAATTGACGAAGGCACGTTATTGTCGGCAATGATGTTGTCGAAGGCCGCGACGGCTGCCGCCGCGTCGCCCTTTTCGGCCAGGACCGAGGCTGCGCGCAGGCGCGCCAGCACCGGATAGGAGCCGTAGCCGGTCTTTTCCAGATCGTCCAGAGCCGCCAGTGCTTCATCGCTCTTGCCTGCGGCGGCCAGATCAAGCGCTGCGAGGAACTTGTCGCCCGAAGCGGAAGCCTTGCTCTCAGTCCAATGCTGATAGCCGACCATGCCCGCCGTGCCGAGAACCAGAGCGACAGCGCCGCCGATCAAGAGCGGCCCGAAACGCCGCCAGATCGATTTCATTCGTTCTGAACGGAGTTCCTCATTTACCTCGCGAATGAAGCTGTCGTCTGCCATGGCCTGCCATTCTATTGATCTTCGATAGGTCTATTCTGGCGCTTTTAGTCGTAATTCGCGCCATATGTAAGTCCCGACTGTGAAATAAGCTGTCACAGAACATACAATATGCATTTCTGTCCGACCTTCGCCACATTCAAGATCCAGAAAGCAATCTTTCCCCAGCCCGGCGTTCATTTCCCATGCGTATTATCTCGTCCATCCTTACTACTGCGTCCGCCCTTGCTTTTACTGCCCATCCAGTTCAGGCGGAAACGGCGAGAACACAATATGTGCTCATTTCATTCGATGGTGCACATGATAATGCGCTGTGGACGCGCTCGCGCGAAATTGCAAAGAAATATGACGCGCATTTCACCTATTTCCTGTCCTGCGTCTTTCTGATGACTAAAAAGGACCGGCGCGATTATCAGCCCCCGCGCAAAAAGGCCGGATCATCCAATGTCGGCTTTGCCCTGAGCCGCAGCGAGGTCATCACACGGCTCGACAATATCTGGCAGGCACATCTGGAAGGCAACGAGATCGCCAGCCATGGCTGCGGCCATTTCGACGGTTCCGATTGGTCCGCCACCAGTTGGAAAAAGGAAATCGCCGAGTTTCGCCGTATTACGGCCGGAGCCTACAAGAACAACGGCATTGAGGGCGAACCGGAAGGCTGGCAGGTGCTTGTGCGCGATGGCATCAAAGGCTTCCGCGCGCCCTATCTGGCCAGCGCAAAACCGGTGCAGAACGCGCTGAAAGCCAGCGGATTCCGTTATCAGGCTTCGGCAGTCACCAGCGGGCCGGAACGCCCGCACATTTCCGGCGGGTTTGCCTCTTTCGGCTTGCCGCTCATTCCGGAAGGCCCATCGCAGCGGCCAATCATCGGCATGGATTACAATCTCTATGTACGCCATTCCAAGGGCAAGGAAGCGCCGCAGAGGGCAGCGCAATTCGAGGAGCGCGCCTATAAGGCGTTCCGCGCCGCCTTCGACAAGCAATATGCGGGCAAACGCATTCCGCTCCAGCTCGGCTTTCATTTCGTGCTGATGAATGACGGAGCTTATTGGCGCGCCATGGAGCGGCTGGTTGCAGAAGTCTGTACCAAAGCGGACGTCGAATGCACGACATATGACGATTATCTCAATAATATCGATCCGCAGGCAGGTGAGCCCACGCAACACCGATCCTGATGAATTACCGTTCGCGTCCTGCGGCAAGGCCGATCAGCGCTGCGACCATCAGCGAGAAGGCGGCGACGAGGCTTGGCAATGTGAACGAGCCGGAATAGTGCGCCATAAAGCCTGCGACCAGCGGCCCGATGATCTGGCCGACGCTGAAACAGACCGTCATGCGCGCCAAAGCCCGTTTGGGCGATTGCGGTGCCAGCACGCGCGCCGCCTGAAGGCCGAAAGCCGTCAGGGCCATGAAGGTCGCGCCCAAAAGTGCGCCGCCGACCAGAGGGCCGATCGGGGGTGCCAGCACCACGCTTACGGCAACGCCAACAGCTTCAAGAATTGCCGTCAACGCAAATGAAGTGAACAGACCCAGTTTCCGCGCCGATGGCGACCAGAGCCAGATGGACGGCGCGGCGCAAAGCCCCGTTACGATCCAGACCGCGGCTTCCATCGCCGGGCCACTCTCGCTGGAGCGGACGATGGCAATAAGAAAAGTCGCGGTAATCACATAACCGAAACCGAAAATTCCATAGGCCAGAGCGAGCGCATTGAAAGCAAAGCTTTTGGGCAGTTTTGGCTCGCGCGTAGCTTTCTTGCCGCCGAACGGCCCCTTCTTCACCAGCAATGCCACCGGCACGATAATCAGCGCGGTCAGGATCGCCGATCCGATCCAGTCCGCGCGCCAGCCCAATCCGACATAGCCGCTGCCTGCGACCAGCACGGCGGAAAGCGCGATGCCGCTGCCTACGCCTGCAAAATGCAATGCCCCCAGCCCTGCCCTTTCCGCCACCGCGATATAGCCAAGAACGATGGTCGTGCACAGGATCATGGTGACTGCGCTGATAAAACCGGCAGCAAGACGAATTGCGGAAAACAGCCAGACATCGTTGAACAAAGCCATCGCGAGACACAGAAGCGCGCTTGCGGCGAGGCCCGCAATGACGGTTGCCCGCTCGATCCCCGCAGACCAGCCGTAGCCCGCCACGATCGCACCCAGCAGATAGCCGATATAATTGGCCGAAGCGATGAAGCCCGCATCAGCGGCATTGAAGCCGATATCGGCCATCATGCCAGGCAGGCTCGGCGTATAGATGAAGCGCCCGATGCCCATGGCCGCTGCCATGGTGAAAAACCCGCCAAAAGCGTATTGAAAGGCGGTTTGGTGAGAACTGCGAAGGCGATATGTCTGGTTCATGGCTGGCAACATACGCCTCGCCTGCCTACCAGCAATTGAATTTTTCTGATCGGGATGTTCACCCTGATTACATCCTGCGCTCCGGCATGGCGGCAGGCGCTCAAGACGTGAAAAATGCCTCATACTGATCCGGCTTGAAGCCGACGGTCAGGCCGCCGTCTTTTTCGAGTACCGGACGCTTGACCATCGAGGGCTGTGCCAGCATCAACTCGCGCGCCTTGTTTCCATCGACATTCTGGCGCTCTTCTTCAGGCAGCTTGCGGAATGTCGTGCCTGCCCGGTTGAGTAGTTTTTCCCATTCGATGCCTGCAAGAAAACGGTCGAGCGTGTCTGCGTCTAGACCTTCTTTTTTGTAATCGTGAAAGGCATATTCGATGCCGTGGTCATCCAGCCAGTTGCGCGCCTTTTTCATGGTGTCGCAATTTTTGATGCCGTAGATGGTCACGCTCATAGAAGCCTCTCCTTGCTGATTCAGTCGTGAGGAAATCTATAGCGCGAAAGTCTCGCCGCCACAAAATTTGCGCAATTGCCCGCGGCGATTTTGCAAAATCGGGCCTGGTTTGGCGAAAATCGCATTTTCCGCACGCAAAAGCGCGCATTCTGCATGCAGAAATCTCAGCTTTTTCGTTCTCTCTCCAGCAAATTGCGCTTGCGCTCCACCCCCCAGCGATAGCCAGAAAGACCGCCATCATTGCGCACCACGCGATGGCAAGGAACTGCGACCGCAATCTTGTTGGCGGCACAGGCTCCGGCAACCGCGCGGGTCGATTTCGGCGCTCCAAGCCTTTGCGCAAGCTCACTATAGCTCAAGGTTCTTCCCGCCGGGATTTCGAGCAGGGCCCGCCAGACGCGCTGCTGAAAAGCCGTGCCGCGCAGATCGAGCGGCAGATCAAGGCCAATATGCGGGTTCTCAACAAAACCAATCACTTGCGCGATATGATCCTCGAAATCCCGGTCAGCGCCGATGAGTTCGGCCTTGGGAAAACGTTTTTCGAGATCGCGGATGAGTTCTTCCGGTTCGTCGCCCATCAAAATAGCGCAGACGCCGTGATCGCTTTGCGCCACGAGCACCGCCCCAAGCGACGACTGACCGATGGCGAAACGAATGGTTTCATTCTGCCCACCGGATTTATAAGTCTTTGGTTTCATTCCAAGAATTTTATCCGAAGCTTCATAGAAGCGGCTTGAGGAACCATAGCCCGCATCATAAATGGCATCCGTCACGCTTGCCTGCGGGACTTTAAGCGCCGAGCGCATTTTATCGGCGCGATGCGCATTCGCATAAGCCTTGGGCGTCAACCCTGTCAGGCCCTTGAAAATACGATGCAAATGCGCCGGACTGGTGTTGAGGGCGCTGGCGATTTCCTCCAGTGCGGGTACTTCCTGCGCGGCTTCGATAAAACGGCAGGCGCAGGCGACCATATCGGCATGGCGCGCATTGTTCTGCGCTTCGAGCGTTGCTTTCACGTCCGGCTTGCAGCGCATGCAGGGCCGGAACCCCGCGCGTTCTGCGTCTTCAACGCATTGAAAGAACTGCACATTTTCTCGCTTCCCGCGTCGGGATGGGCAGGACGGACGGCAATAGACGCCCGTTGTGCGCACCGCATAGACGAATTCGCCATCCGATGCGTGGTCGCGCGCCAGCACTTTCTGCCAGCGGCTTTCATCCAGTTCGTGCATATGTGTCGTCATCAGATTCATGTCCGTTATCCTCATATCACTATGAAGAAAACCTAATTCAACACAATATAGCGCGCACTCCGCTGCTTGCTTTCAAATTCTGTTTCCGGATCAGGTCTTGCGTGCTTCCTTGATCGCTTCAATGAGTTCTGCTTCCTTTAAAGCACCGCCATAAAGCCTGGTGCCGATCACGAAAGACGGCGTGCCGCCGAAATTGAAGGCTTCACCCTGATCCATATTCCGGCTGAGAATACCGTTGATGCGTGCGGAATCTGCCTTGTAATCGGCTTCTAGCTTCTTTGGATCGAGACCCGCGCCCGCAAGCGCCGTGTCAATCTGTTCTTTGGTGAGGCGTCCCGGTGTTTTCATCATTGCTTCCATAGCCTTTACGTAATTGCCGGATTTTTCCGCCGCCAGAACCAGCCTTGATGCATAAGCGGAATTATCGCCGAAAATGATCCAGTCTTTCAGGACAAGACGCACATTGCCATCATTGTTGACAACACGCATCAGTTCGGCGTGACCACGCTTACAATAGGGGCATTGATAGTCGAAATATTCGACAATGGTAACATCGCCATTGGGATTGCCCAGGACCGGAATTTCCGCGTCATAGAGAACTTCCGCAACGGAGGGAACACGCTGGGCAAAACTCTCGCGGCCAGCAAGAGCAAATGTCGCAGCACCGGCTGCGGTGGCAGCCAGCATCTGACGGCGGTTCATCATCAGCTTACTCCTTGTCCCGATTGGGATTTGTTGAGAACGACCACACGGCTTCCATTGGTAACGCGCTTGTGAAGATCGAGAATATCCTGATTGAAAAGGCGGATGCAGCCTGAAGACGCGGCCTTACCGACCGTCCAGGGCTCATTGGTGCCGTGGATGCGATAGAGCGTATCCTTGCCGTCGCGGTGGAGATAGAGCGCCCGCGCGCCGAGTGGATTACGAATGCCGCCTTCAAGGCCCTTGGCATATTTTGCGTAATGCTCGGGATTGCGCTTGATCATATTCTGTGTCGGCGTCCAGCGGGGCCAGCGCGCCTTATAGGCGACTTCCGCCTCGCCATTGAACACCATGCCCGCGCGCCCGACGCCCACGGAATAGCGCATGGCCTTGCCGCCGGGCTGCACCAGATAGAGATAGCGCGCATAGGGATCGACGATGATGGTGCCAACCGGATGATCGGTCTGGTAATCGACCTGCCTGCGCAGATTGCGTTCGCCGATCTTGTCGAGATCGAGCGCCGCAATGTGGTTGCCGCCATCGTTGACGGCGCCATACATGACTTCATATTCGCTTTTTGCCGTTTGGATTTCAGGCGCCTGTTCCGGCTCGGGCGCGGCGGTAAATGGCTGCGGCTGCGACTGTGGCTGTGATTGGGGCATTATCACCGCAACCGGGCCTTCCACCACCGGAACCGTGGTGCAGGCGGCAACCGTCCATGGCAGGCCGATCAGAACGGCAATCCGCGCCAATCTTGCTCCACTCGTCTTCATCTTGCTTGCAGCGTTCAATGAATGCGCCCAACGCATGTTCAAATCCTAGACTTTCTGTTTCGGGTCAGCCGCGACCACGCCTGTCGAGCGCGTAATCGTTACCGATGTCACGTCACCCACCAGGCGGGTGCCTTGCGGTTCCTTACCCGCCTCATTGAAAAAAATCATCGTCGGCGGCCCGGCAACTCCGAGCTTCGCCATCAGTTCGGCCTTGCTTTTCGTCAGATCGGACACATCGACCTTGATGAGCTGATAGGCACCGAGATTTTTCTTCACCTGAGCATCGGGCAGAACACGCCGCTCCACCGTTGCGCAGCTCACACACCAGTCTGCGGTGAAATAGACCAGTGTCGGCCTTTCGCCGCGCACCGCATCCAGTTTCTTCTCAAGGGCTGAAACCGAATCGACCGGAGCGAATCGCAATGCGGCCAGATGCTGCTCGCCGCCACGGTTAGCCAAAGCCGCCAGCGGTTGCAATGGATCGCGACCGCCCGAAGCGACGCCCAGCATCAAGATCACCCCATAGACGAAGGCGGCTGTTCCGATGGTGCGAGCAACGACATTGCGTCCGGGAATTTTGAGAAAGGCAAAGCTTGCCACGCCAAACAGCAGCAGGGCCCAGAACACCAGATCGACGCCCGATGGCAAAAGCGGCGCGGCCATGAAAATGGCGGTCGCAAGAAAACCGAAGCCGAAGATCTGCTTGGCGGTTTCCATCCATGCGCCCGCGCGCGGCAGCGTGCCTGCACCCAGCGTGGCGAAAGCGATCAGCGGCAGGCCCTTGCCGATGCCAAGCGCAAACAGGGCTGCGGCCCCCAGAGCCACATTGGCGGTCTGCGCGATATAAAGCAGTGCGCCCGCCAAGGGTG
Organism: Falsochrobactrum tianjinense; assembly: GCF_019100495.1. Classification (GTDB taxonomy): domain Bacteria; phylum Pseudomonadota; class Alphaproteobacteria; order Rhizobiales; family Rhizobiaceae; genus Brucella; species Brucella tianjinense. The sequence goes on along the minus strand of NZ_JAHRVA010000001.1, from coordinate 663,945 downwards.
CTGTGACGCACGGACCAACAATCAGCACCGAAGAAAAGCCCAGAATGGCAGCAGAGCGTTTCGAGCCGGTTCTTTGCCCCGTACGCGCCGAAACCGCGCTGACCCAAGAGGTCGGCAACTGGATTTGAAACAGGCCGAACATCGACAAGGCGAGCAGGACAAAAACTCCCGCCAGCGCCAGCGCCGTCCATTTCGATTGCAGCACGATTTGCAGATTCTGGCCCGACCAGCCGGCGATTGCGCCAACGAGAGCAAAGCCGACCGCAAGACTGACCACATAGACCGAGGACAATATGAAACCGCGCCGTGCATTGAGCTTTTCGCCCTCCCGCGCCAATGTTCCCGCCACGATGGGATAAATCGGAAAGACGCAAGGGGTGAAAGCCAGAAGCACGCCGAAAGCCAGAAAAGCAGCAATGACCAGAAGCGAGCCGCCCCGGTCGAGAAGACTTTCGACCAGACCTTTTTCGGGAGCCAGGGCAAAGGCAGCGCTCTGCGATGCGGGCGTGAAATCCGAAGCCTGCTGCTGCGTGAAGCGATTGCCCATCTGGCTGCTGATGGCAAGCGTCACCGGATCGATAGTGCGGGTTTCCGGACGATAGCAAATACCGTCTTCCTGACAGCCCTGATAGGTCAGTTCAATGGGGGAATTGCCTGCCTTCATGCCAGCGCTGGCATGGGTATAAAAGACTTCCAGCCTGCCGAAATTCGGATCGTCCTTGGCAATGCCGGGCTGGGTGTCGACTAAAAGCGCCTTGCCATTGCCGTCGCGGGCCTCAATATGATCGCGATAAAGATAATAGCCTTTCGCGATCTGCCAGTTGAACACCAGCCGGTCGGTGCCGTCTTTCGTCACTTCAAGATGAAACGCCTCATCGACAGGCAGGGGATTGGCCGCCAGCGCAGAGCCGGGCGAAATGACGGGGCCGGACAGTATTAAAGCAGCCAGCAACGAAAAGGCTAAGGTCTTTAAAAAACGCATTCTGTGCTTCCAAAGAATATGATTCGCGTAAAATAGACTGGTTGTAAAAAGCGGATGACGCCGCCACCTTAAGGCAGCCTTAAGCTGGGATGCAGAAAAGCTCGCAAGGTTTAAGTTTCAAACAATTCAAGTTCAAATAGGGCGAAAAGCGGAATCAACATGCGCATTCTGGTGATTGAAGACGATGCAATCCTGCTCGACGGCCTGTCCGTGGGGTTGGGGCTTGCCGGGTTCACCGTGGATGCGGTGTCGAGCTGCGGCGATGCCGAGGCCGCGATTGCCGCGCAGAATTATAATGCCATCGTTCTTGATCTGATGCTGCCGGACGGCTCCGGCCTCGATATTCTCAAATCCATGCGGCAGGCGCGAAATGAAACGCCGGTCCTGCTGCTCACCGCGCGCGATCAGGTGCCCGAGCGCATTGCGGGGCTCGATGCGGGCGCCGACGACTATGTCGGCAAGCCCTTTGATCTGCACGAACTGGCCGCAAGGGTGCGCGCCATAGCCCGGCGCGGCACGGGCCGCGCCCACGCCACGCTGACCTGGAAAGGCGTCGAGCTCGACCCTGCCGAAATGTCGGCGCGATTCGATGGCGAGCCGCTGCGGCTGACACGGCGTGAATTTTCCATATTGCGCGCCCTGATGGAGCGGCCCACGGCGACGATTTCCAAATCCGCGCTGGAAGAGGCCCTTTATGGCTGGCAGGAAGAAGTGGAAAGCAATGCAGTGGAAGTTCACATCCATCATTTGCGCTCCAAGCTCGGCTCCACTTTCATCGAAACCGTGCGCGGCGTTGGCTACCGGCTTGCGAGGGCGCAGGCATGAGTTCGATCCGCAGTCGTCTGACGGGCATATTGATCGGCATCACCTGTCTGGTCTGGTTCTTTGCCGTGATCTGGATTCATGCCAGCACGCAATCGCAGCTTGAAAAAGTGCTGGATGCGCGGCTGATGGAAGCCGCGCGCATGGTCAATTCGCTGCTCACCGAACGGCGTGTGGAAGTCGGACCGGAAGGCGATGGCGGGCGGCTTTCATTCAAGCCGTTGCCAGATTTCCCGCTCTATGACCGGCAGCTTTTCTGCCAGATATGGTCGCTGGACGGCAAGCTGGTGGGACGTTCCGAACACGCGCCCGGCGACCAGCTCACGCAGATGGCGAACGGCTTCTCAACAACCGTTGTCGCGGGGCAGCGATGGCGGGTTTTCGCCGTCGAGAATACGCAGCTTGGCCTGCGGGTCATGGTGGGCGACAGTCTCTCCGTGCGCGACAAGCTGGTCCAGAATGTGGTGGCAGGCGTGGCGCTGCCCGCGCTTTTGATACTCCCGCTGCTGGCAGTCATGATCTGGCTGTGCGTGCGGCGCGGCCTACAACCGCTCAGCCATCTTGCCGCTGCGCTTTCCCGGCGCGAGGCGAAAGATCTAAGCCCTCTGTCCGAGCACAAGCTGCCGCCCGAAATCGCCCCGGCAGTAACAGCCCTCAACGGGCTGTTTCATCGCGTGGAAGAGGCACGCGAGCGTGAACGCCATTTTGCGATTTTTGCCGCGCATGAACTGAAAACACCGCTTGCGGGGCTCAAGACGCAGGCGCAGATCGCCGCAGGCGCGAAAGACGAGGCCGTGCGCGAAAACGCTGTCCGGCAGATCGCCGCAGGCGTCGATCGTACCAGCCGTCTCGTCAACCAGTTGCTCGATCTCGCAGCGCTTGAAGCGGGCGACGAAATGGAAGCGGCAGCGCCTGAGCCGGCGGGCCCGCTGCTCGCAGCCATCTCGACCGATATGCGCATGCTGGCTGCACCACGCGGCGTTTCCATCGAATTGCCACGCAATCCGCTACCGCTTTCCATGCCATTTCCGCATCTCTTCATGATCGCGGCTCGCAACCTGATCGAAAATGCGGTCAATCATTCACCGCAGGAGGGCTGCGTGCGGTGCAGCTTCGATTCCAGCGCCGAGGGACTGATCTTTAGCGCCGAAGACGACGGCCCCGGCATTCCGCCAGAGGAAATGCCGCATGTCACCGAACGCTTCTTCCGGGGGGCAAACAGAAACGACAACGATAGCGGGGGCAGCGGGCTTGGCCTTGCCATCGTTGCGATGGCGGCAAGGCGCATGGGCGGTGACGTACAATTGCACAATCGTCCCGAGGGCGGTCTGCGGGCAGTACTGATTATTCCGGGTACGGCTGCGACATAAGCACCCGCATATTTTCGTTGACCACCAGAGGATTCCGTATATTCTGCAAATGCAAACTATTTGCATTAAGGTCAATATATTACAGTTCAAGTTTCAGATACTCATTTTCAACCAAGAAGCCGGGACCGTTCATGCTGCTCGACACCAAAACCTCCCAGGCCTTGTCCGCCATCCTATCGAGGCCGGGCAAGCAGACGGTGGCATCGGTCAAGGCGATTTTAAGGCGGGCCGGGCTGCGCCCGACCCGCCAGCGTCTCACGCTCGGAAGGCTGCTGTTTACGGGCGAGCACCGGCATGTCACTCCGGATATGCTGAATGCGGAAGCTCTGCTGCACGGCGAAAAGCTTTCCGTCGCTACCGTCTACAATACGCTCAGGCAGTTTGAGGAAGCCGGACTTGTGCGCAAGATCAGCCTTCATGGCGGACGCACCTATTTCGATACGGATACCGGCGATCACACGCATTTCTATATTGAGGCCGACGACAGGATCATCGATATTCCCACCGAAGCCATCAGCGTAGGCCCTCTTCCCCCTCCGCCGCCAGGTTACAGGATCAGCAAGGTGGACATTCTCGTTCACCTCGTTTGCGACACGGGTTCGCGCTGATTTTCCCAACCATCCATTTGGTCGCATCCCGTTTTAGTTCTATTTGATTTAGATCAATGACAGTGATCCGCTCAATGCGGATACAGAAATATCGTTATTGCTGTCCTTTGCGGGCAGTTTTTGTCATGCGCTGCGAGGGGATTTCATGAACTACGCCGCTGGAACCGTCATTTCCGGTCTTGGAGCACTGTTCGCTGTGCTTCTGGCCGGCTTTTCTCATGATGAACTGTTCAGAACCCATATGTGGATTCTGTTCGCAACACTTGCCATCTTCACCATTTTGCTGATGCGCAACGCCGATTACGGCCTGGCGCCCAAAAAGGCCGTCGACCAGTCCACCTATATGGACGGGCCGATCCGCTATGGCGTGATTGCGACGGTATTCTGGGGCGTGGTCGGTTTTCTGGCGGGGGTTCTTATTGCAGCGCAGCTTGCGTTCCCCGATCTCAATCTTGAACCGTGGTTCAATTTCGGTCGCCTGCGCCCGCTGCATACATCCGGCGTAGTCTTCGCTTTTGGCGGCAATATACTGATCGCATCGTCGTTCTATGTGGTGCAGCGCACCTGCCGCGCGCGCCTGTTCGGCGGCGATCTGGCCTGGTTTGTGTTCTGGGGCTACCAGCTTTTCATCATCATGGCGGCGACCGGCTATCTGCTCGGCATCACGCAGTCGCGCGAATATGCCGAACCGGAATGGTATGTCGATATATGGCTGACCATCGTCTGGGTCGCCTATCTCATCGTGTTCATGGGAACGCTTTTCCGGCGCAAGGAGCCGCATATCTATGTGGCGAACTGGTTCTACCTCTCCTTCATCATCACCATTGCCATGCTGCATATCGTCAACAATCTGGCGGTGCCGGTATCCTTCCTTGGCGTGAAGAGCTATTCTGCCTTCGCAGGCGTACAGGATGCGGTGACGCAATGGTGGTATGGGCATAATGCGGTGGCATTCTTCCTCACCGTCCCCTTCCTCGCGATGATGTATTATTTCGTACCCAAGCAGGCGGAACGTCCGGTCTATTCGTACCGTCTGTCCATCGTGCATTTCTGGTCGATCATCTTTCTCTATATCTGGGCGGGTCCGCACCATCTGCACTATACCGCTGTGCCCGACTGGGCGCAGACGCTGGGCATGGTGTTCTCCATCATGCTGTGGATGCCCTCCTGGGGCGGCATGATCAATGGTCTGATGACCCTTTCCGGCGCATGGGACAAGGTACGCACCGATCCAATCATCCGCCTGATGGTCGCGGCTATCGCTTTTTACGGCATGGCGACCTTCGAGGGTCCGCTGATGTCGATCAAGGCGGTCAATTCGCTCTCGCACTATACCGACTGGACCATCGGCCACGTTCACGCGGGCGCACTGGGCTGGAACGGCATGATCACCTTTGCCGCCGTCTATTATCTCGCGCCGAAGCTGTGGAACCGCGAGCGCCTCTATTCGATCCGCATGGTCAACTGGCACTTCTGGCTCGCAACGCTTGGCATCGTGCTTTACGCCTCTGCCATGTGGGTTGCCGGCATCCAGCAGGGCCTGATGTGGCGCGAATATGACGATCAGGGCTTCCTCGTCTATTCCTTCGCGGAGACCGTGCTCGCAATGTTCCCCTACTATGTCATCCGTACGCTTGGCGGCGTGTTCTATCTCGCTGGCGGACTCGTGATGGCGTGGAACGTCTATCAGACCATCCGTGGCCAGTTGCGCAGCGAGGCTCCCATGGGGGGCACCAGAGCGGCTATCGGTGCAACCGTCGTGCAGCCTGCCGAATAAGGAGCGTATGATTTATGTCTGTACTGGATAAACACTCCAAACTGGAGAAAAACGCCACCTTGCTGCTGGTCGCTTCGCTGGCAGTGGTCACGATCGGCGGCATTATTGAAATCGCACCGCTCTTCTATCTCGAAAACACCATCGAGAAGGTGGAAGGAATGCGCCCCTATTCGCCGCTGGAGCTGGCGGGGCGCGACATCTATGTGCGTGAAGGCTGCTATCTGTGTCACAGCCAGATGATCCGGCCTTTCCGCGACGAGGTGGAGCGCTACGGCCATTACAGCCTGGCTGCCGAATCCATGTATGATCATTCGTTCCAGTGGGGCTCGAAGCGCACGGGGCCGGACCTTGCGCGCGTCGGCGGCCGCTATTCCAACGAATGGCACGTACAGCATCTCATCCGCCCGCGCGATGTGGTGCCCGAATCGGTGATGCCAAGCTATGCGTTCCTGATGAACAAGCCGCTCGATGCGTCCAATATTACAGCCAATCTCAAGGCCAATGTGAGCGTCGGCGTTCCCTATACGCAGGAGATGCTCGACAATGCGCTCGACGATCTGAAGGCGCAGGCCGATCCCGATGCCGATACGTCCGGCATAGAGGAGCGCTACCCCAAGGCGAAGATCGGCGATTTCGACGGCAATCCGCAGGTGATCTCCGAAATGGACGCGCTGGTCGCCTATTTGCAGATGCTCGGCACACTGGTTGATTTCTCGACCTATGATCAATCGCCCCAGGCAAGATAAAGCGGAACAAGGCAATGGATTACAACACCATGCGTACTTTCGCCGATAGCTGGGGCCTCCTCGGCATGGTGATCTTCTTTATCTTCGTCATCCTTTTCGCCTTCCGGCCCGGAAGCAAGAAAAAGGCGGACGATGCGAAGAATATCCCGTTCAAGGACGATAAAGATGAGTGAAAAACAAATTGATGAAGTCACCGGCGTCTCGACCACGGGACATGAATGGGATGGGATTCGCGAACTCGACAATCCCATGCCGCGCTGGTGGCTGTGGACATGGTACGCGACCATCTTCTGGTCACTTCTCTATGTGATCGCCTATCCGGCATGGCCGCTGATTACCAGTTCCACCGAAGGGGTGCTCGGCTGGTCCAGCCGCGGGACTTTCTGGGAAGAAAACGCCAGGATTGCTACTGATCGCCAGGGCATTATCGATCAGATCAAGGCCAAGGATGTGCATGAGATTCTGGCCGATGAAAATCTGCGCCAATATGCCATTGCAGGCGGTGCTGCGGCGTTCCGCGTCAATTGCGTACAGTGCCACGGCTCCGGTGCGCAAGGAGCGCCGGGCTATCCGAACCTCAATGACGATGACTGGCTGTGGGGCGGCAGCGTCGACGACATCCTGACGACCATCCGTCATGGCGTGCGCTCGACCGATGATGAGCAAACCCGCATCTCGGAAATGCCGGCCTTCGCCGACATTCTCGAACCGCAGCAGATTCGCGATGTCGCAGCCTATGTGGTCAGCCTTTCGGGCACGCCGCACGATCCGGCGATGATCCCGGACGGCAAGCAGGTCTATGCCGAAAATTGCGCGGTCTGCCACGGCGACGATGCCAAGGGCATGCGCGAATTCGGCGCGCCGGACCTCACCGACGCCATCTGGTTCTACGGTTCGGGCGAAGATGCAATCGTGCGTCAGGTCGCGCGCCCCAAGCACGGCGTGATGCCTGCATGGGAAGCCCGTCTGGGAGATGCGACCGTCAAGCAGCTCGCCATTTTCGTTCACTCGCTGGGCGGCGGCGAATAACAAATTCCGGCCCGCACGACGGTGCGCGGGCCGGAATTTATCTGATCAGGCATGGTTTCGAAAACCCGTTGACGCCTTTCGAGCCATGCCCAAGGAGCAAGGCAAATGTCAGATGATGTCGAACGGATTGACGTTCAGGCAGTTAATTCCCCCAAAACACGCCAGTCACTCTATGCGGCACGGATAAAAATCTTTCCAAAGCGCGTGAAGGGCGAGTTCCGGCGCTTCAAATGGATTGTCATGCTCGTAACATTGGGCATCTATTACCTGACCCCGTGGCTGCGCTGGGATCGCGGACCCTATGCACCCGATCAGGCGGTGCTGATCGACCTTGCGAACCGTCGCTTCTATTTCTTCTTCATCGAAATCTGGCCGCAGGAATTCTATTATGTCGCCGGGCTGCTGATCATGGCGGGACTGGGGCTGTTTCTTGCCACATCGGCCGCCGGGCGCGCCTGGTGCGGCTATACCTGCCCGCAGACCGTCTGGGTCGATCTCTATCTTGTGGTGGAACGCGCCATCGAAGGCGACCGCAATGCCCGCATGAAGCTCGACAAGGCACCGTGGTCCCTGGACAAGCTATGGAAGCGCGTCAGCAAACATTCCATCTGGATAGTCATCGGCATTCTGACCGGCGGCGCCTGGATTTTCTATTTCGCCGACGCGCCCACCCTGCTCATGGATTTCGTGACCGGCCATGCCGAACCGGTGGCCTATTTCACCGTCGCGATCCTCACCGGAACAACCTATGTTTTCGGTGGCCTGATGCGCGAACAGGTCTGCACCTATATGTGCCCATGGCCGCGCATCCAGGCTGCGATGATGGACGAAAACTCGCTGACCGTCACCTATAATGACTGGCGCGGGGAGCCGCGCTCGCGCCACTCCAAGAAGGCCCTCGCCGCGGGCGAGACGGTGGGGGACTGCGTGGATTGCAATGCCTGTGTCGCCGCTTGCCCCATGGGTATCGATATTCGCGACGGCCAGCAGCTTGAGTGCATCACCTGCGCATTGTGCATCGACGCCTGCAATTCCGTGATGGACAAGATCGGCAAGCCGCGCGGCCTGATTTCCTATGCGACGCTCGCCGATTATGACGCCAATATGGACCTTGCGACCAATAATGGCACCGCATCAATCGATCCCGCGCGGGTCTATGAAGCGCCAAACAAGTTTTCGGATGCAGTGCAGAATCTGTCGTGGAAAAAGGTGCTGCGCCCGCGCACGCTTTTCTATTTTGCCGTCTGGGCGCTGATCGGCCTCACCCTGGTCATTTCGCTCAATATGCGCCAGCGGATCGGCATCAATGTGCTGCATGACCGCACACCACAATATGTGCTCCTGTCCGACGGATCGATCCGCAATGGCTATACGGTCAAGCTGCTCAATATGATCCCGCAGCCGCGCACGTTCCACCTTTCCATCGAGGGGCTGCCCGAAGCGGCGCTGACCGTTCAGGACGAGGAAGCGGGAGCGGACGGCAATTATGAGGTGGCAGTCGATCCCGACCGCCTGACGACATTGCGCGTCTTTGTCACCCTGCCGCAAGATGCTATCAAGGCGCATCGTTCCGACTTCGAGATCCAGGTGCGCGATGCGGACGGCGCGGAAAGCGCCCGCTACGATGCAACATTCATAGCTCCGGAGAAAAGATGATGGCTGTCAAATCGAAAACTTCAGGCACGTTCACCGGCTGGCATATGCTGGGCATCATGCTGGCTTTCTTCGGTGTCATCATCGCCGTCAATCTGGTCATGGCCTATAAGGCGGTCAATAGCTGGAGCGGACTGGTCGTCCCCAATACCTATGTCGCCAGCCAGGAATTCAACGAAAAAGCGCAGACCGGCAAGCAGCAGGCAGCACTTCAATGGCAGGCCAAACCCGCCTATGAAAACGGCATCTTCACCTACCGTCTTAACGACCGTGACGGCAATGCCATTGTCGCCACCGGCGGCACGGTGGAATTCAAGCGTCCGGTCGGCGATGTGAACGACACCGTGGTCCAACTGGACACAGGTGCGGACGGTTTTCTGAGCGCGCCGGTCGAACTGGGCGAAGGAAGCTGGATCATGGAAGTGAATGCAGATGCGGGGCTTGACGATCCCTATCGCCATATTCTGCGCATCCTCATCCGCAATGGGAGAATGCTATGAGCTGCTGTGTCGAGAGCGCCCAGCTTGCGGTCGCGACCCAGTCTGTTTCACCAGATGAAATGGAATTTTCCAGCCGCGCGCTCGGCGACGGGCTGCGCCAGTTGGAGCTTTCGGTTCCCGACGTTCATTGCGGGCTTTGTATCAAGACCATCGAAGACGGGCTCGACGCCTTGCCGGGCATTGCCTATGCGCGCGTCAATCTGACTTCCAAGCGCGTTTCGGTGCGCTGGAAAGATGGCGAAACCCCGCCCGATGTGGTCGATACGCTGCGCAGGCTCGGCTATGAGGCGCATATATTCGAGCTGGCGCAGGAAAAAGACCCGACCTTCACCCGCCTGCTGATCGCGCTCGGCGTTGCAGCCTTTGCATCAAGCAATGTAATGCTGCTTTCCGTCGCCGTCTGGTCGGGCGCGGATGCGGCCACGCGCGATCTGTTCCACTGGATTTCCGGTCTCATCGCCCTGCCCACGCTGGTCTATTCGGGTCGTATTTTCTACTCTTCCGCATGGAAGGCATTGCGGGCGCGGCGTGTGAATATGGATGTGCCGATTGCGCTTGCCATTTCGCTGGCCTTCGCCATGAGCGTCTATGAGACCATGCATCATGGCGAACATGCCTATTTCGACGCCTCGGTGTCGCTGCTGTTCTTCCTGCTGATCGGGCGTACGCTCGATTACATGATGCGCGAGCGGGCGCGCTCTGCCGTGCGCGGGCTGGCGCAGCTTAGCCCTCGTGGTGCGGTGGTGATCGGCGAGAATGGGGAACGCAATTACCTGCCGGTCAACGAAATCCGGCCCGACATGCGCATCATTCTGGCGGCAGGCGAGCGTGTGCCGGTCGATGCCCGCATAGAGGAAGGCCGTTCCGAACTCGACTGCGCCATTGCATCGGGCGAAAGCGATGCCGTGCCCGTGGGGCCGGGGTCGGATATTCGCGCAGGCACGCTCAATCTTTCCGCGCCGCTCATCATCCGCGCGACAGCGGAAGCCAAAAATTCGTTTCTGGCCGAAATGGTGCGGCTCATGGATGTGGCTGAAGGCGGTCGCGCGCGCTATCGCCGTCTCGCCGACCGCGCATCCGAACTCTATGTTCCGCTGGTGCATTCCATCGCCTTTCTCGCCTTTGTCGGCTGGATGATCCATACGGGTGGCGACTGGTATCGCTCGATCTATATTGCGATTTCCACGCTCATCATCACCTGCCCCTGCGCGCTGGCGCTGGCCGTGCCCATCGTGCAGGTGGTGGCCGCGCGCCGCCTGTTTGAAAACGGGATCATGATCAAGGACGGCTCCGCCATGGAGCGCATGGCGGAAATCGATACCGCGATTTTCGACAAGACCGGCACGCTGACACTCGGACAGCCAAGGCTGGCGGATCAGGAAAGCGTCGATCCGCACCATCTGGAAATCGCAGCCGAACTTTCGCTTTATTCGCGCCATCCGCTTTCGCGGGCGCTTGCCGCCCTCTCCGGCAGCAAGCCGATGAGCGCGTTCACCCGCATTGAGGAAGTGCCCGGCTGCGGCATCGAGGCTGTATTGGACGGCATCACCTATCGGCTCGGCAAGCGCGAATGGGCTGGCGGCGAAAGCGATGCACCTGCCGCCTCCGGCCCGCAAACCTGCCTTGCCATTGATGGCGAAATCGTCGAGACCTTCCATTTCGAGGACCGCCCGCGCGAGGATGCGGCAACAGCTCTTGGCGCGTTGAAGCGCGAGGGCGTGAAGCTCGGCATCATGTCGGGCGACAAGCTGCCGGCGGTGCAGAAGCTTGCGGGTTTTCTCGGTGTGGACAATTATCGCGGCGAGGTTCTGCCTGCCGACAAGTCGAAGCTGGTGCAGGAGCTTGCCAGCGATGGCGGCAAGGTGCTGATGGTGGGCGATGGCCTCAATGACGCGCCTGCACTTGTTGCAGCCCATGTTTCCATGGCACCCGCAACGGCTGCGGATATTGGCCGCAACGCCGCCGATTTCGTGTTTCTGCGCGAAAGCCTCGCCGCCGTGCCGCTTGCCCTTGCCGTCTCGCGCGAAGCAGGCAAGCTGATCAGGCAGAATTTCGCGCTGTCCATCGGCTATAATATCATCGCCGTGCCGATTGCGATTTTCGGCTATGTCACGCCGCTTGTTGCCGCCCTTTCGATGTCGTTCTCGTCGATCGTGGTGATTTCCAATGCGCTGCGGCTCAGGGCGGGCAAGCAAAGCACACAAAAGAGCGCAGGCACTGCGCGCGCCGCAACGATGCGGGAGGCGCATGAATGAGCGGACTTCTGTTCCTCATTCCCATCGCGCTGTTTTTAGGCGCGCTTGGCCTCGCCGCCTTCCTCTGGACGCTGAAAAGCGGCCAGTATGAGGATCTCGACGGCGCGGCCAACCGCATATTACTCGATGATGATTCTAGTCCTGATCCTGAATCAAAATCGCACGAAGATCGTTGACATTGGTGCCGGTCGGCCCCGGCACGAACAGATCGCCTATGGCGTTGAAAGCCGTCCAGGCATCATTCGCGTTGAGGCGCGCGGCGCCATCCGCGCCCGCCTGCTGCAAGCGCGAAACCGTCGCGCCATCGGCAAAGGCCCCGGCATTATCCTGCGAGCCGTCAATGCCGTCCGTATCGGCGGCAAGCGCATGAATATTGGCATAGCCGTCTATATCGAGCGCGAATGAGAGCAGGAATTCGCTGTTGCGTCCGCCCTTGCCGCCCTTTTCGCGAATAGTGACGGTGGTTTCCCCGCCCGAAAGCATGACAACCGGCTTTTTGAACGGACGCTCGCGAGCCGCCACTTCGCGCGCGATTGCCGCGTGAACATGCGCCACTTCGCGCGCCTCGCCTTCCATCGCATCCGACAGGATCACCGCCTCGATGCCATGGCGCTTGGCTTCCTGTGCCGCAGCTTCCAGCGACACGGCGGCGGAAGCGATCACGCGTATTTCATTATTGGCGAAAATCTCGTCTTCGGGCCTGGGCGCGTGGCAGTTTTCACCCCGGATATGATCAAGCGCGGCCTGCGGCAGATCAAGCCGGTAGCGTTCGATGACCTTCAGCGCATCGTCGCGGCTGGTTGCGTCGGGCACGGTGGGGCCGGAGGCGACGAAAGCGGGATTGTCGCCGGGAATATCGGAGACAACCAGCGAAAAAACCGGTGCCGGATGGGCAGCGGCGGCAAGCCTGCCGCCCTTGATGGTGGAGAGGTGCTTTCTGACCGCATTCATGGCCGAGATCGGTGCGCCGGAGGCCAGCAGCGCCTCGTTGACGGCGATTTCATCCTCCAGTGTCATGCCTTCGGGCGGTGAAGGCAGCAGCGCTGAACCGCCGCCGGAAATCAACGCCACCACCAGATCATCCTGCGTGAGACCGGACAGGGCCGCAAAAAGCCGTTCACTGGCTTGCAGTCCCGCCGCATCGGGCACCGGATGCGCCGCTTCAATGATTTCGATGCGTTCACACGGCGCGCCATAGCCGTAACGCGTCACCACCACGCCTTCCAGCGGTGCGTCCCACACTTTCTCAAAGGCTGCAGCCATTTGCGCCGAACCCTTGCCAGCACCGATCACGATGGTACGGCCTTTGGGCTTTTGCGGCAGGTTGGCGCGGATGGTCAGTTCGGGGTCGGCTGCGGCAACGGCGGCATCGAAAAGACTGGTGAGGAATTTCCTCGGATCGGCGATTACGGTCATGCTTGTCCCGATGGCTATGAAAGTACACTCTTGAGCGGCTTTCCGGCAATATAGGTTTCAGCTATAGCGCGGTCATCGCCCAAGGTCTGCAACAAAAACAGTTCCTGTTCCAGCGTCGCGCCCGCCGCCATGCGCAACCGCATCGGCGAAGTGGCGGACGAATCGAGCACCACAATATCGGCTTCCGTGCCTTCATCAAGCGTGCCGATCCTGTCTTCCATCGCGAGCGCGCGGGCATTGCCCAGCGTCATCATATAGAAGGACTGGAACGGGTTCATGCGGCTTCCGCGCAATTGCAGAACCTTGTAGCCTTCATCCATGGTGCGCAGCATGGAAAAACTGGTGCCGCCGCCAATATCGGTGGCAACCGCCATGCGCACTCCCGCCGCCTTGAGCCGGTCGCGGTCGAACAGGCCAGAACCGAGAAACAGGTTCGAGGTCGGGCAGAAGACGGCAATCGAGCCGGTCTGCGCCATCACGCGCACTTCGCGCTCTTCCAGATGGATAGAATGGCCAAGCAGCGTCTTGTTGCCCAGAAGGCCGTAATGCTCATAAATGCCCAGATAATCAGGCGCATCGGGATAGAGCGATTTTGTAAACGCGATCTCGTCGAGATTTTCCGAAAGATGGGTCTGGATGAAAAGACCCGGATGCTCACGGGCCAGCGCCTGGCTGGCTTCAAGCTGTTCCGGGGTCGAGGTGATGGCAAAGCGCGGGGTGATCACATATTCAAGCCGGTCCTTGCCGTGCCAGCGCGCAATCAGCGCCTTGCTGTCGTCATAGCCTGATTGGGCCGTATCACACAGTGCCGGGGGCGCATTGCGATCCATCATCACCTTGCCGCCGAGCATACGCATATTGCGATGCTGCGAGGCGCGGAAATAGGCGTCCACACTTTGCGGATGCACCGAGCAATAGGCGACAGCCGTGGTCGTGCCGTGACGGATCAGCTCATCAAGAAAACGCTCTGCGATGAATTCTGCGTGCTGCTCGTCGGCGAATTTCTGTTCGGCCACAAAAGTATGGGTGTTGAGCCATTCCAGCAGATTGGCGGCATAGGAGGCAACCACCTGCGTCTGCGGATAATGGATATGCGTGTCGATGAAGCCGGGCAGAATGAGATGCGGGCGGTGATCGGCAAGTTTCACATTAGCGCCTGCCTGCGCGCTTACGCTGGCATAATCGCCAAGGCGCGCAATACGGCCATTTTCGACCAGCACCGCACCATCTTCGATATAGCGGTAAGAATTGGCATCTTCCAGGCTTTGCGGCTCATCATTAAAACTCAGCACGCGGCCACGGATGAGAAGTCGGGTCATTATTTCTTTGCTCCAGCAATGGCGGATTCATACCAGGAGGCGAGAAGGCGGCGCTCGTCATCGCTGACGCCGGTCACATTGGCCGGGGGCATGGCATGGGAGCGCCCCGCCTGCAAATAGATTTCACGCGCCTGAGAGGCGATCTCGCGGTCGGTTTCAAGGACGACGCCCTTGGGTGGCGCAATAATGCCTTGCCAGCCCGGCTCCCTGGCATGGCACATGGCACAGCGCCCCAACACCGTGTCGCGCACTTTTTCAAAATGCGGATCGGAGATAAAGCCTTGCTGGAGGGCGGAGATTTTCTGCTCCTCCGGCTCGCCGGTCAGAATTTTCGGCACCGTTGAAAGCCAGATGATGACGATGAAAAGAATGACCGTCGCCAGCCATGTCCATGTCGGGTTGCCCTTGCGCGCATGGCGGCTATTGAACCAGTGACGAATGGTGACGCCCATCAGAAACACCAGCGATGCGATGATCCAGTTATATTCGGTCGCGAAAGCCAGCGGGTAATGGTTGGACAGCATCAGGAACAGGACAGGCAGCGTCAGATAGTTGTTATGAGTCGAGCGCTGCTTGGCGATCTTGCCATATTTGGGATCGGGCTTACGGCCTGCTATCAAATCGGCAACTACGATCTTCTGGTTCGGAATGATGATCATGAAGACGTTGGCCGACATGATGGTCGCGGTGAAGGCCCCCAGATGCAGGAAGGCGGCGCGGCCCGTAAACAGATGCGTATAGCCCCAGGCGACCACGACCAGGACCAGATAGAGCAGAACCATGAGCAGCGTGTCGCTTTTGCCCAGGGCCAGCTTGCAGATCGTGTCATAGGCCAGCCAGCCAAGCGCCAGCGAGGCGATGGAGATTGCAATGGCCACCGGCGCAGACACATCGAGCACATTGGGGTCGATCAGGTAAAGATCGGCACCCGCATAATAGACGATGCACAAAAGCGCAAATCCCGACAGCCATGTGGCGTAGGATTCCCATTTGAACCAGATGAGATGTTCGGGCATATGCGCGGGCGCGACCAGATATTTCTGAATGTGATAAAAGCCGCCGCCATGGACCTGCCATTCCTCGCCATGCGCGCCTTCCGGCAGGCCGGGACGCTGGCGCAGGCCAAGGTCGAGCGCGATGAAATAAAAGGACGAACCGATCCACGCGATAGCGGTGATCACATGCAGCCACCGCGCGGCGAAGCCCAGCCAGTCCCAGGCTACGGCAAAATCATACATCAGGTGCTCCCATTGTTTGCTTTTATATTATGTGCCAAAGCTTCGCAGTCGAGGGAACATTACATCACACCCATCACTTTCAAAAAAATCTAGACAATGGTGCAAACAGCCTATGTCATATCTGGATAATCTGCGCGTTTTCGTTCGTGTTGTCGAATTGGGAAATCTTTCGGCAGCAGGCCGCGACCAGCGCGTTTCTCCAGCGGTTGCAAGCAATCGTATCAAGGAGCTGGAAAAGCATCTGGGCGCGCGCCTCTTCAATCGCACCACGCGCAAGCTCACCCCCACCGAACATGGCCGGCTGTTTTATGACGGGGCGCTGAAAATCCTCGAAGCGGTGGAGGAGGCCGAAGCGGCGGTCGCCGACCTTGCGCAAAACCCCAGGGGATCGATTCGCATCACCGCGCCACTGGGCATCGGGCGGCGGCTCATCGCTTCGGGCATTCCGGAGTTTCACGACAAATATCCCGATATTGAAGTGCGGCTGCGCCTGTCCGATCACGAGATCGACATTATGAGCGAAGGCGTCGATGTCGCCTTCAAGCTGGGAGTTCTGGAAAATTCCAACCTGCGTATGCGCGGCATTCTCGATTGCGAGCGCGTGATCTGCGCCGCGCCTGAATATCTGGCGAAACACGGGGTGCCGCAGGCACCGGAAGAACTGCTGGGAGAGAAGCATCATTGCCTGTTGCTGCGTTTTCCCGGCTCCAAGGAGTATTACTGGACCCTGCAAACGCCCGAAGGCAGGCGCAAGTTCGAGGTGACGGGGCCATATGATTCTGACGATGGCGACGTTCTGACAGAATGGGCGCTTGGCGGACGCGGCATCATCAACAAGCCGCTCTTCGAGGTGAAGGAATATATGCGCGAGGGACGGCTGGTTCCAATTCTTGAAAATACACCGCCCGCATCCATCCAGCTTGCAGCGATCTATCCGCACAAACGCTTTCAGGATCCAAAAGTTCGCCTCATCATCGACTTTATGGCAGAACGCTGCCAGCGGCTGATCCGGGAAATATTGGCGTAAAACGACTTCAGCTCGATTGCGCAGCTCTGGCGGGAGCCAGCACCGCGCTTAGTACTTCCGCCGTCACCAGGGCGGCGATGATTTCGGGCCTTTTGTCCTTCACTAGCGCGCCGCCAATCGGGCAGACGAGATTTTCAAACAGTGCATCACCGCCATCCATTTCTCGCTTGAGCCAGTTTCTGAACGTGGCTTTCTTGGTTTTCGAGCCGATCATGCCGACATAGGCCGCATCGCCGCGCTGCAAGGCTTCGGTTGCGATCAGAAAATCAAGCGCATGGTCATAGGTGAGAATGATGAAGGCGCTGCCCGATGGGGCCGATCGCACCAACTGTTCGGGCATGGCGGTCAGGCAGGTTTCGACGCCCGGCGCATCGGCGGCAAGCAGTTCGCTCTCGCGCGTATCGACCAGCACAACGCGCACCGGCGCAAGCGACAGGGCATAGGCCAGCGCATCACCGACATGGCCCGCACCAAAGACATAGACATGGGGGCGGGTTGCAATCTCCGCATCGATCCGGCCAATAAGTTCAGCAGTCAGGCCCTGATCGACGCGCTGGAAATCCAGGCCCACGCGCCCGCCGCAGCATTGGCCGATTTCCGGCCCCAAAGGCACGTCCATCGGGTCGCTGCTGCCGCCCGCCAAAATTTTGCGGGCATGGTCGATGGCCATATATTCGAGCTGGCCGCCGCCAATGGTGCGGAAAATTCCCTCGCGCGAGACCAGCATCCATGCACCCGCTTCGCGCGGTGCGGAGCCTTTCACCCGCGCCACTTCAACCGCCACGCAATCGGGATATCGGCTTAGAAAAGCCCTGATATCGTCGCGCGCGCGCCGCATCGCCTAGTCCTTTGCGGCGCGCAGCCGCTCAATGGCCATAAGCACGCGCTCGGGCGTGGCGGGCGCATCAAGGCGGGGGCAGAGTTTGTGATCGGCCACGCTGGCAATGGCGTCCGACAGAGCGTGCAGCACCGACATGCCATGCGGCAAAGGCGGCTCGCCCACCGCCTTGGAGCGATGGATGGTCGGCTCATAGGCTTCCGACCAGTCAGTCAGCGCCACGTTGAAGATTTTGGGCCGGTCGGAAGCGAGCGGAATTTTATAGGTGGAGGGCGCATGGGTGCGCAGCCGCCCCTTATCATCCCAGACCAGTTCCTCCGTCGTCAGCCAGCCCATGCCCTGAATGAAGCCGCCTTCCACCTGCCCTATATCGATAGCGCGGTTGAGCGAGCGGCCCGTATCGTGAAGAATATCGGTGCGTTCCACCACATATTCGCCGGTCAGCATATCAACCGAAACTTCCGAACAGGCCGCGCCATAGGCATAATAATAGAAGGCGTGACCCCTGCCCTTGGCCCGGTCCCAGTGGATTTTCGGCGTCTTGTAATGGCCTGCTGCCGAAAGCTGCACGCGCCCGATATAGGCCTGTTTCACCAGATCGTTGAAGCTGATTTCCTGATTGCCGACGCGTATGCGATTGGGCAGGAAGACCACCTGATCTTCCGGCACCTGATATTGATGCGCGGCAAAGTGAACAAGGCGCTTCTTGATCTGGCGTGCGGCATCCTGCGCCGCCATGCCATTGAGATCCGCGCCCGACGAGGCAGCAGTCGGTGCGGTATTGGGCACCTTGGCGGTGGTGGTGGCGGTGATCTTCACCCGGTCAATGTCGATCTGGAATTCTTCCGCCACGACCTGCGCCACTTTCATATGAAGTCCCTGCCCCATTTCTGTGCCGCCATGGTTCATGTGAACCGAACCGTCATTATAGACATGCACGAGAGCGCCGGCCTGATTGGATTCCGTCTTGGTGAAGGAGATGCCGAATTTGACCGGCGTCAGCGCCATGCCGCGCTTTATATAACGGCTTTTGGCGTTGAACTCGCGGATCGCCTCGCGCCGCCTGACGTAATCCGCGCTTTCCTCCAGTTCCGCCACAATGCGCTGGATGATGCAGTCTTCCACCTTCTGATGATAGGGCGTGACATTACGCGCACCGTCAATGCCCATTGCATCATAGAAATTAAGCTTGCGGATTTCGAGAGAGTCCTTGCCGACGGCAAAGGCCACTTCGTCGATGATGCGCTCCGCCCCGATCATGCCCTGTGGACCGCCGAAACCACGAAAGGCCGTGTTGGAAACCGTATTGGTGTAAAGTGGCGCCGATTGTGCATGGACGGTGGGATAAAAATAGGCGTTGTCACAATGAAACAGCGCGCGGTCGCCGACCGGCCCGGAAAGATCAGCGGAAAATCCGGCATTGAGCGCGAACATGAAATCGACGCCCAGAATATTGCCTTCGTCATCGAAGCCGACTTCATAATCGATCATGAAATCGTGCCGCTTGCCGGTCGAGGTCATGTCCTCGTCGCGATCGAGCCGGATTTTGACGGCGCAATGATGCTTCTTGGCGGCGATGGCAGCAATTGCGGCCCATTGATTGGCTTGCGTTTCCTTGCCGCCAAAGCCGCCGCCCATGCGGCGCACTTCAACCGTGACGCTATGGCTTGGCACGCCAAGCGCCTGAGCGACCAGATGCTGGGTCTCGCTCGGCCCCTGCGTGGAACAATAGACGGTGACGTCCTCATCCTCGCCGGGAATGGCCAGCGATGCCTGCCCTTCGAGATAGAAATGGTCCTGCCCGCCAAGGCTCATGCGGCCCTTGACCTTGCGCGGCGCGTGATCGATGGCCGCGCGGGCATCACCGCGATTGAGCGTGAGAGGCGTGAAGACCAGCCGGTCCCTGGTGCCGTCCAGCTTTGCAATGGAGAAGAGGCCCGGCATTTCATCATAGTCGATTTTTGCAAGGCGGGCGGCGCGGCGCGCCTGATCGCGCGTCTTTGCCAATACAGCAAAGATCGGCTGGCCATGAAACTCCACCTTGCCATCGGCAAAGATCGGATCGTCATGCATTCCCGATGGCGACACGTCATTGTCGCCCGGCACATCCTTGTAAGTCAGGATATCGACCACGCCGGGGGCGGCAAGAACCGCGGAAAAATCAAGCGATCTGATGACCGCATGGGCGACCGTCGAAAAACCGATACCGATATGCAGCGTGCCTTCGGGTTCGGGCATGTCGTCAATATAGACGGCGGTTCCGGTGACATGCTTGTGAGCGGAATCATGCTTCTGGTCGGTGGCGACGCCGCCTTTGATCTGCGAAGCTTTCATCGGGTTTGCCGGATGTTTGTTCATCTCATTCCCCTCACGCAGCCTCGATGGAGCGGCGGTGCGGGACCTCGCCCTGCGTCTCGATAAAAAAGCGGCGCAGCAGATTGCGTGCCACCAAGAGGCGATATTCCGCGCTGGCGCGCATATCGGTCAAAGGCTGATAATCGACGCTATAGGCATCAATGGCTGCTTCAACCGTTGCCTCGTTCCATGGCTTGCCGATAAGCACGGCTTCGACCGCACTGGCACGCCTGGGCGTCGCCGCCATGCCGCCATAGGCGATGCGGATGGATGCGACATTGCCCTGCGCATCAAGCGCCAGATGGAATGCGCCAAGGGCAGCGGTGATATCTTCCTCGCGGCGCTTGGAGATTTTATAGATTGCGAAATGGCTGTCCGGCTGCGGGATCGGCACATGCACCGCTTCGACGAATTCGCCGGGCGCACGATCCTGCTTGCCATAGGCGATGAAAAAGTCTTCAAGCGCGATGGTCCGCCGCTCATCGCCCCGGCGCAGCGTCAGCTTGGCATCAAGCGCGATCAGCGGCGGCGGTGTATCGCCAATCGGTGAGCCATTGGCGATATTACCGCCGATGGTGCCCATATTGCGTATCTGCTCGCCGCCGATGCGGTCGATGAGCTGCGCCAGCGGCGGAATGCGCCCGGCGAGGAAGGAAAACGCATCCGAATAGGTAACGCCTGCGCCGATGGTGACGACGCCGTTTTCCGCGTGGATGGCGCGCAGTTCCTCGATATGGCCGATGAAGACGACCGGCGAAATATCGCGCATCATTTTCGTGACCCAAAGGCCCACATCGGTCGAACCGGCAACGATAGTCGCCTTGGGTTCCGCCGCAAGAATGGCGGCGAAATCATCAAGGCTGGCAGGAACAATCATCCGGTCGCTGTCCTCACCGATTTCCACGCGCCTGCCATCACGCATGGCGGCAATTTTCTCAAGAACCGATGCGCGCTCGGCGGCAAGCGGATCTTCCATCACTGTGCCATAGTCGGAAATGGCGCGCGCCGCGCGAATGATCGCCTCATAGCCGGTACAGCGGCAGAGATTGCCTTGCAGCGCTTTTTCAATCGCCGCATCCGTTGGCCGGGGATTGCGCATCCACAGCGCATAAAGCGCCATGACGAAACCGGGCGTGCAGAAGCCGCATTGCGAGCCGTGAAAATCGATCATCGCTTTTTGCACCGGGTGCAGGCCGCCATCGGAGCCGCGCAAATGTTCGATGGTCACGACATGGCAGCCATCAAGCGAACCCATGAAACGAATGCAGGCATTGACGCTTTCATAGACAAGTTCGTCGTCCGCCACCCTGCCCACCAGCACAGTGCACGCACCGCAATCGCCCTCGGCACAGCCTTCCTTGGTACCGCGCAGCCTGGCCGAAAGACGCAGATAATCGAGCAATGTTTCGGTAGGCGACACATGGCCAAGCTCGACCGCCTGACCATTGAGAAGAAAGCGGATCACATGTCTGACGGACACATCCCTGACTGGCTGCGCCATGTCCTGAGCCATGTTGTAGTTTCCTCCTCCGACTGGCTACATGCAAGGCAAAGATAATGCTCCTCTTTGCCGCAAAAGCCAAAATGCAGTATTCTCCGCGTCATTCTCTCCAGCAAAAACCGTTTCCGGTTTTCGGGTTACGCGGAAGCTCCCATTCTCCAGTATTTCCTTATCGCGTGCATTCTGAAAGACGGCTATCGTTGGATGTCTTTCAAAAAATTGAAGGGGAATAGAACCGAAAGTCTTTACTATCATAGGTAAAAGGCAGAATCAGGGAAAACCGCATGAACTATCCGCGCAATCTCGTTGGCTATGGCCGCAATACGCCCGACCCACTCTGGCCGGGCGACGCCAATATCGCCGTGCAGTTCGTCGTCAATTACGAAGAAGGCGGCGAAAGCTGCATTCTCGATGGCGATCCCGCCTCCGAATGCCTGCTTTCCGAGATCGTCGGCGCGCAAGCCTGGCAGGGCCAGCGCAATCTCAATATGGAATCCATTTATGAATATGGCGCGCGCACCGGTTTCTGGCGACTGTGGCGCGCTTTTACGCGCCGTAACATGCCCGTCACCGTCTATGGCGTGACGCTCGCCATGGCGCGCAACCCCGAAGCGGTCGCCGCCATGAAGGAAGCCGATTGGGAAATCGCCAGCCATGGCCTGCGCTGGCTCGAATATAAGGACGTTCCCGAAGAGGTGGAGCGCGAGCATATAAGCGAGGCCGTGCGGCTGCACACCGAGATCACCGGCTCGCGCCCGCTGGGCATTTATCAAGGCAAGCCCTCCGACAACACGCTCAGGCTGGTGATGGAGGAAGGCGGCTTTGTCTATTCCGCCGATTCCTATGCCGATGAACTGCCCTATTGGGTCAAAGGTCCCAAGGGGCCGCATCTGATTGTGCCCTACACGCTCGACGCCAATGACATGCGCTTTGCCACCCCCCAGGGCTTCAATTGCGGCGAGCAGTTCTTCACCTATCTCAAGGATGCCTTTGACGTGCTTTATCGTGAGGGGGCGGAGGGCGCGCCAAAAATGCTTTCCATCGGTCTGCATTGCCGCATTGTCGGGCGTCCGGGCCGCATGGCGGCGCTTGAACGCTTTCTCGATTATGTGCAAAGCCATGACAAGGTGTGGGTTGCCAAGCGTGTGGACATTGCCCGACACTGGCACGAACATCACAAGCCGATTATGGCCGCTGTTATCCCTTCCAAAGCCGGGCGTGCCGAATTCGTCGCGCGCTATGGCGGTATTTTTGAGCATTCGCCATGGATTGCCGAACGCGCCCATGATGCAGGCTTTACTACACTGGAAGACACCGCTTCCGGCCTGCATGCGGCATTGATTCATGCTTTTCGCTCAGCTACCGCTGACGAAAAACTTGGTGTTCTGCTCGCCCATCCCGATCTTGCCGGCAAGCTTGCCCAGGCGAAACGCCTCACCGCCGAATCAAGCGCTGAACAGGCTTCGGCGGGGCTGGATGCGCTGTCCGATGTGGAACGACAGGCTTTCACCGAACTCAATGAAGCCTATATGCAGAAATTCAAGTTTCCTTTCATCATCGCCGTGAAAGGTCGCTCGAAGCAGGAAATCCTCGATGCTTTCAAGCGCCGCCTGTCTAACGAAAGAAACGTAGAATTTGAGGCCGCCTGCGCGCAGGTCGAGCGCATCGTGCTGCTGCGCCTCAAAGACATATTGCCGGAAACGCTCTGAGCCCCATGATTTACTGATTGGATCCCATTATGAACCGCACCTATTATGCACCCACTGGCGGATTGCCGCCACAGACGCAGCTTCTGACCGACCGCGCCATGTTTACAGAAGCCTATGCCGTCATCCCCAAAGGCACGTTCAGCGATATCGTCACCAGCTTCCTGCCGTTCTGGGACAAGACGCGGGCATGGGTGATCGCGCGCCCGCTTTCAGGCTTCGCCGAAACTTTTTCGCAATATATCATGGAAGTGCAGCCCGGCGGCGGCAGCGAACGGACAGAACCCGATGAGCACGCGCAAGGTGTCCTGTTCGTCGTAGAAGGTGAAGTGACCGTCACGCTTGCAGGCGAAAAACACGTTCTTATCGAAGGCGGCTATGCCTATCTGCCGCCCAAAAGCGGCTGGACATTGCGCAATGAGGGCACGGCCACCGCGCGTTTTCACTGGATACGCAAGAGCTATGAATATGTCGATGGGCTCGATGTGCCGCAGGCGCTGTTTCTCAATGAAAAGGACATCGCGCCAACCCCGATGCCCGACACGGACGGCGCGTGGGCGACAACACGCTTTGTTGATCCTGAAGATCTGCGCCACGACATGCATGTGACGGTGGTCACATTCCAGCCGGGCGGCGTGATCCCCTTTGCCGAAACCCACGTCATGGAGCATGGGCTCTATGTGCTCGAAGGCAAGGCAGTCTACCGGCTCAATCAGGACTGGGTGGAGGTGGAAGCAGGCGATTTCATGTGGCTGCGCGCCTTCTGCCCGCAAGCCTGTTATGCAGGCGGCCCGGGACGATTCCGCTACCTGCTCTATAAGGATGTGAACCGCCATATGAAGCTTTCGCGTTAAGCGAAAGCCTTCAGCGTTGAGCGCCGCGCGTTTATTTTCATATTCAGAGAATGTTATATAATTCCCTTATATTACAGGGATTTAAATGAATATTGGCGATTGAACGATGCGCGGATTCATGCTCAGTTATATCTGCGGGCGCAGAGGCGTGCCGACTTTAAGAATTGTCATTTCAAAGAGAATATACTTATGAAAAATTATCGTTCCATCGGCTGTGCCGTCGCCTTTACTGCAATCTCGTTCGTACCGGCACTCGCGGCCCCGCTTCCGGGCGGCGCCAGCACGCTTCAGGAAACCTATCAGGACTGGACCGTTACCTGCCAGACGCAAAACGCCTCAAGTGTCTGTGCCATGCGGCAGGACCAGAACAGCACCCAGACGGGTCAGCGTGTTCTGACGGTGGAATTTCGCAATGTCGATGGCGGCAAGATCGACGGTGTTCTGCTGATGCCGTTCGGGCTTGATCTTGCCAAGGGGGCATCGTTGAAGATCGATGATGCTACCGGGCCAGATCTGGCTTTTTCGACCTGTCTGCCGCAGGGATGCCTGACACCTGTCACCTTCGATGCAAAGCAGGTTACAGCCCTGAAAGCGGGCACCGATCTCAATGTCACCACCACGGCACTCAGCCCAAGCCAGCCGGTCGCCTTCAAGGTTTCGCTCAAAGGTTTCGGCGCAGCGTTCGACCGTATCGTCGCACTGACGAAGTAAGCCGCGCCCATTTCACAGGCGCGGGAAACGACTCGCTAAAAGCGCCGCTCACGCTCGCTGGGCGGCGGCGGTGACATGCGCCAGATAGCGGCGCCAGCGCATCGTCATCAGTACAGCGGCCATCCCAAGCCCAGCTGCCAGACCGCACCAGATTCCCACGCCCTTGAGGTCGAAATAAAAGGCTAGAAGCGTACCGAGCGGCAGGCCGACACCCCAATAACCGAGCAGCGCCAGATACATGGGAATCCGGGTATCACGCAGGCCGCGCAACATGCCTGAGGCAACCGCTTGCGCGCCATCCACGATCTGGAAAAGTGCCGCCAGCGCCAGAAAAACCACGGCCAGTTCGATCACAGGAAAGTTCTGCGGGTCACGCAGGTCGAGGAATATACCGATAAACAGGCGCGGGAAGATGATTATCAGCAACCCCATCAGCGCCATGAAACCGACACCAAGCGCGTAGGAACTCCAGCCTGCATAGGCGATTGCCGCCGGATCGCCCCTGCCGAAGGCACGGCCCACCCGCACTGTCGCCACCTGCCCGAAGCCTAGCGGCACCATGAAGGTGAGCGAGGCAATCTGGATCGCCACCGCATGCGCGGCCATGGCGACCGGCCCGATCAGGCCCATCATGATCACCGCCGCATAGAAGATCGACGTTTCGAATACGAAAGTCAGCGCCATGGGCAGGCCGATGCGCCAAAGCTCGATCAGGCGTGGCCAATCGGGGCGCCAGAAGCGCCCGAACAGGTGATAGCGGCGAAAGCGGCGGTGGCGCATTGTGATGAAGGCGAGGCCGAGAAACATCATCGTGCTTGACGCGGTGGTGGCAATGCCTGCGCCATGCAGTTCCATGCGGGGAAAGCCGAAATGGCCGAAAATCAGCGTCCAGCCCGCAAGTGCGTTAAACCCGATTGCAAGGGCAGCAACCAGCAATGTCCACATCGGCTTTTCCATCGCCGCGAAGAAAGAGCGCAACACGATATAGAACAGATAGGGCAGCAGCGCCCATTGCAGCGTGTGCATGAAATCCGTCGAGCGTGCGGCAATGTCCGGGCGCTGTCCCATAAGTAGATAGATTTCTTCCGCGTGCCAGAGCAGCACCCAGAACGGGATCGTGATGATGATGGCGGTCCACATGCCCTGACGCACGGTGCGGCGCACATCGCGCACCGAATGGCGATGGCGACCCAATGTGATGGCGATCATCGGCATGACCGCCGAAACAAGGCCCATCGAGAAGATCATCACCGTATGATAAAGGCTGGTCGCAAGCAGCCCCGAAGCCAGCGTATCAGCCCCCAGCCGCCCGATGAAAATCACATCGGTCGCCGTGAGCGCTGCCTGCGAAAGATTGGTGAAAATCAGCGGCCAGCCCAGCTTGAGGGCCGCAGAAATTTCCATGCCCCAGCGCTTCACACCAGTTTCACCGGGCTTGTGGAAACCCGCATTCATTGTCCTGCCCACACCATGCTCCCGAAACATCCACGGCGGTCAACCGCCGGACGCTCCATAATCCAGAGATTGCGCACCATGATGTCAGAGACAATGTCGATCCGAGGCGCATGGTGTGCAATACGATCATCGACCGTCCCATGCCGGCTAAGAGCCTGCTTTACCTCGATGGTAAAGACACTCCAGCTTTTCGGGTAGCTCAATTTCGGCGGAAACATTGTGGATGTCCCTGAAATTGATCCGGAGCCAAGCGGGCTGCACATCGATTTGCACAAATTTATGAATGATCCATCCCGAAACCGATATGTGTTTCAGGATCACGCAATCTGGTGAATGGATAACAGACTTGCGTAAAGAAGCAACTGGAGTGGAAAAGAATTCTTCATATGGCTCCATACGCAAATGCTGCAATGGGCCGATGTGGAATATATGCGCTGCAAGTAAAACCCCGCCGAAGCGGGGTTTCTTTCTCGATCTTTATCAATCAGGCGAAATCGAGCGCGCGGTCGCCGTCCTCATCCTTGATGCGGGTCGGCAGACCGATGTGATTGAGAATGTGCAGGAAAGGCTTTGGATTAAGCTCTTCTACGTTGACCATCTTCTTCACATCCCATTCGCCCGAAGCGATGAGGATTGCGGCTGCGACCGGCGGAACGCCAGCCGTGTAGGAAATGCCCTGACTTCCCACTTCGTTATAGGCATCCTTATGGTCGGCAACGTTGTAGATAAAGACTTCCTTCTCCTTGCCGTCCCTGGTGCCCTTGACGAAATCACCGATACAGGTTTTGCCGGTATAATCGGGCGCAAGCGAGGCGGGATCGGGCAGGACCGCCTTGACGACTTTCAGCGGCACGACTTCCAGACCTTCAGCGGTCCTGACCGGCTGTTCGGACAGGAGGCCAAGATTGTTCAGCACCGTGAAGACATTGATATAGTGATCGCCAAAGCCCATCCAGAAACGCACATCGGCATTTGGATAGTTCTTCGAAAGCGAATGCACTTCATCATGGCCGGTCATGTAAGCCTTGCTGGGGCCTACCACCGGCATGTCGAAAGTCTTGCCGATCTCGAACATCTTGTTGGTCTGCCACTGGCCGTTCTGCCAGGAATAGACCGTGCCGGTAAACTCGCGGAAGTTGATTTCCGGGTCGAAATTGGTCGAGAACCAGCGGCCATGCGAACCGGCATTGATATCGACGATATCGATGGATTTGACTTCATCGAGATAGTCGTCAGCAGCCAGACGTGCATAGGCATTGACCACGCCCGGATCGAACCCGATGCCGAGAATGGCGGTGATGCCCTTCTCTTCGCATTCCTTCAGGTGTTTCCACTCGTAGTTGCCATACCACGGCGGCGTCTCGCAGATCTTCTTCGGGTCTTCGTGGATCGCGGTGTCCATATAGGCCACGCCGGTATCGATACAGGCGCGCAGGACCGACATATTGAGGAAGGGCGAGCCGACATTGATAACAATCTGTGTACCCGTTTCGGTGATCAGGGCCTTGGTGGCCTCAACGTCAAGCGCGTCGAGCGCATGCGCCTCCAGCTTGACCCCGGTCTTGAGGCTTTTCTTTTCGTGCACGGATTCAACTATCTTGCGGCATTTCTCAACCGTGCGGGACGCAATGTGTATATCTCCCAATACATCACTGTTTTGAGCGCATTTATGCGCTACGACCTGTGCTACGCCACCGGCGCCGATAATGAGAACGTTCTTCTTCATTTTATGTCGATGCTTCCTCTTCCAGCGGTTTCCCGCATTTGCTTTGTTAACTTGCTTATTTCCTTATAGGGCCAGGTTCAGGAGAGCGAACCCTTGAAATCCGCGTAATCGAATTCGCGGACAACCTTGACCGTGCCGTCGAGTTCGCGCACGGCGATCGCAGGCATTTTCACGCCATTGAACCAGTTTTTCTTGACCATCGTATAACCGGCCGCATCCTGCATGGAGAGGCGGTCACCGATTTTCAGCTCTTTTTCAAAGTTGAACTCGCCGAACACATCGCCCGCAAGACAGGATTTTCCGCAGATCATGTAGCTGTGCTCGCCGTTGTTCGGCGCCATCTTTGCCTTTTCGCGATAGATCAGCAGGTCAAGCATATGCGCTTCGATGGAGCTATCTACGATGGCGAGGTTCTTGCCGTTGAACAGTGTATCGAGAACCGTCACTTCCAGCGTCGTGGTATTCGTGATCGAGGCTTCGCCCGGCTCCAGATAGACCTGCACGCCGAATTTTTCCGAGAAGGCTTTCAGCCGCGCGCAAAATTCATCGACTGGATAGTTTTCGCCAGTGAAGTGAATGCCGCCGCCGAGGCTTACCCATTCGACGCGATGCAGGAGCGCGCCGAATTTTTCTTCGATCTGGCCGAGCATCGTGTCGAACAGGCCGAAATCGGAATTCTCGCAATTGTTATGGATCATGAAGCCGGTGATGCGGTCCATAACCGTCTCCACCTTCGCCACGTCCCATTCGCCAAGGCGGCTGAACGGGCGCGCCGGGTCGGCCAGATCGAAGCTCGACGTCGAAACGCCGGGATTAAGCCGCAGGCCGCGCTTGATATGCGAAGCCTTGTCGGCGAAGCGCTCCAGCTGCCCAATGGAATTGAAGATGATCTTGTCGGCATTGGCAATCACTTCATCGATCTCGTGATCGGCATAGGCCACGCTATAGGCATGGGTTTCGCCGCCGAATTTCTCATGCCCCAGACGCACTTCATTGAGCGAGGACGAGGTGGTGCCGTCCATATATTCGCTCATCAGATCGAACACCGACCAGGTGGCAAAACATTTGAGCGCCAGCAGAGCTTTCGCGCCGGACTTCTCGCGCACATAGGCGATTTTTTCCATGTTGCGCTGCAGCTTGGACTTGTCGATCAGATAATATGGCGTCTGGATCATGGGCGTTCCGGTATCTAAACAGGGGAAGTCGGACCCGCGCCAGCAGGCTGGCCGGTTCACTATAGAGCTTTAAAAGCTGCTGTTGAGGTAGGCTTATATGAAGCTTGTGACAGAAACACAAATCCGTCACAGCCAATCGGAGAAATTTTTTCCCGCGTCGCCTGTTCATATAGGGCCTTCGGGCACGAGTTGAAGCCCCCACTGTCCATCTGCGGCGAAGCAGCCTATAAGGCAGCGGCCACACCATCCGGCGTGTGCGATAAAGGATCAAACAGATGCAGGATCACAAACCAGCTAGCGGCACCGCAGGCTGGGGCGAATTATTTGCAGGCAGGAATGCGATACGCTCGCTGACACTTGTCGGTGGCGTGGCATTGCACGCAATCAACGTATTCATTGCGACGACGATCTTGCCGACAGTGGTGCGCGACATTGGCGGCATGGATTATTACGCATGGAACACCGCCCTGTTCGTGACTGCATCCATATTGGGCTCGGCGCTGGTGCCGCGCCTTCTGTCGCAAACGGGGCCACGCCATGCCTATCTGGCGGCGGCAGCCATATTTGCAACCGGAACGCTCGCTTGCGGCTTTGCTCCCTCCATGCCAGCCATGCTTGCCGGACGCGTCGTGCAGGGACTGGGCGGTGGCATGATGCTGGCGCTGTCTTACGCCATGATCCGTATTGTCTTCGATGAGACGTTATGGCCGCGCGCCATTGCGCTGGTTTCGGGCATGTGGGGTGTGGCGACCCTTGTCGGCCCCGCCGTGGGCGGCATTTTTGCCGAGTTGGGCGTGTGGCGCGCCGCCTTCTGGTCGCTCGTGCCGGTGATCGGCATCTTCGCCATGATGGCCATGACCATCTTGCCGCTTCAGGCACCGGGCGCAGGCAGCAAGGACCGTCTCGCCTGGCGGCAGTTACTCCTGCTGACGGGTTCGGTGCTGGCCGTTTCGGCTGCGAGCATTTCAGCAGACAGCCTGCACAATGTCGCAGGCATTCTGGCCGCACTCATCATGCTGGTTCTGCTCGTCCGCGTAGAACGCAGATCGGCCAAGCGCATCATGCCCAAAGGCTCATTCCGGCTTCACCGGCTTGGCGCACTTTATCTGACCATGGGGTTTCTGGGCGCTTCCGTCACCAGCTCGGAAGTTTTCGTGCCGCTCTTCTTTCAGGTTCTACATGAACAAACCCCACTCGTGGCGGGTTATCTCGCGGCAATCATGGGCGCAAGCTGGACGCTCGGCTCCATCGGCTCCTCCGGGGTCGCAGGCGCGCGCGCTGACCGCATCATCCTTGCCGCGCCCCTCATGGGCATCGCAGGCATGGCCGTGCTCGCCATTCTGGTTCCACGGACAAGTGCGGGGCACTGGTACGACCTGCTGCCGATCTGCCTTGCCATGGCCGTCGTGGGTCTTGGCGTCGGCATGACATGGCCGCATCTTCTCACCCGTATTCTCAAACGCGCAGAACCGGGAGATCAGAACCTCGCATCGGCCTCGATCACCATGGTCCAGCTTTTCACCACTGCGCAGGGAGCAGCACTTGCAGGCATGATCGCCAATCTGGCGGGGCTAAGCCATCCCGGCGGAATGGCAGGCACAGCAAATGCCGCCTTGTGGCTGTTTTGCGGTTTTGCCGTCATGTCGACTCTGGCGCTACTTGCGGCCATCACCCTCATCCGCAAATCCTGAAACGCCATGCGGGGAAATTCTACCCTCTACAATCCATGAATTAGAACGAGTTTCCTTGTCGGTGCGGTCAAATTCAATTTAATTGCACACCAACCATGTCGGATAGGGGCTTGATGTCTTGAATTATAACCATTATCTCGATTTCCGTAATCGTCAGCCGGACTGCTCGATGAATTTCCTCGGCAATCCGGCCCATCACGAATCCGCGCAAGCCACCCGGCATGCATGGCAGTCCGGTCATATCGGGCATGACCATGAACCTTATAAGGCAGCGTAACGCGGTCCCTTTTGATTGTGATCAAAGCAGTTCGTTGCGCGGTACACTATGTTGCGCGCAACCGTGAAAAAGCGAAACAGAGACAGTTCCAAAGATGAGCAGCAATTTTATTCAGGAAACCGTCACCGACATCCATCACTGGACCGATACGCTGTTTTCCTTCCGCACCACCCGCGATCCAGGCTTCCGTTTTCAGAGCGGCCAGTTCATCATGATGGGTCTGGAAGTGAACGGAAAGCCGTTGACGCGCGCTTATTCGATCGCATCGAGCCTTTATGAAGACGGTCTCGAATTCTTTTCGATCAAGGTACCCAACGGCCCGCTGACCTCAAAGCTTCAGCATCTGAAAAAAGGTGATCAAATCCTGCTGAGCAAGAAGCCGGTCGGCACGCTGCTCTATGACAATCTCAAGCCCGGCAAAAATTTGTGGCTGCTCTCGACAGGCACCGGGCTTGCGCCGTTCCTGTCGATCATCCGCGATCTGGAAGCCTATGAACGCTTCGAGAAGATTATTCTCGTGCATGGCGTGCGCCAGGTTGCCGAACTCGCCTATACGGATTTCATCTCCACCGAATTGCCGCAGGACGAATTCATCGGCGAGATGGTGAAGAAACAGCTCATCTACTATCCGACCGTCACGCGCGAGCCTTACCGCAATCGCGGTCGCCTGACCGATCTGATCCGTTCAGGGCAGCTTTTCGAAGACGTCGGGATGCCCGAATTCAACCATGAGGATGACCGCATGATGCTATGCGGTAGCCCGGATATGCTGGCCGAAACCAAGGAAATTCTAGAAGAACGCGGCTTTGAGGAAGGCAGCCAAAGTTCCGCTGGTCATTATGTGATCGAAAAGGCTTTCGTCGAAAAATAAGGGAGGCTTCGGCCTCCCTATCTTTTAGGAACGGGGTTTGGCTCCCATCACATGTTCCGGTCCCGGAAAGGTGCGTGCCTGTACTTCCTGCGCATAGGCTTTGGCCGCATCGGAAATCTGCGGCGCAAGAGAGGCAAAACGCTTGACGAAGCGCGGCGTGAAGTCCTCGAAAACGCCCAGCATGTCATCGCAGACGAGAATCTGCCCGTCGCAGGCGGCGGAGGCGCCGATACCGATGGTGGGAACTGCCAGTGCCGCCGTGATCTCACGAGCCAGCGGCTCAACGGTGCCTTCAATCACCAGCGCGAAGACTCCGGCATCGGCGATTGCCTGTGCATCGTTACGGATGCGATCCGCCTCCTCGTCGCCACGGCCCAGGGTGCGAAAACCGCCGACCGTATTGACCTGCTGCGGCATCAGGCCGACATGGCCGAACACCGGAATGCCGCGACTGACGAGAAACCCGACCGTTTCAGCCATTTCCTCGCCGCCTTCAAGCTTGACGCCATCGCAGCCGGTTTCCTGCATGATACGCGCTGCATTGCGGAACGCCTGCTCCTTCGATTCCTGATAGGAGCCGAAAGGCATATCCACGATCACGCAGGCATTTTGTGCGCCCCGCATGACCGCCTGTCCATGCGCGATCATCATATCCAGTGTGACGCCAAGCGTTGAATCCATGCCATAGAGCACCATGCCGAGCGAGTCGCCAACCAGCAGCAGGTCGCAATGCGGATCGAGCAGCCGCGCGATCGGGGTCGTATAGGCGGTGAGACTTACAATCGGGCGTTCACCCTTCATCGCTTCAATCGCCCTGGGAGAAAGACGCTTCTTCCTGATGGTCGCACTCATTTCATGCAGCCCTTTCTTGCGTTGGGATGCGCTATCGGCGCAATCACCCGATTATCGAGAAGCCGTGTCGAACCGAACCGCACGAAAAGCGCAACGAGAACCGGTTTCCCCTGAACACTTGTTAGTCGCTCCAGCGTTTGCGGATCGCGCAGCGCAATCACTTCCGGCACGGCCAGCGGCTCAGTTGCGATAAAGGCGCGTATCGCCGCCTCGAGCGCATCGGGATCGTCCATACCGGAGCGATAAAGCCGTTCGGCTTCATCAAGCGCCCTTGGCACGATTGTCGCTGCGGTGCGCTGCTCAGGCGTCAGATAGACGTTGCGCGAGGAACAGGCGAGGCCGTCCTCCTCCCTTATGGTTTCGACACCGACCACACGCACCGGCATGGCCATGTCCTGCACCATGCGGCGGATGATGACGAGCTGCTGAAAATCCTTTTCGCCAAAATAGGCGCTATCCGGCCCGACAATGTTAAACAGCTTGGAAACGACTGTCGCAACACCGGCAAAATGGCCCGGACGCGCCTCGCCCTCCATCTGATTGCCCAGAACAGGCACATCAACTACCGTCTGCATGGGGCATGGATACATGTCCGAAACCGATGGCGCGAAGATATAATCCACACCGGCATTTTCGAGCAGGGCGGCGTCGCGCTCCAGATCGCGCGGATATTTGTCGAGATCCTCATTAGCCCCAAACTGCAGCGGGTTGACAAAGATCGACACGACCGTCACGTCATTTTGTTCGTGCGCATGGCGAACCAGTTCCAGATGGCCTTTGTGAAGATAGCCCATGGTTGGTACGAGGCCGATGCTGCTTCCCCTTCGACGCAGCGGTGCCAGCGCCTGACGCAATTCGTCAATGGTGCGGATGATCTGCATACGGCCCTTCCCTGCCCGGCTCTCTGTCGCTCA
The DNA here is from genome assembly GCF_019100495.1 of Falsochrobactrum tianjinense. Taxonomy (GTDB): domain Bacteria; phylum Pseudomonadota; class Alphaproteobacteria; order Rhizobiales; family Rhizobiaceae; genus Brucella; species Brucella tianjinense. The sequence goes on along the minus strand of NZ_JAHRVA010000001.1, from coordinate 630,277 downwards.
AGCCGGATCAGGGGCTGTCCTACAGGCTCCGGTAAAATATGACAATACTCTTCGCTATTGTAAGTTGCCACACTATGGAGCGCCCACCGTATTGCCGACCGCGCGGCCAAAGCGGTCGATCTGCTGCTGGTAGGTTTTGCGGGTGTGTGGGTCGAAGACGGCAATCGGCGCGCTGACCACCAGCGAGGCAGCCGTGCCAACACCTTGCGCCGTGCCGAGCGCAACCGCACCCAGCCTGTCGCCCAGCCCGATCTGGGAATCGGTGATGGTCTGCCCTGCCACGAGGCGCGTTCCGATCAGCTGCACCACTTCGGGGCTTGCGGCGAATTTGCTGTGATTGAGCCTGTCACCCGCCTTGAGTTCGGTCAGGTCGATGACGGTAATTCCCGCTTTTTCCAGCGCCGTGCGATAGGGCTCGACCGAGGGATTGATCTGGCCCAGCCGGTCGATATTGCCGGAAATGCGCCGGGAAATGCTCAGCGCGCGGTCATCGCGCGACGTAAACAGCGTAAAGCGCGGATGGTCCTTGCCCATCGCGGCATATTGCTTGCCGAACACGTCGACATCCAGATCGGGCGAGGCCAGAATGACATCGGTGATCTTGGGGTTGACGCGCCCGTCACGGATCGCCATCTGGCGCAGCGCCTCGACTGTCAGCCAGCTTCCCATAGAATGGGCCATGACGGTGATATCCTTGACCTGCGGATCAGCAGCGATCCGGCGCAATATTTTTTCCAGCGCGTCGCGCGAATAATTCGTGCTTTCCTTGTCGTAATTATAATCGAAAATGCTGGCGCGCGACGGCCATGTGAAGATGATGGGCGCAACATCCGCACCAGAATCGTAAACAATCTGTGCGAAGCGATAGACCGAATCCTCATAGGTATTGTTGAAGCCGTGGACAAAGACCATGGCGCGGCGTGTCTTGGTCAGGTGTTCATGCAGCCAGCGCGTGGCGCCGGTCTCGCCGTCGAGCGGAACAACCTTGACGGTGGTGAAGTCCTTTGTCGGATCAGGCGGCAGCTTTTTGGGCCATTGCACCTCGCCCACCTTGCGGTTTTTGGCCGGCGGAATGGAAACCGCAATATCGGTCAGGCTGATATCGTCGTCGCGCTCGCCGGAAAAGAGCGTGCCGGGATTACCGGAAGGCGCGCGGGTGGTCGCAACCAGCAAATCCACCACCGACGCCTGCGGCACCGTCTGGCTCACCGGCACAAGCACGCCTTCGGGGCGGCTTGCGCAACCGGCCAGCATGAACAGCGCAACAAGCAATGCTGGGGCAATGCGGTGAAAGATGTTGCGCAAAACGTGGCTTCTCCCAGCAAGCAATGGATTTAAACAACGCGACGAGTATAGTCTTTACCTTGCGGCAGATGCCAAGCCCGATTTATCAATCAGCGCAGAAACATGCGCGGCTGCGGCTTCCCGGTTACACACTGTTTCGCTAAACTGCCCTTTCCCCGGTGTCTGTTTCGACCATATTGGCTCAAAGGCAAAGCAGATCGGTCTTTGCGCAGGAGACACTCTTATGACTTCAAAACTTACGCCGCAACTCACCGGATTGCATCATCTGACCGCCATCACCGCAAACGCACCCGCCAACCGGCGCTTTTATAGCGAAACGCTCGGCCTGCGGCTGGTGAAGAAAACCGTCAATCAGGACGACACCAGTGCCTATCACCTGTTTTATGCCGATGGGATGGCATCGCCGGGCACCGACATCACCTTTTTCGATTGGCCGGTGGGACGCGAACAGCGCGGCACCCACAGCGTTACGCGCACGGGCCTACGCGTGAACAGCGTGGAAAGTCTCGACTGGTGGCGCAATCATCTCAGGCAAAAAGGCATCGAAAGCAGCGAGATTTTCGAGATCGCCGGACGCGCCGTTATCGACTTCGAAGACCCTGAAGGCCAGCGCCTGCGCCTCACCGACGATGGCGGTGTGGGCGACGCGCATAATTGGGACAAAAGCGCTGTTCCGGCAGAAAGGCAGATACGCGGCCTTGGACCCATCACGCTGAGCGTTCCCGACCTCGCGCCGACCCGGCTCGTACTTGAGAAGGTGATGAATATGCATGAGGTGGGCGACTATGCCTCGCCCGATGGCGAGGGGCCTGTCCATGTCTTCGCAATGGGACCGGGAGGCCCAAGCGCGGAACTGCATGTCGCGGTGCAACCCGACTTGCCCGCCGCGCGTCAGGGCGCGGGTGCCGTTCATCATGTCGCCTTTCGCACACCCGATCAGGAAACCATGCAGGAATGGGTCGACCGGGTGCGCGCTTTCCGCATTCCGTCAAGCGGCGAGGTCGAGCGTTATTACTTCCGCTCGCTCTATTTTCGCGAACCGAACGGTATCCTGTTCGAGATCGCAACGGACGGTCCCGGCTTTGCCGTCGATGAGCCGCTGGAGAGCCTTGGCGAGAGACTGTCGCTGCCGCCCTTCCTCGAAGGACGTCGTGATGCGATCGAAAAAGGACTGAAGCCACTCGATTGACTGGCCCTCAATAACAAAAGGCCGCCGTGGATAATGGCGGCCTTTTATTTGTCAAAGCTTGCTTCGGAGCCATTCGCGGGTGATGTGCATATCATCATCAACCAGCCCATGGCCTACAGGCAGATGCCTTGCATCGAGATCGGCCCTGCCTTCCTCAAGCGCCTTTTCCAGCGGCCCCGCCAATGCGCCGTAGAGATCGTTCGCCCCGCTCAACAGCAGCACCGATGCATCGGACAGATCGGCCAGCGGCGGCTCTTCAAGAACCTCAATGCCGCGCAGCAGAACCGCCTTGTGCACGATATGCGGATGAAGCCGCATAAAAGCCGCAATCAGATTGGCCCCGTTGGAATAGCCCAGAAAGACCATGCGTCCGGAATCAAGATCATAGGCCGCGGCGGCTCCTTCCATGAAGGCTTCAAAAGCATCCGCCTCAAAACGAATATCGGCCTGGTCGAAACGGTTCATGGACAGGCGGCGGAACCAGCGCTGCGTACCCTCTTCCGTGCTGCGCCCGCGCACGCCAAGAAGCGTCGCGCGCGGCGCAACCATGCTTGCCAGCGGCATGAGATCGTTCTCGTTGCCACCCGTGCCATGCAGCAGCACCAGCGTGGAGCCGTCGGGATCGGCAGGGCGATAGATGCGATGCACAAAAGGCAGATCGCGGTAAACCACCCGCTCCTCGCCGGGAAGCGAAAATTGCGGCATCCTTGCGCGAATGCCAGCTTCCTGCCCCTCATTGCCGGGCGGTACGAACAGGGCCTGACCCAGTTTTTCGACCGACTCGTCGATGGTAAAGCCGGGGCCGTCAGTTGCAAGCTCGAACAGGGTTCCGCCCGGTTCACGAACATAGAGCGAAGTAAAGTACTTGCGGTCGTGCAAGTTGGTTTCACTGGAATTGAGCTTTGAAAATGCCTTCTCCGCCTGCATGATAGCCTTATTGTCAGCCGCACGGAAAGCGACATGGTCGAACATGCCAGTGCCGGGAATGCCCGGCCAGAAGCCTGTTGCGTCGCGCACGTCGATGGCATCGCCCGCTTGCGAAACAAGGCGGTCGATCACGCCTTCCTTGCCGATGGGTTTGAAACCGAAATAGCGGGTGATGAAATCGGCTGTCTGTTCCGGCGCTTCGGAAAGAATAGTCGCCGAACGCACCCGACGCACAGCGTGTTCCATCGGAATATCGCCCGACTGCCACGGGTCGTTGGCGACAAGATCGCTGCCTACCAGCTTGACGATGACGCCATCGGGATCGCGCAGCCGCAGCACCGGCTCGCCGAATTCCTGTACCGGACCTTCGGACGTCACCTGATTGCGCAACGCGCGTTCCAGCCAGAAGCCGATAGAGGCGCGGTCAACGGCCAGCGCAATCTCGCTTACCTGTCCGTGGCCGACACGGCCCCTGGCGCCATCCTCCCATACAAGAAAGGTGATGAGCGAACCGGGCGTGCCGGAGCGGTCGCCATAAAAAAGGTGAAGCTGTTCTGCATCCTCGAACCCGCCGGTCTGTTTGACGAGACGCAGACCCAGGAAGCCGACATAGAAATCGACATTGGCCTGCACCTTGCGCGTGACAAGTGTGAGGTGATGAATACCGCTGGTCATGCCTGATCTCCTGTTTGCGAAAGCTCGGACCAGAAATAGTGCAGCTGCCGCGCTTTGCCCATGGAGCCATGAGGAAACGCAGTGTCAACACGAACAGCAGGTTTTGAAAAGCGGAAAAAGAAAAAGGCCGCGCGGGAGGAGGATGCGCGGCCTGATCTTGAATACGGCTGGGAGGAGGAGTGCCGTATCCGTATCGAGTTCTGGGAGGAGGAGTGAACTCGATGACCGATATGTAGTTGCGGCCTCATTATTCAGCAACGGTCAATAACGCATACCAGTTATGCAAATAAGCCACCGCTTAAGAATTGGCGTGTGCCCGACTTGCCATAAAGAGGGCACAAGGGTTGAAAGTCGGTGCCGTTCGCTTATCTCAGTTTATATACTGCCTGAAAGGCTGTCAGAGGAGGACATCATGGACGGTCAGGTCATATTTTACAAAGGCGACAGGATCATTTACCGGCATCATATCGATGTGCAGGAGGACGATTATTCCAAAGGTGTGAACGATGCACTTATCGCCTTCCAGCGCAATTATGCCGGCTTCGATCTGGCGAGCGACGATATCCATATCCGCTTCAAGCATCCCGGCGATATCTGAAGCTACGCTCTGAACGACGAAATGGACGCCTGAAACATACCCCAAGAAAGAGGGTGGTGTTTTTAACTTAGAATAGCCTAATTTACCTCTCTATGTGTTTCGCCTATCCACGACAGGCGAAACAACTTTGATGAACAAAACCCTCGTAATCGTCGGCAACGGCCCTCTAAACCGCGATTTATCTGCACAGGTCGATGGAGCCGATCTCGTGCTGCGATTCAACGAACCGCGTGTTTCCATAGGCATGAGCGGCAGCAAGACAGATATGCTGATGCTGGCGACATCCAGCAAGCAGATGCAGCAATGGATCTCCGATCCTGCATTTGTGAATTCGGAAATCGTGCGCAATACGCCCGAAATCCTGTTTGCATTTCATCCCAGCATCATCAAGCGCTTCCACCATCACCCCAATTTTCTCTCACGCCTCAAGGGGCGGAGGGCGGACTGGACCGTGCAGGCCATCGATTATTTCGGGCAGGCGGGCAAGAAGATCCGCATCATGCCCGCCCAGTTCTATTTCGACGTATGCGAAGAACTGGGCATTGGCTCCGAGCGGATGAAGGAGATGTTCCCGAGCACCGGCTTCTTTGGCATCTGGCTCGTTCTGCGCAAATATTCCCAGCCCCATTGGGACATCAAAATATGCGGCTTTAGCTGGGAGGGGTGGAAACGCCATGATTGGGCGGCAGAACGCCAGTGGATCGAAGCGAGAATAAAGGAAGGCAAGTTGCAGATTCTGGAATAGCGCTTTTCGAAATATACCCTAAGAAGTTCGGGTTGCTAAAAACAGGCACATATCGGATATAGGAAAACGCTGCGGCTTATCCTTACTCCTATGCGTCCGGTTGTCCATGAACGTCAAAGCTTTCATCATCCATCTGGGCCGGGCGAGCGAACGAGCGCCGCAGGTGGAGAAGCTTATCTGCGCATTGCCCGTGAAAGCTTCCTTGATTGAGGCCATCGACAGCCGCACGCTGTCCGATGGGACAATCGCGCAAGTCTACAAGCGCAAGCTGCACAGGCCGCATTATCCGTTTCAACTGAGCCGGAACGAGATCGCCTGTTTCCTGTCGCATCGCAAGGCATGGCAGGCAATCGTCGACCAGAAGCTCGATGCGGGTTTCGTGATCGAAGACGATATCGAACTGACCGACGTTTTCGGCAGCGCTTTTCGGGCAGCCCTCGATCATCTCGAACCGGGCGGTTTTATCCGTTTTGCCTTTCGCGAGGGCCGCGAACATGGGCGCGAAGTCTTTCGCAACCAGGATGTGCGCATCATCATCCCCAATCCCATTGGTCTTGGTATGGTGGCGCAGCTTGTGAGCTATGATGCCGCCAGGAAACTGCTCGATGTTACAAGCCGGTTCGATCGCCCGGTCGACACCATGATCCAGATGCGCTGGGTAACGGGGTTGCAACCGCTTAGCATCCTTCCGGGAGGCGTACGGGAAATCTCGGCGCAACTGGGCGGCACCACAGTCCAGATCAAAAAATCCTTCCCCGACAAGCTGATGCGTGAAATCCTGCGCCCCCTCTATCGAATGCGCATACGCAGCTTTTCCTCCAGAGTGAAGTGAAAACGATGGCCGTTCCCGTTCTTCTCTATCATCAGATTGCGCCACTGCCGCACAAGAAGATTCCGTTTCGCGGATTGTGGGTGCACCCCGACAAGTTTCGCAGCCAGATGGGCTGGCTCAAGCGGCTGGGGTATCGCGGCCTCTCCCTGCGCGATGCCATGCCCTATATCAAGGGCGAGAAAAGCGGCAAGGTCGCCGTCATCACCTTCGATGACGGTTTTCTCAATGTTTATGAAAACGCCCTGCCCGTCCTTGACGAGTATGGCTTCACCGCCACCAATTATTTCGTTGCCAACCAGGTTGGCGGCAGCAATGTCTGGGATCAGGCGGCAGGTGTGCCGCTGACACCCTGCATGTCGATTGCGCAAATGCGTGAATGGGCAGCGCTTGGCCATGAGGTCGGCGCACATACGCTCGATCATGTCAATCTCGAAGAGGTGCCGGACGTCGAAGCGCGGCAGCAGATCGTCCAGTCGAAAGTGGCTCTGGAAGACATGTTGGGGGCTGAAGTCACAAATTTTGCCTATCCCTATGGCGGCAATCTCCCGGTCCACCGCGAGATGTGCCGCGAGGCCGGTTTTGAAACCGCCACCACTACAGTGCGCGGGCGAGCACGGGCGAGCGACGACCCGTTCGGCATGCCACGCGTCTATGTTCGCCGCCGCGATCTGCCGCCAAAATTCGTCGTCCGGCTGATGACACGCTGAAAATCAGCCATCCCATTGATCTGGAACAATGCAGCCTTGCAAAAGCGTGGCAAATTGCCCACCATTGCGCAATGGACGCACAGAACCAAAAGCGCTACTAAAAAAAGACAAGGAGCGCATAATGGACTATCGTCGTTTTTTTGAAGACGCGATCGATCAGTTGCACGCTGAAAAGCGTTACCGCGTTTTTGCTGATCTCGAACGCATCGTCGGACGTTTCCCCCAAGCCACTTGGCGCAATAATGGCGTCGCCCAAGAGATTACCGTATGGTGCTCGAATGACTATCTGGGCATGGGCCACCATCCCGATGTCATCAATGCCATGTGCGACACGGCGCAGAGTGCGGGTTCGGGCGCCGGCGGCACCCGCAATATTTCGGGCAACAGCCATCCGCTGGTGGAGCTGGAGGCCGAGCTTGCCGATCTGCATGGCAAGGAAGCAGGACTGGTCTTCACTTCGGGCTTCGTTTCCAATGAAGCATCGATCTCGACCATCGGACGCCTGCTGCCCAATTGTCTCATTCTTTCCGACGAACTCAATCATGCCTCGATGATCGAGGGCGTGCGCCGTTCGGGCACGGAGAAGAAAATTTTTCGCCATAATGATGTCGAGCATCTGGAGCAACTGCTCAAAGCTGCCGACCGCTCCCGCGCCAAGCTGATCGTTTTCGAGTCCGTCTATTCGATGGATGGCGACATTGCGCCTATCGAACAGATCGTCGATCTGGCCGACAAATACAACGCCATGACCTATATCGATGAAGTCCATGCAGTCGGCATGTATGGTGCGCGCGGCGGCGGCATTACCGAACGCGACGGCCTTGCTGATCGCATCGATATCATCGAAGGCACCCTGGCCAAGGCATTCGGCGCGCTGGGCGGCTATATTACGGGTTCGCGCGCCATTATCGACGCTGTGCGCTCCTATGCGCCGGGCTTCATCTTCACCACCTCGCTGCCTCCAGCGGTTGCCGCTTCAGCGACGGCTGCAATCCGTCACCTGAAGGTTTCGCAGGTGGAGCGCGAAGGCCAGCAACGTCAGGCGCAGCGCGCCAAGGATGTGCTTTCCGCCGCCGGTTTCCCGGTTATGCCGTCGGAAACCCATATCGTGCCTATACTGGTTGGCGATCCGGAACTGTGCAAGAAAGCCAGCGACCGCCTGCTGAACGTGCACGGCATCTATATCCAGCCAATCAATTATCCGACCGTGCCGCGAGGCACCGAACGCCTGCGCATCACGCCGTCGCCATTGCATGACGACGCCTTGATTGATGGTCTCAAGGATGCGCTGATCGAAGTTTGGAACGAGCTGGGCATTCCTTTTGCCGAGCCGGATGCGCCTCAAGCTGCTAATTCCGACCACATCGTTCCGCTAATGGTTTCCAAGGCGGGCGGTTAAAAAAGCTCAATATAGCCAATGAAAAGGCCGGTTTTCACCGGCCTTTTCATTTGAACTCTTTCTTTGTCGCATTACCCTAACGCAAAATCAGCCCCACTTTTGCTGGAAATGCTTTAGTTCCTATCGATCCATTCGACCAGCCGCGCGGCGGCTTCATCAATCTGCTGCGGATCACGGCCGAAGCACAAGCGGAAGAAGCCTTCGCCACCTGCGCCAAAGGCGCTGCCCGGAGCGAGGCCGACATTGGCATTGTCAACCATGTTGATAGCGGCTCTTACTGAATCCGTTACGCCTTCAACACCGAAAAACAGATAGAATGCGCCCTGCGGCGGCGTCAGGCGCACTTTTCCTGTGCCTTGCAAGGCGGCGCACAAACGGTCGCGCGTCGAACGCGCGCGTTCAACCTGCATGGCGATGAAACCGTCACCCTCATCAAGAGCTGCGACCGCGCCGCGCTGCATGAATTGTGCCACGCCGGAATTGGAATATTGGATCATGTTTTCAACAACAGGTCCGAGCGACGGATGTACTGTCATCCACCCAATCCGCCAGCCGGTCATCGCCCAATTCTTGGAAAAGGAATTGACGAAAATGATGCGGTCGTCCGGCTCCATGATATCCATGAAGGACGGTGCACGGCCACCGCTATAATGGAAATGGCTGTAAATCTCATCGGCGATGATCCACAAACCTTTCTCCCGCGCCAGATCGAGAATGAAACGCAACATTTCGTGGTCGGCAGTCCAGCCTGTCGGATTGGATGGCGTATTGATGAACAATGAACGCGTGTGCGGCGTAACGGCGCTGGCTATTTTTTCTGGATCGAGCGTCCAGCCATTCGCACCAAATTCAAGCTGAACCGGCACCGGAATAACGCCCGCGAGCCCGGCCGCACCGACAAAATTCGGCCAGGCGGGCGAAAGATAGATCGTCTCCTCGCCTGCCCCGGTCGTCGCGCGCAATGCCATTTCTATGGCATGCATGCCCGAGCCTGTGACATAAAAATTTTCGGGCTGCAAAGGCATTGCAAAGTGACGCGCATGATAACGGGCTAGCGCCTCGCGCAATTCGGGAATGCCCGCCTGCCAGGTATAGAAGGTTTCGCCATCGGCAATGCCCTTGCTCGCCGCCTGGCTAATAAAGTCCGGCGTCGGCAGGTCGCCCTCGCCAACCCAAAGCGGAATGAGGCCAGGCTTTCCGCGACCATGGTTGAAGACAGCCACGATGCCACTTTCCGGCGACTGAGCCGCCTCACGGCGAAGATTGGCGATAAGCGTCATTTTTGCTCCCCTCCGAATGCGTTTCTGTAATGACTGCTTAGCAATGCACAATGATGAAATCACGTAGCATTTTGTGATGATCCGATCATCTTTCCTGATGAATCAAACAAAAGCGGAGCCACGAGGGCTCCGCTGCAATGCAGTTCAGGAAATGATCCGGAACAAATGGATCAGGCTTTCTTCTGCGCCAGAAGATCGCGGATCTCGGTAAGCAGAACTTCCTCGCGCGGCGCTTCCGGCGCGGGCTTCGCCTCTTCCTTCCGCTTCATCCTGTTCATGGCCTTGACCACCAGAAACAGCACCCAGGCGATGATGAGGAAATTAATCAGAAGCGTAATGAAGTTGCCATAGGCAATGGTTGCACCAGCTTCACGGGCAGTGTCCAGCGTGGACTGCGGAGCGCCCGCAAGCTGGATGAACATGTTGGAGAAATCGATGCCGCCGGTGATCAATCCGATGATCGGCATGATAATATCGTTGACGATGGAATTGACGAGGGCCCCGAAAGCGCCGCCGATGATGACACCAATAGCCAGATCGACCATATTGCCCTTCAGGGCGAATTCCTTGAATTCTTTCAACATTAGCCTGTATCCCTCTCGAACGCGAACGATAAACCGGGCCGTCTCCGCTTTGGTTTAAGGTTCGCCAAATGAAGTTCCGACGATAGCCAATCGCAATCGACGCCGATTGCAATTGGCCATTTAACAGTTTGTAGGCGAAAATAACCAAAGAAAAGATAAATGACGAAAAATGCACCGATAAACAGTGCATTTCGTCAGATTCGATCAGAATAGGGCGAGCGAAGGGACTTTAACCAGCAAAACGCTTCGTCGCCTCGATCAACTCATGAGTGATGCCCGGCTCGGTGACGGCATGGCCGCTGTCCTCGACTATTTTAAGATCGGCCTCTGGCCACATCTTCTTCAATTGCCATGCATTGATGAACGGCGTGCACATATCGTAGCGGCCATGCACGATCACGCCTGGAATATGCCTTATACGCTCGACATTGCGCAAAAGCTGGTCATCGGCTTCAAGAAAGCCCCGATTCTGGAAATAATGGCATTCGATGCGCGCGAAAGCCACTGCATAAAGATCCTCGCCAAAAGCATCAACGCGTGCCGGGTCGGGTTCAATCGACAGCACCGAGCCTTCCCAGCGCGCCCAGCGGCGGGCCGCTTCAAGCTGCACCTGCGGGTCGGGGTCGGTCAGGCGCTTGTAGTAAGCGGCGATCATGTCGCCACGCTCGGCTTCCGGAATATGATCCTGATAAGCCTCGAAATAATCGGGGAAGACGATGCTCGCACCGTTGGAATACATCCAGTCCACTTCGAAACGGCGGATCATGAAAATACCGCGCAGCACCAGCTCGGCCACATGCTCGGGATGAGTCTGCGCGTATGCCAGACCAAGTGTCGAGCCCCACGAACCGCCAAAGACCTGCCACTTGTCGATGCCCAGATGCGCACGGATATGCTCCATATCGGCGACCAGGTCCCAAGTGGTGTTCTCGCGCAGTTCCGCATGCGGCGTCGAACGTCCGCAGCCGCGCTGGTCGAACAGGATGATGCGATAGCGCTCTGGATCATGCAGGCGGCGCATAGCGGGGGTAATGCCGCCGCCGGGACCGCCGTGAATCATGATGACCGGCTTGCCATCCGGATTGCCGCATTGCTCAACATAAATATGATGCAGCGACGAAACCTGGAGCATCTCTTCATTGAAGGGCTGAATTTCCGGATAAAGCGTATTGCGGGTCATGGACTGCCTTTTTTGTTTCCCATGCAGAGGGAGCCGTTGTTGCATTTTGTCAAAATAAATCTAGCACATAATGCGGCCAGATGGCGGCGAGGAAAAAAATGGAAACCGATGATTATGCAATTTTTGTTTGCCCAAGTCGAAAATCGGCATAAAACGATAAGGTTGATATATCAGAGGAGGACCATTCAAAATGGCGCGGGAGGAACATGCGTTTCATCATAGCTGACGATCATCCGCTGTTCAGGGGTGCATTGCGGCAGGTTCTTTCCGGCCAGCCGGAAGCTGCCGAAATCATCGAAGCTGGAGATTTCGGCGCCGTGAAGAAGCTGGTCGGGGAACGGGATGATATCGACCTTCTGCTACTCGACCTGACAATGCCCGGCGGCACCGGACTGTCTGGACTTGTCACGCTCAAGGCGCTGCAACCGGCGCTACCCACGATTATCATTTCGGCTACCGACGATGCCGCAACGATCCGCCATGCAATCAAGCTGGGCGCATCGGGCTTCATTTCCAAGTCGGCCAGCATGGAGATCATCGACGAAGCAGTTCGTGCAGTGCTTGCGGGCGAGATATGGGTCGCGTCCGATATCGATCTCGATCATGCGCATGACCCCGAAATCGAGGCACTGATCACACGGATCAGAACTCTTACACCGCAGCAGGGCCGCGTGCTGACCATGCTCGCCGACGGCCTGCTCAACAAGCAAGTCGCCTATGAGCTGGGGGTTTCGGAAGCGACCGTGAAGGCGCATGTCTCGGCGGTTTTGCAAAAGCTCGGCGTCGATAGCCGCACGCAAGCCGTTATTCTCCTGTCACGGATCGGAAATGAGGCCCTGACGGCGGATGCCGGTTAGGGCTTAGTTAGATCGGGCTTCACACCCTTCTTGCTGGTGATAGACCTGAGAGAGGAGCGTACGCAGTGCAGCCGGGCGTAAAGGCTTGCGCAAGACGGTCACATTCTCCTCTTCCGCACGCTGGCGCACTTCCTTCGAGCGATCGGCGGTCAGAAGGATGGCGGGGATCTCGGTGGCGAAGCTCTCGCGCGCAAAGCCGATCATATCCAGCCCGTTTTCATTGACGAGGTGATAGTCGGCTATGATGATATCGGGCGGCGCCTCCCGGCTCGCGCAGAATGTCTTCACCCCTGAGCCGCCGCCAAAGGTTGCGACCTTGCAGCCCCAACTCGTCAGCAGCGTGTCCATGCCTGCCAGAATCATAACATCGTTATCGATGCACAGGACATCCAGCCCCGTCAGTTCCAAAGCCGGTCGCGAGGTCTGGTGGCTTTTGAATTCTTCCGCCGATACAAGCGCTGTGCTAACCGGAATACGCAACGTGAAGATACTACCCTTTCCGGGAATCGACGATAATGTCAGCGGCAGGGACAGAACCCGCGCGATGCGGTCCACAATGGAAAGGCCCAGCCCGAGGCCCTCCGCCTCGCGTATGCCTTCATCGAGCCGCGTGAATTCACGGAAGACCAGTTTGAATTTTTGCGACGCAATGCCGATACCCGTATCGAGCACTTGCAGTTCCACGAATTCGCCCTTGCGCCGCACGCCCAGCAGAACGCCGCCTTCGCGGCTGTATTTGATCGAATTGGACACCAGATTCTGGATAAGGCGTCGCAGCATGTTGCGGTCGGTCTTCACGACAACGCTTGAGGGAACAACGCGCAGCTTTAGCCCCTTCTTGCGAGCAAGCGGGGTGAAGTCGGTAGCGATCTGTTTTAGCAGCCGGTCGAGACGGAAAACTGACACGTCCGGTTTCAGAGCGCCCGTATCGAGCCGCGATATATCGAGAACCATGCCGAGAATTGCTTCCACGGCTTCCAGGGAGGAATCGATATTGCGCGCAAGCTCGCTCGTTTGCGAGCGGCCGAGCTTTTCGGCAAGAGCAGTGCTGTAAAGGCGCGCGGCATTGAGCGGTTGCAGAATATCGTGTCCCGCCGCTGCCAGAAAGCGCGTCTTACCCAGATTGGCCTCTTCAGCGACGATCTGCGCCTTGGCAAGCTTGCGATTCACATCGGTCAATTCCGCCGTGCGGTCGGCCACGCGCTGTTCGAGCATTTCGGCCGCCTTCTGGCGCATGATACTGGCCTGAACCTCGGCAGTAATGTCGGTATAGGTCGTAACCAGCCCGCCTTCGGGCATAGCATTGGAGTTGATCTCCAGAATCCTACCCGTTGATCTGAATGTCATGCGCCATGGCTGGCGTATGGCCGCAACCGAGCGGATAGCAATGTTCTGCGCCTGCCCAAGATCGCCTCGCTGCGCCAGATACTCGATAATTTCCGAAATCGGAATTCCCACCTGCACCACTTCATCGGGAAGGTCGAACAGTGTACCAAACTGCCTGTTCCAGCAGGTGAGACGCAGATCCTTATCAAGCACGGTAATGCCCTGATCCATCTGATCGAGCGCAATCTGCAACAGATCGCGATTTTGTTGCAGCGCGACCGAAGCATCGTCGAGCAGCTGGCGCGCACCGCGCGCGGAGGCATCGTTGCGCTGCAGAAGCAGCGTGAGGACAAGCCGCGCCGAAGACGAGCCGACAGCAGTTCCCAGCAATTGCTCAGCATAGCGGATCAACGGCGTATCGACGGTAGTGCCCGGCTCAAGGCGGCGCTGCTCGCGATCCTCGAAGCGACACAACGCCCGTTCGACACGTTCCGCACCAAGATAGCGCGCCATGGTGGCTTTCAGTTCGGCGACCGTGACCGTGGTGCGAAAGCGCTTCAAGGCTGGCGCGGCAATGAAATAACGCGGCAGGAAGATGCTGGCCTGAATGCGTTCCAACGGGGTCGAAGCGCGCGAGAGCGAACCCAGTATATAAAACAGCGTGTTGGCGGCGAGGCTCCAGATCACGCCATTGGTCAGCGGCAGCGCTCTGGTGCCGAAAAGCGCTTCGGGTCGCAGCGCCGTGAAGCCGAGAAAGCCCTCGCGCAGGATGGCGGCATCGTCAGGGGCCACAGTCGGTAAAAGCAGCGTGTAGGCCCAAATGAGAAACCCGGCGGACAAGCCCAGCATCGCGCCACGCCCGTTGGCATTGCGCCAGAACAGGCCGCCGAGAAAAGCCGGGACGAATTGCGCGATAGCCGCAAAGGACACCAGGCCGATGGACGCGAGATGAATATTGTTCGACGTCATGCGGTAATAGGCAAAGGCCACCGCAAGAATGGCGATGATGGTCACGCGTCTTGTATTGAGGATGATCTCGATGAGATCGCGCTGCTGGGCGGGGTGGCGTATCGCCAGTTGCCGGATGATGAGCGGCAGGAGCAGATGGTTGGAAATCATGATCGACAGCGCCACGCAGGCAACAATCACCATGGCGGTCGCAGCAGACAGCCCGCCGAGGAACGCGATCAGCGCCAGCCAGTGCGCATTGGCCGATAACGGCAGGGCCAGCACGTAGAGATCGCCGCTCACGCTGTCTCCAAGCGTCATCACGCCAATCAGCGCAATCGGGAAAACGAAAATATTGATGAGGATCAGATAGAGCGGGAACAGCCATGAGGCGGTGCGCAGTTCCTTTTCGCCCCGGCTTTCCACGACTGTAACATGAAACTGGCGTGGCAGCATGAGGATAGCCGAAGCGCTGAGCGCCGTATGGACAATCCATGTGCCGATCGAGGTTTCGTAGTGGAAGGCTTCCAGCGCTTCAGGCGATTGCATAATTTGTTCGACAAGCTGCACTGGTGTGCCGAACAGGAAAAAGGTGCAGGCGAAACCGACCGCAAGAAAAGCGCAAAGCTTGATGACCGATTCCAACCCGACTGCCAGAATGAGGCCGTTCTGGTGTTCGGTGGCATCGGTGTGGCGCGTGCCAAACAGGATCGCGAAGACGGCAAGCACACCGGCTACGGGCAGGGAAATATCTCCAAAAAGGAAGATTGAGGGATCGAGGGACGCGCCATAATAATCCATGACGAGGCCGACACTGCCCGATACGGCCTTGAGTTGCAGCGAGATATAGGGAATCGAACCGACAACCGCGATACATGTCGCCAGCGAAGCTACTCCGAAGCTCTTGCCATAACGGACGGCAAGAAAATCGGCAACTGAGGTGATATGCTCGGCTTTCGCGAGCCGCACGATATGGCGCAGCAGACGGTTGCCAAGCGTGAATACGAGGATTGGACCGATATAAATACCGAGAAACTCAAGCCCACGCTGTGCCGAAAGGCCAACCGAGCCGAAGAAGGTCCACGACGTGCAATAAACGGCAAGGCTGAGCGCATAGATATAGGGGCGCGGCGAACTGTTCCAGCGCGCGGCGCGCCGATCGCCGATACTCGCCACGGCGAAAAGCAGCAACAAATATAAAAAGGCGGCGCCAATGATTCCCCAGCCCTGCATCGCCGACCGCCCCCCTCCTCATCTGCCTATAGGGAATACCGCATCAGGTGCGGCCCGGAGCGGTATCCGGTTCCGGCTTTTCCGTTTCCCGGTCGAAGCTGCGGGCAATATCCATGAAGCGGCGCATGAAGCGCTCCATATAGCTCATGGATTTCTCGAATTCGTCCTCCGTGGGCAGGGTCGAGGCGGCAGGCGAACCACTTTTTTCAAGGGCTGCAACCTTGTCCTCAAGCTTTTTCACGCGAACCTGCAAGCCGGAAATGTCATTTTCATAAGCCTCCCGGTCTTCGGTCGCCATCTTGCAGACAAGCTGCGCCTGCTGCTCGTTGCACACCGAAAGCGCACCCGTACGGGTATCGAGCCGGACATAGCCGGTTTCGGTCTTTTCGAGGCGATAACGGCCCGCTTCCTGCGCATCGACGCTGCTTGCTCCAAAGCCCGTGCCGAGCAGGGAAATCACCGCCAGAGCGCCAATAAGCGGCGCTATTTTACCAGACATGGTTCAATCTCCTCATTTGCTATCCCTCATCATATGGCAGCTATGCAGAAAAACGAACACTCCATGCTTTGATTTCTGAATAAATTCGGTCTAGAGAGCAGCCATGAGCAAAACGACCATTTACAAGATCGTCCCCCGCGATCTCTGGGCGCAAGCGGAAAGGGCAGGCACGTTCGACGGTGCACCAGTTGATATTGCCGATGGCTATATCCATCTTTCCACTATGGAACAGGTACGCGAAACAGCCGCGAGGCATTTTGCACGCCAGACGGATTTGCTGCTTGTCAGCGTCGACGCGAATGCGCTCGGCGACAAGCTGAAATACGAGGTCTCGCGCGGCGGGGCGCTTTTTCCGCATCTTTATGCAACCCTGCCAATGACAGCAGTTGTCAAGGTCGAGCCTTTGCCGCTCGATGGAAACGGTCTCCATGTTTTTCCGGAGCTTGAGGACAAATGAGCGGACTTTTTGAGCTTTTCGGGCGGCGAGCCCTGTTCTCGCTCGATGCCGAGCAGGCCCACGGCCTGTCCATCGCCGGACTGAAAACCGGTATCGTCGCATGCAGCAAGAAAAACGACCCTGCTCTTTCGGTAAAGGTAGCGGGACTACAATTTCCCAATCCACTCGGCATGGCGGCGGGGTATGACAAGAATGCCGAAGTGCCGGATGCGCTTTTGAGGCTAGGCTTCGGTTTTACGGAAGTCGGCACCGTCACGCCGCGCCCGCAAAGCGGCAATCCGCGTCCGCGCGTTTTTCGTCTGGTCGATGACCTCGCTGTCATCAATCGCCTTGGCTTCAACAATGAGGGCCATGAGGCCGTATTCAAGCGGCTGTCGCAGCGCGTAGGCAAAAGCGGCATTGTCGGCGTCAATATCGGTGCCAACAAGGATGCGGAAGATCGTGTTGCCGATTATGTGACCGGTATCCGCCGCTTCTATCAGCTCGCGCGTTATTTCACCGTTAATATTTCCTCACCCAATACGCCGGGATTGCGCAATCTTCAGTCGCGCGAGGCCCTGCACGAGCTTCTCGCTCGCGTGCTGGAAGCACGTAACGAAGAGGGAAGCAAATGCACGTTGAAGCGCCCGGTCTTTCTCAAGATCGCGCCCGATCTTGCCGATGAGGAACTTGATGATATTGCGACGGAAGCTTTGGCGCAGAAGCTCGATGGCATCATCGTTTCCAATACAACGCTTGCGCGCACGGCCCTGAAGAGCACCGAAAACCGCCAAGAGACCGGTGGGCTTTCCGGCGCGCCGCTTTTCGAGCGCTCGACCGTTATTCTCGCCCGCATGCGCGAACGCGTCGGACCCGCCATGCCGCTGATCGGCGTAGGCGGCATCGACAGCGCCGATACGGCACTGACCAAGATCAAGGCAGGAGCCGATCTGGTGCAGCTTTATACCGGCATGATCTATCGCGGGCCGGGTCTGGCCGCACAAATCCTGCGCGGATTGTCGGATGCCGTCAAGCGCGAGGGCGTCGACACCATCGCCGCGCTGCGCGACCGCGAGACCAAGGACTGGGCCGCGCGTCGCCTGCCGGATTGATAAGCGCGGCCCGAAAAGTGTGAAGCGCCGATCTGATCCCGTCAGATCGACGCTTTGATATTATGACGGAAATTGCGCACGATAGCGGCGCGGCAATATTGCCAGAAGCGTGAAGCCCCGGATCGACAGAAACAGGTTGAGCGCCAGCCAAAGCCCGTGATTGCCCATTGCGGGCTTCAACGCATAAAGCACGGCCAGAAAGAAGGCGAGCGACAGGAACATCATGTTGCGCATGTCGCGCGACCAGGTGGCCCCGATATAGACCCCATCCATATGGAAGGCCAGCAAGCCGGTTATCCCCGTAAGCGCTGCCCATGGCAGATATTTGACGGCCTCGATGCGCACATCCTGCGCCTTGGAAAGCAGGCCGATGATCGCATCGCCGAATACCAGCAAAAGCAGGGCAACGATGCCGGCCATCCCCAACCCCCAGACGAAGGTAAGTTTGGCCCCGCGCACGAAGGCGGGGCTGTAGCGCGCACCGATGGAACGGCCCACAATCTGTTCGACTGCTGCTGCCATGCCATCGAGGAAAAAGCCGCAGACGAGGAAGAAGTTCAACAAAACCGCATTTGCCGCCAGCGCCACCGGGCCCAGATCAGACCCGGCACGGGTGAAGAAGGCGAAGGCCGTCAGAAGCAGGATCGAGCGGATCATGATGTCGCGATTGATTGCGATCATGCGCAGGATGCCCGCTTTGTGGAAAATGCGCCTGCGGTCGGGGTGGCCTGCGACCTTGTAAAAATGCCTGACGACAAGCGAAAGCCCCACGATGGCCGCGACCGTCTCGCCCGTGACCGTGGCCCATGCCACGCCTGCCACGCCCCAGCCAAGCTCAAGCCCCAGCAAGATGCACAGCACGATATTGATGCCGTTGAGAAGCACCTGAAGGCTCAGTCCGAGAACGCCCTGCCCTCGCCCGAGCAACAGACCAAGAACCGAATAATTGATGAGCGCCACCGGTGCCGACAGCATACGGATGGAAACATAAGTCACCATTGCATCCTGCGTTGCGGGCGTGGGGTGGATGAAATCCGAGGCGATGGCCAGAATGAGCGGCAGGCACAAGATCATCGTGCAGCCAGCCAGAACCGCAATGATGATGGCGCGCCAGAATATCGCCTGTTCTTCGGCGGCATCCTCTGCGCCCACAGCCTGCGCCACAAGGCCGGTCGTGCCGGAACGCAGGAAGCTGAACATGGTGAGCAGGAAATCGAATACCAGCGCGCCAATCGCAAGGCCGCCGATCAGTTCGGCCTGCCCCATCTGGCCGACCACGCCCATATCGACAAGGCCGAGCAGCGGCGTGGTGACGGCGGCAAGCGTCATCGGCACGGCGATCATCATCACCATGCGATGGGTCACTTCAAACGGTCTCGAAACCGCTCCAGTGCCGTAAAGCGCCTGATCCATTCTGCCGCCTCATTGTTCAAAGATTGCCTGCGCGAAGCTTCTACTCTGGAACCAGTCAAAACAACAGAAAATTCGACCGCGTTATTACCGCAGCTCCTGACATCATTCTGTCAGCAGGCTCTACACACCCGGTTACGGGTCCAGTTACAGGCCCAGCATCATGGCCCAATAAATATAGCGCGGATTGCTTTCCGGCGTGGCCCAGGCGAGGCCGTAATGGGCGAAGATCGGGTCAAGCATATTCTTGCGATGGCCGGGAGAGTTCATCCACGCATCGAAAACCGCTCTGGTATCGGTCTGGCCGGACGCGACATTTTCCGCAGCCGGACCGCGAATGCCCGCCTTCTTGAGACGCGCCACAAAACCATTGCCCCAGCCCACAGAATGGCTGACCTTGCCATGCCCCGCCATGCGCCGGGCCTGATAAAGTGCTGCCTGCTCAAGTCTGCTGTTGGTCGCCATCAAAGGCAGACCATGGGCCTTGCGGATCTGGTTGAACAGTTCGGTGGGATCGACCTCGACCGCGGCCTGCGCAAATGCTGGCGGCAAAGCCGAAATTGCGAGCGCGGCCCCGGCGAAGGTCAGAAAGCTGCGCCGGGAAGGAATGAATTTGTCGTCTTGCTGCATTGCCTGAATATATCTTCGAGATTACGGAAAGGGTTATTTCCGGTAACTGAGGATACGGAGCAAAATAAAGGCAGGAATGACGACCGCCGCACCGAGAATGAGATAATCGGCAAAGCGGGCGATGGCCGAAAAGCCCATATTCCACAGGCGCAGGAAGAAATCGCGGATAGCCCACAAAATATCGTAGGGCGTCCAGTGGAAAGCGCTCATCATCACGCCCACGACGAGCGAGATCAGCACCAGTTTGAGTATAACGCGCCCCGGCGTATCGCCCAGAAAACGGTTCACACCATCAGCCATGCAAATCTCCTGCTTCTCCTGCCTGCCGGACCGGCAGAACCATGGTGCAGAAATAAGGCGTCATCGCAGGCTTCGCAACACGCTTTATTCAAAATCAGCCATGCCTGCGATATTCGCGCGGCGCTTTCTGTCTCTGGCGCACAAAGGAACGGTTCATGCTGCGCGTATCAGTAAAGCCGCTCGCAACTGCGACTTCCAGCAGGGAAAGGGCGGTTTCCGACAACAGTTCGCGCGCCTTTTTCACCCGCAATTCCTCGCGCACCTCGAAAGCGGTGCGTCCGAGCGTCATCCTGAAGCCGCGTTCCATCTGCCGCACGGAAATGCCCAGCCTGCGGGCCACATCGATCATCGGCACCGGATCTTCCAGCGTTTCCTCAAAAATGCGGATCGCCTTGCGGATCATGGGCGAGCGGATGCCGTTGAAGCTTAGAGCCGGCTGTTCCGAGCGCACCAGCTCATAGGGAAACATCAGGATCGAAGCGCTCTTGCGCGCCAGTTCCTCGGAAATTTCATTCTGGATGATCGAAAGAGCAAGCGAGGCCGCGCCCAAGCCGCCCGCGCAAGTATAATGCCGCCCGCTGCGGTGAAAAAGACTGGTCGTATCAGCGGTATATCCGTCAAACATTTCGACAAAATCGTCGCGATGAAACCAGCTTACGCAACAGTTGCGGTCATCCAGCAAGCCGCCTTCCGCCAGAAGAAAAGCCGCAGTGCAAAGGCCGACTACCGACTGGTCGCGCCGGTCGGCACGCCTGATGAGATCAATCAGCGTTTGCTGACGCGGACGGTACTGGCCAAGTATGCCGCCAACAATGGCCACATAGTCGCATTCATCAAGCTCGCCAATAGGTGCGGTCGGTTCGATCACCATGCCGGAACTCGACGTGACCGGATCGCCCGAAAGGGTGCAGATTTTCCAGCCGCAGCGTATCTGCCGGCTCTTGTCGCGATCGTCCGCCGCCAGACGGAAAGGATCGAGAAACAGGCTGAGCGCCGTCAGCGTGAAACCCGGAAGCGCCACAATACCGACCGACAGGCGGTGCGGCGCATCGCTGGCGCCTTCCGCTCTTGTTCCTGATCGTAGCTGGATTGCATTCGTCACTCTAGCGGCCTCCTCCACCATCCCTTTATAGGGTCGAGGGCGGGAGGAACGCAATCACCTGAAATGCTTGGAGAGCTTCAATCGCTGCGCCTGATAGTTGGAACCTAAATCAATGCCGTAAAGCGCTTTCGGTCGATTAAGCATATGCTCATAGACAAGGCGGCCAACGATCTGGCCATGTTCGAGAATGAAAGGGACTTCATGGCTGCGTACTTCCAGCACCGCACGGCTTCCCGTGCCGCCTGCCGCACTGTGGCCGAAGCCCGGGTCGAAAAAGCCCGCATAATGCACACGGAACTCGCCCACCAGCGGGTCGAAAGGCGTCATTTCAGCCGCATAAAGCGGGGGAACATGCACCGCTTCGCGCGAGACGAGAATATAGAATTCATCCGGGTCGAGCACGAGTTCGCGCGCCCCGCGATCATAGATCGGCTCCCAGAAATCGAGCACATCATGGGCGGCGCGCTTATCGACATCGATGACGCTTGTATGGTGCTTACCGCGATAGCCGACCAGCCTGTCTTCGCCGCCGGAAAGAGCGCCCGAAAGATCAACTGAAAGCGCGATGCCGCCGCCGGAAATATTCGGCTGCTCCGAGGCGACCAGCGTTTCGGCCTGATGAAGGTCTGCAAGCTGAGCCTCGTCAAGCTGCGCGCGGCCCTTGCGGAAACGTATTTGCGACAAGCGCGAGCCGGTGCGCGCGACGATGGGGAAAGTGCGCGGGCTCACTTCGAGATAGAGCGGACCTCGATAGCCGGCCGGAACCTTGTCGAATTCCTGCGCGCCATCGACGATCACGCGGGTGAAAATATCAAGACGCCCCGTCGAGCTTTTCGGATTGGCGGCGGCGGAAAGCTCCGGCGCAAGTGCGAGGCTTTCAAGCAGCGGCACAATATAGACGCAGCCGGTTTCGAGAACCGCGCCCGCAGCCAGGTCAATTTCGTGCAGTTTGAGGCGCTCGAGCTTATCGATGACCGGCGTTCCGGGGCCAGGCATGAAGGAAGCGCGGACGCGATAGGCCTTCGCGCCGAGGCGCAGATCGAGGCTGGCGGGCTGTATCTGGTCAGCATCGAGCGGGCGCGCCGACGCCAGTAAACCGCCTTCAAACAGTGCGGCAATATCCGCGTCCGCCAGAATTCCCGCTTCATTTTGCGCCATCAAGCCTGCACCCCGTCATCTGCCGTATCACGGTCTTTTCAACAACTGACTGCTCTTAGCACCAATCGCGCCGCTTGCGCGCCTCTTTGTTAGGTTTTCCGCAAGAAAGCGGACTCTCCTTTCAAGTTTGTCGCAGTTTCAAACATTGACGCCTCGACGCAAGAAGCATAAAGAAAAGAAATTCCGTGGTGATTTGGCCGGCCGGCTTGCAGCCACGTTAAAGAATTCGCTAAAAAGGGCCGCGGTTTGTGACCGGCCTTTTGCGTTTTCGCAAGGCCGGTTTTTTATTGGCCGCCGAGGCTTGGCTTCCAGCCCCGGCCGACCAGCTTTTCGACAGGTTGGAAAAATGACGAACAAGACTACCCGCAAATTCCGCCCCGCAACCGAACTCGTCCATGCCGGATCGCTGCGCTCGGGTTTCGCCGAAATGTCCGAAGCCCTGTTTCTGACACAGGGCTTTCTTTATCCATCAGCAGAAGCCGCCGAAGCGCGCTTTAATGGCGAAGATCCGGGGTTCATCTATTCGCGCTATGCCAATCCGACCACCGACATGTTCGAAAAGCGCATGTGCGTGCTTGAAGGAGCGGAAGAAGCCCGTGCCACGGCGTCGGGCATGGCTGCGGTCGCCGCCGCCATATTGTGCCAGGTGCAGGCGGGCGATCATGTGATTTCCGCGCGCGCCGTCTTCGGCTCCTGCCGCTATATCGTCGAGACTATCCTGCCTAAATATGGTGTTGAAATCTCGATCATCGACGGTTCCAACACCGAGAACTGGAAAGCCGCCGTCCGTCCAAACACCAAGGTCATGTTCCTTGAAAGCCCGTCGAACCCGACGCTGGAAATCATCGACATCGCCGCTG
The DNA here is from genome assembly GCF_019100495.1 of Falsochrobactrum tianjinense. Taxonomy (GTDB): domain Bacteria; phylum Pseudomonadota; class Alphaproteobacteria; order Rhizobiales; family Rhizobiaceae; genus Brucella; species Brucella tianjinense. Next base: position 606,985 of record NZ_JAHRVA010000001.1, on the reverse strand, counting down.
TTGCGCAGATCGCAAATGAAGCAGGAGCGAAGCTGATCGTCGACAATGTGTTCGCGACGCCGCTGTTCCAGAAACCGCTGGAGCTTGGCGCGCATATCGTCGTCTATTCGGCAACCAAGCATATTGACGGACAGGGCCGCTGTCTTGGCGGCGTGGTGCTTTCTGACCGCGAATGGATCGAAGGCACCTTGCAGGAATATTTCCGCCATACCGGGCCGGGACTGAGCCCTTTCAATGCGTGGATCATGCTCAAGGGTCTGGAGACGCTTTCGGTGCGCGTGCGCCAGCAGACGCAATCGGCGGCAGCACTGGCCGATTTCCTCGCAGGCAAGCCGGGCGTGAAGCGCGTGATCTTTCCCGGACGCGCCGACCATCCGCAGGCAGACATCATTGCAAAGCAGATGAGCGGCGGATCGACCCTGATCGCGTTGGAACTGGAAGGCGGCAAGGAAGCGGCGTTCAAGTTCCAGAACGGACTTGAAGTCTTCAGCATCACCAATAATCTGGGCGACACCAAGAGCCTGATTACCCATCCGGCCACGACGACGCATAAGAGCCTCACCGATGAAGCACGCGCCGAACTGGGCATTTCCGATGGGCTGCTGCGCATCTCGGTCGGTCTGGAAGATACGGATGACCTGGTTGAGGATTTTGAGGAAGCACTGAAGGCTACACGCTGATAAAACCTCGCGATTGCCGGGGCGCTCCGGCAACCGCCCCTTTTCGGGGGTACTGTAAGATCGCAGATATCTGACAGATTGACCCCGACACCAAGTTTGGCGATAGGTGGATTGTCATAAAACGCGATTTAAAGGCGGGTGCATATGTATAGAGCGGTAACGCGGGGGATCGAGGTAACGGCTGAACCTTTCTATCTGGAAGACCAGTCCGAGCCGGAAGAGAATCGCTATGTCTGGGGCTATCGTATTACCATCGCCAATAATTCCGCCGAAACCGTGCAATTGCGTTCCCGCTATTGGCAGATTACCGACGCCAACGGGCATGTCGAGGAAGTCGAAGGGCCGGGCGTCGTCGGCGAACAGCCGACGCTCGATCCCGGCGATTCATTTCAATATTCATCCGGCTGCCCACTGACCACAACGTCTGGCGTCATGGTCGGGCGCTATCAGATGCAAGGTGCCAGCGGCGGTGCTTTCGAGATCGACATTCCAGCTTTTTCGCTGGATATTCCAGAAACACGGCGGACGCTGAATTAATCGTCCGATTAGTCCCTGGCAAATTGTGCCGGGTCAAACTCGTAATGTTTCGAGCAGAATTCGCAGGTGACGGCAATCTTGCCATCCTCAATGCTGTCCCGGATTTCCTCAGCGCTAAAGCCCGAGAGCACGCTCTTGATTTTGTCGCGCGAGCAGGAACATTCCGCCAGAATCGGCACCGATTCATAAACACGCACACCGCGCTCATGAAAAAGGCGATAGAGCAGGCGTTCCGCCCCGACCTGCGGGTCGGTCAGTTCTGAGCTTTCGATCGTACCCACCAGCGAACGCGCCTCATCCCAGCCATCGTCATCCGGGTCGAGCACCGGTTCGTTTTCGTCGCCGTCGCCGCCCGGAAGATCGGGCAGGCGCGAGCGCATTTCGGATTCGGGCAGGAACTGGATGATCAGGCCACCAGCGCGCCATTGCTCAATCGGCTTGCCATCCGCGCCGCGCTCTACAAGCTTGGCAACGCTCAATTTCAGATCCGTCGGGATTTGCTCCGACTGGCGGAAATAAGTGCGTGCGATCTCCTCCAGCGTGGATCCGTCAAGCGCGACGATGCCCTGATAACGCTGCATATAGGCGCCCTGATCGACGGTAAAGGCGAGCGTGCCGCGACCAAGCAGTTCTTCAGGCCGCGTCCGCCCGGCATTGACTGCTTCTGCCACGCGTTCCGCGTCAAAGCGCGCATAAGCGCGCACGGAACGCGGCGTGCGGAAATCCACGACCAGCATATCCACCGGCCCATCAGACTTGGTCTGAAAGATGAACTTGCCTTCAAATTTCAGCGACGTGCCAAGCAGAACCGTCAGCACGGTCGCTTCCGCCAGAAGACGGGCGACCGCTTCCGGGTAGTCATGACGTTGAAGAATGGCATCGATGCTCGCGCCCAACTGGACCGCGCGACCGCGTACATCGAGCCCTTCCACCTGAAAGGGTACGACGGCATCGTCGCCGGCAAAGTTGAAATCGCTCAGGCCGATCTGAACGTCTGCTTCAACTTCATGGCGTTCATTGCTGGTCTTATCGGACAATTCATGCTCCTTGCAGGCACCATGCCAGAATGGCTTTCTGGGCGTGGAGCCTGTTTTCGGCTTCATCAAAAACAACGGATTGCGGTCCGTCGATCACTTCATCGGTCACTTCCTCGCCGCGGTGGGCAGGCAGGCAATGCATGAACAATGCTTGCCGGTCGGCTTTGGCCATCAATTGCGCATTGACCTGATAGGGCATGAACACATTATGGCCACGAGCTCGATCTTCCTGCCCCATCGACACCCATGTATCGGTAACAATACAATCGGCCCCGCTTGCAGCCTCCTGCGGATCGACCGTCGACAGGATGCGCGCGCCATTGGCTTTGGCCCAGTCGATATAATCCTGTCTCGGTTCGCTGCCTTCGGGCGTTGCGATATTGACGTTGAAGCCAAATCGCGCCGAAGCCTCAAGAAGTGAGTGCAGCACATTGTTTCCATCCCCCATCCAGGCGAAGGTTTTGCCTTTGACGGGGCCGCGATGTTCCTCATATGTAAGAACGTCAGCCATGATCTGACAAGGGTGCGTATCATCAGTCAGTGCATTGATGATCGGAACGGTGGCATATTGCGCCAGTTCCAGCATACGCTCATGCGAGGTGGTGCGGATCATGATTGCATCGACATAGCGCGAGAGAACCTTGGCCGTATCGGCAATGGTTTCGCTGCGTCCAAGCTGCATTTCCGAGCCGGTGAGCATGATCGTCTCGCCGCCGAGCTGGCGCATGCCGACATCGAACGAGACGCGCGTGCGGGTGGACGGCTTTTCGAAAATCATCGCCAGCACCTTGCCGGCGAAAGGCTTTTCGATCTCGCCCGCCTTCAGGCGCGCTTTGCGCGCCTTGGCGTCTTCGAGAATGTCACGCAGTTGCGCAGCCGGAACTGCGGCAAGATCGATAAAATGCTTGATGCCGTTATCAGTAGCCATGATATCACGCCGTCTTGCTGGTCGGGTTTGCAACGGAAAGCCGCTCTACAGCCATTTCAATGCGCTTCAATGCTTCGCGCGCCTCTTCGGACGTCGTGATCAGCGGCGGCAGAAGACGTACGACATTGTCGCCAGCGCCCACGCTCAATACATGCTCGTCGCGCAGCGCCTGAATGAGATTGCCATTGGGAACCACGCATTTGATACCCAACAACAAGCCGCGACCGCGGATTTCCGAAACGATATCCGGGTAACGGTCGATGATGGAGGCAAGGCCCTGCTTCATCACAAGCGCCGTCGCCTGCACATTTTCCAGAAAGTCACCTGCGAGCACGATATCAAGCACGCCATTGCCAACCGCCATGGCCAGCGGATTGCCGCCATAGGTGGTGCCATGGGTGCCAGCGGTCATGCCCTTGGCAGCCTCTGCCGTGGCCAGGCAGGCGCCCATCGGGAACCCGCCGCCAATGCCCTTGGCGACAGCCATGATGTCGGGCGCAATACCGGACCATTCATGGGCAAACAGCCTGCCGGTGCGGCCAACGCCCGACTGCACCTCATCAAGCATCAGCAGCAGGCCCTTTTCATCGCATATTGTGCGCAAAAGCCGCATGAACTCGTCGGGAACAACGCGCAGACCGCCCTCGCCCTGCACCGGCTCAAGCAGGATTGCCGCCGTTTCCGGCGTGATGGCCGCGCGAAGGGCTGCCTCATCGCCAAACGGCACCTGATCGAAGCCTTCGACCTTGGGACCGAAGCCTTCGAGATACTTGGCCTGGCCGCCAGCGGCGATGGTTGCGAGCGTACGTCCGTGGAACGCGCCTTCAAAGGTGATGATGCGGAAGCGCTCGGGATTGCCATTGACATAATGATAGCGCCGCGCGGTCTTGATCGCGCATTCAAGCGCCTCGGCACCGGAATTGGTGAAAAAGACCTTATCGGCAAAAGTGCTTTCCACCAGACGGCGGCCAAGCTTCTCCTGACCGGGAACCGTGTAGAGATTGGACAGGTGCCAGAGCTTTTCGGCCTGATCCTTGAGCGTCTGCACCAGATGCGGATGGGAATGGCCCAGCGAATTGACAGCAATGCCAGCGGCGAAATCGAGATAACGTTCGCCGTCCTCGGTAATCAACCAGATGCCCTCACCTCGCTCGAAGCGCAGAGCTGCACGATTGTAGGTGTCGTAGAGCGGTTGCGCAGTCGTAACGTCGGTCATTGCAGTCAGGCCTCCATAAGCCTTTTAAATGCAGTGCCTCCGGCTCAGCCGGTGAGGCAGCGTTCCCATTGTCCTGATATTCCGGTCCCGATTTCGACAAATCACGGAACGGATCGGGCATTCCCATGCGCGATGCATGATCCTCCCGGATGAAATAAAAAGCCGCCCTCCGGGCGGCATGCGTATATTGGCGCTTGCTGGAAAAATGTCAATCAAAGCGCGCAGGGATAATCATCTGTCTTCGCATGAGTTCATGCGGAAAGCAGCTTTTGGAGTTAGCAGCGCATAAGGCTGGCAATTTCGTGAACGGGCGGATATATAGACGCCAGACGTTTTCCCGGCCAGGTGTTTCTTGCAAAGTGGCTTTCAAAACAGCAAAATCGACTCAGAAAAACCGTCTTTGGCACCCAAGTTGGGGAAAACCACAAAAATGGAATCCGCCTGGCAGGGCTATCCCTTGTCATGGAGTCGTTCGGTAATGTAGTTTCTTTATTAAAGTTAAAGACTACATTTCGTGCGACAGACCTAGTCACCCGGATAGATATAGTATTGTGCCTGGAGCGATCCGGGAACACTGACGGATTCCGGATAACGAAAATTGATTGGAGCCCAGGGCGATGAACTGGACAGATGAGCGCGTCGAACTGCTAAAGAAATTATGGAACGAAGGCTTGAGCGCAAGCCAGATCGCTGCCCAGCTCGGCGGCGTCAGCCGTAATGCGGTGATCGGCAAGGTGCACCGTCTCAAGCTTTCGGGACGTGGAAAAACCACGACCGCAGCCCCGCGCAGCAAGAAAGTCAATACGGCTGCTGCTGCGGCAACGCCGCGTTCCGTCACCAGCCAGAACAACAACAGGCCGCAGGCGACGACCACCACCATGCGCACCGCCACCGTCACCAAGAGCGTCGGCGCCACCGCATTGCAGATGGAATATGTTGCTGATGCCGTTTCCGAGACCGTAATGCGTCCGCAGTCCGATGTCGTCGTACCGATCTCGCGCCGCCTGTCGCTGCTGCAACTGAGCGAGCGCACCTGCAAATGGCCCATCGGTGATCCGCTCAATGACGACTTCCATTTCTGCGGAAGCGAATCCGGCGAATCCAGCCCCTATTGCAGCTATCATTCGCGCCTCGCCTTCCAGCCGACATCGGAGCGCCGCCGCGCGCGCTGAGCGGCCAATAACATTCCTCCCTGCCCCGGAGCGGAAATGCTTCCGGGGCTTTCTTTTGAAGAATTTTCATTGAAACAGCCTGAGCAGACCCATTTTTAAAGGCGATTATTTCCTCTTGGGCAGGCGCACCATAAAGGTCGAGCCTTCGCCAAGCTGCGAGCGCACCACCAGCCGCCCGCGATGGCGGGCCAGAACGTGCTTGACAATGGCAAGTCCAAGCCCGGTGCCCTTGCGCGCCCTGCTCGTTTCCACATCGATGCGATAGAAGCGTTCCGTCAGGCGCGGAAGGTGTTCGGCGGCGATGCCATGGCCGAAATCCTGTACCGACACCACCGCGTCCGATGCGGTTTCACTCTCTTCTTCCTCCAGCTTCAAAATGATGCGCTTGCCGTCCTGCCCATATTTGCAGGCATTCTCGACAAGATTCTGGAAGACCTGTATCAGTTCATCGCGCGTGCCAGTGACATGAACCGGATGGTCCGGCAGGTGGCGTTCTATAGTGACGCCCAGTCCATCGGCGAGCGGGGTGAGCGTATCGGCCACATGGTTGAGCACCGCCGTCATGTCCACGCATTCATTGACCGCCAGATGGGCGCGCATTTCCAGCCGTGACAAGGACAGAAGATCATCGATCAGCCGTGACATGCGTTCGGCCTGTTTCTGCATGATTTCCAGAAACTGGCCGCGAGCAGCGGCATCGTCGCGGGCTGGCCCCTGCAAGGTCTCGATAAAGCCGAGCAGCGAGGCAAGGGGCGTACGCAATTCATGGCTCGCATTGGCGATGAAGTCGGAACGCATGCGGTCAATGCGGCGCGTCTCGCTCTGATCGCGAAACAAAAGCACGAAAAGCTCCGGCTTTCCTTCCGCATTGCGCAGCGCCTTGACCATAGCCTTGTACCAGCGGTCGATTGGCACGCGTTCAAAAAAGTCTATGCTGCGCGGCGCGCCATCGGCAATCACACCCTGAATGAGCGCATGCATTTCCGGAGCACGGAAACGCAGATAGAGACCGGTTCCCTTTTCCAGCGGCTGAAACGCATCCAGCGCCGATGTATTGGCAAAAAGGACAGTTCCCCGATGGTCGAAAACGATCATCGGATCCGACAGCATATCGGCCAAGCGTTCTCCGGACACGCCCGCCATTTCATTGTCTACTTCCGCCTTTTCCGGCTTGCCGGTGACTTCCTCGTCATGAGTGGTAGCGGCCACCCAGACCGCACCCACAATGATGACGATCATAAGCGCCACACGAAACAAGAAGGGTAATTCCAGCAGCATGATGCACAAAGACAGCACAATACTGACAATCAGCACGCCTCTGACCCGACGAAGGGGGACAAAGAGGCCATCCGGGGCTACCGGCTCCGGGCCGGACTCGTCGGTATTTTCATTCATTCTGCATTCTCTCTGTCGTTGCAGCATCACGCAAGCTCAAACCCTGCTCAAACCGGGCCAATACTGAGCAAGCCCACCTTTACGAACCTGCCTGTCAGCCCATATCATGCTTTGATATAAACGAAAGGAGCTCGCCGTGGGTGACAGTTCAAAGACAGCTAACAAAAAGGGCGACAAGGAGCCTTCAAATGGCGAAAAGCTGTCGGTCAAGCCGATCAAGCTCAAGATCGCAGGCGAAACTCGCGAATTCGACATAGACAAGCCAAAACTTCCCCAATGGATCGACGATTATGCGCTGGAGTCGGGCGGCTATCCCTATTCCTCCAGGATGAAAAAAGGTGAATACGAGGAAACGCTGGAGCGCCTCCAGATCGAGCTGGTCAAGCTGCAGCACTGGCTGCAAGATACTGGCGGGCGCATCATCAGCGTCTTTGAAGGCCGGGACGCGGCTGGCAAGGGCGGAACAATCTTCACTATCCGGCAATTCATGAATCCGCGCACCGCGCGCAACGTGGCCCTGCCCGCCCCGACCGAAACCGAGCGCGGGCAATGGTATTTCCAGCGCTATGCGCAGCATTTTCCCACATCCGGCGAATTTGTCACCTTCGACCGCTCCTGGTACAATCGCGCCGGAGTCGAGCGGGTCATGGAGTTCTGCACCCAGCAGCAGGTAGAGATATTTCTCACCGAGACACCCGATTTCGAGCGGATGATTATCACCGAAGGCATTCATCTTTTCAAATTCTGGCTCGACATAGGGCAGGAAATGCAGCTCAAGCGCTTCCATGAGCGCCGCCACAGCCCGCTCAAGAGCTGGAAGTTCTCCCCCATGGACGTTGCAGGCATTTCACGATGGGACGATTATTCCGCTGCCCTGCATGCGATGCTGGAGCGCACGGACATGCCCTATGCGTCCTGGACGATCGTCCGCTCCAATGACAAAAGACGCGCCAGACTCGCCGCAATCCGGCACATCTTGTTGTCATTGCCCTATAGTGGGCGCGATCTTGAAGCGATCGGCCCGGAAGATGAGTCCATTATCGGGCGCGGGGCCGCATTCCTTGCCTCCAATATGGACAAATCCTCCGCGTCCGGCACATAAAACAGGCTCGGCTGGTGCGGGGTCTTTTCCCACAGATGCGGCTTGCGCACCAACTGCCACAAAGCCCGCCACGCCGATAGCGAGATCAGCACCCAATAGACGGGTATAGCGAAGATATAGGCGTAGCCTCCCAATTCTGTCGGCTCCATCGTTCGCGTCCCGAGAAGATGGAAACTCATATAGGCCATCAGTATATTGAGCAGATCGATGCGCAGAAGCCACAAGCTCCCCGGCGACAGCGGACCGAAAAAGCTCAAGATGAACAGCACCAGCAGCGTCATGAGCATGAACGGGTGGAGCAGTGCCGAGCCGATAATGCCCACCGTATAAACCTGGCTGACGAAAAAGCGCCACCCGCCAAGCTCGCGCCAGGCCGTATGAGGCCTTCGCCCATGAACGAGCCAGGTCTGCATCCAGCCCTTGATCCAGCGGGTGCGCTGTTTATGCCAGACCGCATAATCCTCTGGTGCATCTTCGACCGTGCCGCGCGAGATGACACCGATTTTATATCCGAAACGGGCAAGACGTATGCCCAGATCGGCATCCTCGGTGACATTATAGGCATCCCATCCGCCAACCTGCTCAAGACAGGAACGGCGGAAATGATTGGATGTACCACCCAGCGGAATGACCAGCCCCTGCGAGGCCAGCCATGGTAACAGTCCCCGGAACAATGTCGCATATTCGAATGCGAACATGCGGGTCAGCAGGTTTTGCCGGAAATTGCCGATAATGAGCGGTGCCTGTACGCAGGCAAGCTTTCCGCCGCCGTGCTGAAAAGCCTGCCATGCCTCCAGCAACTGATCGGGATGTGGGCGATCCTCGGCGTCGAAAACCGCGACCACTTCGCCGCGCGCGAATTGCAAGGCGTAATTGAGCGCCTTGGGCTTGGTGCGCGGCCCACCCGGCGGCACCAGAACCAGTTCGAAATTCGGCGGCAGTTTCCGGCTCCTAATCGCCGCCAATGTATCAAAATCATCCTTTTCGCATATGAGCTTGCTGGCTGGCCAGTTCAGCCTCTGCAAGGCCGCGACCAACTGGCCGATCACGGCCTGCTCGCGATAGAGCGGCACCAGAACGGAATAGGTCGGCAGATCGCGCTGCCTGAACGGCATGATCTGCGGAAACTGCAAGCGGCGGCTGGATAAAGCGGCGAACAGGCGTATAAGGACGCAGCCAAAGAAGAACAATGTCATGCTGACGTGCAGCGTCAATGTCGTCTGCGCAGGCCAGTTTACGATACTGGCGACAAAAGCATAGAGCGCCATAGCGATGAAGAAAGCTTGCGGCGTCTCAAGCACACGCGACGCGGAAAAGAGTTGCGGCGTCATCGCATGCGCCCTGGAAGCCAGCTCTTTCTGATGGCGTTTTCTTATGATCTGTCTGAGTAGCGATGGCGCACAGATCCTGATCCGCTCACGCAGATCAGGAGAACCACGCAAGTGGTCGCGCAATCTGGCAATGTGCTTTTCCGTCGGAGCGATATAGAGAAATGTTGAGCCGCCCGGCTCTACCACCCGGAATTGTCCGGCCTCAATGAAGATAGAGGGTGCCTCCTCACCGGAGACAAAAATACGTGACGGCGATATTTCATCCGTAAAAGGCAACCCCAGATAATCCGCCACCACTTCATAAAATAGCGTCTCGGTCACATCCGGCTGATGCGTAATCTCCTCGCAAAAGCTTGTTCCATTTATAATTGCAGCTTCATAAGCCCGCGTAATGTTTTCACGCGCCACGCCCCGTCGTTCCAATCTGGCGGATAGCGCGCTGCATATCCCCTGATCGAACCTGATCGTTCTGATCTTCATAGTACCCCCCGCACTACAACTAAAGGACTATTGAACCTATTATTATTTCTCTATACATTAACACTCCCCATTATTATTATATTAAAGAATCCTTTTATAAGAATCTATAAGTAGTATTACTTAGTTTTACTTGGAATTGAAATAGGGACTTTTTGTAAAAGTATCTGAAATTCAAAAATGGTATTAACCCGAAATTATCGGACATGCCTTATACAAGGCGACGATGAAATATCTCTTGCTGAGTATTGCGGTTGCGTTTGGCTGGCTTTTGGGGAGTCAGCCATCCCAGGCCCAGACAGATCCCAGAGCGCCTGACTTCTTCAACCAGAAGGAGAGGCTGCCGCTGCCGTCATTGCAGGGGGTCAGCCGACTTCGTTTTCTGACAACGCTCGACTTCCCGCCCTTCAACATGCTCAACGATGCCGGGCAGCTTTCGGGCTATAATGTCGACCTCGCCAAGGCACTGTGCAGCCAGATGGGACTGAACGACATCTGCCAGATCGAGGCGGTTCCGTGGGATGAGATGGAAGACCGCCTGGAAAAGGGCGGGGCCGAAGCCATTATCGCGGGACTGGGGCCCACTCGACAGAACCGGAAAAAGCTCGCCTTCACACGCGCTTATATACGCCTTCCTGCGCGCTTTGCGACAACAAAGGCAAAGACGTTCAAAAAACCGGCTGCGACAGCCGTGCGTGGAAAAAATATAGGCATCATCGCCGGAACCGCCCACGAAGAATTGCTGAAAAGCTATTTTCCGCAAGCCCTGGCCAAGCCCTATCCAGATCGTCCCGCCATGCTCGCCGCCCTGCAAAAAAGCGAAGTGGAAGCCGTGTTCGACGATGGAATGGCGCTTTCCTTCTGGCTCGGCAGCCCGCAGTCAAGCGAATGCTGCACCTTTACCGATGGTCCTTATTTGGCCCCGCAATATCTTGGTCCAGGTCTCGTAATTGCTGTGAGTCAGGAAAATGCGCCGCTGGCAGCAGCCTTCAACAATGCGCTCCAGGCCCTGCAAGAAAAAGGCATCCTGACAGAGCTTTATCTGCGCTATTTTCCAACCAGCTTCTATTGAACGGTTTTTCTTGGGTTATTTTGCCGCATCAAAAAAATCATCGAGCGAATTTTCAATATTTTTTGAAACTTCTGTCTATTCGATACTTACATTATAAAAGTAAAATTATTTCATATCAAATAATTGCAGAGGAAATGGTAGGAGTTAGACGGAGAATTTTATCTATACAGGATAATTTTCGACCGCTTCTTAGCACATCCTCTTAAAAAGTACATGGATTTATTTGCTTTGCAGAATCTCTCTTTCGTTCAATAATCAATATTGAGGAGAAGGAGGAGTAATCAATGTATATCGATACCAGTGGCTATTGGCATAAAGCACCCGAACGGACTCGCCGTTCGCCAAATGAAGCGCTTTATGTATTTTTCGGCATATTTCTCGCCTGCCTGACTGTGCCTGCCGCCATAATCCTGTGGGCGATCGTCAGCAGCATCACCTCGACATTCTGAAAGCCTGAAAATGTGGAGAGTGGAAAGATCGGATTTAAATTTACGCTTACGTCAATGTAACTATTGCACATAAGATAAAAGTCGACCAAATTGATTTTGAGGAGACTGTCTCAATGGGGCAGCAATGGAAAAAGGCGGCAGATTACGCCGTTGGCAACGGATGGGGCAATCCGGGGAGAATACATGGCGGAAAAAGCATCGCAAACGACTTCAGGTCATACCACTCCAGATAAGGCCGGCGGAGAAAACGGAGCGGCATTCGAGACTGTCTCGTCTGAAGCGATAATTGCGACGAAATCTGCCGGTGGGAAAGTCTGGCTGAAATCCTATCCCAAAGACGTTCCGCATGAGATCGACCTGAGTAAAACTGGTTCCATTGGTGACATGATCGGTAATGCCTGCCGGCAATTTGCGGATCGGCCTGCCTTTACCTGCATGGGCAAGGATTTAACCTATAAGGAGCTGGACGAGCATTCACGCAGGCTTGCGGCGTGGTTTCAGTCGCGCGGGCTGGTCAAGGGCGATCGCGTCGCCATCATGCTTCCCAATATTCTGCAATATCCGGTCGCCATCACGGCAGCGCTGCGGGCCGGTCTGGTCGTCGTCAATGTCAATCCGCTCTATACGCCGCGCGAACTGGAGCACCAGCTGAACGATGCGGGCGCCAAAGCATTGATCGTGCTGGAAAATTTTGCCGCCACCGTGCAAAAGGCCCTGCCGTCACTCAACGTATCCAATATCATTGTTGCTTCCATGGGCGACATGCATGGCCTGAAAGGCCACATCATCAATTTCGTCGTACGCAACGTGAAAAAGCTGGTACCGGAATGGCATATTCCCGGTCATACCCGCTTCAAGAAAGCCCTGGCACAGGGCCGCAGCGAATCGTTCGACCCGGTGCCGGTGGACAGTTCGGATACCGCCTTTCTGCAATATACCGGCGGCACCACAGGCATCTCCAAGGGCGCGATGCTAAGCCATGCCAATATCCTTGCCAATATGGAGCAGATGCGGATATGGCTGGAAGTGGCGTTCCGCAACAAGGGCAAGCCGAAGGAACTGCATTTCATCTGCGCCCTGCCGCTCTATCATATCTTCGCGCTGACCGTGAATGCGATGATCGGCCTCAAGCTGGGCGCGCGCAATATTCTCATTCCCAACCCGCGCGATATTCCGGCCTTCGTCAAGGAATTGCAGAAATATCCGTTCCATATTTTCCCCGGCCTCAATACGCTGTTCAACGCATTGATGAACAATCAGGATTTCGCCGCACTCGACTTCAAGCCACTGGTTCTTACTGTCGGCGGCGGCATGGCCGTGCAGCGCCCGGTTGCGGAACGCTGGGCGAAAATGACCGGCTGTCATATTACCGAAGGCTATGGCCTGTCGGAGACATCACCGGTGATTTCCGCCAATCCGCTTGATGCGACGGAGTTCAGCGGCACCATCGGCCTGCCCATGCCATCGACCGAAATTACCATCCGCGACGATGACGGCCACGACCTGCCGCTGGGTGAAGTCGGGGAAATCTGCGTGCGCGGGCCACAGGTCATGCTCGGCTACTGGAATCGGCCCGACGAGACCGCCCGCACCCTCATGCCGGATGGATTCTTCCGCACCGGCGATATGGGTTTCATGGACGAGCGCGGCTTTACCAAGATCGTCGACCGCAAGAAGGATATGATCATCGTGTCCGGCTTCAACGTCTATCCCAATGAAATCGAGGAAGTGGCGGCGGAACATCCCGGTATTCTGGAATCGGCGGCTATTGGAATTGCCAACGAGCATTCCGGTGAAGTCGTGAAGCTTTTCGTGGTGCGGCGCGATCCCAGTCTCACAGCCGACGAAGTAAAGGCCTTCTGCGCCGAACGGCTGACCAATTACAAGCGACCGCGCGAGGTGGAGTTCCGCGATTCCTTGCCCAAGACCAATGTCGGCAAAATCCTCAGGCGCGAATTGCGCGCTTAAACAACGGGGTTAAATAAAGCAGGCAGGGCCGCAATAGAATCCAGCACCAGATCCGCATGAGGCTCCAGCACCTCGCGCGGGGAGTTGCCCGAAAGCACGCCTATCGCCAGCCCCGCTTTTGCGGCGCGTGCGGTTTCCAGATCATGCAGATTATCGCCGACCATGGCGATCTGGCCGGGCTTCAGCCCGGTCTCTCGCGCAAAATAAAGCAGTGGATCGGGATGAGGCTTTGGCCGCGCCGCCGTGTCATAGCCGATCACCACATCGAAAAATCCATCAATGCCGAGCGCCTTGGCGGTAGCATGTGCGCCTGCCTCTGAATCATTGGTGGCGATGCCGAGCTTGTAGCCCATCTCGTGCAGGGTCTGGAGCGTTTCGCGCAAGCCCTCGATGGCAACCGCCGAGCGCGCACCTTCGGCCACGCAATAGGCGTCATATTCTGCCAGCTTGTCCGTAAAATTACGGCCTGCCAGAGTCGGATGCCAGAGCGAAACAATGTCAAGTCCGGTTCCTGCCGCAATCACCGAATTGGGGCGAAAACGCCGGGCCTGCCAGTCATAGCCGCCCGCCTCGAGCAGCGAACGCGCGCGTGTCTCGTCGCCATCCGCCGCACGCTGCGCCAGATGCCACGACACCGAAAACCATGTGCGGTCGAAATCAATCAGCGTGCCATCCTTGTCGAACAGGATGGCACGGATGTTTTCAAGCCGTTCCGGCAACAATGTTCCGCTCATGCCTCAAGCGCACCAGCGCGTTTTTTGATCGCCGAGGGCTTTGCGCCCAGCAGCTTGAGAAGATCATCGCCGCGGCGGATATAACGCAGTGAACGCCGTGTCAGAATGCGGCCAGCCTGCGGTGCGGTCAGCGTAATGTCGCCTTCCGGCTCGCCGGGCTTTGTGACCACCGTCACCAGCCTTGCGCCTTCTTCCACCACATCGCCGGGCGAAACATGGTAAAGTACCATCCCGCCTTCCGGCGCGCGCAGCATTTCGACATTTTCAAGCGGCGTTACCAGACCTTTGTAATCAAGATCAAGCTTAACGCTCTCATCGCGGACCACACCGCGATGAACGAGGAATTTGTAAAGCCCTTCCGCATCACCCTTGCCCATATCGGCATAGACATCGCTCAGGCCACGGAATTCAACCGTGGTCACGGCGCGGCGCTTCATATTGCGCTGATCAGCAGGCAGTTGCAGCACAGGATGCGCGCAGGCTTCCTCGAAGGCCGCATCTGCGGTCGTATCCCAGGCGAGAATCGCCGTCGAGCCGAGGGCGATTGCAAGATCCTTCATGTCCTCAACGAATTCATCGGCGATATAGAGATAGTTTTCGCTTTCATCGTCGCAATGAAGGTCGAGCACAATATCATGGGGCAGGGCAAGCCTGAGCAGCGCAGCTTTGAGGCGCTGGACAAGGGCCACCGGCGCGTCGGGCGCGGGCAGTTCGGAGGTGCTGAAATCCGGCAGAAGCGGAAAAGCGCGATTGAAATTGACCGCCGAAAAAGACTCGAAACGGCCCAGATGCTGGTGCGCCTGCCATTGGGCGGAACCGATGGGATTCGCCTGCGGGACGACCGTAATATTGCCAAGGATGCGGCCTTCATCGGCGGCTTGTCTCAACATGGGAACGAGGAAATGAAGGGCCGCCTGCCCCGGCAGTTCTCCGCCATGCAGCGAGGATTGCAGATAGGCGGTCGGCGCTTGCGCATCCGTGCCCGCAAAGCGCAGCACGCGCAATTCGATGGCATTGCCCGGTACATCGCCAGCAAACTCGATGATTTCAGTCTTCATTATCGTTCCCATTTAAACCATAGAAAAGCCGGGCAAAGCGCCCAGCTTGTATTTGTTATTATCAGGCTTTGCGGCGCGCATGCAAATGCGCGACCAGCCCTTGCGTCGAGGCGTCGCGACTGCTGGCAGCTTCCTTGCCGGACACCACCGGCAGAAGCTCGGTTGCCAGTTCCTTGCCAAGCTCCACGCCCCATTGATCGAAGGCGTTGATGCCGAAAATCTGCGCTTCGACAAAGACGCGGTGCTCGTAAAGCGCGATCAGGCGTCCGAGCGCATAGGGATCGAGCTGATCATGCACCAGCGTCAGCGACGGGCGATTGCCGGAAAAAACCCGGTGCGGCGCGAGGCGCTCCACTTCCGGTCCGGACAGGTTCTTCGCTTGCAACTGCGCGCGCGCTTCATCAAGCGTGCGGCCTTTCATCAGCGCTTCCGACTGGGCAAGGCAATTGGCGAGCAGCATTTCATGCTGGTGGACGAGCTGCGGCTCGTGGCCCTTGGCGGCGACGATGAATTCCAGCGGGATCGTATCCGTACCCTGATGCAGAAGCTGGAAGAAGGCGTGCTGGCCATTTGTACCCGGCTCGCCCCAGACGACGGGGCCGGTAGGGCCCGAAACCGGCTTGCCTTCGACGCTTACGCTCTTGCCGTTCGATTCCATATCGAGCTGCTGGAGATAGGCGGGCAGACGCGCCAGACGCTGGTCGTAAGGGATGACCGCACGGCTGCCATAATTACAGATCGCGCGGTGCCAATAGCCGATGAGGCCAAGCCAGACAGGCAGATTGTCTTTGAGCGGCGCATCGCGGAAATGCACATCCATGGCATGGGCGCCAGCGAGGAATTTTCGGAAATTATCCGGCCCGATGGCGATCATCACCGGCAGGCCGATGGCCGACCAGACCGAATAGCGACCGCCGACCCAATCCCAGAAGCCAAAAACCCGATCCTGATCGATGCCGAAGGCCGCAACCTTGTCGAGCGCCGTGGAAACGGCGGCAAAATGCGCGCCGACCGCCGCCTCGCCCAGCGCATCCGCCACCCATTTGCGCGCCGTCTGCGCATTGGTCATGGTTTCGATAGTGGTGAAGGTCTTGGAAGCGATTATGACCAGCGTGGTCCCCGGATCGAGCTTTTCCAGCGTGTCGGCTATATGCGCTCCGTCGATATTGGAAACGAAATGCGCGCGCGGGCCGTCATGACAGGGCGCGAGCGCCAGCGTCACCATAGCGGGACCAAGGTCGGAACCGCCAATGCCGATATTCACGATATCGGTGATCTTTTTGCCATTCGCACCCTTGAGCGCGCCGGAACGGATGCCCTCCGAAAATTCAGCCATACGATCGAGAACCGCTTTGACATCGGGCAATACATCATGCCCATCGACCAGCACTTCTTTTGAGGATGTATCGCGCAGCGCCACATGCAGCACGGCGCGGTCCTCGGTGTTGTTGATATGCTCACCCGCAAACATCGCGGCACGCCGCCCTTCGACATCGGCGGCCTGCGCCAGTTCGGTCAGAAGCGCAATCGTCTCGTCATTGATGCGGCACTTCGACCAGTCAAACAAAAGATCGTCAAGCGCCAGCGAATAGCGCGAGAAGCGGCCGGGATCGGAAGCAAAGGCTGCGCGCATATCCTGCGGCGCGGATTCCGCCCAATGTTTCTTGAGCTTTGCAACCGTCACTTCAAGCTTCGCCGCGTCTCGTGCCATTATGCTACTCCTCAAAATCAAATCGATTTAATCTGCGGTATTAGAGCATTCTTGCCAGAGTTTGCAGCACCAAAATGACGAAATTTTTAATTTGGATGCAGTTCCGACATTGCGTATGCATCAATTTAGATTGATCCCATCGGGAGTAAAGCATGGATCTGACCGGAGAAGAGAGAATCGCAGCGCCCCGACAGGCCGTATGGGATGCATTGAACAATATCGAAACGCTGAAAGCCTGTATTCCAGGCTGTGAGGATCTGGAGCGCATTTCGGACACGGAAATCCGGGCCGCGCTCAAGGTAAAGCTGGGCGTGATCAATGTGCGCTTTCACGGCATTCTGGAACTCTCCAACATGAACCCGCCGCTTTCCTACACCATCTCCGGCAAGGGCGAAGGCTCCATCGCCGGTTTCGCGCATGGGGCGACCGACGTAAAGCTGGATGAGGCGGAGGGCGAAACAATCCTTTCCTATGCCATTCGCGGCGATGCAGGCGGCAGGATCGCCCAGCTTGGCACGAAGCTGCTCGGCTCCGTGGCGCGCAGAATCGCCGATCGCTTCTTTGCCAATATAGCGCTGGCCGCTTCCAGCGCAGCAATCGCGGCGGGGTGATTGCTGCTATTATTGACCAGATGATAAAAAATTTGACCTTCTGAAAAAATATGTCATCCTGTTTGCAACCGGCATAAGCGACCAAAAAGATCGCGGCCGGAAAACAGTTACGACGCGCAAAGGGAACCCGCGTCGAAACGCCAGCAAAATGGGAGATGCGATCCATGACATACACGGGATCAGCAGGGAATTCATCCATTAGTGCATCGGGTGGTGCATCCGGGCCGGATATAAGCGGCGCGCGGCTCGAAGCCGCCGATTATGCGCATGTCTTCGATGATCTGCATCCGCCGCTCTCGCGGCATGAGGCCATCGTCGAATCCGACCGTTGCTATTTCTGCTATGATGCACCCTGCATGAATGCCTGCCCCACGAGCATCGATATTCCGCTGTTCATCCGGCAGATCAGTGCCGGCAACCCGGTGGGCGCGGCCAAAACCATTCTCAACGAAAATATTCTGGGCGGCATGTGCGCGCGCGTTTGCCCCACCGAAACACTGTGCGAAGAAGTGTGCGTACGTGAAGTGGCGGAAGGCAAGCCGGTGAAGATCGGCCATCTGCAACGCTATGCGACCGATGTGCTGATGGCGCAGAACATGCATCCTTTCACCCGCGCGCCCGAAACGGGCAAGCACATCGCCATTGTCGGGGCCGGTCCAGCGGGCATTTCCGCCGCCCATCGGCTTGCAACCCATGGCCATCAGGTGACGATTTTCGAAGCGCGGCCCAAGGGCGGCGGACTGAATGAATATGGCATCGCGGCCTATAAGACGGTCGATGATTTCGCCCGGCGCGAGCTGGAATTCGTGCTGAAAATCGGCGGCATCAATATAGAATATAATCAGACGCTCGGTCAGGACATCACCATCGATACGCTCAAGGCCGGTTACGACGCCGTGTTTCTTGGCATGGGCCTGCCCGGCGTGAACGGTCTCGGCCTTGCCGGGGAAGACGCGCCGAACGTGCTTGATGCGGTCGATTACATCGCAAATCTGCGGCAGGCAAAAGACCTTTCCGCCCTCCCAGTGGGCCGCAATATCGTCGTCATCGGCGGCGGCATGACGGCAATCGATGCCGCGATCCAGACCAAGAAGCTGGGCGCTGAAAATGTCACGGTCGTTTACCGGCGTGGGCAGGAAAGCATGAATGCCAGCGCCTATGAGCAGGATCTGGCGCAAATCCATGGCGTCGTGATCCGCCACTGGTTGCAGCCGCATTCGCTGGAGTGCAATGAAGACGGCACCGTGCATTCGGTTATTTTCGAATATACCCACAATCAGGAAGGCAAGCTTGCCGGTACCGGCGAATATCTGATGCTGGAAGCCGATCAGGTCTTCAAGGCTATCGGCCAGACTTTCGATCCCGAACCGCTGCACGGGTCTGGTATCGGCCTTTCCAGAGGGCGCATAAGCGTTGATGGCGAAGGACGCACCTCGGTCGAGGGCATATGGGCGGGCGGCGACTGTGTCGCTGGAGGCCAGGACCTGACCGTCGCATCGGTGGAGGACGGCAAGATTGCCGCCGAATCGATCCATGCAGCGCTGATGCAACCGCTCCAGGCCGTAGACGGTTTCGCGGAAGCGGTGCTTTCGGGCGGCGTCCATCATTCGCTTGCGCGCGAAACCCCCGTCAAACCAGCCAATTGGCTCGCAGGCGAACAGGGCTGAGGAGGTTCACGAACATGGCTGATCTTTCAACAAATTTCCTTGGCATCAAATCACCCAATCCGTTCTGGCTGGCTTCGGCTCCGCCGACCGACAAGGCCTATAATGTCGAGCGCGCCTTTCAGGCAGGTTGGGGCGGCGTGGTGTGGAAGACGCTCGGCGCCGAAGGCCCCCCGGTCGTCAATGTCAACGGGCCGCGCTATGGCGCGATCCATGGGGCGGACCGGCGGCTGCTGGGCCTCAACAATATCGAACTCATCACCGATCGCCCGCTGGAGATCAATCTTCGCGAGATGAAAGAGGTAAAGATGCGCTGGCCCGACCGGGCGCTGATTGCCTCGATCATGGTCCCTTGCGAGGAGGAAGCATGGAAGGCAATTCTGCCGCTGGTGGAGGAAACCGGCGCGGACGGTATCGAGCTTAATTTCGGCTGTCCGCACGGCATGAGCGAACGCGGCATGGGGGCTGCGGTCGGACAGGTGCCTGAATATGTCGGCATGGTCGTCAAATGGTGCAAACAATATAGCCGGATGCCCGTCATCACCAAGCTGACGCCCAATGTCACCGATATCCGCAATCCTGCACGCGCGGCTTTCGCCCATGGCACGGATGCGGTGTCGCTCATCAACACGATCAACTCCATTGTGTCGGTCGATCTCGACAATTTCTCGCCAGTGCCTTCCATTGACGGGCGCGGCAGCCATGGCGGCTATTGCGGCCCGGCAGTCAAGCCGATCGCACTTAACATGGTGGCGGAAATCGCCCGCGATCCCGAAACGGCGGGCCTGCCGATTTCAGGCATTGGCGGCATTACCACATGGCGCGATGCCGCCGAATTCATTGCGCTGGGCTGCGGCACGGTTCAGGTCTGCACCGCCGCCATGACCTATGGTTTCAAGGTCGTGCAGGAAATGATCGATGGGCTTTCGGACTGGATGGACGAGAAGGGCTTTACCTCGCTTGATGATTTTCAAGGCCGCGCCGTCGGCCAGGTGACGGACTGGCGCTATCTCAATCTCAATTACATCACCAAGGCGCGCATTGATCAGGATCTTTGCATCAAATGCGGGCGCTGCCACATTGTTTGCGAGGACACGTCGCATCAGGCAATCACGGCGATGGTTGATGGGGCGCGCCATTTCGAGGTGATCGACGAGGAATGCGTGGGCTGCAATCTCTGCGTCAATGTCTGCCCCGTCGAAAACTGCATCACAATGGAGCAGATCGCCGGTTATGATCCGCGCACGAAAGAGCCCATTGCGCCAGAATATGCCAACTGGACCACGCATCCCAACAACCCCATGGCCGCGCGGGAAGCGGCGGAGTGAAACAGGTGCCGGGTCGTGATCAACGGGCCCGGCGCTTCAAACCTTTGTTTTTGCGCATGTCTTTATCCCAAAACCGGCTCTCACTTTTGGAAGACATGTTTCAGGATTGCGGCGCTTCATTGCGCACCCGCACGCCGTCGAGGATGATCGCGGCGAGCGAGTTTGCCGTTTCCTCGTAAAAGTCCGCACTGTCGGCACGTTTGCCGAGAATGGCGGAAACCTGCACCGAAAAATCGGAATAATGCTGCGTGACAGCCCAGATCGTGAAGATCAGATGATAGGGATCGACTGGCGCGATGCGTCTTTGCGCGATCCAGTGATGGATAACGGCTGCTTTTTCATCGACCAGATCCTTGAGATGGCCTTTGAGAAAATTCGAGATTGCCGGTGCGCCATGCAGGATTTCATTGGCGAAGAGGCGCGATGCTTCGGGCTTTTTTGCCGACATTTCAAGCTTTTGCGCAATGTAGCGGCGCAGTTCCGCCAGCGGATCGCCATTCGGATCGATGTTTTCGAGCGGCTCAAGCCATTCGGTCAGGGTTTCTTCCAGAACGGTGACGTAAATATTCTGTTTGCGCGGGAAATAATAGAGCAGATTCGGCTTCGACATGCCTGCTTTTTCAGCAATCTGATCGACCGTCGAGCCGCGAAAACCGTAATGGGAAAAGACCTCAAGTGCTGCATCCAGTATGAGCCTGCGGTTGATTCCCTGAATACGTGTCGCGCCTTCCGCCTTCTCGCCGGGGGCCGGTTCTGCGGGGTTGCCTGAGTCCATGACCATATAACACCTTTGCGCAGGCAGAATTCATTAAAACCGCTTGACCGTTGCCGAACGCTCTTCTAGCCTGCATTTTGACCAACTAGTCAAGTTTTTGCAAACTTTGCAAGAAAATTGAGGCCCGAGAGCCAGGTCGCGGGAACAAATACAAGATGCTATGAAAGACGGTAAACAGTCTTGCAGCAAATTAAAATGTGGAGCCGGAGCATATGGAGCTCAGCAGCAACCCCAAAATAAGCAATCTTCGCATTGATGGCGACCGCCTGTGGGACAGCCTGATGGAGATGGCCAAAATCGGACCCGGCCTGCGCGGCGGAAATAACCGCCAGACGCTGACGGATGAGGATGGCGAGGGCCGCAAGCTGTTTCAGGGCTGGTGCGAAAAATCCGGCCTGTCGATGGCTGTCGACACGATGGGCAATATGTTCTTCACTCGCCCCGGCGAGGATGCCGATGCCGACCCGGTCTATATGGGCAGCCATCTAGACACGCAGCCGACCGGCGGCAAGTTCGACGGCGTTCTGGGGGTGCTGGGCGCGCTCGAAGTGGTGCGCACGCTCGACGATATGAGCATCAGGACAAAGCGCCCCATCGTCATCGCCAACTGGACCAATGAGGAAGGCACCCGCTTTGCGCCCGCCATGCTTGCATCGGGCGTTTTCGCAGGCGTACACGACCAGGACTGGGCCTATGGGCGGCAGGATGCCAACGGCAAGAAATTCGGTGATGAACTGGAGCGCATCGGCTGGAAGGGCGATGAGCCGGTGGGCCAGCGAAAAATCCACGCCATGTTCGAGCTCCACATCGAACAAGGGCCGATCCTCGAAGCAGAAAACAAGGATATTGGCATCGTCACCCATGGCCAGGGCCTGTGGTGGCTGCAAGTGACGCTGACCGGCAAGGAAGCCCATACCGGCTCCACGCCGATGAAAATGCGCAAGAATGCCAGCCTTGGCCTGGGCAAAATGCTGCAACTTGTCAACGAGATCGCCATGGCGCATCAGCCCGACGCGGTGGGCGGCGTCGGCCATATCGATGTATCGCCCAATTCGCGCAATGTGCTGCCGGGGCAGATCGTTTTCACGGCGGATTTCCGCTCGCCCCATCAGGCCACGCTCGACGCAATGAAGACGCGTTTCGAGACGGAAGCGCCGAAAATTGCCGAAGAGCTTGGCATCGGCATCGAAATCGATGTGGCGGGACATTTCGATCCGGTGACATTCGACGAGGGTTGTGTCGGCGCGATCCGCAATGCGGCGGAGCGGCTCGGCTACAGCCATCGCAATATCGTTTCCGGTGCGGGCCATGATGCCTGCTGGGTCAATCGGGTGGCGCCGACCGCCATGATCATGTGTCCCTGCGTGGACGGGCTGAGCCACAATGAAGACGAGGATATTTCAAAGGAATGGGCGTCGGCGGGAACCGACGTTCTTTTGCATGCCGTATTGGAGACTGCTGAAATCGTGAGCTGACATTCAGGACTCCAATACTGCTTCTGTTCGCAACAAAACCAACAAGGGGAACGACGAACAATGGCAAACAAGGTCATCAAAGGCGGCACCGTCATTACAGCGGACCGCACCTTCAAAGCCGATGTTCTCATCGAAGGCGAAAAGATTGTCGCTGTCGGCGATAATCTAGCTGGCGATGAAGTCATAGATGTATCCGGCTGCTACATCATGCCCGGCGGCATCGACCCGCACACCCATCTGCAAATGCCGTTCATGGGCACCTATTCATCGGATGATTTTGACACCGGCACGGCGGCAGCGCTTGCCGGCGGCACGACGATGGTTGTCGATTTCGTGTTGCCCGGCTCGGAAGGCAATCTTCTCGACGCGCTTCAGGAATGGTTCCAGAAAGCGGGCAAGGCGCGCACCGATTATTCATTCCATATGGCGATCACCGGCTGGAACGAGCGTACCTTTAATGAAATGGCCGAAGTGGTGAAGCGCGGCATCAACACCTTCAAGCACTTCATGGCCTATAAGGGCGCCTTGATGGTGAATGACGACGAGATGTTCGCCTCGTTCCAGCGCTGCGCGGAACTGGGCGCCATGCCGCTGGTGCACGCGGAAAACGGCGACGTTGTCGCACAACTGCAGGCCAAGCTGATGGCGGAGGGTAATGACGGGCCGGAGGCCCACGCCTATTCCCGTCCGCCGGAAGTGGAGGGCGAAGCGACCAACCGCGCCATCATGATCGCCGATCAGGCAGGCGTGCCGCTTTATGTCGTGCATGTTTCCTGTGAGCAGAGCCACGAAGCCATTCGCCGTGCGCGGCAGAAGGGAATGCGCGTCTATGGCGAGCCGCTGATCCAGCATCTGACGCTCGATGAAAGCGAATATCACAATCGCGACTGGGATTATGCCGCGCGTCGCGTCATGTCGCCACCTTTCCGCGATCAGCTCAATCAGGACAGCCTGTGGGCGGGGCTTGCAGCCGGTTCGCTTCAGGTTGTGGCAACCGACCATTGCGCCTTCACCACCGAGCAGAAGCGCTATGGCATAGGCAATTTCACCAAAATCCCCAATGGCACGGGTGGCCTTGAGGAGCGCATGCCGGTGCTGTGGTCGCGTGGCGTGCGCACCGGACGTCTGACGCCAAATGAATTCGTGGCCGTGACCTCGACCAATATTGCCAAAATCCTCAATATCTATCCGCAGAAGGGCGCAATCCTGCCGGGTGCGGATGCCGATCTCGTCATCTGGGATCCTGAGGCGACCAAAAAAGTCTCAGCCAAGACGCAGCATTCTTCTATTGATTACAATGTGTTCGAGGGGTTCGAGCTGAAGGGCCTGCCGGTCAAGACGATCTCGCGCGGGCGCGTTGCCTTCGACAAGGGCAAGGTGAAGGCAGAACCCGGCGACGGGCGCTTCATTGAACGGGAGGCGAATGGCCCCGTCAACAAGGCCCTGTCGCAATGGAAGGAAATCGTAGCGCCCCGCAAGGTGGAGCGCAGCGCTGAACACATGCCGATAGGGGTCTGAAACGATGACCATGGCTCAGCTTCGGGAAATGCATGTGATGAATGTCGATAGCATGGCCCCGGAGCGGGGCGCAAATGCAGATGAAACCGTGATCAATATCGACGATCTGTCATTGGTGTTCGAGACAAATGACGGGCCGGTCCACGCGCTCTCCAACATTGATCTCGCCGTGAAACGCGGCGAGTTTGTTTCCTTCATCGGCCCTTCAGGTTGTGGCAAGACCACCTTGATGCGTGTCGTCGCCGATCTGGAGAAACCGACAGCCGGCTCCGTGACCGTCAACGGCAAGACACCGGAACAGGCCCGTCTCGATCGTTCCTACGGCTATGTATTTCAGGCAGCGGCCCTTTTTCCGTGGCGCACCATTGAAGACAATATCGGCCTGCCGCTGGAAATCATGGGGCATTCCAGGGCCGGCCGTCAGGCGCTGATCGAAAAGAACCTTGCATTGGTCAACCTTTCCGGCTTCGGGAAGAAATATCCGTGGCAGCTTTCAGGCGGCATGCAGCAGCGCGCTTCCATTGCCCGCGCCTTGTCGTTCGATCCCGACATGCTTTTGATGGATGAGCCTTTCGGGGCGCTCGACGAGATTGTTCGCGACCATCTCAACGAGCAGCTTTTGAAGCTGTGGGCCGCCACACAGAAGACCGTGATTTTCGTCACCCACTCGATACCGGAAGCCGTGTTCCTCTCAACCAAGATCGTTGTGATGAGCCCGCGTCCCGGCCGCATTCATGAGATCATCGATTGCGATCTGGGAGCGAACCGCTCACTGGAAATCCGCGACTCGGAAGCCTTCCTCAAAATCGCCCATCGCGTACGTGAAGGGCTGCGGCTGGGGCATATCCATGAGTGAACAGCGCTCCTTTATTTCGTGCAAAGGGGAGCAATGATGAAAAGCTTCCTGCACGACAAGTTCATTCCGGTGACGACTGTTCTCGCCGTCATCATCGCGCTCTGGTATGCGCTTGCGGTGTTCCTGAATGCGCCTTTCGAGCGTGATCAGGCTCAGCGCGCGGGGACCGAAATTTCGTTTTCCACGCTCGTCACCAATACTATGAGCCAGGCTCGTCCCGTCCTGCCCGCGCCGCATCAGGTGGCTGAAGAAATCTGGAAAAGCGTTTTCAGCGTGAAGCCGACATCCAAGCGCAGCCTCGTCTTTCATGGCTGGGTGACGCTGTCTTCGACGCTGCTCGGTTTCATCATGGGATCGGTACTCGGCGTTCTGCTTGCGGTCGGCATCGTGCATTCGCGCACGCTCGACAAGAGCCTGATGCCGTGGATCATCACCTCGCAGACGATACCGATTCTTGCAATTGCGCCGATGATCATCGTCGTGCTGAACGCCGTTGGCATATCGGGTCTGTTGCCCAAGGCGATCATCTCGACCTATCTGTCCTTCTTTCCGGTGGCGGTCGGCATGGTAAAGGGATTGCGCTCGCCGGATGTGATGCATCTCGACCTCATGCGCACCTATAATGCCTCGCGCACGCAACTGTTCTGGAAGCTGCGCTGGCCCGCCGCCATGCCGTTCCTGTTCACCTCCATGCAGATCGCCGTTGCGATCAGCCTTGTCGGGGCCATTGTCGGCGAGTTGCCGACCGGAGCGGTGGCCGGCCTCGGTGCACGCCTGCTGGCCGGGTCCTATTACGGGCAGACGGTGCAAATCTGGGCGGCGCTGATCGCCGCCGCCATCATGGCAGGCGTGCTGGTGGCGCTTGTCGGGCTGGCGGCGCGGATCATCAATCGCCGCATGGGCGCAAAACCCGAAAGGGCCGTCACATGACAAGCAATGTCATTTCCCTTGTTGCGTTAATTGCCGCATCATGGCTCGTCGTCGGCTGGGTGGCGAGCCTTAAGTCCCGTAACGCGCAGGTGCAGAAGCTTCTGGACATTGCAGTTCCCACTCTTTTCGGCATCGCCATGCTGCTGCTATGGGAAGCGGCGGTCCGGCTTTTCGCAATTCCATCCGTGCTTTTGCCAGCACCCTCAGCCATATGGGCGCGCATCGTCGCCTCCGTACCCATCCTCTGGGCGGATTTCCGTCAGACATTCCTCAAAGCCGTCATCATCGGCTATGTGACGGGCTGCGGGCTTGGTTTCATCACCGCCATCATCGCCGACCGCGTACCCTTTCTGCGCAAGGGGCTGCTGCCGCTCGGTACTCTGGCGGCAGCGCTCCCCATCGTCGGCGTCGCTCCCATCATGGTGATGTGGTTCGGCTTTGACTGGCAATCCAAAGCAGCTGTCGTCATCATCATGACCTTCTTTCCCATGCTGGTGAACACGGTTGCGGGGCTGGCCAGCACTGGCGCGATGGAACGCGACCTGATGGAAACCTATGGCTCGAATTACTGGCAGACGCTACTCAAGCTGCGCCTGCCCGCAGCACAGCCCTTCATCTTCAATGCGCTCAAGATCAACTCCACACTGGCGCTGATCGGGGCCATAGTGGCGGAGTTTTTCGGCACGCCCATCGTCGGCATGGGTTTCCGCATCTCGGCGGAAATCGGACGCATGAATGTGGATATGGTATGGGCTGAGATTTTCGTCGCAGCGCTTGCAGGTTCGCTCTCCTACGGGCTGATCGCGCTGATCGAGCGGAGAATGACGTTCTGGCATCCTTCCTATCGGAAGAGCTGAATCATCCGGCATCCGCAAGAATAAGGCGGGGCGGTCAACTGGAGGAGAACTGAAATGAAAAAGGCAATATTGCTGACGGCGGGGCTTGCAATGGCGCTCATGTCAGGAACGGCCATGGCGGCCGACAAGCTGACCTTGCAGCTTAAATGGGTGACGCAGGGGCAGTTCGCGGGCTATTATGTCGCCAAGGACAAAGGCTTCTACGAAGAAGAAGATCTCGATGTCGAGATCAAGCCCGGCGGCCCGGACGTGGCCCCGCCACAGGTGATCGCGGGCGGCGGCGCCGATGTTGTAGTGGACTGGATGCCTTCAGCGCTGGCCACCCGTGAAAAAGGCGTTCCGCTCGTCAATATCGCTCAGCCCTTCAAGAAGTCCGGCATGATGCTGACCTGTCGCAAGGAAACCGGCATCACCAAGCCCGAGGACTTCAAGGGCCGCACGCTCGGCGTCTGGTTCGGCGGTAATGAATATCCGTTCCTGTCCTGGATGAGTCATCTCAAAATCCCCACCGAGGGCGGCAAGGATGGCGTGACCGTTCTCAAGCAGGGCTTCAATGTCGATCCGCTGATCCAGAAACAGGCCGACTGTATCTCAACGATGACCTATAACGAATACTGGCAGGTCATCGATGCAGGGATACCCGCCGACCAGCTCGTGGTTTTTCCCTATGAGGAACAGGGTGTCGCGACGCTGGAAGACGGCCTCTATGTGCTGGAAAAAAGCCTGGACGACCCCGCCATGGTTGAAAAGCTCGCACGCTTCGTGCGTGCATCCATGAAAGGCTGGAATTACGCTACCGAAAACCCGGCTGAAGCGGCAGAGATCATTCTCGACAACGATGCTTCGGGTGCACAGACGCAGGAAGTCCAAGAGCGTATGATCAAGGAGATCGGAAAGCTGATCGACGGTTCGGACGGCACACTGGATGTAGCGGCTGCAGAGCGCACCGTTGAAACGCTTTTGGGCGGTGGCTCCGATCCGGTCATCACCAAAAAGCCGGAAGGTGCTTGGTCCTCGAAAGTCACCGACGCCATGAAGAAATAGCGGCCCTTTTGTAAGTTTGACAGGAAAGAAACCGGCCAGAGCAGTCCCAACGATATCGTTGAAACCGCTCTGGCTATTTTTAAAACGCATTGCCCGAATTATTTGACCGGCTTCTGATTTTTGAGGGCATGGGCGAGCTCACGCTCCAGACGGGCTTCTTCCTCCGCCTTCGGCTTGGTAAAACGTCCGAGCAGCAGATAGGCTATTGGCGTCACATAAAGCGTGGCAATACCGGCAAGACCCAAGCCGCCAACGATGACCCAGCCCAGTGACACGCGCGCCTCTGCCCCTGCTCCGCTTGCCAAAACCAGCGGCAGGCCGCCGAGAACCGAGCAGATCATGGTCATGCATACCGGACGCAGGCGAATATTCGCCGCCTCCTCTATGGCTTCGCGCACACCGAGGCCCTTGTCGCGCAACTGGTCTGCGAATTCGACAATCAGAATACCGTTTTTCGCCATGATGCCCACCAGCAAGACAAGGCCGATCTGGCTATAAACGTTGAGGCTCGTTCCGGTGAGGATCATCGCAAAGACCGCGCAACCCAGCCCCAGCGGCACAGTGGCCATGACGATCAACGCGCTGATAAAGCTTTCAAATTGTGCGGCCAGCACCAGCAGGATGATGACAATGGCGAAGCCGAAGACCAACAGAAGTCCGCTGGAGGTTTCACTGAGCGTTGCCGCTTCTGCAAGCGGGATAATGTAGCTGCCCGGAGGCAGCAGAGGCTCTGCTATCTGCAAAGCTGCGGCATAGGCATCGCCAAGCGCGAAATCGCTGTGCAGAGCGGTCGTGATGGCGACGGAGCGCTGGCGCTCCTCACGGTCCAGTTGCGGTGGGACCGCCTTTTCCACCACCGAGGCGATGGACGACATGGGCACATAGCGGCCATCGCCAGTCTTGAGGAAGATATTTTCCAGATCGGTCGGATCATTAATCGGGTTGGTGGTCGAGACAAGCTTCACATCGAAACTTCGATCACCCACATAAACTGAACCGATTTTGCGGCCATCCAGAACCGACTGCACCGCGTTGGCCAGTCCGGTAATATCAATGCCCAGATCCGAAGCGCGCACGCGGTCGATCTCGACGGAAAGCTGAGGCTGGGTTGGCTCGACCGACAGGCGCGGCTGCACGAAACGCGGATCTTTTTCCAGCGCCGCTATGATCGCTTCCGCCGCCGGTCCGATTTTGGCGTAATCATTGCCGAGAAGCGCGAATTGCAAGCCGTTGCCTGCACCGCGAATGCCAAGACTATTGGGCTGCATGGTGAAAATACGCACCGCCGCAATCCCGCGAACCCTCGCCGTTATATCAGCCATGATTTCCTGCTGGCTGCGGGTGCGTTCATTCCACGGGGCCAGTGTCAGGACCATGAAACCATTATTGGAGGAACCACGAGAACCAGCAATCGCATAAGTGGTGCGAACTTCGCCGCTGCCGCGTAGAGGCTGGATCGCTGCTTCGATCCGGTCGAGTTGCGATTGCAGGAAGTCAACGCTGATGCCCTGCGGGCCGTTGATGCGCAGAAGCGCCACCGCCCGGTCCTCCGTCGGCGTCAGTTCCTGCCGGATTAGGCCGTAACCGGCATAGGACGCAGCCGCAAAGAGGAGCGCCACCAGAACGACAATGAAGGGGGCAGAGAGGCATGCGTGCAGGCTCTTGCGATAAAAATTCGCTAGCCCTCGCCCTATGCGGCGCAGAAAGGCCGGGCCATGCCCCGCATCCGCATCGCCATTCCCTTCCTTAAGCAGGCGGGATGCCAGCATGGGGCAGAGCGTGAGGGCAACGATCGATGACAGCAGAATGGCGATTGCCAGCACGAAGCCAAACTCGCGAAATAGTCCGCCCGCCTGCCCCGGCAGGAAGGAGATCGGCACGAAAACCGCAGCCAGCGTCAGCGTGGTGGCTATAACGGCGAAGAAAACTTCCTGCGTGCCAAGGACTGCGGCTGCGCGCGGCCCCATACCCTGATTGCGGCGACGCACGATATTTTCAAGCACCACGATAGCGTCGTCGACCACGAGGCCGGTCGCCAGCACCAGCGCCAGCAATGTGAGGATATTGATCGAAAAGCCTACCAGATAGATCGCCGCAATCGTGCCGATCAGCGCGACCGGCATGGCCAGGGCAGGAATGAGCGTGGCGCGTGCATCCCACAGGAACATGAAGATGATCGCCACCACGATCAGCACCGAGGCGATCAGCGCAATCTCAACTTCATGGATCGCACCATTGATGAAATTGGCGTCGTCGCTGGTGACGGTGATATTCACGCCCGGCGGCAGTGTATTCTGCAAATTGTCGACCGCCGCGCGAATGCCTTGCGAAATATCGAGCGTGTTGGACTGGGCCTGCCGCACGATGCCGAGGCCGACCGCCGTCTTGCCGTTGGAGCGGACGGCGGAGCTTTCAATATCCGGCCCCAGCGTGACGGTTGCCACGTCGCGGATTTGCACATGATCCTTGATAAAGACATTCTCGAAGTCTTCGGGCTTTTCGAGATTGGCAGTGGCACGAACCACGATGGACTGATCGGCGCTGCGCAGAGAGCCGGCAGGCGCATCGAGCCCCATGGATGAAAGCGCATTAGAAATATCGGCAATGGTGAGGCCGTAACTGGCCAGGCGCGCGTGGTTGATGTCGATACGGAAAATTTTCTCGCGCTCGCCATTAATCTGCACATCCGCCACGCCCGGCACCGCCGAAAGAACATCCTCGATCTGATCCTCGACCAGAACCGTCATGTCATCCACCGACATAGTGTCGGACGTAACCGCGAGGCGCATCACAGGATCAGCGTTGGAATCGGCCTTGATGATACGCGACGGATCGGCCTCTTCGGGAACAGTGTTGGCGACACGGGAAATGGCGTCGCGCATATCGGCGGCGGCAACGTTGAGATCCACGCCATCGTTGAACTCGACGGTCACGCGGCTGCGCTCGAATGAGGAGCTGGACGAAATCGTCTTCACTCCCGAAACGCGGGCGACCGCATTTTCGAGCACCTGCGTAAGCTGGCGATCGATGGTTTCGGCGGAAGCGCCACTGAAATTGGTGCTAATCGTCACGACAGGCCGATCAACATCCGGCAATTCGCGAATATCGACGCCCGTGAAAGCAGCCAGACCCGCAACAATAATCAACACATTGATGACAAAGGCGAAAACCGGGCGCCGAATGAAAAGCGCCGTCGATCCGCCGCTATTATGTTCCGGTTGCGACTGGGGATTGCTCACGCTCTGTCCTCACCCTGCAACGCGGCTAGAGGCGGCGGGATCGGCAAGCACCGTCCCCTGCTCGTCCTGGACCCGCACCGGCGCATCGTCACGCACGGTCTGCACACCTTGCGTGACGATCAGATCGCCCTGCCTGACTGGCCCGTCGATCAATATATTGGTTGAATTGCGCTGCACAATACGGGCTGCGATCTTTCGGGCGACGCCGTCGTTGACCCGCCAGATAAAGGAGCCATCCGCACCCCACTGGATCGCCAGCGGATTGACGGATGGATAGCGCTCGCCAGGAAACAGGATCGTCACAGAAAAAGACATGCCGGCCCGCAGATGGTCCTGGTCGTTGGCGATCTGCGCACGCACATGCAGGGTGCGGCTGGCTTCATCCAGCATATTGTCGACCGCATTGATGACGCCTTGATAGGTCACGCCGGGAAAGGCCGTCGATACGGCACTCAGCGGCTGACCCACCTTAATCTGCGGCGCGAAACGTTCAGGCACCCAGATGTCGATCAGAACCGTGGAACGGTCGTCGATACGGGCGATGGGCGTCTGAGCGGTGATATAATTACCGGCATTGACAGGAAGAATGCCGACTGTGCCGGAAATAGGCGCGCGGACAGTGCGTCGGCTCAGGGCCAGTTGCGCATCTTGCAGTGCCAGACGGGCATTGGCCACGCCAAGCTCGGCCTCGACCGCCTGTACCTGGGTAGCGGTATTGGTCGCGCGCAAGCGCGCAATACGCGTACGCGTGGTTTCGGCATCCTGTAAGGCCGTTTCCGCCTTGGCGACTGCAATCGTCTCAGTCTGGCTATCCAGTTCGGCGATAGCATCACCTTCCTTGACCGCATCACCTGCCTTCACGAAGAGTTTCGTCATATAGCCGCTGGAATAGGGCGTGACGGAAACCGTGCGCAAAGCGCGCGCCGAACCGATTGCAGTGAGACGGTTGTTGATTGTCTCTTCGCCCGCGGGCTCCACGATCACCAGCGGCGCTGCTCTTTCCCCTGAAGATCCTTCTCCGGCATGGCGGGAAGCATCGTTTCCGGAGATTTCGGCTCCGCTATTCTTGTTGTCATAAACATACCAGCCACCAGCGGCGGCAAGAATAACGAGCAGGCACAGAGCGATCTGCTTCCAGGCTTTCATTCAACTCTCCGGCAAGGTCTGTCGCGTTACCCTCGAAAGACCTTGTTCTAAACCGTCCATATTCACTTTGGTCGCAGAAAATGCCAGTAAATATTATCAAAATGATAATTGTCCCGATAGAACGCAAATCATGCAGCCAAACAGGCAGAACAGGCTTTCCCGCTGACGATTTTGCACATGCGGTTTCGGCAGGTCGAGTTAAATTTCGGTAATGCAGGCAATTGTCTGACGTCCAAACAGCTTAACCAATGCAGCATGCCGGTTGGATTTATCGGATCGCTCCATATATAGAATCTGCATTTAAAGATTTGCACTGTGCAAGGCATACTGGAACGGGCAGCGTGACGACAGGGTCCAGTCCTGTCGATTTGGAACCAGACAATGGCGGCTATCGAAAAAAACATGGGCCAAGGTGAAGGCAGCGATAGCGCCACCGCCCTTGCGCCCATTGAGGCCCCCGCACAGGATGCGCAAACATCGGAAGGTCAATTTACGCGGCTTCGCTGGCGCAACCGACTTTCGAGCAAGCTTTTGCTTCTCATCGTTCTGGCCGTTCTTGTAGCCGAAATTCTGATCTTTGTTCCTTCCATCGCCAATATGCGCGTGCGCTGGATGGATTCGCGTCTGGATACCGTCGCAGCAGTCAGCGAAGTTCTGATCGCAAGCGGCAATATGGATATTCCCCGCGAGGTTCAGGACAAGGTGCTCGTCACGACCGGCACCAAGGCCATCGCCCTGCGCGAAGCGGGCGCCTCCCATCTGCTGGCGATGGCCGAAATGCCCGACGCTATCGACCAGGTGATCGATCTCGATAATACTAGCGAAGCGGCGGCCATCTGGGATGCCTTCGGAACATTATTCAATGGTGGTGACAGGATACTACGCATTTACGGCTCGATTCCACCGGCGGATTCCGGGCGCATCATTGAAATCGTCACATCCGATGCTCCCATGCGCCATGCCATGCTGGTTTATGCCCGCAATGTGGCTCTGATTTCGCTTCTCATATCGGTCATCGCGGCAAGCCTTGTCTATCTCATCATCCATGAGATGCTGCTGCGGCCCATCCGCATCATACATCGCAATATGATGGCTTTTGCTTCCGCGCCCGAAAACCCAACCCGGATTCTCATACCCGACAACCGCAAGGATGAATTCGGTATCGCACAGCATCAGATCTCCCATATGCAGAGCGACGTGCAACGCACATTGAAAGAACGAAAGCACCTCGCCGACCTTGGTTTGGCCGTATCCAAGATCAATCATGACATGCGCAATATTCTCGCGTCAGCGCAGTTATTGTCCGACCGGCTGGCGGACACCGAAGACCCCATGGTACAGCGCTTTGCGCCCAAACTCATCCATACGCTGAGCCGCGCTATCCGTTATTCGGAAAGTGTCATGGCTTATGGCCGTTCACAGGAAGCCCCACCCAGACCACGCCGCGTCCGTCTTCGCGCCATCGTTACGGAAGTTGAGGAAACACTCAATCTGGACAGAGACAGCGGCGTCGAATTCGAGAATCTGATTGGGGAAGATTTTGAGATCAATGTCGATTCGGAACAGCTTTTCCGCATACTGAGCAATCTGTGCCGTAATTCGGTGCAGGCAATGGGACGCAGCCCGGGCAACGATGGGGCCATCATCAAACGGCTCACCCTTTCAGCAGGACGGATCGGGACCACGACAATTATCGGTGTTGAGGATACCGGGCCGGGCCTGCCGCAAAAGGCGCGCGACCACCTCTTTACGGCCTTCAAGGGTTCCACGCGCAGCGATGGCACCGGGCTTGGCCTCGCCATAGCGCAGGAACTTGTACAGGCGCATGGCGGCACGATCGAATTGCGCGAGGATCGCCCGATTGGCGCACATTTCGAGATTCGCCTTCCCGATCTGCCAGATTGGCAGGAGAAGTGACGCTGGCTATCGGGCGTTTGGCCAAGCCGCAGGCCGGTAAAAACCGAAGATTGCAAAGAAAACTTCATATAAGCGCATTTTTTTCTCAGAAGGTGCTTGCATTTAATACCGGGTCCGATTATCAACCGCCTGCGCCGCAATGAGCGGTCACTAGGGCAAGCACCCGTAGCTCAGCTGGATAGAGCACCAGACTACGAATCTGGGGGTCAGAGGTTCGAATCCTTTCGGGTGCGCCATTCTTTCCAATTGTCAAATGACACTATATTTGGCCTTTTTGGCACTATGTTGTCCTTGGGTCAGGATTGCTGACGTTTCCCAACGGTCCAGCCGCATGACACATGCCTTCAGGTACGATTTTCGGTAATATTTAGGAGCGAAACGGCGGCCTTCGTATCGACTATCGCCGCTTATCATGCTGGTTGAGGCTGTCGCATGTTTCGGGCAGACCGTCCGAAAACACAGGCGCAAGCTGACCTTCGGATACAGTGTTCGTGTTTTCGGATAGTCTGTAAGATTTATGCGACAAGAGCCACCTATTGGCGAATGCTGCTCAAATCAATTTTCAATCCATCGTAGGCGGGGACGATTTGAGGGTATCCGCGATCCGCAAACCAAGCCTTCAAGACTGAATAGTCCATCTTCTCGTCCATATGAGTGAGAAAAACTTGCTTGGGGTTGAATTGGTCGACATGCTTCAGGACGGTTTCAGGGTCGCCATGCGATTCCGACTCTTTCCAATAGTCGCAATCCAGAATCCAAGTGTCGATTCCCGCCAGAAATCGCCAGCTCTCCTTCGGAAATGACTTCACATCCGAGCTATAGACAAAGTTGGCGATCCTGACGCCCAAGCTGTCCGATCCACCATGATGTTGCGAGAATGGGAGCATCTCGATGCCGTTTGCTTCGATGGTTTCAAAAGCGCGTATACGATGCCAGAAAATCCGGTATTGCTTGTTCTCTCCGAAACCGACGATGCTGGTGGAGCCCTTCGTTTCCTCGTTGAAAAACAGATAGGGAAACATGCCACGAACGAAGGATAGGCATCGTTCATCGGCATAAATGTTCAGGTCGCGCTTAAGGACTTCCTCCATATAGTACGGAAGCTCACCGATCCCCGCGATATGATCCCAATGGCCATGGGTTATCAAGATAGCATCGGGAATAACCTTCGCCCTCGACGTTTGCAGCCGAAAATCCGGCCCAATGTCGATCATCAAGGATTGGCCATTCTGCTCAACCTGAATTGACGGCCTCATCCTTTCGTTTTTGGGGTTGGTTGGATCACACAAACCCCAGACACCACCAGCCAGAGGAACGCCATATGTGGCACCGCACCCTAAAATTGTAACTTTCGTCAATAGATTTAGCCCCAATGTGCGGGCCTCCTTTTTCGCAAAACCCCGGAATTTGCAACGTCGCCAGCGTCAGGCAGACTGTCCTAAAACTTGCGACACTTAAAAATATGATAGGCAAAACATCTTGGCAAAAAAGGCAACTTAACTGCAACTGACAAAATTTGACCCCATGATTCTCAATGGGTTATACTGAGACCAGAGGCCACTAAGTTGCCTTTGGGGCAAGATTGCTGACTGTTCCAGCCGCATGTGTCCGGAAACGCAAGCTTGAGTACCCGTGGCAACCATCATGTCGGCCATTCTTTGGCTTGATCGCACTGCCACATATGGCATTGATCACTGGACAAAATGTGTTGCGGATTTCGGGTGAGCAAATTGCAACACCTTGAAAATCAAGTGTTTCCTATTTTCCATCGGGCCTGCTGTTCAACTCAGGCGGTTTGGGAGACAGGGTCAGGCCCGGAATCGCTGGCGATATTCCCCCGGTGATAGTCCAACAATCCGAACGAAGATTTTACTAAACGCGCCGGGATCAGAATACCCGACCTCCCACGCGATCCGTTCGATCGGGGAGTGGCCGAATTGCAGTAGCTCCTGAGCCTTGGAGACCCGAAGGCGTTGAGCGTAGTCGGTGGCGGTCATGCCCGTGGCTTTCTGGAAGCGACGCAGGAAGGTGCGTTCTTCCAGTCCTGCCTGTTCGGCTAGGATCGCAAGCCGTGCTTCTTTGCCTCCATTCGCCTGAAGAAAATGCTGGGCTTTAATGATTGCTGCGTCCCCATGGGTCAGCCGGGGAGCGAACCCGCTGTAATAGCGTTGCTCTCGTCCCGGTGGATCAATCAGCAGCATACGTGCGGTCCGTGCCATTACCACAGGACCAAGAAAACGCTCCACCAGCTTCAAGCCGAGATCGGTCCACGCCATTAGTCCGCCCACCGAGATGATATCACCACCGTCGATAATCAGCCGATCTGTATCGAGCGCCACATCAGGGAAGCGGTTGCGGAAAGCATCGGCAGAACCCCAGTGGGTTGTAATCGTTCGTCCGGCGAGAAGCCCAGTTTCCGCCAGAAGGAACGCCCCGGCGCAGACGGAAGCCAGTACCGAACCCTCGCCATGACGTGCGCGCAGCCAGCGCGCAAGCGGTGCGGCAATCTCAACGGATATTGGTGGTTCCAGCGAAGGCGGCAAGATCAGCACGTCGCAAGAGTCTGCGTCCTCCCCGGTTGCATCGGGATCGCTATCGAACACAACAACGGGCTCTTCATCGCCCTCGATCCGCAAATGCCGCACCAGCAGACGTGGAGTAGCGGGATCGGCATTATCAGCCATCCGGCAAGCGACCTTGAACAGATCGGTCAGTCCCAGCACCGCCGATGTCTGCGCGCCAGGGTAAAGCAGGATTCCTATCCGCACATATGCCATTGTCGATATTGCCCATGATTATGTCGATTTCGCCAGTTGCGACAACACTCGCCTGAAACGATATTCAGCGCAAGCAACAACTAACTCTGAAAGGATTTTTCGACATGTCGAAGCGCGCTATTCTGGTCGTTGATCTCCAAAATGAATATTGGCCATCGGGCAACCTCCCGCTCCATGGCATCGACGCCGCCGCCACTAATGCCGCCCGCGTTATGGCTCATGCCCGAGCGAAAGGTGATCTGGTCGTTAACATTCGCCACGAGATGCCCGGAGCGCCATTCTTCGTGCCCGGCAGCGACGGTGCCAAGATCAATCAAGCCGTGCTGCCGAAGAATGATGAGCCCATCATCACCAAGCACTTCCCTAACTCCTTCCGCGAAACCGGGTTGAGCGATCTGCTCAAGGAAAAGGGCGTTGAGGACGTCGTGGTCGTCGGCGCGATGAGCCATATGTGCGTCGATGCAACGGTGCGCGCAGCCAACGATCTGGGCTACAAAACCACAACGATTCACGATGCCTGCGCAACGCTTGATCTGAACTTCGACGGTGTCACCACTCCAGCGGCACAGGTGCACGCGGCGCTGATGGCAGCGCTTTCCTTTGGCTATGGCGAAGTGATCTCCACCGACGCCTTCCTCGCTCGCTAACGGCCTGTTCGGGAGAAGACTATCATGACCACACGCAGAGAGCTTTTTGCCCTATCGGGTGCTGCGCTTGTCGCCAGCGCCTTTCCGGCAGGCGCGCAGGTTACCGCCACGCCGCAGGGCAGTGTGAAAATCACACAGATACGCAACGCAACGCTCCATATCGCCTATGGCGGCGTTCGCTTTCTTGTCGATCCGATGCTTTCGGACCGTCACGCCTGGCCGGGTTTTGAAGGCTCGGTGAACAGCGAGGAGCGCAATCCCCTTGTGCGTCTTCCGATAACGAAGGAAGAAATCATCGACGTGGACGCGGTGATTGTCACCCATCTGCACGAAGACCATTGGGATGAAGAAGCGCGCAAGGTTCTGCCGAGGGCGCTGCCGATTTTCGCGCAGAATGATGCGGATGCTGCAACCATCCGGGGACAGGGGTTCTCCGATGTGCGCGTGCTTTCGGACACGTCCAGCTTCAAGGGTGTACAGCTCATCAAGACGGACGGTCGTCACGGGACCGAGGCGCACTACGCCAAGATCGGCGATGTTCTGGGCGAAGCTTGCGGTGTCGTGTTCAGGACGGCCGGACTAAAGACCATCTATCTGGCTGGCGACACGATCTGGCACGAGCGGGTGGCGGCAGCTCTGAAAACATATCGTCCAGATGTGGCTATCCTGAACACCGGCTATGCGATGACCGCCGGGATTGAGGGCGGCATCATCATGGGAACGCAAGACGTGCTTTCGGTCCACAAGGCCGCCCCTGAAACCCTCCTGATCGGCAGCCACATGGAAGCGGTGAATCACTGCACTGTGAGCCGCGCTGACCTTCGGGCTTTCGCCCGTGCCAACGGTTTCGCCGACAAGCTGCGCACTCCTGGCGATGGGGAAACCCTTATCGTCTAAGGCAACGCGTATTCTCCTTGGGCCACCACGATACTGTGGTGGCTCGCCCTGAGCCTTCCCCGCAACGATTTCTCCGCCCTGTCCACGCCGCAACGAATACCCGGCGGTCGAGACAATCTCACCAAGGTTTGCTTGTCGTAGCCGCCCACCACGATGGTGATCTTATCAACCACACCGGTGATCAGGGTCCGGTGGCTTCAACGAGATAGAACGGCGCAACGCTCATCATATTGAACAAAGCGAACAGATTCCGATAATCGAGGCTGGTGAATCCGTGCAATACTGCCTACATACTGATTACGTATCTTCAGTTTGGATGCATCAAAGACAGGGCCAATGGAATGACTGATCTCGGATCGAATTACACGCTCAAAATTCTCAGTGTAACGGTAGATCAACCGTCAAATCTGGCACAATTAAGCGTAAATTATCAGGGAATGCGCGCGCCGGGAACGGTTGTCCAACCGCTGGAAAGTGTTGATCTCGCGGGCCTGATGAAGGGATGCGAGGCGATAGCGCAGCGCATATTTCACGACGAATGGCGTCTGAACAACGCTGTTGAGCTGACTTTCACCCTTGCGGATGAAAACGGGCTTGCGCTCTGGCACACCCACCCCACGCTTTATCTGAAATGCCCACTCACGATGTCCATGAAATGGTCGTGCCTGCATCTGAGCGATATCTTCAAGACCATGACGACCCTCGGCATTATCGAGCTGCCCGACAGGTCGCCACTGGACGGAACCAGCATCGATGCCGACAAGACGGCAAAAGTTATCATGGACGCCATGGCGAATGGTGTGGAATTCATGGGCAACATCATGTTGATGCGCGGCGATATCGATCACGATTCTGCCAAGCGCGGCGTTGCCCCCGTCAATCTGCATCAATGATGGTGCGTTCCCGGCAGGCATCGCCGCCGGGAGCACAATCCTATCTCATTTCAAGGATTTGAACCGGCACAGCGCGCGCGACAAAGCCTCTTTCGTGATGGCGATATCCGCGTCCGTATGAGCCGCCGAAAGATACATCAAGCCGCGCGGCAGTGGATTCAGGCCGTTGAGTACGCAGGCTTCCGTCAGCTTCAGTATTTCCTTTTTGTCGGCCTTGCCAAGATCGCCGATATTGTCCAGCTTGCGGACGCCAGCAAAAAGCTGGATCGCAGAACCGATGCGATTGGCACACAGGTCCAGATCCAGTGCCTTCACTTCAGTGGTGAAATGCGACTGGATCGCTTCGGCCTGGGCGTCCATGCGCGGATAGATTTCCGCATGATGGGCCTGCAAATATTCGACACAGGCAATCGCGGCGCCAACCGAGAGCGGATTGCCGTTGAACGTGCCGCGATGCAGCACTCGCCCATCAATCAGCGGCGCCATGACAGCGCGATTGCCGGTCACGGCGCTGATCGGCAAGCCGGCACCAAGCGCCTTGCCCAGAACGGCGATATCGGGGGTGACACCATAACTGGCCTGCGCGCCACCAAGTCCCAGCCGGAAACCGGAAATTACCTCGTCGAAAATCAGCACGACGCCATGTTTGCACGTCAGGTCGCGAACGCTTTGCAGGAAACCAGCAGGGGGCGTAAAACAACCCGCATTGATGGCCGTCGCTTCCAGAATAACGGCTGCAAACTCATCCGAAAGCACCTGTTCCAGCGCAGCCGCATCGCCCCAGTCGACGAGCGTGACATTGGCCGTTGCCTGTTGATCCTGCCCCGACGAGCTCGGCCCGTCATTGCCGGGATTATTGGCAACGTGGATATTGTCGAACCAGCCGTGATAATTGGCGCGGAATTTGACGATGCGCGTGCGCCCGGTCGCTGCGCGTGCGATGCGCAGCGCAAGCTGCACCGCCTCGGTGCCACTGCTCAGGAACGAGGTGATCTCGGCGCAGGGCACTGCTTCGCTGATCAGTTCCGCCAGTCGACCCTCGCCCGCATGGACGCTCGCCGTGCGAAAACCCTTGTCGATTTCTTCCTTCAACCTTTCGACTACCGGCGCCGGACTATGGCCCAGCACCAGCGGCCCATATCCCAGCGTATAATCGATGTAATCATTGCCATCGACGTCGGTGACAATCGCATCGCGTGCGCTTGCGATCACCAGTGGCACGGGCAATTGTGATGCGCGCGGCGTGGACGAAACGCCGTTGGCCAGATATCTGGACGCGTAATCGCGATATTGCACCGAGCCGGAAAAGGCAGAAGCGGAAAGGGGGGCGGCAAGAGGGCTCATGGCAGTTATTCTTTCAGGTCTTGATTGGCTGGGATCGTTCACGAACGGACGTTCCGTCAGTGCTCCCCGGCCCAGAAAACAATACGGCGCTTGGCAATACCGACGATGGAATGCATAGTCATGCCGATGGTCGCCAGTACGACCAGCACGGCGAACATGCCGGCAATATTGAACTGCTCGTTGAATTGCAGGATCATCTTGCCGAGGCCCTGCTGCGCACCGACGAATTCGGCAACAATAGCGCCGACCAGCGCGAAGACCACGCCGAGGCCAAGCCCCGCGAACACATAAGGCATGGAGTTGGGAACCCGCACTTTCATCAGAATCTGGAAGCGATTGGCGCCGAAAGCCTTGAGCATCTGGATTTCGTCGCGGCCCGAAGCCTGAAGTCCGGCGATCACATTGACCAACATCGGGAAGAAGGCAATCAGGGCGGCCATGATGACTTTCGAGGCGAGGCCATAGCCGAACCATTGCAGGAAGATCGGTGCCAGCGCGACGCTCGGTATGGTCTGGAAGGCGACGATATAGGGCATGAGGCTGAGATCGAGGATGCGCACCTGCGAGATGAGCACGCCCAGCACAACCGCAATCGCGATGCCAAGCAGGTAGCCCATCAGCACCTCATACATAGTGACCTTGAAATTGACCCAGAAAATACCGCTGCCGAGCAGCGACCAGAGCTGTCCGCCAACGACCGAGGGCGCAGGCAGCACGAAGGCGGGCGTTTCGGTCGCCCAAACGTAGAACTCCCAGCCACCCGTCACTAGAAAGAAGACAAGGACGACCAATACGGTCTGCAGGAGTTTGGAGCTTTCGGTATGCATCGGAATATCTCCCGAATAAGGATATGTCTGGACGGGTTGTCAGATCAGTCGATCATGGAACTGTCGTTGAAGTGGCTGCGGATGCGCGCCAGCACGTCACCCGCCTGCGACAGGTCGCCGAGCTTGCGCTCGCGCGGCAGCGTCACCGGGATCACCTCGCTGATGCGGCCCGGACGCGGACTCATCACCACTACGCGGTCGGCGAGGAATACCGCCTCCGGGATGGAGTGGGTGACGAAGATCACCGTCTTACGGCTCTTCATCCATATACGCTGGAGTTCAGCATTGAGGAATTCGCGCGTCATGGCGTCGAGCGCACCGAACGGCTCATCCATCAAGAGGACTTTCGGATCGCGCACCAGCGCGCGGCAGATGCCCGCACGCTGGCGCATACCGCCCGAAAGCTCGCGCGGATACTTGTTTTC
The DNA here is from genome assembly GCF_019100495.1 of Falsochrobactrum tianjinense. Lineage (GTDB taxonomy): Bacteria > Pseudomonadota > Alphaproteobacteria > Rhizobiales > Rhizobiaceae > Brucella > Brucella tianjinense. The sequence goes on along the minus strand of NZ_JAHRVA010000001.1, from coordinate 564,948 downwards.
AAATCCCTTGAGACCGATCATCGCCATCAGGTCGAGCGCGCGCTCGGTGTAGACCTTGCGGTCCAGATGCATCAGCTCTGCCGGGAGCAGGATATTTTCCAGAATGGTTCGCCATGGTAGAAGCGTCGGTTCCTGGAACACGACCCCGACTTCGGGAGACGGCTTGACGATCGCCTTGTCGCCAAGACGCACCTCACCGCCGAAACGGCCCTCAAGCCCTGCCAGAATCTTGAGAAGCGTGGTCTTGCCGCAGCCGGACGGACCGACCAGAGCAATAAATTCACCGTCGAGAATATCCAGATGGACCTTATCGAGCGCTACGGTGACGTCACCGGTGCGCGTGTGATACTGCTTGGTCAGACCATTGATCCGGATGAGTGGCGTGGAGAGACTATCCATCGTCATGTCTTTCAGTCGGGGTCGATTCGGTTCGTTATTTCTTCTCGACGATTTTCGATACGTCGAAGTCGTAGATCTTGGGCATCAGCGAGCCGTCCCAAACCTGTTCGACCGTCAGTTTCTTGTCGGTTTGCCCAGTTTCATGGGCGAAGTTGAGCACAGCTTCCCAACGATCGGCCGGCAGATTCAGCCACTGGCCCCAGCTTGCCGGGTCCGGCTTGTCGGCGGGAATGGAATCGCCCAACGCCATCTTCATGGCTTCCGCGGTATTCTTGGCATCCTGGCTCTGGAGATCATCGGAACCGGCGAGTTGCGGGAACTCCGTGAAGGAGAGCTTCAGCGCGCTTTCTGGATAGAGCTTCGTATAGACGATACCCTTGTAGGCGGCGCGTGCGAAGGCGGCGAGTTCTTCGGGCTTGCTTTTCAGCGTCTTGTCGCTCGTCACCATGGTCACGCTAAAGAGCTTGGACATTTCGTCCGGGCGCGCCAGGAGATCTAGTTCGACGCCGTTCTGGCGCATGACGGTAAAGCTGTCGGAGTAGCTGTCGATGGCATCGACCTGATCGGCCTTGAGGGCCGCCGCTGCGCGGGCGCCCGCGCCCACCGGCACGATGATCACATCGGTTTCGGCCAGACCGGCAAGCTTGAGATTGGCGCGCAGATCCGCATAGGAAGCCGACGCAAGGCTGATGACGCCAATGCGCTTGCCCTTGAGATCGGCGATTTTCTTGATAGGCGAATCCTTCGGTACGCCGATGAAATAAGGCCACTGCACGGTGATGCCCGCAAAAGCCCTCAGGCCGACGCCCTTGTCAATTGCCGCAGCGATACTGGCCGAGGAAGCATAGCCGATATCGGCCGAGCCGGATGCGACGGCTTGCAGCGCTGCGGTCGAACCATCGGTCTGCAAGATGGTCGGCACCAGCTTTTCCTCTTCGAAGTAGCCAAGCTGCTTCGGCACCGCATAGGTGAAGGTTTCCTCGCCCGCCGTGATGGTGTTGCGCGCCAGCGCGAGCGTGAAATTGGTATCGGCAGCCTGTGCCACCGTCGCCATGCCCATGCAGAGGGCGAATGCGCTTATCAGGCGTTTCCCAATCAAGTGTTTCATTGTTATTGATCCCCTTTTAATGTTGTTGGGTTGTTGTGATCTCATTTCAGCAATGCCGGGGGCGTCACCGCGCGCATCCAGGGCGAAGGCTCGCCCCAATGCGCCGTGAGGCTCCAGATACTGCAAATGTTGGAGGCAAGGACCGGCACTGTGATCTGGTGCGCCGTCGCGGCCATCATATCGATGGTGCGCATGCCCGTGCCGCTCAGGATGATGGCACCATCGGGTGCTGCATCCATAGCCTTCAGCGTATTGCCGATTTCCGCCGGCGTGACGTGATAGGCCACCAGCTTGTCCTCGAACTGGCTGACGCTGTGAACGCGGTAGCCCGCATCCGTCCAGTAGCGGACGGCAAGCTCGGTCTGGTAGTTGGGATAAGGCGACATCAGGCTCACCGTATCGACCCCAAGCTTTTTCAACGCCTTGTCGATGGCGATGGTGCCGGTTTCGACCGGAATGCCCGCCTGATCGGAAAGCCGGTCGCACAGGTCGCGGTCACCCTTCGGCGAAAGCCGGTATTGCGAGCCGGTGAGCGCGATGGCGATGGCGTCGAGCTTGAGCGAGCCGAAGCCCTTGATTATCTGCGGAAAGCTCTCGACATAACCGCGATTGCGGTCGTCGAGATCGCCAGACAAGACTGGCAGGCGCATCGTGTGCAGCGCGACATCGGCGGGCAGCAGAACCGGGTATTCAATCTCGACAGTCGGATTGGCCGGCGGGACCACGCCGCCGAAGCGGAACTTAGGTGCAGGAAGCGAAGGAAGATGAACGGTCATCGAAACAGTGTCCTCAAAATTCAGGCGCGGGCGGGAAGCTCGACCATGTCGAGCATTGCGGTCTGCGCCAGATAGGCGCGGGCCTTGTCCTTGTCGGATAGGAGCCCCTCCACCTTGGTGATCCAGGCATTTTCCTGCGACACCATCGTGTCGGTGCGGGGCAGAAGCATTTCGCTGCTGACGCGGTGGCGCTCCGTGGCGGCGGCATCAAGTGCGGCGCGCTCGCCCGTGCGGACGGCTTCGGCCATGGCGTTTGCAACCATGAAGCCGTCATGGATGCCGCAATTCATGTTCATGCCGCCGCGCGTATTGGTCAGATGCAACGCATCGCCGGCAAGGAAGACATTGCCGGCAAAGCCCGCCGAGGCGATGCATTTGCGCGCGGCATAGCAATCCTTATCCACCACGTTCGGCATGTAGAAATCGGGGATCAGCGCACGCAGTCGCTCCAGCGCCCACTCGTCGGTGAGTGCTGTTTCCTCAGAAATGCCTTCCGGTACGCGCAGGATTACGCGCCAGTTGTCCGGCATATGCAGAAAGCTCACCGAATGGGTTTTGCCGACCAGATAGGTGACGGGGCCGATATCCTTGACCACATCACGGATCGTATTGTCGGTACGGATGCGCAACTGGAAGCCCGGATAGGCCGTCCCGTCGAAGCCGATGCCCACCGCATGACGCACGTCGCTATGCGCGCCGTCGGCCCCCAACAGGAAGCGCGCGGTAATGGTTTCATCCTTGCCGTCGCGCCTGATCGTCACCACAATGTTGTCACCACGATCCTCGACGCCCGAAAACTCGGCGTTGAAATGAAAATCCGCATTGGCAAAACCGCGCAGCTTTTCCAACAGGATCGGCGTCAGCAGCGACTGTTCCAAATGCTTGCGGAAGGGAAACGGCGTCACACCTTCCAGAAGCTCGAAGCCCAGCTCACCCAGCACACCACTCTCGACGGTGCGGTATTGCAGTCGGTCGATATGCAGCGCCTGACGGCTGAATGCCTCATAGACGCCGACGCGGTCAAGAATATCGAGCGTCGGGGCATGGTAGGTCGAAGCTTTCGATACCTGATTGAGTTCGCCACGTTTTTCAAGCACGGCGACCCGCAGTCCGGCCTCGGCCAGAACAAGCGCGGCGACAAGCCCGACTGGCCCGGCTCCCGCTACGATGACATCACGATCCAACATAATTAACCTTTCAAGCCCGTATCAGCGGCGGACGAACGGATTCGGAATGTTGGTTTCGGTCGAAATCCAGACACTCTTCAATTCCATATATTCGCGCATGCCGGCGATGCCGCATTCGCGCCCGATGCCGCTCATCTTGAAACCTCCGAAGGGCGAGGTAACGCTGGTGGAGCGGTAATTGTTGATCCAGATCGTCCCGGCGCGCACGCGATCCGACATGTTGATGGCGCGGCCGATGGACTGTGTCCAGATGCCGGCGGCAAGGCCGAATTCGATATCATTGGCGATACGCACCGCATCGTCCTCATCCTTGAAGCGAATGATCGACAGGATTGGTCCGAACACTTCCTCCTGCGCAATACGCATGTTGTTTTCGACATCGACGAAGACGGTCGGCTCGAAGAAGAGGCCGTTCGGACAACCCGGCACATTCGCCGGCCTGCCGCCGAGTGCCAGTTTCGCGCCGTCAGCGAGCGCGACCTCCACGTAGGACTTCACTTTCTCGAATTGCGGCCTGGTCGAGATCGGCGCGATTTGCGAATCCGGGTCGCCAGGATGGCCGAATTTCGCCTGCTTCACCGTCTCGATCAGCCGGGCAACGAAGGTGTCATAAATGCTGTCCTGCACCAGAAGGCGCGACCCCGCCACGCAGGTCTGGCCGGAGGCGGCGAAGATGCCGGCAATCGCGCCCTTCAGCGCATTGTCCATGTCGGCGTCTTCGAAGATGATGTTGGGCGATTTGCCGCCAAGTTCCAGCGTCACGCGCTTCATATGCTTGGCAGCTTTTTCGTTGATCATCTGGCCCGCGATGGGGCCGCCGGTGAAGGCGATGCGCTCGACATGCGGGTGGCTGACCAGCGCGTCGCCCACTTCTGCGCCAAGCCCGGTCACTACATTGATAATGCCCTTCGGCACGCCAGCCTTGTCAAAGATCTTCATCAACTCCATCAGCGAGGCGGAGGTGAATTCCGACGGCTTCAGCACCACCGTATTGCCGGCGGCAAGCGCCGGCGCAATCTTCATGCTGGCGAGCGGCAGCGGCGAGTTCCACGGTGTGATGCAGGCGACGACGCCCAGCGGCTCGTATTTGGTGTAATTGAGCACGCCCGGCTTGTCGGTCGGGATCACCGAACCTTCGATCTTGTCGGCCAGACCACCATAATAATAGTAGTAATTTGCCATGTAGCGCATCTGCATCGACAGTTCGGCAATCAGCTTGCCGTTGTCGCGCTGTTCGACATAAGCGAGCCAGTCGGCGCTCTCAGTGACGAGATCGCCGATGCGGCGCAGCATCGCGCCGCGCTGGCTCGGATTCATCTTCGGCCATTCGCCCTCCGTGAAGGCGCGGTGTGCGGCTTTCGCCGCACGGTCCACATCCTGTGCGGTGCCGCGCGAAATGCGCGCCCAGACCTCGCCCGTGACCGGATCGACGGAATCGATCATATCGCGGCCATCGGTGGTGGTGAATTCACCGTCAATATACATGCCGTAAAGACGAACGCCTTCGGCGTCAGCCTTGGTCTGCGGCAGGGTGGTTTCAGGTGCCTTGGGCGTGAAAGTCATGGTCATGCGTTGTTCTTCCGGTAACGGGATTGGAATCAGCCGCGCTTCGGCAGCGCGCGCAGGTAATCGGCGACCTCGATCGTCGGAATGACATCGGCATACTTGCAGTTGAGGTCGAACAGGTTGATGGCGTGGCTCGCCTCGAAACGATCGAAGGCGGTTTCTTCCGGGATCACAACCTTGAAATTGAACGAATAAGCATCCACGGCCGTGGCGCGCAGACAGCCGGACGTCGTGCAGCCGACCAGAATAAGCGTGTCCACATCGAGGAAATTGAGCTGGCTCATAAAGGTAGTACCGAAGAAGCAGGACGGCTTCTGCTTGGAGATCAGCATGTCCTGCGGACGCGGCGCCAGCGGTTCGACGGTGCGCGTGGCGTGGGTGCCCGCGATCACGGTTTTCTCGCCGCCGCGATGGTTCTTGCCCACCTGCACCCCGCTGTCGAGAAGGTCGGGCCGACGACCGCTTTCGGTGTAGAAGACCGGCAGGTTCTTTTCGCGCGCCAGTTCCAGAAGCGGAACGATGTGCTCCACCGCCGCCCAGGCTTCATGGCCGCAATGGGTGCGGTACTGCTTGAGGCCTTCCAGAATATCCTCGGGCGTGTCGCCGCAGAAATTATACTGCACATCAATGATGAACAGCGCCGGGCGCGTGCCGAACCCGCCGCGCTTGCCATAACCAGCAGCCTTGAAGACCTGCTTGTCACGTTCGGTCAGAAAACGGTCCCAGATTCTCGTATTCTCAGTCATATGTTTGCTCTTACGGTTTGAATGAGTCAGGTGCGGCGGTCGAGATAGCGGCCCCATGGCGCGGTGCGCGCTTCGTCGGTGATCCTGCCGTCGAGCATCACGGTCCGGCCGTGCACCAGCGTACGCACTGGCCAGCCCTTCAGCGTCATGCCTTGATAGGGCGAATAGTCGGAATAGGATTCGGAGATGGCATGATCGACAGTGCGTTCGAGATCGGGATCGACCACCAGCAGGTCCGCATCCTTGCCGACCGCGATGCTGCCCTTCGAAGGCATATTGTAAATCTTCGCCGCGTTGGCCGAGGTCAGATCGGCGATGCGGTCGAGCGGCAGGCCGCGGCGATGATAGCCTTCATGCAGCATCAGCGGCAGAAGCAGGCCGGAGCCGGGGAAACCGGCGCTGGCGCTCCAAATATCCTTGTCTTTGGTTCCGCGCTTGCGCGCCACATGGTCGGAACCGATAGTGGTGACGGAACCGTCGAACACACCTTCCCACAACGCTTCAATGTCGGCTTTGCCGCGCACCGGCGGATTGACCTTGGCCAGCACACCCGCCGGCCATTCGTCATCGACGACGAGATAATGCGGACAGGTTTCGACATAGATCGGCGGGCCGGCATGGCGCGACGGCTTTTGGCGCAGGTAGCGCACGATTTCGAGTGACTCCCCGCTACTCATGTGCACGATATTGACCGACGTGCCGGTCTGTTCCGCGAAATAGCAGACGCGGAATACATTTTCCGCTTCGAGAAAACCGGGGCTCTGCTCGTTCCATGCCTTGAGATCATTGCGGCCCGCCGCCTTTAGCGCGGAGCGCAGCGCCGGGATCACTTCGACATTCTCGCAATGGACGCCCATCACCGCGCCAGGAATGGCGGCGGTGGCCTTCAGCGCCGCATAAAGCAGTGCATCGTCGATCTCGGTAAAGCCCTTGGCCGCACCCGCAGCACCCTTATACATCATGTAGAGCTTGAAAGACGTGACACCGAAACGGCGTGCGACCTCTTCCAGCGACTCGACATGCATCTGGCTGGTGAGGCCGAAATGCAGACCGAAATCAATGCAGCTCTGCTTTTCCGCACGCTCCTTCACCACCGGGAAGGAATCCCGCAATTCCTTCGATCGATGAAAGGAAAGGATCGACGTGGTGCCGCCCAGGGCCGCCGCGCGCGATTCCGTCTCAAAATCCGTTTCGGGGTCGCCAAAATCGAAATGCACATGCGGATCGACCACGCCCGGCATCAGCCACAGGCCTTGGCAATCCACCGTCTCACGGCCGGTCAGTTCCTCGCCCGTTTCGGCGATGACAGCGATGCGGCCATCCTTGACCCCAACCGAACCCGGCGTCAGTCCGCCGCCCGGAAGGACCAATTGCGCATTTTTGAGAACCAGATCGAGTGTCATTGCCTTATCCGTTACTGCCATGCTCTGAAGGCGAAAAATCCGTGAGCACCTGTCTGAGAATACCGCCTGCCGAAAGCAGCGCGCGCTCGGCGTCGGTGAGAAGTTGCGCTTCGGCTTCGAAGACCACTGCACCCTTTTCACCCATCGCTGTAACCCGCACCGGCGTGCCGTGACGCACCGCCGCCTCGATACCGGCGAAGGAAAACTGTTCGCCGCCCGTCAGGTGGAGCTGACGCCAGCCCTCGCCGGGGCGGAAGGCCAGCGGCAGCACGCCCATGCCCACCAGATTGGCGCGATGGATACGCTCAAAACTTTCAGCGATGACGGCGCGCACTCCCAGAAGCGCAGTGCCCTTGGCTGCCCAGTCACGGCTCGATCCGGTGCCGTATTCCTTGCCGCCGAGCACAATAGCCGCGACGCCTTCCTGCTGGTAAAGCCGAGATGCATCGAAAACTGTCATGGTCTCACCATCCGGGAAATGCCGGGTGAAACCACCCTCCACTTCCGGCATCAGCGCGTTCTTGATGCGGATATTGGCGAAGGTGGCGCGGGTCATGACCTCGAAATTGCCGCGCCGTCCCACATAGGTATTGAAATCCTTTTGCGCGATACCCGCAGCCGCAAGATATTGCCCGGCAGGCGTATCAAGCGGTATCTCGCCGCTAGGCGAGATGTGATCGGTCGTCAGTGAATCCCCGAAAGCGGCCAGAACCCGTGCATCGCCGAGGCTTCGCACCAGATCGGCGACCGGATCCGCGCCGCCGGTGCGCGCGAAGAACGGCGGCTCGACCAGATAGTGCGACTGCCGATCCCAGGGGAACGTCTCGCCTACCGGCGCGTCGAGTTCTTCCCACACGCCCGCACCCGCTGCCTTGCCGTCATAGACGGCGGTGAACAGCGCCGGATCACGGGCCAGCGGCAGAAGCGCATCGATTTCCGCCTGCGACGGCCACAGATCGCGCAGGAATACCGGCGCGCCATCCGCACCATAGCCGACCGGCTCGCGGTCGAAGTCGATGTCGATGCTTCCGGCCAGCGCATAAAGTACCACCAGTGGCGGCGCGCCGATATAATTGGCGCGGATCAGCTTATGGATGCGGCCTTCGAAATTGCGGTTGCCGGACAGGACAGCGGCAGCGACCAGCCCGCCTTGTTCGATCGCGGCGGCCGTCTCCGCCGGCAGTGGACCGGACTTGCCCCCGCAGGTGGTGCAGCCATAGCCGATCACATTGAAGCCTAGCTTTTCGAGGAAAGGCAGCAGGCCGGATTTCTCCAGATAGCGCGTAACCACGCGCGAACCGGGGGCCATTGAGGTCTTGACCCAAGCAGGAACGGACAGACCCTTCTCCACCGCACGACGTGCGACGAGGCCCGCAGCAAGCATCACGCTTGGGTTGGACGTGTTCGTGCAGGACGTGATCGCCGCAAGCGCAATACCGCCATGGCCCGGAAAAACGTCGGACGGCAGCACTGCGTCCTTCGCTCCAAAGCCACCTTCGGACAGTGGCTTTGTCAGCTTTGCACTGAAATCCGCGGCAACATGGGTCAGCGGCAATCGGTCCTGCGGGCGGCGTGGCCCGGCCATCGCCGGCGCTGCATCGGCGAGATCGATCTCGACGATGCGTGCATAGTCCGGGCACTCCTCGGCATTGGCGCGCCACAAATGGTTGGCCTTGCAATAAGCCTCCACCAGTTCGACATGGCTTTCAGCGCGACCGGTCTGGCGCAGATAGGCAAGCGTCTGCTCATCGACGGGGAAAAAGCCGCAGGTTGCGCCATATTCCGGCGCCATATTGGCGATTGTCGCACGCTCGACAACCGTCAGATGCGGCACAGCCGGACCGAAGAACTCCACCATGCAGCCGGCAACGCCTGCGGCACGCAGACTTTGGGTGATCAGGAGCGCGGCATCGGTGGTCATGGCTGGCGGTGCGATCCGCCCGGAAAGACGTACGCCCACGACCTGCGGTCGCGGAAAGATATAAGCCTGCCCCAGCATGGCCGCTTCCGCGTCGATACCGCCGACGCCCCAGCCCAGCACGCCAAGACCGTTGACCATCGGTGTGTGAGAATCCCCGCCAATGACGAAATCCGGAAACGCCCAGCGCTTGCCGTCATGGTCCGCGCTGGCGACAACCGAGGCGATGCTTTCGATATTGACCTGATGAATGATGCCCGTGCCTGGCGGATAGACCCGAAGCCGGCGAAACTCTTTCTGTGCCCATTTGAGGAAACGATAACGCTCGGCATTGCGTTCAAGCTCGCGCGCAAGATTGCGGCGCTCGGCGTCGGGCGTACCCCAGACATCCACCTGAAGCGAATGATCGACAATCAGGTCAACCGGCACCATCGCATCCACCGCCGCCGCGTCACCGCCTTCGCGGGCAACCGCGTCGCGCAGTGCAGCGAGATCCTGCAATGCAGGCAAACCACTCGAATCCGGCAAGATGACACGGGCGACGTAAAGCGGAAGATCGGCCGCACCCGTACCACCGAGAAGAGCAGCGATATCGCGCTCGCTGACTGGACGCCCCCAAAGCACGCTGCGGCACAGATTTTCGAGAAGAACGCGGCTCGCATAAGGCAGCCGGCCCACCGGAACCCCATGCGCAGCAGCCACCCCGGCCACATCGGCAAGGCTCAGGCGCTGTCCAGACCAATCGATTTCACGCTCTATTGCCATTCCGCCTCCCTGCCCGAACCTCCCTGTCCGATTTGACGGGATTTAGGGGCAAACATTTCAAAATGTCAACACTTATCCGTAGTAAAATGCTATTCTAGCCTAAAAATACCAAAAAGTGTTGACATTTAAGGCGTTGAATGTTCAAAGAGTTGACACTTTTTGAGAACCAGCGACAATCGGTCTCCAAGATCGATGTTGGAGGGATGTCATTTTGAGCGCCTTTAGCGACGATATGCAGATAGCGACCGGAGAGGCCGGCACGCCACGCGCCGACACGATCTATCATGCGGTTCTGGATGCCATCCATCAGGGACGGCTAGCACCGGGCAGCGTGGTGAACGAGGCAGCGCTTGCACAGGAATTCGGCGTCAGTCGGGGTCCGGTGCGCGAAGCGGTGCGCCGTCTTCAGGGCATTCAGATGGTCTCGCGTGAGCCCTATCTCAAGGCGCGCGTCGTGACGCTCGACGCCAGCACCGCACGCGAACTGTTCGAACTGCGCATGGCGCTCGAAGGCATGGCCTGTAATCTCGATGCCCGCCGCATGAGCGATACCGAGATCGACGCGCTGATCTCAGAACTGAAGCGTAGCCGCCACACCTATTCCGACACGGCACCCAAAGAAGCGGGTGTGTTTGACTTTCACGAGCGCATCGTGCGTGCTTGTGGCAATGCACGTATCATCAATCTGCTGTGCGGCGATCTCTATCATCTGCTGCGCATCTATCGCCGCCATTCCGGCGCGATCGTCGAACGCAAGGAAGAAGCATTCGACGAACACTGGCAGATCCTGCGCGCCATGAAGGCGCGTGATCCACATCTGGCCGAATCCCTCATGCGCTCTCATATCCGCCGCGCGGCTCGAAACCTTTTCGACCATCTCGACGGCGAGAGCCTACCCGATATCTGAAACTTCCTTTATCCGGAGAACCACCCTCATGACCACTGGCGCCAAGCAATTCCGGGCCCTTCTGGAGTCAGGCGAATTCATCGTCTCGCCGGGCGTTTACGACGGCTACAGCATTCGTCTTGCCGAAGCCGCCGGCTTTAAGACCGCCTGCACCAGCGGCGCGGCCGTATCCAACGCGCTGCTCGGCATCGCCGATATCGGCGTGATGGGGCTGACCGAAAACGTCAACCATTGCCGCAATCTCGCCCGTTCCGTCTCCATCCCGCTGACCGCCGACGCCGACAACGGCTACGGCAATCCGGTCAACGTGTTCCACACGGTCAAGATGTTCGAGGAAGCGGGTGTCGCAGGCGTCAATATCGAGGACCAGGTCAGCCCGAAGCGCTGCGGTCATATGCCCGGCAAGGATGTGGTCAGCACCGCTGAAATGGTCAAGAAAATCGAGGCTGCATGCATGGCGCGCCGCGACGACGCCTTCGTCATCATCGCGCGCACGGATTCGCTGGCGATCGAGGGTATTGAGGGTGCGATCAAGCGCGCAAAGGCCTATGCGGCGGCAGGCGCGGACATGCTGTTTCCCGATGCGGTGCGCACCGAGGACGACATCAAGCGCATCGTCGATGCAGCAGGCATTCCGGTAAGCGTCAATATGGGCTTCGGTATCCGCCAGCGGCCCACAACACCGCTCATTCCCCTGCCTCATCTCAAGAAGATCGGCGTGCGCCGCATCAGCCTGCCGCGCATGTTGCCGGCCGCTGCCATTCACGCGATGCAGGAGGCGCTCACCGTTATGCGCGAGGTCATGACGACCGGCGTTCCCGTCAATCGTGAAGATTTGCTGGTTGGCATCGAGGACATCATGAAATTGATGGATTACGACAACATGCGCGCACTGGAAACGCAGCTGACGACATTCGACAGCTAAAGCATTCCATCCTCGCAACGCGTAAACCAATAGCTCGGAGCAGTTTCGGTGATTAAAAAACCGGAGCTGCTCTTGGCTTTCCAAACGATCCGGATGGTCCCACGTCGCTTCCCAAAACTTAGCCAACACTGCGTCGGCTTCCCTGTACCGGTCTTTGGCCTTTGCCGGGTTTTGATTCCTAAAGAACCCAGGCACCCCCCGCCTGTCCTCACACTTTTAAGCGTTCCGTTGACAGGAAGTGCGAAGAGTTTATCCTTAGCCTTCTCCTTCAAATCAGCAGGAACACGTTGCCTGAGGTAACAGGCTCCAGTCTTCGGTTGCTTAACAGGTGAAGATAGACAAACCCATATGGATCACCTCCGTGTACCAGAAGGCCATTCAAAAATCATTGTTTTTCAGGAAGTTTTGCGAATTCAAGTAGAAAGACTGGTGCTGCGAGGGAGGATTGAACTCCCGACCTCTCCCTTACCAAGGGAGTGCTCTACCACTGAGCTACCGCAGCATTCTCTTGAACGCGGCGGACTTCTGCCACATCATTACACAAATCGCAAGCCAGCAATTGCATTTCCTTGCATATAATGTGGAAATCCATGGAGACCCGCTTTGAAAGGCGCTTTTTACCATAGTAAGCAAAAACAATGAGCGAAAAGAAACCGAATAAAGAAAAACAGGATCAGCCAGATCCGCGCAAAAAGCGGCGCGCCGAGCAGCTTCGAGCGAATCTGATGCGACGCAAGGCGCAATCGCGTTCGCGGCGCGCAGGCGAGGCTGACGAAAGAACCGATGGTATTGCCGTAGCCGGCAAAGATGCGGAATGACCCCTGCCGCAGGCAAAGCCTTCCTTGAAGAGAGAGAATTGCTGGGTTAAAAGCCATTTCCGGTTTCCGGTGGCGTTGCGGCCAGGGCGCGATTCGCGATCGACGTAATTCCGCCGCAAGGCTTGTTATTTTTAATGCATCCCGCGCGGTCTGAAGGCTGCGGAGCTTTGCAAAAAACAATTATAGGGCAATTGCTTCGGCCCAGAAGGTGAAACAGCATGGATCGCATCAAAATCGTCGGCGGCAACAAGCTCAATGGCGTCATCCCCATCTCCGGCGCGAAAAATGCAGCGCTGCCCTTGATGATCGCCTCGCTCCTGACCGACGATACGCTGACACTCGAAAACGTGCCGCATCTGGCCGACGTCGAGCAGCTGATCCGCATCCTGAGCAATCATGGCGTCGATTATTCGGTCAATGGCCGCCGCGAACACCAGAACGGAGCCTATTCGCGTACGATCCATTTCACGGCTCGCAATATCGTCGATACGACCGCACCCTATGAACTTGTCTCGAAGATGCGCGCGAGTTTCTGGGTGATCGCACCGCTTCTGGCACGCACGGGCGAAGCCAATGTGTCGCTGCCCGGCGGTTGTGCCATCGGCACGCGCCCGGTCGATCTGCTGCTGGAAAGCCTTCAGGCGCTCGGCGCGCAGATCGACATCGAAAACGGCTATGCCAAGGCCCGTGCCAAGGATGGCCTCGTCGGAGCGCGCTACACATTCCCGAAAGTCTCCGTCGGCGCGACCCATGTGATGCTGATGGCCGCAAGTTTGGCCAAGGGCGAAACCATTATTGAAAATGCCGCCCGCGAGCCGGAAGTCGTCAATCTGGCCGATTGCCTCAATGCGATGGGTGCGAAGGTCACCGGCGCGGGCACAGGCACCATCCATGTTCAGGGTGTGACAAGCCTTTCGGGTGCGCGCGTGCGTGTTATCTCCGACCGTATCGAGACGGGCACCTATGCCATGGCGGTTGCCATGACTGGCGGCGATGTCCTGCTCGAGGGCGCGCAGGAAAATCAGCTTTCATCGGCGCTGGAAACGTTGCGCCGGGCCGGTGCGGAAATCACCGAAACCAATAGCGGGCTGCGGGTAGTGCGCAACGGCCATGGCATCGAGCCGGTCGATATCGTCACCGACCCCTTCCCCGGTTTTCCCACCGACCTTCAGGCGCAATTCATGGGCCTGATGACCAAGGCCAAGGGTACATCACGCATCACCGAAACGATCTTTGAAAACCGCTTCATGCATGTGCAGGAACTGGCGCGGCTGGGCGCGAAGATTTCACTTTCCGGCCAGACCGCTACGGTTGAGGGCGTGGAACGGCTCAAGGGCGCGCAGGTGATGGCGACCGATCTGCGCGCATCGGTTTCGCTGGTGATCGCAGGGCTTGCCGCCGAAGGCGAAACCCTCGTCAACCGCGTCTATCATCTTGATCGCGGCTTCGAGCGGCTGGAAGAAAAGCTCTCGCGCTGCGGCGCAAATGTCGAGCGCATCAGCGGCTGATTGCCGATAATCGACAAGAGGCCGGAACCCTGCAAGCGTTCCGGCTTTTTCTTTGCGGCCGCGATTTCTCCTTCAATGGGCTGAATAGCCTGTCGATTTTTTTGTGTCGGCATGCAAGATTGGATAAGCTTGGCGGTCAACCTGATTGCTTTAAAAACGACAGGGATTGGTTCAGATTATGGAAATGTTGAAGCTTGTGGCGCTGGATGAAGAGGATTTGCAGGTCCTGTCCGCCCATCTTCAGGATGCAGTGCTCAAAGTCTCCGATCTTCAGTATTTTGCCAAGGACAGGCGGTTTATCCTCACGGCCAACCGTTTTGTCTGGGAAGAAGCCAAGCCCAGATTTTTGCGCAAGCCAGCCTATCAGCGCCGCCGCACGGCATTGCATTTCAATCGCGTCAGCGCCATCAAGGCACATGGTATAGACCGGCAGAAAGGCGAGGACGTGCTTTCCCTGCTTGCGATCCGGTTTCTTCCAGATGCCACCCCGGCAGGAACAATAGAACTGACTTTTTCGGCAAATGCGGCTATCCGGCTTGATGTGGAATGTATCGAAGCGCAAATGAGCGATCTTGGCGCAGCATGGGAAACCGATTCCCGACCGCGACACGATGTCTGACCGGCGTTTTCGTCAACATCATAAACAGGCTTCAGCCCTACAGACAGTTTAAGGAATATCAGCGTGGTCACGACGCTCAGACAAACCGATCCCGATTTTGAACAGAAGTTCGCAGCCTTTCTTTCCGGCAAGCGCGAAGCTTCCGAGGATGTCGATCGGGCCGCGCGGGAAATCATAGATCGCGTACGCCGCGAGGGCGACGCAGCATTGATCGATTATTCGCGCCGCTTTGATCGCATCGATCTGGAAAAAACCGGCATTGCCGTCGGCCAGGCGGAAATTGATGCGGCGTTTGATCTTGCCTCCGCATCCACTATCGAAGCGCTGAAACTGGCGCATGAGCGCATCGAAAAGCACCATGCCCGCCAATTGCCCAAGGACGACTACTATACGGATGCGCTCGGCGTCGAACTTGGCTCGCGCTGGACTGCTATCGAAGCGGTTGGACTTTATGTGCCCGGCGGCACGGCCAGCTATCCAAGCTCGGTGCTGATGAATGCAGTGCCTGCGAAGGTTGCGGGCGTCGACCGCATCGTGATGGTGGTCCCCTCACCCGATGGCATCCTCAATCCGCTGGTTCTGGTGGCTGCTCGCCTTGCGGGCGTATCCGAAATCTATCGCGTGGGCGGCGCGCAGGCCATTGCCGCGCTGGCCTACGGCACGCAGACCATTGAGCCGGTCGCCAAGATCGTCGGCCCCGGCAATGCTTATGTCGCCGCTGCCAAGCGCATTGTTTTCGGCACGGTGGGCATCGACATGATCGCCGGGCCTTCGGAAGTTCTGGTGATCGCCGACCGGGACAACAATCCCGACTGGCTGGCCGCCGATATTCTGGCGCAGGCCGAACACGATACAGCAGCGCAGTCGATCCTGATGACCAATGACGAGCCATTGGCGAAGGCGGTGGAGGAAGCGGTCGAGCGCCAGCTTCGCACCTTGCCGCGTGCGGAAACGGCGGCTGCAAGCTGGCGCGATTTCGGCGCTGTCATCCTGGTTGAGGATTTTGAAGCGGCCATTCCGCTTGTCAACCGGATTGCGGCCGAACATCTCGAAATCGCGACCGCTGACCCTGAAGCGCTGCTGCCGAAAATCCGCAATGCAGGTTCGATTTTCATCGGCGCGCATACGCCCGAAGTGATCGGGGATTATGTCGGCGGCTGCAATCACGTTCTGCCGACAGCCCGTTCGGCGCGTTTTTCATCGGGCCTGTCGGTGCTCGACTATATGAAGCGCACCTCGCTTCTCAAGCTCGGCCCTGAACAGTTGCGCGCGCTCGGACCCGCAGCAATCGAAATCGCCCGTGCCGAAGGACTGGATGCCCATGCTCAATCGGTCGCGATCCGGCTTAATTTATGAGGAAACATGACCGCTGGTGTTCCTAATGCTCGCCTCGTCGATATCGAGCTTGATGAGTCCATCGGTCGCTCTACGCCCGATGTCGAGCATGAACGCGCGGTCGCCATTTTCGATCTGATCGAAGAGAACGCCTTTTATCCGGTCGGCGACAGCATCGGCGGACCTTACCGGCTGAAGCTGTCCCTATTGGAAACGCGCCTGATCTTTTCCATCAGCCGCGAAAATGGCGAAGAGGTTGCAACCCACATTCTTTCGCTGACGCCCCTGCGGCGTATCGTGCGCGATTATTTCATGGTCTGCGAAAGCTATTATGAAGCAATCCGTTCAGCCAGCCCCAGCAAGATCGAAGCCATCGATATGGGGCGGCGCGGGCTGCATAATGAAGGCTCTCAAGCACTGCAAACGCGCCTCAACGGCAAGATCAAGGTCGATTTCCACACGGCGCGGCGTCTTTTCACGCTCGTCTGCGTTCTGCACTGGCGGGGCTGATCCTCAATGGCAGCCGAAGATGCGATGGCCCCCGATGATGATGCAGAAGAGGCTGAAAAACGCCCCACTTCGCTGCTGTTCGTGTGCGGGAAGAATGCCATTCGCTCGCCGATGGCCGAGCTTCTTGCAAGAAAGCTGCTGCCACCCAATATTTACATAGCTTCCGCGGGCGTGATGCGCGGGGAACGCGATCCATTTGTGGATGCTGTGCTATCGGAAGACGGCTTGTCGCTTGATGACAGGCAGCCGCGTGGTATAGAAGAACTGGCCGATGGCTATTTCGACCTCATCATAACGCTTACACCTCTGGCGCATCATACGGTTCTGGAGCGTATGCGCGGCTTTTCCGTCGATGTGGAATATTGGCCGACCCCTGATCCCACGCTGATGACCGGAAGCCGGGAGCAGATCATGAATGCCTATCGGGATGTCCGGGACCGCCTGAAGAGGCAAATAACGCGGCGTTTTGCACCGGAATAGGTTCGCCCAATTCCGTTGTTCACAAATGCCGCCTAATCATATAGGTTCCGCGCAAAATCAGGATTAGGCCCCGTCCGGGCTATTATTATCAAAGAAAGAAACAGGTATCGCATGGCGAAAGAAGAAGTCCTCGAATTTCCGGGTGTTGTTACGGAACTGCTGCCCAATGCAATGTTCCGCGTAAAGCTCGAAAACGAACATGAAATCATTGCCCATACTGCTGGCCGCATGCGCAAGAACCGCATCCGCGTTCTCGCTGGTGACAAGGTTCTGGTCGAAATGACCCCATACGACCTGACCAAGGGCCGCATTACCTATCGCTTCAAGTAAGCAACCACCGCTTTCCAGGAAAACCTTGTCGATGAGCGCGCAACACAAGCTGGTTCTGGCCTCCGGCTCTCCCCGCAGGATCGAGCTTCTGCGGCAGGCTGGCATCGATCCGGACCATATCCAGCCGGCTGATATTGACGAAACGCCACAGCGCGCGGAACACCCGCGTTCGCTGGCGCGCCGTCTTGCGCGCGAAAAGGCCAGAGCCGCACAGGAGCGCCTCAAAGGCGACGACAACTTCGCCCATGCCTTCGTGCTCGCAGCCGATACGGTCGTTGCCGTGGGGCGACGCATTCTGCCCAAGGCGGAAATCATGGACGAAGCGCGCGAATGTTTGCGCCTTTTGTCCGGTCGTACGCACAAGGTTTTCACCGGCGTGTGCCTGATCCTGCCCAATGGCGCGGAGCGGCTGAGCCTTGTTGAAACACGGCTGCGCTTCGAGCGGCTGACGCGCAGGCAGATCGATGCCTATCTGGCTTCGGGCGAATGGCGCGGCAAGGCTGGCGGCTATGCCGTGCAGGGCCTTGCCGGCAGCTTTGTGGTCAAGCTTGTGGGGTCTTACACCAATGTCGTAGGACTGCCCTTGCAGGAAACAATGGGACTGCTTGCGGACGGCGATTATCCCGTCTATGCGAACTGGTCCAGCGGGAAGGTCTGAACCCAGATGAGCGACAAGAAAGACATATCCGCCGCCGCAGGCGCCCGCGTGACGCCTCTGCGCCCCACGCGCCCCTGCCCCGAATGCGGCAAGCCATCGAGTCGCGACACATATCCTTTCTGTTCGCCGCGCTGCAAAAGCATTGATCTCAATCGCTGGCTTTCGGGCAGCTATGTCATCCCCGGAAAACCGATTGACGAGGAAGAAGAAAACGACAACTGAAGCTTGCTGGTATCGGTTTCCACAACGAAAACGGTAGTTTAGCAAGTCTGTGAGAAAAGCTGATAAAAATTGCGATACGGTGCTGGACAGCGCCGGATTTAATGCTATAACCCACGCAATTCCGGCGGACATGCACACCGCCAAGCGGCAAGGTAGCAGCCTTGCGGGATGCCCGGATAGCTCAGTTGGTAGAGCAGCGGATTGAAAATCCGCGTGTCGGCGGTTCAAATCCGTCTCCGGGCACCACTTTTCCAGACAGTCTCTTTTTCCAACAATCTATTGTATGTTTATATCCGGGCAGCGCGTGAACGCTATTTTGCGGGCATGAGACATCTGGATAAACAATGCCTCAATAAGAAACGCCGCGCTTTTGAGCGCGGCGTCCTTGTCAGCCCTTGAAAGTATATTCCGCTATCGATTGCGGTTTCATCTCAATCGAGAAGCCCGGCAGCGATGGCGGCATATAGGCCGCGTCCCTGATCAGACACGGATCGAGGAAGTGTTCGTGCAGATGATCAACATATTCGATCACACGGCCTTCCTTGGTGCCTGAAACGGCAACATAGTCGATCATCGACAGATGCTGCACATATTCACACAGGCCGACGCCGCCCGCATGGGGCCAGACCGGCTTTTCGTATTTCGCAGCAATCAGCAGCACGGCCAGAACTTCGTTCAGCCCGCCCATGCGGCAGCTGTCGATCTGCACGACATCAATCGCGCCTTCAGCGATGAACTGCTTGAACATGATGCGGTTCTGGCACATTTCGCCGGTCGCAACCTTCACATCGCCAATGGCGTCGC
The DNA here is from genome assembly GCF_019100495.1 of Falsochrobactrum tianjinense. Taxonomy (GTDB): domain Bacteria; phylum Pseudomonadota; class Alphaproteobacteria; order Rhizobiales; family Rhizobiaceae; genus Brucella; species Brucella tianjinense. Next base: position 545,964 of record NZ_JAHRVA010000001.1, on the reverse strand, counting down.
GAATCTTGCGATGGCCAGCCACATCGTCCGGGCTGGTCGGCTCTTCGATGAAGAACGGCTTGGAGAAGGCCAGCTTGTTGACCCATTCAATCGCCTGATCGACCTCCCAGACCTGATTGGCATCAATCATCAGATAACGAGCCGGGCCGATCACCTCGCGCGCGATGGTTAGACGGCGAATGTCGTCTTCCAGATCGCGCCCGACCTTCATCTTGACGTGGTTGAAGCCCTCATCGATGGCTTCCTGGCAAAGACGGCGCAGCTTGTCGTCGTCATAGCCAAGCCAGCCTGCCGAAGTCGTGTAGCAGGGATAGCCATTGCTTTCGAGTTCAGCGACACGTTCGGCCTTGCCGTTTTCCGCCTTACGCAGGATTTCAACGGCTTCGTCGCGTGTCAGCACATCGGTCAGATAGCGGTAATCGACGATATCGGCGATTTCTTCCGCAGACATTTCCGATACCAGACGCCAGACCGGCTTGCCGGACTGTTTCGCCAGCAGGTCCCAGATCGCATTGACGACCGCACCGGTCGCCAGATGCATCGCGCCCTTTTCAGGGCCGATCCAGCGCAACTGGCTGTCGCTCGTCAGATGACGCCAGTATTTGCCGGGATGTTCGCGGATTTCATCGAGCGAGCTGCCTACCACCAGATGGCGCATGGCGAGGATCGCCTGGCAGCAAATATCATTGCCGCGCCCGATGGTGAAAGTCAGCCCGTGGCCCTTCAGCGCCTCGTCATCCGTATCAAGGATGACGTAGGCTGCCGAATAATCCGGGTCGGGATTCATCGCATCCGAGCCATCCAGACTTTGCGATGTGGGAAAGCGCAAGTCGAAGACGCGCAGATCAGTAATTTTTGTCATTTTCTGTCCGTAATCAGATGTCGGCGCGCACGTTCTGCTTTTGCGTGCCCAGCCCTTCGATGCCGAGTTCGACGACATCGCCAGCCTTGAGATAGCGCGGCGGCTTCATGCCCATGCCGACGCCGGGAGGCGTGCCGGTGGAGATGATGTCACCTGGCTGAAGCGACATGAACTGCGACAGATAGGAAACGAGATGACGGACGCCATAGACCATGGTCTTCGACGAGCCGTCCTGCATGGTTTCGCCATTGACCTTGAGCCACATGGCAAGGTTTTCCGGGTCTGCGATTTCGTCTTTCGTCACCAGCCATGGGCCGGTCGGGCCGAATGTGTCGCAGGACTTGCCCTTGGTCCACTGACCCTGACGCTCGATCTGGAATGCGCGTTCGGACACATCATGAATGGTGCAGTAACCGGCGACATAATCAAGCGCGTCTTCTTCGCTGACATATTTTGCGGTCTTGCCGATCACGATGCCAAGCTCGACTTCCCAATCGGTCTTTTCGGAGCCGCGCGGAATGAGAAGATCGTCATTCGGGCCGACGATGGCCGAGGTGGCCTTCATGAAGATGATCGGCTCGGACGGAACGGTCGCGCCGGTTTCGGCGGCATGGTCGGAATAGTTGAGGCCGATGCAGATGAACTTGCCGGTGCCGGCAACGCAAGCACCAAGGCGCGGATTGCCTTCAACCTTGGGCAGCGCGTTCACATCAAGCGCGCCAAGCTTTGCCAGCGCTTCGGGGCTGAGTGCTGCGCCGGAAAGATCGCTCACATGGGCGGAAAGATCGCGGATATTGCCATCGGCATCGAGAAGGCCGGGCTTTTCCTGACCAGCTTCACCATAACGAAGAAACTTCATTTTATTACTCCTTTGGGGAATGGAACGGCAGCAGAACTAGATCGTCCAGCCGCCATCGATATTATAGGCCTGGCCGCTGGTGTAAGTGGCACCGGCAAGATAAACGGCGAGATCGGCAATCTCTTCGGGCTGGCCAAGACGGCCAATAGGCTGGCGGGCGATGAAGGCCGTGCGCTGCTCTTCATAATCGCCCTGCGAACGCAGCCGATCCTGCAATGACGGGCTTTCCACCGTGCCAGGGCAGATCGCGTTGCAGCGGATGCCCTGCCCGATATAATCGGCGGCGACGGCTTTGGTGAGGCCGATGACGGCAGCCTTGGTGACACCATAGGCGAAGCGATTGGGCACGCCCTTCACGCTGGAAGCAACCGACGCCATGTTGACGATAGCGCCATCCTTGCGTTCCAGCATACCGGGCAGCACAGCCTGAATGGTGCGGATCATCGCCTTGACATTGAGATTGATTGCGAAGTCGAGGTCTTCATCCTTCATCTCAAGGATGGAACCGCCATGCACGACGCCTGCACAATTGAACAATATATCGACCTGTCCAATCTCGGCGACGAGCGCCTTTATCTGCGCGTCGTCAAGCACATTGAGCTTGCGGGTGACAATACCGCTGACGCCTTCAATTTCCTGCAAGGCATCCATGTTGATGTCGGTCGCATAGACCTTCGCGCCAGCCTCGGCAAAAGCCAGGGCGCTGGCACGTCCGATGCCCTGCGCCGCTGCCGTTACCAGCGCGGTTTTCCCATCAAATCGTATCGTCATTCTCAAGCCTTCCGTTTGACAGGCAGGATATGGTCGCAGCAAGCCGCCCCAGCGGAAACTATCCCCGGATCCGCAGGATAGAATCAGCCCGAAGAGATGCCTTGAAATACCGGATGCTTCTCCTCGCCAGGGCGGACAACTCCCTCCGCTCCACGCCCGATTGTAAATAGGGTATTTATATGCAAACATAATATTCAAAAGCGGTCAAGGCGCATTTACGCGTCTGTGACTTTCATCGATGATGTCATTCGTATGTGAAAGAAATTATTCATGAAGGGAACAGGTTTGGAAACAGATGATCGCTACCGCGCCCCCGCCCTCGACAAGGGGCTGGATATTCTCGAATTGCTGGCCAGCGTGGATGGCGGACTTAGCCAGGCGGAGATCGCAAAGCATCTCGACCGCAGCCCAAACGAGTTCTATCGTATGCTCGACCGGCTGGTGAAGCGCGGTTATGTGACGAAACTCGACGGCGACCGTTATTCGCTGACGCTGAAACTTTTCGGTCTTGGCCAGTTGCACGCGCCTGTGCGCAGGCTTGCTTCTTTTGCGGCGCCCTTCATGCGCGATCTGGCGGATCAATCCAGGCAAGCCAATCAGCTTGTGGTTTTCGACCGCGGATCGGTCGTGGTCATCGCCCAGCAGGAAGCGCCTGACTATTGGGGCATTTCCATTCGCGTCGGCTCGCATATCAGCCTGTTCGATACGGGTTCAGGCCATGTGCTTCTGGCTTTCCGCTCTCCCGAAGAGCGCAGGATGATGATCGCGGCGCATGGCAAGGAAGGCCACGCTGTCGATCCTGGCGAGGACTTCGATCAGAGACTCGACCAGATCAGGGAGCGCGGCTACGAAATGATGCCCAGCGCCCAGATAGCGGGCGTCTATAATCTGTCCGCACCCATTCTCGGCCCTGACGGAGCTTGTATCGCTTCCCTTACCTGCCCGTTCATATCGCTCGTCAATCCGGCATCTGCACCCGATATTACGCAGACTATCGCCCTGCTTCTGAACACGGTGCGCGACCTGTCAAAGCTGGTGGGAGCGGATATGGCGGGGTGATGACGCTAAAGCGTGTCACGATTAATCATACTCATACGAAATGCTTTAACTTTTTGTTTTTACGCATTCTCCGGACGCAAAACCGTTTCACACTTTTGCTGGAAATGCTCTCATTCACCGAAACAGCTCATCAAGGCGCTGGCGGGAATCAAAGATAGTCTTTTCCAATGATTGAATAAAAATAGAGGCAAATGGCCCCCGCTTGGCCGGTTCAGGTTGCCAGACATGGACATAATAAGCAATTTTTTGCGCAAGCGGCCGCACGCATACGCCATCTCCGTGGAAGGCAAGCGCCGTTAGCGGATTGACAATGGACAGGCCAATCCCGGAACGGACGAGAGAGCCGATAGAAGGGGCTGTCGTCGTTTCGACGAGCAGCCGCCGGGAAACATTGGCGCGCGAAAAGAATGCATCCACCTCTCTGCGATAGGAATCTTCCTCCGAATAATAGATGAAATCCTGTCCGGCCAGATCTTGCGGGTATAGAACGCTGCATTTCGCCAGTGGATGTGAAGCTGGCATGAGGCAAACGAGATCGCCCGCATAGAGATCGATAGTGGAAGATGCGGTTCTGTCAAAATTTCCCTCTACAACCCCCAGATCAAAAAACTTGCTGACCAGATCGCGGGTCAAGGCTGATTCTTCCAGCGAATGAATCTTAATGGATGTCCCAGGCAGTTGGGCGAGGAAAAGCTGGAGCGCCTGCGGAATCAAGGCATGGGCAAAAGCGGGTAAACAGGCAATCGAAAGCCTCTTCAGGCGGTCTTCGCGAATGGCCTGCGCCGTCCGGATTATCTCATCGAGACTGACAAAAGACCGCTGCACGATCACATTTAGGGCAATTGCCTGCTGGCTTGGTTCAAGCCTGCGATTTTCCCGATAGAACAGGTGGAAGCCAAGTATTTCCTCAATATTCTTCAATTCGCGACTGATCGTCGGCTGCGACGAAAACAGTTGCTGCGCAGTCGCGGTAATATTGAGCGTCTGCATGAGAGATTGAAAAATTTCCAGTTGCCGGTGGGTCAGCCGCATCCCGTTCCTCGCCAGTTACTGCCTGCCAGATAGCGTTGTTAACATATCAAAAATGAATAAAATGGCAGAAATATTGAATTTGACGAATATAAAACCATTGCTAGCATGGCATCAAAGACATAAGGGGCGGGCCAACCGTCAGCATGAGGATCAACGGGGGACTATTGATGCGGGCTGCATCCACTATCATGCCAGAATATGACAATCCGTGCCCTGCTGCACCGGCAAATCCATTCGCACCCTATGGACCGAAGGGAGGCCGGCTTGCTGCCTGATCGCGGAATATTCAGCTCCGCATCGAGCAAGAGGCGCGCATTCATCAAAACCCACGGGCTGGGCAATGATTTCGTGGTCATCGATGGGCGCGAAGAGCCGTTCTCCCCTTCCCCGGAAACAATCAGGTGGGTATGCGACCGCCATACCGGGATCGGCGGCGACCAATTGCTCGTCATCGAGCCCCCCTCTTCTGCCGCGGCCGATATCAGGCTGAGAATCTATAATATTGATGGCGCCGAAGCGAAGGCCTGCTTCAACGCCACACGCTGTGCTTCCTGGCTGATCATGGAAGAGAAAGCCGCCGACACCGTTGCCGTTGAAACATTGGGCGGCACCATAGAAGCCGCGCGTGCGGGCGAGTATCGCGTGAGCCTGCATATCGAAGGCATTCATAGTGACTGGCAATCGATCCCCCTTGCAGGGCCGCTTTCGCAAGCCGGAACAACTCTTGAGAACGGCCCCCTTCGCAACCCGTTCGCGATCAATCCCGGCAACCCGCACCTGGTTTATTTCGTTCCCGAGCGCGATGCTCTCGATGTCGCCGCTCTAGCCGAACCTGTCCAGAAAAGTCCCTATCTGCCGCAACAGGCTAATATCAATGTCGCGGAGATCGTGGCGGAAGGGCATATTCGTCTCATAGTTTACGAACGGCCAGGCATTCTTACACAGGCTTGTGGCAGCGGGGCTTGCGCTACAGTATTGGCAGCGCATAAAAGAGGTCTTATGCAGAGCATGCAGGCTAGGGTGGACATGCCGGGCGGTAGCCTGGATGTGCGCATAATTGGGAAAAACGCTGTATTGCTGACGGGGGATGTCGCCATATCATTCTATGGAATCAGCGCACGGGAGTTGATTTGATCGTGTCCGACAAAGCATTCATCACTGTCGAAGCCATTTCGAAGACCTATCCGGCCACGCGCAACGGGAAAGCCCATCTCGCGCTCAAAGATGTGTCGTTTTCAGTCGAAAAAGGGGAAGTGCTCGTTATTATCGGTCCGTCCGGGTCGGGCAAGAGCACCTTGTTGCGTACCCTCAATGCACTGGAAGGAATTGATTGCGGGTTGATCGAAGTCAACCACATGCAGATTTCAAATCCCAAAACCAATCTGAACTCCGCGCGGTCGGAAATCGGCATGGTGTTCCAGCATTTCAATCTTTTTCAGCACAAGACCGCGCTGGAAAACGTCGTTCTGCCACAAACGGTTGTGCTCAAGCGCAGCCGTGAGGACGCCACCACGCGCGCGCGCGACATGCTCACCAAAGTCGGCATCGCCGAACGGGAAGGCCATTATCCAAGCCAGCTTTCAGGCGGGCAGCAACAGCGCGTCGCGATCGCAAGAGCATTGGCGATGAACCCGAAAGTCATGCTGTTCGATGAGGCAACCTCCGCGCTCGATCCTGAAATGGTCGGCGGCATTCTCGAACTGATGAAAAACCTGGCGAGCGAGGGTATGACGATGGTTGTCGTCACCCATGAAATGGGCTTCGCACGCGAAGTGGCGGATCGGGTCATTTTCATGGATGAAGGGCAGATCGTGGAAGTGGGAACGCCAGTCGAGCTTTTTTCCAGTCCGACGCAACAGCGCACCAGGAGCTTCCTGGAGCAAATCCTATAAATCCACATATCCAGAGGGAGAACTGAAATGGGTATCTTAAAAAAGCTTGTCGTATCGGTTGCCGCAATGGTGGGACTGAGTGCCGCCGTATCAGCCACACAGGCTGATGAAATGGATGATATCCTCAAGCGCGGCGAGATGCGGGTCGCAGTGCAAACACAGGGCGCGCCGGTTGCCTTCATCAACAAGGACGGCGAACAGACTGGCCTTGCAGTGGAACTGGCACGCATGATGGCCGAAGATCTTGGCGTCAAGATCGTCATTCAGGATTATGACTGGAAGGGCCTGATCCCGGCGCTGCTCGCTGGCAAGGTGGATATGATTGCCGCCGACATGACGCCCACGCCGCAGCGTTCAGCGCAGCTTTTGTTCTCTCGTCCGATGTTCTACGAGGAAACAGTAGCGGTTGCGCTTAAAGACTCGCCTTACACGAAATGGGAAGACCTCAATAAGGAAGACCTTGCTATCGGCTCGACTCAGGCCAGTTCCTACAGTGATGCGATCAAGAAATTCCTGCCAGAAGCAACGCTCAAGGAATATACCGGAGGCACTGCCGCTGTATCGCAGGCCCTTTCTTCCGGTCGTCTTGATGGTCTGGTTTCGGATCTGGGCAATGTCTCCAACTTCCTCAACGATTTCGATAATCTGAAACTGCTCGATGGCATCGTCGTCAAGAACCCGCTGTCATTCGCCGTTCGTCCCGATGCCTTCCATCTGAAAATGTGGCTCGACAATTATGTCGAACTGATTACTTCGGACAAGCGTCTGGAAAAGATGGTGAACTACTGGTGGAACACCACCGATTGGGAAAAAGACCACAAATAATCGCAATCAAAACAACATCCCGGACGAACGGAATATTACCTTCGCCCGGGATGACCGGCATCGGTGATAACCGCTTTATCTGATTGTTTTCACGCATTGTCCTAGCGCAAAACCGTTTTACGCCTTTGCTGGAAATGCCCTGTGCGGAATACAAGGTTTATTTATGTCGTCTTTCATACTGGATTATTACAACTATCGTATTGTCGCCCAATATTACGACGCGTTCGTCCGTGGGCTCGGCAATACGATGTGGGCGGCATCGACCAGCCTGATCCTGTCACTGATTTTCGGCACGATAATGGCGCTGCTACTGTTCAGCAATTGGGGTATTATTCGCCATCTGATCCAGGCCTATGTCACCTTTATCCGAGCGACCCCGCTTCTGGTGCAGATTTACCTCGTCTATTTCGGTTTGCCCGCACTGTTTCCGTTTACGGCAAGATGGCCGGAAATGAGCCTGGGCATTGCAGCACTAGTCATCAATTGCGCACCCTATATGTGTGAAATCATCCGCACCGGCATTGAAAGCGTCGCGCGCGGTCAGGTGGAAGCCGCAAAGGCTGTCGGTATGAGCTATGGCCAGAGGTTGCGCCATATCGTCCTGCCGCAGGCTTTTGCCAATGTCATACCGCCGGTGATCGGCCAGACTGCGGTCCTCATCAAGGATACCTCGCTTTTGTCGCTCATTACCGTATTCGAACTAACGAGCGCAGGCATTCTTCTCAATAGCGAGCGAGTCCGCCCTAATGAAGGCTTTCTCACGATCGCAGTGGCCTATCTTGCCATCTACCTGCTGGTGCTGTTGCTTTCGCAAGCCGTCAAACAAAAGCTGGCTGGACCAGCCTGGAATATGAAGGGCTGACAGAATGGAATATTACTGGAACCTCACCATCTCGATTCTGCCGTTTCTCTGGCAGGGGTTCAAGGAAACCTTCGTCGTCTCGCTGGTGGCTATTGTTGCCGGATCACTGATCGGTGCCTTCATCGGCATCATACGCAGCTACAGGGTGCCGCTGCTGGCGCAAATCTTCGCGCTCTATGTGCATTGCCTGCGCGGCACGCCGTTCCTCGTTCAGCTCTATGTCTTCTATTTCGTCTTGCCCAATACCGGTCTGGAATGGCTCAACTGGAGTTCGCAGACCGCAGCCTTCGTCGCCCTTTCGCTCTATACGTCCAGCTATGTGGCGGAAATCGTGCGCGGCGCAATCGATGCCGTACCCAAGGGGCAATGGGAGGCCGCAACATCAGTCGGCATGAACCAGATGCAGCGCCTGTGGCACATCATCCTGCCGCAAGCCCTCAAGCTGACCATCGCGCCGATGAGCAGCGTCTATGTCATCATCATCAAGAGCACCGCGATCCTGTCGGTCGTGGGCATTGCCGAACTGACCCGGCAGGGCGAGATCACGATATTGCGTTATCCGCGCGACATCCTCTTTATCTATGGTCTCATCGCCGCGGTCTATTTCGTCTATTGCTATCCGGTGCTGCGCTTTTCCAAATGGGCTGAAAGCCGCATCAGCAATACGCCACGCCTGTCGCTCGATTAAGACAGCATCTCCAATTCGACTTCATGGCTCGCTGCTTCCAGCAGCGTCCATACGTGATCAGCAAAGGAGTTCCACACTTCGATGCGGTAATGCGCGGCATCCCATTTGAGCAGAATGACCTGTGCGCGATCAAAGATCGTGCGCGCAGCACCCGGCGCTTGCATCTGCGCCAGTTCGAGCGGAGAAGCGGCATTGAGCAGCCATTCCGCCTGCGGCCCGGTAAGGTCTATGCCCGTCTCACGATGGCTGACCTCAACCAGACTATGCGGCTCGTTCTCATAAAGCTTGCCGAAAGCCTCGACGATTGCGCCGGCCTTGACTTCCTCGGCCCAGATATACCACTCATCAGGGCCGATACAGGCTACCGCCGTTTCGCCGGTTTTCACCAGATCACCGATCTTCGCCGGAATTTTTGCGCCAAGCGCCTTTTCAGCCAGCGCAAGCTTTTCCGGCGCAATACGCAGGATAAAACGCGCTGCATCCGGTGCCGAGTGCACTTCAAGACGACCGGAAATGACGATACGCCGGTTCGAATAAGGGTTGGTCTGTTCGAGCATGATGTAATCCTATCCGTTCAGCTTCTTGCCTTCGGGGTCATAGAAGACCGTTCCAGTGACGACAGCTTCAAGCACGCGGCCATCGGTCGTTGGCATATAGAGTGTCTCACCCATCCGATCCTTGCCGCCCGCGACCAGCGCTATGGCGATGGAACGACCCAGCGCCTCGCTCCAGTAGGACGAGGTGACATGGCCAAGCATGGTCATCGGCAGCGCCTGTTTCGGATCAGCGACGATCTGCGCGCCCTCTTCCAGCACGATTTTCGGGTCCTGGGTCAGAAGGCCGACAAGATGCTTGCGGTCCTTCTTCAAAATATCAGGGCGGGACAGCGAACGCTTGCCGACGAAATCAACTTTCTGCTTGCCAATGGCCCAGCCAAGGCTGGCGTCATCTGGCGTCACGGTGCCATCCGTGTCCTGACCGACGATGATATAGCCCTTTTCAGCGCGCAGAACGTGCATGGTTTCGGTACCATAGGGCGTGACGTCGTATTGCTGTCCGGCTTCATAAAGAGCTTTCCACAGTGCCAGCCCGTAACGCGCCGGGACATTGATTTCAAAGCCCAGTTCGCCGGTGAAACTCATGCGGAATAGGCGCGCGGGCACACCGAGGAACTTACATTCTGTCACCGACATATGCGGGAAGGCTTCATCAGAAATATCGGCGCCCTCGACCATCGGCTCGATGAGCTTGCGCGCATTCGGGCCGTTGATCGCCACCACGGCCCATTGCTCGGTGGTCGAGGTGAGCGAGACCTTGAGGTCCGGCCATTCCGTCTGGAGATAATCCTCCATCATATTGAGCACGCTGGCCGCACCGCCGGTCGTGGTGGTGACGTGGAAACGATCCTGCGAGAGCCTGCCCACCACGCCGTCATCGCGGATATAGCCATCTTCCCCCAGAAGCAGGCCGTAGCGACAGCGACCGACGCCCAGCTTGATCCACGGATTGGTATACATGCGGTTCATGAATTCTGCCGCATCCGGCCCGACCACTTCGATCTTGCCAAGGGTCGAGGCATCGAACATGCCCAGTGATTGGCGCGTCGCCTTGCATTCGCGCGCAACCGCCTGCTGTATATCCTCGCCGGGCCTGGGGAAATACCAGGCGCGACGCCACAGCGAGACCGGCTCGAAGGCCGCGCCATGCTGTTCCGCCCAGGCGTCGATAGGCGTCTTGCGCGTCACATCGAACAGCTTGCCCCGATTGTAACCGCAGAAGGTGCCGAAAGTCGTCGGCGTATAGGGCGGGCGGAAAGTCGTCAGGCCCACCTGCGGAGCAGAACGGCTGAGCGCATCGGAGGCAACCGCCAATCCGTTGATATTGGAGGTCTTGCCCTGATCGGTCGCCATGCCCGTGGTAGTATAGCGCTTGATATGTTCGATGGAGCGAAAGCCCTCGCGCACGGCCAGCCGGATATCCTTGGCGGTCACATCGTTCTGAAAATCGATGAACGCCTTGGCCTTGCCCGGATCGCGATCGGTGGGCAATTCGCGGCAATTGACGCCGGTGCAGACGAAATCGCCAGCGACCGCATATTCGGAAGCCCGCGTCTTGCGGCCTGCATCGGTCGCAGCGGCAGCGCCGCTTTCCGCGCCTTCGCGCAATGCCGCCTGAAGATCGAAGTTACCATTTCCCGCACCCGCACAGCGGCTTTCTTCGGTGCGCTGACCCGGCAGGTAAATCTGGCGCTCCTCATCCCAGACAAGCTGGCCCTTGGTATGCGAGAAGAGATGCACGCTCGGATTCCATCCGCCCGACATCAGCACCACATCGCAGGCAATCGTGCGCGCGGCCCCGACCGCGCCGCCCTTGACCGGGTTGGCGCGCACCGACGAGACGCGGAGACGGCCCGATGTGTCGGTCACGGTCCAGCCGGTCAGCGTTTCGATGCCCAGCATCTTGGCGCGGTTGAGAAGGCTATCGGCGACTTGTTCGCGTATGTCGATGATGGCGGGAACGCTGACGCCTGCGACCGCCAGATCGAAGGCCGCAAGCCATGCGGAATCATGCGAGGTGACGACAACCGCCTTGTTGCCGACCTTGACGCCATAGCGGTTGAGATAGGTGCGCGCGGCGGAAGCCAGCATGACACCGGGCCGGTCATTGCCAGCAAAGACCAGCGGCTTTTCGATGGCGCCCTGCGCCAGCACCACCTGCTTTGCGCGCACACGCCACATGCGCTCGCGCGGGGCGTTGGTCGCGGGCTTCGACTGGTGATCGGTCAGGCGCTGGCAAAGGCCCAGCATATTCTGGTGATAATAGCCGATAGCCGTGGTGCGCGGCAGCAGCGTGACATTGGGCATGGACCCGAGCGCCGCCAGCGTTTCATGCAGCCAGTCCCAGCTTGCACGGCCATTGATGACCGGCTCCGGCTCGGAAAGCAGCGAGCCGCCCATTTCCGCCTGCTCATCGACCAGCATGACCCTGGCGCCGCTTTTTGCGGCTTCAAGTGCTGCCGCAAGACCGGCAGGCCCCGCCCCCACCACCAGCACGTCGCAATGGGCATAGCGGCTGGCATAGCTATCGGGATCGGGTTCGACGGGCGATTTTCCCAGACCTGCAGCGCCACGGATGAAAGGCTCATAGACCTTGTTCCAGAAGCTCTTGGGCCACATGAAGGTCTTGTAGTAGAAGCCTGCCGAGAAGAACATGTAGAGCGCATCATTGACCGCGCCGACATCACGTTTGAGCGACGGCCAGTGGTTCTGGCTTTCCGCTTTCAGCCCGTCATAAAGCTCAAGCACGGTTGCGCGCGTGTTCGGTTCATAGCGTCCGCCCCCGCGCGAGACGCCCATCAACGCATTTGGTTCTTCCGAGCCTGCGGAAAGAATGCCGCGCGGGCGGTGATATTTGAAGGAGCGGCCCGCCAGATGCTCGCCATGGCCAAGCAAGGCGGAAGCAAGCGTATCGCCCTCGAAACCATTATAATTCTGGCCGTTGAAAGTGAAGCGCACCGGCTTCGAGCGGTTGACGCGGCCTTTGTTCTGAATACGCATATCAGTCATCATTTCGTCTCCGCAGCCGCAGTTTCGACCTGCACCGGACGCGGTTCCCCCGCCTTGTAAGTCTTGACAAACTTGTCGCTCACCGTATCGCGCACGGCATTGAAGAAGCGGCCGCAGCCATTGATATGCCGCCAGCGTTCATAATGGGTGCCGCGCGGATTGGCGCGCGTGAACAGAAAATCGCGCCATTCATCATCGGAAAGCGCGGAAGGATCGGCAGGGCGCGCAATATGCGCTTCGCCGGCATAGGAAAACTCCAGTTCCGGGCGTTCCATTTCGCAATAGGGACAGCGGATCAAAAGCATGAGGTTTCCCCTATTCCTTAGTGAGCCACAGCGGCAGCGGCTGCTTCGTCGATGAGCCTGCCCGTGGTGAAGCGTTCAAGTGTAAACGGCGCGTTGATCCAGTGCGGCTCGTCGTGCGCAACCGTATGCGCAAAGACATTGGCCGAGCCCGGCGTCGCCTTGAAACCGCCCGTGCCCCAGCCGCAATTGACATAAAGACCGGGCACCGGCGTCTTGCCGATGATCGGCGAGCGGTCAGGCGTGACATCAACGATGCCGCCCCATTTGCGCAGCATTCTCATACGGGTGAAAATCGGAAAGACTTCGCAGATCGCAGCCAGCGTATGCTCAATGAGCGGCAGGCCGCCGCGCTGGCTGTAGGAGACATATTGGTCCGTGCCCGACCCGATGACCAGCTCGCCCTTGTCGGACTGGCTGATATAGGCATGGGCCGTGTTGGACATGACCACGCAGGGGAAGATCGGCTTGACAGGTTCCGACACCAGCGCCTGAAGCGGAAAACTTTCGAGCGGCATACGCACACCCGCCGTGTCCATGATCACCGAAGTATTGCCCGCAGCCACTACGGCGACCTTTTTTGCCTTGATGAAGCCGCGCGGGGTTTCGACACCCGAAACACGGCCCGACGCATCCCGGCGGATCGCCAGTACCGGGCAGTTCTGGATGATGTCGACACCGCGCTGCGAAGCGCCGCGCGCATAGCCCCAGGCCACCGCATCGTGACGGGCAACGCCGCCGCGCCGCTGCAAGGTGGCGCCGATGACCGGATAACGGGCATTTGGGGAAATATCGAGCGGCGGGCAATATTCCTTCGCCTGTTCTTTCGTCAGCCATTCATTATCAACACCGTTGAGGCGGTTGGCATGAATGTGCCGCTGGAAGCTCTGCCTGTCATGCTGCGTATGCGCGAGCATCATCACGCCGCGTTGCGAGAACATGACGTTATAATTGAGATCCTGACTAAGCCCTTCCCAGAGCTTGACGGCGTGATCGTAAAGATGCGCGCTTTCATCATAGAGATAGTTGGAGCGGATGATGGTTGTGTTGCGCCCGGTATTGCCGCCGCCGAGCCACCCTTTTTCGATCACCGCGACATTGGTGATGCCGTGTTCCTTGGCAAGATAATAGGCCGTGCCGAGGCCATGCCCACCAGCACCAACGATGATGACATCATATTCGGCTTTCGGTTCGGCGTCGGGCCATTGCGGCTCCCAGTTTTTATTGCCCGAAAGCGCGTTTTTAACGACTGAAGCAAGAGAGAAGCGAGACATGAACAACTACCAGTTACATAGAGCGCCGCATGTCCGTCAGGGTACATGAAGGACGCTCAGGGCCTTTGAAGATATTTGTATTATCTCCCGTAAAAGGCCGACAGCAGGCTTGCGTCAAAACACGTCACAAATACGACATCAGCACCATCTCACGACATGAGAACCGGCAGAGAAGCCGTTATATCGCCAAAGAAGTGCCTGAAAAGCGGAACCCTTCCAGAGAAATAAAAATAGGACAACATGGTTGTCCTTTTTGCTTTTCTTTTATTGCGTAAAACGATAGTCAGATGTCCGTAAAAGCGCATTTTAAAAAATTAAACGCAAGAAAGGTGATTTCGTGACCAAGGAGAATCTGCTCGAAAACGCGCTCGTCCGTCTCGATGATGCAGCCACCCACATCAATATTGACCCGGACGTTATTGAAAAGCTCAAATATGCGCGCGAGACGATGAAAGTCCGTCTCATGATTCGTATGGATGACGGGTCGCGAAAATCCTTTCTTGCATGGCGCTGCCGTTATGACGACACGCGCGGCCCGACCAAGGGCGGCATCCGTTATCATCCGCATGCGACCGATGAGGAAGTCGAAACGCTCGCCTTCTGGATGACCTTCAAGTGCGCCGTGATGAACCTACCATACGGCGGCGGCAAGGGCGCCATCCAGGTTGACCCGCGCCAGCTTTCCAAGGCCGAACTGGAACGCCTTTCGCGCGCCTATATTCAGGCTTTCTCCGGCATTATCGGCCCCGACCGCGATATTCCGGCACCGGACGTCTATACCAATTCCATGATCATGGGCTGGATGGCAGACGAATATTCTCAGATTATCGGTCAGTCTGCCCCGGCTGTGATCACCGGCAAGCCGCTGGCGCTTGGCGGTTCGCTCGGCCGCGACGATGCGACTGCGCGCGGCGGCTTCTATCTGGTACGCCACCTGGCGCCGGACCTCGGTCTTGCCCCGCAGCTTCGCGTCGCCGTTCAGGGTTTTGGCAATGCGGGTCAGCACATCGCCAGGCTCATGGCCAGCGACGGTCACAAGATCGTCGCCGTATCGGATTCCGCCGGTGCGGTCTATTGCGCGGACGGGCTCGACCTCGATCTGCTGCTCGCAGTCAAAAACGACAACAAATCGGTCATCGCCACCATCGGCCAGAAAGGCCATGAAGCCCTGCGCGGTGAAGAGCTGGTCGGCGTCGATTGCGACGTTCTTGTGCCGAGCGCGATGGAAAACATGATCGACGAGGACAATGCCACTTCCGTACGCGCCAAGCTGATCGTCGAACTGGCAAACGGACCGCTCACAGCCGAAGCCGACGAAATCCTCGGCAAAAAGGGCGTGATCATTCTTCCCGATATTCTTGCCAATGCCGGCGGCGTCACGGTTTCCTATTTCGAGTGGGTGCAGAACCGCCAGGGCTATTACTGGGGCCTGGAAGAAATCCATGAACGGCTGCAAAAGATCATGGAACGCGAAGGCCGCGCCATCTGGAACCATGCCAGGGAACATGGCCTGACCCTGCGCACCGCCGCCTATGTGCATGCGCTCGAACGGCTCGCCCAGGCCATCGAAGCCCACGGTACGCAGAACGACTTCGCAGGCTGAAAAGCTTGAACCAACACGACTCCCGCCACTCACCCGGCGGGAGTTTTCCTTTCTGCTCGTTGCATCGCCGCGCGGCGTTCTTATATACGTCTGAACGCACAGACCGGTGAGGGACGCGATGAATATCGGACAAGCCGCAACGGCCTCGGGCATTTCGGCCAAGATGATCCGCCACTATGAAACCATAGGGCTTATCGAAGCTGCCGAACGCACCAGTTCCGGCTATCGAGTTTACACACAAAAAGACGTCGAAACGCTACGTTTCATCCGCGGCAGCCGCGATCTCGGCTTTCAGGTCGATCAGATCAGGGAACTGCTCGCGCTCTGGCGCGACCGCAATCGTGCGTCTGCCGATGTGAAAAAAGTAGCGCTCGGGCATGTCGCCGAACTGGAAGCCAAAATGCGCCAGTTGCAGGAAATGGCCAATACGCTGCGTCATCTCGCCCATAACTGCCATGGCGACAATCGCCCCGATTGCCCGATCATCCAGCAGCTGGCCGATAGCAGCTCCGAGAAAATCCGCAGCCGCGCACCGCGAAAAGGCGAATTGCTGCACAGCAAGATCTGACGCCGATCACAGCGCAATTCTTTACGCGCGATAATTTATATATTGACACGATATATATTCTCTATCATGTCTAAAATCGCTTTCGCGTCTGGAGCGGTGCAACACATGAAGAAGATCATCACCATCGGCGAAATCGTCGTGGAAATCATGGCCGTGGAGACCGGCAGCGGCTTCAAGACCACCATTCCGCTCATCGGGCCTTTTGCATCGGGCGCTCCTGCAATCTTCATCGATCAGGTGGCCAAGATGGGCCAGCCCTGCGGACTTGTAAGCGCGGTCGGCAATGACGACTTCGGCGCACTCAATGTCGAGCGGCTGCAAAAAGACGGCGTGGATGTTTCGGCTATCGGCGTGCATCCAACAGCGGCTACCGGCAGCGCCTTTGTGCGCTATCGCCCTGACGGAAATCGTGATTTCATCTTCAACATCAAGCACAGCGCATGCAGCGCCATCGGCCTGACGCCAGAGGCTGAAGCGTTGATCAAGACGGCTGACCATCTGCACATCATGGGATCGGCACTGTTCTCCGAAGGCATCGTTTCGGCTATCCATGAGGCGACCATCCGCATCAAGGCGAACGGCGGCACGGTCTCCTTCGATCCGAACATCCGCAAGGAAATGCTGGAGCTGCCGGGCATGCGTCAGGCACTCGCCCATGCCCTTGAGAATACCGATCTGTTCATGCCAAGCGGCCCGGAGATTTTCCTCTTCACCAAAGCGACAGGCGAAAAGGAGGCCATCGAGGAACTGCTGGCGCGCGGCATCAAGGCCGTTGTCGTCAAGCGCGGCGCGGAAGGCGCCAGCTATTTCGACCGGTCAGGCGGCGTGTCATCGCCTGCTTTCAAGGTCGAGGAAATTGATCCGACCGGAGCAGGCGACAGCTTCGGCGCGGCCTTCGTCACCTGCTGGCTGCGCGGCATGGCGCCCGCAAAAGCGCTTGCCATTGCCAATGCGACCGGCGCACGCGCCGTCGGCGTGAAAGGCCCGATGGAAGGCACTTCCACCATGGCCGAAATCGAAGCCTTCCTCGAAAAGCATGGAGTAACGGCATGAGCAGCAGCACCAAAACCCTCGGCGCCCTTCCCGCACATTTTGCAAACGGCGCACGCGGCGGCATCACCTCCATCTGCTCGGCTCATCCGCTGGTGATCGAAGCGGCCCTGCTCGAGGGCGTTGCGACCAATACAGACGTGCTCATCGAGGCCACCTGCAATCAGGTCAATCAGGATGGCGGCTATACTGGCATGACGCCAGCCGATTTCCGCCGCTTCGTGGAAGAGATCGCGGCCCGTGTCGGCTTCGACACCAAGCGGCTCGTGCTTGGCGGCGATCATCTCGGCCCCAATCCGTGGAAACATCTGCCCGCCGAAGAAGCGATGCAGAAGTCCGACGTGATGATGGACGCTTTCGTGCGCGCCGGCTTTACCAAGATCCACCTCGACACGTCGATGGGCTGCGCTGGCGAACCGGTTGCCCTGCCTGATGCCGTCACCGCGGAACGCGCGGCACGTCTGGCAAAAGTCTCGGAAAAAGCTGCCAGCGAAGCTGGTTTCGATCTACCGGTCTATATCATCGGCACGGAAGTTCCGATTCCTGGCGGTGCGATGGAAGAAATCGAGGAACTGGAACTGACCAGACCCGAGGCCGCACTGGAAACTGTCGCCATCCATCGCAAGGCTTTTGCGGCGCTCGGTCTCGAAGACGCCTTTGCTCGTGCCATCGGTGTGGTGGTGCAGCCGGGCGTGGAATTCGGCAATGAGAATGTCGTCTATTACAACAGCGACAAAGCGACGGTGCTAAGCGGTATCCTCAATGAAATGCCGCAATTCGTCTTCGAGGCCCATTCGACCGATTATCAGCCGGTGGAGGCGCTTTCCGACCTCGTCCACGATGGTTTTGCCATTCTGAAAGTGGGCCCCGGCCTGACCTTTGCGCTGCGCGAGGCGCTGTACGGTCTCGACCAGATTGCGGCTTTCCTCGACAAGCTGCCGGAGGAAGAAACACTTCGCGGCAAGATGGAAAAGCTGTTGCTGGCAGAGCCGAAGAACTGGGAAAAATACTATCACGGCGATGCAGAAGAACTGCACCTTCAGCGCCATTTCTCCTATAGCGACCGTATCCGTTACTACTGGCCGCATCCGCAAGCATCCGCCGCCGTCGATGCGCTTCTGAAGCGTCTGGAAGGACGCAAGATCCCCGAAACGCTTATCAGCCAGTATCTGGGAACGCTTTACCCGGCTGTTGCCGCAGGTAAAGTCGAAGCCACACCGCATGCGCTGATGGTGGAGGCGGTGCGCAGTGTCGTGCGGACTTATGGCAGGGCCGTGGGAACTCACTAAAGAGAAAAGGCACGGTTATGACCGCGCCTTTTCGTTTGTCTATACTTCGATCGGGCTTTTGAAAGCCTTGAGCCGCAGAGCATTGCTGAGCACGAAGATGCTTGAGAATGCCATGGCTCCCGCCGCCAGCACCGGTGACAGCAGGGTGCCGGTGAACGGATAGAGGATACCGGCTGCGACCGGGATCAGCGCCACGTTATAGGCGAACGCCCAGAACAGGTTTTCCCCGATATTGCGGATCGTCGCCTTCGAAATGGCGATGGCATTGACTACACCGCGCAGATCACCGGACATCAGCACCACATCCGCACTTTCAATGGCAATGTCCGTGCCGGTGCCAATCGCAATGCCGACATCGGCAGCAGCCAAAGCAGGCGCATCATTGATGCCGTCGCCGACAAAGGCGATCCGCTTGCCGCCTGCCGAAAGGCGTTTCAGCGCCTCCACCTTGCCGTCAGGCAGCACTTCCGCCACCACCTCGTCAATGCCGAGACGCTTGGCGATCGCCTCTGCCGTGCGACGGTTGTCGCCGGTGATCATTGCCACTTTCAGCCCCTGCTCATGGAGAGTCGCAATAGCGGCAGGCGTTGTTTCCTTCATCGGATCGGCCACCGTCAGGATCGCCGCCAGCTTGCCGTCAAGCGCTGCATAAAGCGGCGACTGGCCTTCATCGCCAAGGCGTCTGGCGTCATCAGCGAAAGCTGCAACATCATGCCCCAGCTGCGCCATGTAGCGATCTGCGCCGATGGCGACCTCGTGGCCGGAAACCCGCGCCTTGAGGCCGAAACCGGGCACTGCCTCGAACGCCGAAACTTCCGCCAGCTTCAATCCCTTATCTTTTGCAGCAGCCACAATGGCGTCGGCAATCGGGTGTTCGGAGCGTACTTCAACAGCGGCAACCAGCGCCAGTAATTCATCCTTGTCGAACCCGTCAACCGTGGCGAAATGGGCCAGTGCGGGCTTGCCCTGTGTCAGCGTTCCGGTCTTGTCGACGGCGATGACAGACGCATCACGCAAGGTTTGCAGCGCGTCGCCACGGCGGAAGAGAACACCGAATTCAGCAGCGCGGCCGGTTCCGACCATGATGGAAGTAGGCGTTGCGAGCCCCATGGCGCATGGGCAAGCAATGATGAGAACCGCGATGGCGTTGACCAGGGCGTAGCCCAGCATGCCCGTGCCGCCGATAACCAGCCAGACCATGAAAGTCAGCGCGGCAGCGGCCATGACGGCCGGGACGAACCAGCCGGTCACCCTATCGACCATGGCCTGGATGGGCAGCTTGTCGGCCTGTGCATCCTCGACCATGCGGATGATCTGCGAGATCACCATGTCACGGCCCACCTTGGTGGCGCGGAAAGTGAAGGCGCCGGTCTTGTTGATCGTGCCGCCGACCACTTCCGCACCCTTTTCCTTGGCGACAGGCACAGACTCGCCCGTAATCATCGATTCATCGACATAGGATGATCCCTCGACCACCTCGCCATCGACCGGAATCTTCTCACCGGGCCGCACCTGCACGATGTCGCCAGCACGCACATCTTCCAGCGGTACGTCACGCGCCTCGCCGTCACGCACCACGCGCGCGGATTTCGCCTGCAAGCCAACCAGGCGGCTGATTGCAGCGCTGGTGCGGCCCTTGGCGCGCGCTTCCAGATAGCGGCCAATGAGGATCAATGTAACGATGACCGCCGCTGCCTCGAAATAGACGTTCACGGTGCCTTCCGGCAATATGCCGGGCACGAAGGTTGCAACGACCGAAAAGCCCCAGGCGGCCAGCGTGCCGACCACGACCAGCGAGTTCATGTCGGGCGTCCCGCGCAAAAGCGTCGGCACGCCCTTTTTGAAGAAACGCAGACCCGGGCCAAACAGAACGAGAGTTGTGAGCACCAGTTGCAGATACCAGCTGTTCTGCATGCCGATGCGGTCCATGACGAACATATGGACGGCCGGAATGAGATGCGAGCCCATCTCCATCACAAAAACCGGCAAGGTCAGCACTGCGGCGAGGATAACGCTCTTCTTCAACTCCGCCGCCTCGGCATCACGCTTTTCAGACTGGGTTTCCTGCCCGGCATCGCTCTGTGCCTCTTCAAGCGAGCGCGCTTCATAGCCCACCTGCCCAACAGCCTTGATGAGTTCCGCAGCCGGCACATGGCCAGCCAGTTCGACATGCGCCCGCTCCGTCGCCAGATTGACGCTGGCTCGCGTCACGCCCGGCACGGCATTCAACGCCTTTTCGACCTTGCTGACGCAGGAAGCGCAGCTCATGCCTTCGATGGCCAGATCGATGCTACCGGCTGGAACATCGTAACCGGCCTTGCGAATGGCATCGATCACAGCAGGAATGTCAGGTGTTCCCTTGAACGTCACATCCGCACGCTCGGTCGCGAGGTTTACTGAAACCTTGCCGACGCCGGGAACTTTGGAAACAGCTTTTTCAACGGATGACACACAGGAAGCGCAGCTCATTCCTTCGACTGGAACAGGAAAACTGGCAACTTCCACTTTGATCGGCTTGTTCATGGCAATCCTTTCACCCTTTCAATAAGGGCGCAATATCAAGAGTTGCACTATAAATAATCCTTCCAACCGTTGGAAGGTCAAGCCGTACAATCGGAATTTTTCCAACTACTTGACCCATCGGCATTTCCGGCCTATTCCTGAAGGACCAAAATTCGTTGGGGTGCCTTTCGAGGCTGAGAGACGTGTTCGCCACGTTAACCCATTGAACCTGATCCGGGTAATACCTGCGTAGGGAACGGAGTTTGACGCGTCGCGGATGAGGGGCAATCCCTCAATGGAGCTCATGTTCCAAACCAGTTCATGACGTCTCACCTTCCGTTCGGAATGAGAGACGTAACTATGAACCAGAGACAAAGTTTCTCCCGAACCAATACACTCAAAGGCAATGCGGCCCCTGTGCCGATATGCGTGACTATTGCCGGTTCCGACAGCGGCGGCGGTGCGGGCATTCAGGCCGATCTCAAGACCTTCTCGGCGCTCGGCGTCTATGGTGCGAGCGTGATTGCCGCCATTACCGCGCAGAACACCCATACGGTTACAGCCGTGCATGACGTGCCGGCAAACATCGTCTCGGCCCAGATCGATGCCGTATTCAGCGATCTCGATGTGGCAGCGGTCAAGATCGGCATGGTTTCAGCACCGAAAACCATCGAGGCCATTGCGCGCGGGCTTGCGCACTTTTCCGGACCTCTCGTCCTTGATCCGGTGATGGTCGCAAAATCCGGCGACAGGCTTTTGAGCGAGGCGGCAATCTCGGTCTTGCGTGAGAAACTGATCCCGCTCGCGACCGTATTGACACCCAACAGGCCGGAAGCCGCCTGTTTGCTCGATACCAACGTCGCACGCAATGACGACGAAGCCGAAGCGCAGGGCCACGCCTTGCTCAAGCTTGGCGCGAAGGCCGTCCTGATGAAAGGTGGCCACGCGGAAGGCTCGCTCTGCACCGATCTCCTGATCCGCCATGACAGACCCACTTTTCGTCTGGAAGCGCCGCGCGTCCTCACAGGCAACACGCATGGCACCGGCTGTACTCTTTCCTCGGCAATTGCAGCAGAACTGGCCAAGAATCTGGCGCTCGAAAAGGCGCTCGTAGAAGCACACCGATATCTGCAAGGCGCAATCCGCGCGGCAGGCCAACTCCGGGTCGGCAGCGGTCACGGCCCGGTGCATCATTTCCATGCCCTGTGGGAGACGGTGTGATGCGCGTCACGATCATCGGCGCCGGCGTGGCCGGACTTGCCACAGCCGCTGAATTTACCGACCAAGGCCATGCCGTCACCGTCATCGCACGCAGCCCGCATATAGGGGCCGACTGCTGCTCATGGCTTGCAGGGGGCATGCTCGCACCGTGGTGTGAAGGTGAAAGCGCTGAAGAATCCGTCGTGCGCCTTGGACAGGAAGCCATCGGCTGGTGGGAACGGCATGTTTCCACGGTCAGGCGTGAGGGCACGCTTGTGCTTTCCCATACGCGCGACACGAGCGAGCTGCGCCGGTTTGCCCGCCGCACCGAAGCTTTCGACATGATCGATCAGGAACGTATCGACGAGCTGGAGCCGGACCTTGCCGGGCGGTTCCGCCAGGCCCTGTACTTTGCCCGCGAAGGCCACCTCGATCCGCGCAAGACGCTGATCGAACTTGCGGAGCGCTTGCAGCGAAGGGGGGTGGTTTTCCAACTGGGCGTGGACGCGAAAGAAACGGCAATCAATGCCGACATCGTTGTGGATGCACGCGGGCTTGCCGCCCGCGGCGAACTGCCCGATCTGCGCGGCGTGAAGGGCGAAATGCTCGTGGTGCGATCCCGTGACATCAATCTCACCCGGCCCGTGCGCCTCCTGCATCCGCGCATACCGGTCTACATCGTGCCGCGCGGCGATGGGGTGCATATGGTCGGTGCAACCATGATCGAGAGCGACCAGCGCACGGGCATCAGCGTACGCGCGACGCTGGAGTTGCTGAGCGCGGCCTATGCGCTGCATCCGGCGTTCGGCGAAGCCGATATCCTCGAAACCGGCGTCGATGCCCGCCCCGCCTTTCCCGATAACCTGCCGCGCGTACGCCGCCGCGGCAACACGATCTATGTCAACGGACTTTACCGGCACGGTTTCCTGCTTTCGCCAGCGGTCGCCCGCATGGCGGTTGCGGCAGCGACCGATCCGAAAGCCCACCCTGAATTCATGGAGGATTATGCATGAACATCGTTTTGAATGGCGAGGTTCAGGAAACTGCCTCGTCCAATCTCGCGGCACTGCTGGCTGAAATCGAGCTTGATGAAGCCGTAGTCGCAACCGCGCTCAATGGCGAATTCATCGCGAGCGACGAGCGCGCAACAACCACCATTCATGAGGGCGACCGCATAGAAGTGCTCGCCCCGATGCAAGGAGGTTAAGATGGTTGAATTTTACGGCAAAACATTTGAAAGCCGCCTGCTGCTTGGCACAGCGCAATATCCCTCGCCTGCCATTCTCGCCGACGCAGTGCGCGCCTCCCGCAGTCAGATCGTCACGGTGTCGCTGCGCCGCGAAAGCGGAGACATGCGCGCCGGTCAGGATTTCTGGTCGCTCATCAAGGAGCTCGGCGTCCAGGTTCTGCCCAATACGGCGGGTTGCCACACGGCGCGCGAGGCTGTCACCACTGCCCACATGGCGCGCGAAGTGTTCGGCACGGCATGGATCAAACTGGAAGTCATCGGCGATCAGGACACGCTACAGCCCGACCCGTTCGGGCTTGTCGAAGCCGCACGCACACTCTGCGACGACGGATTTGAGGTCTTTCCCTACATGAATGACGATCTCGTCGTGGCCGAGAAACTGCTTGAAGCAGGATGCAAGGTTCTGATGCCATGGGGCGCGCCCATCGGCTCCGGGCGCGGATTGAACAATCCCTATGCGCTGAAAACGATGCGCGCGCATTTTCCCGACACTCCGCTGGTCGTCGATGCCGGAATCGGCGTGCCGTCCCATGCGGCGGCGGCGATGGAACTCGGTTTCGATGCCGTGCTGTTAAACACCGCCGTGGCCAAGGCAGGCAACCCGAAATCCATGGCCAAGGCCTTTGCGCTCGCCATCGAGGCCGGGCGCAACGCCTATGAGGCGGACCCTATCGACGCACGCGACATGGCCGCGCCCTCCACTCCTCTCATCGGAAAGGCTTTTCTGTGATGGTTCTTGACCCGTTTTATCCGATTTTCGACAGCGCTCGCTGGCTTGAACGACTGGTGCCGCTGGGTATCAAACTTGTGCAGCTGCGTATCAAGGACAATAGCGAGGCAGAACTACGCACGGAAATTCGAGCAGCGCGCGACCTTTGCGCAGCCCATGATTGCCAGCTGATCGTCAACGATTACTGGAAGCTGGCGCTGGAAGAAGGCTGCGACTTCATTCATCTGGGACAGGAAGATCTTGATGATGCCGATCTCGACGCCATTCGCGCCGGAGGCCTGAAACTCGGCGTCTCCAGCCACGACGAAGCCGAGCTTGACCGCGCCCTCGCGCTCAGGCCCGACTACATCGCGCTCGGCCCGATCTATCCGACCATTCTCAAAAAGATGAAATGGGAGCAGCAGGGATTGCCGCGCCTTGGTGAATGGAAGGCGCAGATGGGCAACATTCCGCTCGTCGGCATTGGCGGCATGAGCGTGGAGCGTGCATCGGGCGTATTCGAGGCAGGCGCGGATATTGTTTCGGTCGTGACGGACATAACGCTCAACACCGACCCTGAAGCCCGTGTGCGGGAATGGATCAAGATCACCCGCCCTCATGCGCATTACAGCCACACTGCCTGATTTACGGAGTTATGAAGATGAAGAAACTAGCTTTTGCCGCGCTTTTCAGCGCTGCCCTGACCGTCGCTTCGGCAGCACACGCCAATGACAAATTAAAGCTGATCCTCGACTGGTACGTAAACCCCGATCACGGCCCGATCATCGTCGCCGACAAGCTTGGGCTTTTCAAGGAAGGAGGGCTTGATGTGGAAATCATTGCACCCGCCGACGCATCGACGCCGACCAAGATGGTGGCCGCAGGGCAAGCTGATCTTGCCGTGTCATATCAACAGCAGGTGCATCTGCAAGTCCATGAGGGTCTGCCGATCATTCGCGTCGGCACGCTGATCGATTCCCCGCTCAACTGCCTGATGACCCGTGATGATGGATCGGTGGACAAGATCGCCGATCTCAAGGGCAAGAAGATCGGCTTTTCCGTTGCTGGCGTCGAAGAGAGCCTGCTCGGCACTATTCTCGGGCAACACGGCGTGAAACTGTCCGATGTCGAACTCATCAATGTCAATTTCTCACTCGCGCCTTCCCTGATGTCGAAGCAGGTCGATGCCGTGATGGGCGCTTATCGCAATGTCGAGCTGAACCAGATGACCGTCGAGGGTGTCGCCGGCAAGTGCTTCTTTGTCGAAGAAGAGGGCGTGCCGACCTATGACGAACTGGTCTATGTCGCCAACAAAAACCAGTTGGAGAAAGAGATAATATCGCGCTTTCTCGCAGCAACTGAAAAGGCGGCGCAATTTATCGTCAACCATCCCGACAAGGGCTATGAACTGTTTGCGTCCTACAGCACGGAACTCAAAGACGAACTGAACCAGCGCGCATGGAAAGACACGGTTGCACGTTTTTCGCGTGCGCCTGCGAGCCTCGATCATGGCCGCTGGAGCCGCTACGAGGCCTACCTGCATGAGAACGGCCTTGTCCCATCCATCCTGCCTGTAGAAAAACTCGCCATCGATGTGAATGCCGAAGGAGGTAAGTCATGAACCTGCAGCAACCGGATTTTTCTTCAGAACTTTTCAGCCGGCTGCGCGCTGCAACATTAGACGATTGGAAGCCCTATATCGGCCATGCATTCGTGCGCGGGCTTGGCGATGGAACCCTGTCGAGATCCGCTTTCCTGCATTATCTCAAGCAGGACTATGTCTATCTGCATCATTATGCGCGCGCATGGGCGCTTGGCGTGGTGAAGGCCACGACATTGCAGGAGACACGTCTTTGCGCGGATATCATGCACGGTCTCGCCAACGTGGAACTGCCGCTGCATATCGGCATCTGCGCGCGCGAGGGGATCAGCGAAGAGGACCTTTTCAACACGGAGGAAGAGCCGGAAAATCTCGCATATACGCGCTATGTGCTCGATTGCGGGCAGACCGGAGACTTTCTCGATTTGCTGGCAGCACTCGTTCCCTGCGCGCATGGCTATGGCGAGATCGGCCTTAGCCTTGCCGCCAGTGCTGCACCCGACACGCCCTATCGGGAGTGGATCGATACCTATGCGGGCACCGATTTTCAGGACATGTGCCATATGGTCGGCAAGCTCTTCGATCAGGCCGCAAAAGACCGTATCGGCGAGGATTTCGAGAACAGCCCGCGCTGGCCGCGCCTCTGCCAGATATTTGCAACCGCAAGCAGGCTTGAGGCTTCCTTCTGGCAGATGGGATTGAAAGCCGCATAAGTGGAAAGCGTTGCTTCAAAACGTTCCCGTAAAAGGCGCGTCGCCGACGGATTTCTGTCGGCGGGTGCGGTTCTGGCGCTGTGGCAGGCAGTGGTGAGCATATGGCACATGCCGCGCTTCATCCTGCCCGGCCCGCTGGATGTCTTCCTTGCGCTTTTCGCCAATGCGCGGCTGATCGCAGATAATGCTATTGTGACCTTTGTCGAGGTTCTGGGCGGTCTCGTGCTTGGCAGCATCGTGGGCGCGATCACTGCCATCGGGCTGATGATGTCGCCACTCATGCAACGGCTGGTCATGCCGGTGATGGTCTTTAGTCAGGCCATTCCGATTTTCGCGCTCGCGCCGATCCTCACTCTATGGTTCGGCTATGGGCCGGAATCGAAAATCGCTGTCACTATATTGATGATCTTTTTCCCGGTCGTTTCCACCTTTTTCGATGGCATGCAGCGCACCGATCAGAACCTGATCGATGCAGCCGAAAATCTCGGTGCAAAGCGACCAGCCATTCTGTTTCGCGTTCGCATACCTGCGGCTTTTCCCGCGCTTGCCTCGGGCCTGAGCCTTGCGAGCGTCTATGCGCCGATCGGGGCTGTCATCGGCGAATGGGTTGGTGCGTCAAGAGGGCTTGGCTATCTGATGCTGCTAGCCAATGGGCGCGCCAAAGTGGACCTGATGTTCGCCTGCCTGTTCGTTCTGGCCGCTTTCACCATGCTTCTGCACAGCACGGTGTCACATTTTGCCCGCAAGCTCGCGGCTTGGCCGAAGAAGCCATCGTTTTAGAACGGAGCCTTGCCGGAAGACTGACGGATGATAAGCTTGTGATCGATACGGCGCGAGGGCGCTGTCTCGCTCGTCTCGATCTGGTGCAGCAGCATATCGGCTGCATCGCGGGTCATTTCAAAAATAGGCTGGCGGATGGTGGTGATCTGCGGCGAAACCATATTGGCAATGGTGCTGTCATCAAAACCCACGACAGTCAGATCATCGGGAATTGCAATCTTGCGCTCATAGGCAACCTGCACCACTGCCGCCGCCATATCGTCGTTCGATGCGAAAATTGCTGTGGGCCGGTCTTCCAGGGAAAGCAGCTTTTCTCCCGCTTTCAACCCGCTGGTAAAACTGAAGCCCCCTTCGACCTCATAATCGGGATTGCGCCCGATCCCGGCATTTTCCAGAGCCCGGCGATAGGCCCCAAGGCGCAATTGTGCAGAACGGTGCGTCAGATCCCCCATGATGATGGCGATCTTCGTATGGGCGAGTTCAAGAAGATATTGCAATAAATCAATGGTGGCGGCGTCATCGTCAATGGCAACGCTGTCGGTGGGATGCACATTGAAATCGCCCGCCACGCGCGCAAAAGGCATGGCGGAGGCGATAAGCTCCTGCAGGATTTCCGGATCATCAGACATTGGCGGCGTTACGATAATACCATCAAGACCGGACGCATGGGCGGTTTCGATCAATGAGCCGCGAATATCCGCGCGGTTTTCAACGGGAAATATCAGCAGCCGATAGCGCGTCCCGCGCAGCCTGTCGAGCGCGCCGGCCTGCAATTCGGTGACATAGCTCTGGCTGGGGTTTTCAAAGAACAGCCCGATCAGATGCGAGCGACGCTCAACCAGATTGCGAGCCGCCGCATTGGGGCGATAGCGTAGTTCCGCGCCCGCCTGTCTGACCTTTTCGCGGATTGCATCGCGCACGTTCGGCTCATCATTATAGACACGCGATACGGTCTTGATCGACACGCCCGCAAGGCGGGCCACGTCATGTATTGTCGCTCTCTTACCTGTCGCAGCCATGCCCGGTCATCGCTCCTCCCAAAACTCCACGACCTAACTAGACAGTTTGAAAGCCAAGGAAAAGAGTAAAGCCAATTTATTATGCCGGGCGGCTCTTTAAGGTTGCGGATTACCGATGTGAAACAGTCTCGGGCAGCATGAAAGTCTCCAGCACCGACACTTCGGATGCATTGAGACGCAGCCCCAGCTTGGTGCGGCGCCACAACACGTCTTCCGCCTTGCGCGCCCATTCGTTTTCGATCAGGTAGCGAACTTCCGCCGCATAGAGATCTGCTCCGAAATACTCCCCCAAATCCGCATGCGAGGCGGCACTGCCAAGCAATATGCCCGCGCGCGTTCCATAAAGGCGGAACAAGCGGCGGGCATGGGCGGGCGAAAGAAACGGATAGGCGGCTTTGAGTTTTTCAAGCTCCTGCTCAAAAGCTGTTTCCGGAAAATCGCCACCCGGCAAAGGAGCCGCATAGGTCCATGGCGCAGCTTTTCTACCCAGCCGGCGCTCGATCTTTTCGAGCATATGCTCGGCCAGCTTTCGCGCGGTGGTCAGCTTGCCGCCAAAGACATGGATGAGTGGGGCCGCACCCTCCGGCGCGTCTTCCTTGAGCACATAATCGCGCGTCGCCTCCTGCGCCTTGCTTGCGCCATCATCATAGAGCGGGCGCACGCCGGAATAGGCCCAGACAACGTCTTCGGTGCGCACCGGCTCGCGGAAATATTCGCTGGCGGCATCACACAGATAGATGATTTCCTCCCCGGTAATCGCCACCTTGGCCGGATCGCCGTGATAATCCTGATCCGTAGTGCCTATCAGCGTGAAATTATCCTCATAGGGAATTGCAAAAATGATCCGCCCGTCATTATTCTGGAAGAAATAGGAGCGTGAGCCGGGAAATTTCTTACGCACCACGATATGGCTGCCCTGTACCAGACGGACATTATGGAGCTGGCGTTCCCCCTCGATATTCTGCAACACTTTATCGACCCATGGGCCAGCGGCATTGACCAGAAGCCGCGCACGGACCTCTTTCTGCACGCCCGTATCGGTATTCTCAAGTACCAGTGTCCATGCATCGGCATCACGGCGCGCAGAAACCGCTTTTGTCCGGGTATGAATCGCAGCACCCCGATTGGCAGCGTCGTGCGCCGTCAGCGCCACGAAACGGGCGTCGTCGACCCAACAATCGGAATATTCGAACGCCTTGGTAAAAAGCGGTTTCAGGGAAGCGGCTGCCGGATCAGTACGCATGTCGAGCGTGCGCGTCGTAGGCAGCTTCCTGTGCCCTCCCAGGTGGTCATAAAGAAACAGGCCAAGGCGCAGCAGCCATGCCGGACGCACGCCACCCTTGTGATAGGGCAGCACGAAACGCATCGGATGGATGATATGCGGCGCATTGGCCCAAAGAACCTCGCGCTCCATCAGCGCTTCGCGTACCAGCCGGAATTCGTAATATTCCAGATAGCGCAAGCCGCCATGAATGAGCTTGGTGGCGCGCGAGGAAGTGCCGCTCGCCAAGTCGTTCATTTCCGCAAGGCCCACGGAAAAGCCACGCCCCGCCGCATCGCGCGCAATGCCGCATCCGTTGATACCGCCGCCGATAATAAAAATGTCGAGTGTCTTTTCCTGCGCCATGGCGACCTCTGAAGATTATCTCCACCACCAAAGCGAAATACAATTAATTCCAAATGAAAGCAAAATGAAAAGGAAACGAAATCTTCAAATTTCCTTTTCGCTTGCCGTGGCCTGATCCGTTTCGATGAGCTCGACATCGTGCTCGCGACATAAATCTCGCAATTGCCGCGAGGGGCAACGGTCGGTAATGAAGGTATCGACCTGCGATATATGACCCAGGCGCACCGGGGCTGTGCGCTCAAACTTGGTGGAATCAGTTACGAGAATGACATGGCGCGCATTGGCGATGATTGCCTGCGCCACCTTCACCTCGCGGAAATCGAAATCGAGCAACGCGCCGTCCTCATCCATGGCAGACGCGCCGATAATCGCATAATCGACCTTGAACTGGCGGATAAAATCCACCGCCGCTTCGCCGACAATACCGCCATCGGAAGCGCGCACGACCCCGCCCGCAATTACGACTTCGATCTGGGGATAGACGCGCAACGTATTGGCCACGTTGATATTGTTGGTGATGACCATCAGATGATTGTGGTCGATCAGCGCATGGCTGACCGCCTCGGTCGTCGTGCCGATATTGATGAAAAGCGATGCCCCTTCAGGGATCATCGTTGCGGCGGCGCGGCCGATCTGTTCCTTTTCATGCGCGGCAATTCGGCGGCGCGCCTCATATTCCATGTTTTCAACGCCCGAGGGATAAAGCGCCCCGCCGTGAATGCGGCGCAGCAGACGCGCCTTGCAAAGATCGTTGAGATCTTTGCGCACGGTTTGCGGCGTCACATCAAATGCAACAGCAAGATCGTCGACCAGAACCTGTCCCTGTCGGCGGGCGATATCCAGAATTGCATTATGACGAGGCGTAAGCTGCATTTTGTGTCCGGCAATGGATTACTCTGATCGCGAACTGGTAATTTCTTCTTTTTGCAAGAGAAAGCAACTGATTGATGACAATTCGAATCGAAAGTTGATTCTTTTACCACCGTTTCCCAAACCTGGATGTCAAGTTCACTGCCACTAGTGATCAGGATGTTGAACTTTCGTTTATACGCGCAACTTAAGTATAGATTTAGATCTATATCCCATTCAAAAGATAGAGATCTAGGTTAAATTCAAGGTAAACTATAAACTTTAGGAATAAATATTAATCCAATAAACATGTTTCCCCTTTCTCTATTTTTCATATTATTTCTTTAATCCTTTTTGCAGGCAAAACGGCATAACAAAATAAATGATATTGGCGCCACTATCAAAATAACATCAACAAATAGACTTAAAATGGAAGGGGTTAGCTATGTCTAAACTGGGTATCCTTTGCTTGTCTGGCGCATTTCTTCTTTATGGGGGAGTGGCTTTTTCACAGACGATCGGCGTTGAAAACGCTACAAATTCCGCATCGCAAGCCGGCTCGTCCTCCATCGCGATCAGCGGTGGCAGCGTTTCGCCGAGTAAAATCAAAACCTCGGTACCCGCATTTGCGCCGGGTCTGGTGGCTGCGGGGGTACATTCCTGCGCAGGCTCGACCAGTGTTGGCGTGGGAGCGACCGGCTGGGGCTTCGGCTTTGGCAGCACGTATGAAATGCGCGAATGTAACCGTCGCGCATTTGCCGCAGCACTTCTTGGCATGGGGCACAAAGGGGCCGCACTGGATCTGATCTGCCTTAACAAGGAGGTCAGGTCCTCGCTGAACGCAACCGGTTTCGTCTGCCCGTCACAGGGCGTCGCCAGCCGGACCGCCGCCCCGCGACCGGCCAGAAGGACGCTGTTTGCATCGGCATCTACGGAAGAAGCACCCGCAGTTGTCCCTGCTGCCGCCCCACGGGCTGCCACACCGGCACCCGCAGGACGCAAGCGCACCTATTCCGCCAGAGCGCTCGGCCTCTCGTCGAGCGAACTGAGGGCCAAGGGATGCGTCATACGGACCACCGCGCGAAATGGCCGGGCATGGCACTGCCCGCGACCAGTGATGTGACACGCATTCAGGGCGAGCACATCGGCTTGCCCGCGACACATGCTGCGCATCAACCTCGCATATGCGTCTCATACCGTTGATGTAGCCTTCTACCCATGGCTGCCGGGCGTTCAGCTATGGGTAGCGGGGTGTATCGTCGGGATATGCCTGGCAATCAATGAATTGCCAAAATTTGGAGGAGTCAAAATCATGAAAAAAATCCTTTTTGCAGCGGTGGCCCTCGTTGCCGCCAGCGCACTGCCAGCAGCGTCACAGACCATCAACTGGGGCGGCAACTATGGCGGCACCAGCGGCGCCGGTTCAACCGTCAGCGGCTTCAGCTTTGGCGGCGGCGGCTCGATGGCTCAAGGCAGTGCTGCGACAACGGGCTGGGCTAATGGCAGCGGCAGCGTCGTAGGCGGCGCTATCGTCGTCCCGCCATTCGGCGCTAGCGCTGGCATTGGTACCGGAACATTCAGCGCTGGCTCTGGTGGCCAAACTGCGGCTCAGTCGCAGTCGGGAACCGGGTTTTTCGGCAGCTCGTCAGGTTCAGCCTATGGCTCGACCTCCGGCGGCTCGTCCGGCAGCGTTCAGCTCCGGCCCTAATTTTTTATGGGGCCAGCTCCTATTGGAAGAACACCACCGTTCAAAAAAGCTAATGGATTTTTCGGCCCTGTCTGAAGAAACGCGAAGGAGGCTTCTTACATTCCTCCCGCTAACGAAAGAATGAGAGTCCATACCCCCTCAAGGATACCCACTCTCATTCTGTAGGGGCAGATGAAAATCTGCCCCTACACTTATGGTCAAACAGGATAATGATTGATAATTGTCGCCTTGAGCAGCTCCAGTTTTGATTGAAGCACTGGAACAGCCCTCTATTTATTTTTACGCATTGTCCGGACGCAAAACCGCTTCGCACTTTTGCTGGAAATGCTCTTTTGTTTCTCGCATTGGCCCACGCAAAACCGCTTCGCACTTTTGCTGGAAAGGCTCTTTTGTTTCTCGCATTGTCCCACGCCAAACCGCTTCGCACTTTTGCTGGAAATGCTCTTTTGTTTCTCGCATTGGCCCACGCAAAACCGCTTCGCACTTTTGCTGGAAATGCTCTTTTGTTTCTCGCATTGTCCCACGCAAAACCGCTTCGCACTTTTGCTGGAAATGCTCTTTTGGTTCTCGCATTGTCCCTCGCAACACCGCTTCGCACTTTTGCAGGAAATGCTCTTTTGGTTCTCGCATTGTCCCTCGCAACACCGCTTCGCACTTTTGCAGGAAATGCTCTTTTGGTTCTCGCATGGTCCCACGCAAAACCGCTTCGCACTTTTGCTGGAAATGCTCTGTCTCAGTCGCCGTTGAATTTGTTTCCATACATTTTATGCAGCTTGCAGGCGACTTCCGTGCGATTGGCCGCACCGATTTTCTTCATGATATTATGGACATGGGCCTTGACGGTCCCTTCGCTCATACCCAGTTCAAAGGCAATGATCTTGTTCGACTTGCCTACTCTTATAGCGTGCACGACCTCGATTTCGCGTACAGTCAGCAATTCACCCAGCACGTCGCCATCAAGATCACGGGTGGCCGGTTTTGTCAGCATCGAAGCCGGCACATACATTCCACCCGCCATGGCCAGATGAATGGCTTCGACGCAGATTCTGATATCGACAGATGTAGGAATATAGCCGCGCGCGCCGATCTCCATGGCGCGAACCACCTGCGGCCAGTCCTCGCGTTCCGCAAGCAGCACAACTGGGACCGGGTGCCAAGCCTTGATTGTCGTTTCCACTTCTTCGGAGAAGAACGGATCAGCGAGGCGCCGTGAGCCGATATGCATCAAAATGACTGCCGCCCCATCAAGCGGCATATTCTTACTGATAGCGGCATGAGAGACGACGGGCAACTTCAACCCATTCATTATCAAGCCGTTATAGAGACATTCGCGCTCCAGATTGCTTTTGCAAACGAGCAGGAGATGATGTTCGCCACGTACGGACGGGGTCGCCTCACGCTCGCCGTTTTCCAAGGCTGCGCCAGCTCCGATCAATGCTCCATTGTTGGTTCCGTCAGGCGCAGCCCATAGATATCGCTCCATTATTTCAAACATTATACCGTCCCCCTGTTATTCAGGCTTTTTTTACGCAAACACTATAGCTGCCCAAAACGACAGCATTTTATGCGAAATTTTATTGCTAACCCCGATGTAGATCAGTCTAAATATTGCTATTGCTAAATAATCGTGTCATTAACTTAGGTTAGCGATTTTCGGAAAATCGCACTGACTATAAGAATGACCTTGGGGATCGAAAGATATAGCTTCTATATCTTTCGTTGGGCATAGGCAGTAAAAATGCACAGCGGTAACAGGCATAGCACCGCCCCGCCTACCGAAGCTCTGGTTGGTTTATTGGAGTCCTCTCCAATCCTGGCCAAGCTCGGAACGCACGAGTTAAGCGCTCTTTCCTCTCTTGCAGTTACGGAAAATCAATATCCCGCAGATACCGTCATCATCGATCAGGGCGCGCGCATCCAGAGTATTCATCTTGTTTCATCGGGTTGGGGCTGCGTTTATCGCGACCTCGCCAATGGCAAGCGGCAGATTATCGATTTTCCGATGCGCTGCGATTTTGTCGGACTGAGGACCGCTGATGGCTACAGCTACAATACGATTGCATCAATCACGCCGATGTCGGTATTTGAAATACCACTCTCTTCGCTGGAGGAAGGTATCAGGCAAGCACCCAAGCTAAGCCTCGTCCTCATCGAACTTCTATCGCGGCAGCGCTCGATGCTGATTGAGCATCTGACCAATGTCGGATGCCGAAGTGCTTTCGTACGCACTGCTCATCTCTTGCTGGAGCTCTCGGACCGCGTGCGCGCCTGCGGCATTGGCGAACCAGATATCTTTTATTGCCCGCTTACCCAATATCAGCTTGCCGACGCGCTGGGACTGACGCCCATTCACCTCAACCGCATGTTGCGGGAGCTACGCGAGGAAGGGCTGGTGATTTTCAAATCCTACAAGGTAGAAATTCTCGACCGGGATCGCCTGATCTCCATTGCCGAATATGACGGCGAATTCATGCGGATGTCAGTCTTTGGGAGAAACAAATAATGGTCGGAGTGAGAGGATTCGAACCTCCGACCCCGTCGTCCCGAACGACGTGCGCTACCAGGCTGCGCTACACTCCGTGGCCTATTTGGCCATGACCTGTGGCGGCTTATAGCCCCGCAATTTTCAAGCCGCAAGAGCATTCCCTGCTTTTTTGACACGATTTTCAGCGTCCAGCAAAAACCGGCATCCCGCCCGCCCCGTAAGCGATAAAATCCGGGTTGGCGAACCCCCCCATCGTGCCATCCGCACGCCGCCCATAGGTGAGTGGCACACCATCGAATGTGGCCGTCATTCCACCCGCCGCACGCAGCACTGCGTCGCCTGCCGCCGTATCCCACTCCATCGTCGGGCCAAAGCGCGGATAAATATCCGCTTCGCCGCGTGCAATCATGCAGAATTTAAGCGAAGACCCCACCGAAATGAACTGATCCAGGCGGTTAC
This sequence comes from Falsochrobactrum tianjinense, assembly GCF_019100495.1. Taxonomy (GTDB): domain Bacteria; phylum Pseudomonadota; class Alphaproteobacteria; order Rhizobiales; family Rhizobiaceae; genus Brucella; species Brucella tianjinense. The sequence goes on along the minus strand of NZ_JAHRVA010000001.1, from coordinate 510,562 downwards.
CGTGCAGAAACCGGTCGGTCTGCGCTGTACGATGTGATCGGCTGCAAACGGCCACGGGATCGGGTGGGGCAATGCGCGCTGCAATCATGCGTGCCTGTTGCGCCTCATGGCCAGCGTTTGTGTGCAGTTCTACAGCCCCGTCAGGCCCGCCCAGATAAAGCAGATTGCGCGTGGGCGCATAGACCAGACCCAGCACCGGCGCGCCATTGTCGATGAGGGCGATATTGACGGTGAAATCGCCATTGCGCTTGAGAAATTCACGGGTTCCGTCCAATGGGTCGATCAGGAAGAATTTCCGCCCCAATTGAGCAGGCAGACGCCCGGCTGCGGCTTCCTCTTCCGCAACGACCGGAATTTGCGGGGCAGCCGTTGCAAGGGCTGCAAGAATGATCGCTTCGGCGGCGCGATCGGCTTCCGTGACTGGCGATTGATCTTCCTTGCTGTAGACCGCACAGCCATCCTCATAATAGCGCATGATGACACGCCCGGCCGCAAGAGCGGCCTCCTGCAAGGCGGCAAGCAGGGCATTGCCGTTCAGTTCCGCCTTTTGGGAATGGAATACTGTCATTTTTTCAGATCGACCAGGAATCACTGCCATAGCTGCCGATGATACCGCGACCGGCGAGATATTTCTCCACTTCCGCGACCAGTTCGTCAATGGTGCGTCCTGAGGTATGCAGATACAGTTCCGGTGCGGTCGGTGCTTCATAAGGGGAATCGATCCCGGTGAAAGCCGTAATCTCTCCGCGCAGGGCCTGCGCATAAAGCCCCTTGGGGTCGCGCGCCATGCATTCCTCGATGGGGGTATCGACAAATATTTCGATGAATTCGCCTTCCGGCAGACCCGCGCGAACGCGGTCGCGCTCGGCGCGGAACGGCGAAATGAACGCGGCAAGCGCAATCAGACCCGCATCGGCCATCAGGCGCGCCACCTCGCCGATACGGCGGATATTCTCGGCGCGATCCACATCGGAGAAGCCCAGATCGCTGTTGAGGCCATGGCGGATATTGTCGCCATCGAGCAGATAGGTATGTTTGCCCAATGCGTGAAGGCGCTGTTCAAGCTGATTGGCGATGGTGGATTTTCCCGACGCCGAAAGCCCGGTGAACCAGAGCACCGCCGGTTTCTGGAATTTCTGCGCAGCGCGCGCCTGCCTGTCGAGGTCGAACGCCTGCAAATGAATATTGGTCGCCTGCCGCAATGCGTCTTTAATCATGCCCGCGCCAATGGTGGCGTTGGTGAGTCGGTCGATGAGCACAAAGGCACCCGTACCGCGATTGTCGCCATAGGCATCGAAGACAATCGGCTCCACCGTCTGGAGATGGCAGAAGCCAACCTCATTGAGGTCGAGATGCGGGGCTGGTGTGCGAGCAAATGTATTTACGTCGGTCCGGTAGCGGATTTCGCTGACAACGACCGGCGTCTGGTCAGCTTCGGTGCGCAGCAGATAGGAGCGGCCCGGCTGCAACGGCTCTTCACCGAACCAGACAATACTGGCTGTAAAGCGATCCGCCACTTCGGGGCGATCTTCCATACTAACCAGCATATTGCCGCGTGAGACTTCGATCTCGTCCTCCAGAACAAGCGTCACCGCCTGCCCCTCGGAAGCGCTTTGCAAATCGCCATCATAGGTGACGATCCGCCTGACCCGCGATTGCTTGCCGGACTTGGCGGCCACCACCACGTCGCCGGTTCCAATAGAGCCTGCGGCGACCGTACCGGAGAAACCGCGGAAATCGGCATCGGGCCGGTTCACATATTGCACAGGAAAACGCAGCGGCCTTGTGGACGCTTCCGTATCGATGCGCACGGTTTCCAGATGTTCGAGCAGGTAAGGCCCTTCATACCAGCCAGTTTGTGGCGAAAGGCTGCTGACATTATCGCCAAAGCGGGCCGAAATCGGGATGGCCTGAGTGCTGGCGAAATTCAGGTCCCTCGCAAAACCCATATAATCGGCAACAATCCTGTCGAAAACATCTTGGGAAAAATCAACCAGATCGATCTTGTTCACCGCAAGCACGATATGGCGGATGCCAAGCAGGGAAGCGATGAAGGAATGGCGGCGCGTCTGCGTAAGCACGCCTTGCCGCGCATCGACAAGCACAATCGCCAGATCCGCCGTGGATGCACCCGTCGCCATATTGCGCGTATATTGCGCATGGCCCGGCGTGTCGGCGACAATGAATTTGCGCCGCGGCGTGGAAAAGAAGCGATAGGCCACATCGATGGTGATGCCCTGCTCGCGCTCGGCTTCCAGCCCGTCCACCAGCAGCGCAAAATCGAAATCGTCATCGGTGGTGCCGAATTTGCGGCTGTCATTCTTCAGCGCCGCCAGCTGGTCCTCAAAGATCAGCCTCGTATCATAGAGAAGGCGTCCGATGAGCGTGGACTTGCCGTCATCGACCGAACCGCAGGTCAGAAAACGCAGCAGCGTCTTGCGCTCCTGATCCGCCAAAAAATCACTGACCGCATCATTGCCAACGGCAAACTTTACCATCGTATTCATCAGAAATAGCCCTCGCGCTTTTTCTTTTCCATCGATCCGGCTTCATCGCGATCGATAGCGCGACCCTGACGTTCAGACGTGCGCGCGATCAGCATTTCCTCGACAATTTCCGGCAGGCTTGATGCGCTCGATTCAATCGCCCCGGTCAGCGGATAGCAGCCAAGCGTGCGAAAGCGCACCAGCCGCTCCTCGACCCGCTCATGGGGTGCAAGCTTCATGCGATCATCATCAAGCTTGATGAGCATTCCGTCGCGTTCGACCACCAGACGGCGCGCGGCAAAGTAAAGCGGCACGATGGGGATGTTTTCCTGCAAGATATATTGCCAGATATCGAGTTCCGTCCAGTTGGACAGCGGAAAGACACGGATCGATTCCCCTTGGGAAATACGGGTATTGTAGATTTTCCACATTTCCGGACGCTGGTTTTTGGGGTCCCAGCCGTGCTGGCTGTTGCGGAAGGAAAAAATGCGCTCCTTGGCGCGGGATTTTTCCTCATCGCGCCGCGCGCCGCCAAAGGCCGCGTCGAACTTGTACCTGTCGAGTGCCTGGCGCAGCGCTACCGTCTTCATAATATGGGTGTGGACATTTGAGCCATGGGTGAACGGGCCGACGCCCTCGCGCACACCATCTTCATTGATATGGACCAGCAGTTCAAAGCCCTTCTGGCGCGCCTGGGCATCGCGAAATTCGATCATTTCGCGAAATTTCCATGTCGTATCCACATGCAGAAAGGGAAAAGGCGGAGGGGCCGGATAGAACGCCTTCATCGCCAGATGCAGCATGACCGAGGAATCCTTGCCCACCGAATAGAGCATGACCGGATTGGAAAATGTCGCTGCAACCTCGCGGAAAATATGGATCGCTTCGGCTTCAAGGCGCTGGAGATGGGTCAAATTCTTGGTCAGGGACGCATGATGCACGACATTCTCTCCCGGAAACCGGACGGACTGAAAAATTGCGGGAAAGATGGCGAATGCCTCATCCAGCGCAGGCGTAGCAATGGCCGCAGCAAGCAGACCACAGTGCCGACATTGTCGTGAAAACAGAACGAAAAGGAAAAGAACGCTATCGCTTATTATGAAAAGCCCGCGTGAAAACTTGCCCGCTTTTGACGTTCCATGGGAACAAACTTGCGCCGCGGCCAAAGCGGCAGACCGTGGGACCGAGCTGGATATGGGAGAAGAGGAGATACCCGTCGGACCAAACCGCCGCGGGATCTGCGTTTCAGAGCAGGCCGAATGTGCGCGCTTTAGCGACAGCCTGAACCTTGTTGACGGAAACGAGTTTGGTGAGAACGTTACTGATGTGGAAATTCACGGTACGAGTTGAAATATTGAGGATCGTCCCGATGATTTCAGCGGTCTTGCCCTCACTGGTCCAGCGTAGGATTTCGCGTTCGCGCGCCGTCAGATTAACTTCCGATACACAACTGATGCCCGGCACGTCGAGATGTTCATACATGGAGAGATGCAGAAGATTGGTGACAATCTGCATCTGACGGCGCAGCATCGATATTTCGCCCGCCGACAGAATTGGCTTGTCGCGCATAAAGGAGAGGATTCCGAAAACGCCCCTCGCCGCCCAGCAGGGCTGCGAAATACCTGTTTTCAGGCCGTATTCCTGCGCGTCCGACCATAATTGCGGCGCTTCCGCAAACAGCCGGGGCGACCAGACCAGCGGTTCGATGCTGCTGGCCCCACGCTTTATGACCGGGTCTATTTCGGCATATTTTCTGGCGGCATAGTGTTTCTGCCATCCCTCCGGCAGTTCTTCAAAACGTATCCAATGCGCGACGCTGGTGAGCGAGGGCACGCACATGATATAGGAGATATAGGGAAAGCCGAGCTTTTCGGCATAAAGTCTTACCTGTTCGAACAGGTTTTCCGCATTGTCGGATGATTGTATATTATCGTAAAAGTCTTCCCATTTCATAATCGACATCCCAATATTGCTTTTATCAAAACAAACAATAGTTACATCATCATTCCTCACAAAACCGCGGGATGAAAACTTACTAGCATGAATTTTGCAACTCATCCACGAACAAAGCTTTCAATAATTTAATGTTGTTTCATAATACAAATATTTTATTTTATATACATTACTTTAAAGCAAGGTCGGCACGATCAACCGCCGCTTTCAGCGTAAAGTATAAACGCGCCGATCCGGCTCAATCAGATCGACGCGTCGCAGTTTCTATCTATCAGACGGTCAGGCTGCGGGATCGAGCGTCTCCGGTGCCGCGCTTGGTACATAGTTGAGAATCGGCCCCAACCAGCGCTCGACTTCTTCGATGCTCATGCCCTTGCGATCTGCATAATCCTCGACCTGATCGCGCTCGACCTTCGCAACACCGAAATAATAGCTTTCCGGATGGCCGATATAGAGGCCCGAAACCGACGAGCCCGGCCACATGGAATAGCCTTCCGTGAGTTCAACACCGGCTTTGGCGGTCGCATCGAGCAACCTGAACAGGGTGGCTTTCTCGGTATGGTCGGGCTGGGCCGGATAGCCCGGCGCGGGGCGGATACCGGCATATCTTTCATGGATCAGGTCGTCATTGCTCGTTTCTTCATCGGGCGAATAGCCCCAGAACTCGCGGCGCACCCGCTTATGCATCAATTCCGCAAAAGCTTCCGCAAAGCGGTCGGCCAGCGCCTTGACCAGAATGGACGAGTAATCGTCGTTTGCCCGCTCGAAACGCTCGGCAATTGCCACTTCCTCAATGCCCGCGGTGACGACGAAACCGCCGACATAATCCTGCTTGCCGCTCTCGACCGGAGCGACAAAGTCGGACATGGCCACATTGGGTCTCCCATCACGCTTGGAGAGTTGCTGGCGCAAGGTGAAGAAGGTTGCAAGTTCTTCCTGACGGTCTTCATCCGTGAAAAGGCGGATATCGTCGCCCACCGTATTTGCTGGCCAGAAGCCGATTACCGCTCTTGGCGCGAACCATTTTTCATCAATAACCTTTTTGAGCATGGCCTGCGCGTCTTCCCACAGCGCGCGCGCCGCCTCGCCCTGCTTCTCATCTTCAAGAATTGCCGGATAACGCCCCTTCAATTCCCAGGTCTGGAAGAAAGGCGTCCAGTCGATATAGCGCGCGATTTCGGTCAGATCATAATCATCAAAAACCTTCGTACCCAGAAAAGTCGGCTTTGGCGGCTCGTAAGCATCCCAGTCGAGCTTGTGCGCATTGGCACGGGCGCGCTCCAGCGGCAGGCGCTTCTTTGCCGCCTCATTGCGGGCATGGGCTGCTGCCACCTTTGCATATTCGGCCCGAATTCCTTCGACATAGCCAGCCTTATTTTCGGGCGATAGCAGATTGGACACCACGCCTACCGCGCGGCTGGCATCGATCACATAGACAGCCTGCCCCTGTTCGTAACGCGGGTGAATCTTGACCGCCGTATGAACGCGGCTGGTCGTGGCACCGCCGATGAGCAAGGGCAAATTAAAACCTTCCCGCTCCATTTCTGCAGCCACATGCACCATCTCGTCGAGCGATGGGGTGATAAGGCCGGAAAGTCCGATTATATCAACGTTTTCCGCACGCGCTGTTTCAAGGATTTTCTGCGCTGGCACCATCACGCCCAGATCGATGATCTCATAATTGTTGCAGGCCAGCACGACGCCGACAATGTTCTTGCCAATATCATGCACGTCGCCCTTGACCGTCGCCATCAGCACCTTGCCGGCGCTCTGGCGACCTTCGCCGCCATTGAGGCGTTTCTCTTCTTCCATAAAGGGCAGAAGCACAGCCACGGCCTGTTTCATCACGCGGGCGGATTTGACCACTTGCGGCAGAAACATCTTGCCCGAACCGAATAGGTCGCCCACCACATTCATGCCCGCCATCAGCGGACCTTCAATCACATGAAGCGGTCGCGCGGCGGCAAGGCGCGCCTCTTCGGTATCGGCCTCGATATAATCGGTGATGCCGTTGACAAGCGCATGTTCCAGCCGCTTTTCGACTGTCCATTCCCGCCAGCTCAGATCCTGTTTCCTGCCTTCTTTCGTGCCGGAATCCCGGTAACGCTCGGCAAGTTCCAGAAGCCGTTCGGTCGCATCGGTGCGGCGATTAAGAACAACGTCCTCACAAGCTTCGCGTAGTTCGGGATCAATGGTGTCATAAACGGCAAGCTGGCCAGCGTTGACGATGCCCATATCCATACCGACTTGAATGGCGTGATAGAGAAATACCGCATGCATCGCCTCGCGTACCGGCTCGTTGCCGCGAAACGAGAAGGAAAGGTTCGACACGCCACCTGAAATATGAGCATGCGGCAGGGTCGAAGTGATCTTGCGGGTCGCTTCGATAAAATCGACACCATAATTATTGTGCTCATCGATACCGGTGGCGATTGCGAAAATATTCGGGTCGAAGATGATGTCTTCGGGTGGAAAGCCGACCTGCTCGGTCAATATCTTGTAAGCGCGGGTGCAGATTTCCACCTTGCGCTCTTCTGTATCGGCCTGGCCGGTTTCGTCAAAAGCCATGATGACGACTGCCGCACCATAGGCGCGCACCAGCCGCGCGTGATGCAGGAAAGCCTCCTCGCCCTCTTTAAGCGAAATCGAATTGACGATCGGCTTGCCCTGAACGCATTTCAGCCCGGCTTCAATCACGTCCCATTTGGAACTGTCGATCATGACCGGCACGCGGGCGATATCCGGCTCGGCGGCGATCAGATTGAGATATTCGACTATGATCTTCTGCGAGTCGATCAGGCCCTCATCCATATTGATGTCGATGATCTGCGCACCGTTTTCCACCTGATCGCGCGCCACTTCCAGCGCTGTCGAATAATCGCCTGCCTTGATCAGTTTGCGAAAACGCGCGGAGCCAGTAACGTTTGTGCGCTCACCGACATTGACGAAAGGAATGTCCTTGGTCAGCGTGAACGGCTCAAGGCCGGAAAGGCGCATCATTGGCGGCACTTTAACGGGCTTTCGCGCAGGATATTTCGCGACGGCCTCGCCAATCGCACGGATATGTTCGGGAGTCGAGCCGCAGCATCCGCCCACCACATTGACGAGACCCTCGCGCGCGAAATCTCCGATCTGGGCCGCCATCGCCTCCGGGCTTTCGTCATAAAGGCCGAATTCGTTGGGCAGTCCGGCATTCGGATAAGCGCAGACAAATGTATCGGCGATGCCAGCGATTTCCGCCAGATGCGCGCGCATCGCATTGGCGCCTAGCGCGCAGTTGAGGCCGATCGTAAATGGCATTGCGTGACGCAGAGAATACCAGAAGGCCGTGGGCGTCTGGCCGGAAAGAGTGCGACCGGAAAGATCGGTGATGGTTCCCGAAATCATGACCGGCAGGCGAACGCCTTTTTCGATAAACACTTCTTCGGCGGCAAAGATCGCCGCTTTCGCATTCAGAGTGTCGAAAATCGTCTCGATGAGGATAATGTCGGAACCGCCATCGATCAGCCCCCTGATCTGCTCCGCATAGGCGATGCGCAGATCATCGAAAGTGACGGCGCGGAAGCCGGGGTTACTGACATCAGGTGAGAGCGACGCCGTGCGGTTGGTCGGGCCAAGCGCTCCAGCCACAAAACGGCGACGGCCATCCTTCTGCTGCGCGCGCAGGGCCGCACGGCGGGCCAGACGCGCACCATCGCGGTTGAGATCGTAAACTGCATCCTCCATGCCGTAATCGGCCTGAGCGATGGTAGTTGAAGAAAACGTGTTGGTTTCGAGAATATCCGCCCCGGCCATCGCATAGGCATAGTGGATTTCTTCAATGGATTTGGGCTGGGTCAGAGTTAGAAGGTCGTTGTTACCCTGAAGCTGGCAATCACAGGATGCGAAGCGCTCGCCACGAAAATGCTCTTCATGAAAGCCCAGCCCCTGAATCTGCGTACCCATCGCGCCGTCAAGAATCAGGATGCGCTCCCTAGCGGCTTTGGTGAGAGCCGCCAGCACTTCGGACCCGTCCGGCTTTGCCGCAGTTGCACCAAAAAGATCATCAAGAGAGGACGCCATGGGGATTACACCTGTATTCAGATATGCCTGATCGCTACAGCAGAAGCATGAAAATCCAAAAATGGTTTCAGGCAGCATGATGTGCGGATGGATTAACCGGGATGCCAGCGCGTGGGTGCGCGCCATCCTAAAGCATACTTAATGACATAAACATATCTTTATGTCAATTCTATTGGGAGCTACTTCGCATTCGCCAAAGCCATCACCAAGTTCATGCACTGGCAAGAAATCGTGTGTTTCGCCACCTTCCACGGGCCACAATGCCGGAACAAAATCATCGTCAGGGACATTGATGGAAATATGCGGCTCAGGGCCGCATCATGGAGGAACCGATGAAAAGACTTGCATCTTCCTTTTTTGCGGTATGCCTTTCGTTCGGCATGGGCGTACCGGCCTTGACCAGCATGGCAGAGGCGGCACCGCCCATAGCCATTCCCCTGGCTTCGTCCGGGCCAGTCGAAAATGTGCAATACTACGATTATCGTCATCGTCGCCATTGGCAGCAATACCCGGAGCGCAACTGGCGTCACCATCATCCGCGCTATCGCCACCACCACCGGCATTATCGCGGTCCCCGTATCAGACCGCCCCGCGCTTATCGCCGCGGCAATGCGCATGTGCGCTGGTGCTATAACCGCTACCGATCCTATCGTGCTTATGACAACACATATCAGCCCTATAACGGACCGCGCCGCCAATGCTATTCGCCCTTTATCTGAAACGGCAAAGCCCCGGACCAAGCCGGGGCTTTTCTTTCAGGCCGGGACTTTCAGAAATGGGGCGATCTCAGGTAACGTAGGCACCGATGGAAGCGGCCACCAGACCAATTGCTACCGCAATCATCACACCATAGACGCGCGGCTTGTCGAACAGAACCGCGAAGGCCGAAAACCAGGCAACGACCGCCGCGCCGAGCGCAAACAGAAAGCCGGGCTTGTCGCCATGATAAAGGTTGGCCGCCATCAACCCGGCAATAATCAGGGCGCCGAAAACGATCATCAACCCTGTGGCGTAGCGTTCGTAGTCGTCCATTTAAATTCCTCGGTTCCGGCCACATAGCACGTGCCGGTAACTGTCATCAAATCATCAGGTCATCTGAATAAACGGACACTTGTGAGTCCATAACCATTCTTTCTCACACAATCACTATTTGCCGCGTTCTTCAACCATCTCGCTGCGCAATCCGTTGGGATTCTTGCGAAGTGTTGCGCAAATCCTTCGGAAGAAGCCGACAAGCCATGCTATGCTTGTTTTCATGGAATCGCGCGGCCTCATCCTCTTCGACACACCCATCGGCTCCTGCGGCATTGCATGGCAGGAAGGCAGAATTACGGGCGTGGAAATCGGCGATGCTGATGAAAAGGAAACCGGCTACCGGCTCAGGCAACGTTTCCCCGAGGGGAAAATTTCGACGCCGCCCGTTTTCGTCATCGAGGCCGTCGCAAAGATACAGGCGCTGCTTGCGGGGGGAAACCCTGATTTCGGCACCACGCCGCTGGCGCTTCAACCGCTGCCCGATCTCAACCGGCAAGTCTATGAAATCATTCTCGAGCTCAAGGCCGGAGAAACGACGACCTATGGCGCGATTGCGCGGCGGCTGGGCGATGTGCATCTTTCGCAAGCGGTCGGCCATGCGCTGGGCAAAAACCCGTTTCCCATCATCGTTCCCTGCCATCGCGTATTGGGCACAAATGGCAAGGTTGGCGGATTTTCCGCTGCGGGCGGGGTCGAGACCAAATTGCGGCTGCTCAATATCGAACGTGCCCGCACTACTCCAGAGGCCGATCTCTTTGGCGGATTGCCGCTGCAAGCACGCCCGCAATCCGACCTCTGATCAGGTCAGACGGCTCACCACATCGGCGGAAAAGCGCAATTCGCGCATGGGGCGGACATATTGCGTGGTGGCGTCATAGGTCGGATGATTCTTATAGGCAAAAAGCGCTTCTTCATCCCTGAACTCGGCATAGACAACAAGATCGATCTCGTTGCCCATCGGGTCGACCTTGGAATTGGCTACGACCTCGAACACCTCCGAATGAGGAATAGTACCCAACTGCTCCAGAGCCTTGCGGACGAATTCGACGTCCTGGTCTGGCTTGACGCTGAAGAAAACAATATGGCGGATCACGTCCTGTCTCCAAAGATTGATGAGGGTATCTACCTCATCAATCCCACGAACAAAACCGCAAAACCACGTTTAACCTGTGATTTCAGCCGGTTTTGACGCGGCGCCACGCGAAACCGCCTTCCTGCGGCACCGAACCGCGGCCCGGTTGATAATAGCCGGGCGTGTCAACCAGACGATGCTCGCCGAGCCGTGCCTGCGCAACATGATTGCTCACCTGCAAAGTGTCGAAGCCAATGCGCAGCATCAAAACCGCCTGATCGATCAGCACATCGCCGACCGCCCGCAATTCACCCCGAAAACCTGCGCGACGCAGGACTTCCGCCCTGGAGTAGGATCGCCCGTCATTGAAGGCCGGGAATTCCAGAGCGATCAGGGGAATGGTGCCAAGATGTTCCAGCAGCGGTTCGATCTTCTCGCCCGGCGCGACAAAAATGCCAATGCGGCGGTTCGACGAGCGACGCTGTTCTTCACCAAGCTCCAGCCAGATGGTGAGCGGGATGATGATCGCTGGCGCGTCGCCCGCAACGTCCAGATCGTCGGCAAAGATATAATCATCCTTGCGAAAGCCTTCCGAAGACCAGAGTTTTGTTTCAGGTGTGGTATCACTCATTTGTGCTCCGCTGCTCCCAAATTCTGCAAGCTTTCCGCAAGGCCCGTAAGATGGATGCCGCACTCAGTCTTTTCCGATCCCGCCCAGCGCCCGGCGCGCTGATCCTCGCCCTCGCCCACAGGCTGCGTGCACGGCATACAGCCGATGGAACGATAGCCCTGCGCGGTGAGCGGATGGGCAGGCAGGTCATGTTTTTGCGCATAGGCTTGCAGGTCAGCCGCTTGCCAGCGCGCCAGCGGGTTGATGCGGATGCGCGGCCCCACGGATTCAAACACCGGCAAACCATTGCGGGTTGATGCCTGAAACTGCTTGCGGCCCGTCATCCATGCGCGATAGGGCGCAACCGCGCGCGCCATCGGCTCCACCTTGCGAATGAAGCAGCAGCGGTCCTTGTCAGTCATGGACAGCGCGCCAAAAGGATCGTCGTTTTTCACGCTCTCCTCAAGCGGCAGAATATCCTCAATATCGGTGAGGCCAAGCTGATCCACAAGATCGCGGCGATAATCGAGCGTGGCGCGGAAATGCTTGCCCGTATCGAGAAACAGCACCGGCGTCGCCACATCGATCTGTGCAATCATGTGCAAAAGCACCGCCGATTCCGCGCCAAAGGACGATACGACAGCGATATGCCCGGCAAAAAGCTCATGCACGGCGAGCGCAATCACCTCCTGCGGCAAAGAGGCCCCATGGCTTGCCTCCAGCAAGCGGGCTTGCGCACTGGCGCGTTGTTCGGCATCAGGCAGCACGGCTTATTTCCCCATAAAGGGCCTGTTTGAACGGCTCCATTCCCACCCGGCGATAGGCGTCGAGGAAGGTTTCGTCGGGGCTTTCGCGCAAGCCGAGATAAGTATCGACGATGGTTTCGATGGCATCCACCACATCTTCCGAGGAAAAGCCGCGCCCGGTAATGTCGCCGATGGATGAATTTTCATCCGCCGAGCCGCCAAGCGTGATCTGGTAAAGCTCTTCGCCCTTTTTCTCCACGCCGAGAATGCCGATATGACCGACATGATGATGGCCGCAGGCATTGATGCAGCCGGAAATCTTGATCTTGAGATCGCCGATTTCAAGCTGGCGTTCGGAAGCGCCAAAACGTTCTGAAATGCGCTGCGCCACCGGAATCGAGCGGGCATTGGCCAGCGCGCAATAATCAAGGCCGGGACAGGCGATGATATCGGTGATCAGCCCCGCATTGGCCGTGACCAGCCCATCCGACTCAAGCAGGTCAAAAACGGCTGGAAGATCGGCCCTGGCGACATGGGGCAGGATCAGGTTCTGCTCGTGGCTGACGCGGATTTCGTCAAAGGAATAGGTCTGCGCAATGTCGGCGATCAGTTCCATCTGCTCTGCGCTGGCATCACCCGGAATGCCGCCGATGGGCTTGAGCGAAATCGTCACCACAGCATAATCAGGATGTTTGTGGGTGGTGACATTGCGCTGCGTCCAGACCGCGAAAGCGGGATCGGATTTCTGCGCGGCGGCAAGAATTTCCCAGCCCTCGGGGCGCTGCGGCAGGTCGGGCATCCGGAAATAGCTCTCGATGGCATCAATATCGCCCTGCGGAAGCTTCAGGTCGCCATGGCGAATCTGCTCCCATTCGGCCTCGATTTCGCGGACCAGCGCTTCGACGCCGGTTTCGTGAACCAGTATCTTGATGCGCGCCTTGAACTTGTTGTCGCGCCGCCCATACAGATTATAGATGCGGACAATCGCTGTTACATAGGTGAGCATATCCTCGACGGGCAGAAAATCGCGGATTTTCTTTGCCACCATCGGGGTGCGCCCCTGCCCGCCGCCAACATAGACCGCAAGACCCAGTTCGCCCGCCTCGTTCTTTTTAAGTTGCAGGCCGATATCGTTGACCTGAATGGCGGCACGGTCATGCTCCGAGCCGATAACCGAGATTTTGAACTTGCGCGGCAGATAGGAAAATTCCGGATGCAGCGAAGACCATTGCCGCAGAATCTCGGCATAGGGGCGCGGATCGGCCACCTCGTCGCTGGCGGCACCGGCGAAATGATCGGCAGTCACATTGCGAATGCAATTGCCAGACGTCTGGATGGAATGCATTTCCACCTGCGCAAGCTCTTTGAGAATGCTCGGTACATCCTTGAGCGCGGGCCAGTTGAACTGGATGTTCTGGCGCGTGGTGAAATGGCCGAAGCCGCGATCATAGGTGCGGGCGATATAGCCAAGCTTGCGCAACTGGCGGCTCGACAGCGTACCGTAAGGGACCGCGACGCGCAGCATATAGGCGTGCAATTGCAGATAAAGACCGTTCATCAGCCGCAGCGGCTTGAACTGGTCTTCGGTCAGTTCGCCCGAAAGGCGGCGCTCGACCTGATCGGTGAACTGCGCCACGCGGGCTGCAACGAAATCATGGTCGAATTCATCATAACGATACATGGTATATTCCGTATTCTGGATCAGGAAGCGTGCTTGAAAAGCGGCTGGCCCAGCGTGACGATGGTCGGGCCGGAAAGACGGATGCGCTCGCGCAGGCGAATGGGATAAAGCCCCTCCATACGCTCCTCGACATCGATGACATTCACATCCACGACGAGATTGTCGCGAGCGGCAAGCTTCCCCGCCTGCTCAAGCGCCGCGACTGCTTCCGCATGGCGGGCGACCAGCGCGCCGTCGATGGTTTCACGCCATGCGCCGTCAGCAGCCAGCCATACGGCCTGCCCGTCAATGAGCCGGTTTGCGGTGAGAACTTTTACGACCATATCCAAACTCCTGCTTTTTCTTTACCGCGCATCCTGATCCGAACCCGTTGCGCCATCAGGCAGCAACGGCGATGGAGACGGGGTTTGCAGCCAGAGCCTCCGCCTTGTCGATTGCGGCGCCCGCGACCGCATCGCCGATAATGACCATGACGGGTCCGGCCAGAGCCTTGCCCTCCAGTGCGGGCAAATCCTTCAATGTGCCATGAAACAGTCTTTTGCCGGGACGGCTGGCATTCTCGATCACGGCAACCGCAGTATCCTCATGCAGTCCCGCCGAAATCAGCCGCGCGGCAACGGAAGCTGCGACCGACGCGCCCATATAGACGGCGATGGTCGCACCGCAGACCGCGAGCTTCGCCCAGCCGGGCAGCACATCGCCCGCCATATCGTGGCCGGTGGTGAAGACCAGCGACGAGGCGATGCCGCGCAGGGTCAGCGGCAGTTCCATATCGGCTGCGGCAGCAAAGGCCGATGTGATGCCGGGCACCACCTCAAAGCCGATACCGGCAGCGCGCAGGGCCGCCATCTCTTCACCCGCCCGGCCAAAGACCAGCGGATCACCGGATTTGAGCCGCACCACCCGCCTGCCTGCCTGCGCCAGCGACACCAGAAGCCGGTTGATCTCGTTCTGACTCCTGGAATGGCACCCCTTGCGCTTGCCCGCCGCAATGCGCTCGGCATCGCGGCGCCCCATGGCGATCACGCACTCAGGCACCAAAGCGTCATGGACGATAACATCCGCTTCCATCAGCACGCGATGCGCGCGCAGGGTAAGCAAATCTTCCGCGCCGGGACCGGCCCCGACCAGCCAGACATAACCGGCGGTCCTGTGGTCTTGTTCGATCAGTTCATAAGCCGCCCTCTCTGCCCCGTCGCGGTCGCCGCCCTCTATGGCGCGAGCCACACGGCCTGTAAGAAAGCTGCGCCAGAAATTGCGGCGCGCCAGTCCTTTTGGCAAACTGCGCTCGGCTTTTGGTCGCCAGCTTTGGGCAAAACGTGCCAGATCACCCAGACGCGGCGAAAGGGCCGCATCGATCTGCGCGCGCAGCATTTGCGTGAGTACCGGGGATGCACCTTCCGAACCGATGGCGATGGCGATGGGGGCGCGATTGACGATTGCCGGGGTCAGAAAATCGCAAAGTGCGGGGCGGTCCACCACATTGACCGGGATTTTCCGGCTCTTCACAATGGCTGCGATAGCGCGGTCCTGCGCCTCATCGCCGGTGGCCACGAAAACAAGCCTCGCTCCGTCAAGATGTTCGGGCGCGCAAGGCTGCGCAATATGTTCTGCGCCCTGATCGGCAATGAATTGCACAAGGGGAGGCTCGACCTCTTCCGCGACAATGCGCAGCCGCGCCGATGTCAGCGCAACGAGGCGTGCCTTGTTGAGCGCTTCCTCGCCCCCGCCAATGACAGCGACCACTTCTTCCGAAACGCGAAAGAAGGCGGGGAAATCAGCCAGAAGAGGTTTGGATGCGAAAGCCATGGCACTATCCTTTTTCAGACAGTGCCATTATTCCGTGTGTCGCACGATTTTATAAGAAACGGGCTTGCGCGCCATCATAGCGCCGCGCATCGCTTTTTCGCGCAAACAGGATTTGCAGGATTTTCATTCCGCGCTGGTGAAGAAGGCCGGAACGTGTCTGGGCCAGCGGCGGGGCAACACGGCCACCAGATCGAACCGGAGCGACAGATGCGCGTGATCCGGCTGGCGTTGCAGCCACAGATCGGCTGCTGCCTCGATCCGGCGCATGGCCTGCGGCGTCAGCGCAAGATGCGCGGCCTCGATATTCGCGCGCGCCTTCACCTCGACGATGAGGACAAGATGCCCACGCCGCGCGATCAGGTCGATTTCACCAAGACGCGTACGATAGCGCCGCGCAACAATGCGAAAACCTTTCAGCATAAGCGCGAGCGCCGCAAGACGCTCGGCACGGTGTCCGCGAAAGAAGGCCATGCGCCTTTTCTCGCGAAGCCCGCTCATCAGGCCTTTGCCTTCAATTGCATCAGCCGCTGGTACAGCACGGATTTCTGCCCGCCCGTCATGCGCGCCGCCTCGCCCGCAGCCTTCGATGGCGGCAGTTCCTGCGCCAGCGATAAAAGCAGCCTGTCGATGTCTTCCTCGCTTTGCGGTATCATCTCGCCCGAAGGCGGGCCGACCAGAAGTACGACCTCGCCCCGAATGCGGTCTTCACCGTCAAACTGCGCTGCCAGCTCGCCCAGGGGCAAGGTGACGATGGTTTCATAGGCTTTGGTCAGCTCGCGACAGAGCGCGCCTTCGCGCGCCTCACCGAACACCGCAACCATGGCGGCCAGAGTGGCGGCGGCACGGTTGGGCGATTCATAGAAAACGAGCGTCGCATCGATAGTTTTGAGGCTTTCGAGCCGGGATATTTTCTGGCCGTGCCTGGGGGGCAGGAAGCCGCAAAACATGAAGGTATCGGTAGGAAGTCCGGATGCGGCAAGAGCTGCCAGCACGGCGGATGCGCCCGGAACAGGCACCACGCGAATGCCTGCTTCGCGCGCCTCGCCCACCAGACGGAAGCCCGGATCAGAAACCAGCGGCGTCCCGGCATCGGAAACGAGAGCCACGCTCTTTCCTTGTAAAAGAGCGGCAATGAGCTTCGGTCCGGCCTCCGCAGCATTATGCTCATGATAGCTGACCGGGCGGCGCGAAATGCCATAACGATCAAGCAAAACGCGGGTCACGCGCGTATCCTCGCAGGCCAGCACATCGGCGCTGGCGAGCGTTTCCACGCCGCGCAGGGTCATATCACCCAGATTGCCGATCGGAGTCGAGACGATATAGAGTGCGGGTTCCAGCGGACGCGCGCGCACGGATGTGCCGCCCACCACATAGTCGCGTTTCACCTCGTCCTGAAATTCGCTCATCGCTGTTCCTAACTTGCCAGATCGGCGACAAGCGCATCGAGCACCAGCGCGCCTTGCGGCGTGGCGCGGATGAAGCTTCCCTCCATCGGCTCGATCATGCCCGCAGCGACCAGCCTTTCAAGGCGGCGACGGTCGATTTCATGGCCGGTCAGGCGGCGGTGACGCTCAAGATCGATGCCTTCGCGCAGCCGCAGGCCCATCATCAGGAATTCATCGCCCTGCTGATCGCCATTGAGATATTCTTCCTCGATAATGCCGTGGCCGTTCTGTTCGACCTTTTCGACCCATGTTTCGGGGTGCTTTTCGGTGATCGTCACCGTGCGTACGCCATTTTCGATAAAACGCCCATGCGCGCCAGGTCCGATGCCGACATATTGCCCGTAGCGCCAATAGACCAGATTGTGCTGCGATTCGCGTCCCGGCAGGGCATGATTGGAAATCTCATAGGCCGGAAGACCGTGCGCCGCCGTCACCCTTTGCGTTTCTTCATAAAGTGCGGCTGCGTGATCCGGCTCGGGCGTCACAAGTTTGCCCGCCTTCCACAGATTATAGAACTGCGTACCTTCCTCAATGGTGAGCTGGTAGAGCGAGAGATGGTCGGCGGCAAGGCCGATGGCTTCCTTCAGTTCCTCGCGCCATGCTTCGATGCTCTGGTCGGGCCGCGCATAGATCAGATCGAAGGACAGGCGTGGGAAAATCTCGCGCGCCAGACGAATCGCCGCTTTTGCTTCCTCAACCGAATGCATACGGCCAAGCCTGCGCAAATCCGGGTCGTTCAATGCCTGAATGCCCAGCGACACGCGGTTGACGCCAGCCGCGCGATAGCCCCGGAAACGCTCCGCTTCCACGCTTGTTGGGTTGGCTTCCAGCGTTACTTCTATATCAGGCGCCACCGACCAGCGCGACGCAATACCATCAAGCAAGGCGCCCACGGTTGCAGGCTGCATCAGCGAGGGTGTGCCGCCGCCCAAGAATATGCTGGTAACGGTGCGCGGGCCGGTACGCTCCCGCAAGGTTTCCATTTCGCGATTGAAGGCGCTCGCAAAACGCTCCTGATCCACCGGCTGGTGGCGAACATGGCTGTTGAAATCGCAATAGGGACACTTGGCCAGACAAAACGGCCAATGCACATAGACGCCAAAGGCGGTTTCACCGTCCGCGCGGGCGATCGGTAAAATATCCGCTGTCCTGCCGGATGGAGAAAAGTGCCTGTTCATTCCGCCGCGTCCGAAACGGTGCCGAGGGCCTTTTCAGCAAAAAGCCTGAAGGCGCGCGCACGATGTGAAAGAGCCAGAGCATCGCCTGGTTTCCAGCCATGCTTTTCATCAGCCTCCATTTCACCAAAGGTCTTTTCATAGCCATCAGGCAGGAATACCGGGTCGTAACCGAAGCCCAGATCGCCGCGCGGCGGCCAGACCAGAGTCCCTTCGACCTCGCCGCGATAATATTGCGCCTCGCCATCGGGCCAGGCGAGGCAAATGACGGAAACGAAACGCGCCTTGCGTTTGTCGGGCGTGGTTGCGCCCTTTTCCTGCAACAGATCTTCGACCTTTTGCATCGCCATGTCGAAATCGCGTGTGCCATCGGCCTTTTCCGCCCAGTTGGCGGTATAGACGCCCGGTTCACCATTCAGCGCATCGATCATGATGCCCGAATCATCGGAAAGCGCCGGCAGGCCGGTGATCTGGGCTGCAGCCAAGGCTTTGATACAGGCGTTTTCCTCAAAGGTGGTGCCGGTTTCTTCCGGCTCAGGCAGGCCAAGTGAAGCAACTGAGTTCAGTTCAAAACCGTAAGGGCCGAGCAGCCCGTCAAACTCACGCAGCTTGCCTGCATTGTGCGAGGCAACGATCAGCTTGCCTTTTTCAAGTGCTCTCATTTTCAATCCTGTCTCATAGCCGTATGGCCTTGCGCACCATGCCTAATTCCATAGTCCCGGTTCGGCTATTTCCAGTGAATTGCCGGAAGGGTCGCGAAAATAAATCGAACGCGCGCCATTGGGCCATTCAAAATCCGATTCAATCGCAACACCGTGCTTTTCCAGATGGCCAACCCAGCTATCAATCTCATCGCGCTCTGCCGCAAAACATACATGGCCCGGCCCGCTTGTGCCATGGGGCGGCACAGGCAGCGATCCGGGTGCGGGCGTTTTAAGCGTTTCTTCCGCTTTGAAAAGCAGCAATATACCCTCGCCGCAGTGGAAGAACGCATTGCGTTCGCTCATCTTCCCCACCGGCACAAGGCCCATCACATCGCGATAGAAGGCAACCGCCTCCGCAATATCGCGGACATAAAGCGCGGTTTCAAGAATACGGGCTGCACGCATGTTCCGGCCTCCTCATCATTGGAGAAGGCCGTATCTATCAGGAAATAGCCATCTTCTGCAATGACACCAGGCGATCAATGCCGCCACGGGCCAGACGCATCAGCGAAGAAAATTCTTCTTCCGAGAAAGGTTCGCCTTCCGCAGTTCCCTGAATTTCGACGATGCCGCCCTTGCCGGTCATGACGAAATTGCTGTCGGTCTGAGCAGCGGAATCCTCGACATAATCGAGATCGAGAACAGCTTCGCCCTCATGAATACCGCAGGAAATCGCAGCAACATGATCTTTTAGCACTTTTTCGATGCGTACCATCTGGCGCGCTTCCATCCAGCGCAGGCAATCATGCAGCGCCACCCAGCCGCCGGTGATTGCTGCCGTGCGCGTGCCGCCATCGGCCTGAATGACATCGCAATCGACCGTGATCTGAAACTCGCCCAGAGCCTGCATGTCGACCACGGCGCGCAGGGAACGGCCAATCAGGCGCTGGATTTCCTGCGTGCGTCCGCCCTGCTTGCCGCTCGCTGCTTCGCGGCGCATACGGTCGCCGGTCGAACGCGGCAACATGCCGTATTCCGCCGTGACCCAGCCCTTGCCGCTGTTGCGCATCCAGCCGGGCACCTTTTCCTCAAGACTTGCGGTGCACAGCACATGGGTATCGCCGAACTTGACGAGGCACGAACCTTCCGCATGTTTGGAGACGCCGCGCTCAAAGGACACGGCGCGCATTTCATCAGCAGTGCGCTTGGATGGACGCATAACAATTCCTTAATTCAATAATTCAGCTTTCAGTGCAGCTTTTAGGATGGCTGGCGTAAAATAGAAAGGAAATTTACCCCCGAACAGCAAGACAGATGTTGAGAGGACAGGTAAGGCTTTGACGGCCCGGCCAGTAACCTTATATTTATGGTTAAGAAATCAGAGAGTTTATAAACCGAACCATGATCAAATCGCCGGAACACCAATTGCTCAACGCGCTCGATCAGAGATCGCGCGATATTTTCCGGCTAATCGTCGACAGCTACCTCAACGATGGCGATCCTCTCGGTTCGCGCAATCTGTCGCGGCTGTTGCCGCACAGCCTCTCGCCTGCCACCATCCGCAATGTGATGAGCGATCTGGAGCAATTGGGCCTGATCTATGCGCCGCATATTTCGGCAGGCCGCCTGCCGACCCAGATCGGCCTGCGCTTCTTCGTCGATGCTTTTCTGGAAGTGGGCGATCTGCCGCCCGACGAACGTTCGTCCATCGAAGCGCAGGTAAGCGCCGCAGGCAGCTCCAATTCTGTGGAAAGCGTGCTGACCGAAGCCAGTCAGGTTCTGTCCGGCCTGTCGCGCGGCGCGGGCCTGGTCCTCGCCACCAAGGCGGAAGGCGCGTTGAAACATATCGAATTCGTGCGCCTTGAACCGACACGCGCACTGGCTGTTCTGGTCATGCAAAATGGCGATGTCGAAAACCGCGTCATCAATCTGCCGACAGGAATTTCCGCTTCGCAACTGATCGAGGCGTCAAATTTCCTCAACGCGCATATTCATGGGCACACGCTGTCGGAAGCACGTTCGGAGCTTACGAAACTCTCCGATGAAACAAGGCAGGAACTCGATCAATTATCGCAGGAACTGGTCGCGCAAGGGCTTGCAGTATGGAGCGGCGCGGGTACGGACCAGCCCGCACGGCTGATCGTGCGCGGGCGCGCCAATCTGCTTGAAAACATCCATGCGCAGGAGGACATCGAGCGCCTGCGGCATCTCTTCGATGATCTGGAAACCAAAGACGGCATGATCCAGCTCCTGGATCTGGCAGAAGCAGGTTCGGGCGTGCGCATCTTCATCGGTTCGGAAAACAAGCTGTTTTCGCTTTCGGGTTCGTCGCTGGTGGTCGCTCCCTATCGCGATTCCGACCAGAGGGTCGTCGGAGCGCTTGGCGTGATCGGTCCGACCCGGCTCAATTATGCCCGTATCGTGCCGATGGTGGATTATACGGCGCAAATCGTGTCCCGATTGCTGCGGTAAACATGGCAGACTTGTCAAGCCTCTGAAAATAGACCTTGATTTTAATGGCACGAAACTCAATATCCGGCCCAATAACATTCAAGACGGAAGAGCATTATGGCTGACGAAAAAAATACGACCGAAAACCCCGATCTTGAGCAGCGCGATATCAACAATCCTCGTGATCGTGAAGCTCTCAAGCGGGCTGCCGATGATTTTCTCAAGAGCCGCAAGGCCGAAGCACGCGCGGAGGCATCCGAGGACGAAGAAGAGGCGTCCACTGACGATAGCGCAGACACGCTGGCAGCGCTCGAAGCGGAAAATACCGGCCTGAGGGATCAGATGCTGCGCATGGCGGCGGATATGGAAAACCTGCGCAAGCGCACGCAGCGCGACGTGCAGGATGCACGCAGCTATGCAGTGACGAATTTTGCCCGTGACATGCTTTCGGTTTCCGACAATCTGAATCGTGCACTGGAAGCGATACCGGTCGATGCCAGAGAGAATGATGCGAACCTGAATTCACTTGCCGAAGGCGTCGAAATGACCGAGCGCGCCATGTTGCAGGCATTGGAACGCCATGGCGTGACCAGACTCGATCCTGAAGGCCAAAAGTTCGACCCCAACTTCCATCAGGCCATGTTCGAGGTTCCCAATCCCGATCTGCCGAACAATACAGTCGTGCAGGTGGTTCAGGCCGGTTACGCCATCGGCGAACGCGTCCTGCGACCTGCGATGGTCGGCGTTTCCAAGGGCGGCCCGAAAGCCAGCGCCGATAATGGTGCGTCCAGTCAGGACGCCAATCAGGACGAAAGCAACACCTGATCCAAAACCAGACTGTTTATGAAGCGGCGGGGTTATTCCGCCGCTTTTGCATTTTAGCATATTATTATTGCGCTCGCGCGACTTCCGGTCAAAACTCCGCTGAAAGAGGGAGGCCTGCAGCGTGGCGATTATAGAACTGGTTAATTTTGCAGGCGTTTTCGTTTTTGCCGCCACAGGCGCGCTTGCCGCCTCACGTCGTCAGCTTGATATTATTGGCTTTATATTCCTCGCCAACATCACCGGTATCGGCGGCGGCACGCTACGCGATCTGGTTCTAGGCGACAGCCCTGTTTTCTGGGTGCATGAACCGCTTTTCCTACTTGCCGGAACGGTTCCCGCGATCATCGTCTATTTCACCGCCCATATGGTGGAATCACGTTATCGCCTTCTGCTCTGGTTCGATGCCATGGGCATGTCGGCCTATACGGTGATGGGAGCCGCCAAGGGGCTTGCATTGGGCTTTAGCCCGGCGGTCGCAATCGTCACCGGCATTTTCACCGCCACGCTTGGGGGTATATTGCGCGACATGGTGGCGGGTGAACCATCGGTGCTGATGCGCAGGGAGATTTATGTGACGGCTGCGCTCGCTGGCGCATGTCTTTATGTGGGGCTTGAGCGGCTTGGCGTCGATTCGGCATTCTCGGCACTGGCCGCAGCATTGACCGCCTTCATCATACGTGGCGGCGCGCTCCATTTCGGCTGGAAGCTGCCGATCTATAAAAGCAATCCCGGCCGCACCGAAGAAGAACTCAAGCGCGACCGGATCGTCAGACCCGACGAATAAAGTATTTCCAGCAATACAATCAGGCCAGCCCGGCCTGACCGGCCAAGGCCTGAAGGCTCATGAGCGGACGCGGCCCCATCTGCTGGATGATCGTTCCGGCAGCAAGCGAACCCAGTCGCGCGCAATCTTCCAGAGAACGCTCCTTGGTGTAGCCATAAAGGAAACCGGCAGCGTATAGATCGCCCGCGCCGGTGGTATCCACCAGCTTGTCGATCTCGATTGCCGGCACCTTGATTGTCTGGTCGGATGTAACGACGACCGCGCCATTTTCCGAGCGCGTGATAATGGACAGCGGGCAATCCTTGCGCATCGCTTCCACCGCCTCGTCCAGCGATCCGGTTTGGTAAAGTGACTTCGCCTCGTCTTCATTGGCGAAGACCAGATCGACTGTACGGCTGCGCATCAGATCGAGAAATTCGTTGCGATAACGATCCACACAGAACGGATCGGACAAGGTCATGGCGATCTGCCTGCCATGCTCATGCGCAATCTTTGCCGCCAGAACAATGGCTTCCTTGGCGCGCGGCGGATCCCACAGATATCCCTCGAAATAGGTCACTCTGGCGTCTGCCACCTTGGAGGTTTCGACATCTTCCGGCCCAAGTTCAACGCAGGCGCCAAGATAGGTGTTCATCGAGCGCTCGCCATCGGAGGTGACGAAAATCATCGAACGGGCGGTGGGCGTGCCTTTTTCAAGCGGGCGAGTATCGAAAGCGACACCCTGCGCACGAATATCATGGGCGAAGATGCGGCCCAGATGATCGGTCGCCACCTTGCCGAAATAGGCGGCGCGTCCGCCAAGGTTCGCAATGCCTGCCGCCGTATTGCCCGCGCTGCCGCCTGACATTTCGGTGGCTGGACCCATACGGCTATAAAGAAGCTCCGCGCGGTCGGCATCAATCAGGTTCATCGCGCCTTTGATAATGCCGTTGGTTTCGAGGAATGCATCATCAGTGCGTGCGATGATATCGACAATGGCGTTGCCGATGCAAAGAACGTCGAATGTGGCCATGAGCGAACCAGGACTCCCCTTCCGGTCTGCCGTTCACTCCCGGCGGGAGCGTCGCGGCGGCGATTTGACATAAGTCATGCGGGGCCGGTTTAGCCTGTTGAACGGACTTTGGCTACCCTGCCAATGTCGTCGGTTGTGGGTAGAATATCTTGTGTCGGACGAACAACCTTCCTATTTTCGTCGCATCGAATTGCGCAAAATGGATCCAGCATGATCATTAACGCCGCCCTGAAAGCACTCAGACGCCTGCTAACGCCGGAGTTTCGCTCGGTTTTATGGAAAACGCTCGGCCTGACGCTGCTGTTGCTCATCGGGCTATGGATAGCCATACGGCAGATATTTGTTGTCTTCGCATGGCCGTGGATGGAGCAGTTGCTGCCCGGCATGCCGGACTGGGCAGGCTGGCTCAGCATTATTGCTGCTATCGCCGCCGGTCTTGGCCTCGCGCTGGTCATGGCATTGATGATCGCACCTGTTACCGCGCTGATGGCCGGTCTGTTCCTTGACGATGTGGCTGAAGTGGTCGAACGCGACGACTATCCCGGCGAAGCGCCCGGCACGCCGCTGCCGCTGGCGCGTTCCATAGTGGTTTCGCTTAAATTCCTCTGTATTGTCATTGTCGGCAATATCGTGGCGCTGCTTTTGCTTTTCGTTCCGGGCGTCAATCTGATCGCCTTTTTCGTCATCAATGCCTATCTGCTGGGCCGCGAATTTTTTGAATTCGCCGCCATGCGTCATCGACCCGAAGCGGAGGCCAGGGCGCTGCGCTCGCAATATGGCGTGACGGTCTTTCTGGCTGGCCTGCTGATTGCTGCATTCATGGCGGTTCCGATCGTCAATCTGCTGACTCCGCTTTTTGCTGCCGCCATGATGGTGCATCTGCACAAGGCCATTTCGCAGCGCGAAGCCAAAAGCTACGCCTGAGGCGGCAAGGGGACCAGCGGTGCCGGAATATCGGAAGTTTTCGCCGGATATTTGCAAATATCGGCAATGACGCATTTCTCGCATTCGGGCTTGCGCGCCCTGCACACATAGCGCCCGTGCAGGATCAGCCAGTGATGGGCATGAAGCATGAATTCATGCGGAATGACGCGCACAAGGATAGCCTCGACCGCCTCCGGCGTCTTGCCGGGCGCAAGGCCGATGCGATTGCCAATGCGCAGAATATGCGTATCCACCGCCATGGTTCGCTGGCCAAAGGCCATATTGAGCACCACATTGGCGGTCTTTCGGCCCACGCCGGGCAGCTTCACCAACTCGTCGCGCTCGCCCGGCACTTCGCCTCCATAATCGCGGATCAATGCTTCCGACAGGAGAATGACATTCTTTGCCTTGTTGCGCCACAGCCCGATGGTGCGGATATATTCGCCGACCTTTTCCTCTCCGAGAGCCAGCATTTTCTGCGGCGTATCGGCAATTGCGAAAAGCGCCCGCGTCGCCTTGTTGACGCCCGCATCGGTCGCCTGCGCCGAAAGCACGACTGCAACAAGCAGGGTGAAGGAATTCACATGCTCGAGCTCGCCTTTCGGCTCTGGGCGCAGGATAGAAAAGCGGCGGAAAATCTCATGGATTTCATCTGCCGTATAAAGCGTACCCGCAACGCGGCGCGGGCGGCGCGCAGGTGCATCGGGGGCAACGAACGAGGATTTGATTTTGGCCTTTTGCATTTGGCCTCTATACTCGGTTTAGACCCCGGAAAACAATCAGCAGCTTGACGCAGCTTCCAGGCAGATTTCGATGCAGCATCCAGACGGCGCACAACCCGACCGGTTCGACACCCCCATTTTTGAAGCCCTGCTGACGCCCTATCGCTCGCTGGGCCGGACAGGTTTCATGGCCTTGATGAGCATCCTGATAACATGCTGGCTATTTGTCGGCACTCTTTTCTGGTCTATCGGCGCATGGCCGATCTTCGGCTTTTTCGGGCTGGACATATTGCTGATCTATCTCGCATTCCGCTGGAATTATCATGCGGCGCGAGCGCGCGAGGAAATCTCGATCTCCCGCTCGGCCCTGCATATAAGGCAATATACGGCATCGGGCAAAGTAACCGCGCATCGCTTCAATCCCTTCTGGGCGCGTTTCAACGTGGCGCGGAAACCCGATAGAGGCATCGCCTCCATGCGGGTGGAAAGCCGCAATGACAGTGTCGCCATCGGCAGCTTCCTCAATCCCGATGACCGCGAAAGCTTCGCCTCGGCCTTTGGCAAGGCGCTTTCCGAAGCACGGCGCTGAAGCCGCTGTCCTCATTTTTCATCCAAGTTGACAGCTTTTCCTCATCGACGCAGCGGTTTACCTTATGCGAAGGCTAATCGGATTTCGGCCCTTGAAGTCAAGCTTTTCAAAAGCCATATCAGTGGATGGAAAGATACGCCGAATGGGTGCTTTCCAGAACGGTCGCTTCGACAAGGACTGATGAAATGACAAGAATGACACCGTTTTCGAGTCCATTGCTGCTTGGATTCGACACAATGGAAAAGACGCTGGAACGGATCGCTAAAACCGGCGACGGTTATCCGCCTTATAATATTGAACGCCTATGCGGCGAGACGGGTTCCGAACGCCTGCGCATCACGCTGGCCGTCGCGGGCTTTGCCAGCGAGGATCTGGAAGTGATGACGGAAGACAGCCAGCTCGTCATCCGTGGACGCCAGACCGACGACACCGAACGCGAATATCTGCATCGCGGCATCGCTGCCCGACAGTTTCAGCGCGTGTTCGTTCTGGCCGATGGAATGCGGGTTGTGGGCTGCGAGCTCAAAAACGGCCTTCTCGCCATCGACCTCGACCGTCCCGAACCGGAAAGGGTGATAAAGCGGATCGATATTGCGGTGAAAGATTAGAACCCGTTCAGACCCAATTCACACTTACACTGCTATATTGAGAAATATCAAAGCTCTCAAGCAGCATGATCGTAAATGATATGCTGCCAAAATGGAGGCTACGACCATGACCAGACAGATTTTCACCGAACAGGAATTCGCCCATCTGGGTGAGGGTGAGCTGGCCTATGTGCGCAAGGTCCGTTCTGACGATCTTGCCCGTAATTTCCCCGCTCTCCCTCCCATAGCGCCGGGACTTGAACTCTGGGCGCTGTTTGGCGCCAGCGGCGAGCCGATCGTGCTTTCCGATGTACGCGCCACCGCATTGCAGGGCGCGCACGAGCACGAGCTACGCACCGTAATGCTGCATTAGAGCATTTCCAGCAAAAGTGCATAGCCGTTTTGCGCGAGCACAATGCCTAAAAACAAGGCCGTCGTCCTTTCGGACTGGCGGCCTTGTTTTTAAAGAATCCGGATTTAAGCGGCGTTCGAGGCCGGGCGCGAAGTCAGGAATGAATAGAGCGCCTGCGCGTCATGGGTTCCGCGCAACTTGGCCACGACATCAGGGTCACGCAAAAGGCGCGCGATACGCGACAGCGCCTTGAGATGGTCAGCGCCAGCATTTTCTGGGGCCAGAAGCAGGAAAACCAGATCAACCGGCTGGTCGTCCAGTGCTTCAAAATCAACCGGGTTTTCAAGGCGCGCAAAAATTCCAGCAATTTTATTGATGCTCTCCAGCTTGCCATGCGGAATGGCGACGCCATTACCGACCCCGGTGGAACCGAGGCGTTCACGCTGGAGAATTGTTTCGAAAACTTCACGCTCAGGGAGACCGGTCAGTTCCGCGGCCTTCTCAGACAATATCTGCAAAAGCTGCTTTTTGGAGCTGGCTTTCAGCGCAGGGATAATAGCCCCAGGCTGAATCAGATCACTAAGATCCATTCTCTCCGTTCCTTCTTCAATCAGGCCAGCCATGGCCCGGTTTTGAGAAGCGCACGACAGCAGACAACTGCGTGCGCTTCAGGTTTGCCGTCACGCGCGAGGCGCGGCCTGACGTGTGACCGTCGATGGGTCCACCCAGCCGATATTGCCGTCCGCACGACGATAGACGATATTCACTTCATCATTGCCCGCATTGCGGAATACCAGAACCGGATTTTCTGTCAGGTCCAGCTCCACAACCGCCGAAGCCACCGAAAGGGTGCGCAGGGCCACAGAAGATTCCGCAACGATGGTCGGCGCGTAATCAGCCGGAAGTTCCTCCTCCTCTTCCGGCAGCGGCGCCATAACACGATATGCCACGTCATCATAGATCGCATTTGGCGTGGTGGCAGGGCGCGACTTCAGGCGGCGCTTGTAACGGCGCAGCCGGGTCTCAATCTTTTCCGCAGCCGCATCGAAGGCCAGCTGCGGATCCTGCGCTTCTCCGGCGCTCTGCAAGGTCGCACCGCTATCGAGATGCAAGGTACAATCCGCACTGAACCGCGATCCGGACTTGGTGACCGTTACCTGCCCGGAAAAGCCATGATCAAAATATTTGCCGACGGCTTCATTGACTCGATCCTTGATTCGAACCGTGAAGGCTTCGCCGACGTCCATATGCTTTCCAGCTACACGCAGAGTCATTTGGTACACCTCATTTGCGTTACATTACGGGATATAGTCTAATCACATGGTGAGGGAAGCGCAAAGCGAACAAGCATTAAATCTGCTTTTCGTTCCGTTCAAATTACGGCTCCCTGAACTCTTGTCATCCGCCCCGTGGAACGAAGCTGCATATCCTTGCAATATAACGCCGGAACCGACCGAACGTTTCGTGAAGATTACTGGAAAACCGGCATTCACCGGCAAATTCCGCTACGCGAGCGGGGCTTCTATTGACTGAAACGTCAAATGTCAATTGAACCTTCTGCCAGCCCCTCTCTCACGGACGACCTACTTCGGCCTTTTTCTCGCGCCTGCGCTGTACTGACGAAGCAATATTCATCGATTCCCGGTATTTTGCCACCGTTCTTCGCGCGATATCCACACCGTCTTGTTTCAGTGCGTCCACAATGGCGTCATCGGAAAGAACCGCATGGGAACTTTCCGCATCGATCATCTGCCGGATACGATGACGCACGCTCTCCGAGGAATGCGCGCCGCCGCCTTCCGACGATGCGATGGAAGCAGTAAAAAAATAGCGTAATTCGAACACGCCTCGCGGCGTTGCCATGAATTTGTTGGCGGTAACACGGCTTATGGTCGATTCATGCATACCGACGGCATCGGCGACGGCTCGCAAGTTCAGAGGCTTGAGGTGGAACACGCCATGGCGCAGGAAGCCGTCCTGCTGGCGCACGATCTCCTGCGATACTTTCAGGATCGTGCGGGCGCGCTGGTCGAGACTGCGCACGAGCCAGTTGGCTGTCTGCATGCAATCGGACAGAAAGGATTTTTCCTCGGCCTTCACCGATCTGATGACTTGCGCATAATATTGATTATTGACGATCAGACGCGGCAGTGCTGCAGGAGCAAGCTCAATCGTCCAATTGCCTTCGTGCGTAGGCGTGACAAGGACATCGGGAATGATCGTATCGGCAATATCGACCTCAAAGAGAGCGCCGGGCTTGGGGTCGAGCGTCCTGATTTCGCGGAGCATATCGGCAAGATCGGACTGATCAACACCGCAAAGCTTTTTGAGGACGGCAAAGTCGCGGCGCGCAAGCAGATCGAGATGATCGATCAATACGGCCATCGCCGGATCGTAGCGATCCTTAAGGCGAAGCTGAATAACCAGGCATTCGCGCAGATCTCGCGCGAAAATACCCGCCGGATCAAAGCCCTGCATCTTTTCCAAGATATGTTCGACATGCGCGCTTTCCATGCCTAAATTTTGCGCAAGCGCATAAATATCGGTACGCAGATAACCACTCTCGTCCAGCGCATCCGCCAGAGCGGTCGCGATAAAACGATCAGCAGGCGTGGGGAATGCCAATGCAATCTGTTCAGAGACATGTTCGCTGAGCGAGCGGCGGCTCGCCGTCATCTGCTCTATATCGTAATCACCCGCCCCGGTTTGCGACGCCCATTGCGTCGTCATGTCGGTCCTGAACCAGTCCTCGTCGAAGGATGGGTCGGCGCTTTCCGTTTCCTCTGTCTTCCCCGCCGAATCAGGGTCAGAAAAATCGCCATCTGCCGTCTCGATCAGATCAAGCAGCGGATTTTTCTCGATTTCCTGTTCAAGAAACTGGTTCAGCTCGATATGCGTCATCTGCAACAGCTTGATGGATTGCATCAGCTGCGGCGTCATCACCAGCGATTGCGACTGGCGAAAATCGAGCTTTGGCGAAAGGGCCATGCGTGGTGTTCTTCCCCCGGCTACTCCGATCGATCCTCAATGAATACATCAAGAACGGCATGGCTCACAGGGTAAACTGGTCTCCCAGATAGAGCCTGCGTACGTCGGGATTGGCGACGATCTCGGCGGGGCGGCCATGGGTCAGGACCTGACCGGCATGGATAATATAGGCGCGGTCGATCAGCCCGAGCGTCTCACGCACATTATGATCGGTGATGAGGACACCGATGCCGCGGCTGGTGAGATGGCGCACGAGCTGCTGAATATCCGAAACCGCAATGGGATCGACACCGGCGAAAGGCTCGTCAAGCAGCATGAAATTAGGTCGCGACGCGAGTGCGCGTGCAATTTCCAGACGCCGCCGTTCGCCGCCCGAGAGCGAAATCGCGGGCGCTTTACGCAAATGCGCGATGTGAAACTCTTCCAGAAGTGCATCGAGTTCCCCGGCGCGCTTCTTGCGGTCTTTTTCGACCACTTCCAGTACGGCCTTGATATTGTTCTCGACCGAAAGGCCGCGGAAAATCGACGCTTCCTGTGGCAAGTAGCCGATACCGAGCCGCGAGCGGCGATACATGGGCATGGAAGACACGTCGAAACCATCGATCTCGATCGAGCCGCTATCGGCAGGCACGAGGCCCGTCACCATATAGAAACAGGTCGTCTTGCCTGCACCGTTGGGGCCGAGAATGCCGACCGCCTCGCCCGCCCGTACGCCAAACGACACACCGTTGACAACCTGACGCCCACGATAGTTCTTGCAAAGCCCGCGCGCAACCAGCGTCCCCTTGAGACGAGTCGCCTTGCCGGGCTGCGATGGCATGACACCACCGGCATTGGCAGAAGCGGCTGCATTTTCAGAAACACTCTGCTGCCCGTCTGTATTCTTGTTCCGGAACAATCCCACACGCGCTCCGGTCAGTTCGGCTTGGGCGCGGTGCCGCCCTGCTGTTGGTCCTTGGGCGCCATGATGATCGAAACGCGGCCCTTGCTCTGCCCCTTGCAGCTTTCGAGAAAAGCCTTGCCGGTGCTCATATTGGCCGTCAGCTTGCAACCGGTCGCGACATTGTCGCCATCAGTCAGCACGACTTTCCGGCCCTCCAATACCATGACCTGGCTCTTGCCGTCATAGGTGCCGCTATCGCCAGTGGCGACCTGCGTACCGGATTTGAGATAGACCTTGCCGCTGATTTCCAGATGATCGATGCCAGCCGAACTAAGGCCGGCCGTACCGGAAGCCTCTCCGCCCTCACCCTGCGCATCCTTGTTATAATAGACGATCATCTTGCCGGATTTGAGCAAGGCATCGCCCTGTATGACGGAAACATTACCCGTGAAAATGGCCATGCCTTCCTTGTCACGCATTTCAAGCTTGTCGGCATCGATCTTGATCGGATCCTTGCTGTCGGAAAGCTTGAGGCTACCGAAAGGCACCTGCTCGCTGTCCTGCGCCAGAACGGAGAATGGCGAAACAACAAGGCCAAGCGCCAAAGCTGCAAATCCCATCCGCAAAGTGCGGATCTTCATGGTCTTGTTCATCTTGCCCGTCTCGCGCTTCATCAGTTCCCCACCTCGCTCCCCTCACGCCACGCGCAAGGAGCGCTTAAATTCTCATCCGGCATTCGCCATAGCGTTTTATTGCCGTCAGGGCGTTTTGTTACCTGAAACGGCACTGCCGTCAATAACCACGCGCACCTTGTTCTCAAAGATAAGAACCTTGCCGCTGTCCCTGATCTGCATACTGTCGGCCTTGATCTGCGTGGTGCCATTGCGAATATCGACCGGCTCATCGGTTGTCACCTGCCCGCTTTTCAGATTTACATCCGCCGAGCGCAATACCGCATGCAAGCCATTATCCGTCGTAACAGTAAAATCCTTATCAAGTTGCAAACGGCCATTGGCATTATCGTAAACGCCAGACGCCGCTTCCACCTGCGCGCTGCCCTCATCGCCCACGGGCAATTGGGCGGAAATGCCCTCAAGCGAAATCACGCCGCTATTCTTGGCATCCTGCACGGCTTTAGTGGCAACCATCGAATAGGGCCGATTATCCTTGGTGTAGCCATTGAGTTGCGGGCTGGTCATGACAAGCTTGCCGCTTTCTCCGCCCGTATTGACCTCGACCTTTACCGGAGCCGCAGGCGTCGCCAGAAACGTATACCACGAAAAGACAATGCCGACGGCAATCGCCGCAACCGGCAGTGCTGTCTTGAGTACGCGCACGCGAACCGAATGGCGCTGCGCCGCATGAAAGAGTGTCGCGGCCTTTTCGGACGCGCCAAACTGCATACCTCCTCCACCGTGCCTTGCGGCCGCCGCGTGGGTCGATACGTGAATATGCGGTGTGTCGGCGTTCATCTTGTCTTTCGGTTACTCAGTAATGGACAACACATCAGGGCAAACCGGTTTCATCTGCCGCTATCATAGCTCAATATGGTTTATCTGGGGTGCAATACCCCGATACTCAATAGTATTGCACGACACAAAAGACCGCACCTGCTATGCAAAATAGCAGTCACGGCCCTAATAATGGTGTCTACGGCGTTTTCCATCACGTAAAATGCCGATCAACCTTTCTTTACCACAAAATGGATTGCGGTTACAGATGCTGCATTTACAGGATGAGTCACACAAGCTTCTCCTGTCCACCCATTCTCGCCCAACCGATATTCACGTTTCGGGTGGCATGTTCTAAACTGACCCTGTTTCATACAAAGAAATGGATGGATAAATATGGCTTATGACGCCGAGGCGGTGATTGAAAGACGCAAGCTGCGCAGAAAGCTGACATCGTGGCGCATTGCCTTTCTGCTTCTGCTGGCCATCCTGATCGTCGGCATCGCCACCTATTCGATGCGGGGCGCAAATTATGCGGCACCCCATATCGCCAAAGTGCGTATCGAAGGCACCATTTTCGAAAATGAAGAACTGCTCAAGCGCCTCGACAAAATCGCCAAGGACGATGCCGTCAAAGGCGTGATCCTGATCCTCGATTCGCCGGGTGGTACGACGGTAGGCGGAGAATCGATCTATGAGGCTGTGCGCAAGATCGCGCAAAAGAAGCCGGTGGTGACGCAGGTCGGAACCCTTGCCGCATCCGCCGGATATATGATCGCCAGCGCATCCGATCATATCGTAGCGCGACAGACCTCCATCGTCGGCTCCATCGGCGTACTGTTCCAATATCCCGATGTCTCGAAACTGCTCGACACGCTCGGCATCAAGGTCGAAACAATCAAATCGTCGCCACTGAAGGCAGAGCCGAATTATTTCAGCCCGGCAAGCGAAGAAGCCAAGGCCATGATCCATGACATGATTATGGATTCCTATGACTGGTTTGTCGGCATTGTCGAAGAACGCCGCTCGTTCACACATCAGGAAGCGCTGGCACTGGCGAATGGCGCTGTCTTCACCGGGCGTCAGGCGCTGGAAAAGAAACTCATCGACGGGCTTGGCGGCGAGGAAGAAGCCGTCGAATGGCTGGCCGGTAAAGGCGTGCCCGACAAGCTGCCACGGCTGGAATGGAAACCCGAAAGCAGCGAGACGGGCTTTTCGCTCCGCGACCTCATCATCCATGCCGGTGCGCGGTTTCTCGGCATGCCGCAGCAGGCTGATGGCGTATTCAAGGATATCATCAAGGATCGTATCTTCCTTGACGGAATTC
This sequence comes from Falsochrobactrum tianjinense, assembly GCF_019100495.1. Classification (GTDB taxonomy): domain Bacteria; phylum Pseudomonadota; class Alphaproteobacteria; order Rhizobiales; family Rhizobiaceae; genus Brucella; species Brucella tianjinense. The sequence goes on along the minus strand of NZ_JAHRVA010000001.1, from coordinate 476,949 downwards.
TTTCGGTTTGGCACGTTGACGCAACGCCGGTAAATAAATGAGTCCGTTCATCGGACAGCACAGAAACACAGGGGTTTAAAGCCGTGATCAAATCGGAACTCGTTCAGATTATCGCCAGCCGCAATCCGCATCTCTTCCAGCGCGATGTCGAGAATATTGTCGGCGCGGTCTTTGAAGAGATCACCACCGCGCTCGCGGAAGGTAATCGCGTGGAACTGCGCGGCTTCGGCGCTTTCTCGGTCAAAAACCGTCCTGCCCGCAGCGGACGCAATCCGCGCACCGGCGAAACAGTGGATGTGGAAGAAAAATGGGTGCCGTTCTTCAAGACCGGCAAGGAACTGCGTGATCGTCTCAACGGCGCGGTCTGATCAAGCGTCATGATGGCAAAACGCGTCATAACCATCGTTATTCTGGTGCCGCTCGCGATCATCCTGATTGCGCTTTCGGTCGCCAACCGGGAAACGGTCGCCCTCACGGTCGATCCGTTCAACCCTGGCAATCCCGCGCTTTCCTATCATGCGCCGCTGTTTGTCTGGCTGTTCGGCGCGCTTCTTGCAGGCGTCGTGATCGGCTCGGCCGTGACATGGCTGACGCAGGGCAAGCATCGCCGCCGCGAGCGCAGATACAAAAAAGAAGCGTCGCAACTGCTCGAACGCGCGGAATCAGCGGAAAAACGTCACCTTCCCGGTAGCCAGTCCAATAACTGAAAGGCACCATCCGTCTTTTTTCCTTTCGTTCCAACCGCATTTGCCCTACCTACAGCCAAAAAGCTTGAACGGAGTTTTAAGTGAAAGCGCCAAAGGGAAAAGGCAGAAAGCCGACGGGCGGCAAGCAGGAAAGCAAGCCGGACAACAAGGCATCTTTCTTCAAGAAACCGCGTCCGCAATTCGCGAAGGCCGCACCCCGTTCCGCTGAGGAAAAGGCTGCAAGCCCGATGCGCGAGATCAAGCCATATTCGGGCGCGCGTCCCGGTGAGAAGCTGCCGCTGATTCTCGAAACCGAACCATCGGACGATTATGCGCTGCTCGACAGCGGCAATGGGCTGAAACTCGAACAATACGGTCCCTATCGCATCGTGCGCCCCGAAGGCCAGGCAATCTGGCTGCCGAGCCTGCCGCAAAAGGAATGGGACGAAGCCGACGCCGTTTTCACGGGCAATACCGATGAGGAAGGCATGGGCCGGTGGGCTTTTCCGCATGTGCCACTCGGTGAAACATGGCCGATGCAGCATGACGGCATTTCATTCAATGGCCGTTTCACCTCGTTCCGTCATGTCGGTGTTTTCCCTGAACAGGCGGCGCACTGGTCGTTCATGGACGGACTTGTCCGCGAAGCCGCAAAGGCCGGACGCAGCGTGAAAGTGCTCAATCTTTTCGGTTATACCGGCTTGGCCTCACTGGTTGCCGCGCGCGCCGGTGCGGAAGTAACTCATGTGGATGCCTCCAAGAAAGCCATCCTGTGGGCGCGCGAGAATCAGGAAATGGCGGGGCTTTCCAACAAGCCTATCCGCTGGATCTGCGAAGACGCGATGAAATTCGTGCAGCGCGAGGAACGGCGCGGCAGTTTCTACGACATCATCCTGCTCGATCCGCCCGCCTATGGGCGCGGCCCGAGCGGTGAAGTCTGGCAATTGTTCGAGCATCTGCCCGCCATGGTCGATACCTGCCGTTCGATCCTGACCCCGAAGTCGCTTGCTGTCATATTGACGGCCTACTCAATCCGTGCCTCTTTCTTCGCTATTCATGAACTGATGCGTGACCGGTTCACTGGTCTTGGCGGTACGGTCGAATCAGGCGAACTCATCCTGCGTGAACGCTCGGCAGGGCGCGCGCTATCGACATCCATGTTCAGCCGCTGGGTAGCAAAATGAGCCGAAACGACGATTTTTCCAAAGGCGGCACTGTTCGCAGAGAATATTCGAAGGTGGGACAGGTGAAGGAAGTCACCAGCCTCGCCAATCCGATTGTTAAGGACCTGCGTTCGCTCAGCCTGAAGAAATTCCGCGACCAGCAGGGCGTGTTTCTGGCCGAAGGACTCAAGCTTGTCATCGACGCACTGGAGCAGGACTGGCGCATCAAGACGCTGGTTTTTGCGAAATCCGGCAAAGGCAACAAAACGGTGGAGCAGGTCGCGGCCCGCACCTTCGCCAAAGGCGGGCTGGTGCTGGAAGTAACCGATAAAGTCATCTCGGCGATTACCCGACGCGACAATCCGCAAATGGTGGTGGGCGTTTTCGAGCAGCAATATCAGCCGCTGGCAAGCCTCAAGCCGAAAGGCGGCGATGTCTATATCGCGCTCGACCGCGTGCGTGACCCTGGAAATCTGGGTACGGTCATCCGCACCGCCGATGCCGTTGGCGCGAAGGGCGTGATCCTTATCGGTGATACGACCGATCCCTATTCACTCGAAACCGTACGCGCCACGATGGGTTCAGTTTTCTCCGTGCCGCTCTACAAGATAAGCGAATCCGATTTCCTCCACTGGCGCAAGGGCTTTTCGGGGCTTGTCGTCGGCACGCATCTCAAGGGTGCGGTCGACTACCGTACAATCCCCTACAAGAATAAGCCTGTGGTGCTGATCATGGGCAATGAGCAACAGGGCCTGCCGGACAATCTGGCTGCGGCTTGCGACAACCTTGCCCGCATCCCGCAGGCCGGCCGCGCCGACTCGCTCAATCTGGCGATCGCAACCGGCGTCATGCTTTATGAGATCCGGCGCGACGCGCTCGCTCTCGATGAAAGGGAAGAGCGATGAAACGCCATGCGGTTCTGTCTTCGCTTCTTGTCGTCATCCTCGCGGTCGCGCTCGATCAGTTTGTCAAATTTCAGGTCGAAACCGGCATGGGCTATGGCGAGCAGATCGATCTGCTGCCTTTCCTTGCCTTGCTGCGCGTACATAATGAGGGCATCGCCTTTTCCATGCTTGCCTGGCTGCATGACGGGGGCCTGATCGCCATCACTATCGCCGTCATCGCCTTCGTGCTTTATCTGTGGTGGACCAATGCGCCCGAACGCGTCTTTGCGCGCTATGGTTTCGCACTGGTGGTCGGTGGCGCTATCGGTAATCTGATCGACCGCAGCATGCATGGCTATGTGGTGGATTATGTTCTGTTTCACCTGCCAGCATGGTCGTTCGCGATCTTCAATCTCGCCGACGCCTTCATTACCATCGGAGCCGCGCTCATTATTTGGGAGGAGTTTCTCGGCTGGCGGCGCGAGCGTGCGGCACGCTAATCTTGCCGGCAAACTATGCAGCTTGATCCGCAGCGGCGTTTCACATATTTTGGTGCAGAAAATTTCACATATTTTTTAAGGGGATAAGCGCCGCCCACCCCAATTGACACATTGGTGACATGCTTCTGTCATTCTCGCGTAGCACTAAATTCCTACGATCCGGTTCGAAATTGAACTCGAAACGGACATGCTTTCCAGCAACCGCCAAAGACATGAAAGCGGTGTGGTTCTGCTGAAATATCAGTGGGAAAGCCATTTCGGGACTATGTGAACAGACAGAACAGGAGCGATCATCATGACAGTAGCGCTTGGAATGGGCCAGCAAATCATTGATGATACGGTCATGTCGGGTATAGACGCACAACCGAAGCTCTTTTCGTCCAGCAGCGATCCCCTTGTTCTGGGGCGCATCGGCTCGCTGGAAGTACGGCTTGCAAACTCCCGCGAGGCTATCGAGGCCGCGCAGGAACTGCGTTTTCGCGTGTTCTTCGAAGAAATGGGCGCCCGCAAGGAAACCATCGAAGCTGCGGAACAACGTGACTCCGACCGTTTCGATGCGATCTGCGATCATCTCCTCGTCTATGATACTGCCCTGCCCGTGCCTGAACACCGCCAGATCGTCGGCACCTATCGCCTGATGCGCAGCGAACAGGCGGACAAAGCGCTCGGCTTCTATTCGGCGGATGAATATGACGTGCAGCGTCTGGCGCTATCGCGTCCCAACCTCCGGCTACTGGAGCTGGGCCGCTCCTGCGTGCAGGCGGAATACCGTTCCAAGCGCACGGTGGAGCTGCTGTGGCAGGGAGCATGGGCCTATTGCCGCCGCCACTCGATTGACGTGATGTTCGGCTGCGCCTCGTTTCACGGGGCCGTACCCGCCGCGCATGCGCTCGGTCTTTCCTTCCTGCATCACAATTGCCGCGCCACTGCGGACTGGGACGTACGGGCTCTGCCGCACCGCTATCAGCCAATGGATCTGATGCCGACGGAGGCGATCAACAACAAGGTTGCCCTCTTCTCCATGCCGCCTCTGGTAAAGGGTTATCTGCGTCTCGGCGCGATGATCGGTGACGGCGCGGTCATCGATGAAGCCTTCGGCACGACGGATGTCTTCATCATCCTGCCGATCGAACGCATCTCCAGCCGTTACATTACCTATTACGGAGCAGAGGCGAACCGGTTCGTGTAAAGAAAAGGCGAAACATATGTTTCGCCTTTTTGTTTTATGTCCTGCCAACCAGTTCCTTCAGCCTGTAAACCAGCTCCAGCGCCTCGCGCGGGGTAAGTTCGTCCGGGCTGATGGCGGCGACCGCCTTCACCAGTTCGCTATCCTGTACCGTCGCCTGGGCTTTTGGCTTCTCCTGCTGCAAGACAACAGAGAAAAGCGGCAGATCATCGATCAGCTTATCGGCCTTGCCGGACGTTTCGCCCGCTTCCAACTGATGCAGCACATCGCGGGCGCGATTAACGACCGCTTCCGGCAAACCGGCCAGCCGCGCCACCTGCACGCCGTAGGAACGATCGGCAGCGCCCTTTGCCACTTCATGCAGGAAGACGACATCATTGTCCCATTCCTTGACCCGCATGGTGACATTTGAAAGCCGTTCCAGCTTTTCTGAAAGCGCCGTCATTTCGTGAAAATGGGTGGCGAAAAGCGCACGGCAACAGTTCTTCTCATGCAGATATTCAACCGCTGCCCAGGCGATGGAAAGCCCGTCGAAAGTGGCGGTGCCGCGCCCGATCTCATCAAGGATCACCAGCGAGCGCTCGCCTGCCTGATTGAGGATCGCTGCCGTTTCCACCATTTCGACCATGAAGGTAGAGCGTCCGCGCGCCAGATCGTCGGACGCGCCGACGCGACTGAACAGGCGGTCCACCACACCGATTTCAGCCGAACCGGCTGGCACGAAAGAGCCCATCTGGGCGAGAATGGCGATCAGCGCGTTCTGGCGCAGGAAGGTGGATTTACCACCCATATTCGGACCGGTCAGAAGCCAGATTGCACCATTGCCACCGTCTTTTTGCGGCGAGAGATCGCAATCATTCGCCACGAACGGATTGGCTGCCTGACGGCGCAGCGCCTGCTCAACCACCGGATGACGCCCGGCAATGATGTTGAAGGAAAGGCTGTCATCGACCAGCGGACGGCAATAGCCCTGCTCATCGGCCAGCACCGCCAGCGACGCCGACACGTCAAAGACGGAAAGCGCTGCCGCCGCGGCGCGAATGCTGTCTGCGTGGGAAACAGCTTCCGCCGTCAGCTCCTCGAAGATCGCAAGCTCGATGGACAGCGCACGATCGGCAGCGTTTGCAATCCTGCTTTCAAGCTCGGCCAGTTCCGTGGTCGTGAAACGCATGGCGTTGGCCATGGTCTGGCGATGGATGAAGCGGCTCTTGGCTTCATCCGTCCCGGTCATCGCGCCAGAATTGTTCGCCGTCACCTCGATGAAATAGCCAAGCACATTGTTGTGCTTGATCTTCAGCGTTTTGATGCCGGTTTCCTCGATATAGTCGGCCTGCAAACCGGCAATCACCCGGCGCGACTGGTCGCGTAGCGCACGCATCTCGTCGAGTTCGGTATTATAGCCCTCGCGCACGAAACCGCCGTCACGCTTCAGAAGCGGCATTTCATCGGCCAGCGCACGATCGAGATGCGCGGCAAAGCTTGCCGGCATTTTCTCGATGGCTTCGCATGCCGCAGCAAGCTCATCCGGCAGAAGCGCGCCTTCCAGAAGCGACGCGATGGCTCCAGCAGCTTCAAATCCCCGCGCCAGCGCACCAAGATCACGCGGCCCCCCGCGACCGACCGCAAGGCGCGAAAGCGCACGCGGCATATCCGGCACGCCCTTCAGCTCCAGCCGCATGCCGTCGCCAAGCGGCTGTTCGCTCAGGAACCAGGAAACGGAATCATGGCGCTGCGCAATCGCCTTCGGGGCGGTCAGCGGCGCTTTCAGGCGCTCGGCCAGAAGCCGCGCACCGCCGCCCGTCACGGTGCGGTCGATGGCCTTCAGGAGACTGCCGTCCCGACTGCCCGACATGGTGCGCACAAGCTCCAGGCTGGCGCGCGTCGCCGGATCGATGAAGATCGTCCCGCCTTCATGCTCACGTTCGGGCCGCATCAGCGGCGGGCGCTCGGAAATCTGCGTCTTCTCGATATAGGCGATAGCACCCGAAATGGCCGACAGCTCAGCCCGGCTGAACTGGCCAAAACCGTCGAGCGTGGCGACATTGAAATAACGCTGGATGCGATTTTCGGCAGCGGCGCTATCGAACAGGGTCGCGGGCTGCGGCATCACCGCCTTGCCTATCAGGTCGAAAACCGGGCGCAATGCGGCATCATGAAACGCGGTATCGGCCACGATCAGTTCGCTTGGATCGATCCTCATAATATCGGCAAAAAGCCGGTCTTCCGTGGTTTCCACCACACGAAACGTGCCTGTCGAAATATCGATCCAGGCAAGCGCCAGCGCGCCGTCGCCCTTGGTGCGGCCGAGCGCCATCAGATAATTGGCCTCGGAGGGGTCCAGCAGCTTTTCTTCAGTGATGGTGCCTGGTGTCACCAGGCGAATGACATCGCGCCGAACGACCGATTTGGAACCGCGCTTCTTTGCCTCTGCGGGATCTTCCATCTGCTCGCAGACGGCGACGCGATAGCCTTTGGCGATCAGTTTTTGCAGGTAATCGTCGGCGGCATGGACCGGCACGCCGCACATGGGAATATCTTCGCCAAGATGCTTGCCGCGCTTTGTCAGCGCGATGCCCAGCGCCTTGGAAGCCTCCACCGCATCGTCGAAAAACAATTCATAAAAATCGCCCATGCGGTAGAAAAGCAGCGAATCAACATTCGCCGCCTTGATCTCGATATATTGCTCCATCATGGGCGTCAGGCGTACGACCGTCTCCTGCGCGGTGCTTTCTTCCGCCTTCGGCATACCGTCCTCGACCTTCGCTTCCATGCCATAAAACCTTCATTTGTTGCGCGCTTGTCGCAGCCAAAGTCATTAAATTTCGTGTTCCATCGTTTTTGGATGAATATCTATTCCCTGAAGCGCTGTTTACACAGTGCTGCGCGAGCGCTATCGAAGTTCTTCCGCAGATGAAACCGGAGGGAACATGCCAGCCTCAACGCCGAAGGGCAACACATCAGAACGCACACCCACAGCCAGTGAGAAGGAAGCTCTCGACTTTCACGCTAATGGCCGCCCGGGCAAGCTGGAGATCAACCCCACCAAGCCCATGACGACGCAGCGCGACCTGTCGCTTGCCTATTCGCCGGGCGTAGCCGTGCCCGTGAAGGCAATCGCGGAAGATCCCGCGCGCGCCTATGATTACACCGCCAAAGGCAACCTCGTCGCCGTCATCTCCAATGGTACCGCCATCCTCGGCCTGGGCAATCTGGGGGCGCTTGCTTCCAAGCCGGTCATGGAAGGCAAGGCCGTGCTCTTCAAGCGCTTTGCGGATGTCGATTCCATCGATCTTGAAGTCGATACGACCGATATCGATGCCTTCATCAACGCCGTGCGCTATCTCGGCCCATCTTTCGGTGGCATCAATCTGGAAGATATCAAGGCGCCGGATTGCTTCATCATCGAGCAGCGTCTGCGCGAACTGATGGACATTCCGGTTTTCCACGATGACCAGCATGGCACAGCAATCATCGCCGCCGCAGGCATGATCAATGCGCTGCATCTGACGGGCCGCGATATCAAGACGACCAAGCTGGTCTGCAATGGTGCAGGCTCGGCGGGCATTGCCTGTATCGAACTCGTCAAGGCGATGGGTTTCCCCACCGAAAACGTCACGCTGTGCGACACCAAGGGTGTGGTCTATCAGGGGCGTGAAGAGGGCATGAACCAGTGGAAGTCGGCCCATGCGATCAAGACCGATAAGCGCTCGCTGGCCGACGCCATGCAGGATGCTGATATTTTCTTCGGCGTTTCGGCCAAGGGCGCGCTGACCAAGGAAATGGTGCGCTCCATGGCACCCAATCCGATCATTTTCGCCATGGCCAATCCCGACCCGGAAGTCACGCCGGAAGATGTTGCGGAAGTGCGCGATGACGCGATTGTTGCAACGGGCCGTTCGGATTATCCGAATCAGGTCAACAACGTTCTGGGCTTTCCCTATATCTTCCGCGGTGCGCTCGACGTGCGCGCAACCATGATCAACGATGCGATGAAGATCGCCGCCGTCAATGCTCTCGCCGAGCTTGCGCGTGAAGACGTGCCGGACGATGTGGTCGCCGCCTATCAGGGCAGCCGCCCGCGCTTCGGCCCGAATTACATCATTCCGGTGCCCTTCGACCCGCGTCTGCTTGCTTCCGTTTCGGCAGCCGTCGCCAAGGCCGCTATCGAGACCGGCGTTGCCGGACGGGTAATCGATGACATTGAAGGCTACAAGCGTGAACTATCGGCCCGCCGCGACCCCATCGCTTCGACGCTGCGCGGCATCTATGAGCGCGTGCGCCGTCAGCCAAAGCGTATCGTCTTCGCCGAAGGTGAAGAAGAGCAGGTGATGCGCGCCGCCGTTTCCTACGTCAATCAGGGGCTTGGGACGGCCATCCTCGTCGGTCGCGAGGAGCGCGTGAAGGAGACAGCCGAAGCTGCGGGTGTCGATCTTTCGCGCCCCGGCATCGAGATCATCAATGCGCGCCTTTCCAGCCGCAATGCGGCCTATGCCGACTATCTTTACGAGAAGCTTCAGCGCAAGGGCTATCTGGCTCGCGACTGCCATCGCCTCATCAACAATGACCGCAATCATTTCGCGTCCTGCATGGTGGCGCTCGGCGATGCGGACGGCATGGTGACGGGCGTGACCCGCAACTATGCAACCGGCCTCGACGACGTGCGCCGGGTCATCGATTCCAAGCCGGGTCATCGCGTGGTCGGCGTGTCGATTGCGCTTTGCCGCGGCCGCACGGTTTTCGTCGCGGATACAGCCGTGCATGAAATGCCGACGGCCGAAGAACTGGCCGATATCGCCGTGGAAGCCGCAGGCATGGCGCGACGCATGGGCTATGTGCCGCGCGTGGCGCTCACCGCCTTCTCCACATTCGGCCACATGGGCGGCGAACGCTCGGCACGAATTCAGGAAGCCGTTCGCATCCTGAGCACGCGTCATGTCGATTTCGAGTTCGACGGCGAAATGAGCGCAGATGTGGCTCTCAATCCAAAGCTGATGGAACAATATCCGTTCATTCGCTTGTCCGGCCCGGCCAATGTAATCGTTACGCCTGACAATCATTCGGCATCGATTGCCGCCGACATGCTTCAGGAACTGGGCGGCGCGACCATCATCGGCCCGCTGCTCGTCGGCCTCGACAAGCCGGCGCAGATCGTCACCATCGGCGCGAAGGATTCCGATATCGTCAATATGGCGGCGATCACGGCCTATAACGCCACGAACTGATCTTCTCCGATTGTCGGACAGGGAGGCCGGGCATTGCCCGGCCTTTTGCATGTTCATGGCAGGCAAAAGCGGCTATAAGATCGATTTCCTACCCCACCAACCGGACCTGCAAGCTGTATGAGCGCACATGAGCTGAAGCTGGATGAGATCGTCAATGCAGAGGCGCTGCGCCGAAAGCTGCATGAACTCGCCGATGCTACGGATGAAAGCTATACGAGCGCGCCGGTGCGCAAAGTTGTGCTGCATGCCCTGAAGGACGCACTGATACGCGGACGCACCAATGCGGAAGGCATGCTGATGAAAGATGGCGGCGGCATGCTCTGCGTGCGGCGGCTCTCCTATCTGATGGATACGATTATCGGCGCGCTGTTCGATTTTGCCACCACCAAAGTCTATCCGATGCGTAATCCGTCAAAAGCCGAGATTATGGCGATCGTGGCGGTGGGCGGCTATGGTCGCGGCGGGCTGGCGCCCGGTTCGGACATAGATCTGTTGTTCCTGCTGCCTTACAAGCAGACACCATGGGGCGAGCAGGTGGTCGAGTATATGCTCTACATGCTCTGGGACATGGGGCTGAAAGTCGGCCATTCCACCCGCAGCGTGGATGAATGCGTCCGCCTGTCGCGAGAAGACATGACAATCCGCACCGCTATGTTGGATGCGCGTTTCATCATCGGTAACAAGGAATTGTTTCAGGTGCTTGTCAGCCGTTTTGATGAGGAAGTCGTCAAGGGGACGGGGCCGGAATTCATTCAGGCCAAGCTTGCCGAACGCGATGCGCGCCACCGCAAGGCTGGCGAAACCCGCTATCTGGTGGAACCGAATGTCAAGGAAGGCAAAGGCGGGCAGCGCGACTTGCATACGCTGTTCTGGATCGCCAAATATTTCTATCGTGTCAAGAGCAAGGAAGAACTCATCAAGCTCGGCGTACTGTCACGCAACGAGCTGCGCCTTTTCAACAAGGCGGAAGACTTTCTGTGGGCCGTGCGCTGCCATATGCATTTTGCGACGCTGAAAGCGGAAGAGCGCCTGTCCTTCGACATCCAGCCGGAGATCGCAGAGCGGCTGGGCTATACGGCCCACCCCGGCCAGAACTATGTCGAACGCTTCATGAAGCACTATTTCCTCGTGGCCAAGGATGTGGGAGACCTGACCCGCATTCTGTGTGCGGCGCTGGAAGAAGAGCAGGTCAAGCATGTACCCGGCTTCAACCGCATTTTTCTGACCTTCTCGCGCCGCAAGCGCAGGCTTTCAGGCAGCCGTTTTTTCGTCTCGGAAAACCATCGCATCAATATTGCGGCGCCTGATGTGTTCAAAAAAGATTCGGTCAATATCATCCGCATATTCCATCTGGCCGACAAGCACGGACTGGAATTTCATCCCGAAGCTATGCAGCAACTAACCCGCTCGCTAAAACTCATCAATGCAGAACTGCGCGACAACCGGGAAGCAAACCGGCTTTTCCTCGAAGTGCTGACTTCGCCGCGCAATCCCGAACTCATCCTGCGCCGTATGAACGAATCCGGGGTCCTGGGCAAGTTTATCCCCGATTTCGGCAAGATCGTCGCCATGATGCAGTTCAACATGTATCACCACTATACGGTGGACGAACATCTGTTGCGCTGCATCGGGGTTCTGTCGGAAATCGAGCATGGCGAACTCGAAAACGAGCATCCGCTCTCGAACCATATCATCACCACCATCCGGCGCGACCGCAACCTGCTTTATGTGGCGCTGCTCCTGCATGATATCGCCAAAGGCCGTCCAGAGGATCATTCCGTTGCCGGTGCGCGCATCGCTCGCAGGCTTTGTCCACGTTTCGGATTGAGCGCAGCGGAGACGGAAACCGTGGAATGGCTGGTACGCGAGCATCTGACCATGAGCATGGTGGCACAATCGCGCGATCTCAACGACCGCAAGACCATCATCGATTTCGCAGACACCGTCCAGACCACGGAACGGCTCAAACTCCTTCTCATCCTCACCGTCTGCGACATCAAGGCGGTCGGTCCCGGTGTCTGGAATGGCTGGAAGGGACAACTTCTGCGCACATTATTCTACGAAACCGAACTTGTGCTCACCGGTGGCTTTTCAAAACTGCCGCGGGCGGATCGTGGGCGTCAGGCGCGCGCAGCGCTGGACCAAAGCCTCTCCGGCTGGCGTGAAGACGAACGCAACGCCTATCTTGGCCTGCATTACACCAATTATTTCCTGACCGTCAGCCTCGATGATCAGGTGCGTCATGCCAATTTCATACGCGAAGCAGACCGCATGGGGCGCGCGCTCGCAACCATGGCCAAGCCGCATACATTCGAGGCCGTCACTGAAATCACCGTGCTTGCACCCGATCATCCGCGCCTGCTATCGATCATCACCGGAGCCTGTGCGGCCGCAGGCGGAAACATTGTCGATGCGCAGATTTTTACGACCCGCGACGGGCGCGCACTCGACACAATCCTCATTAACCGCGAATTCGACACCGATGAAGACGAGCGCAGGCGCGCAGAGCGCGTCGGCAAGGTGATTGAGGATGTGCTCTCCGGCAAGGCCCATCTGCCCGATGTGCTTGCGAAACGCACCAAACCCAAACGCGCCGCGAAAACCTTCACGGTGGAGCCGCGCGTTGAAATCAACAACACGCTTTCAGACAAATTTACCGTCATCGAAGTGGAGGGACTTGACCGACCCGGCCTTTTGTCCGAACTGACCGGCCTTATTTCCGACCTTTCACTGGATATTGCTTCGGCTCACATTACAACCTTCGGGGAAAAAGTAATTGACAGTTTTTATGTCACAGATCTCGTGGGCCACAAGATTTCAAACGCCAACCGCCAGGGCAATATCAGGCGCAAGCTGCTTGCCGTTCTTGGCGGCGAGAGCAATGTAAAGACAAACGGGCGCACAGCAGCATAGGTATTTCAAGCAAATGAGTTTGGTCAAAAAGTTCGCCACTGTTGCGTCCGGCACGCTGATGAGCCGTATTTTCGGTTTCACGCGCGAAATGTTCATGGCCGCAGCGCTCGGCACCGGCCCGGTTGCCGACGCCTTCAATGCGGCGTTCCGTTTTCCAAACACATTTCGCAGACTCTTTGCGGAGGGCGCGTTCAATTCCGCATTCGTGCCGCTTTTTGCCAAGGAAATCGAACAGAGTGGTATGGATGGCGCGCGCCGCTTCTCCGAGGAAGTATTCGGCGTTCTGTTCACGGTGCTACTCTTTCTCACCATCGCGATGGAGCTTTCAATGCCCTTCATCGTGCGCACGGTGATTGCACCGGGCTTTACCGACGATCCGATAAAATTCGACAATACCGTGCGGCTTGCCATCATCATGTTTCCCTATCTGGCCTGCATGTCATTGGCCGCGATGATGGGCGGAATGCTCAATTCTCTGCATCGCTATTTTGCAGCGGCCATTGCGCCGGTTTTCCTCAATATCATCCTGATCATCGTGCTGGCATTCGCCTGGTGGCAGGGCTATGACGCGCTTTCCGTCGGCTATGGCCTGTCATGGGGCGTCATGGCCGCAGGTCTGGTGCAACTGGCAATCGTCTGGCTGGCAGTGCGTAATGCGGGCATTAAAATCGGCTTTCGCCGCCCACGCCTGACGTCGAATGTCAAACGGCTGCTGGTGCTTGCGCTGCCTGCCGCAATTACAGGCGGCATCACGCAGATCAACCTGCTTATCAACACCAATATAGCTTCCAGCATGGAAGGCGCGGTTTCCTCGCTCGTCTATGCCGACCGCATCTATCAGTTGCCGCTCGGTGTAGTCGGTATTGCGGTGGCGACCGTGCTTCTGCCGGAATTGTCGCGCGCGCTGCGCGGCGGACATATGCAGGAAGCATCAAACCTGCAAAACCGCTCGGTCGAGTTCACCCTGTTTCTCACACTGCCTGCCGCCGCAGCCCTTCTCGTCATGTCGGAACCCATCGTGCGATTGCTGTTCGAGCGCGGGCAGTTCAGTGCCAGTTCGACGCTGGTGGTTGCCAACATTTTGGCGATTTACGGTCTGGGCCTGCCCGCTTTTGTGCTTATCAAGGCATTCATTCCCGGCTTTTTCGCCCGCGAGGACACACGTACGCCAATGATTTTCGCGGCTATTTCTGTGGCGGTGAATATCACGCTCGCGGTCACGCTGTTTCCGCGCATGGGGCCGACCGGCATCGCCATAGCCGAGATCGTCGCGGGTTGGGTCAATGCGGTGCTGCTCTTTGCAACGCTGGTCTGGCGCGGCCATTGGGGGCGCGACATTCCGCTGCTCACCCGCATACCGCGCCTTGTCATCGCCGCTGCCCTCATGGCTGCCGCTGCCTATTATGCGACCGAATATTTCTCGCATGAATTGTCATCCGCGGTTCCGCTTGGGTTGCGGGCGGCCACGCTCGCTGCAATCGTAGTTGCCGCTATGGCCATCTATTTTACACTCGCCTTCGGCCTTGGCGGCGCCAACACGGCCATGATCCGGCGCAGCGTCAAGCGCGGTGCTGTAAAAAAACAGCCGGAAGGAGAGACGTGATTTGCCCTTGAAAGGCAGTCATCCGTCTGCGACAACACCGGCATTATCTTTCCCTTCGCTCTCCACCGGCGAAGGCCAACATCAGGGCATTATCATGAGCACGTTCAAACCGCTTGTCTTCTCCGGCGTCCAGCCGACGGGAAATCTTCACCTCGGCAATTATCTTGGTGCCATCAAGCGGTGGGTCGAGATTCAGGAGACGCAGGAATGCATCTACTGCGTGGTTGATATGCATGCGCTGACCGTATCGCCCGACCCGGCTGAACTGATCCAGTCGACACGCGAAGTGGCCGCAGCCTTCCTTGCGGCGGGAATCGACGCCAGCAAGAGCATCGTCTTCAACCAGAGCCGTGTTCGGCAGCACGCAGAACTCGCATGGGTGTTCAATTGCGTGGCGCGAGTGGGCTGGATGAGCCGCATGACGCAATTCAAGGACAAGGCTGGCAAGGACCGCGAGAATGCTTCGCTGGGGCTTTTCGCCTATCCGAGCCTGATGGCCGCCGATATTCTGCTTTACCGCGCGACGCATGTGCCGGTCGGCGATGACCAGAAGCAGCATCTGGAACTGACCCGCGACATCGCGCAGAAGTTCAACAATGATTATTCTGACCGCATCGCTTCGCTGGGTGTTGGCGTCGACATGCAGATGGGCGACGAGCAGGTTTCAGGCTTCTTCCCGCTGACCGAGCCGATGATCTCAGGGCCCGCCATGCGCATCATGTCGCTACGCGACGGCACCAAGAAGATGTCGAAATCTGACCCATCGGACCTCTCGCGTATCAACCTGATCGATGATCAGGACACGATCACCAAGAAGATTCGCAAGGCCAAGACAGATTCGGACGGCTTGCCCTCGCAGATCGAAGGTCTGGCCGGGCGCCCCGAAGCCGACAATCTCCTCGGCATCTATGCAGCGCTTGCCTCCCAGTCGAAGGAAGAAATTCTTGCCGAATTCGGGGGACGTCAATTCTCCGAATTCAAATCGTCGCTGGCTGATCTCGCCGTAACGCGGCTGTCGCCTATCACGGCGGAAATGCGTCGTCTGGTGGCCGATCCAGCCTATATAGACAGCGTGCTGCGCGATGGCGGCGAACGGGCTAGCATGATCGCCGAAGAGACGATGCACCATGTGCGCGACATTATCGGCTGGTTGCAGAACTAGGTTCAATTTCTGAAAATCATCGGCTACCCGCTTGCGGGCGATCCATCTCGGTGGCACATTGCCGTCATGGTATCAAGACGACTGAGCCGGGAAGCCGGACATAGACGCAAATTTCTGGCTGTTATCGACGAGACGCCCGAATGCGAGCGGGCGGTCGCCTATGCCGCGCGCCGCGCCAAGAATACCAGTGGTGCGCTGGTAATGCTCTTTGTGGTCGACAATTCTGAATTCCAGCAGATTCTGGGCGTCGGCGAAATCATGCAACAGGAAGCCAGCGATCGCGCGCGCACCACGCTGGAAAAATTCGCCGCCACCGTGCGCGAACAACAGGGCATAGAGCCGGAACTTATCATCCGCGAAGGCCGCACCAGTGACGAATTGACAAGCCTTATCGATGAAGATCAGGATATCGCCATTCTGGTCCTCGCCGCAGGTTCCGGCAAGGAAGGCCCCGGCCCTCTGGTGCAATCGCTCGCCGGTCGGGCACAATTCCAGATCCCCGTCACCGTGATCCCCGCAGGGTTAACCGATGACGACATTGATGCCGTGACCTAAGCATCCTATATTGGTGGCAACCAAGATGCTGTTATCAAGCCTTGCTTCCTCACGGACAGGCGCTTATTAGAATTATTCCAGAATTGAAAGCGGAGAACGGGCATGTTCATCCAGACCGAAACCACGCCGAACCCGGCGACCCTGAAGTTTCTTCCCGGCAAGGTGGTCATGCCGGAGGGTACAGCCGATTTTCGCGACGCGGCAAGCGCAGGCAATACATCGCCGCTCGCAGCGAAACTGTTCGCCGTGCCGGGCATAACCGGCGTCTTCTTCGGCTATGATTTCATTACCGTGACCAAGGAAGACAGTGAATGGCAGCATCTCAAGCCTGCCATCCTCGGCACGATCATGGAGCATTTCATGTCGGGCGCGCCGGTCATGGCGGAAAATGCCGCAGCTAGCGCCAGCCATGGTCATGACGACGAAGAGTTCTTCGATGAAGCCGATACGGAAATTGTGGGGATCATCAAGGAATTGCTCGACACCCGCGTGCGCCCGGCCGTCGCGCAGGATGGCGGGGATATCACTTTCCGCGGTTTTGAGAACGGCACCGTGTTTTTGCATATGAAGGGCGCCTGCTCGGGCTGCCCGTCATCGACGGCAACCTTGAAGCACGGCATCCAGAATCTTCTGCGTCATTTCGTGCCGGAAGTGCAGCAGGTCGAACAGATTTAAGTTAATTCCAGCAAGTCTGTCATACGGATTTGCTGGGAATGCTTAAATCCATTTGCATTTCCCTATATATAGATCGCTATTTTTTGTGATTTTCCGAGTGATGATCTTATTATATTCTCTCTAATATAAAAGGGAATATGATTTAATGATACACTTACCTGCCGGGGGAGATGATATTGCAGATTGTTTCTTACGTTTCCAAAATGGCATAGATCTCGTTACGATGCTTTGCGCAAATATAACCAGCTTTATTTAAAAATCGGCCAAAAGCCCTGTATTCAGAGCACATTCCCAGCAAAACTATTTCTCGCTTTTGCTGGGAATGCTCTGGTTCTTGCCTCTATTAAATTACGACAACTTTTGCGCCCTTTTCGGTGCGTTCATAAAGGTCGAGAATGTCCTGATTCATCAGGCGGATACAGCCGGACGACATCGACTTGCCGATCGACCACCATTCGGGCGTTCCATGCAGGCGATAACCGGTGTCACCACCTTTGTTGAAGAGATAAAGCGCACGCGCACCGAGCGGATTCTTCAGGCCCGGCTGCATGCCTGTGCGGTATTTGGCCAGTTCCGGCTGGCGCTTGATCATGGCGGCAGGCGGCGTCCAGGTCGGCCATTCGCGCTTCATGGCAACGCGTGCCGTTCCAGACCAGCCAAAGCCCTCGCGTCCGACACCAATGCCATAGCGCATCGCCTTGCCATCGGGCATGACGTAATAAAGGAACTTTTCGCCCGTATTGACGACGATCGTTCCGGGTTTTTCTGCAGTCTGGTAGTTCACGATCTGGCGGCGATACTGCGCCGGTATTTTCTCACGCGGAATGGCGGGAATCGTATAGCCGGCATCACGGACCGACGAGTAGGATGCGGTGTAAAAACTGCCGCCAACCGTGGAGCAACCCGCAAGCGCCCCACCAAGAAGGAGAGCTGCGGTCAGTTGCAGGACGCGAGAATTCATGAATTTCCCCTCGATTGAATCATTCGGACTGCTGGTACGAATCAATTATTTATTGTCCACGATGCGGAATTATCATTAACCAGCCGTAAACCGTAAATTGAAAAAACCTATTTCAGCCATTTTATTGCCATTTTCAACGCTCCCACGCCAAAAACTGGCCACAAACGCCATGAGCTTGCAATTGCCTCACAAAAATTACGGACACAGAATGTGGCCATGCCAATCGTGATTTCCCATAAGACCCACCTGCTTTCCCGCAGCAGTCAATCAGAGAACACGCTTCTGGCGCAGCGTATAGCGGCCTTTTGATATGCCCGAGACCGAAATAGATTAGCGGGGAGCGCGCTTGGCAAGGATGCGCTGCAATGTGCGCCGGTGCATGTTGAGGCGGCGGGCCGTTTCGGAAACATTGCGCTCACACATTTCATAGACACGCTGGATATGCTCCCAACGAACCCGATCGGCAGACATCGGGTTTTCCGGCGGCGCAACCTTTTCGCCTGGCTTGCGGGTGAGTGCCGCAAAAACCTCGTCCGCGTCGGCAGGCTTGGAGAGATAGTCGATCGCCCCGAGCTTCACGGCATTCACGGCGGTTGCGATATTGCCGTAACCAGTGAGAACGATAGCCCGCGTATCGGGACGGCGTGAACGAATCGCCTCGATGACATCGAGTCCATTACCATCGCCGAGCCGCATATCCACGACCGCATAGGCCGGAGCGGCGACTCTGGCGGCTGCGATGCCTTCTTCAACCGATTCTGCAGTCGTCACCTGAAAACCCCGGCTTTCCATGGCGCGGGCAAGGCGCTGCAAGAAGGGTTTGTCGTCATCAACCAGAAGAAGGGTGGGATCGTTGCCTATGGCTTCGGTGTCTTCCTGCTTCAAGTCGTCCATCGGGTGCTTCCTGCCTGTATTTTTCTTTCCTTATTGATACCCCTGCGTCAAAAAGTCAAATAGCCATTGAATTCTTGAAGCAATTTGAACAGATGTTCATTAGCCCCTCCAACGCAAGTTCTTGTATTTTCAGGATATTTCCCGCACCAAACACAAGAATTTGATACAGGTTCTGTTTCAGTTGCTTGAGATACCCCAGTAATCGCGTGCCTGCGGCGGCAACTGCGCCAGAACGGCATCGAGTTCCTTTTGGTCCATATGCGCGCGCAATGCCTTTGTTACGTCTGAAATAGCCGAATCAGGCGCAAAATTATGATCCTTACGCAAAGACTGCACTTCTTCTGTCAAAACTTGCCGGCTGAAAAATGGTTGCTTCGCTTCGTCCAGATCCCAGTTCGCAACAAAGATCGCACGCAGGACCGGCGGCAGGATGCCGGCGAAGCGAATCGCTTCAGCAAAGTCGAGCCTGCGGCGGAAAGTGACGAGAACGCCTTCCACCATCGTATAAGTCTGGTTGCGGGTTGCAAGTCCCGCTTCGTCCCGCGCTGTGGCGAGGAACCTGTCGAACTCCTCGGTCGCTCTCTGGATTTCCAGCGGTATGGTCATGCGAACGTCTCCGTCAAACCGATGTAAAGGCAGAGCGGGGCCATATCACCTTTACTTCGGCACCCTGCCCCGGATTATTGCGATTGCGGAAGGTGATCTGCGCACCGGATCGTTCCAGCAGGGTCTTGGCTATGAACAGGCCAAGCCCCAGCCCGCCCCCGTTTCTGGTGGCATCACGGCTGGTCATATAAGGCTCGCCGATGCGGTCGAGGATTTCCGGTTTGAACCCTTCGCCATCGTCCTGAATGGTCACACTGACACTGGCGTCTGTCCAGCCCCACGTCACATTGACATTGCTGCGCGCAAAATCGACGGCATTTTCCACCAGATTGCCGAGGCCATAGAGAAGCCCCGGATTACGCCGTGTCACTGGTTCCGGCTTTGGCCCCTCCATCCGCTGCACGTCGATAACGATACCAAAATTACGGTGCGGCGCGATCACTTCCTCGATCAGTGAAGATAGCGGAAGACGCGACATATGCTCTTCGTTTTCGGAGGAAAGACTGGTGAGGCGCAGAAGGATTTCGCGGCAGCGTTGCGTCTGCGAGTGCAGGAGCGCGATGTCTTCCGCAAGGCCGGGATCGTTGGCATGCGAACGCTGCATTTCCTTCACCACGAGGGCGATTGTTGCCAGAGGCGTGCCAAGTTCATGCGCTGCCGCCGCGGCCAGACCGTCCAGCGCCGTCAGGTGGTGTTCACGCTGAAGAATCAGTTCGGCGGCGCTCAACGCATCGCCGAGCTGGCGCGCCTCTTCCGCGATGCGATAGGCATAGACCCCGGTGAAACCCAGCGCGGAAATGATGGCGCACCAGATACCGACGACGAAAAGAAAGGGCAGGTTCAGCGTTTCGCCGGGATACCACGGTAGCGGCTCGTGTTCTATGGTCAGCACGGATGTGCAAGCGACGACCAGCAGCGCCAATACAAGCGTGTGCCGCGCGGAAAGCGACGTGGCCGAAATGATAACCGGCACAATCATCAGGATGATGAATGGATTCTGCAATCCGCCGGTGAGATAAAGAAGTCCTGCGAGCTGTAGAATATCGAATGCCAGCACGAGACTGGCCGCTGCCGGATTGAGCCTGTGATTGGTCGGGAAACGAAAGGCCAGATAGAGGTTGAGCCAGGCCGAACAGGCAATCAGTGCGAAACAGATTCCAACAGCAAACGGAAACTGGAGATAAAGGGCCACCAGCATGACCGCCGCCGTCTGACCGGCAACGGCAAGCCAGCGCACGCGAACGAGCGTGGTAAGACGCGGGCGACGCGAAATATTGGAAGCGCGATTGTTGAACTCAGCGTGCATGGTTCCCCCAAAGGTCTGCCCCTTATGCGGCAAGGCAGATAGTCGTGCAAGGGAAACTGCGTTATCCGGTCGCAGGCTGGAGATCACGTCCCGCGTGGCTTGGCACGGCGTGTGGGGTGCGCTTTTGCGGGATCTTCCGGCCAGACGTGCCGCGGATATCGCCCGCGCATGTCGGTGCGCACATCGGCCCATGATCCTTTCCAGAAGCCGGGCAGATCACGCGTGATCTGGATAGGACGATGCGCCGGAGACAATAGCTCAAGAAGCAGCGGCACCTTGCCATTGGCAATTGCCGGGTGAACGTCAAGACCGAACAGCTCCTGCACGCGCACGGCAATCACCGGCTCCTCAGCGTCATAGCGAATCGGAATGTTCGATCCGGTCGGCACCTCGAAATGGGTCGGCGCAAGCCGATCGACACTGCGTTGCAGATCGAAAGGAACAAGGCTCATCAGACCGTTTTTCAAGACATGGCCAGGAATGTGGTCCAACTGCGCTTCGCCGGTCAGAAACGGCAATAACCAGTCTTCAAGCTTCTCCTGAAGATGCTCGTCGTCCATGGATGGCCATGGGTCGCCGAGGCCCCGTTTGAGCCAGCCGAGACGGCGGCGCAGAATATTGGCCTCCTTGCTCCATGGCAGAATATCAAGACCATGTTCACGCACGGCGGCAATCACCCCCTCATCCGCAGCGATGCCGGACGGTGCTGCAAGCGGTTTCTCGGAAAGCGCTATGGCGCCGATGCGCACAGCCTCGCGAGCACGAAGTGCATTCTTTTCTGCGTCATAGACGACCTGTCGCCCGCTTTCGATCTTGTTGCCAAGCGCGGCGCGGATTTCGGCTTCCGATGTTTCAGCAGCAGATAAGACACGCGCGCGTCCTGCTCTGCCGGACATATCGGCCACCACCAGCCATGATGCGCGGCTGAGGCTAATGCCGGGATCGACTTCGCCACCACGCCCGTTGGCCAGCAAAAATTGCCCGATCTGGCCACGTGCTTTGGCGATACGATCCGGATAAGCATCGATCAACATCCGACCAGTGCCGGAACCGGCAGGCTCGCCATTGTTCGGCACATTGGCGGCAAGGCGTTTTGCCAGTCCTTTGGCGCGCTGCGCACGGTCGGAACGATCATTGCGAAAACGCGACATGCGGGTGTCGAGGTCGGTTTCGTTACCACCAAGGCCACGCTCGGTCAGAAGCATGGCGAGTTCTGCGGCCCGCAATGCCTCGCCACGTTTACCCGCTTCTGCCACCATATGCGCAAGGCGTGCAGGCAGAGCTAGCGAACGCATCGCTTCGCCGTCCGCAGTCAGACGCCCTGTTTCATCCAGTGCGCCAAGCCGCGTAAGCAGCGCTTTGGCTTCCCTTAAGGCAGGTAGCGGTGGTTTATCGAGCAGCGAAAGCGTTGCCGGATCGATCACGCCCCATGCGGCCGCATCAAGAACAAGGCCAGACAAATCGGCTTCCAGAATTTCAGGCAGGGAGAATGCGGGGAGAGATGCCGTCTGTCCCTGATGCCAGAGGCGAATGGCGATACCCGGTTCGGTACGACCAGCACGACCAGCGCGTTGATCGGCACTCGCGCGAGAAGTACGCACGGTTTCAAGGCGTGTGAGGCCGGTGGCCGGTTCATATTTTGGCAAGCGGGCAAGGCCTGAATCAATTACCACCCGCACGCCATCAATAGTAATGGAGGTTTCAGCTATCGATGTTGCCAGCACCACTTTGCGGTACCCTGCGGGTGCAGGCTTGATCGCCGCGTCCTGATCCCGGCCTTCCATCGCGCCATAAAGAGGTGCGAGATGGACATTTGCCGGCAAACGACCTTCCAGAAGCCGCACTGTCCGCTCAATCTCGCTTTGTCCGGGTAAAAACGCCAGAATGCTGCCTGCCTCGTCCGCCAGGGCCTCACGGATCGCACGGGACATGCCATCCTCGATGCGCTCATCCGCCCTGCGGTCGCGATAACGGATATCGACCGGATAAGCACGCCCCTCACTCTCGATCACCGGCGCGTCTCCCAGAAGCGATGAGACGCGCGCACCGTCGAGCGTTGCCGACATGACGAGAATTTTCAGGTCGTCGCGCAGTGCTGCCTGTACATCCAGTGCCAGCGCCAGTCCGAAATCCGCATCGAGACTGCGTTCGTGGAACTCATCGAAGAGGACTGCGGCGACGCCCCTGAGGTCCGGGTCATCGAGAATCATGCGCGCAAAGACGCCTTCGGTCACGACGAGGATTTTCGTGCGTGCGGAGACTCGCCTTTCAAGGCGCATGCGGTAGCCGACCGTCTCACCCGGTTCTTCGCCAAGGAGCGATGCCATGCGTCGCGCTGCGGCGCGCGCCGCCAGACGGCGAGGCTCCAGCAGCACAATCACCCCATCTCCGCGCCAGTTTGCATTTAGGAAATGCAGCGGCACCAGCGTCGTTTTACCAGCGCCGGGAGGTGCGACCAGCACCGCGCTTGCATGTGCGGCAAGTGCGGCGTCGAGCTGCGGCAGAATGCGGGTGACGGGAAGATCGGGCAGATGTGACAAAAGTGTTCACCGTTTCGATTACATGCTTTGGCGGTTTGCATGAGCGAGGCGCTCTTGTCCAGAATTGACATACTCCCCCATAGTATATAGATTTTGCGGAAATCGGGAGTTTCCATGCCGCATTCACCGGAAGACAAGAAGCGTGCCCTAATGCGCCTGCGCCGCATTCGCGGTCAAGCCGAAGCGCTGGAGCGCGCTGTGGAAGCAGGCACGGAATGCGCGGCCCTGTTACAGCAGATCGCGGCCCTGCGCGGCGCAGCCAACGGATTGATGGCAGAAGTACTGGAGAGTCATTTTCGCGAAACATTCGCGCAGGAAACGAAAGCCGACCCCGATACGCAAATCGACGAAATCATGCGGATTCTGCGCACCTACCTCAAATGAGTGCGTTGAACTAAGATAGACTGAAAGGGAGAAACATCGTCATGAAGTCACGCGCAGCTGTCGCGTGGGAGGCAAAAAAGCCACTCACCATTGAAACAGTCGAGATCGGGGGACCCCGCGCTGGCGAGGTGCTGGTCGAAATCATGGCGACGGGCATTTGCCATACCGACGCCTATACGCTCTCCGGCCTCGATTCGGAAGGAAAATTCCCGGCGATCCTCGGCCATGAAGGTGCGGGTATCGTGCGCGAAGTGGGCGCAGGCGTGACCTCGGTCAAGCCGGGCGATCACGTCATTCCGCTTTACACGCCCGAATGCCGCCAGTGCAAAACCTGCCTGTCCCAGCGTTCGAACCTCTGCACCTCGATCCGCGCAACGCAGGGGCAGGGTCTGATGCCGGACCGCACCACCCGCTTCTCCTGCGATGGCGGTGAAGTGTTCCATTATATGGGCTGCTCGACCTTCTCGAACTTTACTGTTTTGCCGGAAATCGCCGTCGCCAAGGTGCGCGAAGATGCGCCTTTCGACAAGATTTGTTATATCGGCTGCGGTGTTACGACGGGCATCGGTGCAGTGATTTACACGGCGAAGGTTCGTCCGGGTTCCAATGTCGTTGTGTTCGGCCTCGGCGGCATCGGTCTCAATGTCATTCAGGGTGCGCGCATGGTCGGCGCGGACAAGATCATCGGCGTGGACATCAATCCGGCCAAGGTGGAAATGGCGAAGAAGTTCGGCATGACCGACTTCATCAACCCGCGCGAGATTGGCAACGACAAGGTGGTGCAGGCCATTCAAGACCTGACCGATGGCGGTGCGGACTATTCCTTCGATGCCACCGGCAATACCGACGTCATGCGTCAGGCGCTGGAATGCTGCCATCGCGGCTGGGGTGAATCGATCATCATCGGTGTGGCGGAAGCGGGCAAGGAAATCGCCACGCGTCCGTTCCAGCTCGTCACCGGGCGCGTCTGGAAGGGTACGGCCTTTGGCGGCGCGCGCGGACGCACGGACGTTCCGAAGATCGTTGACTGGTACATGGAAGGCAAGATCAACATTGATGATCTTATCACCCACACCATGCCGCTCGACGAAATCAACACCGCCTTTGACCTCATGCATGAAGGCAAATCCATCCGTTCTGTCGTGGTATATTGATGCAGGAAAAGGCACTCATATCCCGGTGGGACGTGCTCGATGACATGTCCCCCCGTGCGCTTTACGCTCTGCTGAAGCTGCGTATGGATGTCTTCGTGGTCGAACAGAAATGCCCCTATCCGGAAATCGACGGCAGGGATATCGGCGCTTTTCACCTGCGTATTCTGGATGGTGATGAACTCGCAGCAAGTCTGCGGGTTCTGCCGCCGGAAGGAAATAAGCCGGTGAAGATCGGGCGCGTCGTCGTGGCGCCCGATTATCGCGGCGACAAGCTTGGCCAGCGGCTCATGAAAGAAGCGGTAGAATTCGTGCGGACGCATTTTCCCGGCCTTCCAGCCGAACTTGGCGGGCAAAGCCATTTGCAAAAATTCTATGGCTCGTTCGGCTTCGTTGCGATTTCTGACGAATATCTGGAAGATGGTATTCCGCACGTCGATATGCGGCTCGAACCGCAGGGAGCAGAAGCCTGATGTATCTCCTGCACCGTCATGTGTCGTTTTATCTCGCGGCAGCCGGCGGCGCAGCGGCCTTCATCATTGCCTGGATTCTAAAAAGCCCGCTTGCGCCCGTCATCGGGGCAAACTGCTTTTTCGTGCTATATCTGGTCCTGGCGATGACGGCCTTGCCGAAGCTCACCGCGGCCTATCTGAAAAAGCACGCGGCCAGCACCGACGAGCCGGTCTGGATTATCTTTCTGGTGACATTTGCGACTGTCATTGTCGCGATTGTTTCGCTGTTCATCCTCATAAACCAGCAACCGAAGGCCGACATCTTCGCACTGGTCATGACGCTTGCCTCGGTGCCGCTCGGCTGGTGCACGATTCACATGATGACGGCCATTCACTATGCCCATGTCTACTGGCAGCCGGAAGAGCCCGCGGGCGACGATTCAAGCCATGCGAGCCGTCACCGCGGCGGCTTCGAATTTCCCGGCACTCCCGAGCCTTCGGGCTGGGATTTCACCTATTATGCCTATGTCATAGGCATGACGGCCCAGACTTCTGACACGAATGTCACAACTACCGCGATGCGAAAAATCACATTGCTGCATAGCATCGTATCGTTCTTCTTCAACACCGTCCTCGTCGCCGCATCGGTCAATGTCGCGGTCGCACTCGGGAGCTAGAAAATGTCCATGGAAACGATTTCGACCGCAAAATGCTTTGGCGGAACGCAAGGCGTCTATCGCCACAAGAGCGAAAGCTGCCAGTGCGATATGACCTTTTCCGTCTTCCTCCCGCCGCAGGCCGCCGACGGTCCGGTGCCGGTTCTGTGGTATCTTTCCGGCCTCACCTGCACACATCAGAACGTGATGGACAAGGGCGAATATCGCCAAATGGCCGCGGAACTGGGAATTGCCGTCATTTGCCCGGATACAAGTCCACGCGGCGACGATATTCCAGACGAACCCGACAACTGGCAATTCGGCAAGGGTGCGGGCTTCTATGTCGATGCGACACAGGAACCTTTCGCCCGAAACTACCAGATGTACAGCTACATCACACAAGAACTGACCGATCTGGTCGCAACAGAGTTTCCGCTCGACATGGCACGGCAGGCGATCACCGGCCACTCCATGGGCGGACACGGTGCCTTGACCATTGCGCTGAAAAACCCCGACCGTTTCAAATCCGTGTCAGCCTTCGCGCCAATCGTTCAGCCTTCGACGGCTGGCTGGTCGAAACCGGCTCTGGAAAAATATCTGGGCATGGAAGAACGCGCATGGCGCCCATATGATACGACGCTGCTGATTGAGGACGGATACCGGTTTCCGGAAATTCTTGTCGATCAGGGTACGGCGGATGGTTTTCTCAATGAGGGCTTACGCCCATGGCTTCTGGAAGAGGCGTGCAAGAAAGCCGGTATTCCACTCACGCTCAATATGCGCGAGGGCTATGACCATTCCTATTTCTTCATCTCGACCTTTATGGAGGACCACATCCGCTGGCACTCCGAGAGGCTCATCAGCGCCTGATCACCTTCATCGGCAAGCCGCCCTGCGGCTGCGTCGTCAGCTTCTGCACCGGCCATGGCTTTGTGGTTTCCAGCACGTCGAAGCGGCGACCGTCAAGCAGCGTAGCCAATGCGATGACAGCCTCCTGCAATGCGAAGCTCGCGCCGATACAGACGCGCGGGCCTGCGCCAAAGGGCAGATACTGAAAACGGTCGAGCCGCTCGCGGTTTTCCGGCCAGAAGCGATCCGGCATGAAGGCATCCGGCTGGTCCCAATAAAGCCGGTGGCGATGGATGACCCAGGGCATCACCAGAATGGTGGTGCCCTTCTCGATTTTCAGATCGCCATAGCTGTCGTCGGTCGCAGCTTCGCGGTTGATCGAAGGCGCGGGTGGGTAAAGCCGCATCGCCTCCTCGAAGGCAGCGCGGGTGAAGGGTAATTTCGCCAGCCATTCGTGCGATGGCACATCACGTCCGCCCTGTGCGAAAAATCCATCGATTTCCACCTCGACCTGTTCGCGCTCATGAGGTGCCTTGGCAAGCAGATAGAGCGTCCAGCCAAGTGCGCGGGCGGTGGTTTCATGACCCGCACCAATAAAGGTGATGATGTTGTCCTCGATCTCGGCCCGGCTCAAGCCTTCAGGCCCTTCGGCGCGCAAGAGCAGCGTCAGAAAATCGTTCGGCACATCCTCGCCCTTGTCCATGCGTGCCTTGCGCAGAGCGATGGTTTCCGAAACAAGCTCGCGAAAGAAGCCCAGCGATTGCTGGCCGCGCAGCCGCGTGAAGCGCGGCAACCAGTCCGGCAGGCCCAGAAGGTCGAACGGATCGACGCGCCCCATGGTTTCGAACAATTTGTCGATCTGACGCGCGAAATCGTTCGGATCACCTGCAATCTCGCCCGAGAACAGCGTTTCGGCCAGAATGTCGTATGTCAAAAGCGTCATGTCATGCGCGACATCGGTAATCGTGCCCGACGTCTTGTAACGTTCGACAAAAAGGCGCGAGCGGTCGCGCATGGTCTGCGCGAAACCGTTGATATGGCGCGGGGTGAAGATCGGAGCCATGGCCTTGCGCGAGCGCTTCCAGACTTGCCCTTCAGCCGTCAGGAGACCGTCTCGCAGAAGCGGGCGCAGCACACGCTGGCGGATGGCGGACATCGGATAATTGGAGGCATTGTCCACCAACACGTGGCGGATAAGCCCCGGATCGTTGGCGATGATCGTCCTCATGCCGAACCAGCTTACCTTGACCCATGGTTCATTATAGGAAGGCTCGCCCCAGAGTTCGAGCGGATTACGATAGACAACGCGCATCATCTCGAAACGCCCGACAGGCTTGTCACGCGGTCGTGGCGCAGGCGGTACGAAGGGCGTCGAGTTCTGCATCATTGCGGCGGCTGCTTCCATCAGGCGTTCCTCATATGTGAAGAAATTCGAATGCCATCAAGATGATATAAGCGGCAATTGTGACGTATCCAGACGCCCCGTGCCAGCGCTATCGCCGTTCTGTGGCCAAAGCACCGGAATCCCCGGCAAATTGGGCTGCAAAATTTGGAGAATCAGACGCAAGCGCCTATATTAAAGCCATGTTTGTCGTGTGATTCGACAGGGTTTTTAATGCTGCAATTGCAGCAGGCTTTAAGGCCGCGTTCGCGGCGCATTTTCGAAAGATTTTCATGAGCGAGACTCCAGAGATGAATTCCGAAGCCCCCGCCGAATATGGCGCGGATTCCATTCGTGTCCTGAAAGGTCTGGATGCTGTTCGCAAGCGTCCCGGCATGTATATCGGCGATACGGACGACGGCTCCGGCCTGCATCACATGGTTTACGAAACGGTCGACAATGCGATCGACGAAGCACTGGCAGGGCACGCCACACTTGTTACCGTAACGCTGAATGCCGACGGCTCGTGCACCGTGACCGATAACGGACGCGGTATCCCGACCGACATCCACAAGGAAGAAGGCGTATCAGCTGCCGAAGTCATCATGACCCAGCTCCATGCTGGCGGCAAATTCGACCAGAATTCCTACAAGGTTTCCGGCGGCCTTCATGGCGTGGGCGTGTCGGTCGTGAATGCGCTTTCCGTCTGGCTTCGCCTCAAAATCCGCCGTAACGGAAAAATCCACGAGATTTCGTTTACGCACGGCGTGGCCGATGCCCCGCTAGCCGTCACAGGCGATGCAGGCAGCGAGACAGGTACCGAAGTCAGCTTCCTGCCTTCACCCGACACTTTCAGCATGGTCGATTTCGACTATGAGACGCTGGAGCGCCGCCTGCGCGAGCTGGCTTTCCTCAATTCCGGCGTTCGCATCAAGCTGGCAGATCACCGTCATGCGGATGTGCGCGAACAGGTACTGCATTATGACGGCGGCGTGATCGAGTTCGTCAAATATATCGATCAGGGCAAGAAGCCGCTTCTGCAAGACCCTATCTATATCCGCAGCGAAAAGGACGGCATGACCGTCGAAGTCGCCATGTGGTGGAATGATTCTTATCATGAAAAGGTACTGTGCTTCACCAACAATATTCCGCAGCGCGACGGCGGCACCCATCTGGCTGGTTTCCGCGGTGCGCTGACCCGTCAGGTGACGGGCTATGCCGATGCTTCGGGCATGACCAAGAAGGAAAAGGTCACACTCACCGGCGACGATTGCCGTGAGGGACTGACCGCCGTTCTTTCCGTCAAGGTGCCCGACCCGAAATTCTCGTCGCAGACCAAGGACAAGCTGGTTTCCTCGGAAGTACGGCAGGTGGTGGAAAGCCTCGTCAACGAAGCGCTGTCGACCTGGCTTGAGGAGCATCCGTCAGGCGGCAAGATCATCGTCGAAAAGGTCATTCAAGCCGCAGCCGCGCGCGAAGCAGCGCGCAAGGCGCGGGACATTACGCGTAAGAGTACGCTTAGCGTTACCTCATTGCCGGGCAAACTGGCCGATTGCCAGGAGCGTGATCCGGCAAAATCGGAAATCTTCATCGTCGAGGGTGACTCCGCAGGCGGCTCCGCCAAAAGCGGGCGCTCACGCCAGAACCAGGCAATCCTGCCACTGAGAGGCAAGATCCTCAATGTGGAGCGCGTACGCTTCGACCGGATGATTTCGTCAGATCAGGTTGGCACGCTGATTACGGCGCTCGGTACTTCCATCGGCAAGGACGAAACTCACGGCTTCAACCCCGATAAGCTACGCTACCACAAGATTATCATCATGACTGACGCCGATGTCGACGGCGCGCATATCCGTACCCTGCTGCTGACCTTCTTCTTCCGCCAGATGCCGGAACTGATCGAGCGCGGTCATATCTATATCGCGCAGCCGCCGCTCTATAAGGTGACGCGCGGCAAGTCCTCGCAATATATCAAGGATGAGGCTGCTTTCGAAGATTTCCTCATCGAAACGGGCCTCGAAGAAGCGACATTGGAGCTGGGAAGCGGTGAAATGCGTGCCTCGGCGGATTTGTGGTCGCTGGTTGATGACGCGCGTATGCTGCGCCAGCTTCTGAACGGTCTGCACACTCGCTATGATCGCCGCGTGGTGGAGCAGGCTGCGATTGCCGGGCTTCTTAATCCTGATGCCGCGTCCAACAATGTCATAGCCCAGGCCTCTGCCGATACTGTTGCAAAGCGCCTCGATATGATTTCGGAAGAAACCGAGCGCGGCTGGTCGGGTCATGCGACCGAAGATGGTGGCTATCGTTTTGAGCGCATGGTGCGCGGCGTGAAGGATATAGCCATTCTCGACATGGCGCTGCTCGGCTCCGCCGACGCCCGCCAGATCGACCGCGTTGCTTCACGGCTGGCGGATGTCTTCGCCGAACCGCCGGTGCTGCGCCGCAAGGATAAGGTCGACACGCTTTCCGGCCCGATGGCGCTGCTCGATGCGATCTTCGCAACCGGACGTAGGGGCCTGACGCTGCAACGTTACAAAGGTCTTGGCGAAATGAATGCCGAACAGCTTTGGGAAACCACGCTCGACCCCAATGCACGCTCGCTTCTACAGGTCAAGGTCACGGATGCGACCGATGCGGACCAGCTTTTCAGCCGCCTGATGGGAGATGAGGTGGAACCACGCCGCGAGTTCATTCAAGACAATGCATTGAGCGTCGCCAATCTCGACGTCTGATACGAAAAAGCCCCGGATTTCCGGGGCTTTTTTTGGATTGCAGCTTAGTCTTCGCGGCGCTTTTTGCCGCCGTCGAATTTCTTGCCAGGCTTCTTGAAGTCGCCCTTGAACTTGTCGCCGCGCGGCTTGAAGCTACCCTTGCCCTCGCGCGGAGCAGCGTCACCGCCAGCGCCTGCCACAGCCGTACGGATCACCAGACCCTTTTCGCCGGTGCCGCGTTCTTCGACCGATCGACGGAACTCATCAGCCTTGGAAGCTGAAATTTCAAAGCGGGTTTCGTTGTCGAATATCTTGATCGAACCAACATCGCGCTTGGACACGTCGCCAGCCTTGCAGATCAACGGCAGCAGCCATTTCGGATCGGCGCGATGCTTGCGGCCCGCTGAAACCGAGAACCACACGCCATCGAAGCGGGCGTTGCGGTCGAAACGCTCGCCCGGCTCGCCTTGTTCGCGGCGGTTGAAACGATCGTTTTTCTCAAAGCGATCATGGAGTCTTTTACCGCCGATCGGATGAACCGGCGCATCGGACAATTCTTCCGGTGCGGGTGCAAGCGAAAGTTCGCGATTGAGATAGGCCCCGGCAAGCTGCTCCGGCGTATAGCGCTCCAGAAGCGCCTTGAGCAGGTCCTGATGCTCCTCTTCAACCGGCTGATTGAAGGCTTCGCCGTTGAGAATGCGCTCATTGTTTTTAGCTTGAACGGCTGCGATGCTAGGGGCCGGCACTGTCTGCGCGTCGAGCTTCGCCATATGCAGAAGGCGTTCTGCAATACGACGGCGTGAGAAAGGTACAACCAGCACGCAGGTACCCTTGCGGCCCGCGCGCCCGGTACGACCACTGCGGTGCAGCATCGTCTCGGCATTGGTCGGAAGATCGGCATGAATGACCAGATCGAGATTGGGCAGATCGATGCCACGCGCGGCAACGTCCGTTGCCACGCAGACGCGGGCGCGCCCGTCGCGCATCGACTGGAGCGCATTGTTGCGCTCGGCCTGACTCAACTCGCCCGATAGCGCCACCACAGCAAAACCGCGATTGGAAAGGCGGCTTGCCATGTGTTTCACCGCTTCGCGGGTGGAACAGAAAATGATGGAGTTCTGCGCATCGTAATAAAGCAGTGTGTTGATGACCGCATGGTCGCGCTCATGCGGCGGAACCGGCATAGCAAAATAATCGATGTCGGCGTGTTGCCCCGCTTCACCAGCGGCCGAAATGCGCAGCGCATTATTCTGGAAACGCTTGGCAAGCTGGGCAATCGGCTTTGGCACCGTTGCGGAGAACATCAGCGTGCGGCGATCCGCCGGAGCTTCACCGAGAATAAACTCCAGATCCTCGCGGAAACCCATATCAAGCATTTCGTCGGCTTCATCGAGCACGACAACCCGCAGCGCCGACATGTCGAGCGCCGAACGAGTGATGTGGTCGCGCAGGCGTCCCGGCGTGCCGACGACGATATGCGAACCGCGTTCCAGCGCCCGGCGTTCAGTGCGAATATCCATGCCGCCAACGCAGGAAGCAATCCGCGCGCCGGTATCGGCATAAAGCCATTCCAGTTCGCGGCGCACCTGAAGCGCCAGTTCGCGCGTCGGCGCGATAATTATGGCAAGCGGGGCTTCGGGATTACCGAAGCGCAGTTCATCACCAAGGATGGTGGAAGCCATGGCAAGACCGAATGCAACGGTCTTGCCGGAGCCGGTCTGCGCGGAAACGAGCAGATCGGCATCAAGCGTTTCGGGAGCCAGAACGGCATTCTGGACAGCGGTGAGCGTATTATAACCGCGAGCGGCTATTGCCCCGGAAAGAGCCGGAGCGATGGTTTCGGGCAGAGACATGAATGACTTTCACAAAAGCTTCTCAAGCCGCATACCCATTGGCCGCAAACCCAATGTTCACGACCCGCCGGCGACTACCGAAGCAACAGAATTGCGCTTTTCCTATAGGGTCGGGCCGCTCAGGTCAACCGGGTCAGCCCCTAATGTGCCTCATCCCAGTTATGCGCCGCACGCGCATCGACATGCAATGGCACGGTAAGCGATACTGCGGGCATGGCCGCATTTTCCATGATATGGCGCACCACGGGGATGGTTCTCTCCACCTCCTCTTCCGGTACTTCAAAGATCAGTTCGTCATGCACTTGCAATAACATGCGCGCGGCGAGTCTTTCTGCCGCTAACGCGTCTTCCATGCGGATCATGGCGCGGCGGATAATGTCAGCCGCCGATCCCTGAATGGGCGCATTGATGGCCGCACGTTCGTTGAAGGCGCGCACCTGCGCATTGGATGCCTTGATGTCGGGATAATGGGCGCGGCGACCGAAGATGGTTTCGACATAACCATGTTCGCGGGCGAAAGCCTTGGTCGCTTCCATATAATCCTTGATGCCAGGGAAGCGCTCGAAATAGGTGCGTATATATTGACCCGCCTCCTCGCGCGGAATCGAAAGCTGATTGGCAAGACCGAAGGCGGAAATACCATAGATGATGCCGAAATTGATCGCCTTGGCACGACGGCGCACCTCGGACGGCATCCCTTCCACCGGCACGCCGAACATTTCCGATGCCGTCATGGCGTGAATATCGACGCCGTCGGCAAAGGCCTGTTTCAATTGCGCAATATCCGCCACATGAGCCAATACGCGCAGTTCGATCTGACTATAGTCGGCAGAAATCAGCTTGTTGCCTGGTTCGGCAATGAAAGCGGTCCTGATCTTGCGGCCTTCGGCGGTGCGCACCGGAATATTCTGCAAGTTTGGATCGGATGACGACAACCGACCGGTCGAGGTCGACGCCATCGCATAGGACGTGTGAACGCGCTTGGTTTGCGGGTTGATGAAACCCGGCAGCGCGTCGGTGTAGGTGGATTTCAGCTTTGTAAGCTGACGCCAGTCAACAATCTTGCGCGGCAGCGGATGGCCTGCGGCGGCAAGGTCTTCCAATACCTGCGCGGAGGTGGACCATTGGCCGGTCTTGGTCTTGGAAGCCCCCGGCAATCCCATCTTGCCGAACAGAATATCCCCGAGCTGCTTGGGCGAACCGATGGTGAATTTCTCGCCCGCCAACTCGTAAATTTCGTCCTCGAAAGCTGCGGCGGCCTGCGCCAGATCACCGGAAAGACGCGAGAGAACCTGTCGGTCAACCGAGATGCCGCGCTCTTCCATGCGCGCCAGCACATCGACCAGCGGGCGTTCGAGCCGTTCATAGACCGACATCAGTCCTTCTGCCGCCAGACGCGGCTTGAGTACCTGCCAGAGACGAAGGGTGACATCTGCATCTTCCGCCGCATAGGCCGTGGCGCGGTCGATATCGACCATATCGAAGGTCACGGCACTTCTGCCGCTACCCGCCACGTCCTTGTAGGGAATTGTTGTATGTCCGAGCCAGCGCTCCGCCAGCGGGTCCATGCCGTGCCCGCCAACACCTGCGTCCAGCACATAGGAGATCAGCATCGTATCGTCGAAAGCAACGGCATTGATGCCGTGGCAGCGCATGACCAGCCAGTCATACTTCATGTTTTGCGCGATCTTGAGGACAGACGGATCCTCAAGCACCGGCTTCAGGGCAGCAAGCGCTTCACCAAGCGGAATCTGCCCCTCGACCATCCCGCCGCCAAGCAGGTCGCCAGCACCGGACTTATGCTGAAGCGGGATATAGGCCGCCTTGCCCGGAGCAAGCGCCAGCGAAAAGCCGATCAGTCCCGCCTGCATCGGATCGAGCGAGTTCGTTTCCGTATCGAAAGCGACAAGGCCATTTTCGACCGCCTCGGCCAGCCATTGATTCAGCGTTCCAAGATCGCGAATGCAGGTATAGACGCTTGTGTCGATCTTTTCCGCCAATCCATCCGATGCCCGCTTTTGCGCCAAATCAAGCGGCGTATAGCCATCGGCTGCGGCATGAGCGCCAACAGATGCAGCTTGCGATGTCTCTCCTTCCGGCACATCGATATCGGGGCCGTGGGCATCCGCGCCCCATTCGGTCTCGACATGAGATGGCTCGACCGCCGACGCATCCGTATCGGTTGCCTCGGCCACGCGGCGGGTGAGCGTGGTAAATTCCATCGTCTTGAGAAAACCGATCAGCCGCGGCCCGTTTTGAGGCTCCAACACCAGTGCATCAAGCGGAACGTCGAGTGGAACGTCCGTCCTGAGCGTGACAAGCTGTCGCGAAAGTTTGGTCTGATCGGCAAAGGCTAAGATATTCTCGCGGCGCTTGTTCTGCTTGATCTCGCTCGCACGAGCCAGCAGCGTATCAAGATCACCATATTCTTCGAGCAATTGCGCCGCCGTTTTCGGACCGATGCCGGGAATTCCGGGGATATTATCGGTGCTGTCGCCAGTAAGCGATTGCAGATCGATCATCTTTTCCGGGGCAACGCCCCATTTCTCGATGACTTCGGGAATGGAAATCTGCTTGTCCTTCATGCCGTCATACATGGACACTAGTGGCGTCACGAGTTGCATGAGGTCCTTGTCAGACGAAACGATGGTGACATCGCCGCCCGCCTGCTCGGCAAGGCGGGCATAGGTTGCGATCAGATCGTCGGCTTCAAAACCCTGTTTTTCGATGCAGGGAAGATTGAAGGCGCGGGTCGCCTGCCGGATAAGGCCGAATTGGGGAATGAGATCTTCGGGCGGAGCCGTGCGATTGGCCTTATATTCGGGATAAAGCTCATTGCGGAACGTCTTTGACGAATAGTCAAAAATAACCGCGAAATGTGTGGGAGCCACACCCACATCCGTATTGCGTGCGTCCTTGAGCAGCTTCCAGAGCATGTTGCAGAAACCTGCGACCGCGCCCACCGGCAGGCCATCCGACTTGCGGGTCAGCGGCGGCAGGGCATGATAGGCGCGGAAAATATAGCCAGAGCCGTCAACGAGAAAGAGATGATCGCCTTGTTTCATGCCTGTTCCTGGTCCTTACGCAATTTCGGAGTCCGGGCGCAAAACCGCTACGCACTTTTGCTGAAATTTGTTTCAAGGCTTAAAGCAAAGCGGACGCAAAGAAAACCGACGCAGTGGCAGAGGGCTGCGCCATCCACTTGAAAGGCGCGGATCGCGCGATCTGCAGACTTCAAGTCTCATCACGTTAATAACGTTTTTGTTACAGATTTGTAATCTTCCGTGCCCTTGAATAGCCACTTTTGAAGGGCCAAATCCTAATCATCGACAGTTCGTCGATCGCCGGTGTTCCAACCCGTCCCCCGTTGGATACCGGATGATGCGGCAGCCTCATTCCCCTCTCCGGGCTGCCGCTTTGAGTATAGTGATATGGCCGTTGTGGTATACCCTCACCACAACGGTCAATCATTTTTACACCATTTTTCCTTGATGGTCCGCGCAAATGAAGTTCACAACGGGCGCACCGGGTTTCTTCTTGAAGGCTCTGGTTGTAGTCTGCCGCCAGTTTCATGAATCGCAGGCAGGCAAATCCCATGTCCACGCATCCCACGTCCAACCTCGACAAAGTTCTCGGCCATCTCGATGCCAATCTCGACAAAAGCATTGACCATCTGTTCGATCTCCTGCGGATCAAGTCAATTTCCACCGATCCGGCCTTCAAGGCTGATTGCCGCAAGGCAGCAGAATGGCTGGTAGAGGACCTGAACTCGATCGGTTTCGACGCCAGCGTGCGCGAT
Organism: Falsochrobactrum tianjinense; assembly: GCF_019100495.1. Taxonomy (GTDB): domain Bacteria; phylum Pseudomonadota; class Alphaproteobacteria; order Rhizobiales; family Rhizobiaceae; genus Brucella; species Brucella tianjinense. The sequence goes on along the minus strand of NZ_JAHRVA010000001.1, from coordinate 440,854 downwards.
ACGCCCGGTCATCCGATGGTGGTTGCCCATCATGAAGGTGCCACACCGGACGCGCCGCATGTGCTGTTCTACGGTCATTATGACGTGCAGCCGGTCGATCCGCTGAACCTGTGGGAAAACGATCCATTCGCTCCGGCGATCAAGGACATGGGCAGCGGCCGCAAGATTCTGACCGGACGCGGCACGTCCGATGACAAGGGCCAGCTCATGACCTTCGTAGAGGCCTGCCGCGCCTATAAGGCCGTCAACGGCACGCTGCCGGTCAAGGTGACGCTCCTGTTCGAAGGTGAGGAAGAATCCGGCTCACCATCGCTGAAGCCTTTCCTCGATGCCAACAAGGCAGAGCTAAAAGCCGATGTGGCGCTTGTCTGCGACACCGCCATGTGGGATGCTGAAACGCCTGCCATCAGCGTTGGCCTGCGCGGCCTCGTCGGCGAGGAAATCGTCATCAAGGCAGCCGACCGCGACCTGCATTCGGGCTTCTTCGGTGGCGCTGCAGCAAATCCGATCCACATTCTAAGCAAGATTCTGGCCGATCTTCACGACGAAACCGGACGCGTGACAGTTCCGGGTTTCTACGAAGGCGTGGAAGAAACGCCGACTCAGATTCTCAAATCATGGGAAGGTCTCGGTCGCACAGCGGAAAATTTCCTCGGCCCGATCGGCCTGTCGATTCCGTCCGGCGAGAAGGGCCGCAGCGTCCTTGAACTGACATGGGCACGCCCGACGGCGGAAGTGAACGGCATCACCGGCGGCTACACCGGCGAAGGCTTCAAGACCGTCATTGCGGCGGAGGCTTCCGCCAAGGTTTCGTTCCGCCTTGTGCATAAACAGGATCCGGTAAAAATCCGCGAAGCCTTCCGCGCTTTCGTGCAGGAACGGATTCCGGCTGACTGCTCGGTGGAATTCCATCCGCATGGTGGTTCGCCTGCCATCCAGCTGCCATACGACTCGCCGCTCGTTTCGAAGGCCAAGGACGCGCTTTCAGACGAATGGCCGAAGCCTGCCGTGCTGATCGCCATGGGCGGCTCGATCCCGATCGTCGGCGATTTCGACACGTTCCTCGGCATGGAATCGCTGCTGGTCGGTTTCGGCCTGGAAGATGACCGCATCCATTCGCCAAACGAAAAATACGAACTGAACTCCTTTCATAAGGGGCAGCGCTCATGGGCCCGAATTATGGCGGCTATCGCTGCCAGGTAGGGCGCATATCATGGTCGCTATCGCGGCCAAACAAGGAAGAATAAATGACTATCCGTTTTCACAAGAACGACCTGCCGAACCTCGACAATTATCAGGTGGATGCGGTTGCCATCGATACCGAAACGCTGGGTCTCAACCCCCATCGCGACCGGCTTTGCGTGGTGCAGATTTCGCCCGGTGACGGCACTGCGGACGTAATCCAGATCGAGGCTGGACAGAAGAAAGCTCCCAATCTGGTGAAGCTTCTGAAAGACCGTTCGATCACCAAGATTTTTCATTTCGGCCGTTTCGACCTGGCGGTACTGGCGCATGCCTTCGGTACCATGCCGCAGCCGGTGTTCTGCACCAAGATCGCATCGAAGCTCACCCGAACCTATACGGACCGGCACGGTCTCAAGGAAATTTGCGGTGAGCTTCTGGACGTTTCCATTTCCAAGCAGCAGCAGTCCTCCGACTGGGCGGCGGAAACACTATCGCCGGCGCAGCTCGAATATGCCGCTTCCGACGTGCTCTATCTGCATCGTCTGAAAGCTGTCCTGGAACAGCGTCTTGAGCGCGATGGCCGCACAAAGCAGGCCGAAGCCTGCTTCAAGTTCCTGCCAACCCGTTCGGAACTCGATCTCATGGGCTGGCCGGAAACCGACATATTCTCCCATAGTTAACAGTTTAAACGGCGGCAGTGGCCGCCGTTTTCTTTTGCGGCATCGCGTCAATATAAGCCCAGGCCGGTCGACGGAACAGAAACTGCCCGTAGCCGGTCCACTGGATGAGACCATAAAGAATGACCGGGCCTATCACGCCGCTGGCTGTCGTCAGCAGAGAGACCGTGCCTATATCGCCGATACCGAGTTTCAACAGGACTGTCCGGGCAATGGCCATCGGCAGGAAGAAGGCGAGATAGACGACGATCGAATGTGCTCCGAGCCAGCTCAGCCCCCTGTGCAGCCAGTTTTTTTCCGCAAGCAGACCAAGCAGGGACGAGACCGAAATAATCGCCAATGCACCAACAATTCCGAGCAGAAGCGACATGATCGGCAGGTCGCTCACCGCTCCGCGCCCATCCAGAAGATCGGCAGCAGGTGGAATGAGGAAAGCAAGGCTCTCCGGCACTGGCATGAAGACAAGCTTCACCTCGACGACACTCCAGACAAGCAGACCGGCAATCCCGATTAGTGGCCGCTGGCGCAGCCAGTCGGCAATACGGAAGATCGCAGGCGCAAAGGCATAGCCCGCAAAAAAGTAGACGAAGCGCGAGCAGAACTCATCCACCATGACCCAGCCTGTATGGATCGGCAGGATTTCCAGAAAAGCCAGCGCAGCGAAAGTAATCCCCACCGGCACCCGCTTCAAAAGCCGCGTCGCAATGAAGAAAACAGGAAGGATATAGATGAACCAGAGCGTTCCAAACGGCTCTATGAAGGCCATGAGATAAGCATTCACGACGCCGGAGATGCCTGCTTCACTGGCAATGCCTGGCGCCTTGAAGGCAAACTGGATCGTCAGCCAGAGAATATAGAAATAAAGAAAATGCACGACCTTGCGATCGAGATAGCGCCGCCACGGCCTGTCGATGACGAGGCTGAGAAACAGGCCTGAGATCAAAAAGAAATCCGGCATACGGAAAGGCTTGGCGAAGGCGACGACATAATGCATCCAGCCCTGAGCCCCAGCCGCTTTTTCCACGCCAAGCGTAGAATGCATCATAACCACGAAGATAATGCAGATGCCCTTGGCTATATCGACCCAGTCGATACGACGTGCAGCCCCCGCGCCTCCACCCATCTGTTTTTCTCCTTCAGGGCAGTTCACTTTTCAGCCGGAAATGCTTGTGTCACCCTGGCCGCTTATAGCGTGGGATTGTCAGAAATTACAGCACTGATCGCGCTGGCGGACAGCTTTGCAACGCACAAATCTTTCCTTCAATCGTAAGGGGCTTATGTAATAGACCTGTCACAAAGTGGCAGGTGTGTCCTGCTTGCTACAGACTCTTTTGAGGATTCGCTTATATTAGGGGTAACATTTTCCCTTGGAGGACCATCATGAAGATCAAAGCTCTGCTTCTCGCATCGACTGTCGCTCTTCTCGCCGCAACCGGCGCCAAGGCGGCTGATGCTATCATTCAGGAAGAGCCCGCACCGGTTATTCTTCCTCCTGCCTTCTCGTGGGAAGGCGCCTATATCGGTGGCCAGATCGGCTATGGATGGGGCAAGTCAGAATTCAGCGACGGCGTAGATTACCTCGAGGTCAAGCCCGACGGCTTTCTTGGCGGTATCTATGGCGGCTATAATTTTGATGTTGGAAACAATTTCATTCTGGGTATCGACGCTGACGTAACCTACAATGACCTTGAAGACGGCTATTCCGAAACCGATCAGGGCATTACTACCAGCCTCGACAGCAAGCTGCGCTGGTCGGGTGCCGTGCGCGCTCGCGCCGGTTATGCCTTTGATCGCTTCCTGCCTTACATCGCAGGCGGTGTGGCATTCGGCAGCATCAAGAACTCGATCTCGGCTACAGATGGCGTGGATTTCGTCGGCTACTCCGAAAGCAAGACGCACACTGGCTGGACCATTGGCGGCGGTATCGACTATGCGGCGACCGACAATGTCATCCTGCGGCTTGAATACCGTTACACCGATTACGGTAATAAGGATTATGACTTCGACACCGGTTACGACGTCGAGAACAAGTTCAAGACCCACGACGTTCGTCTTGGCCTCGCGTATAAGTTCTGATCTGGCTCAAACCGATCTTGATAAAGGGCCCCGCAATGCGGGGCCTTTTCTTTTTACTGAAATATTCGAGACAATTTATCTGCATCGGGTTTACGCCCCTTTAAACTGCCGCATTTACCCTTCAGGCGGTTACAGCGCCCTCAATATGTGCGTGTAAGTTTGATAAAGGCGGGTCTCATTCATCGAGGCGACCTGCGAGTGGTGGGCGGATCTGAGCAGATATGGCTTCGCGAGGCGGCAGAAAAGAACGTATCGAACCTACCTTCGGGAAAGCTCGGCAAGCAGACGAAGACATGTTCACCGTTGATGAGGGGGACCGCATGGCCAGAACGCCACAGGCAGGAAAGCCGCCGAAAGATCGCAGGCCGCGCGGCTCGCGTCGCAGCAAAAAGACAAAACACGGGGGATTTTTCGGCTTTGCGCGCCGCGCAATCTATTGGTGTTTGGTGCTTGGCCTGTGGGGTGGTATCGCTTTCGCTGGAATGCTGGTTTATTTCGCAGCCAAAATGCCACCCACAACCGACTGGGCCATTCCCGACCGGCCGCCCAATGTACGCATCGTCGATGTGAACGGCAATCTGATCGCCAATCGCGGCACGACCGGCGGACAGGCCGTCGGCCTGCATGAAATGTCGTCCTTTATTCCGCAAGCCGTGATGGCCATCGAGGACCGCCGTTTCTATTCGCATTTCGGCATTGATCCGATCGGTCTGGCGCGCGCGGTCGTCACCAATATCGCATCGGGCCGCACCGTACAGGGCGGCTCGACACTCACGCAGCAGCTTGCCAAGAACCTGTTCCTTTCGCCCGAACGCACGCTGGAGCGAAAGGTTCAGGAAGTCATGCTCGCCCTCTGGCTTGAGCACAAATACAGCAAAGACCAGATACTCGAAATGTATCTCAACCGGGTCTATCTCGGTTCGGGCGCCTATGGCGTCGATGCCGCGTCACGACGTTATTTCAGCAAATCTGCCAAGGACGTGAACCTGATGGAAGCGGCCACCCTGGCCGGTCTCCTCAAAGCACCGTCGCGCCTTTCGCCCGCGCGTGACCCGGAGGCGGCTGCCGCGCGCGCCAGGGTCGTTCTCGGCGCAATGCGCGAGGAAGGCATGATCGATGACAGGCAGTTGGCTATCGCGGAAAGCGAGCCGCCCACCCGCGCTCCATCCTACTGGCAAGGATCGGAGAATTATGTCGCCGACCGCGTGGTTTCCGAACTGCCCGATCTGATCGGCGAAGCTCGCGATGACATCACGGTCCAGACGACGGTCGATCTCAATCTTCAGGAGGCTGCTGAAGGTGCGATCAAGGATCAGATTTTGGAAAACGGCAAGAAGATGAATGTCAGCCAGGGTGCGCTTGTTTCCATCGACAATACCGGCGCGGTGCGCGCCATGGTGGGCGGCTATGATTATGCGGCAAGCCAGTTCGACCGCGTAACCGACGCCCATCGCCAGCCCGCTTCCGCTTTTAAGCCCTTCGTCTATCTTTCCGCGCTGGAACAGGGACGCACGCCCGATTCAATCCGCAATGACGCGCCGATACGCATCGGAAAATGGACGCCAAGCAACGATAGCGGCAAATATATGGGGCCGGTGACGCTTGCAACTGCGCTTTCCCACTCGCTCAATTCCGTTTCCGCCCAGCTTGTTATGGAAGTCGGCCCGCAGACAGTAGTCGACACCGCGCACCGGCTCGGCGTGCAGTCGAAGCTGACGCCCAACGCCTCGCTTGCGCTCGGCACATCGGAAGTAACGCTTCTCGAACTGACCGACGCCTATGTGCCTTTTGCCAATGGCGGCTATCGCGCGCCGGTCTACTTCATCACGAAGGTCACGGATTCGCAGGGCAATGTGCTTTATCAGAAGCAGGATGGCGTCGGCCCGCGTGTCATCAGTGAGCGCAATCTTGGCATGATGAACGCCATGCTGCGTCGCACTGTCGAAGACGGAACCGCCAGACGTGCCGCTTTCGGCTGGCCCGCGGCGGGCAAGACCGGCACCAGCCAGAATTTCCGCGATGCCTTGTTCATTGGTTATACCGCCAACCTCACCACCGGCGTCTGGTTCGGTAATGATGACGGCAAAGCCATGAAGCGCGTCTTCGGATCGGGCCTGCCGGTAACAGCCTGGAAAACCTTCATGAAGGAAGCCCATAAGGGCGTTCCCATCATGGAACTGCCCGGGCATTACGAGATTCAGGATGTATTGCCCGGCGGCAATGACGGGATCGATCCGAATGCGCCTTACGATCCGGGCCTGATGTCGCAGGACGGCTATGGCAATCAGCCCATCGCGGGCAATGGCGATGACGGTTACTGGCCGCCCGCGCCGGATTCGCCCACGCGAAATTCAATCCAGCAACAGGGCCAGAAACAGGGTACACCAGCCAATTATCCAGTCAGCGCCAACGATAATCGACCCATGCCGCCCGCCAATATAGGGAGCGAGCCGCAACAGCGCAAATCAACAACGCTGCTCGACATTATCATGGGTAATTCGCAATAAGTGTTCGGGCCAGCCGCAGTAGCCAGCCCGATCTCGCGGTCTAAGACGCATCGCGTTTAATGGTAATCATGCGACGCGCTTTAAATCTTTGTTCTTTCGCATGTCTTTAACCCAAAACCGGTTCCCGCTTTTGGGAGATATGCTTTAGTGAGGCAGGCTGGGTCGATCTTCGTTAAATCCACTCGAAATCCCGCGCGGCTTAGTCTATGCAGGGATTGAGAGTGAGGTTGTCATGTCCACAGTTTCCAATAACGATATGTCCCAGTCCGATGCTCCCAAATCGGATGCGGAGCGCAAAACACTGGTCCTGACAGGCGCAAGCCGTGGCATTGGCCATGCAACGGTGAAACGGTTTTCGCGCGCGGGATGGCGCGTCATCACCTGCTCGCGGCAGGATTTCGCGGAGAACTGCCCATGGCCTGCCGGTCCGGAAGATCATGTGAAGGTCGATCTTGCCGATCAGGAAGACATCGGCAAGGCCATCGCTGAAATTCGCCGCAGGTTGGAAGACAATGGCGGCAAGCTGCATGCGCTGGTCAATAATGCGGGTATTTCACCCAAAGGCGAGGGCGGTCGCCGCATGAACTCGCTGGAAACGCCAATGGCGACATGGCGCGATGTTTTTCAGGTGAACCTCATGGCCCCCATCATGCTGGCGCGGGGTCTGTTCAAGGAGCTGGAGGCCGCGCAAGGCTCGGTGGTCAATGTCACATCCATCGCCGGAAGCCGCGTGCACCCCTTCGCAGGCACGGCCTATGCGACATCGAAGGCGGCGCTTGCCGCGCTGACCCGCGAGATGGCCTCGGATTTCGGCCCGCACTGCATTCGCGTCAACGCCATCGCGCCGGGCGAGATCGATACTGCGATCCTGTCGCCAGGCACCGACAAGCTGGTCGAACAATTGCCGATGCGCCGCCTTGGCAAAACATCAGAAGTGGCGGAAACCATCTATTTCCTGTGCAACGAAGCCTCCTCTTATGTGACAGGATCGGAAATTCATATCAATGGCGGCCAGCACGTCTGATAATAGGGAGATGAAAGGACCGGCGATGATCCTTTGCTGCGGTGAAGCCCTGATCGACATGCTGCCGCGCGAAACTGCGGAAGGCGCAACGGCTTTTATGCCTTTCGCAGGCGGCTCGGTATTCAATACAGCTATCGCGCTGGGCAGGCTGGATGTCCCGACTGGCTTCTTTTCCGGTCTTTCTTCGGATTTTCTGGGCGAGATTTTGCGCGATACACTCGCACGCTCCAATGTCGATTATTCCTTCGCGGCAATCTCCGACCGACCGACTACGCTTGCTTTCGTGCGGCTGATCGAGGGGCAGGCGCGCTATGCGTTTTACGACGAGAACACAGCCGGGCGCATGCTGTCCAAAGACGACATGCCGCTCATTGATGACACAGTCAAGGCGATGCTTTTTGGCTGCATCAGCCTGATTTCGGAACCGTGCGGCAATATCTATGAAACGCTGATGATCCGCGAAGCGTCAAAGCGCGTCATGTTCCTCGATCCCAATATCCGCACGAGCTTCATCAACGACCGCGAAAAGCATCTGGCGCGCATGAAGCGCATGATCGCGTTGGCCGATATCGTGAAGCTGTCGGACGAGGATCTCGACTGGTTCGGCGAAAAGGGTAGCCATGACGAGATTGCAGGTGAATGGCTCAAGCTTGGGCCAAAGCTCATCGTCATCACCAAGGGAGCTCATGGGGCCGACGCTTATAGCGCCAATGCAAGCGTACGGGTTCCGGGCGTCAAGGTGGATGTGGTGGATACAGTCGGGGCGGGCGATACGGTCAATGCCGGCATATTGGCCAGCCTGCACGTGCAGGGCCTGCTGGACAAACAGGCCATCGCCAATCTGGACGAGGACCAGATTCATGCAGCTGTCGCTCTGGGAGTCCGGGCAGCGGCGATCACGGTTTCACGCGCGGGCGCCAACCCGCCATGGGCCACCGAAATGCGGGATTGAGCACCAAATCGGTGACGGATATCGATTAAACGTCACACCTTGACGAGTTGCTCTACCCGCTCTTCATTGCCAAAGAATTTCAGATAACGTTCAACTTCCTTCGGGTCGCCCGTTGCTTTTTGCGGATTATCGGAAAGCTTGATCGCCGGATGCCCGTTGGCGTCCGTGACCTTGCAGACCAGCGATATAGCCTTGAGGCCATGAATGGTGTTGGGCGCACATCCGGCGAAGTCATTGGTCAGATTGGTACCCCAACCAAAACTCATTCGCACGCGGCCCTCAAAGTGGCGATAGGTTTCCTCGATGGTGTCGACATCAAGCGCATCGGAAAAGATCAGAAGCTTTTCTCGCGGATCCTTGCCCCGCGATTTCCACCATTCGATGATACGCTCGCCGCCTTCGATGGGAGGCGCGCTGTCGGGACGAAAGCCGGTCCAGTCAGCGACCCAGTCAGGCGCATTGCGCAGGAAGGCAGCTGTTCCAAAGGCGTCGGGCAACACGATCAGGAGATTGCCGCCATAATAGCGGTTCCAGTCCTGAAGCACGCGGTAGGGCGCGCTGCGCAATTCGTCGTCTGTCTTTGCAAGGGCCGCCAGCACCATCGGCAGTTCATGGGCATTGGTACCAAGCGCCTCCAGATCGGTATCCATGGCCAGCAGTACATTGGAGGTGCCGGTGAAGGCGTCGCCAATACCCTCCTTCAACGCCTCGACGCACCAGCGCTGCCAGAGGAAAGAATGGCGGCGGCGGGTGCCAAAATCCGAGACCTTGAGGTCTGGCAGCTTGCGCAATCGTTCGACCTTGCTCCACATCTTGGCCTTGGCACGAGCGTAGAGCACATCAAGCGAGAATGGCCCGAGATTTTTCATGGCCGCGCGCGAGCGCAATTCATTGATGATGGCAAGCGCCGGAATCTCCCACATGGTGGTGTGCGTCCATGGCCCATGAAAATGCAGCTCATACTGGCCATCGCGGCGGCGCAATTCATATTCCGGCAGTTGAAAATCAGGCAGCCAGTTAAGGAATTCCGGCTGGAAAATCTGCTTGCGGCCATAGAAGGTATTACCTGCAAGCCAGATCATTTCTTTCTTGGAGAAACGCAATGTGCGCGCATGATCGAGTTGGGCGCGCAGCTCCCCCTCATCGATCTCGTCGGCCAGGCGCACGGAAGTCGTGCGGTTGATTAGCGAGAAGGTCGCGTTCACCTTGGGATAAAGACCCCAGATCATCTGCAACATCAGGAGCTTGTAAAAATCCGTGTCCAGCAGGCTGCGGACAATCGGATCGAGCTTCCATGCGTGGTTATACACGCGTCGCGCAATATCAGTTCTGGCCATGACGGCCTCCATTCCATAAGCGCCGCAGCCCTTAACACCGGGCGCAGCAAAAAAGGCGGGTTTCGCCCGCCTTTTTAAATGCTTCACTGGTTTTTGGGAAGCTCCATGACAATTTCATGTTCGCCGTCCGGTTTGATCGGTACGCCGTCATCCGGCTTTGTGAGCTTGCGGCCATTCAACCGGAGGGCTTTGCTCTTTGCACCGGTGATAATCTTGACACGGTAGAGAGCATCGCCAAAGCGTAAGCTTGCCTCGTATCCATCCCATTCCGGCGGCAGCGCCGGGTCGAGATGCAGGCGGTCGCCGCGCCTGGTCACGCCAAGGATTCCCTCAGTCGCAATCCGATAGAACCAGCCCGCCGATCCGGTATACCAGGTCCAACCGCCCTGCCCGCGACGCGGCTCAACGGAATAGATATCGGCGGCGATCACATAAGGTTCAACGCGGTAGACATCCGGGTTGCGGCCATGGCTGATCGGGCTGATGAGCGAGAACAGCCGCCATGCTTCCGCCGCTTTGCCCATGCGCGCCAGCGCCAGAATGGCCCAGGTCGCACCATGGGTATATTGGCCGCCATTTTCGCGAACGCCGGGCGGGTAGCCCTTGATATAGCCCGGCTCCTGTACCGTCTTGTCGAAAGGCGGCGTGAACAGACGCAGCAACTCGCCTTCCCCGTCGTCCAGCAGGTATTTTTCGAGCGAGGCCATAGCCTGTTCGGCACGTCTGGGATCGGCAACGCCCGACAGTACGCTCCAGGACTGCGCGATGGCATCGATGCGGCATTCGTCACTGTCCTTGGAGCCGAGCGGTGCGCCATTGTCATAGAAACCGCGGCGATACCATTCGCCATCCCAGCCATCGCGGTCGAGGGCTTTGGTCAGGCTTTCCACATGCGCCTGCCAGCGTTCCGCGCGCGCGGGGTCCTCACGCGATTGAGCAATTGGAATGAATTGCTTGAGCGTATAGGCAAGGAACCAGCCGAGCCATACACTTTCGCCCTCGCCCTTCACGCCAACAAGATTCATGCCGTCATTCCAGTCGCCGCCAAGAATGAGCGGCAGGCCGTGCTTGCCGGTGCGTGTGACCGCGAGGTCTAGCGCCAGCGCACAATGTTCGTAAAGGCTTGCGGTATCTTTGGAGATTTCCGGCTCATAGAAGGCATCATGTTCACCCTCTTCAAGCTTGCGGCCCTCAAGGAAGGGCAGCTTTTCATCAAGAATGGAGCGGTCGCCCGTGGTCTCGACATAAAGCGAGGCACCATAGCCGAGCCAGACCACATCATCAGAGATCAGCGTGCGCACACCTGCCCCTGTTGCGGGCAACCACCAATGCTGCACGTCACCCTCGCGGAACTGGCGCGAAGCCGCATTGATGATCTGTGCGCGAGCGAGCGAGGAATCCATGAGCAGAAGCGAAAGCGTATCCTGCAACTGGTCGCGGAAGCCGAAAGCGCCGCTGGCCTGATAGAAGGCAGCACGCGCCCAGATCCGGCAGGCCACTGCCTGATAAGGCAGCCAGCCATTGACCATCAGGTCGAAAGCTGGATCGGGAGTCTTCACCTGCACGCGATTGAAGAGACCTTCCCATTGTTTTTCGGTCGCGGCGAGCCTCTCGTCGAACGAGACTTGCCGGATTTCGGATACCAGTGCTGTGGCCTGTTCCTGGTTGTCGGCATTGCCAAGCAGGAAGACCAGTTCACGGCTTTCGCCCGGCCCCACTTCAATATCGAATGCAAGCGCTGCGCATGGATCGCGGCCAGCCTCGACCGTATTGGAAAGCGATTTGCCCTGAAGCACGATTTCCGGCCTGTCGACCGAACCGGTAGCGCCAATGAACTCATTGCGGTCGGATGTAAGCGAATGCGGCTTTTCATTTGCGGCAAAGAAAGCCACCTGCCCGGATTTTTCCGGATGGTAGGGATTGGTGGCGAAAAGCGCGCCCATTTCATCATCATGCGAAGGCACGATGAAGGGTGCATTTTTCGCGCGGACATTGCCCAGAACCCATTCAACATAGCCATAAATACGCAGCTTGCGCATTGCCCGGCCATGATTGGCGATGGTGAGGCGCGAGAGCCGGACCGGCTTTTCGACATCGACAATATGGGTCAGTTCCAACGCCAGTTCGCCATGTTGCGCCGAGAACGCACTGTGGCCATGGCCATGGCGGGCTTCATAGGTGACCGCCTCATCGCGCAATACATTGGCAGTCGGTGCAAAAGTGCGACCCGTTTCGCGGTCGAGAATGTAGATCGCCTCGCCAGTACGATTAGTGACTGGATCGTTCGCCCAGGGCGTAAGCTGATAGTCGCGACTGTTGCCTGCCCAGGTGAAGGCTGAACCCTCTGCCGAAACATGGAAGCCGAAGGAGGGATTGGCTATCACATTAATCCATGGATGCGGCGTATTGGTGCTGCCATTGACGCGTACGACATAGCTGCCATCTTCGGCAAAACCGCCATAGCCGTTCCAGAAGCTCAGGTCGTCGCCCGAAGGACGCGGCACTTCGATAGGACGCGGCGCGGAAGCGAGGCGGCGCTCTTCACCGCTTCGGCTTGCGACAGACGGCACGCGTTCGCTCCCGTCCGGTACTTGCGTCAACTCCTCAGCGACGATTCGGGCATCGCTGCGCGCGGCCAGATCGCCGGTGATTTCCTCGCTGCGGCGCAACTGTTCGGCGAGCGAACCATTCTGCGCATGCATCACAATGCGAGCTGAAGCCAGAAGCGTGTTGTAGGTTTCCTCGCTCATCTGGTCGCGACGCACTGCGAAAATATGCGACTGCCCACCGCCACGCGCGCGGAAGCCTTCCACAATCCATTCAATGGCGCGCTGAGTATCCTGCGCGTAGGAGAAAGCGCGTTCGTTGACCGCGACCACATCGACGGTCAATCCCTTGCTGCGCCAGTATTCCTGCGCACGCAGCACTCCACGCAACACATCGAGGTCGGCTTCATTGTCGATGCGCAGCGCGAAGATCGGATAATCACCCGAAATCGACAGCGGCCATAGATCGGATTGCTTGCCAAGGCCGCTTGCAATGGTTTCCGGCGGTTGGCGCAGCGTGCGCTCAGGATAGAGCAGATAGGCGGCTATCTTCTGGTAATCGGCGGCTTCCGTCGGCCTGATGCCGATATGGTATAGCTGCACCTGCGAACTGGTCCATGAGAGCGAATATTCGCGGGCGAACGTCTCGGGATGACGGTGCATCGCCACGGCATGTTCAACCGCACCGCGGCTGCCGCCTGCAAAGGTCCAGAAAACGAGACTGACCTTCTTGTGGGCTGGAACGCGGACGCGGGTGCGCACCGATGCAATCGCATCGAGCACGCAGCCCTGACTGCCGGTAAATTTGGCACCTTCGTCAAAAGCCACGGCATTGCGCAGGGAGCGGCCTCGGCCAATAAAGGCGCGGCGGTCAGTTTCGATTTCTGTTTCGCGCACTGCTCCGGTCAGATCGGCAACGAAATGCGCGACATGAATATCGGGATCGGAAGGCGCGCGCTTGCGGCGCTTGGCGTAGATCGTCGAGCCATTATCATCGATCTCGGTTTCAACGAACATCTTGGCGAATGCCGGATGCGCCGCATCGCTGTCGGTGTCAGTGAGCACCAGCTCAGCATAGGATGTGACCTCGATCATCCGGTCGCTGGCGCTCGTATTGATGATATCGAGCCTGCGGCCCTCCCCGTCGCATTCGGAGGAAACGATCACTTCCATGACCGTTTTGATATCATTGGCAGTCTTGTAGAACTCGGCCTTGTCCTCGGTGAAGACGGTCTTGCTTTCCTCTTCCGGATTGCGCACCGGCTCGCCGGTCGCCGACCACCAGTAACCGTTTTCCATGTCGCGCAGGAACAGGAAGGTGCCTTGCAGGTCTTCCGAGGCATCAGCATGGAAACGGGTAATGTCCCAATTGTGCCAGCGGCTGTAGCCGGAGCCATTGGCCGTGACCATCAGCGCATATTGGCCGTTGGACATCATATGCGTGGTGCGCGGAGCCTTGAACGGCACATCGATGATGCGCATCGGCGCATCGTCGAAGCCGCCTGAATCCACGCGCATCGGATTTTCCGTCTTGGCGTAGACCATCGGAATTTCGCGCGGGGCCTTTTCCTGCAACAGAAGTTCCGCCGCCTCGATCACCGGGTCGGAATGGAAGCGCTCGCGCATGCGGCCTTCAAAGATCACGTTGTTGACCGCAATGATCGCCATGCCATGATGGTGCGCATAGTAGTTCTTCACCACCGCATAGGCCTCACCCTCGCGCACGCGCGACGGGGTGAAATCTACCGAATCATGAAAGCCATAGCGACCCAGCGCACCAAGCTTTTCCAGCCGCTTGAGATTGGCGACCGCTGCAGCCGGCTGATATTGCGCGGCCAGCAGGCTCGCATAGGGCGCGATGACCGCATTGCGCGACAGGCCACGCTGAAGACCGAGATTGGGTACGCCGAAATTGGAATATTGGTAATTCATATGCGCGTCGCGCGCATTGAACGCCGCTTCCGAAATACCCCAGGGCAGGCCGCGCGAGGTCGCGTAATCGATCTGGCGCTGCACGATAAGCTTGTTCGTCTGGTCAAGCAGCGAGCCGAGAGGCTCCGACATGACCAGCGGCGGCATCAGATATTCAAACATCGAGCCGGACCAGGAGAGCAGCGCCCCCTTCCAGCCGACCGGCACCAGCAGACGACCGAGCTTGAACCAGTGCTCAACCGGCACATCGCCCTTGGCGATAGCAAAGAGGCTCGCCAGGCGCGCTTCGGATGCGAGCAGATCATAGCAGCTTTCGTCCAGTTCGTTTTCCTGCACGCGGAAGCCGATGGAAAGCAGGCGGCGCTCCTTGCGCTCAAGGAAGCCGAACTGCATATCGAAAGCAAGCTGGCGCGAGCGGGAGGCGAGATCGCGCAGATGCTCGCGCAATTCATCCGTATTGTGTTCGCCCATCGCATCGTCGGTATGGGCCTTGCAGGTATCGACGAGAATCCGCGCCCATTCGCTGGCCTCGGCGCTGGCGGGCGTTTCGACCTCGCTATCCAGCTCATCCATCAGCCGCACGATGTCGGAGGCAAACAACGACAGGTTGATCGTGCGGAAAGATGCCGTTTCCGGTTCTTCCTTAATGGTGCGCACGGCGCGGCGGAAATTGGCGATGCGCTCTTCCAGACGACGGCGAAGCGGCCGCAAGATGCGGCGATCATCGGGGATTTTGCCAATCGTTTTCTCGACGATGTCATTGACATCGAGAATCCCGTCGAGATCACCCTGCATATAGACGGATGGCGCTTCGGCCCATTCTTCCATCGCCGAGGAAAGCGTGACCAGATGACCAGCCAGATTGCCGCTATCCACCGCCGAAACGTAAAGCGGGGTCATCGGGGTCAGCGTGTGGGTCTCGTACCAGTTGTAGAGATGGCCCTGATATTTCTCCATCTTCTCAAGCGTGGTGACGGTCGCTTCGATGCGGTTCAGCGTTTCCTCAAAACCAATCCAGCCGAAATCTCGCGCCGCCACGACCGAAAGAAGATAGACGCCGATATTGGTGGGCGAGGTACGCTGCGCAACGATCGGTGCCGGTTCTTCCTGAAAATTATCCGGCGGCAGATGATTGTTTTCCGCATTGGTGAATTCGGCGAAGTAACGCCATGTGCGGCGCGCATAACGGCGCAAATCCGCCTTGTCTTCGGTAAGAACTTCCAGCGTATCCTGCGGCTTGGCCGAGCGGCTGACCAACCAGGCAATCAGCGGCGAGGCGAACCAGATCACCGCAAAGGGTGCTGCGATCAACGCGGCATGGCTTTCGGCGGCAAGCGGCAGGAGTATAGCAGCGCCAGCAATCACAAGCGCTGGCCACATCATCTGGTAATAATAGAGAAGCGTATCAGGCGAAGAGCTGGCCTGCGCCGCTGTGCGCCATTCGAGCAGATTGCGGCGCGAGACAAACAGGCGGTAAATCGTGCGCGCGATCGCATCGGCCATGAGATAGGCGGAATGAGCAATGAAGGTCGTGCGCAGCGCCACATCCGCAGTACCTAGCGCAATATCGGTGAGAATCGACTGGGCGTGACCTTTGAGCGAATAGTCCATGCTTGCCGGAATGAGATTCGTGACGATGCCGAAAGTCGGCGCCACGAACATGCTAACAATCAGGAATGCCTGCCAGACGGCAGCGGGACCAATAGGCAGAACGCTCCAGCCGACGACGGCTGCCAGAACCCAGAAGATCGGGTTGAGCGAGCGGCGCAGATTATCGACCATTTTCCAGCGCGTGGTCGTATTTACCCCGCTAGTGGTCGAAAACAGCCATGGTAGAAGCTGCCAGTCGCCGCGTGCCCAGCGGTGATGGCGCGAGACATCGACATTGTAGCCGGTGGGATAATCTTCCACCACTTCAACATCGCTGACCAACGCTGCGCGGGCGTAGCCGCCTTCGAGAAGATCGTGGCTCAGAAGCGTATTTTCCGGCACCTGTCCTTTGAGCGCCGCTTCAAAAGCGTCGATATCATAAAGGCCCTTGCCAGTAAAAGTGCCCTCACCCAGAAGATCCTGATAGGAATCGGAAACCGCAAAGACATAAGGATCCATGCCGCGATTGACGGAGAATACGCGCTGGAGAAACGACGCTTCGTCGCCGGTCGTCAATGAAGGCGTTACGCGCGGCTGGAGAATGCCGTATCCCCGCGTCACGCGCCCGGTTTTCGCATCGAGAACCGGACGGTTGAGCGGATGGCTGAGCTTGCCCGCCAGATTGGTGACGGCTTCCGGTGTCAGACGCGTGTCCGCATCCAGCGTCATAACGTATCTGATATCCCTAGGCAGGCGCGGATCGCCGGGGAAGAAACTCGTATCCTGATCGCCGCGCAGAAGCAGATTCAGCTCATGCAGCTTGCCGCGCTTGCGCTCCCAGCCCATCCAGCAGCCCTGCTTCTCATTATAGAGACGGCGGCGGTGGAGAAGGAAAAAACGCGGTTGTTCATCGCCGGTATAATGCTCGTTGAGCTTGGCGATCTCGTCGCGCGCATATTCGAAAATCTCCATATCGGCAGGCGTGATTTCCTGCTTCGCGTCCATCCAGTCGCTGACGAGCGCGAAAAAGATCTCGCCACGCGGATTGGTAAGATAATGGACTTCGAGATTGCGGATTTGTTCGTCGATTGAATCTCGCGAGGTGATGAAGGTCGGCACCGCGACAAGCGTACGTGCTTCCGGCGGCAGTCCGTCCTTATACTCGAAGCCGATCAGCCGTGTCGGCTGCATGAACCATGGCACCAGCGCGTTGAACAAGGAATAGGACGCATCCATCGCAGGGAAGATCGCCAGCAAGGTGAACAGCGTGCGCAGATCGGTCGAAAGACCCGCACGGATCATGCAGTAATTCACCAGCAGCAGAATCAGGATGGTGAAGATCGCCGTGGGAATGAAGAAACCCCACAGGCCGATATTGCGATAGAAACGCAGGACTTTGACACTGAACGGCGCCCGGTAGCCGCAAACCTTCTCAAGCTCCCCGCGGCCTTCACCGGAGAGGTAATAGGCAATCGAAGCATTGCCCCCCGCTAGCCCAGAAGCTCCGCCTTCGGCATCGCTTTTCTCTTGCGCAAGCTTCAACGCCGCCCAGGTAATATCGATTTCGCTCAGATTGGAAAAGCGGGCGAGCTTTTCGATGGTCACGCGATAGGCATTGCGGGAGCGGAAATCCAGAAGCTCGAAATCGCTGTGCTCGCGCAGGATCGCATCGACCTCATTGACGGTCTCGAACCAGGTTTCCCACTCAATATCGTCGATTGATTTCAGGCTGCGGATAACATTGCCCATCGTCACGCCGCCGGTGGACTGGCGAGCATGTTCCTCGACAATGGCATCTTCCGGGTTGCTGCCCTCCTGTTCGAGAATACGTTCCAGCCAGCTTGCCGCAGCCGAAGTGTCAGTGGAAGCGCCACGCAGGCGATAGAGAAGGTGGGTGGCGAAAGTGCTGTCGCACGCGGCCTGCGCATATTGCGCCAGAACCGCTTCCAGTTCCTGATCGTTGGCAGCCAGAACGATCCGGTCCGCCACTGTATTGGCCAGATTGCGCATGTTGCGCGCCCGATCGACACGCAGCGCCAGACGGCGGGCATTTTCGATCAGGAAATAACGCACCGCCGCAGGCAGAGCCCAGAGTTCACCAATCTTCAGCGGCTCGACGGTCTGGAATCCCTGCACGAGCGCCGTCAGGGACTTGAGCGAAAAATTGCTGTCCGTATGAGCCACATAAAGCCAGGCGAGCGCGAAAATCCTCGGCATGTCCTTGATGGCTGCATAGGGCGGCAATTGCTGGATGAAGCGGCGTGGCAGATCGCGGCGGGTCTGCTGAACAGTCTTGTCAATCTGATAGTGATTATCGAGCAGCCACTGCGCGGCAGGCGTAATCGTCTCGCCCGCGCGCGAGGCTGCGTCAGCCGAGCGATAGGCATGGAGAATGAGCTTGTCATTTTCGGACAGGCGCTGGTCAAAGGCGAAAGCCTGATAGCCCGGCAATGTCAGCTCTTCGCCGCGCGCGACGGAAGCTGCGAGTTCACGCAGTTCATCCTCGGATTTATAGTGAGCGCGTATGGGGGAAGGTTGCTCGGGCGGAATCCGATCCAGGGTCTTACGATCAGAGGTGGACGAATTGGACAGCGAAGAAGACAATTCCGGCATGTGCCTTAACAGCCTTTCCGAGGGATAAGTTATGGCGGGTGGATACTGGGACTCAATTGGGTGTCTATTTCAGGGAAACGACAGTATCCGTGATCGGTTCCTTGAATGTCGAGAGCATTTGGCCAAAATGCGACACTGGCTTGTGGTGATATTCAAACCGTTTGAATCGCAACGCACAATTGTTTCCCGGTATTAATGTTGCGTTATGTAACTTCAGGGCAATACAACCCTAACATACTGAAATTAAAAATAATACAACCCTGCACAAGACATTTCTGCATCAAGCGTTTCTACATCAGGCATTACGAAAATCAGCAGCGCATATCGCCTGAAACCGGGTCGCGCCATGCGCTGCATCCTACATGGCGACCGGAATGCCCTGCCCGGCGAGATTCAACTCTCGACCAGTTTGAGGCTTTTGTCGAAAACGCGCAAGACCCGCTCCAGCTCGTGGCCGCGCTTCATGATCAAGCCACTTGCCGCAATAACTGAATAGGCACCCTGTTTTTGTGTCAATTTCGGATTCTTTTCGATACGAAAAAGCGGAATTTCGCTTGCACGACGGAAGACGGAAAAGACAGCCCTGTCGCTTAAATGGTCGATGGCATAATCACGCCATGCACCCGATGCGACCATACGGCCATAGATATTGAGGATTTTTCCCAGCTCATGCCGGTTGAAGCTGACGACGGGCGAATCGGACCGCGATTGGCCGAGAGGAACCATTCGGGCCGTAACCGCCGAATGGGACGCCGTGTCCTCATTAGCGGCCTTCGGAGCTGCGCCTGATGTATCCATATCCTTCCTTCCGCTATCGGTGGAAGATGAACGGGTCCGGATATGCCAGAGCGCCGATCATTCGATTAATGACAATAAGGTGATGCTTTTATAAAATAAATTCAAGCTCGCTTGTCATTCATGGGGTCGAAACGGTAAATTAGAACCCCAATAAATTGGGGCCTCACTGTTCACGAAAAAAAACAGGCGTCCTCAATGGTGATTACCAGCCACATTTTCGCCTTGTCAACTTCGCATTCCAGCCCGATTATGGCTCCAGCATCTACGCGTTGCCTGAGACGGTTCGGTTCGGGTATGTCCGACCCCAAGCCCCCCGCCCAAAGGACTGCCCGAGCCGAACCTACCTTCCATCGTCCAGCACCGTCGTCGCCCAACCAGAACTTCATTTCCGCCTGACTGGAATCACACGCTTCAGTCTTAAAGCGTGTCGCGTTTAATTATACTCATATGACACGCTGTGACTTTTTGTTTTTACCCATGTCTTTATCGGAAAATCGGTTCCCACTTTTCCGTGACATGCTTCAGATCTGAATCAGAGACCTTCCTGGCCTTTTTCAGTGAAAAGAGCCGATCCGAGAATGGGGCCGAGGGAATTATCGCTGCGGTATTCCTGCAAGACGATTGCGCAGCCGGTAACGTCTTTCCGGTCGAGTTCAGAAACGGGAAGTTCGATTTTCATAGCCTCACCATCCCACATACCAATCGTGTTGATGTCACTCACCGTGTTGCGATAGGTCAGCGATTGTCCGGCGTTCTCGCCCTTGGTGATCGGAATTGTCACCGAATCGCGCAAATAGAACAGAACGACATGCACCGGCATTTGCGGCTTTTTGCCCGCTGCGATTTCAATGGAAAGGCGGCCATCGTCCGACCGCTGGATGGAAACCGGAACGTTGAGCTTGGCTGCTGCGAGATGCTCGTTGATTGCAGCCGTGTCGCCGCCATTCATTTCTGTCGCGCCATTGACGATGACCTGCGGTGTATAGACCATCTTGGTGTTGAAGGAATTGCGATAGGCATTCTGCCTGTCTGTCGCCTCTTGCGTTGCCAGCGTGTCGCGCCAGCCCATGTAATCCCAGTAATTGACGTGAAACGACAGCGCCAGCACATTAGGATCATCGGCATAGCCGGCTAAATTCCTGTCCGCTTGCGGGCAGGATTTGCAGCCCTGAGAGGTGTAAAGCTCAAGAACGGCGGTTCTGTTGCTGCCATCCTGCGCCTGGGCCGTACCTGTCATGGACAAAGAGCCTGTGAATGCCAGTCCCACAAGGGCGCAAACGCTACGCCAGCCGGAGAAAGCCTCCGGGCTATGCCAGGCATTTGTTCCATAAATGGGGTGTTGGATCATCGCGCTTCGTCATCCTGCAATAATTGATGCTGACATCTATTATGTATGAATTGCATCGATCAATAGGAATTCACGTTGCGGTGAGATTCAGTACAGATATGAAAAAGCCGCCGGATCACTCCGGCGGCCTTTCGATTTCGGGCTATCCTGTTTATCCGCTTTCGCGTTAAGCAGCCAGATCGCGCAGAACGGTCTGGAGGATACCGCCGTTCTTCATATAGTCGAGCTCGTCCAGCGTATCGATACGGCAGATGAGCGGAACCTTCTTCACTGAGCCATCGGCATAGGCGATGGAAGCGTCCACCCTCTGGCGCGGGCGCACATTGGCCAGTCCTTCGATGGTGACGATTTCGTCGCCCTTGAGGCCCAGCGTCTGCCAGCTTGTGCCTTCCTCGAAGACAAAAGGCACAATGCCCATGCCGACAAGGTTGGAACGATGGATACGCTCGAAGGATTGCGCAATGACCGCCTTGACGCCAAGCAGGTTGGTGCCCTTGGCCGCCCAGTCACGCGACGAACCGTTGCCATATTCCACGCCCGCAAAGACGACGAGCGGCACGCCTTCGGCCTTGTATTCCATGGCCGCGTCGTAGATCGACATCTCTTCCTTCGACGGATAGTGGATGGTGTAGCCGCCTTCGCGTCCGTTTTCGCCCAGCATGTGATTGCGGATACGGATATTTGCAAAAGTGCCGCGCATCATCACTTCATGGTTGCCGCGACGCGTGCCGTACTGGTTGAAGTCGGCAATGGCGACGCCATGGTCGAGAAGATATTTACCAGCAGGCGACTGTGCCTTAATGGAGCCGGCAGGCGAGATGTGGTCGGTGGTGATCTTGTCGCCAAAGAGGCCGAGAACGCGGGCACCCTTGACGTCTGCGATCGTACCGGCCGACTTGCCCATGCCCACGAAATAAGGCGGGTTCTGCACATAGGTCGAATCGTCGTCCCATGTATAGGTCTGGCCAGCAGGAACCTGCACAGCCTGCCAGTTTTCGTCGCCCTTGAATACATCCGCATATTTCTCGGAGAATATCTTGCGGGTGACGTTCTTCACGATGAAATCGTTGATTTCCTGAGATGAAGGCCAGATATCGCGCAGATAAACCGGATTGCCGTCCTGGTCTTCACCAAGCGGTTCCTTGGTCAGATCCTTGGTGACTGTACCTGCGAGAGCATGGGCCACGACGAGCGGCGGCGAAGCCAGATAGTTGGCCTGCACATCCGGCGAAACGCGACCCTCGAAGTTACGGTTGCCGGACAGAACGGCAGCGCCGATCAGGCCCTTTTCGTTGATCACCTTGGAAATCGGCGCAGCGAGCGGTCCAGAGTTACCAATACAGGTCGTGCAGCCGAAGCCAACCAGGTTGAAACCGAGCGCGTCGAGGTCCTTCTGAAGCCCCGCATCGCTGAGATAGGCGGCAACCACCTGCGAACCGGGAGCAAGCGAGGTCTTGACCCAGGGCTTGGTCTTGAGGCCCCTGGCGACCGCGTTACGGGCCAGAAGACCGGCTGCGATAAGCACACTCGGATTGGAGGTGTTGGTGCATGACGTGATGGCAGCAATCACCACATCGCCATGACCGAGGTCAAACTCCTCGCCCTCAACCGGATAGCGGGTGTTCTGACCAGAGGTCTTCTTGTACTCGGTTTCAAGCGAATCTGCGAAGCCCGAACCGATGTTTTCCAGCGGAATGCGGCCTTCCGGACGCTTCGGGCCAGCCATCGAAGGCACCACATCACCCATGTCGAGTTCGAGAACATCGGTGAAGACCGGGTCTGCTGATCCGCTCTCACGCCACATCCCCTGCGCACGGCAATAGGCTTCGACCAGCGCGATGCGATCTTCGTCACGGCCAGTGATGTGCATATAGGAAAGTGTTTCCTGATCGATTGGGAAGAAGCCGCAGGTCGCGCCATATTCCGGCGCCATATTGCCGATGGTGGCACGATCGGCCAGCGTCATATTATCGAGGCCAGCGCCGAAGAATTCGACGAACTTGCCGACGACGCCTTTCTTGCGCAACATCTGCGTGACAGTGAGCACGAGGTCGGTGGCGGTCACGCCTTCCTTGAGCTTGCCGGTCAGACGGAAGCCGATGACTTCCGGCAGCAGCATGGAAACCGGCTGTCCGAGCATGGCGGCTTCAGCTTCGATACCGCCGACGCCCCAGCCCAAAACGCCAAGGCCGTTGACCATGGTGGTGTGGGAATCGGTGCCGACGCAGGTGTCGGGATAGGCGACGGTTTCGCCGTTCTCTTCCTTGGTCCAGACGGCCTGAGCCAGATATTCAAGGTTGACCTGATGGCAGATGCCGGTGCCGGGCGGGACAACGCGGAAGTTCTTGAACGCCTGCTGGCCCCATTTGAGGAAGCGGTAGCGTTCGCCATTGCGCTGATATTCCAGATCGACATTGTTTTTGAATGCCCTCGGATTGCCGAAATCGTCGACAATGACAGAGTGGTCGATGACGAGATCGACCGGAACCAGCGGGTTGATCTTTTCCGGATCGCCGCCGAGAGCCTTAAGACCGTCGCGCATGGCAGCAAGATCAACCACGGCCGGAACGCCGGTGAAATCCTGCATCAGCACGCGCGCCGGACGATAGGCGATTTCAGCGCCAGCCCGGCCATGATCGGTCAGCCATTTGGCGACGTTCTCGATATCCGACTTCTTGACGGAGCGGTCGTCCTCGAAGCGGAGCAGATTCTCAAGCAGAACCTTCATCGAGAAAGGGAGTTTGGAGATGCCTTCCAGACCGTTCTTTTCGGCTTCGGTCAGGCTGTAATAGACATATTCCTTACCCCCTGCGGTGAGGGTTCTGCGGCATTTGAAACTGTCGATGTGAGACACGGGTTCGTCCTTCATGCTACTGGCCGGAAAACCAGGACGAACGCCTAGGCTAGCGTTTCAAGGACGCGCCAAGGTGCGGGTGCAGTCATTTCCGCTGTCCGTCCCGAAACTTAATGCCCGCAAAGGCGCCAAGTGTTTGAGATCGGCCAAAAATGGTTTCCACGCCGACCGCTGGCATGGTAGCTCTCATATAGAGAGTTTTCTAAAACGATTCCAGACTGAATCTTACGAATTCGTCGCCTTGCGGCGAAATGTTACGATAGTTCCGTTCGGGCGGTGCGAGAGACAGCCTGAAGCGGCTCAAGGAGAGAAAATGCGGCTTGAGGCCGAGAATCTGGCAGGCGAGCGCGGCGGCGAGAGGGTTTTCTCACCCCTCTCCTTCGATCTTTTTTCAGGTGAGGCCATGGTCGTCACCGGCCCGAACGGCTCGGGAAAGTCGACCCTGCTGCGAATCATCTGCGGCCTGCTCCAGCCGGAGACAGGCCGGGTGGAACTCACCGAAGACGGCGAAAATGTGCCGGTGCGTGAAGCCTGTCATTATCTTGGCCACCAGAACGCCATGAAACCCGCACTGAGCGTGCGCGAAAATCTCCTGTTCTGGCAAAAATTCAACGGTGCGGAAGCGCTCGAAATCGACGAGGCGCTGGAGGCGGTCGACCTGCCGGGCGTGGAACATCTGCCATTTGGCTATCTTTCCACCGGCCAGAAGCGTCGCGTTTCCATCGCCAAAATTCTGATCAGCCATCGCCCATTGTGGATCGTGGATGAGCCGACAGCCGGTCTCGACAAGGCGTCGGAAACCCGTTTTGCCGGATTGATGCGCGATCATATGCGCGAAGGCGGGATGATTGTCGCCGCCACGCATATTCCTTTGGGCCTCGACAATATCAAGACGCTCGACATGGCCGCCTGTTCCATCGAGGCTGCCTGATGCTGGCGCTGCTGCTTCGCGATATGCGGTTGAGCATCCGCGCTGGCGGCGGCGCGCTGGTCGGCATATTGTTCTTCCTTGCCGTGATTTCCGTCATGCCGTTCGGCGTCGGTCCCGATCTCAATCTTCTGGCGCGCATCGGCCCCGCCATGCTGTGGATTGGCGCGCTCCTGGCCACATTGCTTGGCCTCGACCGGCTATTTCAGGCCGACCGCGAGGACGGTTCGCTCGATCTTCTGCTGATCGGTGCGGAGCGGCATATGCTCCCCCTCACCATCTTCGTCAAATGCCTCGCCCACTGGCTGGCAAGCGTGCTGCCGCTGGTGATCGCATCGCCCATGCTGGGCCTGTTCATGAATATGGACGCAGTGGCGGTTGGCGCGACAATGCTGACGCTTCTGGTCGGCACCCCGGCCATCGCCTTTATCGGCGCGGTCGGGGCGGCACTGGCGGTAGCGTTGCCGCGCGGCGGCTTGCTCGTCTCGGTGATCGTGCTGCCGCTGACAATCCCGGTGCTGATTTTCGGTGTTTCAGCTTCTTATGGCGCAACCGACACTGTTGCGCCGTTTCTGGCACCTTTCCTTATTCTCGCCGCGCTGACATTGTTTTTCGCAGTTATGGGACCGCTTGCCGCAAGTGCGGCGCTTAAAGCGTCGGCGGATTGACGCAGTTGATTGCGATCAATTGAACGGCATATCCGGGCAAGGTAAGTATGGGGCCATGAAGAAGGAAATGACCAAAACCACAGGCAAACCCACGAGCTGGCTCGACCTTGCCAATCCTACGCGCTTTCTTGCCTTTGCGGGCAAGGTGCTGCCGTGGCTGGCCGGGCTTTCGGCGCTGTTTCTGGTTGTGGGCCTCTATATGGTCTTCCTCTCGCCCGACGATTACCAGCAGGGCATCACCGTGCGCATCATGTATATTCATGTGCCTTTCGCATGGCTTTCTATGATGTGCTATTCGATCATGGCCGTTTCCTCGCTCGGAACGCTGGTCTGGCGGCATCCGCTGGCCGATGTTTCCGTGCGTGCCGCAGCACCCTTGGGCGCTGTGTTCACCGCGCTGGCGCTCGCGACCGGGTCGCTCTGGGGCAAGCCCATGTGGGGAACATGGTGGGTGTGGGATGCGCGACTTACGTCCGTCTTCGTGCTTTTTCTGATGTATCTGGGCATTATCGCCCTGTCGCGCGCCATGGATGATCCCGCCAAAAGCGCAAAACCCGTGGCGATACTCACGCTCGTCGGTTTCATCAATGTTCCGATCATCAAGTTCTCGGTCGACTGGTGGAACACACTGCATCAGCCCGCTTCGGTTTTTCGCATGGACGGCCCCACCATCGACGCTTCCATGCTGCGCCCGCTGTTAGTGATGGCCATCGGCTTCACGCTGTTGTTCGTCACGCTGCACATGATGGCGATGCGCAATGAAATCTGGCGCCGCCGCGTGGCTTCCATGAAGAAGCTCGCCGCGCGCAATGCCGACCGCAGTCGTGCGACGACGCCAACGCAGGAGGAGAGCGCCGTATGAACCATCTCGGTTTCGTCATCGCCTCCTATGGTCTTACCGTGATCGTGCTTGCCATCATGATTGGCTGGATATTGCTCGACCAGCGCATACAGAAAAGTGAGATGAAACGGCTTGAAGCGCAGGGCGTGCGCCGCCGTTCAGCCAGACCATCGCGAAAGACCGCCCAATGACTGAAACAATGGAAAAACCCGCACCAAAGAAACGCGCTACGTGGATCGCCTTGCTGCCGCTTGCGATTTTTGTGGGGCTTGCCGCGATCTTCACCGTGCAGCTTCTTTCGGGCAAGGATAATTCCACCATCCCCTCGGCACTGATCGGCAAGCAGGTTCCGCAGACTGTGCTTGCGCCCGTCGAGGGCCTGTTGCGCGATGGCGCGCCTGTGCCCGGCCTTAACAATGCCGAGTTCAAGACAGGCCCGGGGGGCAAGCTGACGCTGGTCAATATCTGGGCGTCATGGTGTGCGCCGTGCCGTCAGGAGCATCCATTATTGATGGAACTCGCCAAGGATGAGCGCATCCGCGTGGTTGGCCTCAACTATAAGGACAGCCCCGAAAATGCCCGGCGCTTTCTGGGCGATCTGGGCAATCCCTATGTTGCGGTCGGTGCCGACCGCGCAGGCCGCTCTGCCATTGAATGGGGCGTCTATGGCGTGCCGGAAACCTTCCTCGTCGATCAGAATGGCAGGATCGTCTATAAGCATGTCGGGCCGTTTACGCCGCAATCGGTGCAAAACGATCTGATGCCAGCGGTGGCGAAGACATTGCAATAAAAACCCCGCCGAAGCGGGGCTTTATAATCGAATAATTTCCAATCAATCGGGCAGTTTTCTGACCGCACCCTTGGCGGCGCTGGTAGCCATGGCAGCATAGGCTTTCAGCGCCGTGGTAACCTTGCGCTTGCGCTCCTCCACCGGCTTCCAGCCGCTTGCATCCTGTTCGGCACGGCGTTCGGCCAAGGTCGCATCGTCCACGGCAAGATGGATTTTGCGATTGGGAATGTCGATATCGATGATATCGCCTTCGCGCACCAGCCCGATCGTGCCGCCTTCGGCTGCTTCCGGCGAGACGTGACCAATCGAGAGACCCGAAGAACCACCAGAAAAGCGTCCATCGGTGATCAGCGCACAGGCTTTGCCCAGCCCCTTCGACTTGAGATAGCTGGTCGGATAGAGCATTTCCTGCATACCGGGTCCGCCGCGCGGGCCTTCATAGCGGATCAGCACAATATCGCCCGGCTTGATCTTGCCGTTCAGAATGCCAAGAACCGCAGTGTCCTGGCTTTCAAAAATACGTGCGGGGCCGGAGAATTTGAGAATCGAATCATCGACGCCCGCCGTCTTCACGATGCAGCCATCCTCGGCCAGATTGCCGTAAAGCACGGCCAGACCGCCATCCTGGCTGAAGGCATGTTCCTTCGAGCGGATCACGCCCTTTTCGCGGTCGGCATCGACGCTGTCAAAGCGGCGTTCCTGACTGAAAGCCACCTGCGTCGGCACGCCGCCGGGGGCTGCACTGAAAAACTTATGGACCATTTCGCTCTTGGAACGGGTGACGTCCCACTGGTCGAGCGCATGGCCCAGCGTTTTGGAATGGACCGTCGGACGCGAAGTATCGAGCAGGCCCGCCTTATCGAGCTGGCCGAGAATGCCCATGATACCGCCCGCGCGATGCACGTCTTCCATATGAACATTGGCGATGGCAGGCGCGACCTTGCAAAGCACCGGCACACGGCGCGACAGGTGATCGATATCGGCCATGGTGAAATCGACTTCCGCTTCCTGCGCGGCGGCAAGCAGATGCAGCACCGTATTGGTCGAGCCGCCCATGGCGATATCGAGCGTCATGGCATTCTCGAAAGTCTCGAAAGTAACGATGGAACGCGGCAGCACATCTGGATCGTCCTGCTCGTAATAACGGCGCGCGAGATCAACGATCAGATGACCGGCCTCGACGAACAACCGCTTGCGGTCGGCATGTGTTGCCAGCGTCGAGCCATTGCCCGGCAGCGACAAGCCAAGCGCTTCGGTCAGGCAGTTCATCGAGTTTGCCGTGAACATGCCCGAGCACGAACCACAGGTCGGGCAAGCGGAGCGCTCGATCGCCTTGACCTGTTCGTCGCTATAGTGATCGTCGGCAGCGGCAACCATTGCGTCCACGAGATCAAGCTTCTTGACCTCATCGTCCCAGACGACCTTGCCTGCTTCCATCGGACCGCCCGAAACAAAGACGACCGGGATATTGAGACGCATAGCAGCCATCAACATGCCGGGGGTGATCTTGTCGCAATTGGAAATGCAGACCATCGCATCGGCGCAATGGGCATTGACCATATATTCGACCGAGTCGGCGATCAGCTCGCGCGAAGGCAGCGAATAGAGCATGCCGTCATGGCCCATGGCGATGCCGTCATCGACCGCGATGGTATTGAATTCCTTGGCGACACCGCCAGCGCTTTCGATTTCCCGCGCGACGAGCTGGCCCAGATCCTTGAGGTGCACATGGCCGGGCACGAACTGGGTGAATGAGTTCACCACCGCAATAATGGGCTTGCCGAAATCCTCATCCTTCATGCCGGTGGCGCGCCATAGGCCGCGCGCGCCAGCCATATTACGACCGTGGGTGGTTGTTCGCGAACGATAAGGAGGCATTTTCAAACCTTTTGGAAACTATCTAACCTTGTTGCCGGTATGCCAGAACCATTCGCCGCAGGCAAAGCGCAAATTGCCCCACATTGTCGACGAAAGAGCGGTTTTGCAGAATTGCGGTCAACGGAGAGGATTCCGGCGTGCGACAGCTTGCGCAGGCACCGACCCCGTCAACCTAGCATATTCATGATATAATGCAAAAGATTTTCCGGTTCAAACGTAACGAAATTTCTTTTATTCTTACGTTATGCTCGAAGAGAAAGCCGTTGCCAGGGTGCGTGTGAGCACATAGGGGGGAATAGGCTTCTGAAAAACCGGCATTTCCGGGTAGCGCGCCGCTATTCTCGCAGGTAGACCACCGCCGGTATGAATGACGACGAACACATTGCGGCTTTTCAAACGGTCGAGGATCGGCTCCAGGTCGCCATCAGCCAGATTGACATCAAGAATGGCAGCGTCGATATGCTGGTGGTTTATCAGATCGATTGCCTGCCGAACAGTACCGACCGGACCCACAACGGTCCCGTTGGCATCCTCAACCGTAGCGGCCACATCAAGGGCGACGAAGATTTCGTCTTCCACAACCAATACCCGCCTATGTTCAAGATCATCCATTATCGTTCCTGTTGCCACCCCGGACGCAGATTCAAGGATATCCGTTTGAGCGGTATCATGCAGTGAATGCACAGGACACAAAGAGGTTCCCGAAAGAGAAACGATAATCCATTATGGTAAATCAAACATTGACATATCGACCCACTTAAAGCGCGTCGCGTTTAATGATAATCATGCTTTAGAAAGCCGTAAAGGTCAGCGTAGTCAGGGAACGCACGATATGAGGGATGTTGAGCACATTTTCATTGATGAATTTGCCGATATCCTCCCCTTCCGCGATATAGATTTTCACCAGCAGGTCATATTCACCACTGGTGGAATACAGTTCCGATACGATCTCACGCTGGTAGAGGGCATCGGCCACTTCGTAGGTCTTGCCGGGGGTGCATTGCAATTGCAGAAAAACGGGCTTCATGTCTCTTCCTTTCGCGACAGGAGCGTAAATGGCCTGCCATGGACAGCATATGGGTCGTATCAGCAGGTTCAAGCATGGGCACACGGTGCAAATCAAGAGCGTCGGGAAAATCACGCTATCGATTATGGAGATAAATTCCCCGTGATGGTCGACAAGCCGACGCAAAAAGTATGTAAAAAGACTCTATCCTTAAAATTCACACCGAACGAGTTACCTGAAACCCCATGAAATTTCTATCCGCTTCGATCCTCTCTCCCTTCACCCCGTATCTGCTGACGCTGAGCGCTTTCACAATTCTTATCGCCGCCACGGGCGCGTCGATAGCCATGACGGCACTGGAAAAGGAGCAGTTGGAAAAGCTCGACCCCGCAACGCGTCTTGAACAGCGCTGCGATGTCGAGGCGATGGAACGGATCAGCCATGAGCAGAAAAAATTCTCGGTCGACAAGGTTCTTGCTTATGCTTTTTCCGATCCAGTGGCTGAAAAGAACAGCATCCGAGCCGACGGCGCTGCTTTTCGGAGCAACGACCACTGGTACAAACTCGCCTTCGTCTGCAAGACGGATAATGAACATATCAATATATATTCATTCCACTACAAGATCGGTGAGGAAGTACCCGAAAGCGAATGGGCCAACCATTACCTGGTACCATAATCGCCCCGCCACAGACATCGCGAAAGGGCGCGCCATCAGGGAAATAAAATCGAATTGAAAATTTTTAGAAGAATATTGCAACAAAATTGGCGGCGCTTCGTTATCATGGTGCTGGTCGAAAGACTGGTTGAGGCCCGGAACTAACTTGCCCCCGCAATCCCATTCCGGGCCTCATTTATTGCGATTTGACTGATTTTATTTTGCTTTATATTTTGCAATCACGCTTGGCCCGGCCGTTCCCATTCTCGCCTTATGAATAATTATCATTCGCACCTACGCGCTTGCTGCGCGACAACAGGAAATTTATTCTCTTCTGTCCCGTATTGCCGCGCAGAAAATTCGTACCCTTTTTAAATTATGGTAATGTTGGGTCATCTTGAAGAGCAATACCTCTGATACTGTTCGACCTGTAAAATACGGAGAGACAGTCATGAAGTTATCGAGACGCTCATTGATATTGGCGGCATTTTTGACAGTGCCGTCCATGATGGGGACCATTGCGGTCAGCCATGCGGATCAGGCGCTTCTGAATGTATCCTATGATCCGACTCGCGAACTCTACAAGGACTATAACGCCGCTTTCGCCAAGCACTGGAAGGACGAAACCGGAGAGACCGTCACCATCCGCATGTCGCATGGCGGATCGGGCAAGCAAGCCCGTTCGGTCATCGATGGGGTGAAGGCCGATGTCGTCACGCTGGCGCTTCAAAGCGATATCGACGCAATTGCGGCGCTCTCGGGCAAAATCGACAAGGACTGGCGCCAGCGCCTTCCCAACAATTCCTCGCCCTATACGTCCACGATCGTTTTTCTGGTGCGCAAAGGCAATCCGAAAGGGATCAGGGACTGGGGCGATCTTGTCAAGGAAGAGGTCGAGGTCATCACGCCCAATCCCAAGACTTCCGGCGGCGCACGCTGGAACTATCTCGCTGCCTGGGCCTGGGCGAACAAGGAATATGGCGGCGATGAACAGAAGATCAAAGACTATATAGCCGAACTGTTCCGCCATGTGCCGGTGCTCGACACGGGCGCGCGCGGTTCCACAACAACCTTCGTGCAGCGCCAGCTCGGCGACGTATTGCTGGCCTGGGAAAACGAAGCCTATCTTTCGATTACGGAATTCGGTGAAGATGCTTTCGATATCGTTGTGCCGCCGCAATCAATTCTTGCCGAACCGCCGGTGGCGCTGGTCGACAAGAACGCCGATGAGAAGGGGACGCGCAAAGTGGCGCAAGCCTATCTGGAATATCTCTATTCACCCGAAGGTCAGGCGCTGGCTGCCAAACATTTCTATCGCCCTTCCAAACCCGATGCCATCCCTGCAGGCCAGCAGCGTAAATTTCCGCAATTGTCGCTGGTGACGATCGATGATCCCATATTTGGCGGCTGGGCCAAGGCACAGCCCTATCATTTTGGCGATGGGGGAACTTTCGACCAGATTTACAAGCCGGGCAGATGATAGACTGGCCGGGCAGATAGGCTGACCACAACGCCGAAACCGGGAATAAACGACAAAGGGAACAACTATTGATGCCCTCACTCCCTGCACCGATCAGAGCAGGGTGGCATTTCAGAAAACCGAGCGTCATTCCGGGATTCGGACTGACGTTCGGTTTCAGTGTCGCCTATCTCACGCTTCTTATCCTCATTCCGCTCGCAACTTTGATCCTGCGCTCGACGGATGTCGGTCTGGCTGGCTTCTGGCGGCTCGCCACCGATGAGCGCACCCTGCGGGCGCTGGAAACCAGTTTCGGCACCGCCTTTCTTGCGGCGCTGGTCAATGTCGTGTTCGGCACTATTCTGGCATGGGTGCTGGTGCGCTACCGTTTTGCCGGGCGACGCTTCATCGATGCGATCGTGGATATTCCCTTCGCCTTGCCCACCGCTGTCGCCGGTATCGCGCTGGCATCGATCTATGCGCCCAATGGCTGGATCGGCAGTCTGCTTGCGCCGTTCGATATCCGCATCGCCTTTTCGCGCGCCGGTATCGTCGTGGCGCTGATCTTCATCGGCCTGCCTTTTGTGGTGCGCACGGTGCAACCCATTATCGAGGAAATCAGCCGCGAGGTGGAGGAAGCGGCAGCGACCCTTGGCGCAACGCGGTTCCAGACAATCTGGCGCGTGCTGCTGCCAAGCCTGCAACCCGCTATTCTCACCGGCTTCGCTCTGGCTTTCGCCCGTGGGATCGGCGAATACGGCTCGGTGATCTTCATTGCCGGCAATACGCCCTATGTGTCGGAAATCGCCCCGCTGCTGATTATCATCAAGCTCGAAGAATATGACTATGCCGGCGCCACGGCGCTGGCGACAATCATGCTGGTTCTTTCCTTCGCGATGCTGCTTTTCATCAATCTCTTTCAGTCATGGTCACGGCGGAGATATGCAGATGGCGAATGAGCAGCTCAACTCCGATCATGAGGCGATCACCGAAAGCCAGCCGACGCGCATCGCGCTCATCGCCATAGCGCTGGTTTTTCTGGGGCTTTTTCTGGTGATGCCGGTGGTCGCTGTCTTCGTGGAAGCCTTTCGCAAGGGGGTGGGCGAATATCTGGCGGCACTCGCGGAACCCGATGCCTGGGCCGCGATCAAGCTGACCCTGACGGTTACTTCCATCGCGGTGCCGGTCAATCTGGTCTTCGGCGTGGCAGCAGCGTGGGCCATCGCCAAATTCGAGTTCAAGGGCAAGGCGCTCCTGACGACGCTGATCGACCTGCCTTTTTCGGTGTCGCCTGTCATCTCAGGTCTTGTCTTCGTGCTGCTTTTTGCAAGCCACAGCCTGCTTGGGCCGTGGCTGTCAGGCCATGGTATCGAGATCCTGTTTGCGGTTCCCGGCATCGTGCTGGCAACCATGTTCGTGACTTTTCCCTTTGTCGCGCGCGAGCTTATCCCGCTCATGCAGGAGCAGGGAACCGGTGACGAGGAAGCGGCGATTTCGCTGGGCGCCAATGGCTGGCAGGTTTTCCGCTATGTCACCCTGCCCAATATCAAATGGGGCCTGCTTTACGGCGTCCTGCTTTGCAACGCCCGCGCGATGGGTGAGTTCGGCGCTGTTTCGGTGGTGTCGGGCCACATTCGCGGCCTCACCAACACGATGCCGCTGCATGTGGAAATTCTCTACAATGAATATAATTTCGTCGCTGCCTTTGCAGTAGCGTCGCTCCTGGCCTTTCTGGCTTTGGTGACGCTGGCGCTCAAGGCCATTCTTGAACGACGCTTTGGCGAGGAACTGGCCGCGGGTTCGGGGCTTTGACAGGAAGGATCTGGAATGGAAGTCAAGGTCGCTGGTGTGCGCAAGGAGTTTGCTCGCTTTCCGGCATTGCATAATGTGTCGCTGGATATTCGCTCAAGCGAACTGATCGCGCTTCTCGGCCCCTCGGGGTCGGGCAAAACGACATTGCTGCGGCTTATAGCGGGGCTGGAAACACCCACGGAAGGCGCGATTTATTTTGGCGATGAGGACGCTTCGCAAAAAAGCGTGCAGGAGCGTAATGTCGGCTTCGTGTTTCAGCATTATGCCCTGTTTCGCCACATGACGGTTGCCGACAATATCGGCTTCGGCCTCAAGGTGCGTCCGGGCAGGAGCCGTCCTGCCGCTGCCGAGATCCGCCGCCGCGCGCTGGAGCTGCTTGAGCTGGTGCAGATGAAGGGGCTGGAGAACCGCTATCCGTCGCAATTGTCGGGCGGCCAGCGCCAGCGCGTGGCGCTGGCCCGCGCCATGGCCATCGAACCCAGGGTCCTGCTGCTGGATGAGCCTTTCGGCGCGCTGGATGCGCAGGTGCGCAAGGAATTGCGCCGCTGGCTGCGGGAAATTCACGACAAGACCGGCCATACGACAGTTTTCGTCACGCATGATCAGGACGAAGCGCTTGAACTGGCTGACCGCGTGGTCGTCATGAGCCAGGGCCGTATCGA
Source organism: Falsochrobactrum tianjinense (assembly GCF_019100495.1). Lineage (GTDB taxonomy): Bacteria > Pseudomonadota > Alphaproteobacteria > Rhizobiales > Rhizobiaceae > Brucella > Brucella tianjinense. The sequence goes on along the minus strand of NZ_JAHRVA010000001.1, from coordinate 406,715 downwards.
GCAGATCGGCACGCCGGACGAGGTTTACGACAAGCCCAACTCGCCCTTCGTCTATGGCTTTATCGGGGAATCGAGCACCCTGTCCGTCCGCGTCGAAAGTGGCGAGATATGGCTCGCCGACCGCAATGTCGGATTGAGAGCGGAAAATGAGCCCGATGGCGAAGCGCAGCTTTACTTTCGCCCGCACGATGTGGAGCTGCTTGACGGCTGCGGCGGCTGCATTGCAGGAACGGTCGTGGCCAGCCGTCGTTCGGGCGGCAAAAGACGGGTGGAACTGGAAATCGGCGGCGCGCGCGACCGCATAGAAATCGAAATCCCGGCCGAGCATCCCGCCTCGGAAAAAACCCGGATCGCCTTTCGTCCGCGCTATTGGCAGCTTTTCAACGGATCAGATAGCCCCTGACAGGGGCGCTCTGTCAGGATCGCTCGAACTGCCGCCATTGAGCGGCAGTTGCATCAGCACGGTATCGACCCAGCGGCCATGCTTGTAGCCCGACCCTTTTATGTTTCCGCAATGGATGAAGCCCAGGCTCTCATGTAATTTCACGGAGCCGATATTTCTCTCGCCATCGCCGATAACCGCGAGAAACTGCCGGAAGCCCAGCGCCGTAACGCGGGCAATCAGTTCGCGCAACAGGCGCTTGCCCACGCCTTTGCCTTTCGCCTCCGGGGCGACATAGACCGAATCTTCTGCAAGCCAGTTATAAGCAGGTCGGGCGCGAAAATGGCTTGCATAAGCATAACCCAGCACCTTGCCGTCCTCCTCGGCGACCAGAAGCGGAAACCCCTGTCTGACGAAATCATCGAACCGGCGTTTCATTTCTTCCAGCGTAGGCGGCTCGATCTCGTAGGAGCCTGCGCCATTCAGCACGGCTTCGGAATAGATTGCGGTAATGGCATCGATATCGGCGGAATGGTAATCACGTATGACAGGCATGAGAAACCGGGAATGTTATTGAGAAGGATCACAACATGCATCAGGAAGCATCCGCTTGAAAGCAAAAAGGGCAGCGAAAACGCTGCCCTTCATTCAATCCGTGTTCTCGCCGTTTATTCGCGGTTACCCATGAACTGAAGCAGGAACATGAACATGTTGATGAAGTCGAGATAGAGACGCAGCGCGCCCATCACGACCTTACGGCCCTGCGTATCCGAAGCGTCGCCTTCGTAATACATTTCCTTGATCGACTGCGTGTCATAGGCGGTCAGACCTGCAAAGATCAGAACACCCATCACCGAGATTGCGAACTGCAATGCGGTGGAGCCGAGGAAGATATTGACGACCGAGGCGATGATCAGGCCAAACAGACCCATCATCAGGAACGAACCCATGGCGGAGAGGTCGCGCTTGGTCGTATAACCATAGAGCGACAGCGCGCCGAAGGAAGCAGCCGTCACAAAGAAGGTGCGCACGATGCTCTGCCCCGTGAAGACGAGGAAGACCGATGACAGCGACAGACCGACGAGTGCGGCATAGCCCCAGAAGACCGCATTGGCGGTGGAAACCGAAAGGCGCTCAATACGGAAGCTCAGGAAGAATACTGCTGCCAGCGGCGCGAGCATGACGACCCAGCGAAGCGGAGACGTGTAAAGTGCAGCGCCAAGCGCGGTAATCATTTTGCCGTTAGGAAGCTGGGCAACGGCAGCGGATGGGTCCGTGGTCGTTGCGAGAGCAGCAATGGCGAAGGCGGCAAGGCCGGTAACGGCCAAACCGATAGCCATCATATTGTAGACGCCCAGCATATAGCTGCGCAGATCCTGATCGATGTCGGCACCAACACGAGTACCGTCTACGGGCCTCTGCGCCTGAATGTTTCGATAGTCAGCCATGACTTAAATCCTCTTGCGTTGTCCCGTCCGGTGTCGGGGCGCTTTCTTCTTGGTTCCGGCGCACCTGATCCGAAAACCTTCGGACTTTCAAGATACGCTTCAAGCCGCCACCAGGCGCCGCTGGCGGGACCCCAGCATGCCTGTGGGTATTATGGGGGTTTCAGTTCATTCGTACAAGTACTACCTGTAAAAAATCGTGACGCAAAAGCTTGAAAACACAAACGCATTCCCCATGCGTTCCAATGGGTTAACCTTTTCGCTGCCACGTCATTACAAATGTTTCATACAGTGCGCAGCACGGCTGCCGGTTTTTGCCCCAATACCCGCCATGTTCCGGCCAGACCGAACCCGACAGTGAGCAGCAACGCAACCACGATGGTCATCAATGCCACATCAGGCAGGAACTGCGCCTTGAGCTTCATGATTTCCGCCACGACATACCAGCCTGCAACCCCGCCAGCGATAAGCGCGAAGACCGCCGTCGCAAGCCCAAGCAGCATGTATTCGGCTACATAAGCGGTGATCAGTGTGCGGCGCGTGGCGCCAAGCGTCTTGAGCACCACTGCGTCGTGAACACGGGCGCGATTGCCCGCCGCCAGCGCCCCCCCAAGCACCAGAACGGAAGCGGCGAGCGCAATTGCCGCCGCCGCGCGAATGGCGGTCGCAAGCTGGCTGATGAGATCATTGGCCACGTCCAGCGCATCGGTGACGCTCACCGTCGTCACGGCGGGCCATGTTTTCGTCACCTGCCGCAGCACATCAGGCGCGAGGTTCTTCTGGCCATCGGGAATGGTCAGCGTCGCAAGCCATGTAGCGGGCGCACCGGCAAAACTGCTGGGCGAGAAGACCATCACGAAATTCATCGCCAGCGTTTCCCATTGCACCTGCCGGAAGCTCGCAATTTTCGCGGTAATATTACGCCCAAGCACGTTGACCGTCACCCGGTCGCCGAGCTTCAATCCCAGTTCCTTGCCCTCGCGCTCGGAAAAGGACACCAGTGGCTCGCCGCTATAATCGGCAGGCCACCACGCACCCTCGGTCAGGGTCGAGTTTTCCGGCACATCTTGCGCGAAGGTAATGCCGCGATCGCCGCGCAGAACCCATGCTGCTTCCGGCGGGATGGTCATTTCGCGCACATTCTGGTCATTGAAGGCCACGATGCGTCCGCGCAGCATCGGGCCGGAAGTAAGCTTGCCATCGGGCACGATGCCGCTGACCAGCTTGGTGAAATCGCCAATATCGTTACTCTGGATATCGACAAAGAAGAAATCCGGCGCTTGTGCGGGAATATTCTGCGTCACCTGGCGGCGCAGATTGCCATCGATCAGCGCCAGCGCCACCATCAGCGTCAGGCCGAGACCGAGCGAGAGAACCACTGAAGGCGTGAGTGCGCCCGGACGGTGAATATTGCCGATGGCAAGCCTGAGTGGTGTCGAACGCACACGCGGCGCACGGCGGGCAAGCCAGCCTATGCCATCGGCCACCAGCCGCAGCACGCCAAAAGCGGCGATGGCCGCGACGATGAAGATCGCAGCGGTACGCCGGTCATAGGCGACGTAAAGCGCAAGCCCGGCGAGTGCGGCAATCAGGAGGATGGCAAGGCCGAGATAGAGGAAGGGCGGCAGGCCGCGCTGTTCAAAACCCTGCTCGCGGAAAAGCGCGGTCGCCGGAATATTGCGCGCCCGGCCAAGCGGGATGATGGCAAAGGCGAGCGTCGTGACAAGGCCGAAAACTGCAGCCAGCACCAGCGCGCCGGGAAAGAAGCCGCCGCCATCGACCACCGGCAGATAATTGGCGAGCGCAATGGCAGCAGCATAAGGCATGATCGCCGCCAGCACGAGACCTATGGCGATGCCGATGACGCCGATGACCATGATCTGCGTGAGGTAAACCAGCACCGCGAAACCCGCTGGCGCGCCAAGCGATTTGAAGGTCGCAATCACGCCGCGCTTGCCGTCGAGATAGGCTCGCACCGCATTGCCGACGCCGACGCCGCCAACGATCAACGCCGTCAATCCCACCAGGGTCAGGAATTGCGAAAAACGCTCGATATTGGCACTCAAGGCCGGTGCGGCATTGGCACGCGAGCGGATGTTCCAGCCCGCATCGGGAAAGTCGGCTGTCGCCCGCCGCCGCACCTGGGCTATGGCGGAGTCGGGCGCATTATCGGGCAGGGCGACTTTATAGATATGGTCGACAAGGCTTCCCGGCTGGATCAGGCCGGACGCGCGCAATCCGTCCAGAGAAACCAGAAAACGCGGCGCGAAATTAAAGCCCGACGACAGGAGATCCGGCTCGCTTTCGATCAATGCGCGCAGTTCATAAGTTTCCGAACCGAGCAATATTTTCGCGCCGAGCGAAAGCCCCATGCGGTTGAGAAAATCCTGTGAAACGGCAGCGCCATAGACGCCATCCTTTTCGCCGGTCATATCGGCAAGCGTCTGCTGCGGCCCGACTTTCAATTCACCATAGAGCGGGTAGGCCGCATCGACCGCCTTCACCTCGACCAGCGACTGGTCGGAGCCATCGGGCAGGCGCGCCATGGAGCGCATGGTGGCGCTTTGCGCTACGCGGCCCAGACTTTCGATGAAAGCGCGTTCGTCACTGGTCGCTTCACGCTGGTTGAGCGCGAAACTGACATCGCCGCCCAGAATGGCCTGGCCTTCCGATGTGATGCCGTTGCTGACCGAGTTTGCTACCGAATTGACGCCGCCAATGGCGGCCACCCCCAGCGCGATACAGGCAAGAAAAATATAGAAGCCGGACAGGCCGCCGCGCATTTCACGCAAGGCAAAACGCAGGGCGAGAGCAAAAGATCGCATCGGACTCATGCGCCTGCCGCCAGTTTCTTGATGGCAGCGCCGGTCTGATCCGTTTCTTCAATCCGGCCCGAGCGCACCGGAATTTCGCGGTCACAACGCGCCGCGAGCGAGGGATCGTGGGTGACGAGCACCATGGTCAGGCCGTTCTCGCGCTGCTTGGCGAAGAGAAGATCGGCGATCTGGCCGCCCGTTACCGTATCGAGATTGCCGGTGGGTTCATCGGCAATCAGAATTTTGGGCGAAGGCGCTATTGCGCGCGCAATCGCCACACGCTGCTGCTCGCCGCCCGAAAGCTCGGAAGGATAATGCGTCAGGCGTTCGCCAAGGCCCACCGCGCGCAATTCGCGTTCTGCCGCGTCAAATGCATCCCTGCGCCCGGCAAGTTCCAGTGGAACTGCCACATTTTCCAGCGCCGTCATATTGGGAATGAGATGGAAGGACTGAAACACGATCCCGATATTCGCACCGCGAAAAGCAGCGGCCTGATCTTCGCTCATCGCGCTGATCGTCTCGCCGGCAATCTTCACAATGCCGTTATCGACATGCTCCAGACCCGCCAGCACCATCAGGAGCGTGGACTTGCCGGAACCGGAAGGCCCAACCACGCCAACCGACTGGCCTTGCTCGATATTGAGGGATATGTCCCTGAGCACATGGACCGAGGAGGCTGCGTGCCCCAGCGTCAGATCGACATTCTCAAGAGAAATAATCGGGGCGAGCCTGTGTTCCGTCACGCGTTTTTCTTCCTATATGAATATTTAGAATCAGAGCACGCCACAAATTTGGACTTGTTTTGCGTCGATTATCGCACAGAAGTTGCTGAGCGGTTTGCCCGCAGTTCCTCAAATATGGGTTATCGAAGATGCGTTTCAAACTCTCAACTCCCAAACCGACCTTGCTGCACCTGCTTAGCCTGTCCTTATTCGTGCTTTTTGTTGCGGCCGCAGGTGCGCGGGCGGAAGATCCGACGGGACTTGAAGACGCGCTGCCCACCGAGCAGCTCTCGCAGATGAAGATCGTCGGCTTTGGCGACAGTCTCATGGCCGGCTATCTTCTGCCCGCCAATGCTGCCTTTCCGCAACAGCTTGAAAAAGCGCTCAACGATAAGGGGTACGAGGTCAGTGTCGAGAATGCCGGCGTTTCCGGCGACACGACGACTGGCGGGCTGTCGCGCCTCGACTGGTCGATCCCTGATGGCACCGATCTCGTGATTCTCGAACTGGGCGCCAATGATGCGCTGCGCGGCATTTCACCCGATATTACTGAAAAGAACCTCGACACTATGCTGGCGCGGCTGAAGGAGCGCGGCATTGCCGTCATTCTTGCCGGGATGCTGGCCCCGCCCAATATGGGTCAGGATTATGCCAACAGGTTCAATCCGGTCTATCCGGAACTCGCACAAAAACATGGGGTGCCATTCTATCCGTTTTTTCTTGAGGGCGTCGCCACGCACAAGGGGCTTCTGCTTGAAGACGGAATGCATCCCAACGAAAAAGGCGTCGAAACGATTGTGTCCAATTTCATGCCCACAATCGAGAAAAGCCTGAAACAGGTGCAAAACAAGGGGACATCGGGAGGCTGAAACCGCTCGGGGACATTATCAGCTTGCCCCCGACACCAATCGATGATTCGCTAAGAGGCGTTAAAATGATTCGAGGAGGATGCTTATGCCGCGTCTTTTCACTGCCCTCGAAATCCCGCGCGACGCCGCGCTTTCGCTCTCGTTGTTACGAGGCGGTCTTCCCGGCGCACGCTGGATTGATGTTGAAAACTATCATTTAACCCTGCGCTTCATAGGAGATGTGGAAGGACATGTGGCCGACGAGATCGCCGATGCACTCGACCGGATAAGGCGGCCCGAATTCATGCTCAATCTCACCGGCGTTGACGCTTTCGGCTCCAAAAAGCCGCATAGCATCTATGCTGGTATATCCCCCTCGCCCGATCTCAATGCATTGCAGGCGGAGATCGAGCGCATCTGCCAGCGTCTGGGGCTTCCCGCCGATCCGCGCAAGTTCACACCCCATGTGACCCTCGCACGGCTTAAAAATCCTCGCGTTGACGATGTGGCACGCTATCTCTCCTCGCGCGGCAATTTCGCTACGCTGCCCTTCAAGGTGGGCCGCTTCGTGCTGATGTCGTCGCGTGATTCGGTGGGCGGCGGCCCTTATGTCGTTGAGGAAGCCTGGCCTTTAGTGGCGGCATCGCGCCAGAACTGGTCGGCCAGGGCGTTTGAAGAAGCCGTAAACATCCGATAAAACTGCTTGAAATCCCCGAAACCTCTCTGAAAGGATCGGGGATTTCAACCGGTTCACGGAACCCTTGTATCCGTGGCGGATTAAGGCCAGTACGCAACACAGGCGAAAGACCATGGCACGCAACCGGCTGACGGAAGAAGAATTGAAAGAAGCGCTCGCTTCGCTTGAAGGCTGGCAGAAAGCCGAAGGCCGCGAAGCAATCATCAAAAGCTTCAGGTTCAAGGATTTCAACGCCGCTTTCGGCTTCATGACGCGGGCAGCCCTTTATGCGGAAAAGCTCGACCATCATCCCGAATGGTTCAATGTCTATAATCGCGTCGATGTCACGCTTGCGACCCATAGCGAAAGCGGGATCACGGAACTCGACATAAAGCTTGCGGGCAAGATGAACCTGCTGGCCTCCTGAAGGCAAAACTTGCGAAACGCGATTCGCATCCCCATTTTTGTCGAGCAAAGCGGTCAGGACCGCGACAGGAGTTTGAGCAGATATGGATAGCGTCAGAATCGATGAAATCCTCGAACCCGGCAATGAGCGCGACTTTCACAAGCGCAGCGAACGGGTAAAGCACGGATTGTGGCAAACAATCCGCCGCGCCGGACGCAAGGTTCCGTTCATGGATGAGGTGGTTGCCGCTTATTACTGCGCGCTGGACCAGAAAACGCCGATGCGCGTGCGCATGACCTTGATGGCAGCGCTGGCCTATTTCGTGATGCCCTTCGATGTCGTTCCCGACCTGCTGGTCGGTATCGGCTTCACCGACGATGTTGCGGTGCTGATGGCCGCCTTCACGGCCTTGCGGACCCATGTGACGCCCGCGCATCGTCTTGCCGCCCGCCAGGCGCTGAAAGAAAGCACCGGGGAATAGCTTACCCGGCGGAGAGACATGCCCCTTATTCCCCTGTTATCTCGTCGCTTTGAGCGGGAATGACAAACTCTCGCCGCTTTCTTTTAATTGAACAGGGATACGGGATAGCGGGTTATGGGCTTGCATATTCAAGTTTCTTTCAAAACTTCACCGTTTAGTAACCCAGATTAAGGCATTTTAATCGGCAACTAAGCGGGGCGGCGTGTTGAACGGCGATATCCCGATGAAAGCATTTCCAGCAAAAGTGGAAACCGGTTTTGCGCCCGGAAATGTGCAGGACAAGTAAGCAGAGCGCGGGGCACCTCGGCAGAACCGGTGTGGCTGGCGCTCTGGAGTTTGAAGCAAACGAAAGAGAACCGGTAAGAACAATGCTTGGAAAATCGATCGTCACAGCTTCGGTGTTCATTATTGCAATGGCGGGCTCGGCTCTCGCCCAGACACCGAGCCAGATAAAACAGTTCGACGCATGGGGTGCCTATAGCTATCAATCGGGCAATGGCAAGGTCTGTTATGTCCTCTCCGTTCCGACCGAGAAGGCCCCCACCAATGTCGATCATGGCGATAACTTTTTCCTCGTGAGCCAGAAGCCGGGGCAGAATATCAGCTTCGAGCCGCAATTCATGGCCGGTTACGATCTCAATACGAGCAGCAAAGTCACCGTCACCGTCGGCAATCACAGCTTCACCATGTTCGTCAATGGCAAGTCGGGCTGGATGGAAAATGCGGCGGAAGAGCCGCAGCTTGTTGCAGCCATGCGCGGCGGTGCGGATATGAAGGTGCAGGCACAGTCCAAGCGCGGCACCAAGACCAGTTATACCTATTCGCTCAAGGGCATTTCAGCCGCATTGGCTGCGATTCAGAAGTGCAAATAAGCCAAGGTGGCTGAATGATTATCAAAGCCGGGCCCAAAGCCCGGCTTTTTGTTTTATGCCAACGAGACTTGCCGTCCTGCATAGCTGCCGCCATATAGTGCGGGATGACGGATGCCATATTCTATGCTATGAGCGCGCGCAACAGGGTCCATCGAAGCAGATGAACGGACCCGCATATCCATGCAATTGGCCCAGATAATCTGGAAGTTTTACCGGCGCCTTGTGGTGGTCGCCCCTTAACAGTTGAAAACAGATGTCCATTTCGTTCGACCTTACCATTGATGATACGCGCGACCAGCTTGCCCGCCATGCGCGCGCAAATATGGAGCAGAAGCCGTCGCTCATCGGCATGTCGCGCGAGGAAATGGCCGAAGCGCTGATCAAGGTCGGCGTGACGCAAAAGCAGGTCAAGATGCGCATCAGCCAGCTCTGGCACTGGCTTTATGTACGCGGCGTTTCCGACTTCGCCGATATGCGCAATATCTCCAAGGATCTGCGCAGCCTTCTGGCGGAGCATTTCACCATTGCGCGTCCGGAAGTGGTTGAAGAACAAATCTCGCAGGATGGCACCCGCAAATGGCTGTTCCGCTTTCCGCCGCGCGGCGCGGGTCGCCCGGTCGAAATCGAATGCGTTTATATTCCTGAAGAAGGCCGCGGTACGCTTTGCATTTCTTCACAGGTTGGCTGTACCCTCACCTGCTCCTTCTGCCATACCGGCACACAAAAGCTGGTGCGTAATCTCACCTCAGAAGAAATTCTGGCGCAGTTGATGACTGCCCGTGATCGGCTCGGCGATTTCCCGGACAAGGATACACCCGACGGTGCCATGGTGCCTGCCGAAGGCCGCAAGATCACCAACATTGTGATGATGGGCATGGGTGAGCCGCTCTACAATTTCGAGGAAGTGAAGAAAGCTCTGCTGATCGCTTCCGATGGCGACGGACTTTCCCTGTCGAAAAGACGCATCACGCTTTCGACCTCCGGCGTCGTGCCGGAAATTTATCGCACCGGCGAGGAAATCGGCGTGATGCTCGCCATCTCGCTTCACGCTGTGCGTGACGAATTGCGCGATCTTCTGGTGCCGATCAACAAGAAATATCCGCTAGAACAGCTTATCAAGGCCTGCCGCGAATATCCGGGCCTTTCGAACGCCAAACGCATCACCTTCGAATATGTGATGCTCAAGGATATCAATGACAGCATGGAAGACGCCAAGCAACTGGTGAAACTGCTACGCGGCATTCCAGCCAAGATCAATCTCATTCCTTTCAACCCATGGCCCGGCAGCAACTATCAGTGCTCGGAATGGGAACAGATCGAGCGCTTCGCCGATTACGTCAACGCCGCCGGTTATGCCTCGCCGATCCGCACGCCGCGCGGACGCGACATTCTTGCCGCCTGCGGCCAGCTGAAATCGGAATCGGAACGCATGCGCAAGAGTGAACGTCTTGCTCTCGAAGCCATGATGATTGCCGGACACGGGGCCGAGTAATGGATGTATGGGACTATGTGTTCGGCACATTTCGCATCCTCATCGGTGCATTGGTCGCGCTATGGATAGGAACAGCATTCTTTATTGCTGTTAACTTCGCATCTGACCTGAATTCACTGCCCTCACAAAATCCGGGATATCCCGGTATCATCACGTTTTTCACAGTTCTCTTCGCCACGCCGATTACGGCTATCGTGGTGGGTCAAACTGCGATTTTTCCAATGCTGCTTATTGTCGGTTGGAGCGAAATCACCCAAAAGAAGGATGCAACCTTCTATATGCTTGCTGGCGTCGGAATGGGGATTCTACTGATAGGCTATGGCGCATCAAAGGAATTGCCGTTCGCTTCTGATCTTTTCCGCTGCCTCGTAGTGATATGCTCTTGTGTTGTCGGACTTTTCGTCTACTGGCTGATTGCCGGTCGCAATGCCGGACGATTTCTAAACCGCCCGGCGGAGTGAATTATTTTGCTTGCGCAGTGATGATCTTTAGCGCGAAAGCCGAGAAAATTCCCGCAAACAGCCAGTCGACAATCCGTGTCACAGTCGGATTCTTCTTCAAAAGCCCTGCAAATCTGTCAGCCGCCAGAATCATCGGAATGGTGAAAGGCAGCGACAGCGGAATGAAGGACAGGCCGAGGAAGAACAGTTTTCCCACCGCATGCGGATCATGAGCCGATACAAATTGCGGCAGGAAGGTCATGTTGAACAGGATGATCTTCGGGTTCAACAGATTGATGCCAAGCCCCGTCAGCCAGTTCTGGAACAGCGAATGTTTTCTGCCGCCGTTCTTTTCCGGCGAGAAGGCCGATCCCTTGCGGATCGCCTGCACGGCAAGCCAGACAAGATAAACCGCACCCACCGTCTTGAGCACCGTGAAAGCGGCAGGCGAGGCGATGATGAGCGCAGAAAGCCCGAGCGCCACCATGCTTGTATGGATGACGATTCCCGCAAGCGCCCCCGCAAGGCAGGCGAAACCTGCCGCCTTGCCTTCGGAGAGCGCCCGCCCGACAAACAAGGTCATGTCTGGCCCCGGCGTGATGGTCAGAATGGCGGTAGCGATAACGAACTGGACAAAAATCGTCCATTCGGGAATGAAGGTGAGGTTTGCCAGAAAAGACATCCGAAGACTCCATAAATTCGCGGCAAGCTAACGCGAATTGCGCAGGCACACCATCAAATTCTTATCGATAAAATTGGCGGTATAATGCCGGGCTTTTGCCATGCGGCTTGCGCCTTCTTCACCAACTGATAAAAGAACTGCAACATTCCATTCTTCGGCCCTTGCGGGCCACATCGCATCAGACGGAAGTTGATTATGAGCAAGCTGAAAGACGTCAAAAAAGTCGTGCTCGCCTATTCGGGCGGCCTCGATACCTCGATCATCCTGAAATGGCTGCAAACGGAACTGGGCGCGGAAGTCGTGACCTTTACCGCCGATCTCGGTCAGGGCGAAGAACTTGAGCCAGCCCGAAAAAAAGCGGAAATGCTCGGTATCAAGGAAATCTTCGTCGAGGATGTCCGCGAGGAATTCGTGCGCGATTTCGTCTTTCCGATGTTCCGCGCCAATGCCGTTTATGAAGGCGTCTATCTGCTCGGCACCTCGATTGCCCGTCCGCTGATTTCCAAGCATCTGATCGAAATCGCCGAAAAGACCGGTGCCGACGCCATTGCGCACGGCGCGACCGGCAAGGGCAATGATCAGGTCCGTTTCGAGCTTTCGGCCTATGCGCTCAACCCGGATATCAAGATCATCGCGCCATGGCGCGACTGGTCGTTCAAGAGCCGCACCCATCTGCTCGAATTTGCCGAACAGCATCAGATTCCTGTCGCCAAGGACAAGAAGGGTGAAGCGCCGTTCTCGGTTGACGCCAATCTGCTGCACTCGTCCTCCGAAGGCAAGGTGCTGGAAGATCCGGCGGTTGAAGCGCCCGAATATGTGCATATGCGCACCATTTCGCCGGAAGCCGCACCTGACAAGGCCACCATCATCAAGATCGGCTTTGAAAAAGGCGACGCCGTGTCGATCAATGGCGAACGTCTGTCGCCTGCGACCCTGCTTGCCAGGCTCAATGATTATGGCCGCGATAATGGCATTGGCCGTCTCGATCTGGTTGAGAACCGTTTTGTGGGCATGAAGTCGCGCGGCGTGTATGAAACGCCGGGCGGAACGATCCTGCTGGCGGCGCACCGCGCCATCGAATCGATCACGCTGGATCGCGGTGCCGCGCACCTCAAGGATGAGTTGATGCCGCGCTATGCGGAACTGATCTATTACGGTTTCTGGTTCTCGCCGGAGCGCGAAATGCTGCAAGCCGCCATTGATCTGAGCCAGCGCCATGTTGAGGGTGAAGTCACGCTCAAGCTCTACAAGGGCAATGTAATGGTCACCGGTCGCGAATCGCCCAAGTCGCTCTACTCCGACAAGCTCGTCACTTTTGAGGACGATCAGGGTGCGTATGACCAGAAGGACGCGGCAGGCTTCATCAAGCTCAACGCGCTGCGCCTGCGCACGCTTGCGGCGCGCAACCGCAGTTAATCCCGCGTTTAAAAAACTATAACTATGAAGAACGCCCCCTGGTTTTCCAGAGGGCGTTTTTGTTCTTGGAAACTCTTCAGCAGAAGCGCATGTCAGTTCACGGCACTGACGAAAAACACCGCGCAATAATGCAATGCCGCGCCGACAACCACGAAACCATGCCAGATGGCGTTCTGAAATCGCAGACGCTCCCAGACATGGAAAATCACACCCAGAGAATAGACGATTCCGCCAGCGGCAATGAGCCAGAACACAATCGGCGGCAGTGATTGTACCATTGCGTCATAGACCATAACGCCGCTCCAGCCGAGCGCCAGATAAAGCAGGATCGACAGCCGGTCGAAGCGCCCCGGCATGAAAAGTTTCAGCATGATGCCGACAATCGCTACGCTCCAAACAAAGAGCAGCAAAGGCCACGCACTTGCGCCCATATGGATGGCGAATGGCGTATAGGTTCCGGCAATCAACAAATATATTGCCGAATGGTCGAACCGCCGCAAAAACCATTTCGTTGGCGAAACCGGCCAGATATTATAGATGGCTGAAATAGCGAGCGCGGTCAGAAGACTGGCGAGGTAGACCCCAGATGAAATTGAGGCTGCGGGAGCCATGTTCGGCACGGCATAAACGAGCATGGCGACCACGCCTGCAACGGCCAGAGTCACGCCCAGCACATGGATGACCCCGTCGGCCCAAAGCTCAGCCCGGTCATATTTCCATTTGACCGGGTATGGTATTTTCATATTCATCACACCCATCCCCGAAAAGATACGTGCACTCTGCCATGGCATTGCAGCATGAAGATGACGAATCGCTCAGGGAGAAGGCTTATTGTGCAGCCGGTGCAAACGAAGCCTGGATGGGCGTTGCGGCAGGAACAGGCACCGCGGAACCTTCGGGCAGCGTGTCCGCTTTCTTTCTGAAACTGCCGTCCAGACCGGTTTCGCGCAGCATACCCTTGCGCTTGGCGTCGTAATAATAACCGCGCGCATAATAGCGAACGGCCTGGCTTTCATCGCCGCCAGCCACCTTGTAGGCGCCAGACAGATAGCGAACCGCATATTTCAGATTGGTCTCGGCATTAAGCAGGCCCTGCGCCGAACCCCGATAGCCCATGCCGCGCGCCGTCGGATGGCTGATCTGCATCAGGCCCCAATAAGGCCCGTTACGCGCGCCCGGATTGAAGCGGCTTTCACGATGCACTACGCGGCGAACCAGACGTTCAGGCACTTCATAGACAACAGAATATTTTCTGATGAGGTCGTCGAGCCCATCCGGCGCGTGATCGGGCGTCTTGAAAGCGACATTGGCCGCAACCGAGACCGGGGAAACTTCCGCCTGCGCATCCGCAAAGGCGAGCATTGGTTCCGCCTGACCGCGCACGCCTGGAACAGGCACTACAGATGGAAGAACCGGATCTGCAAGCGATGCCTCGCTTTGGGTTTGTGAAGCTGTATCGGCCTGTGCCATCAATGCCGTTTTCACCGCCTTGCCGTCATTGGTCGTGTTGCAGGCGCTGAGCGCTACGGCGCAGCCTAACAGCAGCAGACCCTTGCGGGCAAAACTGGCAGTGAGGAACGAAAAAGGCATGATGGAGTCGCCCTCAGGAATCGAAATCTTGTTCGATGCGTTTTTCAAGCTCGACCAAATCCTGCGGCAGCGGCATGCCGCTGGCCCTGAGAAGATTGAGCTTTTCGCGAATAGTTTCGCGGATTTCATGAACGTCCTGCGGCTGGTTCACCATCTGCTCGAACAGCAACCCGATTTCCGCTTTGATGTCCTCGAATGCCATGCGACCCTCTTGGCTTGGCAAGGCCGTTGCGGCCTGCTCCAGACAATAAACTCAATTATCAACCTTCATGTACCATGCAAAAGTCGCTCAGCGGAAGCCCCCAATAGCTGGGAGGCGCCAAAATGAATATTCTGCCCGTAGCAGAAGTATCCAGCTGGTCAGAGAATACGCGGCAGCATCGTATCCATAATAGTGAACTCAGAGGCTAAAATTCCGAGATCGCCCAGATCCAGGCCGCCATTGGGATCGAACAGATAAATGCTCATCCAGACCAATGCGCCAGTCAGCAAAATAGCCAGTATTGTCAAAAGTAAAAGGCGGCGGCCAAGCAAATGCCTGGAACCCTCGTCCCCTGGAGAGGTTTTAGTCATGGTCAATCATCGTTTGTGGCGTTCAGATCTTCGGGCGGTGTACCATGTTCTGACGCTGCTGCAAGATAGCCCTGTTGCACGAGAGAATTACGCAAAAGAAAAATGATGGCTTCGGTCTGGTTCAGGCCGGGATATTTTTCATCGATAAAGCGCTCCAGAGCGTTATGTATGTCATCGGGAAGATATGTGCTCATCTTGCCTCCATTATCGGGGTGGCGCTGCGGTAAACCCCGGTGATGCAATTATCGATGATCCATTAATTGGGCACAATGATGAAATCAGCCTCGCGCGAGGCGGAAGCGACCAGTTGCGCATTGGGAATATCGTTGGAAAGAGCGCGCTCACGAGCGGCATTCCCATCATGGCCATGATCGAGCCAGCGCGCGACAAGGCGGCGCTCAAGCTCTGGAAAAGGGACGTCCAAGAATACCGTCATATCGAAAAACGGCGCAAATCGGCTCCATGGCTCCCGATCGAGCAGCAGGTAATTGCCCTCGACTAGCAGAATCCGATGATCGGAGCGCACGATAGCTGCACCGGCGCGGGCCAAATCAAGCGTGCGGTCGAAAACCGGAATCACAATATCCTCACCTTCGGAGGCATTTCTCAGCCGCTCCAGCAATATCGAAAAACCGGCACAATCGAAAGTCAGCGGCGAGCCTTTGCGGCTGCGCAGGCCCTTTTGGTCGAGAATCGCATTATCGAGATGAAACCCATCCATTGGTATCACCACCGAGGGTCCGTCACCGCCTTTATTGATCGCCTCGCGCAAAAACTTGGAAATGGTGGATTTCCCCGCGCCGGGAGGACCAGCAATCGCGACGATCAGTCGGCCTTCAGTTTTTGCAAGCCGCAAAAGGATTTCCGTAAACAGGCTTTCCGAAGACAGTCTTTTCGGATGGCATGTTTTCATGGGATGGTGCTTATGCATGGTGGGACATTACACAATTTGTCATTTCCAAACAGCAAGTTTGATCTATCTTGCCTTGTAAACTACGCAAAGACTGACAAAAGCTCCCTATCAGAATATTGAACCGAACGGGAAAAACATGACCGTCAAGACAATTGCCACCACACCCTTTCAAGATCAGCGGCCGGGTACGTCCGGCCTGCGCAAGAAAGTCCCGGTCTTCCAGCAGCCTCATTATGCCGAAAACTTCATCCAGTCGGTTTTCGATGTTCTGGAAGGTTTTGAGGGCAAGACCCTCGTGGTCGGCGGCGACGGGCGCTACTATAATCGCGAAGTCATCCAGAAGCTCATCAAGATGGCGTCAGCCAATGGCTTCGGGCGCATCATGGTGGGCCAGGGCGGCATTCTTTCCACACCCGCCGCTTCCAATATGATCCGCAAGTACAAGGCTTTTGGCAGCGTGGTGCTTTCAGCCAGCCACAATCCCGGCGGGCCGAAGGAAGATTTCGGCATCAAATACAATATCGGCAATGGCGGGCCTGCGCCCGAAAAGATCACCGAGGCGATCTTTGCCCGCTCCAAGGTGATCGACCAGTATAAAATAGTGGATGCTGCCGATGTCGATATCGACACGGTCGGCACTGCTAAAATCGGCGAAACCGAGGTCGTCATATTCGATCCGGTCGCGGATTATGCCGAACTGATGGAAAGCCTGTTCGATTTCGGCGCTATTCACGCCATGATAAAAGGCGGCTTCGGCCTCAAATTCGACGCCATGCACGCCGTCACCGGCCCCTATGCCAAGGAAATTTTCGAGCGCCGTCTCGGTGCGCCAGACGGCAGCGTCATCAATTTCGTACCCTTGCCGGATTTCGGCGGCCATCATCCCGATCCCAATCTCGTTTATGCCAAGGGTCTTTACGATCTGATGATGTCGGACAAAGCGCCGGATTTCGGCGCGGCATCTGATGGTGATGGCGACCGAAATCTCATCATCGGACGCGGTATTTTCGTCACCCCTTCCGATTCGCTCGCCATGCTTGCCGCCAATGCGCACCTGGCGCCCGGCTATAAAGACGGCATCAAAGGCATTGCGCGCTCCATGCCGACAAGTGCTGCCGCCGACCGCGTGGCGGAAAAACTCGGCATCGACATCTACGAGACGCCGACGGGCTGGAAATTCTTCGGCAACCTGCTCGATGCAGGCAAGGTGACAATCTGCGGCGAGGAAAGCTCCGGCACCAGCTCAGATCATGTGCGCGAGAAAGACGGCTTGTGGGCCGTTCTTCTCTGGCTCAATATTCTGGCTGTGCGCAAGCAAAGCGTGAAGACCATCGTGGAGGAACATTGGGCGCGCTACGGGCGCAATTACTATACCCGCCACGATTACGAAGCGGTCGATTCGGACATTGCAAAGACGCTGGTGGCCGATCTGCGCGGCAAGCTCGCCACCCTGCCCGGCACGACCGTCAATGGCCTTAGAATCGAGAAGGCCGACGACTTCGCCTATCATGACCCGATCGATCATTCGGTGAGCGAGCACCAGGGTATCCGCATCTATTTCGAGGGCGGGGGACGCGCGGTGTTGCGCCTTTCAGGCACTGGTACATCGGGCGCGACCATCCGCGTCTATATCGAGCGCTATGAGGAGGATCAGGCCAGGCACGATCTCGACACGCAAGAAACACTCGCAGCGCTGATCGATGCGGCGGAAGAAGTCGCTGAAGTCAAGAAGCGCAGCGGACGTTCGGAACCATCGGTGATTACATAAGTGCAGGGGAATAAGGGAGCTTTTTAGCTGGCTCCCTTATGCTTGCTTCCTTACTCAAACACAATCGTGGGGGCTGATTTTCCAGCCCCTTTGCCGCCCTTCATATTTTCCCAGACTTTCCGCGCGATCTCGCGGTAGATTTTGGCGTGCGGGCTGTCAGGTTCCTTGACCGTGATCGGTGTTCCGTTATCCGAATAGGCGCGCACATCCATATGCAGCGGCACTTCGCCAAGGAACGGTACATTCAGGCGTTCGGCTTCCCTGCGTGCACCGCCATGGCCGAAAATGTCGTAGCGCGATCCGGTATCCGGGGCGATGAAATAGCTCATATTCTCGACAATGCCCAAAAGCGGTACATCCACCTTGCGGAACATGTGCAAACCCTTGCGCGCATCGATCAGCGCCAGATCCTGCGGCGTGGAAACCACCACGGCGCCAGCCAGTGGCACCTGCTGCGCCATAGTCAGTTGCGCGTCGCCCGTGCCGGGAGGCATGTCCACCACCAGCACGTCAAGCTCCCCCCATGCCACTTCACGCAGCATCTGCGTGAGTGCCGACATGACCATCGGGCCACGCCAGATCATCGGCGTTTCCTCATCCACCATAAAGCCCATGGACATGACCTTAACGCCATAATTTTCCATGGGCTTGAGAATACGGCCCTCGACCGTTTCCGGACGGCCCGAAAGGCCGAGCAGGCGCGGCATTGACGGGCCGTAAATATCAGCGTCGAGAATGCCGACCTTCAGGCCATTGGCATGCAGGCCCAGCGCCAGATTGACCGCAGTGGTGGATTTGCCCACGCCACCCTTGCCCGATGCAACCGCGATGATCGCGCCTACACCCGGAATGCCGGGCTTTGCCGCCGGGCGCTGCGGGGAGTGTTGTGCGGTCGCAGCCGGTCGTGGCTGCGGAACTGATTGCGGGCGGGGCGGTCGCGGGGCATCGTCGCTGGTGGGCCCGCCCTTCTTTTCGGCGGTGAGCGTAACCAGCGCGCCTGTGACACCCGGTATTTCCTTTACCGCTTTTTCAGCGGCAAGGCGCATTGGCTCCAGTGCGTCGGCGCGCGCCGCTGGAACGGTGATGGAGAAGAAAACCTTGCCATCCGCGATGAAAATATCCGACACCAGACCGAGCGACACGACATCGCCCTCGAAATCCGGCCCCGTGACGGCTTTGAGCCGCTCAAGAACCTGTTCGCGCGTTACGCTTGCCATTTCATCCAACCTCATATGCGGCAAGTCGTGTCACTTGCCCTGTTCATCCTTCTTGGGATAATCCAGTTTCAGCCAAAAGGCCAATCAATCCGGCCAAAGATTCCAGCGAAAGGTGACGATCATGGCAAAAGCCGTTCACACGATGATACGTGTTCTCGACGAGGAGAAGTCGGTCAACTTCTATAATCAGGCTTTCGGTCTCAAGATCGCCGAGCGCATTGATTTCGAGAGCTTCACGCTGATCTACCTGCACAATGAGGAAACCGACTTCGAAGTGGAGCTTACCGTCAACAAGGGCCGCACCGAACCTTACAATCTTGGCGACGGCTACGGACATCTCGCCGTGGTGGTGGGTGATCTCGACGCTGAATATGCCCGTTTCAAAGAGCTAGGCATCAAGGTCGGCAATCTGGTCGATTTCAAGAATGGCGACACCGCCATTGCCCGTTTCTTTTTTGCCGAAGACCCGGACGGCTATAAAATCGAGGTCATTCAGCGCGGCGGACGTTACCGGTAAAGAAGCAGGACTCCTCTCCAAAAACCAGCTTCGATTTGACGCTTGGCAAAGACAGCCGCAATGGACTAAATAAATTGCGGCATCAAGGAGAAGCTGTGAGTTGACGAAAAGCGCATTCACCCGGCGGGCAATACTGGCAATACGCATATTGAGCGTATTCGCGCTGGTGCTCGTCGCTTTTGCGCACAAACCGATTGAACTCACTCCCGCTGACGATTTCCAGCTTGCCCAGTATATGCTTCCCGATGGCAGCTATCCAGTATTATGCGTCACTGATCAGAGCACCGGCAGCCACGATCACGGACAGAAGCAGCATCTGCATGATAATAGATGCGAGGCATGCCGGATTTCATCGACATTCCTTTGTCCGCTGCCCGCTTCCTCGACCGGAGCCGCACCCGATATCGCCATGGCGGAGAGTATTGTTCCGCCGCTGCCGGTTCTGCGCCGCAATATCTATCCGCCTTCGGCCCCGCCGCACGCCCCTCCTCTTGCCTGAACAGGTCTTTCTTGAACGCGCTGCTTGCAGAGCGGCGCTCTGACATATGACTATTCAGGTTTACCAAAATGAAAAACTATCAACTCTTTGCATCCGCAATTTCGCTTTTCGCTCTGTGTGCTTCAGCCGGCACAGCCAATGCTCACTCCTCTCTGGAACAGAGAGAAGCGAAGGCAGGCGGCTTTTACAAAGCCGTTGTCCGCATCCCGCATGGCTGCAATGGCATAGCAACAACAGCGGTAAAGGTCGAATTGCCTGAAGGCTTCATCTCAGCGCAACCGCAGCCCAAGGCAGGCTGGAGCGTGGAGACGACCAAGGGCGATTATGCGCAGGCTTACAAGGTCCATGGCAAGGACATAACCTCCGGCGTCAAGCAGGTAACGTGGAACGAGGGCAGTTTGCCAAGCGACTATTACGATGAATTCGTCATCGTCGGACAATTGGCGAAATTTGACAAGGACACCACCCTTTCCTTCCCGGTAACGCAGACTTGCGGAACGGATGCTTCCGTCGCCTGGATCGAAATTGCAAAAGACGGTCAGGATCCGCACGCACTTGCGCACCCCGCCCCGCAGCTTCATGTGCTCGTCGCCACTGGCGGCGATGAACATGCTGGCCATGGCGACCATGGAACGCACGGCGATCACGCTTCCGCGCCAGTGAAGATCGACGATCTGGCCATAAGCAATCCTTCGGTGCGTGCCATGGTTCCCGGCGCGAAGGTTGCCGGCGGCTATCTCACCATCGTCAATGACGGCAAGGCCGCAGACCGGCTGGTGGGCGTCAGCACGACCGGCGTCAAGCGCGTTGAAATCCATGAAATGAGCATGGAAAACGAGGTCATGAAAATGCGCAGGCTCGACGACGGGCTTGAGCTTCCAGCCGGGGAAACCGTCGAACTGAAGTCGGGCGGGTATCACCTGATGTTCATCCAGCCCGAACATCCTTACAAGGAAGGTGAGACTATTCCCGTCACGCTGGAGTTTGAAAAAGCGGGCAAAGTCGAAATCGACTTTCCGGTGACCGCGCAAAGAGGTAAATCCAGCGATCATTCGCATCACTAACTACATAAGCCGCGACTGAATATGGCGCCATGTGTCCGCCGGAGACATGGCGCTAAACCAGACAATCTGGAATCATTCTAATCTATTGATTTATATCGCTTTTTAAAAGATGAGTTGTTGACTCCAGTTCAAATTACGGCTTTTATGTCAACGAACAATTAGAACAGCCTTTAATGTCAGGGCCTTGAACCCTTTCGATTGGAGGACCCGATGGTCGGTCTTAGTGAAAGCCGGTCTGCAACCGTTGACGGATTGCCATGGCAACTCCGTCTTTTGCCGACCGGATATTGCAGTGCGCGAGCGGAAACGGAACGCTTCGCGAAATATGCGCAAGAAAACGGCGCGCTCGCCCATATCCAGAAAAGGAGACGGGCATGAATATGCGCATATCGCAGCTCAATGGCGCCAATAGCGCAGGCTATTATGATCGCCTGCCGGAAAAGCTGGTGCTTGAGGGGTATCGTCGCTGGACCGCCGGTTTTGAAACCGGGTCGATCATTCCGTGGGAAATGGCCTGGGGCCTCTATACGGAGGCTCTGGGACGTTCAGAAGCCAAGCGCGCCATTGCGGAGCTTTCGCAGTTCATCCGGGTGTTGTGGCATTGCGCAAGCTGCCCGCTACGCGCCTTTCCATTTGATTCGCACCATGTCTGCCGCGAGGAGTGCCTGACGCTGGGCCTGATTTCTGGCCTGCAAAATCAGGATGGCCTGCTGCTCGAAACATGCATTGATGCGATCGCCTGCAAGCGGCGTTGCGACGATGTGGCAGAGGCTGCACGCAATTTTGCCGATACATTGGCCGATTTCGGACAGACTTTATTGCCAATACCAATCCACGCCATCGACAGTGCATTAAACACACCCCATCGCGCGACTTTTCATTGATCTGAAAGCGCTGTGCAGAAAACGATTTGATTTTGGCCGCCAATTTGCGGTGCGAGGAGAGACCCATGCAAGCCAGAACCGAACGACGCCTCGGATTTGTCGCTGCTATTGCCCTGACGACGGCGGCTTTCGCTGTGCCAACCCTACCAACGCATATAGTGCGGGATACGACCGTTCCCCAGGCTTCCATCCAGCATGCCACGACAATGGATGCGGAAGCCAAGCTTCATCATCTGGCGGCGCTTCGGGGAGACCTGTTCGTGCCTGTGCGTTACAAATAGGTTACGCCCCGCACCAGCCGATCATCCGACAATGATCGGCGCCTGACCCTGAACACGATTGTAAAGATCGATAATATCCTGATTCATCAGGCGGATACAGCCTGAAGACATCGACTTGCCGATGGACCACCATTCCGGCGAGCCATGGATACGATAGCCGGTATCGCGGCCGTTCTGGAATATGTAGAGTGCGCGTGCGCCGAGCGGGTTTTGCGGACCGGGTTCCTGACCGTTACGATATTTTTCCAGTTCCGGCTTGCGCTGGATCATTTCGGGTGGAGGCGTCCAGCGCGGCCACTGTTTCTTGTACTGTACATTGGCGCGGCCCGACCACTCGAAACCGGCCTTGCCGATGCCCACTCCATAACGCAACGCCTCGCCGCCCGGCAGGACGTAATAGAGGAAATGGTCCTTCGTGCTGACGACAATCGTGCCGGGGGCCTGTCCCGTTGGGTCGGGTACGATCTGGCGGCGAAACTCCTTGGGAACTTTCTCATAGGGAATGGCGGGCAAAGCATAAGGCCCTTCCTGCACCGCCGCATACATGACGTCAGGCGTGGTTATCGCCTTGTCGACACTGATCTGCGGACGTACCGGCGTGATGGCGCCCGTGGACATGGGGTCGATATTCATCTGGAACGCGGACATGTCCATTGTCTGCGAGCAGCCCGCCACGCCACCGAGCAGGGCTGCGCCGGTACCGAGCAGAAAATGACGGCGGCTAAAATTATCACTCAACCTAGACATGGAATCGCCCAACCCGAAACAACCGGCAAGATGCCGTTTTATCCCGACAATTTGCGCCGTTATGGTTGAGGAAAGGTTAAACAGTTCGCGCGAACCGGGGTCAATAATCTCTTTCGAAGAAAATACCGGCGCTCGAATCACCATCCGATCCCAATGCGCCCTTGGCCTTGAGATTGCGGGTGATGTCGAGATTGACCGTCCCCTTGGTCGAGCCGCCCGAACCCGCCTCAACACCCAGATAGATATTGTCGCGTATATAGCGCCCCGCGCGCACAGCGGTTTCGCCATTGCTATCCGTGACCACATCGATATCGTCAAGGCCGATACCTTCGCGCAGCTTGCCCATCAGTGAATTATTGGAACCTCCGGCTAGTTCGGCTGCGGCAGCGGCAAGCTGCGCAATCTGAAAAGCCGAAAGCTCGCCGATGGAACGATTGAAGATCAGATGCGCGAGCACTTCGTCCTGCGGCAGTTCCGGCGAGGATGAGAAAACGATGTTCAGATTATCGACCGTACCGCTCACCGTCACGATGGCTGTGATGTCATTGCCTTCCGAACGGGCGACGAAATAAAGTTGCGGATTGAGGTCGCCGACCAGCGTCACATTGCCCTCATCGAAGGTGATGCGCTGGCCGAGAATACCAATACGGCCCCGGATCAGATCGAATGCGCCTACCGGCTGGATATTGGTGACAGGTCCGGTGAGCCGCACGCGGCCGCCCAATTCCGTATCCAGTCCGCGTCCACGCACAAAAATCTGGTTGGGCGCGCTCACAAGCACGTCCAGGCGCGGTACGCTCGGGCGCGCTGTCGGGGTCGGCACTTTACTGCGGCGCTCCTCCACCTTGGCGCGGTCGAGCGTTGCCTGTACATTTTTGGGGGTATTGATATGGCGGACGGGAACATAGGTCGCGCCGCCGCCAAGGTTTTCCGGCACGGAAATCTCGGCGCGGTCCACATCGATGCGGCCCGAGATCAGCGGATCGCGCATCAATGGTCCCTTGATTGAAATCGTACCGTCGACAGTCGCAGCCACCAGCTTGCCATCAGCATAGCGGGCGCGGTCGAGCTTGATACTGATGTCAGCGGGGAAATTGGCGCCGGCATTGGTCGAAATCGTGCCGCTGGCCGAGATCGAGCCGCCAGAGCCAAACGAGCCATTGACCTGACGCAGCGTGATGGTCTCACCCTCCATGCTGCCCATCACATTGATATTGTTGACACGCACATTGGTTTCGGGATCAATGAACTGTGCACCGGAGGTCGAGAACATGCCGCGCAATTGCGGCTTGTTGAGCCCGCCCGAAACGCTGGCCGTCAGCGACAGCGTACCCGAAGCCTGTGCGCCGCGATCAGCAAGGAAGCGGTTGGCGAGCGCCAGCGGGACATTGCCCGTGACATTGACGCCGAGCCCCTGCCCCGAAAACGGCACCTTGCCATTGGCGCTGACATTGAGCCCCTGCGGACCATCGACGCTCAGCGACGAGAGGTCTATCGCCTTTGCTGCGTAGCGGCCTGCGGCCTGAAGCGTCAAAGGTGCAAGCCCGTTGTCACGCAGAGGCTTTGCTGCAAGGCCGGAGCCGCGCAAATCGAAGGTCGCGGACGGATTGGTCAATGGGCCGCTGAGATGGGCCGTCCCCGTCACATTGCCAGCCAGATCCTGCCCCTTGACCGCACCGTTGAGTGCGGCCAGCGGCAAATTGGCGAGATTGACGTCAATGGCCAGATCCCCCTGCCCCAGCGGCACACCGCCATTGGCGCGCAGATCAATGCCGCCGCCTCCGGTCACGTGTGCATCGACATTGAGGCGATTATTATCCGAGGTTCCCTTTGCATCCGCATCGAGCGGGGCGATGCCCTGATTTTTCAGCTCCGCAGCCGTCACCCCTCTTGCGGCCATATCGAAGGCGACATTGGGTTTCTCGCGCGTGCCGGTGATGCGGGCATTGCCATTGACCGTGCCGCCAAGGCCAAGCTCCGGCCTGAACGTATTGGCAAGGGCGAGCGGGAGATTGGCAATCGCCACCGAAAGGTCGAGATGGTCGTTGACCGAACCATTGACCCTGACCTGCCCGTCCCCGGTATTGATGACAACATCACCAAATGAAATGGCGCTGCCCTTCATGGTGATGGTCGCGGGCGCGGCAAGGCTGGCGGCAAGCGTACCCTGCTTCACATCAGCAGAGTTCAGCGCAAGTTCAAAGCCGCCGTCCTTTGGCTCCAGCGAGCCGCTTGCATTGGCCAATGTACCGATCTTGAGCTTTGTATTGGCAGTGAAATCAGTTTTCGATCCGGTGGCATTGGCCTTTGCGTCGAAACTTTCGATGCCGAAAGTGCCGGCCATGATATCGCGCGCCGCCGCATTGCCATCGACCACCGGAACACCGAACAGATCGTTCGCCGTCAGGGCTATATCGGCAGAGGCGATGTGATTGTCATTGACCTTCACGTCGCGCGCATTGGCGCTTACCGTTGCGTTCTGTTTTTCGCCTTCAGCCGAAAGCGTGATGTCGGCATGGGCCGCACCGGTCGCTTCGGCGAGAAAGAGCGCGGCGGCAGTGGAAATGTCCGGCGCGTCGAGTTTGAGCTTGCCTGTCAGAAGCCCTTTTGCCGTCTGGGTAACGTCGCCCGAAAGATGCGCGCCGCCAGCATTAAAAACCAAATCAGTCAGGCGCTTTTCATCATTGACAATATCAATCAGCGTGGCGAGATCGACGCGCTCGCCATTGAGGAATGCGCTGCCCGCAAGCTTGCCCGAAAGGGCTGCCCCCGTCGCGGCATTGCTGTCCAGCATCGCATTCAAATCGAAAGCGCCTTCGGAAAGCTTGCGTCCGGCAAGAGCGCCCTGCGGCGCATCGGCGCGCAGGGCAAGCGCTATCAGCCCGTCATCGCCGCGCGCGCTGCCTTTGACGGTCATCCGCCCGGACGCCTTGTCCGAAAGCAGTTCCATATCGGACAGCATCACGCCAAAATCGAAGTTGGCCTTGTCGGAAGCAAAGGAGCCGTTGGCGGTGATTTCGCTCAACTCATTGCCGATGCGGAAATCGCGTGCCGAAAACCCTTGTGTGCTGCGCCCCAGCGCTCCGCTCAGGCTGACATCGCCGTCAAGGATATTATCGATGGCCTGCGTGCCCGTACGCATGTTCTGCGCGGTGCCATTAAGGTCAAGCTGGAAGGCGCCACTGACCGGATAGACCGCGCCGGAAGCCTTCACATCGATGCTGCCGGCCAGATCGCGCCCGGCGAGCGATGCATAGGGGGCGAGACTTGCTACCTTGGCAATGATATCGCCATTGAAAGCTGAATCGGCGATGTTCCCCTGAAGCGCGAGGCCAAGTCCGTTGCCTTCGATATTCGCCCTGGCCAGTTCGACAGCGCCTCCCGCGCGCCAGCCGCCAGCAATGGCGAGGGTGATGCTATCGCCCAAAGCCTCGGCGATTTTCGCATCCGGCGAGGAAATGCCGCTCACACCGCCATTCACATCGAAGGTGATATGGCGATTTGTTGCATCATTGAGATTTTCGGCGACGCCGCCCATATCCAGCGCTATCGAGGAAGCCGAAACGGACGCAGTGCGGAAGCCCGAAATTGCAAGAGTGCCGGTCCAGTCGTTGGTCGGGCGGTCGCCATAGGCGATTTCAAGCCGGGCATTATTGATCGTGGTTTCGCCGCCCTTTACCGGCAGCAGCACATGGCCTTTGCTCTCGTCCGCGATGGAAGCATCCAGCCGCAGCTTGCTGAGAAAGCCGTCATTGCCCGATTCTGCCGAAGCTTTTACTTGCAGTGCAGCGCTGGTCAGCGCCAGATCATCAAGACGAAAACCGCCTGCATCTTTCAGAAGGCCATCGGCGGCAAGCACCGTTTCAGCACCGAAGAAATCACGGAAAACCGGCGGTACAAGAACGGCAATGGGACCATTGAAACGTGCAGCGAAGATGCGTCCCTCGCCCTGACGGTGCAGGGTGAATGCACCTGTGAGCGTGCGGCGGCCATTGGTGTCGAGCGCCAGATCTACCTTGAGATCGTCCAGCGGACCAGCACCTTTCAAGGTGAGATCGACCGGCGGATGGCCTTCAATATTCAGCACATTGGCAACAATGCCATTGGCCGGTTCGGAAACCTTGAGGTCGAGGTCGAGCTTCTGATCGGCATTGGCGTAGGCTGCGCGCAGTGCAAACGTACCACCCGGTCCGTCAAGGCGCGTAATGTCGAATGTCGAGTCAAGCGAACCATCGGCAAGAGACAGATTGCCATTGAGCGATACTTGCGATTGAAGCCCGAAAATATCCTGGCCGAAATGCAGGCTCGCCACTTCGAGCTGATCGATATTGATGGAAAGCGGCAGTTCAGGCAGGCTGAAACTGGAGGATTCAGGCGATGGCAGGCCCTCTTCGGGCAAAGGCTTGCGGATGAGGTCGATGCGTTCCGCAACAAGGGACTGAACACTCAGACGTCCGGTCAGAAGCGCGGTGCGGCTCCAGTTGAGCTTGGCGTTCCCGATACGCAGCCATACGCCTTCACGGTCGGCAACCGTGATAGAACCCACCGTGGCTTCCGACGACAGCAGGCCGCTTATGCCGGAAATCGAGATACGACGATTGGGTGCGGAAAGCTGGCTTTCCACGAAGGACAGAAAGTATGACTTTTCCTCTTCCGCCTGCTCCTGCGCAATGGCGGGAACCGCGAAAAGAATGAAGGCGAGGATTGCAAGTAATCTGGTCAAAACGCCTGTCCTATGCCGACATAGAATGCATAACTCGGATCACCCGAGCGGCGGTTAAGCGGTACAGCCACATCAAGGCGGATGGGGCCAAGGCCCGTCAGATAACGCAGGCCGATACCCGTACCCAAGCGCATCTGCTCGGAGAAATCCGGGAACGACTGCTCTCCGACATAGCCGGCATCCAGAAACGCCACTGCTCCAATAGAATCGGTGATGCGCGCGCGCACTTCGCCCGATGCCTCTACCAGTGAGCGCCCGCCGATCACATCGCCAGTTGACGTTTCCACACCGATGCCGCGATAAGCATAGCCGCGAACGGAGCCGCCGCCGCCGGCAAGGAAAAGCTGATTGGGCGGCAGATCTTCAATCGACGCGCCGACAATGGAGCCAAGCTTGACGCGACCGGCCAATATGACGCGATCCTTTTCACCAAAGCCATAATAAGTCCGGCCCTCCGCTGTGAAGCGGGTGGCAAAATTACCGCGCTGAAATTCATAAAAGGGCTGGATATTGCCTTCGAGATAGACGCCAGAACTGGGGTCGGGCTTGTAATTGCGGCCATCATAGATGAGGCCCGCTTCAAGGCCGCCGGTGGTGAATTCGCGCGTGCCGAAATACTTGTCCTCGAAGCGGCCATGGCTGGCCTTAGCATAGAGGCTGGCGGAAAGCTCGTCGCTGAAAATATGCGTAAAGCCGGTCTTCGCATTGACCGAAGTTTCAGTATAGACGTCGAGCACTTCGCGCCGGGCGTCGAGAGCCGCGACAAAATCCGTGTCCGGCGTATAGACGCCCGGCTTGGTGAAGCTCGTGCCAAGGAGATAGGTATAATTGGCCGGATCAAAAGAATTGTCCTGCGAACCGCCTATGCCGCTGATCTTGGCGTCGAAACGCAGGCGCTCACCCTTGCCGAACAGATTGCGATGCATCCAGTAGCTGGTGACACCGAAGCCGTCGATGGTTGAATATTCGACACCGACGCCAAAGCGGCGCGGCTTGCGTTCCTGAACATGCAGCGTCATCGGCAGGCTGCCATCCGGCTCGATCGCTTCCCCTTCCTCGAACCTCATTGCGCGGAAAACTTCCATGCGCCCAAGACGTTTTTTGGCGCGCTCCATATCATCGGGATCATATTCCTGACCAGGTTCCAGCCCTGTCATCCAGGCAATGAATTGCGGGTCCAAACGCGCGGTTCCTACCACGTTGACTGGCCCATAATGAGCCTTGCGGCCCGGATCGAGTGATATGTCGGCGGCAAGACGATTATCGGCATGATCGGCCACGATCTCTTCGCCCGTCACGCGCGCCTTGGCATAACCCTGCTGGCGCCATGCCTCGACGGCAAGGCGCTCGGCTTTCAGAATTGTGCCGGAACGCGCCACTTCGCCGGGTGCAAAGCCCGTTTCTTCGGGCAATTCCACCTTGTCCTTGCGGTCGAGCGGGGGTGGCGCAATATTAGAAATAGCCGTGCGCGAGAACAGGAATTGCGGACCGGGATCGACGGAAATATCGACCTTGGCATTGTCGGGAATATCGGCGTCGGGCGGAATATCATTTGCTTCCTGCCCGTCCACCTTGATCGAGATGGTGCCGCCATAGCGGCCTTCGCCATAAAGTGCTGCCAGGATACCGCGATAATCTCCGCGCGCCCTGGCCAGCAGCCCGGCGGAACCCGAAGCCGGTTTATCTTCATCAGAAACCAGACCGGACGCGCCTTCGATAACGGATTTCAGATCAGCGTCGCTGCCATCGGCATTCTTGCGATTGCCAGGAGTTTCGATATTGACCGAATAATGCTTGGGATCGGCGATAACCGCGTCGGCATCGTCTTTCTTATCTTCGCCCCAGAGCCGAACGCCAAAGATTTCAAATGCCAAAGCGGGCGACAGGGAGAATGCGGAAAAACAGGCCGTCAGCAACAGCGCGGCTATATTCCGACCCGTTATCGTCCTGTTACTCCAAATCATACGCGCTACTTGTCCGGTTCCTGTTTCTTGGCTGCTGGGTAGCGCCCCGCCCCCCGATCCCAGGACGATTCAGGGATTATCACAGAGTAAACGGAACGCCAAGCTACAACCCGGCAACCATTCGGCATAACCCTTCAATACTTGCAGGGCGATGGCCGATTGCGCCCCATTGTGCACAGATAGAGTCAATGGAGCGTTAATGCACCTAAAGCGTGTCGCGATACGCTTAAACCTTTGTTTTAACGCAGCCTTTATCCCCAAAACCAATTACCCCTCTTGGAAGGCATGCTTTAATGATTGCGGCCCACCGAAGGGAGGAACTCCGGCAGGCCGCGGATCAGGTCATCGGGAGGGGGAGAATGACCTGATGTCAGTTATGGATTTGTGATTGTTATTGACCCGAATAGTGTTCGCGCTTGCTGCCTTCCTGTAGCGGGGTCCAATCGCGATCACGCTCCTCACCCGGGCCAATCTCTGGTGCAATCACTGGTCCCGGCCCCCAGATCGGAACCCATGGCTGGCGAGGCTGAATCCGGTACGGTCGCCAATGCGTTCTGTGCGGATGCCAGTACGGATCCCAATCACGATTCCAATAAGGGCCGCAGCCACGAGCGAGACAGGGACGATAATAACCGCGCCGCCGGTCGGGATAGTCTGAATCAATAATGACCCTGGCTGAAGGCGGCGGGGCATAGGCCGGGCCAACTGGCCGCCCCCCCCATGCGGACATAGCGCGCCGAAACCCAGCCGCGATAGGTGCGGTCGCTGACCTGGCACCAGTTCCTGCGGCATCCACCGACATCAATCCGGGTACCGACGGGAAGCATCGTCACTCGTGCATATTTCGCACCCGGCCCGCTGCGGAGGTTCACATTGGCCGATACCACTGCCGGAGCAGCAAGAGCCACCACAGGCAAGGCGATCAATGTCGCAAAAAACGCTGGAATAAATAATCTACTTTTAAGTATTACCTTAATTAAAACCATTGAAAAATCTCCAACAATATTAGAGCTTCTGCGTAAAAATAAATTCATTATAAAGTATGCACTTTATATGTATTTTAATATCACTACAAATAACTAACGTCATCATGGTAAATATTTATATTCCCCTACATATTATAAATATAACTCAACTACATTATAGGTAATATATTTAATTTAAATCTGTTTCTAAAGATTCTTGTAGCCGAGATTGCAAGTCTGCATTTCGAGCGCGGACAAAAAAAGCGTCCCGACCGAAACCGGGACGCTATGCGGCTTTTAGGAGGGGAGAGGGAGGAGAAAGCCGCAGTCCGGGCCGCCGAAATATCTTCGGACGGACTGGCCCAAAGGCCAGCCCAGTTTGTTTTATGGCAGATTGCGCGCCGCTTCCGGCGTCATATGCATCGGCATCATATTGGTATCGAGATGATGCATGACCCAGATGGAACCTGCCAGAACAATGGCCAGAATAATGACCGTAAAAATGAGCGCAAGGATATTCCAGCCATTCTCGGACT
Source organism: Falsochrobactrum tianjinense (assembly GCF_019100495.1). Classification (GTDB taxonomy): domain Bacteria; phylum Pseudomonadota; class Alphaproteobacteria; order Rhizobiales; family Rhizobiaceae; genus Brucella; species Brucella tianjinense. The sequence continues at coordinate 375,796 of NZ_JAHRVA010000001.1, read as the reverse complement.
TCGGGTCCAGATGCAGGAAATAGACCAGATGCACGAGGATTTGAACGACAGCAATGCCCAGAACAATGGCAGCTGTGGTTCCAGGCGTGAAATAACCGTTCATCGCCAGCATAAAAGGAACAATGGTGAGAACGAGGGCCAGCACGAAACCTGTCAGATAAGTCTTCAGGCTTCCGTGTGCGGCTTGATCGTGTGTTTCGTGTGCAGAACTCATCACAGTACACCCAGCAGATAGACAAGGGTAAAGACGCCGATCCAGATGATGTCGAGGAAATGCCAGAAGAGGCTGAGACACATCACGCGCGTCCGGTTCTTTTCGGTCAGGCCATCGCGGACAAGCTGGCCGGAAAGCACCAGAATCCAGATCAGGCCCGAGGTAATATGAATGCCGTGCGTTCCGACCAGCGTGAAGAACGCCGACAGGAAGGCGCTGCGGCCCGGCCCGGCATCAATGGAGATCAGGTGATGGAATTCATAGATTTCCATCACGAGGAAAGCTGCGCCGAGCAGAAAGGTGACGCCAAGCCAGCGCAGGACGCCTGCCTTGTTGTTCTTGTACATGGCGAGCGTCGCCATGCCGTAGGTCACGCTCGAAACGAGCAGGATCATGGTTTCGACCAGCACGAATTGCAGGTCGAACAGCTCGCGACCGGTGGGACCGCCCGCGAACTGATGCGCCAGAACGGCATAAGTTGCGAAAAGCCCCGAAAAGAGAACGCAGTCACTCATCAGGTAGATCCAGAAGCCGACCAGCGTGGTCGACCCTGCATCATGGTGGTCTTCGTGAACCGGATTTTCGTTGCCGCCCCTGAAGGGCAAAGCGTTCGTAATAGCAGCGCTCATGGATCAAGCCTCCTGAGCAGTGAGTTGCCGGGTGCGTGCGTCTTCGACGCGCTGCACTTCTTCGGCCGAGACATAAAAGTCCCTGTCATTGTTGAAGGAGTGGGCGATGGCGACCGCCAGAACGCCCAAGGATGCGGCAATCGCCAGCCACCAGATATGCCACACCAGAGCAAAGCCGAGCGGAATCGTCAGCATGCCAATGATGAAACCCGTACCGGTGTTCTTGGGCATATGGATGCGGGCAAAACCGTTCGTGCGGCGCACGTAATCGTTCTGCTTCATATCCCACCAGCCGTCATGATCACGCACATGCGGGATTTCGGCGAAGTTGTAGAATGGCGGAGGCGAGGACAGCGACCATTCCAGCGTACGGCCCGTACCCCACGAATCGCCATTGGTCTCGCGCAGTTTCTCGCGGTCACGGATCGAAACCATGATCTGCAGAACCTGAAACACGATGCCAGCGAGGATGATCGCTACACCGATTGCAGCCACAATCAGATAGATGTGCCAGGCAGGGTTTTCCGTGTGGTTCAGGCGACGGGTCATGCCCATCAGGCCGAGCACATAAAGCGGCATGAAGGCCATGATGAAGCCGACAAGCCAGCACCAGAAGGCTTTTTTGCCAAGGCTTTCATTCAGCTTGAAGCCGAAAGCCTTCGGCCACCAATAGATCAGGCCAGCGAAACAGCCGAACAGCACACCCGAAATGATGACATTATGGAAGTGCGCGATCAGGAAGACCGAATTGTGCAGCACGAAATCCGCAGGAGGAACGGCCAGAAGAACGCCTGTCATGCCGCCAACCACGAAGGTGCACATGAAGCCGATAGTCCACATAACCGGCGTTTCCAGCCGCACGCGCCCCTTATACATGGTGAAGAGCCAGTTGAAGACCTTGGCTCCGGTCGGGATCGAAATGATCATGGTTGCAACGCCGAAGAACGCATTGACGCTTGCGCCGCCGCCCATGGTGAAGAAGTGATGCACCCAGACCAGGAATGACAGAACGGTGATGGCAACCGTTGCATAGACCATCGATGTGTAGCCGAAGAGGCGCTTGCCGGAGAAAGTTGCGATGATTTCCGAGAACACGCCAAAGCAGGGCAGAACCAGAATATAGACTTCCGGGTGTCCCCATAGCCAGATGAGGTTCACATACATCATCGGATTGCCACCCGAATCATTGGTGAAGAAGTGGAAATCCAGATAACGGTCGAGCGAAAGCAGAGCCAGCGTAACGGTAAGGATCGGGAAAGCGGCTACGATCAACACGTTGGAGCAAAGCGCGGTCCAGGTGAAAACGGGAACCTGCATCATGCCCATGCCGGGCGCACGCATCTTGATGATGGTGGTGATGAGATTCACCCCGGACAGCAAGGTGCCCATGCCTGAAATCTGCAAGGCCCAGACATAGTAATCCACCCCGACATCGGGACTGAACTCCTTGCCCGAAAGCGGCGGATAGGCCAGCCAGCCGGTCTTTGCGAATTCGCCAACGCCGAGCGAGATATTGACCAGAATGGCGCCTGCGACCGTAAGCCAGAAGCTCAGCGAGTTGAGGTACGGGAACGCAACGTCGCGCGCGCCGATCTGGAGCGGCACGGCAAAGTTCATCAGGCCCACGATGAAAGGCATCGCCACGAAGAAGATCATGATCACGCCATGGGCGGTGAATATCTGATCATAGTGATGCGGCGGCAGGAAGCCATCATTCGCGCCAGAGGCAAGAGCCTGCTGCGCGCGCATCATGACGGCATCCGAGAAGCCGCGGAACAGCATCACGAAAGCCAGAATGATATACATGACGCCGATGCGCTTGTGATCGACGGAAGTCAGCCAGTCGTTCCAGAGAACGCCCCATTTGCGATAGTAGGTAATGGCTGCGAGAATAGCGAGTGCCCCACCAGCCACCGCGGCCAATGTGACCATGATGATAGGCTCGTGATAGGGGATCGCTTCGAGCGTAAGTTTTCCGAACATTTCTATTCTTGCTTCGATTGGAGTGCGATCAGCCGCAGCGCCCGGATGTGGTCATCGGGAATGCTGCGGCATCGACAAATCAGTTTTCAAGCTGCGATAGGCGCTGCGGCTGGATGGCGCAAATGATGTCGTTTGCCCATTGGCTGAAATCGACGGGGGAGGATTTGCGCAGGTTCGCGCGCGCCGCCTGTGCCATTTGCGTGCGGTGCATCTCGTCATCGAGGCAGACCGACTTGCCGTCCCAGCAGCGATTCACGATATTGTGAAACAGCGCCTTGTCATTATAGGCGAAGTGCTGCACCGGATGCTTCTCGCTGGGCTGAACAAGCGAGGCATAGCGCTCGCGGGTCAGTTCCTGCCCGGAAGCCTTGACATCGGCGACCCATTTGTCGAATCCAGCCTGATCGAAAGCATGCGCCTTGAAGCGCATTTGGGCAAAGCCCTGTCCGCTGTAATTGGCTGAAATCCCGTCAAATACGCCCTCATGATCAGCAATCAGGTGCAGCTTGGTCTGCATGCTGGGCATGGTGTAGACCTGACTGCCAAGCACCGGAATGAAGAAGGAATTCATGATATTGCTGGAGGTCAGCTTGAAATTGACTGGCACGCCGACCGGCATGGCCATTTCATTGACCGATGCGACCCCCTGATCGGGGTAGATGAACAGCCACTTCCAGTCGAGCGCAACCACTTCGACGTTGATTGGCGGCACGCTCGATTCCAGCGGGCGATAGGGATCGAGCTTGTGCGTGCTGATCCAGGTGACAGTGCCCAGAGCCACGATGATCGCAACCGGAATAAGCCAGACCGCCGCTTCGATTTTGGTCGAATGGTGCCAGTCAGGCTTGTATTCCGCCTTCTCGTTGGTGGAGCGGTACTTCCACGCGAAATACAGGGTCATGAAAATGACCGGCAATACGACGAGAAGCATCAAACCCGTCGCGAAGAATATAAGATCGCGTTCCGCCATGCCGACCTGCCCCTTGGGAGAGAGCAGGACCTGATTCTCGCAACCAGCGAGAAACACAGTGAAGGCTAAAACGGCGAACGAAGCGATCGTCCGGGGGGTGCCGTGTTTCATTTGTCTTTCCATCTTGCGCGCAAAGCATAATCTCTGGCGCATATGTAATTTCCTAATTTTCGGTAATTTCTGAAAATTCCAAAGATACCGTTATAACGAATAATCGCATTTGTCACGTCTTGGGCAAAAAATGTATTGGATCGAAATGTCGCGGCTTTCATGAGCATTATGAGTCAGAAATGACCCGGTTCGAGTCGGAGCAGATATATCCGGGCACAATTTCAAGTGACATGATGACATCACCTTTAACGAACAAGAAAAATAACAAGTATAGCTAGAATTCTATATACCCTTACTGATAACTGCGGAGACGGAAACGAATATTAAGCTTGTTCCAGGTCGTATTGCCGGGCACTGGATTGTCGCTGAAAGAGAAACATTATGATTTTCAAGGAATGGCCGCTCGAAGAATCCGAAGGAAGCATACTCGCCTATACAATTGCAGCAGGCGACGGCAATCTGCGCAAGGGAACAGCATTGAGCCGCGATCATCTGGATAATTTACGCAAGGCAGGCGTCAGCCATGTCCTTGCAGCCCGGCTCGAAGCGGATGATATTGGTGAAGACGACGCCGCATCGGCTATCGGGCGCATTCTCATTTCGAGCAATATCGAGACCAGCGCAGCGACAACCGGACGCATAAATCTGTTTGCGCGCAGTAGCGGCATGTTTTGTGCAAATATTGCAAGCGTGGATGCCATCAACATGCTTGATGCGCGGGTTTCCGTGGCAAGTTTAGGCAATCAAAGCCGCGTTGAAAGCGGCCAGATGGTGGCAACCGTCAAGATTGTTCCTTTCGCCATTCCAAAAGCGCTGATTGATGAAATTCGCGAACTATCCAGCGGGTCCAGCGTTTTTTCCATTCATGGATTTCAGGCAACCCGCATCGGCGTCATCCAGTCCCGTCTGCCCTCCATACGCGAGACGGTTCTCGACAAGACCTATGAACTGATCGTCAAACGCGCTGTCCGCAATGGCGGCTCCGTCATCGCCGAACGCCGTGTGGCGCATGAATGCGCCGCGCTCGCCGAAGCTATAGCCGAACTGGCAGGGATGAGCGATCTTGTGGTGATTTTTAGCGCTTCAGCAGTGGCGGACGAGGCGGATATCGTGCCGCGTTCGATTATCCAGGCAGGCGGTGAAATCCTGCGTATTGGCGTGCCTGTCGACCCGGGAAACCTGCTCGTTCTGGGAAAATGCAAAGGTAAATATATCGTCGTCGCACCCGGTTCGGCACGGAGTGCGCGTGAAAATAGCCTTGACTGGATAATCGATCGTCTGATGGCCGGAATCGAACTCGGCTCGGCCAATCTCGCCCGCATGGGTGTCGGCGGGCTGCTGCTGTAAAATACAAACAAAAAAGGCCGGGATAACCCGACCTTCTGTATTCACCTGGTTCGCGCCAGTACATCCGTGGTCGCGAGCCTGAGTGAATTCCCGATACAGAAATAGGTATAAGCCTTTTCTGTTTCAAGAGTATGACACACGAAGCAGCCAATCAATCAAGCCGCCATCGGCGCTTGCACCCGTTCGGAATGATTGTAATTCCAGACTTCGACCAAACACTCATGCATCAGATCCAGATCCACCGGACCAATTCGGCTGAGGACAAGGTCAAGCTCGTCAGCCTCAACCCCTCGGTTGAGAAGCTCAACTATGGCCTCTATCAAGATAGTTTTATCATCAAATCTGTAGCGCTGCATAAACCTGCTCCGCCAAAATGCCCCCGATTCCATGGCTTCAGGATAGATCAGCATGGTTAACCAACAGTTAAACGTCAGAACAATATGCGGGATCGCCTGAACCAAACCGGAGAAAACGACTATTTTGCCAAAATCACTTCCGACACTACACGTCGGAAAACATTACCAACTACTTATGTAAACCAACAGAAAACATACTCGTACCCGAACAAGATTAAGCCTGAATCTTACTATATTCGCACCCTCAGCCAAGCAATAATTGCGGTATAATTTTATTTTATAATTTACTTATAAACAAGGCCCATGTCGTTCTTCAAGAAATACGCCCACTGGTCTATCAATGCCCCCAAGCTGGCTATCCTCAGTGTGCTGGCTGGCGCAAGCGTCATGGGTGGCTATCTTTATACAATCCAGTATAAGGGCAATGTCCATGTAATCGTTGCTGGAGAAGCGTATCGCTCTAACCAGCCCGATCCTGCGCGCATCATCAACCTGCAAAAAAACTTTGGGATCAAGACAATCATCAACCTACGCGGGCCGGAGACCGGCTCGAAATGGTATGACGATGAGGTTACGGCTTCAACGGCGCTCGGCATCCAGCATGTCGACTTTGAAATGTCGGCCAGCAAGCAGTTAAGTCCGGAACGGACGCGGCAGCTTATCACCCTGATGCGCAATGCACAGAAGCCGGTTCTCATTCATTGTAAATCGGGGGCCGATCGCACCGGGCTTGCCGCCGCACTCTACGTTGCGGCCATAGCCAAGGGCGGCAAGGGCAAGGCTGAACATCAATTGTCCCTCGCCTACGGGCATTTCGGTTTTCCGCTAAGCTCGACATATGCGATGGAAAAAACGTTCGAGAGCATCGAAGCAGAATTCGGCTATCCTGACTCATAAAATAAAAACGCCGGGCAAAACCCGGCGTTTCTTCATTTGCCTTGCAAAAACCTATTCAACGCCGACGATTTTCCCGTCGTCCCATTTGAAGACGTCAAAACTCGGCGAGGTCAGATCGCCGGTGCCGCCATAGGTCAACGAGCCGATGACCGTTTCAATGGGCTCTCCGTCATGCAGCGCCTTGGCGACTGCTGCCGAATCATCCGTCGTATCGGCGCGCTCAATACCAGCCTTGAGAACCTGCACTGCCGCATAGGCATTCATGGTGAAGGCTTCGACCGGGATGTTCTTGGCCGTGAGCGCATCAACCGCTTCCTTGGAAGCCGGGTTCTTCGTCGCATCAACCGCATTGGTAAACAGCGTACCCTCTGCCGTGTCGCCGCCAATCGCCCAGAATTCGGTATTGGACAGCCCTTCACCGCCGAGAATCCGAGCCTTGAGACCAGCATCATGCAACTGGCGGGCCAGAAGGCCGCCTTCGCCATGATAACCGCCGAAATAAACGATTTCGGTGCCAGCTGCTTTCAGCTTGGTGACAAGCGCACTGAAATCCTTGTCGCCGGGCGTGACGGAATCATAATGCACTTCCGTGATACCGTCCTTGTTGATCGCGGCCTTGAAAGAATCGGCCAGTCCCTTGCCATAAGCGCCCTTATCGTGGACGATAGCAACCTTCTTGTCCTTGAAGTTCTTCAGAAAATAGTCGGCCATGACATCGGCCTGCTGATCATCACGACCGCAGGTGCGGAATACGTTTTCCAGGCCGCGCGCAGTCAGGTCCGGACCGGTGGCGGTCGGGGTGACCATCAGAACGCCATTTTCCGAGAACACGTCGGAAACCGGAATGGCAACGCCGGTCGTGACCGGGCCGACGACGAATTTGATTCCGTCGCCGACAATCTGGTTGGCAGCGGAAACGCCCTGCTTCGGTTCGCCGGCATCGTCGGCAAATTTGAGAACGACCTTCTCGCCATTGATGCCGCCGCTGGCGTTAATGACTTCAACGGCGGTTTCCGCACCCTTTCTGACCTGATCGCCATAGGCGGCGACAGGGCCGGTCAGCGGCGCGACGACGCCGATCGTGATATCTGCGTAAGCTGCACTGGCAAAGCCGAGTGTCGCAGCGAAAGCCACGCTGGAAAGCAGTTTCAGGTTCATGTCTTTCTCCTTTAGCGAGGCATTTTTCGAATAGCCCCAGACAACCCATGTCGATAATTTTCAACGCCTGCGCGCTGGCGAATTACCTGACCCTCCCCTTTGTCAATTTCTTGGCGCAAAGGGTCAATCCAAAAACCGCATCCCGCGCCATTTGCGGGGTTCCCCAGCCATAATATATCCGAAATCGCGTCTGCTTTTTCGGAATCATGTTCCGGAGCGGGATCAGGCTTTCATAATATAATAAGAATGCATTTCCGGCTAGCGATTGCAAGTAGCCAAGTACCGGCAATCGCAACGAAATTCGGTCCCCCGATAAATTTTATTCTTCTCTTTTCCATGATGGTAACTGCTTCGCAAAAAATGCCGCGATCCCTTCCGCAGCCTCCGGTGTTTCCCATATATCGGCAAGACGGGTCAGCGTCATTTCGATGACTGTCTCGTCTATCGGTGCGCCTAGTGCGTGCACTAATCGTTTGGATGCGGCGACGGCGGCGGGAGCGGTGGAGAAATAAGGCTTTATCTCCGCTTCTATTGCCGCGTCGAGATTTTCGGGCTCAACGACAGCCGTCAGAAGTCCGATACGCCTTGCCTCATGAGCGTCGAAAATCCGCGCCGAGGTGAATGTGCGCAGAGCATGTGCCTGTCCAATGCGCGCCACCACATAGGGGCTGATAGTGGCGGGTATCAGCCCCAGCTTTGTTTCCGTCAGCCCGAAGCGCGCGCCGGAAACCGCAATGGCTGCATCGCAAATGCTGATAAGCCCAACCCCACCGCCATAGGCCTGTCCGTTGATGCGCCCGATCAGCGGTTTTGGGAGGTCGAGCAGCGCTTTCAGCATGAGGGCGAGCTTGCGCGCCTCCTCAATGCGCTGCGCGCGAGTGGCCTTCACCTGTTCCTGCATCCAGCCAAGATCGCCGCCCGCGCAAAAACTGACACCCACACCGGTGAGAATCACGATGCGTATGCCAGGATTATCCGCCAGATGCAGCGCCGCCGTCGTCAGTTCGTCGATCATCAGGCCGGAGAGCGCATTATGCCGCTCTGGCCGATTGAGCGTCAGTGTGGCCACGCCGCGCGCATCGATGGCGATATGGAGTGTCTCGAAAGCGTTCATGCCGCTTTATCCTGCCGTAATGCCTGCGCAAAATGCGCAGCTGATCTGAGCCTGTCGATATCAAGCCCCGTTTCGAAGCCGAGCCCATGCAGCCTTTCGACAACGGAAACTGTATCGACATTGCCCTTGGCGCCCGGCGCGAAAGGACAACCGCCGAGCCCGCCGACCGACGCATCGAACACTCGTAGCCCCTTCTCCAGACTGACACGAATATTGTCGAGCGCCCGCCCGCCGGTATCGTGATAGTGCCCGGCAAGGCTGTGGGCCGGCGCAATCGCCAGCACGGCATCCAGCATGGCCGCCACCTTGTCCGGCGTGCCGCGCCCGATCGTGTCGCCAAGGCTTACTTCGTGACAGCCGAGCGAGAAGAGTTGCTCTGTCACATCGGCAACCGCTTGCGGTGCCACCGGCCCGTCATAGGGACATTCGACCACGCAGCTCACATAGCCGCGAATGGCCAGACCGTCATTGATGGCAGCGCCAATGACCGGTGACAGCCGCTCGATGCTTTCGGCAATCGAGCAATTGATATTGGCCTTAGAAAAACCTTCCGAGGCGGAAATGAAAACCGCAATCTCATCGACATTGGCGGCAGCGGCAGCTTCATAGCCCTTCATGTTGGGCACGAGCACCGAATAGCGCACGCTGTTGGCGCGGTGGATACCGGCCATGACTTCCGTTGCGTCTGCCAGTTGCGGCACCCATTTGGGGCTGACGAAGCTCGTCGCCTCGATGCGGGAATAACCGCAACCGGACAGGCGGTCGATCAGCGCGATCTTGTCCGCTGTCGGCACAAAACGTTTTTCGTTCTGCAGGCCGTCACGCGCAGCCATTTCGACGATTTCGACATGTTCAGCCATGTTCTTCCTCCCGAGCGGGATGTCGCAAGCCGCTCATTATCCCGCTCTGTTTTTTGTTTGAGTATGATCTTCTCCGAAAACCGGTTCCCACTTTTCGGGATCATACTCCAGTTCAACAAGCAGCGCGCCTTCATTGATCTGATCGCCCGCCGCAACGGTTACGGACGCAACCTTGCCGTCGCGCGGCGCGGTCAGAGACAACTCCATCTTCATGGCCTCCATCGTCACCAGAGGATCGCCCTTTGCCACGCTGGTGCCCTCCACCACGGAAACCAGCCGCACCAGTCCCGGCATCGGTGACAGGATGCGGCTTTCGTTCGAAGTGTCCTCTTCCGCACCGACCGACTGCACATGATGAAATATGATGTCGCGACCGTCGAGTTGCACCGTTACGTCATGCCCGATGCGCAAGACAGACGCTTGCGACACGCGGCCCTCAACGGCAAAGCGAACCAGTCCGTTCTTATGGCTACGAATTTCGATGGTGCCGAAAGCAAAGCCGAAATGCCCCTCGCCCCTGGCCGTGAAGCTTACCGTGTGGCGCTCGCCGTGATGATCGAGCAGAACCGAGCGCGAAGCCTCACCCCACAGGCGGAACCCGCGCAGGCTCGTCCAGGGACTATCCTTCAATGGCGCATCAAGAAGATCGAGCGCCCCAAGCGCAGCCAGCGCAAAAGCGATGTCTGAAGGCTGCTCATCCGTGAACAGCACCGCCGTCTCGCGTGCAATCAAACCGGTATCGACATCACCTGTGCGGAAAGCTTCGAGATTGCAGAGCGCCGACAGGAACTGTCGATTGGTGACAAGCCCGGCAATACGGGTCTGATTGAGCGCCGCATCGAGCCGGTTCAGCGCCTCATCGCGCGTTGTTCCATGGGCGACGATCTTTGCGATCATCGGATCATAGAACGGCGTGATCGTGTCGCCGGTGCGCACGCCGGAATCGACACGCGCATTTTCAGGCGGCGCAAACAGGGAAAGCTTGCCTGTTGCAGGCAGAAAATCTCGCGCCGGGTCTTCCGCATAAAGCCGCGCCTCGAAAGCCCAGCCATTTATGGAAAGTTCGTCTTGATGCTTCGGCAGCGCCTCGCCGGAAGCCACACGCAATTGCCATTCGACAAGGTCGAGCCCGGTGATCGCTTCCGTCACCGGATGCTCCACCTGCAACCGCGTGTTCATTTCCATGAAGAAAAAGCGGTCCGGCCGCAGCCCTTCCGAGACATCGGCGATGAATTCCACCGTGCCCGCACCAGAATAGCCAATCGCCTGTGCGGCCTTGACCGCCGCCTCGCCCATGGCTGCGCGCATGTCCGGCGTCATGCCCGGCGCAGGCGCTTCCTCGATCACTTTCTGATGGCGGCGTTGCAGCGAGCAATCGCGCTCAAAAAGATGCACGGCATTGCCGTGATTGTCGCCAAAAAACTGCACCTCGATATGGCGCGGCTTGGTCATGTATTTTTCGATCAGCACAGCGCCATCGCCGAAAGAGGCTTCCGCCTCGCGCCGCGCACTGTCCAATGCTGCCGCGAAATCAGCGGCTTGATCGACACGGCGCATGCCTTTGCCGCCACCGCCAGCCCGCGCCTTGATCAGCACGGGATAGCCAATTGCGTCCGCCTTGCTTTGAAGAAAAGCGCCATCCTGCTTGTCGCCATGATAGCCCGGCACGACTGGCACGCCTGCCTTTTCCATCAGCGCCTTGGCGGCATCCTTCAGCCCCATGGCGCGGATGGCTTTGGCTGACGGGCCAATGAAGGTGAGGCCCGCTTTCTTGACAGCATCCACGAAAGCCGGATTTTCCGACAGGAAGCCGTAGCCCGGATGGATCGCTTGTGCACCCGTATCGCGCGCGGCTTTGATGATCGCTTCGATATTGAGGTAGCTTTGCGCGGAAGCTGCCGGGCCGACGCGCACCGCCTCGTCGGCCATCTCCACATGCAGCGCGTGGGCGTCGGCATCGGAATAGATCGCGACGGTGGCAATGCCCAATTTACGCGCCGTGCGAATGACCCGGCAGGCAATTTCTCCGCGATTGGCAATCAGTATCTTCTTGAACATCTGATCGCCCCTTACATCCGGAACAAACCAAAGCGCGTCGGCTCGACAGGCGCATTCAGCGTGGCTGAAAGTGACAGACCCAGTACCTCGCGGCTCTTGCGCGGATCAACGATACCGTCATCCCAAAGCCGCGCAGACGCATAAAGCGGGTGGCTCTGGCGCTCGAACATTTCCAGCGTCGGGCGCTTGAACTCCGCTTCCTCATCCGCCGACCATGTGCCGCCGGTTCGCTCGATCCCGTCGCGCTTGACGGTTGCCAGCACGCCCGCCGCCTGTTCGCCGCCCATGACCGCGATGCGGCTGTTCGGCCAGGTCCACAGAAAACGTGGCGAATAGGCCCGCCCGGCCATGCCGTAATTGCCAGCGCCATAGGATGCGCCGATCAGCATGGTGATCTTCGGCACATTGGCCGTCGCCACTGCTGTCACCAGCTTTGCACCATGCTTGGCGATGCCTTCAGCCTCATACTTGCGTCCGACCATGAAGCCGGTGATATTCTGCAAGAAGACCAGCGGAATATTGCGCTGGCAGCAAAGCTCGATGAAATGCGCACCCTTGAGCGCCGCGTCCGACAACAGCACGCCATTATTGGCAATGATCCCGACCGGCATACCGTAAAGGCTGGCAAAACCGCACACGAGGGTGATGCCGAAACGCGCCTTGAATTCGTCGAACTCCGAACCGTCGACCAGTCGCGCAATCACCTCGCGCACATCATAGGGGATGCGTGTATCGGCGGAAACCACGCCCAGAATTTCCTCCGGGTCATAAAGCGGCGCAGTGCCGTCGCCCCTTGGGATGAAGCTGCGCTTCTCGCTGTTGAGATTGGCTGCAATGGCACGGGCGATCTGTAGCGCATGCGCATCGTCATTAGCGAGATGATCGGCCACGCCGGAAAGCCGTGTATGCACATCGCCACCGCCCAGATCTTCCGCCGTCACCACTTCGCCGGTTGCGGCTTTGACCAGCGGCGGCCCAGCCAGAAAGATCGTACCCTGATTGCGCACAATCACCGTTTCATCGCTCATGGCAGGCACATAAGCGCCGCCTGCGGTGCACGACCCCATAACCACGGCAATTTGCGGAATGCACGCCGCCGACATCTGCGCCTGATTATAAAAGATGCGCCCGAAATGGTCGCGATCCGGGAAAACCTCGTCCTGATTGGGCAGGTTCGCGCCGCCGGAATCGACCAGATAGATGCAGGGCAGACGATTTTCGCCTGCGATCTCCTGCGCGCGCAGATGCTTTTTCACCGTAACTGGATAATAGGTACCGCCCTTCACCGTTGCATCGTTGCAGACGATCATACAGTCGCGGCCCGATACCCGCCCGATGCCGGTGATGATGCCAGCCGAAGGCGCCGCCCCGCCATACATGCCATGGGCTGCCGTCAGCCCTACTTCCAGAAAGGGCGAACCCGGATCGAGCAATTGCGCAACACGCTCGCGCGGCAGAAGCTTTCCGCGTGAAACATGGCGCTCGCGTGCCTTCTCGCCGCCGCCGTCAATGGCAATGCGCGATGCTTCCGCCACCACGTCAATCGCCGTGAGCATCGCCTTGCGATTGGCTTCAAAAGTGGCGCTGCGGGTCGAGATTTCAGATTTGAGAACCGGCATCAGCGGGTCTCCTGAAAGAGTTCCCGTCCGATCAGCATGCGCCGGATTTCCGACGTGCCTGCGCCGATTTCATAAAGCTTGGCATCGCGCAGCAGACGGCCTGTCGGATAATCATTGATATAGCCATTGCCGCCCAGCGCCTGGATCGCCTGCAAGGCCATCTGTGTGGCGTTTTCCGCCGAGTAAAGAATGCAGCCCGCCGCATCCTTGCGCGTCGTCTCGCCCCGGTCGCAAGCCGCTGCCACCGCATAAACGTAGGCCCGCGAGGCGTTGAACAGCACATACATATCCGCGAGCTTGCCCTGCATAAGCTGAAACTCGCCAATGGGCTGGTCGAACTGCTTGCGCTCGTGGACATAAGGCACCACGACATCGAGGCAAGCCGCCATGATGCCAAGCGGGCCGCCCGCCAGCACGACGCGCTCATAATCCAAACCGGACATCAACACGGTGACGCCCTTGCCCGCCTCACCCAACAGGTTTTCGGCTGGCACTTCGCAATCTTCGAACACCAGTTCACAGGTATTGGAGCCGCGCATGCCAAGCTTGTCCAGCTTTTGCGCAGTGGAAAAACCCTTGAAACCCTTCTCTACAATAAAGGCGCTGATGCCGCGCGGGCCTGCCACCGGATCGGTCTTGGCATAGACCACCAGTACGTCGGCATCCGGGCCGTTGGTGATCCACATCTTGTTGCCGTTCAGCACATAAGCGTCACCCCGCTTTTCGGCGTGAAGCTTCATCGAAACCACATCGGAGCCTGCACCTGGCTCGGACATGGCGAGCGCGCCGACATGCTCGCCAGAAATGAGTTTCGGCAGATATTTTGCGCGCTGTTCGGGCGAACCATTTCGCTTGATCTGATTGACGCAAAGATTGGAATGCGCCCCATAGCTCAAGCCGATAGAAGCGGAAGCGCGACTGATTTCTTCCATAGCAACGCAATGGGCAAGGTAGCCCATGCCTGCGCCGCCATAGTCTTCCGGCGCAGTGATGCCGAGTACACCAAGCTCACCCAGTTCACGCCAAAGATGCATCGGAAATGCGTTATTGCGGTCGGTTTCAGCGGCCAGCGGCGCAATGCGGCTTTTCGCAAAACGGCGCACCGTATCGCGAAGGGCTTCGATCTCCTCGCCAAGACCGAAATTCATGCCCGAAGCAAACATACTCGTCCTCCACAAGTTCTGCCCGGCTGCTGTCTTTCCTGAAGACAGCTATATTCCGGTCAGAGTGTCCCGTAGCGGCCAAATAGGCAATGGCTTTACGCAGCGTTCTGTGGCTATTTATTACCCTATAACGAAATTTTATTACGCAGCATTTTGATCTCAATCCTGGGCGAGTTCGGCAATGTCGCAATAAAGCTCCAGCGCTTCCGGGTTGGCCAGCGCCTCGCGGTTCTTCACCTCGCGCCCATGCACGATGTCACGCACCGCCAACTCCACGATCTTTCCAGACTTGGTGCGCGGAATGTCCGCCACCGCCACGATCTTCGCCGGAACATGACGCGGAGTCGCGCCGGTGCGGATCTTCGTCTTGATGCGCGATTTCAAGCCATCATCGAGCGCAACCCCTTCGGCAAGCCGTACGAACAGCACGACGCGTACGTCGCGGTCCCAGTCCTGCCCGATGCATAGTGCCTCGGCGATTTCGGGCATCTGCTCCACCTGATTGTAGATTTCCGCCGTGCCGATACGCACCCCGCCCGGATTGAGCGTCGCATCCGAACGGCCATGGATAACGATGCCATTATGTTCGGTCCATTCGGCAAAATCGCCATGGCACCAGATATTGTCGAAGCGCTCAAAATAGGCGGCCTGATACTTCAAGTCTTGAGGATCGTTCCAGAATTGCAGTGGCATGCAGGGGAAAGCCCTGGTGCAAACGAGCTCGCCCTTTTCTTCGCGGATCGGCTTGCCGTCATCGTCCCAGACATCGACGGCCATGCCAAGCCCCGCACCCTGTATCTCCCCTTGCCAGACCGGCTCTGTCGGTACGCCCAGCACGAAACAGGAGACGATATCCGTGCCGCCGGATATGGAAGCCAGATGCACGTCCGGCTTGATCGCCTCATAGACGAAGGCAAAGCCTTCCGGAGACAGCGGCGAGCCGGTGGAAGAAACCGTGCGGAGCGCTGACAGATCATGCGTTTCGCCAGGCTTCAGACCGGCTTTCAGCACGGCATCGATGAATTTTGCCGAAGTGCCAAAATAGGTCATGCCTTCGGCGGCGGCATAATCGAACAGCACATTGCCATCGGGATAGAACGGCGAGCCATCATAGAGCAGCAGCGTTGCGCCCGAAGCCAGTCCTGAAGCCAGCCAGTTCCACATCATCCAGCCGCAGGTGGTGAAATAGAAGAAGCGATCGCCCTCGCGCAAATCTGCATGCAGACGATGCTCTTTCAGATGCTGCAACAGCACGCCGCCTGCCCGGTGTACGATGCATTTGGGGATACCCGTTGTGCCGGAAGAAAACAGGATGCAAAGCGGATGGTCGAACGGCATGCGCGTGAATTCCACCGGCTTCGTACCAAATGGCTTCAGCGCGGCATCCAGCGCAACGCCCTTTTCCGCCTTGTCGGCAACGACTTCCACCTCACCAAGATAAGTAACGATGACCGCGCGCTTCAACCCCGGCAAGTTTGCCGTCACTTCAGCGATCTTGTCGGCAACTTCGATGCGCTTGCCATTGTACCAGTAGCCGTCACAGGCGAAAAACAGCTTCGGCTCGATCTGGCCAAAACGATCCAGCACGCCCTGCGCGCCGAAATCCGGCGAGCAGGAGGACCAGACCGCGCCAATCGACGACGCAGCCAGCAATAACGCCACCGCCTCGGGCATGTTTGGCATCATGCCCGCAATGCGATCACCGGGCTGAACGCCTTCCGAGAGCATGAACTGCTGGAGTTTCGAGACCAGCGCATGAAGATCATCCCAAGTCAGGCAGCGTTCGACCTTGCCCTCACCGCGAAAGACAATGGCAGCCTCGTCGCCTTTACAGCGCAGAAGATTTTCCGTGAAATTGATCCGTGCCTCGGGAAAGAATTTCGCCTCGCGCATGTGACCGTCATCGACGAGCACCGTGCCGCCATGATCGCCAATGACATCGCAGAAATCCCAGATGAGCGTCCAGAAACCGGCACGATCTTCCACCGACCAGCGGTGCAGCGCTGCATAATCGGGCAGGCTCAACCCGGTACGCTGTTCCGCACGGATACGAAATTGCTCCAGATTGCTCGCCGCTATCCGCTTTGCATCGGGCTGCCAAAGCGGATGGCCATACGGCGATTGCGTGGAGACTGCCTCGGTATTCATCGTTCCTCCCAGAATCAATTGGCGCCAGTTCCTGTCCCAGCCAGCACCATCATGGTTTTCTAGAAGAGAGTTTCCAATACGTCCATGCTTTTCCCGGCCAGCATCGAACAATGCGCCGCATCAGGCGGAATTGGTGGAGGAGACCGGCTGCACTTCCGGATTGTGCGTGCGCTTGAGCCATGCCTCAATTCTGGCGACAAGCCAGCGATTGACGGGACTCTCGAAAACTTTCCACGAAATGGCGGCTACCAGAACGCTCACGGCAACACCTGTCGCGATCAATAACAATGCACCGGCGACGCCATGCCCCCAGGATGACGGTAATGCATTGAAAAAGAAAAGACCGACCAGGGGATGCATAATGAATATGCCGAAACTGTAGCGCGAGAGCGGTGCGAAGCCAGGCCATTGCAGCGGCGTATAGACCGACTGCGCGCTGGCAACATAAAAAAGAAACGTAAAAAGGTAGAGAAACGCCAGTCTCGACGGCCCTTCCAGGGTCGGAGCATCCCCAGCGGAATGGGACGGCTCGTAAAATACGAAAACCAGTGTGCACGCAACAAGGCCGAACTGGATCAACTGCGGGGGCAGAATGCGGTGCTTCTGTCTGGCGAGCCACATGCCAAACAGAAACGACGGCAGCACACGCACCACACCGATATCCGCAAACTGCGCACGTGTAATGGATGGCGCCCCCATCCATTGAGCCAGAAGCTCCCCTCCTATCAAAGAAACGATCACGGCGGCGAGGATGCGTCCGCCAAAGCGTTTGCTCAGAACGTCAAATAACGGAAAACTCAGATACATCAGAAACAAAGCACTCAGCGACCAGCTCACATAATTGTAGGAAAAGGTCTTTCCGACCCCCCAGCTGTGAATCAGAAACAACTGCGTAAATGCATTTTTCAAACTCATATCCGGCAACACATTAGGATGGAGCAGGCCGTAAGCGGTCAGGATGGATATCAGCGCGAAACCCGAGAACGCCATTAAATGCAACGGATAGATACGAGCCAGACGCTTGGCCACAAAGGCGATGTAGGAGCGCCAGTTCCACACATGGTTCCGACGCCGCGCCAGAAACAGCCCCGACACAATAAAAAAGATGTCCGTAAAATAAGAGAACCGTAAAATAACAGATGTTATTGTTTCATTCCCGACCGGCACTCTGAACGAATAATGAAAAGCTGCTATTCCCAAGCATAGAACGAAGCGTAAGCCGTCGAAATCCGGGAGTCTTTGCATATCAACATCACAAAATTGTTTCTTTTTCTCCTAACAACTTCTCCAAGAAAGTCGAGTGAATCCTGGAGCGCATCCCGAAAAGTGTGAAGCGGTGTTCGGGATGCGCGTTAAAACAGAAGCTAGAGCCTATTCCGACAATCACGCATCCGCATTGCAGGCTGACGCCATGGACAACGGAATAAAACGACGGATTTTATTGTATTCTTGGGGGAATTTGGTGGAGCCAAGCGGGATCGAACCGCTGACCTCCTGCATGCCATGCAGGCGCTCTCCCAGCTGAGCTATGGCCCCATCAGACCTCTTGCGAGGCGGGTCAGGCAGAACTTGCTGCCCGATGTGGCGGCTTATTAAATGGCGTTTGGCAGAAGATCAAGAGCTAAATCGCAACTCTTGTGTCCGCGCGCAAAATAATTTGCCGATTGTCCGCATATCGCCGACAAAGCACAAAAATTGCAGCTTCCGAACTACAAACGCAACAAGGCAGCCCAATGGGCCGCCTTGTGATTTCTGCGACTAACATACGATCAGATCAGACGTCTTCTTCGTCGCTGCCGACACCGCCGCCCAGAATACCCGAAACGTCGTCGTCCTCATCTTCCTCTTCTTCGAGGAAAGTATCCGCGTCATCGTCGCCCAGATCGACATCGTCATCGATCTCGGGCAGATCCTCGCCGCCCTTGGCTTCCTCATCCGCATCTTCGAGAGAGACGAATTCCGGCTTTTCGAGCGCCGTATCCAGTTCTTCCTCTTCCGTGTCTTCTTCTGCCGCACGGCTTTCCGCTACGGTCGCTTCGAAATAGGACCGCGGATAGGAAATGCCGGTATAGGGCGAAATGATCGGATCACGATTGAGGTCGTAAAACTTCTTGCCCGTTTCCGGATCGATGCGTTTGGTACCAAGTTCAGGTTTTGCCACGTTTAGCCTCGTTACTCTGGGTTCCCCGTTGCGCCCGCAGCGGTCCACGCTACTTTATTCATACGGGGGATAAATTCATTCAAAAATCGCGCCTGCCATGCAATTAAGACGCGCCTTACGGTGTTGCCCGGTGCATAAACGCAATTTGCAGCTTTTGTCAAAGCTAAAGACTCTTTCTACTCACTTGCAACCTCTCAAAAGGTGCATTCGCGGATGACCCCACATTATTCCTGTGCTAGGGAAGCTCCGCTTTCTTCAATCCCGGCGTAGAATACGCCAAAAATGAGACAGTGAAAAACGATGTCCCATTCCTTTTCCCCGAAACCTGCAACTGCCCACTGTTCGAAAGGGCTTTCGGGCGACATACGCATACCGGGCGACAAGTCCATTTCCCACCGCTCCTTCATGTTCGGCGGTCTCGCATCGGGCGAAACGCGCATTACGGGCCTGCTCGAAGGCGAAGATGTCATCAATACCGGACGCGCCATGGAAGCCATGGGTGCAAAAATTCGCAAGGAAGGCGATGTCTGGATCATCAACGGCGTTGGCAATGGCTGCCTTTTGCAGCCCGAGGCACCGCTCGACTTCGGCAATGCCGGGACCGGCGCGCGCCTGACCATGGGGCTTGTCGGCACTTATGACATGACCACAACCTTCATCGGCGATGCGTCGCTTTCCAAGCGTCCGATGGGCCGCGTGCTCAATCCGTTGCGCGAAATGGGCGTTCAGGTGAAAGCCGCCGAAGGCGACCGTATGCCGCTGACGCTGATTGGCCCAAAGACCGCGAACCCGATCACCTACCGTGTGCCGATGGCGTCCGCGCAGGTGAAATCTGCGGTGCTACTCGCCGGTCTCAATACGCCGGGCGTCACCACCGTCATCGAACCCGTAATGACGCGCGATCACACCGAAAAAATGCTGCAGGGCTTCGGCGCCGATCTTTCCGTCGAAACCGACCGGGACGGCGTGCGCCATATCCGCATCACCGGACAGGGCAAGCTGACAGGGCAGACCATCGACGTGCCGGGCGATCCGTCCTCGACCGCATTTCCGCTGGTGGCCGCACTTCTTGTCGAAGGTTCGGACGTCACCATCCGCAACGTGCTGATGAACCCGACGCGGACCGGCCTCATCCTGACCTTGCAGGAAATGGGCGCGGATATTGAAATTATCGATCCGCGTCTTGCCGGGGGCGAAGACGTTGCCGATCTGCGCGTGAAATCATCGAAGCTGAAGGGCATTGTGGTACCGCCGGAACGCGCGCCGTCAATGATCGACGAGTATCCGGTTCTGGCCATTGCCGCGACATTCGCAGAAGGCGAAACCGTCATGGACGGGCTCGACGAGCTGCGCGTCAAGGAATCGGATCGTCTGGCTGCGGTTGCACGCGGGCTTGAAGCCAATGGCGTTGATTGCACGGAAGGCGAAATGTCGCTCACCGTTCGCGGGCGTCCGGACGGCAAGAACATTGGAGGCGGCACGGTCGCAACCCATCTCGACCACCGCATTGCAATGAGCTTCCTCGTAATGGGCCTTGCATCGGAAAAACCCGTCACCGTGGACGATTACCAGATCATCGCCACCTCCTTCCCTGAATTTATGGATATGATGGCAGGGCTGGGTGCGAAGATCGAGGTGAGCGACGCGCAATGAAGAGTTTCGTCGTTGCCATCGACGGACCGGCGGCATCGGGCAAGGGAACCCTTGCCCGCCGCATCGCTACCCATTACGGCATGCCGCATCTGGATACGGGCCTGACCTATCGCGCAGTTGCCAAAGCACTGCTCGACCAGCGGCTTCCGCTCGACGACGAAGCGATCGCGGCCACGGCAGCGCTGCATCTTGATCTGACTGAAATGGACCGGGATCTGCTTTCGGCGCACCATATTGGCGAGGCAGCCTCCAAGGTCGCGGTCATGCCTGCAGTGCGGCGCGCACTTGTCGAGGCGCAGCGCTGCTTTGCCAATGCACTGCCTTCAAGCGTGCTCGACGGGCGCGATATCGGCACGGTCGTCTGCCCCGATGCCCAGATAAAGCTCTTCGTCACAGCATCGCCGCAGGTGCGCGCGCAGCGGCGTTACGACGAGATCGTTTCAAGAGGCAATGCTGCCGATTTCGATGCAATTCTGGCCGATCTGCATAAGCGCGACGAACGTGACATGAACCGTATCGATTCACCGCTCAGGCCCGCTGAAGATGCGCACTTGCTAGATACGAGCGGAATGAGTATAGAAACGGCATTTCTGGCCGCGAAAAAGCTGATTGATCACGCTTTGGCGCAGCACAGGGCATAATCCCGAAGGCCAGAAGGCTTTTCGGGCCGGATTATGTGCGAGAATACTGGATAATTTCGAGTGCGGCCCTATATAGGCAGCACTTATATTCAATAATCTGACTTCGCGTTCCACGCGCCGGATAGTCCCACGGGACGGAACCGAAGAAAGATACAATGTAACACTAACCCCCGGCGCCGCATCCGATATGGTTTCAACCCGGATGCATCAGGAGTATTCATGTCAGAATTCAATCCCTCCCTCGCAGATTTCGAGTCCCTGCTGGCCGAATCCTTTGCCAATAATGACCTTGCAGAAGGTTATGTTGTAAAGGGTCGCATCGTTGCCATCGAAAAAGACATGGCAATCATTGATGCTGGTCTCAAGGTCGAAGGTCGCGTACCGCTGAAGGAATTTGGCGCGAAGGGCAAAGACGGCTCGATGAAGCCGGGCGACGAAGTTGAAGTTTACGTCGAGCGCATCGAAAACGCACTTGGCGAAGCTGTTCTGTCGCGCGAAAAGGCTCGCCGCGAAGAAAGCTGGGGCAAGCTCGAGCAGAAGTTCGCCAATGGCGAGCGCGTCGACGGCGTCATCTTCAACCAGGTCAAGGGTGGGTTCACCGTCGATCTCGACGGCGCTGTCGCCTTCCTGCCGCGCAGCCAGGTCGATATTCGTCCGATCCGCGACGTCACCCCGCTCATGCACGTCCCGCAGCCGTTCGAAATCCTCAAGATGGACAAGCGCCGCGGCAATATCGTCGTCTCGCGCCGTACCGTTCTTGAAGAAAGCCGTGCGGAACAGCGTTCGGAAATCGTCCAGAACCTCGAAGAAGGCCAGGTCGTTGAAGGCGTCGTCAAGAACATCACCGATTATGGTGCGTTCGTCGATCTCGGCGGCATTGACGGTCTGCTGCACGTCACCGATATGGCATGGCGTCGTGTCAACCATCCTTCGGAAATCCTCACCATCGGCCAGACGGTCAAGGTGCAGATCATCCGCATCAATCAGGAAACCCATCGTATCTCGCTCGGCATGAAGCAGCTTGAGAGCGATCCGTGGGATGGCATCGGCGCCAAGTACCCGATCGGCAAAAAGATCACCGGCACCGTTACGAACATCACCGACTACGGTGCGTTCGTCGAAATCGAGCCGGGCATCGAAGGCCTCATCCACGTTTCCGAAATGTCGTGGACCAAGAAGAACGTCCATCCGGGCAAGATTCTTTCCACCACGCAGGAAGTCGAAGTCGTTGTGCTCGAAGTTGATCCGGTCAAGCGCCGTATCTCGCTCGGTCTCAAGCAGACCCTCGACAATCCGTGGACGACCTTTGCCGACAAGTACCCAACCGGCACCGTTGTTGAAGGCGAAGTCAAGAACAAGACCGAATTCGGCCTGTTCATCGGCCTCGACGGCGACGTTGACGGCATGGTCCATCTCTCCGATCTCGACTGGAACCGTCCGGGCGAACAGGTCATCGAAGAGTATAACAAGGGCGAAGTGGTCAAGGCTGTCGTTCTCGATGTCGATATCGAGAAGGAACGCATCTCGCTCGGCATTAAGCAGCTTTCCGGCGACAAGGTCGGCGAAGCAGCCGCTTCCGGCGAACTGCGCAAAAACGCCGTCGTCACCTGCGAAGTGTCCGCCGTTACCGATGGTGGCCTTGAAGTGCGCCTGATCGATCACGACCTCGACAGCTTCATCCGCCGTTCGGATCTGTCGCGTGACCGCGACGAGCAGCGTCCGGAGCGCTTCACGGTCGGTCAGAAGGTCGACGCCCGCGTCATCGCCTTCGACAAGAAGACCCGCAAGCTGCAGGTCTCGATCAAGGCGCTCGAAATCGCCGAAGAAAAGGAAGCAGTCGCGCAGTACGGTTCGACCGACTCCGGCGCTTCGCTCGGCGACATTCTCGGCGCTGCCCTGAAGAAGCAGGAAAAGAACTAATCTTTTCCTCTTCAATCGAACATGGAAAAGCCCGGCTCACGCCGGGCTTTTTCGTATCCGCGGAAGGCTGAAACTCACCGCCGTCTTCGCATGTGTCCCGTCACATCACACTACGCCAAGCATAAAGATCAGGCCGAGACTGATGATACCGAGCACCACCAGCGAGAGCACGGCGGTCAGTGTAACCCGTCCGCCTGCCTGCGCCACGGAACGGATATCGACGCCGAGGCCAAGTGCTGCCATGGAAATGATGGTGAGCAAAGTCGAGGTATACTGAATGCCGGGCAGAACAGCTTCCGGTATCAGATGCAGAGAATGCAGGGCCATCATGCCGAGAAAACCGATGATGAACCAGGGAACGAGCTGAAAAAAGCCCGGCTTGGCACTGGCTGTCTTGTTTCCGGCAACAAGCGCAAGCGCCAGTATCACAGGGCCGAGCATCAACACGCGAACCAGCTTGACCAGTGTGCCAAGCTGGACGCTGATGGTCGCCACCGGTGCAGTTGCGGCCAAAACCTGCGGCACGGCATAGACGGTCAGCCCGGCCAGAACGCCATATTGCGTATGCGAAAGCCCCAGGAGCGGCACCAGCAAGGGCAAGAGCAGCACCACGACCACGCCCAGAATTGCCGTGAATGCAATGGATGCCGCAACGTCCTCGCTGCCCGCGCCAATAACAGGTGCCGTGGCCGCGATAGCTGAATTTCCGCAAATGGAATTGCCGCAGGCGACCAGCACCGCCATACGGTGCGGCAGCTTCAGCAGGCGACCAATGCCGTAGCTCGACAGGATCGCCACCGTCACCACGCCTGCAATGCCAAGAATCAGCCCCGGCCCGGCGGAAATCACGGCACTTGCGCTGATCGAAGCACCCAGAAGCACCACGGCGACCTCCAGCAAGGGCTTGGCGGAGAAACTAATACCCTTACTGAAGTGCTTTCCCGGCCGCAGGAAGGTTCGCACGGCGGTTCCCAGAAGAATGGCCAGCACCAGCGCCTCAAGCCAGGCTCGCCCGGCATAATGTTCCTCGATCTTCTCAAGGCCAACAGCAACAGCCGACACGGCGACGCTAAGCGCCAGACCAGGAAGAATCGTCTGGATTTTTGGATTATTTAGAATTCGCATCAGGAATGTATTCCATCTTCAGAAATATTTTCCAATCTGATGCCCTACTTCTTCTGTTCATTCCATCGCATAATATGGCACAATCCATTAGATAAAATCGAACGATTACCGTCATGACACTGGAACAATTGCGTATTTTCATCGAAGTGGCCCAACGCGAGCATTTGACGCGCGCTTCGGAAGCCCTGCATTTGACTCCTTCTGCGGTCAGCTCAGCGATTCGCAATCTTGAAGAGCGCTACGGGGCGATGCTGTTCAACCGCATTGGACGGCGTATTGAACTGACCGGCGAAGGGCGGCTGTTTCTCGATGAAGCGCGCGCAACGCTTGCCCATGCGCAGGCCACCGAGCGGATGCTGTCCGAACTTGGCGGCGGCAAGCGCGGCATTCTCGCCATTCATGCCAGCCAGACCATCGCCAGCTACTGGCTGCCGCCCTATCTGGCGCAGTTCCACGCCACTCACCCGCTGATCGATGTGCACCTGACGCTTGGCAATACGGAAAGTGTGACCGAAGCTACCCAGAAAGGGCTTGCGGATATCGGCCTTGTCGAGGGCGCGGTGCAAGCTCCTTCCCTGTGGCTGAGCAAGATAGGTGCAGATCGATTGATCGTGGTCACGCGGCCCGATCATCAATGGAGCGGGAAAAGCCAGCTGAAATGGGACGATCTGTTCGCCGGGCAATGGATCCTGCGTGAGCATGGTTCGGGTACGCGCAGCGTATTCGAGGACGCAATGCGCGCTGCGGGCTACAATCCCTCGCGGCTCAACATTGCGCTGCAATTGCCCTCCAACGAGGCCATCTGTTCCGCCGTGCGCTCGGGCAATTATGCGACCGCCATATCCGAACTGGTGGCGGCGCCGTATCTGGCGGCGGGAACATTGATGCACGCCGATTTTCCCCTGCCCCAGCGCCAGTTTCTCATGCTCATGCATAATAAGCGCTACCGGACCAGGGCGCTGCAATCTTTCGCCAATATGCTTCTCAACGAAGCGTAGATGTCGCGCACAGAACTGCTGCCGGGCGAGCAAGCGCTGTAGGCTGGCCGCACCGGGGAGGAGCTTACCCGGATTTTCGACCCACCGCACCGGCCCGAAGCGGCCTGTGCCGTCGATATGGAGGAGGCAGACATGAGCAGGAACAGAGGCGTCGTCTACTTGCGCCCCGGTAAAGTCGAAGTTCGCGATATTGATGATCCGGCGCTGAGTGCACCCGACGGGCGCAAGCTTGAGCACGCCGTCATTCTGAAAGTGATTTCAACCAATATTTGCGGCTCCGACCAGCATATGGTGCGCGGTCGCACCACCGCCATGCCAGGTCTGGTGCTTGGACACGAGATCACCGGCGAAATCATCGAAAAGGGCAGCGATGTCGAAATGCTCGATGTGGGCGATATTGTTTCCGTCCCGTTCAATGTGGCCTGCGGGCGTTGCCGCTGCTGCAAATCGCAGGACACCGGCGTCTGCCTCACCGTCAATCCATCACGCGCAGGCGGGGCTTATGGCTATGTCGACATGGGCGGCTGGATCGGCGGACAGGCGCGCTATGTCATGGTGCCCTATGCGGATTTCAATCTGCTCAAATTCCCCGACCGCGAGCAGGCCATGGAGAAAATCCGCGACCTGACCATGCTGTCCGATATTCTGCCGACCGGCTTTCACGGCGCGGTCAAGGCGGGGGTGGGCGTAGGCTCTGTGGTCTATGTCGCAGGTGCGGGTCCGGTTGGCCTTGCCGCCGCGGCCTCGGCGCGCATTTTGGGAGCGGCGGTCGTGATGATCGGCGATTTCAACAAGGAACGGCTGGAACACGCCAGAAAGGTCGGGTTTGAACCCATCGATCTTTCCGCCAGCGACCGGTTGGGCGACATGGTTGCCGAAGTGACCGGCAGCAATGAAGTGGACAGCGCGATCGACGCCGTCGGCTTTGAAGCGCGCGGCCATAGCGGCGGCGAACAGCCAGCCATCGTTCTCAACCAGATGATGGAAATCACGCGGCCCGCAGGCTCTATCGGCATTCCTGGGCTTTATGTGACCGAAGATCCCGGCGCTACGGATCAGGCCGCGAAGCAGGGGAGCCTCTCGCTGCGATTCGGTCTTGGCTGGGCGAAGGCGCAATCCTTCCATACCGGCCAGACGCCGGTGCTCAAATATAACCGGCAACTCATGCAGGCTATTCTGCATGGACGGCTCAATATTGCTGAAATCGTGAATGCGCAGGTGATTTCTCTGGAAGAAGCCGCGCAGGGCTATGAGAGCTTCGATCAGGGTGCTGCCAAAAAATTCGTGCTTGATCCGCACGGCATCATATCGAAAGCCGCATGAATGATTTTGCGCCGGGAGCAGCCCGCTTCCGGCGCAAACTCAGCGAATAATCTTCAAAAGCTCCGGCTGCGGAAAGCAGGTCGGCGCCGTGCCGTTCTGCGTCTGCCACAGGCCGATAGAGCGGCGTGTCTTGAAGCCAGGCAGGCCATCGGCCTTGCCGACATCATGGCCATGGGCCTGCAAGCGCTTCTGCATGGCAAGAATATCGGAGCGGTACATGCTACCGACATTGCCCCATCGGGTCTGGAAATCACCCGCGCCATAGGCAATGCGATCACCGACATGGCCGATGAAGAGCGCATAGAGATCGCTCATATTATAGTCTTTGAGGACATAGAAATTCGGCGTGACGATAAAGGCCGGGCCATATCGGCCAGCGGGCATCAGGAGAAACCCTTCCCCACGCAGTTCATTGGCCGGAAATGGCTTGCCGCTGATGCGGGTAATGCCAAGCTTCGCCCATTCGGCGAGCGTCTTGCCCTGATCGGGGCCTTCCAGAGAGCAGGAAATATTTTGCGGTACATTGACCTCAAAGCCCCAGTCGCGCCCGCTCTGCCAGCCATGGATGCGCAGATAATTGGCGATGGATGCGAGCGTGTCCGGCACTGAATTCCAGATGTCGCGCTTGCCGTCGCCGTCGAAATCGACGGCGTGTTTCAGATAGGAACTTGGCATGAATTGCGGCTGGCCGAGCGCGCCCGCCCATGAGCTTTTCATGACGCTTGCATCAATATAGCCTTTCGAGGCGATTTCGAGCGCCGCAATCAGTTCCTCGCGAAACATCTCCTTGCGGGTCGCCATGAACGCCTTGGTGCCAAGCACTTCAAAGGCATTATAGGGAATTTTCACCGTGCCGAAGCCGGATTCACGGCCCCATATGGCAAGGACGATCCGCCCGGGCACACCAAATCGCCGTTCGATATTTTTAAGCAGGCCCGCATATTGCCCAAGCCGCGCCTTGCCGCCACTGGTGACGGCGACCACGGTCTTCGCATTGAAATAGCGGCCCGGCGCACCGAATTCCGCCTGTTTCTGCTCTTTCGGTATCGTGGGCTTTTCGCCCGGAATAACAAGATCGGGAAGCTTCCAGTTGATCGATACGCCAGCGAAAGCCTGATCAAAAACGGCGCGTGACACGCCAGCGGCTTTTGCTTCCGTCCAGAGATCACTTTCGATCCAGTTGCGATATTGCCGCTCGACTTGCACTTTGGAGGAGGCTGCGGCAGCGGACGGAACCGCAAGGATCACGGCAAGGCTGAAGGCAGCTTTCAAGTGTCGTTTCCATTGCCCCGCCGTCATGCATACCCCCTGAAATTATAGTGCAGTTCTCGCCCGTAAGGCTGCGGCAAGCGTGCCTTCATCGAGATAATCAAGCTCGCCCCCCACCGGCACACCGTGGGCGAGCCGGGTGACGCGAATATCGAAATCCGACAATTGATCGGTGATATAATGGGCGGTGGTCTGGCCTTCGACAGTTGCATTGACCGCGAGAATCGCCTCGCGCACTTCGCCGGACGCGACCCGCTCCACCAGTCCCTTGATATTGAGATCGTCGGGGCCTACCCCATCGAGGGGCGACAGGCGTCCGCCCAGTACGTGATAGCGTACATTCATGGTGCCCGCGCGTTCCAGTGCCCAGAGATCGGACACGTCCTCAACAACGATCAGCATGGAGGGATCGCGGCGATCATCGGTGCAGATCGTGCATGGATCGGATGTATCGACATTGCCGCAGCACGAACAGATGCGCACTTTGTCGGCAGCATCCTGCATGGCGTCGCCAAGCGGTATCAGCAGCGCTTCTTTTTTCTTGATCAGGTGGAGCGCCGCACGGCGCGCCGAACGCGGTCCCAGCCCCGGCACACGGGCCAGAAGCTGGATCAGGCGTTCGATTTCGGGACCAGCGATTCGTTTTGACATGATGCCGGTTTAAATCATTTCGTTCTGTTTGCGCACTGAAATCAGAAAGGCAGTTTGAAACCGGGCGGGATCGGCAGGCCGGCGGTCAGCGATTGAGTTTTCTCGGCCATGGCGGCTTCTAGCTTGGCTTTAGCATCATTATGGGCCGCGATAATGAGATCTTCGAGGATTTCCGCTTCCCCTTCCTTCATCAGCGAAGGATCGATATTCAGGCTCGACATCGTACCCTTGCCAGAAAGCGTCAGTGTCACCAGGCCGCCACCCGAGGAGGCAGTAGCTTCCATATTGGCGATCTCGTCCTGCATAGCCTGCATCTTGGCCTGCAATTCCTTCGCCTGCTTCATCATGCCCAGCATATCGCGCATGGGTTCACTCCTTGTTATCGGTTATGATCTCAATCATCTTCCGGCAACGCGTCGGGCGCAGCTTCGACAGCATCGAGATCGATATCTTCATCGTCACTGCGTTCTGCAACGGCAATGCGCACATCGGTAATTTTGGCACCCGGAAACGCCGCAAGTATGGCCGCGACATCGGGATCGGCGCGCGCATCGGTGACAAGATTGTCGCGGCGCTCGGTTTCGGCTTCGGCAACCGTCTGCCCACTCACGTCGCGCGCGACCGTCACCACCCATCGACTGCCGGTCCAGTTGAGGAGATGCTGCGCAATCTCGCCCGGTAGGGATTTCGGCGCATCATCGGTCAGGCCGATTTCAAGCCGCCCCGGTGCAATCGATGCCAGGCGAACGCAATTTTTGACCAAAATCTTGAACTGCATGTCACGATATTTATCGGCCAGCGCCACAATATCGTGCAAACTGCCGACTGGAACGGCAAGCTGCGACGGTGTCTCGATAATACGCATGGCCGTGGCAGAACCACCGGGTGCGGACGGCATCGAAGACGAAGCGACAGCATCGAGCGTTGCGGCACGCGCCTGTGGAGCCGGGCTGCCGCCATTAGGACCATTGGGCCTCGCCCCCTCCGCAGGCTGTGGGCGAGGAGCGGAAACGGAGCCGTTTTCAAGATTGCGCAGAGCTTCATCGAGGGTGGGCAGATCGGCGGCATGGGCAAGCCGAATCAGCAGCATTTCAGCCGCCTGTACAGGCCGGGCTGCGGTGTCGACCTCGGCAATGCCCTTGAGCAGCATCTGCCAGGTACGCGCGAGCACCCGCACCGAAAGCTTTTGTGCGAATTCGCGCCCCCGCGCGCGCTCGTCTTCTGAAAGCGTCACATCTTCCGCCACATCGGGCGTAAAGCGAAGGCGTGTCACCAGATGGTTGAAATCGGCAAGGTCCGTCAGCACGACCGACGGGTCGGCCCCCACATCATATTGTGCGCGAAATTCAGTGAGCGCACCCGCCACATCGCCCCGCATGAGCATTTCGAACAGGTCGACAATGCGGGCGCGGTCAGCAAGGCCCAGCATGGAGCGCACGGCCTCCGCGCTCACAATCCCTGCGCCATGCGCGATGGCCTGATCGAAGATCGACAGCGAATCGCGCGCCGAGCCTTCGCCTGCTCGTGCGATCATGGCAAGCGATGCATCATCCACCTCGATCTTTTCGGCTTGCGCGATGCGGCGCAGATGAGCGGCGAGCGTCCCCGATTCGATACGACGCAAGTCAAAGCGTTGGCAGCGCGACAGAACCGTGATCGGCACTTTGCGGATTTCAGTGGTGGCAAAGATGAATTTCACATGCGGCGGCGGTTCTTCGAGCGTCTTCAGCAGGCCATTGAAGGCCTGATTCGAGAGCATGTGCACTTCGTCGATGATGTAGACCTTGTAACGCGCCGAAACCGGGCGGTAGCGCACCTGCTCAATGATTTCGCGAATGTCGTCAATGCCGGTATGGGAGGCCGCGTCCATCTCGATAACATCGACATGGCGACCTTCCATGATCGCTTGGCAATGCTCACCCAGAAGGGGCAATTCGATAGTTGGCTGATCGTTTGTCTCGGTCTTGTAGTTGAGCGCGCGCGCCAGAATGCGCGCCGTCGTGGTCTTGCCCACGCCACGCACGCCGGTCAGCATCCACGCCTGCGCGATGCGGCCCGTCTCGAAAGCGTTTTTAAGCGTGCGCACCATCGGCTCCTGGCCGATGAGATCATCGAAATTCTGCGGACGATACTTGCGGGCAAGAACGCGATAGGCCCCATCGGCAGCAAAGTCGGCGGATTTTGTGTCCATTGCGACCTTCCGTTCTTCGTTCGCGTTTTCTCTCTTGCCAGTTTGGACCGGGCGTATGATCGCCGTCAACCAAAGAGGCAATCAATCAACAGCCGTCAGCGCAAAGGAAAGGTGGGAGGCTGGCACGATGACCCGTGCCATGGCTCGTTAGGGCTGCTTCCTTCCGGACCTGACCCGGTTGGCGAGTGGCTCGTCCACCACCAACCTCCCACGTTGCATATCGTCAATCATTGCGTAAAAAGCAAGCACATAGCGAAAAAAACTGGTAAGAATTATTCCATGGAACAGTTTGAACTCGATAAACGACTTGATGCCGACAGTTTTCCTGTCGCCAAGCTCGGTCTGTGCGAATTGCGGCTGATAAATGACCGCCGCTGGCCCTGGCTGATCCTCGTGCCGCGCCGCGTGCGGTTGATCGAAATTCACGATATGACGCCGCTCGACCAGACCATGCTGACCTTCGAGGCGGGGATCGTTTCGCAGGCGCTCAAGAAAGCGACCGATTGCGACAAGATCAATATGGGCGCTCTGGGCAATATTGTGCGTCAGCTTCATTTCCATGTGATTGCGCGCAACGAAGGCGACGCTGGCTGGCCTGGTCCGGTCTGGGGTCATGGCACCCGCGAAGCCTATGACGGAAAAGACGCCGAAAAGCTCATCGAAGCCATTCGCACTGCCCTCTAAAGTAACACACCTCCGAGATAATCATGGCTTTCCGTCTCTATGATCTGCCGGAAATCGAACCAAGCCAATTTGTCGGCTTTGCCGGTAATCGCATTGATCGCCTATCCGAAAAGCGGCAGGACGATTCCGCGTTCACCGCGCTGGATCTGCCGCAAACGCGGATAATGGTGCTGGGCGGCAACCGGCTTCTGCTCGATTACAGCGATGAGAAAGCGCCGCGCGCGCTGCTTGCATTTGGCGAAGCGCAAGCCTTTGCGCCCGATCTTAGCGAGCCGATCCTGCTGGGCTTGCAGGATGGAGCGCCGATTGTGGCGCTGATGGCTCCCCTCGACCCGGACGCGCTAGACATGCCTTATCGCGCACAGGAGTATCGAAGCGTCTATATGGAAGGACTGGTGAGCGCCGACATTCTCGGTGCGCTAGCACAAGCGGCGGCACTCACCGCATGGCATGGCAATCATCGCTATTGCGCGCGCTGCGGCACCAAAAGCGAAATGCGCGCCGGTGGTGCCAGGCGCCAATGCCCCAATTGCGAGGCGCAGCATTTTCCGCGCACCGATCCGGTCGCCATCATGCTGCCCGTGCGCGGCAACAAATGCATTCTGGCGCGCAGTCCGCATTTCATCCAGGGTTCCTATTCATCCCTTGCGGGCTTCATCGAACATGGCGAAACCATCGAAGCGGCGGTACGCCGCGAAAGCCTTGAGGAAATGGGGCTGGCCATCGGTCGGGTCGCCTATCACGCCAGCCAGCCATGGCCGTTTCCCTATTCGCTGATGATCGGCTGTCATGCGGAAGTGCTTTCCGACGATTTCACGATCGACCGCTCGGAACTAGAAGACGGACGCTGGTTCGACAAAGCGGAAGTTCGCGCCATGCTTGCAGGCACACATGAAAATGGGCTGCGCGTGCCGGCATCCGGCGCCATCGCAACCCACCTGATCAGGGCATGGGCTGAAAGCTGAAAAGGCAAAAGCGCCTATTCAGCCGCCAGCAAGTGGGTGTCGCGGGCATCACTGCCCTCGTAGACGCCCAGAATACGCACTTCCTTCGAGAAGAATTCAAGTTCTTCGAGTGCAAGCTGCACATTATGGTCTTCCGGGTGGCCTTCGATATCAGCATAGAATTGCGTGGCGATAAAACGCCCGCCGACCTGATAGCTCTCCAGTTTGGTCATATTAACGCCATTGGTGGCGAAACCACCCAACGCCTTGTATAGCGCGGCCGGAACGTTGCGCACGCGGAAGACGAAAGTGGTGATGATGCGGTCACCATTTTCGGGACGCGGCATCCATTGCCTGTGCTTCGACAGCACCACGAAGCGAGTCACATTGTCTTCCGAGTCCTCGACATTTTCTTCGAGGATATCAAGACCGTAGAGATCGGCGGCAAGACGCGGCGCAAGGGCCGCCATGGAGCGGTCCTGCATATCGGCGACGAGACGCGCGGCTCCTGCCGTATCGCCCGCGATCACCGGCTTCCAGCCATTATTGCGGATAACGTTGCGGCACTGACCGAGCGCATGGATATGGCTGTGAACCGACCGTATCTCTTCGCGCGTAACGCCCGGAAGCACCATCAGCTGAAAATGGATCGGCAGGAAATATTCGCCGACAATATGCATGTCGGCCAGCGGCAGCAGATAGTGAA
The DNA here is from genome assembly GCF_019100495.1 of Falsochrobactrum tianjinense. Lineage (GTDB taxonomy): Bacteria > Pseudomonadota > Alphaproteobacteria > Rhizobiales > Rhizobiaceae > Brucella > Brucella tianjinense. The sequence continues at coordinate 342,903 of NZ_JAHRVA010000001.1, read as the reverse complement.
TATCGGCAACACGGCCTGCAAGCGTGTTCTCAATCGGGATCATCGCCAGATCGGCAGCACCGCTCTCGACCGCATTGAAGGCGTCTTCAAAAGTCGGGCACGGCAAAGGCTCCATATCGGGAAACATATCGCGGCAGGCCGTATCGGAATTGGCGCCTGCTTCACCCTGAAAGGAAATCCGGTTGGTTTTCATTTTAGCCGTACTTTCTCAAATGCCCTGCAACATACAGCCTTTTCTCACATGCCTTTTTTAATAACAAGCTGGCCTTTTTCAATAACAAACCGGGCGCGGTCAAGATCGGCCTGCGTATCGACACCGAGAGGAACCGTCCTGACGATCTCCGCATCGATGCGCATTCCGTCTTCAAGCGCGCGAAGCTGTTCGAGCTTTTCGCGCTTTTCGAGCGGCGACGGCCCCAGTTTCACGAAACGCTCCAGCGCTGCACGGCGATAGGCATAGAGGCCGATATGGTGATAAAGTGGACCTTCGCCATAGGGCGCGGTGGCGCGGGTGAAATAAAGCGCGCGCAGGCGCTGGCCGTCGCCCAACGGAGAGCCTACGATCTTCACCACATTGGGATTGGTCTTTTCTTCCTCCAGCGCGATCTCCACGCCAAGCGTGGCGATATCGGCGGGGCCGTCCTCAAGCGGGCGCAAGGCGCGGCGGATGGTCCGGGGATCGATGGTCGGAAGATCGCCCTGCACATTGATAACGGCGTCGACCTCGCTGGAAGGATCCAGTGCAAGAAGCGCCTCATAGATACGGTCTGAGCCTGATTCGTGGTCGCTTCGCGTCATCACCGCCTCGTGGCCATGGGCCTCGACGGCTGCGAATATCTCTTCGCTATCGGTTGCGATCACCGTGCGGCCGAGCCTTGCCGCAGCAGCTCTATCCGCCACATGCACGATCATCGGCTTGCCGCAAATATCGGCGAGCGGCTTATTGGGAAGGCGCGTGGAACCAAGCCGCGCGGGAATGAGTATCAGGGTCTTCATTGTCTGAACCATGGTCTCCTTTGGTGTTGCATATGCGGAATGCAGCAAAAGTGTCAAAAAGTCACGGGGCCGGTTAGCCTTATAGGTGTTGCATCGCTTCGGTAAAAGACCTAGTTTCCGCCCGATGCCGGGGAGAGATTTGCCAGCCCTTTACAGGTTTGCATGCCGGCTTTGGAGGGCGTTGTGGTAGAGGGAGCGCTGACCGGCGATGAATTCAACCCGGACTAACAAGTTTATAATGGCTTTTCTGGCAACGGTTTTCGTTGTCATGACAACGGGCATCCTGTCCGATTCACTGTTTCACGCACCCGCACCCGAGAAGCCCGGTTATATAATCGAAGCGGCAGAGGGTTCAGGCGGCGGTGAGGCTGCTCCGGCCAAGGAAGAAGTATCAATCGCAACCCTGTTGCAATCTGCTGATCCCGAGCGCGGCAAGAACGTCTTCAAGCGCTGTGCTGCTTGCCATACGGCTGAAAAGGGCGGGGCCAACAAGATCGGTCCGCATCTTTGGGATGTGGTTAACCGTCCTGCTGCGTCCGTTGAAGACTTCAGCTATTCGGCGGCGATGAAGGAATTCGGCGCAGCCGGAAACAAATGGGATTTTGAGCACCTCAACAAGTTCCTGACCTCACCCAGAGGTTATATCAAAGGCACGGCCATGGGCTTTGCCGGCGATAAGAAGGACAATGAACGTGCCGATTTGATCGCTTATCTGCGTACGCTTTCGGACGATCCCGTTCCGCTTCCTACCGTCGAGGCCGCACCTGCGGACGCTGCACCAGCAGACAGTGGTGAGGCCGCGCCAGCAGGCAATGGCGAAGCCGCTCCCGCACAGGAAGGCGTCCAGCCCGCAGAGCAGGCTCCGGCCAGTGATACGCAGCAGCAGGGTGAAAGTGCTCCTGCGTCTGAGCAAACTCCTGCTCCAACGCAAGAACAGCCAGCGCCTGCAAATTAAAGCATTTGCCACAATTAAAGAGCCGGGTTTCGACCCGGCTTTTTGCTGTCTGCATTTTTTTTGTCCCGCGCCTTTCTTCCTCCGCAAAAAGCCCTAAGACTTGTTCTCATATTCGGGCAGCAACGGAGATGATGGATGAGAGCTTTTTGGGCGGGAGCATTCGCAGCAGCCGTGCTCGTGGGAGCAATTTCGGCCAGCTATGCAGACGATGCAGCAAATGGCGGGCAAACCAGCGGCGGGACAGACCCTCAATGGCGCTACTCCTCCAGCCTCATGGGCGAACCAAAATATCCGGCTGATTTCAAACATTATGACTATGTGAACCCCGAAGCACCTAAGGGCGGCACGCTCAATCAGGTCGCGGTGGGTACTTTCGACACCCTCAACCCCTATGTGATTCAAGGCGTCGCGGCGGCGGGCCTGTCCGAATTCGGCGGCGGATTGCTTTACGATACGCTGATGACCGATTCGCTCGATCAAGGATCGACGCAATACCCGCTGATCGCCGAAGCCCTGCAATATCCCGACGATTTTTCCTGGGTCAAGTTCAAGCTCAATCCGAATGCCCGGTGGCATGATGGCGAGCCGATCACCGTCGATGATGTGATCTGGTCGTTCAATCTGCTCAAGAAGCAGTCACCCATGTATAATAAATATTATAGCGATGTGGAAACGGCGGAAAAATCCGGCGACCATGAGGTCAAATTCACCTTTTCGCAAAAAGGCAATCGCGAATTGCCGCAGATCATGGGCCAGCTGGCCGTCCTGCCGAAACATTGGTGGGAAGGCAAGGATGCGCAGGGCAAGCCGCGCGATATCAGCCGCTCGACACTGGAAATTCCCTTGGGTTCCAGCGCCTACAAAATCGAAAAAGTCGTGCCGGGACGCTCGATCATCTGGGCGCGCGTCGATGATTACTGGGGCAAGGATCTGCCGGTCAATGTCGGCCGCAACAATTTCGACCACCTCAAATATGAGTACTACTTCAATGAAGACGCCACATGGGAAGCCTTCAAGAAGGGCGGACGTTACGATTACCGCCAGGAGAATCGTGCGCAGCGCTGGGCCGAACAATATAATTTTCCCGCCGTCGAGCGCGGCGATGTCATCAAGGAATCATTCCCCTTCCATGCAGTCGGGCGCATGCAAGGTTATTTCCTGAACACACGCCGCGACAAGTTCAAGGACCCGAAGGTGCGCGAAGCACTCACCTATGCCTTCAACTTCGAATCGATGAACCGGCTGCTGTTCTTCAATCAGTACAAGCGCATCGAAAGCTACTTTGCAGGCAACGAACTGGAACTGAGCGGCCCGCCGACGCCTGAAGAGCAGGCGATTCTCGAAACAGTGAAGGATTCGCTTCCCGCCGACGCGCTGACCAAGGAATTCAAGCTGCCGGTCTACGATACGGCGCAGGCGACACGCGCGAACTTGCGCACCGCTCTCAAACTGTTTTCCGAGGCGGGCTGGAAATTGCAGGGCAACAAGCTGGTCAATGCGAATGGTCAGCCCTTCACCATCGAGTTTCTGGGGCGCGATCCGACCGACGAGCGCATCTACAATCCATTCGCGGCAAGCCTGCGCAAGATCGGCATCAATGCTACCGTGCGCATTGTCGACGCCGCGCAATATCAGGCCCGCGTCAATGATTTCGACTATGACATCATCACCTCCGTCGTCGCCCAGAGCGGCTCGCCCGGCAATGAACAGCGCGATATGTGGGGCTCCAAAGCAGCGGATTTCAAAGGCAGCCGCAATTATGCGGGCATTAAAAATCCAGCCATCGACACGCTGATCGATCACGTGATCTATGCGAAAGACCGCGATGAGCTGGTCGCTGCAACCCATGCGCTCGACCGAGCATTGCTGTGGAATTATTACGTGATTCCGCAATGGTATTCTGACCACATCAATATCGCCTACTGGAACAAATTCGGCATGCCGGAAACGCAGCCCGATTACCTTGGGATTGATCCTTTTTCCTGGTGGATCGATCCTGAAAAGGAAGCAAAACTCAAGTCCGGCAGCGAATAAGGCGAGGGGAATGAAGAGTTCCAGCATGAACCGCCGCTATTTTCTGGGCGTTTCCGGCAGCACCGTCCTGAGTGCGATGCTGCCTGAAAAGGCTTTCGCGCTTCTGCCGACCGCCACGCCTTTGCATGGGCTTTCGGCCTTCGGCGAGCTGAAATACGGCCCCGATTTCAGCCATTTCGACTATGCCAGCCCGAATGCACCCAAGGGCGGCACCTTCACGCTCGCGCCCTCGACATGGCTGTGGAACCAGAACACGCAGACCTTCAACACGCTCAACAGTCTCACTTTCAAGGGCGACGCGCCGCCGCGCATGGAGCTAACCTTCGACAGCCTAATGGCTCCGGCGCTGGACGAACCCGATTCGGTCTATGGCCTGATCGCGCAAAGCGTGACACTTTCCGAAGATCGCCAGACATGCACATTCAAGCTGCGCGAGGAAGCACGCTTTCACGATGGCTCGCCCATCAAGGCGAAGGATGTGGTTTTCACCTACAGGATTCTGCAAGAGAAAGGCCACCCGCACATAAGGCAAAGCCTTGCCGCACTCGAAACTGTAGAGGAGACGGAAAGAGGCGCCGTGCGGATGCATTTTGCCGCCGGGCGCGGCCCCAGCGCCATTCTGAATGCGGTTGTTCTGCCCATACTGCCGCAAAAATGGCTTGAAGGGCGCGATTTCGAGGCCACCTCCATGGAACCCATACCCGGCTCCGGCGCCTATCGCGTCGGTAAATTCGCCGCAGGCGAATTCATCGAATATGACCGTGTCAAGGATTATTGGGCCGCAGAACTGCCGGTGCAGCGCGGCTTCAATCATTTTGACCACATCCGCATCGAATTCTACCGCGACCGCCAGCCGGAATTCGAAGCTTTCAAAAAAGGAAACATCGACTTTCGGCAGGAGAATGTTTCCAAGAACTGGGCGACGGGTTATGATTTTCCCACCATACGGCAAAAGAAAATTATCAAGCGCACATTTCCCAGAGAAAAACGCCCGCTAATGCAGGGCTGGGCACTCAACCAGCGGCGCAAGCGCTTTCGCGATCCGCGCGTGCGCGAGGCCATCAGCCTGTGTTTTGATTTCGAATGGACCAACGAGAACCTGTTTTACGGCACCTATCAACGCTCGCAATCCTGCTTCAATGGTTCGGATTTTCAGGCCACCGGCCTGCCGACGCCGGACGAGATGAAGGTGCTAGAGCGCTATCGCGGCAAATTACCGGATGCGATGTTCGGCAAAGCGGTTCTCATGCCCGTTTCCGACGGAACAGGGCGTGATCGCAAGCAATTCGCGCGCGCCATCGAATTGATGCAGGCGGCGGGTTTCCAGCGCGAGAAGGGCCAGTTCCATGATCGCGATGGATCAAAGTTCTCGCTGGAGATCCTGAGCAATTCCGAAAGTTTCACCCGCGTTTACAATCCCTTCATACAAAAAATGCGTGCCATCGGCATCGACGCCAGCTTGCGGCTGGTGGACCCCAGCCAATATCAGGCGCGCATGCAGGATTTCCAATTCGACATGGTGGGCATCGCCATGCAGTTCGGTGCGACACCGACAAAGGAATCGCTTGCGGGCATGTTCGGCTCGCAAGCCGCAAAAACGCCCGGCAGCTATAATCTGCCCGGTACGGCCGATCCGCTGATTGATGCCCTGATCGACAATGTGGGGACCGTTTCCACGCGCGACGAACTGGTTGCAACGATCCGGGTGCTCGATCGGTACTTGCGTATCCGGCGCGACTGGATTCCAAATTGGACAGCGGCGAATCACCTCGTAGCCTATTGGGACCGCTTCGGCTTCAAGGAGCCAAAACCCGATTACGGCTTTCCGGTGGAGACGCTCTGGTGGCTCGATGAAGAAAAGGCAAAAGCTGTTGGCAAGCCATAGGAAGAAATACAGAACTGAAATGTGGGGCAGAAAAGACTGATGGGCGCTTATATTCTACGCCGCCTGCTTTTGATGATCCCGACAATCCTGGGCATCATGGCCATTTCTTTCGCTGTCGTGCAGTTCGCCCCAGGCGGCCCGGTGGAGCGCGTGATCGCGCAGCTTTCAGGCCAGGGCGGCGATGCGCTCGACCGCCTTTCGGGCGGGGGCAGCGATTTCGGCCAGAACAGCATGGATAGCGGCTCGGTCAATTCCAGGTATCGCGGTGCGCAGGGACTGGACCCGCAATTCATAGCGGAACTGGAGAAGCAGTTCGGCTTCGACAAGCCGCCACTGGAACGCTTCGGTCTGATGTTGTGGAACTATCTGCGTTTCGATTTCGGAGACAGCTATTTTCGCGATATCAGCGTGATCGATCTCATCAAAGAAAAAATGCCGGTTTCGATTTCGCTCGGGCTGTGGCTCACTCTGCTGTCCTATGTCATCTCGATACCGCTGGGCATCCGCAAGGCGATCAAGGATGGCTCGCGCTTCGACACGTGGACCAGCGCGGTCATCATCGTCGGCTATGCGATTCCGAGCTTTTTGTTCGCCATCCTCCTGATCGTGCTTTTTGCCGGCGGCTCGTTTTTCGACTGGTTCCCGCTGCGCGGCATCACCTCGCCTGATTTCGCGCAAATGTCGTTCTGGGAAAAGATCGGCGATTATCTGTGGCATATGGCGCTGCCGGTGACGGCATTGGTGCTTTCGGCTTTCGCCACGACGACGCTTCTGACCAAGAACTCGTTTCTGGAGGAAATCCGCAAGCAATATGTGACCACTGCGCGTGCCAAGGGACTGACCGAGAACCAGGTGCTTTACCGCCATGTTTTCCGCAATGCGATGCTGATCGTGATCGCCGGTTTTCCGGGCGCCTTCATCTCGGCCTTCTTTACCGGCTCGCTGCTGATCGAAACCATCTTCTCGCTCGATGGGCTGGGCCTGCTCGGCTATCAGTCGATCATCAATCGCGATTATCCTGTGGTCTTCGCCAATCTTTACATCTTCTCACTGATCGGCCTTCTGGTCGGGCTTCTCTCCGATCTCACCTATACGTGGATCGACCCGCGCATCGACTTCGAGCGGAGGGATGTGTGATGAGTGACACAACCCTTGCCCCTGTTGCCGCGCCCGTCAAGCGCCCGTTTCTTTCGCCGCTCAATCGCCGTCGCTGGCAGAATTTCAAGGCCAACAAGCGCGGTTACTGGTCGTTGTGGATTTTCCTGTTCCTGCTCATCGCGGCACTTGGTTCCGAGTTCATCGCCAATGACCGGCCCATTCTCGTCTCCTACAAAGGCGAGCTGCTGGCTCCGGTTTTTGTCGATTATCCGGAAGAGAAATTTGGCGGCTTTTATGCCGTAACCGACTATCGCGATCCTATGATACAAGACGAGATCGAGAGCCACGGCTGGGCGATCTGGCCACCGGTGCGTTACTCCTACAATACCGTCAATAATGATATTCCCGAAGCGGCCCCCTCAAAGCCATTCTGGCTTTATTCCAAGGAAGAGCGCTGCCAGCGCTATCCGCTCGGCGTTGATGACCCCAACTGTATTACCGGCAACTGGAACTGGCTCGGCACCGATGATCAGGCGCGCGATGTCTTTGCGCGCGCCCTCTATGGCTTTCGCATTTCGGTGCTTTTCGGGCTGATCCTCACCTTCTTTTCCGCCATTATCGGCGTGAGCGCAGGTGCGGTACAGGGCTATTTCGGCGGCTGGGTCGATCTGATTTTCCAACGCTTCATCGAAATCTGGTCATCCATCCCCGTGCTTTATCTGCTGCTGATCATCGCGGCTATATTACCACCCGGATTCTGGGTGCTTCTGGGCATCATGCTTTTGTTTTCATGGGTAGCCTTCGTGGGCGTGGTGCGCGCCGAATTCCTGCGCGCGCGCAATTTCGAATATGTAAATGCCGCGCGCGCACTCGGCGTGAAAAACGGCACCATCATGTGGCGGCATCTGCTGCCCAATGCCATGGTTGCGACGCTGACCTTCCTGCCCTTTATCCTCAACGGCTCGATCACCACGCTGACCTCGCTCGACTTTCTCGGCTTCGGCCTGCCGCCTGGTTCGGCTTCGCTCGGTGAGTTGCTCGCGCAGGGCAAGAACAATCTGCAAGCCCCCTGGCTGGGCATGACCGGCTTCGTGGTGATCTCGCTGATGCTTTCGCTGCTGATTTTCATCGGTGAAGCAACCCGCGACGCCTTCGATCCGCGAAAGGCATTTCAATGAGCGGAGCGATGAACAACACAAACCTGCTTTCGATCCGCGATCTTTCCGTCGCCTTTCGCCAGAATGGCGAGGAGCGCATTGCCGTCGATCACATATCCTTCGACATAGGCCAGGGCGAAACCGTGGCGCTTGTGGGCGAATCGGGCTCGGGCAAATCCGTCTCCGCGCTTTCCGTGCTCAAGCTCCTGCCCTATCCGGCCGCCAGCCATCCTTCCGGCGAAATCCTTTTCGACGGGCAGGATCTGATGAAAGCACAGGAGCCGGAACTGCGGCGCGTACGCGGCAATGACATCACAATGATTTTTCAGGAGCCGATGACCTCGCTCAATCCGCTGCATTCGGTCGAGCGGCAGGTCGGCGAAATCCTGAAAATGCATCAGGGCATGGGGGAGCAGGCCGCGCGAAAAAGGACGCTGGAACTCCTGAACGAAGTTGGCATACGCGAACCGGAAAAGCGGCTTGCCGCCTTCCCGCACCAGCTTTCGGGCGGGCAGCGCCAGCGCGTCATGATCGCCATGGCGCTTGCCAACAAGCCCAAACTGCTGATTGCAGACGAGCCAACCACCGCACTCGACGTGACCGTACAGGCGCAGATATTGCAGCTTCTGGCCGATCTCAAGAACGCGCAGGGCATGTCGATGCTGTTCATCACGCATGATCTGGGCATCGTGCGTAAGATCGCCGACCGCGTTTGCGTGATGAGCAACGGCAAGATCGTAGAAAGCGGTCCGACGCAGGAAATTTTCGACAATCCGCAGCATCCCTATACCAGACATTTGCTTGCCGCGGAGCCAAAGGGCGAGCCGCCACGGGCCGATCTTTCCGCCAGAAAAGTGATGGAAGGCAAAGATATACGTGTCTGGTTTCCGATCAAAAAAGGGTTTTTGCGCAGGACCGTCGACCATGTGAAGGCTGTTGACGGTATCGATGTGGAATTGCGCGCCGGCCAGACGCTCGGAGTCGTGGGTGAATCGGGTTCAGGCAAGACCACGCTCGGACTGGCGCTGTCGCGCATGATTTCTTCCAGAGGAGAAACCCGCTTTGACGGGCGCGATATCGCAAAATTCAGCTTCAGTGACATGCGCCCGCTGCGACGCGAGATGCAGATCGTGTTTCAGGACCCGTTCGGCTCACTCAGCCCGCGCATGACCATCGCCGATATCATTGCCGAAGGGCTTCTGGTGCACGAGCCGAAGCTGTCCGCCGATGAGCGCGACCAGCGCGTGATAGCGGCGCTCAACGAAGTGAACCTCGATCCCGAAAGCCGCTTTCGCTATCCGCATGAATTCTCCGGTGGGCAACGCCAGCGCGTCGCCATTGCGCGCGCCATGGTGCTCAACCCCAAATTCGTCATGCTGGACGAGCCGACATCGGCGCTCGATATGAGCGTGCAGGCACAGGTCGTCGATCTTTTGCGCGCATTGCAGAAGAAACACGATCTCGCCTATCTTTTCATCAGCCACGACCTGAAAGTGGTGCGGGCGCTCGCCAATGACGTGCTGGTGATGCGCAATGGCAAGGCGGTGGAATATGGAACGGCAAAGGAAATCTTCGCCAGCCCCAAGACAGACTACACCAGAACACTGATGGCTGCGGCCTTCCATATGGAGGCCACTGAAGGAGGAATTAAATAATGAGCGACAACAATCAGGGGAATATCCTTCTGGCGCTGACCAACTGGAATGCGCAAAGCTGGCTCGAAATGTTCCGGGAACATGCGCCCGGTCGCAAGGTCGTGACCGAACGCGCGGAAAACGATCCTTCAATCGAATATGCGCTGGTGTGGAAACAGAAGCCCGGCTCGCTGGCCAATCTGCCCAATCTCAAGGTCATTTTTTCGCTGGGCGCAGGCGTCGACCATGTATTTCACGATCCGCATATTCCCGATGTGCCGCTGGTGCGCGTTATTTCCGACGATCTGACCATGCGCATGACCGAATATGTCGTCTGGCAGGTGCTTGATCATCATCGCTTCGGGTCGATCTATCGCAAACAGCAGCAAAACCGCGTCTGGCACGAAGATCCGCGCCAGCCCGCCGCCCATGAAGTGACGGTGGGCATTCTGGGGCTGGGCGTGCTGGGACGCGATGCCGCCGACAAGCTGAAAACACTGGGCTTCAACATTACCGGCTGGAGCCGCCGCCCGAATGAGATCAAGGGCGTGACGACATTTCACGGCAAGGACGGCTTTGCGCCCTTCCTCGCATCCGCCGATATTTTCGTGTGCCTTCTGCCGCTGACGCCCGACACGAAGGGTATATTGTCCATGTCGATGTTCGCCCAGCTCAAAAGCGACGGGCCGCTGGGCGCGCCGGTGCTTATCAATGCCGGCCGCGGCGGCTTGCAGAACGAGGCCGATATTCTGGCCGCACTTGATCGCGGCCTGCTTTCAGCCGTAACGCTCGATGTGTTCAACCAGGAACCGTTGCCTGCCGACAGCCCGCTCTGGACCCATCCGCGGGTGACGATCACGCCCCATGCCGCGGCAAGCTCTTCGGCGGCGGCGATTGTTCCGCAGATCATCCGCCAGATCGATGCCTTCGAACGCGACGGGACGCTCGAACATGTCGTGGACCGCGCAACGCAGTACTGAAAGCCGTCAGGGGCGTTTCGCCGCCTTGTAACGGATGGTTTCAAAACGCGCCGTCAAGGCATTATAGAGGAGCAGCCGCCCGACCAGCGGCTCTCCTATGCCCGCAACAAGCTTGATGACTTCCATCGCTTCAAGACTGCCCATGACGCCCGGCAGAACGCCCAATACGCCAGCCTCGGCACAGCTCGGAACCGTTCCGGGTGGCGGTGCTTGCGGGAAAAGATCGCGATAGGAGGGATTGGGCAAGCCATCCGCGCCTTTTTCATAAGGTTTGAGAACCGTAATCGTGCCATCGAAACGGCCAATGGCCGCTGTCACCAGCGGGCGCTGTGCTGCCGCTGCCGCATCGGCCAGCACATAGCGCGTCGCGAAATTATCCGAGCCGTCCACCACCACATCATAAGCCGCAATCAGCGCCTGCGCGTTTTGCGCATCAAGCCGAAATTCATGGCTTTCCACCTTCACATGCGGATTGATGCGCGCGATTGCCGCAGCCGCGCTTGCGACCTTCGCCTGCCCGACGCTTGCCGTCTCGTGGATGACCTGCCGCTGGAGATTGGACAGCGAAACCGTGTCGTCATCGATAATTCCGAGTGTTCCGATACCCGCCGCCGCCAGATATTGCAGCACCGGCGCGCCCAGCCCCCCCGCGCCAAGTACCAGTACGCGCGCGGCTTTCAGCTTCTGCTGGCCGGGACCGCCGATTTCGGGCAACACGATATGGCGCGCATAGCGTTCGAGTTCTTCGGACGAAAAAGATTTTGAAGGTTCATTCATAGTACCAACCATAGGCTGACCGCCTGGTGCTGTCAGCGGATATTTTGTCTCAAATAGTGGTCAGCTGGCCAGCGGACACATTGAAGAATTGCGCATCACCCTCAAGCGCTTCAAAAAGCGCCCGGTCCGTGCCGGTCATGAAGCTCTGCCCGCCCAGATCGTCGAGAATGCCGAACAGGGCAGCACGGCGTCCCATGTCGAGATGGGCGGCTATTTCATCAAGCAGGAGAATGGGGGCCATGCCGGAAAGCTCACTCGTCAGCCTCGCATGAGCCAGAATGAGGCCGATCAAAAGCGCTTTCTGCTCGCCGGTCGAGCAAAGACCGGCGGGCATCGATTTGGGCCGGTGCTGCACGATGAGATCGGTGCGGTGCGGCCCCTCCAGCGTACGGCCCGCAGCACGATCGCGCAGTCTTCCATCCCGCAAGGTGCGGCGATAATCCTCTTCCAGATCGAGTGCCGCCTCGACGCCGATCCGCTGCTCCAGCGCCCCTTCCAGAAAGCAGTCGGCTTTCGGAAACGGACCCTCGGCGGGAAGCTTTTCGATCATGGCAGCAATCAGCCGCATGGCCTCGGCACGCGCAGCGGCAATGGCGATGCCCAGTTCCGCCATCTGATTTTCGATGGCGTCGAGCCAGCGCTCGTCATTCATGCCATCGTTTAGCAACCGGTTGCGGCTGCGCATGGCTTTTTCATAATCGAGAACGCGCTTGCCATGAACTGTGTCGATAGCCAGTACCATGCGGTCGAGAAAACGCCGCCGTTCCGATGCACCGCCGGTGAACAGTCCATCCATGGCGGGGACGATCCAGAGGATGCGCGCATAATCGAGCAATTCGTCACCGGAAGCCGCGGCACCATTAATGCGAACCTTGCGCCCCCCTTCGCTATTGCCCGCCGTGCCAGTGCCAATATTGGCCTCGCCATAGCTCATGCAATCGAGCGTGGCGTGAATGGCAAAGCCATCGCCGCTGCCGCTGCGCGCCACATCATCGTAAGCGGCTCGGCGCAGGCCCCTGCCCGGCGACAGAAACGAAACAGCCTCGATCAGATTGGTTTTTCCAGAGCCGTTTTCCCCGGTCAGCACCACATGGCCGGGGCCAAGCGGCAGGGCTAGTTCCGCATAATTGCGGAAACTGACAAGTTTAAGCCGCCGGACCGAAACTCGATCCGGACGGCTTTGTTCAGGCTCGGCGGTGGTCACGATCCCGTTCTTTAAACACGCATCGGCATGAGCACGTAAAGGACGTCTTCATCACCTGTATCGCGCACCAGCGTCGGAGAACCGGCATCCGCCAGCATGAAGATGGCATCGGAACCGGAAAGCTGGCTGGTGATGTCGAGCAGATATTTGGAATTGAAACCGATATCGAGCGGATCGGCATCGTAATCCGCCGCAAGCTCATCGGTCGCACTGCCGGAATCGGGGTTGTTGACCGTCAATGTGAGCAGGCCATCGCCAATGGAAAGCTTGACCGCACGGCCCCGCTCGCTCGATATGGTCGAAACGCGATCCACGGAAGCCGCGAAATCCTGACGGCTGATGGTGAGTTTCTTGTCATTGCCGGAAGGAATGACACGCTGGTAATCGGGGAAGGTTCCATCAATCAGCTTGGAAGTCAGGACAACCGAGCCGACTGTGAAGCGGATTTTCGCGTCCGACAATTCGACAGAAACGACCACATCCGGCACATCGACCAGTTTCTGCAATTCGGCGACCGTCTTGCGCGGAATGATGATGCCCGGCATGCCTTCGGCACCCGATGGCGCTTCAAGTTCAGCGCGAGCCAGGCGATGGCCGTCGGTCGCTACCGCACGCAATTTCAGCGCACCATCGCTTTCAATGGCATGCAGATAAATGCCGTTGAGATAATAGCGGGTTTCTTCCGTGGAGATCGCAAATTGTGTGCGATCAATCAGGCGCTTCAATGCCTGCGCATCGATGCGGAAAGAATGGGTGAAGGCTCCCGCCGTCAGTTCCGGAAAATCGGATTGCGGCAGGCATTGCAAGCGGAAAGACGATTTGCCGGAAACCACCGACATGGAACCGCCATCGGGATTGGTGGCCAGCATGACTTCCGCGCCATCGGGCAATTTGCGCACGATATCATAGAGAAGATGCGCCGGAACCGTGGTCGCCCCTGCCTGCTCGACCATCGCCGCAGTTGCTTCATTGACCTCAAGATCAAGGTCGGTCGCCTTGAGGGCAAGGCTGGCGCCATCGGCCTGCAAAAGAACGTTGGACAGAATCGGTATTGTGTTGCGGCGCTCCACGACGCGGTGGACGTGGTTAAGTGATTTGAGAAGGTTCGATCGCTCCAGGGTAACACGCATATTAAAACGCACTCGCTCGCTAGGACAGGGCAACCGCGCAACGGGCAGACGCCCCCGTCAATAAGGCGCACTGGCGCCAGAAGGTTTGCTAAAGTGGCAGATTTTTTAGGCGAAAAGCAAGCCCGCGCAGCGTGACACAATACTGGAACGCGGGCTTTTTGTTGATAACTGGCCTTAGCGGCGCTCAGGCCATCCTTCTCAGGCGGCCTGATCGTTGATGAGGCGCTTGAGAAGCTCCAGCTCCTGCGCCAGCTTGGTGTCTGCTCCGACCAGATCCTCAATCTTGCGGACCGCATGCAGAACGGTGGTATGGTCGCGCCCACCAAAGCGGCGACCGATTTCCGGTAGCGAACGCGGGGTGAGCATCTTGGCGAGATACATCGCCACCTGGCGCGGCTTGACGATGGTACGCGTGCGGCGGTTCGAAAGCAGGTCCTGCTTCGAGACATTGTAATGGCGCGCAACGATGCGCTGGATTTCCTCGATGCGGATGCGCTTGGGTTCTCCGGCGCGGATCAAATGGCCAAGCAGTTCATCGACCCGGTCAATGGAAATGTTTGGCTCGAAAGACTGGCGGAACAGAAGCTGGTTGAAAGCACCTTCGAGTTCACGGCCCGACCCAGTGACAGTGCGCGCGACATGGGCAAGGATGTCTTCGCCCATATTGAGCCCGGGGTCCTCGACCTGCGCGGCGGTGAGCCGGCGGCGCAGCATTTCAAAGCGCATTTCATAATCAGGCGCACCGACTTCCAGCGCAACGCCGCCCTGAAGGCGGGAACGAACACGCACATCGAGCGATTCGAGTTCGGACGGAGCGCGGTCAGCCGCAACTACGACCTGCTTGGCGCTGTCGAGCAGCGTATTGAGCAGATGGCAGAATTCGTGCTGGATCGATTTGCCTTGCAGGAACTGCATGTCGTCGATGACGAGCAGATCAATGTCACGCAGCTGCTCCTTGAAGGAGAGCGCATTGTTGTCGCGGATGGCAGTGGCGAAGCGCCACATGAAATATTCCGCAGTCAGATAAACGACGCGGGCCTTTTCCTGGCGCTGCAAGGCAGCAGCGGCGATCGCCTGCAACAGATGGGTTTTGCCAAGGCCGACGGATGCATGGATGAAAAGCGGGTTGAAGCGCACGGCGCTGGAGCCCGCTTCGGCAATGGTGCGCGCTGCGGCCAGTGCTACGCGGTTGGATGCGCCATCGATGAAAGTATCGAACGTATAGCGCGGGTCGAGCGGCGAGCCGAGAACCGAACCAGAGGCGGCAGCCGTTTCCGCGACAACCGCAGAGCCGCGCTTTTCAGCGCTGGGCTGGCCGACCGGGAACATTACTTTTTCGCGCAGATTTGCCGGCGCTCTGGTCTCCACGGTCTCGTTGGTGCCAGCGGGCGGAACGGGGCGCATCACGCGGCTCATGCCGCGCACGACCACTTCAACCTTCAATATTTGTGGATTTTCGTCCTGCCACAGTTCGGTCAGAAGCGCCGAATAATGATTGTTGATCCAGGAGCGGAGAAACGCTGTCGGAACCGATAGGCGCGCCACGCTCTTGGAGAGGTCATCAAGCTTCAGCCGCCCAAACCAGCTTGAATAAATTTCGCTGCCAACGCGCGCTTTCAGCTTTGCCGTAAGCCGCTCGAATGCCTCTTCACCGAGCGCCTTGTCAGCGCTCACGAGACTTTCGTCTTTTCCGGTAGCAGAAGATCCATGGATACGGTTCGCATGCGCATCATCACCCATCGTTGCCGTCGACTTGCCAGTCATCATTGCCATCGTCTCGCCTGCCTCAAATTCCTACGCACCATTTTTACGGCGCTTGTCGTTATTTCCTGCACCGGGCTTTCCAGATCTCGGGAATCAGGCACCCAGGCGGCACTCACATTACACAGGTCCTTCATGAAGAAGGGCCGAACACAAACTCAAACAGTCCGTCATGGACTGATACCCCGAGTACTCCTTTCTACTTACGCATCACGACGCATCGCATTTTTTCGAGAATCGCCTCCAACCCTCGAACCGATGCTTTAGGCTGATTGCCCGGAACGGAATTCGCGACAACCACCCAAACAACAAAGATGCGTCTAAAAGAGCATTCCGGTTAATGAATGGTAAGCAATCAACTCTACAGAAAAGGGCCTTTAGGACCAAAAATCAGCATCCGCGGCCATACATGCCAACGCCAATCAGACTTCATTTGATGCTAACTCCGGGCCAACGGCCATCCCTCTCAATAAGCTGACTTTAGCGAAGCCTCGCGGCAAAGAGCAACCCTTGGCAGAATAGATTTTTCTTCGCTTAAGGCTTGCATCGGGATCGGGCGGAGAGCGAGAATCAGACGCCAGCGAAATAACGCCTTAGGATTCAATACGTTTCCATCAGCGGTTTTTTAGGCGGTCGCGTAATGAGGTTCTAGAAAATAAATTTTAAAAAAATGCTTGACTCATGCGTGCTTCTGAATCCGCAGAGAGCCTGTGGATAACAGTGGATAAACATTGGCAACCAATTGAAGTTAAAAAGAAAATAACCGCATCTCGTTTTGGGCTGAACTGCGGCTTCCGAAGCCTGCCTGAAATAAGCGTTAAAATTCCGACCCATAGACCGGTTCCCGATTACGGTGAGCTACCGAAATGGCCTGAACCCTCGCACTGATGCAAATGCACAGAAAAATGGCTCCCCTTGCCGCGAGAATCGTTACAGCCTTCCCTTGCCCTTCACCTGAGAAAAACTCCAAAAAGAAAACCCGGCTAATAATGAGCCGGGTTTTCAATAAAATTCCAGATATGGAAAATATCAGGCGTTGAGCGCCTTTACGCGTGCGGCAAGGCGGGACACCTTGCGCGATGCGGTGTTCTTATGCAGAACACCCTTGGAAGCAGCGCGCATCAGTTCAGGCTCGGCGGCCTTGAACGCGACTTCTGCTGCCTGCTTGTCGCCGCTCAGAAGCGCGTCTTCAAGCTTGCGAATGAAAGTGCGCACGCGCGAGCGGCGGGACTTGTTGATTTCGGTGCGGGCAGCGATCTTGCGCACTGCCTTCTTGGCCGAAGGAGTATTGGCCATAAATGCCTCTCTTTTTTTCTGTCAGCTAGCCCACGGGCTAAACCGTCGGGCACAAAACCTCTGGGTAGCCACAATGTCTGGGGGCCACCAATCCGTGGCGGGCTTATAGATCAGCTTTGGGCGCGCGTCAATGTGGTTTCTGCTGCGCGAGCGCATTCAGCGATTCTTGCCTACCCAACGATTATTGCCCGCTCAACGATTATTGAAAGACGGCGTGCGCTTGTCGACAAAGGCCGACATGCCTTCCTTCTGGTCTTCTGTCGCAAAAAGCGAATGGAACAGGCGCCGCTCGAAACGCAGGCCCTCGTCGAGAGTCGTTTCATAGGCGCGATTGACCGATTCCTTGACCATCATCACGGAAGGCCGCGAGAACGCGGCAATACGATCGGCAGCCTTCAAGGCTTCCTCTAGGAGTTCTTCGGGCGCAACCACGCGCGACACCAAACCGGAGCGCTCTGCTTCCTGCGCGTCCATCATGCGGCCCGTCAGGCACATATCCATGGCCTTGGACTTTCCGACATAGCGGGTCAAGCGCTGCGACCCGCCCATACCCGGCATGACGCCCAGCGTGATTTCCGGTTGGCCGAATTTGGCGTTGTCGGCAGCGATGATGAAATCGCACATCATGGCCAGCTCACAGCCGCCGCCCAGCGCGTAACCGGCAACTGCCGCAATGATGGGCTTGCGGACGCGGTCCACCTTCTGCCAGCCGGCGAACATGTCCTGAAGATAGGCATCCACGAAATTGATCGGCTGCATTTCCTTGATGTCCGCACCGGCGGCAAAAGCCTTTTCAGAGCCGGTCAGCACGATTGCGCCGATCTTGCCATCGGTGTCAAAGGCGGCCAGCGCCTCCGTCAATTCGTCGAGAACCGTGCCGTTGAGGGCATTGAGCGCCTGCGGCCGGTTAAGACGAACAAGACCGACGCCACCGCGCGTTTCCACAACGATCGTTTCATAGGCCATGGGAATGTCTCTCCTCCTTCGTCAGTCCAACTGATGGCGGCAAGGTGAACTGCCGGACGCGCTTTGGCAAGGGTTCAGCCTCCCGCTTTTCAACATTGGCAGGATGCGCAGAAAAAGGTCGAACGTCCCGATTGCACGGCGCGTTCGACCATTCCGGTGCAGCCGGGCGTTTTGCATGACATGGCTTCGCGTCCATAAACCGAAAAGGAATGCTGGAAATAACCCAGCGCGCCATCGGCCTGAATATAATCTTTCAGGCTTGAGCCGCCCGCCGCGATGGCTTCGGCTATTACGCTGCGAATATCGGAAGCCAGGCGGTCGAGCGTTTGCGTATCCCCGGCAATCGAGCCTGCCGCGCGCATGGGAGAGAGGCCGGAACGCCAGAGCGCTTCGCACACATAGATATTACCAAGTCCCGCAATCAGCCGCTGATCGAGAAGAGCTGCCTTGAGCGATGTCCTGCGGCCTACAAAAAGACTCGCCAGCAATTCACCCGAAAGCCGGTTTCCGGTCGGCTCCACGCCAAGCCCCTTCAACAGCGGATGATTATCGAGCGCGCCTTCTTCCGCAAACAGCATGAAGCCGAAACGGCGTGGATCGTTATAGATAATACGCACATGCACACCGTCCGGACGGACGAGATGAAAGACGACGTGATCGTGTCGGTTGTTCTTGGAGCGCTCGTGATGAAAGCTGCCGGGTAATCCTTGTCCATCCTCCGCCTCGATGCGGAAAGAGCCGGACATGCCCATATGGCTGATGACCGACAATCCGTCATCGAGATGCATGGTGAGATATTTTGCGCGCCGCCCCAGCGCGTCGATCATGCGACCCGACAACCGTTCGGCAAAACGCTGCGGGAAAGGAAAGCGCAAATCGGGCCGGTTCTGCTCAACCCGTTCGACCTTTGCGCCCTGCATGAAGGGCTCCAATCCACGGCGAACCGTTTCGACCTCTGGCAATTCCGGCATATGTTTCTTCCAGCAGCATTGGCAACAGAAGTTCATATAGGCCCTGACGACAGCATTTGCCATCCATTAACCCAAACCGGAACGAAGCGCCAACGAGCCTGTATTAACCTTTTATTTTCCGTGTTTCTTAAACTCATCACAATTGGCAGGCACTAAAAAAACCCCATCGAGACATTTTGCTCAGGGTAACGAACATGCCGGCTTTGATGACGCGCTTTTTGAGAAATAGATCGGGTGCAGCGATGATCGAATGCACGCTCATCGGTGCGCTCGCCATTATCGCCGTCATCAGCGGGCTGGCGCTTTTTGCCGGAAAACCTGCTTCCGCACTGAATTATCAGTCCGTGCAGGCCAAGTCTTTCGACCAGCGCTGAATCGCTGCCCCATTTTCAGGCAAAACCACCGTCAAGGAATGTCATGGCCGTCGAGATCGTTACCGTAAAATCAGCAAACAGCCGCCCCATATGGTTCATTGGAAAGAATGCTCTTGATCAGGCCGGACTGCCGCAGGATGCGACCCTCTGGGCCAAGGCCAATGACTTCAACGGCGAGGCCGGGCGCGTTCTCATCCTCCCGGCAAAGGAAGGCGCGATTGCCGGTGCGCTGTTTGGAACGGGCGGCGAGGAAAAAAGCGGCCAGTCGCAGTTGCTGGCCGGCAAACTCGCCCGCGCGCTGCCAGAAGGCGACTGGCACATCGAAGGCAAGCCGGAAGATGCAGCCCTTACAACGCTGGCCTTTCTGATGGGCGGCTACAGTTTCACGCGCTATCGCAAAGCCGATGGCAAAACCATCCGACTGGCCCTGCCCGAAGGTGTGGATGCCAAAGAGACGCAAGCAGTCGCCGATGCGGTGACGCTTGCTCGCGACCTCATCAACACGCCCGCCAGCGATATGGGACCGGACGCGCTGGAACAGGCCGCGCGCGATCTTGCCGGAAAGTACAAAGCGGAAATTTCGACAATCGAAGGCGATGCGCTTCTGGCGCAGAATTTGCCCATGATTCATGCGGTGGGCCGTGCGGGCAGCATCGCGCCGCGCCTTATCGACATGCGCTGGGGCAATGATAACGACCCCAAAATCACCCTCGTCGGCAAGGGTGTCTGTTTCGATACGGGTGGCCTCGACATCAAACCGGCCAGTGGCATGCTGATAATGAAAAAAGATATGGGCGGGGCTGCCAATGTGCTGGGCCTAGCCTTGATGATCATGGCTGCACAATTGCCGGTGCGGCTGCGCGTGCTGATCCCGGCGGTTGAAAATTCGATTTCCGGCAATGCGTTTCGCCCCGGCGACATATTGCAAAGCCGCAAGGGTCCGACGGTGGAAATCGGCAATACCGATGCCGAAGGCCGTCTGGTGCTGGCCGATGCGCTTGCGCTAGCCGATGAAGAAGAGCCGGAACTGCTGGTCGATATGGCGACATTGACAGGCGCAGCGCGGGTGGCGCTCGGCCCCGATCTGCCGCCCTTCTATACCCATGATGACGATCTGGCGCAGGCAATTGCGCAGAAAGCTGACGAAACTGCCGATCCATTGTGGCGCATGCCGCTCTGGCAGCCCTATGCGCAAAAGCTTTCCTCTCGCGTGGCCGATATCAACAATGTCACCACTGACGGCTTTGCCGGATCGGTCACGGCGGCATTGTTTCTGAGCCGCTTTGTCGAAAAAGCCGGGGCTCACGTGCATTTCGACATTTTCGGCTGGACCCCGGTAGAAAAGCCCGCCTCGCCCGTCGGCGGCGAAGCGCAGGCCATCCGGGCACTCAACCAATTGCTCAAGGAGCGCTTTCCGGCCCGATAATTTCGCTTGCCTGCAATAGTGAAACGGCGTTGAATGATACGGACCCGAAACAATTCTGGCTGGTCTGGTATCATGCCCGTTGAGCTAAAGCCATTGCAGGCGCTGACCTTGCTGAAAACCCTGTCGCTGGCGCAGATCCGGGACGAAATGCCCGATCTTACCACGCGGCAGGCGGCAATTCTTCTGACCATTTATCTGGAGCCGCCGCCGCATACCGTGCGGGGGCTGGCGGCAAAGCTCGACGTCACCAAGCCGGTGATTACGCGCGCACTCGATACAATGGGACTACTCGATCTCGTTTCCCGGCATCGTGATGAAAAAGACAAGCGCAATGTGCTAGTAAAAAGAACCGTCGCTGGGGCACTCTATGTCGAAAGGCTGGGTGATCTGGTGATCGCCAAAGCCAGGGAGTTACCATTGTGAGCCTGCTCGACCGCCGCCTTAATGCCTATCGCCCCGATCTCGCCGACGAACGGTTAAGCGGCAAGGTCGAAGCGAGCCGTTTTACCGCTGGCACGCTCATGCGAGTTTCCGCATCTGTAGCCGATCTACGTGCCGAACCGCGCCCCGATAGCGGGCCGCAGACGCAGGTGGTTTTCGGCGATATGATGCAGGTCTTCGAGGAGCAGGACGGCTGGAGCTGGGTTCAGGCTGAACGCGACAGCTATACCGGCTATGTCTCTTCCGCCGCGCTGGAAAGTCCCGATGGCGAGGCGACACATATGGTCACTGTGCCGCGCACATTCGCCTACCCCGGCGCTGATCTGCGCTTTCCCCATTCCAAGGCCCTGTCGCTCGGTTCCCGGGTGCGCATCGTCGGCAAAGCAGAAAAGCGCGGCACCGACTATGCGCTGCTTGCAAGCGGCGAGGCGCTGATTGCGTGTCATCTCACGCCTGTGGGCGAACATGCTTCCGACTATGTGGCCATTGCCGAAACGCTTCTGCACACGCCCTATCTGTGGGGCGGGACCTCCGGCTTCGGCATCGACTGTTCTGGTCTGGTGCAGCTTTCCATGTGGGTGGCGGGGCGAAAAGTGCTGCGCGATTCGGACATGCAGCAGGAGATGCTGGGCGAAATCATCGAGCCGGATGGCGATTATTCAAACCTTGCGCGCGGCGATCTGGTTTTCTGGAAAGGCCATGTCGCAATCTGCGCTTCGCCCGATATGCTCATCCATGCCAGCGGCCACACCATGACCGTGACGCTGGAACCGCTCAGGGAAGCGATCAAGCGCATCGCCTATCTCTACGACCTGCCGACGCTGATCCGCAGGCCGTAAAACAGATTTATACCCGATTGGGCAAGACGCGATCGGGCGGGCGATGCCCATCGACAAAAGCCCTGATATTAATAATCACCTTATCACCCATATCGACGCGACCTTCGATGGTGGCCGAACCCATGTGCGGCAGCAGCACGACCTTGCCATTTTCCACCAATGACAGCAGGCGCGGATTGACGGCGCGCTCGTTCTCGAAAACATCGAGCCCCGCACCAGCCAACTTACCCTCTTCGATCATCTCCGTCAGCGCCACCTCATCGATGATCTGGCCGCGGGCAGTGTTGACGACATAGGCAGTGGGCTGCATCAGCGCAAGGCGGCGCGCGGAAAGCAAGTGGAAAGTCGCGGGCGTCGAAGGACAATTGACCGATATGATGTCCATACGGGCGAGCATCTGGTCGAGGCTGTCCCAGTAGGTCGCCTCCAACTCGTCCTCGACCTGCGGATTGACACGATTGCGATTATGATAATGAATCGACAGGCCGAAAGCCTTGGCGCGGCGGGCGACGGCTGTGCCGATGCGCCCCATGCCGACAATGCCAAGGCGCTTGCCCCAGATGCGGCGTCCGAGCATCCATGTCGGCGACCAGCCCGGCCATTCTCCTGCATGTTTATTGAGGACGTTTGCGCCCTCCACCAGACGGCGCGGTACCATCAGCAAAAGCGCCAGCGTCATATCGGCAGTATCTTCGGTCAGGACATTGGGCGTGTTGGTGATGGTGATGCCGCGCTTGGCCGCAGCGGATACATCGATATTATCGACGCCATTGCCGAAATTGGCGATAAGCTTTAAATTGGGGCCAGCCTGTTCGATGGCCGCCGCGTCAATTACATCCGTGATGCAGGGAACAAGAACATCCGCTTCCTTCATGGCGGCAATGATTTCCGGCTGCGTCATGCGATGATCGTCTATATTCAGACGTGCATCGAACAATTCCCGCATTCGGGTTTCTATTGCATCCGGCAATTTCCGGGTAAGAACGACCAGCGGCTTCTTCTTGTTCGACATCTCCACCCCGTTTTGAGCCTCGTTTTGTGCAATGCCCTCAGACCGATGCGCTTGCGTTGAGACCTCCTTAACCAAGAAGGTGCAATATGGAAACTGCTTCGGTTGCCCATCTCTAGCAAGGCAGCATGGCAAAGACAAAGAAAATCACAAGCGGAAAACCGCACTCCAATTTGTTTTGGTAGTTCCGGATGGATGGCAGCCCCCTTCCCGGATGCAGCCTTGAAATGACAGGACGGCGAGAGGTCAGAATTGTCCCGCATGCTTTCGCAACGTTTCTTGATGGTGCAACGCTTTTTGATAACAGCATTAAGCGCCATCGTATTACTGCTGTTCATCGTGCCGCTTGGCGCGCCACATCATAATGCTGCCAGTGCGGCGGCACCGGCAGGCACGAGGTTGGGCCCAAGCGGTCTGCCTGTCCCGCGTTTCGTCAGTCTCAAACCCGCGCGCGCCAATCTGCGGGTCGGTCCGGGACGCCAATATGCAGTATCCTGGCTATTTTTGAAAGCCGGCCTGCCTGTCGAGATCATCCAGGAATACGACAACTGGCGGCGCATCCG
This sequence comes from Falsochrobactrum tianjinense, assembly GCF_019100495.1. Lineage (GTDB taxonomy): Bacteria > Pseudomonadota > Alphaproteobacteria > Rhizobiales > Rhizobiaceae > Brucella > Brucella tianjinense. Next base: position 319,407 of record NZ_JAHRVA010000001.1, on the reverse strand, counting down.
CGATGCGGATGGCACGGAAGGCTGGGTCTATCAGTCACTTCTGTCTGGCAAACGCACCGCTGCCGCCGCGCCATGGCTCAAGGACAATCAAGGTGCCATGATTACCATGTGGCGCGACGCAAACGAAACCTCCGGCATTGCGGCGGAGGTCGAACCCGGCGTCATCGGTACAGTTCGCGAGTGCAATGGCGAGTGGTGCGAGCTTGAAGTGAAAGGGACGAAAGGCTGGTTCAGGCAATCCGAACTATGGGGCGTGTATCCGGGCGAAGTCTTCGATTGAGCCAACGCCTGTATGCGCTCGTTAAAAAAAGCGGCTTCAAGCCGCTTTTCATGATTCGTATCGAGTGGGTCAGCGTCCTTTACGGCGCAGGCGCACGATAATGTCCACATTGACGATTTCCATGCCGTCTGGTGCGTCAGGCATATTCGCAACCGTGGGCTGGCCGCGCTCGCCATGCGGAATATCGAACACCACATTCTCACCCTCAAGGAAAAAATGCTGGTGATCTGAAATATTGGTATCGAAATAGGTTTTCGACCCTTCGACCGCGATGATACGCAGCATGCCGGCTTCGGTGAACTGGTGCAGCGTGTTATAAACGGTGGCAAGCGAAACCGGCACATCGGCCAGCACGGCCTCCTCATGAAGCTCTTCCGCAGAAAGGTGGCGGTCGCCCTGCGCATAGATCAGGCTGGCGAGCGCGACACGCTGACGCGTCGGCCTCAAGCCTGCGCCGCGAAGCCGTTCTTCCATTGAAACCATCGCGTGATGGGCATGATAATTTTGCATTTTTACCCTTGGACCCGTCACAAGCTCGTAGCAATTTTGCCAAACATCGAACAGGCTGTTGCCCATTGCCTACTGACATTGATATATGCCGTTGCGAAACAAGTATCAATAGGCATGGTAATTCCCGGCTTTTTCGGGAAAACCCAATGCATGATTTTACTGCCGGAAACAGTCTATGCTAGGGATGTTCCGGAAACGACGACAACCGGGCCGCCCCTGACGACAGGAACGGTCACATCAGAATGATCCTCAAGGGAGGCATAATGGCAGAACAGAAATCGAGCTACGGGTATGAAGAACTCCTTAGCTGCGCACGCGGCGAAATGTTCGGTCCCGGCAATGCGCAGCTTCCTCTGCCTCCGATGCTGATGGTCCATCGCATCACAGATATTTCCGAAACGGGCGGTGCCTTCGACAAGGGCTATATCCGCGCCGAATATGACGTACGCCCCGATGACTGGTACTTCCCCTGCCACTTTCTGGGCAACCCGATCATGCCGGGCTGCCTCGGCCTGGACGGCATGTGGCAGCTTACCGGCTTCTTCCTCGGCTGGCTCGGCGAGCCGGGCCGCGGCATGGCTCTTTCGACCGGTGAGGTGAAGTTCAAGGGCATGGTTCGTCCCAATACAAAGCTTCTTGAATATGGCATCGACTTCAAACGCGTCATGCGCGGCCGCCTCGTGCTCGGCACTGCCGACGGCTGGCTGAAGGCCGATGGCGAAACCATCTATCAGGCGACAGATTTGCGCGTCGGCCTGTCCAAGGAAGGCAGCGCGCAATAGGCGCTGAACCACTTGATATCCACGGGCGCGACCTGCATAAAATGAAGAGTTTTCATGCGACCGCGCTCAAAACATGCGAAGATCGCACTATGTAACCGGAAGAAGGGCCAGCTCAACAGAGCCAGCCTGAGGTAACAAGTGCAAAGGAGAACGCGATGCGGCGTGTGGTCGTAACGGGTATGGGGATCGTATCCTCGATTGGAAATAATACCGAAGAGGTCACGGCGTCGCTACGCGAAGCCAAGTCTGGCATCTCCCGGGCCGAGGAATATGCCGAGCTGGGTTTCCGCTGCCAGGTTCACGGCGCTCCCAAGATCGATGTCGAAGCTCTGGTGGACCGTCGCGCCATGCGCTTCCACGGTCGCGGCACGGCCTGGAACCATGTCGCCATGGATCAGGCAATTGCCGATGCGGGACTGTCAGAAGAGGAAGTCTCGAACGAGCGGACCGGCATCATCATGGGTTCGGGCGGCCCCTCGACGCGCACTATCGTCGATTCCGCCGATATAACGCGCGAAAAAGGCCCCAAGCGCGTCGGCCCCTTTGCCGTTCCCAAAGCCATGAGTTCCACGGCTTCGGCAACGCTTGCGACCTTCTTCAAGATCAAGGGCATCAATTACTCGATCTCTTCGGCCTGTGCGACGTCGAACCATTGCATCGGCAATGCCTTCGAGATGATCCAGTATGGCAAGCAGGACCGCATGTTCGCGGGCGGCTGCGAAGACCTCGACTGGACGCTTTCAGTGTTGTTCGACGCCATGGGCGCGATGTCGTCGAAATATAACGACACGCCCTCCACTGCCTCCCGCGCCTATGACAAAAACCGCGACGGTTTCGTGATTGCAGGCGGCGCAGGCGTTCTCATTCTCGAAGACCTCGAAACAGCTCGTGCGCGCGGCGCGAAGATTTATGGCGAGATCATCGGCTATGGCGCAACCTCCGATGGCTACGACATGGTGGCTCCGTCGGGCGAAGGTGCGCTGCGCTGCATGAAAATGGCGCTTTCGACCGTCAATTCCAAGATCGACTACATCAACCCGCATGCAACCTCGACGCCCGCAGGTGATGCGCCCGAAATCGAGGCGATTCGCCAGATATTCGGTACAGGTGACGCCTGTCCGCCGATCGCTGCGACCAAATCTCTGACCGGCCATTCGCTCGGTGCGACGGGCGTGCAGGAAGCCATCTACTCGCTTTTGATGATGCACAATAATTTCATCTGCGAAAGCGCGCATATCGAAGAACTGGACCCTGCTTTCGCGGACATGCCTATCGTTCGCAAGCGTATCGATAATGCTCAGCTCAATACCGTGCTCTCCAACTCCTTCGGGTTTGGCGGCACCAATGCGACGCTGGTGTTCCAGCGCTACCAGGGCTGAGGGAGAGGGAAATATGGACGGTTTGATGAAGGGAAAACGCGGCCTCATTATGGGGGTCGCGAATAATCACTCTCTTGCCTGGGGAATTGCAAAGCAGCTCGCGGCTCAGGGCGCCGAGCTTGCCTTCACCTACCAGGGCGATGCACTCGGCAAGCGCGTGAAGCCCCTGGCAGAACAGGTCGGCTCGGAACTCGTACTGCCTTGCGACGTCGAGGACATTGCCACAGTCGATGCCGTTTTTGCCGAAATCGAGAAGAAATGGGGCAAGCTCGACTTCATCGTTCATGCTATTGGCTTCTCCGACAAAACCGAATTGAAGGGCCGTTACGCAGACGTCACCACGCGCGATAATTTCAGCCGCACAATGGTGATTTCCGCCTACTCCTTCACCGAAATGGCGCAGCGCGCCGAAAAGCTGATGAAGGACGGCGGCTCCATTCTGACGCTGACCTATGGCGGCTCCACACGCACGATCCCCAACTACAATGTCATGGGTGTTGCCAAGGCGGCTCTTGAAGCCATGGTGCGCTATCTCGCAGCCGATTTCGGACCGCAAGGCATTCGCGTCAACGCGATTTCCGCCGGACCCGTGCGCACGCTTGCAGGCGCGGGTATCGGCGATGCGCGCGCGATCTTCAGCTATCAGCGCCGCAATTCGCCGCTGCGCCGCACCGTCGATATCGACGATGTCGGCAAATCGGCGGTCTATCTCCTGTCCGATCTTTCAAGCGGAGTGACGGGCGGTATCCATTATGTGGATTCGGGCTATAATATCGTCTCGATGCCGACGCTGGAAGAGCTGAAAAGCTCGGATGTCGAGCGCGGCGAATAAGCCTTATACAAGTAAAAAAAGCCGCTTTTTGAGGCGGCTTTTTTGTTTTACTTCTTGGCTTCGAAAATCTTGAAGCCCTGCGCTTCCTCAAGGGTCACGACCGACTTGAACAAGGCTTTGAGCGTAACCTCGTAAGGCAATTGACGGTTTGCCACCATCAGCAGCCTTCCGCCTGGCTTGAGGCGCGAGGCGGCGGCGGCAATGAAACTCTGGCCGAGTGAAACATCCGCCGTCCGTCCTTCATGAAAGGGCGGATTCATGATGACGGTATCGTAAATACCTGTAATCTTCTCGCTGGTTACATCATGCCAGTTGAACGCCATCGGCACGGAAGCGCCGAGTCGCTCCATATTGCCGCGCGCGGCCTCAAGCGCTTCGTAATCAGCCTCGAAGAGATCGATGGATTTGATGCGGTCGGCATATTTAAGGCACTGGGCCGCAAGATAGCCCCAGCCCGCGCCCAGATCGGCGACATTGCCAAAGACGATCTTCTCCATGTGCGGCACCAGGAGTGCAGAGCCCTTATCGATGGCGCCATGCGAGAACATGCCCGGCTCGGTACGGAACACCTCATCAATATCGCTGGCCAGAGGGCGCAGCGCCGTGATGAAACCATCATCCAGATCGGCAGGCCGCTGCAGCCAGAAGGCCACCGCATGATTTTTGGACATACGGTCGCTAATTTCAGCAATATTGCCGACCCATTTGCGGAAACTATCAATGCCCAGTTTCTTGTCGCCCGACACGACGATCCAGCCACCCGGCTCAACCCTTGCCAGAAGCTCCGCAAACCACGCCTCGTTGCGTCCGCGATGTTTTCCGAGCAACAGCAACCCGCCGGAAAAACGCGTGCCAGTGGCAAGCCTTGGCTCAACGCGGAAGCCTTCCTTGTTGAGTGCCAGCCAGTTGGGGCGCCATGGCTGCAAGCAGGTAAGCGCCGCCTTCCATTCCGGTTCCAAAAGGCGATCCGCCGAAAGCCCGCAGGCGAAGAAGGATTTCCCCGCTTGCGGCATATCCAATATGCCCTGCTCGAAGGGAAGGAAGAGTGTTTTTTGTGAACCTGTGACCATGCTTTCTCATGGCTATTAAAACGGTTTCACGCAACAAAAAAAGCGCGCCACAAGGGCGCGCTTTCCTGAATAGAGCAAGCAGAGCTTATTCAGCGTCGGCTTCCACCTTCTTTTCGGCAACGACTTCCTTGCCGGTATCCTGGTCAACGACCTTCATCGACAGGCGAACCTTGCCGCGTTCGTCAAAGCCCATGAGCTTGACCCAGACCTTCTGGCCTTCCTTGACCACGTCGGTGGTCTTGGCGACGCGTTCAGCAGCGAGCTGTGAAATATGAACAAGGCCGTCGCGCGGGCCGAAGAAGTTCACGAAAGCGCCGAAGTCAGCGGTCTTTACGACCGTACCTTCATAGATTTCACCGACTTCCGGCTCAGCCACGATGGAGTGAATCCACTTCTTGGCAGCTTCGATTTCCTTGCCGTTGGACGACGCAATCTTGACCGTGCCATCGTCTTCGATGTTGATCTTGGCGCCGGTTTTTTCCACGATTTCGCGGATAACCTTGCCGCCAGAACCGATCACGTCACGGATCTTGTCGGTCGGAATGTTCATCACTTCGATGCGTGGGGCAAATTCGCCCAGTTCCTCACGCGACGAGGAGATGGCCTTGCCCATTTCACCGAGAATGTGAACGCGACCACCCTTGGCCTGTTCCAGAGCAACCTTCATGATTTCTTCGGTGATACCGTCAATCTTGATGTCCATCTGCAACGCGGTGATGCCGTTTTCGCTACCAGCCACCTTGAAATCCATGTCGCCGAGATGGTCTTCATCACCGAGAATGTCGGAAAGAACGGCGTAACGATCGCCTTCCTTGATGAGGCCCATGGCGATACCGGCCACCGGGCGGGTGATCGGAACGCCAGCATCCATCAGCGCCAGCGAAGCGCCGCAAACCGATGCCATCGAGGACGAACCGTTGGATTCGGTGATCTCGGAAACCGCACGGATGGTATAAGGGAACTGGTCAGCCGAAGGCAGCATCGGATGGATCGCACGCCATGCCAGCTTGCCATGGCCGATTTCACGACGGCCCGGCGAACCCATGCGGCCAGTTTCACCGACAGAATAGGGCGGGAAGTTGTAATGCAGCATGAAAGGCTGCTTGTACGTGCCCGTCAGCGCGTCGATCATCTGCTCGTCTTCGCCGGTGCCGAGCGTCGCGACGACGATGGCCTGCGTTTCGCCGCGGGTGAAGAGCGCAGAGCCGTGCGTGCGCGGCAGAAGGCCGACTTCCGATACGATCGGACGAACGGTCGCAAGATCGCGACCATCAATACGGCTTCCGGTGTCAAGAATGTTCCAGCGAACGATCTTGGCCTGAAGATGCTTGAATACGGTTGCGAACTCTTCAGCCGAGAATTCAGGCTCTTCCACGCCTTCAGGGAAGAAATGCTCCTTGGCCTTGGCCTTGGCAGCGTCGACCGCTACATAACGGGCTTGCTTTTCGGTAATCTTGTATGCGTCACGCAGGTCGTTTTCGACAACTGCCAGCATTTTGGCTTCGAGAGCCGAGAGGTCTTCCGGCTGGAAATCGCGCGGCTCCTTGGCCGCGGCTTCGGCCAGCTTGATGATCGCCTCGATCACAGGCTGGAAGCCCTTGTGGCCGAACATGACCGCACCGAGCATGATTTCTTCGGAAAGTTCCTGCGCTTCCGATTCAACCATCAGCACAGCTTCCGACGTACCAGCGACGATCAGATCAAGCTTCGATTCCGGCATTTCGTCGATATTCGGGTTCAGCACATATTCGCCGTCGATATAGCCGACGCGCGCACCGCCGATAGGTCCCATGAAAGGCACGCCCGAAATGGTGAGGGCTGCGGAAGCGGCGACCATGGCCAGAACGTCCGGGTCGTTTTCCAGATCGTGCTGTACAACGGTGAGAACAACCTGCGTGTCATTCTTGTAGCCATCAACAAAAAGCGGACGGATCGGACGGTCGATCAGGCGCGAAACGAGAGTTTCGTTTTCGCTCGGACGGCCTTCACGCTTGAAAAAGCCGCCAGGGATCTTGCCCGCAGCGTAGGTCTTTTCCTGATAGTTGACTGTGAGCGGGAAGAAATCCTGACCGGGCTTGGGTTCCTTGGCGGAAACGACGGTCGCAAGAACAACGGTTTCGCCATAAGTGGCGAGTACGGCGCCGTCAGCCTGACGGGCGATCTTGCCGGTCTCCAGAACGAGCGGACGTCCGCCCCATTCGATTTCGACTTTATGGGTATTGAACATATCTTGTCCTCTTGTGAAAAACCCGCTTCAGGCGCGTTCAACGGCGCTTTCGGGTTTTCCGGGTTGGCGGACGGGCCACGGGCAAGACAACGGGAAGCTCGCGCACTGTAATCGGGTACGAACTGCCTGCAATCCTGCCCCATGACTGGTCCAGGTCGTGAGCCATTGCGGCTCTTTGGCGGCATGATCGAAAGCGCCCTGTGCGCCCTCATGCCAGATGGGCATATGCCCATAATAAAAATCAAAGGGGCGACGTTTTGAGGCGTCGCCCGATTTTGCCGTTAGCGGCGCAGGCCCAAACGGGCGATAAGCGCCTGGTAGCGCGCTGCGTCCACGCCCTTGACATAGTCAAGGAGACGACGGCGCTGCGAAACCAGTTTCAGAAGGCCGCGACGCGAATGGTTGTCATTCTTGTGGCCCTTGAAATGCTCGGTAAGATTGGAAATACGCTCGGAAAGAACGGCTACCTGAACTTCAGGAGAACCGGTATCGCCTTCTTTGGTGGCATATTCCTTGATAAGTGCTTGCTTACGCTCAGCGGTAATCGACATCGTAACACCCTTTCTTGATGAGAGGAAACCAGTCGCCCGGGCCGGGATGTCGTCCAGCGCGGGTCATTAACACGATCTGACGTACATTTCGTACGATCGATGATGGGCATATAGTGCAAAAATGGCGGAAATGCCAGTCTCAAATATCTCGCTATATTCAGGCAGTCTTCTCAGCCCGCCGTGAATACGCGCTTGGGCTTGAACTGGCCCCGCTCGATATAGCCGATGGCGAGCAGTTTGCCGCGTGTAGTCACGCAGGCTTCGTCCGCATCCAATGGCGCATCGCGGCCACGCAGGATCACCGGATTGCCAAGGCGAACACGCTGCGCCTGATCCTCTGTGAGCGGCACCTGCGGCAGACAATCAAGTGCGGCGCCCGTTTCTATCACCAACGCATCAAGCGGCGAGAAATCGCGGCGCGGCGCCGGTTCAACGGCTTCACCATCTTCATTCTTCGGCGGCAGCGGCGGCCATGCTTCCTCAAGTTCCGCGAGTGTCACAAAATCCTCTTCCGTGAAGGGCGCGACCTCGATGCGGCGCAGGTCCGAAATATGGCCGTAACAGCCAAGATCGCGGCCCATGTCACGTGCGAGCGAGCGAACATAGGTGCCCTTGGAACATTCCACTTCGAATTCGGTCCGGTCGGCATCGGGAAAGCCAACGATCTCAAGACGGTCGATTTCGACTTCACGGGCCGGAATTTCCACCGTTTCGCCTTCGCGGGCAAGATCATAGGCGCGCTCGCCATCGATCTTGATGGCTGAAAACTGCGGCGGCACCTGTGAAATCACGCCAGTATAATCGGGCAAAAGGGCTTCGACTTCCGCGCGCGAGGGGCGCTTGTCGGAGGTCTTGGTCGCCTCGCCTTCCAGATCGTCGGTCGAACGCTCCTGCCCCCAGCTTACGGTAAAGCGGTAGATCTTGGTCCCGTCCATCACATAAGGAACGGTCTTGGTGGCTTCACCCAGCGCGATGGGCAACATGCCGGAAGCAAGCGGATCGAGCGTACCGGCATGACCGGCTTTTTCTGCATTGAACAGCCACTTGATCTTGGAGACCGCTTCAGTCGATCCCATGCCCTTCGGCTTGTCGAAAATGACCCATCCGGAAACCGGACGGCCTTTTTTCTTGCCCCGTCTTGCCATGCTTTATTCTTCTCCGTTGCGGGAAACGCTACCCGCATCATCATTTTCATCATCATGCGAAAGATCGCGCGCCACTTCCGGCGAGCGGAGCAGGGCGTCGATCTTTGAGAAATTGTCGAAACTCGTATCGGGCCGGAAGCGGAATTCCGGCATATATTTCATCTGGCGCAGGTTGGGCGCCACGCGTCCACGAATGAATTTCGCGTGAGAAGCCAACGCTTTAACGATCAGTTGCGGATCAACAGCCCCAAGCGGAGTGATGAAGCAAGTCGCGATCTTGAGATCGGGAGACATACGCACTTCCGAAACAGACACAACCGTCTGCTCAAGCACTTCGTCGCGGATTTCACCGCGCTGGAGCACTTGCGCCAATGCGTGACGCACCTGCTCGCCCACGCGAAGCTGGCGCTGGGAAAGACCGCCTGAGCCTTTCGGGTCATGGGAACGTGCCATAGCCTTAATCCTCGACAAGCGGCGTGAAAAGCCGGAATGCCCCGCATGGGCATCCGGACATAAGCCGCGAACTGAAATCTATAATCTGCCGCGATCCGAACAGGAGTCAGACCCTTCGGACCGGGCAATGTAAAGTTTGGTAAAAGTCGGGCCGGCCTGGCGGCGGCCCGACGATATTCATATTACAGCGAACGCGAGACGTGTTCGACGCGGAAGGCTTCGATGATATCGCCTGCGCGCATATCGTCGTAATTCTCAAACGCCATGCCGCATTCCTGACCGGACGGCACTTCGGACACTTCATCCTTGAAGCGCTTGAGCGTCTTGAGCTTACCTTCGTGGATGACCACGTTGTCGCGGATGAGGCGTACGCCCGCACCACGTTCGACCTTGCCCTCGGTGACACGGCAACCGGCGACCTTGCCGACCTTGGTGATGTTGAAGACTTCGAGAATCTCCGCATTGCCAAGGAAGGTTTCGCGGCGTTCGGGCGACAGAAGGCCGGACATCGCAGCCTTAACATCATCGATCAGATCATAAATGATATTGTAGTAGCGGATTTCGATGCCCTGCTGCTCAGCGGCGTCTCGTGCCTGCTTATTGGCGCGGACGTTGAAGCCGATGATTGCGGCATTGGAAGCTTCGGCCAGCGATACATCGCTTTCCGTGATGCCGCCTGCACCCGTATGAACGAGGCGAGCGCGGACTTCATCGGTGCCGAGCTTTTCAAGCGCCGAAGAAATCGCTTCGATGGAGCCCTGCACGTCACCCTTGATGACAAGCGGGAATTCCTTCGTGCCGGACACCTGAAGCTGGCTCATCATGTGCTCAAGCGAGCCGCGCGAGCCGGTTTGGCGCGCCACGGCCTTATCACGGGCAAGACGCTGGCGATATTCGGCGATTTCACGCGCCTTGGCTTCGTTGGTAACCACTGCAAAACGGTCTCCCGCCTGCGGCGTGCCCTGAAGTCCGAGGATTTCCACCGGCATCGCAGGACCGGCTTCCTTCACATGCTCGCCACGGTCGTTGACCAGCGCACGCACACGGCCCCATTCATTACCGGCAGCAATGATGTCGCCCGGATGCAGCGTGCCCTTCTGGACCAGAACCGTCGCAACCGAACCGCGGCCACGATCGAGCTGGGCTTCGATGACGACACCTTCCGCAGTACGCGTCGGGTCGGCCTTAAGGTCGAGGATTTCAGCCTGCAACAGAACCGCTTCAAGCAGCTTGTCGATGTTGATCCTGTTCTTGGCGGAAACCTCGACGTCAAGAACTTCACCGCCCAGAGTTTCCACGAAGACTTCATGTTGAAGCAGCGTGGTGCGCACCTTCTGCGCGTCGGCTGTGGGCTTGTCGATCTTGTTGATCGCCACGATGATCGGCACCCCGGCCGCCTTGGCGTGGTTGATCGATTCGATCGTCTGCGGCATGACGCTGTCGTCCGCAGCCACCACCAGAATGGCTATATCGGTCGCCTGCGCGCCGCGAGCACGCATCGCGGTAAAGGCGGCGTGACCCGGCGTATCGATGAAGGTGATTTTCTGGCCGTTCTGTTCCACCTGATAGGCACCAATATGCTGCGTGATGCCGCCTGCTTCACCCGAAACAACGTTCGCATGGCGGATGGCGTCAAGCAGCGAGGTCTTGCCGTGGTCAACGTGGCCCATGATGGTGACAACTGGCGGACGCGAAATCATCGCAGCCTGATCGTCCTCGACATTGAAGATGCCTTCTTCAACATCGGACTCGGCCACGCGCTTTACGGTGTGGCCGAATTCCTCGGCGATAAGCTGCGCCGTATCGGCGTCGATCACATCGCCCGGCTTCATCATCTGACCCTGTTTCATCAGGTATTTGATGACATCGACGGAACGTTCGGCCATGCGCTGCGCCAGTTCCTGAAGCGTGATCGTTTCGGGAACGGTGACTTCGCGTGCGATCTTTTCGCGCGTTTCCTGCATCTGGGAACGCTTGAACTTTTCCTGCCGGCGGCGCATCGCAGCCAGCGAACGGCTGCGGCCACCTTCATCGTCGAGATTGCTGGTGAGTGTGAGCTTGCCGCGACGGCGGTCTTCCGCACCCTTCACGACCTTGGGCGCGCGTACTTCGGGCTTTGCCGGAACGCCGCGACGCACAGCCGAACCGCGGCGCTCGTCATCATCCGTCGCCACATTCTTGCGCTGCTGGCTTTGCGGAAGCGGCTTGTTGGCCCCTGGAATGACATCAGCTATCGGAGAAGCGGAAGCCGGAGCCGGGCGTCCGCCCTGCGGACGAGCCGTCTGCGATGCCGGTCGTGCTTCACCGCGCGAATCCGATTGGGGTACACGCTTGCTGGCTTCAGCTTCGGAGCGGGCACGCGCTTCGGCTTCAGCCTTGAGACGGGCCTCCTCCTCAGCCTGACGGCGGGCGGATTCCTCACGCTCCTTGGCACGGCGTTCATCTTCTTCCGCACGGCGCTTTGCTTCCTCGGCGGCACGGATGCGGTCCTCGGCATCGCGAACCCGCGCTCCTTCAAGCGCGCGGCGGCGAGCATCCATTTCTGAACGCGACAACGTGTTCAGAACCATGCCGGAGCGATCGCCTGAGCGCGGGCGCTGGGCCTGCTGCGTGTTGGAGCGCTGTGCCGCACGCTGATTTTGCGAAGCCACATGCGGCTTGGGCGTCACCGGAGCGGGTGTGGGCTGCGCCTTAGGCTGGGGAGCCGCAGCGGCGGGCGTGGGCGCAGGTGCAGGCGTTTCCGCAGCAGGCGCGGGCGCAGGCTTGGGAGCTGCAGCCGTCACTTCCGCTTCGGGCTTTTCATCAGGCCGCGAGAATTTGCGCTTCTTGGTTTCAACGACGACAGCCTTCGTGCGGCCGTGGCTGAAATTCTGGCGCACGGTGCTCTGCTCGACGCCTGACCGTTTCAGGGTCAGCGTCTTCTTGGGATTGACGCTCAGCGTCTTGTCGTCGTTCGTTTTATCGTTCATTACGTTTCCGTTTCCTTCGCAGCTTCTGCCGCTTTACTCGAGCATCATCCAGAACGATGAAATCAGTTCGGACAGCGCTCCAGTCATCCACTTCAGCGCATAATCACTCCGGCACATATGCCGAATTGTCGATTATGCTCCAGAGCGGATCCCGTCTTACCGGAATTTAGAGAACCGCTCCATTAATTCATATCGCAGCAGCCGAACTGCCCGACCTGCCTGCCTTCTATGCATTTTTTGGTGGAGAAATCATCTCGTCTCCACGATAGCGGTGCAATAATTGCACCCGTTGCACAACACCCGCTGCCGCTTGCCCATCAAGCACGGCAGCATGTATCACATTTCCGCTCCCAAATGCCAAATCCATTTCTTCTCCCGTGAAAAGAGAAAAGGACGGGATTTGGGGACCATCCATATGCACCACTACCCGGCGCGCCTGATCGAGCTTGCGCACTCCGTCAGTCGCGGCTTCCTGCGCATGCAGCACCATGGCAGCAGCGCCCGTGCGGATCGCCTGATCGACCTTGGTCGAGCCGGAAACCACGGCACCGGCCTTGCGCGCCAGAGCCAGACTGCCCAGCGCCGATTTCGTCAGCAACTGATCCACCAGTGCGCCGAGATCGTCCTGTGCCGTCACGCTGTCCTTCAGCCCTCGCGCAAAAAGCTTGCGCCTGACTGCCTCATCCACCAGATGCCGTTCGGCCTTCACCCAGCACCCCCTGCCCGGCAGGTTGCGCTTGAGATCGGGCACGACCGAGCCGTCTGGACCGGCCACGAAGCGGATCATATCATCGGCAGAACCAGCTTGGCGCGTGACGATACAGGTTCTGTCATTCATATCCTGCTGCCTCACGCGAAATTAAGCCTTACCCTGCCGTACATTCTACTCAAATCTCAAAGCCCGCCGTAACGCTGGCTACGAAATCACAAGAACCACTTCGGACCTTGTTTTGCCGCATTATCCAAACGCAAAGCCGCTACGCACTTTTGCTGGAAATGCTCTAGCAGAGCCGGAACCGCACTTCAACCGCGGGATGGAGCGGTTCCAGACTTGCTGGAAACGCTCCAGCTTACGCCTAAAATCCATCAGGCGTAAGAATAACGCATTTGAGCGCGGTTACGAAGCGGCTTCCTCACCGCCCGTTTCGGCCTCTTCTTCTGTTTCCTCGGCTTCCTGCGCCGCGGCCAGTTCCTCTTCGGTAATCCAGCCTGCCTTCAAACGCGCGGCCAGCACCATCTGTTCCGCATCGACGCGCGAAACATCGAACGGCGACAGCACACCGCCATGGGCAATGGTGTCACCCTCCTTGCGCTCGCGCCAGCCCACCAGATCGTCGGCGGCATAACCGGCGAAGTCCTCAATGGTCTTCACGCCGTCTTCGCCAACCGCGACCATCATCGCCGTGGTCATGCCCGGCAATTCGCGCAGGTCGTCCTCGACACCCAATTCCTGGCGACGGCCATCCTGCTCGGCTTCGATACGCTCGAGATATTCGCGGGCGCGCTGCTGGATTTCGCCAGCCGTGTCCTCGTCGAAACCATCGATGGAAGCGATCTCGCTCAATTCCACATAAGCAAGCTCTTCCACAGAGGCAAAACCTTCGGAAGCAAGAACCTGGCCGACCATCTCGTCGACATTGAGCGCTTCCATGAAGAGGTTCGAACGCTCGACGAATTCTTTCTGGCGACGTTCGGATTCCTCGTCTTCGGTGAGAATGTCGATATCCCAGCCGGTGAGCTGCGAAGCAAGGCGCACGTTCTGACCGCGACGACCGATTGCAAGTGATAGTTGGTCATTGGGGACGACAACTTCAATACGTTCGGCATCTTCATCAAGCACGACCTTGGCGACTTCCGCCGGCTGGAGCGCATTGACGATGAAGGAAGCCGCATCGGGCGACCATGGAATGATATCGATCTTTTCGCCCTGAAGTTCAGCCACGACCGCCTGAACGCGGCTGCCGCGCATACCCACGCAGGCACCAACCGGATCAATGGAGGCATCACGCGACACCACGGCGATCTTGGCGCGCGAACCTGGATCGCGGGCTACCGACCTGATCTCAATGATGCCGTCATAGATTTCCGGCACCTCCATGGCGAAGAGCTTCGCCATGAATTGCGGATGGGTGCGTGAGAGGAAAATCTGCGGACCACGCTGCTCACGACGCACGTCGTAAACATAGGCGCGGATACGGTCGCCATAGCGGAAAGCTTCACGCGGGATCAGTTCGTCACGGCGCACGATGGCTTCGCCACGACCCAGATCGACAATCACATTGCCATATTCGACGCGCTTGACGGTGCCGTTGACGATCTCGCCGACCCGATCCTTGAATTCGTCATATTGGCGGTCGCGCTCGGCTTCACGCACTTTCTGCACGATAACCTGCTTGGCCGACTGGGCAGCGATGCGGCCAAAATCCATCGGCGGCAGCTGATCCGCGATAAAATCGCCAATCTGCGCGTCGGGATTGCGGTCGCGGGCAGTGAAGAGCGAAATCTGCGTAGCGTAATCCTCGACAGTCTCAACCACTTCGAGCAAGCGCTGGAGCTTGATCTCACCGGACTTTGCATTGATGTCGGCGCGGATATTGCTTTCCTGGCCATAGCGCGAACGCGCCGCCTTCTGGATCGCATCGGCCATGGCCGCAAGGACGATTTCACGGTCAATCGACTTCTCGCGCGCAACAGCATCGGCGATCTGTAGAAGTTCCAGCCTGTTTGCACTGACTGCCATAGGTCTCTCCTTGGTGACGCATCCGGTATTTTCCAGATACCGGATGCCTGAAACTTATTTCTTTTCCGCGTCTGCTTCTCCGGGCGCGGCTTCTTGCGTGTCGTTGCTTGGATCACTGCCCAGATCATCACCGGGAATGCGGCCTTCACGCAGGGCCTTGTCCCTGCGCAGCGCATCGCGGATCAGATCGTCGGTCAAGATCAGACGCGCATCCGAAATCAGGTCGAACGGAATACGCACCACAGGCTCATTGCCATAGGATATCTGATCGCTCTCGATCGTAACTGAATCCGTATCACCAATCACGATACGGCCACGGAACTTGCGGCGACCCTCATGCATGGCCGAGGTTTCCACTTTGGCGATATGCCCTGCCCAATCGGCAAAGTCCGACTTGCGTACCAGCGGACGGTCGATGCCAGGCGAGGAAATCTCCAGGTGATATTTTCCGCTAACCGGATCTTCCACATCAAGCACCGGCGAAACCGTACGGCTGACCAGCTCGCAATCCTCGACCGTCATCGTGCCATCCGGACGCTCGGCCATGATCTGCAGGGTCTGACCGTTCAGGCCGGACAGGCGAACGCGCACCAGACGGAAACCCAGCGTGTTGAGGACCGGCTCAACAACGTCCGCCACTTTCGCATCGACACCTGTTTCGCGCAGAATGCGCTCATTTACACCGGAATCGGGTGCGCCGGAATCGGGCGTCTGCACCTGGTCTGTCTGATCCTGTTCCGTCAACTCAAAACCTCTCGAAGGGGCCGATAAAGCTCATTTACAGGGCCGCAGGTAACAAAAAAGAGCGGGACCGGGTGGACCCACTCTTGTTCTAACGACCAAGAATTTGAGAGTTATATACCAGCAAGCGCTGCTTTTTTCAAGAGCCGCGCCCGTATTGTTTCACTTTCTGATGAAAGTCAGATAGGCAGCGCGGCGGCCTTCGCGAAACGCCTTAGCCTCGTAACGGGTTCCGGGCCAGCCTTCATAGGCGCCGTTCCAGTCGGCGGGGCCTTTCGCCTGCCAGTCGAAGGCATCGTGCCAGCGGCAATGCTGGAGCGTCCAGTTGACATAATGTTCGATGTCGGAAGCAAAGCGGAATTTCGAACCCGGCTTGAGCACACGCGCAAAACGGTCGAGATTGGCATCGCTGACGAAACGGCGTTTCCAATGGCGACGCTTGGGCCATGGGTCGGGGTAGAACAGATCGATACCCGACAGCGAGGCATCCGGCAGCCAGTCGAGAACCGCTGTCGCGTCCTCATCATAGAGGCGCAGATTGGGGCGCGGCTCCGTGTCCAGCGCCGTCAGCATTTTCGCCATGCCATTGATGAAAGGTTCGATACCGATGAAACCCGTTTGCGAGCAGCGGCCCGTCTCGTGGTGCAGATGCTCACCGCCGCCAAAACCGATTTCCATACGCACTTTTTCGACCGGCGCATCGAACAATGTGCGAAGATCCTGCGGCGCGGGCTGGCCGGGATCGAGTTTCAGACGCGGCAGCAGGTTTTCAAACAGCTCGCTCTGATGCTGGCGGAGCGGTTTGCCGTGACGGCGGCCGAAGAAATTTCCGGCCGCGCGTGTTGGGTGGGGTTCATCGATCATAAATCAATCAGGCCGTAGGGCCGCCTTCAAAGCCTTGGTCAGATCGGTCTTCTCCCACGAGAAAGACCCGTCACGCCCCGGCTTGCGACCGAAATGGCCATAGGACGAGGTCTTGGCGTAGATCGGCTTGTTGAGGTCAAGATGCTTGCGGATGCCGCTCGGAGAAAGATCCATCACATGGCGCAGCGCATCCTCGACAGCGGATTCAGCAACCTTGCCCGTACCATGCAGGTCGACATAGACCGAAAGCGGCTGGGCGACGCCGATGGCATAGGAAAGCTGAATGGTGCAGCGCTCAGCAAGATCGGCGGCAACCACATTCTTGGCGAGATAACGCGCAGCATAGGCTGCGGAACGGTCGACCTTTGTCGTATCCTTGCCCGAAAAAGCGCCGCCGCCATGAGGGGCCGCGCCGCCATAGGTGTCCACGATGATCTTGCGGCCCGTAAGTCCGGCATCACCGTCGGGACCGCCAATGACGAATTTCCCGGTCGGATTGATATACCAGTTGCAATCATCGGCTATCGGCAGGTCGCCCAAAGCCTCGCGGATGTAAGGCTCGACGACGGAGCGTACTTTGTTCGAATCCCAGCTCGCATCCAGATGCTGCGTCGAAAGGACGATCTGCGTAACTTCCGCAGCTTTTCCGTCCTCATAACGCACCGTCACCTGGCTCTTGGCGTCAGGGCCGAGCTTGCCAGGATCGCCTTCGCCCTTATGACGGGCTTCTGACAGCTTTTCCAGAATCTTGTGAGAATAGTAGATCGGCGCGGGCATGAGGTCAGGTGTCTCGCGGCAGGCATAGCCAAACATGATGCCCTGATCGCCAGCACCTTCCTCGCCCTGACGGTCGGCAGCATTATCCACGCCCTGCGCGATATCCGCTGATTGCGGATGCAGCAGCACGTCGATCTTCACCGTACGCCAGTTGAAGCCGTCCTGTTCGTATCCAATTTCGCGGATCGCCTTGCGCGCCGCCGAACGGAAGCGCGATGGATTGATGACCGGGTGACCGGCGGCATCCTTGAGGATTGAGCCGTCCTTATTCTTCTTCAGGAAAGTTTCCGGCACCCGCACTTCACCGGCGATAACCACGCGGTTGGTGGTGGCAAGCGTTTCGCAGGCAACGCGGACCGACCAGGGGTCGACGCCGGAGCGGCGCGCTTCCTTATAGATCATGTCCACGATTTCATCGGAAATACGGTCGCAAACCTTGTCCGGATGGCCTTCGGACACCGATTCACTGGTGAAGAGATAAGAACTGCGCGACACGGGTAACCCCTCTTGAAAATCCGACGGAGCCAATGCCCGTCATGGAAACACAGTAGCGCCCGGAATAGGATCCGGGCACACCAATGTGTTAGCGAAGTTGGGAATAAACCGTCAATGCATATTCTTGTCGTGGCGGCGACTTACAGGAAAAAATCTTCCGGAAAGCCAGCGATTATTCGCCCCAATCATTCACCATCGGCAAGCGACTTCACCAGATCGATGATCTTGCGGCGGACTTTGGGATCGGAAATCCGGGTAAATGCGCGGGTAAGCTGCACACCTTCATTGGAATTCAGAAAATCGACGACATAGGTCGCCTCGTTATCTTCAGCAAAACCGCCCTGCCCCGCAATGCCGGAACCAGGCGCATCCTCGAAAAAAAAGGAAACCGGCACCGTCAGAACCGACGAGATCGCCTGAAGGCGGCTGGCCCCCACGCGATTGGTGCCTTTTTCGTATTTTTGGATCTGCTGAAAGGTAATGCCAAGGCTTTCACCGAGCTTTTCCTGACTGAGACCCAGCATATTACGGCGAAGACGGATACGGCTGCCGACATGCACGTCGATAGGATTGGGTTTCTTCTTATTCTCAATCATACAGCTGTTACTCCTCGCGGCTGCGAGCTTTCATTCATGCCCCATTCATTCGAACAGGGTAATATCCAATAGCGGGAGGTAATCCGACGGTTTTGCACGGAGAACCATCGTATCCACAATATACAGCTTAACAGAATTAGCATGTCAATGAAAACGCCTGCTAAATGGCAGTCGCAACCACAAGCATGCCGACAGTAGGGTTAATAGTATCACAAGCGTCTGTTTCACTCCAGGCGACCTGCCCCAAAATGGGACATGCGCCTGCGGCAGATAGGCGTCGATGACTCCCACAGCATCGAGCGGCAGTTCCTCGGTGATTCGACCATAAGCATCCACTATGGCAGACACGCCGTTATTGGCGGCGCGCACCAGCGGCAGTCCTTGTTCAACACTCCTGACCTGCGCCTGCCGGAAATGCTGATGCGGTCCCGGCGTGTCGCCATACCAGGCATCGTTGGTGACATTGACGATAGCGGTCGGCTTGCGGCCCGTATAGCCAAGCTCGCCGGGAAAAATCGCCTCGTAACAGATCAGCGGCAGGAAGGTCTGCCCTTCCATGACATTAATCGCATGGCGCGCCCGGGCCGGGGTGAAACCGCCCGGCATCTCGACCACTTCCTGAAGGCCCAGACTGCGCAGCCAACGCTCGAAGGGCAGGTATTCGCCAAAAGGAACCAGATGGACCTTGTCAGAATAATCCGTAACCCTGCCGCGCGTGTCGATGGCCAATATGGAATTGTAATAGCGCGACTCGCGCCGGGGTACGGTTTCCTCGCGCACTGCGCCGGTCAGCAGAACCTGCTCATCCGTCACTGTGTGCGCAATGCGCGTAAGTGCTTCAGGCGTTGACGACAATATATAGGGAACCGCGGTTTCCGGCCAGACGATCACATCAGGCACCGGCTTGCCCGCAGCGGGCGGCTGCTCCGACATGGCGATGAATTTATCGAAGATCGCACGTTTTTCCCCGTCATCCCATTTGAGGCTCTGCGTGATGGAAGGCTGCACAATGCGCACCGACAGCGTTGTGTCGTCTGCCCCGATTGCAGGGGCTTTCGCCAGCACCCATGCGCCATAGCCGACATGACCGGCGGCAAGGCCCAGCGCCAGAACCATGCCGCTCCTTGCCAGCCGCCCGCCTGCGAGCAGAGCGGGAGCCGCAAACAGGAAGGCTGCGAGCGCGCTCATGCCGGCCAACCCGGCAATGGCTGACGACTGCATCAGCAGAGGCGTGGGCATGAGGGCATAGCCCAGCGCATTCCATGGAAAGCCGGTAAAAAGAAATGTGCGCAGCCATTCGGCAAAGCCGAAACCCAGCGCGAGCGCGAGAATACGCCCCAGACCGTCCGACCAGAACAGCCGCGCGACCATCGCCGCACAAGCATAAAACAAGGCCAGGAAAGCGGGCAGACCCAGAACCGCGAGCGGCAAGGCCCAGGCGAACTGCTCCGCATCGACCAGAAGTGCAGCCCCGATCCACCACAGGCCCGCCACGAAATAACCAAAGCCAAACCACCAGCCGATCATCGCTGCGGGCAAGAAGCGGCGGATCAACCCCTTGTCGGGGTCAGGTCTGGCGCTATCAATGAGCCAGACGAGGATTGGAAAGGCGAGAAAACCCGCAAAAAGAATATCGAAGGGCGGCTGCGTCAGGATGGCGAAAGCGCCACATAGAAAAGCGGCCAGCGCACGATGCCAGCCGCTCAAAGACCTGCCCCTCCCCGCCAGCCTTTCGATCATCCGGCCTCTTTGGAGTTTTCAGGCAGGCTTTCGGGCGCTTGCTCCTCGGGAGAATCATCGGATTTGACGGAGCCTGCCGCGCGCTGCTGCCTGCGACGATGAGCTTCGGAAAGCGGCACAATGCGCACCTTCTTCACGCGGCGCGGATCGACATCCAGCACATGAAATTCGTAGCCTTGCACCGCTTGCACGACTTCGCCGCGCACCGGAATACGGCCCAGAACCGAGAAGATGAGGCCGCCAACCGTGTCAACGTCATCGCCGTGCTCACCCACCTCAAAGGACGGGCCGATCTTTTCGGACAATTCGTCGAGGTCCGCGCGGGCATCGACAACGAACACGCCATCAGCTTCTTCCGCGATCATGATTTCTTCGTCGTCATGCTCGTCTTCAATATCGCCCACGACCATTTCGACAATGTCTTCCAGCGATACCAGGCCATCCGTGCCGCCATACTCGTCGATGACCAGCGCCATCTGGATATGGCTTGCCTGCATGCGCGCCATCAGCCCGCTGGCCATCATGGATGGCGGCACGAACAGGACCTTGCGCATGAGATTAAGCTCGCCAATCGTCTTGGACAGATCGATGCGGCTCATGTCGAATATCGGGGCGTTTCGGCCTTCCGGCGGCTTGCGCGTCGTGCTGCGGCGGGTCGTCTTCTGGCGCGCCTGCCGCGTGATGAAGTTGAGCACGTCACGGATATGGATCATGCCGCGCGGGTCGTCCAGCGTTTCGGCATAGACCGGCATGCGCGAACGGCCCGATGTTTCGAACAGTTCGAGTGCTTCCCACAGCGGCGTGGCGATCTCAATGGCCTCGACATCGGCGCGCGGGATCATCACATCCTCGACGCGGATTTCGCGCAGGCGCAGGATGTTATGCAGCATCGCCTTTTCTTCAGGCGAGAAAGCAGCGCCCTGCTCGCTTGTCGTGGAGGAAAGGGCATCGGCCAGATCCTCGCGCAAGGTGGAGGATTGGCGTGCGCGCATGAAGGGGAAAATATTCGACAAAAGGGAGCGCTTTTCGGCCAGCGGCCGCTGCGTACTTTGTCCTTCGGGGTCCTGCGTCTCGCTGCGGCCTTCGCCTGCGGACGATGAGTTTGTGTTCTGGTCTGACATGATCAATCTGTTTCGATGTTTAAACCGGATACAGCATAAGGGTCCGGGATGGCAAGAGCATGAAGAATTTCACGCTCAAAGCGCTCCATTTCCTCCGCTTCCTCCTCCGTCTCATGATCGTAACCCAGAAGATGCAAAAAACCATGCACAATGAGATGGGTGAGGTGATTTTCGAGCGGCTTGCCCTCGCCGAGAGCCTCCCGCTCCACCGTTTCGCGCGCGATGATGATATCGCCGAGCATGGGGCCGGGCTGATCGCCTGCCTTCACGGGAAAAGCGGGGAAGGAGAGCACATTGGTCGGCCTGTCCTTGCCGCGCCACTGCGCGTTCAATGCCTGAATGGAAGCATCGTCGGTGAAAACCAGACTCAGTTCGCTTTCAGAGGGCTTCAGCCGGAGATTGTCCCACGCTGCGGCGACGGCGCGTTTCGCCAGCCCCTCAAGAGCGGTTTCATCCGGCCAGCTGCCGGCTTCGATCATGATATCGATGTGGATCGCGTTGTCTGGCACTTCTTGCGCGGAATGCGTTGACGCAAACCGCTTATCCTTCCAATTGTTAAAGAACTGTCCGCCTTCGGCGGACAGAAATTCTTAGATCGTCATTCGCCGGCGCGATTGCAAGAACGGTTTTCGCTTTTCCGACTCAGACGCTTTTACCGTGCCGGTCATAGGCATTGACGATCGCCGCCACGAGCGGATGACGAACCACGTCCTTTTCGGTGAAGCGCACCTTGACGACCGCATCCACATCGGCCAGCACGTTGAGCGCTTCGACCAGACCAGATTTCTGCCCCGGCGGAAGATCAATCTGGCTCGGATCCCCATTCACCATCATGCGCGAGCCTTCGCCAAGGCGCGTGAGGAACATCTTCATCTGCATGGATGTGGTGTTCTGCGCCTCATCCAGAATGACGGCGGAGTGGGCGAGCGTGCGTCCGCGCATGAAGGCGAGCGGCGCAATCTCGATGACGCCTGCGGCAATAGCGCGTTCGACCTTTTCCGCCGGTATCATGTCATAAAGCGCATCATATAGGGGGCGAAGATAGGGATCGACCTTTTCCTTCATGTCGCCGGGCAGGAAGCCGAGCCGCTCTCCTGCCTCAACGGCAGGTCTCGACAGGATGATGCGTTCCACCAGCCCGCGCTCCAGCAGCATGGCCGCATGGGCGACCGCCAGATAGGTTTTGCCGGTTCCCGCCGGTCCGACCCCGAAGACCAGTTCCGAGCGATCGAGGGCGCGCATATAGGCGTCCTGTGTCGCGGTGCGGGCAAAGATCGTCTTCTTGCGCGTTGAAATCTGGGCTGCGGAAATCTTGCCTTTGGTTTCCAGCGTCGGCAGCGTCAGCTGGTCATCGGCAGCTATCGCCATACGCAATGCGCCATCCACATCGGATTGCGTCAGTTCATGGCCCTTTTGCAGATATTCATAAAGCTGGTCGAGCGCACGACGGGCCTGTTCGGTCGCCGTAGGTTCGCCGCGAATGGTAAGCTCATTGCCTTTGGAGCGCACATCGACGCCCAGTTTCTGCTCGATCAGCGCCAGATTCTCGTCGAACTGGCCATAAAGCGCACTGGCAAGGCGATTATTGTCGAATGTAAGTACGATATGGGCCATATCCGAGGCCCCGGCAACCGGGCTGCTGGACGGGCTTTCTTGCGTTTGAGTGGTTGGCTTGGCAGGTTTCAACTTTTCCGTAGCGCTCAACCGGATCTCCCCGAATTCACCTGTTAAAGGTTCACGCATTGCGATCGCATTCCCGGCAGGACTCGGGCAAGGACTCACTCGCCACAGGACTGCCTCGAAAGCATCATGCCCTTAGGCGAGTTTTTGCGCAATAAGACTATTCGTGCCGGTGGCAGTGATTTGCACATGAATAATCTCGCCGACCGCATCGCTATTGTCTTCGACGATGGCCGGAAGCAGCCATGGGGAGCGGCCCACCATCTGACCGGGGAAGCGGCCCGGCTTCTCCAGAAGCACGTCCATCCTGCGCCCGATCATCGAATCCTGAAACGCATATTGCTGTTCTGAAAGCAGCGCCTGAAGCCGTTGCAGGCGCTCGTCCTTGACCGCCTCATCGACATGATCGGCAAGTTCGGCGCCCGGCGTTCCGGGGCGCGGCGAATATTTGAACGAATAGGCCTGCGCGTAATTCACCTCGCGCACCAGCGCCATCGTATCCTCGAAATCCTGATCCGTCTCGCCGGGAAAACCGACGATGAAATCGCCCGACAGCGCCAGATCGGGGCGAACGGCGCGGATACGTTCGATCAGGCGCAGATATTCATCGGCCTTGTGGCGGCGGTTCATCGCCTTCAAAATGCGGTCGGAACCCGATTGTACCGGAAGGTGCAGATAGGGCATCAGCTGCCGCAGATCGCGGTGGGCTGCAATCAGCGCATCATCCATATCGCGCGGATGGCTGGTGGTGTAGCGCAGCCGCGCCACGCCCGGAATACGCGCGAGCCGGAACAGCAATTCGCCAAGGCCCCATTCGCGGCCATCGTCGCCCGCGCCATGCCATGCATTGACGTTCTGGCCCAGAAGGGTGAGTTCGCGCACGCCGCTATCGGCAAGGCGCTCGGCTTCCGCGACAATCTGCGCCACGCTGCGCGAGACTTCCGAGCCGCGCGTATAGGGCACCACGCAGAAGGTGCAGAACTTGTCGCAGCCTTCCTGCACGGTGAGAAAAGCCGAAACGCCGCGCTTGCGCACGTCTTCGCGCCTTGGTGCAGGCAGATGCTCGAACTTGTCTTCGATCGCGTAATCGGTTTCGACCACCTTCTCGCCGCCGCGCACCCTTGCAAGCGCCTTGGGCAGGCGATGATAGGTCTGCGGACCAATAACCAGATCGACATTGGGCGCGCGGCGCAGGATTTCCTCGCCTTCGGCCTGCGCGACGCAACCCGCCACGCCAATCGTCAGTTCCTTGCCGTTCGCTTCACGCTTATCCTTCATCTTGCGCAGGCGACCCAGCGCGGAATAAAGCTTTTCCGATGCTTTTTCGCGAATATGACAGGTATTGAGCAGGACCAGATCGGCATCGTCGGGCGTATCGGTCGCAACATAGCCTTCCGCAGCAAGGCTGTCGGCCATGCGCTGGCTGTCATAGACATTCATCTGGCAACCATAGGTCTTCACGAAAACCTTGCGTGTATTGCCACTGTCCGGCGTGTTCTGGATCTTGGTCATATTTTCGCTCATCGCGGCTATCTACAGTTTTTATCGCTCTTTTGGAAGGCGACAAACTGATCGGGTGTCATTCTTGTGAAATCTCGCGACCAAGCAGCGCGCTTTGCAGCAATGCTCGCACCCGCCCTTCCGTGACCCGCGCCAGCATTTTGCGATCCGTATCGGTGGTGACAATCACCGGCTCGCCAAAGCGTACTTCAACATCAATCGCCCCTTCGCGCAGAATGCCCTTGAGATGCGGCAGCAATTCGACATCGCCGGGCCATGAGACGATCGGGCGATGATAGCGCCCCATGGTCATACCGTGCAGTCGCGTATAGGCGATGGCGACCGGCTGGACGATCACTTTGTCCACACCCGTCTCCCGGATTGCGGCATGGGCCGCGCCAAAAAGTGCCGTCTTGAAGGGCAGGACGCGATTGCCGTCCGATGTGGTGCCTTCGGGAAACAGCACCATCGCGTCGCCTGCCGCAAGCCGGGTTGCGATCTCGGAGGTCTGCTGGGCGGTCTTGCCGCGCCGCTCGCGTTCCACGAACACAGTGCGTTGCAGAACCGCGAACATGCCGAAGACAGGCCAGCTTCTCACCTCTGACTTGGCGATGAAGGAGACCTGTCCAACTGCGGACAGGATGATGATGTCGCTCCATGAAATGTGATTGGAAACGAGCAGCAGCGGCCTGTCCCGGTGCATTTCGCCAAAAGTGCGAATGCGAAACCCAAACAGGCGTGCGACGGTTCGATGAAAGAAGTTCGGCAGGCGGCTTTTCCAGCCATATTTGAGTTTAAGGAAGATATATTGCACCGGAATGAGCGAGAGGCTCAGCGCTGCAAACGCCGCCAGCACCAGAATGACGCGGATTGAACCGATCATTGCGACCTCTTGAAATCGCGCCGGAAAATGAAGGCGGAGGAGCGGCCATTTTCGGTTTCATAATAGGCCGGACGAGAACCGACCTTGCTGAAACCCAGCTGGCGGTAAAGCGCCTGTGCCGCCACATTGGTCTCATCGACTTCCAGAAACAGCGTTTCGGCGCGCTCCTGATAGAGATGACGCAACGTGGCATCCATCAGCGCGCGTCCCACGCCCTGCCGCTGCATATTGCCTGCAACCGCGATGGTGAGGATTTCCGCTTCGCCTGCCACCAGACGGGCCAGCACAAAACCACATGCCTTGCCGGGCTTTCCCTGCGGGCGGGCGACAAAGCCGAAAACCGCGTCCTGCGCGATCAGCGAGCGGAAATCGTCTGAACTCCAGCCCTGATGAAAGGCTTGTGCGTGGATGCGTTGGATCTCGGCGCTATCGCGCGCGCCAAGCGGCTCGACCAGAACCGGCCTGCGGCCAAAGCGCCCGAATAAAAAGCCCATCATCGCCCTATTCCCCAGCGGGACGGCGCGGCAAGGCAAAGCCGGTTTGCGGCTTGGCATCAGGCCCGCGCATGTAAAGCGGCTTCGGAGCTTCCCCCGTCTCGCGTAAGGACGCAAGCTTCGCATAGGTGCCGATACGCCCTGTCGGCTCGCCCCGTATTACCGTAAATGCGCCCGCAAGCGCTTCATTGATCGCATTTGCAGCAGAACCGGCCAGCACGGTTTCGGCGGATTGCCCTCCTGCAAAGCCTGTTGCCTCCTCGCGTGACAATACCATAGGCGCGGCCTGCGCCGTCCCGTTAGCGCTAAAGACTTGCGCATAAATCTCTCCGCGATGCGCATCGAGCAGCACCAGAACCGGCTTTGCCGGATAGGTTTCGGCCGTCTCGCAGGCCAGCGCCTCGAAAGCGCTGATGCCGATGGCCGGACGCCCCAGCGCCAGCGCGAAACCGCGCGCAGCCGACACGCCTATGCGCACGCCGGTAAAGGAGCCGGGGCCGATATTGACCGCCACCCGGTCGATCTGCGACATGGCAGTCGCGGCCTCCGTCATCGCCCGCCCGACATAATCCATCAGCACTTCCGCATGGCCTTTGCCGATATTCTCGCTCACTTGCGCAAGAACAAGATCACGCTCCGAATCATAGATTGCAGCGGCACACCAGGAAGCAGCGGTATCAAGGGCAAGTATCTTCATGAACTTCGCGTAGATCAGAAATCGCGCCGCGACAAGCCAAAGGCATCAAGCAGGACAAATTTTTGCATCCAAATTTCACATTGATGAGGGAACAAATGCCATGCTCACACATTTACCTTATAGAGTGCGGGGCGATTTTTGCGCGCCCGTGTTTTAGAATCATGAGGTAAAAATGTCCAAGAAGGCGATGCATGCCACCCGTAACGATCTTCCCTCCAACACCAAGACGACCATGATTGCGCTGCTCAATGCAAATTTAGCAGCGACAATCGATCTTTCGCTCATCACCAAACAGGCGCACTGGAACCTCAAGGGGCCGCAATTCATCGCCGTGCATGAGATGCTGGACACGTTGCGCGCTGATCTCGACGAACATGTCGATACGATTGCCGAGCGCGCCATCCAGCTTGGCGGCACGGCCTATGGCACGAGCCAGCGTGTCGCAGAGGATACCAGCCTCAAGCCCTATCCCATCGATATTTATGCCATTAGCGATCATCTCGAAGCGCTGATCGAATGCTATGGCGATGTCGCAAACCTGATTAGAAAAGCGATCAAGGATGCGGATGAAGCCGGTGACGACACCACCGCCGATATTTTCACCGCAGCCTCCCGCAGCCTCGACAAGGCCCTCTGGTTCCTTGAGGCGCATGTGCAGGAAAAGAACTAAAAGCAAAAGGCCGGGGTTTCCCGGCCTTTTCATTGAATGCGGACCAGCAGTTGCAGCTCGGCCTTTGCAGACATGAGTTTTCCAGCAGGGTTTGCATTCAATCCAAATAAGCCAGCCGTAATGCCGAAACAACTTGGCAATACTCGCCACAATGGTAACTTCAGTTTGCTCGATAAACGAGACGATCGCCTCGATTTCGACGGTTATGTCGTCGGGGAGCGATCCGAACCCTATGGCAGAGCGCGCATGACGACCCGCATCACCGAATACGCGGCACTCAATGTTAGATGCGGTTCTGGTAGGCCTATCATTCCTAACGCCATGAAGGGAACAATATGCGAAATATAGACTACGCTCTATATCTGAGAGGTCAGAACCCAAACTTCTGTTTGAGTTGAAATAATTCGACCAATGCCGCATCGCGACGCTGCGTCAGGCTTGCTTCGTCCATATTAGCAAGTTCCTTCTCAATGCCACCGATGAGAGCATTCTTGACGGCTTCAGTCAGCTGGGACGTTCCATGTTCTCGCCAGCGCGCCTCCTGGGTCGGACCAAGATGGTCAAGATAGTGCCGATATCCACCTTTACCGCCACCAAGATGATAAATCAGATGAGGTCCCATTAGTGCCCAACGCATACCTGGCCCATATGAAATTGCTTTGTCCACATCCTCAACGGTAGCAATTCCTTCCGCAACGATATGTACTGCTTCGCGGTAGAGCGCTGACGTAAGACGGTTGGCCAAATGGCCAGGCACTTCCTTTTGCACGCGTATTGTCACTCGTTTCAAAGCATTGTAAAAAGCTTCGGCCCTGTTCACCGTATCAGGCGTCGTTAACTTACCGGCAACAAGCTCAACCATAGGAACCAGGTGGGGCGGGTTCATTGGATGGCCAACTAGTATTCGCGCAGGCCGGAGCGCATCACGCTGAATATCGGTAGCAGTAAGCGATGATGTGCTGGATGCGATTATGGTGTCATGTGCAATTTGTTCTTCGATCTGGGCGATTAGATCTCGTTTCACATTGATACGATCTGGGCCACATTCCTGTACAAAATCAGCCTCCTTGATCGCAGCAATATCTTGCGAAACCGTAACGCGGGGCGGGCAGCATTCCTCAGCGAGTCCCAGAGAACGAAGCATCGGCCAGGCATCCCGAAGAAATGCCTGAAACTCGTCACCAGCTTCGCTGCGAGGATCGACAATCGTGACTTCGTGTCCTTGGGCAACAAACAGGCTAGCCCAACTCATTCCGATCAAACCGCCACCAATAACGGCAATTTTGTGCGATCTGATCATGATGAGGATCCCGTTTCTTCAAAGGTCTCCCGTGTGAATTTAGTGGGAAGCTGCCGCTCTATATGTGGATCGAGCTCAAGCCCCCACGTATTGATCATGCAGCCAAGGATTACATACATGCCGTGAATAGCAATAATGTCCAGAATCTGTTGATTGTTGTAGTGGCAGCGCAGTTCGCTCAGGGTTTTCACCGACAAACGATGGTCTATTATCAACTCATCCACTGCCGTGAGCAGGATGGCATCACCTGCCGGCCATTGCGCATATGAAGTATTTACCCGTTCAATTTCATCCGCCGAAAGACCGCAGCTTAGGCCACGTTCCACATGGGAGGCCCATTCATACCAGGCTTTAAGATGGGAGGCTACGCGCAATATGACCAGTTCACCCGCGCGTCGTCCGAGTGAGCCGCCGCCAACCGAATAGTTCCGAAAACTCCACCACGCTTTCAGCAACTCTGGATTATGGGCCATCAATGCGTGCACGTTCAGTGGACGCTCTCTCATATCCTCAATTATGTTGGAAAGCATTGGATCCCAATTTTCCTTGGGTAGCGGTCTAAGTGAGAGATCGCGAGACATGAGATCATTCTCCGGATTAGTGTTTCATGCAAGGACCGTTAAAGAAACCGCCTTCAAAACGATCAAGAAAAATATCCGCCTAAGCTTTGCCAAAGAAAGGGGAGCGCGCAAGTGACTCATTTGCCAGCACATCAGCTTCTTCACCCACATAGTCTTTGGTTTCACGATCACATACCAATTTTACACCTATAAATTCGCCCGCCCCGCCTACGTCACCCTATATTCAGACAGTGATCAGCGAGTTTTCACAAGCCTTGCCGCATGTAAATTTCTGCGTTTCTCAGAACCAGTCGCTTACCATCTTCTTCTGTCAGTATAAAATTCGGCATTGTCACGTTAAGCTTGTCATACTTAGAAAGAGCAGGTTTCCGGAGATTTCAGACGAGGCAGGCTGCAATTTTCCATACGTCGAGCGCTTCGAGACGATGGTAGCGAATTGTTTGCGCGGCACGGCGGTGTCATGGAACTGAAAAGCGATTACGGGTGGCGGAGTGCATCGATACAAACCGTTGCAAAGCTCCCGGCGATCAAGGCTGGGTGCCATGCTGATCGACAGCACGCCAAAGCCAGACCGCCTCTCGGCTGACAACGTCCCGCGTTCAACAAGCAGATCTTCGGCACCTGCTACCCCCTAAGCCAGCCTGGTAGGCCAGGCGCCACATGACCAGTCAGAGCCGCCTGAGCACAACTCATGAGGCTGCCAAAGCGAACTGCACGACCAGATAGAGCTGGCCCATAATGGGCATATTTGCCTGAATTGGTCATTAATGTTTTTGATGCGCTTGGGAAAACCGGTTCGGAGATCGAACACCAGCAGAGGTCGGGTATGACCTGCACACCTGCGGCTTCCAGCCTTCCCAGCGTTCCATCGCTTCGGGCCGTGGCAATAACTTGACGTCCGGCCGTTATAATTGTTTTTATTATGACTTTGCCACCACGCAGTGCATCTGCAAAAGTGCGACATTCTTCAAGTGACGCATGCGGGCTACCGATTGCTATAAGATCCACGTCGTCAGGACCGCCGTTCAAAAGACGCCAACCCGCTGCCATATCATCATTTGAGATACAAACCGTATCTGCAGACGGTGAAATCAGATGCGCTTCCGGCGTAATACCATCCACATGCAACATAGGCGCAGCAGAGGTCGTGCCGAATGCTGCGCAAAGTGCTTTCAGGTCTTCTGGGCTCGGGTTGGCCACTTCGAGCCCACGCAACAACGGGATTCGGTCAGGAGAGATTTTACCCGCAAGATAACCGATCAATGGCCAGAAGGCATCATCAAACGCATTGGGAACATTGATATTTATAATTCTCTGCGCCAGTCGGTGCTGATCTAGATAAACGCCTGAAAGCGGCGCACGGCCCGTGATTGCAATGCAGAGATCAAGGAAATCGGGGTGTTTTGTTGTACGTGCGCCAAGGACGGTATTCGCATAGATGACCGCATTGCTCTCGGCCCAGGCGATCATCTCGCCTTGAACAGGAGCCGTCTCTAGTAGGTAAGGCGAACAGGTGAACGTATTCTGGCACCCCATCCGCACGTAAGCGTCGGCGAGCCGCGCAGCGGGCTGTCCGAAGATTACGGGCACGCCCTGAGCCTGCCATCTCTCACGATCGACGGAGATGGCATTCATCGTTGTCGGAACACGGACGCGCGCTCCCATATCCGCCATTTTCTCGGCAAAGATCAAGTTTGCGTGGCTTGCATAAATGCATCCATCAATATGAGCCTGCGCCACATCGATCAAGTGTTCGGCGCCCTGGTTTGCGGCCATCGTGCAGATGATTTCCATAGCAAGTTTTATAACTTCGCCCTTGGCTCCTGACAGCATAGCACCGTCGTCTTGAGTCAAAGTCAGCTCCGCAATCTCGGGCGGTGCGACGGGCAGGCTGAAACTGGGCGCGGTGACGGTTGTCGGGGTTATCTCAGCTTCAGCTTCCTGACTCAACCGCGCCCACTCTTCGGGCTGGAGGCGAAGGACAGGCAAAGGCCTACCGAACATCTTATCTGCGATAAGTGCTCCTAGCGTTACTACGTCCTCCGCTTGGGAAAAGACCAATGCAGCCGGAGCCATGCTGTTGAGCACCAGATCAAGCAATATGCCCGATCCGGTGCATGACCCTCTGGTAGAGGGGATCATGAGAACAGCACCTGCAATGCTTTGACCATAGAGCGGGTGGTGCACGTCAATTATCTTGCCGGAAGCGGGATCGACACCACCCCAAAAACTGAGTGGTTCGCTGGTCGCAAGAATTGGTCCCCTGGCCGTACCGGAAAGAATGCTGCGGGCTGTTACGTTCATTTTGGGCGAGCTACTCAATGCTGTTGTCGTGAATTGACAAAAATGGTGACGATTATCGGTTCAAATAGAAACGTATCAACAGTTTTTTGCAAACTGCATGGTGAACTTAGTTTCTTGTGCCTTTCGAAACAATGTCCAGCTTCTCTTGACCGCCTCATCGGCGGCATCGTTCTGCGCCGAGAATTTCAACGCGCATTCCATCCTCGCATCAGACACGTCGCTAACGACATCGTAATAAATCCGCTCTGGTTCATTTTACCGTTTATTCAAAACGGTCTTTTAAACGATGCCACGGATGAATGCGGTTGGCGACTTGCGTAGCAACGGGATGAAACGGCACCGGCTGCATATTCGTCACCGGTAACGGCATTGCGTCATCGGAAAGCTGGTCCAGTGCCCAACGGCCAATTTCCTGTCCTAATGACATGGAAAGCGCAACACCTCGACCGGAATAAATCCCGCCAAACACAAGCCCCGGTGCAAGGCGATAAAGTCGAGGACGACGATCCGGCACAACCGCGAATGTACCGTGCCAGTATTCCACCATTTTGGGGGTCGTTTTAAATGCGTGAAATGCTTTTTTCAGCATGGTTGCGACTTTTTCGCGCCCGCGTTCTGCTTCATTGTGCCAAAAAGTATGGGTGCCGCCGCTCACCAGCCGATTATCGCAATCGAAGTGAAAATAGCGAAGATCGTTACGCATATCCGAAACAGCAGGATTGCCCAGCAAAATCTGTGCGCGCAATTCCTCTGGCAAGGGTTCGGTTGCAGACTGGAATACCTTGAGCGGTATAAGTGTACGTTTAAGATCTGGCCACAAATTATCAGTCAGCGCATTCGTCGCCAGTACGACCCTTGAGGCGATAACACTGCCCTTGCTGGTTTTGACCAGCCAGCCCTTACCACTTTTCTTCAGCGAAATGGCTTTTGAGTTTTCAAAGATCGCAACGCCTTCACGCTCCAGAGCGCCCGCCAATCCAACGGCCATGGCGAACGGATTGATATGACCAGAATTTGGTACCAGCCATCCGCCCAGATAAGGGCTTCCAATTTTGGCGCTGATCATGTCACGGTCAAGCCATGTAACCTTAGCACCAAAGGCTTTCCATTCGTGATAGAATTGCCGAACCCTGCGTAAAGTGGCTTGCGTGTGCGCAGGCTGAATCCAGCCATTCTGCACCTGATGGGCATTGATACCAAATCTTTGCATCAAGCCGAATGAGACGTCACCAGAATTGGCGATCAGACGGTTGTATTTCTCGCCGCGTGCTTTTCCATAGACAGCCTCGAATTCGGAGGGGGCGGCTTTGGAGTGATGCGAAATGACCAGGCCATGATTACGCCCTGATGCTGAAGAGCCAATTTCATTGCCTTCAAGAAGAATGACATTGGCTCCGCTGTCGCGTGCGCCCAGAGCGGCGGCCATGCCGGTATATCCGCCGCCGACAACGAGCAGGTCGGCCTCATGATCCCCGCGTAGTTCAGGGGCCGGGCTGCGTTTTGGCGTCGTCTTTGCCCAAAGGTGAGGTGTTTTCCAGTCGACCTCAAACATGAAGTGTTTCCTCGGTAGTGCCACCGAGAAAGTGTTCGCTCAAAGCGGAATGTTCAGCCATTTCCTTTGACGGGCCATGCAGTTTGATGCGACCCGTATTGAACAAGTAAGCATAATCGCCGCATTCGAGAGCCAATTGCACATTCTGTTCAACCAGCAGGATTGAAATCCCGGTCTGGGACAGATCGAGGATGATCCGGAATATCTGATGGATAATCTTCGGCGCGAGGCCGAGCGACGGCTCATCGAGCATCAGAAGTTTTGGTTCCGCCATTAATGCGCGTCCGATCGCCAGCATTTGCTGCTGACCGCCAGACATGCGGCTCGCCATACTATTACGGCGCTCTTTTAGAATTGGAAACAGCTCAAAGACTTCATCTCGAAGAACTTCAAAGCTTTTCCCAACCCGTCCGATATGCGCGGCGATGAGATTTTCTTCCACCGTCAAACGCTGGAATATCTGGCGACCTTCGGGGCAATGGGTCAGCCCCATTCGCACGACCTGTTCCGGTCTGGCTCTGGTTATATCCTTACCTTCAAAGACAATCGAACCGGCTGTAACCTGCGCAACCCCAGAAATAGAGTTCAGCAGCGTTGTTTTTCCTGCACCATTCGGCCCGAGAATAACAACGATCTCCTGGGGATCGATTTCAAGATCAACATTATCAAGTACGCTGACGCGTCCGTATCCCGAGCTTAGCCCGGCGATTTTCAGCAGCGGCGCGGATTTCGTCGATGTCATTGTCTGTCCCCAGATAGGCTAGTTGAACTTCAGAATTTGCCTGCACTTCCGCAGGCGTTCCCTGAAAAAGCAGTTTGCCGTGATGCATCACGACGATGTTGTCGCAAACAGTCATGACGAGGTCCATGTCATGCTCAACAACGATCATGATCCGATCAGGTGAGCGCAATGCAGCTAGCCGCTCGGTTAGCTCGGCGGTCTCATGATGGTTTAAGCCTGCGGCGGGTTCATCAAGCAGCAGCACGCGTGGATTCATGACCAGTGCCCGTGCAATTTCCAGCATCCGCTGTCGGCCATAAGGCAGGCTCCCGGCTTCGAAATTTGCGTAAGCCTGCAAATTAAAGGATTTGAGAATACCCATGCAGATGTCGCGGCGGTGCTTCTGCTGTGCACGGTTAAAAGGAGGCCACGCAACCTCTTTCCAGGATTTCCACACATCGGTTGGATAAAAACACACTTCCAGATTTTCCAAAGCGGTCATCTGATCAAAAAGGCGGATATTCTGGTAGGTGCGTGCTACGCCAGCATTTGCGATCTGATGTTTCTGAAGGCGCTCAAGATGTTTTCCATCTAAAGTAATGGCTCCGGATGAAACCTGGTAAGAGCCAGCAGTCATGTTAATCAAGGTAGATTTGCCAGCACCGTTGGGCCCGATGATACCATATATCAACCCGGGCAAGAACTCGGTGGTAACATCATTTGTAGCAATCACATTACCGTATTGCTTCCACAGATTTTTGAAGGCAAGCGTCATTTTCCAAGTAGCCTCCTGAAAAGTTTCTCTGGCCCGAAGGAACGTGGAATTATTCCTGCCGGACGGATGATAATAAGCGTGACCATGAGCAGACCGAGGAACAGAATTCTCCACTCAGCAAGCTCACGCAGAACCTCGGGCAGCAAGATCAAAATTGTAGCGCCGACGATAATGCCGAGAATATTTCCAATGCCGCCAATAACTATCATCAACACGATCAGTATCGACTCCTGTAGAGTGAAACTTTCCGGACTGACGAAACGCTGCGAAGCTGCGAAAATAACACCGGCGACAGAGCCAATTGAAGCCGAGGTGGCGAAAGCCACAAGTTTGGCATTTGTGGTGTTAATACCTATACCGCGCGCGGCATCCTGATCTTCACGTATAGCAGACCAGGCCTTTCCAAGAATTGACTGCTCCAGCCGCCATACAAGTATCATTATGACTGCAACAACGCCCAATAGAAGCCAATATATTTCCACCGGTTTACCGAAATCCATTCCGAACATTGACGGTTTGTCGATACGTGCAATACCTTGTGGCCCGCCTGTCAGCCAATCGACATTGTTAATAATGATGCGAATGATCTCACCAAAACCAAGTGTTACAATGGCCAGATAGTCACCTCTTAGCCTCAGAACCGGAATACCCAGCAAAACTCCCGTCATAGCCCCCATGAATATAGCAATTGCCAGGATCACGAAAAACGGAAGGTGTAAGTCGAATTGCGGACTTGCAAGGAGAGCATATGTGTAAGCGCCCACGGCGTAGAATGCGACAAATCCAAGATCAAGCAAACCTGCATAGCCAATGACGATATTCAGGCCGATACCCAGAAGAATATAGATCAACAGGCCATTAACAACGCGGATATAGTAATTTGGCAGGAATGGGGTTGCAATAATGAGGGCAACAGCAATCGCAAGCACGAGGAATGCCGTTAAACGCCCTTTGCGTTTCTCGTTTGTTACTGAATTTACGATGACCGACATCAGAATTCCCTCTTATAGACCATGCTTTCTTCAGAAACCGGTTCACCCAGGATGCCGGCCGGCTTGACAAGCAGGACGAGGATGAGGATCGCGAAAGAAAGAACGTCTCGATATTCTGTGCCGAGTATTCCACCCGTAAGGATCGGCAAAAGCGCTACGCCGCCGACTTCGATGAAGGCAAGAAGATAGGCACCAAGCATTGCACCTGGGATTGACCCAATGCCGCCAAGAATAGCCGCAGTGAACGCCTTCAGGCCGATAACCGCACCCATGGTTGGAGACATGATACCGTAGTAGCTGGCATAGAGAATTCCACCTGCGGCACCCAATAAAGGCCCGAAGAAGAACACCATTGAAATGGCCAGGTTTACATTGATACCCAGCAATTGCGATGTGCTGCGGTTCTCTGCAACGGCACGGACGATGACGCCGATCCGGCTGCGGTTCACGATCAAATGAAGGCCGTACATGAGAATGAAGGAGGCAACAAGAATGCCAATCTGCATTGCAGTGATCGTAGCGCCGAATATTTCAAAGCGAATTGCCGGGAAGAAACTTGGAAATCCGACAGGCTGCGGTCCGGCAAGAATTTGAACTGCCGTCACCAATGAGAGCGAAACTCCAAGAGAGGAAAGCATGGGCGCCAGCCGGGTTGAATTACGCAGCGGCTTGTAAGCTACTTTTTCGATGCCCACACCGATAAGGCCGACCGCGACGACGGCCAGAAAGAAGACGACTGTCAACGTAAAAGCGCCAGCCCCGCCGATCTGTCCAACGATGAGCGTCAGCCCAAAAAAGGCTGCGTAAGCTCCCAGCATGAACATTTCGGCATGGGAAAAATTGATCATTCGCAGAACGCCGTACACCATGGTGTAACCCAGTGCGATCAACGCGTAGAGCGAACCGATCGTTAAAGCATTAACTGTCTGTTGGATAAGTGTTCCAAGCATGGAGGTTCCTGCTCAAGAGATTCAGCGCACGCGACAGATGGCGCTGAACGAGGAGAGGAGATGCGGTGCTCATCAATGAAATATTCAAGCCGCATGATGGTCCACACCTACCAGGACTATGCTGGTAGGTGTGGTATGGCTGTCTTAGTTCGTGCCCTTGAGAACAAAACCGTCGCCTTCAACCTGATAGACGTATGAAGGGGCAGCCTTGAGTTCGCCGGTCTCGTCAAATTCAAGTTCGCCGACAACTGTTTTGACTTTTACCGCATGGAGCGCATCGTTCATCTCTTCACGGCTGAAGCCTTTTGTCGTCTTGATGACTGCTTCCAGAATCTGACCCTGAACATAACCATAGATAGAATAAGGACCAGCTTCTTCGCCGTACTTCTCTTTGTAGAGTCTTGCAAATTCTGCAATTTCAGGTGATGCGTCCATCGGTGGAACCTGAATGGACATCAGGACGCCTTGAGCATTCGCTTCACCAGCTTGGGTTATGAAGTCTGGCGTATAACCACCATCCGGGACGATGAGCTGCGCTGTCACGCCTTGCTCATGCATCTGTTTTGCGAAGAGAGAAAGCTGCGGCATGACTGCGCCGACGAAAATAACGTCAGGCTCGCTCGATTTAATTTTTGCCAAAACAGCAGTGAAATCCACGTCAGAAGGAGCTACGGAGAGCGTATCGATGATTTCGCCGCCACCCTTTTTGAAGTTCTCTGAAAAAATCTCAGATACTCCCTGACCAAAGACCTGCTTGTCACTTACGATCAACGCGGTCTTTGCGCTCAGCTTGTCCAAAGCATACTCAGCCGGAAGCCGCGCATTCGTCAGGTCATTGCCGACTGGACGCACCATGAATTCATAACCGAGCTGCGTCAGCGCCGGGTTCGACGCAAAGGTCATGTTCGGCAGTTCGCAGTCTTCGTAAATCGGCAGTGTCGATTGAGCCACACCGGAATTAAAGTTGACGAGCGCAATCGTGATGCTGTCATTGTCGCAGAATTTCTGAGCGACGAGCGTTCCTTCGCGCGGATCGGCTTTATCGTCCTGCTGGTCGATCAGAATCTTGGTTCCGTTGACGCCGCCATCGGCATTGAGTTTTTCAACATATAGCTTGAAACCATTATGCCATGTCGAACCGAAATATGCTTGCGCGCCAGATAGCGGAGCAGACAATCCAATTGTAACGTCCTCCGCAAGAGCTTGTCCTCCAAACAACGATGCTCCCAAGCAAATTGCAACAAACCGTTTCATTTTTATTCCCCTTGATGGTTTTGGTTGAAACTTTCGGTAACGCTAAGGAAGCAGACATTTTCTTTCACGTCAAGAAAGTGTCTACACTATTGCGTTCATTTTTTTAGGCGAGTGCCTCACTGTGTCTGCGCTTTCAAGCGGGACCGTTTTCGAAGGGTGCATTCTGAGGCGCGCCAATAGACCGTAGTCATATGGGATCAGTTCCTGCGACCCTAGCTGTTCTGCTTCAGAATTGTTTCGGCCGAGATAAACCCCCACGTCAAATTCGGACCCAACGTGGTGCCAGCGCCAACCGCGCGCGTGCCGATCGGATTGGCCATCGCCAGCCCCGCCGCATAGAGGCCGGGGATGATGGAGCCGTCTTCACGGAGGACCTGGCCCATTTCATTCGTTCGGGGACCGCCTTTTGTGCCGATGATGGAACGATTCAGCGACATGCCGATGTAAGGCGGCTTATCGATTGGCTTAAGGCGAAGTACTCCGTTCTTGCCTGAACCATCTTTTTTCCCCTCCCAATAGGTCTCGCCTCGATGAAAATCTTCGTCGCGCCCTTTGGAACAGAAGCTGTTCCAGCGTTGGATCGTCTTTCGCAACTCATCTGCGGGCAGACCAAGCTTCGATGCAAGTTCTTCAATCGTGTCGGCCTTCTGGACCCATTCCGGCTCATAGGCGGCATACCAGCGGAATGGAAACGACGCCTTTAAATAGCGG
The DNA here is from genome assembly GCF_019100495.1 of Falsochrobactrum tianjinense. GTDB lineage: Bacteria > Pseudomonadota > Alphaproteobacteria > Rhizobiales > Rhizobiaceae > Brucella > Brucella tianjinense. Next base: position 281,071 of record NZ_JAHRVA010000001.1, on the reverse strand, counting down.
TGGTCGCCAACCACGAAGCATGGAAGATGAACAGGTGAGCCATCCGGATTTCGCAAATCGATAGCTTCACCGCTGTTGAAATGCGCTTCGCTCACGAACCGCTTGCCGTAGCGGTTCACGACAATGGAATGCGGCTCATAGAGGAAGTTTATCGGTAGGCCATAACGCTTGCCTTCGTAACGTGTTGGCAAACAAGCATAGACATTCGCCTGCTCCATATGATCCATATGAGCACCGACCGACTCCGCCATCTTCTGGCCGTCGCCTTCATTGCCCGTTGGCGTTCCGATGCGATCGAACGGGCCGGGAAAATATTTTTCCCGCATGGTTTTGTCCCATTCGAAACCACCTGACGCAATGACCACCCCTCGACGGGCAGAAACAGTATCCCGCTTGCCGCCATGATCGATTTCTACGCCGGTAATTCGCCCGGTTTCATCCTGAACAAGTCCCACAGCTCTGGTTTCAAGCCTGAACTCGACACCTGAATCCAGGCATCCCTTGATTAACCCTGTCATCAATGCCGTGCCTTGTGCACCGGCATTTTGCAACCACCGCCAAAGAAGCTTGGGCCACATCTTCAATCCTGCACGGAATGGCGTGTGATAAAGATCGAGATTAACGTTTTCCTGATAGGTAAAGCCGTGCGGCAATGTCGAGCGTCGAATTTTGCTTGTATATTTTCCAAGAAGTCTGCGGCTTAATGGCATCGGCGACATCATTCGCCCGTATTTTTTGCCTCCGGAGGCTTCGACATATGGGTCAGGCTCATTGATGAGCCTGAAGTCGATTGGGGTATTCTCCGTTATGAACTTCAACATTACGGGCGCATTTTTGACAAATGCCGTATGACGAATATCTTCCTTGTCACCCCAATCAGCAGGCTGGATAGCGCGCAAATAAGCAAGCGCTTCTTCCTGGCTGTCTGCAACGCCCGCTGCGGCGGCGATATGGTTTGCAGGTATCCATACGCCTGCGCCTGACATAGCCGACGTGCCACCGAGTTTGGCAGTCTTCTCGATTGCCAGAACCTTCAGCCCACCTTTCGCGGCCCTCAAAGCAGCCGAGCAAGCTGCTGATCCGGTGCCGATCACGACTACATCGTAGCTATTCATTATAATCCCCTGCATTTATGAGCCGAGTATAGACCAAGAATTTTTTATCTGTCTACTCTTGTGTCGACACTTTTTGACGATTACCATTCCATAACGCGCATCGTTGATAATAAATAAACGGGAACTGAATGATGGAAGAACAAATCCGCACGGAAACCGCACCTGCTGGAGTCCATGTCTCCAGTCCCGCGCACCGGGAAAGCTATTGGCAGCCAGTGCCGGCGAATGGCTATGTCAGCGTTGCACTGGCACCGCATATTGTTGGAATGGAAAATCCTTTTGGCATGGGAACGCAGTCTCTTGCGCCCGGCGGATATGTTCGCGAGCACACGCATGAAGAACATGAAGAGGCGGTCTTTGTCATTGAAGGCAAAGGGCGCACGGTCATTGCTGGCGAGGAATACGAACTCGGTCCCGATAGCGCTGTGTTTATTCCCAAGTCAACACGGCACATGTTTATCAACGATGGTGAAACACCGCTACGGTGGGTCTGGCTTATTATTCCAAATGGTTTGGAGCATTTCTTCCGTTTGATCGGAAAGCCGCGCACTCCGGGAGACAAGGTTCCTTCCAACTTCCCTCGTCCCGAAAATGTACTGGAGATCGAACGCCAAACCGTATTTGGCGCGAATCTTTCCGACAAGTTCGATCCCGTAAAACAGGGCAAGTAGCACTCCATGGCACCGCAGCTTCAGCAAGATTTTCTGCGACCTTTCAAAGTTGGGCTCATAGGATTTGGGGCGATTGCGCGTGAGGTGCTGCTCAATTCCCAACATGCCGGAATTGAATGGACCGTTTTAACGCGCTCTGCTGCTCACGCGGATCGTGCGCAGCAAAATATCCGGTTTGTACATGAAATTTCAGCGCTGATCGAAACCCGACCCTGCGTCGTGATTGAAGCTGCGGGCCAAACGGCTCTGGCAGAGTACGGGCCTGCTTTACTTGGAGCAGGCATCCCTGTCATTGTCGCGTCCGTGGGAGCCTTTGCGGATGAAGATCTTTTGATGGCACTCACCCGCGCATGCCAAAAAACAGATGCTTCATTGATAATTCCCTCCGGCGCCATCGGGGGGCTTGATTATCTTTCTGCTATTTCATCGCTTGAAGATATCCGCATACGATATACGTCGCGAAAGCCGCCTGCGGCTTGGAAAGCGGAGCTTGAGAAAAGAAATCTGGTTTGCGCAACCAAACCCGTTACCCTCTTCGAAGGTTCGCCAGCGGAAGCAGCACGCCTTTATCCCAAGAATCTTAATGCTGCCTTAACTCTTGCCCTTACAGCGCGCCCAGCCACATTGACGGTCCGCGTTGTGGTTGACCCTCAAGCCAAAGGCAATACGCATGAAATTGAGGCCGAAAGTGCAGCAGGGACCGCATTTATGCGGTTCGAAAACGTTCCATCGCCAGTCAACCCCAAGACCTCGACGATAACGGCGCTTAGCCTTGCATCAGCTTTGCGGAAATTTCTGCACCCGAAGGGGATGAACTGATGGCATATTACCTTGCGCAAGACGGATGCCGCATCCACTATAAAATCTTTGGTGAACAGGGTCCTTCCGTCATCCTCATTCCGGGGCTTGGCGGCGATGGCCGTTTCTGGAACGGTGTCGTCGAAAGGTTGAAAGAAAATTTCCGGCTTATCGTTCCCGATCACCGGGGTGCAGGGCAAAGTGATCGACCTGACGGGCCGTATTCCATACCCCTTATCACCAGTGATATCGTTGGTATCGTGCGTGAGCTTGGCTGCCCCGTGCATGTTGTCGCTCACTCGACCGGCGGCGCAATCGCACAGGTCATTGCACTTGACCATCCTGATATTGGTTCAAGCTACACGATCAGCAGTTCATGGGCCCGATCCGATGAGCGTTTTCGCATGTTGTTTAACGCACGCGCGGAAATGATGGATGCGGGGCTGGCAGAAACATATCAGCGTATGACCCTTATATTTGGGCATACGGCAGAATGGCTGGAACAAAACCGCGACACGTGTATTGAGGGAATTGCCGCTGCCCATGAAAATCTGGCACCGTTTTCAGTTACCGCCGCGCGTATTCGGATGTTGCTGGATCATGATCGGCTGGCGGAGCTGCCAAAGATTCAATGCCCGGTTCAGGTTGTTGCCGCCACCGACGATATACTGACGCCCCCTGCGCTTACAGAGGCGGTCGCTACCGCCATACCGAACGCGACTTTTGTGACCGTGCCGGGCGCGCATTTTCACCCATTGGCAAATCCAGATCAATTTGCATCTGTGATTCAACAGTTCATCAGGCAGGTGGCTGGATACTATGAGCACTCCTAAAACACCCCTTAATCTGACCGATCCGCGGTTGACGCCCGGCATCGATCTTCTCGCGAAAGGCCGTGCAATGGCTCGCGACTGGCGCGTAGGGTCGTGCCGGTTCCTTACGGAAATGAATGTGCCATCTGAAATGGCATGGAAGCGCAAGGCAACTGCAGAGAAGCGGGTAATGCAGCATGCGCATATCGGATTTCGCGACGTTAATCGTACAATCGAGGCAATTGCCGAAGTCCATGGCACCTGCATGAAGAGCGGCGTAACCGTAGACCGCTTCGGCATCACGCTCGACTGGTCAATGGGCTATCCGGAAGCCATGCGCGCCAAAGCATCGCGCGGCACCGGGATCGTTCTTTCGGGACCGGAGGATTTTGCTCGTATCACCAATGCGGCCCCGGCGGCTGCTCACTTTGGCGACTTCATGCTCGGTCTGCCCGGCGCTGTTGAAAATACTCGCGCGGCCCTTGCGGCCGGTGCTACCGCTGTGGGCAATCTTGGCCAATATTTCACGTTCCGTCTCCCTTACTGGGACGACGATGTTGCAACGACAGAAGCGACTGTTATCGCACTTGGCCTAATCGCGGCGCAGGACGCAGAAGTCCTGGTCCACTCCAATCTGGATGACGGCTTTGCCGGGCTGTTTATCGATATGGCTTGTGCGCTTGGTATGGTGCTGATCGAAAAATACATCATTGAAGACTTGATCGGTGCGAAGATGTCTCACTGCTATGGGCATCATTTCAGTGACCCCCTATCGCGAACGGCATTTCATGCCGCTCTCCAGCGGGTGAATGACACGCCCGGTACTATGATTTTTGGCAACACCGTTGCTTATCAGTCTACGTCTGCTGGTAACTATGCCAGCCTCGCGAGTTATCTTCTGGCTGACATTCTGGCGCTTGGTCGCTGGCCAAGCGGTCATGCAATCAATCCGGTGCCTGTGACCGAAAACCAGCGTATTCCAGACGTTGACGAGATTATTGATGCTCAGACATTCGCCCATCGTCTGACTTTGCATGCGCCTTATTATAACCCGGTCTATGATTGGTCTAAACCTGAGGGGATGGCCGATACGCTTGTCGAAGGCGGTAAGCAATTTGCCGAATCCGTTTTCAAGGGCCTCGAAGAACGCGGGGTCGACATTAAAGATCCGGCAGCTCTTTTGCTGGCGATTCGACGCATGGGACCCAAGCGTATGGAAGCGCTCTTTGGTCCCGGTATTATGGGTGCACGCGGACGCCAGCCGCTCATTCATGCGGAATGGGCACGCGAACTCAACGAGAAAGCTGAGCATTGGGTTGCTTCCCAGTCCCCGTTTGCCGAAGCAAAGTCCATCACCCTTTGCATTGGAACCACAGACGTCCATGAGCACGGCAAATATCTGGTCGAGCAGGCATTGGCTGGAATTGAAATCAGCATCGTTGATGCGGGTGTTGCCATCGATCCCGAAATACTTGTCACATCCGCTATGGAGAATGGTGCAAATGTTATCGCGTTCAGCACATATAACGGTGTTGCCCTTACTTACGCAAAAGCCGTGAAGGCTGTGATGGAGAAATGGAACCTCGATCTTCCGGTATTGATCGGCGGGCGACTGAATGAGATCCCGAAGGATTCCAACTCAGGGCTTCCCGTGGAGGTTTCGCAAGAAATCGCCGATCTCGGTTACTTCCCGTGTACAGACCTTGATTCCATGTTGACTACGCTAAGACAGATATTTCCATCTGCTTCAGGAAAGGTGGATTTTACCACGCAGTCATTCCGCCATCGACAGTGAATATTGACGTGACCGAACGGTTTGTGCCGGTCCCGGCAATGGCGTGATGATCGCAACCTTATTTTCCAGATGCAAGCGCTCTCCTTTGTAAAATTGTTGAGGTAATCTTGCACAAACGCTTGTAAAGTGTCGACACTTTTGTATTTAATACAGCAATACTATGGAGGCATTCGTGAAAAACACTCCGTCAACCGAGGAACACCTCGAGATTTATCGAAAGATGCTGCTCGTGCGGTATCTAGAAGAAGGGTTGGGCACGTTGCACAAAGAAGGGCGCACACGCGGTCCTATTCATCGTTGCGACGGACAGGAGGCCGTTGGTGTAGCATCCACTGCTGTTCTTGAAACAACCGATAAAGTTGCCACAACTCACCGTGGGCATGCTGTTTATCTTGGAAAAGGCATGGATCCTTATCCGGTCATTGCCGAGATTCTTGGGCGGGAGACTGGCGCCTGCGCTGGACGTGCCGGCCATATGCTTATCGCGGATGCGGAAAAGGGCGTGATTGGCGGCAATGCAATTGTCGGTGCCGGGATTCCGGCAGCGACTGGTATGGCGCTGTCGATGCAGGTATTGGGCCAGAAAAGCGTTGCCATGTGCATTTTTGGCGATGGTGCCGCGCAGACCGGCATCTGCCATGAAGCCATGAATATGGCTGGTCTCTGGAAGCTCCCAGTCGTCTTCGTGCTCGAGAATAATCAGTTCGGGCTGACCGTTCCGACTGAAGTCCAATCACCAGTTGTGGACATTTCCATGCGTGCTGCCGGTTACGATATGCCAGCACAAATCGTTGATGGTAATGACGCCATTGCCGTGTACCGCGCGGTTTCCGCGATGGTTGAACGCGCACGTCGCGGCGAAGGCCCCGGCATGGTCGAGTGCAAGACCTACCGCGTTGAGGGCTTCTCGACATCGGATATGGGCGGCTATCAGAAACCTGAGGATATCGCCCATTGGAAAGAACGCGATCCGCTAATCCTCTCCAGAAAGGTTCTGCTGGACGAGGTTGGAGAAGCGAAGCTCATTGAGGTCGAACAGAGCGCATATGCTGAAATTCAAACAGCTTTTGCGACCGCATTAGCCGATCCTTTGCCGCAGTTCAGCGTCGATGAAAAATGCAATCCTTATAGCGAGGCGCACTGAATATGGCCCTTATGCGTTATGCCGAAGCACTCAATGCTGCTCTTCGGGAAGAAATGCTCGCAGATCCTTCAGTCTTTCTGTTTGGTGAAGATATTGGCCGGTATGGCGGTGTTTTTAAAGTCACCAAGGGGCTGATGGAGGAATTTGGCGAAAATAGAGTCCGCGATACGCCAATTTCCGAACAGGCGCTGACTGCCATGGCGGTGACTGCCGCTATGACAGGAACCCGGCCTGTTCTTGAGATTATGTATGCGGATTTTATTCCGCTTACGCTTGATGCGCTGGTCAATCAGGCATCAATTTATAATTATATCTGGAATGAACAGGTAAAAATGCCGTTCGTGCTGCGTACTCAAGGCGGCGGCGGCGCAGGCGCAGGCGCGCAGCACTCCAAGGCGCTTGATTCCATGCTTGCGCATATTCCGGGCATCAAGGTTGTCGCTCCTTCCACACCAGCCGATGCAAAAGGTATGTTGAAGGCAGCGATCCGTGACGATCAACCGGTGATCTTCCTGGAGCACAAGCTCCTATACAATGTGCGCGGCGAAGTATCCGACGATGATGCCATCGTTCCGCTAGGGAAGGCAGCCATCATACGCGAAGGCAGCGATATTTCGATATTCGCCACTTCAAAGATGGTTATTGAGGCCAATAAAGCGGCGGAACTTCTCGCCAAGGACGGCGTATCAGCTGAAATCGTCGATCTTCGTTCGCTGCGGCCGCTCGATCTGGAAACGATAAAGGCCTCCATCGGCAAAACGCACCACGCTGTGGTGGTCAATGAAGGGTGGCGTTTCTGCGGCTATGCGGCTGAGCTATCGGCTACGATCATGGACTATGCATTTGATGATCTGGATGCGCCGGTTGCACGGGTTACTCTGCCGGACATGCCGATCCCATATTCGGAACCGCTGGAAATCGCCATGCTGCCAAATGCAGAGAAAATTCATGCAGCCGCACTCGCAACGCTAAAATAAACGGGAGCTATTATGGCAAACCACCCAATAAGCATTGAGAGTGCCGGTGGCGAATATATGGAATCCGTTGTCGTATTGGGTTGGTCGGTCCAGCCCGGCGCAGCGGTCAAAGCCGGACAGTTGATCGTTACAGTCGAGACGGCCAAAGCTGCCACGGAAATCGAAGCAGACCGCGATGGCTGGCTCGCTGAAATTTTCTTCGATGAAGGCCAGGAAGCGCCCCTGGGTGCAGTTCTAGGCACAATCTCGGACACGGAGCCTTCTCAGGTCGAGGAGCCGGAAAAAAGCGCATCACTTGCAGAAGGCCGTGCTCAACCGGTTAAAATACCGGATCAGCCAGTACCCGTGAAGTCTCAACAAAAGGGCGGACGTGTTATAGCGAGCCCACTTGCCCGGCGTGTCGCCAGAGATGCGGGCCTCGATCTGACGGGAATCGCAGGAACCGGTCCGAAAGGCCGGATAAAACAACGTGACGTTGTTGCCGTTTTGAATGCTTCGCCCAAAGCCGTGGCCCCTCCGCAGCCGGTTCATTCAATTTCGTCAGCCGGCACTCAACAGCGCCCCGTCGATCCGGTCGTATTGCTGCATGGTTTTGGCGCGGACCGCTCGTCGTGGCGGCAGGTAACATCGTTGTTGCCTTCCGAATATGACATTGTGGCCCTCGATCTGCCGGGTCACGGCCTTGAGGCAGAGCGATCCGTGACGAGTTTTGAAGATATCGTCTTCGATGTCTCGGACCGTCTGGAAGCAATGGGAATCGATCGCGCCCATATTGTCGGCCATTCGCTTGGCGGTGCGGTTGCGTTGGGCCTGACGTCCTTTGGTAAAGTTTCAGTTCGTTCAGCAACTTTGCTGGCGCCGGGCGGATTGGGGCCGGAAATCAACATCGATTTCATCAATGGGTTGGCGCGCTCCACCACAGAGCAAGCGCTTGAACGCTGGCTTACGGTCATGGTGAGCGATCCAGCCAGCTTGCCGCAAGGATATGCACGCGCTGCACTGCGGCAAATGCAGAATGCAGGCGTTCAGGAAGGGCTTTCCTCATTGGCTCTGCGGCTGTTCCCCGACGGGACGCAGGGATTCGATATTCTGAAAGCCTTACAAAATCTGCAAGTGCCAGCCCGAACTATCTGGGGGCGTGCCGATCATGTCATTCCCGTTTCGCATAGCAATCGCGTTCCGGGTCATGTCGCAACACACCTGCTGGATGGCATCGGTCATGTACCACAGCTTGAAGCATCGGAACTGACGGCACGTCTTATTACGCAAACCATAAAGAGTGCGAATTAGCACGAACTTATCCGACTTAGCTCTGGAGGAAGACGCCATGATCTTCGATCATCGTACTTATACTGCCCGTCCCAATATGCTGCCTAAGTTTCTGAACCTATATGAAGAGATCGGCCTGCCGATGCAGCGCCATTATCTCGGTGAGCCCTTTGGCTTCTTCCAGACTCATATCGGCGACCTTTCAAGAACCGTCCATCTTTGGAAGTATGACAGTCTCGCTGACCGTGAAACCCGCCGCGACCGGATGGAAGCCGATCCAGAATGGCAGGACTATCGTCGTAAGGTGATTGAGACAGATTATCTCTCGGATATGCGCAATCAGATTCTCAAGCCGGTTTCCTTCTTTCATACCGAGAAATAAACATGAATTTGATATTTTCCGTGCAGGGTCAAAGTTGGCCGGTGCGAATGAGTGGTCAGGCCGAGCGCACTCAGAAGGCTGTTCTGAACGCGCTTCCCATGACTCTGCAACTGCATACGCCAAAGATCGCTGGTAGCCATATCTACTGGCACGCGCCTTTTGTCGAAGATGTAGAAGGTGCAACCCATGTACTCGCCGCAAAACCCGGTGCGTTCATTTACTGGCCGGTTCGGCAGTTTTTGGAGATCACCTTTGCGCCGCTGCAGGCTGAAACTGCACAGATTACGGTTCTCGGACATCTTGATGCCCCTGTCGAGGGTATTGCCGAATTGGCACAAGCCCTCAAGGCCGAGCAAGGCCAGAAAATTTTTGACGGTTCGCTAAGTTACGCTGATAAGGCCAATACGCCGGAATGGCCGCAGTCCTCATTGCCTGAAGATATTATCGGTGCTCGTAAAGCATTGTGGATGTCTTGCCCGGAAGAAATCCAGCACCTCACGCAATCGCGCGCCATCATGCATCCGGCGGGTCCTGTCTTTGCAGCGGAATCCGAAGCACGAGTTTTGCACGAACTGCTCTGGTGGATAAGGGCTGAAGCCAATCAGACTGACCAGAATATACTGCGTCACACCGCAGCTTTGGTTCTGAACAAGGCCGCGACGCGATTGCGGGATTTCTGCCATCTGAGTGAGACATCCGCCACATTGTTTCGACTGGAAGCAGCCATGAAGGAAGCCGTTCCCTTCGCTGAGTTGATCGATGAGTCGATTCTGATCGCGGGGCGCATCGGCGCGTGGCTCGATCTGCTCATCCCATGGAATAACGTGAATGAAGCTTTCCGCGCAGCCGTCCCAGCGGAGGTAGCAAAATCATGACAAAGTTAACGATTGGCATAATCGGTTTTGGCGTAATCGGCCAACGCTGGGCGGCCTCCTTTGCACATGCCGGACATCCAGTGCGGGTATATGACCCCATTAATAACAGCGCGGACTATCATAAGGACATCTTGCCTGCACTGTTAGCGGATCTGGATGCTCTCAAAGGTGTGCAACGCGAACCCGGTTCCATCGATTTTTTTTCGTCCGTGGCCGCCGCGCTTTCAGGCGTTCAGTTTGTGCAGGAGAATGGCCCGGAGAAGCTGGATTTGAAACGAAAGCTGCTGGCCGAGATCGAAGAGCATATTGAAGACGATATCATTATTGCCTCTTCTTCGTCTGCTTTGCTGGTTACGGAAATGCAGAGTGAATGCCGCAATCCCGAACGTGTCATCCTTGGACACCCGTTTAATCCGGTTCATTTGATGCCATTGGTGGAAGTCGTCGGTGGACAGGCGACAGATTCGGAGAACTTGAGGAAGGCCAAGGCGATCTATGAAGAAATTGGAAAAAAGGTCGTTATTCTCAATCAGGAAGTGACCGGTCATCTGGCATTACGTCTGATGGGGGCTATGTGGCGTGAAGCTATCGCACTGGTACGTGAAGGGGTTGCGACAGTGGAAGATGTGGATCGTGCTTTCATTTACGGCCCCGGCCCCAAATGGACCTTGCAGGGGTCTTTTATCGCAAACAGCCTGAACGCACAGAACATTGAGGATTTTCTGGTCAAGTATGGTCCTACCTATCAGGCAATCTGGGATACGTTGCTCGATGCCAGATTGGATACTGAAACGATCAGAATTGTCGCTTCGTCAACCAATGATGCAGTGAAAGAGCGGACACCGGAAACACTGAAAGCAGAACGCGATGCCGGGCTGATCGATATCCTGAAGGCTGTCGCAGAACGCGGCGCATTATAATCGGAATATTGGGAGGATTGTCATGAACTATAAAACAGCTCTTGTGACCGGTGCGTCAAAAGGAATCGGCGCTGCAATTACGGCAAAGCTGATTGAGGAAGGACTGACAGTTTTCGGACTGGCGCGCAATCTTTCGGCTCTGGAAAAGCAGGCCAGTAAATTTGGCGCAAAGTACAGGCCCGTTGTCGCTGATGTGCGCGATCATCTGGCAATCGCGCAGCAACTCGGGGATACTCCTATTGACGTTCTGGTAAACAATGCAGGTGGGCTGGCCACGGTCCGCCCCCTGCACGAACAGAGCGCTGAGGAAACTGTCGAAACTATCGAGCTCAACCTAACTGCGCCGTTGCAGTTAATCCGGTTTGTATTGCCCCACATGATCAGGCAAAAGTCGGGGCACATCTTCAACTTGACCAGCACAGCCGCTACGGCGGTGTTTCCGGGCACCACAACCTACGGCGCGTCGAAAGCCGGGCTTTCGCAAGCAGGTGAAATTCTGCGCTATGACCTTGCTGGCACGGGTGTAAGGCTCACCGAAATTGCTCCTGGTCGCGTTGAGACGGAATTTTATGTTCAGGCATTTGGTGGCGATCAGGAAGAGTTGCGCAATCGGATGTACACGCATCAAAGACCGCTTCGTCCTGAAGATATTGCATCGGTGCTTGTACATGCATTGCGTCTTCCACAACATGTCGATGTTGCGAAGATGCTTGTTACTCCAACGGATCAGGCAGCGGGTGGCTCTGTTTATCCGTCGACTCAAGGGAGTTTGGAACCCGAAAGCGCCTAGAAGCTGCGTTTTGCAGCTTTGCTGTTTGTTTTATTCCGGTTTTTCAGTCAACTTCGACAATACGGCCTCGGAAGCATCCCTCCAAATGGCCGGTTGTCCGCCATCCGACAATATATTCAAGCCAAGCTCGGTAATGCCGCCGGGGGTTACAAGCTCTGAAAGAAGCTGCGAAACAGGGTCTGGCTTCTCATCGATCAGACGGCCCGCAGCGATGAAAGTATTTGCAATCAACTGCCGCGCGGTCGGTTCGCTCAGTCCTTTTTCTGTACACCATTCAGTCGTCTGGCGGATCAAATCCTGTACCCAGCCATAGACGGCGGCATTCACCGTCGCCACTTCAAAATCAGCTTCACTTGCGAGCGCAATCACTGGCCCCAAATGCTTCAGAATTGCAACTGCATCGGGGATCGGCGGGAAGCACGCCGTGGGACTGGCATTAATTGCTGCGGCAGTTAATGGCATCGCGCGCACAACGCGCGCTGGCACTACCGGTATATTTTCAATCGCAACACCCGCACACGCACTGATGACGATTTGTTCTTTACGCCATGGAAGTCCTTTAGTGGATTTTGCTGCATCCATCGGGCGTACGGCGAGGAGGACGACATCCGCCATATCAACCAGACTGGCATTATCGGTTGCTATACGTATACCGTACAAGTCTGATAGCTCTTTGACTTTGCCACGGGGAGAAAGGATTATATTTTTTGCATCGAAACCAGACCGCAACAGGCCGGAGACAATCGTGGTTGCGAGATGACCTACACCGAGAATACCGAGAAACATTTTTACCCCGCAATGAAGATCGTGACTTTTGCGCGGTGCTGGACTAAACAGCAATAGTGTATTTAGAAGTGTCCACACAATGAATCAGCATAGGCAAGAGATTTTATGAAAGAAACCTTAAAAACGCTCGATACCGCAGAAATCTCACCTAATACTGATGTGCGCAGATCTGCCGACAGCAGCGAAAAAGCCTATAAAGCGATACGTCAGCTTCTCGTGGAATTTCGACTGAAGCCTGAAGAACGTCTCAATGAGGTGCAGCTTTCCCGTCGACTGGGCGTTTCCAGAACCCCCATCCGCGAAGCCTTGAATCGCCTTGCTTCGGAAGGCTTCGTATCGGCGGCGCCAAACCGCGGATTCTTTGTGCGAAGCCTTAACATTGAAGGCCTGCTTGATCTTTACGAATTGCGAATCATTATCGAATGCGCAGCATTTCGGCTCATGTGCCAGAGGGCGAATGATGTCGAGCTTGCGCGGTTAAAAGACTATTGGGATTCTCAAAAGGAAGGCTATAATGATCAGCCCCCGGATGAAATTTTGGCTGCTGACGAAGGCTTTCATCTGCTTATAGCGGAGTTATCCGGCAATCCTGAACTGGTGAATACATTAGAGTCAATCAATGCAAGAATACGCTTCATTCGGCGAATCCAAATTGAACACTCAACACATGATCTAAAGTTGATATCTGCCCATTCGAACATTGTTGCCGCGGCAATGGCCCGAGATGTCGAACAGGGGATAAACATTCTACAAGGTCATATTGAGATGACGGTTTCTGCCACGCGTGAAGCGTTGAAAGATGCCTTGTTGAAAGTTTACTCACAAAGTGAAAGCGCGTTGTAGATCCGATGCAAGTCCGCTGCGGAGTTTGATAATCCGCCCTCCGCTTCTTTCAGAAAAATGGCTATGAGTGCGGGTGCTATCATCGCTTGGTCTAGCCTACAACAAGGATCAGGTTAAGACGCCTCCTAAATCCTGGAAAGATCTATGGAACGCGGAATCGATCCAGTTCGTTGTGTCTCAACAAGATGTAATCGGCGGCGACATCCGCGAGCTGGGGATTGTCGATGTTCAAAGGTCGCCATTTTGATAAGCTCGTGATCCCGTTATGCGTGCGAGGGTAAGCTCGTTTCTACCTGCAGCAAGGTTTTGCAACGAAACCATCGAAAATTCTCTGTTGGTGAAAAGCCGAAGTCCTACAACCGCTATCCTTGACGAAACGTTTGCAACACAACCCAAGCGACAGCTGCAATTTCTCTGCTCTTTTACAATTAGAGATAATGGTTATTCAGCAACCTCAGACGTCGAGGACGACGTCGCTGGTTGGAATAGCCTGGCAGGTGAGGCAGATAGCTGGGTCATCGGGTTCAGTCCCGTGCAGATGGCGGACGGTTCCCGATACAACACGCACGGCACAGCTCTCGCATTGACCAACCCGACAACCGCTTGGCAGATTGAGGCCCAGCTTGTCGGCGAACTGAAGCAATGGTCCATGGGCAGCCGTCCATATTTCCGGCATCTTGTGCGATTGCGAGAATGTAACTGTGTATTGCCGACCATCATCAATGATCGGGCCAGGCGGTGATCGGAAAACCTCACTGAAGATGTCGAAGGGCGGAATGCCGCGTGCAACAAGGCCGTCGGCGAACGCTTTCATCATGCCGGGCGGCCCACACATGTATATGCGCGGCTGACGTCCGAGGAGATGCTGGGGCACTACATCCGCACTGATGCGGGCGCTGCTAGCGAAATCGCGACCTTTCTCCTCGCAGGGCAAAGGGGCATCATAGTGATTAACAACCCGCAGCCCCGGCAAGCGCTGGCTGTGTTCGGCGATCCTGCATCGAAACGCATGTGTTCGACTGTTGAGATTACCGTAGAATAGCCAGATCTCGGTCTCGTCTCCGTCCGGCAGCGATTCCATCAGACTGATAAACGGCGTGATACCGACACCGCCTGCAAGCAGGATCAGAGGCTGCTGCGATTTTCGTGGCAACACGAAGTTTCCCGACGGGGCCATCAGCTCCACGGTGTCGCCTTCCTTCATATGGCAGTTGATGTAGCTCGACATCCTGCCTTCAAAAACCGCGCCATCGGGAGCGACGCCCTTTTGATGCCGGACCGCGATACTGTAGTGTGTACGGCCGTCGATCTGGGCGGCTCCAGTCAGCGAATAGGCGCGACTCGTACCGTCGCCGATGCGTACCTGAATATGCTGGCCTGGCCGGAAATCGGGCAGTTGCCTCCCATCCATGGCCTCGAATACCACACCGCGAACCCCGTCCGCTTCAGCGGTCGACCTGACCACGCGAAACGGGCTATAACCGGGCCAGGCTCTTTGGCGCCGTTCCGTCAGAGGGTCAAGTTCAATATTGCAGCGAAACGAGCGATGAGGGATCGAGCCGCTCACCGGATCAACAGCATCGGCCGAGATCAGGTTATTGGCATTGCTGCTCTCCGCCCCCCGGATCGGGAGAATGCTGCGGTCGAGTTCGGGGCACGCCTGCCACCACCCGAATTCGGCAACCACCACATCATCAGCAAGATTGGGTACGAGTCGTGCGACAAAACGCGCGGCACCATTTCGCGTGGAGATGCGAATCCAGTCGCCTTCGTGGACGCCATGTTCACGAGCCAGACCTTGGCCGATTTCTGCGATCGGTTCCGGTGCCCGTTTCCTGAGGGAGGCAAGGCTTCGATGCTGGCTATGGCAATAATAACCATTCTTGGCGGAGCTGAGAACGAGCGGAAACCGTCGCTCATTTCCGTCGCGCCGCGTGATCTCATCCTCCGCAGGGGGAACGAATGTCGCAACAGGAGGCTGACCATTGCGGTGCAGAAGCTCCGAGTAAAGCTCAACTCGTCGGGTCTGCGTATCGAAGCCGCGAATCCGGTCGGTGCCATCGTGGTGCGGAAGTTGATATTTGCGTTCGCGGCAATCGACTTCGCATTTAATGCCTTCTGGTTGCGCACGTAATGCAGTTACCGTCAACCCAAGCGGTTCCAGCATATAGTTCCAGCCTGCCTCCAGATTACCCCCGAAGAACTCCTTCGACATACCAAGACGGCATGCGAGATCGAACACTATGTCGTTGTCGGAACGAGATTGGCCGCGCGGCTCGACCAGGCGCTGGCGGAATTGCACAAGGGAAGCTGCATCATCGCTGATTTCAAAGCCGAAACGGATGCCCTCGTGCTCCCAGGGCGTGTTGACAGGCATGAATATGTCGGCGTAACGCGCTGCCGGCGTTTCGAACAGATCGCAATGAACGTGAAACTCCAGCGACTTCAGTGCTTCTTCCGCCAGTGCGCTGTCAGCTTGAGAAACCGGCAGGTTTGCGCCGAAAGCCATGAGTGCGCGGACCCGATAAGGAGTTCCTTCAATGATCGCACGGTACATATCCCGCGCCGTGACCCAACCCGTAGCGGGTGGCCCAATAGGACGTTCGTTTGATCCCAACGCCTTGGAAAGCTGCTCGGAACTGAGAGCATCCAACTCATTGACTGGCCGATAAAAGGGGCCGCGCCTCACACGATTGCCGCCTACAACATCATAGCTGCCTGACAACGCATACAAGCTGGCAACAGCCCGCTCAGTCTGCGTGGCGTTAGTGTGTTGGCCGATGCCCGTCCAGGCATGATATGCGATGCGACGCCCTGCACTCATGAGTTCGGTTGCTGCTGCAAGAGCGTCCGGCGACACGCCGGTGATGCTTTGGACGTATTCAGGACAGTACGGCGCGGCAGCGCGTGCAAGCAGTTCCAAAGCCGGAGTGCAGAGCAATCGCTGCCCGTCCCCATCGATTAGTTCGACATCTCCACGCAACTGCAATGCCTGTGCCTTGTCCGCAGGAAGAGCGCGGTCACTATCAATTGCAGCAGGTACGTTACGGCACCCGTCCCAAGCCACATACCGGTCAGTTACGGCATCCGGCCAAACCACTTGTTCGCGGAGAAGAAGTCCGTTGTCCTGCCGGACAAGGAGAGGCGCATTCGTCCAGTTTCGCAGAAAGTGTTCATCGTGAAGATTGTTGTCGAGAATCAGCCGGATCATTCCGAGCGCCAGCGCACCGTCTGTTCCCGGGCGCACCGGCAACCAGACATCGGCCTGCTTGGCAAGCGCTGTCGGACGGGGATCAACGACGACCAATTTCGCACCCCGGGAGCGGCCGACTGAGATTTCATTTGCCTGAGCAAGCCATGTATTCGCAGGGTTATGACCCCACAGCAAAATTGTATCGGCATTTGAATAGTCGGCTGGAGGCAGACCGCTGCCGAAGGTGAAAGCGTGGGCGAAATCCTTGTGCCAATTGCAGATTTCCGTGCCATAGCAGGTGTTGGGGCTGCCGAACCTACGAATGAAACGCTCAATCCAGTCAATGCTGTCGGATAGCGGCGTGCCGCTGGGCGTCGTCACAGAGAACGCGACCGCTTCGGCTCCGCTTTCTGCTTTCACCCGGCCAAGTTTCTCTGCGGTTTCCGCCAACGCCTCTTCCCAGGTTATGCGAACCCATCCTGGATCCACTGATCCCTTCGGCGTTGTTCGTCGCATCGGATGAAGCTGGCGGTGCGGGCTGTGGACGAGTTCCGGCGCGGCACGCCCCTTCATGCACATGGCCTTGCCAGTGGGGTGGGAGGGGTCCGGTCGGACGGACACAAATTGACCGTTACGGACGGTGTTGAGGGTGCCGCAACGCGACCTGCAAAGAGTGCAATATCCGCCGATTTCTTCCGTCACGTTTTGCTCATCCAAGTAGCGCATTATTGTAATGCACTACTGAAACGTGGAAGCTGCGTGATGTCAAGCTACAAGTGAAACTCCTTGAGCGCCGATCGCACATCAAGAATGGCTTGACAGCATATTAGTAGCGCATTACTGTGATGCATCACATAGGATCGACCTCAAGATCGATCTAGGGGAACGAGAGATTTTTTGCACGGATTGCGCGGTACCCATGCGTGGGATTCCGTAGGTCAATAAGGGTGACTGCCTTCAAATCCGCAGAGCACTCTTGTCGTCGCCTCGGATGAAGCGAGTTCGTCAGGCGTGCCTGTATGAGCGGTCCACAATAGGGAGGGACTTTATCATGGCTGTACTTGAGGCACGAAACATCAGTATTGCGTTCGGCGGATTTTATGCTGTTAAAAATGTCAATTTCACGCTGCAAGAGGGCGCAGTGCAAGCTGTTATTGGCCCCAACGGCGCAGGCAAGACGACACTCTTCAATCTTCTAACCAAGTTTCTGCGGCCGACCAAGGGGCAAATTTTCCATGAAGGAACCGATGTCACGGTGATGACGCCAGCGGCTATCGCCCGCCGCGGTGTCGTGCGTTCCTTCCAGATCTCGGCGGTCTTTCAGGCTCTGACGGTGCGGGAAAACATCGAGCTGGCGCTTCTGCGCCGCAGCGGGTTGCAGTGGCGACTTCTAGGTCATGCCCGCCGCAACAAGGCGCTGGTTGAGCGGACAAACGAGATTCTCGAACAATTCGGCTTCGCGAAGGAAGCTGATATGGCGACCTCCCGATTGTCCTATGGACGCAAGCGCGTTCTCGAACTCGCCACCACCGTCGCGGCAGATCCCGAGGTGCTGCTGCTGGATGAACCGATGGCAGGGCTTGGGCGGGAAGACATCGATCGCGTTACCGATCTTATCCAGCAGATAGCGAGAGGACGCTCGGTTCTTCTTGTCGAACACAACATGCAAGTTGTTTCGCGGCTCGCCGATCGAATCACTGTCATGGTTCGCGGACAGGTTCTCGCCGAAGGCTCTTACGCGGAAGTATCGACACGGCCCGACGTCATCGCCGCATATACAGGAGGAGGACACTGATGAGCAATGCCCTAACGGTCAGCAGGCTTGAAGCCTGGTATGGCGAATCAAAGGCACTGCACGGCATCAATTTCCATCTTGCAGAAGGTGAGGTCGTCGCACTGCTTGGCCGCAACGGTGCCGGCAAGTCAACGACACTCAGATCGATTATGGGCCTCCTGGCTGCCCGTAAGGGGTCGGTGCTCTATAAGGGCGAGGAGTTGATTGCGGCTCGAACTTTCGAGATTGCGCGAAAAGGCGTCGCTTTCTGCCCGGAAGAACGGGGCATCTTTGCCAGCCTTGATGTGCGCGAGAATCTGATGCTTCCCCCCAGGGTCGCTGCAAATGGCCTCGAAATCGAGGACATATTCGACCTGTTTCCGAATCTGCGCGAGCGCATGGACAGTCCTGGCACGAAGCTCTCTGGCGGCGAACAGCAGATGCTGGCGCTCGCCCGAATTCTCAGGACCGGCGCAAAAGTCCTGCTGCTTGATGAGCCCACGGAGGGGCTTGCGCCCATCATCATCAAACAGATCGAAAATACGATCATCAGGCTCAAGGCGCTCGGCTTCACCATTCTTCTTGTCGAGCAGAATGTCGGTTTTGCGCACGCGCTGGCAGATCGCAACTACATCGTCGAGACCGGCTTGATTGTCGATGAGGTGCCTGCGGCCGATTTCGATCGCCGCCTGCCATCCATTCAAAGCTACCTTGGCCTTTAGTCCCTCGCACGCACGGAAAGCGACATGACGACAATATTTGGTATTCCGACAGCGCTGCTCTTCGGGCAACTGCTTCTAGGCATCATAAACGGTGCCTTTTATGCGACCCTTAGCCTGGGGCTCGCTGTCATCTTCGGTATGATGAACATCGCCAACTTTGCGCATGGCGCCCTCTATATGATGGGAGCAGTTGGCGCATGGTTTCTGCTGAACACGCTGGGCATCGGCTATTGGCCTGCGCTCCTGCTCTGCCCGCTCATCGTGGGTATAGTTGGCGTGATCATCGAGCGGTTCATCCTTCGAAGGGTGAGTCACATAGACCACCTTTACGGCATGCTGCTGACATTTGGTCTCGCGTTGATCATTCAAGGGATGTTCCGCTTCTGGTTCGGCGCGTCAGGCCTGCCTTATGCAATTCCGGCTGAACTGAACGGCGGAATGAACCTCGGTTTCATGTTCCTACCATACTATCGCGCCTGGGTAGTCATTGCCTCCATCGCAGTCTGTTTTGCGACATGGTTCGTGATCGAGAAGACCCGCCTCGGTGCCCACCTGCGCGCGGCAACCGAAAATCCGAACCTCGTTCAGGCCTTTGGCATCAACGTGCCGCTGATGATTATGCTCGTTTATGGTGGCGGGGCGGCCTTGGCAGCATTCGCAGGCGTTCTTGCCGCACCTATTCTTCAGGTCAGCCCGACAATGGGCGCAGACATTCTGATCGTCATTTTCGCAGTCGTCGTCATCGGTGGCCTTGGATCGATCAAGGGTGCGATCATCGCTGGCTTCTCCGCCGGGATTCTCGAAGGCCTGACAAAGGCATTTTACCCGGAAGCATCGACAACCGTCGTCTTCGTACTCATGGCCCTGGTTCTTCTCGTCAAGCCGACAGGTCTGTTCGGCGCAAAGACGCAAAGTGCCTCGACGTCCGTTGCCTTACCGGCTCTGGCCCGGGAAACGCCTTTCACTCGCTGGGTCCTGTTTGGCGCCATGGCGATCGGTCTCGCGCTCGCGCCGGTCTTCGTCTACCCCGCGTTCCTGATGAAGGCGATGACCTATGGCCTCTTTGCCTGCGCCTTCAACCTGATGGCCGGCTACGGTAAGCTGGTTTCCTTCGGCCACGCCATGTTCCTCGGCACCGCAGGATATGTCACTGCCTATACCGCCAAGACTCTCGGATTCTCACCGGAGCTTGCCATACTTGCCGGAACTGGCTGCGCGACCTTGCTGGGTCTTGTTTCCGGCTGGCTCTGCACACGCTCCAGCGGCGTCTACTTCGCGATGATTAGTCTTGCCCTTGCTCAGACGATCTATTTTGTTGCGCTGCAATTGCCGCAAACAGGTGGAGAAGATGGCATCACCAGCGTACCACGAGGTGCACTATTCGGCCTATTCGACCTTGGCAATCCCACCACGCTCTACATCTTTGTGCTGGCAGTTTTTCTCGGCGGCTTCCTGTTCCTGTCGGGCTTGATCCGCTCACCATTCGGACAAGTTCTAAAAGCCATCCGCGATCACGAACCGCGGGCACAATCGCTCGGCTTCTCCACGGAACGTTACAAGCTGGCTGCTTTCGTGATTTCAGCGACCCTCTCAGGGCTGGCCGGCTCCACCAAGGTAATCGTCACGCAGATCGCCAGCCTGACAGATGTTCACTGGACCATGTCGGGTGAAGTCATCCTCATGACGTTCCTCGGCGGCGTCGGCACGCTCTACGGTCCTGTGCTCGGCGCCTTCATAGTGGTTGCCATGCAGAACTATCTCGCGGCGTTCGGTGCCTGGGTCACGATCATTCAGGGCGGCGTTTTCGTGCTTGGCATCTTGGCCTTCCGTCGCGGCATCGTCGGCGAACTTATTTCCTGGCTCTCGTCGCGTGAACGCAAAAAGACCACAGCTCCATCGCTTGTCTCCGGCAAAGCCGCGCAGAGCGCATGAAACCGTCACTACCCGATTAAAAACGTCCACTGCAACCAGGAGGTAGCTCGCATGACGAGAATAAATAAAAACAGGGGAATTCGCCTTACTCTTGCCGCGCTCGCTGTCGGAGCGGTATCCTTTGCGTGGCCTGTCCATGCGCAGGAGGTCAGTGACGGAATGGTGAAGATCGGCGTGTTAACCGACATGTCGGGTGTATATTCCGACATGAATGGCAATGGTTCAGTAATCGCTGCAGAAATGGCGATTGAGGACTTCGGCAATTCGGTCCTGGGTAAACCGGTCGAACTCATCAGCGCCGATCATCAGCAGAAGGCGGACGTGGGAACCGGCATCGCTCATCGCTGGATCGATAGCGAAAAGGTCGACACACTCGTCGACCTGACGAACAGCGCGATCGCGCTCGCCGTTCAGGACATCGCCCGTGAGGCGAACCGCATCGCAATCTTCACGTCGCCCGGCACAACGGATCTAACAGGTGCAAAGTGCTCGCCGACCGGTTTTCACTGGGTCTATGACAACTATTCGAACGGCGTCGGGCCAGTAAAGGCGCTGATCGAGCAGGGCAAGAAGAACTGGTATTTCATTGTCTCCGACTTTGCCTTCGGTCATTCACTCGAAGCCATTGCTAGGAGGACGGTCGAGGACGCCGGAGCAACAGTGGCTGGCTCAGTTCGCCATCCGCTGAATGCGCCGGATTTCAGTGCATTTCTGCTTCCGGCTCAGGCATCGGGTGCAGAGGCAATCCTTGTTGCCGGCTCCGGTCGCGACCTGTCAACGCTGGTCAAGCAAGCCAATGAATTCGGCATTGTTGCGGGCGGTCAGATGATCGTGGCGCCGGTAATGTTCCTCAGTGACATTCACGCTATGGGCCTTGAGCAGGCGCAGGGCATTTCCTTTATCGACGGTTTCTACTGGGATCGCAATGACGAGACGCGCGCGTTTGCCAAACGCTTTGGCGAACGTCATGGCGGCAAGATGCCTACCAGTATCCAAGCCGGTGTCTATTCCAGCGTCACTCATTATCTGAAAGCTGTCCAGGCAGCCGGTACCGATGAGGCGAAGGCGGTTGCGCAAAAGATGCGAGAACTGCCCGTTGACGACTTTTTTGCACATGGCGGTAAAGTCAGAGAAGATGGCCGCATGGTGCACGACATGTATCTCGCGCGTGTAAAGTCTCCTTCGGAGTCGAAATATCCCTGGGATTACGAAGAGATTGTCGCTACGATCAAAGGTGACGACATCTTCCTGCCGCTCGATCAGAGCGCTTGCCCGCTGGTGAAGAAGTAGCGACCAAACAGGAGTGACAGCAAGACCGCTCCTGTGCTGTTGCAAAGGCAATTACGCGGCTTGTATCACTCCTGGAAATTGGCTGATAATGCGTGACAAATTTCGCGACATTAGGCATGCCCATAAACAGGCCTGCGAAAGGATTAGCGCCGAATGACGGTTCAGGATGCCAATTTGAGGGAACAAGTGTTTCAACAGATACGTGGCGAGATAATTGCCGGACATGCATTGCCGGGCAATATGTATTCCGTCCCAAGCATCGCAGAGAGTTTGGGGACTTCAACGACTCCTGTGCGTGAGGCACTCCTGGAACTTGTGAGGTTGGGATTGCTCGAGCCTCACCGTAACCGGGGATTCCGTGTAACTGCTCCGTCGGTTTCCGAAACACGCGACATTTTCGACATGCGCGAAGTTTTGGAGATTCATGCTGCGACAACCGTTGCAAGAATGAAGGACAAGGACCTCTCGCAACTCAAACCCATCGCTGACGAGATTGCAGCGGCTGTAGAAAACAGGAACTTTCGTGACTATCTCAAGGCAGATCGTCAGTTTCATTATATTCTGACGGCCGCAGCCGGAAACGCTATTTTGACGGATACGGTGTTTTCTCTACGTGACCGTATACGTTTCTATGGTGACGACTCCGAAGAGGGATTCGAACGGCAGCGTGCTTCGGCACCGGAACATTATCGTATCGCCGAGCTGGCGATCAGTGGCGGCGAGGAAGAACTTGCCGCCTTGCTCAAGAGCCATATCCGGTCGTGGGAACCACTGTTCATGAAGGCTGTCGCTAAGAGCAGCAAGACGCGGTTAGTTTTGGGGTAGCCAGCAAACTCCGCCGCACGTAATCAGTGGCCTATTTCCCTTGATTTTCTGGTCCAAGCTAGCTTGCAGATTCCATAGTAAGTTCTACACAGTCAACAGGCTGATTTTATTATGGTTTCTTAAATTTATAACTGCAATAATACCATTCACATAGTCAGGAAGGGTTTCCTTCCCTAGGCAGATCATGATTCATTTCGCGCAATTTGCGATGAAACGTTTGGTAGCTTTGGTATCGGACCGGAACCCGCAACACAAACTATCCAACTCAACTGCTCGCCCCAAAAGCGGCATAAGCAAACGGCGTGGCCCGTTCGTTTCGCTCACGTTCACACGGCGAGTGCCCGCCACGCACTTTTGCTGGAAATTCTCACATTAAATAAAAAAAGGCAGGTTCACCCCGCCTTTTCTTTGCACGTAAATTAATTATGATAATTTATTGATATACGCCATTTTCTCCCTATAAATTAAAGTCTGACAGATCTGGCCAAAAACGAAAGGAACCACTGATGAAGAGGTTATTTCGCGCCGTTTTAACAACGGCCATTCTGGTTCTGGGCACAGCGACTTTTCAAGCTGGCGCGCAGACACCGCCTGATGTGCTGATTGTCGGGCAGATTGCCGAACCGCAATCGCTGGATCCGCATAAGGTCACGGCTACGAACGATTTCCGCATCCTCGTGAACATCTATGATGGACTGGTCCGCTATAAGGATGGCACCCTTGAAATAGAGCCTGCCCTTGCGGAAAGCTGGACTATTTCCGATGATGGCAAGACCTATACCTTCAAGCTGAGACAGGGCGTGAAGTTTCACGACGGTTCCGATTTCAACGCCGAAGCGGTCAAGTTCAACTTCGAACGGATGCTGAACAAGGATCATCCTTTCTACAATACCGGACCGTTCCCTCTGTCTTTCAATTTTGAATCCATCGAAAGCGTCAATGCCGTCGACGCAAACACCGTCGAGTTCAAACTGAAAGAGCCGTTTGCGCCATTCCTTTCAAACCTTGCCTATCCAACCGGTCTCATCGTTTCACCAGCGGCTGTCGAGCAATATGGCGCTGAGTTCGGCCGCCATCCATCGGGGACCGGCCCATTCAAATTTGCCGAATGGCAATCGGGACAACGTGTTGTGGTGGAACGCAATGCCGACTATTGGGACACTGCACCGACATTGAACGCTATCGTCTTTCGCCCGATCACTGATGCGAACACGCGTGTTGCTGAAATGATGGCAGGCGGTATCGACATTATGGTCGAGGTGCCGCCGGATAATCTTGAAACTTTCAAACAGGACGCAAATTTCTCTGTTGTAGAACAGGCCGGACCGCATGTCTGGTTCAGCATTCTCAACACGAAAAGCGGACCATTCGCAGACAAGAAAGTCCGTCAAGCTGCAAACTATGCAGTCAACAAGCAGGGCTTGGTCGACAATGTTCTGCAAGGTTCTGCCACTGTCGCAGCAGGCCCGGTGCCGCCCGCGTTCAACTGGGTAGAAGATAATACCGAGCCATACCCATATGATCCGGAAAAAGCCAAAGCGCTTCTGCAAGAAGCCGGTGCCACCAATCCGGAACTCACATTCTATGTAACCGAAGGCGGTTCGGGGATGCTGGACCCGATCAACATGGGTGCGGCTATTCAAGCCGATCTTCAGGCGGTCGGTTTCAAGGTGAAAATTGAAACCTATGAGTGGAACACCTTCCTTGGTCGTGTGAATTCCGGTCTCGATGGCAAGGCGGATATGGCCGAAATGGCCTGGATGACCAATGATCCCGACACGGTGCCGTATCTCACGCTGCGCACTGAGGCGCTTCCAGACAAGGGCGGTTTCAACTCTGGTTATTACTCCAATCCGAAGGTCGATGAGTTGCTAACCAAGGCGCGTACATCGACGGATCAGGCAGAGCGCGGCAAGCTCTACGGCGAAATCCAGTCAATCGTCCATGACGACGCGCCATGGCTCTTCGTTGCCAACTGGAAACAGAATGCAGTCACAACAGCAGCGGTCCAGGGCTTCAAGCTCCAGCCGTCCTTCCTGCTGCATCTCAAGGATGTGACCAAACAATAAAGCATTGCGCCAGCCATAAAGCGGCTGGCGCAATTTTGCCAAAACGAAGCAGAGGAGGGCCAATGCCAGCCTATATCTTCAAGCGGCTCGTCGCAGTCATTCCGGTGCTTTTCGGACTATCCATCATTGTCTTTCTGGTGATGGCGTCTATCCCCGGTGATACCGCCACGGCCCTGCTCGGTTCGTATGCGACGCCAGAAAATGTAGAGCGCATCAACCGTGATCTCGGCCTCGACAAGCCACTGGTGCAGCAATACTTCATCTGGATCGGCAATCTGTTGCACGGCGATTTCGGCCGTTCCTTCGTGCTGAATCGTCCCGTTCTCGATGAAGTGCTGGAGCGGTTTCAGGCCACACTCATTCTGGCAGGCGTTGCGCTTGTACTTTGCTCGATCTTCGGGCTTTTCGCGGGCATTATCTCAGCCGTTCGCCAATTTGGCTGGGCAGATCGCACGATCACATTCATCGTATTGGCTGGCATTTCGATCCCATCATTCTGGCTTGGTCTTCTGCTGATTTATCTCTTCGCTGTTCATTGGCGTATTCTTCCAGCGTCGGGCATGTATGCGGTCTATGGCGGTGGTGATCTCAAAGACCTCATCTGGCATCTGATCCTGCCTGCATCCACGCTTGCAGTGGTCGCAGCCGGGGTCATTGCCCGCCTGACACGCGGTGCGATGCTCGAAGTACTGCGTCAGGATTATATCCGCACCGCCCGCGCCAAAGGGCTGAGCGAACGTCGGGTAATTTACGGCCACGCCTTCCGCGCTGCCCTCGTTAGCGTCATTCCCGTCATCGGCATTCAGGCAGGCTTCGTGCTCGGTGGTGCGGTCTATATCGAAACCGTGTTTCAGTGGCCTGGTATCGGTGCCATGCTGGTGAAGGCTATTTCCACCCGCGATATCCTGCTTGTGCAGGGTGGGGTGCTGATCGTGGCAGCCAGCTATGTGCTTTTTAATCTGCTCGCCGATGTTCTTCAAACCATGCTTGATCCGAGGATACGCACATGAGCGCCCTTTCGGAAACCTATACGCTCACAGCTCCGGCGCGCCTGTCGTCATGGCGTCTGCTGATGAGCAATCGTCTTGCAGCTTTCGGCTTTTTTCTGCTTGCTTTGATCTGCGTGCTGATCCTCATCGTGCCTGTCCTGCCATTGCCAAATCCGGATGTGACAGCGCCTGCAAACAGGCTGCAACCGGTCTTCTCTGCTGGTCATTTGCTGGGCACCGACCAACTCGGGCGCGACATTCTGAGCCGCCTTCTCTGGGGCGCGCGTGTCTCGGTCGCGGTTGGCTTTGCAGCCACGCTGATTGCCGCCGTCATCGGCTCAGCCATTGGCCTCGTCGCAGGCTATGCGGGCGGACGCACCGACAACCTTATGATGCGCGGCATCGATATGCTGATGGCCTTCCCCTATATCCTGCTGGCTTTGGCAATCGTCGCAGCGCTTGGGCCGGGACTGATGAATGCGCTTTATGCAATCGCCGTGGTCAATATCCCGTTCTTTGCACGTAATGTGCGCGGTACGACACTCGGCCTTGCCAATCGGGAATTTGTCGATGCCGCCAGGCTTTCCGGCAAAGGCCATATTTCAATCCTGCTCAGCGAAGTGTTGCCGAATGTCCTGCCGGTGATCGTCATCACCATGTCAACGACTGCTGGCTGGATGATCCTTGAAACGGCAGGTCTGAGCTTTCTGGGCCTTGGTGCCCAGCCGCCACAGGCTGATCTCGGCTCAATGCTGGGCGAAGGCCGCGCACAGATGTTCACCGCACCGCATGTTTCCATCGTGCCGGGCGTGATGATCTTTGTGATTGTCATCAGCCTCAATGTGCTGGGCGACGGCATCCGTGATGTACTTGACCCCCGATTGCGCTCCGGTGCTCTGGCCCGTCCCGGGTCGGCAACCGCAATCGCCAGGAACAGAACCGCACCCGAGGCAAGTATGCCAGACGCAGCTTTGACCATCGAGAAGCTCGAAACAGGTTTCGTCAACAATGGCAGCTATACCCCTGCGGTGAGCAATGTTTCGCTGCATCTTCATCGCGGCGAATGTCTTGGTCTGATTGGCGAAAGCGGCTCGGGTAAAAGCGTGACGGCACTTTCCATCATGGGGCTGGTCGCATCCCCGCCCGGATTGATCCGCAGCGGTGCCGTCTATCTTGAGGGCGATGACATATTCGACATGACGGAAACCGAACTGACCGCAACGCGCGGCAGCAAGGTAGCCTATGTTTTTCAGGACCCGCTGACCACACTGCACCCGATGTACTCTATCGGCAAACAGATCGAAGAAGCAATCGCTGCGCATAAATCTATCAGCACTTCCGAACGCCGGGCGGAAACCATCGCATTGCTGGAAAAAGTTGGCATTCCGGATGCAAAAGAACGCGCCGGTCATTATCCGCACCAGCTTTCCGGTGGCCAGCGCCAGCGTGTCGGCATTGCCATGGCGCTTGCAAACGACCCCGATATAATCATCGCCGATGAGCCAACCACGGCGCTTGATGTGACCGTGCAGGCGCGCATTCTTGAATTACTGCGCGATTTGCAGCGCGAGCGTGGCATGGCGCTGCTGTTCATCACCCACGACTTTGGTGTCGTCTCTGAAATCTGTGATCGGGTTGCCGTCATGAAAGACGGGGTGATCGTTGAGACCGGAACAGCCAAAGCTGTGCTCGCCAATCCACAACACAGCTATACCAAGCGGTTGATTGCCTGCGTGCCGGAACTCGGTCAAGGCAAGAACTTCTATGAACGCGTGTCAAAGCTGTTCAGTCACAAACAGACGGAGGCCGCCACATGAGCCAAGCTGCAATCAGCGTCCGTAACTTGAGCAAGACTTTCGGCGGTGGACGCACGTTCTTCGGCAAACAGCGCCACAGCGTTGAGGCGGTCAAGTCCGTATCACTCAATCTTGCACGCGGCGAGACACTGGCCATCGTCGGTGAAAGTGGCTCGGGTAAAAGCACATTGGCGCGAATGCTTGTGGGCCTGACAGACCCAAGTGATGGCACGATGGAAATCGCTGGTCAGGATGCGAGCGCACTTCGCCGCTCTGGCCCGCGCGCTTTTGGCAAAATGATCCAATATGTTTTTCAGGACCCTGTGGCCTCGCTCAACCCGCGCAAGACCATTCGCCAAATACTGGAAACGCCGCTGAAACTACTCGGGGAACTTGATCGCAACCAGCATCAGAAGCGCATGGAAGAACTGCTTGATGCTGTGCAGATGCCAAAGGATACCTTGTTGCGTTATCCGCATGAGTTTTCAGGCGGACAGGCCCAGCGCATTGCTATCGCCCGCACGCTTGCAGCAGACGCCGAAATCATCGTGCTGGATGAGCCGGTGAGTGCGCTTGATGTTTCGGTGCAGGCGCAGGTGCTGTTGCTGCTAAACGAGCTAAAACAGGAGTTTGGCTTGTCTTATCTGTTCATCAGCCACGATCTGGCAGTGGTGGAAGCGATCAGCGACCGTGTCGCCGTCATGTATTATGGGGAAATCGTCGAGGAAGCCACAGCGGAAGCCCTTTTTGCCAACCCGCAACATGCCTATACACGTCAGCTGATAGACAGCGCACCGCGTATGAAAAGAGAATAGCAAGGCATGGCCCGCAACAGCCGCAGCAAAACTGAAGGTGCATCGCTGACCAAAGCGAAGCGACGGCCTGAAATCATTGCCGACCGTATCAGGCAAGTCATTCAGACGGATCGTCTGAAACCCGGCGATCGGCTGCCGCAGGAAAAAGACCTGATCGACCAGTTCAAGGCAGCCAAGGGCACCGTGCGTGAAGCAATGAAGGCGCTGGAAACACAAGGCTTGCTGTTTACCCGCACCGGCCCCGGTGGCGGCGTCTTCGTGGCCGAACCATCCGCGCAACATGCGATGGAGATGCTCGGCAATTATTTCTTCTTCGATCAGCCCAGGCTGCAGGAAATCTATGCCATCCGTAAACTGCTGGAGCCAGAAATAGCAGCATCCCTTGCGGGCAAATTGAGCAATGACGATCTGGAAAAGCTCGAGAGCACAATGCGGTTTTACGATCGTTCTCCAGCCAATCTGGATGAGCAGTTTCAGCAGCGCATGGCAGAGTTGGATTTTCACACACAGCTTGCGCAACTTTGCCCCAACCGGCTTCTTGGCTTCATCTGTGGCCTGACACATAACCTCTTGCGCAACATGCCCATCGCCCGCTCGATCTATGCCGATCCGACGCCAGCGTCCCGCGAAGAAGGTCTACTTTTTCAGCATCGGCTTTTAACCGCTTTGATGGAGAACAGAGGCGAAGATGCGCGTAAAATCGCGCTGGAACACATGATTTCCGCCGAAAAATACATGCTTTCCAAGGAAAACACGCTCTAACAACTGTGTTTATGTGATAGGGTCCGTCCGCCAGGAGGTTGCCGTTTTGAGGGCGGCATTTACGATAGTGATAAGCCTACATGCGGCTGCAACGATGAGAAGCTTGTGCGACTTGCCACGCATCGTGCCACTTTCGCACAGCAGTCGGGCCTTCGCCGCCGGATGCCTCTTGAGAAATCGTGCTTTCGATGCGGCACTCGACTTCCCCGATTTGATCGTCCGGCATGGTTTTCAGAGCGTTGTCATGGCACGCGCTGCCAAACCCATACGCTTGATCAAATTCACCAACCTTACGAACGCCATAGACGCGGAAGTTCTGTTCAAAGACACGATGTATCTCGATCTTCAGGCAGACACCCGTTCAGTCGCGTCTTTGTCTGTTACATCCAGAGCATAGAATTGCACTGCGCAAGCTCGCTTGGCGTTGAGTTCGGCAAGTGTCACTTCTCCCGCCAACGCATCGCGGTCAGTTGAAAATCCTTAAGCATCATCTTCTCCTGAACCGTTTTCTCAACTGGCGCGAACGGACTTCAAAGCCGGATAAAGGGCGCGATATTGCTGGTAGATCTCGTTATAAATTGCCGTTTCACGCGGGCGAGGCTCAATGCGTGTGCCCGGCTTGACCATGGCCGCAATGCCATCATCGATGCTTGCAAAATGTCCCGCACCGTGCGCCGCTAGGACGGCAGCACCGACTGAAGGAGCATCGCGCGACTGCGGCACGCAGACAGGCAGACCAGCCGTATCCGCATGAATTTGCAGCCAGAGCGGCGAAGCGCTGGCACCACCGCCAACCGTAATTTCCTGCCCCCGATAGCCAGCATCAGCCATGGCGTCGAGAATGGCGCGGGTGCCGAAGCTTATCCCCTCCATGATGGCGCGGAATATATGGTGCGGCTCATGAGCGAGCGTCAGCCCAACGATCGCGCCGCGCGATAGCGGATCAGTATAAGGTGTGCGATTGCCCTGAAAATGATCCTGTACAAGAAGTCCGTCAGCACCCGGCTCCAAAGTAGCGGCTTTACAGTTTAACTCTTTCATATCCATGGTGCCGTTCATCATGCGGCCAAGCCATGCAATAATCGAACCCGTCGATGTCTGGCCACCTTCGATAATATAGCGCTTGGGATAGACCATATCCGGATAGCTGCCCCAGATACCCGGCGCATGCAAAGGCTTGTCAGAAACACCGAATTGCAGGTGCGACGAGCCAGTGATGAGTGCCAGCTGTCCAGGCTTGGCAACACCAAGTCCGATCATGCCAATCAGTGCATCCGCCCCCCCCTGAACGACTTTCACCTTCTGTGAAAGGCCAAGTTCAGACGCCGCCGATGCACAGAGGTTTCCAATGACCTCACCCGGCGCAGCAACCCGCGAAGGCCATTTCTGCAACAGCGCTTCGAGGCCAAGCTTCTCCAGAAGCGTCTTAGGGAATCCACCGCGATCTGTCGAATAATGCCAGCGCAGTGACACATTGTTGAGACTTGCGGCTTTCTCACCCGTCAGACGCAGCGTCATGAAATCCTGATACTCGCAGATCGTTTCTGCCTTCTCGAATATCTCTGGCTCATTGCGGGCGATCCAGAGTGCCTTGGGGATCATCCATTCCGCCGAAACAGGACCTCGCCCGCCACCATTGGCGAGAAGAGCGTCATCGCCCGTAGCGAGCACTGCTTCCGCCTCGGCACTTGCACGAACATCCATCCAGATAATCGACGGGCACAAGGGCCTGCCATCAACGTCCAGAGCAACGACTGTGCAACTCGTTGTGGCCAGCGTAACAGCTTCGATTGCTGCCGGGTCGATTAAGGATTCTGCAATCGCTTTGCGTGCGGCCTGAACGAAGGAAGACCACCAGTCTTCGGGATTCTGCTCCGCGCGTGCCCCACTTGAAAACTTCGTTTCATAAGGCACGGCGGCACTCGCCAAGCACATGCCAGAAAGATCATAAACTCGCGCGCGGATGCTTTCCGTTCCTCCATCGGCGGTCAGAAAATAAGCCATTCAAATCCTCCCGAATATCGTTCCGAAAACACCCCCAGTTTTCGGAACGCTTTATCGTGCAATATTTCAACTTAATCCGCGAAAAGCTTCCAGCGCTTTGCCCGCATACATGACAGCCGGACCGCCGCCCATTTCGACCGCGACTTCCAGAGCCTCAACCAGTTCCGACTCGGTTGCACCGTGACGGATGGCTGCGTCAATGTGATAGAGGATGCAATCCTCGCAGCCCTTTGTGACAGCGATACTGACGGCAATCAATTCCCGTTGCGAAGACGAAAACGCCCCCGCAGCCGTTGCCGTTTTGCTGACCTTGGCAAAGCCCGCCATCAGCTCCGGCGTGGCTTTGGCGAAAGCGCCCAATCGCAATTGTGCTTCCTTGAACTGTGCCTTCACATCAGTCACTGGCTTCCCCCGCAACATTTAAAATTAGATCGAGAACATCCTTCGTCTGGTCCCATTGCGGCATATGTCCGGATTGAGCGAGGAAATGGACACCAACAAATGGCGACAATGCCGTTACCTGTTGCCACGGTATAATACGGTCCTGAAGGCCGAAGAGGACACGAACAGGCATTGAACGCGAAAGTCTGTCAAGCGGCCCGACAATATCGGCACGCTGACCGGACGACCCAATAATGGCCGCTGCCAATGCCTTGAGGCGCCCCTTCGCCATGGTCGCGGCAAATTCTCCCGCCAGAACAGACGATACCTCGACCGGCTTCGCCGCAACGCGACGCAGTAGATGCGTTACCTCGCCCGCACTCGTTGCCGCCGCCATACCCGATACAAAGCCGGCATCGATCTCCGAGCCAAGGCCTGCAGGTGCAACAAGTATCAAACTGGAAACGTCTGCTGGATGAGCCGAGGCAAAAGTGGCCGCAGCTACCGCTCCGAGTGAATGAGCGACGATATCCACCTTACGAATAGAGAGCGCATCGAGGAAATCGCGGAGGAAGTCGCCAAGTTCTTCCGCGTTCGACGCTTCAATAGTCGTCAGGCCATGGGCTGGAAGATCGAGGGCAACGGCGCGAAAACCCGCACGGCGCAGACCGGAAGCTATGCCGCTCCATGTCGTTCGATCACCCGAAAAGCCGTGAAGCAGCAGAAATGTCCGGGCATTCTTAGGACCAATATCCGTATAGGCCACCTGGCCAGCCGCGAGCGCAACAAAGTTTACGTCAGCGTCAGTCTGCGCTCCGCTTGCGGCTGCCAGCACATCCTCTTTCTCGACTCGACCTCTGCGGCCAGAGCCTGAAAGTGTACCGATATCGAGCCCTTTCTGACGCGCAAGCCTGCGCGCAAGAGGCGTGGCACGAATGCGCTGATCATTACCGATTACCCTTGCAGGCTGTACCACAGGAGCCTGATTTGCGCTTATTGCCGGAGCTTCAGACTGCGAGCTTGCATCATTTTTTGGCGTGACCGCACCCGCCGCCACCTCAATACGGGCAATTGCATCGCCAACAGTTACCATGTCGCCTTCAAGGCGCAGGATGTCGACCAGCTTGCCACTAACGAGAGCGGGAAACTCCGCGACTGTCTTGTCGGTTTCAATTTCAAGAATGGCTTCGCCGCGTTCAAAATGATCGCCCGCAGCTTTTAGCCAGCGAACGATACGCCCCTCATCCATTGTCTCACCAAGACGCGGCATATCAAGATCGGTTACGACAAGTTCGTTGTGGGAGCCGGCTGAGCGTGCGGGGTGCAACGCAGCCGGCTCCTCTGGAAAAGGCGCGCTTTCGCTGCCCTCATCCGTCCAGTCAGGACCATCGCCAATATCGATGCGTGCCAGCGGCGCGCCAACGACGACGTGATCCCCTATAGTCCCGATCCATTCATTGAGCGTGCCGTCGCCAAGCGCCGGGAATTCAGCAACCGTCTTGTCGGTTTCAATCTCGATGATTGAATCCCCACGCTTGAAACTGTCGCCCGGCTTGACGAGGAAGCCAACAATCTTGCCTTCTTCCATCGTTTCGCCAAGACGTGGCATTTTGAGAATACGTTCCGTCATGACAGCATTCTTTCCGCAACTGATCGGATAAGTTCTGCGGTCGGTACGCTGCCAGCTTCAAGCTCCTGCGAAACAGAGATCGGGATATCTTCACCCGCAACGCGCACAACCGGCTGTTCCAGATAATCGAAGCATTCTTCGCTAATGCGAGCGGCAAGCTCGGCAGCAACACCCGCCGTCATGACACCTTCGGAAACGACCATGACCTTGCCGACGCGTTCGACATGTTCGCGCACAGTATCAAAATCAAGCGGATTGAGCGTGCGAAGATCAATAACCGTCGCTTCGATGCCCTTGGCTGAAAGCTTTTCAGCCGCATCAAGCGCGTAAAAGAGCTGACGTGAATAAGTCACGATGACCAGATCTTTACCTGTACGACGCACGGCCGCCTTGCCCCATGCCAGAGGCTCAGCATCAAGATCGACTTCTTCCTTGCGAGTATAGAGCGCCTTGTGTTCAATAAAAACTACCGGGTCCGGCTTAGTCAGGCTCTGGCGCAGCATATGATAGGCATCCTGCACGGTTGCAGGCATAGCAAGCCGCAGGCCCGGCGTATGCATGATCCAGCCCTCAAGGCTTTGCGAATGCTGGGCGCCAGCGGAACGACCCGTACCGCCCTGCGTGCGCAGCACCATCGGCACGCCGATCTGGCCGCCGAACATATAGCGGATCTTTGCCGCCTGATTGGCAAGCTGATCCATGGTCATACCAAGAAAGTCGATATACATGAGCTCAGCAACTGGCCGTAGCCCAGTCATTGCAGCACCAACAGCAGCACCAACGATAGCAGGCTCCGAAATCGGCGTATCGATGAGCCGTTCAGGGCCATATTTGCCGATCAGGTCTTTGGTAACACCGTAGGCACCACCATAACGGCCAACTTCTTCACCAATGACGACAATCGTATTGTCTTTAGCCATGGCATCATCCAGCGCTTTACGCAGCGCGTCACGGTAAGTCATGGCAACCATTATGCTTCATCCTTGGAAAGTACGCGGTCGATACGGGTGCGAACAGGTTCCGGCTCTGGTTCGCCCACGGCATAAACATCCTTGAACATGGAGGTGAGTGGCGGAGCCTTGGATTCGACGGTAAAGTCAATTGTCGCATCCATTTCCGCAACGATTGTGCTGTCCATCGTGTCGAGCGCTGCTTCTTGCGCAAGACCTGCGGAGATTAGCCGGTCACGGGTGAACTTCACCGGGTCCTTCTTGCGCCCTTCTGTCTCTTCCGCCTCTGCGCGGTATGGACTCTTGTCCATGCGCGCATGGCCGAAGAAACGATAGCAGGTAACAGATAGGAAACCCGGCTTGCCAAGGCGGGCATCGTCGATCAGCCCTTGGGCCGTAGCCTTCACTTCTTCTACGTCGATACCGTCAACCACTGCGCCATTAAGACCAAAAGCGTGGGCACGCTGTTCGAATGCTGTGTTGGCGGTTGCCTGATCAACACGCGTTCCCATGCCATATTGATTGTTGATGCAGACGAAAACTACCGGCAAGCTCCAAAGCGCTGCCATATTCATGCTTTCATACAGAATGCCTTGCTGCATCGCACCATCGCCGAAGAATGCGAGCGAGACGGAGTTCTTCTTCAGATACTTACTGGAAAGACCTGCACCGACGACCGAGGGAATCCCTCCACCGACAATCGCATTCGCGCCAAGGTGGCCAAGTGCCATATCGGCGATATGCATGGAGCCGCCCTTGCCACGGCAGTAGCCGGTTTCCTTACCACCAATTTCAGCCATCATCTGACGAGGATCGGCACCACGTGCCAGGAATATTCCGTGACCGCGATGGTGGGTCGTGAAGGTATCTTGCGGCTGCATGGCCGCACAAACACCAGCAGCTGCGGCTTCTTCACCGATGGAAAGGTGAAGCATCGAACCTGCCGTCTGGCCGCGCACGAACAATTCACCCACGCGTTCTTCAAAGGTACGGATGCGTCGCATCGTCCGGTATAGTTCGAGGAGATTTGAGTTACTCGGATTTTGCATGTGCGCCTCCGACAGATCTGTCTGTTGCAAATTTTTCATGATGTTTGGTTCAATACCCGCACAAGGGCCCTCTCACAGGAGCTTCAGTTTGGTGGTGCGCGAAACGACCGCGACTGCAACGAGAATGATAAGACCCTTCACGATGCTCTGGATGTATGTGTCCATGCCGATGAGGTTGAGGCCGTTATTGATGACACCGATGAAGAGAGCGCCGAAGAAAGTGCCTGCAATCGTCGCCGTGCCGGGACGAAACATCGTCATACCGATGAATACTGTCGCAAGCCCGTCAAGAAGATAGCGTTCGCCGGCATTCGGCTGGCCGGAGCCAAGGCGCGCGGCAAGTAGAGCCCCTGCAACAGCTGCAAAAATAGAACAGACTACGAGAGCGGCGGCGCGATAGAAGCGGCCATTTACACCTGACAGTTCTGCTGCTTTCAAATTGCCACCAACTGCATAGATATAGCGACCGAACACGGTGCGTTCCATCAGAAACCAAGCGACAAAGACCACAATAAGCATGGCAAAGGCGAGTACCGGAATGCCGAAGAGTCGTCCTTGGCCGAGCCAGAGATAGCTTGATGGAAGACCGCCATAAATCGCGCGTCCGCCGGTCATCAGGAAGTTGATGCCATAGAGAATGGAGCCTATCGCAAGTGTCGCAATCAACGACGGCACGCCAACGAGCGTGACAAGTGCGGCATTAACAGACCCCACCACCAAACCAGCACCAAGACCTGCAAGCAGAGCCAGTGGCAACGGCGTACCCGCGACCAGCAGCAACGGCACCAGAATGCCAGCCATCCCCACCATGTAGCCAACAGAAAGATCCATTTCGCGAGCGGCAAAGCCAAATGTGAGTCCTGCTCCAACAATGGTAAGCATCGATATCTGCTGAATAATGTTGAGAAGGTTATTCGCTGTCAAAAAACGGTCAACCGTGAGCGAAAAGCCAGCAAACAAGAGGAAAAGCACGAAAAGCGTACTGTATTTGAGCAGCCATTCGCCTTTGAGTTTTTTACCGAAACTCTGCGCGTGGCGAGCAGACTGCGGTGTGTCCGCTGAAATTCGGGGGGTCATTGGGTAACTCCTGCCATTGCGGCAATAAATTTTGCTTCGGAAAAGAGATCGCATCCGATTTCAGCTCCGGGATATCCATTCACAAAGGGGATGACACGGTCAGCGACGTCGGCGATTTCCATGAGGTCGGAGGAGGTGACAAGAATGGCGACGCCCTTCTCTGCCAGGCGGCGCATCTGCGCATGAATTTCACGCTTGGCACCAATATCGACACCTTCCGTGGGCTCAATGAAGATCATCAGGCGATAATGATCGTCGGCACCGTAAAGCCACTTACCAATCGAAACTTTCTGCTTGTTGCCGCCGCTCAGGTCCTTCACAAACTGGCTGCGCGAATGCGCCTTGACATTCATAAGCTGCATGGTGCGGTCAGCCTCGCGGGCTTCACGCCGCATGGACAGTATACCTGTGCCGCCGAAAGTTGCGTAAGATGGATGCACCATTGCAAGGTTTTCGCGCACGTCCCAATCGCCGACGAGCGCGTTTTCCATGCGGTGGTCCGGCACCAGCGCCACACCTTTTTTCTGCATGGTCCGTGCATTGACTTTCGCCAGAGCCTCACCATCAAACCGGCACGTCCCGCCTGTTACACCGCTTGCTGCATAAAGCGAGCGCGCAAAACCGAAATGCCCCGCCCCAGTGAGACCGATAAGACCAACAATCTCGCCCGCACGAATGGCAAAATGTTTGACCTCGACACTGCCTGTTTTCCAGTCGTTTACTTCCATAACAACGGGGCCAAAATTACGTGCAGGCTGGGTTTCCTGTTCGCTTGCATCTGTGCCTCCAGTCCGCTGGAGCATGAGGTCAATCAGTTTCGCCTCGCTCGAATCCTCGGCTTGAAGTGTCGCAATGTGATGACCATCGCGCAGGACAGTGATACGGTCACTCAGCGCTTTTATCTCGGAAAGAAAATGACTGATCAATACAATGCCAACGCCCTGTTTGGGCAAGGTCTTGATAATTTCCCACAGGCTCTCTTTTTCACGGGCGGGCAAGGTTGCTGTCGGCTCGTCAAGAATGAGAAGCCTTACATTGCCGCGAAGCGCACGGACAATTTCGATAATCTTCTGGTCTGCCATAGGCAGCATATCGACCTGCTGATCGAGATCGATCGAGACCTGCGGAAACCAGCGGGTTAATAGTTCGTTGGCGCGGACCAGTAGTTTTCTGTTATCGATGACGCCAAACCCTATGCGCGGCTCGTCGCCCAACAGAATATTCTGCGCACCCGTCAGAGCGGGCACCAGGCTCCCTTCCTGCGAAACATGCGCAATGCCCTTGCGGAGCGCATTGCCAGCACTGCTCAGCTTCACCTCAGTACCATCAATCATGATACTGCCAGAAGTCGGGCTTTTGCTGCCGCCGAGAATACTGACCAGCGTAGTCTTTCCCGCGCCATTTTCTCCGATCAGTCCGTGCACCTCATCGAACCGGAATTCAGCGCAGACCTGATCCAGCGCCAGCGTTCCGGGATAAGACATTACGATCTGCGAAAGGCTTACAGCCATCGAAGAGCTCCCTGGATGAATTGCTAAGTCTTGGAAAAAAGGCCGGAACGCGGAACGGCCACGCTCCGGCCAGTTGCAGACAATGGAAATCCCTACTTCTTCGGGAGAAAGTCCTTGCAGTTCTGCTTTGTGACAAGCGGTGCATCAAGATAGACAGTTTTGGAAGGAATGACCGTGGCGGCATCTTCCTTCTTCACGACGATGCTTTCGATCCACTCACCGGTCTGCGCACCCATCTTTTCAAACGGCTGTGAAACCGTTGCGATCATCAGACTGTCCGGCTTGCAGACTTCCTCAATTGCCTGTGGGTGGCCATCGATACCAATGACTTTCACATTTTTCAGACCAGCGGCATTAAGCGCATTGATAGCAGCCTGTGCTGGCTCATCCCACGGGGCCCAAACGGCATTGATCTCTTCGCCAAAACGCGACGCATAATCCTGCACGGTGCTGGTCGTGTCCTCGAAAAACGCGGTGTAGTCGATATTGTGTTCCGCTAATACCTTCACTTCAGGATATTCCTTCAGCACGGTTGCCATGACGTCACCGCGTTTGCGGGTGCCGTGATGCTCTGCCATGCGCAAGAAAATGAGATTTCCTTTTCCACCCATCTCATTGAGCAGATACGGGGACACGGAAGCTGACATTGCCCAATTGTTGGTCGTTACATCAACGAGCACACCATCCACTTGACCACTGTCAATTGCAAATACCGGAATCTTTGCCGCAACAGCAGAATCAATAGCTGCACGCGATGCGCGCAAGTCTGACATGCTGACAATAATGGCATCTACGCCACGTGATGCAGCATCCTGAATGTTCGATGCGGTGCGTTCGCCTGAGCCGCCGCTATCAAGAACGCTAATGTTCCAATCCTTGGCGGTTTCCTTGAGCCAGGCGTCAAATCCGGCCTTCGCGCGCTGTTCAGACTGCGCAGCGGCGTTGGAGTGCACCCAGGCGACGTCCGTTGCCGATGCACCGGCTGTGCTCATCAGTATGGTCAAAGCTGCAACGATGACAGACTTCTTCAAATTTCCAGATTCCATTTATTCCTCCCAGAAGCGACATGATTGGTTCCACCATCCCGCTTCGAATTGTTAAGTTGTCACGACCTCAGCATAAGCTCGACGCGCCACGTTGCCCGCTATTCCTCCTGAACAGCCTCTACTGAACCGTCTCCTCTGTTCCAGCCTCTTCCCACTGTTACACAGAGTTCGGCGCTCCAATTGACCCGCTCGCCTATTCGCGCTCTTGTCCGTCGGAATGATTGATATTAAGCGTCGACAAATTACAAATGTCAATTATAAATACATTTGTAATTTGAATGAGGGACCGATGAGTGAATCTGAAGACAGCCTTATGGTGCGCGTGGCTTGGCTTTATTATGTTGGCGGATTCAACCAGGAAGCGACAGCTTTAAGACTTGGATTAACACGCGCGCGCGTGAACAAAATTCTTGGCGAGGCTCGCGAAAGCGGCCTTGTCAGTATCTCCATCGATCATCAGAATGCTGGTACACTGCCTGTCGAAAATGAACTCATGCGGCACTATGGGCTGTCTTTTTGTATTTCTACGCCGTCATTTGGCTTCGATACGCACGATGATACCGCTTCTGAAATTCGCAAGCAGGTTTCGTTCAGAGCGGTCGGTGTCGCGGCTGCGACTTACCTCAAGAGTTTTCTTGCCGATAATCAGGAAGCAACCATTGGCACAGGTTGGGGCCGAACCATCGAGCAGATGACATTGCAACTCGCGGGTGTGCGCGCGCCACAAGCAAGATTCATCTCGGTGATGGGATCCCTGACTGCAAACTCTGCCTATAATCCGTTCGAGGTTGTACATATGTTGGCACGGCGCACCGGCGGACAGGGTTTTTTTCTCCCAGTTCCATTCATCGCCGATTCTGCCGAAGACCGAAAAGTTTTGATTTCGCAACGTTCTGTTGCACGGGCAATGGATATAGCCCGGTCCGTATCGGTTTGTTTCATTAGTGCAGGTGAACTGACTGAAGATTCATTGCTGCGCCGTCAGAACATGCTTAGCAAAGCCGAATTGGAAAGCCTTCGGGCAGCAGGCGCAATTGGTGACACCAACGGCATTTTCTTCGATAGCGAAGGTCGCCAAGTTAATCACGAGCTGAACCAGCGCACCATAGCCCTGGGATTTGCCGAGTTGCAGAAGGTAAAGGTTGTCTTGCTTATTGCCGGTCAGGAAAAGGCCGCCGCCGCCAAAGCACTACTGAAAAGCGGCATAGTGAATGGCCTAATTATAGATGGCGACGCAGCTGAGTCACTGATAGCTCTTTCATAACCACAACTCACAGCGTGATCCCTCCGATATCTGCTTTCAGGAAACGATAAGCTCATCTCTACGGCCAAAATAAAGGCGCCAAACGGCCACCCAAAAAGAGACCAAAGCCAATCAAAAATGAATGATTTGCTCGAGAAGCGCAGAGAGGTGGCTCGCTTTGATCTGACGGATTCGAATGGTCTATGATTGCCCCTTGTTGCCGAGCAAGGTTCGCGGCAAGCGGCGGGTTGAGGATCGCCGGATTCTCAAGGGTATCTTCTGGCGTTTGCGGACCGGTGCGCCTGGGCCGGTATTCCGGCACGCTACGGTCCTTACACGGCCTGCGTCAATACCGCTTGCAGGTCAGGCCCATTCGCCGCCGCGCATGACCGGCTCGCGGCTGCCATTTGCATTGATTCCGTCCACATTGATCTGGTTGGAACCGATCATCCAGTCAATATGGATGAGGCTCGAATTGCCGCCCTGTGCTGCTATCTGTTTGGGCGTAAGCGTCGCTCCGTCGATGAAGCATTTGGAATAGCACTGGCCCAGCGCGATATGGCTTGCGGCATTTTCATCGAAAAGCGTGTTGTAGAACAAAAGCCCGCTCTGCGAGATCGGCGAGGAATGGGGGACCAGCGCCACTTCGCCAAGCCTGCGCGCTCCTTCATCCGTATCCAGCACCTTCAAAAGCACTTCCTCGCCGCGGCTTGCCTTCGCCTCGACGATGCGGCCCGCCTCGAAGCGCACGGAAATATTGTCGATCAGCGTACCCTGATGCGACAGCGGCTTGGTGCTCGAAACATGACCCTCCACGCGCAGCGCATGCGGCGTGGTGAAGACCTCTTCGGTCGGAATGTTGGGATTACAGGTGATGCCATTTTTGGCCATCGACGCGCCGCCATGCCATTCGTGCCCATCCGCCAGACCCACGGTAAGATCGGTGCCCGGACCCGTAAAGTGCAGGGCGGAGAAATTCTTGCCGTTCAAAAACTGGGTGCGGGTACGAAGATTGGCATTATGTGCCGCCCATGCGCCGACCGGATCGTCCACATCCACGCGCGATGCCGAAAAAATTGCGTCGGCCAGCTTGCGCGTCGCCATTTCCTCGGGTTCGCCCGGAAACATCAGCGCGGCCCATGCCGGGTTGGGATAAGAGATAATGTTCCAGTTGATATCGAAACCGGCGATCTTTTCCAGCGCGGGCTGATAGGCGATGGAATTGGCACGGTTGGCGCGCGAAACCTTCGCCGGGTCCTGCATCGAAAGCAGCATGGGATTGTCGGCGGCGATAGCCAGACGTGCGGCACCATTCGCATAGGCTTTGGCCATGCCTTCATAAAGCCAGTCGGCGGCGCGGTCGAAGCTTCCGTCGGAGGCATTTTCATAACGCGCCAGCGTGATGCCGTCATCGGCGAAAAAAGGCGTGACCAGTCCGGCCCCGGCCTTATAGGCGTGTCTGGCGATCAGCCGAACCAGCGGCACCGCTACGACCGGCGCCGTGATGACCAGATCCTGCCCTTCACGCAATTGCAGGCCGACACGCACGGCCACTTCGGCCAGGCGTTCGAGTTTTACCGGATCGATAACGGGATTATTCATATCATAAGCCATAGCGCGGCGAGCCTTTTTGAAGGAAGAATCAGCGCCGCCACTCTATCAAAGAGTTTGAATTCGCGTCACGCCCTATATCCGTGATTATAAAGGAGCCTGAGGACGCTCTTGCGAAAGAAGCAAGGCACCGATTTCATCGACCTGCTTATGATCCGCACTATATCCCAGTTGCACATCAGAAGAATTGCCCTGGCTTTGCGGCGCTCTCTCATCAAAATTCGGCTGGTAAGCCGCCATCTGCGTCAGTTCAGGCTTTTCCGCAGGCTTGGCCGGAAGGGTCGCCTGCGAGCCGGAGTCTTGATTCTGCTGCCCCTCTGGCGTTTTCGGTGCCTGCGCCAAAGCCACCTGCACGCTCGGCTGGGCCTGCGGCACGGATGGCGACTGCTCCGGCGAGACATAGGCCAGCTTATACGGGGTCTGCGGAACCGCATTTTCCAGCGAGCCGTCGCGCCTGCGCTTTTCATAGAAAGAATTGCCGCCAGCAACCAGCACATAATGCATATTGCGATAAGGGAATTTGAGACCGGCTGTGTGGAAGAACATGGAATTCTTCAAAGCCGGATGGCGCTTGCCCTTGAGAACCGCGTCCGCAGCCGCCTGTACATCCGGGAGAGGCTTCATCTTGCGCGTGAGGACACCCGGCGCGAACTGCTTTTTCTGGCCCACGACGCCGCAGATCGTATCGGGATATCTTTCATTGGCGAGGCGGTTCATCACCACCGTCCCCACCGCAACGAGGCCATCGGGGCTGGAGCGGTTGGATTCAAAGAACATCGCGCGCTGGAGGCATTCGCGATCACGCGCCGTATAGGAGAAAGTCTTGGTACCCTGCACCGTCTTGACGTGGCTGACGGCTGCGGTTTTTTCCTTGCTCGAGCCGCCGGTCGTCGTGCAGCCGGTCATCACCAGGGGCGCCACGAGAAGCCCGAATATGACGGGCAATTTCCACTTAACCGGGCGCGTCAACGGTTCTGTCTCATTGTTAGGACCCTTAACTGTTTCACCCGTTCCGCCCTTCGGGGCATCTGGAAAGCGGGCTGCGGTGGTGCAAGCCAAAGAGAACGGCGATTGAAATCAGGCGTTCCGTGTCACTCGTCACATTCAAGATTTTGGAATTTCTAGGCCAAAAAAAGGCGAAGGGTCAAATTCCGGATATGCCGTCGCGCTGGTAACAATGGCAAAACGAACCCGAAGCGAGAGATGAATCTCGCCTAAAAACCCCTTGAATATATTAATAAATCTTTAACGTACTTGATAATATCGATAAGTTGTTGATTCAATGAGATTCAAAAGCTTGGCCATACAGGCCATTTCCTCGCCTTAATTCAATTATGCTTTGAAATTCGGGCAGCCGCGCGTTTATGAGGCAAATGAGCTTGGCGCATTCTCATTTTTCATTCTGCCGGGCGGTTCCTTCAAATTTACCCGACAGACTGTAACATCGCGTGAGAATGAGCCATCTTAGCACTCTTTACCGGTACGAGACCCGAATCGATACCGGACCTCCGCCACTATAAAGAAGTGCTGAATGCTTAACCGAAGGAATATCCCGCACCGCGTACAGTGCGGATCGGATCGGGTGCGCGGCCGACATTGATGGCCTTGCGCAGACGCCCGACATGGACATCGACGGTGCGGTCATCCACATAGATATCCGGGCCCCAGACCCCATCGAGAAGCTGGCTGCGCGAGAAGACGCGGCCCGGCGACATCATGAAATATTCGAGCAGTCGGAATTCGGTCGGTCCAAGCCGCACTTCGCGTTCCTTGCGATAGACGCGATGCTGCTGGCGGTCGAGCACCAGATCGCCCACTTTAAGCACATGGGAGAGCACGCTGGGATTGGCGCGGCGCAGCATGGCCTTGACCCGCGCGAGCAGTTCCGGCGTCGAGAAAGGCTTCACCACATAATCGTCGGCGCCAACGCTCAGGCCGCGCACGCGCTCGCTTTCCTCGCCGCGCGCTGTGAGCATGATGATCGGCAGGCGCTCGGTTTCCGGCCATTGACGCAGGCGGCGGCAAAGCTCGATCCCCGAAACACCGGGAAGCATCCAGTCCAGAATCAGCAGGTCGGGGGCATTTTCCCGCAGCGCAATCTCGGCTTCGTCGCCGCGCAGGATCGTATCTACCTGATAGCCTTCCGCTTCCAGATTATAGCGCAGCAACACGCTAAGTGCTTCTTCATCTTCAACCACA
Source organism: Falsochrobactrum tianjinense (assembly GCF_019100495.1). Lineage (GTDB taxonomy): Bacteria > Pseudomonadota > Alphaproteobacteria > Rhizobiales > Rhizobiaceae > Brucella > Brucella tianjinense. Next base: position 237,026 of record NZ_JAHRVA010000001.1, on the reverse strand, counting down.
GCAATCTTGGGTGCTTGTGACATTCCGGTGCTTCCTATTCAAAAATCCAGCGAGCGGAGAATGCAAGCCCCCCATCGACCGCGTGCCGCCGCGTTTTTCACATATTCCCGCCGCCGAAGCGGCGGCGTGTTGTTCAAGGTTTGCGTGCCTCATCCACGACAATGCCGTGGCTCAGGTCTTCTTTCGGCCGCTCTGCCGGCATTTGCAGGCCGGTCACGATGTAATAGACCGTCTCGGCAATATTGGTGGCGTGATCGCCAATACGTTCGATATTCTTGGCGCAGAACAGAAGATGCGTGCAGGCGGAAATATTGCGCGGATCTTCCATCATATAGGTGAGCAGTTCGCGGAACAGCGAGGTATACATGGCGTCGATCTCATCGTCGCGGTCGCGAACGATATTGATCTGCTGCACTGAACGCGACGCATAGGCGTCGAGTACATCCTTGAGCTGGGTCAGCGCCAGATCGGCCAGCGTTTCCAGCCCGCGATAAAGCTTGACCGGCTGACGCGATTCCGAAACGGCGGCGACGCGCTTGGCCATGTTCTTGCCCAGATCGCCGACGCGCTCCAGATCGGCGGAAATACGAATGGCCCCGATGATCTCACGCAGGTCGACCGCCATGGGCTGGCGCTTGGCGATAATCATGACCGCCTTGTCATCAATCTCGCGCTCGCCGGCATCGAGGATCAGGTCGTCGGAAATAACGCGCTGGGCGAGCGCATTATCGGCATTGACGATCGCAGTCACCGACTGCTCGACCATACGTTCTGCGTGACCGCCCATTTCGGCAATCTTGTGGGTGAGAAACTTCAGTTCCTCATCATAGGAGCGAACAGTGTGCTGGGACGACATGATGGACCTCGTAATCAAGATTGCGGGAATGCCGCACTATTCATTTGCCCGGACCGCGCCTGAGCGCCACCGGCTTCAGCCGAAGCGTCCAGTGATATAATCCTGGGTGCGCTTTTCAGTCGGAGCGGTGAACATGGTTTCCGTGTCGCCCACTTCCACCAGATTGCCCAGATGGAACATCGCCGTGCGCTGCGAAACGCGGGCCGCCTGTTGCATGGAGTGGGTGACGATGACAATCGTGTAGTTCTGGCGCAATTCGTCTATCAGTTCCTCGACTTTCGCAGTCGCAATCGGATCGAGCGCCGAGCAGGGTTCGTCCATCAGGATTACCTCGGGACTGACGGCGATGGCACGCGCGATGCACAGGCGCTGCTGCTGGCCGCCGGAAAGGCCGGTGCCGGCATCATGCAAGCGATCCTTCACTTCCTCGAACAGGCTGGCTTTCTGAAGACTCGTGACGACGATTTCCTCAAGGTCGGCGCGCGAACGTGCAAGGCCGTGGATGCGCGGGCCGTAAGCCACATTCTCGTAAATCGTCTTGGGGAACGGGTTCGGCTTCTGGAACACCATGCCGACACGGGCGCGCAGTTCCACCACGTCGATCTTTGGATCGTAAATATCTTCATTGTCGAGGGTGATATTGCCTGCCACCCGGCAACCTTCGATCGTATCGTTCATACGGTTGAGCGAACGCAGGAAAGTGGATTTGCCACAACCCGAAGGGCCGATAAGCGCTGTCACCATCTTTTCGGGAACTTCGAGATCGACCTCAAACAGGGCCTGCTTCTCGCCATAAAATACGCTGACCTTCTCGCCCCGCATCTTGATGGAACTGGCATTGGCGCTCATCTTGTCTCCTACGGCTTTCTCGAGAGATCGTTCTGTCATAAGATTCATCACCTTGTCTCCCGTTTACCAGCGGCGCTCGAAACGGCGGCGCAGGATTATTGCGGCAATATTCATCGCGGCCAGAAACAGAAGCAGGACAATGATAGCGCCTGATGTGCGTTCTACAAAAGCACGTTCCGCTTCATTGGCCCACATGAAAATCTGCACAGGCAGGGCAGTGGCCGGATCCATCGGCGTCGCAGGCATATTGGCGACGAAAGCTACCATGCCGATCAAAAGCAGCGGGGCGGTTTCACCCAGCGCCTGCGCAAGTCCGATGATCGTGCCGGTCAGAATACCGGGTGCGGCCAGCGGCAGGACGTGATGGAAGACCATCTGCGTCTTGGATGCACCCAGCCCCAGAGCCGCGGCGCGGATCGATGGCGGCACGGCGCGCAGCGCGGAACGGGTCGCGATGATGATCGTGGGCAGCGTCATGAGCGTGAGCACCAGACCGCCGACAATGGAGGCCGAGCGCGGCAAATTGAAGAAATTAATGAAGACCGCAAGGCCCAGAAGACCGAAAACAATGGATGGCACGGCGGCCAGATTGTTGATGTTCACCTCAATGAGATCGGTAAAGCGGTTCTTCTTGGCAAACTCTTCCAGATAGATCGAAGAGGCGACACCGATGGGCAGCGCCAGCCCAAGCACGATCAACATCATATAGAGCGAGCCAAGCAGGGCGACGCCCAGCCCCGATGTTTCAGGGCGGCTGGAAGCGCCGAACGTGAACAGGCCCTTGTTGAAAGCCTGGCTCATGACGCCTTCTTCAGCCAGAGTGTTCATCCACCCCACCTGGCGGTCGGAGACCTTGCGGTTGCTTTCGGCAACGGAGAGATCGATCTGGCCTTTATAGGCCGAATCAATGTCGGCACCCGCCAGAACCGGAACGGTCTGCGTTGTGCCGATGAGGGAGGGATCATTCATCACCATCTGGCGAAGCTGCACGCGCACGCCGTCGGAATACATGCGGCCAAGATCGCGCATGGCGGGGCGATCCGTCTTGGCCACGCCGAGCTTTTCAGCCAGCGCGTTACGAACCAGCAGCGGATAGTTGGCAGTGATAAGCACATTGGGATCGGTCGCACGCTTGTTGCCCGGATCGATCACCTTCTCGCTCAGTTCCACCGGCAGATACAGTGTCGTCTGCCAGAAAGCCGTATAGCCCTTGGAGAAGACCGAAAACAGCAGCGCGCAGAGGAAAAATACGCCGATGGCGATGGCGACAATGCCATAAATGCGGAAGCGGCGTTCGGCAGCATAGCGGCGTTTCAGCCCGATATCGCGGCGCTTTGGCTGTGCTGAAGAACCGTCAGCCTGGAAGGTTGCATCGGTCATTATTCGTACTGCTCCCGGTACTTGCGGACGATATAGAGCGCGAAGATGTTCATGATCAGCGTCAGGACAAACAGCGTGATGCCAAGAGCGAAGGCGACCAGCGTCTGCGGCGAATTGAATTCTAGGTCGCCGGTGAGCTGGTTGACGATCTTCACGGTAATGGTGGTCATCGCCTCAAAGGGATTGACGGTGAGGCGGGCGGCGACGCCTGCGGCCAGCACCACAATCATGGTTTCGCCGATAGCGCGCGATGCGGTCATCAGCAGCGCGCCGACAATTCCCGGAAGGGCTGCGGGCAGCACCACACGCTTGACCGTTTCCGAGCGAGTCGCGCCAAGGCCGAGCGAGCCGTCGCGCAGCGAGCGTGGAACGGCGGTAATGATGTCATCGGACAGCGAAGAAACAAAGGGGATCAGCATCACCCCCATGACGAGACCTGCCGTCAGCACGCTCTGCGCCATGATGAAACCCTGGCCGCCCGCAATCGCTGCGGAAAGATCGCGCAGGAACGGACCGACCGCGACCAGCGCGAAAAAGCCATAAACGATGGTCGGAATACCGGCCAGAAGCTCCAGCAACGGCTTGACCACAGTGCGTAATCTGGGCGAGGCATATTCTGCCATATAGATCGCCGAGAACAGGCCGACCGGTACCGCGAAAAGCATGGCGACAAGAGCGATATAAAGCGTGCCCGCCAGAAGCGGAATGAGGCCGAACTGTCCCGTTTCTCCGCCGGAACCGGCGGCTGCGAAGCGCGGATCCCAGACCGTGCCAAAAAAGAAATCCATCGGCGCAATCGACTGGAAAAAGCTGATCGTCTGGAACAGCATCGAGAAAATGATGCCGACAGTTGTGAGAATGGCGATGCCGGAGGCCGCGATCAGCCCCCATAGCACGATGCGCTCGACATTGTTGCGGGCGCGCCTGCGGCGGCTGATCGACGACAGGCCGAACAATGCGCCGGCAACCGCAATGACCAGAGCAATCGCCGAGCCGATGGTGCGGGAAAGATCGCTTGCTTTCTTGAGGAAGAGGGCGATGGGGACCATATAGTCCTGCCCTTCGGTGGCCAGCGCCACGCCTTTTGAGCCAAGCACGTCGCGCGCTTCCTGATAGGTCTGCGGGAAGTTTTCGAATTCGGCGGGCGTCAGTCGTTCCAGACCCTCTGCAAGGCTGCTGATCATGCCAAGCTGAAGACTGCGACTGGTATAGGAGCCTGCCTCGGTTCCTTGCGGCAGTCGCGAGGTCGCGCTGCGATCAAGATAGACGGATGAGCCGATCGACCAGATCAGGAGAAAAAGTATTGCGGGCAATGCCGAAACGAGAAAAACCCACCAGCCGTGATAATGCGGGCGGGAATGCATTTTCTCCCATTCGGGACCCGTGCTGGCTACAGGCTGCGACTTATCGAGTGCGACAGCGCGCTGGCGCCCGATAAAAAAACCGATCAGCCCGATAGCAACGACACTGACAAGGACCAGAAAGAAGGACATTCAATTTCCCCGGTTGCCCAAGAATGCAAAGCAGAGATGCGGGAAGGGGTTCTCCCCGCATCCTCCTAATTCACAGATTACTTCGCAGCAAGGACCTTGCCTTCGGCGAAGCTTGCGCGCTGTGCTTCACGCTCTGCTTCCGGAGCCGGGACCAGGCCGTACTCGGCAAGCGGACCGTCGGGGCCGACCATCTGTTCGGACAGGAAGAAATCAACATATTCCTTCAGGCCGGGGATGACGCCCAGATGAGCCTTCTTGACGTAGAAGAACAGCGGACGCGAAACCGGATATTCACCCGAAGCGACACTTTCAGCCGAAGGCACTACATCGTTGACGGTCGCAATCTTGAGCTTGTCGGCATTGTTTTCGTAGAAGTAGAGGCCGAAAACGCCAACGCCGGTCTTGTTGGATTCGATGCGGGCCAGCGTTTCGCTGTAATCGCCGTCGATATCAACAGCCTTGCCGTCCTTGCGGACTGCGATGCAGGCATTGCCAGCAGCCTTGTCGTCAAGGCCGGTCGCCTTGATTGCGTCAAGAGCGCCAGAGGTTTTGCAGCCGTCAGCCAGAACTTTTTCTTCGAATACTTCGCGGGTGCCGTGCTTTTCGCCCGGAATATAGGCGGCGATGTCCCAATCCGGCAGATCAGGATTGACCTGGTTCCACTTGGTGTTCGGATTGTCGACCAGCTTGCCGTCGACAACGATCTGGGCGGCCAGAGCCGTGTAGAGATCCACAGGCTTCAATTTCCAGTCCGGACCCTGCGCGTCGGTGGCGAATACGATGCCGTCATAGCCGAAGCGGACTTCCTGAACGTCCTTGACGCCAGCGTCGATGCAAGACTTGAGTTCCGAGTCCTTCATGGCGCGCGATGCATTGGCGATATCGATAGTGTTTTCACCAACGCCCTTGCAGAATTCCTTGATGCCTGCGCCCGAACCGCCCGATTCAATGACGGGGGTCTTGAAATCCGGGTAGGTTTCGCCGAAAGTTTCGGCGACGATCTTGGCATAAGGCAGGACGGTCGAGGAACCGGCCACCTGGATCTGGTCGCGTGCCTGAGCAGCGGAAACCGACAGAACCGCCGCAATGGCGAGCGCCGCGGTCGAGGAAATCATCTTGTTCATGAGCATTAGCTCCTGTTGTAAAAGACATATGACGGGAAAGCGTCAGTAGCCGTCTACGCGCTCTATATTACATTCATATGACAGGATTGTTACAGCTTTGTATCAATAAGGCTTGCGAGCCTTTATATGGGAGTTCGACCCATCTTTCGTGCGAAACCTATTCGCCGGGGCGCGACAATACATAAATGGCCGAGCCGAGCATGAAGAGCGCGACCAGAAGCGCAAGCATTGGACCGGGACGCACTGACCACCAGAACATGCCATAGCCGAAGATCATGCCAAGGCAGGCATAGAGTTTTGCGCGCGGCGGAATCGCGCCGCGCTCGCGCCATTTGATGACCATCGGCCCGAAATGCGGATTGGTGAGCAGGCGCGCCTCGAATTTCGGCGACGAGCGCGCGAAGCATGCCGCCGCAAGGATGATGAAGATCGTCGTCGGCATTACCGGAAGAACCGCGCCGATGATCCCCAGCGCCACCATGAAAAAACCAAGACACAGATAAAACACACGCTTGCCCGCCGAAACCGCGGAGCGCGACGGGTTTGCATCGTCCTTGTGCGGTTTATGCTGCATGATTTTCCGTTCCGAACCTGAGCGCTTATAGCAGGATTTTGCCGATTTCATGCACGGATGCGCAATCAAAGTTGCGTCAGTAGGCGTGGCTTGACCTGCTTCGAACTGTCACTCCTGCGCAAATTCGCAAGATAAAAACAATCATGGATTGTATCTGCTGCAAAATAACCCAATTCTTACAACTGGCGCGGATAGTATCAAAACCTGCCCTGCAAATAGAAATTGCATCGACAATCTGGTCCAGCAGATGCAGATACAGGATATTCACTTCCTTTAAGCGTTCGAACACATATCGCTCTATGGATATTTTGAGGCTTCTTGGTAAATAGCAAATAAAACTCCATAAACAACACGAACACCTTTAAAATATTTCTTAGACAATATTGATTAATAAAACAAACAACGTTTAGTATAGGATAATTTTCCGCCCAGAAGATTTATTCATCGGCCTTATTCTGTACTCATTGAGATCACGCCATCGCCATACTTTTATTCCAGATCGCGCAGGCCTTTCTCATTCATGACTGGGAAGGCATCCTGAAACGACTCTTGGAATTGGTATGAAGTTCAATATTCGTATGGCTATGCTCGCCGTCGCGACGACAGGTTTTTTTTCAGTCACTGCAATGGAGGCGCAAGCCGCGCGCTGCGGAAGCGCATCCTGGTACGCCCTCACCTCGCGCACCGCTTCAGGCGAACGCATGAACCCCGCTGGAATGACTGCAGCCCATCGCACCCTGCCGCTCGGAAGCAAAATCAAAGTCACCAATCAACGAAACGGCAAGTCCCTCATTGTGCGCATCAATGATCGCGGTCCTTTCATCAAAGGTCGCGTGCTGGACCTTTCCAAAGGAGCAGCAAAACGCCTGGGCTTTATCAGCGCCGGCCATACAAAGGTCTGCTTCACGCCTGTCTGAAAACTGTCTGTTTTACCGGATAGATCAAAACAGCCGCTGCCTCGCCAGCGGCGTTTTTTTGCCCTTCTCAGCAATTCTAGCGTGTATTTTCTGTGTCATGCCCGCATTAACCATTAATTAAGAAGTTGGGCGAAGGCGGGCAATCCGAATTGACTCGAGCCATGTTTCATATTTTAACTTTTCGTTAATAAATGCCCTGTGGGGGCTGTGAAAAAGGCGTTGAGTAATGTTTTGCGTAGTTCGCCCGGTCAAGAAAGTTATCGCTGCTGCAAGTGTTGGTGCAGCCCTTCTCCTGTCGGGCTTTGGCGCGCAGGCCGCCGCAAGCGCCTATATGCAGACGGGCAAGCTTACCTCGCAGCCCATCGGTCATTATGAGTTCTGCAAGCGCGAAACCAAGGAATGCAGCATTACCAGCCGCAATACACGTCCGCTCCAACTCGGCCATGACAACTGGCAGGGCATTATCAAAGTCAATCTTTCGGTCAATGAGCGTATTCAGCCGATGACCGACATGGAAATCTATGGCGTCGAGGAATATTGGGCCTATCCGACCACGGTCGGCGACTGCGAGGATTATGTCCTGCTCAAGCAGCGCGAACTGGCCGAAGCCGGCATTCCTATGACCGACCTGCTGATTACCGTCGTTCGCAAGCCGGATGGCGAAGGGCATGCGGTTCTGACCGTGCGCACGGATCGCGGCGATTTCATTCTCGACAATCTGACCGACGAAGTCATGCGCTGGGACGAATCCGACTACACCTTCCTCAAGCGCCAGTCAGCGAGCAATACAGGTCGCTGGGTCACCATCGAAGCACCGGACAATTTGCTGGTTGGCTCGGTACGTCAGTAGATAGGGACTACGCCGAGTCCCTTGACCTTCAGCTCTGAAGCAATCGTGTTTGAGAGAAAAAAGAGGTCCTGGCCATGAAACAGCAAATCTCCGTGATTACACTGGGCGTTGCCGATATTGCTCGCTCCCGCCATTTCTACGTCGGGGGGTTCGGGTGGACGTCCATATTCCAGAACGAGGAAATCATCTTCTACCAGATGAATGGTTTCGTTCTCGGTACTTTCCTGAAATCCTCACTCGAAAGCGATATGAACCGCTTCGGCCATATGCGGCCGGGCGCATTTTCGCTGGCGCATAATGTGGGGGACAAGGAAGATGTTGAACCGCTTATGGAAAAGCTCGTACAGGCGGGCGGGAAAATACTGCGCCCTGCCGATGCGCCGCTGCATGGCGGGTTTCGCGGTTACGTCACCGATCCGGACGATCATGCTTGGGAGATCGCATGGAACCCGGCCTGGACGATCGATGAAAACGGGCTGGTGACATTCGGGTTGTAAAATTCGCTCCGGGAAGCTCTTTTTGCGCTCCCCAGCAACGGGGAGACAGTGTGCGATTTTGATGACGGGGGCAGTCATGTCGAAAATTCTATTCATCTCGCATCCAGAAGTGCTGATCGATCCCCATAAGCCTGTGCCAAACTGGCGATTATCGCCGCACGGTATAGACCGTATGCGGGCTTTTTCCGAAGGCCCGGAACTGAACACAATCCAGGCGATATGGTCGAGCGGGGAAACCAAAGCCATCGAGGCCGCAGGAATACTGGCTGGAGCGCTGGGGATCGGCCTATCCGTGGACCGACGCTTCAATGAAATCGACCGCAGCGCCACCGGTTTCCTGCCTTCGAGCGTGCATGAAGAGGTAGCCGATCAATTCTTCACCCTCCCCGAAACAAGCATTCGCGGCTGGGAACGAGCCGTCGATGCACAAGAGCGGATAGTTCGCGCCTTTGAAACCGTGATGCATCATCACCCAACGGGTGACATCGCTATTGTCGGGCATGGGGGTGTCGGCACGCTTCTCCTGTGCCGTCTGGCCGGTTTACCGATCGACCGCGAGTACGACCAGCCGTTTCAGGGGCATTACTGGAGCTATTCGCGGGAAGCCAGCGCAATCGTGCACCGCTGGAAACCAATCACCGAACGACTGTAGCGCCGCCCAGCGCGCCCTCATGTCGCCGACATCAGGCGTTCGGCGCCCATACGATAGGATATGGCTCCGGCCAGATGAATACGGCTGATGCAATCACTGCCGTCGAGATCCGCCAATGTGCGGGCGACTTTCAGGATGCGGTGATAGGCGCGGGCGGAAAAGCGCATTTGCTCGCTCGCATCCCGCAAAAGTTTCACTCCGGCAGCATCAGGCTGTGCGACTTCCTCGATCAGATTTGCCGAGCAATAGGCATTGGTCATCGACGGGTCGAGGCCGAGCGCCGAATAGCGCGCAGCCTGTGTGGTTCGTGCACGCGCCACCCGCTTCGCAACCGTTACACTTTTCTCCGATTGCGATGGCTTGATGAGATCGAGCGCGGAAACCGCAGGCATGTCCACGCGCAGGTCAATACGGTCCAGCAGCGGCCCGGAAATGCGCGCCTGATAATCGCTCTGGCAACGCGGGCCGCGTGCGCATGTATGCCCCGGTTCGCCCGCCATGCCGCAGCGGCACGGATTCATTGCGGCGATCAGCTGAAAGCGGGCCGGATAGCTTGTACGATGGTTGACGCGGGCGATCATGCATTCGCCTGTTTCAAGCGGCTGCCGCAACGAATCCAGCACCTGCGGCGAAAATTCGGGAAACTCATCCAGAAACAGAACGCCATTATGAGCAAGCGACACTTCACCCGGCTTCGCCCGATACCCCCCACCGACCATCGCCGCCATGGAGGCCGAATGGTGCGGCGCGCGAAAGGGCCTACGGTCGGAGAGCTTTCCGCCCGACAACTCACCAGCTATGGAGGCGATCATCGAAACGTCGAGTAGTTCACGCGGCGAGAGCGGCGGCAGGATCGAAGACAGACGCTGCGCCAGCATGGATTTGCCCGATCCGGGCGGTCCGACGAGCAAAAGATTATGGTTTCCGGCTGCGGCAATTTCCAGTGCGCGTTTCGCCGTTTCCTGCCCCTTGATGTCGGCCAGATCGGCCTGCGCCTCGCTCGATACGCGCATGGAAGGCTCAGGCGGCGTCAGCACCTGTGCCCCCTTGAAATGATTGGCCAGCGCGATCAGGCTGCGCGGCGCAAGAATATCAATATCCGCGCCTGCCCATGCCGCCTCCGGCCCGCATGCATGGGGACAGATCAGCCCCTTGCCTGCACGATTGGCTCCTATTGCGGCAGGCAAAACGCCTGCCACGGCAGCAATCGAGCCGTCGAGCGATAATTCACCCAGCACCAGATAGGATTGAATGGCGTCGGCGGGAATCGCGCCTATTGCGGCCATCAGCCCGACGGCGATTGGAAGATCGTAATGCGAACCTTCCTTGGGCAGATCGGCAGGCGCGAGATTGACCGTCACCCGCTTTGTCGGCATGGAAAGCCCGGAAGCATGCAGCGCCGCCTGCACGCGTTCGCGGCTTTCGGCCACGGCCTTGTCGGGCAGGCCGACAATCGACATACCCATTTTGCCCGGCGCAACCATGACCTGCACGTCGACCGGCACTGCTTCTATGCCCTGAAAGGCAACCGTTCCCACCCGCGCGACCATGAGCCCCCGCTTGCCACGCAGCACATCTCAAAAGTGAGAGTGTGCTTAAATACAACCAGGGGATTTAAGCATTTCTCACCGAATCAATCAAGAACGATTGTAGAACGAATTTAGCGTTTGGCTTCAACGGCATCCCAGAACAGCGCCGCTATGTTGGTGCCGTCAAAACGCTCTATTTCGCGAATGCCGGTTGGCGAGGTGACGTTGATCTCGGTCATATAGTCGCCGATCACGTCGATACCGACGAGGATGAAACCGCGCTCCTTCAGCGACGGGCCGATGCGCTCACAGATTTCGCGCTCGCGCGGCGTAAGCTGGCTTTGTTCGGCACGGCCGCCCACATGCATGTTGGAACGCACATCTGTTTCTGACGGCACGCGATTGATCGCGCCGACCGGCTCGCCATCGATCAGAATGATGCGCTTGTCGCCTGCACGCACATCCTTGAGATAACGCTGCGCGATGAACGGCTCGCGGAAAAGCTGCTCGAACATTTCCAGAAGCGATGTGAGGTTGCGGTCGCCATCAGCCAGATGAAAAACCCCGGCCCCGCCATTGCCGTAAAGCGGCTTGAGGATGATGTCGCCGAATTCATGGCGGAAATCGAGGACTTCCTGCGGGTCCTTGGTGATGAGGGTTTCCGGCATCAAATCGGGAAATTCGGTAACGAAAATCTTTTCCGGGCTGTTGCGCACCCAGGCGGGATCGTTCACCACCAGCGTCTTGGGATGGATGCGCTCCAGCAAATGGGTGGTGGTGATGTAGTTCATATCGAAGGGCGGATCCTGGCGCAGCAGGACAACATCCATTTCCGACAGGTCACGGCGCACCGGCTCGCCCAGCGTGTAATGGTCGCCCTTAATGTCGCGCAATTCCATCTTTTCGATAAGCGCCGTGACAATACCATCGCGCATGGAAAGGCGGTCGGGCGTGTAATGATAAAGTTCATGACCACGCTTTTGCGCCTCAAGCGACAGGGCAAAACTGGTGTCGCCCGCAATATTGACCGTACTGATATGGTCCATCTGGACCGCAACTTTAAGAGCCATGATTTCCTCGCGATTCGCAGTTGCCGGGAACTTAAAACGGAATCAACGGACGAGATAGCTCTTTCTGTGGCCTGAAAGGCCGCAGGCAGGCAGTTCTTGCTTTTGCCAGAGGCTTCTGTCAGACGCCTTCGACGATCACGATCTCGCCGTCCGCCACGGTCTGGCGGATGGCTTTCGCCGCCTGATATTCGGGCGAATTGTAGCAATCGAGCGCGTGCTGCATGGATTCGAACTCTATGATGACATTGCGCGCGCGGCCTGCTCCCTCGACCGCCTCCGCCTTGCCGCCGCGTGCGATAAACTTCGCGCCATAACGCTCGAAAGCGGGCTTGGCCGTCGAAACATAATCCTTGTAACGCTCCGGGTCACGGGCATCCACGCGGGCGATCCAATAGGCCTTGGTCATGTCTTCCTCCTCGATTGCAACTATAAAGCCGACTGCATTTCTTCCAGAATAGCCGTTGCTGCCGCCTGGCGGTCGGATGCTGCCACAATCGGGCGGGCCACCACAAGATGGCTGGCTCCCGCCTTCAATGCATCCGCTGGCGTCATGATGCGCTTCTGATCGCCCTTTTCCGCCCCGGCGGGACGAATACCGGGTGTTACAATAGCCATTTCCGGCCCGATTGCCTGCCGGATGGCCGCAGCTTCCGCAGCCGATGCAACAATGCCGCCCATGCCAGCGTCGCGCGCCTGACGCGCGCGCCTGAGCACCAGCGTTTCCGCCGTATCCGAATAGCCTGCTTCCTTGAGATCGGCATCGTCCATGGAGGTGAGAACCGTCACGCCGAGCAGGCAAAGGTCCGAGCCGCCAGCCGCTTCCACGGCGGCGCGCATGGCCTTGGGATAAGCGTGCAGGGTGAGCATGGAAACACCCATCTTCGCGACATTCTCCACGCCTTTGGCGATGGTGTTGTCGATGTCGAGCAACTTCATATCGAGAAAGACTTTTTTCTTCGCCGCAATCAGGCTCTTCGCGAAATCCAGACCGCCCGCAAAAACCAGCTGATAACCGATCTTGTAGAAGGAAACCGCATCGCCAAGTTCTTCGACCAGTTTTTCCGCTTCGGCGATAGTCGGCACATCAAGACCCACGATCAGGCGCTCACGCAAATCCGTCGTCGTCATAAATCTCTCCATGATGATTTTTATCCTCTTTGCACAACAGGGCGCGGTACGAAAGATACCGCGCCCTGAAATCTGCAAGCGAAGCGATAAATCAGCCCCTGGATGCTTCCACACGCTCGATGAGGCTGCGACAAACCGTCGAAAGCATTCTGGCGCTACGCTCGTCTTTCAGCGTCGCATCGTCGTTGAACGCTTCCGAAGCGCGTGCCACCGAACATTGTTCGGTGACGATCTGCGTGCCGACATTCATGAGCACTGCACGCAAATGATACAGACCGCGAAGACCGGCGAAGTTGCCGTTGGACGTCGAGCATAGCCCCACTGTCAGCCCCGCATAGGGCTTGAACGGCTTATCGCCATCGCGCGAAATACGGCTGACCCAGTCAATGGTGTTCTTGAGCAGCGGCGGGATCGATGCATTATATTCCGGCGAGCAGATCATCAGTCCGTCATGGGCGGCAAAGAGCCGCCCGAGCCGGAGCGCATTTTCCGGAATGCCATGCTCCTTTTCCAGATCCTCATCCATGATCGGTAACGGAAAATCGGCAAGCGTTATGCGTGTAACTTCCGCGCCCTGGGAAACCAGTTCCTTCGAGGCCGCGTCGGCCATATGGCCGGAATAGGCCCCTTTGCGAATCGAGCCTGCAAAGACCAGAATATGTGCAGTCATGGAAACTCCGGGAAATCAGACGAGCGGGCTGCGATAGACCCAAAGCTGCGCGGGCGGGACATTGCGCATTACGAAATCATAATGCTGTACAGCGTAATTGCCTTTTCCCGCTGGAACGGGCGGCATGGGGCCATAGGTGATCTGGATCAGGGGGCGCCCACGCGGAATGCGCGCAAGCAGGTTTTCAACCAGCCACACCCGACGCCCCATCGGAAAGTTGAGCATCGGCACGGCGGAGATAATGCTGTCGAATTGCAGGTCTTTTTTCTCGCCCAATGCTGCATCGATATCGAAAGCATCACCCTGAAGAATGTTCACATCGGGGAAGGCCTTACGCAGATGCTCGGTAAAATCCTGTGAATATTCAATCGAGTAGAGATCGGGCGGCTTCACGCCGTGATTGAGAATAGCTTTGGTTATGACTCCGGTGCCCGGCCCAAGCTCAAGAACCGGCAGGCCCGAAGTGGTATCGATGACGCTCGCCATGCGCCGCGCGGTGATGGAACTCGTTGGCAGAATAGCGCCGACCGCCTTAGGACCGTCTATCCAGCCTTTGAAAAAACGAATCTCCTCATCGAACTTCGCGGCCAGTTTCCTGCCGAGCTGTCCTGCCATTCTCTATGCTCCCACTGTCGTTATCGAACAAGTTTATGCCGTTTTCAATTTGCTAAGCAAGGCAGGAATAAGGAGAATAATAAAAAAGGAAGCCCAGCGGCTTCCTTTTCTTCATTCAGCAATTCCCTCGAAAAACTCTTTCATCCGGGAAAAGAAGCCAGCCGATTTCGGGCTGTTCTCCTTTGATGAAAGAGATTCGAACTCCTCAAGCAGCTCGCGCTGGCGCTTGGAGAGATTCTGCGGTGTTTCGATATCAATCTGGATATAGAGATCGCCGACCACGGGCTGGCGCAGCACCGGCATGCCCTTGCCCTTGAGACGGAACTGCTTGGCGTTCTGCGTGCCTTCGGGTACCTTCACGCGGGTCTGCGTGCCATCCAGCGTCGAAACCTCGAACTGGCCGCCAAGAGCGGCAGTGGTCATCGAGATCGGAACCTTGCAATAAAGATCGGCACCGTCGCGCTGGAAGAATTCATGCGGCTTGATCGACAGGAAGATGTAAAGATCGCCCGACGGTCCGCCACGGGCGCCCGCTTCGCCCTCGCCTGCCAAACGGATACGGGTTCCGTCCTCAATACCGGCGGGGATATTGACGGAGAGCGAACGTTCCTGCGTCACCCGGCCCTGACCGTGGCATTTGCCGCAGGGGTCCTTGATGATCTGGCCGCGACCGTTACAGGTCGGGCAGGTGCGCTCGACCGAGAAAAAGCCCTGCGCGGCGCGCACGCGGCCAGCGCCGCCGCACATTGTGCAAGTGGTCGGCTGCGTTCCAACCTTCGCGCCCGAGCCGGAGCATTCATCGCAGGTGATGGAAGTCGGCACGCGAATCTGCGCAGCCTTGCCGGCATAGGCTTCCTCCAGCGTGACTTCCATATTGTAGCGCAGATCGGCGCCGCGTTCGCGTCCGCCGCTGGAGCGGCGGCGACCGCCACCCATCATCTCGCCAAAAATATCTTCAAAAATATCGGCAAAACCGCCAGCACCACCGAAACCGCCCTGGCCAAAACCGCCACCCATGCCGCCATTTTCGAAAGCTGCATGGCCGAAGCGGTCGTAAGCAGCGCGTTTCTGCGGGTCTTTCAGCGTCTCATAGGCTTCGCCGATTTCCTTGAACTTGCGTTCAGCATCCGGGTTATCCGGGTTGCGGTCCGGATGGTATTGCATGGCGAGCTTGCGGAACGCCGATTTCAGCGTTTTCTCGTCTGCTGTTCTCTCAACACCTAGAGCTTCGTAATAGTCGATCTTCATCAGTTCGTTATCCCGACGGCTGGATCGCATTCATCTTCACGGTAGCGTATCCACGGTCCTGTTTGGCGTAGCCACGCCGCTCGAAAAAAGGCGGCCTGATGCTGGACTGCTTTATCTCGTCCGTCCGGTGCAACCGTCCCGAAAGGCCGCAGAAGCCCGGGAATGACCCCGGGCTTGAGCTTTACAGACAAGGCTTACGACTTTTTCTTGTCGTCGTCGATTTCTTCGTAATCGGCATCGACAACATCATCGTTGGACGAAGCCTGTTCGTCACCCTGCGCGCCTGCTTCTTCGGAAGCCTGAGCCGCTTCGTACATGGCCTGGCCAAGCTTCATGGAAGCTTCGGCGAGGGTCTGCGTCTTCGCCTTGATGTCTTCGGCGTTGTCGCCTTCAACCGCAGTCCGCAGAGCTGCAAGAGCGTCTTCGATTGCCTGCTTGTCTTCAGCGGAAACCTTGTCGCCGTAATCCTTCAGCGACTTGTCCGTCGAATGAATCAGGCTTTCGGCCTGGTTCCTGGCTTCAACCGCATCGCGGCGCTGCTTGTCGGCCTCGGCGTTGGCTTCAGCATCCTTGACCATCTTTTCGATGTCGGCATCGGACAGACCGCCCGAAGCCTGAATGCGGATCTGGTGCTCCTTGCCGGTGCCCTTGTCCTTGGCCGAAACATTGACGATGCCGTTGGCGTCGATGTCGAAGGTCACTTCGATCTGCGGCACGCCGCGCGGTGCGGGCGGAATGCCAACGAGGTCGAACTGGCCGAGCATCTTGTTGTCGGCAGCCATTTCGCGCTCGCCCTGGAAGACGCGGATCGTCACAGCCGACTGATTGTCTTCAGCGGTCGAGAAGGTCTGCGACTTCTTGGTCGGGATCGTGGTATTGCGTTCGATCAGGCGAGTGAACACGCCGCCGAGCGTTTCGATGCCGAGCGAAAGCGGGGTCACGTCGAGCAGCAAGACGTCCTTGACGTCGCCCTGCAACACGCCGCCCTGAATGGCTGCACCCATGGCGACAACTTCGTCCGGGTTGACGCCCTTATGCGGTTCCTTGCCGAAGAAAGCCTTCACAACTTCCTGGATCTTCGGCATGCGGGTCATGCCGCCGACCAGAACCACTTCGTCAATTTCACCGGCCTTGAGGCCCGCATCCTTGAGCGCGGCCTTGCACGGCTCGATGGTGCGCTGAACGAAATCGTCCACGAGGCTTTCGAACTTGGCACGCGAAAGCTTGATGGCAAGGTGCTTCGGACCGGTCTGATCCGCCGTGATAAACGGCAGGTTGATTTCGGTCTGCTGGGCCGACGACAGTTCAATCTTGGCCTTTTCAGCAGCTTCCTTGAGGCGCTGCAAAGCCAGCTTGTCGTTCTTGAGGTCGATGCCGCTTTCCTTCTTGAACTCGGCAACCAGATATTCGACCAGACGCATGTCGAAGTCTTCACCGCCGAGGAACGTGTCGCCGTTGGTGGACTTCACTTCGAACACGCCATCGCCGATTTCGAGGATCGACACGTCGAAGGTACCGCCGCCAAGGTCATAGACGGCGATCGTCTTGCCTTCGTTCTTGTCGAGGCCATAAGCGAGCGCTGCAGCGGTCGGTTCGTTGATGATGCGCAGAACTTCCAGACCGGCGATCTTGCCGGCATCCTTGGTGGCCTGACGCTGGGCGTCGTTGAAGTAGGCCGGAACCGTAATAACGGCCTGCTCGACCTTCTCGCCAAGATAGGATTCAGCGGTTTCCTTCATCTTCTGAAGAATCATGGCCGAAATCTGCGACGGGGAATATTTCTTGCCGTGAGTTTCAACCCAGGCGTCGCCGTTGTCGCCCTTGACGATCTTGTAAGGAACCAGATCCTTGTCCTTGGTGACCATCGGGTCGTCAAAGCGGCGGCCAATCAGGCGCTTGACGGCAAACAGGGTGCCTTCAGGGTTGGTGACGGCCTGACGCTTCGCAGGCTGACCAGCGAGGCGCTCGTCACTTTCGCTGAAAGCGATGATCGAAGGCGTCGTACGTGCACCTTCGGCATTCTCGATGACCTTCGCGTTCTTGCCATCCATGACGGCGACGCAGGAGTTGGTCGTTCCCAGATCGATACCAATAACTTTAGCCATATTTCTCTCCATTCAGCAAACCGCCTGAACCTCTACCGAGCGTTCCATAGGCGGCTCCTATCGGTTTCACAATGCTTGCTTCAAGGTTGCGGAGCCGGGGGATGTTTTCTCATCCGCCGGGCCTGTCATCAAAGCCTCGTGCGAGGCGTATATAAGAAAGGCTGTTTTTCACTGCAAGTCACAAGACGCTACAAGCTGTCGGACAATGCAAGATTCCTGCCCGGCAAGGCTTACAGGCCCTGTCATACATCTACGAATCCCTCATTTTTGCCCGCGCGATAGATCGCGTCGATGAATTTCTGATTAGCACGCGAGTTTTCCAGCGAGAACAGCATCACGTCTTCACCCCGTGCGGCGCGCACAAAGTTCTCCGCCTGCAATTGATAATGGTTCGCATCGCCGAACGTCCATTCGCTCGCTTGCGTATGGCCTGCATCGTGAAGCGTGATGCGGCCATGACCATATTTGCCGGTGTTGAAGGGCGCATGGACCTCGATAAAGCCCTTGTCCCCGTGGAAAACCATCGTCTGGCGTCCGGCAAGCTGCGTGGCGACGTAGAAGCTGAGATCGAACCCGTCGAATCGCGCTGAAACACTGGCATAGCGATCCGTTCCGAATTTCGGATCGAATTCCACGGAAGCCTGCACCGACAGCGGTTCCTTGCCCGTCACCATGCGCGTGACAACCGTCGGATAGACGCCAATATCCGGCAGCGCGCCACCGCCCAGTTCCGGCTGATTGCGCATATTCCCGGGATCGACATTGAAATAGCTGAACGCGCCCTGCACATGGCGCAGTGTGCCAATTGCGCCCTGCTCCAGCAAATAACGCAGTTTGATCCATTGCGGATGGTAATAGACCATCAAGGCTTCCGCGATCATCACCCTGTGCCTGTCACGGGCGGCGATAACCTGATCGATGTCTTCGGCTTTCAGCGCGATGGGCTTTTCGCACAGCACATGCTTGCCCGCCTGTGCTGCCTTCATGCTCCATTCGATATGCTGCGCGGTCGGCAGCGGGATATAGACGCCGTCTACTTCATCGCAGGCAAGCAGTTCCTCATAGGAGCCGAAAGCCAGCGGCGCGCCGAAACGATCCGCCACCGCGCGAGCGCGCGCCGAATCGCGACTGGCAATGGCATGGACAACGCCATTATCGGACGCGCAAAGCGCCGGGATCACCTGTGTAACGCCGATCTTTGCGGTCGAAAGAATACCCCAACGAAACATGCAGATTCCCCTTCAAAGTATTTCCAGCAAAAGTGTGAAACGGTTTTGCGTGAGATAATGCGATAAAACAAGGTTTAGAACGGTTCACTCAAACGAAAGCCCGCCGGCGGGCGGGCTTTCCAGTTGGCTTATCCGCGCAGAACGCCGCCGGTCTGCTTGGCGACATTCGCTACGACCTGGCGGGACAAGGCGTCGAGATCCTCATCGGTCAGGGTGCGGTCCTGCGGCTGCAAGAGCACTTCCACGGCAATCGATTTCTTGCCTTCGCCAAGCGAAGCGCCCGTGAAGACGTCGAAGACCTGAACGCCGGCGATCAGCTTCTTGTCGGCGGAAGAAACGGCCTTCACCACATTGCCGGCCTCAACGCCAGCATCCACCACAAACGCAAAGTCACGCTTGAGGCTCTGGAACTGCGAGAGATTCAGGGCTGGCTTGGTGCGGGTTGCCTTAGCCTTCGGCTCGGGGATCGCGTCGATGAAGACTTCGAAGCCGCAAAGCGCACCCGACACGTCGAGCGCCTCCAGCGTGTCCGGATGGAACTCGCCGAAAGTGCCGAGAACGACCTTCGGGCCGAGCTTCAGCGTACCCGAACGGCCCGGATGGAACCATTCAGGCCCACCGGCTTCGATCTGGATGCGATCAACCGGCGCACCGGCGGCTTCGAGTGCTGCAAGCGCATCGGCCTTGGCGTCGAACACCCCAACCGGTGCGGCATTGCCCGCCCAGAATCGACCCGAACCGTCAACGCCTGCCGTGCCGCGGCGGATACCACCGGCCACGCGCCGCTGCTGCTCTGGCCTGTCTCCTTCATAAATGCCCGAAACCTCGAACAGGGCAATATCGCCAAAACCGCGATCCGCATTGCGTTGAGCGGCAGCCAAAAGGCCCGGCAGAAGCGATGGACGCATGTCCGACATGTCGGCTGCAATCGGGTTGGCAAGCTTCAGTTCCGGCTTGCCGCCGCCGAAGGCCTTGGCCTGCGCTTCCGAGATGAAGGAATAGGTCACAGCTTCCATCATGCCGCGCGAAGCCAGCATACGGCGGGCATGGCGGGTGCGTATCTGAAGCGTCGTCAGAATACGGCCATTGACCGCACCGTGGCTTGGCAATGGCTGTGGCGCGATCTGGTTGATGCCATGAATACGCATGACTTCTTCCACGAGGTCAGCCTTGCCTTCCACGTCGCCGCGCCAGCTCGGCACGCTCGCCTTGATGACCTTGCCATCGCCTTCAACGCCAAAACCAAGACGCTTCAGGATATCGAAAGAGGCATCATACAGCACTTCGATACCGGTCAGGCGTTTGACTTCCGTAACCGGGAAATCGATGACGCGTGCCTGATAAGGCTTGTAACCAACCACGTCGAGAACGGTCGGCGCGCCGCCGCAAAGTTCCAGAACGAGCCTGGTTGCAATTTCCGCACCGGGGATCATCATTTCCGGGTCCACGCCACGCTCAAAGCGATAGCGCGCGTCAGTAACGATACCCAGTTCGCGGCCCGTGCGTGCGATGCTGCGTGCATCCCAGAGAGCTGATTCGATCAGCACATCGACCGTGTTCTCGTCGCAACCTGAGTGTTCACCGCCCATGATACCGGCAATCGATTCGGGGCCGTTTTCATCAGCGATCACATACATGTCCGGCGTGAACTTATATTCACGCTGGTCGAGGCCGAGAATGGCTTCTCCATCCTTAGCCGTGCGCACTGTCAGATTACCCTTGACCTTGGCCGCGTCGAAGACGTGCAGCGGGCGGCCCTGATCGAACGTCACATAGTTGGTGATGTCCACCAATGCATTGATCGGGCGCAGGCCGATGGCCTTGAGACGCTGCTGCATCCATTTCGGGCTGGGGCCGTTCTTCACGCCCTTGACCATGCGTAGCGCAAAGCCGGTGCAGAACGGATGCTCGGCATCCTGATCGAGAATGACCTTCACCGGGGTTTCGCCCTCGCCCTTTGCTGGTTCAGCATCGAGGTTCTTAAGTGTGCCAAGACCAGCCGCTGCAAGATCTCGGGCAATGCCGCGAATGCCGGTGCAGTCGGCGCGGTTCGGCGTGAGGCCGATTTCGATAATCGGATCGTCGAGGCCCATATAGGCGGCAAAGCTCGTGCCGACCGGCACATCGTCGGGCAGGTCGATAATGCCATCGTGCTCTTCAGAAAGCTCAAGCTCGCGCTCGGAGCACATCATGCCGAAGCTCTCAACGCCACGAATCTTGCCGACCGACAGTGTCACATCAAGGCCCGGTACATAATCGCCCGGACGGCCAAGAACACCGACAAGACCGGCGCGCGCGTTTGGCGCGCCGCAAACGACCTGAACCGGCTGACCTTCGCCCGTATCAACGGAGAGAACGCGCAACTTGTCTGCATCCGGATGCTGAACAGCGCTCACAACCTTGGCGATCTTGAAGGCCTTGAAAGCAGCGCGGTCATCGACCGATTCCACTTCCAGACCGATATCGGTCAGTTTCTCGACGATCTGGTCGAGCGTCGCATCGGTTTCAAGGTGATCCTTGAGCCAGGAAAGCGTGAATTTCATTTCTTTATTCCTTATCCGATCCTTAAGCGCTCAAACCGCCGAAAAGCGTGGGAATATCAAGCGGACGGAAACCATAATGGCTGATCCAGCGCACATCGGCGTCGAAGAAGGCGCGCAGGTCCGGCATGCCGTATTTCAGCATGGCGATGCGGTCGATGCCCATGCCCCACGCGAAGCCCTGATAGACGTCCGGATCGTAACCGGAAGCGCGCAGTACATTGGGATGCACCATGCCGCAGCCCAGAATTTCGAGCCAGTCATTGCCTTCACCGAACTTCACATGCGGGCCGGAGCGGTCGCACTGAATATCGACTTCAACCGATGGTTCGGTGAACGGGAAGAAGCTCGGACGCATACGCATTGTCACCGAAGGCACTTCGAAGAAAGCCTTGCAGAACTCTTCCAGCACCCATTTCATGTTGGCGACATTGGCCGACTTATCCACGACCAGCCCTTCGACCTGATGGAACATCGGCGAGTGGGTGGCGTCGGAATCCATGCGGTAGGTCTTGCCCGGAATGACGATGCGGATCGGTTCGTCACGGCCTTCCTTGTCACGAATGGCGGCAAACTTCTCCATCGTGTGCACCTGCACCGGTGAGGTGTGCGTGCGCAGAAGCTTGCGCTCGCCCTTCTCGTCCGGATTGAAGAAGAAAGTGTCGTGCATTTCGCGCGCCGGGTGGCCTTCGGGGAAGTTGAGCGCCGTGAAATTGAAATAATCGGTTTCTACATCCGGGCCTTCGGCAATCGAGAAGCCCATATCGGCGAAGATGGCCGTGATTTCATCGATCACCTGGGAGATCGGATGGATACGGCCACGCGAAGCCGCGCTTTCGCGCACCGGCAGCGTCACATCGAGCTTTTCGCGCTCAAGACGGGCGGCGACCGCCGCTTTACGCAGTTCCGTCTTGCGCTCGGCCAGCGCCTCGGTGACACGGTTCTTCAAGCCGTTGATTGCCGGCCCCTGCGCCTGCCGCTCTTCCGGGGTCATGGAACCCAGTGTCTTCAGCTTTTCCGAAACCGTACCCTTCTTGCCAAGGGCCGCCACGCGCACTGCTTCAATCGCCTGCTCATCACTGGCCGAGGCGATTTCGCCCAGAATGGTTTGTTCGAGTTGTTCAAGATCGCTCATTATTTAAATCCCTGTCGCGCCCAAGGCGCTCCACGCCTCTTGATTTAAGTCCCTGTCGTGCCTTCGGCACTCCACGCCTCTTGTTTAGCTTCCCACTCGAGCCTCTTGATGGGTGATATTTGCGGAGGCCGCCAGATACGAAAGAAAAACCCGCGCCAGCCGAGCCAGCGCGGGTTCCCAAAATTCAAAATGTCACTTCGGGAAGGGCTGGCTTAACGGACAGCGCCTTCAAAAGCATTCGGCATCTCAGTATTCTTGAGATATTCGAGCGCCTTCTTTGCCGACGCAACCAGCGCACCGAATGCTTCCGGCTCGTGGATTGCAATGTCGGACAGAACCTTGCGGTCAATCTCGATGCCAGCCTTGGAAAGACCGTCAATGAAACGGCCATAGGTCAAGCCCTGTTCGCGGACAGCCGCATTGATGCGCTGAATCCACAGGGCGCGGAATGAACGCTTGCGATTCTTGCGGTCGCGGTAAGCATACTGCTTCGAGCGATCGACTGCCGCCTTGGCGGTGCGGATGGTGTTCTTGCGGCGACCACGGAAACCGGCAGCCTGTTCGAGAACTTTTTTGTGCTTGGCGTGGGACGTCACGCCGCGTTTTACGCGTGCCATAATATAATCTCCTTAAAGGACAGACGGCTTAGAGGCCGTTGGGCAGGAACTGTTTCACAATCTTCGCATCGGCATCGGCGAGCACCGTGGTGCCGCGAGCATCGCGAATGAACTTGTTCGAGCGCTTGATCATACCATGGCGCTTGCCAGCAGCGGCAGCCATGACTTTGCCTGTAGCAGTGATCTTGAACCGCTTCTTGGCGGCTGATTTGGTCTTCATCTTGGGCATTTTGCTACTCCTAATTTTGTGGTCCCTGTCGTGCCTTCGGCACTCCACGCCTCTTGTTTGAAAGGGGCCTGTGCTTGGACAGACAAAGAACCTTGTTTTCACTCCCGGACCGACCAAGTCCGGAAAGCATACGAAACCGCCACGGCATGCCCTGCCGGGCGGTTCGAACGCGGCCTTATAGGCTCAAAGGCCAGAAAAAGCAATAACCGAATCCGTATTTCCGGGCCATTAAAAGAAAACCGCCCGAAGGCGGCTTTCGTAGCGCTTTTCTGCATGCTGCTGCGATCAGCGCGGAGCCAGTACCATCATCATCTGGCGGCCTTCAAGCCTCGGTTCGGCTTCCACCTTCGCGATCTCGGTCGTCTCCTCCTTGACGCGCTGAAGCAGCTTCATGCCAAGCTCCTGGTGCGCCATTTCACGCCCACGGAAACGCAGTGTGAACTTGACCTTGTCGCCTTCATCGAAGAAACGCAGTGCAGCCCTCATCTTCACCTCATAATCATGGGTGTCGATGTTCGGTCGCATCTTGATTTCCTTGATTTCGACCGTTTTCTGCTTTTTGCGTGCTTCGGAAGCTTTTTTCTGGTTCTGATATTTCAGCTTGCCAAGATCTACGATCTTGCAGACGGGCGGCTCGGCATTCGGCACGATCTCGACGAGATCAAGGCCGGCTTCTTCCGCCAGCGCAATTGCTTCCTGAGTCGAGACGGTGCCGTGGTTCTGGCCCTCGGCATCAATGAGCTGAACCCGGGGAACCCGGATATCGCGGTTGGAACGCGGTCCATCTTTCTGGACCGGCATCGCTCTGAACGGTCGGCGAATGGTCGTTATCTCCTGATTATTAACATTAAATGCGATTCAATTTTGGTGCCGCGACGGCATATCCCCCATCAAACCGCAGTCGATCGCGGAAATGTCGTCAAGCAAGCGCTAAAGTCAATAGCATCTTTCATTAGGAAAATCACCCCCGAACGATAAGCAATCATTTGGGAGTAACACGCGACATATCGGCCACATTTCTTTCCATTTCAAGGGTATTGGTTATTTCGACGGCTTTTCCCGGTTCCTCATACATGGCAATCATGGATGACAAATGAATGCGAACAGGGCCCCCTCGAAAATCAGGAGATGGACTATGAGTGAAGAGCAGCCGGAATTTATCGAGGTGGACGGAGCTGAAATCGCCGTGCGCCACAGGCCCGGCAGCAAGGCACCTGGCGTTGTCTGGCTCGGCGGCTATCGCTCCGACATGCTGGGCACCAAGGCGCTTGCACTCGATGAATGGGCGCGGGAGACTGGCCATGGCGCGCTGCGCCTCGACTATTCGGGGCATGGCGAATCGGGCGGCGATTTCAACGAGGGGACGATCTCGCGCTGGCTCACCGAAAGCCTCACCGTCTATCGCCATTATGCAAAGGGGCCGCAGATTCTGGTCGGCTCGTCCATGGGCGGCTGGATCGCGATGCGCATGGCGCAGGAACTGAAAAAACAGGGCGAGGCCCTCGCAGGGATGGTGCTGATCGCCCCGGCTCCAGATTTCACCGCCCTTCTCGTAGAACCGGGCCTGAGCGAGCGTCAGAGGCAGGACCTCTCCGAGAAAGGCTATTGCGAGGAGCCGTCGGATTATTCGCCCGAGCCCGATATCTATACGCGCGCACTCATCGAGGACGGACGCGACAATCTCGTCCTCAAGGGCATTATCGAGACGGGCTGCCCGGTGCATATATTGCAAGGCATGCAAGATGAAGATGTACCCTATAGGCACGCCTTGACGCTGGTCGAGCACCTGCCGGTCGATGATGTGACGCTGACATTGGTGCGCGATGGCGACCACCGGCTTTCGCGGGGACAGGACCTAGATCTGCTCGTCCGCACCGTTTCAGGGCTGGCCGAGCGCCTTTCTCCTCCGGAATGATCCAAAATATGCGAAAAAAATTTGCAGCAAATCGCATTGTTTAGCCCTTGCCGGGCAGGAATCGACTTGCGGCATTCTTGAAATGCCGCAATCGCTTTACCACGTCGAAATCAAGCCGCAAGTTTGACTGTCCTGTATGACGCAGACGGCAAGTCGGCCTGATTTACGGAGTAGACCCCCGTTTTACGGAGTAGACCAATGACCAATTCCGCATTGATCCGCCCGGCATGGACGCCAGCCACGATTGCGCTGATGGTGCTCGGCTTCATCTTTTTCTGGCCGCTTGGCCTCGCCATGCTGGCCTATATCATCTGGGGCGACCGCCTCGAAGGTTTCAAGCGCAACGTGAACGAGAAAACCGATTCCGTTTTCGGCTCTTTCCGCGGCTGCTGCAAGAATGAAAGCTTCGGCTTTGCCGGCGGCACAGGCAATGCCGCTTTCGACGACTGGCGCCGCGAGGAGCTGGAGCGTCTTGCGGAAGAACGCCGCAAGCTCGAAGAAGCCCGCGCCGAATTCGAAGCCTATGCCGCCGAGCTTCGCCGCGCCCGCGACAGGGAAGAGTTCGACCGCTTCATGGCCGAGCGGCGCGCCAACGCAAACAAGACGCCCGCTACTCGCACTAACGGCGACAAGAACGGCTTCACCAATGATTGATCGATGAAACAGTTGTGAAAAACCGGAAACGGCGCGGT
Source organism: Falsochrobactrum tianjinense (assembly GCF_019100495.1). Classification (GTDB taxonomy): domain Bacteria; phylum Pseudomonadota; class Alphaproteobacteria; order Rhizobiales; family Rhizobiaceae; genus Brucella; species Brucella tianjinense. The sequence goes on along the minus strand of NZ_JAHRVA010000001.1, from coordinate 211,112 downwards.
TAATCCGCGCCGTTTGTCGATCTTGTGCAAAATTTACTGGCTTTTTGCGCGAATCACTTATTCTTTAATAATGGGCTTTTCCTTTTTTCGTTCCGTCCCCGCTGGTTCGGCGACCGTCAGAAGCGAACGCGTTCACGCAGTTGGCGGTCGTGAATTGCCGTTGCGCGTGTTTGAGAATCCGCGCGCCAAGCGACTGACCCTGCGTATTGAGGCGGGTGGCAAGGGATTGCGCATCACCATCCCGCCCGGATTGCCGGAGCGGGAAGTGCAAAGCTTTCTTAACCGCCACGAAGGCTGGCTCGAAAGCCGGATCGCGAAATTACCCGACCAGCCCGGCATCCGGACCGGTGTGAAAATACCCATTCGCGGCGTGCCGCATCTCATCGCACATCAGGCCGGGCGCGGAACGGTGGATTTGCTCGACGGCAATATATTGCTGGTTCATGGCGATGCGGCCCATCTGCCGCGCCGCGTTGCCGATTACCTCAAGGGCGAAGTCAAACGCGATATCGAAGCGCTCGTCGCGCGGCACACGGTAACGGTCGGGCGCAAGGCCAAGGCCATCCGCTTCAAGGATACCAAAAGCCGCTGGGGCTCCTGCACCTCGGACGGCGTTCTGTCCTTTTCATGGCGCATCGGCATGGCGCCGCCGCCCGTGATAAACTATCTCGTGGCCCATGAAGTGGCGCATCTCATCGAGATGAACCACGGGCCGAAATTCTGGAAACTCTGCCAGGAGCTTTGCCCCGATATCGAGCGGTGCAAGGCGTGGCTCAAGCGCAATGGCAGCGCATTACAGGCTATCGACTTTTCATGAATCATTCCGTTCAGACCGCCGCAAAGGTGCTTTGGGATTACCATTGCATCTACGATACGCTTCAAAAGGCCGATGTGATCGTCGGATTTGGCAGCTATGACCTGCGGGTCGCGGAGCGCGTCGTGCAACTTTATCTTGAAGGGCTGGCGCCTTCGCTTCTCTTCACCGGCAAGGGCGGCAGCGGAACGGAAGGGCTTTTCAAGACCACGGCAGCGGAAGCCTTCGCCGCAATCGCAATCGAACGCGGCGTGCCGGAAAGTTCTGTTATCATCGAACCGAACGCCACCAATATTGGCGAGAAAATCTCGTTCACGCGTGAAAAGCTTGGGCCAGGCGCGATCAGCGTGATTTTTGTGACCAAACCGCATACCCAGCACCGGGTTCAGGCCGCAGCAGCGCGACAATGGCCCGAAGCCAAGGCTTTCATCAACGCGCCGCTTACCCCTTTCGAGGACCAGCCGACCGAGAGCCACACATTTGAAATGCTGGCCCATGAAATGGTCGGCGATCTAAAACGCATTCTCGAATATCCGGCAAAAGGTTTTCAGATCGCGCAAGCCGTTCCCCTTGAGGTCATGGAAGCGTATGATTACCTGATCGTGCAGGGCTATGACGGTGATTAAGCCAGAAGCCCCAAAACAGCTTGAGTGAGCAGCTTGAGTCGCGCCCCGATTTATGCGACGGGAATGCCATGGTTCTTGATGTAAAAATATGCGGCCTTAAAACGCCCGAAGCGGTTACCGCCGCTCTGGATGGCGGGGCGACGCATATTGGTTTTATCTTCTTTCCCAAAAGCCCGCGCCATCTCGCACCAGCGCAGGCCGCACGGTTGCGCGAAGCCGCCCGTGGCCGGGCGAAGGTGGTCGCTGTGACGGTGGATACCGATGATGTCGCGCTCGATGAAATTGTCGCGCAACTTAACCCCGACATGCTGCAATTGCATGGCCATGAGACGCCGGAACGCGTAAGAGATGTCAAGGCGCGCTACGGCCTGCCGGTCATGAAAGCGTTTGCGGTTCGTGAGGCCCTCGATCTGGCCGCCATCACGCCTTACAGGGGTATAGCCGACCGTTTTCTTTTCGACGCCAGACCGCCCAAAGGCGCGGAACTTCCCGGCGGTAACGGCATTGCGTTCGACTGGGCATTGCTTGATGCGCTTGACGCGGATGTCGATTACATGCTTTCCGGTGGATTGAACGCGGGCAACATTGCCGAGGCGCTGCTGAAAACCAAAGCGCCGGGTATAGATGTGTCGTCCGGTGTGGAGCGCGCGCCCGGCGAAAAGGATGTGCGTCTTATCGAAGAATTTTTCCAGGCCATTGCCAGAGCGGATGAAAAATCATCCTCCCGACCATGCCTGAACATGACGGAGCGGAAACGTTGAACAAGCCGGTTGAACCCAATTCCTACAAGACAGGCCCGGATGAAGAAGGCATGTTCGGCATTTTTGGCGGGCGCTTCGTCGCTGAAACGCTGATGCCGCTGATCCTCGAATTGCAGGATGCCTATGAGACGGCCAAAAACGATCCCGAATTTCAGGCCGAGCTTGCCAATCTGTCGACCTATTATGCCGGTCGCCCGTCGAAACTCTATTTCGCCGAAGGGCTGACGAAACACATTCGTGACATTTCCTCGGCCAAAGGCCTCGGGGGCGGCGCGAAAATCTATTTCAAGCGCGAAGACCTCAATCATACCGGCAGCCACAAGATCAACAATTGCCTTGGCCAGATTCTGCTCGCCAAGCGCATGGGCAAGACCCGCATCATTGCGGAAACCGGGGCTGGCCAGCATGGCGTGGCGTCGGCCACCGTCGCCGCCCGTTTCGGCCTGCCCTGTGTGGTCTATATGGGCGCGACCGACGTCGAACGTCAGAAGCCCAACGTGTTCCGCATGAAGCTGCTGGGCGCGGAAGTGAAGCCGGTTTCGGCGGGCCACGGCACGCTGAAAGACGCCATGAACGAAGCGCTGCGCGACTGGGTGACCAATGTCGAGGACACCTATTATCTGATCGGCACGGCGGCAGGCCCGCATCCCTATCCGGAACTGGTGCGCGATTTTCAGTCTGTGATCGGCACCGAAGCCCGCGCGCAGATTCTCGAACAGGAAGGCCGTCTCCCCGATGTGATCGTGGCGGCGGTCGGCGGCGGCTCCAATGCCATCGGCCTGTTCCATCCCTTCCTTGACGATGCATCGGTGAAGATCATCGGCGTCGAAGCAGGCGGGCGCGGCCTTGATGGCAGCGAGCATTGCGCATCGATGAATGCGGGTCGCCCCGGCGTGCTGCATGGAAACCGCACCTATCTGCTGCAAAACGAGGACGGCCAGATTCTCGAAGGTCATTCGGTTTCCGCCGGTCTCGATTATCCCGGAGTTGGCCCCGAACATTCATGGCTGCGCGACACAGGCCGTGTTGATTATGTGCCGATCCTCGACAATGAGGCGCTCGATGCATTCCAGCTTTGCACCCGCGTCGAAGGCATCATTCCGGCGCTCGAATCCGCGCACGCTATCGCGCAGGCGGTGAAGATGGCGCCGACGATGGGCAAGGATCAGGTTATGATCGTCAATCTGTCGGGCCGTGGCGACAAGGACGTGCACACGGTCGGGCAATTGCTCGGCATGGATATCTGAGGGACATGAGTATGACCACCCGTATCGACACCAAATTCGCTCAGTTGAAATCCGAAGGACGCCCGGCGCTTGTCACCTATTTCATGGGCGGCGACCCCGATTACCAGACCTCACTTGAAGTGATGAAGGCGCTGCCCAAGGCAGGCGCGGACGTGATCGAGCTTGGCATGCCCTTCTCCGATCCGATGGCCGACGGCCCGGCCATTCAGGCCGCTGGCCTGCGCTCGCTGAAGGCCGGACAGACGCTGGTCAAGACGCTTAGAATGGCTGCCGATTTTCGCGAACAGGACGACACCACGCCCATCGTCCTGATGGGCTATTACAATCCGATCTATATTTACGGCGTTGAGCGCTTTCTCGCCGATGCGAAGGCATCGGGTATTGACGGGTTTATCGTCGTCGACCTGCCATCGGAAATGGACAAGGAACTTTGCATTCCGGCCATGGAAGCAGGCATCAGCTTCATCCGCCTGACCACGCCAACCACCGATGACAAGCGTCTGCCCAAGGTGCTGCACAATTCCTCCGGCTTCGTCTATTACGTATCGATGAACGGCATTACCGGCTCGGCCATTGCCGATACGTCCACCGTCGCCGATGCGGTGCGCCGCATCAAGAAAAGCACGCAATTGCCGATCTGCGTCGGCTTTGGGGTCAAAACGCCCGAACAGGCCGCAGCCATTGGTGCAGCGGCTGACGGCGTTGTGGTGGGCACGGCAATCGTCAATGCGGTTGCCGGAGAACTGGGTCTGGATGGCAAGGCGAAGGGCGATCCTGTCGCCGAAGCAAGCAAGCTTGTGAGCGCGCTCGCGCAGAGCATTCGCGCGACGCGCCTTGAAGCTGCCCAATAAATCGGCCATTTAAGCAGCGAACACTGTAGAACAAGAAACGGGACCAAACGTCATGAACTGGATCACCAATTACGTCCGCCCGAAGATCAATTCGATGCTCGGACGGCGCGAGATGCCAGAAAATCTCTGGATCAAGGATCCCTCGACCGGCGAAATGGTGTTCCACAAAGACCTTGAGAGCAATCAGTTCGTGATCCCCTCTTCGGGCCATCACATGCGCATCAAGGGCAAGGACCGTTTGCGCTTCTTCTTCGACAATGGCGAGTATACGACGCTGGAAACGCCGAAAGTTCCGGTTGATCCGCTGAAATTCCGCGACGAGAAGAAATATATCGACCGTCTCAAGGATTATCGTGCCCGCACCGGCATGGATGACGCCATCATCAACGGACTTGGCACCATCGAGGGCCTGCCCATCGTCGCCACCGTGCAGGATTTCAGCTTCATGGGCGGTTCGCTCGGCATGGGCGCAGGCGAAGCCATCATTCAGGGCTTTGAAAAAGCCATCGAACTCAAGCGTCCGCTGGTACTGTTTTCAGCATCGGGCGGCGCGCGCATGCAGGAAGGCATTCTGTCGCTCATGCAGCTTCCGCGCACCACCGTTGCCGTGGAAATGCTGAAAGAAGCGGGGCTGCCCTATATCGTCGTTCTCACCAATCCGACCACGGGCGGCGTTACCGCATCCTATGCCATGCTGGGCGATATCCATATTGCCGAACCGGGCGCGCTGATCGGCTTTGCCGGACCGCGCGTGATCGAGCAGACCATTCGCGAGAAGCTGCCCGAAGGCTTCCAGAGCGCCGAATATCTGATGGAGCACGGCATGGTGGATATGGTCATCTCACGGCTTGAGCTGAAGGAAACCATTGCGCGCCTGCTCAAGATCATGACACGGCAGCCCGCCAATACCGATATGCCTGAACCTGCGCCTGAACAGTCCGAAGCTGACAGCAAGGCGGCATAATCGTGGCAGGAAAAGCGGATGCCGTCATCGAACGGCTGATGCGATTGCATCCAAAAGGCTTTGACCTTTCACTGGACCGCATTCGCGATCTTTTGGAAAAGCTCGGCAATCCGCATCTCAAACTGCCACCCGTCATCCATATTGCCGGAACCAACGGCAAGGGATCGGCCAGCGCCTTCTGCCGCGCGATTCTGGAAGCCAGCGGCTTGACCGTGCACGTCCATACTTCGCCACATTTGGTCAACTGGCATGAACGCTATCGTCTCGCTTCAAAGACTGGCGGCAAGTTTGTTTCCGACGACGTTCTGGCAGACGCCATCGAGCGCGTCGAGGCAGCCAATGGCGGGCAGCATATAACGGTTTTTGAAATCCTTACCGCCGTCGCTTTCGTGCTGTTTTCCGAACATCCTGCAGATGTCGTTATACTGGAGGTCGGGCTTGGTGGGCGTTTCGACGCCACCAATGTCATCGATGAGCCCGCCGCGTCGCTCATCATGCCGATTTCGGTCGATCATCAGGCTTATCTCGGCGACAAGGTGGAACTGATCGCCATCGAAAAAGCCGGGATCATTAAAGAAGGCTGCCCGGTCGTGGTGGGCTTCCAGTTCTTTGATGCGGCGCGCGAAGTGCTGGCTTCCACCGCCGACCGTCTCAATTGCCCGATCTCGATCTATGGGCAGGATTTCCTCGCATTCGAGGAACATGGTCGGATGGTATTCCAGAATGAAGACGGATTGATCGATCTGCCCTTGCCGCGCCTGCCCGGACGCCATCAGCTAGCCAATGCCGCAGCGGCAATCGAAACCGTGCAGATGGCCGGTTTCACGATTACCGAAAAGGCGGCGGAAAAAGCATTGATGGTCGTGGACTGGCCCGCACGTATGCAGCGGCTCACCCATGGCGCCCTTGTCGATCTCGCGCCCCCCGCCTCGGAAGTCTGGCTCGATGGCGGACATAATCCAGGTGCGGGCGTCGTGATCGCCGAAGCCCTCGGCGATCTTGAAGAACGCTCCACGCGACCGCTTTTCCTCATTACCGGCATGATCAACACCAAGGACCCGGTTGGCTATTTCGAAGCCTTTACCGGCATGGCACGGCACGTCTTTACCGTGCCGGTCTCTGCCAGTGAAGCCGGCATTCCCAATGCCGAACTGGCGTTGAGCGCGCAGAAAGCAGGATTATCGGCGGAGCCGGTGCATTCAGTGGCCAATGCGCTGAAAATCCTGCGCGATACATGGGCGCATGACGAAGCGCCGCCGCGCATTCTGATCGGCGGCTCGCTTTATCTGGCAGGCGAAGTTCTGGCGGAAAACGGTACGCCGCCGGTTTAAAATAAAACCCGGCGCAAAGGCCGGGCTTTTCATTTCTATAAGTCGCTCTTATCAAGCAGCGGAAGCCTTGATCCAGTCGGCAAGGCGGCTCTTTGGAGCGGCACCCACCATATTGGCGGCGAGTTCACCGTCCTTGAACAGTAGAAGCGTGGGGATCGAGCGCACGCCGAACTGGGCGGCGAGTTCCGGATTCTCGTCGATATTGACCTTGGCAATCTTGACCTTTCCGGCCATTTCAGCCGCAATCTCATCAAGCGCCGGGGCGATCATCTTGCACGGACCGCACCATTCAGCCCAAAAATCCACCACAACCGGCTCGCTCGACTGAAGAACGTCCGACTGAAAATTGCTGTTATCGACCTTTACGGTTGTCATGGGGCTATCCTCTTTTTCGCGCCAAAGCGGCAAATATCTTTGCGGACTCACAAATGCTTTTGCAGATTCATATAGAATCTGCTTTTCTTGTCCATATCATGTGGCGCGTGCGCCGCCATCCGTCAAGTTCTAGTTGCTCACCTTTCCTTGAGAGGCCTTCAATGCATCCAAGGCCTCATCTAGTACTTTGTCTGAAAGCGGCATCAGAAACGGTCCTTCGGTAAACAGTAGCGCTGCTTCCACCGCGCGGCCCGGATAAAGCGGAGCGAGCAATTCGCGATAAAGCGCCAATTGCGCGCGATATGCAAAGGGCACTGCCTCAATCGTCTTCGGCGGAGGCCGGTTGGTCTTGTAATCGACGATCAACACGCGGCGCTCATCGACGCTGATGCGGTCGATCTGGCCCGACACCGCATGATCGCGGCCACCCAGATTGATCATGCCCATGATCGCCACCTCCCCGCGCGAGCCCTGCGCAAAGACCGGCGCGAATTCCGGATCCTCCAGCACGGCGCGCACACTCGTCCACGCCTTCTGCCGCTCGGCTTGCTGCCAGTCGGGGGCAATGCGCGCCAGATAATCCTGCGCCAGTGTCTCGCGCTGCGCCTGCGCCATTTCGGGCAGATGTTGCAGCAGCATATGGATCGCCGTGCCGCGCCGCAGGGCGAAGCCGGGAGCTTCATCGCCCGCCCCCAGCACCGGCGAAACCATATCGAGCGGCGGTTCTTCATCCGCCTCGATCAGCGCCGAAGCACCTGAGGGAGCCAGCGGACGCGGCAATCCGGGTTCGGGCTGCATGGGGTGCAGATATTCGGGGGGCAAAGGCGGCGGTGCGGCGGTTTCCTCCGGCTTGCTTTCAGGAGGCCTCGTCAAGCCGCGCGGCGTGTTGCGATAACGTTTTGCAGCCGCACCTGAAACCGGATGGATAAAGGTTTCCGCTTTCGTCGTCAGTGCATCCTCGACCAGCCGGTGCCAGGTTTCGCCGCTTTCTCGCGAGCCGCGATAGCCGCAGATGATGAGCCGGTCTTCGGCGCGCGTCATGCCGACATAGAGCAGGCGGCGATATTCTTCTTCAGCGCGGGTTTTAAGCCCTTCGATCTGCGCCGCCAGAAAGCCTGTCTGGTAACCCGAATTGAGTTGCCAGAGAAAACCTTTCACCGGCGGGCCGTCGTTTGCAAAATCAAAAGGAACCAGCTTTGGCGCGCGGCTTCCGGTCCAGACGGCGCTGCCCGGATCGACCAGAAACACGACTGCACCCTCAAGCCCCTTGGCGGCGTGAACCGTCATGATGCGCACTTCATCGCGCCCCTGATCCAGTTCGCGCTTGATTTCAGGCGAAGCCGCATCCAGCGTTTCCAGAAAAGCCTGCAAGCCCGGCAACCCGGCGCGTTCGGCTGACAATGCATAATTCTGGAACTCGTCAATAATATCGCCCGCTTCCGGCCCCAATCGCGCCAGAAGCTTTCGGCGCGCGCCATCCGCACTCAATATGCGGGCATAGAACTCGAATACCGGCATGGTGTCGGCCATGTTGCGCCAACGGCTCAGGGTCTTGTGCACCCCAATCAGCGTCGCATCCTTTAGCGAAGCACGATAAAGCCGCTCGAACAGCGTCTCACCTGCAGCTCTTGGATGGGCAAGCTCGAACAACCGGTCATCGTCCCAGCCGAAAAGCGGGCTTTTGAGAAGCGAAGCCAGCGAAAGATCATCCGATGGCTGCAATACGAAACGTCCCAGCGCCATCAGATCCTGAATAGCGATATGGCTCGTCAGCTTCAGCCGGTCGGCACCGGCTACCGGTACCTGAAGCTCCTTGAGCGCGCGCGAAAGGGCTGGCATGAACTGGTCGCGCTTGCGCACCAGCACCATGATATCGCGCGGAGCCAGCTTGCGGTTCTGCCCCGGAATGGTTTCGCCCTGATCGAGCCAGTAACGGATCGTGGCTGCGATCTGTTCGGCGAGCTTGATCGCCGGTGCCTGAAGATGATCGACCGGCACGCGCCAGTCATCCGGCTCCTCAACCGCCTCCGGCGTCAGCATGTCCCAGATTTCCACCTCGCCCGGCTCGTTTTCGCGAATAGGAGAATGCACTGTCGCCCCGCCCACGCCGCGATGAGCCTCGGGACGGGCAAAAACCTCATCCACCGCCTGCAACACATCGGGAGCCGAGCGGAAGGAGAAATTGAGGCTGACGCGCTCGAATTTGAGATCGGCATCTTCGGCGCGCAGGCTGACCGCGGTGCCTTGTGCCGCGAAATCTTCCGGCACAGCACCCTGAAATGAATAGATCGACTGCTTTTCATCGCCCACGGCAAAGAGCGTGCGCTGCACATCGCGCTGGCCCAGGCCGGAGAAAAACTCCTCAGAGAGCATACGGATGACCTGCCACTGGTCAGGGCTGGTATCCTGTGCCTCATCGACCAGAATATGGTCGATGCCGCGGTCGAGCTTATACTGCACCCATTGCCCCGCCCCGTCACGCGCGAGCAGCGCCACCGTGCGGGTAATCAGATCCTCAAAGTCGAGCAGGCCGCGCTTGCGTTTCAAATCGTGATAGCGTTGCAGCAGATTGTCGATCAGCGTGAGCGCCGCCAGATTTAGCCGGACAAGACGCAGTTCCCTGATCCGGTCGAGGCCCAATTCGATGCGCGCGGCAGCAGCGTTGAAATCTTCCTCGAAATCCGGCAGCAGCTTTTTGACCGCTGCCGAGCCGATATAAGAACCCGATTTTGCGTCGCCTGTCGTCTTCAGAAAAGCAGCGCGCAGCACCGCTTCCCTGTCGGCCACACTTTTCATCCTGTTGAACTGCTTGAGCTGTAAGGCAAAATCCTGCGCGCGCGCGGCTCCTTTCTGAATCGACATGATCAGATCGAGCGCATCCTCGGAAAACTCCGGCACCGGCCAGAGATCATTGAGAATATCCGCCTCGCGCGCATCCGGCCTGAAGCCGAAATTGCGGTGCAGCGCCTCGCTGCGCTGTTCGGCGGCACCAAGTGTCGCGATATATTGCTGCAAGCCGTGGCGGCGGTTGACCGCCTCATCAAGCAGTGATTGCAGGCCCATTTCGCCAGCCGCCTGCATGACATCGGCAAAGGCGCCTGCGAGTTGCGCGTCGCCACCGCCATGCGCCGTTTCCAGAAGGGTGCGCCGCGCCTCGCCCACGAGTGCTGCCTGCATCAGATCATCCATCATGTCGAAATGACCGGCAATATTCGCCTCAAGCGGGAACTGATGCAGGATCGCTTCGCAGAAAGCATGGATGGTCTGGATTTTCAGCCCGCCCGGCGTTTCCAGCGCGCGCGCGAAAAGGCGCCGCGCAGCCGCAAGCCGCGCCGCACCGGGACGACGGGTTTCCAGCTTGAAAAGCCGCTCCGCCAGATCGGCATCGGGCAGAACCGCCCATTCGGACAAACGCGCAAAGACACGGTTCTGCATCACCGCCGCCGCAGCCTTGGTATAGGTCAGGCAGAGAATTTTTGACGGATCCGTGCCTTCGAGCAGCAGCCGGATGACGCGCTCGGTCAGCACATGGGTCTTGCCGGAACCGGCATTGGCCGACACCCAGACGGAAGCGAGCGGATTGGCGGCGCTTGCCTGCGCAGCGATGGTTTCGGGCGGTATGACGCGCTGCTTTTTCATTCGCCGCCCTCCCCGCCAGCATCGCCGCCGGCGGACCACTCCAGCACGCGCGCCAGATGATCGTAATCACCGGTCAGGTCGGTTTCGCGAAATGGCAGCGCGCGTGAAAGATAACCCTTATCCGGCTTCTGATATTCGGTCAGCAATTGTGCAAGGCGCAGCCAGGCCTCCTCGCCCAGGCCGGGCGCGGTCTTCTCCGATGGCGGCCTGCCGACCCTGAGAATCGATTCAGGCTTGACTTCGCCGCCCGCGCGCAGGCGCACATAAATCAGATCGGACGCCCGGACCGGACCCAGTTCCCTGAAAGCGCCGCGTATGAGCAACGCTGCTTCCAGCGCCAGTTGCGGCGACAAAAGCACATGTGCCTGGCGCGGCGACGGGGTGGAGCCGGTCTTGTAGTCGATCACCTGCGCCGTGCCATCGGCCATCAGGTCGATACGGTCGGCGCGGCCCGACAGAGTGATGCCAAGGCTTTCGACCTCGCGCTTTTCCGAGGCGATTTCGGCAAATCGTGCCTGCACATTATGGGCGCGCTCGCGCTCCCATTCGAGAAATTGCGGGATAAGGCCGGTGAAACGCGGCCACCAGACCGCTTCAATTTCCGTTGGCAGGTCCATTTCCGCAAAGAACTGGCCACCAATCTCGGCAAGCTGCCGCGCGGCTTCCGGCGACAGGGGATCAATGCCCGCTTGCGTGAAATGGCCCAGAATATCGTGAAACAGCGTGCCGCGTTCGGCTGCTGCCGGATCGCGGATCAGCGGCTCCAGCGGGCGCAGCTTGAGTATCTTTTTCGCAAAAATCGCATAGGGATCGCGGCGCAGGGTTTCGATTTCCGTGACCGAGAAATGCTTTGGCCGCGCTATGATCGGAGGCGCAGGCTGCGGGCGCTTGACGAAGGGAACGTCTGGCGCGCGGTCGATCTCCCGCGCCCAGTGAATGAAGCGGTTTCCACGCGCGCGCATGTCGCCTGTGACATCCGCGCCCAGCACGGTCTCAAGCCGCTGCAACCAGCGCGAGGTAACGGTTGGCGCATTGTCGCTGCGCTGCGAGCGGGTGAGCACAACATGATCCATGCCAAGCGCCATCTGGAAATCATGCGCGGCAAGGCCCGTGCGGCGCTCTGGCGGATCGAGCGCGATCATCGCCTTCATCGGGCGTGACATGAAGGGGTCATTGCGCGTCTTGGCAGGCCAGCTACCTTCATTGAGGCCGCCGATCACCACCGTATCCATGGTCTGTAAACGCGCTTCCAGCGCACCCCAGATGAAGACGCGCGGATGACCGCCCGGATGCGGCTTGACCGTCTCGCCCGACATCAAGGCTTCGATAATGGCGGGCCATTCGGCTGCTTCGAAATCAAGTCCCGCCTCGCTCGATACAAGCTGGCGCAGGAAGGAAGCCATCTTTTCGCCATGCTCGCCGGAATAGAAGCCGGTCACGCTGCCATTTTCGTCGCGCGCGAGATTTTCGAGTGCTTCAACGGTCGCGCGTGCGATCTCGCCGATTTCCGTTCGCCGGCCAACAATTGCGAAGGGTGCAAGCGGCGCGACTGCCCCCGACAGGCTGACACAAAGATCACGCGCGGCCTCGATCATCTCCTGCGTGATGGTCGAATGCCATGCTGGCCGCCACGACTGGCTGGCGCTTTCTTCCAGACGACGATCAAAGAAAGCAGGAAGGTCAATGATCGAAGCGCGGCCCGTACCACCCCGGAAAGCAACCAGTTCCAGCACCTCTGCCGCCAGCCGCCGCTCGATACGCTTGCCGCCAAGCCGCAGCATCGGATGTTTGACCAGCGCCAGCAGAGCGACCGGGTCGCCGGGATTGAATATGTTTTCGACAACCAGACGCATCAGCGTCGCGGTTTCAATATCGCGCAAATGCCGTCCGCCGGAATCGTCGGCGTCGATGCCGAAACGCGCAAGCTCACCCACCACACGGCGCGCCAGATTGCGATCCGCCGTGACCAGCGCTGCCGTCTTGCCCGCCGCACTGATCGCGTCGCGAAGTGCGAGCGCCACGGCCAGCGCTTCCTCGCGCTCGTTTGCCGTCTCGATCAGATCGATTTTTTGCGCAGCAACTCGCAAAGCCTGTGGCTGCATATCAGGATCATGGCTGAGCAGGCTCCATGCGTCGGTGGTTTCCGCCGGGCGCAAGGCTTCGCTCACAATACGCTCGAGCACACGCTTTTCATGCGGCATGTTTTCGATGTGCTCAACATCACCGCGCAAGGTTCCGGTCGCCTGAAGCAGTTTATGCAGGCCATATTGCGGATGGCCAAAGGTGGAAGGACTGTCCTCTGCCTCACCCAGCAGCCGCCATGCCGCTTCGTCGAGATCGCGATCCAGTCCCGGCAAAACCACCGCCCCATTGGGCAGTTTTGCGATAACAGAAATCAGCTCGGCGGTCGCCGGTATCGAGCCGGTGGAGCCGGCAGCAATTACCGGACCTTGCGGAGGATTATCGCGCAGCCGCGCCACCTCGCCCAATATGAGTTCGTTGCGATGCGCGGCGGGGTTGGAAAGCTTGCGCTCTTCCAGAATATCCGGCCAGAGCTTCGTCACAATATCGAGAAAGCCCAGCGTCACCTGCCACCAGTCGGCAAGGTCTTCGGGGGCAATGCTCCCCAGTTCGCTCCATCTGGCATTGTCGGTCTCGACCTGATCCATAAGACCTGCAAGGTCTCGCGCCAGCCAGATGGCATCGGCGGTGGTGGCCGGAACCGACACATCGTCCACGCCGAAAAGCGCGCGCACATGCGCAGGCAGGGATTCACGCCAGGGACGGATCAGCCGCGCGAGGAGGAGAAGCCGTTCGGCATTGCCGATGGGTGGGTTGAGATCGAAAACACCAGCCGCACCCGCATTGAAGAAGGCTGCATCCTCGTCCACATCGCCCAAGGGTCGAATAGTGGGCAGGATGGCGCTCTTGGCCGGATTCATTTCGACAAGAAGCGAGCGCAATGCACGCGCCGCGCGCCGCGTCGGCACATAGATGGTCGCGCTGGCCAGCGCCAGCGGATCGGACGGATCGCCGGGAAAACCTTCAATCAGCCTGCCTTCCAGCAGTCCTTTGGCGAAAGCAGGCAGAAAGGGCGTGCCGGACGGAATGGAGAACAATCGTTGCCGTCTCATGCTGTCGCCCTTCCCCTCATGATAAAACCGATAAGGCAGCCTCCGCCTCGCCGATCGCGTCAGGCGTGCCCACCGTCAGCCAATGTCCGGTCATGGGCATAGTATAAAGACGCCCTGCCGCAATGGCTGCGTCAAAATATTGATTGAGCGATGAAACGCCCGGCTCGGCACCGGCGAAAATACGCGGATGGACAATGCCCACACCCGCATAGATCAATGGCTCACCCGAAGCATCGCGCGCACGGCGCAGGCGCGCTTCAGTGTCGGTCACGAAATCGCCCTTGCCGTCAAAGCCGGTGGCCTGCGAGAATTTTGCCGTCATCAGCAGAATATCCATGCGGGCACCGTCCCAGAATTCGGCTAGCGCGGCCAGATTGGGCTTTACGGTGTCGCCCACCCAGAACGTGTCGGCATTCAAGACGAAGAAGGGGCCGTGCCCAAGCTGCGGCAGCGCCTTGACGATGCCGCCTGCCGAATCGAGCAGGCACTCACGCTCATCTGAAATGACGATCTGCGGCGCGGTGCGGCCAGCAAGATGCCCTACTAGTTTGTCGGCTAAATAATGCACATTGACGATCGTCTTTTGTACGCCTGCCTCTGCAAGCGCATCCAGTCCCCAGTCGATCAGCGGCTTGCCTGCAACCTCGACCAGCGGCTTGGGTATCGTTTCGGTGATCGGACGCATGCGTTTGCCAAGACCGGCGGCAAGCATAATAGCCGTATCAGGCATTTTCATCGTCCTGCCCTTTTCTGTAACAGACCAAGATTGCGGAACCACGAAGTTACCGGCTCCATCACCGGATGTTGCAGCACGCGCTCCAGATATTCATGGATATGCGGCAGGTGATTGAGATAATGCGGCTTGCCGTCGCGCTCGTCGAGGCGCACGAAAAGCCCCAGCAGCTTGGCATTGCGCTGCGCACCCATGACGGCATATTCCTTGCGGAATTCGGCCTCATCGAAGACGTGGCCGAGCCTGCGACGCTCATTGCAATAGGCGCTCACCGTGGCCTGTTCGATCTGCGGCGATATTCGCACCCGCGCGTCGAGCGCCAGCGACGCCACGTCATAGGCGGCGGGGCCGATCATCGCATCCTGAAAATCGATGGTGCCGATCTTGTCCTTGCCCTGCGCCTGCGCAAACCAGAACAGGTTGGGCGAATGATAATCGCGCAGCAGCAGGCTTTGCTCCGCATCGGCAATCGCGTTAAAAACCTGATCCCATGCCGCAGCGTAAGACTTGCTTTCAGCCTTGGTCAACTGGCGGCCCATCATGCGCGGCGCATACCATTGCCCGACAAGATCGACCTCCATCATCATGGCCTCGCGATCGAAAGGGGCAATGACATGATCGGGGTAGCCTTCAAGCGGCACGCGGTCAGGCCAGTTGACGCCATGCAGGTGAGCGAGGAAACGCGCAGCCGCCTCATAGCGCTCGACCAGCGGTTCGCCGGAGGGCGCGCGCACGCCCTGCGTGCCAAAATCTTCCAGCACCAGAAGACCGCCATCGAAATCCATGGCGCGCATTTGCGGCACGCGAAAGCCATGACTCTCCAGCAGCCTGCCAATGGCCACGAAAGCGCGGATATTTTCCGCAATATGGGCGATCTGCCGATAGGATTTGCCGTTGCGCAGCGGCGGATCATCGGGAAGGGCAGGCGCATTCATCAGAATTTCTATGCCGCAAGCGCTGGTAATCGTCTCATATTTGCGTGGCGATGCATCGCCTTGCAGATAGCGGCGCGCGGCATTGGCGCGGCCATTTGCATCGAGAAAGGCGCGGATGGCGAGCGAGCGTTGCAGACGCGCAATCGCCGCCTGCCCGCCTTCGACGACGATACGCCGCCCTGCCCCTTCATGGGTCAGTGTTACGGCAAATGCCGCTTCGGGCAGGAAGCCTTCGGCGCGTTCCGGCCATTCGGCAAGCACTGCACCCTCTTCGAGGAAATCCGCAAGCCCAAGCTCGTCCAGTTCCTCGCCATGCGAAATGCGATAGAGATCAGCATGGGCAATGGGAAGCCGCAATGCCTCGTAGCTTTGCACCAGCGTGAAGGTCGGGCTTGGCACTTCCAGCCCGTCATCGTCGGCGATAGTGCGGATGATGGCGCGAGCGAGCGAGGATTTTCCCGCTCCCAGGTCCCCCGACAGACTGACGAAATCACCTTTTTGCAAGGCGAGGGAGAAATCCTCCCCGAAGCGCTGCGTAGCAGCTTCATCGGGCAGGAACAATTTCAAAACTGTAATCGGGGCGCTCATAGGCACCATTTATCCTATTCGGCGGCGGCGCGGAAGCTGCGCGCTTCGGATGGAAAGCGACAAATCACCATCGTGCCGGTTTTTAGCCCGGCTTCGGGGCCGGTTTCGATCACGACCTTGCCGCCATGCAGTTCTACAAAGCTTTTTACGATGGAGAGACCAAGCCCGACACCGCGCTTGCGGCCACCATTGGGATAGGCCTGAAAGCGCTTGAACACCGTATCGAGCACATCGGTCGGCATGCCCGGCCCTTCGTCACGGACCGCAAAGACGATATCCGAACCGTCGCGCACGACTTGCAACGCGACCGTCGAGCCTTCCGGCGCATAATTGGCGGCATTGGAAAGCAGGTTGAACAGAACCTGCCGCACCCGGTTGGCATCGGCCTTGAAGACCTCGATATCGTCGGCAATATCGATATGGAGAGAAATATCGTGCTCGTGAAAGCGCTCACTGACGCGCTTAGCGGCGGCATCGACTTCGTCAGCAATAGATACCTCATCGATATCGAGCTGCATAATGCCCGCATCCACCGTCGCCAGATCGAGAATATCGTTGACGATGGCCAGAAGCACCGATGACGACGTGCCGATATGGTCGAGATATTCAAGCTGGCGTTCATTGAGCGAGCCAAAGGCAGGGGTTTGCAGCAGTTCCGTAAAGCCGATGATATTGGTCAGCGGCGAGCGCAGCTCGTAGGAGACATGCTGCACAAAATCGTTCTTGATCTGGTCGGCAAGCGAAAGCGCTTCATTCTTTTCCTTGAGCGCCCGTTCGACGCGGACCGTATCGGTCACATCAATGAAGGTGAGCATGGTCTGCCCCTTGGGCAGCGGCACCACGGCATAGGAGAGGATGATGCCGTCATCCAGCTCCGCCTGCCCCATATGGCCTTTACGCTCATCGAGAAAGCCAGTGACGGAGGAAACAAAATCATCCCAGAGGCCATCGCCGCCGCGTTCGCGGCAAAGCTTGGCGATAATGGAAATATGCGTGCCTTCCACAGCGACAAGGGCGGGCAGCGACCATAGGGCAGCAAAGGACGGATTGGAAAGGCGCAGACGGCCATCGGAGCCAAACACGGCCACAGCCTCGACCAGGTGATCGAGCGTTTCTCCCTGAACCTTGATGAGCGTATTGTAGCGGCCCTCAAGCTCGAATTTCTCAGTCATGTTCTCGAAGAACCACGTCACGCCACCCTGCGGATGCGGATTGGCGACCGCCCGCATGATGCGGGTATCGGGCAGGTGCCACATATGTTCCTGCGGTTCGACGGCGCGATAGGCGGAAAGCATGGAATCCTTCCACTTGCGCCATTCCGGCTGCTCCGGCAGCTTGCCCTCAGAGCGCAAGCGGTCAAAAAACAGCGTATTGCTGGGCTGCGTTTCCAGCCAGGCTGTATCCAGCGACCAGAGCGAGACGAAAGCCTGATTGAAGAACTGCAGTTTCATTTCAGGATCGAAGATCGCAACCGCCGTGGAAAGCTGATCCAGCGTTTCCGCATGGCTTTTGAGCGTGCGGCTGAGTTCCTCGCGCATCTGCTCCACTTCGCTAAGATCGAAACCAAGCCCGGCGGAACCTGCTTCTGCACTTACATCGGTTACGTCGAAAACGCGGCGGTCGCCGCGCACGACTGTCGGCAATTGCTCATGCAGGTCAGGTTCGGCAAAGCGGTTGCGCTCCAGGCGCTGGCGTGCCTGCGCACCGAAAAGCTCGCGGCCTTCAGCTACGGCCTGCGTGCCGTCCACGGCATCGACCGCGCGGGCATAGGCGCCATTGACCCAATCGATCCGCCCATTGCCGTCGCGCACCCATGCAGGCTGATCGAGCCGGTCAAGCAGATGGCGCAGCAAGGCAAGCTTTTCAGAGAGTTCGCGGTTCTGCGCCTGAAGCGCCGCACGCTCGGCGCGCACGCCCTCAAGGCTTAGAAAACGGGCGATAGCGAAGCTGCCCGATGTGCGTCCATGCACATCGAGAAGTGCACCATTGACCGTTTCCACCGTCATGTCGAATGCGCGCGCCTGCTCGCGCAGCGCGGTAATCGCGCGCTCAAGCTCAATGACGGATTGCGGGCGCAGCCAGCGGCCGAAAGCCAGAAAATGCGAACGGTCCTGCGGCGCACCACTGTCAAACGGCAATTGTCCGACCAGATCGGCGCGCGCGCCATGCGCATCCCAGACGACAATGCGCTGGTCCTTGAGATTGAGCAGCGCTTCGTTGCGTTGTGCCGTCAGATTCAGATCGAGGAGTTTACCATGCAACTTATTGTTTTCATTAGATATTTTCGAACGGTCACGAATAAGCCATCCCGCCGAAAGGAGAGCTGCGCCCAGTGCGCCGACAAAAATGGAAAACTGGATGACTTCGAAAGCTCCGACGCTACCGCCAAAGGGAAGGGCGATGCGCGCCGAATCGTCAGCGGTTTGCGCAAAAGCAGGAGCCGCAGCGACCAATGCGCTCAAAGAAACGGCTGTTTTGAGAACATTGGGAAGCAAGCTTCTCGCAACGCAAGAGTTCTTGCGTTGCGGCTTTTCGAGCACGCATGATTTCGCTCCGAAAACGGGTTCCCACTTTTCGGGATCATGCTCCAATGAGCCGACCTCTGGCATGTTTCCCTTTTCTCCACCGCCCCGGCTGCATTCCCGCAGGACATGCAGCCGCATTTCCAAAGACTTCGATATTTCGGCTCTCACGCACCGCCACGATACGCAATGAGCCACAACATGTTTGTTTCAGGGATGAATGCGCCAATCGCCCTTCACCAGACCGGCAAAAGACGCCCAACGCAAGCACCCGACAGAACACATTGTTTCCCCGCATCCCCGAAGGCAAAACCGCCATACGCTTTCACCGGGAATGCTCTTGATTCGTCTTCACAATACCCTTCCCGTGAATCCGCGTGAAGCGTCTCTTGCGCAAAAATAAAGGCCGGATGGTTTGTCAACCATCCGGCCTCAACATGTAGTGGAATGCTTAACCTATGGTTAATACCTGTAGTGTTCCGGCTTGAACGGCCCCTGTGGAGTGACGCCAATATAGGCGGCCTGCTCGTCGGAAAGCACGGTCAGCTTCGCGCCAAGCTTGTCGAGGTGCAGACGCGCCACCTTTTCATCGAGATGCTTGGGCAGCACATAGACCTCGTTCTGGTAGGCATCCCTGCGCGTGTACAGCTCGATCTGCGCCAGTACCTGATTGGTGAAAGATGCCGACATGACGAAGCTTGGGTGGCCGGTCGCATTGCCAAGATTGAGCAGGCGGCCTTCCGAAAGCAGTATCAGCCGCTTGCCGTCCGGAAACTCGATGAGATCGACCTGCGGCTTCACATTGGTCCATTTGAGATTGCGCAGCGTCGCGACCTGAATTTCATTGTCGAAATGGCCGATATTGCCGACGATGCACATATCCTTCATCTTGCGCATATGATCGATGGTGATGACGTCCTTGTTGCCGGTGGTCGTAATCACGATATCGGCGTTGGCAGCGGCATCATCGAGCGTGACGACCTCAAAACCGTCCATCGCCGCCTGAAGCGCGCAGATCGGATCGACTTCCGTCACCTTCACGCGCGCGCCGGCACCGGCCAGCGACTGCGCCGAACCCTTGCCGACATCGCCATAGCCGCAGACCACGGCGACCTTGCCTGCCATCATCACATCGGTGCCGCGGCGGATGCCATCGACCAGTGATTCCTTGCAGCCATATTTATTGTCGAATTTCGACTTGGTGACGCTGTCATTGACATTGATGGCCGGGAAGGGCAGCAGGCCCTTTTTCTGCAACTGATACAGGCGGTTGACGCCAGTCGTGGTTTCTTCGGTCACGCCCTTGATGGCCTCGCGCTGCCGGGTGAAAAAGCCGGGCGTCGCCGCCATGCGCTTCCTGATCTGCGCGAACAGGACTTCTTCTTCCTCGGAACCAGGGTTGGACAGTACGTCCTCGCCCGCTTCAGCGCGCGCGCCAATCAGGATATACATGGTGGCGTCGCCGCCATCGTCGAGGATCATGTTGGACGGTTCGCCATCCGGCCACTGGAATATCTGGTCGGTATAGGTCCAGTATTCCTCAAGCGTTTCGCCCTTGATGGCGAAAACCGGCGTACCGGTTGCGGCAATGGCGGCTGCGGCATGGTCCTGAGTCGAGAAGATGTTGCAGGACGCCCAGCGAACATCCGCGCCCAGAACTTTTAGCGTCTCGATCAGCACGCCAGTCTGGATGGTCATGTGCAGCGAGCCGGAAATGCGCGCGCCCTTGAGCGGCTGCGATTTGCCGAATTCCTCGCGCGCGGCCATCAGGCCCGGCATTTCGGTTTCTGCAATATCGAGTTCCTTGCGGCCCCAGTCGGCCAGACCGAGATCCTTGACGACAAAATCCTGGCTTGCGGTCATCATGTGCTCCAATCAAATTGATTTTGAAGCCCGAAATGGAATGAAGGGAGGGGAGGGCTTCGGCTGGCGTTTTGATTAGCAGATCGCAGTGGCCAGCACAACGCAACATAAAGAAATGTTTATACGTTCATATCAATTGATTGCCGAATTCTTCAGGCTTCCTCGCCGAACCTGTCGGCGATCAACGCCTCAAGCGCATCGAGCACGGCATCCGCATCTTCCCCCGATGCGCTGACATCAATGCAACAGCCGGGCGAGGCAGCGAGCATCATCAATCCCATGATGGAGGTGCCGCCGACCGTCATGCCGTCTTTGCTGACGCGGACATGGGCGTTGTAACTGTCCACGAGTTGCACGAATTTCGCCGAAGCGCGGGCATGCAGGCCGCGCTTGTTGATGATTTCGAAAGAACGCGAGAGGGCGGTTGCAGGCTCGTATTCGCCAGTGACGGGAACGCTGGAATGCATAGGCTATTTTCCCGTCAGAACCTGGCTTGCAACATTGATATATTTGCGCCCCGCGTCCTGCGCCTCGCGCAGCGCCGCCTTTATATCGCTGCCGATCCGGACGCTGGAAAGCTTGATGAGCATCGGCAGATTAACACCTGCAATGACTTCAATCTCGCCTTCCTTCATCACAGAAATAGCCAGATTGGACGGCGTTCCGCCGAACATATCGGTCAGGATAATCACGCCTTTGCCACCTTCGGCCCGTGCGACTGCATCGACGATATCGCGCCGACGCTGCTCCATATCGTCTTCTGCCCCGATACAAACGGTCTCGAATTTATCCTGCGGGCCAACCACATGCTCGACAGCATGAAGAAACTCTTCGGCCAGCCTTCCGTGCGTAACAAGCACGAGTCCGATCATACTTTAAAAGCTCCTGTCGCGCGCCCGCCGCATCATCCCGCCTGAAAGCAGATGGCACTGAAAACCTGCCGGAACCAAGCCGGCGAGTTGTGCATCTTGGCAGGGCAAATCTTGATAGCAAGTGAAAAATTCCGGCGCTGCCTTCAAAAAAGCAAAATGCCGCATGGTTCAGCACAGTTTTCAGAAAGGATTGGCAATATCATGCCTTTCTACGGGTTCAATCGGCTTTCTCCGGCCATGGTCTGTGGAACAATATCGCCTCAATCGCACGCGAAAGCGCATTGGAATCGCCGCTCTCCGACAAGGCTGGTAGTAGGAGGCGGGGAATTTCAATGCCCTCGAAACGCCATTTTTCGCCGCCTGGATAGCGTTCAGCATGATCATAATCGACAAGCATGACGACGAGATCAAGAAGCGTCTCTTCCACATAATCGATCATGAAAAGTCCCGCGCCGCGAATTTCCACCCCGCCGGCAAGCGTCGCGGGAACACTGGCGACCAGACGGCCAGCCTCCACATGCAGCAATGTGCGGTCATCGGCGACAAGGAGCGCTTGCTCGCCCCGAGCTTTGGCGCGCTCGATCAATGTCAGGGCCAGCTCGGTTTTTCCTGCACCCGACTTGCCCATCACCATGACACCGCGCCCGCACAATTGCAGCGTGGTGGCGTGAAGGCCGCTTTTTTCTTCTTCCGGCGTCATATCAATACCGGGGGCAAGACAGGACAAGCCATCATGCGCTGGCCGGAAGATCAACGATAAAGCGCGCGCCCTTTACCGTGTCGGGGGCGGCCGGATCGATAATGTTTTCAGCGCTCAGCGTTCCGCCATGCGCCTCGATGATCTGGCGGCTGATGGAAAGTCCGAGGCCGGAATTCTGGCCGAAAGCCTCCGCTGCCGGGCGGTCGGTATAGAAACGCTCGAAAATACGCTCAATATTCTCGATCGGAATGCCAGGCCCGTTATCCTCGACCAGAATATGTAGCCGACTGCCTTCGCCGCTTAACGTAACAACGATGCGCCCGGTATCGTCGGGTACGAAAGAACGAGCGTTTTCAATGAGATTGCTGACGACCTGACCAAGACGCAGATCGTGACCGGCCACGAAGAAACCCTTCTTGCCCGCCGGTGTCTTGCCGGTATTGAAGACGATCTCTGTACCCACCTTGTTGCGGCGCACCTCGCGGGCGGCATTGACCAGGCTGGTGAGCAGTTTTTTCATATCGACGCGGTCGAGATGTTCGCGCGCCAGTTCTGCATCAAGACGCGAAGCGTCGGAAATATCGGTAATCAGCCGGTCGAGGCGGCGCACGTCATGCTGGATGACATCGAGCAGGCGCTTGCGCGAATCGTCGGACTTTGCGAGCGGCAGGGTTTCCACCGCGCTGCGCAGCGAGGTGAGCGGATTTTTCAACTCATGGCTGACATCGGCAGCGAAACTCTCAATGGCTTCGATACGGGTATAAAGTGCATTGGTCATGTCGCGAATCGAGGTGGAAAGATGCCCGACCTCGTCTTGACGCTCGGAGAAATCCGGAATTTCCACGCGGCTCTTGACGCCGCCCAACCGGACGCGGTCGGCGGCAGCGGCAAGCTTGCGCAGCGGATTGGCGATGGTGGAAGCCAGAAACAGCGAGAGGATCACCATCACTGCCGCCACTACTCCGAACACCCGGAAGATGGCCATGCGCTCGCCCCGCACGATATTGTCGATATCATCGCCTTCGGTGGAAAGCAGCAATACACCGAGAATGGCACGCGAGCGCTGGATGGGTACAGCCACCGAAACGACGAGTTCGCCCTGCTGATTGCGCCGCTGCGCAGTCTGCGGCGAGCCGCTCAAGGCCCGGACGATTTCCTGATAGGCAAGGCCGTTGCCGCCGGGCTGCTCCTGATAAAGCGGCAGGCCACCGCCATAAAACAGGCGCGAGAACCAGTTGGTGAAGCGTTCCCACAAGCCCGGCGTATCCTCTTCGATCGCAGGCAGGTCATAGCGAAAGACCGGCCCGCCGGAAGCGAAAGCAGGCGCATAGAGCGAGCGCGAATCAAGCAACAGGTTAGCGTAATGATCGTAGATGCGCGCGCGCGTGCTCGTGGGCGAGATCAACTGGCGTAGCAGCGGCGAGACTTTTTCGGGGTTGATCGGAAATTCCCAATTGTCCGGCGAATCGGGCGAGGGGGTAATGCTTTGCCCCGCCTGAAGCTCCAGAAGCTTTTCAGGGTCGATCAGCAGCGAATTGGTGTCGACGGTGGCCGATGAGGAAATCGCCGCCGCGATGATCTTGCCCTGCGTCAGCAGACTTTCGATCTTGGCGTCGATCAGCCCGGCGCGGAACTGGTTCATATAGAGAATGCCGGAAACCAGCACCGCCAGCGCCGCGAGATTGAGAAACAGAATGCGCCGCGTCAGGCTGGAAAACAGGTATTGCCCGAAAAAGCGGCTGAAAGGTGCAAGAAGGCGGCGCAGAAAGAGCGAACGTTGCCGCCGCGCCCTGCGTTCCCTCATGCCTGCCAGGCCGTCTTTTCGGGTCTCTGCGACCATGTCGCTTCGGTCTTGCCCTTGTTTTACCCCCATGAGGGGCCGTCGCCATTCAGTGTGTCATGTGCCCGTGCCTCAAGCTTCGCGGAAGCGATAGCCGACGCCATAAAGCGTTTCGATCATCTCGAAGCTGTCATCAACCGACTTGAACTTCTTGCGCAGGCGCTTGATGTGGCTGTCAATGGTACGATCATCCACATAGACCTGCTCATCATAGGCCGCATCCATCAACGCGTCACGGCTTTTTACCACACCGGGGCGCTGCGCCAACGAATGCAGAATGAGGAACTCAGTCACTGTAAGCGTCACCGGCTCACCCTTCCAGGTGCAGGTGTGGCGCTCCTGATCCATGACAAGCTGGCCGCGTTCAAGCGATTTGGCCGGCTGGCCCGAAGGCTTCACCGTAGCGTCACGCGCCGCGACGCGGCGCAGGACCGCCTTGACGCGCTCCACCAAAAGGCGCTGCGAAAACGGCTTGGTGATGAAATCGTCGGCACCCATCTTGAGGCCGAAAAGCTCATCAATCTCGTCATCCTTGGAAGTGAGGAAGATGACGGGCAGGTCGGATTTCTGGCGCAGGCGGCGCAGAAGCTCCATGCCATCCATCCGTGGCATCTTGATATCGAAGATCGCAAGATTGGGCGGACGCGCCGTCAGGCCGTCCAGCGCAGACGCCCCGTCCGTATAAGTTTCCACGCGATAGCCTTCCGACTCCAGAGCGATGGAAACGGAGGTCAGAATGTTGCGGTCATCGTCGACCAGCGCAATCGTCTGCGTTGCCGAAGCTTCCTTCATGCGGACCTTCTCCTGTATTAGCCGCCGCGAATTTGCAGCTGCAAGATCATCGAACGCCTGTTCGCGCCCATACTATTATAAGGAACCCGCTTTTGCAGTACAAATTAGGTACAAAATGTGGCGGCGCGATAAGTTCGCTGAAACCGCCTCCACGAATCGCAAAGATTGGTTAATGCAACTTCAGGGTGCAAAGGCGTCAACCTACCCGCAGTAAACGCGAAATTAAACGATTTAAAAATATTTCAACTTTTTTAAATCGATTAAATATTTGATTTGATTTATTTAATCTGTTTCTGACTGCCATCCTCGCATTCAAAAGAATTCGGGGTATGTGTTATTCAATCTAATGGCGGAGACACCATGAAAGAGATCGGCATTCACAATACTGCCGCTTCCATCGCGACTTCAGGGCTGAAGGATCTCTCCGCAGTCTTTTATAACTTCGGTCCGGCGAAGCTTTACGAGGAAACCATCCGCCGTGGCGAAGCCGAGATTTCTGCACAGGGCGCGCTCGTGGCGCGCACCGGCCTGCACACGGGCCGTTCGCCGAAAGACAAATTCGTCGTGCGCGATGCGAATACCGAGGATCATGTCTGGTGGGACAATAACAAGCCCATGTCCGGGCAGGCTTTCGATCTGCTTCACGCCGACTTCATCGAGCATGCGAAGGGCAAAGAGCTTTTCGTTCAGGATCTGGTTGGCGGCGCGGATGAGGACAACAAGCTCAATGCCCGCGTGATTACCGAATATGCCTGGCATTCCCTGTTCATCCGCAATCTTCTGATTCGCCCGGAAGAAGCGGCACTTGCAGCTTATGTGCCGGAGATGACTGTCATCGATCTGCCGTCATTCAGGGCCGATCCGGAGCGTTATGGCGTGCGCAGCGAAACGGTGATCGCGGTCGATCTCACCCGCAAGATCGTGCTCATCGGTGGCACGTCCTATGCCGGGGAAATGAAGAAATCCGTCTTCACCGCCCTCAACTACCTGCTGCCTGCCAAGGGCGTGATGCCGATGCATTGCTCAGCCAATGAAGGCCCGAATGGCGATACCGCCGTGTTCTTCGGCCTTTCAGGCACCGGCAAAACCACGCTTTCCGCCGATCCCAGGCGCACGCTGATCGGCGATGACGAGCACGGATGGGGTGAACATGGCGTGTTCAACTTCGAAGGCGGCTGCTATGCCAAGACCATCCGTCTTTCGGCGGAAGCGGAACCTGAAATCCATGCGACCACGCAGCGTTTCGGCACGGTGCTGGAAAATGTCGTGCTCGATGAAAACCGCCAGCCCGATTTCAATGACGGATCGCTGACCGAAAACACCCGCTGCGCCTATCCGCTCAATTTCATCCCCAATGCTTCGAAAACGGGAAAGGGCGGCCAGCCAAAGAACATCATCATGCTCACCGCCGATGCTTTCGGCGTGATGCCGCCCATCGCCAGACTGACGCCAGCGCAAGCCATGTATCACTTCCTGTCGGGCTACACAGCCAAGGTCGCGGGTACCGAAAAGGGCGTGACCGAGCCGGAAGCCACCTTCTCGACCTGCTTTGGCGCTCCATTCATGCCGCGCCACCCATCCGAATATGGCAATCTGCTGCGTAAGCTTATCGCCGAACACAAGGTTGATTGCTGGCTGGTCAATACCGGATGGACCGGCGGCGCTTACGGCACCGGCTCGCGTATGCCCATCAAGGCCACGCGCGCGCTTCTGGCGGCGGCACTCGACGGCTCGCTCAAGGATGCCCAGTTCCGCACAGATCCGAATTTCGGCTTCGCCGTTCCGGTCGCGGTTCCGGGCGTCGACAGCGCCATTCTCGATCCGCGTTCGACCTGGGCCGACAAGAAAGCCTATGACGCGCAGGCTGGAAAGCTGGTTGATATGTTCGTGAGCAATTTCGAGAAGTTTGAAAGCCATGTCGATCATGATGTGAAGGACGCGGCACCGATGATCCATATCGCCGCCGAATAAAAAGCTCATCCTGAGGAGGAGGGGAAGCCCGGTCGAAAGGCCGGGTTTTCTTTTGTCCAATCGGCTGAAAATCTATATGTATTGTCGCATGGAAGAAAGCCGCAACATCATCCGCATCACCCGGCGCCTGACCATCCGCGAGGATGATCTGGAGGAGAGCTTCATCCGCTCATCCGGTCCCGGCGGGCAGAATGTCAACAAGGTGTCGACCGCGGTTCAATTGCGTTTTCGGGCCGGGCGCTCCGGTCTGCCGGAAGAGGTGCTCTCACGGCTTTTCAAGCTGGCCGGTCAGAAAGCCACCAAAGAGGGTGATATTCTGCTGGAGGCCAATCGCTTTCGCACGCAGGAGCGCAATCGCGAGGATGCGCGCGAAAAGCTTATCGCGCTGATCGCCAAGGCCGCGGAGCCGCCACCGCCGCC
The DNA here is from genome assembly GCF_019100495.1 of Falsochrobactrum tianjinense. Classification (GTDB taxonomy): domain Bacteria; phylum Pseudomonadota; class Alphaproteobacteria; order Rhizobiales; family Rhizobiaceae; genus Brucella; species Brucella tianjinense. The sequence continues at coordinate 184,134 of NZ_JAHRVA010000001.1, read as the reverse complement.
GCGCAAGAAAACCAGACCCACCAAGGGATCGGTCGAGCGACGCCTGAAAGCCAAATCGGGTCGTTCAGAAATCAAAAAGGGGCGCGGCAAGGTCTCGTTTGACTGAAACAAGAAACCGAAATATCGTCACCGCGTTGTGATTACTGTATTTACCACTTGTTTCTGGCGCAAAGCGCCTAATGTTTCATTCAATGCAATAGTAGGTTTGCAACAACAGGGAGATACGCCCAATGGGAATTTTCGATTTCGTAAAGTCGGTCGGCACCAAACTCGGTTTCGGTGAAGACGAGCCCAAAGCCGACGACCTCAAGAAAGAACTCGATTCACATCATCTGGGCACCGATGGCGTCGAAGTCAGTGTCGAGGGCGACAAGGCTGTCCTGAAAGGCAATGTGAAGGATCAGTCGGCCTTTGAAAAAGCCATCATCGCCGTCGGCAATTCGCTCGGCGTTTCCAAGGTGGAAGCTTCCGAACTGAAAGTGGAAGGCGCCGCAACCGGCAGCGAACCGGTCTTCTATACGGTCAAGAAGGGCGACAATCTGTGGAAAATTGCCGAAGCCCAATATGGCAAGGGCAAGGGCGCGAAAAATAATATCATCTTCGAGGCCAACAAGCCGATGCTCACCCATCCCGATAAAATCTATCCGGGTCAGGTCCTGCGTATCCCGCCGCTGGAAAGCTGATTTGCCAAAGAAGAAGGGCCGCTATGCGCAAGCAGGCGGCCTTTTCTTTCTATATTTTTCTTAGGGCCACTTCTTCGATCAGATGATCACTGCCCTTGCGCAGGATCAGATCGGCGCGCGGACGCGTCGGCAGGATATTCTCGCGCAGGTTCCTCAGATTGATATTCTGCCACAGACCTTCGCCAATCGAGCGTGCGGCACCCTCGGAGAGCTGCGAATAGCGGTGAAAGAAGGATTCAGGATTGCGGAAGGCGGTCTCGCGCAGCCGCATGAAGCGGTCAATATACCATTTATGGATCTGATCCGGTTCCGCATCGATATAGATCGAGAAATCGAAGAAATCCGAGACGAAGGGCACCATCTTGCCGTCTTCGGGCAGATCGCGCACCTGAAGCACATTGATGCCCTCGAAAATCAGGATGTCGGGCTTGTCGACGATCTGATATTCGCCGGGCAGCACATCATAGCTTAAATGCGAATAGAGCGGCGCGCGCACCTGGCTCATGCCGGCCTTGATCGCCGATAGAAAGCGCAAAACCGAGCCGACATCATAGCTTTCAGGAAAGCCCTTGCGCTCCATCAGGTTCTGCTCGCGCAAGAACGCGTTGGGATATAGAAAGCCGTCCGTCGTCACCAGATCGACCTTCGGGCTTGAAGGCCAGCGCGCCAGCAGTTCCTTGAGGACGCGCGCCGTGGTGGATTTCCCCACCGCCACCGAACCGGCTATGCCGATGATGAAGGGCGTCTTGAAACTGTCCTCCATATTGAGGAACTGCTTGCGCTGGTGAAACAGCAACTGGCTTGCTTCGACATGCGCCGACAAAAGCCGCGACAGCGACAGATAAATGCGCCGCACTTCGTCCAGATCGATGGGGTCACCAAGCGAGCGCAGCCGCTTGACCTCATCGGAACTGAGCGTGAGCGGCGTATCCGCGCGAAAACCCGACCATTCCTGTGCGGAAAAGAAGCGATAAGGCGAATAACGCGATGGGGTGAGCTGATCGACTTTTTCCCACATACGTAACCGCCTAGCCCTTCGGGCGTCCGGCCTTTTCCTCAAGGCCGGTCTGCGTCGTGCGGCGGCGCAGTTCTTCCAGAACATCATCAAGAGGCACGCCAGCGATCTTCCAGACCACAAGCAGATGATAGAGCAGATCGGCGCTTTCGGAAACCACCCCGGCGCGGTCGCCGGAAACAGCGGCGATCACCGTTTCCACGGCTTCCTCGCCCAGCTTCTGGGCCGCCTTGGTCTGGCCTTTCGCGACAAGGCTCGCCGTATAGGACGAGCCATCTGTTGCGCTGGCGCGGTCGGCCACAATGCGCTCAAGGTCGGCAAGCGTGAACTGACTCATCGGGGTTCCTTGCGTAATCTGCATGCATCAACGGACCGGATCGAGTCGCATGGGGATACCGGCTTCGGCCATATAGCGCTTGGCCTCATCAATCGTATAGGTGCCAAAATGGAAAATCGACGCGGCCAGCACTGCCGATGCATGGCCGTCACGAATGCCCGCCACCAGATGATCAAGCGTGCCCACGCCGCCTGAAGCGATCACCGGAACGCGCACGCTGTCGGCCACCGCCCGCGTGAGCGCCACATCGTAACCCGCCTTGGTGCCGTCGCGATCCATCGAGGTCAGCAGAATTTCACCGGCTCCCAGATCAACCACTTTCTGAGCGAATTCAACCGCATCGAGGCCGGTGGTCTGACGGCCGCCATGGGTAAAAATCTCCCAGCGGTCGGCCTCGCCTTCGCCTGAAACCTTCTTGGCGTCGATTGCGACGACAATACATTGATTGCCGAACTTGTCAGCGGCTTCCGCGACGAATTCAGGATTGGTCACCGCAGCCGTGTTGATCGAAACCTTGTCGGCACCGGCCAGAAGCAGCTTGCGAATATCGGCCACTGCACGGACGCCGCCGCCCACGGTGAGCGGCATGAAACATTGTTCCGCCGTGCGTGCCACCACGTCAAAAATTGTCTCGCGATTGTCGGATGAGGCGGTGATGTCGAGGAAGCAAAGCTCATCGGCACCTGCCGCATCATAGGCGCGCGCGGCTTCTACCGGATCGCCGGCATCGATCAGGTCAACGAAATTAACGCCCTTGACGACTCGACCATCCTTAACGTCGAGGCACGGAATAATTCTCGCTTTCAACATAGCTGCCCCCGTTCCGTGTCGGTTTTCAGTTTTGCCTGTCCTCGCGGTCCGGCCTGCGCCGGACTGTTCGCGGCGGGCAGGCGGTTACGCCCATCCTTGACGTCGAGGCACGGAATAATTCTTGCTTTCAGGCTCATGCTGCGGTTCCTAAAATAGCCAGCGCTTGCGCCGGGTCGATGCGGCCATCATAAAGTGCGCGACCGGAAATCGCGCCTTCCAGCTTGTGTGCATCGGGAGCGGCGAGGCGTCTTATATCATCCATCGAGGCCAGACCGCCCGATGCGATCACCGGAATCGAAACCGCATTGGCAAGCGCCAGCGTCGATTCCCAGTTGATACCCGCCAGAATGCCGTCGCGGTCGATATCGGTATAGATGATGGCGGCAACGCCTGCGCCCTCGAATTTCTGCGCAAGCTCGATCACGCCAAGCTCGGATGCTTCCGCCCAGCCTTCCACCGCGACCTTGCCGCCCTTCGCGTCAATGCCGACAGCGATCTGATCCGGAAATGCCTTGCAGGCTTCGATCACCAGAGCCGGATCGCGCACGGCAACCGTACCCAGAATGACGCGCCGCAATCCTTTGCTAAGCCAGCTTTCTATATGGTCGAGGGTGCGGATTCCCCCGCCAAGCTGCACCGGATTTTTTGTGGCCTTCAAAATGGCTTCAACAGCCTGTCCATTAACGCTCTCGCCGGCGAAAGCACCATTGAGATCGACCACATGCAGCCAGTCAAAGCCCTGATCCTCAAAGGCTTTTGCCTGTGCTGCAGGGTCTTCATTATAGACGGTAGCCTGATCCATGTCGCCAAGCCTGAGGCGTACGCATTGACCGTCTTTCAAATCGATGGCGGGAAAAAGTATCATATTCTCAGGGCTTCCATTTCAGAAAATTGGCAAGAAGCGAAAGGCCGAGCACCTGGCTCTTTTCGGGATGGAACTGCGTGCCCACCATATTGTCGCGACTGACGGCGGCGGTGACAGTGCCGCCATAATCGGTAACGGCCAGTACATCGGCGCCGTGTTTTGCATCGAGCATATAGGAATGCACGAAATAGGCATGCAAGCCGTTCTCGCCGGTGTCGATACCGTCGAAAATCGGATGCGAATGTTTCACGTGAATCCGGTTCCAGCCGATTTGCGGAATCTTGAGCGAGGGATCGGATGGCTTCATTTCGCGCACGTCACCGGCAATCCAGCCAAGGCCCTGCGTGATCTCCTTTTCCAGCCCGCGTTCGGACATGAGCTGCATGCCCACGCAGATGCCCAGAAAAGGATGGGCCTTTTTCAGCACCACTTCATTGAGCGCATCGACCATACCCGGCACCGCATCAAGGCCGCGCCGACAATCGGCATAGGCGCCGACGCCCGGAAGCACCACGCGATCGGCGTTGACCACGCGCTCTGCGTCAGCCGTCAGTTCGATCTGCGCGGTAATGCCATGCACATGCGCAGCGCGTTCGAACGCCTTGGTGGCGGAACGAAGATTGCCGGAGCCATAATCGATAATAGCAACACGCATTTTCAGTTCTCTCCGCGATGGCCGACAAATCCGATCGTCGAGCCAAATGAGGAATAAGTGGGACGCGGGGCTTGTTGCGCCCATCCGGGCGCAGGCGTTTGCGCTGGTTCCGTTGCCGCCGGTGCCGGGTTTTCAAGCCCGTGAAAATAACGGATTTCCGCTTCTTCCAGACTGGCCGCATCAATCACTGCCTTTTGCGTAAACCCCTGACGCCTGAGTTTCGCAATCTTCCAGTTGACGCCTTCAACCGCCACGAAGAACGAAAATAGCAGGGTGAGGAGGGGAACCGCATTGGAAATGCCAAGCATGGAGCCGGCAAGTCCAAGCAGGATCGTCAGGCCGAAAACGGCAAACGCTTCAAACCACAGACGTTGCAACAGCAACCAGAGAACCGGAAGGACCAGCGCCAATACATAGAATCCGTCACGCACGAACACAGTATTTTCAGTGCTGTCCCTGCTGGCAGCGCTGGCCGGTTCCAGAACGACGAACTGCGCCATGACGTGTCCTTTCGCTGAGGCTTACCCCTTGAGAGAACCCTTGGTCGAGGGAATCGCATCTTTCTGGCGGGGGTCGGTTTCAATTGCGGCGCGCAGAACCCGCGCCACCGCCTTGAAGATCGTTTCGGCAATATGGTGGTTATTCGCACCATAGCGATTGTTGATATGCAGCGTGATGCCCGCATTCATGGCGAAAGCCTGAAAGAATTCGCGCACCAGTTCCGTGTCGAAATTTCCGATCTTGGGCGCGGAGAAATTCACGTTCCAGATCAGGAAAGGCCGGCCCGAAACATCGACAGCAGCGCCTGTCAGCGTGTCGTCCATGGCCAGATCAAGCGATGCATAGCGCACGATGCCGCGACGCTCGCCCAGCGCCTTCGCAACGGCCTGGCCGAGCGCAATGCCGGTATCCTCGACCGTGTGGTGATCGTCGATATGAAGATCGCCCTTGGCCATCACGCGCATATCGATGAGCGAATGGCGGGAAAGCTGTTCGAGCATATGATCGAAGAAGCCGACGCCTGTGGTGATGTCGAATTTGCCATTGCCGTTCAGGTCGACAGAAACAGCGATGCTCGTTTCCTTGGTTGAACGTTCGATGCTCGCCTTGCGGGCGTTTTCAGCCATCATGTCTTTCTCTCTAAAGGAGCCACCATGCGAGCTTGCGCCCGCTCCAAACATTGAGGCGTTCTACAGCATCGTTCTGCGAATTGGAACCAATTTTAAGAATGTGCGCGCCGACCCCTTTCTGTTGATCAACTAGACTAGAAGCAGCCTCCACAAATCAAATAAATTAACAATAATACGGAAATATCAGGAATATAATTAAAATTAACAAGACATCGTAATATACAGTAAAATTTATCTCGCCAAAACTTACTTTACATGTGACGATAGAGAATCACTTAATTTGTAATAGTTGCTTGGCGTATCTGTTTATTATTAAATTTACTTAATTTACCAAGGGCTATTTCATGAAAATCCTTTTATTTAAAAATATGCAGACATCAAAAATGGTTCTGTTGTGCGGCGTTGCTTTTGCCGGTCTTCTCATATCACCGGCCATAATACCATCGGTATTCCAAGCTTATGCCCAGACACCCCTGCCATGGGGCGCCGGCAAAGGAGGAGACGGAGGCAAAACAGTTGACGGCATTGCCGGCCAACCCGGAGAAGAGGGCAATAAGGGTGTCGGCGGTCGAGGAGGAAAAGGCGGCACAGGAACAGAAGGTTCCGATGGCGGGACCGGAGGTACATATGACGAACTTATTCAGACTTCGACGACCCTAGGAGGGATAAGCGAGGGGCAGGATGGCGGTCCAGGCAGTGACGCGGGACCGCTTGTGGGGCTCACAACCATCGGAGGCGGGGGAGGAGGCGGAGGAACCGGCCTGATCGTGAATGGTTCATTCACCCCTAGAATTCTCGTGGCCATAAAGCCTGACGGTGCCATAAGCGGCGGAAACGGCGGGACTGGAGGCGCAGGCTTTTACGATATCGCTACTCAAACCAGCGGCGGTGGAGGCAATGGCGGTAGCGGCGGTGCGGGCGCATATGTTCATAATGGCTACTTGCTCAATAATGGCGTCATCAAAGGCGGAGATGGCGGCACAGGAGGCGCCAGTCTGGGCGAGGATGGGCTGCCGGGGCAGGGAGGGGCTGGCGGCTGGGGCGTGATTTTAACCACGGGCTCCTCGCTCTCGAATAATGGCACCATAACAGGGGGAAATGGTGGAGCAGGAGGCGCTGCTGACAATGGCTGGCCTGCCGCTCCCTCATCTGGAGGAGCGGGGGTCTATCTGCAAAGCGATGGCTTTGTGCAGAACCTGTCGCAAATCCAAGGCGGCCTCCACGGAGACATGAGCAATGGGACTGGCGCCCCCGCAATCCACGCGAATGGCGATAACAATCGAGTCTTCAATGCAGGTATGATTGCAGCCGGAGGCGGGATTGCTTCCGCAACCGCAATTTTACTTCAAGGAAACAATAACGAACTGCGCTTATTCGATAATTCACAGATCATCGGGACTGTTATTGCCCAGGGAAATAATAACCGCCTCGCCTTCGATAACGCATATGATATGACATTCAATGCTTCCCTGATCGGCGAACAGCGACAATATCAAGGCTTTACCCACTTCATAAAAGAAGGCGAGGGCATACTCGAACTTCATGGCAGCACAAACAGCCTTACACCATGGACCGTCCATGACAGCATTCTCGCAATAATGGATGACAAGAGCCTCGGCAGCGCCGACGGAACTCTGACGCTGGATGGCGGAACACTCCAGCTTATGGCGTTCGATCCCGACGATGTTCTGGAGATGCACCGCACGATAAAGCTTGTAGATCATGCTGAAACCGCCAATGTCATCGACACCAGCGACGACAATATCAACATCATCTATTCGTCGATTGAAGGGGAAGGAGGATTAATAAAAGACGGCCCCGGCCTCCTGGTTCTCGCCGCAGACAACTCTTATGAGGGCCTCACGGTGATTGATGAAGGCACGCTTCAGGTCGGTATTGGCGGTAGCAGCGGTAAAGTACAGGGCCCAATCTTAATCGAGGATGAGGCCGTGCTGACCTTTAATCGCTCGGATATTTTCACCGTTGATAATCTGCTCGGCGGAAACGGCAATATTCGGCTGACCGGTACGGGAACCGCGATTTTCACTGCTACGAATGACGAGTTTGATGGAACGACGACAATCCATCGCGGCACGCTCATGCTCCAGGGAAGATTGGACGGCACTATTAACGTCGGCGAGAATGGTGTTCTGAGCGGTTCCGGTTTTGCGAATGATGTCCTCAATATGGGGGCGATCATCCCTGGAGGCACGGCCGAATATGGAACTCTTACGCTGGCGGGAAACTATCATGGTGCCAGCGGCAGCACCATCAACATCAAAAGTGCACTGGGCGGCGACAATTCTCCCACTGACCGCCTTGTAATTATGGGCGATGCCAGCGGGGCAAGCCATGTGGTCATTCAGAATATGGAAGGGAATGGCGGCGACACCCAAAAGGGGATTGAGGTTATCGCTATCGCCGGGCAATCCAACGCGGACTTTACGCTGATCGGCGACTATGAACTACCTTCAGGCACCCCGGCCGTGATAGCCGGCGCACATTCCTACGTTCTTGAGAAGGGTGAGGCGTCCAATCCATCTGATGGGAACTGGTATCTGCGTAATAACGTGAGCAAGACGGTCTGCCCGCTACCGGAACCTGGACAACCGGTTCCGCCTTGTGAACCCTCTCAGGATATTTACCAGCCGGGCGTTCCGCTTTATGCCGGTTACAGTCAACTTGTTACGGGCCTGAATACGCTTTCATCCATGCAGCAACGCATTGGAAACCGGTACTGGAACAATGCAAGCGGCAAAAGCATAGCGCAAGGGGATGGTCCAGGGGGCGGGCTGGAAGAGGCTCCCGATCCGATGCGTGGTGAATTTCTCACGGATGCAGGCTTGGTATGGGGTCGCATTGAGGCCGCACATAATCGTGTACAATTGCACGATTCCACGTTTGACAATCAATATGATGCGGACAGATGGAGCTTGCGCGCAGGTATCGACAGGCCACTATGGGAGTTTTCCGATAGCGTCCTTATCGGCAGTGTCTGGCTGCAATATGAACATGTCAAAGCGGATATCTCATCAACATTCGGCGCAGGCAATATCGATGTGAACTCCTATAGTCTGGGTACAGCGCTTACCTGGCTCGACGATAGCGGCTTCTACCTCGACGGCCAGGCGCGCGTTTCATGGAACAGGAGCGATCTTGCCTCAAGTACACTAAACGAAACTCTGGTAGAAAATGCGAAAGGTGATGGCTTCGCCCTGAGCCTGGAGGCAGGGCAGCGCATAACCCTGAACAATATATGGTCATTGACGCCGCAAGCCCAGCTCACATGGTCGCAGTCGGCATTCGACGACATTGCCGGGCCATATAATGCTGCTGTTTCGTTTGACACTTACAATAATTTAACCGCGCGTGCGGGTCTTGCGGTCGAATATGCCAATGCGTGGCAGGATGCTGGGGGTTATACGGTTCGCAGCAAAGTTTATGGCATTGCCAATTTGTATAGCGAGCTGTTGGGCAAATCGCCATGGATTGTTGTTTCGGGCGATAAAATCAAAACCGGCAATACGGACCGGAACTGGGGAGAGATCGGCATGGGGGGCAGCTATGTTTTCCGTAATGAAAAATATGCCCTGTTCGGCGAAGCTGCTGCCGCAAGCGGACTGGATAAAATTGGAGACAGCTATTCGCTGCGCGGGAATATCGGGCTCCGCGTCCGTTGGTAGGGGACTCGATTCGATAGCTCAGATTCCAGACGCATAAGCAGGTCTCCAAGGCCAGGTTTCTCAGAGGGTGAACGCTAAAACCAGCGTTTGCCCTTTTACATGTTTGCATTTCAGCAGTCCGTTCTTAAATAATCAGATTGCAACCTGATTCAGTAAGCTTCGCGGCTGATCCATCAAGATTGCGCCCACATGAAGGGGCTTATGCATTCGCCTTGGGAGAAGCCGGAAGGTTTCCGGGAATGCTTGGGCCGCCAAAGGAGTGATCCATGATCGAACATAATCCCACGACAATTTACGGCACCACCATCGTTACCGTCCGTAAGGGCGGCAAGGTGGTGATCGCCGGTGACGGACAGGTCTCGCTCGGCAATACGGTGATGAAGGGCAATGCGCGCAAGGTGCGCCGTATCGGCAAAGGCAATGTCATTGCCGGTTTCGCCGGTGCCACCGCCGACGCCTTCACATTGCTTGAACGGCTTGAGGCCAAGCTGGAGCAATATCCCGACCAGCTCATGCGCGCCAGTGTCGAGCTTGCCAAGGACTGGCGTACCGACCGCTACCTGCGCCGCCTTGAGGCGATGATGCTGGTTGCCGACAACAAGGTCACGCTGGCGCTGACCGGCACCGGCGATGTGCTTGAGCCCGAACATGGTGTCATGGCCATCGGATCGGGCGGCAATTATGCGCTGGCCGCCGCACGCGCGCTGATCGACACGGACAGGGATGCCGAGGAAATCGCGCGCAAGGCGATGGAGATCGCCGCCGATATCTGCATCTATACCAATCACAATGTCATCGTGGAAAGCATCGATACCGAATGATGCGCCCGCCATCAATTTTCTTCGGCGACAATTTATCAGGCAGCAGAACAGGTTGTAATCATGAGTAATTTTTCTCCCCGGGAAATCGTCTCGGAACTGGATCGCTTCATTATCGGCCAGAACGACGCCAAGCGCGCCGTGGCGATCGCCCTGCGCAATCGCTGGCGACGCCAGCAGCTCGATGGACAGATGCGCGAAGAAGTAATGCCGAAGAACATTCTGATGATCGGGCCGACCGGCGTCGGCAAGACCGAGATTTCGCGCCGTCTCGCCAAGCTTGCCGGTGCGCCCTTCATCAAGGTCGAGGCGACCAAATTTACCGAAGTCGGCTATGTCGGGCGTGACGTCGAGCAGATCATCCGTGATCTGGTGGAAGCGGCCATCGGACTGGTGCGCGAGAAAAAGCGCGAAGAGGTGAAGGCCAAGGCGCATATCAATGCCGAGGAACGCGTGCTCGACGGGCTGGTCGGCAAGACAGCAAGCCCTGCCACCCGCGAAAGCTTCCGCAAGAAGCTGCGCGACGGCGAACTGGACGAAAGGGAGATCGAGATCGAAGTCGCCGATACGGGCGTCGGCCAGAATTTTGAGATCCCCGGAATGCCGGGCGCGAATGTCGGCATGATCAATCTGGGCGATATTTTTGGCAAGGCCATGGGCGGGCGCACCAAGCAGCGCAAGACCACGGTCAAGGATTCCTATGCCATCCTGATCAATGACGAATCCGACAAGCTGCTCGACCAGGAGCAGGTCATTCAGGAGGCCCTGCGTTCGACCGAAAATGACGGCATCGTCTTCCTCGACGAGATCGACAAGATCGCGTCACGCGAAGGCGGAATGGGCGCGGGCGTATCGCGCGAGGGCGTGCAGCGCGACCTGCTGCCGCTGGTTGAAGGGACCACGGTCGCCACCAAATATGGCCCGGTGAAAACCGACCACATATTGTTCATCGCTTCGGGCGCGTTCCATGTTTCCAAGCCGTCCGACCTTCTGCCGGAATTGCAGGGCCGCCTGCCGATCCGCGTGGAGCTAAACGCGCTGACCCGCGAGGACTTCCGCCGCATTCTGACGGAAACCGAAGTGAGCCTCATCAAACAATATATCGCATTGATGGCGACCGAAGAGGTGAAGCTGGAAATCACCGACGACGCCATTGATGCGCTGGCCGATATCGCCGTCGATCTGAATTCGTCGGTCGAAAATATCGGTGCGCGCCGCTTGCAGACGGTTATGGAACGGGTTCTGGATGATATTTCCTACAATGCGCCCGACAAATCCGGCTCGGCCTTCACGGTGGACGGCGATTATGTACGCAAGACGATCGGCGATCTGGCCAAGAACACCGATCTGTCGCGCTTTATCCTATAGCCGCGCGGAGATTGAACAGGCGGAACGTGGCCGGAAAGCCACGGCTGCGCCGCCATTATCGCAAAAGCCAAAAATCCCCTCGACTTCATCGAGGGGGTTTTTTATTTTCCCGGCAGTTTAGGAACCGTATCGAGGCCGCTCCCACACAATGACCAGCCGATTGAACCGCTTTGCGGGCTTTTGTTTTCACAAAGTTGTACCCGCAAGACCGGCTGCTGCTCTGGCTGGAATGGCGCTTGCTTCCATTCTCGCCTGCCAAAGCGCGCAGGCGACGACCCCGGTTCCGCCCGGCAATCGCAATATCGAACAGCCCGCCGTTCCGGGCGCTTCGGCTCGGCGCACCGGCCAGTTGAATACAACTTTCGAAGCCAAATACCGCAAGATCTACAATCTGCTGAAAGCGGACACTGCGCTACGCTCGAAAATCAGATCGACCGCCAGCGCTTACGGGATCGATCCGCTTCATATTGTCGGGGCTATTGTCGGCGAGCATACCTATAATGTCGATGTCTATGACCGTATCCAGACCTATTACGTCAAGGCGATGTCTTATGTCAGCCAGGGCGTGAGCTTTCGCTATAATGGCGAAGGGATCGAAGAATTTGTGAACCGCCCGGAATTTGCGCGATGCGAGAAATTCAGTGACAGCTATTCGCTGTGGACCTGCCGCGAGAATATCTGGAACTCGAAATTCCGCGGCAAGACGGTCAATGGAAAATCCTACCCCAATAATCGGTTCAGCGCCGTGTTCTTCCAGCCCTTTTATGCGGGGCAGACATTCGGTCTGGGCCAGATCAATCCGCTGACCGCCCTGATGATGTCGGATATAGTCAATCGCGTCTCCGGCCTGCCGAAACTCGACGCCGCAAACGGCAATGCGGTTTACAGGACCATCATGGACCCAGACCTGACGCTGCCCTATATCGCAGCGACCCTCAAGCAGTCGATCACCGCCTACCGGCGGATCGCCGATTTCGATATTTCCAGAAATCCCGGCATCACCGCCACACTCTACAATACGGGTGGAGCGGAAGAACGCGCGCGTATTCTGGCCAATACGAATGCCAAACGAAAAGCGGCAGGCAAAGAACTGCTTCTGCCGCAGGAAAATTATTATGGCTGGCTGGTCAACGCCAAGCTCGATGAGTTGCGGCCGCTGTTTTGATTATTTTGAAGAAAGCGGCCTGAGGCCGCGGCGGCGCTTGCGCGCGGCTTCTATTTCTTCGGTCAGGTGCCGGATCGTCTCGCGGTCGATGATGCGGATATTGCGTGCCAGCAAATTGGCGAGTTCTGTCGCCTGCGGCGACAGGCCCGATGTGTCGATCATCACGCGCGGATGCGAGACAGCGGCGAGATTCTGCAACTCCTCCGCCTCGTCCCAGATGATGTTGAAATAGGTGATGATGCGCTGCAACAGGTCCCAGGTTGGCTGGCCGCGCCGCCCATGTTCCAGCGCCGAAAGATAGGCAGGAGAGACGCGCAGCGCCTGCGCCATTTCCTTTTGCGTGACCCCGCGTTCCTCGCGCAATTCGCGCAGCCTTATTCCGAAAGGCGTCATAGCAGCAAATTTCCATTCCGGGCCTGGCGCCGCAAGCGCACATAAAGCGCACCTTGTCCGCCATGATGGCGCGCCGCATCCTCATAGGCGCTGACGAGCAGGCGAAACAGCGGCGTCGAAAACCAGTGCGGCACGGCCTGGCGCAAGACGCCCTCGCTGCCCAGCGAACGCCCTTTGCCGGTGATGACCATTACATGCTTGAGGCCACGCGCATGGGCGCTGACAAGAAAACCATAAAGCAGCTCATAGGCATCGTTCTGCGTGAGGCCATGCAAATCAATGCGCGCTTCGATATCCACCCGGCCTTTTGAAATCTTACGATGGGTGGGCCGGTCAAATGTATGGATCGGCCTTTCCCTGAGGGCGGAAAGGCTCTTTTTGGGCTCACGCGTCTCGCCTGTGGGCCGGAGTGCTTTCAAGGCAGGCTTGCTTGCCTTTTCCTCCTGCGCGAGCAGGGTGGAAAAATCCGGTGAAACTTCAGTAATGATTTTTTTGGGAGAGAGCGGCTTTGCCGTTCTGGCAACCGTTTCCCACAGAATGCGATCTTCCGGGCGCAAATAGTCCTTTTTGTCATCCTCATGCACCATGGAGTTCACCCTCCACAAGCGCACGCGGCACCAGTGCATAAAAATCGGCCCGGTGGCGAATGCCGCCCGCAATCTCACCCGCCGCATCGCCGGAGCCTGCGAAAAGATCGCCCCGCGCCGGACCCACGATTGCCGTTCCCGTATCCTGCGCGATCATCAGACGGGAAAATGGCTCATTGCCAAAAGCGGCCAGCGTTGGCGCATCCACATAAATGGGCGTGCCGAATGTGTGCAAAAGCCTGTCCACGGCAACAGAACGACCGGCGGTCAGAGGCACCTTCGCCGCAGCAACGGGACCCGCCGCCGGATCGCTGACCGGGGCCTCCCGGAAGAAAACATAGGATCGGTTGCGCCAGATCAAAGCGTCGGCCCTGTCGGGATTTTCCCGCAGCCAGCGCCGGATCGACTGCATACTGATTTCATCTGCGGCAATCTCGCCCTCGGCCACCAGTATGCGCCCGATGCCGGTGAAAGGATGGCCGCTTTTGGCCGCGTAAGTGATCCGCATCAGGCTGGCGTCACGGAGCCTGAGCCGCGCCGCGCCCTGCACATGCGCGAAAAATGCGTCGATACGATCCGCGACAAAGGCCAGTTCCAGACCGCGCCCGGCAAGACTGCCCTGTTCGATGGCGCGGCGGTCGTAATATTCGACAATTCCACCTGCCCCCTGCCGGGCAAAAGCAAATGACGGATCGAGTCCGGCGGGGCGGTTTTCCTGCGTGATCTTCACCAGATCGTCGGGCTTTGCGAGAAAAGGCACATTGAAATGCGCGTCTGATACCAGTGAAGCTTCGATTTCCGGCTCGTAAAACCCGGTCACAAAGGCTTTGGTGGCTTCATCCCCTATCCGGCAGGGGACAAAATACTTCTCGAAGAAGGCGCGCGCCTGCCTCACATCGGGATCGGCAAGAACACGCGCGGCGGCAAAGGCCGGCTGAAGCGCATCGAAAGAAATGCCAAGACTGCCGCTTTTATAGCTGTTGCTCACCGCATAGTCGGCACAGCGGCGAAAGGCCGAAAAAGCCAAAGTCTGATTGTCCCGGTCCCAGCCAGGGCAATCTGCGAAGCCCAACGGGCGTAATGATTTTGCCAATCTGTTCAAACGCGCGAATCCGGCTTCGATTTCGGGCGCTATGCAGCCCGATTTCCATCTTGATCAATCCTCGGCTTCGGTGGCGACAAGCTTCCAATTGGGATCGCGCGAGCGCGTATCGCGCGCGAAGGTCCAAAGATCCTTGATCTCGACCACATTCTCCAGATCGCCATCGATCACCTTACCGTCCTTGTCCAGCGTGGCGGAGATCATCTGGCTGACGATATTGAGGGTGACATGCGCGTCCGTTCCTTTCATCTCCGCATTGGAGATTTCAGCCTTGTCGATACCGACAAAAGAGGAGCGGATGCTTTCGCCGCGCGCTTCACGCTCATCGATCGCCGAAACAAAGCCCTCATAGACTTCCTTTGAAAGAAGGTTTTTGAGAACCTTGCGGTCGCCATCGGCAAAGGACATGACGATCATTTCATAGGCGATTTTCACGCCCTCGATGAAACTGTTCGGCTCGAAAGCAGGATCGGCGGCATAAATGGCGCGGAGCCCGTCATTGACCGGCGTGCCGGACGGCGCGATTTTGTCGATGGCAGTGAAATCCTTCTCGGTGCTGCGGCGCGGCAGGGCAACGACATTATCCGTTTCGGCCCCCGCCGTTTGCGCCTCGGCGTTGCGCGCCGACGTATAGGGATCGAAAGGCGGCTTCTCATTTCCCGTGCGGCGACCTAGAACATTTCTCAACTGGAGAAAAATGACCACCGCCGCGATGAAGAAGAATATCGTACCAAAATCAAAAAATTCCATACTGACTGCCACCACCTGACGGACCGGGATATGCATCTCCCTTCCGTCTTCAATTTCGTTACCCCTACATATAGATCGGGATCATTGATCATTCAAATCCCGATCGCGCATACCTATCTGTTATTCTATGATAGACAGTCTCGATTGTCTGCACGCATATCGTTATTCGAAAACCGGTTCCTGTTTCGGGCGAGATGCTACGGAAACGCAAATCAACATAAGGTCGTAACCGACGTGTCCCCTTCTTTAGCCCTTATTGCCATGCTGGCAATGCCTTTCATCGAAATTGCCGGATTTGTCATTATCGGCAGCGAAATTGGCGTGCTGGCAACACTGGGCCTCATCATATTGAGCGCGATGCTCGGCTTTTTCCTGCTGCGCGTGCAGGGAATCGGGCTGTTGCAGCGCATTCGCACCGAAACCGCCGCCGGGCGCGTGCCGGATCGTGAAATGGTGCATGGCGCCATGCTCGTTCTCGCCGCCATATTGCTGATCGTTCCCGGTTTCGTCACCAGTGCCATCGGCCTTCTGCTTTTCATCCCCCCGATCCGCGATCTCGTCTGGGAGAGAGCCGTGCGCGGACGCATGGTTGTTACCGCCACATCCACCCGCTATTCGCAAGGCTATGGACGCGCTCAGCCGCGTGACGACCATGTGATTGATCTCGATCCGGAAGACTATACCGATAAAGGCGATGAAAATTCGCCATGGAACCCGGACCAGAAAGATCGGTGATTGCGCAAATACTAACCTGCAAAGCCTTTCTTGCCTCAACTTCGCGCGCATGCTAGCCAAGCATCACTGCTTTAGAGGCAACAAGATAAATCACCAAAAGAAGGCATACCGATAATGGCAAAGACGCCGAGCGATAAGGCCGCAACGGGCGAAGTAAAGAACAGCAATGGTGCGGATGCGCAGCCATCCCTCAATATTCTGGCGCAATATGTGAAGGATCTCTCCTTCGAAAGCCCCGGCGCGCCGCTGTCGCTGCGTCCACGCGAGAAGGCTCCGTCCATCAATATCAATGTGAACGTGAACGCCAATCCGCTGTCCGAAACGGACTTCGACGTCGTGCTGACGCTGGAAGCCAAGGCCGTCGACGGCAAGGACGTTCTGTTCAACGCCGAACTGACCTATGGCGGCGTTTTCCGCATTCAGGGAATGGCACAGGAGCACATGCTGCCGCTGCTGTTCATCGAATGCCCCCGCCTGCTGTTCCCCTTCGCGCGCCAGATCATCGCCGACGCAACGCGCAATGGCGGCTACCCGCCGCTGATGATCGACCCGATCGATTTCGCGCAGATGTTCCAGCAGCGCATGGCCGAAGAACAGGCCAAGTCCGCCGTAAAGAGCTGATTTCAACACTGATACGAAAAAGCCCGGCATTGCCGGGCTTTTTCTTTTTAAAGATATTTTTTCCAGATCGCCTTGTCACCGAGATTTTCCACCAGCGCGGCATGTGCGGCGCGCTCTTCCGGGCTGATACGCGGTGCAAGCTGGCGAGGGCGCTGGCGCAGCACTATGCCAGCACCATTATCCGAGCGGCCATCGCCTCCGGAACTGCCCGAAATGCTCAGGCCGAGCGCCGTCTGCTTGCCGCCGATCAGTTCAATATAAACTTCCGCGAGAATTTCGGAGTCGAGCAAGGCCCCATGCAATGTGCGGTGCGAATTCTCGATCCCATAGCGCTTGCAAAGCGCATCGAGTGAATTCGGCCCCATCGGATGCTTGCGGCGAGCCAGCGCCAGCGTATCGACAATGCGTTCCGCCGCAATTTGCGGGCGGCCCAGCCGGTCCAGCTCAGCATTGATGAAGCCAAGGTCGAACATTGCATTATGCGCAACCAATTTTGCCCCGTCGATAAATTCCATGAATTCATCGAGAATATCGGCAAATACCGGTTCGTTGAGCAATTTCTCATTGCTGATGCCATGAATGGCCAGCGCTTCCGCATGGACCTGACGGCCCTGCGGATTGATGAATTTGTGGAAGGTGCGGCCAGTAGGAAAACGGTTGACCAGCTCCACCCCACCGATTTCGATCACACGGTCTTCCAGCCGCTCAAGTCCGGTGGTTTCCGTATCGAAAACGATTTCGCGCATCTCAACCTCTCAATTTCGTCATTCTATAGCACAAGCAGACGGAGATCAGGCGTTAGTCGCCAGTCATCCACGCAATTTCGCGATTATATTTGCGATCTGGCGGCATGTTTCCTCGAAGCTGCCGCCCGAATTGATAATAAAATCGGCACGCGCACGCTTTTGCTCATCCGGCACCTGCCGTGCAAGAATCGTGGCGAGTTTTTCCTGCGTCATTCCCGGACGGGACAAAACGCGTTCGCGCTGGAGCGGGGCCGGAGCGGAAACCACCGCCACATGATCGACGCGCTTTTCGCCGCCGGTTTCATAAAGCAGCGGAATATCGAGCAGGACGATATCCGCGCCCGCTGCGCGCGCTTTGCGCAGAAATTCAGCCTCTTCCTCTTGCACCATTGGGTGAATAATGGCTTCAAGCCGTTTCATCGCCGCTTCATTGCCCAGCACTGCCGCGGAAAGCTTCTGGCGGTCGACGGTTCCATTTGCGACCGTGCCGGGGAAAGCCGCTTCGATCAGGGGTGCGGCGCGCCCCGAATAAAGCCTGTGCACTGCATCGTCGGCGCTATAGACCGGCATACCCGCCTCGGCAAACATGTTTGCCGCCGTGGTTTTACCCATGCCGATGGAGCCAGTCAGTCCCAAAATAATCATAAAGCGCCAGTCTTTTTCATATCCGCCAGAATATGCTCGCGCAGGGCCGGTGTCACTTGCGGTCTTGTGCCGAACCAGCGCTCGAAGCCCGGAACGGCCTGATGCAGCAGCATGCCGAGACCATCGACGGTTTTAAGCCCCGCTTTCTCAGCTTTGGCAAGAAAAGGCGTTTTGAGCGGCACATAGACGATATCGGTCGTAACCGTCGTCTTTTGCGCTGCATTAAGATCGAGAGGGAAATCTTCGGCCTCACCATGGCCGCTCATGCCAAGTGATGTCGTGTTGACGATCAAGCCGGCATCCCGGACCAAACGGGGAGCGTCGGTCCAGCCATGGGCTGAAACGCCTGCGCCAAAATGAGCTGCAAGTTCCTCGGCGCGGCTCAAGGTGCGATTGACGATGGCAATGCGCAAAAAACCTCGCGTCTGCAAGGCGTGAACGATGGCCCGGCCAGCACCTCCAGCACCCAGGACCAACGCCGTATCGGCATTGTCCCAGCCCGGCGTGCTGGCATCGAGATTGGCGGCAAAGCCATAGGCATCAGTGTTGCCGCCGCACAGCCTGCCATTTTCGAACCAGAGCGTATTGACCGCGCCGATTGCAGTTGCCGCCGCATCGCGGCTTTGCGCTGCGGCAAAGGCTGCTTCCTTGTGCGGAAGAGTGACATTGCCGCCCGCAAAACCCTCATCCCTGAAAGATCCAGCGAAAGATGTAAAATCCTCCGGCTTCACTTCGATGGCCTCATATGAGCCTTCGATGCCGTATTCATTGAGCCAAAAGCCGTGAATCAGCGGGGAACGCGAGTGCTTTATCGGAAAGCCGGTGACAAAAGCTTTTTTGGCGGTTTCAGCCATCGATCAGGTTTTCCTTCCTCAGTTCGGCCAGAAGCGGCAGCAGCGGCAATCCGACAATGGTGAAATAATCGCCATCAATGCGCTCGAAAAGCTGGATGCCCGAACCTTCGACCTGATAGGCGCCGACGCTTGCGAGCGCAATATCGCCGACGCGCCCGAGATAGCGCCCAACAAAGCCCGGATCGAGATCACGCATCGTCATGCGCGCCACCGAAACATGCCGCCAGAGCGTCCCACCATTCTTCACCAGCACCACGGCGCTGTTGAGATGATGAGTTTGGCCTGAAAATTTCAGCAATTGCCGGCGCGCCGCATCCATATCGGCCGGCTTGTGAAAAATCTCGTCTCCCATCGACAGCGTCTGGTCGCAGCCGATCACCACCGTATCGGGATGTCTTGCGCTCACATCGAGCGCCTTGGCTTCAGCCAGCACCAGCGCCACGTCTTCCGGCGAGGCGCCGCTTTTATAAAGCGGAGCCTCCACCGCGCGCTCGTCTATATCGGCGCTTTCGCCTGAAAATTCTATGCCCGCATTTTTAAGCAAGGCAGAACGAAATGGACTTTTGGATGCAAGAATAAGTTTTTTCGTCATTGTCAGTCTTCCTTTCTGCCGCTGCGCAGCAACGCCTGAATGGCGGCTGCGGTTTCCTCGATGGAGCGGCGCGACACATCGATGATGGGCCAGCCGTGCCGGTTGCACAGATTGCGCGCATAGGCCAGTTCTTCAGAAATCGACGCGCGATCCGTATAAAGGCTGGTATCGAGCGAAGGAACGCTGCCGAGCGGACGGTTCTGGCGGATTTGTGAAATGCGTTCCGCCGTCGCGATCAGCCCGACGATCAGGGGCTGTTTTGCCGTAAAAAGTGCTTCGGGAACTGGGATTCCCAACACAATTGGAACATTGGTGGCCTTGATCCCGCGATTGGCGAGATAGATGCTGGTTGGCGTTTTCGACGTGCGCGATATGCCCACCAGGATGACATCCGCCTCTTCTATATCGTAGGGCAACTGCCCGTCATCGTGTTCCATGGTGAAATTAAGCGCATCGATGCGGCGGAAATAATCGGCATTGAGCACATGCTGCGCGCTGGCGCGGCGATGCGCCGGTGCACCGAGATAGGATTGAAATGTATTGAGGACCGGCTCAAGGACGGAAACGCTCGGCACCCCCATTTCCACGCAAGACTGATCGATGATGGCGGCAAGCTTCTGGTCGACGACCGTATAAAGCACGATCCCCGGTTCGTCATCTATATCTTCGAGCACCTTGCGTAATTGCTTTTCAGTGCGGATGAGGGGGTAGATATGCTCGATCGCCCGCGCATTCGTATATTGCGCTGCGGCTGCGCGGCCCGCGGCAAGGAGAGTCTCTCCGGTCGCATCAGAAATCAGATGAAGATGAAAGTAGGAAAGCGGTCTGATCACAGTTTTCTGGCCTCCCTGTTGATGACTGTGCGTAATGTGGGCGCTTCATCCACAAGCCATGGCAGGCAGTGGGAAACTTGGCAAGTCATCCACAGCGAGCTAACATGTGCCAAGCGTTATAAAAGGCTTGTGGACAAGACTCGCAATATGGATGAAGCCAGAGCTTATCCCCGCCTTTTCCACAAGAACAGGCAGAGTGCGTCAATTCGTAACCCCTTATATTCAATGAAAAAATTGAGTTCTCATTGCTTTTATCAAGATGATCGGTGAATTATTGCACAGGAAGACGCGACCAGACAGGAACTGTGGGGAAAAGACGGACAAAGCTTAATCCCCGATTCCAACAGACTCTAAGAATAAAAAGATTCAAGAATCTCCTTTCTTTATAAGAACTGGGCGGGAAAACTCCTGGTCGCAACAGGACAGGGAATCAGGCTATTCAGTTAAGAAGATAGCCCTTCAGAAAATGGTCTGATCAAAAGGTGCCCAATTTAAAAAGGTGCAAGGAATGAAGCGCAAAGTCTTGAAAGTGATCGATGGTGAAACGGTATTTCCACCTCCCATCTGGATGATGCGACAGGCTGGCCGATATCTTCCCGAATATCGAGAGCTGCGCAAACAGGCAGGCGGCTTTCTCGATCTTTGCTATTCGCCCGATCTGGCCGTTGAAGTAACACTACAGCCAATCCGCCGATTTGGCTTTGATGCAGCCATTCTATTTTCGGATATTCTGGTCATTCCGCATGCTCTTGGACGCGATCTTCGCTTTGAAGAGGGCAAGGGACCATTGATGACGCCAATCGATGCCGACGAAATATTCTGGCTGGAGACAGAAGGGGCTGCAAAACGGCTGGAACCGGTCTACGAGACGGTCCGACTGCTTCGCGAGCAGCTTCCCGACGAGACAACGCTGCTGGGCTTCTGCGGCGCGCCCTGGACCGTTGCGACCTATATGATCGCGGGTCACGGCACACCGGATCAGGCTCCCGCCCGCCTGTTCGCCTATCGCTTTCCCGAAGCTTTTGAAAAACTCTTGAACGATCTTGCCGATGTTTCCGCGCAATATCTTATAGAACAGCTTGATGCGGGCGCCGATGCCTTGCAGATTTTCGATTCCTGGTCGGGCGTTCTGGACGAAGACTGCTTCGAGCGGTTCTGCATCCAACCGGTTGCGCGCATCGTGCAGAAGGTGAGGGCGGTCTACCCCGAAGCGCGCATTATTGGTTTCCCGAAAGGCGCAGGTACGCTTTATGCCGGTTATCGCGAAAAAACCGGCGTGGACGTGCTTGGCCTCGACTGGTCGGTTCCGCTTTCTTTTGCCGCTCAATTGCAAAGCGAGGGCGCGGTTCAGGGCAATCTCGATCCGCTGCGTCTGGTTGCCGGTGGCCAGGCTTTGGATGAAGGTGTGGATGCAATCCTCGACAAGCTTGGTCAGGGTCCGCTGATTTTCAATCTTGGCCATGGGATCACACCCCAAGCCCCTATCGAGAATGTTCATCGCATGATTGACCGGATACGCGGAGGTGCATGATGAGTATACAGAGCAACGAGAATAGCGGGAAGGCTGTTCTGGTCCGGACAATTATCAGCCTTCTTGTCGTCGTGCTGGGCGTATGGGCATTGTTTTATGTGAATCCAGCCAGCGCCTATCCGTGGGTCAAGGCGTTGCATGTGATCGCCATCATCTCATGGATGGCAGGGATGCTCTATCTGCCGCGCCTTTTCGTTTATCACTGCGCAGCCCAGCCTGGATCGGAAGCATCCGAGACTTTTAAGGTTATGGAACAGCGTTTGCTGCGTTTCATCATCAATCCGGCCATGGCAGTAAGCTGGATTGCCGGCCTGTGGATGGCGTGGGAGATTTTCGGCTTCAAGGGCGGTTGGCTGCATGCCAAGCTTCTGCTTGTCGTGCTCATGTCCGGTTTGCACGGTTATCTTTCGAAAGCCACACGGCTTTTCGCGGAAGACCGCAACATCAAATCGGCCCGGCATTGGCGTATCGTCAATGAGATACCAACCGTTCTCATGATCCTGATTGTCGTTCTGGTGATCGTGAAGCCCTTCTGATAATTAAGTCAATGAAAAAGGAATCCGGATTTTTTCCGGGTTTCTACCAATTGCCTATTGCGGATTTTTTTGGCAATCACTAACTGATACTTGCTCTTCTTACCGTGAATCGGTATGAAAGCGTTCTCTTCCCATCATGATAGCAGGCCTTCGATGCCGGTCACGTCAGTGACCACCTTTCCGAACCACTGCATTTTCTCCTTATATTTTAAAAGAGCTCCTCGCCCATGCAGGAAATGAAACTACAAGAACTCAAGAACAAGACGCCGGTCGAGCTTCTGGCTTTCGCCGAAACGCTTGAGGTCGAAAATGCGAGCGCTATGCGCAAGCAGGAACTGATGTTCGCGATCCTCAAGAAGCTTGCCGCGCAGGACGTCGAAATTATCGGCGAAGGTGTGGTTGAAGTGTTGCAGGATGGTTTTGGCTTCCTGCGCTCGGCGGATGCCAATTATCTGCCAGGCCCTGACGATATTTATATTTCTCCGTCGCAATTGCGCCGTTTCTCGCTGAAAACTGGCGATACGGTCGAAGGCCCTATTCGCGGCCCCAAGGAAGGGGAGCGTTATTTCGCGCTGCTCAAGGTCAATTCGATCAATTTTGAAGACCCGGAAAAAATCCGCCATAAGGTCCATTTCGACAATCTGACGCCGCTTTATCCGAATGAGCGCTTCAAAATGGAACTGGAAGTTCCGACCTCGAAGGATCTTTCTGCGCGTGTCATCGATCTGGTTGCGCCGCTTGGCAAGGGCCAGCGCGGGTTGATCGTGGCTCCACCGCGCACGGGTAAGACCGTTCTGTTGCAGAATATCGCCCATTCGATCACGGCCAATCATCCTGAATGCTATCTGATCGTGCTTCTGATCGACGAACGCCCGGAAGAAGTGACGGATATGCAGCGCTCGGTGAAAGGCGAAGTGATTTCCTCGACCTTTGACGAGCCGGCATCACGTCACGTTCAGGTGGCGGAAATGGTCATCGAAAAGGCCAAACGCCTGGTAGAGCATGGTCGTGATGTCGTCATTCTTCTCGACTCGATCACCCGCCTGGGCCGCGCCTATAATACGGTTGTGCCGTCATCGGGCAAGGTTCTGACCGGCGGTGTCGACGCCAACGCCTTGCAGCGCCCCAAGCGCTTCTTCGGTGCTGCACGCAATATCGAAGAAGGCGGATCGCTCACCATCATCGCGACCGCACTGATCGATACCGGATCGCGTATGGATGAAGTGATCTTTGAAGAATTCAAGGGCACCGGCAACTCCGAAATCGTGCTCGACCGCAAGGTGGCCGACAAGCGTATCTTCCCGTCCATGGATATTCTCAAGTCTGGGACGCGTAAGGAAGACCTGCTGGTTCCGCGCGCCGATCTTCAGAAAATCTTCGTGCTGCGCCGTATTCTTGCGCCGATGGGTACGACCGATGCGATCGAATTCCTCATCGACAAGCTCAAACAGACCAAGAGCAACAGCGAATTCTTCGATTCGATGAATACGTAATTCTGCTGAATTCCCGATCTATTCAAAAACGCCGCGTTGATAGTTCAACGCGGCGTTTTGTTTCAGGGGTTAATTTCCGGCAAGAAGAATTTTCAATGCCTGTGCATTTTCCACCGGCGACAGGCAGACCTGTCCTTTGCAAAGCCAGGCGGCTGGATTTTGGGTATGGGTGGTTCCTCCCGTCGGGAGTTCCACTGTCCGGCCCGGTTCAAACAGGATAATCTTATCTATCCGCCTCGGATCAGGGGTTTGATTCGCCAACGAAACAAGTTCTCCGCCTTTGTTTTCAGTGGCAATTACCAGTGAAAGCGGTTCGGCTGCGATGCGCGCTGCGTTCAATATGCCGATCTGGCCATATTGCTGCACAAGCGCGCGACCCAGCGCCTGCTCGATCAGTTTCTCGGTCTTGTGGTAAAGCTCCATAGTGCCTGTGGCGAGAAACAGGCGCGAAAAAGCTTCGATTATCTGGCTGGTGGCGCTGGGGATGGCCTCGTCATAATCGCCATAGCTATGCAGGATCACATCGTCGGCATCAAGTGCCGAGAGCCGGTAATTGCCTGATGCATCGCGATGGGCGTCATCCAGCGCGTTCTTATAGGCAATAGCATCATCGATGAAGGTTTTATCCGTGGTTGCTTCGTAAAGCGAAAGTGCGGCATTGATCATACCCGCATAGTCGGTCGAAAGCGCAGGATAGAGCAGGCTTTCGCCCATACGGCAATGAGCGATGCGGCCATCGTGAAATGTCGAAACTATAGAACGATAGGCGTGCAAAGCATAATCAATCCAGTCTGTGCGGCCAAAGCTCCGTCCGGCTTCGGCCAGCGCTCGGATAGCGAGCGCATTCCAGTCGGTCAAAGCTTTTTCGTCGCGACTGGGACGCACGCGTTTTTCGCGGTGATTAAGCAGAAGCGTTCTGGTGCTGGCAATGGAATCGGGAAACTCTGCCGGTTCCTGCACCGGCACCGCATGAAGCCGGTTGAGAATGTTTTTACCTTCCCAGTTACCCTCCTGCTTCGCTCCGTAATAGCTATTGAAAGCTTGCGCCTTATCGCCGAGAATCGCGTCAATCTCCGCTTTCGACCAGATATAGAATTTTCCTTCCTCGCCTTCGCTATCGGCATCGAGACTGGAAGCGAAACTTCCATCTGAAAGACGCAATTCCCGAACCATCCAGCCAATGGTCTCCTCGATTCGGATGCGAAACAAACTATCCTGAGTCTGGCCATAAGCCCAATTGGCATGACGGATCATTTGCGCATTGTCATAAAGCATTTTTTCGAAATGCGGCACCAGCCAGTCGGCATCCGTGCTGTAACGGCATAGTCCGCCACCCAGGTGATCATATATGCCGCCCTGCAACATGGTTTTCAGTGACTGAAGGAACATGTCGCGGTGCGCCGCATCGCCATTATAGAGCCAGGAGAGCCAGAGTGCGTCCATGAAGGGCACATTTGGGAATTTCGGTGCGCCGTCAATGCCGCCGCGAACAGGATCGAAGAGGCTGTGAATACGCGTTGCGATCTGGTTGAAATGTTCGATCTCGTTCTGGCCTGCCTTGCTTTGAGCTGCGAGCCGCGCTTCCAGATGGCTGAAAACCACCTCCGCATTATGGTTAATTTTCTCTTTATCCTTCTGCCAGAGATTATTGATGGCATGGAGCACATCGACAAATCCGGGTATGTTATGGCGTGAATGGCGCGGGAAATATGTGCCGCCCCAGAAGGGTTTGCCGTCAGGCCGCAGGAACATTGTGAGCGGCCAGCCTCCCTGCTGTCTCATCGCACCAAGCGCGGCCATATAAATCTGGTCGATATCTGGCCTTTCCTCACGATCCACTTTCACATTGATGAAGAGGTTGTTCATGACTGCTGCCACATCCTCATCCTCGAAAGATTCGTGGGCCATGACATGGCACCAGTGGCAGGCTGCATAGCCGATGGACAGCATGATCGGTCGATTGAGTTCCTGCGCTGCATCAAGCGCTTTGCGTCCCCAAGGCTGCCAATGGACAGGATTATCGGCATGCTGACGCAGATAGGCGCTTGGCTCATTGGCAAGGCGGTTACGGCTTAGATAGGTCATGAGCCTTTTCTTTCCTGTCCTGAATCAATATGCAGTCAAAGTGAGTATAGGATGAATATAGGACGATAAATCAAATGAGCGAGCGTGAGGCTTTTCACGATACCATATTTGCCCTGTCGAGTGGACGTTTACCATCGGGCGTTGCGGTGGTGCGCATATCCGGGCCGCAAGTTCGATTCGTACTCGAAACAATCATCGGCTCATCCATCCATGCACGTTTTGCGGCCTATAAGACATTCCGCTGCCGTAATGGCGATCCGATTGACCGTGGCCTTGCTCTGTATTTTCCGGGCCCGCACAGCTTTACCGGGGAGGATTGTGCGGAATTTCATCTGCATGGCGGTGTGGCGGTGGTTGAAAAGCTGTTAGAGGAGCTGCACGGCTTTCCTTATTGCCGGATAGCAGAAGCGGGTGAATTCACGCGTCGCGCTTTCACCAATGGGAAAATGGATCTGACTATTGCCGAAGGACTGGCCGATCTCATTGCCGCCGAGACGGAAGGCCAGCGCCGCCTTGCTTTGCAGGTGGCATCTGGCTCACAGCGCCAGCTTTATACGCAATGGCGACAACGTCTCGTGCGAGCACGCGCACTTATCGAAGCGGAGCTTGATTTTTCTGATGAAAGCGACGTGCCTGGTTCTGTGTCCGGGCAGGTATGGGATGAGCTAAAACTCCTTAAAGCGGAAATTTCCCGCCATATAGAAAGCGGAAAGCGGGCAGCGATGCTGCGTGACGGGCTGCATGTTGTCATTGCCGGCGCACCCAATGCCGGGAAATCCAGCTTGCTCAATTTTCTTGCCGGTCGCGAAGTTGCAATTATTTCGGAAGAAGCGGGTACGACGCGCGATCTTCTGGAAGTCAAACTCAATCTCGGCGGCATCCCGGTCTATGTTACGGATACGGCGGGCCTCCGCGAGGCAAGCAGCACAGTCGAAAAAATAGGAATTGAGCGCGCCCTTGAGCGCGCAGCCGAGGCTGATCTGGTTTTACTGCTGGAAGATATGCAGTTACCCATTACTGTCTCTCTCGATGAGGAGATCAGAGCGGAAATATGGACAATCGGAACGAAAAGAGACCTCGATAATAAGAGGGCAGGAGAATGGCAATATCGGATATCTACTAAAACTGGTGAGAGCCTCGATGAATTTCTTGAGGCACTACAGGTTTTCGCCGAAAACCGCATCGG
Organism: Falsochrobactrum tianjinense; assembly: GCF_019100495.1. GTDB lineage: Bacteria > Pseudomonadota > Alphaproteobacteria > Rhizobiales > Rhizobiaceae > Brucella > Brucella tianjinense. Next base: position 156,916 of record NZ_JAHRVA010000001.1, on the reverse strand, counting down.
GCAAATCAATGATGCCGTTCCCACGCGTCAACGCCACATCAACCTTCTGCAATCAACAATCTCGGAGATTGAGATAGCAGCTGAGCGCGATGATATGCCTTTGGAATTACGCGCCGAGAATATGCGCCGCGCCTCACAGTATCTGGGCCGCATCACCGGCGACGTCGACGTAGAAGAAATATTGGATGTTATCTTCTCGCAGTACTGTATAGGTAAATGATTCACGTGAAACACACGCCTAAAGGCGACTATCAATACCTGATTGTTTCACGTGAAACATCTGTGGAATCCGTTGTATGATATTGACTCCCTTTAGCATCCATGAGTCTACCCTTCATGGGATAGACACGCCTATCCAAGAGTTGATCTCTGCCCCATAGTTTTTCCTTCCGTTACGGGCATATTCGTGGCAAAGAGACGCTTTCAGAAACGGATTCGGATTGTATCAGGATGAACCCTCTAAGTTCTGCCGAAGCTATGGCCTATGACGTCATCGTCATCGGTGGCGGCCATGCTGGTTGTGAAGCGGCTGCAGCTGCGGCGCGCACTGGCGCGCGCACGGCCTTGCTGACGCATAGATTTGACACGATCGGCGTTATGTCCTGCAATCCGGCGATTGGCGGATTAGGGAAGGGGCATCTCGTTCGTGAGATCGATGCACTTGACGGTTTGATGGGCCGTGTAGCCGATAAAGCCGGCATCCAGTTTCGATTGCTTAATCGACGCAAAGGTCCTGCGGTCCGCGGACCTCGCACGCAGGCAGACCGCAAGCTTTATCGGCTCGCCATGCAGGAATTGATTGCCGAACAGGACAATCTCACCGTGGTTGAAGGAGGCGCAGCGGATATTTGCGTAACCGATGGGCGCATTACCGGTGTTGTTCTCGCAGACGGACGAGAGCTTGCCTGTGCATCCGTAGTTCTGACGACCGGCACATTCCTAAATGGCCTTATTCATATCGGAGAGAAGAAAATTCCGGCTGGCCGCATGGGCGAGAAGCCTGCCCTGGGCCTGTCTGATACGCTAAGGGTGCTGGGTTTTGCTGTTGGGCGTCTCAAAACCGGCACACCGCCCCGCCTGGATGGCCGTACCATCGATTGGCAAGGTCTGAATATGCAGTCAGCCGACGAAAATCCGATACCCTTCTCGCTTATGACGGATAAGATCACGACTCCGCAAATCAATTGCGGCATTACGCATACCAGCTTGAAGACCCATGACATCATCCGGGCAAATCTGCATCGCTCCGCGATGTATTCCGGTTCAATTGAAGGCATCGGGCCACGATACTGCCCCTCTGTGGAAGACAAGATCGTCAAATTTGCCGATCGAGATAGCCACCAGATTTTTCTGGAGCCGGAAGGGCTGGACGACGATACGATCTATCCCAACGGTATTTCCACGTCTTTGCCGGAAGATGTTCAGCTTGCTATTCTCAAGACTATCCCTGGCCTGGAGACGGCAGCCATGTTGCAGCCAGGTTATGCGATTGAGTATGATTTCATCGATCCGCGCGAATTGAAGCGCAGCCTGGAAACCCGCCGGATCATGGGCCTGTTTCTTGCCGGTCAGATCAATGGCACCACAGGTTATGAAGAAGCGGGTGCGCAAGGATTGCTTGCCGGGCTGAACGCGGCGCGACGGGCAGGGGGCAGTGAGCCGGTAATCATCCAGCGCACGGAAGCCTATATCGGTGTTATGGTTGATGACCTGACATCGCGTGGCGTCAGCGAACCTTATCGTATGTTTACGTCGCGTGCGGAATTTCGCCTGTCGCTGCGCGCTGATAATGCCGATCAGCGCCTGACGCCACTTGCCGATGAATGGGGTATATTGGGTAACGAACGCCGCGAGCGTTTTTCTGCGAGGCAAGGTGCGCTGGCAGCGGCTCGTGCGCTGAGTCAGGAATTGTCAATTACCCCCAATCTTGCGAGCCGCTACGATTTGCATCTCAATCATGACGGAGTTCGCCGCTCGGCTTATGAGCTTTTGTCCTACCCGAATATTGATCTGGGCCAGTTAGCCAATATCTGGCCAGAACTGGCGGGAATCGATCTGATGACACGCGAAGCGCTTGAAATCGAGGCACAATATGCCGTCTATATGGATCGCCAACAGAATGATATTGCGGTTATGGAGCGCGAGGAACGGTTGCTTATACCTGCGGCTCTAGATTTTGAGGCAATTTCTGGCCTGTCGAATGAGCTCAAGCAGAAGCTCCAGCAACGGCGACCGGAAACTATCGCGGAAGCGCAGAGGGTGGATGGAATGACACCGGCGGCGTTGGCGTTGCTGATTGCACAGATAAGAAAGCATGGTGCGCGCGAACGTGCTGTTGTAGAGCTTGCCGATAAGGGTGCCGCATGAGTGTGGATAGCCGGTTTGAAAGCTTGCGTTCCGTGGTTCCGTCTGTTTCACGTGAAACAACAGAGCGGCTGATTGCGTTCGAAGCGCTGTTCCATAAGTGGTCCAAAGCAATAAATCTGGCTTCGCCATCGACGCTGGTTGACCTGTGGAACCGCCATATTCTTGATAGCGCGCAGATTTTTCCGCTGGCGTCTCACGCCTCGCACTGGCTCGATCTCGGTTCTGGTGGAGGATTTCCGGGCATTGTGACGGCCTGTTTTCTGAAAGAAGTGTCGGGCGCATCAATTGATCTGGTTGAAAGCGCGGGCAAAAAGGCTGCTTTTTTGCGTACCGCAACCGGGCATCTGGACGTTCCTGCCCGTGTGCATTCAGCCCGCATCGAAGCGATGTGGGGTAAAATCGAGACACCAGAGATCGTGACTGCGCGCGCTCTGGCTTCGCTGAACGACCTTTTCAGGCTGGCAGAACCATGGCTGACTAGCGGTTCCAGAGCGCTTTTTCAAAAAGGTCGGGATTACCAGAGGGAAATCGATGAAAGCCGTGTCGGCTGGAGTTTTGATCTGGTACAACATCAAAGTGCCATTGATCCGGCTTCGGTCATACTCGAAATCAGCAATCTGCGGCGAGCGGCAGATTAGTAGCGGATAGATGGAAGAGAAGAGCAGGGCGACGGCAATGAACAAGAGATCCAGGATCATAACCATTGCAAACCAGAAGGGCGGCGTTGGCAAGACCACGACGGCCATCAATTTGGCCACTGCGCTCGCAGCCATTGGTGAGACTGTGCTGATCGTTGATCTCGATCCACAGGGCAACGCCAGTACGGGGCTGGGGATAGACCGACATGACCGCCCGCTTTCTTCTTATGATGTGTTGACGCAAGCCGCTTCCGTACCCGAAGCTGCAATGCGGACGGATGTTCCCAATCTGTTTATCGTGCCCTCTACCCTTGACCTGCTGGGAATTGAAATGGAAATCGCGCAAGCCGCGGACCGTACGCGGCGCTTGCGTGATGCTTTGCGCTTCGATTCAGCGGTTGCTGATCGCTTTTCCTATATTCTCGTCGACTGCCCGCCATCACTTAATTTGCTGACATTAAATGCGATGGCAGCAGCAGATTCAGTTATGGTGCCGTTGCAATGCGAATTCTTTGCGCTTGAAGGTCTGAGCCAGCTTTTGCAGACGGTTGATCAGGTACGCTCGACAATAAATCCCGATCTGACGATTCAAGGTATTGTGCTGACGATGTTCGACAGCCGTAATAACCTCGCATCGCAGGTGGTGGACGATGTGCGTGCTTTTATGGGCGAAAAAGTCTATCGTACCGTTATTCCGCGCAATGTGCGGGTGTCGGAAGCGCCGTCGCATGGCAAGCCAGCGATTTTGTACGACCTGAAATGCGCTGGCAGTCAGGCTTATTTGCAACTCGCATCGGAAGTGATCCAGCGCGAACGGCAGCTTAAGGCTGCATGAATCAAGGTATTGAGTTAGTATCTTGATCAATTCGTTAACGAAACAATTGCAGGAATTTGCCGAACTATGAACGACGATCCTTCAAAAAAACGCCTTGGCCGCGGCCTGGCTGCCCTCATTGGCGAAATCGACCGTCCGGCGGAAGAACATAAAGTTCCGATTTCAAGCGAGCGTAATGTTCCGATCGAGTTCGTAACACGCAATCCGCGCAACCCGCGCCGCATGTTTTCGGAAGTGGAGCTGGAAGACCTGGCGCAATCGATCCGTGAACATGGCGTGGTGCAGCCAATTGTCGTGCGGCCGGCACCCGGGCAGCCAGACCACTTCGAGCTGATCGCCGGTGAGCGCCGCTGGCGCGCGTCGCAGCGGGCGGGCGTGGATACGATTCCAGTTATCGTTCGCGATGTGGATGATCGCGTAGCGCTGGAAATTGCAATTATCGAAAACGTGCAGCGCGCCGACCTGAATGCTGTCGAAGAAGCGATGGGATATCAACAGCTTATCGATAATCACGAATATACGCAGAACGACCTCGCGCAGGTGATCGGCAAGAGTCGCAGCCATGTCGCCAACACTTTGCGTCTGCTGAAACTGCCGCAGCGTGTGCAGGATTTCATCTCCGATGGTGCCTTGTCCGCAGGTCATGCCCGCACTCTAATCACCATGGAGAACCCGACTGCTCTCGCCGAGCGCGTCGTTAAGGAAGGACTGTCGGTTCGGCAGGTGGAAGCTCTGTCACAGGCGGAGGCGCGCGGCGGTGCGGAGCCAAAGTCAGGCAAGAACGTTCCTGTTGAGAAAGATGCCGACACCAAAGCGCTTGAAAAGCTGCTTTCGGATGTAACGGGCATGAAGGTTGAGATAAATCACCGTGAACGGGGTGGAGATGTAAAGATTCGCTACAGTTCCCTGGAGCAACTTGACGAAATCTGCCGTCGATTGCAAAGCTAGTCTGTTTATAGATGCTTGAACAAAAAACCTCGTTGCTTAATTGCAATGAGGTTTTATTATTTACGCATGTTACGCGCCGCTTCTACAGCTATTGCCAACAGGCATTGGCGAATAATCGGAATGGCCAATGCTGCGTTCTGTCGGCTTTCCAGCACGGCGCGCTGAAGACGTTCCAGAACCCGCGTGAGGCTCTCTGCACTCCAGCGACTGACAGCATTCTCGATCAGTTTCTTGCGGTTGAAGAAAATCGGGGGCCGGGCACCTGCCACGACAGTAGAGGCGCTTTTGCGTTGCGTATCGGCGATATGGCGCAGAGCCTGGATCTGCTGGAACTGGCGCGTGGCGGTGTTGAGCAGCAAAAAAGGCGCGGTGCCGGATTTCACTATACGGTCAAACGAGACTTCAAAGCGGGGCAGATCGGCCAGCAGCACCGCATCGATCACCTCGTCGGTGGAGAGAGCAGCCACATCACCGACCGCTTCACGCACATCGTCAATGTCGATGCGTTGCTTGCCGCGCACATAGAGGCAGAGCTTTTCCAGCTCGCCGCGCGTGGCAAGCCGATCGCCTCCAAGGCTTGCTCGCAGCAATTGGCGTGCATCCATGGTGATCTGTAGTTTCCATTCGGTCAGAACGTCATCGATAACGCCATCAACGCCGCGCGCATCGTCAGTATAACAGGGCAGCGCCATTCCGGCGGGTGCATTCTCCACAGCACTGCGCAGGCCAGCACCCTTCTTGAGGTCGCCTGCCTCCACGAGAATATATGTTTCACGCGGTGGCTCTGCGGCAAGAAATTTTATCGCCTCGGCCAGCTTCTTCTGTCCGGCGGCGTTCTTGATCCAGATCAGCCGCTCGCCGCCAAACATCGATATGGTACGCGCTTCATCGGCGAGCCGGGAAGGGTCGGCGTCGATCTCATCGGCCTCCATACGGATGACCGCAAAAGGATCGTCCAGCGGCAATTGGGTGGCCTGCGCATAGCGGCGTGCACGTTCGTTCACCAGCCCCTTATCGGGGCCATAAAGCAATACGACCGGAAACGAACTGTTTGGCCGGTTGATAAATTGATCGACTTCGTGTGCTTTTTTCTGCGCCATGCAACGTAACTAGCGTAATTCGCTGCCAAACGAAACAGCCGCCAGCCTACTCTATCAACAGCGCATCGTCATCGAGCGTCTGGCCCCGTACTTTACGGAACATCTCGATCAGGTCCTCGACGCTGAGCGTCTTGCGCTTGTCGCCAGTGACATCGAGCACGATATTGCCTCCATGCAGCATGATGGTGCGGTCGCCATAATCGAGTGCCTGACGCATGGAATGCGTCACCATCAGCGCAGTCAGCTTGTTTTCCCTGATCAGATTGCGGGTCAGTTCCATGACGAATTCCGCCATGCCAGGATCAAGCGCTGCGGTGTGCTCATCAAGCAGCAGCACTTCCGAACCCGCCAGGGTCGCCATGACGAGCGAGAGCGCCTGGCGCTGACCGCCGGACAAAAGCTCCATGCGGTCCTGCATGCGGTTTTCAAGGCCGAGATTGAGGCTAGCGACGCGTTCGCGGAACTGCCCGCGGCGGGCAGAGCCAAGAGCTGCGCCAAGGCCGCGCTTCTTGCCGCGGGCGGCGGCAAGCGCAAGATTCTCCTCGATGGTCAGCGTTCCGCAGCTTCCAGCCAACGGGTCCTGAAACACGCGCGCGACAAGACCGGCGCGCTCGGCGGTCGGCTTGCGGGTAACGTTCTTGCCGTTAATGACCACCGTACCGGAGGTGGGAATAATATCGCCGGCGAGAACGCCAAGCACGGTCGATTTTCCCGCGCCGTTGGAGCCGATCACGGTGACGAAAGAACCCTGATCCATGGTCAGGTTGATCTGGCTCAGCGCCTGTTTTTGCAACGGCGTGCCGCGACCGAAAATGACATCGAGTTTGGATAATTCGATCATGCCGATGCTCCTCTGCGGCGCAGGCGCGGCAATATCAGGGCGATGGTGACGAGAAGCGCAGTCGCGATGTTGAGATCGGACGCTTGCAGCCCGACGATACTGCCGTTGGAAAGCGCAAGCTGAATGGCGATACGATAGATGATGGAGCCTGCGACGCAGCCGATCAGAATAACAAGGATAAGACGAGTGCGCAGCAGGGTTTCGCCGATGATGACGGCGGCAAGGCCGACGACAATGGTGCCGACGCCGGAGGTTACGTCGGCAAAGCCGTTGGTCTGGGCAAACAAGGCACCGCCAAGCGCAACAAGCGCGTTGGAGATCGCCATGCCGAGATAGATCTGGCGGTCGGTGCGCACACCCTGCGCGCGCGCCATTCGGGGATTGGCGCCGGTTGCGCGCATGGCAAGGCCCATATCGCTTTCAAGGAAGCGCCAGACGAGGAACACGGCGATAGCTACCAGTACGAACAGAAATGCCGGGCGCACATAATAGTCGGGAATGCCGTGGCCATAGAAGGGCGAGAGCATGGTATCCTGATTGATCAGCGCAATATTGGGGCGGCCCATGACGCGCAGATTGACCGAGAAAAGCGCGATCATGGTCAGGATGGATGCGAGAAGATTGAGAATTTTGAAGCGCACATTGAGCGTGGCGGTCACAAGTCCGGCTACAGCACCCGCCACCATGGCGATTGCCGCAGCAAGCCAGGCATTGAACCCGGCGAGGATCAGCACACCGGTTACAGCAGCGCCAAGCGGGAAAGAACCGTCAACGGTAAGGTCGGGGAAGTCGAGAATACGGAACGCCAGATAGACGCCGATGGCTACAAATGAGAAGACGAGGCCCAATTCGACCGCACCCCAAAAGGCGATCTGACTCACAACAACATTCCTTGTTCTTCGTCGCGCCCGATGGCAGCGCGCTCAATTTAACGTGACGGGATACAACCCAACCGTTTCCCCACGCAAGCTTTATCGCAAAAAGCCCTGCGATAAAGACGCTTCTGTGGAACTATTACAACATTCTGTTCCAGATGCGTTCAAACTTCGCCGCGTGCGCGCCATAACTCCCATGCGAAACGCGCGCGGACGCCGATATCGAGCAGTGGGCGCGGCGGAAGCTGGGTGGGGCTGCCGAGCTTGAGCATATCGGCAATCAGCGGATTATCGACGCCGCAGGCCATATCGGCTGCCAGCATTCCGCCGATCGTGCCTTTGGTGATGCCGACGCCATTCTGGCAGAGCGAGGTATACACATTTTTCGCGATGCGGCCAAAGCCAGGCGCGCTATTGCGCGAAAGGCAGATATAGCCCGTCCATGTGTATTGCATCTCCACTTGCGTCAACATTGGAAAACGCGCGTCAAAGAGGCGTTTATGCTCGTCCTTGATCATACGGCGGCGTTCGTCCGATTGCCGCAGCGACGGGCAGAAATGCACATTTTGCCGCACGAGGAAACGCCGGTCGGGCGTGAGTCGCATGGTAATGCCGGAAAAGGAGTTTGCCGGGGTCAGTCCCCAGGGTTCGACCTCACCCAAAGCCCGGTATTCAGCGTCGGTGAGTTGACGGCTGAGACTGGCATGAGCGGCGAAGTTGAGCAATTTCCTTTTGAAGAAGCCGAATTGCTCGCCAAAACCGTTGACCGTCAGGATCAGTTGCGGAGCCTGAACCGATCCGCTGTCGGTCGTCACTGTGATGCAGTCGCCATAATCCACGGCGACTACAGGCGTATTTTCATAAAGCGTGACATTTTCAGGAAGGTTGTCGGCAAGGCCGCGTACCAGCGCCGCAGGGTTGAGCAGGATCGTGCCATAGGTATAGATTGCCGCCTTGAAATGGCTCGTTCCGAGCCGTTTCGCCAGTTCACTGCCTTCATACCAGATGAAGGGCTCTTCCAGCCGTTCCATTTCGCCAAGGGTCGGTTCCAGAACTTCCCTGATGCCCTGATCGGAAACGGCGGCGTGAAACTTTCCATGCTTGTGCCAGTCGCAGGCAATGCCGTGCCGGTCGATCTGCTGTTGCAGGTAGTCGATGCCCGCGCGGGTAAGCGCGCGGTAGCTATGCGACTTTGCCAGTTCTTCCATGGAGGAGCTGACATTGTGGGGTAAATCGATGGCGAAGCCGGCATTGCGGCCCGATGTGCCTTCGCCCGCCTGCTGCGCATCCAGAAGGGCGATCCGGTCATTGGGGCGGTTCTCCGCAAGCCGGCGTGCTGCGGCAAGGCCCGCATAGCCAGCGCCGATCACCACCCAATCGGCCTTGATATCGTCCGCAAGCGCCAGTCCTGGCACGCGCGGGGGCAAAATATGGCTCCAGCCATTGGTGTTGTCATCGGCGGGAAGAGTGCGGATTCTGGTCATTCTCGATCTACTTACTCAAATTGAAAAGGGCGGGAGTTTACCCCCGCCCTGCCATTTTGATCGTAATCAGCGATCAGTCGATCTTGCTGGTAGCGCGGTCGATGACGGCCTGCGGGAATTCCACGCCCATCTTCTTGGCGGCGCTCAGATTGATGACGAGATCGGTTCCCTTGGCGATTTCAACCGGAATATCGCCGGGTTTCTCGCCGTTAAGAATCTTGACGACCACGGCGCCGGTCTGCTTGCCGACGTCATAATAGTTGAAACCAAGGGCAGCCAGGGCGCCGCGTTTGACGGAATCTGTGTCGGCAGTAAAGAGTGGCAGCTTGCTTTCCTCGGCAACGCCGACCGCACTTTCAAGCGCGGAAACAATGGTGTTGTCGGTCGGCACATACATGGCGTCGGCGCGGCCAACGAGCGCGCGCGCGGCTCCCTGAACTTCCGCCGACTTGGTGGCGGCCGATTCGACGATTTCGATGCCTTCGGCGGAAGCGGCTTCCTTCAGCGCCTCCAGCAGCGAGACCGAATTGGTTTCACCCGAGTTATAGAGATAGCCGAGTTTCTTGATGTCCGGCATCACTTCCTTGATGAGCTTGATATGCTCGGCCACTGGCGACATGTCGGAAATGCCGGTCACATTGCCGCCAGGATTTTTCATGCTCTTGACGAGCTGTGCGCCGACCGGATCAGAAACGGCGGTGAAGACGATCGGAATGTCGCGGGTGGCGGAAACCACTGCCTGCGCCGATGGCGTCGAGATCGGCACGATCACGTCCGGGCTATCGCCCACGAACTGGCGGGCGATCTGCGCTGCGGTCGCCGGATTGCCCTGTGCGGACTGATAGACGAATTTGAGGCCTTCGCCTTCCTTGAAGCCAGCTTCACCCAGCGCATCCTTTACGCCGTCACGAGCCGCGTCAAGCGCAGGATGTTCGACAATGGCAGTAACCATGACGGTTACGTCCCTGGCGTGCGCCGATGTGGCGATGGCCGTTGCGGCCAGCAAGGCCAGAAGCATGGAACGCATGAAGATCTCCCCTGTTTTAATGCGTCTTGTGTCGGCATATGCCCATATTCAACAAGTCGGAGCCGGTGTATGAATCCGCCTATTTCGAGGCTTAATCTTGTCCGAATAGGCTGTCAACGTATCGTAGCTGCCTCCCTATCTCCTGCCAGATGAAAAACATGCGGGGTTCATTCCATGAACACAGTGTTCAGTGCGCTTTCAAACACTATGCGCTGTCGCCATATTCTGAGAAAACGCCTCTACGGGCCCATATCCAAGGAATTTCGTCATGAAGAAGATCGGCTTTCTTTCATTCGGCCATTGGTCGCCGTCTCCGCAATCAGGAACCCGGTCCGCAGGTGACGCGCTGTTGCAATCGATAGATCTGGCTGTTGCGGCTGAAGAGCTTGGCGCGGACGGAGCCTATTTCCGCGTGCACCACTTTGCCCGTCAGCTTGCTTCGCCCTTTCCGCTGCTGGCGGCGGTCGGCGCGAGGACCAGCAAGATCGAGATCGGCACCGCCGTCATCGATATGCGTTATGAAAACCCGTTTTACATGGTGGAAGATGCCGGTGCAGCCGATCTGATTTCGCAAGGGCGGCTTCAGCTTGGCATCAGCCGCGGCTCGCCAGAGCAGGTCATCGATGGCTGGCGCTATTTCGGTTATAAGCCAGCGGAGGGAGAAACAGATACCGACATGGCCCGCAAACGGGGCGAGGCATTTTTTGAAATGCTGAAAGGTCAGGGCTTTGCCCAACCCAATCCGCGCCCGATGTTTCCCAATCCTCCCGGCCTGCTGCGTATCGAGCCGCATTCAGAAGGTCTTCGAGATCGTATCTGGTGGGGCGCTGCATCGGATGCCACGGCTATCTGGGCTGCGAAGCTTGGCATGAATCTGCAAAGCTCGACCTTGAAGAATGACGAAACGGGTGAGCCGTTCCATGTGCAGCAGGCAGCGCAGATCCGCGCCTATCGCGAAGCATGGAAAGAGGCAGGGCATACGCGGACGCCGCGCGTTTCAGTAAGCCGCAGCATCTTCGCGCTGGTTGATGACCGGGATCGCGCCTATTTCGGCGGTAGCAGGGAGCAGGATTCGGTGGGGTACATCGATGAAAGTACGCGCGCGATTTTCGGGCGCTCTTATGCCGCCGAGCCGGAACAGCTCATCAAGGAACTGGGGCAGGATGAGGCCATTGCCGAAGCCGATACGCTGTTATTGACCGTGCCGAACCAGTTGGGCGTCGATTATAATGCGCATGTCATCGAGGCGATCATCAAGCACGTAGCGCCCGCCCTGGGCTGGCGCTGAAACAAGGACCAGAGCGGTTCCAGTTTTAATTGAAACACCGAACCGCTCTCTCTCTATTTGTTTTCACTCATACTTTTTGCATCTAAGCAGAATTCATTTACCCAAATCGACTGGCAATGAGTTGGGGGTAAAGGCGTCATTATTGGGCCACATTATATTTCAAAATAACCTGTGTTGCCAAGAGGGTCAGCGCATTATGTATAAGAACCTCTGGTACGAATATTTAATAAGTCAACTTATTACTTTAAGAAGTAATTTCTATTATTGGGTGTCTTATGAAGAGAATAATTTTATCATTTTTATTGCTAACAACATTTAGCGTTGGTGCATTTGCTGTTGAACCTGAGAATATTGAGACTGCTAAATGTGCGGATGCCAGAGCAATGGAACAATACGCGTGTAGTAGAGTATCCGACTTTCAATCACTGGCAGCCTGTATGGGTTCAAAAATTGCAGTGAAGATTGCTTGCGGTTGACCTGATCCGTTGCCCCGTGCCGAACCAGCTGGGTGTCGATTACATGCTCATGTCATTGAATCGATCCTGAAACAGGTCGCCCCGGCTCTCATCTGGCGCTGAAAAAAGACAGGCGGTTTAGACCCTAAACCGCCTGTTTCCTATTCTATTCCATAGACCGCCATCAGCCGTTTCATGCGGGTGATGGCGAGGTCGGGTTTGTCCAGCACGTTTGCCTTGTCGGCCAGGCGGAAAATATCCGCATAATGCACCATGCCGCGCGCCGATTGCATCCCGCCAGGCATGGTGAAATGGCTTTGGTGGCCATTGAGCCAGGCGAGAAACACCACGCCTGCCTTGTAATATTGGGTCGGCGCTTCAAAAATCTTGCGTGAAAGCGGCACTGTCGGCGCGATGATCGCGCGGAAGCGTTCCTTATCGCCCTTTGCAAGAGCCGCCAGCGCATTGGAAGCCTGCGGGGCGACCGCATCGAAAATGCCCAAGAGCGCATGGCTGTGCTTGTTGCCATCGCCTTCGATCAGGGGCGCATAGTTGAAATCGTCGCCCGTGAAACAAAGCACGCCTTCGGGCAGGCGATCACGCAGCGCGATCTCATAACGTTCTTCCAGCAGCGAAATTTTTATCCCCTCAACTTTGTCGCGATTGGCTTCGATGATGCTGATCACCGTATCGAGCGCCTGCTCGAAGTTTTGCGCTCCCCAATAGCCGTGCAATTGCGGGTCGAACATATCGCCCAGCCAGTGCAGCACGACCTTTTCGCGCGCTTGGCTGAGGATATGGCCGTAAACTTTCGCATAATCGTCAGGCGATTTCGCGATGCGGGCAAGGGCGCGGCTGGCCATCAGGATGAAGCGCCCGCCGTGATTTTCAACGAATTCCGCCTGCGTTTCATAGGCTTTGATGACGTCATCAAGGCTTTTCGCATCGGCAGGATCAAGGTGGTCGGTGCCAGCGCCGCAGGCGAGATCAGCCCCGGCAACGGTTCTGCTTTCGGCCAGCGAGCGGCGGATCAGTTCCTGCGCGCCGGTCCAGTCCAGTCCCATGCCGCGCTGTGAGGTGTCCATCGCTTCCGCGACCTTGAAGCCAAGCTCCCACAAATGATGGCGGAAGGCCATTGTGGCATCCCAATCGATGGCGGTGCTGTTCCACGGGGCGGCATCCCTGCGTGGATCGGAAACCACATGGGCTGCAGCATAGGCGATGCGGCTGAATTGCGGAATTTGCTGCGGACGTCCGGTGGGAGTGCCGCTTAAACGATAGGGTTTCGCACTGCCATCTGCTTGAGGCAGTACCAGCATGGAATCGGACAGTTCGCTCATCATGTTCCTCCGCATAGCTGGGGCTTATTTAAATTAGAACGTTCCAAATGGCAAGAGAAGCTGAGATTTCAGGCGAAAACGGAAGGATATCCTCACTGTTTTTGCTGATTTCATTGAAATCATGGTGCATTTTGCTGCCTGCTTTCGAGATATTGACAAATTTGGAACGTTCCAATTAAACTGTGCTATGCAGTTGGGAGATTTGGATGAGCAGGGACAGGATCACGGTGATCGATATTGCGCAGGAGGCGGGCGTGTCGAAGTCGACCGTTTCGCTGGTGCTGCGCGGCAGTCCGCTGGTCCATGCCGAAACCCGCGAACGGGTGCAGCAGGCAATCGAAAAACTCGGCTATGTCTATAATCGCTCGGCGGCCAATCTGCGCCAGTCCAATTCCAAAATCATTGGCCTTGTGGTCAACGATCTCACCAACGGCTTTTTTGCCGAACTGGCGGTGGGGGTGGATCGGGTCATGCAGTCTGCGGGTTACGTGCAGTTTCTCGCCAATACGGCGGAAAGCATAGACCGGCAGCGCGAAGTGGTGGCCTCGATGCGTGAGCACGGCATTGCCGGGCTGATTATCTCGCCAGCGCGGGGCACCGAGGCCAGCGATCTCAAGCCGCTGGCCAAAAGCGGCCTGCCGGTGGTGCAGATGGTGCGCGATGTGCCCGGTTCCGGTGTTTCGTCCATCGTGTCCGACAATCGCGGCGGGGTGGCGAAAGCGGTCGAGCATCTGGTCGCTTTGGGACATCGGGCAATCTCCTTCATGGGGGGTTATGCCGATACGGCGGTGTTTTCCGAGCGCGTTGCAGGCTATCGCGCGGGGCTGGAGCAGGCGGGAATTCTTTTTGCTGATGCACTGGTCTTTAATTCCGCGCCTTCGCGAGCGGGCGGTGTCGAGGCAGTGGAGCGTATGCTGCTTGGCGGGGCAAAGCCGACGGCGACCGTATGCTTCAATGATGCGGTGGCTTTTGGTGTTTGCGACGGGTTGCGCGCCGCAAATCTTGAACCGGGGCGGGATTTCGGCGTGGTCGGGTTCGACGATGTGATCGAGGCGAAGTCCGCTGTTCCGGCGCTGACGACGGTTTCGGTCGATCCGCAGGGCATGGGCGAACGGGCGGCGCAGCTTTTGCTCAAACAGATCAATTCGGAACGGGTGGAGGCAGAAGCGCAGCGGCTTTCGGTGCGCCTTGCGGTGCGCGCAAGCTGCGGTGCGCCGTTCCGGACAAAACGGGAGGAAGTGGCATGAGCAGATGGGGTTTGATCGGCGCAAGCACGATTGCAAGGGAATGGGTGATCGGGGCGATCCGCGCCACCGGTGGCGAGGTCGTTTCCGTTTACAGCACCAATGCCGAACGCGGTGAAAATTACGCTCGTGAGAACAGCATTGCGCGCTCGGTGACGAGCCTCGATGCGCTGCTGGCGGACCCGGAAATCGACGCGGTTTATATTTCCACCACCAATGAGCTGCATCGCCGCCAAGCGATTGCGGCGGCGAAAGCGGGCAAGCATATTCTGTGCGAAAAGCCGCTGGCGCTGACGCTTGGTGATGCGAAAGCCATGCTCAAAGCCGTGCAGGAGGCGGCTGTCGTGGCTGGCACCAACCATCATCTGCGCAATGCTGCGAGCCATCGGGCCATGCGCGATGCGGTGCGTGACGGCAGGATCGGCAAGGTACTGGGCGCGCGGGTGTTTCATGCGGTCTATCTGCCGCCGCATCTGCAAGGCTGGCGCATCGAGCGCCGCGATGCGGGCGGCGGGGTCATCCTCGATATAACCGTGCATGATGCCGACACGCTGCGCTTCGTGCTGGGCGAAGACCCGGTGGAGGCGGTGGCTTTCAGCCAGCAGGGGGGCTTGAGCGGCGAGGGGCTGGAAGATGGCGTGATGGGTGTGCTGCGCTTTCCGTCCGGGGCGATGGCGCAGTTCCATGACGGCTTCACGACGAAATATGCCGAAACCGGATTTGAGGTGCATGGCAGCGAAGGCTCGCTGATCGCGCGCAATGTCATGACGCAAAGGCCGGTGGGAAGCGTGATCCTGCGCGACAGCGAGGGCGAGCGCGAATTGCCGCTCGACCAGTATAATCTTTATGAAACATCCCTGCGGGCTTTCCATGACGCCATTGCCGGAAAGGGCCAGCCATCGGCGACGCTGGAAGATGGCATCTGGTCGCTGGCGACCGGCCTTGCCGTCGCAGAAGCCGCCAAGAGCGGCAGCGCAACTCCGATCCAACCTGGAATTTAAAGCTATGAGCAAGCATATCACTCCGGCAGAAGCCGCGGCACTTATTCCCGACAACGCTGTCGTTTCGGTTTCGTCATCGAGCGGCCTTGGCTGTCCCGATCTGATGCTGAAAGCCATCGGCGCGCGTTTCGATGAAAGCGGCCATCCGCAGAACATCACCACGCTGCATCCGATTGCCGCCGGTGATATGAGCGGTATCAAGGGGGTCGATTATATCGCCAAAAAGGGGCTTCTGAAAAAGATCGTCGCCGGTTCCTATCCGTCCGGCCCTTCCAGCGCCGAGCCGCCGCTGATCTGGCAGATGATCAGCAATAATGAGATCCCGGCCTATAATGTGCCTTCCGGCATCATGTTCGACATGCATCGCGAGGCAGCGGCCAAGCGCCCCGGCGTGCTGACCAAGATCGGCATGGATACATTTGTCGATCCCGCACAGCAGGGCTGCGCGATGAATGATCTGGCGGCTAAGGAACCGCTGGTCGAGAAGGTGAATTTTGCCGGTGAAGACTGGCTTTACTTCCCCAATATCGTGCCGCAGGTGGCCATCATAAGGGCTACGACCGCCGATGAGCGCGGCAATCTCACCTATGAGCATGAGGGGGCTTATCTGGGCGGTCTCGATCAGGCGCTGGCTGCACGCAACAATGGCGGCATCGTGATTGCGCAGGTCAAGCGCATTGCCAAGGCAGGAACGCTGAAGCCGCATGATGTGCGCGTGCCGGGCACGCTGGTCGATTATGTCGTGGTGGATCCGGAGCAGAAGCAGACGACACAGACGCTTTACGATCCGGCCATTTCCGGCGAGATCATCCGTCCGCTCGATACGTTCCGGCTGGCTGAATTCAACATTCAAAAGGCAATCGCGCGCCGCGTGGCGCAGGAGCTGGAAGCGGGCAGTGCGGTCAACTTAGGTTTTGGCATTTCGGCCAATGTGCCGCGTATCCTGCTCGAGGAAGGGCTGCACGGCACGGTAACATGGGTCATCGAACAGGGGGCTGTCGGCGGCGTGCCGCTGCTCGACTTCGCCTTTGGCTGCGCCTCGAATGCGGATGGCTATATGCCCTCGCCCTATCAGTTCACCTATTTTCAGGGCGCGGGCTTCGATGCCTCGCTGCTCTCTTTCCTTGAAATCGGGCGCGATGGTTCGGTCAACGTGTCGAAACTTTCCTTCCGTCCGCATGTGACGGCAGGAGTGGGCGGCTTTGCCGATATTACCGCGCGCGCGAAAAAGATCGTGTTCTCGGGCATGTTCAATGCGGGAGCGAAGCTTGCGGTGGCCGATGGCAAGCTTATGATCGAGAAGGAAGGCAAGCTCAAAAAGCTCGTCAACAGGGTGGAGCACGTCACTTTCTCCGGTCCGCGCAGCGTCGCACAGGGACAGGACATTACCTATGTCACCGAGCGCTGCGTCATGAAGCTGACACCGGAAGGGATCGTGCTGACCGAGATTGCGCCGGGCGTCGATCTGCAAACGCATATTCTCGACCAGTCGGAATTCCCGCTGATCGTATCGGACAAGCTCAAGGTGATGGATGCGGCGCTGTTTGGCGAAGAGCCGATCGGGCTGAAACTGCCGCAGAAGCCTGCGCGAAAGCTGGAGGCGTAAATGTCGGGACGGATAGAGATTGTGGTCGAAAACCATATTGCGGTGATGACCATCAGACGGCCAGAGAAGCTCAATGCTTTCGATATCGAAATGCTGCACGAATTGTCTGCCGCCTGCGACCGGGTGGAAGCGGACCAGAGCGTGCGCGTTGCCATCCTCACCGGCGAAGGCAAGGCATTTTCGGCTGGCGGCGACATCAAGGCTTGGGGCGGCATGGAAGCGGCGGAATTCGGCCATGCATGGGTGCGCTATGGCCATCGCGTTTTCGAGCGGCTCGCGACTTTGCGGATGCCGCTGATTGCCGCCATGAACGGTCATGCGCTGGGCGGTGGGCTGGAACTGGCAGGTAGCGCCGATATTCGCATCGCCGAGCGGCAGGCAAAGATCGGCTTGCCGGAAACTTCGCTGGGCATGATTCCGGGCTGGTCGGGCACGCAGCGTCTGGTGCGCCGCTTCGGCGCGCAGATCGTGCGGCGCATGGTGCTGGGCGGCGAGATGTTCACGGCTGAGGAAGCGCTTTCTCACGGGCTGGTTGATGCTGTTGCCGATACGGGCAAAGCATTGGAAGCTGCAAAGGATTATGCCGCGCGGGTGGTCAGACGCGGACCGGCGGCGCTGGAAGTTTCCAAATTGATGCTGTCCGTCGCCAATGGTGAGGATAATGGCACCGCTGTCGAGGCGCTCGGCTCCATTCTCGTGGCCAAGACCGGCGACCTGAAGGAAGGCGTGCGCTCTTTCAGCGAAAAGCGCGAAGCGAAGTTTAAGGGAGAATGGTGATGAGTGTTATTGTCAAACCGCAGCCGCTGGCGGGGCTGGAAATCCGCGAATTCTCCATGCTGATCGACGGCGAACGGGTGGCTGCTGCAAGCGGCGAGACAATCGAGCGTGTGGCCCCCGGCCATGGCGTCACCGTCAGCCGCTATCCGGCGGGCGGCAAGGCTGATGCGGAGCGCGCAATTGCGAGCGCCCGCAAGGCTTTTGACGATGGCCGCTGGGTCTCGAAAACCGCGTCGCAGCGTTCACTCATATTGCTCAAGGCCGCCGATCTGATCGAGGCGCGGGCGGAGGAGCTGGCCTATCTTGATGCGATTGAAGCCGGCAAACCAATCGCGCAGGTGCGCGGTGAAATTGCCGGGGCGGTCGATATTTGGCGCTATGCGGCGGCATTGGCCCGCGACCTGCATGGCGAGAGCTACAACACGCTGGGCGATGGCACGCTGGGCGTGGTTCTGCGCGAAGCCATCGGCGTCGTTTCCATCATCACACCATGGAATTTCCCGTTCCTGATCGTCAGCCAGAAGCTGCCTTTTGCGCTGGCTGCGGGCTGTACGGCGGTGGTGAAGCCTTCCGAGCTTACTTCCGGTTCGACGCTGGTTCTGGGTGAAATTCTCACCGAGGCCGGGGTGCCTGATGGCGTGGTCAATATCATCACCGGCACCGGCGCGGATGTGGGCCAGCATATGAGCACCCACAGCCAGGTCGATATGGTGTCTTTTACCGGCTCGACCGGGGTCGGCAGGCTGACCATGTCCAATGCCGCGCAGACGCTGAAGAAAGTGTCGCTGGAGCTTGGCGGCAAGAACCCGCAAATCGTTTTCCCCGATGCCAATCTGGATGAGTTCATCGATGCCGCCGTATTCGGCGCGTGGTTCAATGCAGGCGAATGCTGCAATGCCGGGTCGCGCCTGATCGTGCATCATTCGATTGTCGACGAGGTTGTGGCGCGCATTGCCGATCTGTCGAAAAAGGTCGTGATCGGCGACCCGCTCAATGATCAGACGCAGGTCGGTGCGATCATCTCGCCGCAGCATCTTGGCAAAATCGGCGCCTATGTCGATGAGGCGGAAAAGGCTGGCGCGGCGCTGGCGCATGGCGGCGAAGTGCTGGATCTCGGGATGGGCCAATATATGGGGCCGACCGTGCTTGTGGGCGTGAAGCCGGATATGGCGGTGGCGCGTGAAGAAGTGTTCGGGCCGGTCTTGTCGGTTCTGTCTTTCGACACGCTGGATGAGGCGATTTCCATTGCCAATGCAGTCGATTACGGCCTTTCGGCAGGCGTGTGGAGCCGCGATTTCGACACATGCATGAGCATCGGGCGCAAGGTGCGCGCAGGCACGATCTGGATGAACACCTTTATGGACGGCACACCGGAACTGCCTTTCGGCGGCTATCGCCAGTCGGGCCTGGGGCGCGAACTGGGGCGTCATGCGGTGGAGGATTATACCGAGACCAAGACGCTCAACATGCATATAGGCCCACGCAGCGGATGGTGGATGCCCTCTGAAAAGTTGCAAAAGGCAAAATAGGAGCGACGGCGATGGGAGGTCAGCCGGATATTGTCATTATCGGATCAGGAATCGGCGGCGCGACAATCGCCGCCGGGCTGGCTGGGTCGGGCGCTGAAATTGTCATTCTGGAAGCAGGCGAGCGGCTGGCCGACCGACCGGAAAATCGCGATCCGCGCGCCATTTTCCAGCGCGGCTTCTTCCGCCCGAAAGAGAGCTGGTACGAGGCGGACGGCACGCCGTTCAATCCGGGCAATTATTATAATGTGGGCGGCAATTCAAAATTCTATGGGGCGGTGCTGCTGCGCTATCGCCGCGAGGATTTTGAGGAAATGGCGCATCTTGAAGGCGTGTCCCCGGCATGGCCTTTTCCCTATGAGGAGCTGGAGCCGTGGTATGGCCGCGCCGAGCAATTGTTCAAGGTGCGCGGTGCGTTGGGCGAGGATCCGAGCGAGCCGCATCATTCGCAGCCCTATCCGTTTGCACCCGTGCCGGATGAACCGGCCATTGCCGATCTGCGCGCAAGGCTGAAAAGGAACGGCATTAACGCCGCTTCCCTGCCGCTTGGCGTCGATATTGAACGCTGGCTGGCAAAGGGCAAGACGCCTTGGGATGCCCATCCCAACTGCGATGACGGCAAGATGGATGCCGAAACCTGCCCGCTGGCAGTAGCGCTCGAATTTCCCAATGTGAAGCTGGAAACATCCGCAAGGGTGACGCGGCTGGAGGCGGAGGGCGCGCGGATCGCTGCCGTGCATTACGTGAGGAATGGCGAAGCGCGGCAACTGCGCCCCAGGCTGGTCATTGTTTCAGCGGGCGCGGTGCAATCGGCGGCGCTGCTGCTGCGTTCGGGGCTGGCCAACAGTTCCGATCAGGTGGGACGCAATTTTATGAACCACAATGCCAGCGCGGTGATTGGCCTTGATCCGCGCTTTCGCAATGACAGCGTTTACCAGAAGACATTCGGCTTCAATGATTTCTATCTTGGCGATGGGGCAGGCGGGCCGCCGCTGGGCAATGTGCAATTGCTGGGCCGCGTTTCGGGCGCGGTTTTAAAGGCGAATATGCCGCGCGTGCCCGAATGGCTGCTCAACCGCATTGCGCGGCGCACAGTGGATTTTTATGCGATGAGCGAGGATCTGCCTTCGCCCGACAGCCGCGTGAGCGTGGATGGCGAGCGCATTGTTCTGCGCTGGGTGCGCAGCAATTGGAAAGCGCATCTGATGCTGGTGGAAAAGCTCAAATCCGTGCTCAGGCAGGCAGGCTTTCCCATCGTGCTTTCGCAGGCTTTCGACCGGCGCACACCCTCGCATCAATGCGGCACGGTGCGGATCGGCAATGATCCGCTGACAGCGCCGCTTGATCCTTATTGCCGCGCTTTCGATCATCCCAATCTATTTGTGGTGGATGCGTCTTTCCTGCCCACATCGGCGGCGGTCAATCCGGCGCTCACCATTGCGGCCCAGGCTTTGCGCGTGGCCGATCATATTAAAAAGGAGGCGCTTGCATGACGCGTCAACGACCCGTGGCGCTGGTGACTGGCGCAAGGCGCGGCATTGGTTTTGCCATTGCGCGCTCGCTCGCGGACAAGGGCTTCGATCTCGCCATTACCGACCGCGAACATGATGAGACGGCCAGAAGCGCCGTAAAGGAATTGCAGGAAACCGGACGAAAAGTGGTTTTTCTCGAAAGCGATCTGGCCAATGTCGCCCGGCATGAAGCAGTTGTGGACACAGTGCTTGCGGAGTTCGGCGGCATTGATTGCCTTGTCAACAATGCCGGGATGGGTTCGGTCGAGCGCGGCGATTTTCTGGGCCTGAAGCCCGAAAATTTTGACACGATCATGAATGTGAACCTGCGCGGCACGGTGTTTTTCACGCAGGCTGTGGTGAAGGCGATGCTTTCGGCGGCGGCGGTGCCGTTTTCGCGCAGTATTACGACGATCAGCTCGGTTTCATCCGTGATGACATCGCCCGAGCGGCTTGATTACTGCATCAGCAAGGCGGGGCTTTCGGCTTTCGTGCAGGGGTTGGCCCTGCGGCTGGCGGAAGCGCGCATCGGGGTTTTCGAGGTGCGGCCCGGCATTATTCGCACCGATATGACCGCAAAGGTCGCCGCACGTTATGACACGCTGATCGAAGATGGGCTGGTGCCGATGAAGCGCTGGGGCGAGGCGGGCGATGTGGGCGCTATCGTTGCCGGTCTTGCGGGCGGCGATTTCATCTTCGCCACCGGTTCGGCCATCAGTGCCGATGGCGGCCTGTCAATCGCAAAGCTTTAGGAAGAAATGCCATGGCTTATGATTATATCATTGTCGGCGGCGGGCCTGCCGGATGCGTTCTCGCCAATCGCCTGAGCGAGGATGCAGCGGTGAAAGTGCTGCTGCTGGAAGCGGGCGGAAGCGACTGGAACCCGCTGTTCCACATGCCAGCCGGTTTTGCCAGGATGACCAGAGGCGTAGGAAGCTGGGGCTGGGAAACCGTGCCGCAGAAGCACATGAAAAACCGCGTGCTTCGCTATACGCAGGCGAAAGTGATTGGCGGGGGCTCCACCATCAATGCGCAGATTTACACGCGCGGCAATGCAGCCGATTATGATCTGTGGGCCACCGAAGACGGCTGCACCGGCTGGGATTATCGCAGCGTTCTGCCTTATTTCAAACGCGCCGAGGATAATCAGCGCTTCAACGACGATTATCATTCCTATGGCGGGCCGCTGGGTGTCTCCATGCCATCTGCGCCGCTGCCCATTTGCGATGCCTATATTCGAGCGGGGCAGGAACTGGGCATTCCCTACAACCCCGATTTCAACGGGCGTGAGCAGGCAGGCGTCGGCTTTTATCAGCTTACGCAGCGCAATCGCCGCCGCTCTTCCGCTTCACTGGCCTATCTTGCGCCGATCCGCGAGCGCAAAAACCTGACCATTCGCATGAACGCCGCCGTGCGCAACATTATGCTGGAAAAGAGCCGTGCCACCGGCGTTGCACTGATGAGCGGCGAGGTGTTGCGCGCCTCGCGCGAGGTGATCGTCGCATCGGGCGCCATCGGGTCGCCGAAGCTGCTTTTGCAATCGGGTATCGGCCCTGCCGATCATCTCAAGCAGGTCGGTGTCGATGTGAAGCATGATCTGGCGGGTGTGGGCGAAAACTTGCAGGATCATCTCGATCTGTTCGTGATCTGCGAATGCACCGGCGATCACACCTATGACGGCGTGGCGAAGCTGCACCGCACGCTTGCCGCAGGCCTTCAATATATTGTGCTGCGTTCGGGGCCGGTGGCATCGAGCCTGTTTGAAACCGGCGGCTTCTGGTATGCGGACCCGGATGCGCGCTCGCCTGATACCCAGTTTCACCTAGGGCTTGGCTCGGGCATCGAGGCGGGGGTTGAAAAACTCAAAAACGCCGGTGTGACGCTCAATTCCGCCTATCTGCATCCGCGTTCGCGGGGCAGCGTGCGGCTTTCATCCAGCGATCCGGCGGCCGCACCCTTGATCGACCCGAATTACTGGAGCGACCCGCATGATGTGAAAATGTCGCTGGAGGGACTGAAGATCGCACGCGAGATCATGAGCCAGAACGCGCTCAAGCCCTTCGTGATGGCCGAACGCCTGCCGGGGCCAAAAGTCATGAGCGATGATGAATTGTTCGATTATGCCTGCGCCAACGCCAAGACCGATCACCATCCGGTCGGCACCTGCAAGATGGGCACGGACGCCATGGCCGTCGTCGACCCCGAATTAAAGGTTCATGGGCTGGAGGGGCTGCGCGTGTGCGACAGTTCGATCATGCCGCGTGTGCCGTCCTGCAACACCAATGCGCCGACCATCATGATGGGTGAAAAAGGCGCGGATATCATTCGGGGGCATGATCCGCTGCCGCCTGCGATATTCAGTTGGGAGCGGAATCACCGGCGGCGTACAGCCTGATGTAGCGGGTAAGCGGATACTGATATTATGATCGGGTATTTGCATCTTCATATCGCAAATACCCCGCAATGCGTGATCCTTGATGCTGCGGATCATCGGCAGGGTGTGTCATTCCGTCATTCACTGGCACAACCTTAAAATCAAAGGGTGATATGCCTTCGAGGCAGGCGACATTCACGCCGAACTGGCGCGGGTTGGAACGGCGCTGGTGATGCGTGTAAATCCCGCATTTCGAGCAGAAGAAGTGTTTCGCCACGCCTGTGTTGAAAGTGTAGAGCGTCAGCGCCTCTTCGCCCTCAAGAATTTTCAATCCATCGAGATCCGCTGAAACGGCTACTGCTCCACGCATCCGACAATAAGAGCAGGTACAGCGGCGCGCGCTGTGAAGCCCGTCGGTCAGTTTTACATGAAAGCGCACGGTTCCGCAGTGGCAGGCGCCATTGGCTTCCTCAATGTCGGGGTTCATTTTCCACTCCTCTTCTTTGTCTGGATGATATTTTCTTTTCTACAGGTTTACCATTGTGGAAATCCGGCTAAATTCGTCCCTGTCACCGGGAGGAACACTATGGCGAAACTGGCAGTCATTACAGGCGGAAGCATCGGTATCGGGCGCACCCTCGTTTCGGCATTTGTCGAGGCAGGCTATGCGGTTGCGTTCACCTATGTCGGTGACGATGCGCCAGCCAAGGCGCTTGCGACAGAGGTCGAGGGAGCAGGCGGGAAAGTTTTTGGGCTGGCGTGTGATGCCGGCAAACTTTCCGACGTAAAGAATTTTTATGAGGAGGCATGTCGCTGGTTCGACGATGCGCCCGATGTGCTGGTCAACAATGTCGGTATCCAGACCTGGGCCTCGCTGCTGGAGCTTTCCGAGGATGGTTGGGATGATGTGATCCGTACCAACCTGAAGGGGTGTTTTCTCAACACGCAGGAAGCTGCGCGCCGCATGGTGGAGGCTGGAAAACGCGGGGCGATCGTCAATATAGGCTCCGGCTGCAACAAGCTCGCTTTCCCGAGGCTTGTCTCCTACACGGCTTCCAAAGGCGGCATCGAACAATTCACGAAAGTCTCTGCTGTCGAGCTTGGGCCCCATGGCATTCGCGTGAATTGCATCGCGCCGGGCGCCATTCTTAACGAGCGCACGGCGATGGAGGCGGAAGACTATGCCGAAATTTGGTCGAAAATCACGCCGCTGGGGCGCGTTGGCACTGCGGAAGACCTTTCGGGGCCGACATTATTCCTTGTTTCGGATGCCGCACGCTTCGTGACCGGCCAGACAATCTGGGTGGACGGCGGCGTGTTCTCACAAGCCAATTGGCCTTGAGGAGTAATAAACCGGGTGGTGATCCCGACAGGAATCGAACCTGTGACCTACAGATTAGGAATCTGTCGCTCTATCCTACTGAGCTACGGGACCGCCGACGGCGCAATGCTTTCGCAAAGGGGAAACTGATTCCGACCCTTGCGGATGCCTCCCGACACATACTGTCTTTCATTGCCCACGCCAACCCCGCAAAATGCGGGGTTGGCGGATTTCTTGCTGATTTCAGGCCGCAAGCGCAGTCTCGATGATCGAGGCAAAATAACTCACTCCATAGGGAATGGCTTCGTCGTTGAAGTCGTATGCCGGGTGATGGAGGCCCGGCGTATCGCCATTGCCGATGAAAATATAGGCACCGGGGCGCGTTTCGAGCATATAGGAGAAATCCTCCGCCGCCATCATAGGCGCGACATCGGTTTTTACCTTGCTTTCACCCGCCACGCCCATGGCGATGCGCGCGGCAAACTCGGTCTGGGCGTCGTGATTGAAGGTGACAGGATAATTGTTCTGGTAGCGCACGGCGATTTCAGCGCCTGTCACCGTTGCGATACCGGTCGCCACTTCGCGGATGCGGCGTTCGGCGAAAGCGCGGACGTCCTTGCTCAGCGTGCGCACCGTTCCCGAAAGTTTCGCAGTCTGCGGGATGACGTTATAGGCCTCGCCCGCAATGAATTTCGTGACCGAGATCACCAGCGAATCGAGGGGATCGGTGTTACGCGCAACGATGCCCTGAATGGCCGAAAGCAATTGCGCGCCAGCCAGAATCGGGTCGATGGTGCGGTGCGGCTGCGCGGCATGGCCGCCGCGTCCGGTGATGAAGAGGTCGAACTCATCGGTCGCGGCCATGATCGGCCCCTTGCACATGGCAAAATGGCCGATGGGCAGGCCGGGAAGATTATGCACGCCATAGATTTCGGATATGCCGAAACGATCCATCAGCCCGTCCCGGACCATGGCGAGAGCGCCCGCGCCGCCCTCTTCGGCCGGCTGGAAGACGAGCGCGACGGAGCCACGGAAATTACGTGTTTCGCTGAGATATTGCGCGGCGCCAAGCAACATGGCCGTATGCCCGTCATGGCCGCAGGAATGCGCCTTGCCGAGGTTCTTCGAGGCCCATTGCGCGCCGCTGGTTTCCGTGATGGGCAGCGCGTCCATATCGGCGCGCAGGCCGATAACCGGGCCTCCGCCGCGTCTGCCCTTGATGAGCCCTACCACGCCGGAGCGCCCGATACCGGTTTCGACCCGATCACAGCCGAAGGCGTCGAGTTTTTCGGCGACAAACCGGGCGGTTTCGGGCAGGTCGTAAAGCAGTTCCGGGTTCTGGTGAAGATGACGGCGCCATGCGGCGATTTCCGCTTGCGTTTCTACGGCACGGTTAAGCACTGGCATTGAGGGACTCCCGAATACTGGGCATGAATATGTGGGTGCAGGATATGATGTTTCAGTGAAAGCGAGCAATCCCTGTTTGCCTTTTCCTTGCCACATGGCATAGATAGAACAGCGCAGAACCTCCATTATGATTGAAAAATCGCAAACCGTCATGGACGCCCAGAAAGCGGGCAAAGGAGGGAAACCTGTTGCGCGCATGAATTGCGGCCATTGTTGATTGGAACTACGGAAATGATAGCGAAGTCATTGAAAATCTGGTTCGCAGCGGCGGCGATCTCAGGCGTGGCCCTCTCTGCGGCTTCGGCGAATCCTGCGATTGCCGTCGATGTGGCCACCGGCAAGGTCTATGCGCAAAAGGATGCCTTCCAGCGCTGGTATCCGGCTTCGCTTACCAAGATGATGAGCGCCTATGTTACTTTCCGCGCCCTTCAGGCGGGGCAGATGACGCTTGAATCTCCCGTGCGCATGACCGTCAACGCTTCCAAGGAACCACCGAGCAAGATGGGCTATCGCCCCGGCTCCGTGATGACGCTCGATACCGCACTCACGATCATGCTGGTCAAATCGGCCAATGACGTATCCGTGGCGCTGGCCGAGGCCGTTGGCGGCACTGAATCGGCATTTGTGCAGCGCATGAATGCCGAAGCGCAGCGGCTTGGCATGATCGGCACGCATTTCGCCAATCCCAACGGGCTGCACGATCCCAATAATTATTCGACCGCGCGCGATCTCGCCATTCTGGGGGTGCAGCTGCGCCGCGAATTTCCGCAATATGCGCATTATTTCGCAACCGAAGCGATCGATACGGGCAATGGCAAGAAGCCGCAGGCCAATTATAATATCCTGCTTGGCCGTTATGACGGCGCAGATGGCATGAAAACCGGTTTCGTCTGCGCCTCGGGCTTCAACCTGGCTGGTTCGGCAACGCGTCAGGGCCGTACGATGCTTGCAATCGTGCTTGGCGCGGATCGTCAGGAAACGCGCACCGTACAGGCCGCGCAATTGATGAGCGATGCTTTCCGCAGCAATGGCGCAGGCGTGCCGACGCTCGCCAGTATGACGCCGCCAGCAGGCAGCGCTGTCGATCAGGCCGTGGATATGCGCAAGACGATTTGCAGCCAGGAAGCGATGGCCAGCCGCTGGGACGGGCGCGATGTGGAAGGCCGTCTCAAGATCGATTCGCCCTATATCCGCCAAATGGATCGCGAGCCGGTTGCGGTGCAGGTCGGACTGGTATCGGAACCGCCGCGAAATGTCAGCAAGGTTGGACAACTTGATATTTCGCAGATCCCTGTGCCCAAGCCGCGTCCGCAACGCGCCGCGGGTGTCAATACAGCCACGATTAATTAAGTCGAGAACATGCCGCATCCTATTCCTGTTTCCGTCCTGACCGGCTTTCTCGGCTCGGGCAAGACCACGCTGCTCAACCGGCTTCTCAAGGACCCGGCCCTGACGGACACGGCTGTCATCATCAACGAGTTCGGCGAGGTCAGTATTGATCATCTGCTGGTTGAGCAGGCCAGCGAAGGAGTGATCGAGCTTGCCGATGGGTGCTTGTGCTGCACGGTGCGTGGTGAACTTGTGGATACGCTGGCCGATCTGATCGACCGGCTGGAGACTGGGCGCATCAAGGCGCTCAAGCGCGTCATCATCGAAACCACCGGGCTGGCCGATCCCGCACCGGTTCTGCATTCGATCATGGGCCATCCGGTGCTGATGCAGGCATTTCGTCTCGATGGCGTTCTGACGACGGTCGATGCCGTCAACGGCATGGCGACGCTCGACAATCACGAAGAAGCGGTCAAACAGGCGGCAATGGCCGATCGTATCGTCATCACGAAGGCCGATCTTGACGACGCGAAACCGGGGCTTGCGGCGCTCAAAGCGCGGCTGCGGCTGCTCAATCCGGGCGCGGATATTCTCGAAGCATCCGATATGCGCACCGGCTATGCGGGGCTGTTTGAATGCGGGCTGTATAATCCTCAAACCAAATCGGCGGATGTGCAGCGCTGGCTGCGGGCGGAAGCCTATGAGGAGGATCATCACCATGATCATGTATGTGGCCCCGATTGCGATCATGATCATGCGCACCATCATCATGACGATGCGATCCGCTCGTTCTCGCTAAGGCATGGCGATCCCATTCCTTTTTCGACCTTCGAGATGTTTCTCGATCTGCTGCGCTCCACCCATGGCGAAAAGCTTTTGCGCGTGAAAGGCATTGTGCAGATCGCGGAAGATCCAGATCGTCCGTTAGTCATTCATGGCGTGCAGAAGATTTTTCATCCCCCTGCGCGACTGCCGCAATGGCCGCAAGGACAGGGATCGGGTGCGCGTGAAACGCTGCTGGTTATGATCGTGAAGGATCTGCCTGAAAGCTATGTGCGCGAGCTTTTCGACGCATTTTTGGGCAAGGCGGGCATCGACCGGCCAGACCGCGCGGCGATGATGGATAATCCGCTGGCCATTCCTGGCTATTCGCCGCGGAGCTGAACCGGAATGCTTCTTCTGAAGCCGGTTTATTTCTTCTGAATAAGAAAGCGGTGCAGGTTGTCTTCGCATTCCTGCGCCAGCAGCATATGGCCTTCCTGCGTGCAGAAATGCGGCAGATCGATACCGGAGAGCGGATCGGTCGCTTCGACCCATAAACGCGCGCCGCTCGGCATGGATTTTAGGCGGTGGCGGGTTTTCAAAACCGGAAGAGGGCATTTAAGCCCCCTTAGGTCATAGACGGGAATGCTGTCTTCTTGCAGCATTAGTCCCGACCGAATTTCCACCATGACTTTTTCTTCTCAGGCGCCGGTGCAACAACCGTATCGGCAACAGTGCTGGCGGTCGTCATGGGTGAGACCGGGGCTGCCGGATTCTCCTGCGGAACCGGCACGGTTGCTGTTGCGCTTTCGATCGGAGCAGGCTGAGCCGGCGCAATATCGGGCGCATTGGGCGTTTCAGCCGAAGACGACTTTAATGAAGGCGGCTCGCGGCTTACCCTTTCGCCACGGGCGCGCGCAGCACTCCAAGCGGAAACCAGCTTTGCTTCCGCCAGCCCCTGAATGGAAGGGGCGGGAGCCTTCTGAGCGGCGCTGAAAGCGGTAAGATAGGATTTCCCGTAAGTCGCATAGGACATGGCTTCGGCGCTGACCGATGGCGGACAGGCTTCCGCCGGTGACAAGGGTTGACCATCCGGCGACGCGACGTTGAACACATAGCGCTTTTCGCAGACATCGACCTTCGGCGGGACCTTCGTTACCTCGAAGGAATCATAGCCTTGCTTGAGCATTTTCCAGAAGCCGTAATTGGGATCATTGCGATAGCGCGCCATATTGGCCGCTGTCATGCGGAACGGAAATGCCTGAATCTGGAACTCACGCTGGCCGCCGCGGAAGGCGTCGCGACCGAAAGCATAGATTTCGCTCACGCTGTCATCGGTCATCGAATAGCAACCTGACGACGAGCAGGCGCCATGCACCATCAGATGCTGGCCGGTGCGGCCATTCACCCGGTCATAATCGTTGGGAAAGCCGATATTGAAAGCGAGGTAATATTGCGATTTGGGGTTCATCTGCGCGGGGCGCACCGTGTAGAAGCCCTCCGGTGCCTGTCGATCGCCTTCTACGAATTTCGGCCCGAGCTTGCCCGACCATTTGCAGATCTCGTAAGATGCGATCTGGTCGTACTTGCCGTTATTCTTCTGCTTCCAGACCTCCAGAACGCCTTCTTCCTTGAAGATACGGACCATGATCGGCGAGTTGCGGGACATGCCCTTCGCCTTCATTTTCGCCACGACTTTTGTCGGCAGCGGCTTTTCAGCCCGCAGGGCCAGATCGGAAACGGACGAACCCTGACAGCCCGCAAGAAGCGCGGATGCCATGACGGTTGCAAGAATAGCGGTTCTGATCTTCATATCGCATCGAGCCTGTGAGAGCAGCGCCCGGAGGCGCTGTTAAGCAAATCTGACTTTCCGGTGCCCCGATCCTGACAACAAAACCTTTCGGTATCGTTGACAAATCCTTATTTGATTACCTAAAAATCAGAATGTCCGCAATATGGCGGAATTGACGGCCTGATGCAAATCCGGCGCAGACAGGCTGCGCCAGATCAAAAATCCGAGATTAATAGTGAATCAAAGGTTACGACCGATTTGCAGGAATTTCTGTCGGCGTTCCTGCTTGAGGGTCTCGCCGTCGATATCCTTCATCGAGCGCAGCGAAGCGGTGATGATGTCGCCGGTCGCGTCGATTGCTGCTTCCTTGCCGCGATGAGCGCCGCCCATCGGCTCGGAAATGATGCCGTCGATGATCTTGAGATCAAACAGATCCTGCGCGGTTATGCGCATATTGGAGGCGGCGTCCCTGGCGCGGGTGGAATCATGCCAGAGGATCGAAGCGGCACCTTCGGGCGAAATCACCGAATAGATGGAATGTTCAAGCATATAGACGCGGTTTGCGACCGCGATGGCGATTGCGCCGCCGGAACCGCCTTCGCCGATGATGATCGAGATCACCGGCACGCGGAGCTTGAGGCACTGGGCGGTCGAACGCGCGATGGCCTCCGCCTGTCCGCGCTCTTCGGCGCTCACGCCCGGATAGGCTCCCGCCGTATCGACGAAAGTGATGAGGGGAAGCTGGAAACGGTCAGCCATTTCCATGATGCGGACGGCCTTGCGATAGCCTTCGGGGCGCGCCGAGCCGAAATTGTGCTTGAGGCGGGTTTTGGTGTCGGAACCTTTTTCCTGTCCCAGAATGGCGACCGGCTGGCCGTTGAAACGGGCGAAGCCGCCCTGAATGGCCTCGTCATTGGCGAATTGGCGGTCGCCTGCGAGCGGTGTGAATTCGGTAAACAGCCGTTCGATATATTCGAGGCAGTGCGGACGGTCCGGATGGCGGGCGATCTGCGCCTTCTGCCATGGCGTCAGCTTGCGATAAATATCCTTCAACGCATCGGCGGAGCGCTTCTCGAGACGGCTGATCTCGTCGCTCATCTCGACGCTGCCCTGTTCCTGCGCAAGCTTTTTGAGCTCCAGAATCTGGCCTTCGAGGTCGGCGACGGGTTTTTCAAAATCGAGATAGTTGTACATCGGGCCTGACTATTATGCGTTCCAGGATATTGGCCAGAAACTGACCGGAAGAGACTGACTTACGGGCCTTACATATTTACTTCGTGCGCATCTTGCAAATTTTTCCGGCTTTCTCATACAAGCAGCCAGATTAATCGGCAAGCGGGTGATGTTCACTTACCAGCTTATGCAGCCTTTCTTCCAGTACATGGGTGTAAATCTGCGTGGTCGAAATATCGGCATGGCCGAGCAATTGCTGCACGGTGCGCAGATCCGCGCCGTTTTGCAGCAGATGGCTGGCGAAGGCGTGGCGCAGGACATGCGGCGAGACGGAAGCGCTCGACAGTCCGGCGCGCGCGGCAAGCGTTTTCAGTTCGCGCGCAAAAACCTGCCGCGCCAGATGGCCGCTTTCTGAAAAGGCCGGAAACAGCCATGGATTGTCGTCTGCTCCGGGCTGGCTGTCGCGCAGGGCCAGAAAAAGCTGCAAGGCGTCGCGCGCCTTTTGCGACAGCGGCACCATACGATCTTTCGAGCCCTTGCCGCGCACGATCAGAAAGCGGTGGTCGGTGCGTGCGACACTGACCGGCAGGCCGACAAGTTCGGACACGCGCAATCCCGTCGCATAGAGCGTCTCAAGCAGGGCATGAAGGCGCAGCGCCTTGATGCGCTCGTCAGGCTCGGATGCTTCGCTTGCCTCCAGTGCCGCGCGGTCGAGCAAGCGCGAAACATTTTCGACGCTTATGATTTTGGGCAGCGGTTTTTGCTTTTTGGGCGCGTCGATCGTGCCGGTCGGGTCGTCCTGCCGGAACCCTTCGGCATAAAGAAAGCGAAAAAACTGCTTGAGCGCGGAGAGGCGGCGCGCCTGCGATGTCGCGGCAAAGCCCTGCGCAGCCATGGCGTCGATGGCATGGCGGATGTCTTCGGTTCCGGCTTTGGCGAGGTTGACCCCGCGCGGCGCAAGGGCCTGCGCGCAGGCTTCCAGATCGCGGCGATAGGATTCAAGCGTGTTCTGAGCCGCGCCGCGTTCAGCACTCATCATTTCAAGAAAGTTTTCGATTGCCAGCGATGTGCGCATGTCAGTCTTCCTGCGCAGGTGCGGCAACGGGAGGTGGAGGCGGGGGCGCAATGACGGTCTGGCGGATTTTTGACGCGGGGATTTCCACGGTGATCTGATGGGGCGTGGGCTCAACAAAACTGGCGAGCGCCAGCATCGCGCCATAAGCAATGGCGGCAATAACAGCAAGCAATGCAAGGATGCGCGTCAGCGTGGGCATGGTGCTTTTATGCTGCGCTATTGAGACGAAAGCAAGGAGAGCCAGGGCCGGGGATTAAAAAGCCCTGCCGGGATTGACGCCGCGCGGTTTTTGATGTGGAAACGGAACAAACGGGCGAGAATGATGAACAGCACGCAAAAACAGACAAATCTCAATGACAGGGCGGAAACCGTCCGCCAACTGCTGGGCACGAAAGTGGTTGTTCTCGTTGGCTTGATGGGTGCGGGCAAATCGACGGTCGGGCGCAAGGTGGCCACGATGCTCGGCCTGCCTTTTCGCGATGCGGATAATGAAATCGAGGCCGTCTCGCGTATGAGCGTGCCGGAATTGTTTGCAACCTATGGCGAGGAAGAATTCCGTGATCTTGAACGCCGGGTGATCCTGCGCCTGCTTGATGACGGCCCGATGGTACTGGCGACCGGCGGCGGCGCTTATATGAATGCGGAAACCCGCGCGGCGATTGCGCAGGCCGGTGTTTCGATCTGGCTCAATGCGGAACTCGACGTGCTGATGGACCGCGTTTCGCGTCGCCAGAACCGCCCGTTGCTGAAAAACGACGATCCGCGCGGCGTCATGCAGCGGTTGATGAACGAACGCTATCCGATTTATGCGCTTGCCGATGCGCAGGTGATGACGCGCGACGACAAGAAGGAAGTGATTGCCGGGGAACTGATCGAGGTTCTGACAGCGCACTTAAAGAAAGAGCGGGTGTAAACCCGCGGGAGAATAATATGAATGCGCCTTCGACTGCCGCCGATCATGTCGCCGTTCCGGTTTCATTGGGCGAGCGTTCCTATGAGATTCTGATCGGCAAGGGGCTGGTCGACCGTGCAGGCGAAGAAATTGCCGGTCGCCTTGCGGGCATAAGGGTTGCCATTGTCACCGATGAAAATGTCGCTGCGGCGCATCTGGAGCGGTTGATGGCGAGCTTTGCGCGCGCCGGTATAGACGCTGCGCCGATCATCGTTGCGCCGGGTGAGAAGTCGAAATCGTTCTCGACGCTGGAAAGCGTGACCAATGCGGTTCTGGCAGCAAGGCTTGAGCGCGGCGATGCGGTTGTGGCTTTTGGCGGCGGCGTGGTCGGCGATCTTTCCGGCTTTGTGGCCGGTATCGTGCGGCGCGGCATGAATTTCGTGCAGATGCCGACTTCACTGCTGGCACAGGTGGATTCGTCCGTTGGCGGCAAGACCGGCATCAATACCGCGCATGGCAAGAATCTTGTCGGCGTTTTCTATCAGCCGCAACTGGTGCTGGCCGATACGGATGTTCTCGACACACTTTCGGCACGCGAATTTCGCGCAGGCTATGCGGAAGTTGCGAAATACGGCCTCATCGACCAGCCGGAATTTTTCGCATGGCTGGAGCAGAACTGGGGGGAAGTATTTTCTGGCGGTGCGGCGCGTACCGAAGCGATTGCGCAATCCTGCCGGGCGAAAGCAGCCGTCGTGGCGCGTGACGAGCGGGAAAGCGGCGACCGGGCGCTGCTCAATCTCGGCCATACATTCGGCCATGCGCTGGAAGGCGTGACCTCCTATGATTCAAGCCGTCTGGTGCATGGGG
Organism: Falsochrobactrum tianjinense; assembly: GCF_019100495.1. Taxonomy (GTDB): domain Bacteria; phylum Pseudomonadota; class Alphaproteobacteria; order Rhizobiales; family Rhizobiaceae; genus Brucella; species Brucella tianjinense. The sequence continues at coordinate 123,061 of NZ_JAHRVA010000001.1, read as the reverse complement.
AAGGGGTTGCCATCGGCATGGCGCTGGCGCATCGTTTCTCGGTCAAGATGAATTTATGCGGCGTCGAGACTGCGGAACGCGTCGAGGCGCATCTCAAGGCGGTCGGCCTGCCCACAGCACTTGCCGATGTGCCGGGTGGATTACCGCCGGCGGAAACGCTGATGGATTATATCGCGCAGGACAAGAAAGTGGCGCGCGGCGCGCTCACTTTCATCCTCACGCATGGCATCGGCCAATCCTTCATCGCCAAAGATGTGCCGCCTGCCAGCGTACTGGAATTCCTCAAGGAGCGCCTTTCCGCACACTAATCGAAAGGACCGGAGAGAATGATTTACGAATTCTGGATCATGTGCGGCATCATCCTGCTTTGTGTCATTCTGTCGGCGTTTTTCTCTGGCGCGGAAACGGCGCTGACTGCGGCCTCGCGTGCGCGGATGCTCAGTTTTGAGCATAATGGCGATGAACGCGCGAGCATCGTGCAGCATCTGATCGGCAAGCGCGACCGGCTGATCGGCGTGCTTCTGATTGGCAATAACCTCGCTAATATTCTCGCCACGTCGGTTGCCACCAGCATATTTTTGTCCTTGTTCGGCGATGCGGGCGTGGCCTATTCCACGCTGGCGATGACGGTTTTGCTGGTCATTTTCGCGGAAGTGCTGCCGAAATCCTGGGCGATTTCAAGCCCGGACCGCTTCTCGCTTCAGGTCGCACGTCCGGTTTCTGTCGTCGTGGCGCTGCTGGGATGGGCTTCCAGCGCGGTAAACTGGATCGTGCGGATGATTCTGCGGCTGTTCGGGATCAATCTCGCTGCCGGGCGCTCCATGCTGAGCGCGCAAGAGGAATTGCGCGGCGCGGTCGAGGTGCTGCATCGCGACAAGTCGCTCATCAAGGAAGACCGCGACCAGTTCGGCGGCCTGCTCGATCTCAAGGAACTGGAGGTCAGCGATGTGATGGTGCACCGCACCGGCATGCGCACAATCGATGGCGATGCGCCCGCTGACCAGATCGTGCGCGAAATTCTGGGTAGTCCGCATACGCGAATGCCGGTCTGGCGCGAGGATATCGACAATATTGTCGGCATTATCCACACCAAGGATCTTCTGCGCGCGCTTTACGATGTCGATAATGATTTCTCGCGCATTGACGTGATGAAGGTCGCGCGCAAGCCGTGGTTCGTGCCCGATACCACCACGCTTCAGGACCAGCTCGACGCCTTCTTGCGGCGCAAGGCCCATATTGCGGTCGTCGTGGACGAATATGGCGATGTGCAGGGACTGGTGACGCTGGAAGATATTCTCGAAGAAATCGTCGGCGATATTACCGACGAGCACGATCTCGACATGCAGGGGCTGCGCTGGCAGCCGGATGGTTCGGTGATCGTCGATGGCTCGCTGCCCATCCGCGACGTCAACCGGGCGCTGGGCTGGCATCTGCCCGATGAGGAAGCCACCACCATTGCCGGTCTGGTGATCCATGAAACCCAGACCATACCGGAAATGAAACAGGCCTTCACCTTTCACAGCAAGCGCTTTTCCGTGCTGAAAAAGGAAAAGAATCGTCTCACGCGCCTGCGCATCGTGCCGCTGGATGCAGATGGCAAGCCGATTTCGGGCGGGATGGCGGTAAAGGCCGTTAATTGATCCAAAAGGGGTTAGCGCCGAGCCGGTTCGCCGGGAGCGGAAAGTTCGAGCGCGAGCGCATGAACGCCGCTGTCGAGTTCCTGCTTGACCACATCATTGACAGCGCGATGGCGCTGAATGCGACTCATGCCGGTGAAGGCATCGGCGACGATGCGAACGCGAAAATGGGTTTCGCCAGTTCCGTCATAGGTGCCGTGATGATCGCTGCCGGAGTGATGATGACCGGCATGAAGGTGGCTTTCATTTATGATTTCAAGGTGTTGTGGCGCAAAAGCTGCCTTGAGCTTTTCTTCCATGGCAGATTGTTTGTTATTAAGAATGGACATTCGGGCCAGTTCTCCCCATATAGACGCTGTGCTTCATATAGACGTCGCCTCGGCGGCAATCGGTGGGGCAAATCCGCACAGGAAATGCAGTTTGCAACAAAATTCCGCCCTGAAACAATGGTCACACCGGGACCAGAACCAGTCAGGACGAAATGTCAATTCTTGTTTAGTCACTCTTAATCCGCATAATCCGATTCGATGACAACGAGCTCCAAATACTTCGACAGCATTCGTATCCGCCCCAAGAAGGAAGCGGAGGCGAAATCCAACGCGCCTTCCTGTCAGTGGGAAGGCTGCACCAAGCCAGGCACGCATCGCGCACCGGTCGGACGCATGCGTGAGGGCGAATATTTCCGTTTCTGTATCGATCACGTCCGGGAATATAATAAGAGTTTCAACTATTTCTCCGGTTTGTCCGACGGCGATATCGCCAAATTCCAGAAGGAAGCGATCACCGGAAACCGTCCGACATGGTCAACCGCTGCCAATGCCGCGAGCGCAAGCGCGCGCACCTCGCCCGATGTGGCGCAGCGGCGCTCCGGGTCCGCCTCCTATCACAACCGGCTGCGCGATCCGTTCAACTTCGTTAATGAGGCCAAAAGCAAGGCATCGGCCAAAACCGCGCAGCGCAAGCCGCGCACGCTTGAGATCAAGGCGCTGGTCACGCTCGGCCTCGATGCAAATTCGACTGGCGATAAGATCAAGGCGCGCTATAAAGAACTGGTGAAGCTTCATCATCCCGATGCGAATGGTGGCGACCGCGGATCAGAAGAGCGTTTTCGCGATGTGATCCAGGCTTATCAATTGCTCAAGCAGGCAGGTTTTTGCTAAAGCCTGTTGCGTGAGCAAAGAGCACGAGGCCAGTGGTTTCGATGCTCGGAACGGACATTCTTCTGCCGCGCCATGTGCGGGATGCAAGTACGGATGCCCGCAACTTAATATGGATGGGGCATCGATCGGGCTTGTCGGCAGGCTCGCCGGTGAGTTGCTCCAGAGGGAATTTGAATGTCGCGGCCGGACAGTCCTGCCGCTCTGGAGGCATGATGAACAAGGTTGAGCGCGATATAGCCAATTTGCCGGATACGACGGTTTCGGTGCGCGAAAAATTCGGGATCGATTCCGACATGATGGTACCGGCCTATGCGGCGGGCGATTCCTATGTGCCGGAATTCGATCCGGACTATCTTTTCGATCGCCAGACGACGCTCGCGATCCTCGCAGGCTTCGCCTATAATCGCCGCGTTATGGTTTCGGGCTATCACGGCACCGGTAAATCGACCCATATCGAACAGGTCGCCGCCCGCCTCAACTGGCCCTGCGTGCGCGTCAATCTCGACAGCCATGTCAGCCGTATCGATCTGGTCGGCAAGGACGCCATCGTCGTCAAGGACGGCGTGCAGGTCACTGAATTCAAGGACGGCATCCTGCCCTGGGCCTATCAGCACAATGTCGCGCTGGTCTTCGACGAATATGATGCGGGCCGCCCGGATGTGATGTTCGTGATCCAGCGCGTGCTCGAATCATCGGGACGCCTGACGCTGCTCGACCAGAGCCGCGTCATCCGCCCGCACCCCGCTTTCCGCCTGTTTGCCACCGCCAATACGGTGGGTCTGGGTGATACGACCGGGCTTTATCACGGTACGCAGCAGATCAACCAGGCACAGATGGACCGCTGGTCGATCGTGACCACGCTCAACTATCTGCCGCACGACAATGAGGTGAATATCGTTCTCGCCAAGGCCAAGCATTACCAGAATGCGGAAGGGCGCGAGATCGTCAACAAGATGGTGCGCGTCGCCGACCTGACCCGCCAGGCATTCATCAATGGCGATCTTTCGACCGTGATGAGCCCGCGCACGGTTATTACCTGGTCGGAAAACGCCGCGATCTTCAACGATGTGGGTTTTGCGTTCAGCCTGACCTTCCTCAACAAATGTGACGAGCTGGAACGCTCTACCGTGGCGGAATTCTACCAGCGCGCTTTTGGTGAGGAGCTTCCCGAATCAGCCGCGAATATCGTTCTGGCCTGATGTGCGGGAAGATTGCCGCCGGAACGGTCCGGCGGCGGCTTTATGAGAAGTCAGGATAGGCATATGTCAGGCCAAATGTCAGGAATGGGCGATAATTCGCGCGAGCGCAAAACGGGGCCGGTCGATTCGGAGCCGTTCAAGCGTGCGTTGACGGCCTGCATGCGCGCCATTTCCAGCGATAATGAACTGGAAGTGGCCTTTAACAATGATCGTCCGGCGCTGACTGCCAATCGCGCCCGCCTTCCCGATCTGCCCAAGCGTCCGACCGCGCATGATATTGCCGTCACGCGCGGCCTCGGCGATTCGATGGCGCTGCGCAAGGCGCGGCACAATGCGCGTATTCACGCGGCCTTCGCGCCGGAAGGCAAGCAGGCGCGCGCTATTTTCGACGCGGTGGAACAGGCGCGCGTGGAAGCTATCGGCGCGCGGGCCATGGCGGGCGTTGCGGACAATCTGGCCGTAATGCTGGCGGATAAATATGGCCGCACCAATTTTTCCACCGTCACCGACAGGCAGGATGCGCCGCTCGAAGAGGCCGTGTCGCTGTTGCTGCGCGAAAAGCTGACGGGCCGCGCTGTGCCGGAAGAAGCGGGGCCGGTGCTCGATCTGTGGCGCGACTGGATTGAACAGAAGGCTGGTTCCGAGTTTGACCGGCTTGCCGAAAATCTCGAAGACCAGCAGGCTTTTGCGCGCAGCGTGCGCGACATGCTCGCCTCCATGGATATGGCTGAAGAGTTTTCGCCTGAAGAGCAGAGCGACGACGAGCAGCAGGACGAGGAACAGACGCCTGATCCGGACGAAAACGAAGAAGGCGGTGACGAGAGTCAGGACGGTTCGGATTCGGCGGAAAGCGACGAATCGGATGAATCAAGCGACGACGGCGAACAGGGCGAAATGGATGCCGCCGACGCCTCGTCGGACGATATGGACGACAGCGAGGATATCGATGCGAAGACGCCCGGCGATACGCGCCGCGCCAACCAGCCCTTCGCGAATTTTGCCGAACATGTCGATTACAAGGTTTTCACGCGCGAATTCGATGAGGAAGTCGAGGCCACCGATCTTTGCGATGAGGCCGAACTCGATCGCCTGCGCGGTTTCCTTGACAAGCAGCTCGCCAATCTGCAAGGCGTTGTGGGACGGCTTGCCAACCGCTTGCAGCGCCGCTTGATGGCGCAGCAGAACCGCTCATGGGATTTCGATCTGGAAGAGGGCTATCTTGATTCGGCGCGCCTGGTACGCATCGTGATCGATCCGACGCAGCCGCTTTCCTACAAGATGGAGCGGGACACGGATTTTCGCGATACAGTCGTGACACTGGTGATCGATAATTCCGGCTCCATGCGCGGACGCCCGATTACGGTTGCCGCCACCTGCGCCGATATTCTGGCGCGCACGCTGGAGCGCTGCGGCGTGAAGGTGGAAATTCTGGGCTTCACCACCAAGGCGTGGAAGGGCGGCCAGTCGCGCGAGGCGTGGCTTGGACGCAGCAAGCCCGCCAATCCGGGCCGTCTCAACGATCTGCGCCATATCATCTACAAGAGCGCGGATGCGCCATGGCGGCGCGCACGGCGCAATCTCGGCCTTATGATGCGCGAGGGGTTGCTGAAAGAGAATATCGACGGCGAGGCGCTGATCTGGGCGCATCAGCGTCTGCTGGCGCGTCCCGAACAGCGCAAGATATTGATGATGATTTCGGACGGCGCGCCAGTTGACGATTCCACGCTGTCGGTCAATCCGGGCAATTATCTCGAACGGCATCTGCGCGCCGTGATCGAAGAGATTGAAACGCGCTCGCCGGTTGAACTGATTGCCATCGGCATCGGCCATGATGTGACACGCTATTATCAGCGCGCCGTCACCATCGTCGATGCGGAAGAGCTTGCAGGCGCCATGACCGAGCAGCTTGCCTCATTGTTCGAGGAGCAGGGTGCGGAGGCGGCGGGCAAGGGGCGCCGCCGGGCGGCAAGGTAGAAGCGGTTCAGGCCGCTTTATCCGGCGCGTAGAGCGCCGGAGCGAAAATGGCGAGAATTGCGCCATAGGGAATAAGCATCAGCGTTCCCATCACGACTTTCACGAAGAAATCCCCGAAAGCAAGCGATGCCCAGAGAGGCATTCCGAGGCCAAGGAAGCTTGCTGGCTCGCTCAGTGACGAATCGGGCATGCCGGTCAGCGTATCGATCCAGGCGAAGCGTGCAGCAAAAGCAATCGAGAAGAACAGGATCGTGTCGAGCACCGAGCCGAACATGGCGGCAGCGAAGGGGGCTTTCCACCAGGTCTTGCGGCGCAGGCGGTCGAAGACGGTAATATCCATCAATTGCGCGATCAGGAAAGCGCTGCCCGATGCGATGGCGATGCGCGGCGTCGCCAGCCAGATCGACATGATGACGCCCAGCACAAAACCGGCATAGACGGTTCTGCGGGCGGCGACAGGTCCGAAGCGGCGATTGGTCAGGTCGTTGACCAGAAAAGCGACAGGATAGGTGAATGCGCCCCAGGTAAGGACTTCATGAAGTCCCAGATACTGGAACGGGTACTGGACCAGAATGTTTGAAGCGGCAACCGCCGCGCACATTGCCAGCATGGCCGGCAAGAGCCGGGAAATAGAAGCGTTCATAACAGGCATTTTTTTATCCTGGGTAATGGAACCAGCAAAAAAGGCCAGCAGGAGCCAGCCTGTTTTGTCAAATTTTCAAATCTATACCGCTTAAAGCGTGTCACGTTTATCGTACGACGCGCTTTAGCTTTCTTGTCTAATCATGTCTTTATCGGAAAACCGGTGCCCGATTTTCCCAGGCATGATTTAGGCAGCGGCGGCTTCAGCCTGCTTCTTCGCGATCTGGCGCTTGAGCAGACGAGCCCGCTGCGACAGTTCCTTGTCGTCGGACTTGGCGAGGAAAGCATCGAGACCACCGCGATGCTCAACCGAACGCAGGGCGTTGGCCGAAACGCGAAGACGATAGCTCTGGCCGAGGGCTTCGGACATAAGCGTTACATTGCAGAGGTTCGGCAGAAAGCGGCGACGCGTTCTATTGTTCGCGTGGCTGACATTGTTGCCGTATTGGACCGACTTGCCGGTCAATTCACAAGCGCGGGACATTTTGGTCTCACCTTCAACTTTTGCTTCCGGAGCATTTCAGCTTTCTGAAGAAAGCAAAAATGCTCCTTGTTTCGTTTCTCGCAATTCCCGATGCAGGCTGCATCGCAGCCTCGCCGGAATTGCTCAGGCCCCGACCCCAATGTCCGAACTCAAAGCAACAAAGCAGTTTGATGCTGCTGGCGCGCGATCTCGGACAGGCGGCCTATTGGGAAAGTCGCGTTTCTATAGTGACAGCAGCCGTTGCAGTCAAGACAGATTCGCTCGTCTGGCTGTAATGGCGCGGTTTTGCGGCGATTTGCGCAGCCACACTCAAGGAGGGATCATAACTTCGCCGGTTTTTCCTGCTCGACAAATCCCATGGCCGGAAACACAGGAACGAAAAAGTCAATGTCGGGTATAGCCAAACGGGGTGCAGTGCGAAAGGCTCGTCTGACGAAGCTCGCAGTTGATTATGCTTTGCGCGCCAGCAAGTCCATGCTGGCCGGGCTTATGATAACAGGCTTTTTTTCGACAGGGGCCGCTCAAGCGGACGATCTCTACCGCACTGAATATGAAATCTCGATTTTTGGCCTTTCCCTTGCCCGTTCTGCCATCGAAACCACCGTCAAAGGTGCTGCCTACAGCGTTAACGGACGTTTCATGACCTCGGGTATTGCGCGTATTTTCGACGATACGGACGGTACGGTTCATGTTGGCGGACGTTCGGTCGCCGGGAAGGTGATGCCGTCGAGATTTGATCTGGCATATAAGCATGGACGCAAGAGCAAGAGTACGAAAATCCGCTTTGCCAATGGCAATGTGATGTCGGCGGAAAATATGCCGCCGGTGAAAAAGCGCAATCCATGGGTAGAGACGACGCCCGGAGATCTGCTCGATGTCAGCGATCCGATAAGCGTGATGATGATTCCCGCCAAGAACCTTCGTTCGGTCTGCGACCGCACGCTGAACATCTTCGATGGCCAGACCCGTGCCGATATAAAGCTTTCCTTCAACGGCACACAGGCATTCACCACACGCGGGTTCACGGGCGAAACGGTCATATGTTCTGCGAAGTTCGTACCGATTGCTGGCTATCAGAAGGGCAAGAAAGCCATCAATTATCTGAGCAAGCGTAGCAAGATCACGATCTCGTTTGCAACATTGGGCAATTCCGGTATCTATGCGCCGGTGGTGGCGCATATAGGCACCCAGTTGGGGACGCTGAAAATCCAGGCCACGCGTTTTGAGAAGATGCGCTAAAAACAAGTGCGGGCGGTGGGGGACGGGATGAGACTTGCGACATTGATCGGCTTTTCAGCCATCGCCATGTGGGCGCTTCTGGCGCTTTTCACTGCCCGGTCCGGCCAGGTTCCCCCATTCCAGCTCTCTGCCATGTGTTTTTCCATCGGTGCGTCCATCGGCCTTGTCTCCTGGCTATGGCGTCCGGGGGCGGCGCGGCATTTGCGCCAGCCGCCGGTGGTCTGGCTGGTGGGCGTTGCCGGGCTGTTCGGCTATCATTTTCTTTATTTCACGGCGCTGCGCAATGCGCCTGCGGTCGAGGCCAGCCTGATCGCCTATCTCTGGCCGCTGCTGATCGTTCTGGGGTCTGCCTTGATGCCGGGAGAACGGCTGCGCTGGTTTCATATTGCCGGAGCGCTGCTGGGGCTTGGCGGCACGGTGCTGATCGTCACCAAGGGCGGCGGGACAGGCTTCGAGGCGCGCTATGCTTTCGGTTATGCGATGGCGGGGCTATGCGCGTTCGCATGGGCTGGCTATTCACTGCTTTCGCGCCGTCTGGCGCATGTGCCGACCGATGCGGTGACGGGCTTTTGCGTGGCAACCGCCATTCTTTCGCTCATCTGCCATCTGGCGCTTGAACAGACGGTCTGGCCGCAGGGTGCGCTACAATGGCTTTGCGTTCTGGCATTGGGACTGCTGCCGGTGGGGGCCGCCTTCTATGCGTGGGATTTTGGCGTCAAGCGCGGCAATATTCAGGTGTTGGGAGCGGCAAGCTATGCCGCGCCGCTTCTTTCGACGCTGGTACTGATCGCAGCGGGGACGGCAGAGCCTTCCATGCGCATCCTTGCAGCCTGTGTGCTGATTACGGCAGGCGCTGCACTGGCGGCAAAAGACATGATTGCCTCGCGGCGCAGGCAGGCCGTTGCTGCCGAGTAGGCGTCAGTGTTTCAAACTTACACATTCGTCGTGATTACCGAGAATTTCGATGACGCGGCACTGGTTGATGCGGCCATGCGCCGTGCAATCGAGCATGCGCAATAGTTCCGTCTTTAATGCTGTAAGTCGCGCGATGCGGTGCTCCACATCGGCAAGTCGCGCGCTGGCAATGGCGTCGGCGGCGGCGCATGACTGGTCGGGAGTGTCCTGAAGGTTGAGAAGCGTGCGGATTGCATCCACCTCAAAGCCCAGATCGCGGGCATGGCGGATGAATAAAAGCCGCTCGATATCGCTTTTATCATAGAGACGGCGGTTTCCTTCACTGCGCGGCGGCGCCGGCAGAAGGCCGATCTGCTCATAATAGCGGATGGTAGGCACTTTCACGCCGCTGGCTTTCGAGGCTTCGCCGATCGAAACATTCGTGATCATTTTTCGCTTGCTCCTCTAGTCACTAGAGGATGTAGACCCAGATTCAGACAATTCAAGGGTTGGAAAATGAGCCATAGCGAACGCGTGCACAATCATCATCACGATCACGACAATTGCGGGCATAACGAGCATGCCACGGCAGCGGAAAAGCCGATAGGAGCGAGCGCAGCCAGTCTGCGCTTGCGGGTCGACGGCATGGACTGCGCTTCCTGTGCGGCCAAGATCGATAAGGCGGTGCGGCGGGTTTCCGGCGTCGAGGATGTGTCGGTTTCCGTCACCAATGGCACGATGATAGTCAACCACGACGGCTCGGCCCGTCTCGACGAGATCGCAGCGAAGGTGACGGCGCTTGGTTACAAGGCCGGTGCTCATTCTCCGGCGGATGCCGGTGCAGCATCGGCTCGCCCTGCGCGACCCGCACGCTGGTGGCAGACGGATAAGGGCCGGTTGATGCTGGCCTGTGGCGGCGGTCTCGTTGCCGCTTACGGTATCGGCCATCTCTATCCGTCAATCGCGCTGTGGGCCTTCACGGCAGCAATGCTGATCGGCCTGGTACCGATTGCACGCCGCGCCATCATGGCCGCGCTCAACGGCACGCCGTTTTCCATCGAAATGCTGATGACGATAGCCGCCGTGGGGGCGGTCTTCATCGGTGCGACCGAGGAAGCGGCAGCGGTCGTATTCCTGTTCCTCGTCGGCGAATTGCTCGAAGGCGTGGCCGCGGGCAAGGCGCGGGCGAGCATCCAGTCTTTGACCGCGCTGGTGCCGAAGACGGCCTTTATCGAAAGCAACGGGGCCACGCGGGAAGTGCCAGCGGACAGTCTGGTTGTGGGCGACGTGATTGCCGTGCGCCCCGGAGACCGCATGCCAGCCGATGGCGAGATCATTACGGGTGAGAGCGCTATCGATGAAGCGCCGGTGACGGGCGAAAGCACGCCGGTCGGCAAGGCGGCGGGCGATCATGTCTTTGCCGGTACCATCAATGGCGACGGACTTTTGCGCGTCAAGGTGACTGCTGCCGCTCAGGACAACACGATTGCCCGCGTCGTGCGGCTGGTGGAGGAAGCGCAGGAAGCCAAGGCCCCGACCGAACGCTTCATCAATCGCTTTTCACGCTGGTATACGCCAGGCGTGGTGGTGGTTGCGGCATTGGTCGCCATCCTGCCGCCGCTTGTCGGCGGCGGCATGTGGAGCGAATGGATTTACAAGGGTCTTGCCATCCTGCTGATCGGTTGTCCCTGTGCGCTGGTCATTTCAACGCCTGCGGCCATTGCCGCGTCGCTTTCATCGGGTGCGCGTCGCGGCCTGCTGATGAAGGGTGGTGCGGTACTGGAAACCATTGGCAAGATCACCACGGCCTGCTTCGACAAGACCGGTACGTTGACGCAGGGCAAGCCGAAAGTGACGGACGTTCTGGCAGGCGCCCTGCCGGAAGGCGAAGTGCTGCGTCTTGCTGCTTCGCTTGATGCAGGGTCCAGCCATCCATTGGCGCTGGCCATCGTGGCCGCTGCTGAAGAGCGGGGGCTGAAACTTTCGGGCATTAGCCAGAGCAGGGCCCATGGCGGCAAGGGTGTGTCCGGTGTTGCAGGGCAGTCGAAACTGTTTCTCGGTTCCCGTAAGGCTGCAAATGATATCGCGGTAATTCCCGACGAACTTGCGGCGCGGATTGCGGCCTGTAACGACGAGGGCAAGGCGGTTTCCGTTTTGGCTGTCGATGGCGGAATCGCCGGTGCAATTGCCATGCGTGACGAGCCGCGCGCCGATGCCATTGCGGGTCTTGAAAGGCTCAAGCAAGCAGGCATAAGCGTGCTCATGCTGACTGGCGACAATCGTCGCACGGCGGAAGCCATCGGCCACGATCTCGGTATCGAGGTGCGCGCCGAACTCATGCCCGAAGACAAGCAGCGCATTGTCGGCGAATTGCGCACCCAGGGGCAGATCGTCGCCAAGGTGGGCGACGGCATCAATGATGCGCCAGCGCTCGCTGCCGCCGATGTCGGCATCGCCATGGGCGGCGGGACGGATGTGGCGCTGGAGACGGCAGACGCTGCCGTTCTGCATGGCCGGGTTGGCGATGTTGCGGCGATGGCTGAGCTATCGAAACGCACCATGCGCAATATTCACCAGAACATCGCAATCGCGCTGGGGCTGAAGGCCGTATTCCTCGTGACCACCGTGCTGGGCATCACCGGCCTGTGGCCCGCCATCCTGGCTGATACCGGCGCAACAGTTCTGGTGACGATCAATGCGCTTCGCCTGTTGAGGCAACCGGATTGAAACCTGCGGGCTATTCCCCGATCAGCTCGCGGATGCGCTCGCTATATTTCTTGCCGAACTCGACATGCTCGGGGTTGATGTTTTTCACTTCATCGACAAGCTGGTCTTCTTCTTCCGCGTCAGCCGCGGCAAGCGCGCTCATCATGGCGAAATAGGCAAGGAGGTAGTCACGCGGTTTGATATTCTGAGCGTTCATCAGAGCCATCACCTGGGGGCGCGACTCGATGCTTCCTACCATGGAATCCATCGAAGGCTGAGCATCCTGGCCTTCCTCGGCTGTCGGGGAAAGCTGCATCTCTTCGAGTGCGGCATGGATTTTTTCCATACGGGTCAGAAGATCCTCGCTCAGCTTGAAGTTATTGATTTCTGCCGGGGTTTCCGGTGGAGTGGCAATCTCCAGAATATCCTCCGCCAGCGCCGCAGGGATGCAGAACGGCAGAACGGCAAGCGAAAGGCCGAAGAATGCGGCGCGGTTGAGGCTTTTGAAGCGGGACAGGTTCATCGTCTTCTCATCCTAAAACAGGTCTTTGCGCTTGCGGATTTCCGCAAACACGGCTTCGTCGGCAGCTTCCTGCAAGCCAAGGCGTGCGCGGATGCCGCCATCATGCCAGCGCAGGAAGGGATTGGTTGCCATTTCAAGGGCGATGGTGGTCGGAAGCGTCATCCGGTCCGCCGCGCGCAACCGGGCGATCTCGACGGCGCGTTCCTTCAGCGCTGAATTGCCTGGATCGATGGTGAGCGCGAAGCGTGCATTGCTTTCGGTATATTCATGGCCGCAATAGACCGCCGTGTCGCCGGGCAGGGCGATGAGCTTTTGTAGGGAGTGGAACATGGTAGCGGGATTGCCTTCGAACAGCCGCCCGCAACCCAATGCAAACAGCGTGTCGCCGGTAAAGACGGCCTTCGCTTCGGGTATATAATAGGAAATCTCGCCTGCCGTGTGGCCGGGCGTGGAGATGACTTGCACCTTGAACAGGCCGAAGGTGAATTCATCGCCATCCTCGACTGCGCGGTCGATGCCGGGGATTTTGGCCGCTTCGGCCTTGGGGCCGATAATACTGATGCCGAATTTGGCTTTCAGCACTTCATTAGCCTCTACATGGTCGAGGTGATGATGGGTGGTGAAGATGAAATCGAGCGTCCAGCCGCGCCGCTCCAGAGCCGCTTCGATGGCGCCCGCATCGGGCGCGTCGATGGATGCAGTCAGTTCGCTTTCTGGATCATGAATGAGAACGCCATAATTATCGCTGCGGCAGATGAATTGTTCGATATCGAGCCGTTTATCATCACTGCGGGGCATGGCGTTCTCCTCATTCATTCGGTTGGTGCTTGTTCCGGCAGACTGTGTTTTTGGATAAGCGGCATTTGTGAAAGCGTGAAAACAATGGTGATGGGCATGATGCCCCAAACCTTGAAGGCCACCCAGGCATCGGTCGAGAAATTGCGCCAGACAGCTTCATTGGCGACGGCCAGAAACAGAAAGAACACGCCCCAGCGGAAAGTGAGCTTGCGCCAGCCGTCCGCGTCGAGCTTGAAGGCTGAATCGAACACATAGCCGAGCAGGGATTTTCCGAAGAAAAGACCGCCGAGAAGAATCATGCCGAAAAGCGTATTGACGATGGTGGGCTTCATCTTGATGAAGGTCTCATTATGCAGCCACAGCGTCAGCGCGCCGAAGGCCAGAACCACGATGCCCGAAATCAGCGGCATGATGGGCAGCGTGCGGGTCATCGACCATGATGCCGCAAGCGCGATGACGGTTGCTACCATGAACAGTGCTGTCGCCAGAAAGATCGGCTCGCCGATCTGGCCCAGCACCGGGAAGCGTGCGATCAGGCTTTCGCCGCGCGCGTTGGCGAAGAAGAAGACCAGAAGCGGTCCCAGTTCCAGCGCCAGCTTGAGAAGCGGCGGAACTTCCTTGCGTTCGGCTTCGCTTTTCTGCGACGGATCGCGTTCGAAGACGTGATGCTCCATCAGGCAACTCCTGCAATGGCGCGGGCAAAATCCTTGGCCGCAAATGGTTCCAGATCGTCGATGCCTTCACCGACGCCAATGAAATAGACCGGCAGCTTATGCGTGGCGGAAATCGCCACCAGAATGCCGCCGCGCGCCGTGCCGTCAAGCTTGGTCATGACCAGGCCGTTAACGCCAGCGATATTCTTGAAAATCTCGACCTGATTGAGCGCATTCTGTCCTGTGGTGGCGTCGAGCGTCTGCAAGACTGTGTGCGGGGCTTCCGGGTCATGCTTGCCGAGAACGCGCACGATCTTGGCAAGCTCTTCCATCAGTTCGGCCTTATTCTGCAGACGGCCCGCCGTGTCGATGATCAGCACGTCGCTGCCTGCTTCCTTGGCTCTCTCCCAAGCGTCATAGGCAAGCCCCGCGGCATCAGCGCCAAGCTTGCTTGATACGACGGGCGCGCCGGTGCGCTCACCCCAGATGTGCAGTTGCTCGATGGCTGCGGCACGGAACGTATCGCCCGCCGCAAGCATGACTTTCAGGCCGCCTGCGGTAAGCTTTGCTGCAAGCTTGCCGATAGTTGTCGTCTTGCCAGTACCATTGACGCCGACGACGAGAATGACATGCGGTTTGTGCGAAAGATCAAGCTCCAGAGGCTGCGCCACGGGGCCGAGAACTTTTTCGATTTCCGCGCCCATGATGGCACGTACTTCGTCGCTGGAGACATCCTTGCCGTAACGGCTGGAAGACAGCGCGTCCGTCACGCGCATGGCGGTTTCAAGACCGAGATCGGCCTGAATGAGAACGTCTTCGAGGTCTTGCAGCGTGTCGTCATCGAGCTTGCGCTTGGTGAAAATGCCGCCGATGGAATCGCTGAGCGAGTTCGACGAACGGGCAAGGCCGTGCCGGAGACGCTCGAACCATGAAAGTTTGGGCTCCGGTGCCGCCTCTACGGGGGCCTCTTCCTGCTGCTCCTCGACGGCCTTGGTGACTTTCACCTTTTTGGGTCTGGCGGGCAGCTCAGGAGCGGGAGGGGCTTCGGGAGCAATCGGTTCGGGGGCGGGCGGTTCCATTACCGGAGGCTGCTCGATCGCAATTTCGATCTCGGCGACGGGATGTTCGGGTTCGCGCTCTTCCTGTGGCTCCGGTTGGGGCTCAGGCTCGGAAGCAGAGGTTTCGGCGGGTGTTTCGGGTGCTGGAGGAGCTTCCGTCTCCACGGTGTCGGGAGCGGGTTGCTCGTCCGGCTTTTCCTCGACCTCCTTCTTGCCGAAGGAGAACATTTTCTTGATGAAACCGATTGCCATGAATTCCGATGCCTTATCTAAGCCGCTTGCGACTCTGCCTAACGGGTGAGGAGCTTTTCGCCGTCATGGCCTGTCACGTTACGTTCGATGATTTCGCCAGGGTTCCCCTGATCGACAGCGGCAAGCGTGAAGCCTTCAGTACGGGCGATGCCTTCTTTCTCGATCAGCAATTGCTGCTGCGTGCCGGTGAGCGAGATGAGATGTTTTTGATAGGCGTCTTCACCCGCTTTGCGCAGGCGTGCGGCGCGTTCCTTGACGATCTCGCGGCGCACTTGCGGCATGCGTGCAGCAGGTGTGCCTTCGCGTGGGCTATAGGGAAAGACGTGCAGATGGGTGAGGCCGCATTCCTCGACAATTTTGAGCGAGTTTGCGAACATTTCCTCGGTTTCGGTGGGGAAACCGGCAATGAGGTCGGCGCCGAACACCATGTCGGGGCGAAGCTTGCGCACTTCTTCACAAAACGCAATTGAATCGTCGCGCAGATGGCGGCGCTTCATGCGCTTCAAAATCATGTCGTCGCCCGCCTGAAGCGACAGGTGCAGATGCGGCATCAGGCGCTTTTCATTGGCGATGGCATCCATCAGGTCGTCGTCCGCTTCGATGGAATCGATGGAAGACAAGCGCAGCCGCTGCAAATCGGGCACCTGAGCCAGAACCGTCTTCACCAGCTTGCCGAGGCGAAGATTGCCGGGAAGGTCCGGGCCGTAGGAGGTCATGTCCACACCGGTCAGCACCACTTCCGCGTAACCGTTTCCGACCAGCCGCTTGACCTGATCGACGACGCCGCCCATGGGCACGGACCGCGAATTGCCGCGGCCATAGGGGATAATGCAGAAAGTGCAGCGATGGTCGCAGCCGTTCTGCACCTGCACGAAAGCGCGCGCGCGACCTTCGATGGCGTCCACCATATGGCTAGCGGTTTCGCGCACTTCCATAATGTCGTTGACGCGGACCTTCTCGAACTGGTTGACGCCGAAATCGGGCAGCATCCGGTAGGAATTGGATTTCAGCTTTTCCTCATTGCCCAAAATGAGGTCTACTTCGTCCATGGCCTCGAATTTTCCGGCTTCGGTCTGGGCGGCGCAGCCGGTGACGATGATACGCGCTTGTGGGTTATCGCGGCGCGCTTTGCGGATTGCCTGACGTGCCTGACGCACCGCTTCCGCCGTTACCGCGCAGGTATTGAAGATGATCGCGCCGTCTTTGAGTTCGCCAAGTCCGGCGGTGTCGGCCTCGCGCTTCATCACCTCGGATTCATAGGTGTTGAGGCGGCATCCGAATGTTACGATTTCGACGCTCATCAGGCTGCTCCCCGGCTGGCGTTGCGGCTCCATGCGCCGGTTGCCGGATCTAAGCTGCCGTCAAATTCCCATTCGGCGGGGCCGGTCATCATGACGTGGTCATCGTCCCGCCATTCGATTCTGAGTGGTCCACCGGGAACATTAACCGTGAGCTTGCGTTCGGTGCGCCCGGTGCGAGCGGCGGAAACGGCGGCGGCGCAGGCGGCGGAACCGCAGGCGCGCGTCAGTCCGGCACCGCGCTCCCATGTGCGCATATCCATGCTTTCGCGCGATGTTACGCGGGCAATCGAAATATTGGCGCGCTCGGGGAAGATCGGATCATGTTCGAGCACAGGCCCGTATTCGTCGAGCGCATAGGACCAAACATCGTTCTCGACCCAGAAGATTGCATGCGGATTACCCATGGACGCAATCGAAGGTGATTGCAGGACGGGGACATTGGCGGGACCGGCGGCAAGATCGATTGCGCGTGTGTCTTTGACTTCATGCGCCAGCGGGATTTCCTGCCAGCCGAAATGTGGCTTGCCCATATCCACCGTAATCAGGCCGTCTTCATGTTCATTGGCGGTCAGAATGCCGGCGAGCGTCTCGAAAGTGAAATCATGCCTGCCGCTTTCACGCGACAGCCATTGCACCACGCAGCGCGTGCCATTGCCGCAGGCCTGCGCCTGCGTGCCGTCGCAATTGATGATCTCGATATAGTAATCGGTGCCGGGCGTCCTGGAATCGTGGATCGCCATGATCTGGTCGAATGCGGTTTCGCTTTCGCCCGCCAGACGGATTGCTGCGGCGGGTGCAATCCGGTCGGCGCGCCCGCGCATATCGACAACAATGATCTTGTTGCCCAATCCGTTCATCTTGGCGAAGACTGCCTTGTTCATCGGTGGTTCCTGTAACGTCAGGCGCTCTAACTTTGCTGGAGATGCTCTATATGGCGGAAAAGCCCGCAAATTGCCAGTGCTGGAGATGTGCCGGCAAGTGATTGGCGGAAGGCCCGTTTATTCGGCATTTTCGCGGACTATTGCAGAAAAACTGTGACCTTCCTGCCCCATTGTCAAAATTTGTAAGTGGTTTCAAGCCTTCTTGATCGGTTTGTGCTCGGATTTGCCGTGCAGTGCAGTTGATTTTTTAACCATATAGCCATTTTATCGGTGCAATATTGTTTTTAGGTCAGGCTTTCTGCAAGCGAAAGCAGGCAGTGCGCGGGGTTGTCCCCCCGATCGAATTCGGCCCCGGCATCACGATAGAAATGGAGAACCAGATGGGAATTTCAAAAGCAAGTTTGCTCGGCATTGCTGCGGCTGGCGTCATACTGGCCGGTTGCCAAAGCTCCCGGGTTGGAAGTTTCGACAATGCATCGCCGCCTCCGCCTGCACCATTGCGGCCTGCTCCGTCAGGCACCGTGCAGAAGGGCAGTCTCAATCCCAATCCCAATCCTACGCAGTTCCCGACGCCGCCAGTCACCGAAACTGCACCGCAGGATAGCGGAACGCAGATGGCAAGCCTGCCGCCGGAATCGGCTCCTGATCTGACGCCAGGATCGGTCGCAGGCGTGTGGAACGCCAACCTTGCCGGACAGAGCTGCAAGATCGCTACCCCGCAGACCAAATATGGTCAGGGCTTCCGCGCGGGTCCGCTGCGCTGCCCCGGCGAGCTTGCAAGCCTTGCCTCATGGGCTGTGAACGGCAAGCAGCTCTCGCTCTATGACGCCAATGGCGGGACGGTGGCTACGCTTTACTCCTCCGGCCAGAGCCGCTTCGACGGACAGACCGTGGCGGGACAGGCGCTTTCTCTTTCCCGTTGATTTGATATTACAGCACGGCGCGGGGCGGGGCGGTTAAAATCGCTCCGCCATATTTTGATGAAGGGTTTTGGACGCAACCTATCATGTCTTTTGACGGCAATCTGAAAGCCTTTCCCTCTTTGCGCGAGCATTATGACGCCATGGTGCAGGCGGGCGATGTCGATGGCGACCCCGCCCAGCGCGGCCTCACCGATCGATATGACCGCCTGATCGAGGAAATCTGCACCAGGCGGCTGTCGCGAAAATCGAGCGCTCTGGGCTGGCTGTTTGGCAAGCGCAAGGACGCCACCGCCATCGTCAAGGGGCTTTATGTCCATGGCGAGGTCGGGCGGGGCAAGACCATGCTGATGGACATGTTCTTCCAGCTCTTGCCCATCGAGCGCAAGCGGCGCGCGCATTTCAACGATTTCATGGCCGATGTGCATGAGCGCATCTATGCGCACCGGCAGGCGCACAAGCGCGGTGAGACCAAACAGGACGATCCGATTCCGCCGGTGGCGGATGCGCTCAGCCAGCAGGCGTGGGTGCTGTGTTTCGACGAGTTCACCGTCACCGATATTGCCGATGCGATGATCCTGTCGCGGCTGTTCAGCGCCCTTTTCGCGCGCGGCGTGGTGCTGGTGGCGACCTCGAACGTTGCGCCCGACAATCTTTATCGCGACGGGCTGAACCGCCAGCTTTTCCTGCCTTTCGTGCAGGTTCTCAAGCAGCATGTCGATGTGATCAATCTCGATTCGCGCACTGATTACCGGCTGGAAAAACTCGACCGCCAGCCAGTCTACCTCACGCCGCTGGGGCTGGAGACGACCAAGCGCATGAATGTCGCATGGGCGAACCACAAGAACGGCACTCCTGAAAAGCCCGATGTGATCCATATCAAGGGCCGCGAGATCGAAGTCCGGCATACGGTTGCGGGTGCTGCGCGCTTCACCTTCGATGAGCTTTGCGCCAGACCGCTGGCGGCGTCGGATTATATTGCCATCGTCAAACGCTATCCGACACTGTTCATCGATGATGTTCCGGTGCTCGACTATACGCGCCGCAATGAGGCCAAGCGCTTCATCCTGCTCATCGACGTGCTTTACGATCACCATGCGCAGCTGTTCGTTTCCGCTGATGCGCCGCCGGAAAAACTCTATCAGGCGCGGCACGGCACCGAAGCCTTCGAGTTCGACCGCACCGCATCGCGCCTTTTTGAAATGCAGAGCGCGGAATATCTCTCCCGGATTCCCGAGGATGCGGCCTGACAGGGGCGGATCATCATCTGATTGCCACAGACTGGACTTATATCGCTCGTGAGCTATCTTGACCGTCGGCAAAACCGACCGGTGAGGCCGGGCAGGACATAGGGTGGTTGGCCATGTGGAGGAAACGAAGACTCGCCTATCGTGTGTCATAGGCGAGGGAGTGGGATTGTTTTCATTTTGCCAATTTATCTTACGTTTACGTAAGAACATATAATTCTAACCGATTGAAAACATTGGTCGCAAAATAATGAGTTGAGTTTTTTTGCAAAGAGTCCTATCGAACCCTCGCAACGCAGACGCGTTTCCGGCAGGCTTCCGGACGGCTTCATGCGTTTCTGGATCAAACTTGAGGAAAGAAACAATCATGGCACGCAACAAGATTGCCCTCATCGGCTCCGGCATGATCGGCGGCACGCTCGCTCATCTGGCTGGTCTGAAGGAACTCGGCGACGTCGTCCTTTTCGATATTGCGGAAGGTACTCCGCAAGGCAAGGGACTGGATATTGCAGAATCTTCACCCGTTGACGGTTTTGATGCGAAGTTCACCGGTGCAAACGACTATGCCGCGATCGAAGGCGCAGACGTTGTCATCGTCACCGCAGGTGTGCCGCGCAAACCGGGCATGAGCCGCGACGATCTTCTGGGCATCAACCTGAAGGTCATGGAACAGGTCGGCGCAGGCATCAAGAAATATGCCCCTGACGCTTTCGTCATCTGCATCACCAACCCGCTCGACGCGATGGTGTGGGCCTTGCAGAAATTCTCCGGCCTGCCCGCCCACAAGGTCGTCGGCATGGCTGGCGTGCTCGACTCGGCCCGGTTTCGTTATTTCCTCTCGGAAGAATTCGACGTGTCGGTTGAAGATGTCACCGCATTCGTGCTCGGCGGTCATGGCGACTCAATGGTTCCGCTGGCTCGCTACTCGACGGTTGCCGGCATTCCGCTGCCGGATCTGGTCAAGATGGGCTGGACCAGCCAGGACAAGCTCGACAAGATCATCCAGCGCACCCGTGACGGCGGCGCGGAAATCGTGGGCCTGCTCAAGACCGGCTCTGCATTCTACGCCCCGGCTGCTTCCGCCATCCAGATGGCCGAATCCTACCTCAAGGACAAGAAGCGCGTTCTGCCCGTCGCAGCGCAACTCACCGGTCAGTATGGCGTCAAGGACATGTATGTCGGCGTTCCGACCGTGATCGGTGCCAACGGCGTCGAACGCATCATCGAGATTGATCTCGACAAGGACGAGAAGGCCGAATTTGACAAGTCGGTCGCCTCGGTTGCCGGTCTTTGCGAAGCCTGCATCGGCATTGCTCCGTCGCTGAAATAAATTCCAGACAAGGCCGGATCGCTGCATGAGCAGTTCCGGCCTTTTCCGGCTGTCAATCCGTAGAGGACAACCAGATGAATATTCACGAATATCAGGCCAAGCGCCTGCTGCACACCTACGGCGCACCGATCGCCAACGGCGTGGCTGTCTATTCCGTCGAACAGGCGGAAGAGTGGGCAAAGACGCTTCCCGGACCGCTTTATGTCGTCAAGAGCCAGATTCACGCTGGCGGACGCGGCAAGGGCAAGTTCAAGGAGCTGTCCGAAGATGCCAAGGGCGGCGTGCGCCTCGCCAAATCTGTCGATGAAGTGGTTGCCCATGCGAAGGAAATGCTCGGCAACACGCTTGTCACTAAGCAGACCGGCGAAGCCGGCAAGCAGGTCAACCGTCTTTACATCGAAGACGGTGCCGACATCGAGCGTGAGCTTTATCTCTCGATCCTGATCGACCGCACGGTCGGCCGTCCGGCTTTTGTCGTTTCGACCGAAGGCGGCATGGATATTGAAGCCGTGGCCGAGGAAACCCCTGAAAAGATCATCACGGTCGCCATCGATCCCGCCAAGGGCGTGACCGATGCGGACGCTGCCAAGCTCGCCGATGCGCTGAAGCTTGAAGGTGAAGCCCGTGAAGACGGCCTCAAGCTGTTCCCGATCCTCTACAAGGCCTTCACCGAGAAGGATATGAGCCTTCTGGAAATCAACCCGCTGATCGTCATGACCAATGGTCGCGTGCGCGTTCTCGATGCCAAGGTATCGTTCGATGGCAATGCACTGTTCCGTCATGCGGACATTCAGGAGCTGCGCGATCTGTCGGAAGAAGACGAAAAGGAAATCGAGGCTTCCAAGCACGATCTCGCTTACGTCGCTCTTGATGGCAACATCGGCTGCATGGTCAACGGCGCAGGCCTTGCCATGGCAACCATGGACATCATCAAGCTCTATGGCGCAGAACCTGCCAACTTCCTCGATGTTGGCGGCGGCGCTACCAAGGAGAAAGTAACGTCGGCGTTCAAGATCATCACCGCTGATCCGGCTGTCCAGGGTATTCTGGTAAACATCTTCGGCGGCATCATGAAGTGCGACGTGATCGCTGAAGGCGTTATCGCTGCGGTCAAGGAAGTCGGCCTCAAGGTTCCATTGGTTGTCCGTCTTGAAGGCACCAATGTGGAGCTCGGCAAGAAGATCATCAACGAGAGCGGCCTCAACGTTATTTCGGCCGACGATCTCGACGATGCGGCGCAGAAGATCGTCGCTGCAGTGAAGGGGAATTAAGGCATGTCCATTCTCGTCAACAAGGACACCAAGGTTCTCGTACAGGGCCTGACCGGCAAGACCGGTACTTTCCACACCGAACAGGCGCTTGCCTATTACGGCACGCAGATGGTCGGCGGCGTTCATCCGAAAAAGGGTGGAGCAACCTGGGAAGGCTCGAAGGGCGAAAGCCTGCCGATCTTCGCAACCGTTGCCGAAGGCAAGGAACGCACGGGTGCCGATGCTTCCGTGATCTATGTTCCGCCAGCAGGTGCTGCGGATGCGATCATCGAAGCCATTGAAGCCGAAATCGGTTTCATCGTCTGCATCACCGAAGGCATTCCGGTCATGGACATGGTTCGCGTCAAGGAGCGTCTGGAACGCTCGAAGTCGCGCCTGCTCGGACCCAACTGCCCCGGCATCCTGACCCCCGAAGAATGCAAGATCGGCATCATGCCGGGCAATATCTTCAAGAAGGGTTCGGTCGGTGTTGTATCGCGCTCCGGCACACTTACCTATGAAGCAGTGTTCCAGACCACCAATGAAGGTCTGGGCCAGACCACTGCTGTCGGTATCGGCGGCGATCCGGTCAAGGGCACCGAATTCATCGACGTGCTGGAAATGTTCCTGGCCGACGACGAAACCAAGTCGATCGTCATGATCGGCGAAATCGGCGGCTCGGCTGAAGAAGATGCGGCGCAGTTCATCAAGGATGAAGCAAAGCGCGGTCGCTCGAAGCCGATGGTCGGCTTTATCGCGGGTCGTACCGCACCGGAAGGCCGCACCATGGGCCATGCCGGTGCCGTGATTTCCGGCGGCAAGGGCGGTGCGGAAGACAAGATCGCTGCGATGGAAGAGGCGGGCATTCGCGTGTCGCCGTCGCCCGCGCAGCTTGGCAAGACGCTGGTCGAAGTCCTCAAGGGCTAAGATCGCGGATCGTTGTGAATATCCCGGCAGTGGCGAAAGCTGCTGCCGGGTTTGGCGTAAAAGCCGGATTTCCGGTTACGATATTGTGGATAGCGGGGATGGCCCGTTTTCCGACGCAATGTCAAAGCATGAGTTGAGTTGTGCCGGGGCTGTTGCGGTTCCACCCTGGCGGCGTGAGGGATGAGGTTCCTGTCGAACCTCCGGCCCGCGCGAGATGAGCCGCTGACAAGGAGACGGAGCGCTGCTCCGGGTTAGTCTATGGCAAGGCAGGATCAAGCCCCCAATCGGGCCAACGACGTTTTCGCCCTCACCTCGTTTCTCTATGGCGGCAATGCCGACTATATCGAGGAATTACACGCCAGATATGAGGATGATCCGGCATCGGTTGATCCGGAATGGCGGGAGTTTTTCGCGCAGCTTGCGGACAATGCCGACGATGTGCGCAAGAATGCGCAAGGCGCATCCTGGGCCAGAAAAAACTGGCCGATCGCAGCCAATGGCGAGCTTGTATCCGCACTCGACGGCAATTGGGCCGAAGTCGAAAAGCATGTCACTGACAAGCTGAAGGGCAAGGCTTCCAGGGATGAAGCAAAGGGCGGTGGGGCGCTCTCCATCGAGGAACTGACGCAGGCCGCGCGCGACAGCGTTCACGCGATCATGATGATCCGTGCCTATCGCATGCGCGGACATCTGCATGCCAATCTTGATCCGCTCGGACTGGCGGACAAGCCTAACGACTATAATGAACTTGAGCCGGAAAATTACGGCTTCACGCCAGCTGATTACGACCGCAAGATCTTTATCGACAACGTGCTTGGTCTCGAATATGCGACCA
Source organism: Falsochrobactrum tianjinense (assembly GCF_019100495.1). Lineage (GTDB taxonomy): Bacteria > Pseudomonadota > Alphaproteobacteria > Rhizobiales > Rhizobiaceae > Brucella > Brucella tianjinense. The sequence goes on along the minus strand of NZ_JAHRVA010000001.1, from coordinate 99,151 downwards.
TTCCTGAAATGCTCGATATTCTCAAGCGTACCTATTGCTCGACCATTGGCGTCGAGTTCATGCATATTTCCAACCCCACGGAAAAGGCGTGGATTCAGGAGCGTATAGAAGGTCCTGGCAAGGGCTTTGCGTTCACGCCGGAAGGCAAGAAAGCCATCCTGTCGAAGCTGATCGAGGCGGAAGGCTTCGAGCAGTTCATCGATGTGAAGTACAAGGGCACCAAACGTTTCGGCCTCGATGGCGGCGAATCGCTCATTCCGGCACTTGAGCAGATCGTCAAGCGCGGCGGCCAGCTCGGCCTCAAGGAAATCGTGCTCGGCATGGCGCATCGTGGTCGCCTTAACGTGCTTTCACAGGTGATGGGCAAGCCGCATCGCGCCATTTTCCACGAGTTCAAGGGCGGCTCCTACACGCCCGACGATGTGGAAGGCTCGGGTGACGTGAAGTACCATCTGGGTGCTTCATCCGACCGCGAATTCGACGGCAATACGGTTCACCTGTCGCTGACAGCCAACCCGTCGCATCTGGAAATCGTCAATCCGGTGGTCATGGGCAAGGCCCGCGCCAAGCAGGATCTTCTGGTGGGCCGTACCCGCGACGATCTGGTGCCGCTGACTGAGCGCGCCAAGGTTCTGCCGCTGCTGCTGCATGGCGATGCCGCCTTCGCCGGTCAGGGTGTTGTGGCCGAGTGCCTCGGTCTCTCGGGCCTCAAGGGACATCGCGTGGCCGGTACGGTCCACTTCATCATCAACAACCAGATCGGTTTCACGACCAATCCGGCCTTCTCGCGTTCGTCGCCTTATCCATCGGATGTGGCGAAGATGATCGAGGCGCCGATCTTCCACGTCAATGGCGACGATCCGGAAGCGGTGGTTTTCGCGGCCAAGGTTGCGATGGAATTCCGCATGGCTTTCCACAAGCCGGTGGTCATCGACATGTTCTGCTACCGCCGCTTCGGCCATAATGAAGGCGACGAGCCGTCCTTCACGCAGCCGCTGATGTACAAGGAAATCCGTGCGCACAAGACGACCGTCCAGCTATACACCGACAAGCTGATGGCGGAAGGTCTGGTAACGCAGGCCGACATCGACAAGATGAAGGCCGAGTGGCGCGAACATCTGGAACAGGAATTCGAGGCCGGCCAGAGCTACAAGCCGAACAAGGCTGACTGGCTGGATGGAGCCTGGAGCGGGCTTCGGACCGCCGACAATGCCGACGAACAGCGCCGCGGAAAAACCGGCGTGCCGATGAAGACACTCAAGGAAATCGGCAGGAAGCTCGTCGAAGTGCCGAAGGATTTCCACGTTCACCGCACGGTGCAGCGTTTCCTCGACAATCGCGCCAAAATGATCGACACGGGCGAGGGTATCGACTGGGCAACCGCAGAATCGCTGGCCTTCGGTTCGCTGGTCATGGAAGGCAGCCCGATCCGCCTGTCAGGGCAGGATGTCGAACGCGGCACTTTCTCGCAGCGCCATACGGTTCTCTATGATCAGGAAGACCAGAGCCGCTATATCCCGCTCAACAATGTGCAGAAGGGACAGGCGATCTACGAGGTCATCAATTCGATGCTCTCTGAGGAAGCCGTGCTCGGCTATGAATACGGCTATTCGCTGTCGGAACCGCGCGCCCTGACGCTCTGGGAAGCCCAGTTCGGCGACTTCGCCAATGGCGCACAGGTCGTGTTCGACCAGTTCATCTCATCGGGCGAACGCAAGTGGCTGCGCATGTCGGGCCTCGTCTGCCTGCTGCCGCACGGCTATGAGGGGCAGGGACCGGAGCATTCCTCCGCCCGTCTGGAACGTTTCCTCCAGCTTTGCGCGGAAGATAATATGCAGGTGGCGAACTGTACGACGCCGGCTAACTACTTCCACATTCTGCGTCGCCAAATGAAGCGCGATTTCCGCAAGCCGCTCATCATGATGACGCCAAAGTCGCTGCTGCGCCATAAGCGTGCTGTGTCGGCGCTGAGCGAATTTTCGGGCGATTCATCGTTCCATCGCCTGCTGTGGGACGACGCCCAGTACAGCAAGGGCGATGGCATCAAGTTGCAGAAGGACGCCAAGATCCGCCGCGTCGTGCTGTGCTCGGGCAAGGTCTATTACGACCTTTACGAAGAGCGTGAGAAGCGCGGGATCGACGACATCTACCTGCTGCGCGTCGAACAGCTTTATCCGTTCCCGGCCAAGGCGCTCATCAACGAGCTGTCGCGCTTCCGTCAGGCGGAAATCGTCTGGTGCCAGGAAGAGCCGAAGAACATGGGCGCGTGGTCGTTCATCGACCCGTATCTGGAATGGGTGCTGGCGCATATCGACGCCAAACATCAGCGCGTGCGCTATACGGGCCGTCCGGCGGCGGCGTCGCCTGCGACGGGTCTGATGTCGAAGCACCTTGAACAGTTGGCTGCTTTCCTTGAGGATGCGCTGGGCAATTGATGTGGCGACGGAGCGGCTTCGGTGAAGCTGCTCCCGCCTGAACTGAACACGAAATTCAAAGTTTGAAGATCAACGGAAGAAAAAACCATGGCTACCGAAATCCGCGTTCCCACGCTTGGGGAGTCCGTTACAGAGGCAACCATCGGAAAGTGGTTCAAACAGGTCGGCGAAGCTGTTGCTATCGATGAACCGCTGGTGGAACTGGAAACCGACAAGGTGACAGTGGAAGTTCCGGCTGCGTCTGCGGGCGTTCTGGCTGAAATCACCGCCAAGGAAGGCGACACGGTTGAAGTCGGCGCATTGCTCGGCCAGATCGATGCCGCCGGTGCCGCCGCCGCACCTGCTGCGAAAAAGGAAGAAGCCAAACCTGCCGCAGCCAGCGCACCTGCTCCAACAGCGAGCGCGCCCGCTTCGTCGGGCCCTGCCATGCAGCCTGCGCCTTCCGCTTCCAAGCTTCTCACCGAGAGCGGCATTTCCGCCGATCAGGTCGAGGGTTCGGGCAAGCGCGGTCAGGTGCTCAAGGGCGACGTTCTGGACGCTATCGCCAAGGGCGTGTCCGCAGCACCGGCAGCAGCAGCGCCTGCTGCTCCCCGTCCGGCTTCTCCGGCAGATGATGCGTCGCGTGAAGAGCGCGTCCGCATGACGCGCCTGCGCCAGACGATTGCGCGTCGTCTCAAGGATGCGCAGAACACCGCCGCGATGCTGACGACCTATAATGAGGTCGATATGTCGGCGGTGATGGACATGCGCAAGCGCTACAAGGATATTTTCGAGAAGAAGCATGGCGTGAAGCTTGGCTTCATGGGCTTTTTCACCAAGGCCGTCACCCATGCGCTGAAGGAAATTCCTGCTGTTAACGCCGAAATCGACGGCACCGACATCATCTACAAGAATTTCGCCCATGTGGGCGTGGCTGTCGGCACCGACAAGGGTCTCGTGGTTCCGGTCGTGCGTGATGCTGACCAGATGTCGATCGCCGACATCGAAAAGGAAATCGGTCGTCTCGGACGTGCTGCGCGCGACGGGCAGCTTTCGGTCGCGGACATGCAGGGCGGCACTTTCACCATTTCCAATGGTGGTGTCTATGGCTCGCTGATGTCGTCGCCGATCCTCAATGCGCCGCAGTCGGGCATTCTGGGAATGCACAAGATTCAGGAGCGCCCGGTTGTCGTCGGCGGCCAGATCGTCATCCGTCCGATGATGTATCTCGCTTTGTCCTATGACCATCGCATCGTCGATGGCAAGGAGGCTGTGACCTTCCTGGTGCGCGTCAAGGAAAGCCTCGAAGATCCGGAACGCCTGGTTCTTGATTTGTAAGAGAGATTATTCCCCGCAGGCAAAAACTGCGGGGAATACCCGAAAGGAGCCGAGTGATGGAGCCGACGATTTTCTCCGCTTCGCCTTTCCTGCCGATAATCGGCTGGAGCGTGGTCCTGCTGGTGGCGCATATTCTCCTGCAAGGTATGACTGCGACCAGAGAACTCGGCAGCACATGGAATGCGGGTCCGCGTGACGAAGGACTTAAACCCACCGGCCCGCTTGCCGGTCGCGCGGAACGCGCTTCGGCGAATTTTCGTGAAACCTATCCGGCTTTCATTGCGCTCGCTCTGGCGCTGGCGCTCAAGGGCAGCGCCGCAGATTGGGATGGCGCATCGGGCTGGGGGCTTTATGGTGCGTGGCTGTGGTTTGCCTGCCGCATCGTCTATATTCCGCTCTATCTGACGGGCATTCCCTATATCCGCTCTCTGGTCTGGATCGGCGCGCTCGCCGGACTTGTGCTGATGTTCATTGCTCTGGTCTTTTAACCACCGTCCGTGATTATCGGTCCAGACGAGCAAGAGGACTTACCAATGCATGACATGAAAAAGCTTTGCAGGGTAATGGCTGCTTCGGCACTTGCCGTAACGGTTTTCTCGACCGCTGTGCAGGCGGCGTGCACGCAGAACCGCGCCATCTATCGCGACCGCGACGGCGCCTATACGCTGAGCTTTCATCCCGCGCAGGCTAATGCGCTGGAAATGACGCCTGCACCATCGAATGAATTCACCATCGCGGCCAATGACAAGCCGGAATTCAAGCTGTCCGGCATGGTGATCTGGCCGGAAGAAGGCGTGGCGCGTCCCTATGCGCTTATCACCTTCAATTGCAAGAATGGTGGCAGCGAGCCGGAGGATTTTGACGATTGCAGCATCTGGCAGAATGTCATCTATGCGCTCAAGGAAGGTGCGGAGGCCGATGTGCTGCCCAAAGCGGACGAGCCGGCGGCGCAGGCTATTCTCTTCCCCGATCTCGCGACGGCACTCGACGGTTATGATTTTGGTTCGGCAAAGCCCGAAACACCGCTGCAATGGGAAACATTCCGCTTTCAAACCTGCGCACCTGAACAGGAATAAAAGGACCGCCCAACGGTCCGCTCACGAACAGACTCAAGAAGGATAGTTCAATGTCTTACGATGTGGTTGTCATCGGTACCGGCCCCGGCGGCTATGTCGCCGCAATCAAGGCTGCCCAACTCGGCCTTTCCGTCGCGGTGATAGAGAAGCGCAAGACTTTCGGCGGCACCTGCCTCAATATTGGCTGCATTCCATCCAAGGCGCTTCTGCACGCCTCGGAGATATTTGCCGAAGCGGGCCATTCCTTCGAGACGCTGGGTGTGGAAGTCGGAACGCCGAAGCTCAACCTGGACAAGATGCTTGCCCACAAGGACAATACGGTCAAGGCGAACGTGCAGGGCATCGAATTCCTGTTCAAGAAGAACAAGATCACGCCCTATATCGGCACCGGCAAGGTTGTGGCCAAGGGCAAGGTTTCTGTGACCGCTGAAGATGGCAAGGTTACGGAAATCGAAGCGAAGAACATCATCATCGCCACCGGGTCGGATGTTGCAGGTATTCCGGGCGTGGATGTGGCCTTTGACGAAAAGGTCATTGTCTCCTCGACCGGCGCGCTTTCCTTCGACAAGGTTCCCGGCCATATGGTCGTGGTCGGCGGCGGCGTGATCGGTCTCGAACTGGGTTCGGTCTGGGCGCGTCTTGGCGCCAAGGTCACAGTGGTTGAATATCTCGACAAGGTGCTTGGCGCGATGGATGGCGAGGTTTCCAAACAGTTCCAGCGCCTGCTCGAAAAGCAGGGCATTGCCTTCAAGCTCGGCGCCAAGGTGACGGGCGTCGAAAAGGCTGGCAAGAATGGCGCGAAGGTGACTTTCGAGCCGGTCAAGGGCGGCGATGTGCAGACGCTCGATGCCGATGTGGTTCTGGTTTCGACGGGCCGCCGTCCTTACACTGATGGGCTGGGCCTACAGGAAGCAGGCGTTGTCGTGGACGATCGCGGCCGCGTCGCCATCGACGATCACTGGCGCACCAATGTCGAAGGCATTTATGCAATCGGCGACGTGGTGCAGGGCCCGATGCTGGCGCATAAGGCCGAGGATGAAGGCGTGGCGGTTGCCGAAATCATCGCCGGACAGGCCGGGCACGTCAATTTCGACGTCATTCCCAGTGTGGTCTACACGCAGCCGGAAGTGGCTTCTGTCGGCAAAACCGAAGAGGAACTCAAGACCGCAGGCGTGGAATACAAGGTCGGCAAGTTCCCGTTCACGGCCAATGGCCGCGCACGCTCCATGCTGCAATCGGACGGCTTTGTGAAAATCCTTGCCGACAAGGCGACGGATCGTGTTCTTGGCGCGCATATTCTGGGCTATAATGCCGGTGAAATGATCCACGAACTCGCCGTTCTGATGGAATTTGGCGGCTCGTCGGAAGATCTGGCGCGCACCTGCCATGCGCATCCGACCATGTCGGAAGCCGTGCGCGAATCGGCCATGGCCACTTACGCCAAGCCGATCCATATGTAAGCGGTTTTGCAAGTTGCACGAAAGGGCGGTTTGCCGGATGGCGAACCGCCTTTTTTATTTAAGCGCGCGGGTGGGCCTTGTCGTAAACATCGAGCAGCCGCGCCTGATCGACGCCGGTATAGAGCTGGGTGGTAGACAGGCTGGCATGGCCGAGCAATTCCTGAATGGTGCGCAGATCGCCGCCGCGTCCCAGAAGATGGGTGGCAAACGAATGGCGCAGCGCATGGGGCGTGGCCGTGTCGGGCAGGCCGAGACCGGCGCGCAGCTTCTGCATTTCGCGCTGGATGATGGCCGCATGCAGCACACCGCCCTTCGCGCCGCGAAACAGCGGCTTATCGGCTGAAAGATCGTAGGGGCAGAGCGCGCGATATTGCGCGAGCGCCCGATGTACGACAGGAAGCAGCGGCACGAGCCGCGATTTTCCGCCCTTGCCGACGATTTGAATCGAACGGGCATCGGGATCGTTCAGCGCGTCTCCGGTCAGGTTGAGCGCTTCGGAAATGCGTAGGCCGCAGCCATAAAGCAATGTGAGGACGGCCGTATTGCGGGCTGCGATCCACGGTTCTTCCGTCATCTGGCCGTCGACTGCTACGACGCGAAGCGCTTCGTCGGTGCTCAGCGGTTTGGGTAGTGATTTGGGCTGGCGCGGCGCACGGATTGCGCCTGCACCGGCAGCATTCACGAGGCCGCGTTTCTCCAGATGGCGCAGCAGGGAGCGCACTCCCGCAAGTCCGCGTCCCAAGGTCCGTGCGCCTGCGCCGTCATTGCGGCGGCTGGCGAGATAGGAGCGCAGATCAGCAACGCGCAGGCTGGCTATGTCGCCGAGCGATGGCGGCTCGCCCAGATGATGGGTGAGAAAATGCAGAAATTGCCGCGTATCGCGCTCATAGGCTTCGAGCGTATTATCGGAAAGCCGGCGCATATCCCTGAGCGTTTTCAGCCATTCCTCGCGCGCGGCCAGCAGATCGGCGCGGGCGGGAATGAGGATTTCGCTTTGTGTGGTCATGATCTGAATTTCGCCAGTTGGGTTGCGTCGGCGATAGTCTGCCAGCGACAGGTTGCCGTGCCGTAAACAGGGCCTGTTTATTTTTCTTGGCGTTCTTGCCGGAAATTGGGTAAGCGATAGGAAATTAAAGTCAGAAACGAGATAATAATGCCGCGTCCAGAAAATCCGATCCAGCTTGCCACCATCGGCGCCGCCCATGGCACGCGCGGCGAAGTCAGGGTCAAGACATTTACCGGCGATCCGCTGGCTATCGCCGATTACGGCCTGCTTTATGACGCGCAGGGCAGGAGCTATGAAGCGCTGGAAATTCGCCCGGCCAAAAATGTCGTTGTCGTCCGTTTCAAGGGCATCAATGATCGCAATGCGGCGGAAGCGCTCAACGGTACGGAACTTTTTATCGACCGTTCGCAATTGCCCGATGAGGAACTCGACGAGGACGAGTTTTTTCATACTGATCTGATCGGGCTCAAGGTGCTGGATGCAGACGGAAAATCCTATGGCATGGTCAGCGCGGTTTTCGATTTTGGCGGCGGAGACCTGATCGAACTGAGCGAGAAGGGCAAGCGCCCCATGCTGATCCCCTTCACGGAAGCGGCGGTGCCGGAGATTGATTTCGAGGCAGGCGTCATACGGATCGATCCGCAAGCTGCGGGTCTGATTGCCGATGAGGAAGACGATGCTTCCGGCGCGCAGAGCAAGCGGCCAAAAAAGCCATGAGCAGTTTTCGACAGCGCGACGAGGCGGGTGCGTTTCACGCATCGGTGCTGACCCTTTATCCCGAAATGTTTCTCGGCCCGCTCGGCGTGTCACTGGCGGGAAAGGCGCTGAGCGAGGGAACATGGGCGCTCGACACGGTGCAAATTCGTGACTTTGCCGAAGGCAGGCATCGCATGGTCGATGATACGCCTTCCGGCGGCGGCGCGGGCATGGTGATGAAGGCAGATGTGGTGGCGCGCGCGCTCGATAGCGTGGCCGATGGCCGTCCCATGCTGCTGATGACCCCGCGCGGAACGCCGCTGACGCAAAGCCGGGTGCGGGAACTGGCAGAAGGCTCGGGCGCGATCATTGTCTGCGGACGCTTTGAAGGCGTGGACGAGCGGGTGATCGAAGGCCGCGCGCTTGAAGAAATCTCCATCGGGGATTATATTCTGTCAGGCGGCGAAACGGCGGCGATCGTGCTGCTTGATGCGGTCGTGCGGCTTTTGCCTGGCGTGATGGGAAACCAGCAATCGGGCGAGACAGAAAGTTTTGAAACCGGCCTGCTGGAACATCCGCATTATACCCGCCCGCAGGTCTGGGAAGACCGCGCCATTCCCGAAATCCTGACTTCGGGCAATCATGGTGCAATCGACAGGTGGCGGCATGAACAGGCGGAGCGCATCACCCGCGAACGTCGCCCCGATTTATGGGACGCCTATCAGGAGAAACGGCGCCGCTCTTGATTCATCGCCATCAATGGTGTATTGCCGCGCCAGTTCGGTAAAATCCGACATCCGTAAACGAATAAATAGTGTACCGCTCCTGCCTGGTTCAAGGCATAACCGCACGGCCAAAGTAGCCTGGCGGCAAGTGCAGAGCGCTCTGACTGTTTGAGAATAATTCAGAAGGAGTACGACGATGACCGATATTATTCGTCAGCTTGAAGCCGAACAGGCAGCAAAGATCGAAGAAAAGCGCAAGCTTCCGGATTTCCAGCCCGGCGACACCGTTCGCGTTCAGGTCCGCGTGACCGAAGGTACGCGTACCCGTGTGCAGGCTTATGAAGGCGTCTGCATTGCCCGTTCCGGTGCCGGCCTGCATGAAAACTTCACCGTTCGCAAGATTTCCTACGGCGAAGGCGTGGAACGTGTATTCCCGGTTTTCTCGCCTATCGTGGAAGGTGTGGAAGTTGTGCGCCGCGGCAAGGTTCGCCGCGCGAAGCTCTACTACCTGCGCGGCCTGACCGGCAAGGCAGCCCGTATCGCCGAGAAGAAAGACAACCGCACCAAGGCAGAGCGCGAAGCTGACAAGCTAGCTGCCGCCAAGGCCGAAGCCGCCAAGGCTGCTGCGGAATAAGCAATCGCTTATAATGTCATGGGTTTTGAAAGGCGGCTCCGGCCGCTTTTTTATTTGCACAATGAAAATCTATACGTAATATCTCCTACAATTTCTGCCTTCCGGCGTAACTTTCTTACTGCGACACCCTGTTGCGGTTGCGGTTTCTTGACGAAATGCGGCGGCAGGTGCATATGTCAGGCACGATGAGAACTATTCAAAGGAACTCGCAATGAGCGCGCCGCGTACACTTTATGACAAGATCTGGGACGACCATGTAGTGGATCAGCAGGAAGACGGAACCTGCCTCCTTTATATTGATCGCCATCTTGTGCATGAAGTGACCAGCCCGCAGGCATTCGAGGGCCTGCGCATTGCGGGTCGTCCGGTGCGGCATCCGCAGCGCACGCTGGCCGTGGTCGATCATAATGTGCCGACCTCGCCGGATCGTATTCATGGTATCAAGAATGAGGAAAGCCGCATTCAGGTCGAGGCACTGGCGAAGAATGCCGCTGATTTCGGCGTCGAATATTATTCCGAGCGCGACCGGCGTCAGGGTATCGTGCATATTGTCGGGCCGGAGCAGGGCTTTACGCTTCCCGGCATGACCATCGTATGCGGCGACAGCCACACCTCGACCCACGGTGCTTTCGGCTCGCTGGCGCATGGCATCGGCACATCCGAGGTGGAGCATGTGCTGGCCACGCAGACGCTGATCCAGAAGAAAGCCAAGAACATGCTGGTGCGTGTCAATGGTACGCTGGCGCCCGGCGTCACGGCCAAGGACATCACGCTTGCCATTATCGGCGAAATCGGCACCGCAGGCGGAACCGGCTATGTGATCGAATATGCTGGCGACGCCATTCGCTCGCTTTCCATGGAAGGCCGCATGACGGTCTGCAACATGTCGATTGAGGGCGGCGCGCGCGCTGGCCTGATCGCACCTGACGAGACGACTTTCGCCTATATCAAGGACAAGCCGCGTGCGCCCAAGGGCGAGGAGTTCGAGCAGGCGGTCCGCTACTGGAAGACACTGCGCTCGGATGAAGGCGCGCATTTCGACAAGATCGTCGATCTGGACGCCTCGAAGATCACGCCGATCGTTTCCTGGGGTTCTTCGCCGGAAGATGTGGTTTCGGTGACTGGCAGCGTGCCCAATCCCGACGAGATCGAGGATGAGAACAAGCGCACATCCAAATGGCGCGCGCTCGATTATATGGGCCTCAAGCCCGGAACGAAAATAACGGATATCGCCATCGACCGCGTTTTCATTGGCTCGTGCACCAATGGACGTATCGAAGATCTGCGCGCAGCAGCAAGCATGATCGAAGGCAAGAAGGTGGCCGATAGCGTCGATGCGATGGTCGTGCCGGGATCTGGCCTCGTGAAGGAACAGGCGGAAGCGGAAGGTCTGGACAAGATTTTCATCGAAGCGGGTTTCGACTGGCGCGAGCCGGGCTGCTCGATGTGTCTGGCCATGAATGACGACCGCCTGAAGCCGGGCGAACGTTGTGCATCGACCTCGAACCGTAATTTTGAAGGCCGTCAGGGCTTCAAGGGACGCACGCATCTGGTGTCGCCGGCTATGGCCGCCGCCGCCGCCGTCGCCGGTCATTTTGTCGATATTCGCGACTGGAAATAAGTAGTTTTTCCATACAGAAATTGCAAAGCCGCTGCTTCGCCCAGCGGCTTTTTTGTTGGTGTCTGCATCAGGCGCATCTTTTACCATTACGCGATCCTCCGATAGCAGGGGGCGAACACGCGCATCAGGAACGCATTTTATAGTTCTGGTATATCGATCAGTATATGCGCGGGTGTGTGAATGTTAATCTGACCATGGGAATTTCAGGTATAAGGACGGGATATGGACACGCCCAATATAGCAGATTGGCCTATTCCAGGTCGGAGGTGGAGAAGCTTTGAGGCCGAACCTTTACGTATGACCACATATCGTTATGACAGTCGACTTCCTTCTACCATCTGGAAGGAAGGGTTTAACGGCATTACTTATAGTAACAAGGGTCTACCCAGATTTGTGCAATTTGGAAGGAATACAGTATTTTCAGCGGGTTCGCGAGCCGGGGTTCAAAGATATCTGGAGGAAGACTGGAATTGTTTTCGCTTTGATGGAGATGGGATTTCTCATCGCTGGAGGAATTTAAGGACCAAGAGGATTGGTGCTGATGAATTTCTGGATACGGAATTAAAGGCTCCCCATCTTTACAGGATCAAGACTGACACGCACAACGCCATCCCATTTAAAGATTTTCATGAAGAGTTCGGTGGGGCTTTTACTAAGTATAGTGTTACTGGTGGCCCAAAAGATATTCTTCAGAAAGAGACTGTCCTTGATAACATGATCATGCCTGCAAACAGAAAAAACCCTTTCTTCAGACATTACGATGATTCAATCCGTAAGGCTTACTCCCCTAATGATGAGGTTCATATCAAGGGCTCTGTTGTTAAAGCGAGCAGAGCCAATCCTGGACAGGGTATTGAATATGCCGGTATGGAATATCTTGATCTTGAGGTGGAAACCTACACCATTCTATGACTTCGACCCAAATGGAATGCAGCCATAGATTAACAAAGATATTAGGTGATTTTAGCTCTTTATTGACCTTTCTCATTGGTCCTGCGTAAAAGGTTGAGCTCTCTTTATGCCTGCTCTCGTTGCATTATGATTTGCCAGAACAGTGACGGAAAAGCCAAGGAACGCCAAATGACCCAGGAACATGCCGTTGACATTGCGCTGCTTCATTTGCGCGATGCCCATGAATTTGCGCCATTGCTCGCCAGCTATGCGCAGGCATTGAAGCGCGGCGCGCCGCGCAGGCCCGACGACTATTATGCCGAGCATCTGTTGCAGGACCGCGCCACTGAAATTCTTGGCGCGCGTGTCGATGGCAGGCTGGTCGGCTTCGTGATCTTCTACGATCTGCCCGAACCGGTTTCCGGCCTGCGCGCGGGGCAGGTCGATCACATCTATGTGCATCATGATCATCGCGGCAAGGGTATCGCCAAGGCGCTGATCGACCTGCTTGCCGACAAGGCTGAGGAGCGGAGCTGGTCGCGTCTGGCGCTCAATGCGCCGCGCCTGCCCGAAGACGGCCGCAAGCTCTATGAGCAGATCGCAGCCAGCGCGGACTGGTCGAGCTATGTGATTCGATTCGGCAGTTGAGCAGAATCACTAAAGTTGATGAAATTACACATGTTTTTGGCGTAGCCAGCTTCAATCGTTTGAATCGCCTGTTCACGCCAATGTGTCGTCAAGGTGCGACCAATTGTTAGTCGTTTGGCTAAAAAGCGTCTTTGACGTTATGGTGAAAGCGCAGTAGAAAGCGGCTCATAGGACCGTGCATCACGGTCTCGCCATAATTCTTTGGTTGCGCCGGGGCAGGGTCGAAATTGCTTTTCCATGTTCCGGGCGGCATCGAACAGGGTTCGGATGAACCCGTTATCTCTTGTACCCAAGGTTTGGGCCGAAGGACGCAGGGATAAAACGTCAGGGAAGCCCAAAAGAGCCATGACACAACCGAGCGCGACGCGTCAGCGACCACTATCGCCACATTTGTCGGTCTACCGACCGAAGATCACGATGACCATGTCGATCGTGCATCGCATTACCGGCGGAGCCCTTTATTTCGGCACGCTTCTTCTCGCCGCATGGCTGATTGCCGCTGCAATTGGCGAAGATGCGTTCAACATGGTGAGCGCGATCTACAGTTCATGGATCGGCTATCTGGTGTTGTTCGGCTACACTTGGGCACTGCTGCACCATCTGGCTGGCGGCGTGCGCCACTTCATCTGGGATATGGGTGCGGGGCTTGAAAAGCATACAGCCAGCAAGATCGCCTGGGCGACGCTGGCTTTCTCGCTGCCTGTGACGATCCTCGTCTGGGTCGTTGCTTTCGCGGTACGCTGAAAGGGTATCTGAAATGAACGATATGCGTACGCCTTTGGGCAAGGTTCGCGGGCTGGGGTCAGCCAAGGAAGGCACCGGCCATTTCTGGTTCCAGCGCATGAGTGCTGTGGCACTTGTTCCGCTGGTCCTGTTTTTCATAGGTCTGGTTATTTCGCTCAATGGTGCAAGCTATGCGGAAGTGAAGGCTGTTCTTGCCCATCCGCTCACAGCACTGGTGATGGCACTTTTCGTCCTGACCGGCGTTTATCACATGCGCCTTGGCATGCAGGTTATTATTGAAGATTATATTCACGGCGAAGGCATGAAAGTCGTGCTGGTGATGCTGAACACCTTCTTTACGGTGGTGGTCGGTTTTGCCAGCCTCTATGCGATCCTCAAGCTGAGCTTCGGAGGTTGATAGCCCGATGGCTAGTGCAATAAATAACGCGGCGCCTGCTGCGGGCGGTAAGTCCTACAAGTTTGTCGATCATAAATTTGACGTGGTGGTGGTTGGCGCCGGCGGCGCGGGTCTGCGCGCCACGCTTGGCATGGCCGAACAAGGGTTGAAGACCGCCTGCATCACCAAGGTTTTCCCGACCCGTTCGCACACAGTTGCCGCACAGGGCGGTATCGCCGCCTCGCTCAGAAATATGGGACCGGATAGCTGGCAGTGGCATATGTACGATACCGTCAAGGGATCGGACTGGCTCGGCGACACGGACGCCATGGAATATCTGGCGCGGGAAGCGCCTGCGGCCGTCTATGAGCTGGAACATTACGGTGTGCCGTTCTCGCGTACCGAAGAAGGCAAGATCTACCAGCGTCCTTTCGGCGGCCATATGCAGAATTTTGGTGACGGCCCTCCGGTGCAGCGCACCTGTGCCGCTGCCGACCGTACCGGCCACGCCATCCTGCACACGCTTTACGGCCAGTCGCTCAAGCACAATGCGCAGTTCTTCATCGAATATTTCGCGCTCGATCTCATCATGACCGATGGTGTGTGCACCGGCGTCGTGGCATGGAACCTGGATGACGGCACGATCCATCGCTTCTCCGCCAAGATGGTGGTTCTGGCGACGGGCGGCTATGGCCGCGCCTATTTCTCGGCGACCTCCGCCCATACCTGCACCGGCGACGGCGGCGGCATGGTGGCGCGTACCGGCCTGCCGCTTCAGGATATGGAATTCGTGCAGTTCCATCCGACCGGCATTTATGGCGCGGGCTGCCTGATTACCGAAGGCGCGCGCGGCGAGGGCGGCTATCTGGTCAATTCCGAAGGCGAGCGTTTCATGGAGCGCTATGCCCCTTCGGCCAAGGACCTTGCCTCGCGCGACGTGGTTTCGCGCTGCATGACCATGGAAATCCGTGCCGGGCGCGGTGTGGGCCGCGACAAGGACCATATCTTCCTGCATCTCGACCATCTCGATCCGGCTGTTCTGCATGAGCGCCTGCCGGGTATTTCGGAATCGGCCAAGATTTTTGCGGGCGTCGATGTTACCAGGGAGCCGATCCCGGTTCTACCGACAGTTCACTACAATATGGGCGGCATTCCGACCAACTATTGGGGCGAAGTGCTCAACCCGACCGCAGAAGACCCAGATCGTGTCCAGCCCGGCCTGATGGCCGTCGGCGAAGCGGGCTGTGCATCGGTGCATGGCGCAAATCGTCTCGGCTCCAACTCGCTGATCGATCTTGTCGTGTTCGGTCGCGCTGCTGCAATCCGCGCCGGTCAGGTCATCGACCGTGAATCGAAAATTCCCGACATCAACGAAGCAGCCTGCGAACAGATCATGGATCGTTTCGACCGCCTGCGTTATGCCAATGGCTCGACAACGACTGCCGTGCTGCGTGAAAAGATGCAGCGCACCATGCAGGAAGATGCAGCCGTGTTCCGCACATCCGAATCGCTCAAACAGGGCGTCGAGCGTATGCACCAGATCTGGCACGAACTGCCGGACCTCAAGGTGAGCGACCGCTCAATGATCTGGAATTCCGATCTGGTGGAGACGCTTGAACTGGAAAACCTGATGGCCAATGCCATGGCTACTGTGGTTTCGGCAGAAGCCCGTCAGGAAAGCCGCGGCGCCCATGCGCATGAGGATTTTCCAGATCGTAACGATGCCGAATGGCGTAAGCACAGCCTGTCATGGCTTTCGCCCGATGGCGATGTGAGGCTCGATTACCGCCCTGTTCATCTCGATCCGTTGACCACGGAAGATGAAGGCGGCATTGAGCTTGCGAAGATTGCGCCCAAGAAGCGCGTTTATTAATCGGGGGAATGAGCAATGGTTGAACTCGCACTTCCCAAGAATTCCCGCATGCAGGAAGGCAAGTCCTGGCCGCGCCCGGATGGGGCCAAGCATGTCACGGAATTCCGTATCTATCGCTGGTCGCCGGACGACGACGCCAATCCGAGCATCGACACCTATTATGTCGATCGCGACGATTGCGGCCCGATGGTGCTGGATGGTCTGCTCTATATCAAGAACAAGATCGATCCGACGCTGACGCTGCGCCGCTCCTGCCGCGAAGGCATTTGTGGTTCCTGCGCGATGAATATCGATGGCGCGAACACGCTGGCCTGCACCAAGGGCATGGACGAGATCAAGGGTTCCATCAAGGTCTATCCGCTGCCGCATATGCCGGTGGTGAAGGACCTCGTGCCGGATTTGAGCACATTCTACGCCCAGCATCGTTCCATAGAGCCATGGCTCAAGACGGTGTCGCCGGAGCCGCAGAAGGAATGGTTGCAGAGCCATGATGACCGCGCCAAGCTCGACGGACTTTACGAGTGCATTTTGTGCGCCTGCTGCTCGACCTCGTGCCCGAGCTACTGGTGGAACGGCGACCGTTATCTTGGTCCCGCTGTGCTGCTTCAGGCCTATCGCTGGCTGATCGACAGCCGCGACGAAGCCACAGGCGAACGTCTCGATAATCTCGAAGACCCGTTCAGGCTCTATCGCTGCCACACGATCATGAACTGCACGCAGACCTGCCCCAAGGGATTGAACCCGGCCAAGGCGATTGCCGAAATCAAGAAGATGATGGTCGAGCGCCGCGTGTAATCGCGGCAATTCAGATCACAGTTAAAAAGGGAAGGCTCGTGCCTTCCCTTTCTTGTTTGGCGGCGAGACCATTGGGGGAAGGCTTGATCTTTGCGGTTCCGCCAATATCTGCTTTAGTGCGGTATTCATGAGGAAGACCATTATGCTCGATCATATCGGCTTCAATATTTCCACAATGACCAGATCGCGTGCATTCTACGATGCAGCGCTCGCGCCACTTGGCATTGCGCAGATCATGGAATTTCGGGGGTGGGTCGGCTATGGCCGCAACGGCAAGCCGGAATTCTGGATCGGCAAGCAGAAGGATGCAAGGCTGGAAGGTGTTCTGCATGTCGCCTTCTCAGCCGGAACGCGTTCGGAAGTGAACCGCTTTCATGAAGCGGCCCTTGCAGCGGGCGGGCGCGACAATGGCGCGCCGGGGCTGCGCCCGCAATATCATCCTGATTATTACGCAGCCTTCGTGATCGACCCCGATGGGCATAATATTGAGGCCGTCTGCCACTTGCCGGAATAGCTATGCTTCGGACGCGTTGAAATCGAATACGAGAACGCCATCCTTTTCCGCAAGAAGCGGGCCGACAAAATCTTTGAAGCGCTGATGGGCCGCGTCATAGAAGCGGGGATCGCTCACGACCGGTGTGCCGACATAGTAATTGCGGTCGCCCTCGGATGCGAAGGTGACGATAAAGCCTTCCTGAAAGCCGTGATCGACGCCTTCGCCGCTGTTCTGCGCGCCCGCTTCAAGGCGCAGAATATAGGGCTTTCCATCGCGCCGGGCCTCATCCTTCAGCGCGAGGAAGCGCTCGCGCGTCTCCTTGATCTGGGCAGGCGTCACGGAGTTCTTATAGCGAAACAGCACGATATGCTGCACTGTACCGGGCCGGTAGTCGTGCGCCGTAAATGCAGTCGTGCCGATGTCGCGCTGCTGCGCATCGAGTTTTTCATGTGCCGTTACGGCATGGGAGGGAGCGGTTATCATGGTAAGCAACAGGGTAGCAATTGCAAAAGGCCTTTGCATTCGAAAAATCCGGTCTGAAAAATGAATAAAATATGGAAGGCTGTGGCCAGCCCTCCATAAAATAGTTTCAATTCAGTTTTGCGTCGAGCGTGACTTCGATTGCGCCCAGCGCTTTTGAGAGCGGGCAGGATTCCTTGGCCTTTTGGGCCAGCCTGTTGAAGTCATCGGCGGAAATGCCGGGGACGCTGGCATTGAGCGTCAGTGCGCTGCGGCTGATCGCAAAACCGCCGCCCGAAGCGGGGCCGACGCTGACGGTCGCGGTGGCTTCCAGCTTTTCAGCGGGCGTGCCGTGTTCGGCGAGGAAGGCGGAAAGCTGCATTGCAAAGCAGCCGGCATGGGCAGCACCCAGAAGCTCTTCCGGATTGGTGCCCGCCTGCCCGCTTTCATCCTCGAAGCGGGCCTTGAAATCATAGGGAAGGTTTTTGAGCGCGCCGCTTTGCGTGGTCAGCGCACCCTTGCCCTCCTTGAGTGTGCCTTGCCAGACGGCGGTTGCTTTTCTGTCCATGGGAAGCTCCTCTCGATCGGTTGCTCCCTGCGACATAGGGCGCTTGCAGGCTGCTTCCAGTGCTGCCCCGGTCTTAAATCGACTCGCCCTGCAACAGGCGGGGTATATCGCTCGAAAGCCCGGCAGCCTGCTTGATGAAAAAGGATTTGAGGCTCGGAACCCGGTCGACAAGACCGAGGCCGATATCGCGAACGGAGCGGATGGCGGGATTGTCATTGGCGAAAAGCCGGGTCAGCACATCGGTCGTAACGCCCATCTGCACCGTGTCGAAGCGGCGCCAGCTCTGGTAGCGCTCAAGGGCGGCGAAGGAGCCGATATCGAGGCCCAGCCGGTCGGTTTCGACAATGATCTCGGCAATGGCTGCGGCGTCGCGGAAGCCTAGATTCAGGCCCTGACCGGCAATTGGATGAATGCGGTGAGCGGCGTCGCCGACAAGGGCGAAACGCGGCTTGACATATTCGCGGACCAAAGTGAGGCCAAGCGGGAAGGCGCGGCGCGGGCCTTCGACCGTCAGCGCGCCAAGGCGATGGCCGAAGCGCTGTTCAAGTTCGGCCTCGAAGACGAAATCGTCGGCGCGAATCAGGCGTTCGGCTTCGGCGGTGCGCTCGGTCCAGACAAGCGAGCTGCGATTGCCGGGCAGGGGGAGAATCGCAAAAGGACCGGCAGGCAGAAAATGCTCGTCGGCGCGTCCATTATGCGGATGCTCATGGGCGACATTGCAGACAATGCCCGACTGGCCGTAATCCCAGTTGACGGTTTTGATGCCCGCCAGATCACGCAGGCGCGATCTGGCGCCATCGGCTGCGATCAGCAGGCGCGTGCGCAGCGTTTCGCCATTGCCGAGCCTGACTGCGACCGCTTCCGGGCCGGTTTCAAAACTCTCGACATTCACGGCTTCGATGAAGATGATGCCCAGGTCGTCCGCCCTGTTGTGGAGCGCGGTGTTGAGCACGCGGTTTTCCACCATATGGGCAAAGGGCTCGCCGGGGTTCACCTCACCGGCAAAGGTGAGGAAAACCGGGCGTACCGGATCGGAGGTGCGCGAATCGGTGATAACCATCTCGGTTATGGGCTGTGCCTGCGCGACGATCTCATGCCAGCAGCCGATCTTTTCGAGCATACGCGAGGCCGCAGCAGCGATGGAGGAGGCGCGCGGATCGGTCTTCCACGCCCCCGCAGGCGCGCCGTCGATTACGGTGACGGAGAGATGCGGGGCTGCGGATTTGATCGCGACGGCGGTGACGAGGCCGACATAGCCGCCGCCCGCGATCACCACATCGTTGCTGTCCGTTATTTCGTGCTTCTTTCCGGCAGACATCGCTTTTCCCTTCAGATCACTGGCCTTTTGCTTGACAGCTTCCATCGTGCAGGCCCAAACATTTCATCCGCAATATACGCCCATATAAGATCGCAGGGGAGAGGCTGTCCATGTCCCATGATGAAAAGTCACGTTTGGCTCTACCGAAACAGACCGCGGCAATGGAGGTGCTTCTTTCCACCCTTGATCTCGAAACGCTGGAAATGGACCTTTTTCGCGGCAACAGTCCGCAGGTCGGCTGGCAGCGGGTCTTTGGCGGGCAGGTCATTGGGCAGGCGCTGATCGCAGCCCAGCGCACGGTTGATGCACAGCGCCATGTGCACTCGCTGCATGCCTATTTCGTCCGTCCGGGCGATCCGGAGATTCCGATTATTTATGAAGTCGACCGCATCCGTGACGGTTCCAGCTTCAACACAAGGCGCGTGCTGGCCAAGCAGCATGGCAAGGCGATCTTTACGCTTTCGGCGTCGTTCCAGATCGATGAGGGCGGGCTCGATCACCAGATCGCCATGCCTGAAGGACTGCCGATGCCCGAAGAACTGGTGGGCGATAACGATCTCAAGGAGAAATATCTGCATCTGGCACCCGCCAATGTGCGCAAATATTGGGAGCGAGAGCGGCCCATCGAGATCAAGCCCGTTTCGCTCACGCATTATTTCTCGCGCGAGAAGTTGCCGCCCAGCCAGCATGTATGGGTGCGCGCCAAAGGAATCGTGCCGGATAATCGCGCGCTTCAGGCGGCAATTCTTGCCTACCTATCAGATATGACGCTGCTCGATACTTCGCTGCACCCGCATGGCCGCAGCATTTTCGACCGTGAATTGCAGGCAGCAAGCCTTGATCATGCGATGTGGTTTCATCGCCCGTCGCGGCTTGATGACTGGCTGCTCTATACGCAGGATACGCCAAGCGCTTCTGGTGCGCGCGGCTTCAATCGCGGCGCGCTGTATACGCGCGACGGTGTGCTGATCGCCTCTGTCGCACAGGAAGGATTGATCCGTGTGCATGAGGAAAGGCGTGATTAAAAAACAATCAGACCTCCGATGCACGGTTAAAATTTACGCAATGATGTAAGAAAGCGCGCGCCGCAATTGCGCAGCAGAACCGGACGCCGCCGGTCTTTTCTGTTGTTTGTGCAGGCTTTTGAGCAACTGGCATGATTCTTGTTTCTCCCTGTTTGAATGGACTTTCTGGCGCAGGCGCGCTTGGAAGCCGCTATTATGGAGAAATTCTATGTTCATGACAGGAAGAAACAGGCAAGCGGCGCTGGGAGCACTTTCCGCGCTGCTCATTTCCGCAGGCGGGGCGCTGGCGCAGGAAAGTGCCGGCCCGGTAGCGGCGCTGGATACGGGGGACACGGCATGGATGCTGATCTCGACCGCGCTGGTCCTGATGATGACCATTCCGGGCCTTGCGCTTTTCTATGGCGGCATGGTGCGCAAGAAAAACGTGCTCTCGGCGGTGATGCAGAGCTTCGCCATCGCCTGTCTTATGTCGGTATTATGGATGGTCGCAGGCTATTCGCTGGCCTTTACCGATGGCGGCGTGATGAATGCCTATATTGGCGGCTTGTCGAAAGCGTTCTTTGCGGACGTGACAATGGAATCGCTCACCGGCACCATTCCCGAATATCTCTTCATCACCTTCCAGATGACCTTTGCGATCATTACCCCGGCGCTGATTGCAGGTTCCTTCGCCGAACGTATGAAGTTTTCTTCCATGCTGGTTTTTCTGACGCTATGGCTGTTCATCGTCTATATCCCCGTCGCACACTGGGTCTGGGGCGGCGGCTTCCTTGGCTCGGACGGCGTGCTCGATTTTGCGGGCGGTACGGTGGTGCACATCAATGCCGGTGTCGCTGGTCTCGTCGCAGCGCTCATCATCGGCAAGCGTGACGGTTACGGCCACACGAATATGGCCCCGCATAATCTTGTTCTTTCGGTCATCGGCGCGGCGCTGCTCTGGGTCGGCTGGTTCGGTTTCAATGCCGGTTCGGCCTTAGGCGCGAATTCTCTTGCCGCCGTCGCCATGCTCAATACGCAGGTCGCAACCGCAGGCGCTGCTCTGGCCTGGATGTTCGTGGAATGGGCGATTTCGGGCAGGCCCAGCATTCTCGGCATCATTTCGGGTGCGGTGGCCGGTCTTGTTGCCGTCACGCCTGCTGCCGGTTTCGTCAATCCGACCGGCGCGCTCATTCTGGGTGTTATTGCAGGTGCGGTCTGCTACGCCGCAGCGGTCAGGATCAAGCATGTGCTGGGCTATGACGATTCTCTCGATGCTTTCGGCGTGCATGGGGTCGGCGGCTTTGTCGGCGCAATCCTGACTGGCGTGTTTGCCGATGCGGCCATCAATCCCGCTTCCGCCGATGCAAGCGTAGCCAAGCAGCTTTTCGGCGCGGCGGTTACCGTCGCCTATACCGCGGTTGCAACCGCAATCATCCTTTACGCGGTAAAGGCCGTGATGGGGCTGCGTCCGGGCAAGCAGGCCGAGATCGAAGGCCTGGATATCGCCCTGCATGGCGAGTCCGTGCAATAGCCTGATGGCGGATGGGATGCATGGTTAATGGGGAATTAACCATCGCTGTTCTAGGATCGGCCCGATTCATTGTGCTCCCGGCGTTTGGCCGGGGGCGATCAGACGGTTCGGGACAGGCTATATGCGGCAAGGATATTCGCCCTCATACCCGCTGCGTGACGAGCGGATTTCAGAAGACAGGCTAAGGCTGGTAAATATTTTCCGCAGGCAGATCTATATCCTGCTGGGACTGGCACTGCTTGCGCTGGCGGCTATGGCTGTCGGGGCGCTGGCGACATGGAATGTGGCCGATCCAAGCTTCAGCCATGCCACCGGCAATCCTGTCACCAATGCGCTCGGCTATCCGGGCGCGGTCTTTTCCGATCTCGCCATGCAGTTCTTCGGACTGGCCAGCGTGCCTGCTCTGCTGCCGCTGGCGGTGTGGTCTTTACTGCTGGTTACGCGCGGAAATATCGGGCGGATGGGTAAGCGCAGCTTCGCATGGTTGGGTGCAGCATTGCTGTTTGCTGCAATTGCAAGCTGTTTTGCCGTGCCCGAAAGCTGGCCGATGCCGATCGGGCTTGGCGGCGTTTTCGGCGATATGATGCTGCGCATTCCCGGAATGTTTCTGGGTGAATTTCCGCAGGGAACAATCGCATCGGTTATTGCGCTGGTGCTGGCCGTGCCCGCGCTCTGGCTGTGCCTGTTTGCCAGCGGCATAATCGGCGGCAGTCATTCGATGGTCAATCCTGCAATGCCGGTGGCCCCGCGTGCCACAGCTCAAGATGATGATAGCGAGGGCGACGAGGAAGCCGTTTCCGGCGGCGGTTTCCAGGTGATCGGCGCGCTGACCCATATGGCGTTGAGCATATCGGCGAGCTTCAAGCGCCTTACAGGATTGGGTCGCCGCAAGCCGCGCGATAATGAATTCGACGATATACGTGATGCGCAAACGCGCAATGGGCTGCGCCGCGAGCCGGGGTTCGATGGACCCGACGAGGGCGAGCCGCCTTTCGATATGGATGATGCCCCGCTTGCCGGGCAGGAGTGGCACGACGCGCCGCCTGCGCGCGGCAAGACGCGGGTGGGAGAACGCGCGCCCACGCCGCGGAAGGGTGCGCGCATCCAGCGCGAGGCGCAGCCTTCATTCCTTAAAGAAGGCGGTGCATTCGAATTGCCCGCGCTGCATTTCCTTGCCGAACCCAAGCTCGTGCAGCGTGATGCGACGCTTTCGCGCGATGCGCTGGAGCAGAATGCTCGGCTGCTTGAAGGCGTGCTGGAAGATTTCGGCGTGCGCGGTGAGATCATTAATGTAAAACCGGGACCGGTGGTTACGCTTTATGAGCTTGAGCCTGCGCCGGGTATCAAATCGTCGCGCGTCATCGGCCTTGCCGATGATATTGCCCGCTCCATGAGTGCCATTGCCGCGCGCGTGGCGGTGGTTCCGGGTCGCAATGTGATCGGGATCGAGCTTCCCAACCAGAAGCGCGAAATGGTCTACCTGCGCGAAATGCTGGCCAGTCGCGATTTCGAGCAATCGAAAGCAAGGCTCGCTCTGGCGCTTGGCAAGACGATCAATGGCGAGCCGGTGATTGCCGATATTGCCAAGATGCCGCATTTGCTGGTGGCAGGCACCACCGGCTCCGGCAAGTCGGTGGCCATCAACACCATGATCCTGTCGCTGCTTTATCGCATGACGCCGGATGAATGCCGCCTGATCATGATCGACCCGAAAATGCTGGAACTCTCCATTTATGACGGTATTCCGCATCTGCTGACGCCGGTCGTGACCGATCCGAAGAAGGCGGTCGTGGCGCTCAAATGGACCGTGCGCGAGATGGAAGACCGCTATCGCAAGATGTCGAAACTCGGTGTGCGCAATATTGACGGCTTCAACCAGCGCGTGGGTCAGGCGCAGAAGAAGGGCGAGCAGATCGAGCGCACCGTGCAGACCGGCTTCGACCGCAATACCGGCGAGGCGGTCTATGAGACCGAGCAGCTCGATCTCGAACCCATGCCCTATATTGTCGTCATCATCGACGAAATGGCCGATCTGATGATGGTTGCGGGCAAGGATATTGAAGGCACGGTGCAGCGGCTGGCGCAGATGGCGCGTGCGGCGGGCATCCATGTCATTATGGCGACGCAGCGCCCGTCGGTCGATGTCATCACCGGCACCATCAAGGCGAATTTCCCCACCCGTATTTCGTTTCAGGTCACGTCGAAGATCGACAGCCGCACGATTCTGGGCGAGCAGGGCGCCGAACAATTGCTGGGGCAGGGCGATATGCTGTTCATGGCGGGCGGCGGGCGTATACAGCGCGTGCACGGGCCTTTCGTGGGCGACGACGAAGTCGAGCGTATTGTTCAGCACCTCAAGCTGCAAGGCGTGCCGGAATATCTTGATGCGATCACCGAGGATGAAGAAGATGAGGGCGGCAGCGGCCCCGACGGAACCTCCAGCCTTGAGGATTCCGACGACCCTTACGATCAGGCGGTGGCTGTGGTGCTGCGCGACAAGAAGGCGTCGACTTCCTATATCCAGCGTCGTCTCGGCATCGGCTATAACCGCGCTGCCTCGATCATCGAGCGCATGGAAGAGGAGGGTATCATCAGCCCGGCCAACCATGCGGGCAAGCGCGAGATATTGGTGCCGACCGAGGACGACGAATTTTAGCGTCTGTGCCAGAGCGGCAATCTCGACGGCCCTGGGGCCAGGCCTGCCACACTAGAGACAAAGTAGCGCATTAGCCTGAAAAAGTGAGAAAAAGAAAAGGTTTGTCGATGATATTCTCCCCGTTTCGCGCCCGTCTCTCTGCCTGGGCAAAAGCCGGACGTCTTGCGGTAGTAGCGGCTGCAGGAGCCTTGGCGCTCGGCGTTGCCATGCCTGCTTTTGTGCCGGGTGCGGCCATGGCACAGGGCGTCAGCGGTGCGGCGGCAGCGCAGAAGATCGCCGATCATTTCTCGGCAGTGCGCACCATGACGGGAGAATTCGTGCAGTTCGGCCCCAAGGGCGAGCAGACCGGCGGCACATTCTATATCGAGCGTCCGGGCAAGATTCGATTCAACTACAATAATTCGCCCATCCGCGTGATTTCCGACGGCAATCAGGTGGTCATCAACAATCGCAAGCTCGATACGTGGGACCTCTATGCACTTTCGACCACGCCGCTCAACATGCTTCTCGCCGACCGCATCAATCTGGGCGGCGGTCGTCTCCAAAGCGTGAAGCAGGAGCCGGACATGACGACGCTGGTAGTCGGCGACAAATCGATGTTCGGCAACTCGACCATCACGATGATGTTTGATCCGAATAATTTCGAGCTCAAGCAGTGGACGATCACCGACGCGCAGAATCTTGATACCACAGTGATGGTTTTCAACCTGCGCACCGGCGTGCGTTTCACCGACGATATGTTCAAGATTGATTACAAGCGCATCGCGACGAAAACCAAGCAGCGCTGATCCTTTCGAGCGTGGTTGCATTCATCCAATAAATGGTTAGTTTCGCGACCATCTTCTGATTGTCGCGAGTCTTTCCCATGGGTTTTTCCGTTGCTACCTGGAATATCAATTCCGTGCGCCTGCGCATGCCGTTGGTCGAGCAGTTCCTGCGCGATTACCAGCCGGACGTTCTGTGTCTCCAGGAAACCAAATGTCCCGACAATCTGTTTCCGTTCAAGCCGTTCCGCGCGCTCGGCTATGAGCACGTCGAAATCAGCGGCCAGAAGGGCTATCATGGCGTCGCGACCATTTCCCGGCATCCGTTGGGCGAAGTCGAAAAGATCGGCTTTTGCGACATGGGCGACTGCCGCCATTTGAGCGCCGTGGTGGAAGCGGGGCGCAAGAAGCTGCGCATCCATAATTTCTACGTGCCTGCGGGCGGCGACGAGCCCAATCCTGAAATCAATCCGAAATTTGCCCACAAGCTTTCCTTCCTTGAGGAAATGCGGGCTATCGTCGCGCAGAAGCCGGACGGCTATTCATCGCTTCTGGTGGGCGATCTCAATATTGCGCCGCTGGAAAACGATGTCTGGTCGCACAAGCAGCTTCTCAAGATCGTCAGCCACACGCCGATCGAGACGGAAACGCTGGAAGATCTGCGCGTCAAGGGCGGCTGGAGCGACCTTATGCGCCACCTCATTCCGGCGGATGAGAAAATCTTTACATGGTGGAGTTACCGGGCCAAGGACTGGGACGTGTCGGATCGCGGTCGCAGGCTCGATCATATCTGGGGTTCCGCTGACCTTGAGGGCGATATAAAAGGCTTGCAGATATTGCGCGAAGCGCGCGGATGGGAGCGCCCTTCCGATCATGTGCCGGTGATCGCAACTTTCGAACTCGATTAAGAGCGATTTCACTTTCGATTATTTTGGGTTAGAGCTAACCCCATAGACAGATTTCAGGGAACAAAGCTGATGACAGGCCGCTCCGCCATTTCCTCCGTGCTTCTGATCGCAGCGCTTGCGGCTACACTCGCCGCCTGCGGACGCAAGGGACCGCTTGAGCCGCCGCCAGCCGCGACGATCACCAACGATCAGGGCCGCACGATTGAAAAGCCGAAGGAAGACAAGCCCTTCATTCTCGACAAGCTATTGTAATCCTTGACCTGACAGGGGGCTGTTTCCCGTGAATCATTTCGAATATCGTGGCGGCGTGCTTCACGCCGAAAATGTCGGCCTTCCTGAAATCGCGAAGGTTGTCGGTACACCTTTTTACGTCTATTCCCGCGCTACTATCGAGCGCCATTACCGCGTTTTCAGCGAAGCTTTCGCCGATATGGACACGCTGGTCGCCTATGCGTTGAAGGCCAATTCCAATCTGGCAGTGTTGAAGACGCTGGCGAAGCTTGGCGCGGGCGCCGATACGGTCTCGGAAGGCGAAATCCGTCGTGCGCTCGCCGCAGGCATTCCAGCAAACAAAATCGTCTTTTCCGGCGTCGGCAAGACGCCGCAGGAGATGGATTTCGCGCTTGAAACAGGCATCTACTGCTTCAATGTTGAATCGGAACCGGAGCTGGAAATACTCTCTGCCCGCGCTGTAACGCTTGGCAAGAGAGCATCCGTATCGCTGCGCATCAACCCGGATGTGGACGCAAAAACCCACGCCAAGATTTCGACCGGAAAATCCGAAAACAAATTCGGCATTCCCCGCGTCAAGGCGCGCGAAGCCTATGCGCGCGCGGCCAGCCTGCCCGGTCTGGATGTGGTCGGCATCGATATGCATATTGGCAGCCAGATCATCGATCTCGAACCCTTCGACAATGCCTTTGCGCTGATGGCGGAACTGGTCAAGGAATTGCAGGCTGACGGCCACAATATCCGCCACGTCGATGTCGGCGGCGGGCTTGGCATTCCATATCGCACCGACAACAATCCTCCGCCGCTGCCGGTGGCCTATGCGGAAATCGTTGCAAGGCACATCAAGCCGTTGGGCCTGAAAACCCTGTTCGAGCCGGGGCGCCTGATCGTCGGCAATGCCGGGCTTCTGGTGACGGAAGTCATCTTCGTGAAGGAAGGCGACGCGAAGAATTTCATTATCGTCGATGCGGCGATGAACGACCTCATCCGCCCCACGCTTTACGAGGCTTTTCACGAGATCAAGCCGGTCAGGGTGCCAGCCGACAACGCGCCGCGCATTCGCGCCGATTTCGTGGGGCCTGTTTGCGAAACCGGCGATTATATCGGGCTTGATCGTGAAGTGGCGAAGCCTGCGCCGGGCGATCTGATCGCCGTGTGCACGACCGGGGCTTATGGCGCGGTTCTGTCGAGCACCTATAATAGCCGCCTTCTGGTGCCGGAAGTGCTTGTGGATGGCGACCGTTATCATATCATCCGGCCGCGCCGCACCTATGAGGAATTGCTGGCACTCGATTCCGTGCCGGATTGGCTCTGATTTATCGACGTAAGCCTCGTCTTTGCCATGATGCGTGTTATTCTAAGTATGAGGACTTAACCGGAACACGCAGCAGAAAGCCCGGATGACGCAGCGCAGCGAAAACAGCAAGGACTTGCGTACACGCAAGCGTGATGCACTGCTTCGCCTGTTTTCCGGCGAAGGTGCATCCTTGCGCCGCCTGCATCTGCGCAGTGTTCTCATCATCGGATTTGAAAGACTCTGGCCGCTGGTGCTGCCGCTGATCGCGCTGGCTGCGTTTTTTGCCAGTCTGAGCTGGTTCGGTCTTTTCGCGCTCATGCCGCGCTGGCTGCATATCGCCGTTCTCGCCCTGTTTGCCGTGGCGGCGCTGGCGGGGCTCTATCTGCCGTCGCGCTTCCGCTCTCCCACGGCTCTTGAGATTACCGCGCATATCGAGAAGGCGAACGGCCTTGTTCACGAACCGCTGGCGGTGCAGAGCGGACATATGGCAACGGGCGCAAACGATCCCTTCACGGTCGCGCTGTGGCGCGAGCATCAGCGCCGCATGGCCGAACGGCTCAAGGGGCTGCAATCCGGCCTGCCGCGTCCGCGCGTTCCCGAACGCGATCCGCTGGGGCTGCGCGCCGTCATAGCCCTGCTTTTCGTGACCGCTTTTGCCTATAGTTTCGGCTCTGGCAGCGGACATATTGCCGATGCCTTCAATATCCGTCCGGGCGGAGATACGGCTATTGCGCGCATCGATGCATGGGTGACACCGCCCGCTTATACGGGACGCGCGCCGATTTTTCTAAGTGCGGATGAGCAAGCCGCTGCGACCGCAGGAACTATAGGCGTCCCGCAGGGAAGCATCGTTTCCATTCGCGTGATCGGTGGTGGTTCCGAACGCCTTACGGCAACCGATGCCACGGGTCATAGCCGTGAAATTGCGCCCGTCGCTCCCTCCGACTCGCCCAGGGAGAGCGAACAGGCCGCAGCAGAGCAGGCCGTGGTCGATGGCAGCCGCAATTTCCGCTACGATCTCCAGCAGAATGAGACATTGTCGCTGTCACGCACCAGCGCGCAGTGGAGCTTCGCGGTAACGCCCGACAATCCGCCCACTATCCGCTTCACCAAGGAGCCTGGCCGCGCGCTCAACGGCACCTTGCAGCTTGCCTATGAGATCCACGACGATTATGGTCCGGCCAAGGCCTATGGCGAAATCGTGCCGCTTGATATGGACGAGGAAGAGGAAGAGCAAGCGCTACCTCTTTACGATGCGCCGGAACTGCCATTGGCCCTGCCCAGACGCGGAACCAAAGAGGCTACGACTGCCAAGGACCTGACCGAGCATCCGTGGGCAGGCGAGAAAGTGGCGCTGACGCTGGTCGTCACCGATGCCGCAGGCAATGGCGCTCGTAGCGAGACGAAGATCATAACGCTGCCGGAGCGGCCTTTCTCCAATCCGCTGGCGCGCGCCATTGTCGAGCAACGCCGTATTCTGGCGCTCGACGCCATGCAGCGCGATCATGTGCGCGATATGCTGTCGGCGCTCATGCTGCGCCCGGAAGAAACCATTCAGAACATGGCCCATTATCTGGGGCTTGCAACCATCCACAGCAGGCTCCGCCTTGCCACAGGCGACGACGCCCTGCGCGATACGGCAGATTATATGTGGCAGGTGGCGCGGGGTATTGAAGACGGTAATCTGTCGGCGGCGGAAAGGCGGCTGCGGCAGGCGCAGGAAGCATTGCGCGATGCGCTTCAGAGCGGCGCTTCGCAGGAGGAGATCGAAAAACTTTCGGCGGAACTGCGCAAGGCGATGCAGGATTTCCTGCGTGAGTTTGCCCAGCGCCAGCAGCAAAACCCCAATGCCCGCAACACGCCTATGGATCCGAATGCGCGGATGCTGACGGACAAGGATCTGCAACGCATGATGGACCAGATCGAAAATCTGGCGCGCCAGGGCTCGCGCGATCAGGCCGAACAGCTTTTGTCGCAATTGCAGGAACTGATGAACAATCTGCAAATGGGACAGCAGGCGCAGCCCGGCCAGCAAGGGCAGGGACAGCAGGGCCAGGCGGGACAGATGCAGCAGCAGATGAACAAGCTTGGCGAAATGATGCGCAAGCAGCAGCAATTGATGAACGAGACGTTCAAACTCGACCAGCAGATGCAGCAGCAGTTTGGCGGCAGCGACGGCGAGTTCTGGGAAGACCAGCCATTCCCCGGCGATGACGGCATGCTGGGAGACGGCGGATCGCAGCAGGGCGGTCCATCAGGTGATGTGCCGCCGGAAATGGCGGAAGCCATGCGCAAATTGCAGCAACGCCAGCAAGGTCTTCAATCGGAACTGCAAAGGCTGACCGATGATCTCAAGAGCATGGGTATCGATCCCAATCAGGATTTCTCCGATGCAGGAAAATCCATGGGCAATGCCGGTGACGCGCTCGGTCGCAGCGAAGGTTCGGAAGCAAGCGACGAGCAGGGAAATGCGCTCGATGCGCTCAGGCGTGGCGGTCGTGACATGATGCGCCAGATGCAGCAGGCCATGGGGCAGGACGGCCAGGGCCAGAACGGTCAGAACGGACGCGATCCGCTTGGCCGCCAGCCTGGTAATGGCGGCCCGGATTTTGGCAATGACGTCAAGATACCGGGCGAGATCGATATTCAGCGCGCACGCGAAATCCTTGATGAAATCCGCCGCAAGCTCGGCAATGCGCTGACGCCGCAGATGGAGAAGGAATATCTTCAGCGGCTGCTGAAATTCGACTGAAGTTAGTCCCTCACATGCCCGACATAGGGCAATTGGCGGAAGGCATGAGCCACATCCATGCCATAGCCGACGACGAAATAATCCGGGCATTCAAAGGCCACGAAGTCCGCATTGAGATCGACCTTGCGCCGCATGTTTTTGTCGAGCAGCACGGCGATGCTGACACTGCGCGCCCCGCGTTCGAGCATCAGGTCGCGCACGAATTTCAGCGTCTTGCCCGATTCGAGAATATCATCGATCAGCAGCACGTCGCGGTCGTGCACATCGCTGTCTATATCGCGCAGAAGGCGGACTTCGCCGCTGGTCTTGCCCGCGCCATAACTTGATACGGTGATGAATTCGACGTCAGGCTCGATACCGGCATTATGCATGGCGCGGATAAGATCGGCTGCGAAAATAAACGATCCCTTGAGGATGGAAACCGTCAGAAGATCGTGAAATTTATGTCTTGCAATATCCTGCGCAAGCGCGAGATTTCGCGAGGCGATTTCTTCCGCGCTGAAAAGCACGTCTATGGTCTTGCCGCCGACTTCTGGCATCTGCCGGTCTCCTGATCTTGGCGCCGCGAGGGCTTGAAAGCCACGGTCTATAGCATTGTTTTGTAAAATTACAGCCCGTTGCGCAAATCGGAGTATGGCTTATCCATTTCCCATTGCAGCGATTTGGGATAGCCTGCCGACATGCACCCGGACATTATCGAATTACGCGCCTTTTACGACACAACGCTTGGCCATCTGACCGAGCGCGCCATCCGCATGGCGCTGACCGCACTGTGGGAGCCTGTGCCGGGCGAACGGCTGGTGGGGCTTGGCTACAGCCTACCCTATCTCGACCGTTTCAGCGCCGATACCGAGCGCAGCTTCGCTTTCATGCCTGCCGGTCAGGGTGCGATTGCGTGGCCTTCGATGGAAAAATCCGCGACCGTGCTGGTTTTCGATGAGGAATTGCCGCTGCCTGATTCCTCGATTGACCGTATATTGATGGTGCATGCGCTTGAATATGCCGAAAACGCTGCTGAAACGCTGAAAGAGATGTGGCGTGTGCTGGCGCCCAATGGGCGGCTTGTGATCGTGGTGCCCAACCGGCGCGGCGTCTGGGCGCGTCTCGACCATACGCCGTTTGGCAGCGGGCGTCCCTATAGCCGCACGCAATTGGCGGCGCTGCTGCGCGAAGCCAATTTCACTGTCAGCGCGCTCAGCAATTCTCTGCATTTTCCGCCCGTAACCCGGCGCTGGATGATCCGTCCCTGCATGGCGCTGGAGGGGATGGGACGGAGGCTGTGGCCGCTTTTCGCCGGGGTGCTGGTGGTTGAAGCTCAGAAGCGGCTCTATCAGGGACTCCCGGTGGCACAGCGTTCCTCGCGCCGGGTCTTCGTGCCGGTGCTGGCACCGCACGGCAGGCCAGTCGGGGGCTTGCGCAAAGACAGTTAGCGCAGGCAGATAAGGTTTTCCTCGACTTGCGCGCGATGGCGGTTTATGCCCCCTGCGTAACCTTATCATTAGTCCTTTTGGCGGAGCCAAATCATGACCGAACAGCAAAACCTCACCCGTCCCCAGCCCAAGGCAGGCCTGCTCGATATCGCAGCCTATGTGCCGGGCAAGGAGCATGTGGAAGGTGTTGCCAAGGTCTATAAGCTTTCCTCCAACGAGACGCCGATCGGCCCCAGCCCCCATGCGATCGAGGCCTATCGATATTGTACCGACCATCTGTCCATATATCCCGACGGGCAGGCGCTGGCGCTGCGTCAGGCTATCGCCGAAGTGCAGGGGCTCAATGTCGCCAATATTATCTGCGGCAACGGCTCGGATGAGCTGCTGGGGCTTCTGTGCCAGACCTATCTTGCGCCCGGCGATGAAGCTATTATCACCGAGCATGGCTTTGCCGTCTATAAAATCCAGACGATGGCTGCGGGCGCTACGCCCGTCACGGTGCGCGAAAAGGATGAGCACATCGATGTGGATGCGATCCTGGCTGGTGTTTCGGCGCGCACGAAGCTGGTTTTCATCGCCAATCCGGCCAACCCGACCGGCACCTATCTGCCGTTCGAGGAAGTGCGCCGCCTGCATGCCAGCCTGCCGAAGCATGTCCTGCTGGTGCTCGATGCGGCCTATGCCGAATATGTGCGCCGCAACGATTACGAGGCCGGCCTCGAATTGGTCTCGTCGAGCGAGAATGTCGTCATGACGCGCACATTCTCGAAAATCCATGGCCTGCCGGGCCTGCGTATCGGCTGGATGTATGGCCCCCTGCATGTCATCGATGCGGTCAACCGCATTCGCGGTCCCTTCAACATGAACTCGGCGGCGATTGCCGCAGGCTCGGCTGCGATCCGCGACCGCGCCCATGTCGAAAAGTCGGTGGCCTATAATGAAAAATGGCTGGCATGGCTGAGCGATGAATTCACGAAGCTTGGCCTGCGCGTCACGCCATCGGTGACGAACTTCCTGTTGATCCATTTCCCCGAGGATGCCGCCCACACGGCGGACAAGGCGGATGAGTGGCTCTCACGGCGCGGCTATATCCTGCGCCGCGTTGGCGGATACGGTTTCCCCAACGCGCTGCGCATGACAGTCGGACCGGAAGAAGCCAATCGCGGCGTCGTGGCCGCTCTCACAGAGTTTTTAAAATAGAACAATGTCTACGATCCATTTTGACAAAATTGCACTGGTCGGCGTCGGCCTCATAGGCTCATCACTGGCGCGCGTCATCCGCCGCGAAAAGCTTGCGGGTCATATCGCTATCGCCACGCGCAGCGCTGAAACCCTCAAGCGTGCCGAAGAGCTTGGCCTCGGCGACAGCTACAGCACCGATAGCGCCGAGGTTGTGCGCGACGCCGATCTCGTCATCGTCTCGGTGCCGGTCGGCTCATCCGGCACGGTTGCGCGCCAGATCGCAACCAATCTCAAGCCGGGGGCCATCGTCACCGATGTCGGTTCCACCAAAGCGTCGGTGATCGCGCAGATGCAGCCGGAGTTGCCGCAAAGCGTTCACTTCATTCCGGGCCATCCGCTGGCGGGTACGGAGTATTCTGGGCCGGATGCAGGCTTTGCCGAGCTGTTCACCAATCGCTGGTGCATCCTCACGCCCTTGCCTGAAACGGATGCGGCAGCGCTTGAAAAGCTGACCGCTTTCTGGGTTGCCTGCGGCTCGCGCCTCGATCGGATGGACCCGCAGCACCACGATCTGGTGCTGGCTATCGTGTCGCATCTGCCGCATATCATCGCCTACAATATTGTCGGAACGGCCAGCGACCTGGAGCAGGTAACAAAATCGGAAGTCATCAAATATTCGGCATCCGGTTTCCGCGATTTCACTCGTCTGGCCGCATCCGACCCGACGATGTGGCGCGATGTCTGCCTGCATAACAGGGATGCCATCCTTGAAATGCTGGGGCGCTTCTCGGAAGATCTGGCTTCCTTGCAGCGCTCGATCCGCTGGGGCGATGGCGACGCACTGTTTGATCTTTTCACCCGCACGCGCGCCGTTCGTCGCGGCATCATCGATGCGGGTCAGGAGATTGATGCGCCTGATTTCGGCCGTCAGGCCGCGCAGCCTAAAAGCGAAGCGCTCAAAATTCCGGCAGGCGGCCCAGCGGAATAAAACCTGCTTTGGCTCGGCCTTTGCGAACGGCAATCTCCAGCACGGGATTGCCGTTTTCGTCCTTTGGCATGGCGGAAAGCGCAAAAAGCACAGTGGCGATATTGCCGCCCTGTTCGGGGAAAAGCGTTTGCCCGGCCTGCGCGAAGGAATGCGGGTTAACCATCGTAACCTTCAGATCGGCATCGACCAGCCCTTCCATGTCCACGGAAAAAGGTCCAACCACTGAAACCATGGCGCCATTGGGCATGGAGAGAAATGCCCGATTGATTACGCCGCTATGGCCGCGCAAGCGCTCGTTGAGCGGTGAAGGGCTGGGAGCAAGCAGCGTCGCAGCGTCGGCAATCTGAATATCGGCGAGGCCGTCGATTTCCGGGCTTTTCGCATTGCCGATGATGGAGGGCGCAAGCTTGAAGGCGGCGAAGCGTCCGTTGACGTTGAGCAGATCGCCTGAACTACTCATCTGGAAATTCATCTGCTCCAGCGTGCCGATGGGTTTTGTGGTGGTCGTTTCCGTCCGCCGGCCAACCGTGACATCGCGGGCATCCAGTTCGATTTCGGTGGGGAAGGGGCGGGCAAGGCGGGTATTGGAGGTGAATTCGCTCCAGTTGACCTCAAGCGGCTCCAGCCCTGGAAACTCGATGAAAGCCGGGCCAGCCAGTTCGTTGCGCAGCGAGCGCGGCGCATAAACCGGTGAGCCGGAAGTGAAGCGTCCGGCGCGAAATGCCATGCCGGCGGAAGGCCGCTGCCATGAAATGCTGGTGCAAACCACGTTGACGCGCAACGGATAGCCGCCCATATGCAAATCTTCGCAACCTACACCGACGCCCTGGGCCGACAGTTTGGCCATATCGGCTCTGGCGCGGGTTTCGAGCTGGCTGGCAACGTAGAACCAGCCTGCCGTATAAGCGGCGATGAGGACAAGAAAAACGATCGCAATCGTTATAGGGCGCGTTCTGGATTTCTTGGCTTCAGTTCCAGTTTGCACCATTGAAAATGCCCTGCTTTCAATCGGATAATGGGTCGATACGGCGATGTGCCGGACTTCCCGAAAATGTTCCGGCGACCCTATTCTGCTCCTCTCAACTGGTGGCTATATTATGGCAGGATTGAGTCTTGTGAAGTTCAGCTCGTCAAAAAAAGCGGGGATTATGGAGATTATTGACGAAAAATGGCCATTATTGAATAAATATTGATATCGTCATGACAATGCGCACCGACAAGCACCATATCAATGATTTCTGGGTATTCGGCTACGGCTCCTTGATGTGGCGGCCGGGGTTTGCGCATGTGGAAACTGTACGCGCGCGATTGCATGGCTATCGCCGCACCCTGTGCATCTATTCCCATGTTCATCGGGGAACACCTGACCATCCCGGCCTGGTACTGGGGCTTGATGCCGGAGGCTCATGCCTTGGCATAGCCTTCCGCGTGCCGGGTGATATGACGGACGAGGTGATGGTCTATTTGCGCGAGCGGGAGATGTCCAATCGGGTCTACCACGAGAAATGGCTGCGCCTGCGGCTTGCCGATGGCCGTGACGTCAGGGCCGTGACCTATGTGGCCGACCGGCACCACGCGCAATATGCGGGCGGGCTCACGGGGGCGGATGCAGCGGCGATCATCGCGGCGGCACATGGGGAAGCGGGAGCAAATGTCGATTATGTCGTCAATACGCTGGAACACCTGCGCAATATGCGGGTGCGCGATCATGCGCTCGAACATATCAACGAACTGATCCGCCCGGCCGCTGAACGGCAGACGCATGACGCGGCCTGATTGATCGCTGTCAGCTTCGCCTGTATCTACGGACAAAATCGGCCAGTGCATCCTTGCCATTAACGACCATGAGACCTGTTATCACCAGTGCCGTGCCGACCACAAAACTAGCCTCAATCGGCTCGTCCAAGATGACCGCACTTAAAATGACACCAAAAATCGGTGTCATGAAGGAAAGCGATCCCAACTGTGATGCACGGTAAAGTCGCAGGAGATGGAACCAGACAAGAAATACGGCAAAGGAAACAATGAAGGCCTGAAATGTGAAGCTGCCTATCAATACGCCGCTCCAATTAATTTGAGCCTGTCCCATTACTATAGAGGCAATAGACAAAGTCACAAAGGCGATCAGCAACTGATAAAGTAAGGTCTGCCTGGCAGGCAGCGCGGCAAGGCGCGAGCCACGGACCACAATCGTTGTCGCTCCCCATGTAACGCCCGCAAGCAGGCAAAGTGCATCACCAAAGAGCACTGCATGGAGATCGCCATGAACGGTCGCGCCGCGCAGCAGAAAAGCAATTGCTATTCCCGCAAAGGCGATGCCGATGCCGCCCCATTGCATGGGTGTCAGACGCTCCGACGGAACGAGAAGATGCAAGCCGAGTGCTGCAAAGATTGGCGCAGTATAGAGCAGAACCACAGCACGGGTAGCCGAGGTCAGCCGCAGCCCCTCGCCCAAAAAAAGATACTCCAGTGCAAATAGCAAACCGACCAGCAAGCCCGGTTTCCAGATGCCGTTTTCTATCGTCAGGATTTCCCTGCGCGTGATCATTACGGCTGCAATCAACGCTGCTCCGACACCAGAGCGCAGAGCAATCTGGAACAAAGGCGAAATATCCGCAGCCGTCATCTTCAGCAGGACTTGCTGCAAGCCAAGGCTGATACAAACGAAAAGCATCAGACCAAACGCATGCGTGTCGACAGGCTTCCGCTCCATTGTCCGAATCCTTATGATTTATCCGAACAATTGATGTATCCTTGGCGGATATAATATATATAGCTTAAAACTGACAAGATCTAACGCAGGATTGCCACAATGGCGGTAATCGCCTTGAAAGCCACTCATCAGCCTCCCTTTACGGAAGCCTTGCCGGAACCGCTGTTCTTTCGAACTGCCTGCATGCCACCGGCTGCACGCTATCCCATGCATCGCCATCATTGGGGTGAATTTGTCTATTCCTTCACCGGTGTGATGGAAGTGCGCATAGGTGAAAACCACCTGCTGGCTCCGCCACAGTATGGAATATGGCTTCCTCCACATATCGAGCATCAAGGGCTCAACCGCCAGGAAGCGTGCTACTGCTCGCTCTATGTGGCTGAAGAGTTGTGTGCAGACATGCCTGTGAAAGCCTGTGCGCTGAGCCTGACCCCGCTGATCCGCACCTTGCTGGAACATCTGCGCATGAAAAAGCCGTCGCAACCGCAGCTCCCGCAGGAGACGCGGCTACTGCATACGCTGCTCGACCAGCTAGCTATTGCGCCATGTGCCGGGTCCTATCTGCCTTCGAGCAGCGATCCTGCGCTTCGCAAAATCCTATCCGTTCTGGAGGCTGACCCCAGTGACAATCGCACGCTTCACGAGCTTGCCCGTTTTGCAAACACGTCTGAACGCACGCTCATGCGCCGCTGCAAGCAGGAGCTGGGTATGAGCTTCCCCGAATGGAAGCAACGCCTACGAACGCTGAAAGCAATGCCACTGCTTGAAAAGGGCGAAAAAGTCGAGCATGTGGCGCTTGACCTTGGCTATGCTAGTGCCTCGGCCTTCATCGCGATGTTCCGCAAACTGATGGGGGTCACGCCGGACGAATATCGCCGACAAACCGGCGCCTAAGCAGGCATTGCAGAAAATCTGTATCTGGAATGTTGTAAATAGCACCTTCTTTCTTCCGCAAGGGTACAAGGGTATTAAAGTTGCATTGCTTGCATCTCATGCTCTTGTTCTTGCTCAAAGCAACCGCTACATCTCGGCTAAAGCATCGCATTTGAACCCGACCGGATTTGGATAATACGATGCAGAGATTCAAAGGGCTGGAGCGTTCTTTCTGGGTCAGTTTTGATCTACACCGCTCCGATTGCCAAGGAGACCTTTATGATCGCATTGTTCCGTACCATTGATCTGGCGCTCGACATTTACACATGGATCATCATCGCTAGCGCCATCTATTCATGGCTTTATGCGTTCAATGTCGTCAATTCCTCCAATCGTTTCGTCGCTGCGATCGGTGATTTTCTCTACAAGGCGACCGAACCGGCCCTGCGCCCGATCCGCAGTCTTTTGCCCAATCTGGGCGGTATTGACATTTCGCCGATCATTCTGCTGCTGATTATCTTTTTCATCCGTCAGTTCATGTGGACGACGCTGTTGCCGGCGTTGCTGTAAAATATACACATAAAAACGCCCGGCATAGACCGGGCGTTTTTATTGAACAGGGGATGGGCTGATTACTTGCCCTTGGCGCGTTCGATTGCCTCGACAATGAACTTGCGCGCATAGTCTTCGTCGCCCCAGTCGCCGATCTTCACCCATTTACCGGGCTCGAGGTCTTTGTAGTGCTCGAAGAAGTGCTGAATCTGCTTGAGCGTGATTTCCGGCAAATCGGAATAGTCATGTATCTTTTCATAACGCTGTGTCAAATGCGGCGAAGGAACGGCGATGATCTTCTCATCCTTGCCGGAATTGTCTTCCATGACCAGCACGCCGATCGGGCGCACATTGATCACGCAGCCGGGAGCCAGCGGGCGGGTGTTGCACACCAGAACGTCGATCGGGTCGCCGTCTTCTGAAAGCGTGTGCGGCACAAAGCCGTAATTGCCCGGATAAGTCATGGGCGTATAGAGGAAGCGGTCCACAATCAGCGCGCCAGCCTGCTTGTCCATCTCGTACTTGATCGGCTGTCCGCCGACAGGAACTTCGATGATCACGTTGACGTCTTCGGGAGGATTGGAGCCGATGGAGATGGCATCAATATTCATGATGTGTCCTTTCGTGTCGCGCTCTGATAACGGGTTTCAGGGTTGGGTGCAAGAAAAACGAAAGTTCAACCCAACGCGACGAATTGTCGTGGTTCCGGGCATAAGTGAACGGAAAATCATGTAAACTCGCGGCGATAGAGTGCATTCCGAAAAGTGTGAAGCGGTTTTCGGATAAGATGCGCGCTAAAACAAAGAGATAGAGCGTCGATCTGATTCAATCAGATCGAAAAACGCTCTAGTTACTCGCCAAGCTCTTTGAGCCTTTGGACTGCGGTTGGTGGCATGGGCGGGGGGTTGGGATCGCGGCTTGCCGCGACCAGAAGATCGTCACAAGCCGTCTCCGTCGCATCGATCAGGCGGCGCAGGAATTCTTCCTTTGGCAAACCAGGAGAAATGGGCGGCAGGATGCGGCAGCGGATAGTGCCGGGATAGCGCAGGAATTTGCGGCGCGGCCAGTAAAGTCCGGCATTATGCGCAATCGGCAGAACCGGAAGGTCGAGCGCTTCGTAAAGATGGACGATGCCGTATTTATATTGCGGCGGCGCACCGGGCGCGCGGCGCGTGCCTTCGGGGTAGATGAGGATCTGCCTGCCTTCGGCGATGGCTTTTTGCGCTCCCGTGGTGATCGAGTGCAGCGCCTTGACGCGCGAACCGCGATCCACCGGAATCATTTCCATCTTGGCGAGATACCAGCCGAAAAGTGGAATGCGCATGAGTTCGCGTTTGAGGATGAGCACCGGATCGTCGAGCTGAGGCAGAAAGGCATAGGTGTCCCAGGCCGATTGATGCTTGGGTGCAACGATATAGGCGCCCTGCGGGATATTCTCCAGCCCCTCGATCACATAGTCGGTGCCAGCAATATGCTTCTGAAGCCACAAATTGCTGCGCGCCCAGATTTTCGGAACGATCCACGCCTTTTTGCGCGGCAGCAGAAAATAGAAGGGTGTATAGACGATCATCTGCACCATGGTGCAGATATAGAACGCCAGATTGAACAGGATGGAGCGCAGATAGAGAAGCATCGTATCGGCGAGGACCTTGGCTAGTCCTGTTCTCTCCCCATGGACCATGGGCGGATCGATCAGGCGCGGAGGAATTGAGAACTTTCATTCAAAGCGACGGCACCCGATATATCAGGACGCACAGGTTTTTCCATACGGATTTCGCGCATTCAGAGAAACGGTTGCTTTCAGCCGCTGTTATCGAAAGCCGACGCCCAGCCGACCCGGATGGCGGCGCCAAGATATTTGACATACTCGATGAACAATACCCGCAGCGTGTCGCCTTCCGACACCCAGCTATGCTCGCGCTTTTCGCCGTTTGTCACGGGATAGGGAATGAATTCCACATCCTGCATCCGGTGCGACATTTCCAGAATGCTGCGCGGAATATGGTAATTATTGGTGACGACGATCACGCGGCGATAGCCATTGGCGCGAATCCACCGCTCGCTTTGCGTGGCGTTGCCCACCGTGTTGAGCGCGGAGCGGTCGAGATCGACGCAGCAGTCGAACAGGCCTGGTTCAGTATTGGTGGCGCGTTGCAAGGCTCTCTCGTTCGTGGACGGATTTACGCCGCTGATGAGCAGCCGCTTTCCGTGCTTTTCCTTG
This sequence comes from Falsochrobactrum tianjinense, assembly GCF_019100495.1. Lineage (GTDB taxonomy): Bacteria > Pseudomonadota > Alphaproteobacteria > Rhizobiales > Rhizobiaceae > Brucella > Brucella tianjinense. Next base: position 58,911 of record NZ_JAHRVA010000001.1, on the reverse strand, counting down.
AGAAGGTCGAGTGCTGCCTTTATGCGCGACTGTCCGCCGGTCAGAACCACGATGGCGTCGGCGGCTTCATCCAGCGCGGGTGATTGCATGCTTGTGACTTTTTCCCCGAAGGCAAGGAAGCCAATCAGAAAGGCGATGAGAGCCACAAAAAGAAAAATGGAAACGGGCTGAAGTCGTCGGAACACGCGCATTATGACAGACCATATGAATTTACCCAAAACAGACGGGACGCCGGACGGCGCAAGGGCGAGGCGGCGTCGATGCCGGGCCGCATCTGCCATCGGGGGCACCGTCTGGGTTCGTTTGTTTGCAACCGCATAGCCATCTTCCTGGCGCTTATCCGAGATTCCCTGTTTGCCTGATAGCAACACCACCTTGCTATCATAACCAGCATTGCGGCGATAAGCTGGAAACTTGCCAATAATTCTCGCGCTGCGGTTGCTACTGGCGAAGAATGCGGTCATTCGGAGCGCGCTCCTGAACTGTCCTCCGAGTCGTCCATGGTGGCAAGCTGGCGCACGACCGTAAGGCGGCTGGTCAGCATGGTCAGCACGCTCACCAGAATGATGATTGCCGCAGCTCCGATATAACCGTCGCGCCCGATGGCGAAATTGCCGAACATGGCCGCCGCCTGATCGCCCGCTGGCGTCGCCATATGTCGCGATGCCCACCACGAAAAGACGAGGAAAACCAGAATTGCCGTCAGTCCGCCAAACAGCGCACCTTTGAGCGCGGTGCGGAAGAAATGCCATTCAAACTCGTGCGCCACGAATTTCGGTTCCGCGCCGATCAGGTGCAGCACCTCGATAATATGGCTATTGCCCGACATGGCCCCGCGCGTGGCGAAAATCACCGTCAATATGGTGGCGGCGATCACCAGAGAGAGCACTGTCGTACCGATCAGAACAGTCGTATTGGCCATGGAGACGAGCCTGTCGACCCATGTGCGATGGTCGTCGAAGCTCGCGCTGGGGATGGCGCGGGTGATCTCTGTGCGCATGGTTTCGAAATCCGGCGGCGCATTCTCATCAATGGTCACGACGACAAGGCGCGGTACAGGCAGATCATCGATATTGAGGCCGCTGCCAAGCCATGGCTCCAGCAGACGCGCGGTCGCATCCTTGTCGATGATGCTGGTGCTTTTCACGCCGGCGAAGCCGCGCGCGATATTGCTGGCGTCCTGCAACGACTTCTCCATGTCCAGCCCATCGACAGGACGGATCTGGATCGTTGCTTCGCGGGCAATCTGGCTCTGCCAGGCGGCAGCTGAGCCACGGACCAGCGTGACGCCGCCAAGGGTGAGGCAGGCAAGAAAGGTCATGATTGCGATCACGATCACCAGCGCTGTTCCGGTAACGCTTCCATCCGGCACGATGGGGCTGGGGCCCTGCCGCTTGCGGCGCTTGCCGATGCGCACCATCAGCATGTCCTTGAGGTCGTCAAGGCGCACGCGCAGGTCGTCCTTTACTTTCTTCAAGGCTCCGGGCTGTGGTCCTGGCCGGGGTGCGCGCGTGTCAGTCATAGATATCGAGCCGCCCGTGTTCGAGAATCATGCGGCGCGCATTGACCTGATCCATGAGTGAAAGATCATGGGTTGCGATGATAACGGCGGTGCCGGAACGGTTGAGTTCGGTAAACAGGCGCAGGAGACGCTTGGCGAGCGGCGGATCGACATTGCCAGTCGGTTCGTCCGCCAGCAGCAGTTCCGGCTGGTCGATGAGCGCGCGTGCAATGGCCGCGCGCTGCTTTTCTCCGCCCGAAAGTACTGGCGGCAGCACTCTCATGCGATCACCCAATCCGACCCAGTGCAGCAATTCCTCGACCTCGTGGCGGTAGGTCGCCTCTTCCTTGCCGCGCACGCGCAGCGGCAGCGCAACATTCTCATAGGTGGTGAGGTGGTCGAGCAGGCGGAAATCCTGAAACACGATGCCGATGCGCCGACGCAGAAGCGGCACGGCCTTATGGTCCAGCCGCGCGACATCGCGCCCGAAAATATTGATGAGGCCGCGGGTGGGTTTCAGCGCCATGAAAAGCAGGCGCATCAGCGATGTCTTGCCAGCGCCCGACGGGCCGGTCAGGAACTGGAACGAACGCGGCGGAATATGGAAGCTGACATCCCGCAGGATTTCAGGCCCCATTCCATATCGCAGGCCGACATTCTCAAATCGTATCACAGGCGCACTTCTTCTGAATTGTCCGCTGACATATCAGTCATTGCGGATGAAATCGATATGATATCGACCTTTATCCTCTATGGTTAATGTGAGGTTAAGCGAGTCGGAATCACCTGTAAAAAATGCACATATAAAAATGCGCAGGCAATGTGGTTTTATCACGCCGGTAGGCACCCTCGTTCTTCAAAGAGCGCGAACGCGCGATCCGGTCATTGCCAGCAACCCAGATTGCGGCCCTTGAGATTATGGGCGTCGATATCGACGGCGAGGCGCGGATCCTCGCGAAGCAGAACCAGCGCGGTGCGCTGTTTCAGGTCGATCTTCTGCCAGCCCGCACATTCTTTGGGCATGGGTGGATTGCTGTCGATCCTGACGGTTTCACTCCATGCGCCAGCGGCGCAGCCGGAGAGAACCGCGCCCAGCATGGCTGCGGTGACAGCCTGCAGCAGCGATCTGCTTGTTCGTGCCTCAGGATTGATATTCAAGGCTGGCAACTCCCTGTTACGTGCCCCGCGCCTATACCCGCTTGCCCGGATGTTTCCGTTATAGCGCAGCCACCCCGGCGGCGGCAATACAGGGGTGGAACTCCGACGATGAATGTCCGCCAGGCATTCGTCTCAAGGAGACTTAAAAGGATATACTAATATAAATAGAATAATGTAGAGAAGCCATTGATGCATATTGAAAATTAACGCATTCAATGCTCATTGTCATCAAGCTTAACCGGATCGCATAAATAAACGGTACACATATACCAAGTCGAACCACGCCTATCATGAATGTATCTCTATACCAGATCGAGGGACCCCTATGTTGAACAAATTATCGGCTGAATTTTTTGGAACATTCTGGCTCGTATTCGGAGGCTGCGGCAGCGCTGTGCTCGCAGCGGCCTTTCCCGAACTCGGCATCGGCTTTCTTGGCGTTGCCTTGGCCTTCGGTCTTACGGTGTTGACCATGGCCTATGCGGTCGGCGGCATTTCCGGCGGCCATTTCAACCCCGCCGTTTCGCTCGGTCTCATGCTCGGCGGCCGTCTTCCGGCCAAGGACCTCGTTCCCTATTGGGTGGCGCAGGTTCTTGGTGCTATTGTTGCCGCTGTCGTGCTTTACCTGATCGCCTCGGGCAAGCCTGATTTTGTGGCGGGCGGCTTCGCGTCAAACGGCTATGGCGAGCTTTCGCCCGGCGGCTACAGCCTGACGGCGGCACTCATCATCGAGATCGTACTGACGGCGTTCTTCATTATTATCATACTGGGATCGACCTCATCGCTGGCTCCGGCGGGATTCGCTCCGATTGCGATCGGTCTTGGCCTCACACTCATCCATCTGATCTCGATTCCAGTGACGAACACCTCGGTCAATCCGGCGCGTTCAACCGGAGTTGCGCTGTTTGCCGATACCGCCGCCCTTGGCCAGCTCTGGCTGTTCTGGGTCGCGCCGCTGGTCGGCGCTGCTATTGGAGCGCTCATCTGGAAGGGCCTGCTCGGCAAGGACTGATCGTACGGTAAGGCCGCTGCCGACCATCCCGCGCCTGAGGCTTACAGATCAGGCGCGGGATGGCTGCTTTCGTGCATCCGCGCCTCGATCAACTGGCGGTCGGGCTCGCTGATGCCAACCAGTTGGGCGATGCGCCACATCACGTCCACTTCGACCTCGCTGACCGTTCCATCGGCATAAACGATCTCCTGCATGAGAAGGATGAAATCGAGGCGGGCCTGATAATCGAGATGACGCTTGAGGACCGATGTGAAATTGGTGAGGCTGACTGCCTCCTGATCCGCTTCCTGTGCGGCCTTGATCAATTGCTTGAGCGTATCGCCCTTGAGGCCGTATTTCTGGGCGAGCAGGGTGGAAAGCAGTGCGCGTTCGCTCTCTCGTGTTTCCCCGTCTGCGGCCATGACATGAAACAGCAGCGCCGCCGCAGCGAGCCTTGGATCGGCATCGGAAAATTTCTCGCCCCGTTCACGCAGGCCGCTGCCCGGCAAATCCTTGATAAAGTCCAACAAACGCTCGAACATTCACCCTCGCCAGTCCGTCCACGCAGCCTGTAGCGGTCTCGATTTTGACGGAAACACCGAACCGCTCTAACCATTCGTTCTTACGCATTATCCTGACGCAAAACCGTTTCACGCTTTTGCGGGAAATGCTCTAAAGACCGGCAATAATGCGGGTCATTGTTTAGAAATGCTGAAACTAGCCGGATGATTGCATCGCACAAGACAGCAAAGCGTCTTCGCCGCCTTTTACAGCGCAAGACATGGCAACCGTTGTTTTTAAGCAACGTTTTATGCCTGGGCAGGCCTGGATAAGTTGTGCAATTTCAGAACAGCCGCAAGCCGCTCTGCGCCTTCTGGGGAACCTCGTCTTCCTCAATGCCCGGATCGTCCACGACTATATGCGCGGGTTGCGGCTGGTCCTCGCCGTTCTTTTCGGGAAGGGCTGCGTCGATACGGACTGGCTCGGCGGCGGGAACAACCACTTCCGCTTCGGCTATATCCGGTTTGGCTTGTGGCGCCGCGACAGCAACCGGAACGACAGGCTTGTTTTCCGGCTCCGCTTCCATGAGTTGCGGCTTTTCCACCTCGATCACCGGTGCAAGCTGTTCGACCGGTACTTTCCATTCGAAACTGTTTAGCCTGCCTGTGACCGGAGAGACAGGCGACCATTGCTCGGACACATAGCCGTCGGCGGTCCATGCCGGATCGCGCGGAGCTTTGACCGCCTGCGCCAGCCATTGCCGCACCTTGCCCTGATCCCCCGTTTCGGCTTCCTCAATGTCGGCCAGCAGCAGATAGGCGCTTTCACGCGGGGCGCCACGCAAGACCTGTTCGGCATTGTCGCGCGCCAGAGAATATTCGCCCGCCTCATAGGCCGCGCGTGCCAGTGCGAGGCTGCCTTCCGCATTGTTGGAGCGCAGCGAGACCAGATGGCGCGCGCGCTTCAAACGATCCTGCACCGTATCGCCGGAACGGGCATAGATATAGGCGGAGGCAATATCGGGATGCGGCGAGCGCTTCCATGCTGCCTCAAGGATTTTCGAGCCTTTGCGCACGTCGCCATCGGCAAAAAGCGCACGCGCGGCGACGACTGCGGCAGGTACGAGATCGGGCGCGATCTTGTTGGCTTCCAGTGCCATTGCTCTGGCATGAACGTGATCAGTATCGATGGTCGCCATCGCCTTGGCGGTGAGAAGGGCAGCACGTTCTTTCTTGACGACATCCTTGCTGTGTAGCAGCGCCTGCTTGCGCGCATCCACGAGCTTCAATGCGCCGTCCCAGTCACCTTCGGCGCAAAGCTGGCCCATGACGGCGGAAGATGCCCATTCAAGCTGCGGCGCAGTTTTCGCAGCTTCGGAAGCATAGTGACGGGCGGCTTCGCGTGCACCCACACGCTGCGCCTCTATATAGAGGCCGCGCAGGCCGAGAAGCCTGGTTTCCGGGTCTTCGATCATCGCCTCGAAGCCCTTGCGTGCATCGTCGGTGCGGCCTTCAAGCATGGCTGTCTGGGCTTGCAGAAGTTTTATCAGCGGCTCCTGATCGGAATTGAGAAGCTGGCCTGCCTGTTTGGTCATGCGGCGGGCAGCTTCCGCATCGCCCGCACCGGCTGCAATCAGGCCCGTCGAAAGCGATTGATAGCCACGGTCGCGCTTGCGAGCACGAAAATGACGGCGCAGCGTATAGGGCGACTGGATGATGCTTTTGACGAGCCACCACAGAATCAGAATTGCCGCCACAATCGCGACGACACCGGCGGCAGCGGTAATCAGCGGCACATTGTAATGATTGCCTGCAAAGGTGACGTCGAGTTCGCCGGGGCGGTCGGCCAGCCACGAGAAGCCAAAGCCCAGAGCCGCAATAATGACGAGATAGAATATGACACGCAGCATGGCGCCCCCTTAATTTCCGGTTGGAGCCATGGTGGCGGATGGAGCGTTTGTTGGAGACTTCGGTTCCAAACTGTCGGCTACGAGCCGCTGGATCAGCGCATCGGCATCGCGCCGCGCCTTCATCTGACCGGCAAACTCCTCCGAAACCGCCTTGGCATCGGCAGGAAGCAGTTCCCATTCGCCAATGGCGCGTCCCAGATCGCCCGCCTGAAGCGCCGCTTCCATGCGCGCTGTGGTCGGCCCGACCCCGGTTCCACTCACATCACCCGCGACCGGGCGCACGCTGACAAGGCCCCTGGCGCTTGCCTTGAGCTGATCCCAGATACCGGCATCCGCTGGCAATTTATTTTCGGTTCCGACGATGCGGTTAGCGACGGGGCCGAACCATGCATTGAGATCGGCCACAGTCGGCACGCCCTTGTCGGCAAAGGCGCTCAGGCCCGCAACTGAGCGGTCGTCAGGAGCAAGTGCTGCATAGGTGTCGAGTTCGGCCTTGAAAGAACCGCCGCGATCAATGGCGGTTCTGAGCGCATTGGCGGCAATCAGCGCCGAAGCGTCGGGCTGGCGTGCGGCTTCGCTCACCTTGTCCTGAAGCGAAACCAGCTTCTGCTCCAGCGACGAAATCGTGCCGCTATTGCCCGAAACACTGGCAGCGGCCTGATCGGCCTGATTCTTCGCGGCGCTCAATTGCGTTTCGAGCGCTTCCAGCCGCGCGGTCAGCGCCGCCGTATCGACCGGCGCGCCGCCCTCGGCAGCTTTCGGCAGCGCCTCGAATTGCTGCTGCAATTCCGACAGGGTTCCAGCGACAGCCTCTGCCTTGATTTCGGCGGCCTGCACATTCTTTTGCAGAGCGGCAAGTTCCGTCTTGCTGGCTTCATCCAGCGGTGCGGGGACGGGGTTGGTGCGCAGATCGGCAATCTGCTGTTCCATGCGTGTCAATTGGTCCGCCGCTACGTGCGCACCCGGCAAAGGAACGACATTGCCCCATTGCAGTGCGAACAGGCCACCAAGTGCAATCACGCCACCCGCGACGCCTGCCACAAGATGAGAAAGGCCTGACCCTGATTTCTGCACGGACTGCGGCGGTGTGCTCGCGGCGGCTTTTGCTGCTTCTCGTGCGGCTTCCGGCTTGACGCCCGCTGTAAAGGGCGGCTTTTCAGCTTTCGTCTGTGGCTTTTCGGTTGCATCGGGCGTTGGTGCGGCTTTAGGGCGGGGGGCGCCGACAGGCTCGGCGGCGGGGATTGCCTTCGATGCCGCCGCTTCGTCAACGCGCTTCACATCCGATGGATCAAGATTGATGGTCACGGGCTTACGGGCCGGTTTGGAATGTCGCGGAGTGCCGGATTTCGCCATAGGTCCTCTCGTAATCGCCGTTTACTGTTCTGAATCTTATCAGATAAAATCGCCAGTTGAAGGAAGGTTGCGCGTAAAAGAGTCAAAGTTTGGAAAACAAACGAAAAACACCTTCTTCATCGGGGTGGTCCGCCACCAGCGCCTGCCTTCGCCATTGCGGCGGCAATTTCTCGGCGACGCGGCTGGAAATGCATAAAAACCGCGTCTGCGCATTGAAGGGCGGCTCGATCAGGCGCATGGCTTCAACAAAGGCTTTTGCCGCCAGACCAGAATAAAGCAGAACCGCGACAAATGGCCCTTTGCCTGCGATGGTGCGGATTTCATCGGTCGAATGGTCGATAGGCTGCGCGTCGTAGACATCGCGTACCGTCATATTGAGGCCCACTTCCGCGATGCGCTCTTCGAAGATCGGCTGGCGGACCCGCCCGGCGAGATAAAGCACCTTCGCGCCTTCGGGCAGGGAGCGGGCCATGGTCGAGGCAAGGCGCACGGCATCGCCGCCGCCCTCGATCACCTGTGCAAATCCCGCCTTGCAGGCGGCGCGCGCCGTGCCTTCGCCGACGGCAAAAAGCGGCAGTGCCGTGAAGGGCACAAGCCTTTGCGGCGCGATATGGCGAAAGGCATTGGCGCTGGTTATGGCGAGCGCATCGAAAGCTGTATCAGGCATGTCGAATTCGAGCGCCATGGTGCGGCTGACGGGAAAAAGTACCGGCGAAAAACCTGCCTGAACAAGCCTCTGCGCCGTTTGCGCGCCCGCCGGCTCCGGCCTTGTCACCAGAACACGGCCCCCTGCTGCTGTTTCAAGCCGCGCCGCCAATGCCTAGTCCCAGCCATCAAAGAAGTGCGGTCCCGCCATGGCGCGAACGCGCTTTGCAGCACCCGCACCGAGCAGCGCCGCATCGTCGGCCGCGCCTTCTGCCGTGACCTCATGCGCTTCGGTACCATCCGGGGTCAGGATCATGCCGCGGAAGGAAATCCTGTCGCCATCAACGGTCGCAAGCGCCGCAATCGGTGTGCGGCAGGAGCCGTCGAGGCTTGCCAGAAATGCGCGCTCGCAGTTGAGTGCCACATGCGTATCGCGATGGGCTATGGGTTCGAGCAGCGCATCGATTCGTTCGTCGCCGATCCGACTTTCAATGCCGATTGCGCCCTGACCAGGTGCTGGCAAAAATATTTCAGGATCGAGAAGATCGGTTATCACCTCGGCGAGACCCAGTCGTATCAGCCCGGCACAGGCGAGGAAGGTACCATCCACTTCGCCCTCTTCGAGCTTGCGCAGGCGTGTATGAACATTGCCGCGAAACATCACCACTTGCAGGTCAGGGCGAAGACGCTTGATCATCGCCTGGCGCCGTAAAGATGAAGAGCCGATTACCGCACCCTGCGGCAGATCGAGAAAACGCTTTGATGTGCGGCCGATGAAGGCGTCGCGCGGGTCTTCGCGCTCAAGAAAAGTGGAAAGATGAAGGCCATCGGGCAGAACCGTTGGCATATCCTTGGTCGAATGCACGGCAATGTCGATGCGGCCATCCTTGAGCGCCGCTTCGATCTCTTCGGTAAACAGCCCCTTGCCGCCTACCTGCGCCAGCGGGCGGTCCTGAATGCGGTCGCCAGCGGTGGACATGGGCAGGATTTCGATGGCGTCTTCCGGCAGGCCATGTGCTTGCTGTAGACGGCGGCGTGTTTCATAAGCCTGAGCCAGAGCCAGCTTGCTGCCCCTTGTGCCGATCTTCAACGTGCCAATCTTCAAGGATGCTGTTTGCATATTGCGCCGTCCATGATACCGGGTTGCCAGAAATTATGTGACAGGCAGGGTCTATCCGCAAATGCGCATTCTTGGAATAGAGACAAGTTGCGACGAAACAGCCGCCGCAATTGTCGAACGCGACGATAAGGGCAAAGGCAGTATTCTGTCCAATGTCGTGCTCAGCCAGATTGCCGAACACGAACCTTATGGCGGCGTGGTGCCGGAAATCGCCGCTCGTGCTCATGTCGAAGTGCTCGACACGCTGGTCGAGCGTGCTCTGGGCGAAGCCGGCTTGAAGCTTGAGGAAGTCGATGCCATCGCTGCCACCGCAGGCCCCGGCCTGATCGGGGGGTTGATTGTCGGGCTGATGACCGCCAAGGCGTTGGCCATGGCCGCGAACAAGCCCTTTTATGCCATCAATCATCTTGAAGGCCATGCGCTGACCGCGCGGCTGACCGATGATCTTGAATTCCCCTATCTGCTGCTGCTGGTCTCGGGCGGCCATACGCAAATGGTGCTGGTGCGCGGCCTTGGGCGTTATGAACGTCTTGGCACCACGATTGACGACGCATTGGGTGAGGCTTTCGACAAGACCGCCAAGCTGCTCGGATTGCCTTATCCCGGCGGTCCTGCCGTAGAGCGCATGGCGCTGCAAGGCAATTCCAAGCGCTTTGCCCTGCCGCGTCCGCTCAAGGGCGAGGCACGCCTCGATTTTTCCTTTTCGGGCCTCAAGACCGCCGTGCGCCAGACGGCGAGCGAGCTTGCGCCGCTTTCCGATCAGGATGTGGCGGATATATGCGCCTCGTTTCAGGCCGCCGTTGCCGATACATTATCGGACCGCGTCAAGCGTTCGCTCGAACGTTTCAAACAGGAATTTCCCGATTGCGCGACACCCGCGTTGATCGTGGCGGGGGGCGTTGCAGCCAATAAGACGCTGCGCGCATCGCTTGAAGCCCTATGCGGCGGGCATGGCTTTAGCTTCATCGCCCCGCCGCTCGAACTGTGCACGGATAATGCCGCCATGATCGCATGGGCCGGCGCGGAACGCGCAGCAGGTACTGACCCCGATTCGCTTGCCATCGCGCCGCGCTCGCGTTGGCCGCTCGATGAAAAATCCGCTCCCATATTTGGCACTGGACGGCGTGGAGCAAAAGCATGAATGGCAAGAGTAAAATCGCCGTGCTGGGCGGCGGCGCGTGGGGAACCGCGCTTGCGGCCATGACGACCACGAGCGGTCATGAAACATGGCTTTACGCGCGTGACCGCGAAACAGTCCGCTCGTTGAATGAGCTGCATCGAAATCCGCATTATCTGGGCGATATCGAATTGCCCCAGGGCATTTGTGCCAGCGTCGATGCAAAAGCGGTTCTTGAGGGGGCTGATGCGGTTCTGACCGTGCTTCCGGCGCAGGCCATGCGCGACGGCTTGTCGGCGCTGGGCGCATTTATCCCGCAATCCGCGCCCGTAATCCTTTGTGCCAAGGGAATCGAACGCGACACCGGGCGGCTGATGTCGGAAGTCGTGGCAGAGGTTCTGCCTGATCACACAATCGCAGCCCTTTCCGGCCCGAGCTTTGCGAGTGATGTGGCACGCGGTCTGCCGACTGCCGTCACCATCGCCTGCGAGGATGCAGCCATTGCCGACCAGCTTGCGGTAACCTTTTCCGGCCCTGCCTTCCGCTGCTATTCCACCACCGATCTCAAGGGGGTTGAAATCGGCGGCGCGCTCAAAAACGTGCTGGCGATTGCCGCAGGTGCTGCCATCGGGCGGGGCTATGGCGCCAGCGCGCAGGCAGCACTTGTCACGCGCGGCTTTGCCGAATTGCGCCGCATCGCGCAGGCCATGGGCGCGCGGCCCGAAACCATCATGGGACTGTCGGGCTTAGGCGATCTGATGCTGACCTGCTCATCGGCGCAGTCGCGCAATTATTCCTATGGGCTTGCGCTCGGGCGCGGCGAAGACCTTGCCAACAGGCCATTGGCGGAAGGGGTGGCGACAGCCCCCATAGCAGCCGAGCTTTGTGCAAGACATGCGATTGCAGCGCCGATCATTGCAGCGGTAGCGGCATTGCTTGCCGGAAAAATCACAATCGACGAGGCCGTCACGGCCCTCATCAATCGACCACTCAAGAGCGAGGATTGACCATGCTTTTTGCTATTATGTGCAACGACAAGCCAGACCATTTGCAAGTGCGCCTCGACACGCGCCCGGCGCATCTCGATTATCTCAACGGTCTGGGCGAGACGCTGCAATTTGCAGGCCCCTTTCTTGACGAAGACGGCAAGCCCAATGGCAGTCTGGTGGTCGTGAAGGCCGCAGACAAGGCGCAGGCGGAAAAGATCGCCGCCAATGATCCTTATGCGCTGGCTGGCCTTTTCAGCGATGCCACCATCTGTCCATGGAACTGGTCCATCAACAATCCGGCGAACGCATAGGGCAGGGTCATGGCTTACTGGCTGTTCAAATCCGAACCGTTCAAATGGTCATGGGAAATGCAGAAGGCCCGTGGCGAAAAAGGCGAAGAGTGGGATGGCGTGCGTAATTATCAGGCACGCAACAATATGCGCGCCATGCAGCTGGGCGATCGCGGCTTCTTCTACCACTCCAATGTCGGACTGGAGGTGGTCGGCATCGTCGAAATCTGCAAGCTCGCGCATCCTGACAGCACCACCGACGATCCGCGCTGGGAATGCGTGGATATCAAGGCGGTCTGCGATATACCCAAACCCGTCACGCTGAAAGATGTGAAGGCCAATCCCAAGCTCGAGAACATGGCGCTGGTCACATCGATGCGCCTTTCCGTGCAGCCGGTGATGGAAGACGAGTGGATCGAGGTCTGCCGCATGGGCGGTCTGGACGCGAGCAAAATCTGATGTCCGTTTCGGCACCGGGCGGCGCGCGCGATTTTATTCTGGCCAATACCGGCCTGCAAGCGCCGCCGCATGTGCCGGAAATCCGCCTGCATCTGGCCGATGAAGCCCACAACCTCTGGCACAGGACCGAGGAAGAATTGGCGACCATCGGCCTGCCGCCGCCATTCTGGGCTTTTGCCTGGGCCGGCGGGCAAGGCGTGGCGCGTTATGCCCTCGATCATCCTCAAAGCGTGGCCGGTAAAAATGTGCTGGATTTTGCTTCCGGCTCCGGGCTGGTCGCCATCGCTGCCCTGAAAGCGGGGGCAAAAAGCGTTATCGCATCGGACATTGATCCTTTTGCGCTGGTCGCGATGCAGATCAATGCGCAGGAAAACAGTGTCGCGCTTTGCTCAGTGCCGGATGATCTCATTGGGCAGGATCACGGCTGGGACGTGGTGCTCGCGGGCGATGTCTTTTACGAAAAGCCGCTGGCTGACCGTCTGATCCCGTGGTTTTCAAAGCTTTGTGCACGCGGTGCATGCGTAATCGTCGGCGATCCGGGCCGCTCCTATCTGCCAAAGGAACGGCTTGCGCAACTGGCAGCCTATACGGTGCCGGTGACGCGCGAACTGGAAGATGCCGAGGTCAAGCGCACCACGGTCTGGGCTTTTACCGCATAACGCGGATCATCGTTCTACTGCTCAGATGCGGCAAGAGGCGAGCCATGTCGGCGCGCTTCAATGCAATGCAGCCTTCGGTGGGCGTATAGCCAGGCTTTGCGAGATGAAAGAAAATCGCGCTGCCGCAGCCGCGTTTGCGGGTTGCTATATTCCAGTCCATGACGATGCAGACATCGTAAAGATTGTCGTCGCGCCACATTTTTTCATGGCTGGCTGAAAAAGGCAGTGGCACCGGGCGGTTATAATTGGCGTCATGCGGCGCATCGCACCAGCCGTCGAGGCGGCGGACGGGCCTCAATGGCAGGCGTGAAGGGGGAAGGCTTCCCCGATCGCCGCGCCGGTAGCCATAGAGCAGGCGCATCGCGGCAAGTGGTGTCGCGCCATCGCCCTCGCGCTTGAAAGTGTTGATGCCTCCCTTGCCAAGTGCGCATTCGAGCACCAGATTGCCTGCGACAAGCAGGCCGCGTGTTTTATGGCCGGGCTTGGCCCGTACTTCGATAATTGCTATGCCGTGGCCCTGTCTTTTTCTGGCCAAATGCATTTTCGTACCCATATGTCTGCTTAGTGTCGGCAATGCCTGGAAGCCTTTCGGTTTTGGCGGCTTCAACTTGCCGCCATTAAATGTCATAAAACACCAAGAGCCATTTGAATCAAAGGGTAACGAGGACAGGCATGACAGGTCGTACAATACTCATTGTGGATGATGACGAAGATCTGCGCAGCATCCTCGTCGAGCAACTGGAGTTATGCGAAGAATTCCAGATTCTTCAGGAAGACAACGCCACCAAGGGCATCCAGACGGCCCGTAACGGCACTGTCGATCTGCTGATCATGGATGTCGGCCTGCCGGATATGGATGGCCGCGAAGCGGTAAAGCTGCTGCGCAAGGGCGGGTTCAAGCCGCCGATCATCATGCTGACGGGGCATGACACCGAATCGGATACTGTTCTCGGCCTCGAATCGGGTGCGAACGATTACGTCACCAAACCGTTCAAATTCGCGGTGCTGCTGGCGCGCATACGCGCGCAATTGCGCCAGCACGAGCAGAGCGAGGACGCGACCTTCACCGTCGGGCCCTATACGTTCAAGCCGGGACAGAAGCTGCTGCTGGACGAGAGCGGCGGCAAGATTCGCCTGACCGAAAAGGAATCGGCGATCATCAAGTATCTCTATCGCGCCGGCGACAAAGTTATCGGCCGCGATATATTGCTTGAAGAGGTGTGGGGCTATAATTCCGGCGTCACCACCCATACGCTGGAAACCCATGTCTATCGTCTACGCCAGAAAATCGAGAAAGATCCGTCCAATGCGACACTTCTGGTTACAGAAAGCGGGGGATATAAGCTTGTCCCCTGATGGACTGCGCCTGATGCAGGTATATTGACACGTTATGGCGCTTGATGACGATATCCGCATTCTTGGTCTGGTTGGACTGTTCGAGTCTTTCACACCCGAACAGCTAAGGCTGCTCGCTTTCGGCGCAGAGCGCCTTGTCTTGCGTGCGGGCCGCGAGCTGTTCCGCGAAGGCCAGAGCGCCGATTGCGGCTATATCGTCGTTTCGGGCAACATCACGCTGTTTCATGAAACGGATGCGGGGCGGGTTGCGATCCGCTCGGTCGGCCCCGGCGCGATGCTGGGCGAAATGGCGCTGATTGCGCAGACCACGCGGCTGATCAGCGCCGTGGCCGAAGGGGAAACCGAAGTCATCCGTATCAGCCGCGCCATTTTCCGGCGGATTCTGGAAGAATACCCCGAAGCCGCCGCGTCGCTGCACGCACATATCAGCAAAAACCTGCTGCAATTGATCAGCGATATAGAACGGGTCGCACCGCGCCTCGGAAAAGACGACTGACTTTAACCGGCCCGTCGAGCGGATTTCACGCTTTGACGATGCGCTTTTTCCAGTAGCGGATCTGGCGGCGCACTTCCTGCGGAGACGTGCCACCGAAGGATTGGCGGCTCTTCACTGATTTTTCCACTGTGAGATAGCCGAAAACTGCATCGGTGATGCCTGGATGGATCGATTGCAATTCTTCGAGCGAAAGCTTTGCCAGATCGACCTTCCTGCTTTCGGCCAAAGCCACGGCGCGGCCGGTCACATGATGGGCTTCGCGGAACGGCAGGCCCAGTTCGCGCACCAGCCAGTCGGCGAGGTCCGTTGCGGTCGAATAGCCAGAACCTGCTGCCTTCTTCATCGAAGCGACATTGACGGTCAGGTCACGCACCATGCCGCTCATGGCCGCGATGGCGAGTTCCAGATTTTCGGCGGCGTCGAAGACCTGCTCCTTGTCTTCCTGCATATCCTTGGAATAGGCCAGCGGCAGGCCCTTCATGATGGTCAGAAGGGCAACGAGCGAGCCGTTGATGCGGCCTGTCTTGGCGCGAACCAGTTCGGCGGCATCGGGGTTTTTCTTCTGCGGCATGATTGAGGAGCCGGTCGAGAATGCATCCGAAAGGCGCACGAAGTTGAATTGCGGCGTTGACCAGATGACGATTTCTTCGGCAAGGCGCGACAGATGGCCGGCGCAGATTGCAGCCAGCGACAGGAATTCCAGCGCATAGTCACGATCGGAAACGCTATCGAGCGAGTTGCGGGTCGGTTCGCGGAAGCCGAGTGCCTCCGCAGTCATGTGACGGTCGATGGGAAAGCCAGTGCCTGCGAGCGCTGCGGCACCCAAGGGCGATTCGTCCATGCGGGTGATGGCGTCGCGTACACGGGACAGGTCGCGACCGAACATTTCCACATAGGCCATGCAGTGATGGCCGAAAGTGACGGGCTGTGCCGTCTGAAGATGGGTGAAGCCGGGCATGACGGTGGCCGCATGTTCCTCGGCGCGCTCAAGGAAGGCTTCGATCAGGTTTTTCAGAGCGACGGCGGTCTTTTGCATTTCCTGCTTGACCCAGAGGCGGAAATCGACAGCCACCTGATCGTTGCGCGAGCGCGCGGTATGCAGGCGTCCGGCGGATGCGCCGATCAGTTCGGCGAGGCGCGATTCGATATTCATGTGAATATCTTCGAGCTTGCGCGAAAACACGAATTTGCCGTCCTCGATTTCCTTGGCGATGGTTTTCAGCCCGGCTTCGATCTGCGCATGATCCTGTGCCGCAATAATGCCGGTCTTTGCCAGCATGGCTGCATGGGCGAGCGAGCCTTCAATATCCTGCGCATAGAGCTTGCGGTCGAAGCCGATCGATGCATTGATCTCTTCCATGATCGCATCGGGCCCTGAGGCAAAACGGCCGCCCCACATCTGGTTGCTTGATTTTTGTTCGCTCATGCTCATATGCCCCGGACGAAGGTTTGACGAAACATCGGAAAGAAGAGATGGCAGAAGACAACGAAAAAGCGAAATCCGAACCTCGGAAGCAATCAGGAAATCGCAGGATCGTCCTTCTTGCCGCCCTTGCCGGTGTCATTGCCGGTATCGGGGCGGTATACGTGATGGAACGGCCTTCTGGCAATGCAGTTAGCAGCAATGTTTCGACACAAAATGATGCAGCTTCTGCGCAATGTGCGTTGAAGGCGGATTCGCTTAAAGCTCTCGATGCAGCCGCTATCGGTGATGTTGCGGCCATGCGAGCGGCGGAAAATCCCATTTCGGTCGCCAATATCGCCTTTACCGGCCCTGACGGCAAACAGATGACGCTGGGCGATTACAAGGGCAAGACGCTGCTTGTGAACCTGTGGGCGACATGGTGCGCACCCTGCCGCGAGGAAATGCCTGCGCTCGACACGTTGCAGAAAAAAAGAGGCGGTGATGATTTCGACGTGGTAGCGATCAATATCGATACCGGTTCAGACGACAAGCCGAAAAATTTCCTTAATGAAATCGGCGTTAAAAATCTGACGCTCAACCGCGATGCGACCATGGCAAGCTTCAACGAATTAAAGCGCAAGAACTTGGCTTTTGGCCTGCCGGTGACGCTTCTGGTCGATAAGGACGGTTGCCAGATCGCGGCTATGAATGGCCCCGCGCACTGGGATGGGCCGGATGCGATTCAGTTGATCGATGCCGCCAAGGCGCTTTGATCAGGCGGGCTTGAAACCGGCGCGTTTGAGACGGACAATCGCTAGATCGAGCGCCGAAAGAAAAGCTGAGCGGTCACGCGGCGAGAAGGGCGCAGGACCGCCGGTCACTTCACCGGCGGAGCGCAGCGAATCCATCAGATTGCGGGTGGCCAGCGTGTTGCCGATGGTGCTTTGTGTGTGAACGCGACCATTGGGGGCTATCACCGATGCCCCCATTTCCAGCGAACGGCTGGCGAGCGGTATGTCGGCAGTGATGACGATTGCACCGGGATGCGCGTTCTCGGCAATCCAGTCGTCGGCGGCGTCGAGTCCATCGGAGACGATGACGCGTTCCACCCGTTCTGCATCTCGGGGAATGGCGATGAAGCTGTTCGCTACGAGAATAACGGGGAGCCTGTGCCGCTCCGCGACGCGGTAGATTTCCGCTTTCACAGGGCAGGCGTCGGCATCGACAAGAATGCGGATTGCGTCGTTTCTGGTGTCCATTCCTTTCCTTAGGAGGTAGAGGCACATTTGGCAAATTGATCGCAGCAATCAGATTTATGCGATAGGCGTTCGGCGCAAAGCGGTATATGGCGGGCCAAAATCACGAAGGTAATATAATGGCCGCCCGCTTTTTCCCGATCATGTTCGTTCTACTCTGGGCCACCGGTTTCATCGGGGCCGGGCTTTCCATGCCTTATGCGGAACCGTTCACCTTCATGGCAGTCCGGTTTTTCATCGCGGCGGCGATCATGGCGGTCTGGGCGCTGGCAAGCCGCAGCGTTTGGCTGAAAGGGCAGGTGCTCATCCATGCGGCAATTGCCGGTTGCCTTATTCACGGTGTTTATCTTTCCGCGTTGTTCTGGGCTGTACATCATGGCCTTCCGGCGGGCATGTCCGGTCTCGTTGCGGGGTTGCAGCCGATGCTGACCACGTTGATCGCGGCTCTGCTTCTTGGCGAGCGGGCAAGCAGAGGTCAGTGGCTCGGGCTGATCGTCGGATTCATCGGCGTGACAATGGTGGTATGGCCGAAATTTTCCGCGGGCAGCGGGGTCGATCCTGCAAACCTTGCCGCCGCATTCGTGGCTGTGCTCGCCATCAGTACCGGTACGGTCTGGCAGAAGCGGTTCGGCATGGCAGGTGACCTGAAAACCGGGACGGCAGTTCAATATATCGCCGCAGCCTTGCTGACCGCCATCTGTGCATTCGCGTTTGAAACGCGGGTGATGGTCTGGTCGCCGCAGCTCATTATCGCGCTGGTCTGGCTGACGCTGGCTATCTCCATTGGGGCGATTCTCGCGCTCCTCGTGATGATTCGTGAAGGCGCAATGTCGAAGGTAGCGTCGCTGTTCTATCTCGTGCCGGGAACGGCGGCGATCATGGCCTATCTTATTTTCGGCGAGACGCTGGGGCCTATCCAGATCGCTGGCATGGTGGTGACGACGCTCGGCGTGGCACTGACTACTTTGCGGCGATAAGATCGGGTTGCTGTTCGCGCTTGCGGAAATTCATGATCGCGGCGTTGATTTCAGCGCCAATGATGAAGATTGCCGAGATCATGTACAGGAAGACGATCGCCACCATGATCGAGGCGAGGCCCGCATAGGTGGTGACATAATTGGCGAATGTTTCGAGATATTTGGCAAAGGCGGTTGCAGCCGCCAGCCATGCAAGAAGTGTAAGTCCGATGCCGGGGAGAATGTCGCTTAGGCGACGGCGTCCCGCCGGCAGCCAGATATGCACGATGAAGAGCGCCAGCACCAGAACGCCGACTGCTACCGAATAGCGCCAGAAGGCGATGGTACCGGTGAAGGGCGCTATATCGGGAAACCATTGTTCGGCAATACGCACGGCCAGCGGAGCCAGAACCAGCAGAAAGCTGATCGCCATAAGGCTTAGCGTGCCGATCAGCACGAAGCCGAGGCTTTGCAGGCGGCAGAAGATGATCGAGCGCTGGTCCGTGACGCGGTAGGCGCGGTTGAGTGCAACGCGCAGGGCTTCCACGCCGTTGGAGGCGAAATAGGCGGCAGCGATCACGCTGAGGGTCAAAAGTCCGCTGCGCTGAACGGTCAGCACGTTCTTCACCTCATTGGCGATGGGCGCTGCAATATTCGACGGCCACATGTCGAAAATGACATGGACTGCCGTGTCGGCGAATTCTTTAGTGCCGAGAAAGCTCGCCAGCGTGGTCGCGAAAATGAGAAAGGGAAACAGAGCCATCAGACCCGACAAGGCGATATGGCTGGCAAAGGCCCAGCCGTCGTCGGTGCTGAAATGTCCCCATACGTCGACGGTTATCTGCCGGAGAAAACGCCTGATTTTTCGCATCCGCAGATGTGTCCCCTTCGATTGACGATGCCGATGTTTCAAGGCCTTAAATCTAGCATCGGTTCACGGATTGCAAGGGCAGTGCCGTTTTAAAGGGGGACCGAATCAAGCACTGTGCGCGAAACGTGGTGGTAAGGAACAGACGGAATGGCTTTCGAACGCGCAGGGCGCAGCATTCTCATCACCGGATGTTCATCCGGGATTGGGGCATATTGCGCACAGGCGCTTCACAGACAAGGCTGGCAGGTTTTCGCCACGGCCCGCAAAAGCGAAGACATAGCGGCACTGCAAGCCCGAGGATTGAGCGCGCATTATCTCGATTATACCGAGCCAGCGTCCATCGAGACTCTGGTGGAAGACGTTCTGCGCCAGACAAGTGGCAAACTCGACGCACTTTTCAACAATGGCGCCTACGCCCAACCCGGCGCCGTTGAGGATTTGCCGGTGGAGGCGCTTCGCGCGCAGTTCGAGGCCAATTTCTTTGGCTGGCACGATCTGACACGCCGTATTGTCCCGGTTATGCGGGCGCAGGGGCATGGGCGGATCGTGCACTGCTCGTCAATTTTGGGTCTGGTGCCGATGAAATGGCGGGGAGCCTACGTGGCGTCGAAATTTGCCATTGAAGGTTTGATGCTGGCGCAACGTATGGAGCTTGAAGGTTCAGGCATTGATGTGTCGCTGATCGAGCCGGGGCCAATTGCTTCGCGTTTCACTTACAATGCCGCCATGCATGCGCAAGCCGTCATAGACATGGAAGCTTCTGTGCATCGCGAGCTTTATCAGCGGCAGATGGAAAAGTTGAAAACTGGCGGCACAAAATCCAAGAACAAGCTTGGACCGGAGGCCGTCTATGATGTACTGCTTCACGCATTGGAGGCGCCGCGCCCGCGTCCGCATTACGCGGTTACGAGACCGGCGAAACTCGGTATTCTGGCACGACGCTTGATGCCTGCGCGCTGGCTCTACCGGATGCTGTCCGAACAGTCATGATTGGCAGTAACAACGGGCGGCAGGTCATGGGAAGGAAATAGGATGGACTTTCTGTTCAAAGGCGCAGCCATGGTTGCCATGCTGGCTGTCGCCATCGTGCTAATAATCGGCCTGCGCAATATGATGCGCGGCGGCGACGCCAATTTTTCCAACAAGATGATGCAATTGCGCGTGTTCCTGCAATTCATCGCGGTGCTGTTGATCGTGGGCGCGATTTATTATGCTCGCCAGACCAGCGGACAATAAACCATGGTGCGGCTGAATAAAATTTATACACGGACCGGCGATGACGGTACAACGGGGCTTACAAGCGGACCGCGCCGGTTGAAATCCGACCTGCGTGTGGAAGCCTATGGCACTGTGGACGAGACCAATGCCTGTATCGGCATGGCGCGTATCCATACAGCCGGGTCGGACAATCCGGACGCGGATATCGACGCCATGCTGGCGCGCATCCAGAACGACCTGTTCGATCTGGGGGCTGATCTTTCGACGCCGGATGACGGCAAGCCGCTTGCTTATGAACCGCTGCGCATCGTCGCGTCGCAGGTTTCGCGTATCGAGGCGGATATTGATCAGCTCAACGCTAATCTTCGCCCCTTGCGATCCTTCATACTGCCGGGTGGCTCGGCTGCCTCCGCTGCATTGCATCTCGCCCGTACCGTATCGCGACGGGCTGAACGGCTGATGGTTGCGCTGGCGAAAATCGACGGCGAAGTGGTGTCGCCGGAGGCGCTGCAATATATCAACCGCCTGTCGGATTTCCTCTTCGTTGCCGGACGCGCCGTCAACGATAATGGCGCGCAGGATGTGCTCTGGGTTCCAGGCCAGAACCGTTGATCAGACGCCGCGCCTGTTGCCCCAGATCAGCACATGCAATTGGGGCAGCACATGCGCGTCGAACCACTGATCCTCGATCACCCTGTCGACCAGCCATTCCATGCGCTGCATGATGCCGTCGATGTCGATTGCGGCATCATCCGCTTCTGGCGGGGGCGGCGTGTGATTGCCGGGCTGGAGATAGACCGGCAGGTACGGATGACGCGCCGAAGCCGTACGGGCAAAGGCATAGTCCGCATCGTCGAAGATCACGAATTTCAGCACGGTCCGGGGTTTTTGCCCTGCTGCATCCATGCATGCGGCGAGGATGTTCCAGTCCGTTTCCATGTCGCTCGATGGCGGTTTGGGGCTCAGGACCAACGTGTCAAGCAGCGCGAACCAATCCCTGGCGACCGACCCTTGCGTCTCCAGGGCAAAGCGATAGTTCTCGGCCTTGCCGCGTTCGATCAGCGGGCCCAATGGCTGGATGGCCGGATTGCCGCCAGAAAGTGACACCGTTAATGGCCTTTTACCGGAAAGTGCCGTCACTTCATGCCAGATCGCCTCGACGCTCATCGGCTTCCATTCACGGCGAAAGCGGCTTTCGACAGCGTGCAGACTGTCGCACCATGTGCAGCGATAGTCACAGCCGCCCGTGCGCACGAAGACGGTCGGCTCGCCGATCAGGACGCCTTCGCCTTGAATGGTGGGGCCGAAAATCTCGCTGATGCGGATTTCGGGGGTGGGTTTCATGGCCGGTACTCGGCCCATGTCTTGGGCGTTTCGCTCACCCGCACTGCGGAAATTTCCGGCCAGCGCGCGCGGCACCAGTCAAAAAAGTGCTTTGCCAGATTTTCGGCCGTGGTGCGGCTGTGTCCCAGCACGTCATTCAGATGTCGGTGGTCGAATGCATCATCGATATAGCGCTTGAACGGGGCCAGTTCGTGATAATCGCGCACAAAGCCGTTTTCATCGAGATCAGGCGAGGAAAGCTCCACCTCGACGATATAGTTGTGGCCGTGCAACCGGGCACATTGATGGTCGGCAGGCAAGGCAGTTAGCTGATGCGAGGCGGAAAAGTGGAATTCCTTGGTGATACGGAACATCACGCACTCCTCTTATCGATAGCCGTTCTCCAGAAGCCGGCGTCTTCATAAATCGTCGGGTCTTGAATGCCGGCAAGGTGGAAGGCTTCGCGCCGCTCGACGCAGGTGCCGCAGCGGCCGCAATGATGTTCTCCGCCCTTGTAGCATGACCATGTCGCCTCGAAGGGGGTGGCGTATCTTGCGCCGTCGGTGACGATATCCGCCTTGGATGCATCTACGTAGGGGGCCAGCAGTTTTACATCGGCATAGCCCTCCAGCGCATGGTTCTGCATGGTCTGGAATGCATCGATGAATTCGGGGCGGCAGTCGGGATAGATGAAGTGGTCGCCGCCATGGACGGCGAGTGCCACGGCTTGCGCCTTTTGTGCCGCCGCCACGCCGAAGGCAATCGCCAACATGATGGCGTTACGGTTCGGTACGACTGTGATTTTCATGGTTTCTTCGGCGTAATGACCGTCAGGCACATCCACATCGTCGGTCAATGCGGAACCGGTCAGGCTTGCGCCAATGCTGCGAATGTTGATGACCTGATGCGGCACGCCGAGCTGTTCCGCACAGGTTTCGGCGTAGTTCAGCTCCTTTTTATGGCGCTGGCCGTAGTCGAAAGAGAGGAGCGAGACGAGTTGATGTTCCGCTGCGATTCTATACGCGAGCGAAACGGAGTCCAATCCGCCGGAGCAGATGACGAGCGTTTTCATATTCTGAGTCCTTGTTTTGACCGGGTAGGCTGCGACCGGATAGTGACGGACGCTTTCCTAGCGCAAGAAAACCGGCTTGTAAACGCCGGGAACGGCTAGCGAGGTGTGTCGGATTGGGAATGATGTTCTGTCAGAATAAATTGATTTTAATCGATATAGCGCGCCAAGCCTGATTGACGTGCATGTCAGCCATCTTTAGGTTTCCAGCCGGTTCTCAAGGGAGAGACAGGCATTGTGGCTTTCCACAGTGTTTTTGTCAGTATTGGTTTCGTGTCGGCTTTCGACATGCAAACACAGATTCAAGGCGGCATAGTCATGCCGAAAAGTCGAGGAAGAGGTAATCGCGGATGAAGGTCCTTGTCGCAGTCAAGCGGGTTGTAGATTACAACGTCAAGATCCGGGTTAAGGGAGATGGTTCTGGCGTTGAGCTTGCGAATGTGAAGATGTCGATGAACCCGTTCGACGAGATTGCGGTTGAAGAAGCGATCCGTTTGAAGGAAGCGGGCAAGGTGACGGAAATCGTCGCGGTTTCAGTCGGCCCGGCACAGGCACAGGAAACATTGCGCACCGCACTTGCCATGGGCGCGGATCGCGCCATCCTGATCAAGCACGACGAGGCGGTCGAGCCGCTGGGCGTCGCCAAGGTTTTGAAGGGTGTGGTCGAGGCGGAAAAGCCGGATCTGGTTTTCCTTGGCAAACAGGCCATCGACGATGATTCCAACCAGACTGGCCAGATGCTTTCGGCGCTTTTGAACTGGAGCCAGGCGACGTTTGCCTCCAAGGTGGAACTGCATGACGGTTCGGCCAAGGTGACGCGTGAAGTCGATGGCGGTTTGCAGACCATCGATGTGAAGCTTCCGGCCATCGTGACGGTGGATCTGCGCTTGAATGAGCCGCGTTATGCCTCGCTCCCCAATATCATGAAGGCGAAGAAGAAGCCGCTGGAAGAGAAGTCTCCTGCCGATTTCGGCGTCGATGTCGCGCCGCGCCTCAAGGTGCTCAAGACTGAAGAGCCGGGGGGCCGCAAGGCGGGCGTCAAGGTTGGCTCCGTGGGCGAGCTGGTGGAAAAGCTCAAGGCCGACGGCGTACTCTAAGAGATCGGAAGGAACAAATACATGGCTATTCTTCTTATTGCCGAACATGACAATGCAAGCCTTTCCGACCAGACGGCGAAGGCGCTGACCGCAGCCAGCCAAATCGGTGGCGATGTCGATATTCTGGTTGCTGGCAAGGGCGCTCAGGCTGCTGCGGATGCCGCTGCCAAACTCAAGGGTGTGCGCAAGGTTTTGTTGGCCGAAGGCGATGCGCTGGAAAACCAGCTTGCTGAACCGGTCGCAGCGCTGATCGTCAATCTGGCAGGCAATTACGACACGATCATTGCACCGGCGACCACCTCGGCCAAGAACATCCTGCCGCGTGTGGCAGCGCTTCTCGATGTGATGCAGCTTTCGGAAATCATGGAAGTGGTGTCGAGCGACACATTCAAGCGCCCGATCTATGCAGGCAACGCGATCCAGACGGTGCAGTCGAACGACGCCAAGAAGGTGATCACGGTGCGTACCGCTTCTTTCCAGGCCACCGGCGAAGGCGGTTCGGCTGTAGTTGAGAGCGTCAATGCGGCTGCCGATCCGGCCCTGTCGAGCTTTGTCGGCAATGCGCTTTCGGATTCGGACCGTCCAGAACTGACCTCGGCCAAGATCATCATTTCGGGTGGTCGCGCACTCGGTTCAGCCGAGAAGTTCCAGGAAGTGATCCTGCCGGTTGCCGACAAGCTCGGTGCAGCTGTCGGCGCCAGCCGTGCAGCAGTTGACGCGGGTTATGCGCCGAACGACTGGCAGGTTGGCCAGACGGGCAAGGTGGTTGCGCCGGATCTTTACATTGCAGTGGGTATTTCGGGTGCGATCCAGCATCTGGCGGGCATGAAAGACAGCCGCGTCATCGTCGCCATCAACAAGGATGAGGAAGCGCCGATCTTCCAGGTGGCCGATTACGGCCTCGTCGGCGATCTTTTCACCATCCTGCCGGAGTTGCAGAAAGCGCTTTGATTTATGATGGGGCGGCGGGATCACCTGCCGCCTTTTTCTGCGCTATACTCGAATAGATCTCCGCATCGGGCGGGAGCATGAAGGAGTTGGAACGGTGGCGATCAAGACGGTAGGCATTGTTGGCGCGGGCCAGATGGGGAGCGGCATTGCTCATGTGTGCGCGTTGGCCGGATATGATGTGCTTTTGCATGACGCAGCCGCAGACCGGCTGGAAAAGGGCATTGCCACAATCAATGGCAACATGGCGCGTCAGGTATCTTCGGGCAAGCTGGAAGATGAACAGCGCAGCGCTGCCATGAGCCTGATCCGTCCGGCCAATTCCATGGAAGACCTGGCCGGTGTCGATCTGGCCATCGAGGCTGCGACCGAAGACGAAACCGTCAAGCGCAAGATTTTCACGCAGCTATGCCCGATCCTCAATCCGCAGGCGATCCTCGCGACCAATACCTCCTCTATCTCCATCACCCGGCTTGCTTCGACGACCGACCGGCCGGAGCGCTTCATCGGCATTCATTTCATGAATCCGGTGCCGCTGATGAAGCTTGTCGAGCTGGTGCGCGGCATTGCGACCGATGAGGAAACATTCCGCAAGTCGAAGGATTTTGTCACGGCGCTTGGCAAAAGCGTGACTGTGGCCGAAGATTTCCCGGCCTTTATCGTCAACCGAATCCTGCTGCCGATGATTAACGAGGCGATCTACACGCTTTACGAAGGCGTGGGTACGGTGGAGGCCATCGACACGGCGATGAGACTTGGCGCCAACCATCCGATGGGGCCGTTACAACTGGCGGACTTCATCGGTCTGGATACCTGCCTTTCCATCATGCAGGTGCTGCACGATGGGCTGGCGGATTCGAAATACCGCCCATGCCCGCTGCTGGTCAAATATGTCGAGGCGGGATGGCTGGGTCGCAAGACGGGCCGGGGCTTCTATGATTATCGCGGCGAGCAGCCGGTTCCCACGCGCTGATTAGAGCATTTCCAGCAAAAGTGCGAAGCGGTTTTGCGTTAGGGCAATGCCCAAAAACAAACAGCGCGCATGATTTTACTTTTAAGGCCGGTTTCGCAGGAGACCGGCCTTTTTCCGGCAATTTCATGCCTGTGGAAAACACAAGTATCCTTACTATTAACTTATTGTTAACGCTGCAAATTCAGGCCTTGTTCATCTTTAATTGTTAAAGTTTTCATTAAGATGCACCAAAGCCTAAAGGGGTTTATTAACCCTTACGGATATGGCGAGCATCGCTTTTGAGCTGCAAATTCTTGATGGGGTGAAGACGATGAATATCATTGTCCAGTTGCGTGACAGCGTTAACGTCATCCGTGAGTTCGTCGCACCGAGTTACAGGCCCGAGCGCCATTATATGCGCGGGCCTGGTCCGGCTTGCGCGGCTCGCACGGGTATTTGATCTCCGGTTAATCTCGGAAAATATCCAGCCAACACAAAAGCCAGAGCACTGATGCTCTGGCTTTTCTTTATTCATTATAACGAAAGATTATTCCAGGCCTTCAAACAACGCCGTTGAAAGATAGCGCTCGGCAAAGGAGGGGATAATGACGACGATATTTTTGCCTGCATTCTCCGCACGCTTGCCGACCTCAATTGCGGCGGCCAGTGCGGCACCTGATGAAATGCCGACAGGAATGCCTTCTAGACGCGCAATCAGGCGTGCATTGGCGAAGGAGTCTTCGTTGGAAACCTGCACTACTTCGTCATACACAGTGGTGTCGAGGATCTTGGGTGCGAAGCCTGCGCCAAGCCCTTGTATCTTGTGCGGACCTGGTGTTCCTCCGGAGAGAATCGCGGAATCTTTCGGCTCGACCGCGATCACCTTGAATGAGGGCTTGCGCGCCTTGATGACCTGGCCGACGCCGGTGATCGTACCGCCCGTACCGATGCCCGAGATGAGAATATCCGCTTCGCCATTGGTGTCGTTCCAGATTTCCTCCGCCGTGGTGCGGCGATGGATCTCAGGGTTGGCCGGGTTTTCGAATTGCTGCGGAATGATCGCATCGGGATTGGCCTGGGCGATTTCCTCGGCTTTGGCAATCGCGCCCTTCATGCCTTTCGGGCCTTCGGTGAGCACAAGCTCGGCACCCAGAAGCTTGAGTATCTTGCGGCGCTCGACCGACATGGTTTCGGGCATGGTGAGGATGAGGCGATAGCCCTTCGCCGCAGCCGCAAAGGCCAGCGCGATACCGGTATTGCCGGATGTAGGTTCCACGAAAACCGTCTTGCCGGGAACCGCTTTGCCCTGCTCTTCGAGGGACTCGATCATCGCGAGACCGATGCGGTCCTTGACGCTCGCCAGTGGGTTGAAGAATTCGAGCTTCACCAGAAGATTGGCAGCGACGCCGTTTTCTCTGGCGAACTTGTCGATGCGAACCAGCGGCGTGTTGCCGATGGTCTCAAGAATGGAATTATATATATGGCCATGACCCGCAGTCTGACCGTCAATTGCGCCTTGGGGCTTGGTCATGAAATAACCTCCTTCTATTTTGCCGAAGTCTATGGGGAAATGGAGCAGAAGCATAGCTGATGCCGTGCGCCCAATTCGTTTAATTTAGAAGTAAATGCTATAAAGTAGATAATTATAGAAAAATATTCTATCCCAATTAAAGCTAAAATGGGCCGCGGCTTTTCGGATCGGATTGATCTGCGTCAACATCATTATCGACGGAATCATCCATGTTCGGATATGATCGCAAACAGGAGGCATTATCGTGTATAAGAAAATTCTGATCGCAACCGACGGGTCCGGCCTTGCTGGTAAAGGCGTCGAGCAGGGCGTGGCGCTTGCGGGCCAGCTCGGTTCCAGTGTCCTGCTGGTTTCAGTCACGGAACTTCTGCCTTCCTATGGTATCGTGATTGCGGCGGAATGGGCGTCGAGTCCGGCTGCGTTTCAGGAATATCGCGAGGCTGTGACCAAGGCTGCGGGCGAACTTCTCGCTGAGGCCAAGGCGAAAGCGGAAAGCGCAGGCGTTGCTGCCGAAGTGTTGCATGTGGAAAACCAGTCGCCGGCGCAAGGCATAGTGGAAGCCGCGAATCAAGAGGGATGCGATCTTATCGTCATCGCCTCGCATGGGCGGCGCGGCGTTAACAAGCTTCTGCTGGGCAGCCAGGCGGCAGAGGTACTCTCCCTGAGTACGGTTCCGGTGCTGGTCATCAAGTAAGCGTATCGATGTTAGCCGGAAGAAGGTTTTGACGCGCTTCTCATTTCCTGCCAACCATCAATAACGCAAGAAGATTCTGGCATATATCTGATAGACTCCGACTGGCCGCTTCGTCGGCAGGAGTTTTTCAGGAGATCGTCATGACTGCGCCGCGCCCGTCCAAGACCAGTATCGGTAATCATCTGCTGCACCCCGAAACGCAGATGCTCAATTATGGCTATGATCCCGAGCTTTCGGAAGGGGCGGTCAAACCGCCGGTGTTTCTGACCTCGACCTTCGTTTTCAAGACCGCCGAAGACGGGCGTGATTTTTTCGATTTTGTATCCGGGCGCAAGGAACCGCCGGAGGGCGTGGGAGCGGGGCTGGTCTATTCGCGCTTCAATCATCCCAACAGCGAGATCGTGGAAGACCGGCTGGCGGTCTATGAAGGGGCGGAAAGCTGCGCGCTCTTCTCCTCGGGCATGTCGGCGATTGCCACCACCCTGTTCGCCTTTGCGCGTCCTGGCGATGTGATCCTGCATTCGCAGCCGCTTTATGGTGGCAGCGAAACGCTGCTGGCAAAGACCTTTCACAATTTCGAGGTCAAAGCCGTTGCCTTTGCCGATGGAGTGAATGAGGCGGCGATGGAAAAAGCCGCCGAAGAAGCACTGTCAAAGGGGCGTGTTTCGGTCATCCTGATCGAAACACCAGCCAATCCGACCAACAGCCTTGTCGATATTGCCGCCATCCGGCGCATTGCCGAAAAGATTGAGGAGAGACAGGGGCATCGCCCGGTCATCGCTTGCGACAATACATTGCTGGGTCCGGTTTTCCAGAAACCGCTGGTGCATGGGGCGGATCTGTCGCTTTATTCGCTGACTAAATATGTTGGCGGGCATTCGGACCTGATCGCAGGGGCTGTTCTGGGCGAGAAGGCGCTGGTGCGCCAGGTCAAGGCGTTGCGCGGAGCCATCGGAACCCAGCTCGATCCGCATTCATGCTGGATGCTGGGGCGTTCGCTTGAAACACTGGGCCTGCGGATGGAGCGCGCCAACGCCAATGCGCGCGCGACCGCCGATTTTCTGCGCGATCATCCCAAGGTCGAAAAGCTGCACTATCTGCCATTCGAGGATGAGGGATCGGCGAGTGGAGCATTGTTCCAGCGTCAATGCACCGGTGCAGGCTCGACCTATTCATTCGATATCAAGGGCGGGCAGGCTGCGGCGTTCCGTTTTCTCAACGCTTTGCAGATATTGAAGCTTGCAGTCAGCCTGGGCGGCACGGAATCACTGGCAAGCCATCCAGCGGCGATGACGCATTCGGGCGTTCCAGTTGAGGTGCGCGAGCGCATCGGCGTGCTCGAATCAACAATTCGGCTTTCCATCGGTATTGAACATCCTGACGATCTGATCGCCGATCTCGCACAGGCGCTGGAGGCGGCCTGAGATCTGGAAAACTGGCGGGAGGAAAAATGGTGCGGGTGGTCGGAATCGAACCGACACTCCTTTCGGAACCGGATTTTGAGTCCGGCGCGTCTACCAGTTCCACCACACCCGCACATTCCCGCCGAAGCGGTTCGATATGGTCCTGAAACGGACAGTGGTGAGGGATATAACGGCTAAACGAAATCAGGTCAATTGCTCTCGCGCGGCTTGATTGCTTATCCTTTTCGTTCGGTGAAATTCCGGATGCGATTGCGGATGATGCGCGTGAGATTGCGGGTGCGCTGATAGAGATGAATCTGTGAAGCGGCCTGGCGCACATGCCTGTCCGCACCCGGATTAAGGCCGATCACCAACGTTTCAATCGTCTCGCGTTCCCTAAACAGTCGCGACATGATCGGATGATCGGGTACTGCGCAGGAATCTGTGCGGGCGATATTTGAGTCTTCAAGGTGATTCTTGACCACCTCGATCATCAAAAGCATGCCGGGGGAAAATGCGCGAAGCGTTTCGTCATAGGCCGTTTTCCATGTCCATGCCTCGCCTGAGACCGTGAAGACGATCAGGATGGCGACCACCCGCCCGTCAAGCTGAAGCGTATGAATGCGCACGCAATCGCGTTCGGCGAGATTGTTGACCGCCTCGCGCGCGAAGGCTGCGCGAAAACGGTCGACGGCCATTGCCGTGCCGCGCCGTCCCTTCCAGCCGCTCGCCTCCAGTGCCAGGAAATGCTCGAAAGCATAGCGCACATCGTCCGGGCTTCGGGCGACGTGATGCGCCAGTTTGCCCTGTTCGGACAGGCGTCGCCAGAGGCGGCTATATTCGCGGCGGTGATGCGAGCCGATGGCCTGCTTGATATATGTTTCGCCATCAAGATTACTTTCAAGAAATGGGCGCTCTTTCTTTTCGATGGAGACAATCGGCAATTGCCGTCCGACAGCGACCGAGCGGATCAGTTTTGCCGCGGCGCCGTTGGTGCGCATTTCGGGCAGCACCAGAATTTCCGGCATCTTGATATGGTCGCGGGAGAGAATGTCGAAGAGGTCTTCGAGGACACCAACCGGGTCGTCATGATCGATGAGAGGTGTGCCCTGAGGACCGAAGGGCGTGGCCCAGGCGCGGATCACCGGCGTGGATAGCGGCAGGCCGGGCCGCTCGACCGTATAGGGCATGACGAAGCGCAGGCGACTGCGCGTTTCGTTCTCGTCGCGCATGACCATGACGCGCACTTCGCGATCTTCAAGGCGCGGCATGGCGGGAGCCAGGAAGCGGGCATTGAAGAAAATATTTGGCTCTATCGTGCGGTTGCTCAGATGATCTAGCTCATCACGCAATTCGAAGCCTGCGGATGGGCCATAAATGGCAAGCTTGCGCGGAATATCGCGGCTGTGCAAGCTTTCTTCCAGCCGTTTTACAGCGTCCACGCTGGTCAGGTTGTCGGAAAGCTCCGACACGATCCGGGCAGCATTTCCACCCGCAGATTCCTCAAGCAAGGGTTTCGCGGCCATTACAAGATCTCCTCCGAGGTTTTGCTACGGTTTTGTGGAACAAGAATGAACATGGTTATACTCATGGTGCGGTATACCGCTGTCGAAAGAAGCGCCGCCTCGACCAGCATCGAAAAAGCGGTCGCAAAAGCCGCGCCCATCAGGCCGAAGCGCGGGATGAGCAGCAGATTGAGCGCGATATTGATGCCGAGCGTCACCGCATAGAGCAGGGCACAGATATTCTGCTTGCCCGACATATTAAGAAGGCTTTCGGCAGGACCGATGCTGGCGCGAGCGATTACGCCGATAATGAGGATGAAAAGCAGCGGATAGCCTTCGGTAAATGCCTGGCCGAACAGCATGAGAAGCGGGTAGCCCAGAGCGAGAATGATAAGGCCGAGAAAAAGTGTCGGCCAGAAGGTCCAGCGTGTGGAAGCCTGAGCGAAGTCTGCAAATTCGGCGCGGTTGCCGTTGTGGAGCAGTTGCGAATAGCGCTGTGCCACGCCCGCCTTGACGGCGAAATAGACAAAATGCGCCAATGCCATGATTTTGGTTGCGGCGAAATAGATCGCCACATGCTGCGGGTCCATCGCCCGGCCCACCATCAGCACATCGACATTGATAAGCAGAAAGAAGAAGCCTTCGACGAAGAAAATCGGCAGGGCGACCTTCATCCATTCGCCCAGACGCACTTCCTGCGGTCCGGCAGGAATATCGGCTGTCATCGTACGGCCTGTCGCTAATAGTTGCCCCAGAGTGGTCAGCCATGTCGCGGCGATGGAAACAGCAAGCGCCGTCACGGCAGTTGACGGCCATCCGGCGGCATGGGCCGTGACCATAAAAAGCAGGACGAGGAGGGGGCGTATGATATAGCTCGGGGTCAGCGCCATCATGATGCGGCTGCGTGAGCGGGCGATGCCGTCGAGCATATCGCCGAGCGCGATCATCGGCAGGCAGATGAAGCCCAGAATGAAGGGTACGAGATAATAGGTGGCGACGCGATCCTCGAACACAAGCAGCAGCAGGCAGCCGACAAGAGCGATGGCGCTGGCCGACAGGAGAGCGAAGAGGCGTCCGGTGAAAAGAATGCCGCGCAGCTGAGCGTGAAGATTGCGCTGAATATATTGCGGAACATAGCGGATGATCGTGGTGTGCATGCCGAAACAGGCAAGATCGCCGATGATAATCATTGCGAGCCAGACGAGAACGAAAATGCCATATTCGAATTCGCCCATCCAGCGGGCGAGTATGACCTGAGAAAGCAGTGCAATGGCGGCGCTGGCCGCGCGCACGCAAAAAGCCACCAGCGAAGAACGCTGGGCACCGGCGTGCGGGCCGCTACCCGAGAGGATGCCATCAAGCCGCTCCGTCACCGGGCGAAGTCTGATCGCTATCCTGCCGGGCAAAAACCGGCCCGCTGCTTTGGCTGCCGAAAAACGCACGTCTGCCAACCCTGTTTGCGTGCTGCCTCTTCAAGCTTCGCACTGCCGGTCTTCTATGGACCATGTTTCTTCAATCGCACCGAAGATTTGTCTCCTGCGATGAATGAACATTAGAGGGCAGTTCTTTATAAAGGTAAAAACGAAGCGGCCTATTGCACGCAAGCACGACAAAGCTTTGGGAATGGTAAGTATTTTCTAAACTTGGCAACAGAGCGTTCCAGCCGCTCAGGCGCTCAATGGCGGGCAAAAAACCCCGGCGATTGCACGCCGGGGTTTGTCTTGTTTCCGTTTTTACGATGCGCTTATTCGAATGCGCCGTGGCAATGCTTGTATTTCTTGCCCGACCCGCAGGGGCAAAGCTCGTTACGGCTGACCTTGCCCCAGGTCTTGGGATCGGCGGGATCACGTTCGGCAGCAGGAATGACATGTTCATCCTGCTGGTGCTGTGTCCAGGCGGCCTCATCGAAATCGTCCTCGCCGGTGGTGCCGTCGATATGACGTCCGGTCATCGGCGGGAGTTCCGGTTCCGGCGGAGCCTCTCGGACGATCTCTACGCGCATCAATTGCGAGATGACGACTTCACGCAGATTGGCGAGCATGGCCTGAAACAGCTCGAAGCCTTCCGTCTTGTATTCGTTGAGCGGATCGCGCTGCGCATAGCCGCGGAAACCGACCACCGAACGCAGATGGTCGAGATTGACCAGATGCTCGCGCCACAGATTATCGAGCGACTGCATGATGACCGATTTTTCGATATAGGTCATGATCTGCGCGCCGAAACGCTCGGCCTTGTCGGTTGCAGCCTTATCGGCGGCATCCTTGATGCGTGCCTCGAATTCCTCTTCGGCAATGCCTTCTTCCTTTGCCCATTCCTCGACCGGGAGATCAAGATTGAGCTTGGAAGTCACATCTTCCTTGAGACCCGCAATATCCCATTTTTCCGCATAGGCGTCCTTGGGGATACGCAGCGCGACCATGTCCTCGATCACTTCGTGACGCATTTCCGTCACGATATCGGTCAGGTCTTCCTCGTCCATCATTTCCAGACGCTGCTCGAAGATCACCTTGCGCTGATCGTTCATCACATCGTCGTATTTAAGCAGATTCTTGCGGATTTCGAAGTTGCGCGCCTCGACCTTGGTTTGCGCCTTTTCCAGCGCCTTGTTGATCCAGGGATGGACAATGGCTTCGTCTTCCTTGAGGCCCAGCTTCTGGAGCATGCCGTCCATGCGGTCAGAGCCGAATATGCGCATCAAGTCATCCTGAAGCGACAGGAAGAATTTCGAGCGGCCCGGATCGCCCTGACGGCCGGAACGGCCACGCAGCTGGTTGTCGATGCGGCGGCTTTCGTGGCGTTCGGTCGCAAGAACATAGAGACCGCCAGCCGCAAGTGCTTTCTCCTTGAGAGAGGCGATGTCGGCCTTGATGGCTGCGATCTTTTCTTCGCGCTCGGGACCTTCAGGAATCTCGGAGAGTTCCTGGCGCACGCGCATTTCCAGATTGCCGCCAAGCTGGATATCGGTGCCGCGACCGGCCATATTGGTGGCGATGGTCACTGCGCCGGGCACACCCGCCTGCGCGATGATAAAGGCTTCCTGCTCATGGTAGCGGGCATTGAGAACCTGGAAGCCCTTGATGCCTTCCTGGCGCAGCCGCTCGGCCAGAAGTTCCGACTTCTCGATCGATGTGGTGCCGACGAGGATCGGCTGCCCCTTTTCGTGCGAGGCGCGGATGTCGCGCACGATGGCGCGGTATTTTTCCTCGACGGTGCGGTAAACCTCATCATCCTCGTCCATGCGCTGAATGGGAAGATTGGTCGGGATTTCCAGCACTTCAAGGCCGTAAATATTGCCGAATTCTTCTGCTTCCGTCGCAGCGGTGCCGGTCATGCCGGAGAGCTTGGTATACATGCGGAAATAGTTCTGGAAGGTGATTGAGGCCAGCGTCTGGTTTTCGGGCTGGATCGTCACATTTTCCTTGGCTTCCAGTGCCTGATGCAGGCCTTCCGAAAAACGGCGGCCCGGCATCATGCGGCCAGTAAATTCGTCGATGATGACGATCTCGTCGTTACGGACGATATAGTCCTTGTCGCGCTGGAACAGCTTGTGGGCGCGAAGGGCATTGTTGAGGTGATGAACGATTGCGACATTCTCGATGTCATAAAGGCTTTCACCCTTGAGGTGGCCTGCTTCTTCGAGAAGCCGTTCCACTTTTTCGGTGCCGATTTCGGTGAAGATCGCTGTCTTCTGCTTCTCATCGACTTCATAATCTTCCGGCTCCAGCGGCGGGATGAAAGTGTCGATGAGAGTGTAGAATTCGGAACGGTCTTCCAGCGGGCCGGAAATGATGAGTGGCGTGCGCGCTTCGTCGATAAGGATGGAATCCACTTCGTCAACGATGGCGTAGTTGTGGCCGCGCTGAACCATCTGGCCGCGCTCATACTTCATATTATCGCGCAGATAATCGAAGCCGAGCTCGTTATTGGTGCCATAGGTGATGTCGCAGGCATAGGCGGCCTGCCGTTCGTCATCATCGAGGCCATGCTTGATGACGCCGACGGTAAGGCCAAGGAAATTGTAGAGTTGGCCCATGGTTTCGGCGTCGCGGGAGGCGAGGTAGTCGTTGACGGTGACGACATGAACCCCCTTGCCCTCAAGCGCATTGAGGTAGACCGGCAGGGTCGCCATGAGCGTCTTGCCTTCACCAGTACGCATTTCGGCAATGCCACGCTCGTGCAGCACAATGCCGCCGATCAACTGCACATCGAAAGGACGCATGTCGAGCACGCGCTTTGCGGCTTCGCGCGCGGTGGCGAAAGCGTCGGGAAGCAGCGACTCAAGCGATTTGCCTTCGGCCAGCGCTGCCCGGAATTCGGCGGTCTTGGCCTGAAGTTGTTCGTCGGTGAGGGATTCGTAATTCTTTTCCAGCGCGGTAATCTCTTGCGCACGCTGCCGCAATGTCTTGATGCGGCGGTCGTTGGATGAACCGAATATCTTGCGGGCGAGGCCGCCAAAGCTGACCATTCCTGGTCCTTTCCTGTTCGTTCAGCCGGAAGCGCTTCCGGCAATCCGGCAATATCGAAATGCTTTATTCACGCGTATTAAAACAAATGCAAGAAAAGCACGCTCGAAAAGCAGCCGTTCAAGGCGCTTTCCAGCGCAATTCTCCCCGCGCCTTACTGGACGCAAAGTCGAAGGACAGATAAGAGGGGGATCGGGCGATGTCAACGTTGCCCGATTGGTCGGAATTTCTGTTCCTTGCATAAAGTATGGGGGGTTCCGGCCAAATTCTGCCGTATTCATCGGGCCGGTAAGCGCTCCGAAGGAGAGAATCCCATATGAAAGCCATTCTCAAAGCCCCCTACCGCAAGACATTTGCCATTCTTGCCACTTCCGTCGTACTGGCAGGTTTCAGCGGCCATGCCGTTCTTGCGCAGGACAATGCCCAAGACACTGCAAAGCCCGCAGAAGCCGCGCAGTCCGCTGCCGCTTCCGAAGATCCTGCAAAGGTGCTTGCGACTGTCAACGGCAAGGACATTACCGTCGGCGACCTGGATCAGGCCGCAGGCGACCTCGATCCGCAGTTTGCGCGCCTTCCGGCCGAGCAACGCCGCCTGGCTGCTCTTGCAGCGCTGATCGACATCAAGGCCATGTCGAGCGAAGCGGAAAAGGAAAAGCTGGACCAGAGCCAGGAATTCAAGAGCCGCATGGAATTTTTGCGCGAGCGTGCGCTGCACAATGAATATTTCAAGGATGCCGTCGTCGACAAGATCGCGGATGCCGATGTACGGGCACGCTACGACAAGGAAATCGCCGCCATCCCGCCACAGGTCGAGGTGCGCGCGCGTCACATTCTCGTGAAGACCAAGGAAGAAGCCGACGCCATCATCAAGAAGCTTGAAGGCGGCGCGAAGTTCGAAGACCTGGCCAAGGAAAGCTCCACCGACGGCACAGCCGCCAATGGCGGCGATCTGGGTTATTTCGCTGAAGGCCAGATGGTGCCGGAATTCGAGAAGGCGGCTTTTGCGCTCAAGCCGGGCGAATATACCAAGGAGCCGGTGCAGTCGCAGTTCGGTTTCCATGTGATCCAGCTTGAAGATCGCCGCACCAAGCAGCCACCCGCTTTCGAGCAGGTGTCGGAGCAGATTCGCTCGGTCGTCATGCGCGAGCGCTATGTCGAGCTGGTCAAGAATCTGCGTGAGGGCATGAAGATCGAATATAAGGATCCAGCGATCGAGAAGGCGATGAAAGATGCCGCTGCGGCGCAGGACGACGCCGAAAAAGGCGATGCGCCGGAAGAGGGCGCAAAGCCGCAATAATAGCAGTCAACCGATCAAATGCCCCGGCTTTCCGGGGCATTTTTTTTTGACTTCACGCGTTTCCCGCTTGATTTTAAACCGTAAATCCTTCCAATGCGGATGAATCCCTTATCTCTTGCCAGAGGCAATCATGTCAGCGTCTGTATCTCCGCTCGCCCCCAAATATTATCCTCCCATGCCCGCCATCGACGGCGTGCGCATCGCAACCGCTGCTGCCGGGATCAAATATAAGGGGCGAACGGATGTGATGCTGATGGTGTTCGACCGACCTGCGGAAGTGGCGGGCGTTTTCACCCGCTCGCTTTGCCCCTCCGCGCCGGTGGATTTCTGCCGCCATAATCTGGCCCATGGCAAGGCGCGCGCGGTGGTCGTCAATTCCGGCAATGCCAATGCCTTTACCGGGCAGAAGGGGCGTGAGGCCACGCAGGCGACCGCGGAGGCTGCGGCCAGGGCTGTCGGCTGCAAGACGAGCGATATTTTTCTCGCCTCGACAGGTGTGATCGGCGAGCCGCTCGATGCGGGCAAGTTCTCCCATC
Organism: Falsochrobactrum tianjinense; assembly: GCF_019100495.1. Lineage (GTDB taxonomy): Bacteria > Pseudomonadota > Alphaproteobacteria > Rhizobiales > Rhizobiaceae > Brucella > Brucella tianjinense. Next base: position 21,843 of record NZ_JAHRVA010000001.1, on the reverse strand, counting down.
TTCTGGAGGGCATGGCGCAGGAGGCGCATGAGGATTTTTGGGCCGAAGCCGCCAAGGCCATCATGACGACCGATACCTATCCGAAAGTGGCGACCGAGACGGTGCTGCTCGGGCAGGTGCTGGTGACGATCAACGGCATTGCCAAGGGGGCGGGGATGATCGCGCCCGACATGGCGACGATGCTGTCCTTCGTCGTCACCGATGCGCCGATCAAATCGGACGTGTTGCAGGGCCTGCTTGGCGAGGGTGTTGAGACGACTTTCAACGCGGTGACGGTGGATAGCGATACATCGACTTCCGATACGCTGATGCTGTTTGCCACCGGGCTTGCTGCCGGACGCGGCGCGCCGGAAATCACGGATATTGCCGATGAGCGCCTGACGGCGTTCCGCGAGGCTCTGGGCCGCGTACTCAAATCGCTGGCGCTTCAGGTCGTGCGTGATGGCGAAGGCGCGCGCAAGATGGTCGAGATCGAAGTGACGGGCGCGAAATCGGCAGCTTCGGCAAAGAAAATCGCACTTTCCGTCGCCAATTCCCCGCTGGTCAAAACCGCTGTCGCGGGAGAAGACGCCAATTGGGGCCGTGTCGTCATGGCGGTCGGCAAGGCGGGGGAACCGGCGGACCGCGACCTGCTGGCGATCTGGTTCGGCGATATTCGCGTGGCTCATCAGGGCGAGCGCGATCCGTCCTATTCGGAGGATGCGACCTCCACCTATATGAAGGGCGAGGATATTCTTATCCGCGTCGATCTGGGGCTGGGAAGCGGCAAGGCCACCGTCTGGACCTGCGATCTGACCAAGGAATATGTGGCGATCAATGGTGACTACAGGAGTTGACCCCCATGGCCAGTCCAAACCTTGCCATTGTCCGGCGGCTTGAAGCGGCAGGCTTTCGGGCGTGGCCAGCCGCATGTGTTGAATATGATGGCGCATGGGCAGTACGCCTGACGGAAGGATATTCGTCCCGGCGGCTTAATTCGGTCAATCCGCTCGATCCGGGCGATACGCGCAATATAGAAGCGCGCGTCGAGCGGGTGGCGGGGCGTTTCCAGTCTTTTGGACGCCGGCCCTGTTTTCGCCTCACGCCGCTCGCGCCGGTGGAACTCGACGCTCATCTCGAAGCCGTCGGCTGGAAGCGCTTCGAGGAATCCATCGTCATGACGTGCGATCTGCAAAAGCTCGATCTGGCCGGGGCGGGCGATGTGGTTCCGCTTGATGATATGGAGCGGTTTGCCGATGGATCGCAGGCCATTCATGAGCGCGCCCCCGAACTGCGCTCCGGCTTTTGCGAGATTCTTGCTCGCATAGGCCCCAACAAGGGAATGTTCGTTCTGGAGCGGGATGGCCGTGCGGTTTCCAACGCCCTTTGCGTGCAGGATGGAGAGATGGCGGGTCTGTTCGATGTGGGCACATTGCCCGCTGAACGCCGCAAGGGGCATGGCCGCGCCATTATCGCTTCGGCGCTCAAATGGGCCAAAAGCGAGGGCGCGAAAACCGCATGGCTTCAGATCGGCGCTGACAATGCCGCCGGGATCGCGCTTTATGAAGCTTTCGGGTTTCAAGAAGCCTATCGATATGCCTATCGGGAAAGCAACGGAATATGAGCGAGACGAAATCCCATCCCATCCTTCTGGTTGCGGCCTGTGCGCTGGTGGATACGGACGGGCGCGTGCTTCTGGCGCAGCGGCCCGAAGGCAAGCAGCTTGCCGGGCTTTGGGAATTTCCCGGCGGCAAGGTGGAACCGGGCGAAACGCCGGAAGAAACGCTGATCCGCGAATTGCAGGAAGAAATCGGCATCACGACAAAGACGGCCTGCCTTGCGCCGCTGACGTTTGCCAGCCACACCTATGAGAGTTTCCATCTGCTGATGCCGCTTTATGTGTGCCGTCGCTTTGAAGGCATCGCGCAGGGGCTTGAAGGGCAGGCGATCAAATGGGTGCGGCCTAAGGACATGCGCGATTATCCGATGCCGCCAGCCGACGAGCCGCTGATTCCGTTCCTGGTCGATCTGCTGTAAACACTGCCTGTGGACATGCGCAAAAAAGCTGACAAATCGTTACGATTGCAGCCCCGCGTTAATCGATGATTCACTCCGCTGCGGCATTCTCCAAAAACAGGTGTCCCGGAGTTAGTTTCATGAGTTTCGACGACAATTTTTTTAAAGCAGATCACAATGAATATACGCCGGGTCCTTTCTCGAAAGCCGGCCGGGGTATTTTGCGCGTCGTGCTTTTGTTCGGCTCGGCAGCCATCGCCCTGGCGCTGATTATCGTGCCGATTCTCAACGATCAGGCGAACAAGGTCGCATCCCAGTCGGTGCTGCCCAATGGCATTGACCGCACGATGACCGGATCGATCAAGCGGACACCGCCTGCTGTTGCCAGAAAGGGTGTCTCCGGCCCTCACTGCATCATCGAGGCGGATGGACGCCATAGCGGCGATTGCTGATCAGTTTTCTTCCGTTTTCTTCAGGGCCTCGGCCAGCGATGTTTTGGCGGAACCCGGCCTGAGCGGCTTTTGCTGCGATTCATGCGGGGCCCAGCCCGAAAGCCAGATGGTTGAGAAACTCGCGCGGATGCGCCCGTCGGGATCGCTGAAACGCTGGGCATAGATTTCGGCAGCGCGCAGGAACAGGCGTTTTGAAACCGGCTTGCGCGAGCGGTCGCGCAGCACGTTTTGCATACCCATGGCGCGCAGATCGGCCATCAGATTAAAGAGCGAATCATAGCGCACGGTGACGTTTTCGACATCGGTGACGGGCAGCGCAAAGCCCGCGCGCTGCAAAAGTCCGCCCACATCGCGCACATCAGGAAAGGGAAAAACGCGCGGCGAAGCGCCGCCCGTCAGCTCGATTTCGGCCTGCAACAGGCTTTCGCGCAATTCGCCGAGCGTACCGCTGCCGCTGAGCGCCGCCAGAAACAGGCCGTCGGGCCTGAGCGCGCGGGCGATCTGGATCATTACGCCCGGCGTATCGTTGGTCGCGTGCAGCGACATGAGCGAGACGATCAGATCGGCGCTTGCGGGTTTTAAAGGCAAGAATTCCTCGTCGCCGACGATTGCCGGAAAGGGGCCTTTGAGAAAAGCCTCGTTGCGTTCAATGCGAAGAATCAGATCAGCTTTTCCCGAACGGGCAATGGCTGCGGCTGCAAGACCGTTGTGCCCCGCAAGATCGATGGCGACCGGAAAATGGCGCTCAACCGCATCCAGTCGATCTTCGAAATCTTCGGCGGCGCGGCGCAATAGAAAATCCGCACCCGGATCGGCACGCGCAAAGGCGCGGCGGCGAAAGGCCAGCAGGAGATCGCGGTCGAAAATTGCGCTTTCGGATGTGGGAGCGGCCATGGAATTCTGTTTTCTCTTTCGGGCTTTTCTTTCGGGCATGCGCCTGTAAACTGGGTAAGTGTTAAATGCATTCGAAGGGGGGCGAATGCAATGGCGGATGACGACAGGCCGCACGAAAGCTTTCTGCGTTCGTTCGGGACGAAAGCATTAGACGCTATGCAGGGCGGCTTGCGCTCTGGCGCGAATCTTCTGTTTCCAGCTGCCTGTATTGGATGTCGCATGCAGGTTTCCGAACCCGGCACGCTTTGCCCGCAATGCTGGTCGCAATTGCGCTTTATCGAAAAACCTTACTGTCCGGTGCTCGGCATTCCGTTCAATCATGATTTTGGCGAAAATTTCATGAGCGCGGAGGCGATCGCCGACCCGCCGCCATTCCGCCGGTTGCGCTCGGCGGTTCTGCATCGCGGGGCGGCGCAGCGCATGGCCGTATCGCTGAAATTTCATGACCGCACCGATCTTGCACCCTGGATGGCGCGCTGGATGCAGCGCGCAGGCCGCGAATTGATCGACGATTGTGATGTTGTCGTGCCGGTGCCGCTGCATCGCTGGCGGATGTGGCAGCGCCGCTTCAACCAGTCGGCGGAACTGGCACGCGCATTGACGCGATTGAATGCGAAGCCTTTCGCACCGGAGGCACTGAAGCGTGTACGCCGGACGCAACAGCAGATCGGTCTTGGCCTCAAAGAGCGTCGGCGCAATGTCGATGGCGCTTTCCGGGTGCCGAAGGAAAGCGAAATTCTGGTACGTGGGTGTCGGGTTCTGCTGGTGGACGATGTTTATACGACCGGAGCCACGGTGAAAGCTGCCACACGCGCCTTGCTGCGGACCGGGGCCACCAGCGTGGACGTCCTGACGTTCAGCCGCGTTCTGCCGGAAACGTGAAAATCGAAAGGGCTTCCAGATCAGGCCGTTGCTGCCTATATAGGGGGCAACGAATGGAGTTTTTCATGGTTGATATTACTGTCTATACGCGTCCCGGCTGTCCTTATTGCACCCGTGCGAAGGAACTTTTGACCAGCAAGGGCGTGGAGTTTAATGAAATCAATGCAGGCACGACGCCAGAACTGCGCGCTCAAATGCGAGAGCGTTCAGGCCGCAACACATTTCCGCAGATTTTTGTCGGCTCCGTTCATGTCGGCGGCTGCGACGATCTTTTCGCGCTCGACAGTCAGGGCAAACTCGACGGTTTGCTTGCCACTGGCGAATTGAAACAGGTCGCGAATTAAAGGATTAAGATTATGAGCACCTTTCGCGCAGCAGCCGTGCAGATGCGTTCCGGCACCGATATTGCCCGCAATGTCGGGGATCTGGAAAAACTGGTCGCCGAGGCTGCGGCCAAAGGCGCGCAATATGTGCAGACGCCAGAAATGACCGGCGGGCTGGTGCGCGACCGCGCGGCGCTGTTTGCAAGCTTGCGCGACGAGGCTAATGATCTGGTATTTCAGGCGGCATCAATGCTTGCGAAAAAGCATGGCATTTTCTTGCATATCGGATCGACGGCCATCAATGCGGGTGACGGCAAGGTCGCCAATCGCGCCGCGATTTTTGCGCCTTCCGGCGAAAAGGTCGCGACCTATGACAAGGTTCATATGTTCGATGTCGATCTCGACAACGGCGAAAGCTGGCGTGAATCGGCAACCTATGAGCCGGGCAGGGAAACGGTGATTGCGCAACTGCCTTTCGCAGCACTCGGTATGGCGGTCTGCTACGATATTCGTTTTCCGCAGCTTTTCCGGGCACAGGCGCTTGCCGGGGCCAATGTGATTACCGCTCCGGCTGCATTCACGCGGCAGACTGGCGAGGCGCACTGGCATGTATTGCAGCGTGCGCGCGCCATTGAAAATGGTGCATTCCTGATTTCGGCGGCGCAGGGCGGCGTGCATGAAGATGGCCGCGAGACCTATGGCCATTCGATCATCGTTTCACCCTGGGGTAAGGTTCTGGCGGAAGCCGATCATGACGAGCCGGGCGTCATCTTGGCCGATATCGATATTGCCGAAAGTACGGCCGCGCGCGCCAAGGTTCCCAACCTGAAAAATGCACGGGAGTTTTCAGTCACGCTCGCTTCGGCGAAAGAGAAAGAGGACGCATAATCCATGATCCGCTTTTCGCTTCATTGCGATCACGGCCATGAATTCGAGGGGTGGTTCCGCGACAATGCCGATTTCGACCGGCAGGCGGAAATGAAGCTCGTCTCCTGTCCCGGTTGCGGCTCGCTGCATGTGGGTAAATCGTTGATGGCCCCTGCCGTTTCCACCAGCCGGACCAAGGAAAAAATGGCACTGGCTCTGGGCGAGGCACAAAAGCAGGCACTGGACGAAATGCGCGAACTGAGCCGCAAGGTGCGTGAAAACGCTGATTATGTCGGGGATAAATTCGCCGAAGAGGCCCGCAAGATTCATTTCGGGGAAACCGAGGAGCGCGGCATCTATGGCGAAGCCTCTCGCGAGGATGTGCATTCGCTGCTTGAGGACGGCGTCGAAGTCATGCCCCTGCCGGTCTTCCCGGAAGATCAGAACTGAAAAGGGTTCTTCCCGGAAGACCAGAACTCACCAATCAGCTCGCGCGGGAGGCAGAGCGCATGAGAATAATGGATTCCGCGCTGTTCCTGCTGCTTGCGACCGGCATGCTTCTGGGCCTCATTCTTCCCTTGGGAAAAATCGCGGCTGAAGCGGGGGTTGCACCCGCCATGTGGGCTTTTCTCGTTTCGGCAGGCGCAGGCATAATCTTGCTTGCGGTTTTACTGTTGCAAAGAAGAGGCGTTGGGTTTTCGGGCGGCAGGCTGCGCTATTATATCTGCACCGCCATTATCTCCTATGCATTGCCCAATCTCCTAATTCTTTCGGCCATTCCGCATCTTGGCGCCGGGTTCACCGGCATCATGTATACGCTGTCGCCGGTGATCACGCTTGTGATCTCGATGGGTTTCGGCCTGCGCCGCCCCAATGCGCTCGGCATTGTCGGCATCGCGGTCGGCTTCGCCGGCGCGGTGATGGTGGCGCTAACGCGCGGCGAGGTAGGCAAGCCTGCCGATCCGCTCTGGGTCGCGGCAGCGCTTTTCATTCCGGTGCTGCTTGCCATAGGCAATGTCTATCGCACGCTCGACTGGCCCAAAAACGCTGCGCCGACCGAACTTGCAGCGGGTAGCCATCTGGCAGCGGCCCTCATGCTTTTTGGCGGGATCTTTCTGTTCACCGGCAATTTCCCGCTTCATACATTCGCGCTGGTGCCGGAGGCTACCGTGGCGCAGGCCGTTGCCTCTGCGGGCATGTTTGCGCTGTTCTTTCGCTTGCAGGCGGTTGGCGGTCCCGTCTATCTGAGCCAGATCGGCTATGTCGCGGCAGCGCTGGGGCTTATGTCCGGCACGCTGTTTCTGGGTGAACATTATCCGCCGCTCACATGGATCGGGGCGGGGGTGATCGCCATCGGCGTGACGCTGACCACGAAGGCCCAGAGAGGCTGATTATAGAGAAGCTGGTTATTCGGGCCGTTCGGCCAGCACCATATAGTTCACATCCGTATCGCGCGTGCGGCTCCAGCTATCGGCAAGGGGATTGTAACTCACGCCTACCTTGTCGATGAGGCGCAGGCCGCTTTTGGAAAGAGCTGTTTCGAGTTCCTGCGGACGCACCAGCTTTTCATATTGATGGGTTCCGCGCGGCAGCCAGCGCAACACATATTCCGCCCCCAAAATAGCCAGCCCATAAGCCTTGAGCGTCCGATTGATGGTCGCGACGAACATCAGCCCGCCTGGCTTCACCATTTCGCTGGTCGCCGACATGAAAAGATCGACGTCGGAGACATGTTCGACCACTTCCATATTGAGAACCACGTCGAATTTTTCGCCTGCTTCCGCCAGGGCCTCCGCAGTGGTGGCACGGTAATCGATGTCGAGACCGCTTTGCGCGGCGTGGATTTTCGCCACTTCTATATTGGTCTCGGAAGCATCCGCGCCGATCACCGTCGCGCCGAGCCTTGCCATGGGTTCGCACAGAAGCCCGCCGCCGCAGCCGATATCAAGCAGGCGCAGGCCCTCAAACGGGCGGGGGTTATCAGGATCGCGTTTGAATTGGGTGCAGATCTTTTCCTTGATATAGGCAAGCCGCGTCGGGTTGAACTTGTGCAGCGGACGGAACTTGCCCTGTGGGTTCCACCATTCGGCGGCAATGCGCGAGAAATGCTCGATTTCGGAAGCATCAATGGTGGTGCGGGCGGCGTTGGTCATATCGTTCTCCTGCGGGCGGCGGCGCTGACGTGCAAAATTCTGCCTCCCAAGGTAGCGCGTGATTGTCAAGGAGCAAATCAATTTCCCGATTCGATCCACCCGTGCGGCCATGTGCGAAATCATGGACTTGCGAAATGCAGGCAATTTAGTTATGTGACGCCGGGTTGTCTGTCGCAATAAAGTATTGTTTGGGCGGACAAGAATGAAATTTCTCAAAAGAACGGGACGTATCCTTAAATGGCGCGCATCGTGATGAAATTCGGCGGCACCTCAGTGGCCGATCTGGAGCGCATCTGTAATGTGGCGCGCCACGTCAAACGCGAAGTCGATAGCGGCAATCAGGTTGCAGTCGTTGTTTCCGCCATGGCGGGCAAGACAAATGAACTGGTCGGCTGGGTGCAGAACATACCCAAGGTCTGCGGCGCAAGTTCCCCGATTTATGATGCGCGCGAATATGATACTATCGTCTCTTCCGGCGAGCAGGTAACGAGCGGCTTGCTTGCGATCGCGCTGCAATCGATCGGCGTGGATGCGCGGTCGTGGCAGGGCTGGCAGATTCCGATCAAGACCGACAATTCCCATGGCGCGGCGCGTATTCAGGAAATCGACGGCACCGAAATCATCCGCCGCATGGAAATGGGGCAGGTCGCGGTCGTGGCCGGTTTTCAGGGCGTGGGGCCGGACAATCGGGTGGCGACGCTGGGCCGTGGCGGATCAGATACGTCCGCCGTCGCCATTGCCGCCGGTGTGAAGGCCGATCGCTGCGATATCTATACGGATGTCGATGGCGTCTACACTACCGATCCGCGCATCGAGCCCAAGGCCAAGCGCCTTTCCCGCATCACGTTTGAGGAAATGCTGGAAATGGCCTCGCTGGGCGCCAAGGTCTTGCAGGTGCGTTCGGTCGAGCTTGCCATGGTACATAAGGTACGTACTTTCGTGCGCTCCAGCTTTACGGACCCCAATGCGCCGGGCATGGATGATCCGATCAATCCGCCCGGAACGCTCATTTGCGACGAGGAAGAAATCGTGGAACAGCAGGTCGTCACAGGTATCGCTTATGCGAAAGATGAGGCGCAAATTTCGCTCAGGCGCGTCAATGACCGCCCCGGCGTCTCCGCCGCTATTTTCGGACCGCTGGCTGAAGAATATATCAATGTCGATATGATTGTTCAGAACATTTCCGAAGATGGTTCCAAAACGGATATGACTTTCACCGTGCCGTCGGGCGATCTGGACAAGGCTGTCCGGGCCTTGGAAAAAGCCAAGGCCGAGGTGGGCTTCGACACGATCCAGTCCGAATCGGGGCTGGCCAAGATTTCGGTGATCGGCATCGGCATGCGCTCCCATGCGGGCGTGGCTGCGACCGCCTTCAAGGCGCTGGCCGAAAAAGGCATCAATATCCGCGCGATCACTACATCGGAAATCAAGATATCCATCCTGATCGACGGTCCCTATGCGGAACTGGCCGTGCGTACGCTGCACAGCGTTTACGATCTGGATAAGTAAACGGTATGAGGCGCAAGACAAACCGCACGCCGTAAACGGCGTGCGGCAGCGCAAGATTTCGCGAGTTGTCCGATTTTCTGCTGAATCCGCTGGACGTCCATGTCAAAAATGCTCACAAAGGACTTGGCGTAACGCTTCGCAAGCGGGTAATGGGAATCGGCTTTGCGAAAAGCTGCGCCCAACCTTGAGGAGCCCCTGACGATCATGCGAGATCTGACAACCGGTCCCCGCGTGCTGCTGAGGCGGTTGCGCGAATTGATGGCGGAACCGCTGGAGCCGCAGGAACGGCTTGACCGGATCGTTCGTGAAATCGCGCAGAATATGGTCGCGGAAGTCTGCTCCTTCTATATATTGCGCGCCGATGGCGTGCTCGAACTCTATGCCACCGAGGGCCTCAATCCGCAGTCGGTCCATCTGGCGCAATTGCGTCTGGGGCAGGGGCTGGTCGGCACCATTGCCGCGAGCGCGCGCCCGCTCAATCTAACGGATGCGCAGGGGCATCCGGCCTTCGCCTATCTGCCGGAAACGGGCGAAGAGGCTTATAATTCATTCCTCGGCGTCCCCGTGCTTCGCGCTGGCCGCACGCTTGGGGTTCTCGTGGTGCAGAACCAGACCAAGCGCGCCTATCGTGAAGACGAGGTGGAAGCGCTGGAAACCACGGCCATGGTTTTGGCCGAGATCATCGCGACAGGCGACGGCTTGCGTTTCGCACGCCCCGGCATCGAGCTGGATCTTGGGCGCCCGATGAGCGTGGGCGGCATGGCGCTCAATGACGGGATCGGCCTTGGGCATGTGGTGCTGCACGAGCCGCGTATCGTCGTCACCAATCTCTTCAATGAAGATAGCCAGGCCGAACTGAACCGGCTGGAAGACGCGCTGGGGTCTTTGCGTATTTCCATCGACGACATGCTCTCGCGCCGTGATGTGGCGGTTGAAGGCGAACATCGTGAGGTGCTGGAAGCTTATCGCATGTTCGCCCATGATCGTGGCTGGGTCCGGCGTCTGGAAGAGGCCATTCATAACGGACTGACAGCAGAGGCTGCGGTCGAAAAAGTGCAGAGCGATACGCGCGCGCGTATGATGCATCTGACCGATCCCTATATGCGCGAGCGCTTGTCGGATTTCGACGATCTCGCCAATCGCCTGCTGCGCCAGCTGATGGGGCGGGATATCAAGACCATGGCCGAATCGCTGGCCAAGGATGCAATCATCGTCGCCCGCTCGATGGGAGCGGCGGAATTGCTCGACTATCCGCGTGAGCGGCTGCGCGGTGTGGTGCTTGAAGATGGCGCGGCCACCAGCCATGTGGTGATCGTGGCGCGCGCCATGGGCATTCCCGTCGTGGGGCAGGCCAAGGGCGCCGTCTCCATGGCGGAAAACAACGATGCGGCAATCGTCGATGGAGACGAGGGCATCGTCCATCTGCGTCCGCAAACCGATGTGGAAGGGGCTTATGCCGAGAAAGTGCGTTTTCGCGCACGGCGCCAGGCACATTATCGCGAATTGCGCGACAAGCCATCGATGACGCGCGACGGCGTGGAAATTTCATTGCTGATGAATGCCGGACTTCTGGTGGATCTGCCGCAGCTTGCTGCTTCGGGTGCCGCCGGTATCGGGCTTTTCCGCACCGAGCTCCAGTTTATGGTGGCTTCGACCTTCCCGCGCGCCGAACAGCAGGAGCGGCTCTACCGCTCGGTGATCGAGGCGTCTGGCAACAAGCCGGTGACGTTCCGCACGCTGGATATTGGCGGCGACAAGGTACTGCCTTACTTCCGCACGACCGTGCAGGAGGAAAATCCCGCGCTTGGCTGGCGTGCCATTCGCTTGACGCTTGACCGTCCCGGCCTGTTGCGCACCCAGTTGCGCGCGCTTTTGAAGGCGGCTGGCGGACGCGAACTTCGTCTCATGCTGCCGATGGTTACAGAAGTGAGCGAAGTGAAGGCGGCGCGCGAGATCATTGACCGCGAAGTCCGCCATCTTTCGCGCTTTGCGCATGCATTGCCGCTCAATCTCAAGCTTGGAGCCATGGTCGAGGTTCCCGCGCTTTTGTGGCAGCTTGACGAATTGATGGCGAGCGTGGATTTCGTCTCTGTAGGTTCGAACGACCTGTTCCAGTTCCTGATGGCGGTGGATCGTGGAAATTCACTGATTTCCGACCGTTTTGACCAGCTTTCACCGGCTTTTCTGCGCACGCTTCGCCATATTGTCGACGCGGGCCAGCGCCATGGCAAGCCGGTCACGCTTTGCGGCGAAATGGCGGGGCGCCCGCTGAGTGCCATGACGCTGATCGGCCTGGGCTTCCGCTCGATTTCCATGTCGGCGGCATCCATCGGCCCGGTCAAGGCCATGCTGGGTGCACTCGACGCAGGCAAGCTGAATAACCTTCTGCTCGGCGAGCTCGACAAGCAAAACAAGGCGCATTCGCTGCGCGAACTGCTGCTTGAGTTTGCACAGGACAACGATATCCCGTTATAGCGACGAGAATTTTATGTGACGGGCCGCAGTGCTGGCCGCGCTCGACCGCATATTTATGCGCTATGGATAAATTTTAGGACATGATGATGATCGCATTGCCGCAGGACCGGATGGACCAGCTTTTAAAGCGGTTTTCCATGATTGAAAGCCAGATGGCCAACAATCCGGATTCCGAAACCTATGTGAAACTGGCTTCCGAATATTCCGAGCTTCAGGATGTTGTCAGTAAAATCCGCGAACTGACCGATGCGCGCAAGGAAGTGCAGGATCTGGCGGCGATGCGTGACGATGCTTCAACGGATGCGGAGATGCGCGCGCTGGCTAATGAGGAATTGCCGCAGGTGGAAAACCGCATCGAAGAACTGGAGCAGGAGGTACAAATCCTGCTGCTGCCCAAGGATGCGGCAGACGAAAAGAACGCTATTCTTGAAATCCGCGCCGGTACAGGCGGGCTTGAGGCAGCGCTTTTTGCGGGCGATCTGTTTCGCATGTATGAGCGCTATGCCAGCGAGAAAGGTTGGCGCGTCGAACTGGTTTCGGCCAGTGAAGGCGATGCGGGTGGATACAAGGAAATCATCGCAACAGTTTCGGGCCGGGGCGTGTTCTCGAAGCTCAAATTCGAATCAGGGGTGCACCGCGTACAGCGGGTGCCGGAAACGGAAGGCGGCGGGCGTATTCATACATCTGCGGCGACGGTTGCTGTGCTGCCAGAGGCTGAAGATATCGATATAGAGATTCGCAACGAAGATATCCGCATCGACACGATGCGCGCCTCAGGCGCTGGCGGACAGCACGTCAACACAACCGATTCGGCCGTGCGCATCACGCATATCCCGACCGGACTTATGGTGGTGCAGGCAGAGAAATCGCAGCACCAGAACCGCGCCCGCGCCATGCAGATCTTGCGCGCGCGCCTTTACGACATGGAGCGGCAGAAAGCGGATAGCGAACGCTCGGAAGCACGCCGCAGCCAAGTAGGCTCGGGCGACCGTTCGGAACGCATCCGCACCTATAATTTTCCGCAAGGCCGCGTTACCGATCACCGCATCAACCTCACGCTCTACAAGCTGGACCGCGTGATGGAAGGCGATCTCGACGAACTGATTGATGCGCTGATTTCCGATCACCAGACCGCACTTCTGACGGAACTGGGTGGCCAGGCGTGAACCACGAGCGACCAGAACGACTCGATCAGCTGATGCAAGCCGCGCGCGCGCGGCTTCGCGAAGCGTGTATTGATACGCCCGATCTGGACGCCCGCCTTCTGGTCGAATGGGCTACGGGCGCGACTCGGCTCGATCTGATTTCCACGCCTGAAATGACATTCGATGTGACGCAGGTCGCGCAATTGGATGCAGCGTTGCAACGTCGCATTGGTGGTGAGCCTGTACACCGGATCATCGGCATACGCGAATTTCACGGCCTGCCGTTCCGGCTTTCACCGGAAACGCTGGAGCCGCGCCCGGATACGGAAGCGCTGGTGGAGCTTGTTATGCCGCATATCGAACCCCTGATCGAACGGCATGGCTACGCGGATATGCTCGATATGGGAACGGGAACCGGGGCAATCGCCATCGCGCTGTTGCACCGGTTTGAGAAACTGCACGGCGTCGGGCTGGATATATCTGAGGGTGCGCTGGCCATGGCGCGGATCAATGCCATCGCAAACGGGGTGAGCGAACGGTTCGCCGCCCTGAAAAGCGACTGGTTCACCAATGTGAGCGGAAAGTTTCATCTTATCGTATCAAACCCGCCCTATATTCCGCATGAGGAGATAGCGGAGTTGGCGCGCGAGGTGCGTGAGCACGATCCGCTGGCAGCGCTAGATGGCGGCATAGATGGATTAGATTTTTATCGGGCCCTTGCACAAGGGGCAACACCATACCTATATAAGCATGGAATGATTGCCGTCGAGATTGGCGCAGGCCAGTTTGACGATGTTCACGCGCTCTTTGAAAGCGGCGGCTTTTCTTTTGTCGATGCTGCAAGCGATCTTGGTGGCCACCGAAGGGCCATGATTTTTACCCTTGCAGCGGGACGCTAAAAAACACTCATCGACCCCAAAAAAAACACTTGGAATTTACGGCGAAGCCGTTTAGTTTCCAGCCACCGATACAGCCAGAATGGTTTTGCCCGCTTGAGGGCGGTGGCGAAAATACTCCATGACGATTTAAGGTCATGCTCCCTTGAGAGGCAATTCTTCTAAAGGGATGGTTTGTACGGAAGCGCAAGACTTTCAGAATTATTTCCGGGAAGCAGGGTTTTTCGGAGGGAGTTACGCGCGTAACACTAACCATAAGATTCATGTTGTTCGTAATGAAACAACGGGAATTCAGGAACATTCGATATGCAGGAAGTTCAGGGTGTACTTCCTCCATGGTTCGATAATGCGAAGCCGGTGGCTGTTTTTGGCTACGGATTTCTACACCCTTTAATCTGAAAAGAGATGAATAATGAGGCCAGCACAGCAGAACAGGCGTATGCGCGGACGGGGGAATAACAATAATAATAACAATAACCGCAAAGGCCCCAATCCTCTGTCGCGCAACTATGAAAGCAATGGCCCGGACGTGAAAATCCGCGGCAACGCCCAGCATATTGCAGAAAAATACACGACCCTGGCACGGGACGCGCAAGCATCTGGCGACCGCGTGATCGCTGAAAATTATCTTCAGCACGCCGAACATTACAACCGCATCATCATGGCGGCTATGGCGCAGAACAATATTCCGTTCCAGCGTGAAGAGACATTCGACAATGATGGCGCTGACGAAGACGAGACAGGCTTCAGCCCTGCCGCGTCCGCACCGCAGCCAGCCAGCGGCACCGGGCCGCAGCCTGTTATCGAAGGCACTCCGGCAGAAGTTATTTATGGCGAGGAAGGCGGCGAAGGCCGTTCGCAGCAACGCGAAGGGCGCGAACAGCGTCGCCCTGTCCGAGGTCGCCGCCCGCAACGCGAACGCTTCAACGCGGAAGAAGCCTCCGAACAGCCGACTATTGAAGCAGTGGCTGAAACACCGGTTGCCGCTGCTGCCGAGGTCAAGGACGCTTCCGCTCCCGTAGCGGAAACACCCGCAGTTGCTCCCGTTCCTACTCCCGCTCCGGCGGTTGAAAAGACAGCTCCCGCAGCTGTTGAAGGACCTGTCGCTCCGGTTGTGAAAAAAGCACCCGCAGCCAAGAAGGCTGCACCGGCTGCGGTGGAAGCCGCTCCGGTCGAGGGAGCGGAAGAAGAAGGAACCGTGCGCCGTACCACGCGCCGCCCCGGTCGTCCGCGCCGCGTGGCGAAGGACGAGAATGCCAGCGAGACGCCGGTGGCAGAAACGACTGCTTCTGACGTTTGATTGCGATTGTTTCGCAGACTGATTTTGAAAGAATGGCGCGGTTTTCCGCGCCATTTTTATTTGGAATTCACCATTCCGGGCACTCTTGCCGAAACTGTGATGCCTTCCCATATGATTTGATGGATAAGGGGCCAGCCGCTAACGGGGGTTCCGTCACCAAATGTCTTCCGATGCCACAAAGGGTCGGAAGGAAAAGGAGACATCATGAATATTGAAAAATATACTGAGCGGGTTCGGGGGTTCATTCAGTCGGCCCAGACTGTCGCTCTTTCTTCCAGCAATCAGCAGTTTACGCCTGAGCATCTTCTGAAAGTTCTCGTCGATGACGAGGAGGGACTGGCCGCATCGCTGATTGAGCGGGCAGGAGGACGCGTCAAGGAAGTGCAGATCGGCTTGCAGGGCGCGCTTGAAAAACTGCCCAAGGTCACGGGCGGCAATGACCAGCTTTATCTGGCGCAGCCGCTGGCAAAGGTTTTTACGCTTGCGGAAGAACTGGCCAGCAAGGCGGGCGACAGTTTTGTCACCGTCGAGCGGCTCCTGACCGCGCTGGCAATCGAAAAATCCGCAAAGACATCCGAGATTCTTTCCAGCGCCGGTGTGACGCCGACGGCGCTTAACAAGGCCATCAACGATATGCGCAAGGGACGTACCGCCGATTCGGCTTCTGCTGAAAGCAATTATGATGCATTGAAGAAATATGCGCGCGATCTGACGGAGGATGCGCGTTCGGGCAGGCTCGATCCGGTGATTGGCCGCGACGAGGAAATCCGCCGCACGATTCAGGTTCTTTCGCGCCGTACCAAGAACAATCCGGTGCTGATCGGCGAGCCGGGCGTCGGCAAGACGGCCATCGCTGAAGGCCTGGCGCTGCGCATTGTCAATGGCGACGTGCCCGAATCACTCAAGGACAAGCAGTTGATGGCGCTCGATATGGGCGCGCTGATTGCCGGTGCGAAATATCGCGGCGAGTTCGAGGAACGGCTCAAGACCGTGCTTTCGGAAGTGCAAACGGCTGCGGGCCAGATCATTCTGTTCATCGATGAAATGCACACGCTGGTCGGCGCGGGCAAGGCGGATGGCGCGATGGACGCCTCCAATCTGCTCAAGCCTGCGCTTGCACGTGGTGAGTTGCACTGCGTCGGCGCGACCACGCTTGAGGAATATCGCAAATATGTCGAGAAGGACGCAGCCCTTGCCCGGCGCTTCCAGCCGGTATTCGTCAATGAGCCGACAATTGAAGATACGATCTCGATTCTGCGCGGCCTGAAAGAAAAATACGAGCAGCATCATAAGGTACGCGTTTCGGACTCGGCGCTTGTTGCCGCAGCAACCTTATCGAATCGCTACATCACCGACCGCTTTTTGCCGGACAAGGCCATTGATCTGGTTGATGAGGCCGCGTCGCGGCTGCGCATGCAGGTTGATTCCAAGCCCGAAGAACTCGACGAGATTGACCGCCGCGTCATGCAGCTCAAGATCGAGCGCGAGGCGCTGAAAGTCGAGACGGATGAGGCTTCTCGCGATCGCTTGCAGCGCCTTGAAAAAGAACTGAGCGATCTGGAAGAGGAATCAGGCGAACTGACGGCCAAGTGGCAGGCGGAAAAGCAGAAGCTCGGCCTTGCCGCCGATCTCAAGGGGCAGCTTGATGAGGCGCGCAACGCTCTCGCTATCGCGCAGCGCAATGGCGAATTCCAGAAAGCGGGCGAACTGGCCTATGGCAAGATTCCGCAGCTTGAAAAGCAGCTTGTCGAAGCAGAAAGCCAGGAAAACAGGGGGTCGCTGCTTGAAGAAACCGTGACGCCGGATCATGTGGCGCAGATCGTCTCGCGCTGGACCGGCATTCCTGTGGACCGGATGCTGGAAGGCGAGCGCGAGAAGCTGCTGCGTATGGAAGATGAAATCGGCAAGCGTGTCATCGGGCAGGGCGAGGCGGTCCAGGCCATTTCCAAGGCGGTGCGCCGCGCGCGCGCCGGTTTGCAGGACCCCAATCGTCCCATCGGCTCGTTCATCTTCCTCGGCCCCACCGGCGTGGGCAAGACGGAGCTGACCAAGGCGCTGGCCTCGTTCATGTTTCAGGACGACACGGCGATGGTGCGAATCGATATGTCGGAATTCATGGAAAAGCATTCCGTGAGCCGTCTGATCGGCGCGCCTCCCGGCTATGTCGGCTATGAGGAAGGCGGCGTACTGACCGAGGCAGTGCGGCGCAGGCCCTATCAGGTGATTCTATTCGACGAGATCGAAAAGGCGCATCCGGACGTCTTCAACGTGCTGTTGCAGGTGCTTGATGATGGCCGTTTGACCGATGGGCAGGGACGCACGGTCGATTTCCGAAATACAGTCATCATTATGACCTCCAATCTGGGTGCGGAATATCTGGTCAGCCTTGGTGAGAATGAAGATGTGGACAGCGTTCGCGAAGAGGTGATGGGGGTTGTGCGTTCCGCCTTCCGCCCGGAATTCCTCAACCGTGTCGATGAGATCATCCTGTTCCACCGGCTGCGCCGCGAAGACATGGGTGCGATTGTCGATATCCAGATGCAGCGCCTCCAGGATCTGCTGGCCGATCGCAAGATCAGCTTGCAGCTTGAGGATGAGGCGCGCGAATGGCTGGCCCAGAAGGGTTACGATCCTGCCTATGGCGCACGCCCGCTCAAGCGCGTGATCCAGAAGGAGGTTCAGGACCCGCTCGCCGAGCGCATCCTGATCGGGGATATTCTCGACGGTTCCATCGTCAGGATATTGGCCGGTTCGGATCGCCTCAACTTCCGCCCGGTTCGGGTGGTGGATGCGGACGAGCCTGCGAAGGAAGAAGAAAAAGCGTAAAATACCGCTTGGGCGCCGTAATCATGCCGGTTGCGGCGCTCTTGCAATTTCCTGCTGGCACCGAATGATGCGGCCATTTTCATGTCCAGTTCATCTGCCATGGGCTGTTATAGATAAATTATTAACTATATTTACGGCATCCATGATCACTGGATCATTCAGGGTTTCCTTCATGGCGCATTCCATACGCATGTCTCGCTTCGCATTATTCGGCACCGCCATGGCGCTCGCCTCCGGCGGCAGCGCTTTTGCGGAAGACGGTCATTCATTGTCTTCTGCTCCGCAGCCGGTGCAGCTTGCGCAATTGTTCGATTATGGCGGCGGCGATCACGGCGTGCGCGTCTATGTCGATGAATATGGACGTCAGGTGACGGTGGACCGGCGCGGGCGCGTATTGCATGTCGAGGAGCCGCGGCGTTCTTCGGGATGGTCGAGGCGGAATGTGCCGTCACAGGAAGGAAACTGGACGCTTGATGGCCCGGTCGATGGTGGTGCACCCTATGACGGGTTTGGAGATGTGCCGGAAGATCCCAATTATTATCCAGAAGCACCTGCGGCTCCGGGCTATGACTATAATCGGGACGGACAGATCGAGAGATCCGAACTGCCGCCACCCGGATCGGGCTATCCTGATTCGGGAGCTCCGACTGCCAGCATAGATCGTGGCTATGGTGAGCCGGATTACGGACAGCCTTCCATCCAGCCGCGCGGAATTCCCGATTCGGGCGACTTGATGCCCGCAATCGAAATGCCGCAAGGGCAGGGTGCCAAGCAGAAAATTGCCGCCTATCAGGTGCTGCTCGATCGGGCGGGCGCATCTCCGGGCGTCATCGACGGGCGTTCCGGCTCCAACGTCGACAAGGCTACTGCCGCTTACGGAGAAATGACCGGCAAATTCCTCAATCCTGCCGATGAGGCGGCGATCAATGCGGAACTTGAAGCGACCGGCGGCCCGGCATTCACCGAATATACCATCACCAATGAGGATGTGGGGCGACAATATATAGCCTCCATTCCGAGCGATTATGCGCATAAGGCGCAGCTTCCGGCGATGGCCTATATATCGGTGACTGAGATGCTTGCCGAAAAATTCCATATCGACGAGCCCTATCTCAAGGAGATCAACCCCGGAGTGAACTTCAACCATCCGGGAACGACCATCAAAGTGCCTAATCTGGGCAGGCCGGTCCGCGCGCAGGTAGCGCGAATCATTGCGGATAAGGGCCGTAAGCAGGTGCGTGGCTATGATGAGAGCGGCAAGCTCGTGGTTGCCTACCCGTCGACAATTGGTTCGTCGGACAACCCGTCACCCTCGGGGAATGTTCAGGTGCAGCGTATCGCGATCAACCCGAACTATACTTATAATCCGAAAATCAATTTCAAGCAGGGCAATAATGACAAGGTGCTGACCATTCCGCCCGGCCCGAACGGTCCTGTCGGTACAGTCTGGATCGCACTTTCAAAGCCCACCTACGGTATTCACGGCACGCCGGAACCTTCGCGAATCGGCAAGACGTCCAGTCATGGCTGCGTCCGGCTCACCAATTGGGATGCCGAGGAGCTCGCCAAGCTAGTGAAGGCCGGTGTGTCGGTGGAGTTTACCGAATAGAACGGTTTGGCAGGGCAATTTGCCTTATCGAAAGCCTCTTCGATGTTTTGGGCAAGGCTTGCGTTTATCGCGGGCCGCTCATCAGCTTTTCGCCGATCCGGTCGAGGCGAGCCTGGTGCCATTATCATCGCTGTTGAGCAATGTATCAATGCGATCCCGCTCTTGCTTGAAAGCTTCAAGCTCCTTGCCCTTCAGAGCTTTGTTGTCGGGCAGGCGGATGCGTAGCGGATCGACCTTGGTGCCGTTGACGATCAGTTCGTAGTGCAGATGCGGACCGGTTGAAAGTCCGGTGGAGCCAACATAGCCAATGACCTGACCCTGACGGACGCGCGCCCCGACCGTGACACCGCGGGCAATCGCGTTTTGATGATTGTAGCTGGTGACGTAACCATTGGCGTGGCGAATCAGCGTCTGGTTGCCGTAACCATTGGACCAACCTGCTTTTTCGACCACCCCGTTGCCTGATGCGATGATCGGCGTGCCGCGCGGCGCGGCCCAGTCGACACCCGTATGCATGCGGCTGTAACCCAGAATCGGGTGGCGGCGCATGCCGAATGGCGAACGGAAGACCCCGTTGGGAACCGGATTGCGCAGCAGGAATTGCTTGGCGCTCTTTCCGTTCTGGTCGAAATAATCGACGCTGCCATCCGGAGCCTGATAACGATAGAATTTGCGTGTCGTTCCGCCAAAGTTTGCTGCCACATAAAGAAGCTGCGAATCGCCATTGGCTTTTTCGGAATCTTCCGGCAGGGAGAAGAAGGCGTCGATGCGGTCGGTCTGCGACAGCCGCGCTTGCAGGTCGACATCGGAGGCCAGCATCTTGACGAGCTGCTCGCGCATCGTCTCGGTCATGCCATAGGCGAGGGCAGCGCGGCTTATGCCATCATAAACGGTTGGCAGATTGCCGCGAATCGCTGCCGGCGGGGCATCGCCATCGAAGGCCGAAGCTAGAAGCGGCGTCGATTCCGGTTCATCGGAGGGCACATATTGCTGGCGGTCGTTGAACGCGACTGTTACCAGATGAGTGGTGCGGTGATAGACGCTCGCCCGCACGATACGGTCGACGTCATCGCGCGTTTCGGTTCCGATACGCAGGACGGTGCCTTCTTTCAGGCGCGAAGAATTCAAAAGTTTCGACAGAGCCTGCGCCATGTCGGTCGCGTCTTCGCCGGTATAGCCGGCATTTTGCAGCGCCTGCTTGATATTCATCGTTTGCCGGAAGGGAATCAGCTCTTCCGAGAAGCCATCACCGGAATCTTCATCGTCCGCACGGGGGGCGACGCTTACATTTTCCTGCGTGATTTTCACGCCGAGCGCCGGGCTGAGGGCAAAGGATGAATCGCTTCCGCCGAAGCGCACCGGATCGATATAATGCAATGAGGCAACCTGCACGTCGCCGTCGGTCAGCAACACGCCGGTATCGCGCACCACTTTTTCCACTTCGTCGACGGTCAGGTCGTTTGCGGCATCAAAACTGGACTTGCCAAGGGGGAAATCGACCACACGCAGGCTGATCTCGCTTTCAACCTTTGCGCCATAAATCTGGCCGGCATCGGCGGGCGGCGGTGCGGTAGGACCTTCGGAGAATATGGTGAGTGCATCGAATGGCGGGTATTTCCGGCTGGAAGGGTGGTCCACTGCCAGGGCCATATGCACCAGTTCAAAAGGTCGAGTGCGGATAACTTCACGCTCGCCGACTTTCTGCATGGTCGACAGATCAAAACGTCGGCGATCCTTGGGCTTTTGCCGCGAAATCGTGCTGATGACCCGGTCGCCTTTGGTAATGCTGGTATCGTTGGTCACGCCGGGCATGTCGTTGCGGGCAAGAATTTCAGGGGGCGTCGCCAATTGTTCTCGGCCATCAAGAGCGGCGAAAAGAGCGATGCCGATCAGCATGCAGGAAGTGACGCCAGTCAGGAAAGTGCCGGCAAGCCAGCGAGCCGAAACTTCGCGTCTGTCAGGTGGACGTCGCCTTCCGCCCACAGTCAGCGGGGGCTCGTCACCCGGATCGAGATTATTCGGCCCCAATTCTTTCATGCCGCTATAGCAGGCCCTTTTTCAAATCTGTCGCATATAGATGCGTGAGCGTGATTTCTCAGAAAAGCAGCCAGGCCGCTTATCCGGCGTATGGTGACTTCCTCTATGATGGAAGGCCCTCAAACAGGTTGCGCGATTCTGCCTGCCCAAGGTGTATAAGTCAACGAGAAGCGGGCTCGCGCACGTTATTCACAGCCCTGCGACCCGCGTCTCAAGTGCTGCGGGCTTTTATTTGAATAATGAGGCCGGTTTGTGACCCCGGCTCTTTCCTGCTTCCGGCTGCTTCTGGTCCCGCTCGCGGCCCTGTTCGTGGCTATGAGGCGATCCTTACACGACTCCTATATAAGGCGCACCTGTGGAAAACTTGTCCATCTGGTTTTTTGTCAAAAAAACATCAAATAAGTTGGAAAGCGGTGTTGACAGGAGCAATGGCTCGCCCCTATATAGCGCCACAACGAGGGCGGCGGCGCTGCTAGCGGC